>NZ_QRDX01000041.1 GCF_003386195.1 Seonamhaeicola aphaedonensis | reverse complement strand
AATTAGAGATTATAAGGAAGAGCTTTTCTCTAATTATTGCTCAAGAATTTATTATCTTTTCATTCTCAAAGCAGAACTACGTTTAACCCTGAGTTGTGCAACATTTGACCAAAAATGAAAATATTCAATTTTTTTAAAACAAAATCAGAAAGTTTGAGTGACAATCAGGCTGAAAATGATATTGAAAAAATTGACCAAAAACCCGAGAAGAAATTTGCTGTTGAGATTAAACCAGATTCAGATTTTGAATATGTTCACGTTGAAGAAGATGGTAGTGTAAGAGAATTAACCAGAGAAGAAAGAGGATATTTAATGGAGGAATTTGCGCCAACCGATGGAGCAAGACCTTATATTAAATTCAGTTATAAAAGTAAAACACCTGACGACAAACTTTGGGGGTTTCTTCCAAGAAAAAAAGTTCCTAAAAATATTGAGATAGAAAATATAAAAATGGACAAAGAAACTTGGAGAAGGAATTGGATATTAATGATTAAAGATTTAACCAATTTAGAATATCAAAAAAGGACTTGGCTTGACTCAAATAATACGAATCCATATTATTCATTTATAGAATTTATGTGTTCCTACTTTGACGATTTGGATTTATCAGAAGGATATCAAAAACATATTGAATCTGAATTGGTAACAAAAGCTGAATATGAAACTATTTCGGACTGGCATAAATTGCTGTCTGAATATGAATCACCAAATAATGATGATTATGACAATCGAGCTGTTTTAAATGACAAAAATTGGTTGAAAATTATAGATTTAGGAAAAAAATCGTTGAAATCTCTAAAATCGAATTTAGATAAATTTGAACGAAGTTTATTAATATAAAAAACGTTGCACAACAATGTATAACCGCAATTACGGCGGATTCGACTACGTCCGAATCCACTCGGAATTGCTAACGTCAGTGCTTAACCGAAAATAATTAACTTTAATCCCGTAACTGACGGTTATACGAGACCGATGGAACACATTCGCCGATGGCGAACTTTAATCTACGCTGCTTCGCAGACAATGCATCTTAAAGTAAATGTGTTCCATCTCAGGGTTAAACCA
>NZ_QRDX01000040.1 GCF_003386195.1 Seonamhaeicola aphaedonensis | reverse complement strand
TGGTTTAACCCTGAGATGGAACACATTTACTTTAAGATGCATTGTCTGCGAAGCAGCGTAGATTAAAGTTCGCCATCGGCGAATGTGTTCCATCGGTCTCGGCTATGAGTAGTTGCGTGGGTTAGCACTTAACTTTGCAAGTACACACCAAACTGAAAATCCGCGAGGATTTTCAGAAGTAGGCGAGAACAAGCAATTACTAATAGCCATTGTTAGCAAACGTATTTTAATTTCCTTTTTTCTTTTTAAGAATTACTTTTCCGTTTTCGTCAATTTCATATTTGTCCTCAATTTCCTTTTCATCGACTTCTCTCATTTGTTGTCTAAATAGTCCCATAGCGTGGTCAATTACAAAATTTAATGACTTACTGTCTTTTTCGTCTACCATTTCCAATATATCTACAAAATTTCCATTTGGGTCTCTTCCTGAACCCATCATTCCAATTTCTTTTTTGTAATATAATCTTATTAAAACTTGACCATCTATTGGCGAGATTACAAAATATGGCTTTTCATTTGTTCCGTTTCCAGTCGTTAGAATGGATTCACAAATTAAGTTAAATCTCTTTTTATACTTTTCCGCATTTGTAGTTTCTCCATCTTTTTCATACGTTTTCCAAAGTCCATAGTTCATTGAAAGATTAACAGGATGAATTTCCAATAATCTATGAACATATTTGTGTATGGTGTCAGAAGAATATTTGTCCGCAACTTGATAAGCTCTTTCCATATCTATCATTCCGTAAGCATCATAAAATTTTGAAGCGGTTTGTCCAGACATTAACGCAATTACTTTGTCTTTTGTGAAATTCTCTCCGTTTTTAACAAATTCAGCGCGCAATTTTTCATAATAGTTGTCACTCAAACTATCTTGAGACTGTACAACCAACCTTTTAAAGTCAGTTTGATACTCAAAGTTTTGTCCCAAAATTAAATTTGAAACAAAAGCCATTATTAATAGTAAAATCGTTTTTCTCATATGTTTGCTAACTCAGGGTTAAACGTAGTTCTGCTTTGAGAATGAAAAGATAATAAATTCTTGAGCAATAATTAGAGAAAAGCTCTTCCTTATAATCTCTAATT
>NZ_QRDX01000039.1 GCF_003386195.1 Seonamhaeicola aphaedonensis | reverse complement strand
AATTAGAGATTATAAGGAAGAGCTTTTCTCTAATTATTGCTAAGGAATTTATTATCTTTTCATTCTTAAAACAGAAATACGTTTAACCCTGAGTTGCCAGTAATTTAAGAATGAACACGATAGAAATAAAATCATTTACCGAACTTACAGAGTTAATCACTTCTGACGAATACACTTGTGGACATTATGTCTATAGAGGAGTATCTGATACTAAAAATCATAAATTAATTCCTGCAGTCGGCAGAATCGATGAAGAAATACTTTGTGGATTAACAATCGAAGAATACGAATTAGAAACTTTAAATAGATTCAAATTACGAGCTAATTCAGAAATAAATCCTTCACCAAAAGATGATTGGGAATGGCTAGCACTTGCCCAACATCACGGTTTACCGACAAGATTATTAGATTGGACAAGTAGTCCTTTAATCGCATTGTATTTTGCTACTAAACCGAATATCTTACATAATGGAAAAATCGAAAAATGTAATCCAAATGGAGGAGCAATTTTTGCACTTCATACCTGTGGATATATAGACACAAGTTGTATTTATTCGCCATTTGAATTTGATGAATATGGGTTATTTTATCCACCACATATTACTAAAAGAATTACTGGTCAATTTGGACTTTTTTCTATTCAACCGAATCCAAGGGAAGAACTACAAAATGGATTTGAAGACGATTTTGCTAAAACTATTACGAAATTTACGTTTAGCTGTGATGTAGCTGAGGAAATTCAAAGAAAATTATATCTACTTGGAATTAGACACGAGACTGTTTTTCCTGATTTAGATGGTTTTTCTTATGATTTAAAAGTGAAATTTAATGTTACAAGTTGTCACACAGCTGAAAGTAAATGTATATAAAAACTACTGGCAACACCGTATATAATTTATTGCTAGTTCTAGCCTACTTACGAAAATCCTCGCGGATTTTCTATTAAGTTTTTATTTGCTAAATTATGTGCTTAAACCACGCAACAAACCATATACAACAACGATGGAACACATTCGCCGATGGCGAACTTTAATCTACGCTGCTTCGCAGACAATGCATCTTAAAGTAAATGTGTTCCATCTCAGGGTTAAACCA
>NZ_QRDX01000038.1 GCF_003386195.1 Seonamhaeicola aphaedonensis | reverse complement strand
TGGTTTAACCCTGAGATGGAACACATTTACTTTAAGATGCATTGTCTGCGAAGCAGCGTAGATTAAAGTTCGCCATCGGCGAATGTGTTCCATCGGCTCGAATATGCGTAGTGCGGGATTTCAAGGCACCTCACTTTCAAACCGCTACTAAGTTTATTAAATGCTCTGATATTCAAATTTATTAAATCGCCCCGCATTACGTATATTTATTGTTAGGCGCTTTTATTTTTTCAAGTTTCTCAAATATCTGTTCAAGTCGGTCGTAATACTCTCTAAGGTTCGGCTCATTGTCATTTTGCATTATTTCAATATGATTAACAAGTCTGACCTTAAAATCACTATAGCTTTTATTGGCATAATTGTTCGCTAAAATCATTGATTCAAAAATCCACTCGACACCAGTTTTTGGGAATTCATAATCTTGATTATCAATCATTTTTTTTATATCAGAATCAAACAAATATTTTAAATCTGTATATGGCTCAATAGCAGCATTTAATTTCTCAATCGCCGTGCAAAGTTTTTGGAAGTCCTTATCATAATCTTTAAGTCCTGGCAAAAAATGAGCTTCATTTTGTAATCCTAACATTTGCAAGCTACGTCCAACGCTCCAACTGTTTCTTTGGTCAGATTTTGTTTTAAAACTGAATTCCGCAAACCACTCATGAAGAATATTATGTCGTAGATACATACTTGGTCTAATTGTTACGCAACCGATATCTCTGTCTAAATCATAACCAGACCAATTTTCAATATCTAATCTCTTGAGCCCATATTTAGTTTTAAGTTCAAAGCACTTTCTACTTTTAATCCATTTGTATTCGGTAAGCAAAGGATTTTGCATTAAGTCACTAACAATCTTTGAAGTTATATCATCTTTTCCAATATTCTTATCATATCTCTTTTCATCCTTATCGAGGTCTGAGTCATTTGTTAATCTTGAAAAAATATTCTTCAATTTCATAATCTATCATCTTTATGCGACTTTGCACTAATTGCGCCTAACGGTTTCGTATATTGAAAGTTGCGTGTTTGAGCGCGAGGATTTTCCGAAGGAAAATCAGAAGCAAGCAAATAAAGCAACTGACATTGGTTAAG
>NZ_QRDX01000037.1 GCF_003386195.1 Seonamhaeicola aphaedonensis | reverse complement strand
AACAAGTGTTTTAAGCTAATTTAGAAACAAAGTTCTCATCGTAAGGTAATCCACTTTTTACGATAGCAAATGCCTGTTTTAATAACTTATTTGATACTGCAATCAAAGCCAGTTTCTTGCTCTTTCCTTTAGCTACAATCCTTTCGTATAATTCTCTACATCCTTTATTATGTTTACAGGCTGAAAATGCACATAAAAACAGTAAGTTCCTGAGTTTCCTATTACCAACCTTACTTATTCTACTCTTTCCTCTCACACTACTCCCAGACTGTCTAATGGTTGGTGTTATACCAACGTAACTACATAGCTGTCTAGCATTGTCGAACTTATTAAAGCCATCGGTCAAAACAATTAAAAACAAAGCTGTCTTTACGCCCATCCCTGGAATACTTTTTAAAAGTGTTAACTGCTCTTGTTGCTCCTGCTTTACCAGTTCCAATAATCGCTCTTCTATCATTGCTATTTCCTTATTTAAATGCTTCTCATTACGCTTTAAAGAACTGTAAACAACCTTTGAGGGCTTACCTAAGGATTCCTCTCCTCTTAGCTTATTCTTAGTTGCTGTACTTTGTTTTAGGTAATTATCCAATAAACTAAACAACTGTAGGCATTCTGCTTGAATATCTGTTAGGGCATTATACAACGGAACCTCATTTAACATACCATATTCACAGATAGCCTTGGCATCACTCTTATCGGTCTTAACCTTAGCTAGTTTCATCTGGATAAAACGCTTTACAGATAAAGGATTTACAACCGATACAATTACTCCTTTCTTATGTAAATACTGGGCTATACGATAGTGATAATAACCTGTAGCTTCCATTACTACCAAAGATTCCTTAGGCAATTTCTTTAATAATAATTTGAACCCTCTTTCATCGTTTGTAAACTGTAAATGACCTGAGCACTGGTTATAAACATCAAGCACTTTTTTACTAACATCAATACCGTAAATTTCTTTATCTTTATTCATAAGAATTGTATTTGGAAAGAACTAGCTACTAACGTTTCAACATCTTAAAATCGAGGTCTAAAAGCCTCACAGAACTGAACGAAATCTTAGTAGGAAAAGAGAGGGGATTATCAATGTTGACGGAATCGCAAGTTCCTACGGCTATATTAATCTTACTCCTCTCTTTTGTTCTTTCTGATTTATAATCTAAAATTAAGAGATTGTAAACTTAAGA
>NZ_QRDX01000036.1 GCF_003386195.1 Seonamhaeicola aphaedonensis | reverse complement strand
AGGCATTTGCTATCGTAAAAAGTGGATTACCTTACGATGAGAACTTTGTTTCTAAATTAGCTTAAAACACTTGTTTTTTAACTCAGTTCTTTGTTGTAGGTAGTTTTTTTACAGTTATTTTTTAATAATTCTATTCCTTTTTTCTGTCCGAGTTCAGATAGTTCATTCCAATCTTTACAGGCTAATTCCAGTTTTCCAATTTCATAATAAATAGCAGCTCTATTATAAAGTGCATCTATATTTTTTGGGTCAAGTTCATAGCTCTTTGTAAAGTTTTTTATAGAACTCTCATAGTCTTTATTTTGATAAGAATTAATTGCTTTATTGAAGTACTCTCCAGCTTTTTGAATTATTCTTGTATCTCCTCCATAAAAATGGTCTAACTGATAAAAAGAATTAGTGAAAAACTTCATTGAAATTCCACGAAATGTCTTAGTTTTCTCGTCTTTCAAAACAAATGGCATTTCTAAAGTTTCAAGATGTTTAAACCTCTTTAAATCCCATAGTTTATAGGATTTATCAATTACTTTTCTTACTCTTTTAATTTTATTAGAATCAGATGTATTTGAGTAACTGATTAAAGTATTTATCTCTCTATTTTTTAAATCAATTGTGATTACTCCTTTAGCTTTAAAATTACTATGTTTATTCTTAAATGCTTTGTTCAGTTCAAGTTCCAAACTCGACCTTAAAGTTGGTGTATAAAATTCATTTGCAATTTGATTTTTACTTTCTCCTTTTTCAATTTTAATTTCATTGAACAATTTTTGCTCTCTAACAAAATAGAATCTCTTTAATTTATCTATTTCCATTCCATCTATTCTTTCACAGAGAATCAGCGTGTCATTTTTTACTCTTTCTATTTCGTATCCAGAAGTTGAAGATGTTTTGATAAAGTTTTGATTTAGTGAGTATGGAAAACAAACCTCATTTACTCTATGAGTAGGGTTTCCATTAGTACACATTTCCATTTTTTTAAAAGTGTAATTAACGTAAGAAGAGTCAGTAAAGAAACGGTCAATTAAACTACTGCCATCTTTCATCTCAATCTTATATTTTATCCAATCTCCATTCAATTCCGAAATATTGACTTTTTGACAATACGACTTGATTGTAATTAAAAGGAATAATAAAAGTATGTTCTTCGTCATTTTTAAATTACCTACAACTCAGGGTTAAACGTAGTTCTGCTTTGAGAATGAAAAGATAATAAATTCTTGAGCAATAATTAGAGAAAAGCTCTTCCTTATAATCTCTAATT
>NZ_QRDX01000035.1 GCF_003386195.1 Seonamhaeicola aphaedonensis | reverse complement strand
ATCTTTAGATTATAAAACACCAAATATGGTATATAAATTAACAGCGTAAATCAATTTTTAACCTGTAGCCATATTTCAGGACTAGACATTTGAACCAAGCCTATGAACAGTAAATTTCTGCTAACATTTTTCACACTTATCTCGGGACTTTCTGTTTTCGGACAGTTTAGTCGTGAAAATATTTCGACAGATTCATCCGACATCGAAATTATCAGAAATTCTGTTTATCACATTTACGAAGAAAGTTATAAAAATAAAGATTCTGTTTGGTACAGCGTGCATTACATAAAAGACACAACAAGATTAAACACAGAAGGTTGGAAAAGAAAAAATGGAAAGTACCTTGGAATTTGGAAAGAATATAATTTCGACAAACAATTATTGTTTACACGTGATTATGATAATGCAATATGCGAGGTAAACAGACAATTATTTCCTCATCACGAAATACTTGAGAGAATGAAAAAAAAAGCGGACAGCTTGATTATTTCTAACTATAGTCAAGAGTTTTTCGATAGCCAAGTTCGTTTCAATTTTAATTGTTATGCTTACGACAAAGATGGTTATGTTGGTAGTTGGACAGAACCAATGAAAAGAAAACCAACTGAATTTCTTTTTCGGTATCAAGTACGACTTGAAAACTCGGATTGGCAAAGTGAAATGATTGGAATTAGTCTTGACGAAAATGGAAATTATATTCCAAGTCACGATAGATTTAGCAACAATGGATTCGAAAAATTAAACTCTGAAAACAGAACTTTTGAAATTGACAAAACAAAGGCTATTTCAATTGCCAAAGAACACGGACTAAAAGGAGAAAATATTTCGGAATTTTTAAAATGGGAAAGATTTAATAAAGCGACTTTTTATGATGGGCAGTTTAAATATTATATCGCTGAATTAACAGACCAAATAGATGAAATAAAAAAAGAAGGACGCTCAAGAATTACCTATAAGTTCAATGTTTACTCATTTAATCCTTGGACAGGCAAATTTTTGGGAAAGAAGAAAATGAAACAAATTAAAGAATGGGAAAAAAATAGCGGATTTACATCTGACTTATTACCTGATGAATAAAATTAAAAAAACGTGTGGCAACACCGTGTATAGCTCATTGCGGCTGAATTCCTTAATCGGAATTCATTGCAATTTGCTATCTTTCAGTTACGGCGGAAAATCCTCGCGGATATCCCGCAACGAGCCATACACAAAACCGATGGAACACATTCGCCGATGGCGAACTTTAATCTACGCTGCTTCGCAGACAATGCATCTTAAAGTAAATGTGTTCCATCTCAGGGTTAAACCA
>NZ_QRDX01000034.1 GCF_003386195.1 Seonamhaeicola aphaedonensis | reverse complement strand
ATGTTATATTAGGACAAGCTTACTTTTTTAGAGCATTCTTCCATAACGAAATCATGAAGTTCTGGGGGCGTTTCCCACATATCACTGAGGTATATGAAGGAGCCATTACTACACCGCGTCCAGAAACTTACAAAGAAGTAGCGTTGTCTGTTAATGAGGACTACAAAAAAGCTATCGAACTGTTACCTGTAGATTGGGATGATGAACCCTACGGGCAATCAACTCTTGGTGATAATGCTGGTAGAGTAACCAAGGGGGCTGCTTACGCATTTCAAGGTAAAAACTTACTTTGGGCGGCTAGTCCGTTAATGCATTTCAATAACCAACCAGGGATTGATACCTATACCTATGATACCGAACTAGCAGCTATGGCTGCTGAGGCTTTTGCAGAAGTACTTAAGCTAGAACAAGCTGGTGAGTATTCCTTAGCAAAAAACATGGAAGATTACAAGAAGGTACTCTGGGAGGTGCCAAGAAACAGGTGGCCTGGTTTAGCTCCAGAAGCTAAAGAATTAATTTTTGCAGGTTCAGGAGGTTCATCTGTTGGTCAAACAATTGCTTTTATGGCAGCTGGTATTCCAAGACCTATTGGTCAATCGTCATCAGGAAATGAAAGTGCGACCCATAATTTTATATACAACAATTTTGGAATGGCCAACGGATTGTCTATTGAGGATGATATGAGTGGTGCTTATGGCACTCCAACTTATGACCCTAATAAACCATTTGACAATCGTGATCCTCGTTTTAAAGCATGGATTTTTACAGATAGAGATCAGATTTCAACCAGAGGAGGTGTGTCGGCAGCAAATAAATTTGCCCAGTTATGGGATGATGGAAGTGGTAATTCTGGTTCTCACCGTGGCGCGAATAATGTTTCACGAACAGGATACATGTTTAAGAAGTTTTATCCAGAGATTAATGGTCAATACCATGTACAGAAAGGAAACAATATTATTAGAAGATTTACAGGAATGCGCATTCATATGAGATTAACAGATGTGTACCTCATGTATGCAGAGTCCCTTCATGTTGCTAAAGGAGCTACTACAGCATCTAACGGTTTTGGATTAACTGCAGAACAAGCCATCAATACACTAAGAGATAGAGCGGGAGTTCCTCATGTACATCCAGCCATTGTTGCAGACAATACTAAGTTCATGGACGAATTAAGACGCGAAAGAGCTGTAGAATTATCATGGGAAGCACACCGATGGATGGATATACGCCGTTGGGGAGTTGCCCATGAAGATAAATACAAAATGAAAACAGGGTTATATTTTGATAAAGATTGGACCTTCTTTGAAGAGTTCCTTATTGTAGAGCGCATTTGTGAGTATCCTAAACACTATTGGTTGCCTTTTGA
>NZ_QRDX01000033.1 GCF_003386195.1 Seonamhaeicola aphaedonensis | reverse complement strand
AATTAGAGATTATAAGGAAGAGCTTTTCTCTAATTATTGCTCAAGAATTTATTATCTTTTCATTCTCAAAGCAGAACTACGTTTAACCCTGAGTTACCCACAATATGACAAAACCTATGAAAATCGTTACAATCATTTTAACTTTTTTGATTTCTTTCAACATTTTTGGACAAAAGTTTATTAACCAAATTCAAGTTGGAGAAAAAATGCCGTCCGAAATAAAAATTGGTGGATTTATAGAGCAAAATTCATCTGATTGCGAGTGTAGGACTTTTTCAATCGACTACGGTTATGACATTTATGACCCAGCAACAATAAGACTATTGCAAAGAGAAAAAGGAGCTAAATTAGGTAGCGTTATTGCCTTACATTATAATTCTAAAAATATTATAACAGGTAAGATTGTAATCGATATGTATTATAACGAGGATTATGTTCCTGTTTTTTTAAAACAAGATTATGAATATGACTTAAAACTCATAAATCAATTCGAAGATTTTGAATTTATAGAAAATAACTTTGAGACTGACTTATATTATTATTCCTACTTAATGAAAAACTATGAAGTTGACGGATTAACTGTTATTAGAACAAAAGGAGTTGTTAAAAACTATCGTATTGAAGAAACATACATTCCTAACTCGTCTTACGAACCCAGATATAAACTTAAAAACACAAGTTCTGAACCAACTCAAATTGCGGAAAGTTTTGGAGACCTTGACAAAGACGGAATAGCAGAAAAAGTTGTCATTATTGACACAGGAATTGAACTGAACGCAGGAACAGAAAGACAATTATTAATTTATAAAAAGTTAAATAATGAATGGAAACTTTGGCATACTTCAGTAGGTGTAATAGTTCAAGGAGGCTTAATGAATTCATCTTTTGAAAATTTATCAATAGAAAGAGGTTGTATAGTCATTAGACATTTTGGTGGCTCAAGAAGTAAATGGTTTTACACTCATAGATTTAGATACCAAAACAACGATTGGGAATTAATCGGAGCTACAATTGACAATTACACAATGTGTGAGCTATCTGAAAAATTTGACTATAATTTTTCGACAGGCAAAATGATTTATACAAAAGAAACAGAAACTTGTGAAGAAGGAGAAGACGCTAAAGTTATAAATACCGAAAACATCGAATTCAAGAAAAAGTTGGCGGAATTACCAAAAATGGACGGATTTAAAGTTGGAGAAAATTTAATAATGTTCACGAATTCTGAAAAACAATTTTATTACTAAAAAAAGAAAATACTGTGGGCAACAATGTATAACCGCAATTACGGCGGATTCGACTACGTCCGAATCCACTCGGAATTGCTAACACCAGTGCTAAACCGAAAATAAACGCATATTAAGCCGTAACTGACGGTTATACGAGACCGATGGAACACATTCGCCGATGGCGAACTTTAATCTACGCTGCTTCGCAGACAATGCATCTTAAAGTAAATGTGTTCCATCTCAGGGTTAAACCA
>NZ_QRDX01000032.1 GCF_003386195.1 Seonamhaeicola aphaedonensis | reverse complement strand
AATTAGAGATTATAAGGAAGAGCTTTTCTCTAATTATTGCTCAAGAATTTATTATCTTTTCATTCTCAAAGCAGAACTACGTTTAACCCTGAGTTGGCAATAATTAGAGAATGGCAAAATTTCAGCAAATAATAATATTTTTTGTCCTTTTATCTACTTTTAGTTGTAACAAAAAATACCTTAAATATGATGCTTTAAGGCAGTCCCATCAATGTTTAAGTATTAAACAAGAAATTGGAGAATTGACAAACGACAGAAGCCCATATTTCTTCAAAATGGAAGAGAATTTTCAAGATGATGTTGAGTTTGAAGCTGCAGTTATTGATTCAATAAAAAGTATATCCGAAAAGATTATGCAAAAGCACAAAGATTGGAGAGTCTTAATTCATGATTTAAAAAAAGGACATAAAGACTCTAGATTTTTTGATGCCACACTAATTTTTTTGGATAGAGAGAGAGAACTAGAAATGATAACGGATTCACTTTTTAAAAGTATAATAAATCCAAATAGTGATAAAGCCAAAGAAAAGGAATTATCTCAAGTCCTTCTAAATCTTGTAGCTGAGCTGGAAGTAGAAAAAAAGATTTATGAAAAAAAAGAGTCTGACTTCCATAATGAAAATGGGATTAAGCAAAGTGAAGTGGATTCAATTGTACATCTGATTAAAAATAAAAAAACTATTGCCAACAAAGTGTAAAAATAATTGCTTGGTTCATGTCTACTCGGAAAATCCTTCGGATTTTCCTCTGGTTCGTTCCATTTTTGTTAAGTTAGTTGCTTAATCACGCAACTATCCTTACACAAACCGTTACCTACAATTTGAAAAATGGACATTCTTAAACCGACTTGGAAAGTATCAGAAAAAGAGATTTTGACTAATTTCTCTTTCCTGCAATCTGAATTCGGATTTCCGAAATTCAAGAAAAAGTGGATTAAAGATGAATATTATATAACAACTCAAAAAGCTGATATTGAATTCTCAACTCTGATTTTTAAATTTGACTCAAGCGCACCAATAATCGGAATTACAAATCATTCGGAACCGATTGAATTTAATCACCAAATCTATCCAACGAATTTTTATTGGATTCATAATCTCGATGAAACTGGCGGATTGAAAATGATGACGGAAAATGGACGAGACTTTGTTGAAATTTATATAACTGAATGTGCTGAATTATTAAAAGCTAATCCTAAAATATTAAGCGGAATAACAACTGATTTTAAACGGAATAAAAAACTGTAGGTAACACCGTGTATAATTAATTGCTTGGTCACTGCCGACTTACGAACATTCCTGCGGAATATTCTATCTGTGATTTATTTGCTAAATTAGGTGCTTAACTACGCAACTAACCATACACCAAACGATGGAACACATTCGCCGATGGCGAACTTTAATCTACGCTGCTTCGCAGACAATGCATCTTAAAGTAAATGTGTTCCATCTCAGGGTTAAACCAAATTACTAACAATCCCTTAACTAAGTAATCACCATCGACAGGCATCGAGCCCTAACGTGAGCCATCGTTGGTTAAAAGT
>NZ_QRDX01000031.1 GCF_003386195.1 Seonamhaeicola aphaedonensis | reverse complement strand
AGGCATTTGCTATCGTAAAAAGTGGATTACCTTACGATGAGAACTTTGTTTCTAAATTAGCTTAAAACACTTGTTTTTTAACTCAGTTCTTTGTTGTAGCCAGTGCTTTTTATTTTAATAGTTAGAAATTACAATCCAAGTTCAGTTGATTTTAAATTGAATAAATTGATTTGGTCAATTTTATCCTCATGAATTATTATTGATAGTTTTGCGGGATATTTAAATTTCATTTCACTTAGTTTAAATGTCCATAGCATAATCTTTAATAAATCCTCGTCGCCTATATTTTTGTGTTCTTTCAGTCTGGTTATTCCTGAACCAAAAATTGGAACAGAAACATTTTTTTGTGCATAAATTCGGTTAACTCTATCCCAAAAATTAATTAAAAATTCTATGTATTCAGGCATAGTCAAAGTAGCTCTATTATGTTCATCAAATTTTGAAAAAGCAGTTATTATATAATCTTCATAGACAAATATTGTACTAAGTTTAAATTTAACTTTTTTACCGCCTCTCGTTCTTTCAAATTCGTTTTCAATTATATCTGAACTATCTGAGTTTTCGACAATAAATGTGTCAAGTTGACCTACATTATCATTAAAAATGCGATTAATAAAAATACCATTAAGAGATTTGTTTGATATGATTTTATCATCAACTATTGTATCAAAGAATTCATTGAAAGGTATTGTCTTCAATCCCTTCTCAGAAAATAAGTCTCCACATTTGATATTTACAGTACTGCCATCAACATCGATATTTATATTAGTCAGATTATTAGCTCTGTACCAAATGAATAAATAAATTAGAATTAATATAACGAATGCAGCATAACCAAAGTATTTTAAACAATTATTGTATTCGTCAGGAATAATATTAAAGAGTAATATGAATGACAAAATTCCTGAAATTACTGAAAAGTAAATCCAAAACTTGTTTCTTACATTTTTGTCTAAAAAATTGACTTTCATAGTTTCTTAGTTATAAAAATAGTCTCCAGCTTCTTTTTTAGAACCCTCTCTGAAATTGGTGTTATTTAAAGCAAGCCGAATAGTTTCTTTATTCATTGGAACATGCAGAACTGGTACATTCGATTTTGAATCTCTAAAAATTGGTAATTTATTCCATAATGCTTTCACAGTATTATTCAAGTCTGTATTAGCATAATTAAGTAAATCTTCTCTCGTTTTCAAGTCTGGATAAATAACAATAATTGGTAAATTCAATGTGTTCACACCATAATCTATTTCTTCTCTAAGTGCTTTGGAATTTTTTGTGTTTTCACTTAAAAATAATATAATGTTCTTAGAGTTTCTTAATCTTTGCCTCAGTCTTGGTTTAAGTGTTAATTCCCAGTCACTGTTATCGCGAACATTGTATGTTGTGTCATGTGCATTATTAAAAGGAAAGGAAGAGTCAGAACCTTTCCAAGCCTTTAACATTTGATAATAACAAAAATCTTTGCTAGCATGTGCTCCAAGTGCTGATTCACTAAAAGGTTCACTAACATAAAAGGCACTATAATTTTTACTCATAATTGATTGTTTTTTATCTTTAAGTAAAGTCTGTTTTGCATTGGCTACAACTCAGGGTTAAACGTAGTTCTGCTTTGAGAATGAAAAGATAATAAATTCTTGAGCAATAATTAGAGAAAAGCTCTTCCTTATAATCTCTAATT
>NZ_QRDX01000030.1 GCF_003386195.1 Seonamhaeicola aphaedonensis | reverse complement strand
AATTAGAGATTATAAGGAAGAGCTTTTCTCTAATTATTGCTCAAGAATTTATTATCTTTTCATTCTCAAAGCAGAACTACGTTTAACCCTGAGTTACCATACATTAGATGAAAAAACGAAATCCATATTTGGGAACAATATTGATAATTGGAATTGTTCTGCTCTTTCAAGTAAAATATGTGAGGGAATTAATCGACCCAATAAGAGAATATTTTCCAGTTTTATGGATTGCACTTATTATTTGGAGTATTTATGGGAGAATAAAATACAGAAATGGTAAAAACGTTGACCAATTAAGAATACCAACAAATAATGATGATTATAATAAAGCAGTACCTTTTATTTTTGGAATAATATTATCTGTAGGTGGAATTTTAGCTCTGAAATACTTTGAATCAGAAAAAATTATGTGGAGTTTACTTCTTCTGACTGGAATTCTATTGTTGATTTTAGGATTTTTATTTGTTCCAAGTGGAATTATAGAAATTAAAAATAATGAATTAAGTTTTGAAAATGGAGCAAGAAAACAAACAATCGGAATTGAAAAGCTAAATAATATTGAATTAAAATCAAGTGACATAATTCTGACTGAAAAAAACGAAAAAAAGCATTATTTAAATCATATGAATTTAAACGAGTCTGACTATCAAAAAATTTCGGAGTTTATAAATGAAAAACTAAATCATAAAATTGAAATAAAAACGTATGGTAACACCGTGTATAATTAATGGCTAGTTCTTGCCTACTTACGAAAATCCTCGCGGATTTTCTATTCGGTTTTTATTTGCTAAATTAGGTGCTTAAACACGCCACTAATCATACACAAACACGTTGGCGGTAATTGGATGAATTATATGCTAAAAAGCATTTATAAAAAATATTATGGACAAGAATAAACTATTCCCTAAAACCCATATCTGGTTAATACTTCCTTTCATTGTCGTAATTAGTGGCTTTTATTTTTCCTACTGGTCAAAATTCCTAGATGTCCCATTTAGACAGCACATACATGGACTTACTGCAACTTGCTGGTTTATATTGGTTATTGTTCAACCATACTTGTACCAAAAAGGAAATATACGATTACATAGAAAAATTGGACTTATCGGATTATTTCTAGCAGGTGGAGTAGTTTTCTCAATGTTGCAAATGCTTCCTTTTATATTAAGTTCAGGAATACCTTCGGACATAGCATATGGAATTCTTTTCTTGAATTTTATTGCACTAGGAGGGTTTTCTTTCTCTATTTGGATGGGTATTCGGAATGTAAAGAACATCCGCATTCATGGAAGGTGGATGGTAGCAACCGTGATATGGTCATTTCAACCTGCAGTAATTAGACTGATAGATTTTTCAATACGGAAGACTACTAATGGAAATTCCCCATTCAATTTTACGGAATTGGTCTATATATCCAATGCAATAATATTTTTATCTATTATTATTATAATGCTTGATGATTATAGAAAAGAAAAAGTTATTTACTCAAGCTATATGGTGATATGCATTACTATGATTTTGATGTCTACTCTGTATAGTTATATAACTAAAGCATCATGGTGGGGTTATTTTTTAGAATCTGTATTAAAGAGTTAAATTAATCAACCTACCGCCAACATTGTATAAAAATAATAGCGGTTTAGTCGCTAAAACGAAAGTAAGTAAATATAAAAAAGGTCTGTGTTTAACCGAATAGTTAGTGCGTAAAAATCCGCTACTATTCTTATACGTAACCGATGGAACACATTCGCCGATGGCGAACTTTAATCTACGCTGCTTCGCAGACAATGCATCTTAAAGTAAATGTGTTCCTTCTCAGGGTTAAACCAAATT
>NZ_QRDX01000029.1 GCF_003386195.1 Seonamhaeicola aphaedonensis | reverse complement strand
AATTAGAGATTATAAGGAAGAGCTTTTCTCTAATTATTGCTAAGGAATTTATTATCTTTTCATTCTTAAAACAGAAATACGTTTAACCCTGAGTTAGGCAAAATGCTGAAAAAAACTACTACCATATTAATATTCTCACTGACCCTCATAAGTTGTTCAGTTTTATTCGACTCCTACAAATCGGAAATTGATGGTGTTTATATTCCAAAAAACTTGGATGATGCTATTCTAGAAGTTGATAAATTTTACAGTGATTCTTTAAAAACAGAAATAAAGAAATTGGATGAGAGTGACTTCGTAGGCGATTATCATTTCGGAACTGGACTTTGGATAAGAAACAATTGGAATTTGTGGAAAGGTTCGCGACTTAGTCGGTTTTTTAAAAGAAATGGAATTAAACATCCTGATGATATGTCGAGCATAGTTTTAGTGAGTTATCACCGAAAATTGACTGGAAAAGAAATTGGATTTAGAAATCAAGTCTCTGAGTATAAACAGTATTGGAAAGAATCAAAAAAAATGTTCGACTTGGCAAAATTACCAAAGCAATCCAAATTTCCAGCTGATAGTCTGGAGTTTGGATATATGAAGTGGTTTGAAAGTAAAAGCGGATCTTCTCTTTTACATTTACAGACAAATTCTAAAACCGATTCAATTTGGATTTATGAATATCAGTATGGATGGAAAAAAATACAAAATGATTTAGCAGAAAAATTAAAGCATCCAAAGTTTAAAACTGACTCAATACTAAACTTGATTTACAATGAATAAAGCACTTTGCCTAACAATGTATAACCGCAATTACGGCGGATTCGACTACGTCCGAATCCACTCGGAATTGCTAAAGTCAGTACCAAACCGAAAAATAACGCATATTAACCCGTAACTGACGGTTATACGAGACCGTTACCACACATTTGAGAAAAACGCTTTTCATATCGACAATTTTAGTTCTGAATTCATTCTTTTCGTTTGCCCAAAACAGAATTGAATTAGTTACGAATGATTGTAGTCAAGAAAATGGATTTACAATGTTTTTACTGGATAGAGCAAAACCAAAAATTCTGACTAACCAAAAATTTGAACAAGAAGAAAAATATTGGAATAATCAAAAGAAGATTTTACTCAATAATTCAGACATTATAAAAATAGAATACACGAATATTTTTGGACAGATAATCGACACAACTTTCACAAACGCAAAGGAACTGAATGAAATAAAAATCTGTGTGAATAAATTCAAGGATTACGAAAAGAAATCTCTAATAAAAGAATCAATCAAAAATGACAAAAGCTGGATTTTAAACTCAACTTGGGGACATCAAACTTTTGAATCTGACAAACTGATTTTAAAACCTAAAAATGGATTTTTAAAATATAAATATTACAAAAACGGAAAAAGAATAAAACGAGGAAAGGTAAAAATAACAGAATCTGTTATAGAGAAAATAGCATTATTTGAGCGTAAACTGAACCTAATGCAAAATACCGACAATTCTTGTAATTTCGGAATCAATTATAATCTTGTCAATGGAATTGAAAAACTGAATTTTCAAGACAACAGTTGCTCTGGATTTTCGAATGAACAATTGTTAACTGAATTAAAAATAGCGGAATAAAAAACGTGTGGTAACACCGTGTATCATTAATTGCGGCTGAATTTTCTTGCTGAAAATTCACTCGAATTAATTAACTTAGTGCTACGGCGGAAAAATCTTGCCGATTTTCCCGCAACTAATCATACACAAACACGATGGAACACATTCGCCGATGGCGAACTTTAATCTACGCTGCTTCGCAGACAATGCATCTTAAAGTAAATGTGTTCCATCTCAGGGTTAAACCA
>NZ_QRDX01000028.1 GCF_003386195.1 Seonamhaeicola aphaedonensis | reverse complement strand
TGGTTTAACCCTGAGATGGAACACATTTACTTTAAGATGCATTGTCTGCGAAGCAGCGTAGATTAAAGTTCGCCATCGGCGAATGTGTTCCATCGTGTTCGTGTATGGCTCGTGCCATACGTAACAAATATAGTGAAAAGTAACACGTGCTGGAAATTCGCCAGAATTTCTTGAGCGTCTCTTAAACGACTAAGGCATGAGCTATAGACGTTGTTGTGCATAGTGTATTATCGCTCAACTTTGTTGTAATTCAGTCCAGTTTTGAATCCACAGTATGCTAGAAAAATCAAAAGAACTATTTGAATTATATAAATGACACTTGTAATCAAACCAAAATTATTTTCATTGTTTTCAATTTTATGTTCCATTTCTCCAGTACTTAAAGGTGGATATATAGTTGCGCCTGAGAAGAGTTGAGCAAATGAATCCACAATCGTGCTTATTCCACCCATTATAATGGACAGTAAAATTGTACTAATAATTAAAACCAGATTTGCCATTAAATTTTTAAAATTTTGGCGTAGAACTCGAATTAGATATACAGCAAAAAATATTGAAATTCCGAACAACAATATAAAATGATAATTTGCAATTACGAAATAGGTGTCGTGAACATTTATATCAGTTACTGATTCAGATTTGAATCCATCAATTCCGAATATTATTAAATTTAGAATCAGAACTAAAACAATAGTTCCAATTAACCAATATATTTCTTTTTTATTCAAATTTAGATTTTGAGATTTTGACATTATGCACAACGTGTTCGTATATGATTCCGTAGCGAGTGAATTCGAATGAATTCGGTCGTAGGAATCAGTATGATTTAAAGGTAGGAAATTTATTTAATCTTAACAGAGCTGAGCTATGGATTATATACGTTGTTGTACGCTGGCTTTTATTTCGCAATACTTTTTATTAAATCATTTTGAAAAAATTCAATTTCCGATTTTTTCCAAAAAGATAAGTTTATTAACCCTGTCGTGCTGTCCTCAATCCATTTTCCATTGTCATTGGATTCCACAGTCCATTTTATTGGTCGATTCCCTTTTTTTGTCAATTTCAATCGACAATCTTTGGAAAGGCCGAACGCAAAGCAATTCAGAGCGTCATTTTCATTATCAAATTGTTCGTGCCAAAAGTCAAACGCAACCATAAATCCACCATTTCCGTTATCTGTCAGAGTAACTGGAAATCCTTTGTCATTTTTTGGATTCACAGTTATAGACTCCGCGTTTAATTCATATTCCACTTCAGGATATTTCTTTAATCGGTTTACTATTTCGTCTATCGTTTTGCTCATTTTTTTCAGCTTGCGTACAACGTCTTGGGCTATTTTTAGTTGCGATTTTGTTACGCTAAAAGTAAGCAAAAAAATCGAACAACTTCGGGTCTGCGTATTTTTCCGAAGGAAAAATACATTAGCAATTAAATATAGCCATTGTTGCAAAATCGTTGTTATTTATTTTTTTTATTTCATTTTATGGTCAGTTTCACTTTTCAATTTGTTTCTCCCATTTTAATTTTCACGAGTTAATTCCGTAAATATTTTCAATACCGCAAGAAGCTTACGTTCTGCTATTCATTCCTGCGTTCTGCTGAGATTCCCACGTAAAACAATTCAGAGTTTGAGTGAGCAAAATTCCCACAATTTTAAGTTGCGATTAAGAAGCTAAAAAATTCCATATTCAATTTTCGTGAGATTGTGTTCAGCAATTTTTCATTCAGTTTTTTTTTGACTTAACAACTCCAAATTTAACAAGAATATTTTTCCGTATTTTTCACTCGAGAGTTTATTCCCACAAAGATTGGCGACAATGTTTTGCAACTCAGGGTTAAACGTAGTTCTGCTTTGAGAATGAAAAGATAATAAATTCTTGAGCAATAATTAGAGAAAAGCTCTTCCTTATAATCTCTAATT
>NZ_QRDX01000027.1 GCF_003386195.1 Seonamhaeicola aphaedonensis | reverse complement strand
AATTAGAGATTATAAGGAAGAGCTTTTCTCTAATTATTGCTCAAGAATTTATTATCTTTTCATTCTCAAAGCAGAACTACGTTTAACCCTGAGTTGTAAGCAATACCCAAACAATACTAAAACAATGAATAGAACTGAATATAATTCACGAGTAAGAAGCGAAGTTGAAGTCTTAAAACACCAATACAGAAATGATAATTCTGCTTTTCTAATTTGGTTTTTAAAGAACATATTTTGTTTAAGTGAACAAGAAAGTGTTGATAGCGTAGTAGATGGATCAAGAGACAAAGGAATAGATGGAATTTGGGTAGATGAAAATGATGAAGAGATTTACATTTTCCAATCTGAATTTTCACCAAATGATGATAGAGATTCTGGAGATTCAAAAATTAGAGAGTTTTCAGGAGTTGCAACTTGGTTTTCAAGTGAAACAGAAGTGAATCGACTTCAAGTGGCTTTAATAAATCTAGAGTTAAAAGAAAGACTTAATAATTTAAAAATATCAGACAAAATCGCTAGAGGCTATGGAGTTAGTTATGTTTATGTAACTAATAAAATTTTTGATGTTAATGCTACAGAATATTTAGAAACAACCAATATTGACGCCTATGACAATAATATAATTTTTGGAAAGTATACATATATGGTTGAGGCAGACATTGCTAATACACCGAAAACTCTTGAATTATCTAATTCTACAGCCATAATATATAATTCTGCTACTGACAATTCTTCAATTGTTCTTGCTATTCCTGTTAATCAACTTTTAAAACTTGATGGTATTCAAGACCATACCTTGTTTTCAAGAAATGTTCGTTTATGGACTGGAAAAACTAGAGTCAATAAAGAACTTGCTAATACAATAAAAGACAACTCAGAACACGATAGATTTTTCTTGTATCATAATGGAGTTTCAATTACTTGTTCAGACTTTGATTTTGAGCCAGCTAATAACGAAATAAAAATTTCTGGTTATCAGGTAATTAATGGTTGTCAATCATTAGTTTCTTTTTATCAAAATCGAGCAAATCTATCTGATCGAATGTTAGTTTTAACAAAAATCATAAAAGTAGAACCTCAAAGTACTTTGATTCAAAAAATTACAAAAAATGCAAATAATCAAAATGCTATAAGTCCAAAAGATCTTAAATCTAATGATCGAGTTCAAATTAGTTTGCAAAGAAACTTTTTTGAAACGTTTAATAATAATGTACTTTATAGAATTAAGAGAGGAGAAAGTTCAATTGGATATGATGATGTAATTGATATAGATTACGCAGGACAACTAATAAAGTCATTTTATTTTGACGAACCATATAAAACACACTTAAAAACTAGCTTTTATGGTGATGATTATGAAAATATATTTTCTAGAAATATGACTTGTCAAAAAATATATTTGACATATTTAATACACAATACAATAATAGAAAATATAGAAAAGATTGAGAATATACCAGTAAGAAATTATGGTTTAGCAAGATTTACAATTTTGCGAATAATAAAGTCTATAATAAATGATGATGAACTTGGATCTGCAATAATTCAAAATCCTAATGACTATGTAACTGCTTCGGTAAAAAGTCAGTTATCAACTGCTGTAAAAAAGCTTTTCGAATTAGTTGCACTTGATATTAATGGTTTTATAACTGACTATATAGCTTCAGTAGAATTATTTGATTATAAGAACCTTTTTAAGAAAAAAGAGTTTTGTGATAGAATGAATACTGCTGTTTTAACAAGTCATAAAAAATCAGTTGTGAGACATCCAGAAGATAGTTTTCAGTCAATATTTGAATCATTAACAACAGAAGAATAAAAAGTACTGCTTACAACAAAGAACTGAGTTAAAAAACAAGTGTTTTAAGCTAATTTAGAAACAAAGTTCTCATCGTAAGGTAATCCACTTTTTACGATAGCAAATGCCT
>NZ_QRDX01000026.1 GCF_003386195.1 Seonamhaeicola aphaedonensis | reverse complement strand
TGGTTTAACCCTGAGATGGAACACATTTACTTTAAGATGCATTGTCTGCGAAGCAGCGTAGATTAAAGTTCGCCATCGGCGAATGTGTTCCATCGGTTACGTATAAGAATAGTGCGGTTTTGTGTCCGAGGATTTTCCGTAGGAAAATCAGAGTGACCAAATACGCACTAACTTTTGATTAAACATAAACTTAAGCATTATTTTTATACAATGTTGTATGCAGTGCTTTATTCATTAATTATTTCAGATTTTCTATTATTCCACAATGCAAATGTAGATGCAGTAAAAAAGACAACCAAAATTATATTTAAGTAACCACCTTTTATAATAATCCAAATATTGTCAGGTAAATATTTCGTAACTAAATCCTCAATTAAAAATGGAAATAGCGGAAAAAAAATGATAATCCATTTTGGATATAAAGTCTTTCTTTTCCAAACTTGGCTAATAAAGAAAATGGATAAAATTCCGACTAACGGATAAACAAATAGCCTCATGATTCCGTTTATTTTTTCAGAGAGTGAAACCGCATTATTTATTTCAAGATTATTTTCAGTCGCCAATTTTGCAGATGTAGCAATAGCAAGAAAAGCTACGTGAACTATTCCAAATGCGATTAAGATACTTCCGAAAAAAATCAATACACCATTTCTAAAAATCGGTTTTGTCGGTTTAAATGCGTAATAAACTTGTCCCAATCCAAGCATATAAAACCAAGTCGCAAATAATGCACAAACTCCACTTGCAATAATCCTAAAGTCAGAAGCATTTCCCATATTCCGTTTTAAACTCATATTGACTGGGTCATAATACAAAAGCATATCGCCAGCAAACAAAATCAATCCGCCCAATATTCCAAATATTCCCAAAACTCTAATCCAAAACTGATTCATTTTCATTGATTACTGGGGTTTTCCCGCATTGCATACAACGTGTTTGGCTATGGTTTCGTTGCGTGAAAATCCGCGAGGATTTTCCGCCGAAAACCGAAGATAGCAAATTTGCGAGGACTTTCCGCGAGGAAAGTCAGAAGCAATGAACTATAGCCGGTGTTGTAATTAGTACTTATTTAAGATTTTTTAATTTTATATCTTGATTGATTCGGAAAGTCAAAATATCGTATAATTCATTTTTATCTAACTTTCCTTTTATAGAAAAGGCTAAATCAGTCTGCTGATTTAAAAACACACCTTTACTATTATCGAACTGAAAATTAGTATTTCCGCTAACAAAAATTGTCATAGATTCTACATTAGGATTTTCAATGGCGTAATTTTTTGAATTAATTGTACCTGAATAGGAACTAAGTCCATTTTCAGATTTAGTTTTGACAATAATATTTTCTACCTCCAACTCTATAATATCATTACCCAAATCAAATGGGATTTTGAATTTTTCAGTAATTGATTCTCCAATTTTAATTTCTTCTAATATTACTGGAAAAATAATATCCTTAATTGAGGTGGCTTCTTCAGAAATTTTTCCTTCTACTTTTCCTTGATTAGTATAGTTTTCAAAAATAACATCATCTTTTAGTTCAATTTCGTCATATGTAGTAATAGAATCATTTAATTTTTCAATAATCTTTTTATTGATAACAATTAAGTCCGCATATGTACTGTCTATTATATCGACAATTAGGTCTGCGGAAACTTTTACACCGTTTTTCTGATTTAAATAATTAACTTCATTTGTCGCTGACATGGAAAAATCATATTCGATTTTATCATAATCCTTGAAATTCCATTTATTATTTTTTATAGATAGTTTGGTTGCAGAAAGAAAGATTAAAAAAATTAAAGGGTAAAAGTATGTTTTATTCATATTCGGGTGTGTATTAATTACAACTCAGGGTTAAACGTAGTTCTGCTTTGAGAATGAAAAGATAATAAATTCTTGAGCAATAATTAGAGAAAAGCTCTTCCTTATAATCTCTAATT
>NZ_QRDX01000025.1 GCF_003386195.1 Seonamhaeicola aphaedonensis | reverse complement strand
ATGTATCTTTAGATTATAAAACACCAAATATGGTATACTTAAAAACAGCGTAAATTCAATTTTTAACCTGTAGCCATATTTCAGGACTAGACATTAACAAATTGAATTACTAAAAATTGAAAAGCTTATTAATTGGATTGAGCATATTACTTTTTTCAGCATGTGAAATGAATGAAGACATCCAAAATATTTTAAAGACAGAACATAATGCTCCGGCTTTTCACTATCTATTTTTTAATTCGGATTCAGTAATAAAGGAAGTTCTGCATGGGTGCCGAAATGTAGAAGAAAAAGTAGACGTTGATAGTCAGACCTCTTTCCATGCTTTCTCTGTGACCAAAACATTTACTGCAGTAGCAGTAATGCAATTGGTAGAAGAGGGTAAGATTATGCTTGAGGATCCAATTATCAAGTATCTACCCAACTGCAGATTTTCCAACCCTGTTACTATTAAAGATCTGCTTTGCCATCAATCAGGCATAGGCAATCCTCTGCCACTAAAGTGGACACATTTGGCACACGAACATATCGATTTTGATTACAGAAAATTTTCTGATTCGATCATCATGAACCATTTAAAACTAAAAAGAGCTCCTGGAAAAAAATATGCCTATTCAAACATTAATTACCTCGTACTAGGAGGGCTTATCGAAGAAATGAGTGGAAAAGAATATCAAGCGTACATAGCCGATAATATTTTAAATCAATTACCGACCAAAGAATATATTGGTTTTGATATTCCTAAATCGAATCATGCCAATGGTTATCATGCAAATACCTGGTTTCAAAATCTTGTTCTCGGATTTCTTTTAGATAAAAGTAAAATGATGTATCAAGCTGATGAAGATTGGAATGGTTTTCATCCATTTTATAATAATGGTGCGCCATATGGAGGGATAATCAGCACTCCTAATGCGCTTCGCGTCTTTTGTCAAGAATTGTTGAAGAATAATGGAAAACTACTCTCCCAATCATCCATTGATAAAATGCTTACTGAACAGTTAACACTGTCTGGAAAAAATACAGGAATGTCATTAGGATGGTTCAAAGGAACTTTTAATGAGAAGGATTATTATTGTCATGCAGGTGGCGGTGGTGGTTACTATTCGGAAATAAGAATTTATCCTAGTCTGGGCCTTGGAAGTGTAATAATGACCAATAGTTCTGGAATGGCTGACGATAGAATTCTTGACCAGTTAGACAGACAATATTTAATAAACATAAAATGACAAACCATAAAATCTCTTCGGGATGGTTTCCTATCTCAACTGCAGTTTTAATGCTTGTTTTCTGGATACTTTATGCTGTCTTTTTACCAATGCAGGAGCCTTATGTAAATTGGGTATTGGACAGTGATTGGACCTGGGTTAATGTTATTGGATTTGTTGGGTCGTTAATGGGGATATTTGCATTAAACTCTGTCTATTCAGTTCTTAATTCTGAAAAAACTTCTGACTATATCGGTTATACTATCGGAATCTCTGGAGTCGTAATTCTTACAGCAATTTTATTTTTTGAAGCTTTTATTTTAAAGGGTATCGCAATTCAAAGTCCTGAGATCATTAATCTTAATTCAGGCTTTTATCAAGAGAATTCATTCAAAATTGCCAACCTATCCGGAGGACTCTTACTAACTATAGGTGCCTTAATATTGGGGGTTAGTATGGTTAAAAGAAAAATCTTCAAAAGATGGAAGGTTGTAATGTTTATGATCGCATGTCCCACGTTTGGAATTGTAATCATGCCAGGAAATGTTAGACTTTTGGGTGTGCTTCTATATTCAATCTCTTTAATTGCTATAGGAGTAGAAATGAATAAAAAAACTGATGCCAACAAAACCTAAACTGCATTAAAACGCAGTTTAGCCAAGCACGATGGAACACATTCGCCGATGGCGAACTTTAATCTACGCTGCTTCGCAGACAATGCATCTTAAAGTAAATGTGTTCCATCTCAGGGTTAAACCA
>NZ_QRDX01000024.1 GCF_003386195.1 Seonamhaeicola aphaedonensis | reverse complement strand
ACGGAATCGCAAGTTCCTACGGCTATATTAATCTTACTCCTCTCTTTTGTTCTTTCTGATTTATAATCTAAAATTAAGAGATTGTAAACTTAAGACGGCTATAGTTCATTGCTTCGGAATTTTCTGCCGAAAATTCCTGCACTTTTGCTATCTTTGGTTTGCGGCGGAAAATCCTAGCGGATTTTCTCGCAACGAAACCATAGCCAAACCGTTGTGCAACATTAAAAAATTCGGACATTTAAACGACAAACACTAATGTCATAAAAATGTCAAAGAAAAACCGTTATCAAAACTTCTGTGATTTTATAACTTTGAGAAAAACCATTCATATGAAAAATTCTATAGGAAATAAAATTCTTGAACTTCGAAAATCAAAAGGACTTACTCAAGAAGAATTAGCTGAATTATCAAAAGTCAACTTAAGAACAATTCAGAGAATTGAAAATAATGAAAATGAACCAAGAGGAAACACATTGAATTTAATTTGTGATGTACTTGAATTTAATAGTAGTTATTTTACAAATAAAATTGACCAAAATAATGGTAAACCCATCGGCTCTACAATCGTCAATGCAGTATTTCTTGTTCTGTTGAATTTGCTTTTGATGTCAGTAATCGGATTCTTGACTTTAGACTCAAATGCAAATATAAATAGCCGAATTGGAGCTTTTTTATTAAGTTTTTTTATACCATTCTTTATTGTGCTATTTACACAGAAAATGAACGGACTTGAAAGAATGTTGAAATTTGGAACAGGCTTTTTAGCTTATATTATTATGTTAATGGTGGTTCAGGGATTTCGAGAAGGGTTTCGCGCTGGATTTGGAACAGGTTTATTCCTTTGTTTAATAATTGCTGTAGGTGTTTTATTTTACGGAAAAGCGATATTGAAATTAATAAAATAAAACGTTGCACAACACCGTATAAAATTAATTGCTTGGTTCACGCCTACTTGGAAATTCCTTCGGAATTTCCTCTGGTTCGTTCCATTTTTGCTAAATTAGTTACCTAAACAACGCAACTAACCTTATACATAAACGATGGAACACATTCGCCGATGGCGAACTTTAATCTACGCTGCTTCGCAGACAATGCATCTTAAAGTAAATGTGTTCCATCTCAGGGTTAAACCAAATTACTAACAATCCCTTAACTAAGTAATCACCATCGACAGGCATCGAGCCCTAACGTGAGCCATCGTTGGTTAAAAGTAATTTGATCCTGCTTCTCGAATTCCCAAGCTAATAAATTCTACAATTTACACATCGCTGTGCGATGCTAATTGACAATCAATAATTAGAGATTATAAGGAAGAGCTTTTCTCTAATTATTGCTCAAGAATTTATTATCTTTTCATTCTCAAAGCAGAACTACGTTTAACCCTGAGTTAGCCACAATTAAGAAAAATGAGAATTTATAAACCAATAGCTATCATCCTTTTATTTCTAGTCTCATGTACATCAAAAGAGAATAATAAGAAAGATTTCACCTCATTTGACGGAACAAAAATCGCATATACTGATAATGGAGAACTAGTTTTACTAATTCATGGTTTTATAGTCGATGGAGATTGGAATTGGGGAAAATCGGAATTAAAAAAACAACTGATTAAACAAGGCTACAGAGTTATTATACCAGACTTAAGAGGTAATGGAAATTCTGATAAACCAAAAAATGAAAATGCCTATAAAAATAATGCGGAAGTGAAAGATTTAATGGCCCTAATTGACCATTTAGAAGCTGACAACTATGTGGCTGTTGGATACTCAAGAGGTGCAATTGTGCTTGCAAACTTACTTACTAAAGATAAACGAATTGACAAAGCCGTATTTGGAGGAATGGGCATTGAATTTACCAATCCGAAATGGTACAGGCGAATTGAATTTGGAAATGTTTTTTCTGGACGGACTGAACCAAATGAAATGACAAGAGGAGCTGTAGACTTTGCGAAAAATCTTGATGTGAACTTTAAAATAATGGGCTATTTACAGGACTATCAACCTGAAACAACTATTGCGGAACTTAATAATATTGAGGTGGAGACTTTGGTAATTTGCGGAGATGATGATTTAGATAATGGAAATCCTAAAAAATTACAAGAACAATTATCGAATAGTAAATTGAGTCTCGTTAGTGGCGACCATATGAGTACACCTTTTTCAAAGGACTTCGCGGAATCGATTATTGAATTTCTTAATGAAAAATAACAGTGGCTAACAAAGAACTGAGTTAAAAAACAAGTGTTTTAAGCTAATTTAGAAACAAAGTTCTCATCGTAAGGTAATCCACTTTTTACGATAGCAAATGCCT
>NZ_QRDX01000023.1 GCF_003386195.1 Seonamhaeicola aphaedonensis | reverse complement strand
AATTTGGTTTAACCCTGAGAAGGAACACATTTACTTTAAGATGCATTGTCTGCGAAGCAGCGTAGATTAAAGTTCGCCATCGGCGAATGTGTTCCATCGGTAAGTATATGCAAAGTAGGCGATTGCGGGCTTCAAACTTATCAAAACGTTACGAATTTGAAGCGGGCTACAGCCGTTGAACTTACTACATTTGCGCCTATTTTGTATATACATTGTTGGGCGTTCGTTTTTTATACAATTGGTTTATCAGACCAGTAAAATGTCAATCCATCTATTTTTTCAACAATCATATATGCATCATCATCAAGTATTTTAGAGTAAGGACTCTGGTGATAATCCTGATTAGATATGCCACATTTGGCTTTTTTTACAATATATGACATAACTGGTCTAATATTTCCATTTACGATTTCTTTATATTTTTCTTCATCATTATCAGGGATGCTGAACCTACAAGAAAGGGTGTTTTCATCTGAAAATGGTTCGAGATTAAACTCAGGTTCAACAAATTTCCTTTTTAAATATAATATTCCATCAAATTGACAAATATCCTGAATAAGAGGTTTATCTATGCTACCTTCAAAGGTAGAATTTAGATAAGTTCTTTGCTCATCGAGCCAAATCTTAAAATGGTCTCTATCAATTGGGATTGACTGAAAATATGAAATCCAATTAAAAAGATTTTCAACATGCCCTAAACTACTAACTCTTACTTCTTTTTCTTCAAGATTCCATGCAATAGTAAAAGAGATTATTGTGTCAAATCCTTTTTCTACCATTCTTTTAAAAATTGTTCGCAAAGCCTCAAGTGTTATCTTTATATCTTGGATTGGATTGGTTGCACTATGAAAAATACAAGGGATATTCCAATATTCATCTTTAAAGTTTCCAAACAAGGTATCAGCTTCAATATGCAAATCTTTGCCTAATCTATTTAAAGCTTTCTTGATTTCAATAACTTCATCCTCAATCACATCTTTATCAACTCCATTGATATTAACAATATCATAAATCGAAATTGAATGACTAAAATCTTTAAATTCCTCATTTTTTTTATGATATGATACAAGCAATTTAATTCCATCATCTCGGTTCATTGAATGTGGCACCAATTGCTGAATCAATGTTTTTGGTTCTTGTTTTTTATTTAGTTCAGATTCAGGCTTTTTTATATCAAAATACTCATATATAAGTGGATTATCTTGCATATAATTCGTAATTAAACTTTTCCAATTACTCAATTCTAGCTTTCCGTCAATTCTAAACAATTTTTTGTACTCACTTCTCCTTCCAAAATCAGTCATATTCTGGTCAATACGCTCAAAGTATAAGTCTGAATTATATCCTCTTATTGCTCCATCGAAGTGAACAAAAGTTGATTTTGTTGTATCATAAATAGAATGCATGTATCTACAGCCGAAAAAGTCATCCATTGTTGGTGCATCATTCTCTCTTAGCTCTTCCAACTCAAATTCTTTTAGATTTTCATTGTCTTTCCAGAAAAACTCAGTTGTAGATATGCCATAATATTCTCTCTCGAATTCACTACAACTGTGTTTTGTGAGACCTCTTTGAATTTTGCTGATGTCATCATTGTATTTAGGACCAAACCAATATTCATATTCCATTGATTGTAAAAATGTTGGAGAATAGCCTATTAAGTCCCAATCCAAAGCAAGTTTTATAGTTATATCATCATTATTTTGGAATGACATTAATTCATCTAAAAATATAAAATGAAAATTATTGTGTCTTGATAACGACCTTCTAAAGAAATTATGTGCGTATATGCACAGAGGAAGTGAATTGTGAAGAAATACTCCTTGAAATTTATATGTAAAGTTTTTATTTAAATCCTTAAGCTTTATCAAACCATCTTTATCCTGAAAGCTTTCCAATTCTTTAAATAACCTTTTTACTATATCTGTATTAAAAATTGATAATGTTCCTGTTTCTATATATTTAAAGTCTGAGATGATATGCTCTTTTACTTCATTGTATAGTTTTTCATCATTTTTTTCTACTTCATCTTTAATATTTTTAATAGTTGAATAATTTTTAAAGTTTAATATCTGTTTAGTCTCCTCATCATTTTCTGGTATCAAAGATAGACCAAGAGACCTTACTAATTTTGGTTCAAAATATAATCCAAAAGGAATCATAGCGCCAATTGGTCTATGCATATCATGTCCAACATGCATTGGAACACCTTCTGTCGCCTTCATCCATACCATATCCTCCATTGCAGATAATGCAATCAAGTGACCGTATTTATTTATTCTATCAGTATTTAAAATCGTTAATGATTTATGCATTGCTCGGTCTCTTTAAAATGTCTAGTCCTGAAATATGGCTACAGGTTAAAAATTGATTTACGCTGTTTTTAAATATACCATATTTGGTGTTTTATAATCTAAAGATACATGTAATCTAATTTGGTTGTATAGATTAATAGCACTTTTTGTAGCTTTTTTCGCGTGAGCTACACTATCAAAGGTCTGGTCAAGATAAAACTCGTCTTTTAGGATGCCGTTTACACGTTCGGCAATGGCATTTTCATAACAATGTTTTTCTTCAGTCATACTAATTTTGATGTTGTTTCTCTTTAAAATTTGTGTGTATACATTGCTACAATATTG
>NZ_QRDX01000022.1 GCF_003386195.1 Seonamhaeicola aphaedonensis | reverse complement strand
CAATATTGTAGCAATGTATACACACAAATTTTAAAGAGAAACAACATCAAAATTAGTATGACTGAAGAAAAACATTGTTATGAAAATGCCATTGCCGAACGTGTAAACGGCATCCTAAAAGATGAGTTTTACCTCGACCAGACCTTTGATAGTGTAGCTCACGCGAAAAAAGTTACAAAAAGTGCTATTAATCTATACAACCAAATTAGATTACATGTATCTTTAGATTATAAAACACCAAATATGGTATATAAATTAACAGCGTAAATCAATTTTTAACCTGTAGCCATATTTCAGGACTAGACATTTGAACAACGACACCCTATATGACAAAAAAAGAACAGCAACCGATTTTTAAGAAATCAATTCTCTCATGTTTATTAATCATCGGATTTGGAATTTATCTCTCAATTCGTGGAACGAAAGAGAAAACGGAATTTAATAATGTGACAGGTCAAATTGACTATTTTGACAAAACATTTCAAGAAATAAATTATAGAAATAAAGGAGACCATCGGTTTATTCATATTGTAGATTTCCCTCTTATTTTTGATGTTTTCGTTGGACAAGCTTCTGGCGATTTCGGACCAAAATTTGAACAATTAGATAAACTAAAATTAGGAGATGAGATTACAGTTTTTTATGATGACAAAACACCTTTACAGAAAAGTCATGATATACGGTTTAATAAAACTGTGCAATTTATAGACAAAGATGGTGAGGCATATTTTATTCGTGGCAACAAAGATAAATACGGTGGATATTTAGCAATTGGAGTTGGAATTTTATTAACAATAACACTTTTGATTTTAAAGAAAATCGAAAAAATAAAATAAAAACATTGGGTAACAACGGCTATAATTCAGCGTGGCGACAGTGCAAAAACCGAGAGTAAAAACATTAAATTAGCTTGATTTCTCTGCGGAATAGTCCTGCGGACGATTCCACGCCGAAATCATAGCCAAACCGTTGTACTGCATTTAATAAAAACCTATGAAAATATTTAAACTGACATTTTTAAGCATATTATTTCTGAATTTAACTTCTTGTAATCAAAAAGTTTACAAAGCTTTGAATGAGTTGAAAAATATGCCACCACCAGATTACAGCTACGTAATTGAACCAAAATTTAACGAATCGAAAGAATCAGCTGAATTTAAACTCAAAGAACTTTTTTCAGCAGAGGAATCTAAAATCGGAACTTATCATATTCACGGATATGATAAAGAGACTAAAGAACAAATTAACGAGCGAATGTGGTTGCAAGCTGTTCTTTTGAATTCAAAGAATCTGACTGACTATCGGACTGAAAAACCTGCAACTGAATTAGCCAAAGAAGTTGCTGAATTTATATTAAAACAAATCAATAATTCTACGGACTATAAAAAAGTACAAATAACTTTTGTGAGACAATGGAATGATGGAAACATAAAACAGGAAAAAAGAAATGTCTATTTGACAATACCTGAACTGAATGAAACTGATTTCGGAGAATAAAAAACGCAGTACAACAATGTATAACCGCAATTACGGCGGATTCGACTACGTCCGAATCCACTCGGAATTGCTAAAGTCTGTGCCCAACCGAAAATTAACGCATATAAATCCGTAACTGACGTTTATACGAACCGTTGTACACAATTTGCTAATGAAAGAAAACGAATTACTTCTAAAGAAAATTATTCCACCAAAAACTAGAGAGGAAAGAGATTGTTTTTCAAATGAAGATATAATTGCGGAATTAAATCAAGAGCAAATAAAATATATAGAAAAAAGACTAATTGAATTATTAGAAACTGATAATGACTATTTAATTGCAGAAACATTAGTTCACATAAAGTCTGAAAAATCTATACCAGCAATTTTCAAACAATTAAAAAAATCATCTTCATCATTTGAAAAAATAAAATGGGCTAGTTTTATTAACGAGATAAGGAATGGTGATAAAGAAATGGAATTAATAGCATACAATGAATGCAAAAAAATGGAATTCATTTATGAAATACAGGGAATCGTTTTTTGTGATTTAATAAAATTCAAAAGCCCTAGAATTGAAAAAGAAATTGAAAAATATGTTGACCATAAATATTTTCTAGTCAATCATTACGCAAAATTAGTATTAAACTATAACGGTTATTCTGATGATAAGAACAAAACTGATGATTCAAAAAAATGGTGGGAGTTTTGGAGATAAAAACTGACTAATAACATAAAGTATGGAAGCACTTTTAGAATCCAAATACGATTACGAAATGAACAAATGTGTTCTTGTTCAAGGAGATATCCATTCTGTTTGGGCATATGTGATTGACATAACTGACAATAGAGATGAAATTGAATTTAACGGATTTATATGTTCTCGTGGAACTTTAATTAATGATAGTAACGAAATAGAGGCTTATATAAATCACGACCAAGGTTATGCACCACCATTATTATCTGAATATAAAAATGAACATTCTATTATAAATGACCTTGTTGAAAGCGATATAAAAATCGACTGGAAAAGCAATATTGTCCGAATTTTAATTAGAGGAACTGAATATTTAAAAATGGATTTGGAAACCAAAATGTCCTACTCTAAAGGAATTTCGAAAAGCGGAGCGTATGGAATTCCTTTAAAAGGATAAAAAAACTGTGTACAACAATGTGTATAATTCATTGCTAGTTAGAGCCTACTTACGAAAGTCCTCGCGGACTTTCTATCTGTGATTTATTTGCTAACTTTAGTGCTTAAACACGCAACGAAATCATACACTAGACCGATGGAACACATTCGCCGATGGCGAACTTTAATCTACGCTGCTTCGCAGACAATGCATCTTAAAGTAAATGTGTTCCATCTCAGGGTTAAACCA
>NZ_QRDX01000021.1 GCF_003386195.1 Seonamhaeicola aphaedonensis | reverse complement strand
AATTAGAGATTATAAGGAAGAGCTTTTCTCTAATTATTGCTCAAGAATTTATTATCTTTTCATTCTCAAAGCAGAACTACGTTTAACCCTGAGTTGCCACCAATTATGAAAAAACCCATTTTTACAATATTTTTCCTTTTGATATTTGTCAATTATGGTTTTTCCCAAAATGAACAAATCAAATCATTAGTTGAAAAGACCAATGAAATGAATCTTGATATGTGGGACTTAACAGATTATGCAAAAAAGCGTATTAAGGACAAAAATCAACTTGCGAAATTCTTTTATTATTGGATTGGTTCGAACATACAATACGACAATGAATTATTTGAAAAAATTTTAGCTGGAACTATAACCAATGAAGAGTTTTCAGAGAAACAAGACGAATATGATGTTTATGAAAACAGAAAAGGAGTTTGTGCTGGTTATGCAAATCTCTTCAAATGGTTTATGAACGAAATTGATATCGAGGCAGTTGTAGTAACTGGACATATTCGAGATTTAAGAAATCATTACGTGGAGTTGGAATCGGACGATAATTTCAGACACGCTTGGAACGCTATCAAATTAAATGACGAGTGGGTTTTAGTGGACACGACTTGGGGAACTTCAAAGGAACAAGAAACATCTGAATATTATTTTGACATTAAACCAGAGTTTTCGATTTTGACTCATTATCCAGAGAATAATAAATGGCAACTTTTAAAAGAACCACTAACTCTTGAGGAATTCAATAATTCTCAATTCGTTAAACCAATATGGTTTATGATTGGATTTACAGAAGTTCCCAAATTAATGGCTGACAAGGATTTTTATTATTTCACATTTCAAGACCTACCGAATAACGAATGGTCTGTGGGTTTAACAATGAGTACTGACAATTTGAATTTTGAACCAATTAATGACATTAAAGTAATAGACCAAGATGGTAGAACATATTTCCGATTTGGAAAAACTCAAGTTCCTAAAATAGCTTATTTCAAAGTTAAAGTAGTAAAATTTGAAAATGAAGGAGGACAATTATACAAAACTGAACACGAAGATGTCATTAACTTTAAAATATAAAATAACTGGTGGCAACAACGTGTAAGCGCAATAACGGCTGAATTTACCTTCGGAAAATTCAACTCGTTTTGCTATCTTGGTGGCGTCAGCGGAAAGTACTCGCGCACTTTCCCGTTACTGACGCTTACACAAACACGTTGTGTGCCATATAAAGAAACCCGATTAATGAGAATAATAATACTTCTGACTTTACTTTTTCTAACTCAAATCAGCTTTGGACAAGAAAGCAGAAAAGAAATGGCTCAATCGAAAATTTATGTTCGAGCAACCTACTTTGACCAAAAGAATGAGTTTATCGGACTGCAAGTAAGAACAGACTTAAAAGATACATTGATAGAAAATAGACATTTCTTAAAATTCAAAACGGAAGACTTTGTTGACTATTCTGAAATTGAAAAAACCGAGACCTATTTCGAATCCTTTGATAACGGTAATTATAAACTTCTCGATAAAAACCTTGAAACGGTTCACAATATTGACTACGACAAAACGGAAGAACAAACAGCCACACTTTTTGGAAACCAAGTAAATACTTCACTAGAATATATCGACACTAGAAGGAGTTACCCAAGAGATAGCCTAATAGCAACCGAGAAAACACCAAGAAAGTATTACTCTACTGACAATTCAGAAATTTATGCTGTAATTATTCCTGACTTGAAAACATTAGCAGTTTCAAGTAATGGACAGTTTTATACAAAACAGCTTTACGGAGACAATTATAATGACATTTCGGAGGGAATTAAAAACGATTTTCAAACCAACAACCGATTTGACATTCAACCAGGAGATGAAATTCAATTGTTTTATCGCAGAAAATGGTACAACGACTCAACAGGATTAGCTGAATACCAAGACAAACAATTTAAGAACTTTAGGTACATTGGAGATACATTAGTTGACGGAAAGAAGTCTCTTAAAATGGAGATTGAAGGCTACAACTATTTAAGCGGTTCAAAAGATGGACCAGAAGAATTTTTAATGCAGGTAGCAGACAGCGGTTACTATTACGGAAATCAACTCATTCCGTTTAAAGAATACTCAACAGAACTCAAACTTATTGAGCAAGGTGGACAAAAAGGATTTTTCCTTCAAGGAGTGAGTAAGGACACAATCAATGGTTTTACCTATGAAAAAATTGTGCAAGCAACGCCTGACCCTTACCGATATTATATTCTTCCATTTTTTCCAATGCCGTTTGTGGAATTTGGAAACGTTCAAGGTATAATTACCTATTCAAAAATAAAGGGAATAGAAAAAGGAACAAAACGAGAAAGAACGTACATAACAGACAAAAATAACATTAGAGATATTTACAGTATTTCGAATTATAAGGTAGAAATAGAACTCTACTTTATAGACAAACTTGACATTGAGATTGAAATCAAGGACTATGAAAATGATGAAGTAATCGGTTCATTAAAAACAAAGTCTAAAAAAGGAATAAACTCATTCACAGTAAAGACAGAAAAGTTAGAAAAAGGAAAATCATACAGCGTTCAGATAAACTATAAAGGAGACGGTAATTCGGGAAGTTTCTCGAATGGATTTAAATCAAAACATTAAAAAAATACGGCACACAACAATGGGTATACGTAATGCGGGCTGAAGTGCTAAAATGACATAATGAATATAAAACAAAATCAACTGCAAACGAAAAGGTAAGTGCATTGAAATCCCGCACTACGCATACCCGAGACCGAAGGAACACATTCGCCGATGGCGAACTTTAATCTACGCTGCTTCGCAGACAATGCATCTTAAAGTAAATGTGTTCCTTCTCAGGGTTAAACCAAATT
>NZ_QRDX01000020.1 GCF_003386195.1 Seonamhaeicola aphaedonensis | reverse complement strand
CGTGATGCATACTACAAGTATAAATATAGAGCTGACAAACGTTTAAAACTTGAACAACAGATCATTCAAATTGTAAACCAAAAACGCAGGTCCTTACCTAGAGAAGGCGTACGTAAACTCAAAATATCTTTGAAAAATGAGTTTGATGAAGCCAAACTTAAAGTAGGCAGAGACACGCTTTTTAACATTCTTAGAAAACACAATATGCTTATAACCAGAAAGAAACCAAGCTACAGAACTACCAATTCTTTGCATAGGTTTTACAAACATAAAAACATCATCAAAGATGTACTTGTTAATAGACCTAATCAGGTTTGGGTATCTGATATTACATACATCAGAACTGTAAAAGGGTTTTGTTACTTGGCGCTTATAACTGACATGTATTCTAGAAAAATAATCGGTTACGACCTTAGCGATAGCCTTGAACTTAGCGGTTGTACCAGAGCGCTTAAAAAAGCGGTATATCAAGCTAAAAACATAGAAAACCTCATACATCACTCAGATAGAGGCATACAATATTGTAGCAATGTATACACACAAATTTTAAAGAGAAACAACATCAAAATTAGTATGACAGAACAAAATCATTGCTACGAAAACGCTATTGCTGAACGTGTAAACGGCATCCTAAAAGACGAGTTTTATCTTGACCAGACCTTTGATAGTGTAGCTAACGCGAAAAAAGCTACAAAAAGTGCTATTAATCTATACAACCAAATTAGATTACATGTATCTTTAGATTATAAAACACCAAATATGGTATATAAATTAACAGCGTAAATCAATTTTTAACCTGTAGCCATATTTCAGGACTAGACATTTTGGCTCACTATTATTGACATCACATATTCAAAAAATTAAGCCTAGTTAATGAAAAACATTTTTGCATTATTATTCTTGTTGACAACAGTTAGTCATTCACAATCCAATAATCCTATATCATGGACAACCAATACAGATAAAATATCTGACAAAGAATACGACTTAATAATTGTAGCAACACTTGAACCTAGTTACCATTTATATAGCCAAACAGTTCCAAATAATGGTCCAATTCCTACTGTTTTTAATTTTAAGAAAAGTAAAAACTATAAATTAATTGGAAATGTAAAAGAGCCTATTGGACAAACTACTTTCGACCCTGTTTTCGGAATGGAGATTAAATTCTTTGATGACACGGCTATATTTAAGCAGAGAATAAAGATTATTGGCAAAAAACGATTTAAAATTATTGGAGAAATCACGTTTATGACCTGTAATGACAAAAACTGTATAAGAGGTACTAAAACAATTGAATTTATAATTAGAAAACTCTAAATATAATTAATAATCTCATTCAAAAAAACAGAAACTAAATGATTAAAAAGGTAATAGTAACAGTAATAGTAATTTCAATATATTCTGTAAGTTTTTCTCAAATATTAATCAAAAATCCTAAAAACGGTTCGAGTAATTATTTAGGAGATTTAGTAAAAATAGAACTAAAAGACAGTCTATCTATCTTCCATTTCGATAAAAAAACTAACGATAGTATAGCTTACAAACTAAATAATAATTTTTTCATACAAACCGAGATAGACACTAGTAAATTTTTCCTTTTAAGAGTAAAAAATATTAAACATAAACCTAATAAAGAAAATGGATATACTTATGTCATAGATTTCCCAGCAATTAATCGTCAGGCTAAGATAATAAATATAATGTATGAGGAAGATTCAAAAGGTTCTTGGAAAGCTCAATCAAAAAATTATGCTACACTTCTATCGGATGTTGAAATCAAACAAATAAATAAATCAGAATTAGAACAAAAAACCTTTTCTAAAAATTCTTTTAAAAGAACCTTATTGGATGCTAAAGAACAAAATAAAAACATATTGCTTTATTTCACAGCTGGCTGGTGTTATCCATGTAAATGGATGGACAAGTATATTTTTAGCCATGAAGAGGTACATGATAATATAATATCAGATTTCATAACATTGAAGGTTGATGTAGATTCACAAAAAGGTGAAAAACTTCGCCAAATTTATTCTGGAGAAGGTATTCCAAATTTCTTTATACTAAATAGTGATGGTGGCATACTTAAAAAAAGGGTTGGAAGTATGAAGAAATCAGAATTTTTAGATTTTTTGCTTGTAGACAATTTTACACAACCTAGAAAGCCTAAGATAAAAACTAAAAAAACAATAACCAAAGACATTGGCATAGGACTAAGACTTGGACTTACGAATAATAACATAAATAATTTATCAAATACTAAATCAAGAACAGGTATTACAATAGACGCATTGTATTCAATAGATTATAATAGACGTTATTTAATAAGGACAGGTCTTGGATTCTCATCAAAAGGAACTGATGGTTTAGCAGTTAACTATCTGAAAATACCTCTTGAATTTGGTTATTCAATTTATAAGGGCTCATTATTTGATTTACCTGGAGCTATAAGACTAATTGGTGCACCTTATTATGCAATCCGTTTAAACAAAGACGGATTAGGCATAAGTAATAATGATTACGGTGTAAGATTTGGTATTTCACCACAAATAGGAGACTTCACTGAATTAGAATTTGAAATATATTACGAATATGGTATGAATGATTTGTTCGAATCTATTAGTGGAAAACAGAATAATAGGTCATTCGGATTAAGTCTTTCGTTAACGTTATAAAAGTTATTTAATGTTTAGAATAATCTACATCTATCAAATTTCTATTTTAGATTAAGAAAAAACTACACACAACAACGTGTATAATTCATTGCTAGTTATAGCCTATTTACGAAAGTCCTCGCGGGCTTTCTATCTGTGATTTATTTGCTAACTTTAGTGCTTAAACACGCAACGAAATCATACACAAACACGATGGAACACATTCGCCGATGGCGAACTTTAATCTACGCTGCTTCGCAGACAATGCATCTTAAAGTAAATGTGTTCCATCTCAGGGTTAAACCA
>NZ_QRDX01000019.1 GCF_003386195.1 Seonamhaeicola aphaedonensis | reverse complement strand
AATTTGGTTTAACCCTGAGAAGGAACACATTTACTTTAAGATGCATTGTCTGCGAAGCAGCGTAGATTAAAGTTCGCCATCGGCGAATGTGTTCCATCGGGTTTGTGTATGGCTCGTTGCGGGAAATCCGCGAGGATTTTCCGTCGTAACCGAAAGATAGCATATTGCAATGAATTCCGATTAACAATTCAGCCGCAATGAGCTATACACGTTGTTGTGCTTTCGTTATTGTTCTAATTGTTTTTCTGCTATTTTAATTGCATTGTTGATTTTTTCTAAAATAGGTTCCAAATCATAATTGACAATAACTCTGTCATTAAAAGCTTTGGAATAAACGACTCCATTGAATTCATTACTAGATATTAGGTCTTTGATGTCGTTTTGAAAATTAACATCAGCAAGGTAATTTTTATAAGAACTTTCTTTTCCTCTAATTAATGGGTCAATTTTACTTAGATCAATATTTTTATAAATTACTGGTAAAACTTGTTCAAATATAAGCTGCTGTTCAATTAATTCATTTTCTGTTATGTCGTGAGCCATTTCTTTCCATGTAGTGACAAACTCCTTTAATGTGTCATTGGATATAATAGAAGGTCCATGTTCTGATAAAATGGACTGAACATTTCCATTTACAAAATCTGTCGTGGCAAAATAGGTTGTAAACACTAAATGCTGTAGATAATTTTCAGCTGTAAGGTTTGTCCTTTGTTCTAAAATAACGGTGGAAATGGAATCATGTGCTTTATGTCTGCTTTTAGCATTTTCTAATAGAGATTTGTTCTGCTTCATTTCCAATACCAAATCCTTGAGTAATTTGACTTCCAAATTATTTGCCTTCCTTTCTTCGTTCCAATTATTTATTTGTAATGCAATCAAAATTCCGATTACTACAAGAACGATTTCTCCGATTGCATATTTAAGATACTTTCCTGTTTTTCCTTCTGAAAGTAGGTTATGTCTAATTTTTCTAAAGAATTTTATCATAAACTATTTTATTTCAGATTTAATCAACTGTATAATTTGTAAAATATCTTCTCTTAATGGTAAGTAAAAATTTTCTTTTAAATTTTTTGACGCTACAACAAACAAGTACAATTGACTTTCAAATTCTTGTTTTGTTAAAAAGGCGAAGTCATTATCGGCAAATTTGCTTGCTGTAATATTATTTTTACCGACACTTATTAAATTTAGATGCCTTCTAAAGTTTCCTTCTTTTATAAAAAACTCATGACCAATATCTCTTCTTTCTACAACGTAAACTTCTTGTCTATTTATGTTGTCTAATTTAGATTGCCAATCAGATAAAGCTTTTCTTAGATTTGAGTTGGATATAATAGATAATTTACCAGAATTAATAATTTCTTCAATTGTACCTTGAATTGGAAAAAACCGAGGTTCATCTTTAAAAACACCAAGCATTAACAAAGAAATTTCTTTTTCATTAAAAGATGACAAGGTTGGACTAGTATATTCACCTAACAAAAGACTGTTTTTTATATTACTGTCGTTTAGTTGAATATTATCTTCTAAAATTTTTAAATTACTTTCAAATTCCATTTGAAGAGCATTTAGCAGTTTTTGTTCAGTATTATTATTTTTTCTGTCTTCATTCCAATCATTAATTTGTAGTGCTATTAAAATACCGATTACAACTAATACAATTTCTCCAATAGCATATTTAAAGTACTTTCCGTTCTTTCCTTCTGAAAGTAAGTTTTGCCTAATTTTTCTAAAGAATTTAATCATATTTTCAGTGCATGTCTTATTAGAACTAAATTTTTGAGGAATTTAATTCTTCGTGAATTAGTTCCTGTATTTTAATAATTGTCTGTATAACTTGCTGTATTCGGTTAAGTCCACTACCGTAATTGTCTCTATTCATAATTAAAATTCGACGTGCACTATTATTTTTGAAAATACTCCAAAGTCTTGAACAACGACATAATCTTTGTATTTAAAATCGGTTACTTCTTGTAGCATAATAGGATTCCAATCCTTATTAAAGGTAAGTTCTAAATCTGATATCGATTTTACAGCATGCTGCGCTTCGTCATCATAATAAGTGCCTAATAAAAACCGAAGTTCTTTGTTAGAAACTAAATCTAATCCTTTTGATTTTGCAACTTCATAAGCATTGGTTAAAGGTTGAAAACGATCGAATTGAATAATGTCTGCAAGCCAAAATTTTAAGCTATCATTTTGTGAAGAATTCCAATTTCCTTCCAATAATTTATTAGAGGACATTACAGCTTTTTCAAAGTTGAAAGCTATACGATTAAGCGTTTTTTTATCTTTTATCAGGTTAGACTGTATTTGTTGTAATATCTCTTTTTCAAAAGCTTTATTTTTTTGAATTTCATTCCAATTGTTAATTTGAAGTGCAATTAAAATTCCGATGACTACTAGTATAATTTCTCCAAATGCATAAATCAGATACTTTCTGAACTTATTTTCAGAAAGCAGTTTTTGTCTAATTTTTCTAAAGAATTTTATCATTTAGTAAAGGTTGGTTAAATAATGAAGCACAACGGTTTTGTGTAAGCGTCAGTAACGGGAAAGTGCGCGAGTACTTTCCGCTGACGCACCTAATTTAGCAAAACGAGTTGAATTTCCGATTAGGAAATTCAGCCGTTATTGCGCTTACATGTTGTTGGCAAACGTTTTTTTATTCATTTTATAATGTAAATTCAAGAATCTCATTCCATAAAAATTCAGATTATGGTCGGCTCTTAATACATTTTCTTCGTCTTCGTAAACTCTAATCCATTCGTGCATTGATTTTACAAATCTTGCCCAATATTTACCCTTTCCATTTGTCAGGGTAAAGTAAAATCCATTATCTCCAAATCTTTTCCCATCAGAGCAGAGTAGAAGCGAACCATCTTCCTCAACTTTTTTACTCATAACAACAGATGCGTTTCCATTGGGTAATGGAAAAACAACTTTGAGCAATGGTTTTTCGTAATTCGGATTTTTACAGGTCGTGTAAATTCCAGAATATATTACATCTTTTGTGCTCTTAATTATTCTATACCATATTGTCCATTTGGTTTCCTTTGTCTCTTTGCTTTTTAATTTGATTATTTCGCTTTTTAGTCCTTTTGCAGTATCTATTGAATTCAACGGTAAATTCAGTTGTTGAAGTCGTTTGCTGAAAATCAAATAAAGAAGTTTACCAAATGGTTTGAAAACACCTTTCCATTCACTCCAAACTTCAAAATCATAGTCAGAAGTATTTTCATAAAAGTCTGCAACTTTTTTATTCAAGCGAAATTGGTCTTTGTCAGAGATTCCAATCTGTTCCATTTTTTCTAGAAGTCCAGAATTCGGTAAGTTTTTTTGAATTTCCAAATTTTCTTTTTCCGCTAATTCAAAAATGAACTTGTCTTTAATTATGTCAGTATTTCCAATAGGTCCGATTAACCACTCAAATTCATCTGGATTTATTCTTTTTCCAGTTGCTTTTACCCAAAATTGTGTGATTTTATCTTGTATTGCCATTAAGTAGGTTCAAATGTCTAGTCCTGAAATATGGCTACAGGTTAAAAATTGAATTTACGCTGTTTTTAAGTATACCATATTTGGTGTTTTATAATCTAAAGATACATGTAATCTAATTTGGTTGTATAGATTAATAGCACTTTTTGTAGCTCTTTTGGCGTGTTTTACGCTATCAAAGGTCTGGTCAAGATAAAATTCGTCTTTAAGGATGCCGTTTACGCGTTCCGCAATGGCATTTTCATAACAATGTTTTTCTTCAGTCATACTAATTTTGATGTTGTTTCTCTTTAAAATTTGTGTGTATACATTGCTACAATATTG
>NZ_QRDX01000018.1 GCF_003386195.1 Seonamhaeicola aphaedonensis | reverse complement strand
AATTAGAGATTATAAGGAAGAGCTTTTCTCTAATTATTGCTCAAGAATTTATTATCTTTTCATTCTCAAAGCAGAACTACGTTTAACCCTGAGTTACCTGCAAGCGCACCCAACCGCACAGTCAAGCACATTTCATTTTGCTCGTGCCTCACAAAATAAAAAGAGCTTGCCTTTTCCCAACGCTTAATCTGAATAAAAAACAAAATTAAATTAGGAATTATAAAATATGTCCGTAAATTTGTCCGTGTACGTAAAAACGTCCGTAAATAATTATGGCAACAATTAATTTTTATTTAGACAAGCCTGACAAAAAAGGGTTTGCACCAATTCATCTTCGAATAAACTGTAACGGAAGTCAAGTTAAAGTTTCAACTGGGCAGAAAATAGAACCGAAAAAGTTCGATAAATCAAAACAGAAAGCAATTGGATTATCTGTAGAATCACACGAAATCAATCATTATTTGGATTTTTTAAGAGAACGAGCTGACGAACTTCTGCACCATTCCAACAAAAAGACTTTTATTCAAGACGAAGTTAAAAGCGTCTTAAATGAACACATAGAAAGTTATAAAGAAAATAGTAATGTAAATATCGTAAAAGAACAGGTTTCGCTTTACGGAAAACCATTCACTTTTGTTGATTTATTTGCAGGAGCTGGTGGTTTTAGTGAGGGATTTTTACAAGCTGAACATAATAATAAATTCTTTGATTTTGTAGTAGCTAACGATATAAACGAAAACTGCGAACTCACTCACGTTGTTCGTTACAATCATCAATTGGGTTTAGATGCCAAATTTCTCAAACAAGATATTACTGAACCAGACTTTTTAGACAATTTGTTGGAAAAAATAGATGGTCGAAAAATAGACGTTGTTTGTGGTGGTCCACCTTGTCAAAGTTTTAGCCTTGCAGGAAAAAGAAAGAAATTCGACAAAAAAGACGACTTATTTTCTCATTATTTAGAAGTCATTAAGGTTTTACAGCCGAAATACTTCGTAATGGAAAATGTAAAAGGCATTTTAACAAAAGAAAGCGGTAAGATAAAAGAACTTATAATAAAAGAGATAAACTCTATTGTTGACATCAAAGAGATTCCTTCACTTACATCATTTATAAAAAAGGTACGAGATGAATCAAATTCTTTTCTATTTGACAGCATTATAAAACGTGTTGAACTTGAAAAGTTACTCGAAAAAGATAAAGAAAGCGGAAAAGCTGATTTTATCAATTTTGTAGAAAATAGATTTAGAAAACTAACGCCAAAAATTGCAGATTACAAAACCAGTAAAACGGACGAGAATATAAATACTATTCGTCACGGTTTTAACCTTTTAGCGCGAGCGAAAGAATGGGAAAAACTGAAACGTGATATTATAAAAGAAAAAGACTTTTGCAATATTGATAGTGATAATTTTGTAAATGCTTTTACTGATTTCCTAACAGAAATCAGTTCAGAAAATGTTATATCGAAAATTGAAAATGCTTTCAAAATTTTAAAAGTTCCAAATACTTATAAAAAAGATTGTGATGATATCATTACTGCGTTAAAAATCTATACAATTTCTTTTGATGAGTCAATAGAGATATTAAAATCGTATTGCAATAAATCACAGAAAAAGGAATTAGAAACTATTCTTGAAAGTATTAGACTTTACAAAATAGAAAAACCTTTTGTTGCTAACGCCTCAAATTATGGTGTTCCACAAAATAGAGAAAGAGTGCTTTTCATTGGTTGTCGTAAAGACCAAAAATATATTTCTGAAATTCCTGCAACCGTTTCTGAGGAAGAAAAGGTTACCATTTTTGAAGCTTTGTATGATTTAGATTTTATCGGTAACAATCAAGAAGCTCACCGATACGAATTAGTTGATATTTCAACTCAATACAATGGAACCGCAAAAAAAATGGCTAAACTATTAAAGAAAAGAAAAATTGATGGAAAGCCAATTTCTAAAGGTGGAAAATCTTTTGCAGAATGGTCAAGAAAAGGCAGGTTAATTGAACGTTTCAAACCTCAAACAAAGCCTTTTTACGTAAGGAATACAGAAGCACTTGAAAATGGAGAAAAGTATTTCGACATACTCAATAATCACAAAACAAGTAATCAAAACGAAACTGTTGTTGAAAGACTTGGAGTTATTTTAAAAAATGGAGATTATAAAAAAGCGCAACCAGAATTAGAAAAATTAGGTCTTTCGACAAACAAGCGAAATTATAATGTTTTAAAACCAGACGAACAAAGCTCTACAATAATGACAATTGCAGATGATTATATTCATTACAATTCGCCAAGGTCTTTAACAGTTAGAGAAATGGCACGTTTACAGTCTTTTGACGACTCTTTTGTATTTCAAGGGAAACGCTCAACAGGAGGAAATAATAGAAAAACGGAAGTACCACAATACACTTTAGTTGGTAACGCTGTTCCACCTTTATTAGCAAGAGCAGTTGCAAGTGAAATTTTAAAGCATATCAAGTGAGAAAACTTACAGACGAAGAACAAGAAAAAATAAAATTACTGACCAAAAACCAAGTTTCTCTTACTTTAATTGAGCCAACCGAAACCGGATTGAAAAAATCCATTATGGATGCGACTGGTTCTGTTCGTAGTTATTTGAAAAGTGAGAACATTCACGATTATGAATTGCAGAATCAAGGTACAGAGAGCAAAGTAATGATTCCAGCAACCATTCATACTGGTTTTAAGATTATAAAATCAAAAGCATCTCTATATCGTCCTTCAACTAAAAAAGGAGACCCAAGAATTTGGTTTTATGGTTTAACAAAAGTTGCTGACCCTAATGATATTATTGGAATCACTTTTTACAACGATAGTTTTCAAGTCTTTAACTTGACAAAATTAGATATCAAGGAATTAATTTATTCTTCAATTCTAAATCCATTTCAAGAATTAATTAATGCAATCAATACGACAGAAAATGAAGTTGCTTTTGAGCTTTTAGCTATGTTAAGAAAAATTGCGAATAATGGCCCAATTCCTTCAATGGTTGATGCTGACACTTCTGTAGGCAGGACACTTGAGACAGCGCTAGGAATTGACATTAACTCTTCAAAACAACCAGATTATAAAGGAATTGAACTTAAATCATTCAGAAACAGCAGAACGAATCGTAAAAGTCTATTCGCACAAGTTCCAGATTGGAAATTAAGTAAGTTTAAAAGTTCAGCAGAAATTCTTGACAATTTTGGATATGAACGTGATGATGATTTTAAACTTTATTGCACAGTTTCAGCAATTACGAGAAACTCGCAAGGTTTGAATTTAAGAATTGATAGCGACATAAAACAACTAATTGAAAACTCTGATAAGCCAGAGGTTGGAGATTTTGTAGTCTGGACATTAGACAAACTTCATAACCGATTAAAATCTAAACATAAAGAAACATTTTGGGTAGAAGCTGAAAGTATCAAGATTGATGAACGTGAACATTTTCAATACAAGTTGGTAGAACACACAAAAAAGCCAATAACTTCACAATTTGACTTATTAATTGAACAAGGAATTATAACGCTTGACCATTTAATTAAGCGAAATTCAAAAGGGAAAGTAGTCGAAAAAGGTCCGTTATTTAAAATCAAACCGAAAGGAATTGAATTATTGTTTCCGCCAAGTGAAAGTTATAATTTAATGACATAGCGGAATTGCCAACGCTAAAAGCCATACACATTTCCAGTCGCACCATCCACGCTACACCAAAACTGTAAAAGAGTATGTCTTTGCCAACGCTAGCAAGTTTTCGGAAAAACGCCAGCCAGGTAACAACGTATATAAAAAATAGCGGTTTAAGTGCTTAATCCAAAGTGATTTTCATAAATTTAAAGACAGTACTAAACCGAAAAGTTAGTGTTTAAAAATCCGCTACTTTTCATATACAAGACCGATGGAACACATTCGCCGATGGCGAACTTTAATCTACGCTGCTTCGCAGACAATGCATCTTAAAGTAAATGTGTTCCATCTCAGGGTTAAACCA
>NZ_QRDX01000017.1 GCF_003386195.1 Seonamhaeicola aphaedonensis | reverse complement strand
TGGTTTAACCCTGAGATGGAACACATTTACTTTAAGATGCATTGTCTGCGAAGCAGCGTAGATTAAAGTTCGCCATCGGCGAATGTGTTCCATCGGTCTAGTATAAGAATAGTAGCGGATTTTTACTCACTAACTTTTCGGTTAAATACAGACCTTTTTTATATTCACTTACTCTCGTTTTAGCCATTAAACCGCTATTATTTTTATACATTGTTGTGTTTTCGTACTTTTTCCCTCAAACTTGCTAGCGTTGGCAAAGACATACTCTTTTGCAATTTTTGGCTTGTGAGTTGGCTGTAGCGAATTGCAAATGTGTATGGCTTTATGCGTTGGCATTACATTGCTGAAATTATTTCGTTCCATTTTTTCTTGTGTTCATATTTCAAAGCTGTATCAGATTCGATTAAGTCCACGTAGTTCGATATAAATTCAGATGTTTCAGAGAGAAGTCTTAAATAATATTTCAGCGAGTTAATAAGTCCGTTTGCAATAACGTGGCAACCGTGAATATTTTTTATTCGTTCGATTTCTTTTTCGATTTTCTCTGATTCACTAGAGTCGACATCAGCTGTCGATAATAAATAGTATCTATTTACCTGTGTAGTTTTAAATTTTTCAAAAGCGTCTTTTACTAGTTGAGCATTAATTTGAATTCCGTGTTTAACTTCTACTGCTTCATACTCTTTTCCTTTGTCATCTACAATATCAATATCTCCAATTCTTCCACTTCTGGTGTCAGCAGAAGTGTGACTTTCGATTTCAAGAAGTGTTTTACCCTCAAATCTTTTGGCTTCTTTCATTAGACACTCATAAGCTGCAAACAAAGCTAGAACTGGAAGGCGAGAAGCTCCATCTGCTGTATATTTTGCGTTGAAATGTTTTGTAAGTAGTTCAATTATGGTTGCAATTGGAAGGTTTAGAGGTTTTGCTAAATCAATCTCTTGACTGTTTCTTTTTATGATTAATCCTTGCATCAAATAACTTAAGCACTTGTCTAAATCCTTTCCTTTTTGGACAAAATCAATTGTTTCTAAAAAGGCAGTTTTAAGTAAATCAGGTCTTATCGCTCCAGAGTAATTTTTATCGTAAGGAACTTTTTGCTCAAGTGAACGTGTCAACCAACCACTTTCAGCCATTGCTGGAAATTTCACACTTTTTAAGAATGGTGTAATATATTTTGTATCAAAAGTTCTACCTGAATAACCATTATCAATACTTGTCTGATGATTTCTAATATCCTGTGTTGGATTTAAAGTTTTGTAGACTATACTCGTGAGTATAACTGTTAGCACACCTTTTGCCGATTCCGATTTTGTAAGAATTACGTCTAAATGCTTTGTAATGGATTTTGGTAAATCAGATTTGATTTTATCATCAGAACCAACTAGCTTCATTGATTCGTCAAATGTTTTTTTAAGAAATGTATTCGGCATCTTTTATTTTGATTGATGTAATTAATTGTTCTTTTATTTGATTAGCAACTTCTTTAATCATAGGAACTGCAACAGAATTTCCAACTTGTCTATATAATTCAGAACGGTTATTAATCAGTCTAAACTTTTTTGGGAATCCCATAATTTTATAACACTCTTGAATAGTTAGTTTTCTAACTTTATTTTCGTGATATATCCAAAACCTACCAGATGATTCTTGGGATGGCAAAGCAGGATGAACACCATCAGTTGAATAAATTCGGTTTGGTTGTTTATGAACTCGAGATAAATGTTCTGTATTTGGTCGAACACCTGCTTTACGAATCGTTTTATTTCTATAACCTGCGAAAATGAGTCCTGAATCTTGTGTTTTCATTTCCTCAAGGATAGTATATGGCTCGTCTAAAAATTCAAAGTCATTTTCTTTATCTAAAAAATCTTTTAAAACTGGCTTTGGTTTAGTTTTTAATTTAGAGAAATCAAATTTTTTCTTTTTATGACCTATTATTATTATTCGCTCTCTATTTTGAGGAACGCCAAAATCAGATGCATTTAATACCTTTTTAGAAACTTTGTAGCCTAACTCTTCTAAATGCTGAATGATTGTAGCTAGTGTTCTTTTCTTATCGTGATATAAAAGGTGTTTTACATTTTCTAGTAAAACAACCTCTGGTTCTCTTTTTTCAATGATTTTAAATACGTGATAAATCAAAGTTCCTCTAGTATCTTCAAAGCCTTTCATTTTTCCTGATATACTAAAGGGTTGACAAGGAAATCCTGCACATAAAACATTGTGTTTTGGAACAATATTTAAGTCAAGTTTAGTTATATCTCCAAAAGGTACTTCTCCAAAATTTAATTCATAGGCTTTTTGAGCGTGATAATTAAATTCGGATGAAAAAACACACTTTCCACCTAGTTCTTGCATTGGGATTCTAAATCCGCCAATTCCTGCAAAAAGGTCAATGAAAGTAAATTCTGGATTTTGAGGACTCGGAAATGGAATATCCCATTTAATAGGAAGCATTGCTTGTAATTCCGGTTCGGAAGCTATACTTAAGTCATTATGTTGTTGGTTGTAATATTCAACCGCTTTTTTCTTAAATGATTTCGAAACACCATTAGTGTGGTTATGAAGATAGTGAGTGAAAAATGCTAAATCTTCGGCATTTCCATTCATATTTTCAATATTTAAATCTTTACGAAGTTTTGAATATTTAAGCATTTTTAAAATCTATTTTTCCTTGTTTCAAATTTGTGAGCCTTTTATACTCTGCTTTTTGTTCAGCAAGTTTTAGAAATTCACTTGAGTTTTCTTTTGGGTAAATCATTTCGGCTATTTTTTCGCTGAAATATTCTTTTTCCAATTGGTTAATGTCCAAATTAAAAATGTCAGCTAATTTGGGAAGAATTTCTTCTGGAATATTTCTCTTCCCGTTTTCAATTTTAGACAAGGTTGATTGGTCTATATCGAGAGCTGCTGCAAGTTTCGTTAGAGTAAGAGACGCTTCCGTTCTCAATTTATGAATATACTCTCCAAATGTTTCTTTCATCATCTTGAATAATTTACCTTGACAATTTTGTCAAAAATAGAAAAAATTATTCAGATTACTACTAATTCAGCGTTGGGAAATTTTAGCTCTTTTGGTTTTTTGAGCGTTGGACTTTAGCATTGGCAAAAACCGAAAGTGCTAAAATATGCGGTTGGGTCAGTATGAAACACAACGGTTTCGTATAACCGTCAGTTACGGGTTAATATGCGTTAATTTTCGGTTTAGCACAGGCTTTAGCAATTCCGAGTGGATTCGGACGTAGTCGAATCCGCCGTAATTGCGGTTATACATTGTTGGCAACTGGCTTTTTATTCTATATGATACCATTGATATTCTTTTCCGTTCCAAAATATAATTCCGCCACCGTGAGATTCCTCAACGCTCATATAAATTCCGTTTCCAATAAGTTTGAAATTCTTGCTTTCGTCTTGTCCGATTATATCTCCTGTTTCTTCGTCAACTAAAGTCGGTGAGACAATTTCTCCTTTTGGTAATATTTCAAAAACTTCAATCCAATCCAAGTCTGTCATTTCAGACACTTCTTTTCCTGCTCCAAAAACGTAACTTTCGTTATTTACAGAATTGTGAAGTATTAAAACTCCAATTTTTTGATTGATTTTATTTCTTACGATAGAGGCGAAGTCAGTTTTGTAATCTCCATTAAAATCTCCTCTCAGATTTTTGTCAGTAATTAATTCTAAAGAATCAGGAACTTTTGATAAGTCAACTTTTTCAATCGGTTCAACTTTAGGTTTATTCGATTCGGCTTTTAATTCAGTTTTTTCTTTTTTAGGTTCAGTTTTTCTTTCCGTCTTTTCTTTGCAAGACGAAAAGCATAAAATCAGAACTAAAATTGTTAATGTAAATCTCATTTTCAGCTTGTTGCCAACGGTTTCGTATATTGAAAGTTGCGTGTTTGAGCGCGAGGATTTTCCGAAGGAAAATCAGAAGCAAGCAAATAAAGCAACTGACATTGGTTAAGCATAAAACTAGCAATTTTTTATATACAATGTTGTGGTTAGTTTTTTAATTCGGATAAAACATTTTTCAATTCAATAATATCCTCTCTTACGGCGGGTTCTTTTACTATTTCCAATGCTTTATTATTAAATTCCGTTGACATTTTATAATCCTTTTTCTTATAATAAGAATTGGCTAAATTGTAATAAAAATATCCTTTCCTTTCTCTATTATTCTCAAATTCAAGTCCTTTTTTTAGTATTTCTATTGATTTTTCAAATTTCAATAATTTGTTGTAAGCAGTACCAAAATTCATATAGGTTATTGAATATGTGCTGTCAACTTGTAGTGATTTCTCAAAGTAGGAAATACAATCGTTATAGTTTTTCAAGTCAGCAGAAACATCTCCCAGTGCATTAAGAATAATTTTATTATTAGGTTCAATTTGATTTGCTTTTTCATAAAGGGGTTTTGCTTTAGAATAATTTCTTTTAGAGTTCTGTTCGGAAGCAAGGTCGAAACTTATAGAAGCTATTGAGTCTTTTATACCACCCCTTTTGAATTGATTTTTAAAATGAATTTCGGTGTCATTTGAGGGCTTTGAAACCACTTTTTCTGAATCGTTTTTACAATTCAGTAATGTCAAAATTAATAATGTCAGCAGTATGTTTCTCATAATTAACCACAACTCAGGGTTAAACGTAGTTCTGCTTTGAGAATGAAAAGATAATAAATTCTTGAGCAATAATTAGAGAAAAGCTCTTCCTTATAATCTCTAATT
>NZ_QRDX01000016.1 GCF_003386195.1 Seonamhaeicola aphaedonensis | reverse complement strand
AATTTGGTTTAACCCTGAGAAGGAACACATTTACTTTAAGATGCATTGTCTGCGAAGCAGCGTAGATTAAAGTTCGCCATCGGCGAATGTGTTCCATCGGTCTAGTATAAGAATAGTAGCGGGTTTGTAAGCACTAATTTTTCGGTTAAACACAGACCTTTTTTATATTTATTTACTTTCGTTTTAGCGATTAAACCGCTATTATTTTTATACATTGTTACCTGCTGGCTTTATTCCGTTCTGCTTGGTTTTCAGCGTTGGCAAAGACATATTCTTTTGCAATTTTTGGCTTGTGTGTCGGCTAGTGCGAATTGCAAATGTGTATGGCTTTATGCATTGGGTTTTTCCAAAGCTTCATATCGTTCAATAAATTCCAAATGATAGTTTTTAGCATCAGACAATAATTGATTGAATGTTTTTACATAAACTTGGTCAACTTGTTGTTGAGTATCGATTTCCCCTCGAGTTAATCTATCATCACTTATAAATCCTCCGACTAAATAAGCAACTACTTTGTTAGGTGATTGAGGGTCGGTGTTACAACGGTCAGATATAAAACTCCTGTAGTCTTTAGCTTGTTCAATATCTTTTTTAGTTATCTTGTGATTTGGCCTCTTAATCTCTATTACAAATCTGTGGTTTGAAACTGAAGTGCAAAGAAAATCAATTCTTCTGTTTATAGGCTCAATATCTGTTTCTAAATAATTCTCTTCAAGAAGTTTAACATATTGAGCTTCGTGACGAAACATATTTATTCTAGGGTCTAATATCCAAGGAAATTTTTCAAAGAAAGGATGTATTTCCGTCACTTCAAGTGCGTTTTTAAAAATAAGTTTTTCAAATGTCTTTATAGTTTCAATTCTACCTGTCGCCAATTTATACATTTCGCGTGATTCTATAAATTCCCATTCTCTAAACAACTCCAATAATCTGCCTGTGTCAAGGTCTTCTACATCATTCAAATCTCTTGCAAAATTTTTAAAGGACTCAAATTGAAATGAATCTTTTACAAATTTTACTAATTCGGCTTGTTTTGAAGTTGGAATTCCTTCAGAGCTTAAAATTGAATCTACAAGTTTTTTGGCTAATTTTCCTTCGTGTTTTGGAAGTGATTGTTGCCAGATTTCAATATTTATATTGGCGATTTTAGATATCAGTTCAACTTGCTTCTTCTTTTTTTCTTCTCTTTGTTTTTTATAGATGTATTTTACAGCAAAACTCAAATAAATTTTCAATTTTGAAGTTTCTTCATCTTCCCAATTTAAGGATTTGCGATTAGTTGAAATCACATCTTTCGACCATTCATCAATAAAATCAATATTCAGCCATCCAGTTAAATAGGCATATCCAAAACTTGATGCTTTCTCATTGTAAAATTCTGGTTCGTTTACTAATTTCCCTCTAGAAAATAATGTAATCCCATTCATTTTGGAAGGTACAGTGCTTTTGCAAGAGATTACTTTTCCAGTAATTTTATGAGCATATTCATATTCGAAACCTACATTTTCAGAAAGCGGAAAATTCCATTCAAATTCTGTTTCAATATTATCATATTTTAACTTGTTCTTTACTTTAATTTTGTTTTCAATATCAGAGTTATGTATAATTTCCGTTTTAAATCCTGACTCATCAAAAACGGTAAAAGTTTTTGCCAAGTTATAAGCTATATTATAAGAGTCAAACGCTGTCTTTCTTCTGATTTGGGTTAAAGTAATAGTAGTTCCATTTGCATCAGTCGTGATCGTATCTCGTAAAATTATCTCTGGTTCATAATTTTCTTTTGCTTCCAAAAGTTGATTCCAATTTAAACTAAAAATGTTTCGTTTTTTATTCTTTACAGTTTCAACTTCTATGTTTGATGCTATCCCAAAAAATGATAATTTACCTATTCCCTTTTTACCAATAACATATCTTTTCCCAGATTCACTCTTTTGGGAATTTGTTTGATTTCTTCTATTTCGCCCAATCTTTAAAAATTTATCGTTTATATCTTCAAAGGTCATACCGTGACCATCATCCTTTACAATTATAGATTTGGTGTTAATATCATTTAGATAGATTTGAACTTTACTTGCATCTGCATCGTATGAGTTTGATACTAGTTCAGCTATTACTGGTGGCAAGGTGTAATACATTTGAATCCCCAAGTGTTCAATTGTATGAGGGTCAAATTTCATTACAAGTTTGTTTTCTTCCATAATTATTTGATGAATCTTATTTGCAAGTTGAGATTAAAATATAGCTCTCCATTTTCTTCGTAAATTTCTCCAAATTCGTGTCGAGAAGAACTTGCAGTATCAAGCTTTGTATTATTTAGTAAGTAATCATCAAATTCATTTCTGTTGTAAATATGATAACATAAAACGTCTCCATTTTCTTTGACGATTAAATATCCGCCTGTCGCATCATATTTTCCTGTCCAAACTTGCGAGGGCATCATTCCAAGTGCAACATCTGTCAAGAAGCGTTTAATTTTGTATTCGTAAAATTTATGTTCGTTTTCAATGTCAAAGTTTAATGGATTTTTGTCAGCCGTTTTGTTTACTAAATCGGTCAAATGTGAAAACTCACTTGAATAAAAATCAAAAACGATTTGCGATAAAATCTCTGGAAGCAAACTGTCTATTAAAACAAGGTTGTTTGAAAATATTTGTCGTTCTGTTTTTATAAAATCAAATTGCCCACCATTCTTTTGAATTTGAACAATTCTATCCATTATTTTACTTCTCGAAGCGATTGAATTGATTTGTTCAATTTCGTTTTCAGTTAAATTTGCACCAACAATTTTATAAATAAAGTTTGTCGTTTTACCTGCATTTAATAGAGTAGAAGGGCTTCCAAGTTGTGATTTTATACTAAAACCTAATGTCGGCTGTTGATTCGTTCTTTGGTCGTGAACAACAATCGTAATATCAGTTTTTGCAGTAGAACTAGCTTTTAAGGAAATACAATTTATGGATTGCATAAATTCCTCAATTTCTGGAACTGAAAAAGTCCTTTCTTTATTTTGTTTGATTGAATTTAAAAGAAAAAGAGCTTTGTCTTTAAAGTCTGAAATAGGGATTTTTAATACTTCTTCATTACCCGAAACTAAAATAATCTCATCTTGGATTGAATATTCAAAATTACCGTTGTTTTCGGTGCGAAGTATTTTGATAATTGGGTAAACTAAACCTTCTAATTTTTCTATGTCTTTGTTTCCGAGAAATAATTGTTTATCACCTAATAATTTGAACAATGCATAAATTTCGCTCCATTCTCCCTTATTTCCTGTAATCATTTGCAGTTAAGTTTTTCTATTATTTTTTCCGCTATTGCTTGAATTGCGGGAACTGCAACTGAATTTCCGAATTGTTTGTATGCTTGTGCGTCTGAAACTACTATTTTAAAATTGTCTGGAAAACCTTGTAATCTTGCCCACTCACGAGGTGTCATTTTTCTAATCCCTTCTCGATTTACCTTTCCCGAAATGTTAGTTATTGGTTTAAAATTTGTTAGTCTATCATCAAGAACTAAATTTCGTTCTCTGCCCATTCCTCCACAAACAACTGCGTTTGCTGTTCCATCATTTGGAATTATTTCATAGCCAAATCCATTTCCTTTGCTTTCGTGTCTTGCTTTATGATTTCTTAAAGTATCTATGTAGGTAGTTGAAAGATAATATTTTACTGAAACTTCTTTTTCTTCCAAAATATCTTCCAAAACAGCATCTTTATTGGTTGGTTCTGGATATTCAAAGTCTGTAATTTTGGTGTCCTTGTGGAAGCCAACTATAAAAATTCGTTCACGGTTTTGAGGCACTCCAAATTCTTTGGCATTTATAATTTGTGGCTCTGGAACATAGTAACCTAAATCTTCACGAAGCACATTTAAAATGGTTGCCAAAGTTTTTCCTTTGTCGTGATTTCTTAAACCTTTTACATTTTCGAGGAAAATTGCTTTTGGTTGTTTTTTCTTTATGATTTCCGCTACATCAAAAAACAGGGTTCCCCTTGTGTCTTCAAATCCACCACGTCTTCCTGCAATTGAAAATGCTTGACAAGGAAAACCTGCACAAAGCAAATCAAAATTGTCTGGAATATAATTTTTTGTTTCAGGTTTTGTTATATCTCCAAACGGAATTTCTCCAAAATTAGCTTTATAGGTTTGTTTTGAATACTTATCCCATTCACTTGTAAAAACGCACTTTCCTTCAAGATTTTGAAGAGCTAAACGAAATCCACCAATTCCTGCAAAAAGGTCAATAAACTTAAATTTTGGTTTTTCAGGTGCTGGAAATGGAACAGATTTATTGAGGTCAAAAATTAAATATTGAAGTGCTTCTTCCGCTACTTTATTTGTGACTTTTTCTGTTGGATATTCTTTTTCAAGAATTTCTTTTACGTAAGAAAGTGCATCTTTTTTGTAAAATTGAGAAACTCCATTTTTATGATTGTGTAAATAATGCGTAAAAGAAGCAGGTTTAGAATTATCTGGGTCAACTACTTTTATTTCAAATAGTTGTCCTTCAATGTTTTCTATGTCAATTCTTTCTTTAATCATTATCTCTTATTTAACCGTACAAGTTAATAAAGTTTGCTGTTTTGGTTGGTCGGCTTCTATATTTTTATTCACAATCTTTTCACTATGTTTTCGAGCGCAAAGGCAAAAAACAGCTCTTTTGGTTTTTCAGCTTTGGCTTATGTGTCGGCAAAAACCAAATGTGCTGTTTGTGCGGCTGGGTTCAGCTTGCAGGTAACTCAGGGTTAAACGTAGTTCTGCTTTGAGAATGAAAAGATAATAAATTCTTGAGCAATAATTAGAGAAAAGCTCTTCCTTATAATCTCTAATT
>NZ_QRDX01000015.1 GCF_003386195.1 Seonamhaeicola aphaedonensis | reverse complement strand
AATTTGGTTTAACCCTGAGAAGGAACACATTTACTTTAAGATGCATTGTCTGCGAAGCAGCGTAGATTAAAGTTCGCCATCGGCGAATGTGTTCCATCGTTTATGTATAAGATTAGTTGCGTGGTTTAAGCACTTAATTTAGCAAATACAGATCGAATAGAAAATCCGCGAGGATTTTCATAAATAGGCATACATTAGCAATTAATTTTATACGGTGTTACAAGCAGGCTTTTTCGTATGCATATAGTTTCTTAGTCAGTTAATTTAGTTATAAAAAATTCAAATAATACATTGCCTAACAATCCATTACTACCAACCCCCTCTATATTTCCAATGAAATTAGTATTAATATCTGAACAAAAAAACTCTAGAGTCGCCACTCCTTTTTCATTTGTAATAACTGATGGATTCCAATACAGAGTGTTACGATAATCTGGAAAAGGATCTTCAATACTTTTCTCATTATCATAAACAGGTTGGTAAAACTCCCTTTTTCCATAATAGCCTTTAACTCTAAGTAGATTAAACCTAGACATCAAATATTCATCTGTTAATACGGGATATTTATAAGGAGGATGTTTAGGTATAATACCACTGGGAGGTGGTCCTCCATGTTCCTCATAGACAGTCCTCCAATGTATACCATAGATTTTTCCTTCTACAGGTTTTTTATTGCCTTTTTCAAAAGGACCGTGTACTGGACAATTTAGAATGTTTTCTTTACACACATAATCAGTAGTCATTTCTAATTTAGCAATACTATCTAATTTTCCTAAATATTTATCACGGTGTACTTTTCGTTTTTTTGCCTTTACCATTACTTCATCCAAAACCTTAATATCTGACGGATATTTAAAAGGTTTCACTTTTTCAGGTTTTATAGTATTCCTATCTACTAAGGGATAATTTATCGCCTTTGTTTTTCTTATCGCATTTATTGCTTTAAAGGCATAATCATTGATATTAAAGGTATATTTTGGTTTTTGGGAAGCCAATAATTTTAAATATACTTGCCTGCCCATTTTTAAATGCTTTGGCTCAATGGTAAATGTTTTGGTTGAGTCCACAAAAATAATTTTTTTCTGTCCTTCATTTTGGGGATTGTATGCTATTAAAGCGGGTAAGGATTGCTGCGGTTTTTTCTGAAGTTTCTTAGGTAATGTTATCTTTCCTTTAATATCATCAAAAACAATTTGTTTTGGTCTGCTTAGTTCTTTTAAATTGGTTTCATTCCAAACATAACGCCGCCATCCTTGGGTTAACAGCAATAAATTCAGAGCTTCTTTTCTATTTTGGCTTTTTAAGTCAAAGTAGTATGCAGGATTGTACAGTTTTCCTTTTAACTGTGTGGTTAAATGATAATGCGTAACAATGTTTTTTGCGTCTTTTGGGTTTTTGTAGATTTTATCGTAAATACTAACTCCCAAATGAGCTACTACCGGTTGTTGGTGTTCATCTGTTACTTGTATTTTTAAAGTTGCCTTTTCGCGGATGCTGTATTCGCTCTTATCGAGTGTTGTTTTTATATATAATTTTTGATCCGGCTTTATAAAAACCAATCGTTCACAAATAGGCTCAAAATTGGCATTAAAGAGAGTAACTTCTGCAATGCCTTTAGGTACATCCTTTAAAGGAACTCTTATTTTTACTTGACTATTTAAGCTGGTTTTAGCCAAACTATAAACTTCACCTCTTACTTGCAACCTCATGTAAATTACGGTTTCTTTTAATGCTTTATTTTGCGCAATATTAAATAATAAAAAATCTTTGTTACTTCCAACAAGTTGCATAGACATACCTTTAGTTTGTATTTTGGGTATGCTGTATCGCTTTGTGGATTTTGGATTAGAAATTTCTACATAATATGTTTTATTAATATCAGGTTTAAAAACAAAACGCCCCATACCTGCATGTACAGATTTGAATTCTATTAAAGGTTTATTGTTCTCAAACAAAGTTCCTGACACTATTACAGGTTCACATTTACTATTAGTAGCTTTAAATGCTAGGGTGTTTCGTATGCCCGAAACAAGATGCCCGCCTTCAGGAAACATCTTAAAATCAAAAACACTGTCCTTAGTTACCTCAACTACCATTCTATTTTCTGTTATCTTTTTTACTACCCTTAATTTTCTTGCTGCGTAAAACTCAGAAGTATTTTTATAAAAAGAATGGGGGCTATATGCTGTTAGGGTATAGCCTCCAGCTTGTAATGAATCCTGTAAATACAAATGCCCATCTACAATGCCATTTTTTATTTCATATTTTTCTTCCCAAACAGCTTGTTGGGTTTTGTCATTTATAAGTTGTACGAATAGGGTTTTACTTTGAGCGGATAATGTATAAGATTGAGGATTTAGCACATAACATTTAAACCATACATCTTCTTCTGTTTCATAAATGCCTTTGCTGGTTTGGAAATAAACCAAGTCTGAAGATTTTTGTTTAGACAAAACTTGTAAATCATCTACAAGCTTTTTTGTATCTGGACTACTTGCTTGAGAAAATAATAACAATGGGAATGACCACCCCAACAAAAGAGCTTTAAAAAACAATAATGAATATTTTTCATTGTTACAAGCTGGCATTATTTATCATCAAATAATTCTTTCAATTTTTCTTCTAACTTTTGTCCCCTTATTAATCTAGCGATTATTACACCCTTCTCATTAATCAAAAGGTTATCGGGAATATCCCTAACGCCATAAGTCACGGCAGCTTGGTTGTTAGCTCCTTTTAAATCACTTACATTTTCCCAATTCAGACCATCCTTTTTTATTGCTTTCTTCCATTTTTCTTTGTCGGTGTCTAATGATACTCCGAAAATTTCAAAACCTTTATCCTTGTATAGTTTGTATTGTTCAACCAGTTCTGGGTTGAAACTTCTACAAGGGCCGCACCAAGAAGCCCAAAATTCTATAAGAGTGTAATTTTTATGTATTTTGGAGAGTTTTGTCATTTCCCCCTTTATATTAGCTTGTTCAATATCTACAAATTTATCCCCAATTTTTAAGTTTCTATTATTAGAAATAAACTCTTCTATTGCTTTTCCTTCTTCAGTAGACTTTAATTCCGAATTTAAATATGAGAAGACTATGGATGTTTTTTCACTCCCCATTCTTTCTTTTGACCAATTTAGGCGAGTCAGGCTTTCGTAAGAGTTGGGATAATCTTGAATAAACTTATTATTAATCTCAATTTCTACATCTTGCATTTTTTCATAAATCTCAAAAAGTGAATCTCGGTTTTTTTCCGTAACCTTCGCTTCGAGCTTTTCCATTTCTTTAAAAATAGAGTCTTTTCTTTTCAAAAGTAGTTCCGATTCTTTCTGTGTTTCTGAACCTTTGATTCTCCCATTGAAAAAGTTGCCTTTCTTACCAATGAAATCTATTTGTTGATTCTCAAGCCAAAATGTCTTATCATCTCTGCTTTCGATAATTCTTAAATGCGCTAATCTCGGACGGCTTAGATTCCCCTTAAATTGGAATTCTTCATTGATTACAAATGTGGAATCAGCTATTTCATCTATTTTGGGGTAGAGGTATAATAAAACTTTAGTGCTGTCAGATACATTTTCTGCTATCCCATTTATTAAATATCCTCCATTTTTAGATTTGTTGTGACAAGATGAAATTATTATTGTAAGTAAAATTACGGTTATGATGTACTTCATTTCATTTTTGCTTGCTTGTAACTCAGGGTTAAACGTAGTTCTGCTTTGAGAATGAAAAGATAATAAATTCTTGAGCAATAATTAGAGAAAAGCTCTTCCTTATAATCTCTAATTATTGATTGTCAATTAGCATCGCACAGCGATGTGTAAATTGTAGAATTTATTAGCTTGGGAATTCGAGAAGCAGGATCAAATAAGTTATTAAAACAGGCATTTGCTATCGTAAAAAGTGGATTACCTTACGATGAGAACTTTGTTTCTAAATTAGCTTAAAACACTTGTTTTTTAACTCAGTTCTTTGTTAGCCTTTGTTTTTATTTTCCGAATTCACTTAAAGGAACTTCTGCCTTGTTGAATTCAATTCCTAATTCTTGTTTAGCTTTATCGTTTCTGTAAACAATTTTAGCATTTCCATTAGGTTTTTCGTTATTCAGCATTTTCGTAATGTCCGAAACTTTCCAGCTCTCACTGCTTAATAAATAGTTTTTTCCGTTTAATCCTTTTTTAGTAGCTGAACTATAAATTCCGTCTGCAACATCTTTTACATCGACAATCGCAAATTCTGTATCAGTATCAAATAACATTTGAACAAATGGATTTGGTGCAATTTTGTTTTTGAAAAGAAATTGTAGACCTGAAGAAGTTGAATCCTCTCTTTGTGATAATGATTTACCCATAACAGCGACAGGTGAAACACTTGTTATTTCAAAATCAGCATTTGGATGTTCTTCTATAAATTTCTCTACAGTTTGGTTAGCAATATATTTTGCCTGTGCATAAGGATGACTTTCTTCACTCATAAATGGTTGGTCAGATTCATCAATTGTGTCGTCAGCACCCTTTCCGTTAGGAAGCAAAGGGAAATTTGTATTATATGAAGCAACCGAAGCAATAAAAATAACTTTTTGAATTCCTTGCGTTTCGTTAATTACTTCAAGGAAATTTTCCGTTCCTTTAATAGTTGGGTCAAACAATTCAGTTTTTGGGTCTTGTACATCTAGCTGAAAAGGTGTTCCACCGTGAACAACTATGTCACAGCCTTTTGTGAATTCCTTTAATTGACTTTTATTTTCAACTTTTAGAGGAAGAATTTCAAGGTTTTCCGCATTCGGTAAATTTTTTAAATGTTCATATTTTTCAGTTTTGGAAATATCGGTAGCTGATACTCTTACCTTAAATCCTTCCTGCAAAAATTTCTTTGTGGTATGACTTCCAATGAAGCCTGAACCTCCAATAATTCCAACTGTTTTCATATTTTCTGTTTTGATTAGTTATGTTTTTTTAAATAAAGGCTAACTCAGGGTTAAACGTAGTTCTGCTTTGAGAATGAAAAGATAATAAATTCTTGAGCAATAATTAGAGAAAAGCTCTTCCTTATAATCTCTAATTATTGATTGTCAATTAGCATCGCACAGCGATGTGTAAATTGTAGAATTTATTAGCTTGGGAATTCGAGAAACAGAGCCAAATTACTTTTAAGCACCCGATGGCTCACGTTAGGGCTCGATGCCCGTCGATGGTGATTAACTTAGTTAAGGGATTGTTAGTAATTTGGTTTAACCCTTTGATGGAACACATTTACTTTAAGATGCATTGTCTGCGAAGCAGCGTAGATTAAAGTTCGCCATCGGCCAATGTGTTCCATCGGTTTGGCTATGATTTCGTTACGGAATGGTACGCGAGTATCATTCCGCCGTAACCATAAATTTAACAAAAAGGCTTGAAATTCCGAGTAGGAATTTCAGCCGTAATGAACTATAGCTGTCTTAAGTTTACAATCTCTTAATTTTAGATTATAAATCAGAAAGAACAAAAGAGAGGAGTAAGATTAATATAGCCGTAGGAACTTGCGATTCCGT
>NZ_QRDX01000014.1 GCF_003386195.1 Seonamhaeicola aphaedonensis | reverse complement strand
TCAAAAAAGGCAACGACCTACTCTCCCACAAATGTAGTACCATCGGCGCTAATGGGCTTAACTTCTCTGTTCGGAATGGTAAGAGGTGAGCCCCATCGCTATAACCACCTTAAACTGTAAGTTATAAGTTTCAAGCTAAAAGTTATAAATTTTTGTTCCCATAACTTTAAGCTTACAGCTTATTGCTCAAAGCTTATAACTGCGCTTGCGCGCAAATATCTTAACATATTGAAAAATATACATGAATCTTTAGTGTTACTCTTAAAAAAACAGGCGTACAATAAGCCTATGGGTTATTAGTACTACTCGGCTATGACATTACTGCCTTTACACCTGTAGCCTATCAACGTGGTCATCTCCCACGACCCTTTAAAGAAATCTCATCTTGTGGTGGGTTTCGCGCTTATATGCTTTCAGCGCTTATCCCTTCCCAACGTAGCTACTCTGCAATGCCACTGGCGTGACAACAGATACACCAGAGGTTAGTCCAACTCGGTCCTCTCGTACTAGAGTCAGATCCACTCAAATTTCTAACGCCCACTGTAGATAGAGACCGAACTGTCTCACGACGTTCTGAACCCAGCTCGCGTGCCACTTTAATGGGCGAACAGCCCAACCCTTGGGACCTTCTCCAGCCCCAGGATGTGACGAGCCGACATCGAGGTGCCAAACCCCCCCGTCGATGTGAGCTCTTGGGGGAGATCAGCCTGTTATCCCCGGCGTACCTTTTATCCTTTGAGCGATGGCCCTTCCATGCGGAACCACCGGATCACTATGCTCTTGTTTCCAACCTGATCGACTTGTAGGTCTCTCAGTCAAGCACCCTTATGCCATTGCACTCTACGCACGGTTACCAAGCGTGCTGAGGGTACCTTTAGAAGCCTCCGTTACTCTTTTGGAGGCGACCACCCCAGTCAAACTACCCACCAAGCACTGTCCTCTCTACGAGAGTTAGACTCTAGATAAGCAAAGGGTGGTATTTCAACAATGACTCCACAACACCTGGCGATGCTGCTTCAAAGTCTCCCACCTATCCTACACATTACTTATCCAAAACCAATACTAAGCTATAGTAAAGGTGCACGGGGTCTTTTCGTCCCACAGCGGGTAAACGGCATCTTCACCGTTACTACAATTTCACCGAGCTCATGGCTGAGACAGTATCCAGATCGTTGCACCATTCGTGCAGGTCGGAACTTACCCGACAAGGAATTTCGCTACCTTAGGACCGTTATAGTTACGGCCGCCGTTTACTGGGGCTTCATTTCAGATCTTCGCCGAAGCTAAACCCTCCACTTAACCTTCCAGCACCGGGCAGGTGTCAGGCCATATACGTCATCTTTCAATTTAGCATAGCCCTGTGTTTTTGATAAACAGTCGCCTGGATCTTTTCACTGCGGCCCCCACCGAAGCGGGGGCGACTCTTCTCCCGAAGTTACGAGTCTATTTTGCCTAGTTCCTTAGCCATGAATCTCTCGAGCTCCTTAGAATTCTCATCCCAACTACCTGTGTCGGTTTAGGGTACGGGCTGCTTCACTCGCTTTTCTTGGAAGTCGCTTCTCTGGATTATCACCTTGGCCGAAGCCTCAGTGTACTATCGGGGCGTTACCGCTCCCTTCAACGTGCTATTCCGTCAGCACGCACCAAATATACGCCTCCGTCACTTTTATCGTGAGCAGGTACAGGAATATTAACCTGTTGGCCATCCACTACCCCTTTCGGGTTCGCGTTAGGTCCCGACTAACCCTCAGCTGATTAGCATAGCTGAGGAAACCTTAGTCTTTCGGAGTGCGGGTTTCTCGCCCGCATTATCGTTACTTATGCCTACATTTTCTTTTCTAACCGTTCCAGAATGCCTCACAGCAAACCTTCAACACAATTAGAATGCTCCCCTACCAATATAAATATTCCATAGCTTCGGTAGTATGTTTATGCCCGATTATTATCCATGCAGAATCGCTCGACTAGTGAGCTGTTACGCACTCTTTAAATGAATGGCTGCTTCCAAGCCAACATCCTAGCTGTCTAAGCAATTCCACCTCGTTTATTCAACTTAACATACATTTGGGGACCTTAGCTGATGGTCTGGGTTCTTTCCCTCTCGGACATGGACCTTAGCACCCATGCCCTCACTGCTGATCATCATTTTATAGCATTCGGAGTTTGTCAGGAATTGGTAGGCGGTGAAGCCCCCGCATCCAATCAGTAGCTCTACCTCTATAAAACTAAATCAACGCTGCACCTAAATGCATTTCGGGGAGTACGAGCTATTTCCGAGTTTGATTGGCCTTTCACCCCTACCCACAGGTCATCCGAAGACTTTTCAACGTCAACCGGTTCGGTCCTCCACTGTGTGTTACCACAGCTTCAACCTGCCCATGGGTAGATCACACGGTTTCGCGTCTACCACTACTAACTATACGCCCTGTTCAGACTCGCTTTCGCTACGGATCCGCACCTGAAGTGCTTAACCTTGCTAGCAACGGTAACTCGTAGGCTCATTATGCAAAAGGCACGCCGTCACCCTTACGGGCTCCGACCGCTTGTAAGCGTATGGTTTCAGGTTCTATTTCACTCCCTTATTCAGGGTTCTTTTCACCTTTCCCTCACGGTACTAGTCCACTATCGGTCTCTCAGGAGTATTTAGCCTTATCGGATGGTCCCGACAAATTCACACAAGGTTTCACGTGCCCCGCGCTACTCAGGATACTGCTATCTAAACTTCGCTTACCTTTACGAGACTATCACTCTCTATGGTCTGTCTTTCCAAACAGTTCTAGTTCACTTAGTGTCGAATATTGCAGTCCTACAACCCCAATATTGCCGTAACAACATTGGTTTGGGCTAATCCGCGTTCGCTCGCCACTACTAACGGAATCACTTTTGTTTTCTTCTCCTCCGGGTACTTAGATGTTTCAGTTCTCCGGGTTCGCCTCCCTAAGGATACTATATCTTCAATATAGTGGGTTGCCCCATTCGGATATCTGCGGATCAATCGGTATGTGCCCGTCCCCGCAGCTTTTCGCAGCTTATCACGTCCTTCTTCGCCTCTGAGAGCCTAGGCATTCCCCATACGCCCTTATTTAGCTTATTGTACTTTTTGCTTTTTTAATGAGTTACAATAATTGCTCGTTACAATTATCTAATTTTATTAAATATTTCTATCTAATTATTTTTTTCATGTATCTTTTTCAATATGTCAATGAACTTCTTCGTGCACCGTAGCTTTATGCGAAGGTGCATCTGCCCGACTTTGCACAAGGCTCCGTCGGACGCAGTGGAGAATATCGGAGTCGAACCGATGACCTCTTGCGTGCAAGGCAAGCGCTCTAGCCAGCTGAGCTAATCCCCCGTCTTTCTTTAGTTAACAGTTAACAGTTATTAGTTAACAGTTCTTAAACGGCTCACTTATAACGTGATAACTCAACTCCTAGAATTTCCTTTCAGTATCTAATGAACTTATAAAGCTGTAAATGAACTTTTAACTTTTCACTTACAACTTTTAACTCGCGGCTCTGCCGCTTCGTAGTCTCAGGCAGACTCCCTTCGACTACGCTCAGGGTAAACTTCTCGTCTTTCTTCGACAACTTTCAGTAGTCTCAGGCAGACTCGAACTGCCGACCTCTACATTATCAGTGTAGCGCTCTAACCAGCTGAGCTATGAGACTGTACTTTAGTCGTTAGCCTTTAATCATTAACTCTTAGGCTTTAACTAATCACTAATGCCTTAGGCTTTTTACTATATATTTTAAAATCAACAGCTAAAGAGAACAAACTATTCTTTCCCTTAAATATTTAAACCTATTAGTCGTCTTTCTCTAGAAAGGAGGTGTTCCAGCCGCACCTTCCGGTACGGCTACCTTGTTACGACTTAGCCCTAGTTACCGATTTTACCCTAGGCCGCTCCTTGCGGTGACGGACTTCAGGCACTCCCAGCTTCCATGGCTTGACGGGCGGTGTGTACAAGGCCCGGGAACGTATTCACCGGATCATGGCTGATATCCGATTACTAGCGATTCCAGCTTCACGGAGTCGAGTTGCAGACTCCGATCCGAACTGAGACCGGTTTTAAGGATTCGCTCCACCTCACGGTGTGGCTGCCCTCTGTACCGGCCATTGTAGCACGTGTGTAGCCCAGGACGTAAGGGCCGTGATGATTTGACGTCATCCCCACCTTCCTCACGGTTTGCACCGGCAGTCTTGCTAGAGTTCCCATCTTTACATGCTGGCAACTAACAACAGGGGTTGCGCTCGTTATAGGACTTAACCTGACACCTCACGGCACGAGCTGACGACAACCATGCAGCACCTTGTAAGTAGTCCGAAGAAAGATCTATCTCTAAATCATGCAACTTACATTTAAGCCCTGGTAAGGTTCCTCGCGTATCATCGAATTAAACCACATGCTCCACCGCTTGTGCGGGCCCCCGTCAATTCCTTTGAGTTTCATTCTTGCGAACGTACTCCCCAGGTGGGATACTTATCACTTTCGCTTAGCCACCCAGCCGAAGCCGGACAGCTAGTATCCATCGTTTACGGCGTGGACTACCGGGGTATCTAATCCCGTTCGCTCCCCACGCTTTCGTCCATCAGTGTCAGTACATTGTTAGTAATCTGCCTTCGCAATTGGTATTCTATGTAATATCTATGCATTTCACCGCTACACTACATATTCTAACTACTTCACAATGACTCAAGATTAGCAGTATCAAAGGCAGTTCTACAGTTAAGCTGCAGGATTTCACCTCTGACTTACAAATCCACCTACGGACCCTTTAAACCCAATGATTCCGGATAACGCTTGCATCCTCCGTATTACCGCGGCTGCTGGCACGGAGTTAGCCGATGCTTATTCTTACGGTACCGTCAAGCTCCTTCACGAAGGAGGGTTTCTTCCCGTACAAAAGCAGTTTACAACCCATAGGGCAGTCTTCCTGCACGCGGCATGGCTGGATCAGGCTTCCGCCCATTGTCCAATATTCCTCACTGCTGCCTCCCGTAGGAGTCTGGTCCGTGTCTCAGTACCAGTGTGGGGGATCCCCCTCTCAGGGCCCCTACCTATCGTTGCCTTGGTATGCCGTTACCATACCAACTAGCTAATAGGACGCATGCCCATCTCTTACCGTAACCTTTAATCTATAATCGATGCCAATCATAAATACTATGGGGTATTAATCTCCGTTTCCAGAGGCTATCTCCCAGTAAGAGGTAGGTTGCATACGCGTTACGCACCCGTGCGCCACTCGTCATCTGGTGCAAGCACCAATGTTACCGTTCGACTTGCATGTGTTAGGCCTGCCGCTAGCGTTCATCCTGAGCCAGGATCAAACTCTTCATTGTTAAATTTTTAAGCCTATTAAAAGACTTGTCTTATTAACAACCAATAGAATATCTAGTTCTCAAAATGGTCTATTCTCTTGTCTGTAACAACCGTTTCCAATTGTTACTTACGCTGTCGATTTCAATATGTCTATGAACTTCTTTTTTTCGCTCCTAAACTCGTTTCCTCGTTTAGCGGGTGCAAATATAAAACCCTTTTTTTTTACCCACAATACTTTTTAAATATTTTTTTTAGAAAAACTTTTTTAATACTTTTCTTTATTCCTAAATACCTATCGTGAACAACGCAAAACCGAAAAACAATCCCCCGTTTTGCGGGTGCAAACATAATACCTATTTC
>NZ_QRDX01000013.1 GCF_003386195.1 Seonamhaeicola aphaedonensis | reverse complement strand
AATTAGAGATTATAAGGAAGAGCTTTTCTCTAATTATTGCTCAAGAATTTATTATCTTTTCATTCTCAAAGCAGAACTACGTTTAACCCTGAGTTGTGCTTCATTATAACCAACTGCTAACCAATGATAAAATTCTTTAGAAAAATTCGACAAAAGCTACTTTCTGAAAATAAATTCAGTAGATATCTTATTTATGCGATTGGTGAGATTGTTCTTGTGGTCGTTGGAATCCTGATTGCATTAGCAATTAACAACTGGAATATTAATAATGCTAATAAAAAAGAAGAAATTTATTATCTACAAAAATTAAAGCTAAATCTTCAACAAGACACTACTCATGTAAGAACTAAGCTGAGACTGATATATCGTGATTTGTCAATGCTAGATAGTTTAGAGATTGAAATAAAAAACCCTTTGAAAACTAGTTTCTCTAACCGATTATACACAACTACTTTGTTACTTCAATATGGTTTTTCACCTCAGACTTCAACATTCGATAATTTAAAATCAACAGGCAAATTAAACCTAATCAATAATCAAATCTTGGTTGACTCATTATTTGTTTATTACAATGATTTAGAAAATTCTACGAAACAAAAAATTGAGAGCATGGAAACATATGGGAGAAATAGCATTGGTCCATATCTTATGAAATTTGACGAAATAGCGTTTCACGAATATTTGACAGGTACACCTAGAAAAAGTCCTAACGCTTATGGAAATGATGTTTTTATAATGAATGCTATAAATTTAAAACGCTGGAATACACATGGGTTGCGGGAAGATTATGAAATGGTTTATCAACGAGCTGTAAGTTTAATTGAAATGATTGGTATTACAGATGATTAAATTCATATAAATAACGAAAGCACAACAAAGTGTATAATTAATTGCGGCTGAATTTCCTCATCGGAAATTCAATCTTATTAATTATCTTTCCACATCAACGGAAAACGACTCGCGTCTTTTCCCGCAAAAAATCATACACAAATACGTTGTAAACAATTTCAATGAGATTCTTAAAAGGACTAATAATTGTACTTATCATATTACCTTTTTTAAGGTATCTACCTCTAAATTTCAATGACAATTTAAACAACCTAGTTTATAGTAATGTCTTTGAGATATCTATCTTTTCTATTCTGATTTTGGTTGTATTGTTGATTTTTTTCCATAAGTACTTTAAGCGGATTTTGCTCATCGGAATTGGACTTATAGCTATTCAATTATTATTTAACAATCTATTTCAATCGATTTGTAATCGCACTATAATTGCAATCAATGAGGACAGAAACCCCAATGAGTTTATCAATCCCTTTTTGGGAATGAAATCAAATCTATCATCAAATGGTGCCTCTTTTCGCTATGATGATACATTTTTGTTTTATAAAGAGCTGACTTTTAAAAAAAATCACGGTATAACCAAAAAAGATTTGAAAGAGCCTGATATGACAGATATTGTCAAAATATATAATAAAGACTGGTTTTTAATAAAAGCCGATTAATAAAAACTGTTTACAACACCGTGTATAGTTCATTGCTTCTGATTTTCCTCGCGGAAAATCCTCGCGCTGAACTATTGCCAGTTATTTTTACTAAATTAGTTGCTAAACCAACGCAACGAAATCATACACAAGACCGTTGTAGGTAATGTAAACTGAACCGTAAATGAATAAAATTTTTAGATTAATAATACTATTTGGACTTGTTTCAAATGTATCCTTTTCACAGACTGACAAAAAATTCTTTGTGGATGACAAAGAAGATTATGCTTTTTTAGCGGACTCGGACTTAAAATACTCTAGTCGGAATCAACCAAATGCGGAAATTGATGTGTTTGTAAAGACATCTGGAAATGAATTTCAATATACTTTATTGATATCCAAAATAACCGAACACGGATTTGAAAAAGGAAACCTATTGGACGGACAATATGAGACTTATTACCAAGAAACCTGTGGTTGCGAAGTATCTGAAATTGATTTAGTTCTTTATAACAACTTAAAACCTTTAAGACATTTCATTTCGACATCAAAAGAAGAAAATAAATTTAAAGGAATTAACTCAAGTTTTGTAAGTGGTAAATATCTGTACAATATTCTGTTCCTGACTTTCGAAAAAGATTTTGACAACCAAACAGCCAATTACGCTGATATTATGAACACTTTGGTTATAAACGGAAAAACGACTGTGGACAATTATTCAGAATATGAAAAAGCGGAATAAAAACACTACCTACAACACCGGCTATAGTTCATTGCTTCTGACTTTCCTCTCGGAAAGTCCTCGCAAATTTGCTATCTTCGGTTTACGGCGGAAAATCCTCGCGGATTTTCACGCAACGAAACCATAGCCAAAACCGTTAGGCACAATGGACGATATAGCTAGAATTAAAAAAATAAATCTATGAAATTCAAATATGCTGATTATTACTTTTCAAGCTTTATAATTTTAGTGATTATTGGGTTTTGGCCCACTTATTTCTCAAAATTTTTTGACGGAACAGCAAACTTCAGTCAATATTTTCATTTTCATGCAGTTACAGCAGTTTTATGGTTGTTGCTCCTAATTGTTCAGCCAATGCTAATTCGAACTAAAAAGTTCAGAACTCATAGACTAATTGGTAAATTTTCATATATACTGGTTCCTATATTATTTATTTCGATAATACTATTAGCACATTTTCGCCTTAATCCTGATACTGAAAATTTAGCTTGGCGGGTATGGATTCCATTTAAAGATTTATTTATTTTTTCATTTGGTTTTGGTGTTGCTATTCGATACAGAAAGACTGTAGCCATTCATGCTAGAGGAATGGTCGTTGCTGGTATGGCGTTAATTGAACCAACAATGGTTAGAATGGTTGTTAATGTATTTGGGCTTGAACAACCTTTAGGTTACTATTTAGGAATAGCACCAATCTACATTATTCTTATTATTCTGATTATAAAAGAACGCAACGAAGTAAAAGGACGTTGGGTTTTCAAATGGGCTATAGGTTTATTTTTATTTGTTCATCTTATAAGAATTTTTAAAATAATACTCCCTTTTTGGGATGATTTTGCGCACTGGTACATTTCTCTACCACTAACCTAAATATCTTTAGTGAATTAAATAAAGTGCCTAACAACACCTATAGCAAATAGGGTAAAATGTGCTAAATTTAATGGCTTGGGTTTATTTACGAAGTCCGCCAAATCTTTTGGATTTGGCAATTAAAAAAATGAAAATAATTACAAAACTAAAAGCTCTGGCTCGCAGATCAGACGGAAACGAAAAGTTCCCTTGCCTGCCCTACTTGCCATAGCCGAACCATTAGCAGCAATTAACCTTTTGAGACCAGAATAAATACCTAAAGAAATTAATATATAAAACCTTTAAATCGCCTAACTATGATATCAAAAACAATAAATAATGTGCACCTTAAAAAAATTCTATTTCTACTTCACTTATTTGTTTATTGCTTAGCCCCCCAACTAAATTGCTTTTCTCAAGTTAAAAAGGTAGATTCAATGATTCCAATACCTATAGTAAGCAATGAGGTTTATAAAACCGTTTCTCAATTCTTCGAGTATGATAAAAATATCTCTCTTGATGTCAACATAATTTTTAAGGACAAATTTGAAGGTAATAAAAAAGAGAAAATCATTTTTACTGGAATTAATAACAGTAAAGTACCTGCATATCTAATTATTCCAAATAATGGAGAAGATAAACACCCCATTGTCTTTTTGGTGGATGGTATATTTGGATCCAAAGAAAGATGGTTACAGGATGACAGTTGGCCAAAAGGTGGTTTGGTAGCAAAGGCATTACTTAATAGTGGTTTTGCTGTAATGACACTTGATGCTGTTTATCATGGAGAGAGATCTTATGAAAACGACTTTAAACGTCCACCATGGCCTCGTACATTTCCTTACAAAGCCAGACAAATGTTTATACAAACAGCAGTAGAATACAGAAGAGCTATGGACTATATTTCTACCCGAGATGAAATTGATTCTTCAAGAATTGGCTTTTTGGGTTTAAGTATGGGCGGAGTAATTACATTTGAACTGACCAGTATCGATTCACGAATCAAAACTGCAGTTGCTGGTTTAACACCTGTTTGGAAAGCACCTGAATTTCAACCTTGGTTACCTTCAACCTATGCAAGCCGCATACGTTGTAATTCATTTCTTATGTTTATGGGGAACGAGGATCCAGTATATACAATGAAAGACGCACATCAACTATTCGACTTAATTCCTTTGACCAAAAAAGAATTTGTGGAATACAATGTGAAACACGAGCCACCTGTGGAATATGCAGAATTGGTAACAGAATGGTTTTTGAAAAATCTTTAATGATAAGATTTGTAAAATTGAAAGATAAAACAAGGAATTAAACAGCTGCTAACAAAGTATAAAAATAATTGCTAGGTCTTTGCCAACTCGGAAAATCCTGCGGATTTTCCTCTGGTTCGACAACTTTTGCTAAATTAGGTATCAAACCACGCAACTATTCTTATACACACCGTTGTGCACAATTTGAAAAATCAACATGAAATTAACCTTAACGACATTATTTCTTCTTATCAACTTACAACTTTTTGGGCAATCAAAAATTGAGTATGGTTCGAATAATGGTGAATATATAGAAGTAGATAACACCAAAGTCTATTATGAAGAATACGGTGATGGCTCACCTGTTATTTTATTGCACGGAGGTATGGGAAGCATATCAAATTTCAATACATTAATCCCTGATTTATCTAAACACTTTAAATTAATCGCAATTGATAGTCCCAGTCACGGTAGGTCATACAGTATTGACTCTTTGAGCTATAACATATTAGCCGATTATGTAGTTAAAATAGTTGATAAGTTAAATTTAGACAAAATTGATATTGTTGGTTACAGTGACGGTGCAATTGTCGGAATATTGGTAACCAATAAAATCCCTAATAAAATAAACAAAATAGTATTTGGAGCAGGTGCATTGAGTCCGCATGCCAGCAAACCAGAAGGTTTAAAAATGCTTCAAAATTTTAGTCCTGAAATACTTCCAGAGGAGTATGTTACTTCTTATAAAAAGAAATCACCTAATCCCAATCATTGGGAAGAGTTTGTTTACAATTCTAAAGAAATGTGGTTACAAGACATTTGGATTTCAAAAGAAATATTACCTAAAATAGAGAGTAAGGTTTTGGTTCTTTTTGGAGATAGAGACCCCTTTATCCCCTTAAATCATAGTATTGAAATATACAATGATTTACCAAATGGTGAACTTTGTATTTTACCAAACACTTACCATGACATCTTTAATAACTCAAAAATAGCAAATGACATACTCATAACTTTTTTGTCCAAAAATTGAGAAAATAAATAATAAAACAGTGCACAACAACGTGTAAGCGCAATAACGGCTGAATTTCCTAATCGGAAATTCAACTCGTTTTGCTAAATTAGGTGCGTCAGCGGAAAGTACTCGCGCACTTTCCCGTTACTGACGCTTACACAAAACCGTTGGCAACAAGCTGAAAAAAGAACTCAACGAGAAAAAATGAACTCAAGAACAATCGAGAAAAATATTGGAAAACCGACAAAAATCGATTGGAAAAAACCGAAAGCAATTGGAAGTTCATCATTTTATCTAAAGTCTTTTAAAGCAAAAAATAATTCGACGGAATTTATAAAAGAAAACTCTAAATGTAGTTTTGAAAAATATTCAGGTGGAATTCTTTTAAGGTCAAACTTGTCTAATAAAACAAGTGCGTTGACAATAAAAGAATCGGAAATCGAATACATAAAATTAATACGTGGAAAAGAAAGTGTTGAACCTCTGACTTTATCACCAATGTGGATTATGTTGAAATTAGGAGTTTCTAAATTAATTGCAAGATATTTTAGAATTGTACTCGGAGAATATTCAATCGATGAAATGAAATTAAAAATCGAGACCAAAAATCAAATTATGGAATTCACGCAAAACGGATATATATTTGAGAGACAATTGAGTTTCTTTAAAAACCTGAATTACGGAGAAAAATTAATAATTGAAATGAACGAATAAAATAAAAATCGGAACGAGTAAAAGAAAGCCAGTTGCCAACACCGTATATAATTTATTGCTTGGTTCTAGCCTACTTACGAAAATCCTCGCGGATTTTCTATTCGGTTTTTATTTGCTAAATTACGTGCTAAACCACGCAACAAACCATATACAAACACGATGGAACACATTCGCCGATGGCGAACTTTAATCTACGCTGCTTCGCAGACAATGCATCTTAAAGTAAATGTGTTCCATCTCAGGGTTAAACCA
>NZ_QRDX01000012.1:287-6685 GCF_003386195.1 Seonamhaeicola aphaedonensis | reverse complement strand
TGGTTTAACCCTGAGATGGAACACATTTACTTTAAGATGCATTGTCTGCGAAGCAGCGTAGATTAAAGTTCGCCATCGGCGAATGTGTTCCATCGATCTCGGCTATGATTTCGTTGCGGACAGAAAATCAATAGATTTTTAGCCGCAGCAAATCAGCCATTTTTAAAATTACAATTTTTTACTGAAGTTGGCTCATAGCAATGAAGCATAGCCGTTGTTGTGTGCTGGCTTTATTTTTTTTAGAAGTAGTGATTTGTAGGCTTTCCACCTTCACTAATATACGACTGAACGAGGGGTTGAAATACTGATACCCCTTTCTGCCGGGATCAAAGATCAAATTTTCTGGATTGATAAGTGTCACAATCAATTTGGCTATTATGAGGTGTTTGGTAAACTGTTCATTTGCCCGCTCACGCACTTCTCTTGATAGAAATGCCACGCTGCCCAATACAATAACTTCATCTTCTTTCTCATCTATGGCATCAGCAAATGAGCGTGTGCCTTCCTGATGCAAATCGTATCCGACATACTCGATATTTGCCAATGCTGCATCCTCTTTCTAGATTGCGACTATTTTTTAGCCGCCTGTTTATAATTTATTGGAAAATTAAGCCGTCAAAGTTATGGCATGCGCTTTTGTGATTACTATGGGTATGGGCAAGACGACCAAATCATTTTATTTTACCCCCAATAATTTTAGGCTTAATTCTTTATTTCTTCCCCCTCTTCGGGTTAGACCCAATTTCCCCCTAGACAGGGTGAAATAGCCTTGGGCTGTTTCAAACACTAGGGTGTGTGGCCCATCATCGGTTGGGACCGGGACGGCATAGACGGCATCAAATTCAAAGGCCGAGTCCTTAAGCCGCTTGAAATATTCCTTGTGAAACTCAATCAGACGGTAAGGCCCATCCCCCTCCCGGTAGGGGATGTACAAATACCCCTTTTTTTCGTCCAGGTAGAGGGCATCCGCCACATCCGTTGTCCCATCAGGTAGGAAGCAATGGTAATATTCGAGGTTCCAAGACCCAATTCCCATTACGAGAAACAAGTGGTGACGGTTGTTCTGGCTAAACCAATAAGCCAGATGGTGTTGATTATGGTGTTGATCTGTGGACTGATCAATAATAATCTCCCGCCCGGACATGGGCTCGTTAGGAGAAATGCCATAATTTTTTAGCCGTCTGCCTAACTCCTCCCATATATGGGGAACCTGCCGATTATAGTTAAGTAATTTTTTTAATGTCCCTTGCTTCATCGTGGAGAATTTACTGGCTGCTTCTGTCTTGAACATCTGCTTATCGGGATCAAAGTGGATCAAAAATATCTTGCCCTTGGCTACCCCAAGGTAGGTCAATGGGCGAATCTGATAGAGCTCGTCGTATTTTGGTTTCAGGCTAGCCGTTTTTGCCAATATGCCCCATAGGCCATTTTTCGCCTGCACCAGCACTTGCTCTGGGGCCCTTGACACCACTTGCTTATAGGCGGTTTTAATCGTGCGATAAACCAGCTCCCCCTCCTTATTGCGGTAGGCAAGCCGCCCACCGAACAGGCTACCGGACTTTTGGGCAACGAACCAGGTTTCCGCCACCCGGGCATTGGGCGGCTGAAAGGGGACCCTTGGCAGTTTTCCGATCTCTGTGGTAGCGAAGGTCTTCTCTTGGCTGGAGGCGATCCTGCCACTGCTATGGAGATACAGGGGAATATCACTGGCTACGGGCAGGACTGTTGCCCAACCGTTCTCATCCGGGCAGCCGGCTTCCCGAAAAACCAACCCATCAACTGCCGGGTTGTCAGGATGGTGAATGACCACCCGATCTACCAGTTTTATATCTTCTTCCTTATAGCGACCAGCGTCCGTGTCGAGGTAAAATGCCTTGGTATAGATATGCCGTCTACCATCAGGGCAGGACTCCGTATATAACTCCTTTGATGGTGTCAGCATCCTTCCCAGGTGGTCGAAGTCAAAGACATAGCCCTCTTCATCCATAAAGCGTACCATGCCCTTTGAGGGATCGCAATCCAACACCCGATCATAAAGCGGGGGAACAAGGATCTCGCCCTCGCGGTTCATGAGGCCTCGGGCTGTGCGGTCTCCCAGGACGGCGTGGGGCAGCTTTACATCAATCAGCCCTTTCTGGGTCCAGAGCTCTTTGCAGACGCAATAATCATCCAGGCTGATCCCCGGGCTCAACCGTTCTCTGGTTTTGTAATTGATCAGCTCATATTCCCTATGCTCTTTGTCCCCCACTTTACGCTTCCGGCCAGTGCCTTGCCAGATATCACCCCTCGCATTGACCTTGTCAAATCTATGATCGGACAGATAATGAATACGCCCTTTGTCGTCAGCCATGGCGTACTTGCCTGCCATGTCCTCGAGAAAAAGTCCGTCGAAATCATCGTATTCATTCCGGAGCAGGAAGATACTTTCGTAGTTTTCCAGAATCACCTCAAACTGACTGCCTTGTACGCGAATGAGGGCGTAGGCCGTAACTTTAGGTTTTGCCTTATAGGTTACTACCCTAAGGCGCTCACTCCCCACCGTGGTGCTAGTGAGTTGGTAGCCAAAGCCAAAGCGTTTGTGAAGATTGTCCTTCAGGGTGGGGGGAGGAGTGGGCGGAGGCGATGGTTTAGCTGCCGCTTGTCGTGGGGGGCTGGGCTGCAGTATTACCTTCCCGCTTCCTTTGCAGGCATAGCAGGTGCGTTGTACATGTCGGGTATCATAATGAACATACTCATAGGTCTTTGTCAATGAACCTACATATCGGTAGGTGATGTCTTTTCTGACTGGGATCCGCTCCCGGCTGCTCACAGTCCCGAATCCATTGCAGGTCTGGCAGGTTATCAGGGTCTGGGCGGAAATTAAGGAGAACGATGCGAGAAATATCAGAAGAATGATTGGTTTTTTAGATTGAAGCCTTTTGTAGAAAGCTTGTTTACTTATCCCAAAACATTGTGCTAACCATTTTCTTTTAAACGGTCTTGCTTCTTTTTTTGAATCTCGTCTGCTAATGTTTTGGGCAATGACTTTTTTGACATATCTACCCCAGTAATAAGTTCCATATCAGCGATGATGTCTTGTTGAAAGTCTTTTACAAACTCAAGTTCTTCTATTCTCTCTTTAAGTTTTTTAATTTCGTCTTTCTTGCTCATACCTGTTTTAATTTGTTCTAAGGTACTGTATTTTTTAATCCAATAATGAATAGAACTTCTAGAGATACCATACTTTTTAGAAGCATGGTTAATGGATATCTGTCCATTATGAATTTGGTCAATGACGAAAAGTTTGAGTTCAAAGCCAACTTTTTGGTACGACTTTTTTTGACAGGATTCTTTTTTTGATTCTTCCATAGATTACTAAAATTGATTAATTTTTTAGTCAACCTATTTCAGGACGATACGCATTTTTCGGCGAATGTGTTCCATCGGTCTCGGCTATGAGTAGTTGCGTGGGTTAGCACTAACTTTTGCAAGTACACACCAAACTGAAAATCCGCGAGGATTTTCAGAAGTAGGCGAGAACAAGCAATTACTTATAGCTATTGTTGGCAACTGGCTTTTTTATTAATAATCTTGAACTAACACTTCAGTCGGAATGTGAAGTGTTGAATTCAGTTTTCTTATCATTCCTAAAGTCAGTTTACGTTTTTTACTTAAAATTTCGCTAACTCTACTTTTAAATCCAACAACTTCAGCTAAATCCTTTTGTCTCATTCCCATTTGCTCCATTCGGAATTTGATTGCCTCAATTGGGTCAGGCATTCCAATTGGAAAGTTTTCATTTTCATATCTGTCAATTAAGATTGAAAGGATTTCCAATTCATCTCCTTGTTCGGTTCCTTTTTTTGCATCAAAAATCTCTTCAAGTCTGTTTAGAGCGTTTTGATAGTCTTTTTCGTTTCTTATGGGTGTTATTTTCATAATCAGATATTATTTGCGTCTATTTTGTCATATTCTGCGTGAGTTCCGATGAATCTTATCCAGCATATTTGATATTCAAAGTTGAATTTTACAATCAATCTATAGTTATTACCTTTAATGTTGTAAACAATTCGGTTGTCCTTTAAAATACTCGCACTTGGATACTCGCTTTTTAATTCATTAATATTTTTCCATTCGGATTTTTCAGTTTCTCTAAACCAAGACTTTAATTGTTCTTCACAGTCAGCGTGTTTTTCCCAAAAGTCTCGTAAAGTTCGTTTCGCTATTACTCTCACATTATACTTGTTTGTCGCAAATATAATAAAAAAGTTACCAAATTGGTAATAAATTTTCTTTTTTCAGCTTGTTGCCATCGGTCTCGTATAACCGTCAGTTACGGGTTTTAAATTACTATTTTTCGATTAAGCACTGACTTTAGCAATTCCGAGTGGATTCGGACGTAGTCGAATCCGCCGTAATTGCGGTTATACATTGTTGTGCAACGTATTTTATTCATTTTCCTCATTAAGTCCAACAATGTCTTTTCGAATCTTTTTCCTCCATTTCTTTCCATATTTTTTGTCCAAATACTCGAAAACTGTTCTGTTATATTCATAGAGACTTTCCTCTGCAATTGCTTCACAACCGTACTCAACAAAATTGACGTTATATTTTTTCGCAAATTTCGAGTCAGATTTATAAAATACTGGTGCGATTCCACTAGATTCCAATATATTTATTTCTCCATTTTTGATGTCGGTAAGTGCTTTTTCTCGGTTGAGCCCAAATCTTGGTCTCATAACAAATTCAAATACGTATTCTTTCGGTTTATCAACTCGAATTATTGTATCAATATTTTCATAACCCAATGCAGTCAATTCTATAGTTTCTAAACTATCTTTTTCTCGAATACTGTATTTATATTCAAATTTTCCATTTTCATCTGTGGATGAATATCGATATCTCGATTTATAACTCACATAAACATTTTCGAGTGGTTTTCCATTGACTTCCGACAATACAATTCCCTTAATTACAATTTCATTCGATTTTTCATTTTGTGAAAATCCGATTATTGAATTCAAAAATAATATTGTCAGGATGAGTTTTGTCTTGTCCTGAAATAGGTTGATCATTTTTTGTGTTTTAAATGGTTAAAAATTCCAGTTGTTTTTTGTTTTTTCGATACGATTTGTATGTGGTATTTTTATTTAAATGTACTTGCATTGGTGTGTTTAAATTTAGGCTCCAATGGGTTCTTAGGTTGTTATAAATAAAGATAGCTTTTTTTGTCATTTTCTGAGCTAATTTTGTGTCTTTAATAGTTTGTTTTAGTCCGTATTCGTATTTAAGTGTTTTATTTATTCGTTCTGCTACGGCATTTTCATAGGGATCGTATTGTTCAGTCATACTGAGTGTTATGCTATTTTCTTCTGCAAATTTTGAATAGGCTGGATTGCAGTATTGAAACCCTCTATCTGAATGATGAATGAGTTTTTGATCGGGATATTTTCTGTTCTTTATAGCCATTTTCAATGCTTCTAAACAGAGTTCGGTTTTCATATGATTATCGAGTTTGTATCCCATTATTTTCTTGGAATAAGCGTCTGTTACTAGTGCTAAATAGTTGTGTCCGTTTTGTGTTTTAATGTAGGTAATATCGCTTACCCATAGCTGTTCTGGTCTTGTTGGTACTTTATCCTTTACTAGATTTCTATACTTGTAAAAGTGATGTTTAGAATTGGTGGTTATATGGAACTGTTTTGTTTTCCTTACCAGTAGTTTATGGGATCTGAGAACAGTAAAAAACTTATCCCTACCTATTTTGATATTGCGTTTATTAAGTTCTTCTTTCAAATGATCATAGAGTTTTCTGCCACCCGTTTTATGTCCAACCAGGTTACGGCAATCTTTGATCAATTGTACGATGCTCTCTTCGTTGTTATCCTTCCTTTTTTGAGATTGAAGCCTTTTGTAGAAAGCTTGTTTACTTATCCCAAAACATTGTGCTAACCATTTTCTTTTAAACGGTCTTGCTTCTTTTTTTGAATCTCGTCTGCTAATGTTTTGGGCAATGACTTTTTTGACATATCTACCCCAGTAATAAGTTCCATATCAGCGATGATGTCTTGTTGAAAGTCTTTTACAAACTCAAGTTCTTCTATTCTCTCTTTAAGTTTTTTAATTTCGTCTTTCTTGCTCATACCTGTTTTAATTTGTTCTAAGGTACTGTATTTTTTAATCCAATAATGAATAGAACTTCTAGAGATACCATACTTTTTAGAAGCATGGTTAATGGATATCTGTCCATTATGAATTTGGTCAATGACGAAAAGTTTGAGTTCAAAGCCAACTTTTTGGTACGACTTTTTTTGACAGGATTCTTTTTTTGATTCTTCCATAGATTACTAAAATTGATTAATTTTTTAGTCAACCTATTTCAGGACGATACGCATTTTTCGGCGAATGTGTTCCATCTC
>NZ_QRDX01000012.1:0-191 GCF_003386195.1 Seonamhaeicola aphaedonensis | reverse complement strand
TTCTTTTTTTGATTCTTCCATAGATTACTAAAATTGATTAATTTTTTAGTCAACCTATTTCAGGACGATACGCATTTTTCGGCGAATGTGTTCCATCTCAGGGTTAAACGTAGTTCTGCTTTGAGAATGAAAAGATAATAAATTCTTGAGCAATAATTAGAGAAAAGCTCTTCCTTATAATCTCTAATTAT
>NZ_QRDX01000011.1:7895-18544 GCF_003386195.1 Seonamhaeicola aphaedonensis | reverse complement strand
TGGGGCTCACCTCTTACCATTCCGAACAGAGAAGTTAAGCCCATTAGCGCCGATGGTACTACATTTGTGGGAGAGTAGGTCGTTGCCTTTTTTGATACTGATTACCTCAGTGTTTTTATAAACAAAACCCTTCATAGAAATATGAAGGGTTTTTGCGTTTTTACAATGACAAATGATTTTAAATATTAATAAAAAAGGGGTAAAGGATTTTCTTAATGAATGTCAATGTTTATTCTCTAAGTTTTTTATAGGTGTCAAAATAGGCTTTTAATTGATCTGTTGGTTTAAAGCTAATTTTATGAGATACAGGAATAGCCATTCTCATTTCATAATTCACATGATTACATCCTAACTCCTTTAGCAAAGAGTCTAATAGCTTAACCTTACTTGTAGAATTAGCGACGCTTATTTGGTACAAGGAATCTTTTTTCCACCCATACCTTACATATGCTCCGGTCACAAAAGAAAGTTTTTGTATTTCTGTGTTGAACTTTTCTGGTCTCAGATTGCCTTGGTAGATGGTGTCGTAGTGTTTATTAACAAAACCGGGCAAATCCTCGATTGTATCATAATCTATATCTTTAAAGGCCATATCCCCTTTGAAAGTGCCCCTGCCAGAGGGTTTATAAGTGAAGAATGATTCTATTGTTTTGCTGAGTATTTTAGAGTGCAATTCAAATATGCGTTGTTTAGAAGTCTTATATTTAAGTGAGCTCAATTTCAAGTCGGGATAGTTATTTTTAAACATAGAATCAATGGAGGTGCAGAGTTTCTTTTCAGATTTATAGTATTTGTCAACACGTTCTTCTATATTTTTAAATTTTTCACGCCCCATGTAATCTCCTAGTGTTCCAATTAAAAAATAGTCATTATCAATTTCTGGTTTTTCATTTTGGTTGTATGCCAAAGGAGTTAAAAAAATCAAGAGTATTATTATGTTTTTTACCATTTTGAGAATTGTTGCGTTAAATTAATGAATAGACCAAAACTAGTATAGTTTCATAAATTTGAAAATCGAGATTGAGTAAACTGCGCTTTTGGAATAGTAAAAGCCTTTTTTATATTGAGTAAGTAATCTCCCAAGTTTACAATAGAACTTAACAGAAATTGAGAAGACATTAAGCAGAATCTTCCCGTCTTGAATAATTCAACAAAAAAGAATTTTTAATCTCTCAAAATACTCCTAGAAATTACAATTTTTTGAATTTCACTAGTCCCCTCATAAATCTGTGTGATTTTAGCATCGCGCATAAGGCGTTCTACATGATATTCTTTCACAAAACCATTGCCACCATGAATTTGAACTGCTTCAACGGTATGTTTCATGGCTACTTCAGAAGCATAAAGTTTAGCCATAGCGCTAGAACGGTCGTAATTATTTCCGCTGTCTTTATCGTTGGCGGCTTTCATAACTAATAATCTGGCTGCTTCAATTTCAGTATACATATCAGCCAGTTTAAAGGCAATGGCTTGATGATTTGCTATTTCGGTACCAAAGGCCTTTCGTTCCTTGCTATACTTTAATGCTAGTTCATAAGCGCCTTGTGCAATACCTAAAGCTTGTGCGGCAATACCAATACGTCCGCCAGATAAGGTTTTCATGGCGAATCTAAAACCGGATCCGTTTGCACCAATTCTATTTTCTTTGGGTACCCTAACATCATTAAACTGTAGCGTATGGGTGTCGCTCCCTCTTATGCCTAATTTATCTTCTTTTGGTCCAATATCAAAACCTTTCATGCCTTTTTCAACAATAAAAACATTGATGCCGTGAGAGCCTTTGTCTCTGTCAGTTTGAGCTATGACCAAATAAATTTCGGCGCTCCCCCCATTGGTAATCCAGTTTTTGGTACCATTTAAAAGGTAATAGTCACCCTTATCAATGGCCGTAGTTTTTTGTGATGTAGCATCACTTCCCGCTTCTGGTTCACTTAAACAAAATGCTCCAATACATTCTCCTTTGGCAAGACGCGTTAAATATTTCTCTTTTTGTGCTTCGGTTCCGTAAGCTTCCAAACCGTAACAAACCAATGAGTTATTAACAGAAACCATAACAGAGGCCGAGGCATCAATTTTAGAAAGTTCTTCCATGATGAGAACATAGGATATAGTGTCCATGCCACTACCACCATACTTTGGGTTTACCATAACACCCATAAAACCCAATTCCCCCATTTTTTTTACTAGCTCATCAGGGAATTCTTGTTTATTATCTCGTTCAATAACACCCGGTAGCAATTCGGTTTGAGCAAATTCTCTGGCCGCATTTTTAATCATGATGTGTTCTTCGGAAAGCCTAAAATCCATAACTTCAATAAATTACTCTCTTAATAAAATTAATAACAAATATAATTATTTGGTATAATATTTTTAATAAATATCTTTATTTTTGTGAATATGATAAAATCTATCTATAAAATCATTGGGGTAATGTCTGGAACCTCCTTAGATGGCATCGACCTTGTTTATGCTTCTTTTAAATGTAGCGAGACTTGGAAGTTTCAAATTCATTTGGCAGAAACAATTCCTTACAATGATCAATGGAAATCAATTTTATCTAGTTTAACATTAAGGTCAATAGAAGAGTTATATCAAATAGACCGAGATTATACGGATTATTTGGCTTCGGTTATTCGATATTTTATTAGCAAATATAATGTTATTGATATTGATGCTATTTGTTCACACGGACATACCGCGTTACATCAACCTGAAAAAACACTCACATATCAAATAGGGAATTTACCTCTTTTAGCCACTTTAGTAAACAACAGAGTGGTATGTGACTTTAGAATACAAGATGTTAAGTTAGGGGGACAAGGAGCGCCTTTCGTGCCCATTGGTGATAGACTCCTTTTTTCAGAATATGTTTTTTGTATCAATCTTGGTGGGTTTGCTAATATTTCTACTGAAGTGGGTAACAAGCGTATAGCCTATGATATCTGTCCTGTCAATATCGTTCTAAATCACTATGTGAAAAATTTAGGTTTGGATTATGATAATGAAGGGCAAATAGCTTCCATAGGTAATCTGAATTATGATTTACTAGAACAGCTAAATACACTAAGTTATTACAATATTTTACCTCCTAAATCCTTGGGGTTAGAATGGGTAAACCGCCATGTGTTCCCGATAATTAATTCCTTTAATTTAGAGGTGAAAGATATTTTACGCACGTTTGTAGAGCATATTGCTGTTCAAATTTCAAAAAGTGTTTTAGAAATTCCTAATGGTTCTGTTTTGGTAACTGGCGGAGGGGCCTACAATACTTTTTTAATTGAAAGATTAAAACAACTTACAGATAACAAAATAGTTATTCCTTCAAAAGAGATTATAGAGTATAAAGAGGCACTCATTTTTGGGTTTCTGGGCGTTTTAAAACTAAGAGACGAAATTAATTGTTTGAAAAGTGTTACCGGAGCGTCCAAAAACCACAGCTCAGGAAAAGTATTTATTCCTTAAAAATAACAGGAAATTAATATTTAAGCAATCAAGTTTTTTATATTTGTTACTTAATGAATTTAAAAATTACTTATACAAAATGACTCAACTTTAGCTACATCAGATTTCCGATTTTAGTCTCTAAAAAGTTGGCTTTATGTTGAATTAATGCTGTATAACTAATGAAAGAATTATTAAAACGTTACGAAAACAAAGAACCTGAAATAGTTTTTAATTGGAAAGACTCCAAAACAGATGCAGAAGGATGGGTAGTGATAAACTCTCTACGAGGAGGAGCAGCTGGTGGTGGAACACGCATGAGAAAGGGGTTGGATATGAATGAAGTGTTGTCGCTGGCAAAAACCATGGAAATTAAGTTTACCGTTTCAGGACCTGCAATAGGAGGTGCCAAATCGGGTATCAATTTTGATCCTAAAGACCCAAGAAAAGTAGAAGTTTTAGAGCGTTGGTATGGAGCAGTTTCACCCTTACTGAAAAGCTATTATGGTACTGGAGGCGATATGAATGTAGATGAAACCCACGAAGTTATTCCAATTACAGAACAAAGTGGGGTTTGGCACCCGCAGGAAGGTGTTTTTAACGGACACTTTAAACCTACTGAAGCTGATAAAATAAATAGGATTGGTCAGTTACGGCAAGGGGTTATAAAGGTTATCGAAAATCCAATTTATTCACCTGATGTTTCGAGAAAATATACCGTTGCAGATATGATAACAGGTTTTGGGGTAGCTGAAGCGGTGAAGCACTATTATGATATTTATGGAGGTAATATAAAAGATAAAAGAGCTGTGGTTCAGGGGTTTGGAAATGTAGGAGCAGCGGCAGCATTTTATCTATCACAAATGGGAGCTAAAATTGTTGGCATTATTGATATTGCAGGAGCCGCAATAAATGAAGACGGTTTTACATTTAATGATATAAGTCATTTTTTTCTAAACAAAAAGGGTAATACTTTAGCAGTTGAAAATTTGATTCCTTTTGAAGAGGCCAACGAAATAATTTGGAGTTTAAACACAGAAATTTTTGCTCCTTGTGCTGCATCCCGTTTAATTACTATTCATCAAATTGATGAAATGATAGATAGCGGATTAGAAGTAGTGTCATGTGGAGCCAATGTGCCTTTTGCGGATAAAGAGATTTTCTTTGGACCCATTATGGAACATACAGATTACCGTGTGAGTTTAATTCCAGATTTTATTTCAAACTGTGGAATGGCAAGAGTTTTTGCTTATTTTATGGAACGTAAAGTACAAATGACTGACGAAGCAATTTTTAACGATACATCAAAAACAATTAGAAAAGCCATTGAGAAAGTACATAGCAAAAATCCTTCTAAAACAGGATTGAGTGCTACTGCTTTTGAAATAGCGCTTAACCAACTTATTTAAATAAAAATATGGAGACAATTATCATTTTAGTATTTGTGATGGGCTATTTAGCTATTACCTTAGAACATAGTTTAAAAATTGATAAACTGATTCCGGCGCTGGTTATGATGGCCATTTGTTGGGCCTTAATTGCTTTAGGATTAGAACATTTTCCTCAGTGGTTTGACTCTGGAAAGCACGCCCTTTTGGATAACTTTGGCTTGATGGAGCATGAGGAGAAAATGCATCTTATGGAAGAAACCTTACTTCATCATTTAGGAAAAACAGCAGAAATTTTGGTTTTCTTACTGGGGGCTATGACTATTGTTGAAATTATTGATTATTTTGATGGTTTTGCCACCATTAAAGGTTTTATTAAAACAAAAAGTAAAACTAAAATCCTTTGGATTTTTTCCATTTTAGCGTTTATACTATCTGCTATAATAGACAATCTAACTGCAACAATTGTTTTAATTTCAATCCTTCAAAAAATAGTTAAAGATAGAAATGTAAGAATATGGTATGCTGGTTTAATTATTATAGCAGCAAATGCTGGAGGTGCTTGGTCTCCAATTGGTGATGTAACAACCACCATGCTATGGATAGGAAATAAGGTTTCTACAGGACATTTAATAGGATATTTATTGGTTCCTTCATTATTGTGTATGGCGGTACCATCTTTAATAGCTTCATTTTTACCAGCCTTTAAAGGCGATTTAGATGTTGTAGAGTCTTCAGACAAGCCAAAATCTAAATTTAGTGGTACTATGTTATATTTAGGTTTAGGAGCTATCGTATTTGTTCCTGTTTTTAAGGTAATAACACATTTACCTCCTTATGTAGGCATGATGCTTTCTTTAGGTGTTGTTGCTACCTTTGCTGAAATTTACAGTAGCGCTAAGTTTAGTATGTCTATTCATGATTCAGCAGAGAGTGATGCCCATGCGCAACATAGTCCTGTTCATACAGCATTAGCAAAAATAGAATTGCCAAGTATTTTGTTTTTCTTAGGTATTTTAATGGCTGTTGCAGCATTAGAGTCCCTCGGGATTTTATTTGGATTTGCATTATCGCTTCAAGATACGATGCCTATGTTAGGTACAGAATTACACCACGGAGGTGTTTCAGATTTAGTAGTATTATTACTTGGAGTTGGTTCTGCGGTAATTGACAATGTGCCACTGGTAGCAGCAAGTTTGGGAATGTTTTCAGAGCCAATTGATAATGAGTTATGGCATTTTATAGCATATTCAGCTGGTACAGGTGGAAGCATGCTTATTATAGGATCTGCTGCTGGTGTGGTAGCTATGGGAATGGAAAAAATTGATTTTTTCTGGTATTTGAGAAAAATATCATGGTTAGCTCTAGCTGGATTTTTGGTGGGTGCTGCGGCCTTTATGGTTACAAGAACTTTGTTTTAATATAAGCCAGAGTAAAATTATCTTTGGTATAGAATTTGAAAGATTGGTCTTTGTACTAATCTTTCTGCTTTTATATAAAATGAAAGTCAAAATAAAATTTATACTTTAGTAATAAATCAAACGTTATACAGTTGCAACAAATTTATATGATATGCTAAACTTGTTTTTAACCCTACAAAACGCTCAAGAAGGAGCAGAAACTATTACTGAAGGAGAGTCAGTAGAAAAAACACTATCAATAATTGAATTAATAACCAGCGGTGGTGCGGCAGGACAAGTTATTATAGCTATCCTGTTCTTGCTGTTAATATTTGCTGTGTATATTTATTTTGAAAGATTATTTGCTATCAAAGCGGCATCTAAAGTTGATTCAAATTTTATGAATCAAATTAAAGACCATGTTAGTAATGGCAAAATAGATTCTGCACAGGTACTTTGTGCTCAGGTAAACACGCCAGTTTCAAGATTAATAGGAAAAGGCATTACCAGAATTGGTAAACCGCTCGCAGACATTAATACTACCATTGAAAACGCGGGGCGATTAGAAATTTACGGATTAGAAAAAAACGTAAGTATTCTAGCAACCATTTCAGGAGCAGCGCCTATGATTGGATTTCTGGGTACAGTGGTTGGAATGATTTTAGCAATATTTGAATTGGCAAATGCAGGAGGGTCTATTCAAATGGATGTTTTGGCAGGTGGTTTATATACGGCAATGACCACTACGGTTGGTGGCTTAATTGTGGGTATTGTAGCTTACATAGCTTATAATCATTTAGTGGTGAGAACCGATAAAGTAGTGTACCAAATGGAAGCTAATTCTTTAGAATTTTTAGATCATTTAAACGAGCCTATATAGATGAATTTTAGAGGAAGAAATAAAGTAACACCAGAATTCAGTATGTCATCAATGACAGATATTGTTTTTCTGCTATTAATCTTTTTCATGATTGCTTCTACATTGGTTTCGGCAGAAGCTATTGATTTATTGTTGCCAAAATCATCGAGTAAAACTACTCAAGTAAAAAATATATCGGTGAGTGTTAACAAAAAGCATCAATATTTTGTAGATATGAAAATGGTTCCTAAAAGTCAGTTAGAAGAAACAATTCTTACGGCTATGCAAGGAAGTAGTACATCATCCATTACCATACGCTCAGATCAGGATGTAGAGATGAAACATGTGGTTTTTATTATGGATATTGCGAATAGAAATAGAATTAAATCTACATTGGCAGTAAAATCTACCCAATAGCTTTTAGGATTTAAAGGTCATTACGAATGAAGTATTTTGAGACAAAACATGAAAAGGATTCAGCAAAAGTTACGTTGCTGATTACCTTGATTTTGTTACTAATGATTTTTGTTATGGGACCCCAATATATGGATCCGCCAGAAGAGTATGGAGTAGCTGTTAATTTTGGAAATTCAAATGTAGGACAAGGTAGAGTGCAGCCCAAAAAGCCTGTTAAGTCGGAGCCGAAACAAATAAATGAACCTACACAACCAGAGGTTTCAAAATCAGAGCCTACAAAATCTTCTGAAGTAAAAGAAGAAGTGTTAACTCAGGAAGATGAAGAGGCCATAGCTATACAAAAGCAAAAAGAAGCTGAGGCAAAAGCGAAAGCCATTGCAGAAGCTAAAGCCAAAGCCGAAGCAGAACAAATTGCTAAAGAGAAAAGAGAACAAGAAGAGAAGAAGAAAAAATTAGATGCTTTGATTGGAGGTATCAATAAATCGGATGGTTCCCAGACAGGAAGTGAAGGTAATGACAATACCCCAGGAGATAAAGGCCAATTGGATGGGAATCCTTATGCCTCAAGTTATTTCGGTGACCCAGGAACAGGAAGTGGAGGGGTTGGTTACGGGCTTAATGGACGTGGAGCACCTACTAGACAAATATATAAACAAGATTGTAACGAATCTGGATTGGTGGTGGTGCAAATAGAAGTTGATAGAAACGGACGCGTTATTAAAGCCACTCCAGGAGTTAAGGGCACAACAAATAATGCAATATGTTTGTTAGAGCCTGCAAAAAAAATAGCCCTTTCTCATAAGTGGCGTCCAGACTCTAAAGCGCCTGCAAGACAAATAGGATTCGTAAGTGTTAACTTTAACTTAGGGCAATAATTCATGAATTACAATGAAACGCTCGACTGGATGTTTTCTCAACTTCCCATGTATCAGCGTCAGGGTAAATCTGCTTACAAAGCAGATTTAGGTAACACACTTTTATTGGTAAACCATTTAAATAATCCGCATAAAAAGTTCAAATCTGTTCATGTAGCGGGAACCAACGGAAAAGGTTCTACAAGTCACATGCTAGCATCAATTTTACAAGAAGCAGGATATAAAGTAGGACTCTATACATCACCACATCTAAAAGATTTTAGAGAACGCATTAAAATTAACGGGCAAGTAGTTAGCAAACAATTTGTAATTGGTTTTATTAGGCGCAATAAACCTTTTTTTGAAGGAAACCAGTTGTCTTTTTTTGAAATGACCGTTGGAATGGCTTTTGATTATTTTGCCAAACAAAAAGTTGATATTGCAGTTATTGAAGTTGGTTTAGGCGGACGTTTAGATTCTACCAACGTCATTATGCCCCAAGTCTCCGTTATTACCAATATAGGCTTGGATCATGTACAGTTTTTAGGAAATACACTTGAAAAAATTGCAGTAGAAAAAGGAGGCATCATAAAGCCCAATATTCCTGTAGTTATTGGTGAAACACAAAATGAAACGCAGGAAGTTTTTAGAGAACTCGCATTAAAAAATAACTCCAAAATTGTATTTGCTGATAGTGAAGTGGAGGCAGTTTTAGAAAGTGATTTAAAAGGAACTTATCAACCTAAAAATATTAAAACCACAATTCAAACCATTAAAGAATTAAGATTAAAAGGTTTTAAAGTTTCTGAAGCACATTTAAAGAAAGGGTTATTGAATGTTGTTCATAATACAGGCTTATTAGGGCGTTGGCAAGTTTTAAGACTGCATCCAAAAGTTGTTTGTGATACGGGTCATAACAGAGAAGGGCTTCGTTATGTAATGTCTCAAATTTCAAAAGAAACTTTTCAAAAGCTGCATATTGTTTTTGGTGTTGTTAATGATAAAGATGTAAATTCTATAATCGATTTGTTACCAAAGCAAGCTACTTATTACTTTTGTAAACCTGAAATTTCTCGAGGACTACCAGCTAAAGATTTAAAACTGGTTTTTAATAATTATGGATTACAAGGGGAGGCATATAACTCTGTAAACGAGGCTTATAAAAAAGCGTTGCAAAGTGCGTCTTTTGAGGATTTTGTTTTTGTTGGAGGGAGTACTTTTGTAGTGGCAGAAATAATTTAAATTTTCTTTAAAAAAGTTTTTGCAATATTAAAAACTAGGTTATATTTGCACACCTATTTATAGGGCGCGTAGCTCAGTTGGTTCAGAGCACTTGGTTTACACCCAAGGGGTCAGGGGTTCGAATCCCTTCGCGCCCACCTTCGCTCGCCGGAGTTTTCTTTTTGGAAAACAAAGGCGAGTTTTTTATTTTACTCTCTTTAGTGTTTTAATTTTGATAACGAGCTTCGGTGTGCGAAGCCCACATCGATTTATAATTGTTTCTTATGGAAAAGAAGACTTGGACGGTTTACATTATGTTATGTTCAGATGGGACAAATTATGTTGGATGTACCTCTAATCTTGAATCTAGATTAAAGAAACACTCTAGTGGACAGGTAATATCAACAAAAAACAGGTTGCCCGTTGAAATTATAAATTATATTGTTTTTAACGATAAATATAAAGCTTACAATTTCGAAAAATATTTAAAATCTGGTTCTGGAAGGGCGTTTTTGAAAAAGAGGTTTATCTAAAAACAAAACATGGAAAAGTAGACTCATGGTAGAGAATCTTTTAGGAGCCTAGCTCAATTGGTTCAGAGCATCCCGATTTTCCATCGGGAGGGTCAGGGGTTTGAATCCCTTCGCGCCCACCTTTGCTCGCCGGAGTTTTCTTTTTGGAAAACAAAGGCGAGTTTTTTATTTTACTCTCTTTAGTATTTTAATTTTGATAACGAGCTTCGGTGTGTGAAGCCCCACATCGATTTATAATTGTTTCTTATGGAAAAGAAAACTTGGACGGTTTACATTATGTTTATGTTCAGGTGGGACAAATTATGTTGGGTGTACCTCTAATCTTGAATCCAGATTAAAGAAACACTCTAGTGGACAGGTAATATCAACAAAAAACAGGTTGCCCGTTGAAATTATAACTTATATTGTTTTTAACGATAAATATAAAGCTTACAATTTCGAAAAATATTTAAAATCTGGTTCTGGAAGGGCGTTTTTGAAAAAGAGGTTTATCTAAAAACAAAACATGGAAAAGTAGACTCATGGTAGAGAATCTC
>NZ_QRDX01000011.1:0-7797 GCF_003386195.1 Seonamhaeicola aphaedonensis | reverse complement strand
GAAAAATATTTAAAATCTGGTTCTGGAAGGGCGTTTTTGAAAAAGAGGTTTATCTAAAAACAAAACATGGAAAAGTAGACTCATGGTAGAGAATCTCATAGGAGCCTAGCTCAGTTGGTTCAGAGCATCCCGATTTTACATCGGGAGGGTCAGGGGTTTCCCGAAGCTAGTTCGGGATAAACTGAATCCCTTCGCACCCAAAAAAGAGAAAGCCATACTTTATAGGTATCGGTTTTTTTGTATGCTCAGTTTTTAAAAATCTTACACCATAAGAAAGAAGAGTTGTCAAATAATAATCTTTTTTGTTACATTTATGGTTTATTGCTATTGAGGAAATGATTCTAAAGGATATTAAACAGGCATATAGAGGCATCTTTGAGTCTTATGATAATCCATCTCTGGAAGAGCATATAAAAAAGATTATAGAACTGGACATCTACTTACCTTACAGTTCAACATTCTTTTGTATTACCAATACGCAGGATTTGTCATTTGAATATGTAAGTAAAAATATGAAAGCCTGTTTGGGACTAGATAAAAGTTTGTTTGAGGAAAAAGGCATGCGTTATTTTTGGAGTAGAATTCATCCAGATGATATTGAAAGATGGCTTCAGGCTTTAAATGCGCTTATGGATTTTACACTCGATAAAATAGATGTTGAAAATAGACATCACATGAGTTATACGTGGAATTACAGATTTAAAAACGCCCAAGATAAATACGTAAATATTATCCAAAATACCACGCCTTTAGAATTTGATACCAACCACAAACCCATTATTGGGTTGGCTCATTATACTGTGTTAAATGCCGATGTTGAAATGCAAGTAACGGCCTCGGCTAAATTGCTTAATGACCAAAAGGAGTATGAAACATTGTATTTTAGTAGTTTTTCACAAAAATTATTAACTAATGGTATAAGTAATAGAGAGCGCGATATTATTAGGTTATTGGTTCTAAACAAATCTAGTAAAGAGATAGCTAAAAAACTGAACATATCTCCTAACACGGTAGATACACATCGTAGAAATATTCTTAAAAAGCTAAACATTGCCTCAACTGGAGAACTTATTGGTATGCTTAAAATGAATAGGAATATGTTATGATATGAAGATTTATTTCATGTAGGTCTTTAAAGTAAGTTATTCATCCCCATTACACTTCCTTTAATCGAAAAATGTCCGAAAATTTATAAGAATACTCAAATTGAGTATTGACTTCAACCTAATTTATTATCAAATTTACTCTGCTATTAATTCTTTGGGAGAGAATTATATAGAACAAGTGCATGTCATGCTATAAGGTGTGGTATGGCATTTAGTTTATTATTGTCATTCCTGCTTGTCACACTGAGCGCAGTCGAAGTGATGCTAGAGCGAGCCGAAGGAATTCGAAGGTAGGCAGGAATCTATTTTTGAAATTAAAAATGTAAATATTAATTCATCGAAAAAATAGAACCTTTAACCATAAAAAAAGGTTGACTCATTATTATTTCTAATTTTTGAAATAACTAATACTCCCAAAGTATATAAAAACTTTATAATAGACATAAGTGTTTCTAATAGTTATTTAAATAGCAGCCCTATTTCACTGAGCACTTACCGTTGCAGGATTATGCCTGTACTTATGTAATTATATATTCTTATTTAATTAGCCTATGAAATTACACAACCAACCAATCATTATCTTTTTAATATTTTTATTTTTTGTATACCAATTCAGAGCCCAAACATGTAACCAAGTATTTTTTGACGATTTTTCAGGTGGCTTAACTAACTGGACAAATCCAACAGGAGAAGGTACATGGAGTGTTAGTGGTGGAAAATTAATCGGTAATTATAATATAAGCTGTGGAAACGTTACTTGTCAACAGGCTGACTTAATTTTAAATTCTGCATATCAGCTATCAGATAATTGGAAAGCCACTCAAACTTTTACAAGGTTTAATGCTTATGGTACTGTAGATGACTCTCGTGCCAGATTTTCGGTTTATAAAGATGCCTCTAATAAGTTTAATGTTTACATCGGCGCAACAAATGACCAGCTCTCGACAACCAGTTTAGATTCTGTTAAGGTTCATCTCTCGCCATGGAACGGACAATGGAACGGTGCTATAATTCCTTCTTCAAAACAGTCGACTACAGGATCCATTAAGTTGTCCAATCCTTGGAATCCAAACGATATAAACACGGCTTCACTTAGAAAATCAGGAACAACGTATCAAGTTTATTTTAACGACGAGTATTTGTTTTGCTTTGAAGACGTATATCTTGGTGGGCAGGGTGAAGTAGGTTACCATACCTATGGGGGTATTGAGAGCCAATCTTTTCTTTTAGAGAGTTGTCCAGCCTTTAGCAATGCAACAGACTTTGAGAGCTATGCCATGCCACAACAAACTGGAAACGCAAATATTGATAGTGTTAATCATACCATAGATTTAAATGTGCCTAATGGTACAGATGTTACGTCATTACTAGCAAGCTTTACATTGTCTAATGGTGCTACTGCTGAAATCATGGGTGTTGAACAACAAAGTGGAGTCACATCAAATGATTTTACAAATACTGTAACCTATGTTGTAACTGCCGAAGACTGCACGACTACCGAAAATTGGATCGTAAATGTTAATGCAGTTTTAGACCCCTGCGCCTTCATCACCACCTGGCAAACTACCACAGCTAATGAGTCCATCCAAATTCCTACAGTTCCCTCTGAAACCTATAATTATACAGTAAATTGGGGAGATGGTAATGTAACGACCGGGCATACTGGAAATGCCAATCATACCTATACAATTGCTGATGCTTATCAGGTGTCTATTTCAGGAGTATTCCCACGTATTCAGATGAATCTTTCAACAAATGGTGGGGTTAACACCCAAAAGCTTCTTTCAGTTGATCAATGGGGATGTAGCCAATGGACATCAATGAATAATGCATTTAATAGTTGTCCTAATTTAGTGATTAATGCCACTGACACTCCTAATCTCTCAATTGCAACAGACTTAAGTTTCATGTTTTTTTTATGTTCCAATCTTGGCAACGGTACAGGAAACTGGGCTTGGGATACTAGTAATATCATAAACATGAATAGGGCATTCAGTCATGCTATAAACTTTAATCAGGATATTAGTTCCTGGAACACCAGTAATGTAACGGATATGTCTGAAATGTTTCAATTTGCTGCTCAATTTAATCAAGATATAGGCGCTTGGGATACAAGTAATGTGCTTGATATGAACAGAATGTTTTCGGAAGCTACTGCATTTAATCAAGATATTGGAGCTTGGAATACTGTAAATGTCACCAATATGCAATTAATGTTCTTGCAGGCAAGCTCTTTTAATCAAAATATTGGTGCTTGGAATACGGGGAATGTAACTAATATGAGTGCAATGTTTCATTCTGCCTCTAACTTTAATAGTGATATTGGAAGCTGGAATACAGCAAGTGTTACCAACATGAGCTATATGTTTTACAATGTTTCGTCTTTTGATCAGGATTTAGGGGCATGGAATGTAGAAAATTTATTAGATGCTACATCTATGTTTTTTCAAGTTACTTTATCAATCGCTAATTACGATAGCTTACTCATTGGTTGGAACGCACAAAATTTAAATCCAAATGTTCAATTTCATGGTGGTTATAGTCAGTATTGTGCAGGAGAAGCAGCTCGTGCTAACATGATAACTAGCGATGGGTGGTATATTCCAGACGGCGGTTATGCAGGGGCCACACTAGTAGACTTGGCAGACCAAACCGTTTCTGGCAGTTATACCTTACCTACTATAACAGGGACAAACTTGTCTGGTAATGAAGCGTATTATACTGGTCCAAGCGGGACAGGGACACCCTATAATGCTGGTGATACTATTAATTTTGCTGATTTTTCGACCTACCCAATTACACTTTATATTTATGATCAGGCCTTACCCGGCTGTGCTGATGAGCAGGACTTTTTGTTGACTATCACCTGTATCTTGAATACCTATTATGCCGATGCTGATGGCGATGGGTATGGTGATGCTACCAACAGTCTCCAGGATTGTAGTGCACCCATAGGTTATGTAGCTGATAATACAGACTGTGATGACACGAGTATCTTTGTGAATCCTAATGCTCCTGAGTTATGTGATGGTGTTGATAATAATTGCGATGGTCAAATCGATGAAGGCTTTGTCGACACTGACGGCGATGGGATTGCCGACTGTGTGGATACCGAAACCTGCGATGGGGTGGATAACGATGGGGATGGAGTAATAGATGATGGTTTTCCTGACACAGATGGAGATGGGATTGCTGATTGTGTTGACACTGAAACCTGTGACGGTTTAGATAACGATGGTGATGGAGTAGTAGATGAAGGATTCCCAGATACAGATGGCGATGGTGTTGCTGATTGTCAAGATACTGAAGTTTGTGATGGTCTGGATAATAACGGAGACGGCCAGATCGATGAAGGTGTTACCAATACCTATTATGCTGATGCCGATGGGGACGGGTATGGAGATTTCAATAATTCTGTACAGGATTGCTCTCCACCCACAGGCTATGTAAGCGAAAATACCGATTGTGATGATACCAATGCCGACATTTCTCCTGGGAGTACAGAGGTATATTGCGATGGTATAGATAACGATTGTAACCCTGCTACTTTAGATCAACCTGAAATACCTTTGGTCTCTGGGGTAGATTGGATAAAGTCTGATGCATCAAGATTAATAGATTATGGTAGCGAAGGTGGCTTAGAACGCATTGGTTCGTCCACTTGGAGTGTTGGTGCAAAGTCTGCAGCCATTACAGGCGATTTTTATCTGGAATATGAGGTTGAAATTTTTTCGGCAGGTGGTGTTGGTAATGGTGATTGCTTTTTTGGTTATGTTACAGACGATATCGATCCTGCCAATGTTGTCATTTACTCCAATAACCAAAATAGAAAAATGATCTATTTCGATCAAGGCTATATGCTTACCGATTGGCCTTCTATATGGGACGACCGTGTCAATCTTACTGCATCGGTTGGCAATGTGGTAACACTAATAATTACAAGAGTTGGAGGTATCATATCTTATAGCATATCAGGGGCAACTAGCGGAAATGCCTCGGGAATCATAGAGACTGGAAATACTGGCCCCGTATATGCTATAACCTCTTTTTATAGCCCTGGTTGTAGACTTAATAAAGCCATTTTAAATAGTGCTAGCCTATTAAGCGACCCTAGTTTAACAATTTATTATCTCGATGCTGATGGCGATGGTTATGGAGACCCCATGAATGCTATAGGGGCTTGCTCCGCTCCTGTGGGTTATGTGTCTGATAATACAGATTGTGATGATTCTAATGCTGCAGTTAATCCCAACGCTATTGAGGTATGTAATGGCATTGATGACGATTGTGATGGGCTTATAGATGATGCAGATCCAAGTATATCTGATCAAACGATATGGTATATTGATAATGACGCTGATGGATTTGGCGATGCGGTTAATAGTATTTTCTCCTGCAATCAACCTGTAGGCTATGTCTCCGATAATACCGATTGTAATGATTCGAATAACACAATTTCTCCAAATGCCACAGAAATTTGCGATGGTATCGATAATAATTGTGATGGCCTAATCGATGAAGGTTTTAGTGATACCGACGGTGATGGCATTGCCGATTGCATAGATTCCGAAGAATGTGATGGCCTGGATAACGATGGGGATGGACAAATAGATGAAGGGTTCCCAGATACCGATGGTAACGGAATAGCTGATTGTGTGGATACTGAGATCTGTGATGGAATAGATAATGACGGTGACACCTTGGTTGATGAAGGTTTCCCTGATACTGATAATGATGGTATTGCAGATTGCCAAGATGTAGAGGTATGTGATGGCTTAGATAATAATGGTGATGGGCAAATTGATGAAGGTGTGACTACCACCTACTATGCCGATAATGATGGTGATGGTTATGGGGATTTAACGAATACAATAGAGGCCTGTTCACCTCCAGTTGGGTATGTTTTAGATAATACCGATTGCGATGATACTAATAATACCATTTATCCCGGAGCACCAGAACTCTGTGATGGCTTAGATAATGATTGCGATGGGGTCATCCCACCTGACGAGATCGATGATGATGGTGATGGTTTTACAGAGTGTCAGGGCGATTGCAATGATACTGATAATACTATTTACCCAGGAGCACCCGAATTATGTGATGGCCTGGACAATGATTGCGATGGTGTTATTCCTAGCGATGAGATTGACGATGATGGCGATGGACTCTCTGAGTGCCAAGGCGATTGCGATGATGCAAATGCCACAGTCTACACGGGGGCACCAGAACTATGCGATGGACTGGACAATAACTGTGATGGTGCCATTGATGAAGGGGTAACCACCACTTATTATACCGATGCCGACGGTGATGGCTATGGTGATATTAACGATCCCGGAATGGAAAGTTGTGCGCAACTACCGGGCACAGTAACCGATAATACCGATTGTGATGATACCAATGCGGCCATAAACCCCGGAGCTACCGAAATATGTGATGGTATTGATAACAATTGTGACGGACAAATAGATGCAGGTGTAACCATAACCTATTATGCCGATATGGATGGTGATGGCTTTGGAGATGCCAATAATAGTGTTCAAGACTGTACGGTACCGCCTAATTATGTACTTGACAATACCGATTGCGATGATACTAATAATACCGTTTATCCAGGAGCACCAGAATTATGTGATGGATTAGACAACGATTGCGATGGCATAATTCCGGAACCACAGGTTGATACAATTACTGATGCGACATCGGTTAACAGTTTTACCTTGCCAACCATTACAGGTATTAATTTATCTGGAAATGAAGCTTATTATACCGAACCCAACGGTAATGGAATGGTATTCTTTGCTGATGATATGATCTACTTTGAAGATTTTGCTTCTTATCCTATAACTTTGTATGCATACGATATTGGTAATTCAGGATGTGATTCCGAAGAAAGTTTTATGCTTACCGTTCAAGAGCTTTTAGAATGTACCTCTTTGAACGATCCTTTAAATGGTGAGGAAAATGTTTTTGTAGATACTGATTTATCTTGGGATATGGTATCCAATGCTACCGGATATGCATTGTCTATTGGTACCAGTCCAGGAATAGGAGATATTTTGAATGATCAAGATGTTGGTAATACACTATCATATGATTTGATTCAGGATTTACCTTATAGAACTGAAATTTTTGTAAGCATTGTGCCTTATAATGACAATCAGATAGCCATAGACTGTATAGAGGAGAGTTTTACCACGGAGAGGGAGCAATTACCTCCAAAGTATTTCACACCAAATAATGATGGTGCTAACGATAGATGGATTGTACCAGATCGCTTAAATACCATTGCTTTTATTCAAATATTTGATCGTTATGGTAAATTGCTCAAAGAGGTTAGAGATTTACAGCTAGGTTGGGATGGCACCTATAACAATTCGTTGATGCCTGTAAGTGATTACTGGTATCTAGTGGTTTACAAAGATGGTAAAACCCTAAGAGGACATTTTAGTTTGGTGAGATAATTAGTGAAGTGTCAAAATAAAAAAAATGTCACACAGAGCGCATTCGAAGTGCATTTAACAAAGAATATGAAATTAAAATATTACGTTTTAGTAGTGATTATGTTTGTCATTTCAAACACATCTCTATCTCAAGAAGGCTTACCCATTTATACTGATTATTTAACGGATAATTATTATTTAATTCATCCATCTATGGCGGGTGCAGCTAACTGTGCAAAAGTTAG
>NZ_QRDX01000010.1 GCF_003386195.1 Seonamhaeicola aphaedonensis | reverse complement strand
ATTTACTAATGGAGGGTTTCATCAGTTTACATTAGGCTATAACTTTAGTTGTAGGCGTTCAAGATATGATTGTAACTGTCCTGCAGTAAATTATTAAAATAACAAACAAGGCCCGTTCAAAACGAGCCTTGTTAATTTAATCCCAGGTATATTGTTTCTTTTTAGCTTGTTCTTTTATGGATTTGGTCATGGCGTTTTCCAAGCCGTTGTTGTTTTTAGTTTTGGTGTTATCAGATATATACTTAGTGCGTTTTGTATTTAATTCTTGAATTTGCTTCTGAATGTTTTCTCTTTCTAATTTCTTTTTAATAACATAAGCTTTTATTTCTGCGTCCGATTTTCCTTTAAGTTCATTGGGCAGAGCTTCTTCTTTTAAGTCTTCAATGACTACTTCTTCATTTTCAACAGCATCTACTAAATCCCATGATGAATTTTTGTAAAAATGAGAACTCTTGCTCACAGATCGTTTTACAGCATTGGCATTACCATAGCTAATAGCATTGGTGTCTTGCATAGCTTGTTCCGCTGCTTTAGCTCTACCTTTTGTACCATAGCCAATATAGGTTTTATTTAATTGTTGATTCAGAATTAAAATCTCATAATCATACGGAGAGGCTATATGAACTGTTCTTTGGTTGTGGTTTATAGCCATGTAATCACCATTGGTTAATTTGGCGCCATCTTTCCAGAAAGTTGAAATACCTTGATTATGATTACCACAGAAAATGGTATTTATCGTAACATCTTTTTCATTGGCATTTACGGCGGCATCCTTATAGTTTACATGCCCTTGTGTAAAAGGTTCGTTACCTGCAATAAAAATAAGTTTTAAATCATCTGGATTGTTGCCCCAATTTAATTGATTTAAAGAGGTTTGAATAACTTGTCCACAATATTCGTTACCACCATTAGTGGTTAAGGAGAAAAGTTCTTTAGAGATATCATCTAAATCATCACTAAATGGAAGTACTTGCCTTATAAAGCCTTCGTCACCATTAAGTCTGTCGTTACCATATTCATATAATGCAATTTTTAAATTAGGTTTTTCATTTCTGCATTTGGCATAAGATAGTTCATTAACAATATCCCAAAGTTGAGCTTTTGCCTGATCTATTAGTCCATCCATGCTATTACTGGTATCCAATAAAAGAGCTACCTTTATATATTGTTTGTTAGGGTTTGGGTGAATAAACGTTTTATCTACTTCAACCAAATTTAGATTTGGTTTTTTACTGTTGGCGTTACAGACCATAAATCCTGTAATTGCTAAACTCAAAATGAGTGTTTTAAAATGTGATTTCATAAGATTTATTTTTTGATTGAATGAATTAATAATCTCCCGCTTTGGGCTGTTATTGATTTAGTAAATCTATATCCAAAGTTTTTATAAAAAAAAGGGCAATGAGTAAAGCCTCTAAATGAATGAGTGAGGGCTTACTATGAATAGGTAAACATTGCTTTTTTGCCAATATAAAAGCCGAAAAATGGTTTAGCCTATTTTATTAAATCAATATAAGTGCGTAAGTTTATCTACAATAAAAGTATACATGCGCAAAGCCATAACATTTATTGGTATTTTATATTTGTTTTTCAACACCTTTGAGTTGTTGGGTCAGGTTGGTTTGGATCCAAATTCATCAAAATTTATGGTTAGAGGAAAGGTTGTTGATAGTGAAACCCAAGACCCTATTGCTAATGTAAATATTGAAATTAATGGAGGCGCTTATACAACCACAGATATATTTGGCGAGTTTCGGGTTGAGGCAAAAAAGGGCGATGAACTTACCATTAGACATAAAGATTTTGAAACCATTTTTTACACCATACAAAGTAACGAACGTATTTTGGTTAAGGTAGAACCTGACTTACAAGATAAATTTGCTACTAAACGCTCAAATAAGTCAGAGTCCCCTCAGTTTAATCATTACATAGATTCTGCCGAAGTTTATTTGAAAAAAGATGCTAAAAAGAGTATTCAATTTGTGATTGATGCCATAGAACTTAGTAACTCTAAAAAAGAAAATGCCGAAGCATATGAGGTTTTAGGTGATATAAATATGTTTTGGAAACAGTATGATTTAGCAGTGTCAAATTATACAACAAGTTTACGAGATAATAACACAAATCAAGTCAATCTAAAACTAGCATTGGCTTATAAAGAGAATAAAAATTACCAGGAAAGCATACAGCAGTATAATGATATTAATAAGAAAAGTTTATCTAATTATCAATTAGTTACATTATACGAAGGGTTAGGGGATGTTTATAAAGCAATTCAAAAATATGACCTTGCCATTCAATCGTATCAGGAAGGATTAAAGCTAGCACAGAAACATTTAATCACTCCTAAAACAACCGATTTAAACTCTAAAATAGCTGAAGTCTACAATCAAAAGGGAGAAGTGAGAGAAGCACAAAATTTCTTCACAAGTTCTTTGCGCCTTGCCGAAGGAGAGAATAAAAAAAGGGCTGTAGAGGAAAAGCTAAAAGTGGCTGATTTTGAAAATAAAAACCTTAACTACTCAAATGAAATCACACTTAGAAAACAAGCTTTAGAGTATATTATCGATATTCAGTTAGATTCTGTTTTAGGTAACGACAGTCCTTTAACTACACAAAAGCAGAATTATAAAATAGGGAAAGCTTATGCCTTTCAAAAAGATATACCAAATGCCATTAAATACCTAGAAAAAAGTATAGAAGAAGCAGATGACAGAGAGGATTTAATTGTTAAAAAAGATGCCACACGTGGGTTGTCTGAAGTTTATAGAGATGCGGGTCAATATGATAAGGCATTGATGGCATACCAAAGTTATGTTGATATTGTTGATAAAATTTATTTGTTGAAGGAGCAAGAGATTTCTCAAGCTACTAAGTTTGGTAAAGATCTTGCTGTTAAACAGAATAGGATAAACAGTTTAGAAAGCCAAAAAGATTTGGCAGATACCAAATATCAACTAAATAAAGAACAAACTAAAAGGCAAAAACTACTTATTTATTCGCTTTTTGGAGGTGTTTTATTGCTTTTAGTTGGAGCTTTTTTAATGTTTAAATACATTAGGCAGCAACGTTTAGCAAATAATTTATTGGCATTAAAATCATTACGAAGTCAAATGAATCCGCACTTTATTTTTAATGCATTAAACTCCGTAAATAGTTTTATTGCCTCAAATGATGAGCGTAAGGCCAATAAATATCTATCCGATTTTTCATTATTAATGCGTGCTGTTTTAGAAAACAGTGAAGAAGATTTTATTCCGTTAGAAAAAGAAATAGAATTGATTCAACTTTACACTAAATTGGAACATTTTAGGTTTAAAGACAGATTTGATTATAATATTAAAATTGATGAAAATGTCAATATAACAGACTTCGTAATTCCACCTATGTTGCTACAGCCTTATATTGAAAATGCGGTATGGCATGGGTTACGTTATAAAAAAAGCAAGGGATATTTAGAGATTATTATTGTACAAACAAAACCTAATGAAATTAGTATTACTATTACTGATGATGGTATTGGCAGAAAACGTTCTAAAGAAATAAAAACCCAGCATCAAAAAAAGCAAAACTCTAAAGGAATGGGTAATATTAAAAAACGCGTATCTATTTTAAACGATATGTACAAAGATAAAGTTGATGTTTTTGTAGCTGATTTAAAAGATACCGAAGATGCTGGAACTAAAGTTGTAGTAACGCTAAAAAAGGATTAAATGAAACTAAATGCAATTATAGTAGAGGACGAGCAAACCAGTAGGGATATTTTAATAAATTACTTAAAAAAGTATTGCCCCAATGTGACCATTTTGGGAGAAGCTGCTAATGTTGATCAAGCTTTGGTTTTAATAAGAAATAATGATTTAGATCTTGTTTTTTTAGATGTAGAGATGCCCTATGGTAATGCTTTTGATTTATTGGATAAAGTTGGTGAAATAGATTTTGAAACTGTGTTCGTTACTGCATATAATCATTATGCTATGGATGCGTTAAATGCCCATGCCTCCTATTATTTAATGAAGCCTATTTCAATAGACGAACTTATTAAAGCCGTGGATTATGTAACCGAAATAAAAACAAAAGAGAACGCTTTACATGATCAGGTTTTGGTGTCTAAAACAAATGGTGTGAATGGGAAAATAACCATTCCACAATTAGACGGATTTGAAGTTTTAAACACCTCAGATATTCTCTATTGTAAAGCCGACGATAATTACACCGAAATCTATTTAAACAATAATAAAAAGAAGTTGGTAAGTAAAACGCTTAAGTACTTTGAAGATGCCTTAAATGATTCTAGTTTTGCTCGTGTTCATAAATCGTATTTGGTTAATGTAAATGAGGTAGTAAAATATGTAAAAGGTAAAGGCGGTAGTGTGGTTTTGAGTAATGGAAAAGAAATTATGGTTTCAGCCTCTAAAAAATCAGATTTATTGACGTTCTTTAAATGATGAAAAACAATAACTATTAAAAAATTAGTTTAAATGCCAGTAATATTACCAGTAAACGAAAAAATGCCCCAAATACCAGACGATTGTTTTGTAGCTGAAAATGCTACTATTGTAGGTGATGTTGTTATGGGTTCTCAATGCAGTATTTGGTTTAGCGCGGTTGTTCGTGGAGATGTACATTACATAAAAATGGGAAACAAAGTAAACGTGCAAGACGGTGCCGTAATTCATGCTACTTACAAAACAGCGCCAACAAATATTGGTAATAATGTCTCCATTGGGCATAATGCTTTGGTGCATGGTTGTACTATTCATGATAACGTTTTAGTTGGTATGGGAAGTATTATTATGGATGGTTGTGTAGTTGAAAGTAATAGTATAATAGCTGCTGGTGCGGTACTTACTCAAAACACAAGAGTAGAAGCTGGCAGCATTTACGCAGGAGTTCCCGCAAAAAAAATAAAGGATATTAGTGAAGAGCTAATAGCAGGTCAAATAGATAGAATAGCTAATAATTATATAAAATACTCTAGTTGGTTTAAATAAAAATATCTGTCATCCTAAACTTGTTTCAGAATCTTATTTAATGCTGCTTTTTAGTTAGTAATTTTAGTAATAAGTTTAAAAATCTAAATATTCTATCTTAAATCTATTTTCTAAAAGTTCTTGCATCACTTTTGGATTTCCGTTCGTATAAAATTCGATTTTAGTTCTGGTAGTTATAGGGATTGAATTTTCAGTATTCAATAAATCGTTTTGTTCTAAAATAGCTTTGGTTTGTCGCGCAACAGCTTCACCAGAGTCAATTATTTTTACATACTTTGGTAATAATTCAATTAAAATAGGGCTTAAATATGGGTAATGTGTACAACCCAAAACTAAATAATCAACATTAGCAAGAATCATTGGCTTTAAATAAACTCTTAGTAGTGATTTCATTTCCTCAGAATAAAGTTTGCCACTTTCAATTAAATCTACTATCCCATCACCATCTTGTTCTATAACGGTTACGCTATTGGCAAACTTTCCAGAGGTTTCAGAAAACAGTTTACTGCTTAACGTGCCTTTGGTGGCTAAAATACCAACAGCATTGGTTTTGGTTTGTAAAGCTGCTGGTTTAATAGCAGGTTCAATACCAATAAATGGTACGTTATAGTTTGCTCTTAAATAATCAATAGCGTTTGTGGTAGCAGTATTACAGGCTACTACGATAAGTTTACAACCTTTTTCTAGAAGTAATTCTGTATTTTTGATACATAAATCTACAATGGCTTCTTTTCCTTTTGGGCCATAAGGGGCATTAATACTATCTGCTAAGTAAATGGTGTTTTCGTTGGGTAAAAGATTATGAATTTCGCTCCAAATAGAGGTTCCACCAACACCAGAATCAAAAATACCAATAGGTTGTTTGTTCATAATTTAACAAAAATAAAAAAGCTGCTTTTTAAAAAGCAGCTTTAAAGTAAGTTATTTACGTTCAGGTAAATTAAATACCTAGTTCTTTTTTTACGTCATCCAGTAAGTTTTTACCATCTGCTAAAATAGTTACACCTTGTGCAGAATCAAGAACATAATCAAAACCTTGAGCTCTACCAACCTTTAAAATGGCAGCTTTAGCTCTTTCAGTGATAGGCTGTAACAAATCAATTTCTTTTTTTCTAATATTTTGTGCAGCATCAGCTTGGAACTGTTGAATATTTTGTTGCATACCTTGAATTTCTTGCATTCTTTTTGCATTCTCTTCATCAGTCTTAGTTGGGCCTTCTGCTTCATATTGTTTTGCTTTGTTTTGAAACTCAGTTACAGACGCTTGATAATCTGTCTCGTAGGTTTTTTGTAAAGCTTGTATTTCTTTTTGGGCCGCTTTCATCTCTGGCATTGCAGCAATTAGTTCTTGAGTATTTATATGGGCAACTTTACTTTGTGCTTGTGAAAAACTAATACTCCCTATGCATACTGCCGTTGCTAATAAAATAGTTTTTAAATGTTTCATTTTTAAATAGTTAAATGTGTTATAAATTATTACTTGTTATTGTTAATACTATCTCTAATTCTTTTTCTTTCCTCTAAAGCCTTTTGCCTTTCCTCTAATATTTTTTTCTTTTTATCCTCTAAAGCTTTCATTCTAGCTTCCCGTTCTGCCAATTTTTTTAACCTGTTTTCTTCAATTAGTTGCTCTCTAGTTTTAGCTTCTGCTTTTTCTTCAGTTTGTGTTTTTGCATCTGTTGCGCTTTCCTCTACTTTATCAGTGGTCTGATTTCTAGCATCCAATTTAGCTTGCCTTGCTTTTTCACGATCTTCTAATATTTTCTGACGTCTAGCCTCGGCTTCTTTTACCTTAGCCTCACGTGCCGCTAGTTTTTTCTGTCTAGCTTCTTCAATGGCACTTTCTCGTGCTTTCTTCTTCTCCTCTAGTGCTTTTTCTCTGGCTTCTTGCTCTAGGTTTATTTCTGGAACCAGATTTTCGGCTTCAGCTGCTTTACGTTCTGCTTTAGATTGTGCCTGAGTTCTTTTAGCTGTTCTGGTGATACTTCTTATCACGGTTTCACTTAAATCATATTGCCTTGCAGAAAAAAGCATGTTGTTGGAATCGGATGATTTATCAAAAATAAAGTCATATTTCCTGCTTGTGGCAATATCTTGAACAGCGGCAAAAATTTGATCTAGAACAGGTTTTGTTAATTGGCTTTGTTGAACGTATAAGTCACCGTTAGGACCAAATCGTTTTTGTTGATAATCTAAGATCTCCTTTTCTTCAAAATAAATATCTTCTTCACGTTCTTCAATTAACTCTTTGGTTAAAAGTGCTTTTTCATTGCTTAAGTCTTGACGCTTTTGTTCAATAGCATTTAACTTAACTTCAATTTCATTTTTCCATTTATCAGCCTTTTGGTTTAATTGATTAACAGCTTCTTGATATTCAGGAACACTTTCTAATATATATTCAGTATCGATGTAAGCAACCCTTACCCCACGTTGTGCATGTAATGATAAACTTAATAAAACTAGTGTCAGTAAAAAAAGAACTTTGTTTTGCATACTGTAATATTTTAATTTTCTCACTTAATCTTCAAAATTAACGAATTTTAATCTTAAAAATTTTAAATCTCACACAAAACATCAAACAGTTATTAGAAAATATCGTGCCAAAATAATTTTCATCTTAAAATTGTTGTCCAATTATGAAGTGGGTTTCCCAGCCGTGTTTCTCTGTAGTGCCTGGCAATGGGTCAAAACCGTGACCAAAATCGATACCTAATAAACCAAACGCTGGCATGAAAATTCTAACGCCCATACCTGCAGATCTATTTACATTAAATGGGTTATAATCTTTAAAGCTATTCCATGAATTGCCAGCCTCTAAAAATGCCAAACCGTAAATTTTAGCCGATGCTTTCAATGTTACAGGATATCTAAGCTCTAATGAGAATTTATTGTATATGGTGGCGCCATCATTAAAAACTTGACCTGTACTTTTATCATAAGGAGCAAGGGATTGATTTGGGTAACCGCGTAATTGAATAGCTTCTCTACCATCTAAACTAAATTGACCTAGACCATCACCTCCAACAAAAAATCTTTCAAAAGGAATGGCTCCTCTGTCATTATTGTAAGCTCCTAAGAAACCAAACTCTACAAGGGGTCTTAAAACTAAGTTTTTTGCTATTTCATTGTACCAATCGCCTTTAAAGTTTATCTTATAGAACTCTAACCATTTAAAGCGTTCTTGGTCAATCTCAGAGATTCTGTCTCTAGCATTTTGTACTTGAGAGGGTGTGCTATTTACATTTTGAGTAATACTTTCATTAAGATCACGCTCTTCTCTTAAAGCAGTATAATCTACACCATTAACAGTTGAGTAAGGGAATGAAAATTTAGCTGTAATTGAAAAATTAGAACCACCCGTTGGGAAAATAGGATCGAACCTAGTGTTGTTTCTAGTCAAACCTATTGTATATGATAGGTTGTTAGAATAACCATCTCCAAAAGTAAATAAACCAGTGTTATAATTATTCAAATCATAACGCTGGTAACCAATGGCATTAGATAATGTAAAATAATTGTCTGGTACCGATAAGCGTTTTGCTAACCCAAAGGTAATTCCAGTTATGTTAAAACTTCTACTTCTGTCCGCTCTTCTATTAATAAAATCAAATAAAAATTGTTTGGTATGCGATATAGAGGTTGAAAATTGAACAGGTTTTTTACCGCCTAACCACGGTTCTGAAAACTGAAAACTATAAGTTTGGAAGAATCTACTGGCTTGCAAACGTAATGCTAAGCGTTGTCCGTCTCCCATTGGAACAGGTTTATAAGCCTCTTTATTGAAAATGTTTTTCATAGAGAAGTTATTAAAAGATAAACCAAGTGTGCCAATAAAGCCACCTCCACCATAACCCCCTTGTAATTCAATTTGGCTAGAGCCTGTTTCTTTAACTGAGTATTCCATATCTATGGTACCCTCAACAGGGTTAGGGTTGTTAAAGTTTGGTGATATCTCTTGGGCATCAAAAAAACCTAATTGACCAAGTTCTCTAACTGTTCTTACAACCTCGGCTTTACTGTATAGTTGACCTGGACGCGTTTTTAGTTCTCTGTAAATAACATGATCATTGGTTCTTTCATTTCCAACAACAGAAACACTATTAAAATATGCTGGTTTCCCTTCAGTTATTCTAATCTCCATGTCAATAACATTATTATCGGCGCTAACTTCTACTTGTCTTATGGTTGAAAACAAATAGCCATTGTTTTGATAAGCATTAGTAATGTCATTAGCATCTGGTTTAGAATTGTCAGCAATACGTTCTTGAAGCAAAACACCATTGTAAGTATCACCTTTTTTAATTCTGAGAATGTTGTTTAGTTGTTTATCTGTATAAACGGTATTGCCAATAAATTTAATGTCTCCAAAGGTATAAAGGTCTCCTTCTGTAACGTTAATATTTATAGATATGGTTTTGTCATTATTGTAAATAATAGAATCTGACACTATGCGGGCATCTCTATAACCATGTTCTTTAAATTTATCAACAACACTAGATAAATCTGCTTGATAAGCAGAATCTACAAACTTAGAGCGTTTTAGAATACGTAAACGATTAATTTTTTTTGTGCTTTTCATGGCTTTTCTAAGCTTTTTGTCGCTTATCATTTCATTACCATTAAACACAATGTCTTTAATCTTTACTTTTTCACCTTTGTCTATATTTAATACCATATTAACTCTGGCTGTCTTCAAAGAGTCTTTAACCTCTATGGTATTGATATGAACTTTGGTATTTAGAAATCCTTCTTTTTTATACTTTCGTGTTAAGAAATTTTTGGTATTAGTTATAAGGTTTTCAGTGACTTTGGTGCCTTTTTTTAGTTTGTTGTCCTCAACAATACCTTCAATTTTACCTTTTTTCACACCATTTACCTTTAATTCATTTAATTGAGGTAAATCCTCTAACCGTATTTGTAGATACGCAATGTTATTTTCAATATTAGTAACATAAACTTCAATATTGTTGAATAGTTTAGTGCCCCATAGTTTTTTAATGGCATTCCCTATTTCTTCTCCTGGAATATTAATTTCTTGATCTTTTTTTAGGCCAGAAAAATTAATGATAGTTTGTTCTCCAAAACTGGAGTTTCCTAAAACAGAAATACCGCCAATGGTGTATTTTTTATTAGTATTTAAACTCTGAGCTTGTATATTAAAGCAACTTACTGTCATAAGTAAAATTGCAAAACAAAACTTTATGAAGGTTTTATATGGTGAAATGTTAGTTAAGTTGCTCACTTGTTTTCCCAAATCGTCTCTCTCTTTTTTGATATTCAATAATAGCTTCATACAAATGCTCCTTTGTGAAATCTGGCCAAAGCACATTTGTAAAATATAATTCTGCATAGGCTATTTGCCAGAGCAAAAAATTACTAATACGTTGTTCTCCGCTAGTTCTAATTAGCAAGTCTACATTTGGTAAATTTTGCGTGTAAAGATGCTCATTTATAATTGATTCATCAATATTTTCGGGCGAAATTATATTATTTTTAACTTTAATACTAATCTCTTTAACAGTATTTATTAATTCTTCTCTAGAGCCATAGCTTAATGCTAAGGTTAAAGTTATCCTATTGTTAGTTTTTGTTTTATTTATAACCTCAGTGAGTTCCTTAAAAACCATAGCTGGGAGCAATTTTAAGTTTCCTATGGCGTTTAGTTTAATGTTATTGTCTTGAAGTGTTTTTATTTCTTTTCTAAGCGAAGAAATTAACAATTTCATCAAAGTTTGAACCTCTAACCTAGGGCGATTCCAATTTTCAGTTGAAAAGGCATAAAGTGTTAAGTTTTTAACACCTAATTCGGCACAGGCCTCAACGGTTCTCTTGACAGATTTAGCACCGTTTTCGTGACCAATAGCTCTTAACCTGCCTCGTTGTTTAGCCCAACGCCCATTACCATCCATAATTATGGCTATGTGTTCAGGAAGTTTCTTGTTTAATATGCGTTCTCTTAAGTCCATTTATTCATTTACACAGTAACAAGGGTTCTCACCAAAGGTATAAGTTAGGGTTATACCAGAAAACATGTACCAATCGTTATTATTGATGTTGCCAAAACTATATTCTGCTCTCCGATTGGCATCAGGAATACTGCCGTCTAATTCATCAGAGAATGTATAGCGAGCTCCTACTTCTATACCTAAAACGATATTGTCAATAAATGTTGTTTTAAAACCAAGTGTCATTGGGATACCATAAGCCCAACTTGAGGTGTTTTCTTGGGTTTGAACACCGTTTAAAAAGTAATGGTTATCATGTTTAGCTACTGTAATTCCTGTATGTAAATAAGGGGTGCTTATTTTTCTTTCGGAGTGTAAGTTAAATTCAGTAAAAGTAAATTCCATACCAACAGAAGCCTCCATGATATTACTGGAAAACTCATATCCTCTTTGAATGCGTCTAGGATCATCTGAATTAATATCTATGCCTTCTAAAGTAGTAAAAATTAGTGATGCCCTGTAGGAGTGTCTTCGGCTTCTGTTCCATTTGTAGATGCCTCCTATTGCTAATTGATTTGGCGAAATATAATCAGTAGCACCAACATCTCCAATAAAATTACTACCACCAAGATATAAGCCTAATTCATTGATTTGAGCAAAGGTTAATTGAACAAAAAAAATACTTAATACTAATACGCTTAAATGCCTCATAGGGGTTTAAAAGTTTGCAAATATAATAAATAAGATTAGCCTGATGTAATTGTATTAGAGTAAAACAGGTTTTCTTGTAAAATATTGTAGATTAGGGACTAATTACGTTTGTCTTCGCCCCAGAGCATTTTTTTTCGAAGCGTTTTTAAGAAGCTTTCGTCAAGCAGATCAATCATCTTAATTTTAAAGTCGGCTTTTTTTATTGTAATAATGGTTTCGTTGTCTAATGTAGCAATTCTAGAGTCTAAAGAGACTAAGTGTTGTTTTTCTCTACCATTAACACTTAATTGAATTTCAGTAGAATCAGGTATTATTAAAGGTCTTGCACTAAGGTTGTGTGGAGCAATGGGTGTAAGAACAAAGCTGTTTGTGCCAGGAGTAATAACAGGGCCACCACAGCTTAACGAATAACCCGTAGAGCCTGTAGGTGTGGATATTATGAGGCCATCACTCCAGTAGGAGGTTAAAAACTCACCATCTAAATGAGTTTCAACAGTAATCATAGAGGTCGTGTTCTTTCTGCTTACTGCAATTTCATTTAATGCAAAATTTATAGATTTTATCTCATCGTTTTCTGGGTTGGTTTCTATAGAAAGTAAACTGCGTTCTGATATGTTATACTTACCTTCCAAAATATTTTGAACGGCATTTTCAATATCTTCTACTTGTATGGTTGCCAAAAAACCCAGTCTACCCGTATTAATTCCAATAATAGGAATATTAAGGTTTTTCACAAATGGAATAGCTCTTAAAATAGTACCATCACCACCAATACTGATGAGTAAATCAAACGAAGAATTTAAACTGTTACACGTTTTTAAGGTGCTATACAAATTAGCATTTGAAGTTACCTCATTTACTAAGTCTAAAAACTTAGACTCAATTAAAACTTCAATATCTTTTTCTTTTAAAAAATTTAAAAGCCTATCAAAAGAAGCTATGGTTTGTTCATTGTTATAACGACCAAAAATGGCAATTTTCATAACATTACATGTTTAAGTATTTCCTTAGATAATCCGATCGCTCTTTTAAATTTTCAAAATAAGTGTCACCTTCATGACCCGAAGCAATATTGTAACTGTACCTGCGGAAGGTTTGTATGATTTCATTAATATTTGAATTGCCAATTTTAAGTGTAACCTGGACCAAATCATTTTTGATTTTCGATACAAAAGCGCCTAAAACTCGTCCTCCATTTGATTCAACTATCTGACTTATTTCACTAAAAGAATAATCGTTAATACCTTTTTCAACTACAATAACAGCCCCAGCAGAATGAAAGAAAGGAGACTCATTAAAAAGACTAATAATATCTTTTAATTCAAAATAACCTAGATAGTTATTGTTTTGATCTAGAACGGGCATAATATTAGCTGAATTTTGAGCAAAAGCCTCTAAAACATCTAACCATAAAGTGGTGTCTCTAACAAAAAAGTTTTCTAAAGCATAAAGGTAGTCACTCACAAGTTTGTTACTCTCAAAACAATGCACATCTGTTTCAAAAAGTACGCCCATAAAAACCCCATGTGTATCTTTGATAGGAATGTGAGAATACGTTAGTTGGTTAAAAAGTGATTGTAAATTGGCAACTTTACTATTGCTGTCAACAGGTTTTATGTCATTAATTATGTATTCTGATAGTTTCATGCTCGTTTGTATACCCTTGCAAATTAATTAAAAAAATCACATACTTTTGTCTCTTAAAAAAATAATTCATGACAAAGTTAAGTGTAAACATTAATAAAATAGCTACTTTAAGAAATTCGCGGGGTGGGGATATACCCAATGTAGTGCAGTTTGCTAAAGATGTACAGAGGTTTGGAGCTGAGGGGGTAACTATTCACCCAAGACCAGATGAGCGTCATATTAGATATCAAGATGCTCGCGACTTAAAACCGGAAGTTTACACAGAATATAATATTGAAGGAAACCCTATAAAATCTTTTATTGATTTGGTTTTAGAAGTGAAACCAACACAAGTAACCTTAGTTCCAGACGCTGAGGATGCTATAACCAGTAATGCTGGTTGGGATACTATAAAACACACAGATTTTTTAGTGGATGTTATAAAGGAATTTAAAAATAACGGAATTCGTACCTCAATTTTCGTAGATCCAGTTTTGAAACAAATTGAAGGTGCCAAGAAAACGGGGACCGACAGAATAGAGCTTTATACGGAGTCTTTCGCTTATCAGTATGGTTTGGGTAACAAAGAAGCTGTAAAGCCCTATAGTGATTGTGCACTATTAGCTAATAAATTAGGTTTGGGAGTTAATGCAGGTCATGATTTATCATTAGATAATATTGAATTTTTCAAACAGAATATATCTGGGCTTTTAGAAGTGTCTATAGGGCATGCCCTAATTGCAGAAAGCTTGTACTTAGGTGTGGAGAATGTCATCCAGATGTATTTAAGAAAATTAAAGTAGATGATATTACACTCAAATATAATTGGTGAAGGCAAACCATTTGTAATACTGCATGGTTTTTTAGGTATGAGTGATAACTGGAAAACATTGGGCAAACAGTTCAGTGATGAAGGCTTTCAGGTCCATTTAGTAGATCAGCGAAATCATGGGCGTAGTTTTTGGGATGATAATTTCAATTATGAAATACTAGCTCAAGATCTAAAAAATTATTATGAAGCACACAATTTAAATGATATTGTTTTGCTTGGGCATTCCATGGGCGGTAAAACCGCTATGTTATTTGCTTGCATGTATCCAGAATTAGTTTCAAAACTCTTGGTGGCCGATATTTCACCTCGTTTTTATCCAGTGCATCATCAAACTATTTTAGAAGGATTAAGTGCATTAGATTTTAGTGAGATTAAAAGCAGGGGAGAAGCTGATAAAGTTTTAAATAAATATGTTTCAGAATATGGTACTCGTCTATTCTTACTTAAAAATCTATATTGGGTTGAAAAAGGTAAGCTAGGGTTGCGTATTAACTTAGAAGTTCTAAAAAATGAAGTTTCAGAAATAGGAGAATCATTACCAGCATATTTACAGTTTGAAAAAGATACGTTGTTTTTAAAAGGTGATAGATCTGAATATATAGGTTCCGAGGATGAAAGACTCATTTTAAATCAATTTCCTAAAGCTAAAATCGTAACCATAGCTAATTCTGGACATTGGTTACATGCAGAAAATCCAAAAGACTTTTTTGAGGCAGTTTTGCAGTTTGTTAGTTGATATTTTGTAAATTGTAGTTGTTAACTTATTTCAAATGAAACTTTTAATTAAACTTTTACTAAACGCCATTGCTGTATTTGTAATTTCTCATTTGCTAAGAAATAACGGAGTATATCTTGATGGGTATCTTACAGCATTCATAGTAGCCGTTGTTTTATCGGTCTTAAATCTTTTTGTAAAACCAGTTTTGGTAATTTTTACTTTACCAATAACCATTGTAACCTTGGGTTTATTTTTGTTGGTAATCAATGCTCTTATAATACTGTTGGCAGACAAACTAATTGATGGCTTTTCAGTAAGCAGTATCTGGATAGCGATTCTTTTTAGTGTTCTATTATCCATATTACAATCTATATTACATTCTTTACTAAAAGAGGATAAAAAATAGCTTCAAAATCAAGTAATTAAAACTTTGTTGGGGTGCAAAAATTGTTATACTTTTGCATCCCAATTTTAGTTATACTAATTACATTTTAAAAATGAACATTACAAGAGAAAACGTTGATGCATTAAATGCGGTGGTAAAAGTTGATATTGCTAAAGAAGATTATAGTGACAAGGTTGAAAAAATCTTATCAGATTACCGTAAAACAGCTAACATTCCTGGATTTAGAAAAGGGATGGTTCCAATGGGGATGGTAAAAAGACAATACGGAAAAGCTGTATTGGTTGATGAGGTGAACAAGTTGTTACAGGATGCTTTAAATAAATATTTAACAGAAGAGAAATTAGATGTATTAGGGCAACCATTACCTAAACCACAGGGTAATATTGATTGGGATGCAGAAGGCTTTACTTTTGAATTTGAATTAGGTTTAGCACCAGAATTTCAAGTTGAACTTAAAAGTAAAAAAGCCATAACACATTACAATATTGTAGCAGATGATAAAATGATTGATGAACAAATTGAACGCATCCAAAAACAGTATGGGAAATTAGTTTCACAAGAGGTGGTTGAATCAGACAGTGAAATTACGGGCACCTTCAAAAATGAAGAAAAAGAAATAGAAAATACGGTTACTATTACCTTAGATAAATTTAAAGGTAAAGTAACTGAAAAGAAATTTATTGGTGCAAAAGCAGGCGATGTTATTGCTTTGAAAACTAAAGGGTTGTACGATGATGATCATGAGTTAATGCATGCTTTGAAGTTGGGTCATGATGAAGTTCACGGATTAGACATTGAAGTAACTTTTACAGTTAATGAAATTAACAAGAGAGAATTGGCAGACCTAGACCAAGACTTGTTTGATAAACTTTTTGGTGAAGGTACGGTAAAAACAGTAACTGAATTAAAAGCTAAAATTAAAGAGGATGCTGAGAAGCAATTCATTCAGCAAGCAGACCAAAAACTTTTAAATGATGTTACAGAGTATTTAATTGAGAATACTAAGTTTGACTTGCCATCAGAATTCTTAACAAAATGGATGGCTACTGCAGGTGAAAAGGAGTTAGATGAAGTTCAGGCTAAAGAAGAATATGAGAAGTCTGAAAAAAGCTTGCGTTATCAGTTAATTGAAGGCAAATTAATTGAGGAAAATGACATCAAAGTAACTATGGATGATATTAAAAATCATGCAAAAGAAATGATTAAAGGGCAAATGGCTCAATTTGGTCAGATGAATCCTTCTGATGAAGAATTAGATGGAATAGCAGCAAGAGTATTATCAAATCAAGATGAGGCGCGTAGAATTTCAGAGCAATTAGTAAGTCAAAAATTATTAAATCTTTATAAAGAGAAAGCAAATCTTAAGGTAAAGGAATTGACATACGAAAAGTTTGTTAAGGAAGTTTATGGAGATAAATAATTAAGATAAGTTTTTTATATGTATTCCTTATTTAAAAGGGATAGTTTTAAAGAAACAACGATAAATAAAAACCAGTGAACTTTTCTTCACTGGTTTTTTGTTTTATGGTAAATAATATTTTGTATTGGTAAAAAGATTGATTATTTCTTCTTATTCACCTTTTCAATGTATTTTTCTAGAGCCATTGTCATTGATGGTGTTTCTGGTGTTGGTGCTGCTATATCAACACGTAAACCTTTTTCTTCTACAGCTTTAATGGTAGTATTGCCAAAAACAGCTATTCTGGTATTATTCTGTTTGAAATCTGGAAAATTTTGGAATAGCGATTCAATTCCAGAAGGGCTAAAGAACACTAAAACATCGTAATAAACATTAGCTAAATCAGATAAATCACTTACAACTGTTTTAAAGAAAGTAGCTTGTTTCCAATCTACACCCAAAGCATTTAAAGTTTCGGGAACTAATGGTTTAACCTTGTCTGTGTTGGGTAGTAAAAATTTCTCGTCTTTATATTTTTTAATTAAAGGAGATAACTCAGGAAAAGTACGTTTACCTACATAAATTTTGCGCTTTCTGTAAACTACATATTTTTGAAGATAGTAGGCTACTGCTTCAGACTGACAGAAATATTTCATGGTGTCTGGCACCTTAAAGCGCATCTCCTCTGCTACTCTAAAAAAGTGATCTACCGCATTTCTACTTGTTAAAATAATGGCAGTGTATTTACTTAGGTCAACTTTTTGTTGTCTTACCTCTTTAGCAGAAACTCCTTCTACATGTATAAAAGGTCTAAAGTCTATTTTAACTTTTTGTTTTTCTTGTAAATCAAAGTAGGGGGAGTTTTCTATTTTAGGTTCTGGTTGAGATACCAAAATTGTTTTCACTTTCATAAGCGCAAGTAGTTTGTTCTATGTTCTAGGTCATAAACACCTTATATAATATGATATAGGGTGCTATTTCAAGAGCGCAAAGATACAAAATAAAATAGAAAAAATGCTGTTTTATTAAACTTTGATATGATTTAAAAGAGGTTATCAGCCCAATAATATTAACCAATAACAAAATAATAATGATGGTATAAATAACTGGTAACGATAATTTAAAGCTATAGAGTAAAAAGGCATTTATTGGTAATAATAAAATACCTAAATAATTCTTATAACTAATTTTCTGAAAAAGATACCCGTCTACCAATTTATCAATCTCAAAAAGACTTCCAATAAGTCGTTCTATTAAAACTTTAATTAAAAAGAAGGACGCTATGCCAATTGCAAGTTTAAAAAGTATATTAATGGAAATGTCATTATTCTCTGATAGAAATTGAAAAATAATATACGCAAATATGGAAGAAGAAATAACCAAGTTCCCAAAAAGAAGGGCGTCAAATACATCAAAGAATTTTTGTTCGCGGGCGTATATTTTTAAGTATTTAGAATTACCAATAACTAGTATAAACTCATTAAAACGCCGTGGGTCTGTTAACTTAGCAATAGCGATAATAACAAGTCCGACAACCAATAAAACTGTAAATAGCTCCTTTGATGCAATTTCTCTAAGCATGATGTAAAATTATCATAAATTCTTAAATAAGATGTCCAAATAATTAAGGAATATTTAAAATAAATAATGGCTTATTAATGTACATTTGTTAAAAGTAAAAAGCGTAACCGAATACGAATGACTGGAGCCATTGTTATCATTCCGACTTACAATGAAATTGAGAATATTGAGGCTATTATTAAAGCTGTTTTCTCGCAGTCTGATGCTATTCATATTCTTGTTGTTGATGATAATTCTCCAGATTTAACGGCTCTAAAAGTTAAGGAATTGCAACAAACTTTTTCTAATAGATTGTTTTTAGAAGTAAGGCAGGAAAAGTCTGGTTTAGGAACTGCTTATATTCATGGATTCAAATGGTGTTTAGATAAAGAATATCAATATATCTTTGAAATGGATGCCGATTTTTCTCATAATCCAAAAGATTTACAAAAATTATATGATGCTTGTGCTGTAGAAGGAGCTGATTTATCTATTGGCTCACGTTATATTACAGGAGTAAATGTTGTTAACTGGCCTATGGGTAGGGTGTTAATGTCTTATTGTGCCTCAAAATACGTACGGTTTATTACTGGGATGGATATTAATGATACTACGGCAGGATTTGTATGTTACAAAAGAAAGGTTTTGGAAGCGATTAATTTGAATACCATCAAGTTTATTGGGTATGCTTTTCAAATTGAAATGAAGTTCAAAGCCTACTTAAACAAATTTAAAATAATTGAGGTTCCTGTAATTTTTACTGATAGAACCAAAGGAGAATCTAAATTAAGCAGTGGTATTATTTCAGAAGCTATTTTTGGAGTAATATCAATGAAACTAAAGAGTCTTTTTAAAAAAACAACATAAATTAGAATCGATTTAAAATTAATATATAGTAATTATTAAAATTTAAACGTGTGAAAAAAATACTTATCAAGAATGCTAACATAGTAAATGAAGGTGTTGTTTTTAATGGCGATGTATTAATTGAAGGTGAATACATTAAAAAGGTAGGGGCGTCACTTACTCCAAAGTCTGCAGATGTATTAGTAATGGATGCTGAAGGGAAATATTTACTGCCTGGTGCTATAGATGATCAAGTACATTTTAGAGAACCAGGGCTAACACATAAAGCTAATATTGAAACAGAATCAAGAGCCGCTATTGCTGGTGGAATCACGTCTTTTATTGAAATGCCTAATACCAATCCGCAAACTACGACTATTGAAAAACTAGAAGAAAAATTTGCAATGGCAGCTAAAAGTTCTTCAGCTAATTATTCGTTTATGTTTGGTGGAACTAATGATAACTTAGACGAAATTTTAAAACTAGATGCTAGTCAGTGTGCTGGATTAAAGTTGTTTTTAGGGTCTTCAACAGGAAATATGTTGGTGGATGACCCTGAAGTGTTACGAAAGATTTTCTCAAACACAAATATGCGTATTTCTGTGCATTGTGAAGATGAAAATACCATTAAGAAAAATATGCAGGAGCATATTGATAAGTACGGTGATGATATTCCAATCAAACAACACCCTGTTATTAGAAGTGAGGAAGCTTGTTATTTGTCATCATCTAAAGCAATAGAACTTGCTAAGGAAACAGGGGCAAGATTGCATGTGTTTCATCTATCTACAGGAAAGGAAACTAAATTGTTTGATAACAAAATTCCTTTAAAAGACAAGAAAATAACTTCAGAGGTTTGTATTCACCATTTATGGTTTTCAGATGAAGACTATGAAAAAAAAGGCACTTTAATTAAATGGAATCCATCCGTAAAAAAGGCAAGTGATAGAGAACAACTTTGGGAAGCTTTATTAGATGATAGGATTGATGTTATAGCAACTGATCATGCTCCACATACTATGGAGGAGAAAAAAAACGTTTACACTAAAGCTCCCTCGGGAGGACCATTGGTACAACATGCCTTACCAGCCATGTTAGAAATGTATCATAGAGGTAAAATTTCTTTGGAGAAAATAGTAGAGAAGATGTGTCATAATCCTGCTATTTTGTTTGATATAAGTAGAAGAGGGTATATAAAGGAGGGGTATTTTGCAGATTTAGTATTGGTAGATCTAAACAACCCATGGACGGTTACCAAAGACAATACTCTCTATAAATGTGGATGGTCCCCATTTGATGGATCTACCTTTAAATCAAGAATTACGCATACCTTTGTTAACGGGCATATTGCATATCAAAACTCAAAGTTTAGTGAGGTAAAGTATGCTAAACGGTTAACTTTTAATAGATGATTCTAAAACGCTTACTCTTACTACTTATTTCGGTTTTAACCATAATAGCATGCTCTGGTCCTAAAAAGCCTGAGCGCTTAATTTCTAAAAGGGAAATGGTTAGTATTTTAATTGATGCCAAATTAATAGCAACAGCTAGCGGTGTTAATAAAAAAATAATGCAAGATAGTGGCGTTTACCCCAATTCTTATATTTACAACAAGTACAATATTGATAGTACACAGTTTGCAGAAAGCAATACATATTATACCTATAATATTAAGGATTATGAGGAAATTTACCAGATGGTAAAAGATAGTCTAGATAAACTTAAAGAGTATTATACAGCATTGCGAGACGAAGAACGGAAAAGGGCTGAACAGAAAAGTAAGGATTCTCTAGAGGCCATTTTAAAAAAGCGAGACTCTTTAAAATTTTCACAAGATATTGATTCAACAGTAGTTTTGAAAATAAAAGATTCTTTAAGTAAAATCAATCCGCTTCCAAAAATGGAGAAAGAAGGTAAATTAATTACTCCTGTTTCAGATAAATAGCGCCAATGTCTTTTATGGTTTTCTCTATGGGGCTAAAGGAGTAGTTTAAAATGGTTTTAACCTTATTGCTATTATAGTGTTTTTTTGTAGATAAAGCTCTTGCAATATGCTTTGTCAAAACCCTTTTTTTCCCAGTTAGTTTGCTTTTTAACCAATCTAATCGCCAAGCTATTTTCAAAAAAAACAAACTCGCTTGCTTTTTAGGAGGTTTGCCTTTAACTGATTCAGCAAGAGCTTCTAGAAATTCACGATAACTTAAGGTTTCGGCAACTAAGACAAAGCGTTGATTAGTTATGTTGCTTTCTATAAGTTGAACCATAATATTTACTACATCTTCTACCGAAATTAATCCAACCGAACCAGAAGTGAAGTATTTAAATCCTTTAGCGGCTCTTTTAAATAGGCTTCCAGAGCCGTATCTCCAAATACCAGAACCCAAAATCACTCCTGGATTTACAATTACAACATTAAGTCCTTCTTGGGCGGCACGCCATACTTCCATTTCGGCACCATATTTTGTGATGCCATAGACATGATTATCTGCTTCAGGATTCCAAACAGTATTTTCATCAATAGGCTTGTTGTTAATGTTTTGGCCTAAAGCTGCTATAGAACTAACGTAGCATAGTTTCTTAATATTTTGGGAACAGCACAGATTAACAATATTAGCAGTGCCTTCAATATTTATTCTCCTTAAAAGGCGGTATTTATTGGGCTCAAATGACACAAATGCAGCACAGTGGTATACATAATGAATACCCTTAAAAGCTTCAGAAAGTGCAGGAATATCTAAAATATCGGCTTTTATCCAATCAATTTTGTTGTATTGACTTTCAAAATCTTCAGTATAACAAGAAAATACATTTTTTACATTGTCCAGTTTGTGCTCATTTCTATAAATAGCCTTAACTTTCTTGTGATTATTAACTAATTTATAAAGCAAATGGGCGCCTACTAAACCTGTTCCTCCTGTTACTAGAATCATTTAACTAAAGTAAAGAATTATTCAGAATACCTTAGTAATTATACATTGATTTTTATCTTTGCACTGTTTTATGAAAAGCAAATAAAATGATAAAGAATTTTGTTGAAGAATTAACTTGGAGAGGTATGATTCATACCGTTATGCCTGGTGCTGAAGAACATTTAATGGAAGGGATGAAAAGTGCTTACATTGGGTTTGATCCTACAGCAGATTCTTTACATATTGGTAATTTGGTACCAATAATGATTTTGGCTCATTATCAACGTTGTGGGCACAAACCTGTAGCTTTGGTAGGCGGTGCAACAGGTATGATTGGTGATCCTTCGGGTAAGTCTAATGAGCGAAATTTATTAGATGAAACCACACTTCGGCATAATCAAGAAGCTATAAAAGGACAGTTGGCTCACTTTTTAGATTTTGAAAGTGATGCCGACAATGCTGCTGTTTTGGTGAATAATTATGATTGGATGAAGGATTTTTCATTTCTAGAATTTATTCGTGATGTAGGTAAGCATATTACGGTAAATTATATGATGGCAAAGGATTCTGTGAAAAACAGAATTTCTTCAGATGCATCTGAAGGGATGAGTTTTACAGAGTTTACGTATCAGTTGGTTCAGGGTTATGATTTCCTTCATTTATACAGAGCTAGCAAATGTACGTTACAAATGGGAGGCAGTGATCAATGGGGCAATATCACTACAGGAACAGAATTGATTAGACGAATTGCTGGTGGGAAAGGGTTTGCAATTACATGTCCTTTAATTACAAAGTCTGATGGTTCAAAATTTGGGAAGTCTGAAGGCGGAAACGTATGGTTAGACGCCAAAAGAACATCACCGTATAAATTTTACCAGTATTGGTTGAATTCTTCTGATGAGGATGCCGAAAAATACATTAAGATATTTACCTTTTTAAATGAAACTGAAATAAATGCTTTAATTCAAGAACATAATCAAGCACCTCATTTAAGGGTTTTGCAAAAGCGATTAGCCGAGGAGATTACTAAAATGGTGCATTCAGAGGCTGATTTGGAGAATGCCATTAGAGCTAGTAATATTTTATTTGGAAATTCTACAGGGGATGATTTAAAACAACTTGATGAGCAAACCTTTTTGGATGTTTTTGATGGTGTACCGCAAACCGAAATTTCTACTTCTGATATTGAAAAAGGTTTGGATATCATCGGTGCATTGGCTGAAAAAGGAGGCTTTTTAAAATCTAACGGTGAGGCAAGACGTGCGTTAAAGGAGAATTCTATTTCGGTAAATAAGGAGAAAGTAAAAGAAGGCTATAATATAACTTCAAAAGACTTAATAAACAACACCTTTGTACTTTTACAGCGCGGTAAGAAAAATTACTTTTTGTTGAGAATGGTATAAAAAAATATAAGACCTGATTTTGAGAGCATCAGGCCTTATACAACTAACCAACCAATTAAAAACTAATCTTTCTTCTTCTTAGCTTTTACGTTTTGTCGCTATTAACTTAAAATGCTTACACTAATAATTCATTTTTTTTAAAATAAAAGATTTTAAAGTATCATGAGGTTGCATCCGCGAATATCAGAGTGATCAAAACGCCCAATAATTTCAAAAGAACCATCGGTATTTAATCGTCCTAAATCTTGAGTAGCAATAAAAGCACAGGAATTTATATTCGCTAAATCTATAATATTTAATCCACCAGTTTTATTGGTAGTTTGTATGGAAAGTGGGTCTTCGGTATCTCTTATTAAAACACGCATCCAGTCAGGGCAATTGAAAATTCCATTTCCTTTTGAATAGGCCTGACTTAAAAGTTCTGTCATACCATATTCACTATGAATAGCATTAACCCCAAAACCAGATTTTAAAATGTGATGCAGTTCTTCTCTAATAAGTTCCTTTCGTCTACCTTTCATGCCACCTGTTTCCATGACAATGGTGTTTTTTAAACTAAACTGATAGGTTTCAACCAAATCTAAAAGCGCAAAAGACACCCCAATTAATAATACTTTTTTTCTTTCGGAATCTAGCTTAATAAGAGTCTCCTTTAATTCAGAAAAATTATTTAAATAAAAATCACTTTCAGCATTATTTGATTGCTTTATTAAGGAGTCAACCATATAAATTAAAGAAGAACCTTCGCGTTCTAGATAAGAGGGTAAAAGCGCTAGAACGATATAGTCTTCAATGTTTCCATAGAATTGTTTAAAGCCAAGTTTAAAGCTTTGTTCATATATTTTTAAATTAATTACATGATGTTTACTGGTTGAGCTTCCGGTAGTTCCAGAACTGGTAAATGTGGTTTCAATTTCATCATCAGAACTTAAAACTTGATGAGATTTAAAAAACTGAATGGGTAAAAAAGGAATGTCTTTTATTGTATGAACATCACTTGGTGTTTTATACAATAAATCACAGAAAGAACGATATACTTTGTTGTTTTCAAACTGGAATTTGAAAATTTCAAGAGCCTTCTGGTTAAACGCTTGTTCAGTTTTAATATTAAAAATAGTATTTGGGTCTATCATAGTTTTGTTTAGAGCAAAATTATATAAAATAAAAAAGCGTTGCTTACTGCAACGCTTTTAAAAATACATTTATTTGAAGTTATTTAATGACCAATCTTTTTGTAGAAGAAGCATCTTCTTGAGATACTTTTAAAATATAAACACCTGTTTTTAAAGCAGAAACGTCTAAAGTGTTATTAGTTACAGTATTTCTAAGAACCTCTTTTCCAATAATATCAAACACCGAAACATCCATTTTAGAGTTGCTTTTGCTTAAAATGTTTACATAGCCCAGATTGGTGGGGTTTGGGTAAAGCTTGAAACCTTTAATAGCAAAGACTTTATTTGATAGTGTAAAGCTATTTCCGGAACCAGGAGTCCCTGAGTCACCAGCTGTTAAAGGGCCTCCAGTTGATTCGCCCCAATTAGCGCCATTGTCATTGTCTGTAGAATTCATGGCAGTTGTAGATAATTCCATACTTATGCCACTTGGATCAGGGAAATTAGGTCCGCCATCATAGTAAACTTCATCAATTATAGTAGAACTGCAAGTTAAAATTATTTCATCTGCACCATTGCTCAAAGATATTCCAGAATATTGATAGTCAACAGTTACGCCTCCATTTGTGCCCGAATCACTATTGATGCCGAAAACGGCATATCCCATAGCAGGTACAGAAACATTTGAGGTAATAGTATGTGAATCAGTTCCAGCATCACTTATGGTCCAGCCAATCATATCAATAGCAGAGCCCGTGGTGTTGTAAACTTCGAAATATTCACCGCTACTATCAGCTACACTAGCTGGGTTTTGCATAATTTCTGTGATAATAATATCTCCAACATTAGGGCAGGTAGCAGCAGGGTTAACATCGCCAGTTACGGCCACATTTCTTTGAATAGCGCCAGGGGACGTTAGCTCCACATTTCCTGAATAAGAATTAACGGATAAGCCTGATGCTAAACGTACGTATATAGTTGTTGTAGCAACATCTCCACTACCATCTGGTGTTAAAGATCCAGAAGAGAAAAAATTAACACCATCAACAGAAACTTCAAAATTAGCTGGAGCCATAACCGTAATGTCATCAGTTAAAAACATGCCAGAGACATCAAAGCTATCGGAGGTCGAAGGTCCAGAGCCTTCGGTATAACTAAAATTGCTTAAACCTCCTGTATAACTAATTAATGGATCGTCAGGACCCACGGCACCACTAACCGGAACCTGTTTAGAGGAAGCTCCAGTTGACAAAACCGTAATATTATCAGAGTAGGGACTACTTGCGTTAGTTAATCCGGAAACTAATCGTACATAGATAGTTGTGGTATTCACGGTTCCACCACTATGAGCTATAGTTTCAGAAGAGTTAAAGGTTGTATCATCTAATGAAACTTCAAAATTTGTGGGTGCTGTAACGGTAATGTCATTAGTTAAATTAATTCCAGAAACAGTGAATGTGTCTGAAGATGAAGGGCCTAAAGTTTCATAATAAAACAATCCAGATACTCCAGCACTTGTGCTAATGGTAGGAGTTGCAGAACCAGTATAGCCAGTCCAAGTAATATCATCAATTGTTACTTGCCCATCACTATTATTTACACTAGTAAATTTAATTACAACATCTCCTGGTTGGTTTACAGTAATTGAACCAGAGGCTTTAGTGACACCTGCCTCAGCGGAAGACGTAACATTACCATAAACAACATCATTTATTAAAACATTTAAGTTTACGTTGGTAGAAAAAGCTTGTTCGTAATTAAAACTTATGGTTCCAACACCGCCAGAAATAGTTCCAGAATATACCTCAGCCTGTGGTGTTCGGTTTCTTCCTAACATTATAGATTTTCCAGTAATACTTTGGTCACCTCTAGATTGTACATAAGTCCATGTAGAACCATCTTGCCCTGTAAAAGTTCCATCAGCATAAGATGATCCAGTTTCGGCAAAATTATCAAAAGTCTCTGTGCCTTGTGAGAAATTTAAAGATGTAGTTAATAGTGCAAAGAATAAAAAGTAAAGTTTTTTCATAATAAAGGATTAATAAAATTAAGTCCTTTAAAAGTACAAATAAATCTTACTTTAAACTAAAAAAATCAACCTAATAGGTTGATTTTTAACTATGAAATAACATTGAAGTTACTTTATTACTAATTTCCTAATCTCACTAATATTATCCTCTGTAATTTTTAAAATATAAACACCTTTGTTTAAATTAATGATATTTAATTGTTTGCCAATTAGATTTGTAGAATATATACGTTTCCCTAAAACGTTAAAAAATTCAATTTTTTTAGAAAGATTTTTTTCAGAACTAATGTGTACATAAGTCTGACCATTGCTGACAGGGTTGGGATATATGGTTAGGCCTTCAATATTTTCTTGAAATGCCTTATCAATATCCTGAGCCACACTATTACACGGTGCGAAAAGTAATAATGAAAACAGTAAAAAGGTTAAATAGTAGGTTTTCTTCATAAGCCTTAATCATAATTACATTAAAGTTAATAAAATATTACAAAAGTTATACCAAAGAGTTTGTTAAAGAGTTGTGATTTTGTTTGAAAGGTTAAATTTCGGTAAGTGGTTTGTTACTATAACGTTATTAATTACACGATATTCATTATATTGGGGTATTAGTTTTATATTTACTTTTTAGAAATTTAACTTTAAATGAAAAAGAAGGATATCAAGATTCTATTAGTTGATGATGAACCCGATATTTTAGAAATAGTAGGCTATAATCTATCAAGCGAAGGGTATCAAGTTATTACAGCCGAGAATGGTTTCGAAGGTGTTAAAAAAGCAAAAAAGGAACTACCTCAGTTAATCATTTTAGATGTTATGATGCCAGAAATGGATGGTATTGAAGCTTGTGAACTTATTCGGAAAAATCCTGATTTAAAAAATTCCATAATCACTTTTTTAACGGCAAGAGGCGAAGATTATTCTCAGGTAGCAGGTTTTGATGCTGGAGCTGATGATTACATTACAAAACCAATAAAGCCCAAAGTATTGGTTAGTAAAGTGAAAGCATTATTAAGAAGATATAAAGAAGAGGAAACACCAGATACGGTTAAAGCAGGGAATTTGGTAATTGATAAGGATGAATATAAGGTTATTTCAAAAGGTAAAGAGATAGTTTTACCTAGAAAAGAATTTGAATTACTATCTTTACTGGCATCAAAGCCTGGAAAAGTTTTTAAACGAGATGAAATTCTTGATACTGTATGGGGTAATGAAGTTGTTGTTGGGGGGAGAACCATTGATGTACATATTCGTAAACTACGTGAAAAATTAGGAGACGACAGTTTCAAAACCATAAAAGGCGTTGGTTATAAGTTTGTTGATTAATGCCAAATGCAGACAAAATTTAAAAAATCGTATAGGTTTGCTGTAAACACATCGCTTTACATTACCATATTTATAACGCTCTTAACGAGTGTTTTTTTATTTTATTTCTTTGAGTTTATATGGTACTATGTTTTAGGCATCATGTTATTTACTTATCTTTTTTCCTTCTTAATAGTACAGTTTAGGGTAGAAAAATTTATTTATAAGCGTGTAAAAAAAATATATGATGATTTAACGCTTTTAGAATCAGCAAGTTTAACCAAAGGAGCTATTACTACCGATATGAGAACCCTAACTCAGGAAATTGATAAATACGCTAGGGATAAGAAAATAGAAATTGAAACCTTAAGAGTTAGAGAGCAATATCGTAAAGAGTTTTTTGGTAATGTCTCGCATGAACTAAAGACGCCGCTTTTTACCGTTCAAGGTTATATTGAAACCTTGTTAGATGGTGCTATTGACAATAAAGCTGTAAGAGAAAAATATCTTCAAAGAGCGAGTAAAGGAATTGAAAGACTGGGGTATATAGTAAAGGACTTAGATATGATCACCAAATTAGAAGTTGGTGATTTAAGTTTAAATATTGAATCATTCAATATCATAGAGTTGGTAGAAAACGTTTTTGATATGTTTGAGATGAAAGCCAATAAGAAAAAAATAACCTTAACTTTTGATACCGACTATGATAAACCAATAATGGTTAATGCAGACAAAGAGCGTATTCAGCAAGTACTAACAAACCTAATTGTGAACTCCATTAAATACGGAAGAGTAAAGGGTACTACCGAGGTGAGTATAGAAAATCTTATTAAGAACAAAGTAATAGTTAGGGTTACAGATAATGGTGAAGGTATTGAAAAAGAACATCTACCGCGTTTGTTTGAGCGTTTCTACAGAGTAGATAAAAGTGGTTCTAGAAAAGAAGGTGGCTCTGGTTTGGGGTTGTCTATTGTAAAGCATATTATTGAAGCACACAACGAAAAAATATATGTAGAAAGTGAATATGGGGTAGGTAGTGAATTTTCATTCACACTCGAAAAGGCTAAATAGCGTTTTGAAATTAACCTTATAATTAAATGCCTTTAAACTTTCAAAATTATAGACATCCCCAATTTTGGAAATTGTAAAATCATCTTGTTTACAACTAGGGACTAAATTAAGTTTTGCTAATCGTTTGGCCAAATACTCTTGTTCAAATTGTCCAGGGGTAGGTATAAAAAAAGCTTTTTTATTTAGTTTAGCTAGATCCATGACCGTAGTATAGCCAGATCTTGAAATGACTAGTTCACTTTCGTTTATAGTCTTTTCCAATAGTTTAGAGGTCATAAAATTATATACAGTTATATTACCCATGATTTCTACAACCTGTTGCTTTTCCATAACACCTTTAACAAATACAACTTTTTCAGGATAATTTTTTAGTTCCAAAAAGAGTTTTTCCTCAAGAAAGGTGCGCTGAGGTTCTGGCCCTGAAATTAAAACTAAAATTTTATTAATTGGTTTTACTACTTGCTTTTCAAACCTGCTTAAAGGTCCAATATATGTTGTTGGTATTTTAAAGTCATCAGGATGACCTAGTTTGCCACTTAAGTTAATATCTGCATCAGTATCAGGCACCCAGCATTCATCAAATTTTTCTATAAATTTTTCATGCATTTTAGTACTTAACCACGTTGTATTTCCACTAAGTACATTCAACTGATGTGTAATGAACACCGTTGGAACTTTTTTGCTGTGAACGCCCAGTCTATTATCTGAAATTATTCCTGAAATATTATGGTTTTTTACAATATCCTTCGTGGCTTTTTTTTCGGATTTAATAGTATTTAAAAGTTTTGGGGTATCTTTTATCAACTTTATTTTAAAGTTTCTACCTTTTTTAGCGTACGTTATATCATATGATGGAAGTTCTATAGAAGAAAGCATTGGGAATTCCTTTTGTAAAAGTGCTAATGCAATACCATCACTAGCAATTACAGGCTCAAAATTTAGTTCCAATAAAGCATTTATTATAGGTATGCACCTAGTGGCATGTCCTAGTCCCCAATTTAAAGGAGCGACTAAAATCCGTTTTTTCATTTAAAATTTTACTAAAATTATAAAAACAAAAATAAGCATATAAACGCTGTTGTATATTTCCTTAATTTTACCAAAAATATTTAGATACTAAGAAATAGTTAAATAATAAGTGGGGAGTAAAAACAAGTTAAAAAGATTTAAGGAAAACGAAACGTTTTCAAACGTATATCAACCTAAAAGAGAGGAGCTTGTAAGTGCTAATTATGAGTTAAAAGGCCAATGGAGAAACAAGGTTTTTAATAACAGCAATCCTATAGTTTTAGAGTTGGGTTGTGGAAAAGGAGAATACTCAGTAGCTTTAGCTCAAAAATACCCAAATAAGAATTTTATTGGAATAGATATTAAAGGAGCCCGTTTTTGGAGAGGGGCTAAAACTGCTATTAAAGAAAATATTCCGAATGTAGCTTTTTTACGAACCCAGATTGAACTTATTGAATATGCTTTTGCAGAAAACGAAGTAGATGAAATATGGATTACATTTCCAGACCCTCAAATAAAGTATAAACGTACAAAGCACCGTATGACCAATACTACTTTTTTAGGTAAATATAGAAAGGTGCTTAAACCAGAGGGTGTTGTTAATTTAAAAACAGACAGTGAGTTTATGCATGGTTACACTTTAGGTCTATTACATGGTGCCGGTCATGAGGTTTTATATGCAAACCATGATGTTTATAAACAAGAAGGAAGTCCAGACGAGGTAACTGCTATTCAAACGTTTTACGAGTCGCAATACCTTGAGCAAAACAAACCTATTACGTATATTAGATTTAAAATTAACTAGTTTGAATATTACGTTTATCTTCTTTATTGGCCTGTTTATTGCGTTTGTTGGTGTAATTCCTCCCGGGTTGTTAAACATGACAGCAGCTAAAATAAGTTTAAAAGAAGGGCATGTAAGGGGTATTGTTTTTTCTATTGGAGTTTGTGCCATAGTTGTAGCTCAAACCTATATAGCAGCTATTTTTGCAAGATATTTAAGTAATCATCCAGAAGTGATTGATGTATTACAACGTGTAGCTTTTGTGATTTTTGTGCTCATAACCGTGTATTTTTTATTCATAGCTAAATCTACCCCAAAGCAACAAATCAATCCGAAAATTAGAAGCAAGCATAGTAGATTTTTTCAAGGGATGCTTATGTCTGCTATTAATGTTTTTCCAATTCCCTATCAAGCTTATATGACCATCACTTTAGCGTCCTTTGGATGGTTAAACTTTGAACAAATAAGCATTATTTCTTACGTGGCAGGAGCTGCTACGGGTACTTTTGTTATGTTGTACATGTACATTTTCTTTTTTGATAAGATTAAAAGTAGATCTTTTACTTCACAAAAAAATATGAACTACATCATAGGAGGTATCACCGGAATTATTTCAATAGTCACTTTAGTTAACATCATTAAAGAACTTTAAACAATGAAACCTAGTACATTAAGTTTTTTTGATAAAGTTTTTGAGGTAACATGTTTGGTTCCGTATGGTCGTGTTACCAGCTATGGTGCCATAGCTAAGTATCTAGGAGCTACAAAAAGTGCTAGAATGGTGGGTTATGCATTGAATGGCTCAGGCGGAAAAAATGTGCCGGCTCATAGGGTAGTGAACAGAAAAGGTTTACTTACCGGGAAATACCATTTTGATGGCACTAACCTTATGCAACAATTATTGGAAAGTGAAGGGGTTAAAGTAAAAGACAATCAGGTTCAAGATTTTGAAAGTGTATATTGGGACCCTTCTGTGGAACTTCAATGGATTAAAAGGATATACCAAGACCAATAGTTGGTGTTTTAAACCTTTGATCTCCAATTTTTAAGAATTGGTAACCACCATTAAGCTTAAATTGCCTCATGTAATAATTAAGTAAAACGTTAAACTTGCTAATAGAACTATTATTTATAAAGGTTTGGTTGTAATTTGTTTCAATACTGATAGGTTTTCCAAGAAAAATTTCGGCTCCAAAACCTAAAGAGAATCCAAAGTCATCCACATTCCCATCAACATAAGATGCTCCTAACCCCCACCAACCATCAAATTGTCTGGTTCTAATTCTATGATACTTAATCAAGGCAGTGTAAATAGCTAGTGTTTCATATCCAAAATTAGGATTGTTTTCCCAAAGTTGTAGATAATCTAATTCTAAAGCTAATCTGTTGTAAAACCTAATATCAACATTAAGATGATGACCGTCTAGTTGGGTGTTTTCAAAAATGTACTTAGATAAAACAGTGGTTCTAGCTACTGCAGAATAATCATTCAAGTCATAACTATAATTCCCTCTATTAGAATTAGAATATGGGCGTTTGGTTAAAATAGCAGAACTGCTAGGGCTATCTCTCTCAAACGGCATTTCAACTAAAATACCGTAAACAGAATAAGCTATGACATCTATAGCTAACCTTCCAAAAGTTTCTATTAAAAGCATTTCACCAAAAGTATCGTTGTTATTGCTTAAATTATGACCTATTTTGGTAGAATTTGATGCTTTGCTGTTTTGCTTTTTTAAACTTGACTCAGATTTTTCAATTTTACTCTGTGAAAAACCAATACTAAAATTAAAAATGAGTAGTAGAATCAATCCTAGTTTTTGTTGCATTGGTGTGGTGTTTAGATATAATTTATGTACAATAATTATACCGTTTTCAAAGTATAAATATTTTACATTGAATAATAAATAAAACTTCTGGATTCTTGCTCTAATCTTCTTACCGTAATGATTATCTTTGTTTTTTTAGAATTAATCTGAATAATGATGAAGCTCAATAAGCAGGATGTATTAAAGGCCTTAGAAAATATTACCGTTCCAGGAGAAGGACAAAATATGGTAGAGAGCGGCGCTGTTAAAAATGTAGTAACATTTGGTGATGAAGTAATAGTGGACATTACAATAAACAATCCAAGTTTACAGGCTAAAAAAAGAACCGAAGTAGATATTTTAAAAACCATTCATGAGCAAGTTTATGAAAAGGCTAAAATAAAAGTGAATGTAAAAGTTGATGTTCCTGAAAAGCCCAAGGCTAATGTTATTAAAGGAAAACCAATACCAGGTATAAAGAACATAGTTGCTATTGCATCTGGAAAAGGTGGTGTTGGTAAATCAACAGTTACGGCTAATTTAGCTGTTTCGCTATCTAAAATGGGTTTTAATATAGGGGTTTTAGATGCCGATATTTATGGACCGTCTATTCCTATTATGTTTGATGTTGAAGCTGAAAAGCCTTTAGCGATTAATGTAGATGGAAAATCTAAAATGAAACCTATTGAAAATTATGGTGTAAAAGTCTTATCAATAGGATTTTTCACCCAACCTAATCAGGCAGTTGTTTGGCGTGGTCCAATGGCAGCAAAGGCCTTAAATCAAATGATTTTTGACGCGCATTGGGGTGAATTAGATTTTTTGTTAATAGATTTGCCACCAGGAACGGGCGATATTCATTTAAGCATTATGCAGTCCTTACCAATTACTGGTGCAGTTGTAGTTAGCACACCGCAAAACATAGCTTTAGCTGATGCTAAAAAAGGTGTGGCTATGTTTCAACAAGAGAGTATTCAAGTACCAGTTTTAGGAATTATCGAAAATATGGCGTACTTTACTCCAAAAGAATTACCAGACAATAAATACTATATTTTTGGTAAGGAAGGTGCTAAAAATTTGGCAGAGGATTTAAAAGTACCATTTTTAGGTGAAGTGCCTTTGGTTCAAAGTATCAGAGAAGCGGGTGATGTTGGTCGTCCGGCGGCGTTACAAACTGAAACACCATTGGAAAAAGCTTTTGAAAAATTGACCCAAAATGTGGTTGAGGAAGTGGTAAAACGTAATGATAGTTTACCACCAACTGAAGCTATAAAAATTACAACCATGGCTGGATGTTCGGCAGTTAAAAAATAGAGCAAATGACTTCAGAAGAAATAAAAGAAAATGTATTAAAGGCATTGGATGAAATACGTCCGTTTTTGCAAAGCGATGGAGGCGATATTTCTTTGCTGTCTATTGAGGATGATAAACTAGTTAAAGTACAACTACAAGGAGCTTGTGTTGGGTGTAGTGTTAATCAAATGACTTTAAAGTCAGGTGTTGAAATGACTATAAAAAAGTATGCTCCACAAATTGTAGAGGTTGTCAATATAGAGGTGTAAAATACTGACTATTATTGTTTTTAGAAGAATACACAGGCTCTAAATAATTTTCTCTTTCTTTAAAAAAGAATCCAAATTATCGGCAGTAGCAAAACAACTGTTAACTTTTGCGTATTCATTACAATATTTTGAGTCTATAATGTGATAAATACACTGAAAGTTTGTTAAATCAATTTTTTCAAAGTTCTTATTCATTTTTTTGCATGTCTCATAAAGTTGAGAGATGGTTTCTAAATCTGTAGTATCAATTCCCTTCTTTGTTAGGAATCCTCTTAAGTAATTATCGATAGCATATTGCGAATTTTTACACACAGAATATGCAACAATATCTTCTTCTGGTTTATATAATTCTTTGTTGGCCTCGTTGAGTTTTTTCTTGGCAGTCGAAAAAAGTTTATCTGCATTAGATTCCATAATATATTAAAGTTTAAATAATACTTGTCCTTAACTATTCCTCAAATAATTTGTTTTAAACGGTTTTTATAGAAGCAAATTATAGATGTTCTAGCCTAGTACAGACCTTTAAATAAAGGTTACTGTTTAAGTTCGTGTAATTAAGTAATTGTATAAATTTAATTAGAATACCCTATAAAGACTATGATAATTGTCATTTTGAGGCATTATTAATTTGGAGGCAAGAAAAGAGGTCTTATCACCATGAGAAGCTCTTTTATAATCTACTTATAATAACAAAGTATTATAAATTAAATACCATAAGTTTATTCTGCGTGTAACCAGACTTTTTTAGCTAGTAATTCTTCTTCAGATTCCACATGGTCTTCGTCTGGTATACAACAATCAACTGGACACACAGAAGCGCATTGTGGTTCTTCATGAAATCCTTTGCATTCTGTACACTTGTCTGGAACAATAAAATAAAACTCATCTGAAACAGGTTCATTCATTTTGTCGGCATCAACTTCTTCTCCATTTGGAAGTGTTACGATTCCGCTTAAGGACGTTTCATCTGAATACGCCCATTCTTGATCAGGTTCATAAATTGCATTATTAGGACATTCAACAATACAGGCGTCACAATTAATACATTCATCGGTAATTATAATTGCCATGATTAAATATTTTTAAGTCAGGATTAGTAAATATAAGTTTTGTTTCAAAACATTTGTATGACAAAGTTCATGTTTTGCACAAAAAATTAAAACTACATTTAGAACTTAAGTATTGTTAAAATGAGACATTTTTAATAAATTTAGTAGAATTTTAACTTGTTTAGTTCATGACTACAATTAAAACTAATCACCAGCCAAAAACACTCCATGCAGTTATTATTAGATTTGTAGGCGACTCTGGTGATGGAATGCAATTAACTGGAACACAGTTTTCAGATACTTCAGCTATGTTTGGTAATGATATTGCTACTTTTCCAAATTATCCAGCAGAAATTAGAGCGCCTCAAGGTAGTTTATATGGAGTGTCTGGTTTTCAGGTACACATTGGAAGTGTAGAAATCAACACACCAGGAGATGAAGTGGATTTATTAGTGGCGATGAATCCTGCTGGCTTAAAAACGAACTTACATGCTGTTAAACCAGGACATACAATAATTGTTGATACAGATGCATTTACAAAAAAGAATTTAGACAAAGCGCAATATGACACGAACCCTCTAGAGGATGGTAGTTTAGAAAATTATCAAGTTATTGAGGTTGCCATGACTTCATTAACAAAAGAAGCTTTAAAGGATATTGAAGGGTTGGATAATAAAAGCATTACTCGGAGTAAAAACATGTTTGCTTTAGGTATGGTTTATTGGATGTATAATCGCTCTACAGATCATACAATAAACTTTTTTGAGAAGAAGTTTAGTGCTAAACCAGAATTGATTGAAGCAAATATTAAAGTATTAAATACGGGATATTATTTTGCCGAAACCTTGGAGTTAATACCTAATTCCTATGGTGTAGCGCCAGCAAAAATGGCACCTGGTACCTACAGAATTATAATGGGTAATACGGCTACAGCTTGGGGTTTTTTAGCAGCTTCTGAGAAAAGTGGTTTAGATTTGTTTTTAGGATCCTATCCAATAACCCCCGCATCAGATATTCTTCATGAACTAGCAAAACATCAGCATTTTGGTGTAAAAACATTTCAGGCCGAAGATGAGATTGCCGGAATTACTTCTGCCATTGGAGCTTCCTTTGCCGGAAATTTAGCAATTACAACTACCTCTGGACCAGGTTTGGCCTTAAAAGGAGAAGCTTTAGGTTTAGCTATGATGATTGAAATGCCAATAGTAGTTGTTAATGTGCAACGGGGAGGGCCTTCAACAGGGTTGCCAACAAAAACAGAACAATCAGATTTACTTCAAGCTTTATATGGCAGAAATGGAGAGAGTCCTGTAATTGTTATAGCAGCCAGTACGCCGGCAAACTGTTTTGATTTTGCCTATCAAGCCTCTAAACTAACCCTAGAACATATGACTCCTGTGGTTTTACTAACCGATGGTTATATTGCAAATGGTTCGGCGCCTTGGAGGATAAAGTCCGTAAAAGATATGCCAGAGATTAAAACCAATATAACTCGTGAATATCAAGAGGGTTGGCATCCATACGATAGAGATGAGGAAACCCTGGCGCGGTCTTGGGCTATACCAGGAACACCTGGTTTAGAGCATAGGGTTGGTGGTTTAGAAAAAGACCGTGTTAGCGGCAATGTATCTTATGTTCCAGATAATCATGAGTATATGGTAAAGATAAGAGCCGAAAAAATAAAACGTGTTCAAAACGCAATACCCGAACTTAAATCTGAGTTTGTTGATGAGGGAGAATTACTTGTCATAGGTTGGGGAGGTACGTTTGGGTCATTATATTCCGCTATAAAAGATATTAGAGAACAAGGTTATGATAGCATTGGTCTAGCGCATTTTAATTACATAAATCCTTTACCAAAAAATACAGAAGAGGTTTTAAAGCGATTTAAAAAGATTATAGTTTGCGAGTTAAATAATGGACAATTTGCAAAAGTGCTAAAGTTGAATTTTAATGATTTTGAAATTTTACAGTTTAATAAGATTCAAGGCTTACCATTTGGTAATGAGGAGTTGATTCAAAAATTTAAACAAGTGTTGAAATAATATGGATGCAACAATAGAAAAAAAATATACTTTCAAAGATTTTGCTAGCGATCAGGAAGTTAGATGGTGCCCAGGTTGTGATGACTATGTGATTTTAAGAGCGATGCAAAAGGCACTCCCCGAAATGGGCGTTAAAAAAGAAGATGTAGTTTTTATATCTGGTATTGGCTGTTCTTCTCGTTTTCCATATTATATGGATACGTATGGTATGCACAGTATCCATGGTAGAGCACCTGCTATTGCAACTGGAACAAAATTAGCTAATCCTAATCTAAGTGTATGGGTAATTACTGGTGACGGTGATTCTATGGCTATTGGAGGAAATCATTTTATTCATGTTCTAAGAAGAAATGTAGATTTAAATATTGTTCTATTTAATAATGAAATATATGGTCTAACCAAAGGCCAGTTTTCACCGACATCATTGGTTGGTCAGAAAACAAAATCGTCTCCTTATGGAAATACGCAACCACCTTTTTCTGCAGGAGAATTAGCCATTGGTGCCCAAGCACGTTTTTTTGCCAGAATTGGAGGTAATACTCCCAAAGAGATGACTCAAATATTCATTGAGGCCGAAAAGTTTGAAGGCACCTCTTTAATTGAGGTGATGCAAAACTGTCCTATTTTTAATGATGGCTGTTATAATGAATTTACCGATAAGGCAGTACGTGAAGACAAACAATTATTTGTTGAACATGGCAAGCCTATGGTTTTTGGTAAAGAACGAGATAAAGGGTTAGTTTTAAAAGGCTTAAAATTAGAAGTGGTTACCATAGGAGAAAATGGCATAACAGAAGATGACATTTTGGTACATGATGCCAAAGAACAAGATCCCACTTTACATCAAATGCTGGTGAGATTGCATTACCCTAAAGTCACGGGAATTATCAGAAGTTATAATGATGTAACTTTTGATGAAAGAATGAATAATCAAATAAAAGAAGTTAAAATGAAATCAGACTTTCATTATACTGATGATTTGTTTTTTTCTGGAGATACCTACGAGGTTAAATAAATAATTATATGGGTTCTGAAGCTATTATAGTCTTTTTTATTTCGGGAATTGTACTAGTTGCTGGAGCAAACTTTTTGTCAAATTTAATTTCTCACAAATCTGATAGTCCACAAAAAAGAGAACCTTATGAAAGCGGTATGAAAACCATTGGTTCTACATGGGTTCAATTTAAAGTAGGCTATTATCTGTTTGCCATATTGTTTTTAATTTTTGATGTTGAGGTGACATTTCTAGTGCCTTGGGCTGTGGTTTTTGGAGATATTGGTGGTGTTGCATTTATTGAAATACTAATCTTTTTAATCATACTCGGTTTAGGGTTGCTTTATGCATGGAAAAAAGGAGCGTTAAAATGGGAGTAGATAATACATATAAAATACCAGATGATTTTCCAGGGAAGGTTATTCCAGCAGGCAATGGTGCTAATATTGTCGTAACCTCATTAGATAAAATTATTAATTGGGGGCGTTCTAACTCTTTGTGGTCTCTTTATTTTGGAACAAGTTGTTGTGCTATAGAAATGATGCAAACTGGAGCAGCAAGACATGATTATTCTAGGTTTGGTTTTGAAGTAGCACGCCCTTCACCACGGCAGGCAGACTTGATTATTATTGCAGGCACCATTGTAAATAAAATGGCTCCTGTTTTAAGACGACTTTATGATCAAATGGCTGAACCTAGATATGTTATAGCCATGGGTGCCTGTGCTATTTCTGGTGGCCCTTTCTTTTACAATACATATTCTGTTGTAAAGGGAGCAGATCATGTGATTCCTGTTGATGTTTATGTGCCTGGGTGTCCTCCAAGACCAGAAGCTTTGTTAGAAGGGATGCTTATGTTACAAGACAAAATTAGAACTGAAAATATGAAGCATAAAAAGAACCCCATTATCGGGTTCGATGATGGCTTTTACAATTAAATAAATGACTAACGAAGCATTACGGATATTAATAAGTAGTTGGTTTCCTAATCCAGAATTTGAGACAAAATCAGAGCCTGTTGAGGTTGCCGAAGGAGCAGCATCTAAAGCAATCATAAATCCAAATCTTTTGGAATTTACGGAAGAGGGCTCTCAGTTTTTGAATGTTTTGGTAAAACCAGAAAACTTACATGAATTCATGAATAAGTTGAAAACTAATTCAGATACATGTTTCGACTACTTGTTTTGCTTAACAGGTGTTGATTGGGGAGCAGAATTAGGAATTGTATATCATTTGGAATCTACCCAGCATCGCCACAATATTGTTGTAAAAGTTAAAACCGAAGATAGAGAAAACCCAACCTTCGATTCCGTTTGTGATATTTGGAGAACGGCTGAGTTTCATGAGCGTGAAGTATTTGATTTTTTTGGTATTACATTTAATAATCATCCCAATTTAAAACGACTTTTTTTAACACCGGAATGGGATGGATTTCCGCTGAGAAAAGACTATGTAGATGAGATAAATATGGTCATTAAATAAGAGTATGCAAGAATCGGCTACCTTAAATAATAGTTTTAAATCTGAGGAGTATTTCATTAATATGGGTCCTCAGCATCCCGCTACCCATGGGGTATTACGCCTATTACTTACAATAGACGGAGAGATTATTAAAAAGGTAGAGCCAGACTTAGGTTACATACATCGTTCTATTGAAAAAATGTGTGAGCGCGATAGTTACCAACAAATAGTGCATTTAACAGATAGGATGGATTATTTATCATCACATATTAATAATGAAGCGGTTTGTTTAACGGTTGAAAACGCTCTAGAATTGGAAATTCCAGATAGGGTGAAAGTTATAAGAACCATAATTGGAGAGCTTACTAGAATTGCTTCGCATTGTTTATGGTGGGGCGTTATGGGTATGGATGTTGGTGCGCTTACCACATACTTTTATGGGTTTAGAGATCGAGAAATGATTAATGATATTTTTGAAGAAACTTGTGGGGCTCGATTAACGATGAACTATAATGTTCCCGGAGGTTTAATGTGGGATATTCACCCAAATTTCATAAAAAGGGTCAAGGATTTTGTAGCTCATTTTAAAACAAAAATACCAGAGTACAACAAACTGCTAACGGGCAATATCATCTTTCAGAAACGAACTAAAGGAGTGGGAGTGTTATCAAAAGAAGATGCTATTTCTTTTGGGGTTTCAGGACCTGTGGCTCGGGGTTCGGGTTATTCATGCGACGTTAGAAAATACCATCCGTATAGCGCATTAGATAAAGTGACTTTTAATGAAGTCTTGGAAGCAGATGGCGATACCTTTGCCAGGTACAATGTGAGAATTAGAGAATTATGGGAGTCTTTGTCAATTATTGAACAATTAATAGATAATATACCAGACGGAGAACATCGTGTAAAAACCAATGCTGTTATTAAGTTACCAAAAGGGGAGTTTTATCAAAAGGTAGAAACAGCCAGAGGTGAGTTAGGAGTTTATATTATTAGTACTGGTACAAAGAATCCTTATAGAATGAAATTTAGGTCGCCGGGTTTTTCAAATTTATCGGCCCTGAACCATATGGCCGTTGGTGGAAAAATAGGTGATCTAGTGGCTACTATGGCAACCTTAGATTTAGTGATTCCAGATATAGATAGATAGAAATTAATACAAATGCCATTGAGTATAACCAAAAGCATACAAGAAATGCTTTTAAGCATGATGTCTGAATCAGCGGCTTATTATGCTGCTATGGTTGTTGTGGCATTATTGTATTTAGGGATTTTTGCAATTGCTGGCTTGTTTCTGGTGTTACTTGAAAGAAGAATAGCGGCTTGGTTTCAACTCAGGATTGGCCCCAATAGAGTAGGTTTTCAGGGGCTACTTCAAACCATGGCTGATGCACTTAAGTTAGTTTCAAAGGAACTTACAGGTACAGACAGAGCAGATAAATTTCTGTATAATTTAGCACCTTATTTCGTGATAATTTCTGCTTTAATGGCTTTAGGCCTTATACCATTTACTAAAGAATTTCAAGCGTTCGATATTAATATTGGTATTTTCTTTTTAATAGCTATTTCATCAATTGGGGTTATTGGTATTTTATTAGGTGGTTGGGCAAGTAACAACAAGTTTGCCTTAATTGGAGCTATGCGTAGTGGCGTGCAAACCATTAGTTATGAACTCTCGGTTGGGTTATCACTTTTAACCATGATTTTGTTAACGGGCTCCTTACAACTATCTGAAATTGTTGAAGTTCAAAAAGGTGGTTGGTTAATTGTTCAAGGACATATACCTGCAATTATTGCATTTATGATTTATATGATTGCTGGAACCGCTGAAACCAATAGAGCTCCTTTTGATATGGTTGAAGCAGAATCTGAACTTGGGGCTGGTTTTCACACCGAATATTCTGGGATGAAGTTTGCTTATTTCTTTCTAGCAGAGTTTATCAATATGTTTTTAATAGCGGCTATTGCTACCACGGTATTTTTTGGAGCTTGGTTATCTCCTTTTGGAATAACCGAATCGATACCATGGCTAGGGGTTTTCTGGTTTTTAGCCAAAACATTGTTGCTGGTCTTTTTAATGATGTGGTTTAGATGGACATTCCCTAGGTTAAGAGTAGATCAATTACTAACTCTTGAATGGAAATATTTGCTGCCAATTAATTTGGTAAATATTGTTGTTATGGCATTTATTGTTTGGCAAAATTTAATAATACAGATTTAAATAGTATGAGCTATTTTTCAAATATATTTAATGGAATTAAAACGTTACTTACCGGTATGAGTATTACCGGAAAGTATTTTTTAAATTCCAGAAAGGGAGCCATAACACAGCAATATCCAGATAATAGAGATACTTTAAAAATGTTTGATCGTTTTAGAGGTGAAGTTATAATGCCTCATGACGAGAATAATGAACACGCATGTACTGGCTGTCAGAAATGTGAAATAGCCTGTCCTAATGGTACTATTGAGATAATTTGGGATCGAGGCATCGACGAGTATACGGGAAAAAACAAAAAGAAAATAGACAAGTTTGTGTACCACTTAAGTATGTGTACTATGTGTGGTTTGTGTATTGATGTTTGCCCAACAGATGCCATAAAATGGGGGCAGAATTTTGAAAATTCAGTGTATGATAGAACCGCGTTAACTAGAGTTTTAAATAAACCTGGTTCTAAATTAAGACCTGGGGTAGAAGATTAAATTATGGAAAGAGTCATATTTTACATAATAGCCGTTATCATGATAGTGTTTGCGGTTGCTGCTGTAAGTAACCGAAAAATGCTTCGGTCGGTGATTTATTTGTTGTTTGTTCTTGTTGGTGTTGCGGGTATCTTTTTTTTAATTGACTATAATTTTCTAGCAGCTGTTCAACTTACCGTATATGCTGGAGGTATTATTGTTTTAATGATATTCTCGGTGCTCTTAGTGCATCATATAGAACTAGAATTGGAGGTAGCAAAACCGTTAAAACAAGTCATTACTGCTATAACGTGTTTAATTGGAATTGGTGTGGTGTTAAGCACTATATATACTCACAATTTTAATGTTGTTGAAAATGATAAGCTTACTACAACAGCAGATGTTGGTTCAAAAATGTTAAGCTATGAAGCAGGTGGTTTTATTCTGCCGTTTGAAGTTATAAGTATACTTTTATTAGCTGCTATGGTTGGAGCCATAATTATTGCAAAAGGAAAAAAATTAGTCAATAAAACTAAAGATTGATCATGATTGAAGGTATTACTATATATGAACTATTAACGCTAACTACCATCATTTTTTTTATTGGGGTTTACGGGTTTTTAACACGAACTAATTTAATATCTATGTTAATATCGGTTGAATTAATTTTAAATGCCTCTGTTGTAAACTTTGTAATAATAAATAAGTATCTCTATCCAGATATGTTACAAGGGGTGTTTTTTTCAATTTTTATCATAGCTGTAGCAGCGGCTGAAACAGCTTTAGCTATTTCAATAATAATAAATCTTTACAGACAAATTAGTTCTGTTGAAGTTAAGGATACCGAAATAATGAAGCATTAAAAGTTAAAAGATGGAAGCCAGAAGACAGAAGCATAAGAAGATTTCATTAATTAGGAAATGTTAAGTAAGATGAGTTCAATAAATACAACAGTGGTTTTTAAACCATTCTTCGGTCACCGGTCTTCTGTCCAAAAAAACACTAAAGATTTTTTTGCTGTTAGATACTGAAACTGAATATAATTATGAATATAACTTATATCATATTAATCCCAATAATTCCTTTTGTGATTTTCCTATTTCTGGGTGTTTTTTACAAAAGAATTAAACCTGCAGTTTCGGGTTATGTTGGGGTTTTTGGTTTATTGGCCTCAGCGATACTTTCCTTTTATGCCGCCTATCAATATTTCTTCGTACATGGAAAAGTAGATGGAGTCTATCAAACATTTTTAAAGAAATCTGTTTGGATGAATTTCACAGACACCCTTCATATAGATATGGGTATTCTTATAGACCCCATTTCAGTTATGATGTTGGTTGTGGTTTCCGTAGTGTCTCTAATGGTACATATTTATAGCAGAGGTTACATGAAAGGTGATGAAGGCTATACCAAATTCTTTGCGTTTCTGGGACTTTTTACCTTTTCAATGTATGGTTTGGTATTAGCAACTAACTTGTTTCAAATTTATATATTCTGGGAATTGGTTGGGGTGTCTTCTTATTTACTAATTGGCTATTATTACACAAAAACATCGGCTATAGCTGCAGCAAAAAAGGCCTTTATAGTAACCCGGTTCGCCGATTTTGGGTTCCTTATCGGAATTATGATTATAGGCTACTATACAGGAACATTCGATTTCGAAACCTTGAATAATCCTGAAGGTAGTGCCATAATGAATTGGGCAGCAACTTCGTTCATGGGGCTTTCAGTAATTACCTGGGCGCTAATCTTTATTTTTATTGGAGGTGCGGGAAAATCTGCCATGTTTCCATTACATATTTGGTTACCTGACGCTATGGAAGGGCCTACACCTGTTTCGGCTTTAATACACGCCGCAACTATGGTTGTGGCAGGCGTGTTTTTGGTAGCAAGATTGTTTCCAATGTTTTATTTTGTTGAAGATGGATTTGTCTTAAAAATCGTGGCGTATGTGGGTGCGTTTTCGGCATTATTTGCTGCTATTATAGCTATAACACAAACCGATATAAAAAGGGTTCTAGCCTTTTCTACCATGTCTCAATTGGGGTATATGATGTTGGCTTTAGGTGTCTCTGGTTATGAAGGACATGAGGGAGTTGGCTATATGGCTTCTATGTTCCATTTGTTTACACATGCTATGTTTAAAGCACTTCTATTTTTAGGCGCAGGGTCTGTTATTCATGCGGTACATAGCAATTATTTGAAAGATATGGGGGGCTTACGCAGGTATATGCCTATTACCAATATTACTTTTTTAATTGCAGCTTTGGCAATTGCTGGTGTACCGCCGTTGGCAGGATTCTGGAGTAAAGATGAAATTTTGGTAGCCGCTTATGAACATAACAAACTCATATATTATGTTGGTTTATTTGTAGCTGGATTAACCGCATTTTATATGTTTAGATTGTACTTCAGTATTTTCTGGAGAAAAGACACAAGCTATGAAAAAAAGCCTAAAGAATCGCCATTATCAATGACGTTTCCATTATTGGTGCTAGCTGTTTTAAGTGTGGTAAGTGGTTTTATTCCTTTTAGTGAATTTGTCACGGCAGATAAAGCCGGGTTTGAAGCGCATTTAAACTATCCTCTGGCCGTAATAGCAACTACTGTTGGTATTATTGGTATTATACTGGCTTGGATATTTTATAAAAAGGAGAATAATTTATCAGATAAATACGCCAGGGATTTTGGGCCACTATATAAATGGGCATGTGATAAATTCTATTTCGATGAGATTTACATGTTTGTAACCAAAAAGATTTTGTTTAAAAGAGTGTCTGCTCCCATTGCTAAATTCGATAAACAAGTGGTTGACGGCACCATGAATGGTATCGGAAATAAAACGGTTTTAATATCTCAAAAGATTAAAGGTATACAATCGGGTAAGGTGCAAGATTATGCTTTTGCATTTGTAGTAGGTATTGTTGTGATAGCTTTGGTGTTTATTTATTTATGGACAAACTAAACTAGTAATATGGATATTTTATCACTTTTTATTATCGTTCCTATTATAACTATCCTAGTTTTGGTTTTCACCAAAAATTTAAAGCAGGCACGAGTGGTTTCTATGTTAGGTAGTGTGGTTCAACTGGTGATGGCCATAAACCTTGTGTTTGCTTATTTTAATGAACGGGTGGTGAACGATAACATTATGGTTTTTACCAAGGATGTTGTTTGGTTTGAGCATTTTAATATTCATTATAATATTGGAGTTGATGGTATTTCAGTAGCTCTATTACTTCTAACTGCTATTGTGGTATTAGCCGGTATTTTTATCTCTTGGAAGATGTACGATTTACCTAAAGAATTCTTTATGTCACTTATTGTATTATCTGTTGGTGTTTATGGCTTTTTCATTTCCATTGATTTGTTCACCATGTTTGTATTCTTTGAAATAGCGGTTATTCCTATGTATTTATTAATAGGGATTTGGGGCTCTGGCCCTAAAGAATATTCAGCAATGAAATTAACCCTGATGCTCATGGGAGCTTCTGCTATACTTTTAGTTGGAATTCTAGGAATTTATTTTAATTCTAATGCCGATGGTGGTGCATTAACATTTAATATATTAGAAATAGCTCAGGTTAATATTCCTTATGAAGCCCAAAAACTATTCTTCCCGTTAACCTTTATTGGTTTTGCTGTTATTGGAGCCTTATTCCCATTTCATACTTGGTCGCCAGATGGTCACGCATCGGCACCAACGGCGGTATCTATGTTGCATGCAGGGGTTCTTATGAAGTTAGGAGGCTATGGGGTGTTTAGAGTAGCTATGTATTTGTTACCATTAGGAGCCATTGACTGGTCGTGGGTATTTATCATACTCTCTGTAATCGGTGTGGTTTATGGTGCTTTTAGTGCCATTAGGCAAACCGATTTAAAGTATATTAATGCCTATTCATCGGTAAGTCATTTAGGCTTAGTATTGTTTGCTTTATTGATGTTGAATAAAACCGCTTGGAATGGTGCCATTTTACAGTCGTTATCTCACGGATTTATGACGGCACTTTTCTTTGCATTAATAGGAATGATTTACGAAAGAACCCATACCAGAGATATTAGTAAGCTAGGTGGTTTGTTAAAAGTGATTCCATTTATATCGGTAATTTACGTTATAGCAGGTTTGGCATCTCTAGGATTACCTGGTTTTAGCGGATTTGTAGCGGAGATGAATATTTTTGTGGGGGCGTTTCAGCAAAAAGACACCTTTATGAGAGTGGCAACTATATTTTCTATTTCAGTCATAGTTATTACCGCAGTTTATATTTTAAGAGTGGTTGGAATAATGTTAATGGGACCTGTAAAGAATGAGGCTTTTTTAAAGTTAAAAAAAGTAACATGGTATGAGCGATTTGGAATTTTATTATTATTAATCCCCATTGTAGGAATTGGTGTGGCGCCACTATGGTTGAGTGACATGATATTAGAAAGTTTAGATCCTTTTATTAAAGGGTTATTATAAAAGTTAAAAAACTAAATAGTGGATTTCAGTAGTTTTTTATTAATGAGACACGAAATAATACTTTTGGCAATAATCTTATTGTTAGTGGTAGCCGAAGTGTCCATTGCAAATAATAAAAAGAACAGTATAGTTCATTTAGCTATTTTCTTATTCGGAATTCATACCATTATAGGCTTTTTAAAAATGAATTATGGAAATCTTTTCGGTGGCATGTTTCATACCAATGAACTCATCCAGTTCTTTAAGAACATCCTAAATATTGGTGTATTAATTTTGTTACTACAATCTGGTGATTGGATTGAAGAAAAGATACTACAGCAACAACGGGGAACGGAGTTTTTTATTCTTATTTTTTCGTCCTTATTAGGCGTGTATTTTATGATTTCTGCGGGCGATTTCGTAATGTTTTATTTAGGTTTAGAATTGTCTACTCTACCTCTAGCAGCTTTAGCTGCTTATGATATTACAAAGAGGCTATCAAGTGAATCTGGTATTAAACTTATTTTATCAGCAGCTTTGGCATCAGGAGCGTCATTATTTGGAATTTCTTTGCTTTATGCAACAACAGGGTCTATCTATTTTGCTGAAATTTCAGAGGCAATTACAGCAAACAATCTTACCATTTTAGGTTTTGTATTCTTCTTTGCTGGTTTGGGATTTAAAATCTCATTGGTGCCATTTCATTTCTGGACAGCCGATGTGTACGAAGGTGCCCCTGTAAGTATAGCGACTTATTTATCGGTAATTTCAAAAGGAGCTGCTGTATTTATTTTAATGATTTTACTATTTACAGTTCTAAAACCTTTGATGGCTATTTGGGAAAATATTATTTATGTTATAGCCATTATAACCATGTTTGTTGGTAATCTATTTGCGTTGAGGCAGCAAAACATGAAGCGCTTTTTAGCCTTTTCATCTATTGCACAAGCAGGCTTTATATTACTGGGATTGATTACGGGAAATCAACTAGGGTCAGCTACAGTGGTTTACTTTGTATTGATTTATGTGTTTTCAAATTTAGCAGCCTTTGGAGTGGTTCAAGCTATTTCACTCCAAACTGGAAAAGAAAATATGAAAGATTATGAGGGCTTATACAGAACAAATCCCAATTTGAGTTTGGTTATGATGCTTGCCCTATTCTCACTAGCTGGAATTCCTCCGTTAGCCGGTTTTTTTGGTAAATTCTTTCTATTCACTGCTGCTGCAAGCAAAGGTTATTATTTACTAGTTTTCCTAGCTGTTGTTAATGTTACTATATCCTTATATTACTATTTGTTAGTAGTAAGAGCTATGTTTCTTCGAAAAAATGAAAATGCTATACCATATTTCAAAAGTAAAATTTATATGAGATTAGGTTTGCTCATTACAGCAGTTGGTATATTGTTTATTGGTTTATATAGTCCATTATATAATTACATTCATGAATTAAGTAAAAGTTTTTTTAATTAAATTATGGCATTGGGAGGCAAACATATGTTTGGAAGTATTGATGATACACGAGTTACTTTTGTTGAAAAAGGAATAAGTGCTGATAGGCTAGATTTTCTAAAAAAACTTTTGGAGTATAACGGATTTGAGGTCCTTGTTCAGGAAGATAAGAGAAAATCTGATGAAGACCCACAACTATATACTATTGCCGTTACAGATATGGTATTTAACCCTACTATCTGGGTATTTCAGCGTAAACTAGAAACTTTTGATGGTAAAAAGGTAACACAAGCCTATTGGAACCAAGAAACTGAAGATTCCAAACCTCAATATTGGAATAACGGTAGTAATTTTGAAAATAAAGGTTAAATAAAGTCATATTTACATAATTTTTTTCGCACCTTATATTTATTCTAAATAACAGATTTTAAACGGGTTGTCTTTTATCATAACTTAATCCTATTAAATCGATAGAAATAATTGATTTAAAAAACAAAATCTAAATAAAAATAATTTTATTTTTGTCGGCTCATTCTATTTTGAAAATAAAAATTATTGTTTTTGTTATGGTTGATGTAAAAATAAAAGTAACAGATAGAGAAGGAATAAAACACGAAATTTTAGCCCCAACAGATATGGCTATGAATTTAATGGAAGTTGTTAGATCCTATGAGCTAGCGCCAGAAGGAACCATTGGTGTTTGTGGTGGAATGGCCATGTGCGCTTCTTGTCAATGCTACATAAATAGTGATAATGAATTGCCTCCTATGAGTGACGATGAAGAGGCTATGTTATCGGAGGCGTTTGATGTAAGGAATAACTCGCGTTTGGGATGTCAAATACAGTTAACTCCAGATTTAGAGGGTCTTGAAGTTGAGTTGGCTCCAGAGAGTTAAATTTTCAAAATTTCTAAGGAATTATTATTTTTATTTATTCTAAATAAGTTTTATATTTGTATAGTGGAGTTGAAAACCTATATACAAAGCAATTATCAAATAAAACAGTCTACCTTTTGCAGGTATGTTTTGTTGACACCTAATAAAGAAATTATATTAACGTTTCCACAAATGTTAGAATTAAGGCGTAAAATAAATGAGTTAACAACTTTTAAGGCACTTAATAAAATCATTAATAATGAAAATTTTGTGTTGCTTTTTATAGCAGACAAACAACACTTAATCTTCTTAGATATTCCTCAATTATTAAAATTAAAGGAGGAAATCGCATTGTTCTTTTTAGATTTTAAGCCAGCTATAGTATAATTTTAAATTTATTTAGACCTTTTTAAAATTTCAACCAAATTGGTTTATGGCCTATTTTTATTGTAACTTTGATAAAAACAAGATAGTTATGAATACAACAGCGATAAGAAAACAAATGTCAATTCATCCAGATGTGATGGATTTACTTAATAATCAGATTGGTATGGAAATGAAAGCTTCGGCTTCTTATCTAGCCATGGCATCTTGGTGTGATCAACGTGAATTGCTAAATAGCAAAGCCTTTTTCTACAAACAAGCAGAAGAGGAGCGTGAGCATGCCATGAAAATCTTTACATTTATAAATGACAATGGTGGTTCTGCTTTATCACCAGATGTTACCAATGTAAATAACGATTTTGAAAGTTTGAGAGGTATTTATGAAACTGGATTGGAGCAAGAAATAGCAGTTACCGAATCTATTTTCAAAATATTTAAAACCGCCAGAAAAGAAGGTGACTTAATTACCGAAGTGTTTTTACAGTGGTTTATCTCAGAACAATCAGAAGAAGAAGACACCTTTAGGAGTATTATTGATGTATTTGATTTAATGGAAGGTATGCCACTTAAAATGATTGATGAAAGATTACCAAAAGAGTAAATAATATCTACTTACCGGATACGCATCCGAATAGAGTAGCCTATTAAATGTTCTTAGTTTGCCACCAAACTAAGAACATTTTTTTTATGTCACCGTTTTTGAATTTTAACCAGCATAATGGGGAATAGGTATTCTTAAGATAGTCTTTAGTTATACTTCTAAAAGAATCAAAGTTTAGCCATGTTACATTGGTATGGGGAATTAGTAACCAATCTTTTTTATCAGGGAGGTAGAATTTACATGCTTTAAATGCTAATAATTGCTTATGATTAATATAGAATCCTTCTACACAGGCATTGTTTAAGGTTTTTAATGCCATATTTTGATTTGAATAAGGCATAAACAATTGAGCATTAAAGTAAACTTGTTGTAACATTGATGTGGCTTGTAAACCTAAATTTTCTAAGTAGGGTTGGCATTCTTTAGAGTAAAGCAGTGGTAGTTGTTTTTCTTTTAGCTTATTAAGTTTTTCAATTAGGGAGTCTTTTCTATTAGGCCCAATGAAGTGTTCAATTTCGGAGGCTCCTACGGTATCATCATACAAATAAAATTTGTAGATAACTTCAAGATGAATAGGAGTGTGTTTTTTTAGAAGCAAAAAGTCTAATTCACCTAAAGTTATTTTGTCCTTTAGTATTTGAATGTTTTCGGCTATAATTTTAACTTTTGTTTGTTGTTTAAGTTCAAATGATACAAAACGTTCAATATATTTTCCTAGACGTAGTGTGGGGTCAGTGGTTATATGAATTTTTGAAGAAGAGGATTCAATTTCAAATTGTTTTAAGCCAAAAACACTATCACTTTTCCATAAAAATGATGTGTACAAAAACCCTTCATATCGTTTACTTAGTTTAGTTGTCACTAAATTTTCGATAAAACTTTAATTGTTTAACTTCTTGAGCACCAAAGGTAACATAAGGTTTACAACCCTGTTGTAAGCCAGAGTTGAGAGGTGTAAACCATCATCAGCTACTAACGAAGTATTTGTTAATCCTGTTCTACTCAAATCTGTAATATTTACAAAGTCTAAATTATTAGAATCACAAAATGACTGGATGAATGCATTATAATTATCTATTTGAGCGCTTACATTTACAGTACTTGCAAAATTTGCCCCATATGGAGTAAAAGAATAGTCTGGTATTGAAATAACAATAATATTAGATTTATCCCCTTTTGCAATTACAATAGATTTATCTATCAGTTGATTAAATTCACGTTCAAAAATAGAAAAGGAAAGCCCTTGAAATTGATTGTTAACTCCAATAAGTAATGTAACAAGATCATAATCTTTACTTAAATTTTCATCATTAATAGCATTGATTAGTCTGCTTGTAGTCCATCCAGTTTGTGCAATTATCTTTAAATCAAAAGTTTTGTCTGCACCCATTTCAGATTTTAATTTATCTTTTAATTGTTCTGGAAAACTACAGGTGTCACAAACCCCTTCACCAATAGTGTAACTATCACCTAGAGCTAAAAGTTTAAAGTTTGTTTGGTTATTGGTATTCTGATTTTCTTCGGGAGTATCTAGGTCTTCAACAAACCCTAGATCATTGATGCTATAGTTGTCTTTACTGCAGTTAAAGTTCCAAAAAAGCACTATAAACAATAAACAAAGTTTTTTGCACATTTTTCTTTGATTTGGTTACAAAAATAATGCTTTATAATTAATCAATAAAGTTAGAACTTATATTGAAGGAACGTTGTAAAATTTCTTCCGGGCTCTGTAATTGGACTCATGTTAAAGTCTGCCTGATTTCTGTAAGAAAAGTTTAAATGATTGACATAGGTCGCATCAAAAAGATTTAAACAAGCAATACCTATTGTGAATTTTTTAAATAAGGTAGCGCCTAATTTCACATCTAAAGTTTCAAAACTTGGAGTCTCTATTTCTCCAAAAGACGGTGCTATATGAGATTGCTTTGAAGTAAGATTGTATGATATTTTTGCCCAATAATAATCTTTATCTACACCCCAAATAAATGTTGAAGTAAATGGCGGATTTAATGGTAAAGACTCCCCGAAATCATTATTTTTAGTTCTTACATAAGCAGATTGGTTTTGAATATAAAAATCTTTCAGAATATTAAACTTAACCATAAACTCTACTCCTGTTTTATAAGCATCATCAATATTTATAAAAACCTTAGTGAATTGTGGTTGTTGCATTGGCATGAACTTTCTTGGAATAGAAGGATCTATAATAGCAGAAATATAATTTTCGTACACACTGTAAAAAGCAGATAGTTGATAATTGAAATTATTAAATTCATTAAGTTGGGAATGACCTTTAAACCCAATTTCAAATTGATTATTAACTTCTGGTTTTAAAAAAGGGTTCCCTAAATATTCAAAGCTGTCTTGACCAACAGTAAAATGATTTATGTAACGTTCAATCATGTTAGCAGTTCTTACACCACGTCCATAAGCTACCTCCAAAATGGTATTGTTAGATATTTTTTGTTTCACTGAGACGGTTCCACTAAAATTAGTTTCACTTTGTTGTACATCAGTTCCATAAATTAAGGCAAAATCATCTTCTAAATCCATGGCATTAGCATATACAAAATCTAATCGTAAGCCGGCTGTAAAAGTTGTTCTATTAATTTGATATTTAGCCTCAGAAAATAAACCAATGTCACTTAAACTAGCATCTTGCCAAATTTTATCTTGCCTTACTATGGGTTCTGGAAGGATATTCCCATTCATTATTTTAATAGTACGTATACGTGTTCCTTCTCTACTAATTAAGTTAGCGTCAGCACCAATAAAAAGGTTTATTTTATCAAACAACCAATGTGTCTCTATTTTACCACCAATTGTGGTTGAAGTTACGGGAGAAGATGCAAAAACCATGTTAAAATTAGGTCTATTTTCATTGGTCATTAAGTGATCAACATAGCTGTAAAAGCCTTTGGCTGTAATACCTTGTAAAGTATTCGAAATGTTTTCATATTTATAATCTAATGAAGCAATGCTGCTATTGTCATATTCTGTATCCATTGGTAATGCAGCATGTTTAGTGTCTCTTCCAAAGGATTGACGCCAGTGACCTTGTATGTATTGTTTTTCAGAAAGGTTATATCCTAATTTTAATCCATAATCGGTGCTCCTGAAAGCCGATGGAATGGTATTATTGTCACCATCTTCGTAATCGTCAAAATCTCTATAACCTACATTTCCAGTGATGTTGAATTTAGAGGAAATATGTTGCAAATGAAGCATATTAACAAGGGCATTTCCATTGGTTTCATAGCCAACAGAAGCTTTTCCATGAAATCCATTTTCAAGAGTGTTATGGTCTTTGGTAACCATATTAACGATGCCTCCAAAAGTAGCACCGTATCTTACAGTATAGGGGCCTTTTACTACTTCAATTTTTTCAATTTCTTCTGGTATAACATGAGTAGTGATAGGGTCCATTCTATTAGGGCATGCATGTACTGCCTTAGTTCCACCATCATACATCACATTTAATTGTTCATAGGCTGATGCTCTAAATGTTGGGTCAATTGCATAGTTACCACGTTTTATAGCAGAGAATCCATTAATTTCAGAAAATAGATCTGCTACATTTTTAGGTTGTGAGCCTCTTTTCTGGTAGTCATTTTTAACAGTGCTATGTATAGGGTCTGTATTTGAGTTTCCTGTTACAATTACATCAGGTAATTGTGTTGTTTTTGTGCCAGTACTGTCTTGTTTTGTTTGAGAGTATGTTAAACCAACAAACAAAATATTAAGGCATAAAGCCATATATTTTCTCATTTTTATAGTTTGAAAATGTTTTTAAATATTTTTTCTCTAGATGACATCTAAAGTTCTTTCGCACAGATAATTTCTGAGTATTTGTGCGGTAATTTTTTTAAAAACTAAACTATAGGAGGTTGGAAAATAACTTTTTTAAAATTGAAGTTGTAAAGATTGTTGTAAAAGAATGATTGCGTTTCTTTTAAAGTGTAATTTTGTTTTGTTTTGATATTCAAAATATTAACAAATCCAATCGGGTAATTCTCCATTGAAATTGATAACGCGGTAAAGGGTTCTTGCTCTTGTTGTTTTTTAATTTCTTTAGCAAGATGGCATTTACCATTACATTGTAGCTTTGGTTTGTCTTTATTAATACATAAAAACTCAGCTATATAATCTTGATTAAGTACATATTCAACATAGGGTTGAATAGGTCTTAACATAGCAATTAAATATAAAAAAGCTAAAAATGTTGCTGTTGTTTTATGCAAGTGCAAAAAAATTTTTGCAAATATATTTATAGGATTTAGACCAACAAAAGGAAGTTTAAAGAATTCTTTAATCTTCCTTTTGTTTCAATATTACTTTTTAAATAAAGGGTCTGCGCCAATAGTACCAACTAAACTGGTTACATAATCCTTAGATGTTACTCTGTTGTATAATTTTTGTAAGGCTTGTAAGCGTTCCTTGATGTTTAACTCTTCAACTAAAACATCATTGTTTGGGTCTGCTTTAAAGGATTCTAAATATTTAATTTGAGAACCATAATATTGGATATCTTTTTGTTGTTTAAGTTCTAATCTTTCGTTATACCAATCGCTGCTTAAAACATAAGCTCTACTAAAATACTTTCTCAATTCAGAATCATTAATGTCCTTGCCTTCATAATTTCCATAGGCCATTATGTGTAACAATATTTTTAAAGGAGGTATTGCCGATTCAATACTACCATCTTCAAAATAGTTTAAAGCTACTTTTTGTTGTGCCTCTACAATATTGTTTATGCCGTCAACGTAATCTTCCATTCCTTGAAGTTCAGGTTTTAGCATTCTTTCGTTAAATACGGCCGTAGGTTCATCAAATAATCTGTTTAAGCATAATAATGCAAAGGTTTTAGTAATTCTGTAACCTAACCTACTGGCTAATACTTTTTTGCCTTCAAACTCAAAATCTTCAAGTTTTTCTAGAGAGCCGTTATTAATAAGGTTATTAGGGTCTCTATCTTCGGGAGCCATTCTCGCCCAAATTTCAGGAATTAGTAAACTAACATCATGGTCTATTTTATTTTCGGCTCCTACGTATCCTGCAGCTGTACTAAATCCATTAGATTCTGTTAAAATATGAGATAACAGGGCATTATTTAAGTCTGTTGTTGGTGTTAACATATTAAACGGTGCCTTAGTTAAAGCTCCCTCAGATCCTGCTCCAGTAGTTGATGGTGATTTACCAGTTAAACTACAGATGAAATCCATAAACAATTCTGGAGTTTCTTGATAATGAATTGGGTTGTAAACCGCTAACGGTCTAATGCCAGCTTCTTTATCTACAGGATTGTTTCTTCTGCCAGGTAGTACTGCATTTACAACGTGAATTACGGGGTCTTCTAGCTTAATTTTTCTTTTTAAACGTACACCCATATCAGAGATATATATGGCTTCATTTTCTTTATAAAACCTATTGGGTTCTAGATAACGTGGGTTTTTAGTTGGTAAACCATCTTCTATTATTCTAGGATGTGATGGCAAGACGAACTGAACTTTGTCATCTTCATTATTAATAATATCTAATATAAAATCCTGAACAGGTTTGGTGTACTTATCAAAATTAATGGTGTCCTCATAAATTTCAATGGCATCCTTCCTAGTTAACATTTCATAATTAGTTAAAAATCTACCATCAGAAATAATATCTAATTCAGCGCCTTTATCATAACCCCTTACAATGGCTTCATCTGGTCTTTGAAACAAATGCGCTTCACAATTAACCAAGACTTTTACACTTTTGTTCGTATACTCAGGGTTTAAATCTTTGATTTTTTCCTTAGGAAGTGTGATTGATGCTGTGATATCGTCTTCAGTTTGAATTTTTTCACTGGCCGAAAAATCAGAGCGTAGTTTATTCAACATCCAGTTACCTTGTTGGTTAAAGCCAATTCTAACATAACTACCAACTACAGGTGTGTGGTTATATAGTAAATTCGTACCCTTTACACCATTGATGATATCAACGGTCATCATATCTTTCCAATTAAGATTAGCGCCATGAGCTTGTCTAAACAAGCGTTTTACAAATAGTACTAGAGAGCGGATATGCACAGGGATGTTATTTAACCATTCGTTAAACTCATCTGAGTTTTCTTCTGAAGGTGTTAATAGTTTTACAACAGAACCTAATGTTCTTTTTTCGCTTAAAAGCGATCTTGATTTAGGTCTGTTAGGGTCTTTGTCTTTCCACCTTGTAGAGTAATCAAATTCAATAATTTCATCAGCCTTCTTAAAATCTTCTTCTATATTATGAATATTGAACACGCTATAAGTGATAGCGTTTTGCATAGATTTAGAAATCTCAGATTTTCCGCCACCAGAAACAGTACAAGGTTTATGACAAAATACACCTTCTGGGTAGGTTTCTATCATACGCCACAAATCAACAGATTTATGTTTTTCTAACCTTAGCTTATTTCCAGACGGATGCATATAGGTTTTGTAAGGCGATATTTTTAATTTTTGTTCTTTACCCTTATAATGCCATGTTATGCTGTTTGTATTGGTGTTAAAAAACGACGATTCTGGAATGTAAACAATATTGGGATACTTCTTGTCTATGGCATAATTCTCAGGTTTTACCTCAATGCGGTCTCCTAAAAGCTGTTTAACATCTTCAAAGGTATGGTCTAATCCGTAATATGTATTGTAATCATCACAGTTTACAGTATCTCCCATAACACGTCTAGCATAGGCAATGGCTCCACCAGCATGCTCTTCTTCTAGAATACCATACAAGTTAGCAGAATAACTAATTTGAGTTTTAATTTCTTTTTTGGAGTATCCGTAATAGTTATCGGCTATTAAGGTAACAACAACTCCCCTTTCATCTCTGCATGTAATTTTAAAAGCGCCACCATCATTATACAGTTCGTGTTCGTCTACCCAACACATGCCGTCTTTTTTCTGACGCTCTGTGGCATCATCAAAATGGGGAAGTCCCACATCCTTCTTTTTAAGTTTTAAAAGTTGAGGTGCAAGAATAATACATCCTGTATGCCCTGTCCAATGTTCTGGATCTAATGCCGCATCGTTATGAGCTAAATTTGGGTTACCACCATTACCAAATATATTTTCAACAAAGTCTAGATTGCTTACCAAAGAGCCAGGGGCAAAGAAGCGAACCTCCAATCTTTTTTCTGAAATCACACCTTTCACTTCAGGGCAAACAACAGGTCTTAAAAGCATGGAAACCATGGTTTTAGCTTGCGCTTCTTGATTAGATGTAAAAGGGAGTGTATTTAACTCATCCGAAGGTTTAAAAGCTTCATTTAAAAAGTGAGCTAAAACTACTCTTGGAACTTCTTTCTTATCTAGAGGAACTGGAAGCGGTCCTTCAACAATATGAAACGTTCCTTTTGTAGTTCTTTTATCATGTAAAGGGTTATTTAAAATACCCTGTTTTAACCTCTTGGAGTTAACGAGATTACTTTCAAAAGAATTACCATCAGGAGGTAAACTAGCTTCTCTAGCTTGCCCTTTTTTAGATAGGATTAAAGTGTTATTAGGCAGCTTATATGATTTATCAACTTTTACATCCTTCAAATAATCGTCAATAAAAGCCTGAATTCTTGAGTCTGCTGGACATAGGTGCTCTGCTAATAGCCTTGATTTTTCTTTAAGGCTCATAATAAGAGGCTTTGTGGTTTTTTCAAATTCTGGGTCGCAAAACTTCTCTAAACTCTCTTTCTTGTCTTTAAAGGTGGGTTGTCCAATTGCTGCCAATTGTAAATTGATAAATTGAACAAGATCTTTTCTTGATGCTTTCATGTTTTCTAATTTTGATTGTTGCTCGTAGTATACCTGTTACGAAATATTGGAACAAATTTAGTTAGTGAAGGTATTAAAAAACCTGTCAAAAGTCATGTTACGAGTATAATTTTCACTAAAACGATGTAGTTCTGAGAAGTTAAAAAAATTACTTAAACCCATTCAATCCTGTAACATCCAATCCGGTAATCAACAAATGAATATCGTGGGTGCCTTCGTAAGTAATTACACTTTCTAGATTCATCATATGTCGCATTATTGAGTATTCTCCCGTAATACCCATGCCACCTAAAATTTGGCGTGCTTCTCTTGCAACATTAATAGCCATTTCTACATTATTGCGTTTTGCCATAGATATTTGAGCTGAGGTTGCTTTGTCTTCGTTACGCAAAACACCCAATCTCCAAGCTAGTAATTGTGCTTTGGTGATTTCTGTAATCATTTCAGCCAGTTTTTTTTGTTGCAATTGAAATTGACCAATAGGTTTTCCAAATTGGGTACGCTCTTTGCTGTATCTTAAAGCAGTGTCATAACAATCCATTGCGGCTCCAATAGCACCCCAAGCAATGCCATAGCGCGCAGAATCTAAACAACCTAAGGGTGCTCCTAAACCAGATTTATTAGGAAGTAGATTTTCTTTAGGTACTTTAACGTTATCAAAAATCAGTTCTCCGGTTGCTGAAGCGCGTAAGGACCATTTATTGTGAGTTTCCGGTGTTGAAAAACCCTCCATGCCTCGCTCCACAATCAAACCATGAATTCGCCCTGCTTCGTTTTTAGCCCATACAATTGCTACTTGGGCAAAAGGTGCATTGCTAATCCATAGTTTGGCTCCGTTTAGTAAATAATGGTCTCCCATATCTTTAAAGTTGGTCACCATACCACTAGGGTTACTTCCGTGGTCTGGTTCGGTAAGACCAAAACACCCTATCCATTCTCCGCTAGCTAATTTTGGTAAATACTTTTTACGCTGCGCTTCATTACCGTATTTCCAAATAGGGTACATGACCAATGATGATTGTACTGAAGCCGTAGAGCGGATACCAGAATCACCTCTTTCAATTTCTTGCATGATAAGTCCATAACTAATTTGATCTAGGCCTGCACCTCCATATTGCATAGGAATATAAGGTCCAAAAGCACCAATGTCTGCTAAACCACCAATAATTTGTTTTGGAAACTCAGCTTTTTGAGCATAGTCCTCAATAATGGGGGATATTGATCGTTTTACCCATTTGCGCGTGGCATCTCTTATAAGTTTGTGTTCTTCAGAAAGTAATTCGTCTAAATTGTAGTAATCTGGGGCTTCAAATACATCAGGCTTCATAAATTTAATTTTATTCAGTCATTACGTAAATTTATTGAAAATAATTGATTTTATTCATCCATATTTAGGCGATATTTTATTTTTAAGACCGAAGACCGAAGACCGAAGACCGAAGTTTGGAATTTTCTACTTCATCTTTAAATAAAAATCTTTGGTGAGATTGATATAGTCTTGTGTGTATTGATGCCTTGCAGTTTCAATTGTTAGCTTTTCTATGTGGATTTCACTTTTGCGGAAAGATAATTGAATTAAACTTCGTTTAATTTCTGAAGTTTCATTGCCTTTTACATGAAGAATTTTATTTGTAAAAAGATTGTGTTGTTTTCCTAATTCAATAAAACGGGCTTCTTCATTAAAAGGAATGATTACACAAAAGCAGCCGTTTTCTGAAAGTAATTTTGAAGTGTTTTCAAGGAGATGTTTAAAAGGAAGTGCTTCTTGAAATCTAGCAAGATCTCTAGCTATATTATCCGTTTTATAATCTTCTGAATAAAATGGCGGGTTTGATACAATTAAATCGTATTTGTCGTCATTTTCCAGTCCCTCTTCCAGTAGTTCTTCTGTAAATTCTTCTAAAGCGGCATGATAGCAAAACAGTCTGTCTCCCCAAGGTGATTGCTCAAAATTATTTACACACTGCTCGTAAGCATCATCGTCAATTTCAATAGCATCTATTATTTCGGCATGGCTTCTTTGAGCTAACATTAAGGTAATAATACCAGTGCCCGCACCAATGTCTAAAATAGAAAACGGATTGTTTTCAATTGTTGCCCAAGCACCCAATAAAACACCATCAGTTCCTACTTTCATAGCACATCGGTCTTGGTCTATTTTAAATTGCTTAAAATGAAAAGGTTTGTTAGTCATATGCCTGTTTTAGGGACGCTGCAATAGTAAAAATTAATTTTAAATTTTCATTGCCTAATTAAAGTTTATTAGAAATCCGTTTTAGTTTTAGACCCTTTTTTTAAAGCGAAAAGTTTTATTCTCGATACCTGTCTGCCGGCAGACAGGTAAATTGAGCTCATTCAAACCGCAAAATTTACTCGAATTGACAAAATTTACTCAAAATTTTCAATGGTTTTTTTAGAAAGTTAATTGTTTCTTTTCTTTTGAAAAACAAAAAGGGTAGACTTTAAAAACCCACCCTTTTCTTAGTCAAAACAACCAAATATTTGACTAACAAATATGTTCTAATCTTCTATACAAGCTTCCCAATTATGAATAGAGGTATTGCTACCATTGTCATTAACCATATCGCAAACGGTTAGGCCGAGAGGAAACATGGTTTCATAAACATAGGTATTAGTAACATTCCCATGTATTAATAAAGCGCCAGGACCGTTTGAGGTTTCTGTCCATCCAGGTAGACCACTTTCTCTATAATCATTTTGGATGATGGAACAATCTGTGGCGTTAAAAATACGAATGGCGGCCCTACCAGCATTGCAATTAATGAAGCTTGTGTTTGTAACTTTGGAATGACTCGAGTTATTTAACAAGATTGTTGCATCCACATTATTGGAATTTTTGATTGTTGTGTTTGCAATTGTTGAGTTAGGCGAGTTGCGAATCATTATTGAAAATCTGCCTTGAGAATTTTCAATTTTAGAATCGGTAATTGTAACGCCAGATTCTATCCCCCAAAATATCATGGTAGGTGCAGTAATCCTGTTATGGGGAGTTGCTTTGAAATTTTCGACCAAAACATTAGAGTCGTTTATTCTCTCACCTACTAAACCTACTCCAACATTTTTAGCAATAATATTATTAATTAGAACTTCTGATCCATCCCGATAATCCATAAAGGTAATAGCCTGAGTTGCTAGATTTTCTATGTCTATATTTTTAATGGTTAAGGTTCCTTGAGTTCTTGGTGGAGGACCTCCCATAGGCCCATCGCCCCATGGCATGACATGAAGCCCCCAGTTTAGATTATAACCAAATAAATTGCCATCGGCACTACTTTCATTGCCTTCAATTCGGATCTTCTCAATAGTAGTGTTAAAATGACCTCCAATGAGTTCAAAGGCTACGCCTAGAAATGTATTGCCATTGTAGACTTCAGATGGTTGGTCATCCTTAACTAATACCGTCATATTTTTTATGGTAACATGATCTGTAGGTTTATCAAATTGAAATATATGGGCCACAGGACTATTTCGAGCTGTAGAGAATCCTGGTGAAAAGCCTTCTGAATCCGATTTTCTGCCTGCGTGAATCATGGTTTTGTCCTTGTGCTCTCCTAAAAAGGCCCCGTTAAAACCCTCAACCCTAATCGTTCTGCTGACATAATAACTATCCTTTGTGTTCATCAAACCATCAGATAAATAGACGGTGCCTCCTGTTGCTTTGGCTTCATTAAGTGCGGCTTCTATATTGTCGGCATCGGTAACCCCGGTCATGTCATTACTAGGAGCGACTACAATGGCGTCGGCTAAAGATTTAGAATTAATAGATTTAGCAGTATTACTAACTCCTTGTTCGTTTTCGAGTATTACCTCTTCATTGCTGCAAGAGGTCAAAATCAAAAGGGCTATTGTTGTTATGTAAATTATTTTTTTCATCGTTTAAATTTTATTTTTAGTCCAATATTTAAATTGATAGGATTAAGGGCTTATGATTCTTTATCTAAAATAATAGTACCTTCCCATGAATGATCTGTTCCAGTATCATCAATACGTACCTTACCATGCCAAACAAATTCCCCCGAGGCATTTTCAAATCGTCCGGTTCCGCCAATAATGTGCCAAGTATCTTCAAATTCAAACCTATATACTTCGCTTTGAACAGGAATGAGTCTGCCACCATCAGGGTTATCAAGTGTTAATAAATCCCCGTTAGAGGCTTCAAGGGAAACGGGTTCGTCACCAGAATATTCGCCAAACCCTCCCTCAAAATCAGGAAAGCCATGTTCGTTTAATACCACATGAAAACAAAACATAAGATCGATGTTGAAATTTCCAACATGCGTGGCATTTCCATAACCTACTTGGTGATCCAACCCCCAAAAATCCGTAGGTGAAGTAGCAGAGCATATTTCAGAAAAAGCATCATCCGCTTGACCTGTAAATAGTTTGCCCTTAAAAGGAACTTCTTTCTGCTTAGATGTTTTTGCATTTATTTCTGTTAGGCTGTCTTCAATTATGGGGTTTTGGGTGTCATCGCATGCAGTAAAAAAACAAACTGCAATTGTTGCAAGTAATAATAATTTTAGTGATTTCATTTTAAAGTTTTTTAGTTGAACAATATCCTCTTTAGCTAAAGGTTAATAGCGTATATTAAAATTAGTGACATCATTGTTTCAAGTCATTTAATTATGTTTCAGAGTCTGACAATTATGTTGCAAATCCTTTTAATTACGTTGTAGGGAGCAAAACATCTTTAAATTTTGATTCTTAACCCCAAATTTTTGTCCGAATTGTTTTATTGTGTAAATTCATGACTCATATTTGTTTAAGTCATGAGCCAACCTTTTTCGAATGATCAAGCTTTTATAGCAAAGCTAAAGGGTATATTGGAGGAAAACTTCCATAAGGAAACCTTTGGGGTGACCGAGCTGGCTTTGGCTATGGGGATTAGTAGGTCGCAACTCCACAGAAAACTCCATCAAATAAAAAATACAAGTGCGAGTGAATTCATTAAGGCATTCAGGTTAGAAAAAGCACATGCCCTGTTAAAAGATGATGTGTCTACGGTTTCTGAAATTGCCTATGCGGTTGGTTTTGGAAGTCCATCCTACTTTTCAAAGTGTTTTCAAGAACGCTATAAATATTCACCTACAGAGATTAAAGCGAAACAAAATAACAATAATGAGAGCAATGAGGAGTCTAACAAAAGTTCAAGGTCTTCAAGCGATAAGAAAATTAAGAATAAATGGGTTATTATAGGGGGAGTTTTAACTCTAGTCCTAGTAATCTTAATTTCCTTTACAATCTCAAGCAGTTCGGCAAAGAAAACAGATTTGATAACTATAGGGGTACTTCCATTTAAGAATTTAAGTGATGATACAGAGAATCAATATTTTGCAGACGGGGTTATGGAAGAAATTCTTAACCATTTGTCAAGATTGGATAGTCTTAAAGTAATATCAAGAACTACCATGGAAAATTACCCAGAAGCAATTAAAACGGTTCCAGAGATTGCTAGCAAGCTTAATATGACACATGTTATTGAGGCCAGTGTTCAAAAACATGATAATAGGGTGAGGATTGTGATACAGTTAATTGATGCTCAAAATGACAAACATTTGTGGGCTGAAAGTTATGACAGGGATTACCAAGATATTTTTGCATTACAAAGTGATATTGCCAAAGAGGTAGCTAGGCAACTGGAAAGGGAGCTTACAGTTTCTAGTATAGCAAAATTAGAGGAAGCCCTAGCGGAAAACGTGGAAGCCTATAATTTGTATTTGAAAGGACGCTTTTTTTGGCTCCGAAGGACCAAGGAAGACTTAGAAAAGAGTATTCATTACTTTGAAGAAGCGCTACGATTAGATTCTACTTACGCCTTAGCTTACGCTGGTTTGGCGGAAGCTTATGTTGCGCTACCACATCACGGAGATTGGGGAGACAAGCACGACTTACAAGACAAAGAAGATACTTTTGAAAAGGGTAACTACTATGCAGAAAAAGCACTTGAGATTAATCCTCAAATGGCATCAGCATACACTGCTATTGGTTCTTATTATGCTTCTTATAAAAGAAATTGGAAACAAGCAGAAAGTGCTTTGAAGAAGGCACTAGAAATAGATGTAAATCATGCAAACGCACATCAGCAATATGCAACATGGTTAGATATATTAAGAAGAAGGGACGAAGCTCGTGAGCACATTAATTTAGCCCTCAAAATAAACCCCGTGGCACCAATTGCACTTCAAATGAGTGCATTATTATATTACCATGATGGAAATTTTAATAATGCTATAGAAGAAATGGATAAAGCTGTAGAGATTAGAAATAAACCATGGAACACGTTATATATAAGAAGTCATTTAAGGTTGGGGGAAGAGGACAAGGCTTTAAAGCGGTTTAAAATTTTAATGGAAAGAACAAGTGTAAACCAAGTGATGGTTGATAGCATTTATAGACAAAGAGGAATACAAGAAGTTTTAAACCAGTATATTGATAGCATGTATGTGCCTAAAAAAGTGATGCAATATTATGAAGGAGCAGCGATAAATGGTCTTTTAGGAAATAAGCAAAAAGAGTTAGAACTTCTGGAAAAGAGTTTTGAATCAGGTGAGTTTATAATGGATAGAATAAATGCAAATCCAGATTTTGATTCTATTAGAAGCGACCCTCGATTTGTAGCCCTTTTAAAGAAAATTAATTTAAAAGATTAAATCATTAAGTATTGTTGCAAAAGAGTTTTTAGTTTTTATTTCAGATTAAAAGGAACATTAAAGAATAAACATTAATGTTGAAAATTATGTTAAAACTTTATACTTAAAGAGTCATAAAGGGGTTATTATTACGTATATTGTTGTTGTTAAAAAACAATTAAGATTGATGAAACACATTGAATTTATCCTTGAAAAGTTAAACGATTTATTGATTTTAAACGAAGAAGTTGAAAAGGCTTATAATAGGGCAAGTAACTTGGTTGAAGATTCTTATTACAAAGCTTTTTCTAAAGAAAGAAGTGCAGAAAGAGGTGAATTTGCCAGATTATTAAAAATAGAGTTGCAAAAATTGGAAGGAAAAAGTAGTAATTTAATTGCTATAAAAAGAAGGGGGCAACTTATTAGAACGAATTATAAAAGTTCTCTAAAAATTGAAAATGAATCTGGGTTTCTTGGAAAAATATATGATATAGAAATGTTAAGTATTAGAAATTATGACGAATTTCTTAGTCAAATGAATTTACCGTTATCACTTTGTAAGTTGGTGCTTAAACAACGCGATATCATTCAAACAAGACTTCATGCTATTGAAAGGGGCGAGGAAATTTTTGCTTCTTAAAAATTTACAGATATAAATCTATAAGACCTTCTGGGGTTTCCACAACAATAGTTTTATTTTCTCTATCAACCTTTACGATGAATTCATCGTTCATGGGAATCAAAATATCTTTGCCTTTTCTGTCAATTTCAAACAAGGCTTGTGCTGTAGAGTCATTAATGCCAGTTATAATACCAACTTCACCAAAATTCTTATCTTTAATAGTAAACCCAATAACTTCATGGAAGTAAAATTTATTGCCTTCTAGTTTTGGTAATAATTCTAAGGGTAGGTATAATTCTTTTTTAATCAAGGTATCTGCGTCAGCATCAGAATCAACATCTTCAAATTTAATTCGTAATAAATCAGATTTGTGAAGTTGTGATTTTTCAATAAAAAAAGGGACGAGGTTATTTTTTAAGTCAATAAAAATAGCATCTAGTTTTTCATAAAGCTCAGGTTGATCGGTATCAAGTTTTGCAAGTACTTCTCCTTTAAAACTGTATTTTTTTACAATCTTGCCTAAATAAAAACAATCGTCTTTTTTCATAATGAATAATTTTTGTCATGCTGTCCCGATTGTGAACGATTTTATTTAAATACCTCATAAGTGTACAACTAAGCTGAGGTAATGAAACCAGGAAGACACAAAAAGAAATCTTTTTTTGCATAAAAAAACTCCGACACTTAGTATCGGAGTTTAAAAGTATAAAAATAATTTTTTTATTCTTCTTCGTTTGTAGCCTCAGCTTCTGCGGCAACTTCTTCAGTAGCCTCTTCTGCTTCTTCAACAACCGGAGCTGCAGCAGCTATTCTTGCTTCGTTAACTGCTTTTTCAGCAGCTAAGGCATCAGCTTTAGCTTTAGCATCAGCTTTAGATAATCCATCGGCTTTAGCTTGAATTTTAGCCGCTTTTTCCTCTAACCAAGCGTTAAATTTTTCCTCAGCTTGTTCTTCTGTTAAAGCGCCTTTTTTCACACCACCTGCTAAATGATTCTTTAATAAAGCACCTTTGTAAGATAATATTGCTTTAGCAGTATCAGTAGGTTGTGCACCATTTTGTAACCACTTTACAGAACCGTCTACATCTAGTTCAACAGTTGCTGGGTTAGTGTTAGGATTATAAACACCTAATTTTTCTAAGTATTTACCATCTCGTTTTGAGCGCGCATCTGCGGCAACAATCCAGTAAAAAGGTTTCCCTTTTTTACCATGTCTTTGTAATCTAATTTTTACTGGCATAATAATTAATTATTTGAGGTTCCCGACCTCGGGTTATTAATGAGGCCGCAAATATACTCCATTATTTTTAATTTTCAAGCAATTATAGAAATAATAAGTGCTGTTAAAGTGGTTTTTTATGTAATTCATGAGAGTGAGTTTTTTGGTCTTTAAATTAGTGTTGAAGGCAACATTATTATAAGACTTTTGATGTGTTCCAGTTAAGCGAATTCAAGAAAATGTTAATACATCTTAATAAAACTATAAAATTGTTAAAATACTTGACAAAAGAGGTTTTTAGCCTTATGTTGAATGTAGAGATGTGAAACAATACGCATCTATAAAGAATTTATTGAAATTTAAAATGAAAATGAAAGTAATGAAGTACACTGAAGAAATTTCAAACAATTTAAATGAGTTATTAATTAAGAATTATGATGCTGAAAAAGGTTATAAGCACGCTGCAGAAAATGTAAGTAGTCATACTTTAAAGCATTTCTTTGAAAGAATGTCGAGTGAGCGCGCTGAATTTGCAAGAGAATTAAAGACCGAAATCTTGCGATATGGAGAAGAACCTGAAGATTCTGGAAGTTTTAAGGGAGTAGTTCATAGAAACTGGATGACCCTTAAAAGTCTGTTCTTAAGTAATGATGAAGAAGCAATTTTAGAAGAAGTTATTCGAGGTGAAGAAAAGAGTTTAGAGTCATACTTTAATATTCTTAGAGAAAGAAACTTGCCGGCAAGTACTGATGCTCTCTTATTCAAACAAAAAACAGCCATACAGACTACTATTAATTCAGTAAAAAAACAAGAAGAGTTAGTTTCTTAGAATTTATAACAACTAAGTAATATCAAAGACCCTTTCATTTTTTATGGAAGGGTCTTTGATACTTTGAAAAACATACATCAAGTACCTAGTTTAATTTTAAAAATTTCTTAGAAGAACTTAGCTAAGAAATGATAATTGATTTTGGTTATAACACTTTATACCTTAATAATTTAAGATCAAAAAATAAAAATAGAATAAATGATTAAGAGCCTCTATTCTTCTAGTGTTCTAATGTAATTAACTATTAACCATACATCTTCTTCATCAGTAATTTTCTTTTCAAAATTAGGCATGTCGTTTCTTCCAATGTAGCTTTTGTAAAAAAGAGCACCATCAGATTGACTTTGAAATTCTGCTGTTGAGAAATCTCCTAAATCACCCTCTTGTTCTTCAGCTTTAGGACCGTCGCCGTAACCTTCTTTACCATGACAAGACTTACAATGTTTACTGTAAAGAGATTTCCCAATGGCTAAATCAACTTTTGGGTCTGTTGGATTTTTCATTTTTTCGTACTTTTCAGGAACTACCCATTCGTCCTGAACAACTGAAGTAAACGAAACTAAAGCAAAAGAGATAATGCTAATGATAATTAAGATTTTAAATGTTTTCATAAATATTAACTTTTTTTGATTTTAAATAAATTTGTAATTAAGTATATAATAACACTCCACATACTAAATATTAACAAGTTAGTGAAAATTAGAATAAAAAATGGTGTTTTAATTCTCGGGGACCACAAAGTTCTTTTTTCAAAAGTATTGTCAATGACTACAGGGGTTCCAAAAGAAGTGTTCATAAGGGCTTTTACAGTGCCATAATCATCACTATCGTTCAAAGTAACCTCTATGTTGATATTTCCATCAATTCCAGGTATCCCTTTTTCAATTGGTACCACAATCATGCCATTTTGGTCTGTATAATTAAATTCTTTTCCTAGAGGTAATGATTTAAATAATCTTTCAACATTTACATTTAGTGATATTTCAGGTAATAGACTATCTAAGAAAACGTCTTTAATTGTGGCGCTCACATAGTTAATGCTATCTTCTGTAAAAGACTTGGCTTCAATATGTGCATCTCTAAAAGTAAGATATTTTGAAGCTTTTTTAAAATTATCGTCACCTTTGAATCTTATTCTTAAATTGTAAAATCCAAGGCTGTCTCTCAATAATTTACTAAAGTCTTTAATGATATATCTAGCTTTTCCGTCTGCATTTGTTGTGACTTGTCCTAATTCTAATTGGTCATCATCAGTTTCAGAAAAGATCATTAGATTGATTTTAGAAATAGCAGTGTTTTTTTTGTTAATTCTAGCTGTTGCTGCTAAGTCTATGTAGCTGTGCTTATCAATAATCTTTGTGTAATCGGCCTTGATTCTAATTTTTTCTTTTTCTTGAGCTTGAGTCTGATTGGACCAACCAAGTAGAATAAACACAATTAACAAAAAAGGCGTTATATGTTTTATGTGTAGACTTTTCATGATTCCAAGTTTTTGCCATTAGCATTAGTTGCTTGTAATTCATCAATGGTTCTTTGAATGGGTATTACAGGTAAGAAACGAACACAAATAGTAATGATTAGTAAGGCCATGGCTAGTGTTGCTATGGTGATTAACCATTCATGTAAGCTTGGAAAGTAATGATGCCAAGATTCTGGAACACCTTGTATAGGTAAAAAAGGATGCAAAAGTGTGGGTGTTACAATTACAAAACGTTTCCACCAAGAACCAATAACAACCAGTAAACCTATATAAAACATAGTGCGAGGTTGCCTTCCTTTTTTAAATAAAAGAATAATTATTGGAAGAATCAAGCCTCCTATGGTGACAAGCCAGAATAAACCTGAGTAGCTTCCTGTGAACAAAGTTTCTAAATGTGTTAATTCACCTTTCTTTGCTGTAAAAAGAGGTATTAAATACTCATTTATGTTAAAGTAAAGGTAAATCAAACAGGCTAGAGCTAATAATTTACCCATTTTATCAAAATGATAATCAGTGATATATTCTTCTAATTTTTTAACCTTTCTAACTACATATATTAATGTGGCCAAAGCCCCAACGCCGGCAACAAAAGCCCCTGAGATGAAATAAGGAGCGAAGTTTGTGCTATCCCATCCTATTCTGTAAGTTGTAGAAAACAACCAAGCATCAATAGTTTGTAGCAATAATCCAACAGGAATAATCATAATTGCTATAATTTTTATTGACTTTTCCTGCAATATTTTCTGAGGTATACTTCCTGTCCAATTTAAAGCTAGCTTACCATAAATTTTACTCCATCTGGAATTACTCTGTTTAAAATGGTTTTTAAGAATAGCAAAATCAGGAATTAAAGGAAAATAAAGGAGTAATAAAGAAATGACAATGTAAGTTGGAATAATTACAACATCCCATGTAATGGGTGATTGAAGTCTGGCATGAATAAATAAATTTAATAACCTGTCAGGTCTAGCCATATCAATAATTATGGTAATACCTGCCATGATGATTGCAGCCAGGGCAATAATTTCAGCAATTCTTACCAAAGGCGTTCGCCATGAATTATTGGTTAATCTTAAAATTGCTACGGTTACAGTGCCAACAAAACTTGTGGCTACAAAAAAAACAAAATTTGAAATATAAATACCCCATAGGGCATAATCTCTCATGTTAGTAACTTCTTGACCTTTAATTAGTTGATCTATGTAGGCAATAAGTCCTATCACTATTAACGCAATAAGAAAAGTAGTCCAAATAATCCCTCTTTTAGTGAATTTTTTAGGAACTAAATCGTTTATAATTTTATTGTTGGTCTCCATGGTTATTCTGTTTTTTCAACAGGTTCAACAGATTCGAATTCCTTAAAATCTTCTAAGCCATCTTTAAAGTCAACCAGTCTATCTACTGGAGGTAAATAGTAAACACTAGGAGATGTTCCAAGTTCTTCCATCAAGCGATAACCAGCTTTGTCTTCCAATAATTTACTTAACCGAAGGCTTTCCTCTCCGTTTGTCACGGTGTCTTCGTATTTGTCGCCAAAATAAAATACGCCATTTGGGCATGCTGTAACGCAATGTGGTAATTCATTCTTTTCTATGGCATGCGGACAAAAATCACATTTGTCGACAGTACCTTTTATGCTAGGCATTCCAGCATGTTCAGGAGATGAAGTGTGATTGGTTAAATCCATATTTAAAGTGACTTCTTGACCAGGTTCCCCCCAATTAAATACCCTCGTAGAATATGGGCAAGCCGCCATACAAAATCTACAACCAATACAGCGTTCGTTATCAATTAAAACAAGTCCATCTTTTCTTTTAAAAGTAGCATCAACAGGACAAACAGTAACACAAGCGGGTTTGTCGCAATGCATGCACATGGTTGGCATCCAATAAGGAGCGGTGTCCTCAGCTTCTTGCATTTTATAAACTTTAAGCCATGCATTTTCACCTGTTACATAGTGGTGTTTATTACAAGCACTTTGACATTTTAGAGCGTTTTTGCATTTTGCCAAATCTACCACCATTACAAACTTTCTGTTTGGGATGCCTTCTCTAACATTATATTTAGTATCATGACTATTGCAGTGCTCAATTTCCATAACTTCAGAAGAGTCTACATGAATTAAAGTGCCGTCTGTAGTCATCAATTCCATTTTTTCATCTGAACCGCTACTATTTGAAGCATTTAATTTAGAAGATATTTTAGATAAACCCAAACCGCCTATGGCTCCTATAACACCTATTTTTAATCCCTTATCAAGAAATTTTCGTCTTGAATTTTTGTTGTCCTCTTCCATGATTAGTAATCATTTAATTAAGATTAGATTTTCTTTGTAATCCAACTAAGCAATGACTTGTTAGAAATACGTTTCTTAATAACCTTCGATTTTTTTATGGTGCTTACTTTAACTTTTACTACAGTTCCATCTGATTTTAATAAGGTTTGGTACGCCTCATTATTGGAATTAGTTTCTTTGAAATTGTCATTGTTGCCAAACCCTAGAAAAGGCAAGAGTAGACTGCCTCCAAGTATTGGCAAGACACTTCTTCTGGAAATTTTTTTCCCTTCTCTGGATGTGTTTTTCATGATTTAGTTAAAAATTATAGTTTCTTGTTATGTTAAAACCAATTAAAAAATCGCCATTAAAAAAGTCGTTAGTCGTTTTCATGTAATTTTGCTGAGGTACAATGCCTCTAAAATTGGTAATAAATAATTGAAAGGCGTGGTTCGAGGTTCCAAATTCAACACCTAAACTAATTCCTGGATGATTATAATTGGTGATTGAACCATCTGCCTCTGTAACATTTTTAAATTGGGTTATCGGCTGACTGTAGTCAAGCAAGATGGATGTTTGTGGACTTATTTTTGCACGCCCACCAAAGGCTATTGCAAAACGATCATTCTCCATAAAAGACTCTACTGTATTATAATGTGAAATACTTGGTGCAATTTGAAATGAAACATTGGGGCTAAAACGACGTGAAAAAATGATTTGATGGAAATATGAATATCGGTCTTGTTTGGTATAAAATCTATTACCAGGTCTGGCATCAATGGTAAAGTTACCGTAGTAAGATATATTTAAGGGTGTTTTATCAGAACGTGTTTGTCTTAGTAGTCCCACTTTCCAGTTAAAATCTTGCAGCCGTCCTTCTTTGGTAGTTCCAAAACCAACAGTTAAACGGTCATGCAAAGCATAGGAAAGTGCTATTCTTATGTTAGAAGCTCCCCAAAACCCAGCAAGATCATTAGTGCCGCCATTAATTTCTCCAAACCGGTGTTGCATCATAACTTCCAAAGTGTTCTTATTAAATAATACATCAGTTGCATTATCAATAAGCGTGGCGCTTTCAAAAGCAGGACGTGATGGTTTATCTACAATGGAGTCTTTTTTCTTTTCTTGAGATAATACCATTAATGGTAACAATAGAAAAGTACAAAGTATAATTTTATAATTTTTCATGTCTTAAAATATTAATTGTTTTCAGCACCATCATCAATCCACTTTTTAATTAATGCTATTGAAGTAGCGTCAAGCTCTCTATGATTTTCTACAGCTAGTTTTGTGTAAAGCTTACTGGTGTTTGGACTTTGAGCTGTGACGTAATCTGGTATTAGAGAACTATATTCATTGCCCGCTCTTAAATCAGGATCTAAATTGGCGTTGTGGCATTGCGAACAATTGTTTGATGAAAATATTGGAACAATATCATTCACAAAAGAGACTTCTTCGTTAGGATCAATAACAACATCTTCTAACTCTGGAAATTCATTGTAATAACATGAAAAACATATTAAGGTTAAACCGCAAGCCAGAACTATTTTAAATAGTTTTTTCATTTCTTAATAATTTTAATTAAACTGTCACCTAATTTCAAATGGAAATTTAAGTTAGCTTCGTTTTAATAAAGCCCGAGTGTGACCTCGGGCGTTGTGTGTTTTCAGTCATTATAGGTTTTGCAACGCTTCAATGGAATTTTTTAACAAAGCTCTGGTATAAGCCGGGTTGTGTATACCTTTACTCTGATCTTCCAAGGCAGTTCTGTAATTCCAAGTAGCTTTTGCTACATCGGCTGAATAAGTTCCTGGAACAGTTCTATCATTCTCCAACAAAGGACTTGGATTAAGGGCTAATAATAAATTTTTAAGTGTTTCCATGTCTTCACTAAATCCTGCAATTTCATCAGGTATGGCGGTCATATTAGTGTGGCATTCAGTACAGGTGTTTAAGGTTGGTTTCCATGTGTGACCACCAACAAGATTGTCATCAGATGGTCCCATGTGGCATGTTGTACATGAAGCACCCGTTCTATGGGTTGCAGAGGCAACACCAGGATAGCCAGTTGATCCTGCAATCGGAGCCCCCATAATACCTTGAAGCATTGTGGACTGTGGTCCATGATGAGGTCCAAATCGAGAGCTAGTTATTTCATAATTATCAGTGCCAGCTGGAATAGGATAACTTGGACGTGGTTGGTGACATGTAATACAAGCATTGCTTAATCCAAGTGGATCTGCATCGTTTTTTAAATCTAAAGCTGTACTTGGGTCTAATACCAATTTAACTGGGTCAATATTTCTCAAAGCGTAGTCATTACCATCATTTTCAAAATCAAAGGATCTATGATCGCTATGACAACCTGTGCAAGATATAGGGTTTGAAACAGCATAACCATTAGGGTTAGCTGATGGAATAGGTTCTCCTGTTACAGGGTGTGATGCAAAATCACCAGTGTCTTCGTCAATTTCATAGAATTTACCAGATAAGTAATCAATATAACCCTCGTTATTATGACATTGTGCACATGATGAACTTGTTCCTCTTGCCCAAGAACTTCCAACACCATGAGCAGACATGTCATAGGCAGTCCAAATAGGGCTTCTATGTGATGAAGAATGACAGTTTATACAAGCTTCAGCTGAAGTATCGGCTCCGTCAACTCCATCAACCCCGTCAATTCCATCTTCTCCATTAATTCCATCTTCTCCAGGGATAGCTATATAGTCGTTTGTACAGTTGGTTAGCAATAAACTTGAGACTATCAAAATCAAGTATTGCAAAAGCTTTAATTTTTTCATGATTACTTATTTTACATTATAATTAGAAAGAGATTGCATAAATGTAACCAGATATGTTATGCTATTTTATGACTTATGTCATGAAAACCTGTAGTTTGCTGTTTTGTATTGAAGTGAAGTAATTAGTTGGTTCATGAGAATTGAATTTTATTATATAGCAATAATTATATAAGTAGGTGGCTTTTGTTTATAACTCCTAATAATTTTAAAAATGGTAAAGGAGTTTTATGCTTAAATTTATCATTCTTTTTATTAAATTTTTATGTACTTAATTTTTGATACTGAAACTACCGGATTGCCAAAACGCTGGGACGCTCCTATAACAGATGTTGATAATTGGCCACGATGTGTTCAAATTGCTTGGCAGCTTCACGATGCTACAGGTAATTGTTTAGAATATCAGGATTTTTTGGTACAGCCAGAAGGGTTTAATATTCCGTATGATGCCGAAAAAATACATGGTATTTCTACCGAATTGGCACAGGAACAGGGCGTATCTTTGGCTGAAGTTTTAGAAAAGTTTAATGCGGTTTTAGAAAAAACTAAGTTTATAGTAGGTCAGAACGTCAAGTTCGATTTAAATATTATGGGAGCTGAGTTTGTGCGTGCAGACATAGCAAACCCACTACAAGAACTCCCTGTCTTAGACACTTGTACAGAACATACGGCTAATTTATGCCAGATTCCTGGTGGTCGTGGAGGGCGTTTTAAATTGCCAACCCTAACCGAGTTACATGAACACTTATTTAGCGAGCCCTTTGCAGAAGCTCATAACGCCACTGCTGATGTGGAGGCAACAACCCGGTGTTTCTTAGAGTTGGTTCGACTAGGGGAGTACACCAAGGAGGAACTGGATGTTGAACCCGATTATTTTGAAAATTTTTCTAAAGCCAATCCTGCTCCCATTCAATTAATTGGCTTAAAGCACATCAATCTAAAACAGGAGAGTAAAAAGATTCGTAAACGTCTTCAAGAATTAGAGCCGTCTGAAACAATACCTGATGATGTTGCCAAAGATATCGATTTAAGTCAAGTTGATTTTGTGCATCTGCATAATCATTCTCAGTTTTCGGTATTACAATCCACCATGAGTATTGCAGATTTAGTAGCCGCCGCCGCCTCTCACAATATGCCGGCAGTAGCACTTACAGATCATGGTAATATGATGGGGGCTTTTCATTTTATCAATGCAGTCAATAATCAAAATAAAAGCATAAAAGCGGCTATAGCCGAAGCTGAAGAAAAAGGAGAAAACCCCCAAAAACAACTCTTAAAACCTATTATAGGTTGTGAGTTTTTCGTTTGCGAAAATCATCAAGATAAAACCAGAAAAGATAATGGCTATCAAATTGTGCTGTTGGCAAAAAATAAAAATGGCTATCATAATTTAGCTAAATTATCATCGCATGCCTTTGTAGATGGGTTTTATTATGTTCCAAGAATCGATAAAAAACTCATTCAGCAATACAAAGAAGACCTAATTGTTCTAACAGGAAATCTCTACGGAGAAGTTCCTAGTAAAGTACTAAATATAGGCGAAAATCAGGCTGAAGAAGCGCTTTTATGGTGGAAGCATGAGTTTGGTAATGATTTGTATGTAGAGCTTATGCGTCATAACCAAGAGGATGAAAATAGGGTTAATGAAACTTTGATAAAGTTAGCTAGGAAACATGATGTTAAGTTAGTTGCTACAAACAATACCTATTATCAAAATCAGGATGATGCCAATGCTCATGATATTTTACTTTGTGTAAAAGATGGTGAAAAACAAGCAACTCCCATTGGAAGAGGACGTGGTTATCGGTATGGTTTACCTAATCAAGAGTACTATTTCAAATCTTCAGAAGAGATGAAAAAACTCTTTAAAGATTTACCAGAAGCTATATTAAGCACAAATGAAATAGTTGAAAAAATTGAAGCCTTCCAGTTAGCGCGTGATGTGTTATTACCTGCTTTTGATATTCCTGATGAATTTAAACATGAGGAGGATTTAGTTGATGGTGGTAAGCGAGGTGAAAATGCTTATTTACGTCATTTAACCTATGAAGGAGCCAAAAAGCGTTATGGTGAACCATTATCTCAAGAAATAACAGAGCGCTTAGATTTTGAACTTAGTGTTATTGAAAACACGGGATATCCAGGGTATTTCTTAATTGTAGAAGATTTTATTCGTGAAGCACGAAATATGGATGTATCAGTAGGTCCGGGTCGTGGTTCTGCTGCGGGATCTGTAGTGGCTTACTGTTTGTGGATAACCAACATAGACCCCATGAAGTACGACCTTCTTTTTGAGCGTTTCTTAAATCCAGATCGTATTAGTATGCCTGATATTGATATTGATTTTGATGACGAGGGTAGAAGTAGGGTTATGGATTACGTCATAGAAAAATATGGTGCTAATCAAGTAGCACAAATTATTACCTACGGAACTATGGCGGCAAAGTCCTCCATACGAGATACAGCTAGAGTACTTGATTTACCGCTTTTTGATGCCGACAGGATAGCGAAATTAATTCCGAATATGTCTAAACTCAATAAGATTTTTGGTTTAGACGAAAAAGCATTGGCTAGTAAGTTTAGGGCTGAAGAACTAGAAAAGGTGAATCAGCTTTTAAATATTTCAGAAGGTGATGATCTAGAAGCAGAAACGGTTAATACCGCCAGAACACTCGAAGGTTCTGTTAGAAATACAGGTATTCATGCTTGTGGTGTTATTATCACGCCCGATGATATTACCAAATTTGTTCCTGTTTCCGTGGCCAAAGATTCCGAGTTATATGTTACGCAGTTTGATAACTCGGTTGTAGAATCTGCCGGACTTCTAAAAATGGATTTCCTAGGGCTAAAAACACTAACCCTTATAAAGGACACAGTAAAAATTGTAAAAGCTAAACATGGTATTCAACTAGACCCCGAAAGCTTTCCCTTAGATGATGAAGAAACTTATGCTTTGTTTCAAAGAGGTGAAACGGTAGGTGTATTCCAATACGAATCTCCAGGTATGCAAAAGCATCTTAGGGATTTAAAGCCAACGGTTTTTGAAGATTTAATTGCTATGAATGCCTTGTATAGACCTGGACCAATGGAATACATCCCTAGTTTTGTGAGGCGTAAACATGGTGAGGAGGAGATAGAGTACGATTTACCGGCTATGGAAGAGTATCTTAAAGAAACTTATGGTATTACGGTGTATCAAGAGCAGGTTATGTTACTGTCTCAAAAGTTGGCAGATTTCACTAAAGGTGAAGCCGATGTACTTAGAAAGGCAATGGGTAAAAAACAAATTGCTGTTTTGGCTAAAATGAAGCCGAAATTTATAGAACAAGCCAGTGCTAATGGTCATGATGCCAAAGTTTTAGAAAAAGTTTGGAAAGATTGGGAAGCTTTTGCTAGTTATGCATTTAATAAATCGCATTCTACATGTTATGCGTGGATAGCCTACCAAACTGCTTATTTAAAAGCGCATTATCCGGCAGAATATATGGCTGCAGTGCTTTCAAATAATATGAATGATATTAAGTTAGTTACTTTTTTTATGGAAGAGTGTAAGCGTATGAAGTTGGATGTATTAGGTCCAGATGTTAATGAGAGTTACTATAAATTTTCCGTAAATAAAGATGGTGCTGTGCGTTTTGGAATGGGCGCCATAAAAGGTGTTGGGCACGGTGCTGTAATGACCATTGTAGATAACCGAAAAAAGGATGGTTATTATAAATCTATTTTTGATTTGGCTAAACGCATCGATTTGAGAGCCGCCAATAAAAAGGCTTTTGAAAATTTGGCTTTGGCAGGAGGTTTTGATTGTTTTAAAGGCACTCATAGAGCTCAATATTTTCATCAGGACAATGGGCTGACTTTTTTAGAAATGGTGATTAAGTATGCCCAAAAGCATAAAGAAAATGAAAATTCTGCTCAAGTAAGTTTGTTTGGAGAATCTAGCGATGTTCAAATTGCTGAACCCACTATTCCGCCCTGTGAGGAATGGGGTACTATGGAAAAACTTGCAAAAGAAAAAGAAGTTGTAGGTATTTATATTTCCGGACACCCTTTAGACGATTTTAAAACTGAAATGAATACCTTTTGTAACGCTAACTTAGGCATGTTCTCTAACTTAGAGCCTTATGTTAATAGAGAATTGGTTTTTGGCGGTGTAGTAACCGATGTGCAGCATAGGGTAAGTAAGCAAGGTAAAGGATGGGCTTTGTTTACTGTAGAAGATTATACCGATAGTTATGAATTCAGAATTTTTGGAGAAGAGTATTTGAAGTTTAGGCACTTTTTAATGATTAATAATTTTGTGTTTGTTAAAACATTTGTTCGAGAAGGTTGGGTTAATAAAGATACGGGCAAAAAAGGTGAACCAAGATTACAGTTTAATAACTTTCAGTTGCTACATGATGTCATGGAGCAATATGCCAAAAAGCTATCTGTACAAATAGATATTAACGATATAAAAGAAGATAAGATTCTTCAGCTTCAAGATTTGTTTAAAATGCATCCCGGAAATCAGTCATTGAATTTTGTTGTTTATGACACTCAAGAAAAACTTAAACTTAATATGCCTAGTAGAAAACAAAAGGTAAAAGTGTGCCAAGAATTACTAAATGAATTAGAGGCACAACATGTACATTATAAACTAAATTAAGATTTTGGTTTTAAATTTATGCGCAAAAGGATAGAGCATTTGTTGGAACTCTTGTATATTGTTTTGAATCAGCAACAAATAATAAAAAAAAAACGACTTGCGATAGCCCGACTACAAAGAGGGTACGCCCAAAAAAAATATTCAGTTTGCAGTATGAATAGTTTAATAAGAAAGTTGTTAAAGCATAATTTATTTTTAGATTAGATTTAACTAATAAGACTAGATAATGATGTTATAAGTAAAACAAATTGTTAGTTTGTAAGTATTCGGTTTTTTTTTGACTAATTTTGTATTGTAAAATAAATTTAAGAAAATAAACAAGATATATTATGGCATTAGAGATAACAGATGCAACGTTTGAAGAAACTGTATTAAAGAGCGATAAACCAGTATTGGTTGACTTTTGGGCTGCTTGGTGTGGACCATGTAGAATGGTTGGACCTATCATTGAAGAAATAAGTGGTGAATATGAAGGAAAAGCGGTTGTTGGAAAGGTAGATGTAGATAACAACCAAGAGTTTGCTGCTAAGTATGGAGTACGTAATATTCCTACAGTATTGGTATTTAAGAATGGTGAAGTTGTAGACAGAAAAGTAGGTGTTGCTCCTAAAAACTCTTACACTGAAGCCATAGAGTCACTACTATAAAATATTAGGATAAAGAAAATGAAGAAGGTTTGCTGTAATAGCAAACCTTTTTTATTTTAGATGAAATTTAAAAAATGCATAAAAATTTATATATGAGCAAAAAAGGAAAAGTTCAAGATGCCATAGACGCCAAATTAATAGAAGACCGTAAAGTGTTTCTTTGGGGGCAGGTAGATGATGACTCTGCTAAACATGTTGTTGATAGATTGATGTACTTAGATGCTTTAGAAACGGCCGATATTCATTTATATATTAATAGTCCCGGGGGTTATGTAACCTCTGGATTTGCTATTTATGATTGTATAAAGTCGCTAAAAAGTGATGTATCTACTATATGTACAGGTTTTGCGGCTTCTATGGGATCTATTATTTTATCTGCAGGTACTAAAGGAAAGCGTTTCATTCAACCCCATGCCAGAGTAATGATTCACCAACCCAGTGGAGGTGCTCGCGGACAGGCCAGTGATATTGAAATTACAGCCAAAGAAATTATCCTTACTAAAGAATTAAGCGCTCAGATTTTAGCCGATAATTGCGGTCAAACTTTTGAAAAAGTTATGAAAGATTTTAATAGGGATCATTGGATGGGTGCAGATGAATCTGTTGCTTATGGTATTGTAGATGGGGTTTTGAAGTAGGATCTATTTAAAATTGAATGGACTTACGTAAAGAACTCAATAAAGCAGAAGGATTTAAAAACCTTGGACTACTTGCTAAACAGGTTGTTGAAGGGTTTATTGCTGGTATGCATAAGAGTCCGTTTCATGGGTTTTCTTCAGAATTTGCAGAACACAAAATTTATAATAGAGGCGAGAGCACTCGGCATATAGATTGGAAGCTCTATGCCAAAACAGACAAGTTGTATACCAAGCGCTATGATGATGAAACTAATTTACGTTGCCATATCATTATAGATAATAGTAGCTCCATGCATTATCCAGAAATGACTAATTTTTCGATTGATAATTTGAATAAAATTGCTTTTAGTTCTCTGGCTGCTGCTGCTTTAATGCAAATGCTAAAACGACAACGAGATGCCGTGGGTTTAAGTGTTTATAGTGATACATATGATTTTTATGCTCAGGAAAAAGGGAGTGAGCGCCACCATCAAATGTTATTGAATCAACTTAGTGATATAGTTGTTACAAAGCCATTAAACAAGCAAACAGAAACATATACCTATTTACATGAAGTAGCAGAAAAAATTCATAGGCGTTCCATGATTTTTTTGTTTACCGATATGTTTCAGACTAAAACAGATGAGATAAAACTATTTGAGGCACTTCGCCATTTAAAATATAATAAGCATGAAGTAATTTTATTTCATGTTTTTGATAAACAAAGAGAATATACTTTTGATTTTGATAATAGCCCCAAACGTTTTATTGATGTTGAAACAGGAGAGTATATAAATTTATATGCCGATACTATCAAAGAAAATTATAATATAAAAGTATCTAGTTACTTTTCGGCATTAAAATTAAAATGTGCGCAGTACAAAATTAAGTATGTAGAAGCCAATATAAATGACAGTTTTAATCATATTTTAACCACCTATATGGTGGAGCGACAAAAGTTTGCTTAAAAGTTTAAAAAAGGCAAAAAAAGATTTGACATATTAAAAAAGGCGTGTATATTTGCATCCGCAATCATGCAACGGTCTGGTAGTTCAGTTGGTTAGAATATCTGCCTGTCACGCAGGGGGTCGCGGGTTCGAGTCCCGTCCAGACCGCTTTTAAGAACATCAATTTAAATCAAAACCCTATTAATTATATGATTAACAGGGTTTTGTCGTTTTTAGGCTTTTGTGTTTTATTAATTTTTTTTATTTTAATAGTTCACAAATCGTCAACAGTTTTTTTAAACTGTCAACATAGTTAAAAAAAGCTAAGATTATGACGATTTACCTTATATAGTTGATTTGACTTTCGATTAAAAGAATGTTTAACAATCTAAAATCGACAGCTATGCGTACTTCAACAACATTTTCAATCCTTTTCTGGATTTATGCAAAACGTGCAAAAAACAATCAGACTGGAATCTATGCTAGAATTTCAGTTAATGGTAAAAAGGTCAACATCAGTTTAAAACAAAAGGTTGATGTTGACAAATGGGATGCTAAAGGTCAAAAAATGAAAGGTAACTGCCTTAAAGCAAATAAGCTGAATCAATACCTAGATGAGATCAAATCTGACATTGTTCAGTGTTATCGGGATTTAAAATCAGAAAATCGAGTCCTAACAGCCGAGTTGGTTAAAGCTAGGTATTTAGGAGAGGACAAAAAAAACCATACTCTACTAGATATTTTTGAATATCATAATGAGAATATGACTCACAATTTAGCTGATTGTACAATCGGTAAATTCCTTACTACACAAAAGTATCTTTTAGTTTATGTTCAAGAAAAATATAAACGAGACAATATGTTTCTGCAAAATCTGGATTATGAATTTGTTTTAGGTTTTGAAAGTTTTCTAAGAAAATATAGGTCAAGACCATCACAAGGAACAATCGGAAATAATGTTGCAATGAAACATATCCAAAGACTAAAAAAAATGATTAGGCTTGCATACGAAATGGATTGGATTCAACGAGACCCATTTACCAAATTCAAACTTAAGTATGAGAAAAAGGAGCGTGAATTTCTAACTAAACAAGAACTTAAAAAAGTTGAGGAACTAATTACCTCAATTGAGAGGTTAACAACTGTAAGAGATTTGTTTGTTTTCAGTTGTTATACCGGACTTTCGTATATCGACGTTATCAATCTATCACAAGGTAACATAGTAAAGGGAGATGATGGAAACAAATGGATTAAGACTAAAAGACAGAAAACTGGAGTTCCTGTGAAGATTCCACTTCTTGAACAAGCTGAAAAATTAATTATTAACTATAAAGAGCATCCAAGAACTGAAAATACTAATAGATTGTTCCCTCACATGTCGAATCAAAAATTGAATAGTTATTTAAAAGAGATCGCCGATTTGTGCGAAATTTCTAAATCTCTCACTTTCCACATGGCACGACACACTTTTGCAACTACCATTACATTAACAAATAATGTTCCTGTTGAAACGGTGTCAAAGCTTTTAGGTCATACTAAAATAGCTACTACCCAAATCTATGCTCAGGTGGTTGAGAATAAAATTAGTAATGATATGAATAATCTTAAAACGACTTTGAAAGTCCAAAACCAACATAAACCAAGAGGCTCAAATTTGAAAATAAACATTATGCAGATAGTTAGGTAGTTTCAGTCTAAAAGCCTCTAATTTTTAAGAGGAGATAATCCTTTAATGTTTTAAATATACTTGACTATTTTAATTTTCATTTCTATTTGAAAAGTAAGTGACCTTTATTCAGGATGGGGCTAGTATCTATTCGCTATAATAAAAATTGCCGAATTAAGTGAGAGTCGGTATATTTTAAGAAAAATGGTTTTAGGTTAAGTGGTAATGAATAAATTATTAAATTAGTCTGAGCTACTTTAAGTTTTTGTTAACCTACAGCTATAAAGGGTTTGTTAATTTGTTTTTTCAGTGTTGCTCAAATATGTGCTAAAACAAATTTTCTAAAGTTGTACATTTACCAATGTTTTTATTTATTTTAAAGTATGAGTGAAAGATTAATGTTTTCAGGTCATGAAACCTTCCATTGTAAAGGGTTGTGGTTGAAAAAAGGATACGATTTTGTAAAAGTTGACGGGAAATTTACAGACCAAGCATGTATCGATTTAGGTGTTGGAAGAAATATGGTTAGTTCAATACGATTTTGGTTAAAAGCGTTTAACATTATTAATACTGAAAATGAAAAAGTAACTAAAATAGCAAACTTTTTATTTGATGAAATTCACGGGAAAGATAAATATCTAGAGAACGAAACCTCACTTTGGCTATTACATTATCTATTAATTATAAATGATTACTCTTCTATTTATTCAATAATATTCAATGAGTTTAGAAAACTAAAACCTGAGTTTAGTAAAGAAAACTTTATTACTTATATAGATGGGATTGATTCTGGTCTCAATCATAACACATTGTCTAAAGATTTTTCAGTCTTTTTAAGAACATATCATTCAAAGAACGAAAAAGATATAGAAGATAGTTTTTCTGGAATTTTATCTGATCTTGAGTTGGTTCAAGAAATAAAGAGAAATAATTCTACAAAATATACTATTCAGAACAATAGACAAGAGGACATCCCAATAGAACTTATATTATTTATAATATTAGAAAATGATGGATATGGTAAATCTATAAGCTTTAAAAACCTTTACAGTGATTATAATAGTGTAGGTAATATTTTTGCCTTTTCAAAAGAACAACTTGAAAAAAAACTTATACTTATTTCAGAGAAATACAATGATATTGTATATTCTAATGATTCAGGGATTAAAGAGTTGCAATTTAAAAATGTAAAACCAAATTCTTTTGACATTTTAAGCCAATATTATGACTAACATAAAGCAGCTATCATCAATAAATATAGTTAGAGACCAAGATAAGTCTATCGAATATATTCCTACCGGTAATTCTAAACGTATTGCTAATTTTATATTGAATGAATTTGATAAAGGGGTTCATAGTTTTAATCTTATAGGGTCATATGGTACAGGTAAGTCTTCATTTTTATGGGCTTTTAACAGAAGTATTTCTAATTCGAATACAGATAATTTTTTTGATTTCAATTCTAATGCTTTAAGAAATTGTGAGTTTATTAATGTCGTTGGAGAACACAATTCACTGATAACCTATTTTAAAACCTATTTTTCTATTGAAAATAAGCTTAAAGGAAATCAAGAGATTTTTGATTGTATCTACCAGCAATATGAGAAAGTAAAGAAGCAAAATGGGTTATTGGTTATTTGTATAGATGAATTTGGTAAGTTTTTGGAATATGCATCACAGCATAATCCTGAAAGGGAGATGTACTTTATTCAACAGCTTGCAGAGTTTGTTAACGATTCTAGCAGAAATATAATCTTATTAACATCTGTTCATCAAGCAATAGACTCATATTCGAATGATTTATCGGAATCGCAAAAGAACGAATGGAAAAAAGTAAAAGGGAGACTTTCCGAAATTACTTTTAATGAACCGATTGAACAGCTACTTTTTTTAGCATCAAAATATTTTGGCTCTAAATACAAGGCTTCTAAAAATTACATTAGCTATAATGAAGTCCTGAATAAATTAAATCAGAGTAATAATTGTTTTTCAATTTCAAAAGAGTTTATAGATAACATTGGAAACAATCTATTTCCATTAGATATATTTTCAGCAATTACATTGACTTATTCTTTACAAAGATATGGTCAAAATGAAAGATCTTTATTTACATTCTTAAATACTTCTGATCATTTAGGAATAGAGAGTTTGAAAGACGGAGAGTTATTTGATATACCAAAACTTTATGATTATTTACTTGTCAACTTGTACTCAATTTTAGTCAGTAAGCATAATCCCGATTATACACAGTGGGCTTTAATCAAAAGTTCAATTGAAAGGGCTGAAACAAAGGTTGATGAAAATCAAAATTTGTCATTGGATATTTTAAAAGTCATCGGACTAGTTAATTTATTTGCAAGTAAGGGTGCTAGTATTGATGATTGGTTTTTAACAAACTACTTATCATTCAAATACAATTCAAGTGCTATTGAAAAAGCGTTGAAGAGTTTAACGAAGCTAAAAATTATAAGATTCAATAGCTTTAATAATTCATATAAGCTTTTTGGTGGTACTGATATGGATATTGAAAGTGCTATACTTAAAGCTAGTGATAGTATTGATGAAGGTCTTGACATAGTCTACAGATTAAACGAAGCTTTTGATTTTCCAATATTAACAGCAAAGGAAACACTATATATTACTGGAACGCCAAGGCTTTTTAAATTTAATATTAGTGAAAACCCTTCTTTTGAAACTCCTGTTAATGAAATAGATGGCTTTATTAACCTAATTTTTAATGAAAAGCTAACTGGTAAAGATATCATTGAAAAGACTTCGAAAAGAGATATACCAATTCTCTATGGGTTATATAAAAACTCATCAACGATAAGGAAGACTCTATTGGATATTGTGAAAACAGAAAAAGTTTTAAGTGAGGTTGATATAGATGATAGGTTTGCCAAAATAGAATTAAAAACTATTATTAAGAGTCAAAAAGCGTTACTAAATCATTACGTTTTACACTCTTTGTATTCTAAGAATATTGAATGGTTCTTTAATGGAGAGAGACGAGTTATAAAAAGTAAACAAGAATTAAATAAAATACTTTCTGAGATTTGTTTATCTATTTATCCTCATACTCCTAAAATCAATATGGAGTTGATAAATAAGCATAAAGTATCTGGCGCTATAAACTCAGCAAGAAAATCGTATTTTAATAGATTAGTAAATAATTGGGGGGAAAAGGACTTAGGCTATCCTGATGATAAATTTCCGTCAGATAAAACGATTTACTGGAGTCTAATTAAAAATAATGGAATTCATATAGAAGAGGATGGAAGTTATATACTTACTTTCCCTAATTCAGAAGACGAAAATTTTATTAGAGTATGGCAAGAATGTGAATCATTCTTACAGGAGGCTAAAAAAGAGCAAAGGCCAATTACCGATTTAATGTCCATCTTAAAACAAAAACCTTATAAATTAAAACAAGGCGTAGTTGATTTCTTAATACCGACTTTTTTATTCGTAAGACGAGGTGATTTTGCACTTTATAATGTTGATGGCGGTTATATGCCTTATATCAATGAAACAATTCTATATCTAATTACAAGAAACCCAAACGAATACTCAGTCAAATCATTCGAGCTTGATAATTTAAGATTAAACTTATTTAATAAGTACAGAGTTTATTTAAATCAGGATAAACAAGCGTCAATGTCAAATGAGTCTTTTATTGAAAGTGTTAGACCGTTTTTGATTTTATATAAAAGCCTTACTGATTATTCGAAGAAAACAAAAAGGTTAACTCCAGAAGCATTGAAATTAAGAAGTGCCATTTCCCATGCTGAAGACCCAGAAAAGATATTTTTTGAACAGTTTCCCATAGCATTAGGGTATAATGTCAAAGAACTAATTCAAAATGAGCAGTTGTTTGATGAGTATATCATCAAGTTTCAAAAAACAATTATAGAATTAAGGGACTCTTATAAGGAATTATTAAATCGTTTTGAAAACTTTTTGACAACTGAGGTTTTAGGAATAAGGAGTGATTTTCCCCAATATAAAGTACAGTTGCAAAAACGATATGATTCATTAAAAGAGCATCAAATTTTACCTTCTCAAAAGACCTTTATGTTAAGAGTCAATTCAGAACTCGATGACAGAGATAGTTGGTTGAACTCTATTTGTTTTTCTTTATTATCAAAACCTCTAGATAGAGTATCAGATAAAGATGAAGATGTTTTAAAAGAGAAGCTAAGTTTTATCATTAAAGAGTTAGATAACTTATGTGATATAAAAAATGTTAACTTTGATGAAAGTGAAGAAGAGATTTATAAAATAGATTTTACTTCTCAAAATCAAGGGTTGAAGAATCATTTAGTACGTATCTCAAAGAGGCAAAAGGAAGAAGTTAAAAAATCAATTTCTAAAATAGAAAATACCTTAGGAGGGGATAAACAATTAAGAATTGCAGTTTTAACAGAATTATTGAAAAAGGAATTAAATGAGTAAACTACAACACGTATTGGGGATATCAGGAGGTAAAGATAGTGCTGCATTGGCAATATACCTAAAGGATAAATACCCCATGCTCGATATAAAGTACTATTTTACTGATACGGGAAAAGAACTAGATGAAACCTATCAATTGATTGATGCTTTGGAGGGACAATATGGAATAAATATTGATAGACTTGAAGACAAAAAAATTTCAAGTACTAATGAAGACCCTTTTGATTTTCATTTTAAATCTTTTAGAGGTTATTTACCTTCGCCACAAGCAAGATGGTGTACTGCATTAATGAAACTAAAACCTTTTGAGAAGTTTGTGAATGGAAAACCAACGGTTTCTTATGTTGGAATTAGAGGTGATGAACAAAGAGAGGGTTATATATCAAGAGAAAAAAATATTCAATCCATATTTCCATTTAGAAGAAATATCTGGAGTCAAGATGTATTAGAAAAAATCTTCAACCCTGAAAATCATGAACAATTATTGACTTATTATAGTCAGTATATAAAAGGGGGCAAATTAGATAAAATAGAAGCTGTCTTTTCTAAACCAATTCCATTTAATAGAAATTATAGATTAGAGAAAGAACGAATTATAAAAGAGAAACTTGACGCTTTACTTGAGTTTGGAGTTGTGGAATACAACAAAAGTATTTTTCAGTATCTAAAAACTACTGATTATCCTTTATCAATGGAAGACGATTATCCTTTGCTAGAAAATGAAGACAACTTGGTAAGAGCTGATATTTTTAAAATACTTGAAGAAAGTGGTGTAGGTGTTCCAGCTTATTACAATAAAGTGAAATATGAAGTTGATGGACAAGTAGGTGAATATGCAAGAAGTAGATCAGGTTGTTATTTTTGTTTCTTTCAACAAAAAATAGAGTGGGTTTGGTTATATGAACAACACCCTGAAAGATTTAAAGAGGCTATGAAGTATGAAAATGAGGATGAATATTTTACTTGGATTCCTAATGAATCTTTAAAAGAGCTAATGGATCCAAAAAGAATTAGAGAAATTAAATTAGACCATTTAAAACGTACAAATAAGCATAAATCTAAAAACTCTAAATTTTTATTGGATATTTTAGATGATACAGAAAGTGATGCTTGTACCGCTTGTTTTTTGTAAATGGATAAATTCAACAAATATAAATTTGAACCAGGTGCAATGTCCATCATCCAAATGGGTGAAGAACTTATAGGGCATCCTTCAACGGCAGTAAATGAATTAGTTAAAAACAGTTATGATGCTGATGCTGGTAAATGTTGGGTCTATACACAATATGACAAGAACCCTCAAAAGAACTTTATTCTCTTGATGGACAATGGATTGGGAATGGATTCGGGGACTCTCTTTGGGGATTGGTTAAAGCCCTCTAAGAGTAGTAAAAGAAATGAAGACCAAAGCTTACGTAGAAGCACAATATATAATAGAAGGTTTTTAGGTTCTAAAGGGATAGGCCGGCTTGCTGCAATGGCTCTTGGAAGACATCTAACGGTTATTTCAAAACAGAATAATGAAAATGCATATAATTGGATAAGAATAGATAGGGAGAATTTTAGAAATGAATCTTTACTAAAGTTGGTCGATTTTCCTGGTGGGCAAATAGAAAATTATCAAGAATTATTTCGAGATACAGAAATTTTAGAAGAATCAAAACTAAAGATCAATGGAAACCTTATCAACTTACTCAAAAATCAACCCTTCAATTCATTTAACGAGGGCACATTAGTAGTAATTCAGGATGTGGACAGTTCCTTGAGAAACCTAATTGAGGAGGAATTTAAAGTATTGGATTTGGAGCAAACATCAATGTTTAAGTCTTTGAGGGATTTAATTACACCTCTAAAACTAAACAACAAAATCCAAGAAGAGCTTTTAGAAATTGATATCATTGATGAAAAGCTAAAAATTGATAATGGCGAAGGAACTTTTGAACTATTTTATGGTATCAATTTTATAAAAGACCAGAAAAAGGGAGAGACAAGTTTTATAGAAATTGAACCTTCCAAAATTTTAGACCACTTCGATTATAGAGTTTTCGGAAAGGCATTTAAGGATGGAAGTGTTAAAGCTCAATACCTGTGCAATAGATTTGCAGAAGATAGCTACGAAAAAACATTAGAAATACCCTCAACATTCAATTTATCCCAAGAAGAAAAAGATGTTCGAAAGCTGGACGAAATTGAGGATGAAAATAAAGACCAAAAGAAAGTTGGGGTTGGCGAATTTTACTTTGATATCAGGGTATATGATTTAGATTTCGATGCCAAAGATAAAATGGTTAAGCTATTAAATGCCAGTGGAAGAAGAGAAGCATCAGCGACTTTTACCAAGTATTTGGGTCTGAGAATATCCAAAAATGGCTTTGGTGTTAAGCCTTATGGGGAGGAAGAACACGACTGGATGGGCTTAGGAGCTAAAAGAGTTCAAAAGCATATAGTAACGATTGGCCCAAATCAAATAATTGGTAATATCTTTCTTTATTCACCTCAGAATGATGGATTAAAGGAAAAAACGAACCGAGAAGGTTTCTACGAAAGTAGAGAGTTTATGAACTTTAAAAAGATTATTGCTGGAGTTTTAGAAACAACGGGAAGAGAAAGAGCAAAGTATAGATTAAAACATAATTTAGGAAGAAAGACTAAAAACAAATTAGACCGTCCTGATACCGAAAAATTCATCCAATATGTGTTAGGTAATTCTCAAGACGAAAAACTTATTTCCAAGGCAAAAGAGTTTGTTCTTGAAACTAATGATGCCTTGGACAATATGGAGGATTCTTTATCATTTTCCCAACGTCTTGCCTCATTAGGTACAGGCTTAGAACTTGTGTACCACGAACTATCCCAACCCCTGTCTGTTTTGGGAACGGTTAAATCATCACTTCACAAAAACACCGTGAAGCTACCAGATGAAAAGATAAAGCAGCTTTTCTCTAAAAGAATTGATAATATGCAGGGAGCTATTACGTTACTTGAGGAACTCAAAAATTCTTTACAACCTGCGATTGGGAGATCAACCAAGAAAAATTTTAAGCCAGTTGAAACCTTTAAAAAGGTTTGTCATTTATTTGAACGGATTTTTGAAGACTCAAATATTATACTTGAAATTAAAAACAAAAACCTCGATTATGAAATCAAGGGCTTAGAGTATTTATTTTGGATTTCATTTCTCAATATACTCAATAACGCAGTCTATTGGCTTCAAAATGTTGAGAAAAGATATATCGTATTCGAAATAAATGATGAAGAAATCATAGTTAGCAATACGGGACCTAAAATTCCGGAAGATGATTTGGAAGTAATTTTTGAATACGGAATTACCTCAAAGAAAGAAAAGAATGCGACCGGTCTTGGTCTTGCATTCACAAGGAATATGTTATCATCCGATAAATGGAAGATTTGGGCAGAAAATAGAAGCTATGGACCTGCATTCCATATTAAAAAAGAACAATCATCTTCAAATTAAATATGACTACAAGCAAAAAAAATCAAGGTGTAATTATTTTACTAGAGAATGAAAAAGCAATCAGAGATGCTTTTGCAATAGCCTTTGAAGATCACGAAATTGATTTGCATTTGGTGCAATGTGAAACACCAAATGAATATGAGGTTTCTTTAAAAAAGGCAAAGGAAGAAAACAATCTTCGAGGCCTCATTATTGATTTGTCTAATACATCAATAGAAGAAGACTCTAGAGTTTATAGGGCTTCTGAATATATACAAGCAGAGTTTGACCATAACAGAATACCGATTTTTATTCATAGCGGGAATCTGGAACATTATAATGACCTAAAAGACAAGGGTACAGTATTTAGAACGCCTAAATCTGCAAAATCAATTGAAGGAATTTTGACTAGTTTAAAAAAAATGCAGGACTCTGGTTTTCTAAATATTTTCTGCCTTGGTGGTGAATTAGAAAGTCGGATAATGAAAGAAATTCATAGTGCATTCGTCAGTCAATTTAAAGATAAAGAGATAGAAGGGATAATAGACTCTATTGAAAGATCGTGCGAACCTGAAAATTTAATAGGGAGAACACACGAAGTATTTGAAAGGATAGCCTTAAGAACCGTTTTTGAGAATTTAGTGAGTGCTTCTAAGTTAGAAGATGGAAATATTAAAGAGGTTCAATTGAATTCAATTGAACACTATTACAGAAGAACTAGTGATTTTGATTTTTGGACAGGTGATATTTTTAAAGCAAAAGAAGGAAATAATCGCTGCGTAATACTTACCCCTAGATGCAATATTGGGCATAAAAATTATGATGAATTGTTGTTATGTAAAGTTCAGGATATCAGTGAACAGAACCTTAAGGATCTAACAGGTAGGAAAGGAGAAGAAAAACTTAGAAAAAATATTACTGACCATCAAATAGTTGGTGAGAGATACAGGTTTTTACCACCTACACCTCAGTTTTCAGGTGGATTAGTTGATTTTAAGACCAATTTTACCATGAGTGAAGACAGCTTTAAAGAATTATACGAACTTGAATTAACACTAAGTGATGAGCTCACAAATGATGTTGTTAGAAAATATGCATCCTATGTTTTAAGAGGTGGAATTTCGGAAACCGAGTTTAGAGAAGCCCATCATTATGTAAAAATGCTTCTTCCTGAAGAAAAAGATTGATTTAAAATATAGTTGATTAGTCTCTAAAAAGGTAATTTTGTCATATGCTTTTTTAATCCGCCAACCCTTGCATCATTTCTTCCATACCACCAAAATTCAAAATAAAAGTAGAATAATAATGGTCAAATAGATCTTTGAGATATTGCCCTAAATCTACTTCCTCATATTGATTGGTGTTTTCGTTCTTTTGATTGATTTGATAACCTCTGTTTTTTGTAATGGTATATAGGAATAGTGTGTGGAAATATACAGCAGTGTAATACTTTCTGTTAGATAGTTCTATTTGCTCTTCGTTTGGATTATTGTGTTTTGATTTAAAATTCTTTAAAACAGTACTATCCATATTAATGAAAATACTATTTAGATTGTCCCCCTCAGCCTCTGGAACCATAACAGTTTTGTAATCTATATCTAAACCTGTGGCTTCTTCAACATCTTCCCAAGATACTGCATTTTCACCTTTTTCTTCTTTGTTTTCATAGGCAAAAACCATTTTTGGTAACCCTAAAGGTTCATTATCACCTTCATCTTTGGGTGTTTTTTCCTTTTTCTTTTCAGGATCAGATATTTTGACCCAAAAAATTTCATCAAAATCTTCATTTGGTGATGTTAAAGAAACTTTTAATTGAATAGCATCATTAACCTTTAGTTCTTCTTTAGGGTTAAGGTTAACTCTTATAGTTCCTTTATTCGGACTGCTTTTGTTGACATTGAATAGTTCGCTAACTTCTTTTGGTTCTCCAACTTGATTACCTCCTTTGGTTTCGTTTTCTTTTATTTTTAAAACAGCTATTTTGAGTTCTCCTGGTTCATCAGTTCGGTCAAAATAATCGTTTACACAGTCAGTGCTGAAACGAATAGTTTTCTCTCCATTAAGGGGGATTTTTGCAACTTCAGTATCTCCTTTAGCTTTAGAATTTATTTTAAATTGAGATGGGAATCTTTGAGGTAAAAATGGAGTTTCAATCCTTTTGGAATCAGATTTCTTTTTCTTTTTATTGTTCTTTGTTTCTTTTTTTAAATCCAATTTAAAGGTGTCTCCGAGTAACTTCATTAAATCTGAATTCAGAGGCAGGTTTTTGGTAAAGTTTTTAAGTAGTTGATTGGTGTTTGTTGATGTATCAACATTAACAGCCTGTTTTCTGAATTTCTGAATTTCATTTAATCTACCATCTTTTGAGCTTAATTTCGAGGCTAAATAGTGTCTTAGTTGCTGCGTTTCTTCTCCATCCTTTAACCTATCTCTTGAAGCCATAAAAAGTTCTTTCCTAAACTCATACTTCATTTCTGTACAGTCTACGTGAATTAAAAGATGATTCTTTAATAAATTTAATTTCAAAGATCTAGTAATAAATTCAGAGGTATAATAGCCATGAACTTGACCATTCATTGAGAACATCACATTCATACCATTTTTAAAATACCTTCTGCCTATTTCATCTTTAGTTTTCTTTAAGTCAAAATCTTTGACTTTAACGTTAAAAACAAAGCATGACACTTTCATCTTTCCAAATAATTCATCTTCATAAGTTTCAGAAAACTGATCTGATATATAATCTCCTTCTTCTTTTTGAAGCCTTCTCTTGAGTCCAAAAAGATCATTCGATAAAACCTTGTTATTTGGATATCTTTCAATGGTATCTTTAGTTAACATCGGAAGAGCAGGGTTAAAAAGAAATTCATTAATACTTTGATTTAAGTCCTGAGCAAATCCAGAATACCCTTTAGGAAACTGGTACGAATACATTTTTATTATAGTCCCCGTTTTGAATACTCTATTTTCCAACCCTAAATCAAGACTATCGATTTTAAACGAAGGTATTTTATTGCTTATAAGTAAGTATTCATACCAAGTCTCTTTAGCTTGATCATTTTCTGTTTTTGGATGTTCTCTTATTAACGTAAAACCAAAATCACCTGTATTATCAAACCTTTTGGAGGCTATAAGTTGGTATCTCTTTTTTCCACAAAAGACAATAGCCCCACTCCCTCCCATATTATATTTACCTTGAACAAAATGGACATTGTTTTTATTTCCCCTTAAAAGAGAAAGGAAAGTTTCTTCAAACTTTTCAGGGTGTTGCCCTTCACCATTGTCGTAAATTATAACTGAGGTTGGGTATTGTTTCCTTTGGCTTCTAGGGCCATTACCATCTGCGATGATCTGAATTTCTTCTGCTTGAGAACGTCTGTTTTTCTGTAAATCCCAATTATTATTTGGGTAGAATAAATTAATGGCTTCATCCATTGATTGAGGAGCATCTGAATCTGTTGGGTTAGTGCCCATTTCTAAACACTTTTTAGTAAGAATCGCATCTATTGAGTTGGTAGTCTTCTCAATTAGTGCCGCAATAGGGTTTGACTGTTGGTTTTTTACAACGCCATAATTACTAAAATTACCTCCTAATGGTTTCCAATTATCACGCTTAAACAGTTCTGGATTTTTATCAATAAATGATTGAAGTTCTGTTTCGTCTTTTGAGTTAAATAATTTAAAGAAGACTTCGTTAGGTTTCAATTTGTTCATCTCACAAAAAAGTTAGGACTAACAAATCTATCAAAAAAAACCTACATCAACTATGATTGTTTTAACTTTTCGATATCATCTTTTTTATATAAAAATGCGTTTCCTTTTTTGGTGAATGATAAAGCTCCTTTAACTCTTAAATGCATTAAATCACAAGAAGAAATTTTTAGGGCTTTCTCAGTTTCTTTATTTGTGCAGTATTCTTTTTTATTCATGCTTTTTTGTCGATGTGATTAGTGCGAACTTTCAAGTGTTTATAGAAACCACTAAAATATATTTATCTTTAATTTCTTAGATAGATGTAATATATTCCATCCAATATTCCCGAAAGTTAAACTCGCAAAATATTTCTCGGAAAAGGGACGGCATAAAGCCATCACTACCTCCCATGCTCATTTATTCCGTTTCCTTTCCCCTCCAAAATTTTGACTTCCGTTTGATGTCATGCTTAAATATTGTTTAACACAAAAAATTTAATCATGGAAACAACAAAAAGTAATGCAGTAACGAACAGGCCTGCAAGAAGAAGTCAAACAGTTCCCGAGGAAGAGCCAAAAGCTACCAATACAATGGTAAGCACTGAATTAAAGATTGAAAATTTGGATTTAGGTCTAATCCAGCCCGATCCAAATCAACCAAGGAAATCTTATGATGAATTGAAACTACTGGGTTTGGCTGATAGTATAAAGGAGTTTGGAGTACTACAGCCCATCACCGTCAGGAAATCCGATAAAGGCTACACAATCGTTATGGGAGAAAGAAGATACCGATCAAGCAAAATTGCAGGAAAACGAACCATTCCAGCAATAGTTCGGAAATATGAAAACAATGACGTATTGGAACTGCAAATCATTGAAAACCTACAGCGCCAGGACGTTGAGCCAACCGAGGAAGCAGAAGCCATCGCATTTTTAAGTGAAAAGTACACGCCATCCGAGATTGCCCAACGATTAGGGAGAGGCGAAAATTTTGTGCGACAAAGAATCAAATTATCAGGGCTGATAGAAGGATTCAAACACTTTGTCAGAAACGGTGAAATGACCATTTCATTGGGCGTAGCAGTGGCACTTTTCGAACCAGAAGACCAAAAGATGATGCTTGAGATTATGGGAAAAGAATTTAATGGCAACCAATTAAAAAGAATGGTTGACAATAAGACCTACGATCTGTCCAAAGCTCCCTTTAAAGTTGAGGATAAAGATCTGATTGCCAATGCCGGTTCATGCATCCAATGTCCGTTCAATGCCATTAACCAGGGCAACCTGTTCGGGGATGGCAAAATGATCTGTACAAAATCAGCCTGTTACGAAACCAAAAAACTGAAAGTGCTTTTAAACCTTATAAAAAGGGCCAAGAAAGAAAACCGGATTTTGATTCCCGATATCAGAAGGCATTTTGCAGGCCAAGAAGGTAATCAGCTCATAATTTCCCAAATGGAAAAAGAAGGACTGACGGTCTATCTTTTAGATGACATTGACCTATTGAAAAGACCTTCCAAGCCAACCACTAAAAGTATTAAGGAAGATTACTACTGGAAAGAGTTTACCAAAGAAGAGCTTAAAAAGCAATTGGATGGAGCTATCAAAGTATACAATACAGAATTGGAAGCATTTAATACAGCCGAAGAAAATGGGTATATAAAAGGATTTTATTTTGATACGGACTCCTACAAAACTGAAAAGGTCTTCGTTAAAATTGAAAAAGAGGAAGACAATGAATCCCCTGAGTGTTCAGTACCCCTTGAAAAAAGAAAAATGGAAGATTGCACACCGGAAGAACAGATTACAAAGCTGAATTCCAAAGAAGTTCGCAAAAAAGAGATCGAGAACAACAAGCAATTTGAAGAAGTGGCCACAATGATCCGTGAAACAGATTATATACATTCAAAAAAGGCACTTACCATAGATGAAATGGTAGCGTTCACCATTACACTTTACGAGAATACTATAGGCTACTACGAAAGGCAGCAGCACTTTAAGGATTTCTATGGAAAGTCTTTAATAACGAGCCGGGAAAACCTGGTAAAACGATTCAAGAAGAACTTCAAAAAGGAAACGTTCAATAAACTCATTCGATTTGTACTGACCAAGCAAGTCCACTTTGGAGAAGCCAACCATACAAACAACTTTACGAACATTTCTTTTTACACTGCCATGCAGGGTTTCCATGGGACAGAGATCGCAAAAATTGAGAAAGCTTATGCCGAAACACGAAGCAAACGGGAGAAACGCCTCGAAGCGCGTATTGCCGAACTTCAAAAACAGGTGAAAGCACTCAAAGCGTAATCTCTGTTTAACCGAAGAGGAGTCCAGTTTACGGATTCCTCTTTTTCATTTAAAAAACATTTCTAAATAAAATTAAAAAATACCATCATGGAAAACCCTAAACTATTACAACTGGATTTTGGTTTTGATATAGATCCTGTTCAAAATCAAAAAAACATTAAAACCAATACCAAAAAAGCAAAATCTGATTTTGTATTTGAATTCATGGATGCCCTAACCAGTCCAATTATCATATACAATACAGCATGGCAAGATGCCATACCAAAAGATTTATTGGAAAGAATCACCATAAGCCGAATGCTATGCCTTATGAAAGGAGAGAAAATGGCATCCATTACGGAAACAGTGGCCTATATGATGCCAAGAACCTTCGAAGCCCCTATGTCCTCAGAATGGTGCAATATCTATACCTGGTGCGGACTGCAATATGCTACGCAATTCAATAGTGAAAATAAGAAAAAAGCTATGATAGAAGCTATGGAAGGCATAGCACCAAAAACACTATCGGACTATGAACAAGTCTTATTAAAACGACTGAGACTTTGGATCTATGAAAAACGGCGCAAAGCATTAAAAGCATCCATGAAAAACGATAAACCAAAGAAACTAGAAACTCCAGAGACAGAACAAAAATGTCTATTCCACTGATTACAAGATTTAAAGGAAATCGGAAAGCCAAAACCCGAATATCCTTGACCGCACTATCGGCAAAACCATCTTGGGGTTTTGCCGGGTAATGCTGGGACATCCGGATTTTGTCTAGACAATTTTAAGGGGTTTTATAATAAAAGAAGCCTTTCGTTGTTTTTCGGGGCATCGAAAAACAGGCAGTGCATAAGCATTTCTTAACCTGCCTGCCGGCAGGCAGGTTAAGCCCCATCCACTGCGTTCGCTTAACTTCCCGTATGCTCCCTTGCGGACGGGCTTAAAAGAACCTGCTAATGCCCTATGGAACTTGTCAAGACCAAGACAGGTTTTAGAAAAAAATAAGGTATCTACTACCTTGTTTTTAGCCCTTCGGTAAAAACGACGTTGCAGACACTCCTGATTTTTCCCTAAAAGTCTTGACAAAACCCACTTCGTTTATTGTGCTACGCACGAAAGAAATCATACAACGCACCCCTTAAAATTTAGAGCAACCTAAATCGAGAAAGGGAAATTATTAACCCGTCTGCCAAAGGGTGGACATTTAAAAATCTTTTATCATGAGTACATTAAAGAACAAAGTACAGCTGATCGGAAACGTAGGACTAGAGCCTACCATTACCAACCTTGAAAACGGAAAGAAAGTAGCCCGATTGTCATTGGCGACCAATGAACATTATAAGAACGGACAGGGCGAAAAACAAACCGACACCAATTGGCATACCATTATCGCCTGGGGAAAAACAGCCGATATTATAGAAAAGTATGTTACCAAGGGCAAGGAAATTGCCGTAGAGGGCAAACTGAGCACGAGAGCCTATGACGATAAGGACGGCAACAAACGCTATGTGACCGAGGTCATCGTATCGGAAATCCTATTGTTAGGAAATAACAATTAGAATAAAAAATAAAGAGGGCGTATGCATATCTCTAAAATATTACTGCCCTCTTTTTCATCATTCACTCTAAATAAGAAAACAATGAAGAACAAAGTTAGCGAAATAAAAATCAGTTACAAAGAAAAGGTAAGTACATTAAACTCACCCAAAATAACATGCTCAAAGGATACTGCCGAATTACTGTTTAAGCACTGGAATAAGGACACCATAGAATTGCAGGAAACCTTTAAAATACTATTGTTAAACAATAGTAATAAGGTAAAGGGCATCTATGAACTGTCCACAGGAAGCATAACAGGTACGTTGGTAGATTTAAGAATCCTGTTTGCGGTAGTTTTAAAATCATTAAGTGTAGGACTGGTTCTTTCACACAATCACCCATCACATAAACTAAAACCGAGCCATGCCGATATACAGATAACGGAAAAAATCAAAAAAGCAGCCGAGTTTTTCGATATAAAGGTTTTGGACCATTTGATACTGGCACCCAATGGAGAGTACTACAGCTTTGCAGATAACGGGGATCTATAATTTAAAACAATAGAACAATGATACAATTAAATTATAACAACCTCGATGAAGCCACCCAAGAACGATTACTTAGCATGTCCAAAAAAGATGTAGAAAAGCGATTTGGGGAACAGCTTAAGAACTATGCCAAGAAACACTATACAAATTACCATACCTTATTGGAAGAAGAAGCCATACGGAATTTGTACAATTACAAATATGTTTTCAAAATCTAAAATTTAAGACCAAGCATAAAAGACCTTTGATAAAAAAGTCAAAGGTTTTTTCTTTTCATAAGCCCAAATCTGACGTTCTATTGTCCTTTTCACTTGCAAATCATACAGAATGAACCCAAAACGGTTCATTTGGCAACAAACCACGTTTCATGGTTAACGATCAAAACAATACCTTTAAAAGAAGCAGGAAGCTTAAAAAAATGCAATCTGATTTTTAATCAGGTTGTTTGAAAATTTTTGTCCCTGCGGGACGAAAAATGATAAGCAAGAGGGTAGCGTGTTGTCACACCGCTACAAATCTCATTTACTTCGTAAAACCCCTGTTTATAAGGGTTTGTAGAGTTTTTGCAAAAAGGGATAAAAGAGGTTTTTTATGAAAAAATCCGCTCAGCCCAGTAAAACCGTTGATTTTTTATGAAAAAATGGATAAAGGATACGAAAAAGAACAGTTTGAAGGCTTGAAAATCAAATCTTCAGTAGCCAAAAAGTTCAGGGCATATTGCAAGGTAATTTCAAAATCCCAGTCCATGGGATTATTGGCTATGTTGGATTTTTTTGAGATCCATGAACTGTCCCCGACGGATTCCATCGATGGTAACTTAAGAGCCATAGAAATACGCATCAAAAAACGGATAAATAATGCCATAGCCATAATAAAGAGCATAGAACAAAGTCAGACCCTGCCAACGGCAGCTATGCTACAAGCCCTGTTCGAGCAGCAATTGGAGCATGAAGACGACGATGATTATTTGGGCGAGCATTTGGAATTCATAGAAAAGAAATTTGAGCACGTTGAAGCAGGAGAGGAGAAACTGATGGAAGAGTACACAGTCCCCAAAATTAGGTATGAACGTCTGGAAGAAAACATGGCAAGGCTAAGGGCGGACTTTGGCTATGTGCTGGGCAAAGTAAAAACGGTCAATAGCCCTTTTGGGAAAGGCTATCTGAAACTGGAAATAACGCCCGAAGAACTTGAAAAATATAAACGCACCATAAAAAACTCGTAAACTTATGTATATAGCCATCAGCAAACAGCACCAGGGAGAAAACTTCAGTGGGAGCGTCCGTGATTTTGTCAACTACCTTGAAAAAGAGAATCAGGAACAAAACCTGGAGCAACAAGAATATTTCTTTGACCAAAACAACGACCGGATCAACGCCGAAGAAGTTATCACGGAAATAGACAGCAATACTACCAAACTCAACAAAAAAGATCCCAAATTCTATTCCATGGTGGTCAGCCCTTCCCAAAGCGAGCTAAAGGCCATTAACAACGATCCCGAAAAACTGCGCCAGTACGTCCGAGAGATAATGAAGGATTATGCCGCTTCGTTTTACAGGAATAAAACCGTCACGGTAAACGATATAAAATACTATGCCAAAATAGAAAAAGAGCGCACCTATAAGGGAACGGACAGGGAAATTAGAGAAAACCAACCCTATGCCACAAAAATACTGGAGCTCAAAAAAGAAATGCGACATATAGAACAAGGTAAATCAAAAGGACAAATTAAGACCATTAAAAAAGAAATAGAGCGTTTGGAACGCGACGCTCCACATAAAATAAATGGTAAACGCATTGTAAGAGATATGAACAAAGAAGGTATGCAAAACCATGTCCATATCATCGTAAGCCATAAGGACGTTACCAATACCTTTAAACTATCCCCTTTATCACAACATAAAGAAGCCGAGACCATTTTGAATGGAAAAACTATAAAACAAGGCTTTAACAGGGACAAATTTTATGAAGCCGCAGAAAAGACCTTTGATAGGACCTTTAACTATAAACGGAATTTTATGGAAAGCTATAAAGCGAGGAACGTTTTGGACAAAGACCCCAAGCGGTTTTTAGCCATGCTGGCAGGGTTGCCAACAACGGAGAAACAGGCTGCACTCAAATCGCTGTACAAAGCAGGTGTAAAAGTAGCGACCATACCAACAAATAAAGTACAACTGGCCTATAAAGCCCTAATGAAGCTCAAAAGAGGTGTGGAAACCGCCATCAGTTCAGGTTCTATAGGCATTTAAACCATAGCATTATGACAGATATACCAATATATACACTGATAGCATCCTGGAGCTTGGGAGGACTTATCTCCTATATTGCCAATAAATATATCCGACAGGGGTTTTTAATGATACTGTTAAGCTTGATTATAGCTACGATTATCGTGAACCATAGCGTAGGATTTCAATCCATATTAAAAGCCATGATGCTCATGGTCTTACCATTACAATTTATAAATGTGGTCATTTACGCCTATTGTGGAAATGCCAATGGTCAAGCCACCAGAAAAGAACATAAAGTAACCATGAGGACCAAGGGTAATAAATTAATCTTAGAAAACATTAGAAGAGGCATATCGGTAATAGCCTCCGCAGGAAGTGGCAAGACCGAAAGCGTCATCTACAATTTGATGGCACATTTTAAGAAACACAAGTTCAGTGGGGTAATACATGACTACAAAAATTTTGAGATTACCGAAATGGCCTATCCCATGTTCCAAAACGGGGGGAACCAGTTCCACATTGTGTCGTTCGATCCCATCTATAGTAGGGTAAATCCCATAGCACCAAAATACCTACCAGATGAAGAAAGTGTCTATGAAGTATCCAGGGTGCTTCTAGAAAACCTATTGGAGACCAAGGAATCTGATGACAACAGTACCTCACGGTTTTTTAAGGATGCAGTGGAAGGACTTATAAGTGGACTTATATGGCGTTTAAAAACAGATTACCCCGATTATTGCACCATCCCCCATTTGATAGCCTTGTACCAAGAGGTAAACACCAAAGGGTTAATAAAATTTCTAAAGGGTAACCTAACTTCCAAGTCCATGGCCGATGCCTTTATCAGTGGTGTAGGATCAGAACGCCAAACAGCAGGGGTGAAAAGTACCCTGGCCAATGCCTTTAAAAAGATCAGTACGCAAAAGATATTCATGGTACTTTCTGCAGATGATATACCGCTTAATATCAACAATTCGAAAAACCCGTCGGTGATAGCCATTGTCAATAATCCGAAGAAGGATGCCTCATTATCTCCGGTCATAGCCACCATCATACACACCATTACCAAACAAATGAGCGAACGGAACCAATTGCCCTCATTTGTACTGTTGGAAGAAGCACCGACAATAAGGCTGCCAAACATGCATCGTATACCGGCAACACTACGGAGCTATGATATTGCTACCGTTTATGTGATGCAGGACAAGATACAGAATGATATGCTGTATGGTGAAAAGGCGAGCAAAGCCATATTGAGCAACCTGTCCTACCAGTTTTTCGGCAAAGTAAACGATCCCGACACTGCAAAATATTACGAACGCTTTTTTGAGATCATAAAAAACCCAACAAGGAGCGTGAGCAAGGGAACGGGGCTATCATGGGAAGCCCGGGTAACCAAGGGGGAGCGGGAAGTGCCCAAGCGTAGGGCAGAAATCTTTTTTAGGCTGAAACAGGGCGAATTTGTGGTGTTTGCAGATGGTAAGGACAGAAAGGTACAATTTAAACGGCCTAAAATACAAAGAGGGTTGCCCGCTCCAACTGCTTTAACTCCCCAAGACCTGGAAAAGAATTTTGCCAAAATACATGATGAGATAAAATCAATATTTAAGTAGCTTTAAATATGTTTTGAAAAGAATAGGCTTCCTATTGCTCTTTTTTGAACAACTTTTTAAAGAAGCCTTTGTCGCTGTTTTCTTCGGTAGCTCTATTTTGCTTTTTGTTAGCCCTGTTAATGGAATCCTGTATTTTCTCAAGGCGTCTGTCCAATATCTTTTGGGATTTTTGGATGGAATCCTGTCGTTTTAAATAGCGTTTTTTGGACTTAATCTTAGCTTTTTTAATGGAATCATTCCGCTTTTTAAGTAATTTTTCATGCTTTATACCAGCTTTTTCTAAGGAATCTTTTTTTCTTAAAAGTTCATGGATAATACTCCTGGGTTTTTCGGTATAGATGCTATCCTTTTTATGGTATGTTGTATCCTTTGTTTTATAGTTTATCCATCTGCCAACCTTTGTATTATTTCTGTAATTCCCAATAGCAGCCAATTTGCCTTTGTTATCATAAGTAATGGATTTGCCATTCCTTAAGCCTTCATTCCAGTGTTCTTCCAACAGTAATTGCCCATTTTCGTTCCATATTTTCCAGACTCCTGTCTTTAGCCCAAAAATAAAAGTCCCTTTTTCTGCAAGCTGGTTGGATCGATAATATTTTTGGTAAGATTCGTGTAAAACGCTACCGCCCACATTTCCAAGGGATTGGTGTATGCCACCCGATTTAAACCAAAAATAGGTTTTATTGGCATCAAAACGATTTAATTTCTTGGATGAAATATAACATTCCGTATCGAATCCGTTTTGGCGCACTATCCGTTTTTGTACATCTGTATTGAATGCAAGACATATGACTATGGCAATCAAAATAAAGGAAGTTCTCATCTGTAATGTAATGAATAGATATTTTTGTTCAATAAGGATAAAGTTAACCCAAAACTTAAAACATCAATAAGGGATTTGCACCTAACTTGTAGTGGAGATTCATTATTATCAGTATCAAAAAAATATAGCATACAAGCTATATAAACCGCTCAAATTATTTATAGGTAAAATCCCATAAAAAATTGTTATATTTATATCATAAAACAGTCTTTTTAATAAGTTAAAAAAAAGGATATATACCCCAAAAAGGTATATTTTATTGTTTTAAAATTTATGATACGTTCTTATAAATACTAATGTTTCGGACATTTTGATTACTATCCTTTCGGAATGCTGCAGCCTAATCGTCACGGTTCCAGTGATAGCTACCGTTACGGTTTTCAAGGTCAGGAGAAGGATGATGAGG
>NZ_QRDX01000009.1 GCF_003386195.1 Seonamhaeicola aphaedonensis | reverse complement strand
AGGCATTTGCTATCGTAAAAAGTGGATTACCTTACGATGAGAACTTTGTTTCTAAATTAGCTTAAAACACTTGTTTTTTAACTCAGTTCTTTGTTGTGTGCTGGCTTTTTTATTTTTTCAATAATTCGGTGTTGTTAATTTTCCTTCGTTGAACTTATCATTATATGTCTTAATCTTTCCATTGATTTCTACTTTTGAAAAGTCAAAGTTGGACAATTGACTTTTGGAAAGTAATACATTGCCACCAACTCTTTTTAGTGATGATATATTATGGCAAGTGGTTTTTCTTAAATTCAGATTCCCACCAACTTCTTCAAGTGATGATAATGAAGCATGAGTATTTTTTAGATTAAAATCTCCATAAACTATCTTTAATGGATATATAGTTTCTAAATTTTCTTGATAAACATGATTAGAGAACCATAAATCTCCACCAACTTCAGTTAAGTTTCCAAAGCCATTAATTTTTCCATTAATACCTAGAGTCCCGTTTATTTTGGTTATTTGTCCAAATGTTTTAATAAAGTTTTCCTGTAAAAATCCATGTCGATTATGATATTTTTCTCTAACAATCATATCTCCGTTAATTGTTTGAGTCGCTAGAACTAAAAAATAGTTTCTTATGCCTCTCTCGACTTGCAATAAAAAGGGTTTTCCATTTAATTCAGGGAGTTCAAATAGTGTTTTAAATTCGGCCACAATATATCCTGTGGTATCTTTTAACCAATTAATAGCAATCTCTTCTTGAGCTTCTCTGGTTAATTTGAATTTATTAGGAAAATTAGGTGCTTTTACGTCGGGCTGATGATGGGTAGAAATAATTAATTCCCCTTTATTTATGATCTTATCGGTAGTTTCGTCAGATTCAATATTCAATCTATTAAGAATATCATCTTTTTGAACTCTAATTGAAAATTCAGCAAGCTTTTTAAATGGAATTCCTTCCTTATCAATGTAACTGTAAATTTTAGTCATTCCGATTTTTTAGCTTGCACACAACTTTATGAATATGCGTTGTTTTAATAGCATATATTCTTTGGTACCTGCTTACCAGCAGTCAAGAACTAAAGTAGTAGAAAATATTTACAAATTCAAGTTCATTTCTTTTATTTCATTCTTATTAATTTAGCAAAAGCAATCAGGCATCTATAGTTATTTTAAAAGAGTATAAATTATCATTTATATACAACCCTATCAACTATTAAAAATTCATAATTTATCGTATTTTTGGTCACCAATTAAAAGAGGCCGATGTTAGAGAAACTACAAATAGTAAAACAGCGTTTTGATGAGGTAAGTGATTTGATAATACAACCAGATATTATCTCAGACCAAAAGCGTTATGTTGATCTTAATAGAGAATATAAAGACTTAAGGATTTTAATGGATAAGCGTGATGCTTACATTGAACTAACCAATAATTTAGCAGAAGCAGAAGAGATTATTGCAGATGGGAGTGACCCAGAAATGGTAGACATGGCCAAAATGCAATATGACGAGGCTAAAGAAGGAATTCCAAAATTAGAGGAGGAAATTAGGGTGTTACTCATCCCTAAAGACCCGGAGGATGCTAAAAATGCCGTAGTAGAATTAAGAGCCGGAACTGGTGGTGATGAGGCGAGTATTTTTGCGGGTGATTTATTTAGAATGTACACTAAATATTGCGAAAGTAAAGGTTGGAATGTGAGTACGGTAGATTTTAGTGAGGGTACTAATGGCGGGTTTAAAGAAATTCAGTTTGAAGTAACAGGTGAAGATGTTTATGGTACCCTAAAGTTTGAAGCCGGCGTACACCGCGTACAACGTGTACCACAAACCGAAACTCAAGGGCGTGTGCACACCAGTGCTGCAACTGTTATGGTTTTCCCAGAAGCAGAAGAGTTTGATGTAGAGATTGACCCTAAAGATGTTCGCATAGATTATTTCTGTTCCTCAGGTCCTGGTGGGCAATCTGTAAACACCACATATTCTGCGGTACGTTTAACGCACATTCCTACGGGGTTGGTGGCGCAATGTCAAGACCAAAAATCGCAGCATAAAAACAAAGAAAAGGCGTTTAGGGTTTTACGTTCTAGGCTTTACGATTTAGAATTAGCTAAAAAAATGGAAGAAGATGCTGCTAAACGTGGCAGTATGGTATCATCTGGAGATAGAAGTGCTAAAATTAGAACCTATAACTATCCGCAAGGACGTGTTACAGATCACCGCATTGGTTTAACGCTTTATGATTTACAGAATATTATTAATGGAGATATTCAAAAAATAATTGATGAACTTATGCTTGCCGAAAATACAGAAAAGTTAAAGGCGGGGGATGAAACGATATAGTATCTATTATTCCCGTAAAGCTGGGAATCCATAAAAAGTTTAATTTATTATTTATTAGATTCCTGCCTTCTCAGGTATGACAAATATGACAACAGACCAATTAGTTAAAGAAATCAAAAGAAAACAATCCTTTTTATGTATTGGATTGGATGTAGATTTAAATATAATTCCAGAGCGCCTTTTAAAAGAAGAGGACCCAATTTTTGCGTTTAATAAAGCTATTATTGATGCCACTCATCAGTTATGTGTAGCTTACAAACCCAATACCGCTTTTTATGAAGCCTATGGTATTAAAGGTTGGCAAGCTTTGGAAAAGACCATTGATTACTTGAATGAAAATTACCCTGAAATTTTCACTATTGCTGATGCTAAACGAGGCGATATAGGGAACACAAGTACTATGTATGCCAAAGCATTCTTTGAAGATTTAGCTTTTGATTCTGTAACAGTAGCACCTTATATGGGAAAAGATTCGGTGGAGCCTTTTCTAGCCTTTAAAAATAAACACACCATTCTTTTGGCTTTAACCTCTAATCAAGGAGCTTTTGATTTTCAGACAAAAACGGTTGAAAACCAAGAGTTGTACAAACAGGTGTTAGAGACTTCAAAAACATGGAATAACTCTGAAAATTTGATGTATGTTGTTGGTGCTACTAAGGCTGAATATTTGGCCGAAATTCGTGAAATAATTCCTGATAGTTTTTTATTGGTTCCAGGCGTTGGAGCACAGGGAGGGAATCTTCAGGATGTTTGTAAATATGGGATGAACGATTCTGTTGGCTTACTGATAAATTCATCAAGGGGTATTATTTATGCTTCCAAAGGAAACAATTTCGCCCTTGCTGCGGCTAATAAGGCTGCAGAACTTCAAAAAGAAATGAAAGCTATTTTAGGTTAGGTACTTGTCTTTAAATTTTCAGAGTATTCAACCTTACTTAGATCATCAACAAAATTGTTGATTCTTCTTTCTATGTCTTTTAAACTTAAAGCTTTACTTAAGTTGGGTTTTATTTTTCCCACTTTACAAAATTGATTGTTCATAACGTTTTTTATTATACTATAAAGTACGAAAAAAGACGTGATTTGGATGTAAGAAAAACGTTAAATAATTAATAAGACTAGGAAAAAGGCGTAATATCTCTGGAAAGATAATTTAAACGATTAATCTCATGTAAAAGTTCAAGAGCCTTGTATTCTGAAAAATCACTTAAGGCAAAATCGGTTTCCCTTAAATTGTAAGCTTGCTCAACAAGTTCTTTATAACGTTTATCAAGTGCTTTTTTACGACTCTTTATAAAATCTGACCTACTCATTGGTTGCTGATTAACAAGTAATTAAATATACATTTTTTATTTGAATATAAAAAGCGCTCTTTTAACCTTTTGTTAAATTAGGAACTGCTAGTCTTGTAAAGCAAAAACCTTTTTTAATAAATCTGTGGTTCTAGAAGATAGTTTTGTTCTAATATCTTTTTCTTCAATAGCTATCATGGTGTAAACGCCTTTCAAAGCTTCTTTGGTCACGTAATCTGTTAAATCAGGGTTTACATCATTCGTAAAAGGTAAACTGTTGTATTTGGTAATTAAATTTTTCCAAATATCATCGGCTCCAACTTTAGTAAACGAACTCTTAATTACAGGATTGAATTTGGCATATAAAGCTGTTTGGGTTTTATTATTTAAGTAGTTGGTGGCAGCATGATCGTTACCCAACAAAATATTTTTAGCGTCTGCAAACGTAATACCTTTAACTGCATCAACAAAAATAGGGGTGGCCTCTTTTACAGCATCTTCGGCAGCTCTATTTAAAATCTTTAAACCTTCATCGGCTAATTTACTTAAACCAACATCTCGTAATGTTTTATCAACTTTCTGTAATTCTTCTGGAAGTAATATTTTTACGAGTTCATTTTTAAAAAAACCATCCTTTTGGGTGAGTTTACTCACCTGTTTGTCTATTCCAAAGTTTAAGGCTTGCCTTAAACCAGAGGCTATTTCGGTATTGCTAATACCGCCGCTTTGGGGTAATTCATTAATGACTTGCTGTAACTCGGCACAGGCAGTGAGGTTGAAGATAAGTAATAAAATCAATAATTTTCGGGACATAATTTTTGTTTTTAAATATATAAAAATAAAAAAGACACCCTGAGAGAAAGATGCCTTTTCTTTAGTTTAAACTTAACAATCCCTCATTATTTTTATGAACTTTTTGTTTTCTGTTGTTATGACACAGATTTAGAAAACAAGTCACAATTTTTTTAATTGAGAGTTGACTGGTTTTTTATTTAAGAGAAAATAACTGTTTTGTTATTGTAAACCATCACCTTTCTTTCAGCATGTAATTTTACCGCATTAGCTAAAACTATTTTTTCAAGGTCGCGTCCTTTAGCAATAAGATCAGGAATGGAATGTGCGTGAGTAACTCTTGTTACATCTTGCTCTATAATAGGGCCTGCATCTAATTCTTCTGTAACATAATGACTGGTGGCACCAATAATTTTAACACCACGTTTGTATGCTGAATGATAGGGTTTAGCACCCACAAAAGCAGGTAAAAATGAGTGATGTATATTTATGATTTTGTTAGGATATTTGTCTATAAGTTTAGGTGATACTATTTGCATATACCTAGCCAAAACAATAAAATCTATTTTGTGTTCTTCAAGCAGTTTTAATTGTTCATTCTCTGCTTCGTTTTTAGAGTCTTTGGTAACAGGGATATGGTAAAAAGGAATATTAAAACTATCGGCTATTGGTTTTAGGTCCTTGTGATTGCTTATAATAAAAGGGATTTCTAAATTAAGTTCTCCAGAATTGTAACGCCCTAAAAGATCATATAAACAATGATCATATTTTGAAATAAATAATGCCATTTTTGGCTTTTTCTCCGAAGAATAAATACGCCATTTCATATCGAATTTTTCGGCCAGTACATTTTCAAATGCTTCCTTAAACGCTTCGGTAGAAAAGGTTTTAGAAGAAAACTCACTTTCCAATCGCATGAAAAAAATGTTTTGCTCTCTATCAACGTGTTGGTCTATATAAACAATATTACCGTTTTGGTGCGCAATAAAATTGGTTACAGAGGCTATGATGTTTGGTTGATCGTTACAATTAATTAAAATAGTAATCTTATTCATCGGGTTTTACTTATTTCAGGTGGTAAAATTAGCTTAAAAAAGTAGTTATGCTAATCTTATCTTTAAAATTTGAAAATAATCGATAATCACAAGTTTTTTTTGAATATTTCGTAAATTGCATATAGGGAATTGATATTTTTTTATAAATGAATCAAACGAAGCCATATAATCCAAAACATCATATTAGAGTAGTTACAGCAGCATCATTATTTGATGGTCATGATGCTTCTATCAATATTATGCGAAGAATTATACAAGCTACTGGTGTTGAAGTGATTCATTTAGGCCACGATAGGAGTGTAGAGGAGGTTGTAAACACTGCTATACAAGAAGACGTAAATGCTATTTGTTTAACCTCTTATCAAGGTGGACATAATGAGTATTTTAAATATATGTTTGATTTGCTTCAAGAGCGGGGCGCTGGTCATATAAAAATTTTTGGTGGTGGTGGCGGTGTCATTCTTCCCCATGAAATAAAGCAGCTGATGGATTATGGCATTTCTAGAATCTATTCACCAGATGATGGAAGGCAAATGGGATTAAAAGGCATGATTAATGATTTGGTTGAGCAGTCTGATTTTCCCATTGGAAATACTTTAAACAACAGTGAAATTGAAGAAATTCAATCTCAAAATCACAGAGCCATAGCCCGATTGATTTCAGCGGCTGAGAACTTTCCAGAGATCTCTAAAGACATATTAAATGAAATTACTAAGAAAGTAGCCTTGTCAAAAGTACCTGTTTTAGGAATAACTGGAACTGGAGGTGCAGGCAAATCGTCATTAGTTGATGAACTGGTACGGCGATTTTTGATAGATTTTCAAGATAAAACGGTAGGAATTATTTCAGTGGATCCGTCCAAGCGAAAAACAGGAGGTGCTCTTTTGGGAGATAGAATTAGAATGAATGCTATCAATACCCCAAGGGTGTATATGCGTAGTTTAGCAACGCGTCAATCTAATTTATCGCTTTCTAAACATATTGATGAAGCCATCGCTATTTTGAAGCTGGCTAAGTTTGACTTGATTATTTTGGAGACGTCAGGAATAGGGCAGTCGGGTTCAGAAATTGTTGAACATTGTAATCTTTCAATGTATGTAATGACTCCAGAGTTTGGAGCCGCTACACAATTAGAAAAAATTGATATGTTGGATTTTGCTGATTTGGTTGCTGTCAATAAGTTTGATAAACGGGGAGCCCAAGATGCTCTCAGAGATGTAAAAAAACAATATAGGCGTAACCATAATCTTTGGGATGTTTCGGAAGAAGACTTACCTGTTTACGGCACCATAGCGTCTCAATTCAATGATTCTGGAATGAATGCACTTTACAAAGCGGTAATTAAGAATTTAGTTGAAAAAGTTGGTGTAGATTTTAAATCTTCATATCAAGCAATTAATGAACGCCATACTAAAGTTTATATAATCCCTCCTCAAAGAACACGATACCTTTCTGAAATAGCTGAGACGATTAAGAATTACGATATTAAAGTAAATGAGCAGGTAGAAATTGCTCAAAAGCTTTTTGGTACATTTAAAACTATTTGTAATGTTGCCCAGATACCAAAAAGCAAAGAGAATTCATATTTGAAATCTTTTGGTTTAAAGCAGGATGAAATCCTGAAACAAGCCAAAGGTTCTATAAGCAATTTCGATAATGAAGATTCTCAATCCTCATTACTACATTTGCTTTTTAAAGAATTTGATAAGTTAAAAACGAATTTAGAGCCAAATAACTGGGAATTAATTGTAACTTGGCAAGATAAGATTGACAGATACAAAAACCCTATTTACACCTTTAAGGTAAGGGACAAAGAGATTAAAGTACAAACACATTCAGAGTCTCTATCTCATTTGCAAATTCCAAAAGTAGTATTGCCAAAATATGAAGCATGGGGTGATGTATTACGTTGGAGCTTACAAGAAAATGTTCCAGGAGCCTTTCCTTTTACTTCTGGTCTTTATCCGTTTAAACGAGAAGGCGAAGATCCCGCTAGGATGTTTGCAGGAGAAGGTGGTCCAGAACGAACCAACAGACGTTTTCATTATCTAAGTTTTGAGATGCCAGCAAAACGTTTATCAACTGCCTTTGATAGTGTTACATTATATGGGAATGACCCGAACACTAGACCAGATATTTACGGTAAAATAGGAAATGCCGGTGTTAGTATTTGTTGTTTAGACGATGCAAAAAAACTATACTCTGGTTTTAATTTGGCGGACTCAAAAACATCAGTGAGTATGACAATTAATGGTCCTGCACCCATGCTGTTAGCTTACTACATGAATGCGGCTATTGATCAGCAATGTGAGATTTATATTAAAAAAAATGGACTTGAAGCTGAAGTTGAATCCAAAATAAATCAAATTTATAAAGGAAAACAGCGTCCGAAATATCATGGTGAGTTACCCAAAGGGAATGATGGTTTAGGTTTAATGCTTTTAGGGGTTACAGGGGATGAAGTCTTGCCAAAGGAAATTTACAATGAAATTAAGGAGAAAACTATTTTTAGGGTTAGGGGTACAGTACAGGCAGATATTTTAAAAGAAGATCAAGCACAAAATACCTGTATTTTTTCATCAGAGTTTGCTTTAAAATTAATGGGAGACGTTCAGGAGTATTTTATTAAAAATAAAGTTAGAAACTTCTATTCGGTTTCTATTTCGGGATATCATATTGCAGAAGCAGGAGCAAATCCAATCACACAACTAGCCTTAACTTTATCAAATGGGTTTACTTATGTAGAATACTATCAAAGTAGAGGTATGGATATTAATGATTTTGGTCCTAACCTATCATTCTTCTTTTCAAATGGTATAGATCCAGAATATGCAGTTATTGGGAGGGTAGCAAGAAAAATTTGGGCGAAAGCTATGAAGCTAAAATATGGGGCCAATGAACGCGCTCAAAAGTTAAAGTATCATATTCAAACCTCAGGTAGAAGTTTGCATGCACAGGAAATTGATTTTAATGATATTAGAACAACACTTCAAGCACTCTATGCTATCTATGACAACTGTAATTCGCTTCATACCAATGCTTATGACGAAGCTATTACAACACCAACAGAAGAATCGGTACGTAGAGCCATGGCTATTCAGCTTATTATTAATAAGGAATTAGGATTAGCCAAGAATGAAAACCCTATACAAGGCGCCTTTATAATTGAAGAGTTAACCGATTTAGTAGAGGAAGCCGTGTTATTAGAGTTTGATAGGTTAACGGAACGAGGGGGTGTTTTAGGAGCCATGGAAACCATGTATCAACGCAGTAAAATTCAAGATGAAAGTTTGTATTATGAAACCTTGAAACACAAAGGAAGTATCCCAATTATTGGCGTAAATACATTTTTAAGTAGTAAGGGGTCTCCAACGATTTTGCCAGCGGAGGTTATTAGAGCCTCTGAAGAAGAAAAGCAAATTCAAATAAATACTTTGAAAAACCTTCATGCAGTTAAAGATGTTTCCAGCTTTTTAAAGGAAATTCAAAATGCAGCGATAAATAATGAAAATATATTTGAAGTACTTATGGAAGTATGTAAAGTGTGTTCATTGGGGCAAATTACTCAAGCACTTTTTGAAGTAGGCGGACAGTACAGAAGAAACATGTAGAGTTTAGTTAAAAAGAATTTTCTTGTTGTGCAGAGTTTTAGTTTTATATTTTGAAAAACGAATTCTAATTTGTGTCTATAAGTAAAAAACAATAACCTTTTTATTAAATTCAGTTGTTCCATTATCTAAATCACTCAACAAATTTTTATCCCAAAGAATAGTAAGTAAAAGTTTTAAAAAAGGTGACTTCATAGAACTTTACTAGAACAGTTTTATATAGAAGCAGAATACAGAGCACTTGCTGCCAGAATACCAATAGCCAAAGATAGGTATGACTTTTATATGAACATTGTTAAGCCTGAAATTTTTAAACGTTTACCTGAAAAATATTTGGCGTCACTAATAAATATACGCCCAGAAACCTTGTCAAGAATACAAGTTGTTTATGGTTTAGTGTAATCAAACTTGAAATATATCAAGTTCAGGTGATTTTTTTAATAGAAATATTCTCCAATTCAATGTATATTGGTCACATTCAAATTGTGTTGTTAAAATCTAGATATAGTATTTTCAAAATGAGTGTTTATATAAAAATTGAAGTCTCCCAAAAATATAAACATATCCTTATGGATGTGTTTTTTTTGTTCTAAAAACTATAAACTCAACATCCAACTACGCTGAAGTTTTTTAAACTTTTTCAATTCATTTCTTAAGATGGGTAAAAAATCTTTACCATTGCTACTGGAGCGCTCTAATCTGTAAGAGTTTTTATAAAGCAGATTAGTAAGTTTTTTTAAAGAAGCTAGATGTTTGTGCTTTCTTTCAGAATGACGCTCTAATTCGGCATTGACAATCTCAGGAGCTAAGGATACAGATTGTTGAACAATATCACCCGAAAAGTAAATGTTTGTATCCTCAGAACCATCATCTTTTAATGGTACTAGGTCATCTTGCATGTATGAAGAAATGCTTTGAGAAAGCGCAAAAATCTCTAGGGCTTTTCTATAAATCGGTAAATCCGATAGGTTTGGTGGGGTATTGTGTAACATCATTCTCTTTTTCACTACAATTTTATCAAAATTACTCACAAGAAATCACATTCAACTTTAATATTTAAAGTAATTTTGTATTTTTACTTTAAAATAAATGTTTTTACTTTAAAATTCTTTAAATGCTTATAGATGAACTTAATCGAAAGATTTTAAGGTGTTTACAGCAAAATGCCAGACTTTCTAATGCTGAAATTGGACGTCAAGTGGGTATAAGTTCTCCTGCCGTATCTGAACGTATAAAAAAAATGGAAGATTTGGGCATTATTGAAGGTTATAAAGCCATTGTTTCTCCTTTTGAAATTGGGTATCAATTAAAGGCTATCATTACTTTAAGAGCCTTTATGGGAAAGTTGAAACCTTTTTTAGAAAAAGTAAAAACTTTTGATGAGGTTGTAAATTGCTACAGAATTACCGGTGATGAAAATATTGTGATGGAAGTGGTTTTAAAGAATCATAAACACCTTGAAAATTTCATTGACCAGCTTATTATTTATGGTGAGAGCAAAACACAAATAGTACTTTCCAGAGTAATAAAGCAAAAAGAAGTAATACCCATCAAATGATTAACTAATTCGCCATGGTGGATTTTTTCTGTTTTTTCCAGCATGATATAAAATAATCTTATTACCATCAAAGTCATTTAAATGGGCTTCACGCCAAAGCCAATTTTTATCTTTTGGCAATTGGCTAAACTCAATGCCTTTTTGTTGTAAATTTTCAACTAAGGTATCTAAATAGTCGTCTTCAAAATAAATAGTAATGCCATTGTCTTTTGATATTTCATCCACATGATGTATAGATAAGGTACTGTTTCCATCAGGGCATTCAAATCTTACATATCTTGGGAGTGCGTCAACTATTAGCTGCAATCCCAAGATTTTGTAAAATTCCATTGCTCTAGCAACATTTAAAGACGGTATGGTAATTTGATTTAAATCCATAGTATTTCTTCTTCCTCAACTTCAACTACAGACTGTTTCTGTTTCTTTTTAATATTAAGAAATCGTCCTAGGAAGAATAGTAAAAATACACAAACTGCGGCTAACCCTGTAATAATAAACCAAGTATTGTCAAAGCCTAATTTACCTATCATCTGTAATCCCATATTATGTCCAAAAATATGAGCAATAGAGAACGCAATAGCATATAGTGCCATATATTCACCTTGATTTCCTTTTTTTGCTCTATCCATAGCAAATGCATTAGAGAATGGAAAAGCAATCATTTCTCCAAAAGTCATTAACAGCATACCAATGACAAGGATTCCAATCCATGAAGTTAAGTTTAGAACAACAAAACTTAATCCGGTTAGAAGCGCACCAAATAGCATTAAGTTTGTTTTGGTAAACCTTGTATTTTCTAACCATTTAATTATAGGCATTTCAAAAACGAAAATGATGAAACCATTCATACCAAGTAAAATGCCAATTTCTACTTCAGTTAAAAAATGAGCATCCTTGTAATATATAGGCATTGTAGAGAAGTATTGTAAAAATACGATTCCGAATAAAGTCATAGACAATAGGAAAATAATGAAAGCCTTATCACTATAGGCTGATCTTGGATTTAAAATTTTTACTTCGTTTAACTGTCTAGTAGACTTAGGATTTAATACATAAATCAACACCATTGTTGCCACAATACAAGTTAAACCATCAACCCAAAACAAACCACCGTATCCTATTGATGCTATAATAAAACCTCCAAGTGCTGGACCTGCAGAAAAACCTAAATTAATTGCTAATCTTATAAGGGTAACAGAACGTGTTTTGTTTTTGGGTTTACTGTAGGCGCTAAGAGCCACAAATATAGCAGGTCTAAAAGAATCTGCTACTACCATAACCAAAAATAAACCAATACAGAACGATGCAAATGTGTTTAAAAACTGAAGGCTAATAAATAGAACTCCAGTGGCTAGCAAGCTATGAACCATTACTTTGTAAAACCCTATCTTATCAGTCAATTTACCACCTAACCATGAGCCCACTACAGATCCTAAACCAAAGGCACTCATTATCCACGCCACATCACTAACTGCAAAGCCTAAACTTTTGGTTAGATATAGTGATAGAAAAGGAATGACCATGGTTCCTGCTCTATTAATAAATGTGATTAATGATAACCACCATACTTCTCTTGAAAGTCCTTTAAATGTGTTTACGTAATTGTTCCATAGTGTTTGCATGATTTCTAATCTTCTAAGTCATAAATAAATTGATTTAATTAAAAAGTTGTTTACCAACTATAAATAAAAAGTCCGGCTAGTTAGCCGGACTTTTAAATATTGAAATATTGTATAATAATATTACCACAATATAAAATAAGCCCGACATGTTTCCTTGGTTAAGGAAAGCATCCATTGCTTTTTACAAATTGCGACAATACGTCTCATCTTATTATATTTTTTATGCTCCAAAACTATATAAAATATTCTAATATTGTAGATTTGAATGAAAGAATTTTTTTATTTATGAAACATCTAAGCCTTTTTTTTTTATTTATAATCTTGATGTCCTGTGGTCAAGATAAGCGACCTATACAGGGTGAAACCGAGTTTCAAAAAGCGATGAATGCCCAGTTTAAAGATGCCACCGAGTCTCCTTTAACCGATAAAGATAGAAAACAATTTGCTGGCTTATATTTTTTTAAAGTAGACTCTAGTTATGTAGTGAGGGCACATTTTAAAAGAACGCCTAACGAAAAACCTTTTAAAATGAAAACCACAACAGATAGACTTCCCGAATATGTTAAATACGGTGAACTTTCTTTTAACTTAAAAGGTAAAGATTTGAAACTAAATATTTATCAAAATCAAGGTTTAATTAAAGAAGAAGGTTATGAAGACTATTTGTTTTTACCTTTTTTAGACGAAACTAACGGACAAGAAAGCTATGGGGGCGGACGCTACATTGATGTCAGAATACCCGAAGGTGATACTATACTAATTAATTTTAATGAGGCTTACAATCCATATTGCGCTTATAATGATAAGTATTCATGCCCTGTAGTACCACGAGAAAATTATTTGCGAGTTAGAATAGAAGCGGGGGTAATGGCTTTTAAGAAGAGTTGATTTTATAGTTCCGTTGACTAATGTTGGTTATAATTTTGTTGTGTAAAATCTATAGCAATGAATCATACACGGTGATTTCGGATGTTTTTTATATGTTCATTTATTTTATAAAAGCATTAGTTAAAGTTATTATTCCAATAATTAATATTAAACCGAGTGAGATTTGCTTAAACTTATTTTGAGGTATAAAGTTAAGAACTCTTTTGCCAATTGCCGTTCCAATAATACCAATAACTAATAGAAAAGGCACATAAATCAAATCATGTTTATGAATAAACCCATTGTAGTAGTAAACAAATGTTCTTGAAAAGTCTATTAGGAAATCAATGAATGCAGAAGTGGCTATAAATACGTTTTTTTCCAAATTAAATGCGGCCATAGTAAGTCCTCTTATTGCACCTCCGGTTCCTAGTAGTCCTGCAGAAAATCCTGAAAAACTACCTCCAATTATAGCATTTCGTCTGTTGGGGTTAATTACTATTTCTTTTTTAATCAGAAATAATAGAGCAAAAACAAAAAGAAATACTCCAAGAATTAATTCAAGATATGAATTGTTAAAAAACTTTGTAACGAGTCCACCAAGTACAACAAAAATTACTGATGGGATACCAATATTCACAAGTAACTTCTTGTCAAGCCCTTTTTTAAACAAAACTATTTTACTCAAATTACTTGAAAGATGGTAAATAGCTGTTAAACCTAGGACTGATTCGAAATCGAAATAGAAATTTGCAATTGGAACAAAGAATACTGATGAACCAAATCCACCTACTGTTCCAAATAATTCGGCGATCAAGGCTAAAAGTAAGAATAGATAACTTACATTTTTCATTCAATTTTTTATCAGTGAACTCAGAGTTAACGTAGTTCTGCTTTGAGAATTAAAAGATAATAAATTCTTGAGTAATAATTTGATTTAACTCTGAGATGGAACACAGTTACTTTAATCTGCAATGCTTTTTAGCCGGTGTTAGCAGAAGTTTTTTTGTATTCCATAAATTTTTTCCAGTAGCTAACAGAAGGACTTTCAGGAGTGCTATTTCGACCAGACATAGAAAAAATTTGCAACTCACCTTTATTCATAACTGGAAGTTGATTATAGTTTTCTCTGAACTCATCGTGCATTCCGTGTAACACATCTGATATCTTTAACAACGTTTCTTTTATTACCATGAATGAAGCATATGTGATACAGTACCTTAAATCTTTGTTTATAATTTTTTTAAGATTGGATTTAATTTTGTCAGAGCATTCAAATTGAGTTGTTACATGTCCTGATTTTAATTCCCAAGACACATTAGCAAAAGATGTTGATTTTTTTCTATGAATTAACTCAGACCTGTAATCATTAAACTTACTTACAAATTCAGAATCTACTCTTTTAATATTATCTACAAACTTTCTTTTTCCATATTCACTTTCTTTATTGTAACAATGCTTTACAAGCGTTATCCACTGAAGGTTTTTTTGAGGATTTTGTCCAAAAATAAATTGAGTTAACATTGCTAAGTAATCAAAAGAAGAAGATAAATGAAAAATGATACTATCATAAATTGCCATAACTTCATCTGTGGCCATTTCAAAGTGAGGATTACCTATATGATACCCGTTAAAGGCAGTGGGTTTTTTAGCATTTTAGCAAATCTGTGTTCGATAAAAAATTTTCTATCAATCAAAAGATAAAAATGAAGATTTGCACTTCTAATTCTATAGTTTATACTATCTCTTAGTTCAAATATTTCATGTTTTCCATCTTTGGCAGAACCAAATGTATTTTTAACATAATAGCCATAGTCCATTGCTAAAGCCATAAAGCCATTATAAACGATTTTAATTAGACTTTGAATTTCTTCTATACTTTTTTCTGGTTCATTTATGAAAATTACTTTTTCCAAAAAGAATGGTTTTAATTTCTGCTAACATATGAATAAACACAATTATTTTATCAGAATTATATTTATCCCATTAAAAGTAAGTAAAATCTGTTTTTAATGTTAAAATAAATTCAACATAATTGTGGGAGAAAACTTTGATTTAAAAGTATAGTTCAAATTTTTGCAGAATCAAGATTTTATTTTACCAAAAACATACCTAAAAACACCGCTAAAAAGCCAATTATAAAACTGGCCATAGTGTAAACAGCAAAACTCGTAAAATCGCCAGCTTTTAAAAACACATGATTTTCGTAAGCAAAGGTAGAGAAAGTGGTAAAACCACCACAAAAACCAGTGGCTAGCAATAAGGTTTGACTTTGTGTTAAGGAGTTATTTTTGGCTGCCAACCCTAAAATAATACCAATAAGCAAACTTCCTAAAATATTCGCAGCAAAAGTACCGTAAGGTATTCCGTTTGATGGGCTATTTAAGTATTTTCCAATAACATAGCGCAAAACACTACCAAAGCCTCCACCAAGAAAAACTAATAAAATGTGTTTCATCTACACAGCCAAAAATAAAATTGTCATGCTGAACTTGTTTCAGCATCTTAATATCTTAGTAAATGAGACCCCGAAACGAGTTCAGGATAACATTTACAGATTCTTTGCAATATATTAAATATTCAGATTATTTTATTGGAATATATATTTCTGTAACCCAATTGGCTGGATTGGGTAAATTTTTCGGGTTGTTGGTGTAAATCTCAAAGGGTTTTATACCAGACATTTCTAAACTATTCTCAGCAATATGTTTCATAGTAGCTTCCCAAGCTTTAGGTAAATTACTGTAATTACCTTTTAATGTGGTTTTGAGTACCTTGGTTTTGGGTATATAACCACATAAAATTTCACTACTATATTCAACATTAACTTTACTCCTGGTAGGAATGGCATTACTCATAATAACATGTCCGTTTTCTGTATTCATTTCGTTATAAATGGTAAATGGCATACCGCTGGCAACAATATTATTTTGGGCCATATAGTCCATTATATCTGCATATTGTTTTTGCATAATTTGGCTAATATTAGTGTCCGTTGCTGAAGTTGTTTTATACATATAAAAGCCACCACCATATTCGGTAATCCCATCAATATTTACACTGAAAGCTTTTAACTTAAGTTGTATAATGCTATCTAGTTTTTCTAAACTACGTTCGTAATGTGGGCCAATTTGCTTGTCCATTCCTCCGTTAAAGGCAGCAAATGCTTTAAAGCCAAAGGATAAATTTTTTCCAGAAATAGTCCAAGTAACATCAGTAGCACCATCATCGGTTGCTTTAAAAGTCCATGAAATATCAGATTTTGGAAAATCAGCAAACTGAATTTCCTGTTCTATGGAGGTATAAGGAATGGCTTCAAGTGTAGTCATAGTACCAATACCATCATTATCCTCCCAAGAGTAAGAACCACCAACACCTCTGGTGTTATCTGCTAAGGTTATTTTTATATCAGGATTAACTTCTACCCACGATGACCAATCTCCCCAATTTTTAAAATCAATAACATTGGAATAAATAACAGGGGCAGGAGCTTTAATGGTTCGGGTTCTGGAAACCTCGTATGAATTAGGTTGTACAGCAACATAAATGGCTATGGCAATGATAGCAATGAACAGTAGAAATAAAATATACTTGAATGCTTTCATTTTAGTAAAAAGGGTATTTGAGTAACTCAAAGATAATCAATTTTTAAGTTGTTATTATTTTTTAGTATTGGCAATATTTTAACATTGATTTTTTACTTAAATCATCTATTTTTGTTGCAATTAATAATTCGCTTCGAATTAATGTTTAAATATTTTAAAAGAAATAATAAAAATAGATTTTCAAAATGAAATTCAAATACTTTTTAATTATAGTATTGAGTCTAGTTTTTTTATTAGGTTGTGTTGATGGTAAAACAGAGAAATCTGTGAATTCTAATAATATAACTAAAGAAGACAAATTCGATTATACCGTTGAACAATTTGCAGATATCAAAGTTTTAAGGTATCAAATACCTGGTTGGGAACAATTGACTTTAAAGGAACAAAAATTAGTCTATTATCTTACGCAAGCAGGTTTGAGTGGAAGAGATATTATGTGGGATCAAAATTACAGACATAATTTAACTATTAGAAAAGCACTTGAAAATATTTATACTTCTTATGAGGGTGATAAGTCTACAGACAATTGGAAGGCTTTTGAGGTGTATTTAAAACGAGTTTGGTTCAGTAACGGCATACATCATCATTATTCTAATGATAAAATAAAACCAGATTTTTCCGCGGATTATTTTAAGCAGTTATTAGCTAGTACGAATATAACTTTAGAGGGAGAAGCTTTTGATGTTATTTTTAATGATAAAGATTCTAAAAAAGTAAATCAGAGTAAGGGTATTGATAATGTGGCGCTTTCTGCGGTAAATTTTTATGGTCCTAATGTTACCAATGCTGATGTTGAAAGCTTTTATGCAGCAAAGCAATCACCTAATCCTGAAAAACCATTATCGTTTGGGTTAAACTCGCAGTTGGTAAAAGAAAATGGTATAGTTAAAGAGCGTGTTTATAAATCTGGTGGACTTTACGGTAGTGCTATTGATGAAATTATCAAGTGGTTAGAATTGGCCAAAGGTGTTGCTGAAAATAAAGCTCAAGGGGAGGCAATTGGTTTATTGATTGAATATTATAAAACGGGCGATTTGCAAATTTGGGATGACTACAATGTAGCCTGGACTAATGCCACCGAAGGTAATATAGATTATATTAATAGCTTTATTGAGGTATATAATGACCCATTAGGATATAGAGGATCTTATGAAACTATTGTTCAGATTAATGATTTTGATATGTCTCAAAAAATGAAGGTGCTATCGGATAATGCCCAATATTTTGAAGACAATTCATCTATTATGAATGAACATAAAAAAGCAAATGTAGTTGGTGTTACTTATAAAGTAGTAAATGTTGCAGGAGAAGCTGGAGATGCCTCTCCCAGTACCCCTATTGGAGTTAATCTACCAAATGCTAATTGGATTCGTGCTGCCGTAGGTAGTAAATCGGTTTCTTTAGGAAACATAATAGAAGCATACAATAATTCAGCAAGTTCGGGAAGGTTAAAGGAATTTGTGCATGATGATGAGGAATATGAATTGGAGGAAAAATATGGTCAGTTAGCAGATAAGTTACATACGGCGTTACATGAGGTTATTGGTCATGCCTCAGGAATATTAAACCCTGGTGTTGGAGAAACCAAAGAAACATTAAAGAATTATGCTTCAACTTTAGAAGAAGGTCGTGCAGATTTAGTGGCCCTTTATTTCTTGTATGATTCAAAGCTTCAAGAATTGGGTTTAGTAGATGATTGGCAGGCTGTTGGAAAAGCTGCATATGATGGCTATATAAGAAACGGACTGATGATGCAGTTAATTCGATTAAATTTAGGTGATGATGTGGAAGAAGCCCACATGAGAAACAGGCAATGGGTGAGTGCTTGGGTTTTTGAAAAAGGAAAGGAAGATAATATAATAGAAAAAGTAGTTAAAAACGGAAAGACCTATTTCAATATTAATAATTACGAAAAGCTTCGTGAGCTTTTTGGTGATTTATTACGTGAAACACAACGCATAAAATCTGAAGGTGACTATGCCGCCGTAGAACAATTGGTAGAAGGCTACGGTGTAAAAGTAGACCAAGCTATTCATGCTGAAGTTTTAGAAAGGAACAAACAATTTACGTCGGCTCCTTATTCAGGTTTTGTGAATCCAGTATTAATGGCTGAGAAAAATGAAGTTGGAGAAATTACAGCTATTGAAGTAATACAGCCCAAAACATTTGCTGACCAAATGTTAGATTATAGTAGAAATTATAATTTTTTACCAGAAGTAAACTAACTAAATTATAAGTGCTTTTTTAAACAAAGCAGAATCTTAAATCAAGGTTCTGTTTTTTTATTTACACTAAAAACTAATAGTAAAATATTAATAACAATAAGAATGGAGATAATTAATAGTGTCTTCATTTTTAGTTGGTTTAGTTACTAAATAGATGCAAAGGGCAGAAAAAGGTTGCGTCAATTTTAGTTATTTTGTTAGTATAACAATTTAAAACAAAAATTTCCCAGTGTATCGTTATATTATTTTTTTGACTATTTGAAGAAAAATTTAATAGCAGCAATAAAAAGTATAAAAGCAATAAAGGCAATAAGTATCCATATACTACCTGCATAAAAGCGTTTGTGAAGTTTTATATCTTTTCGATAAGTAAAGGCTATAATGATAGCAAACACTATAAAGAATAAAACTCCAAAAATGATTTGACCTTTACTAAACATATAATTACTTTTATGCAAAAGTAAAGGAATTAGATTAAATATTAAATATTCATGAAAGACAAAATTGAGGCAGTTAAAGCATTTCATACAGCGTTTAAAATAGGTCATAGAGAAAGCCCTAAAGCCAATTTAGGAGCAGAAAAAAATATGTTGCGTTATAAATTAATGCGTGAAGAAAATGAAGAGTATTTAGATGCTGCTAATGATGGTGATTTGGTTGAAGTAGCAGACGCCTTAGGAGATATGCTTTACATTTTATGTGGTACTATCATTGAGCATGGTCTACAATATAAAATTGAGGAAGTTTTTGAAGAAATTCAACGTAGTAATATGAGTAAATTAGGTGAAGATGGAGAACCTATTTATCGAGAAGATGGTAAGGTATTAAAAGGACCTCATTATTTTAAACCAAACATAGATGCTATTTTGAAAAAATAACTTTGTAATTTATCATTCAAGAAGAATCCAAAAAAAGAGGAACATTAATGTTCCTCTTTTTTTTATGCTCAATTAGTTACTAAACAACTTTAAAACGCCATCCAAATGGGTCTTCAGTTTTATTGGTTTGAATGTCTGTAATACGTTTTTTTAAGAAACTTGCATACGTATCATTTAACTTAGGTAATTCGTAGTCTGTGCCTTTGTATCCAAACGCAGAAATCGGAGAGACTACGGCCGCCGTACCAGCACCAAACATTTCTTTTAGTGTTCCATTTTTAGCAGCTTCAACAACTTCCGTTACAGTTATTTTTTTAACTTCTACATCGATACCTTCAGATTCTGCTAATTCAATAATGCTTTTCCGCGTAATACCATCAAGGATCCTATCACTTGTTGGAGCTGTAATCAAAGTATCATTTATCCTAACAAAAATATTCATAGCACCGGCTTCCTCGATGTATTCATGTGTGTTATCGTCGGTCCAAATAACCTGATGATAACCTTTGGCTTTTGCTAATTGTGTCGGATAAAACTGTCCAGCGTAATTCCCACCTGCTTTTGCAAACCCAACACCGCCATTTGCAGATCTAGAATACGTTTCTTCAATGAGAACTTTTACATCACCGGAAAAATACGATCCAGAAGGAGCAGTACAGATTATAAATTTATATTCATCAGCAGGAGACGCATGAAACCCTTGTCCAGATGCAAAAACAAACGGACGAATATATAATGAACTTCCATCATTTGTTGGAATCCAATCTTTATCAAGTTCTAATAACGCTTTCAGTCCTTCCATGAAATATGCTTCAGGCAATTCCGGAATTGATAGACGTTTAGACGAAATATTTAAACGCTTAAAGTTATCTAAAGGACGAAATAACCAGACATTTTGATCTACATCTTTGTATGCTTTCATACCTTCAAAGACGGACTGTCCGTAATGGAAAATCTTTGCAGAAGGGTCTAATGTGATTGGTTGATAAGGCATAATTTTAGGTGCTTGCCATTTACCTTCCTTATAATCACAAACCAGCATATGGTCAGAAAACACACTTCCAAAGGTCAAATTGTCAAAGTCCACCTCATTAATTTTAGAAGACTCTGCTTTTATAATCTCTATGTCATTGATTATTGTGCTCATAATCTCATCATTTTACAAGACAAAGTTATAATAAAAACGTTAAAAATAGTTGTCTTTATTTAAATCATTTAAAATTGAAATTTTCATATTATAAAACCAATAATTGTGTTGTTATATTTATGTATTAATATTGGGTATGTTTAAATAGAGATTTTTATAATTCCTGCCTTAAAATGAGGTAGTTCTATAATAATTCTATGGCTATTTCTTCGTTTTCTTCAAATCAATATGTTTGCATACACTACAGGATGGATAAAATGTTTCTTTAAGTAATATTTGTTCTATAGATTTAATAAAATTTAATTAGAATATGAAATTATTCAGACTTACAGTTTTTAGTTTGTTTTTGGTTAGTCAATTATTTTTGAATTGCCAAAAAAGTGGGGATATCGAAGAGGCACCTGAAATTGAAATGCCTGAAGAAAAAGAAGAAGAAGTAGAAGAGCCAAAAGAAGAAACACCGGAAGCCTCAGAGACTTTTGATATCATATCTGAATCTAACCCAAGGGTTACTACGCATCATTTACAATCTGGCCCATCAGGTTTTCAAATAGGAATTACCTCAAATGGTGGAGGAGTGATAAACGAGGTGGTTATTCCTGGTTTGGGAGATATTATGGGGCCAGAATCAGATAGGTATGGTAGAGCAGGTCAGGTGGCCATTAGAGATGCTTCTCATGGTGGCAGATACAACCCTACTCAAGCTGGTTTTTTTGAAACCTTAGGTTCACCATGTGCCATTACACAAACAGAAGATGGAAAAAAATTAATTGTAGAGCCTAGGCCTTTGGCGCTTTGGCATGGCGATGGACAATATGATTTTACACGCTGGGAAAATATTGGAGAGGACCCATATAGAAATGACGGAGGAAACTCTGATGAAGATGGACTTGACGAAGAAGAATTGGAAGGTAAACAATTGGATGAGGTTAAAAGTGAATTTGATTATTATGGAACCTATGAAGATATTTCAGGACAATACGGAATATCTATAAGTATCGTAAAACACTATTATCAAATTTCATTTATTCGTCCTCCAGGGCATTGTATCAACCAACATCGTGCCGGTACAAAATTATGGAATCCAAATGCTGTACAATCGGACATTTCCATAAAGGCTCCAAGTGGAGTGCATCCAGGTTCTGATAATGATATGAATGTAATGACAGGTGTTTGGTCTCTTAGACATGATAGGAGTGTATGGACTACAAAATATCTATATTACAGGAAAACGAATGGACAATGGGCTATTACTGACAAAGAGAGTGTTGGTAGTGGTTTTCCAGATGCTGATAATACCGTTTTTATACTTTCCGATTCTAATATAGAAACTCAAGGAAAGGCTTTAGGTTTATACCAGCCTAAAACAGATGTTAATAAAAATGTGATTATTGGTGTTAATGAAACAGATAACAGTATAGCCTATAAAGATTTTAGAGGTAATCTTATCAAATTGTCTTATGATCTCAAAAGGATACCAACTATGAGTAAATATGGATTTTCAAATAGGATTAGAGGTATGATTAATAGAACCCAACTAGACGATAATATTTATGAAGCCTATAGAAATGAAATTTATATAATCTATGGAACTCCAAAAGAAATCAAAGATGCTGTAGCTCTTTTAGATATAGGTTTAAACATATAAGTAAATCCATTCCCAAATTTCATTATTTAACCATTTTAAAGTGAAATTTTCATATAAGGAAACCTCTAATTCTATGTTTATTAGTTTTTTAATATCTCAATAGTGAAAAGAGAAATTATTATTACTGCTGATGGTTCAACCACCATTCATATTCCAGAGTGGAATGAACAATACCATTCTAAATATGGTGCCATTCAAGAAGCATATCATGTATTCATAAAACATGGGTTACATCATCTTTGGAACGTAAATGAATTAAATGTTGACCTCACTTCGAGCAGAGTCGATAAGTCTCAAAATGATTTATCCATTCTAGAAATTGGTTTTGGAACAGGCCTTAATGCTTTGATCACATTTTTGGAATCTGCTAAGATTAAAACCCAAATTGATTATGTAGGTGTTGAAGGATATCCTGTTTCTAAAGATGAAATAGAACTTTTGAATTATGCTTCTGAATTAAATATGCCACAGTGCAAGATGGTTTTTAATAAAATTCATGATGTTTCCTGGGAGGAAAAGCATCAGATTTCTCAAAAATTTTCACTTACAAAACAACATAAATGTTTTGACGATATTGAAGACAGCAATGCTTTTCATCTTATTTATTTTGATGCTTTTGGTGCCCGGGTACAACCAGAATTATGGACAGAAGACATATTCAAAAAAATGTTTAACGCTTTAAAAGACAATGGTGTTTTGGTGACCTATTCTGCAAAAGGAAGTGTGCGCAGAGCTATGCAGTCTGTTGGGTTTTCAGTAGAAAAACTCCCAGGTCCTCCCGGTAAAAGGGAAATGTTACGTGCATGTAAAGGAGCGTGATATTTAGCGATTCAATAATTTATAATTTGATTAAGAGCTAAATGTTATGGGCAACCAAGTATTTAGTTAACAGCATATAGTGAGCAGTTACAGCCCTATGTCATTTGTCCCAATTGTTAAACCTAACTTAATTTATTAGCAATTGGAGGCACCATTTCGTAATTTTAAAGTATGAGGGTATTAATAACAGGAGCCACAGGTCTCATAGGTCAACAAATTGTTAAATCTTGTCATGAACAAGGCATATTGGTTAATTATTTGACTACCAATAAATCTAAAATTAAGACTGATGGAAATTATCAAGGGTTTTATTGGAACTTGGAGAGCCAAGAAATAGACAAAGCATGTTTTAGGAATGTAGATGCCATTATCCATCTAGCTGGAGCTACAGTATCAAAAAAATGGACACCAGAGTATAAAAAAGAAATCATTTCTAGTAGAGTGGAAGGAGTTAAGCTTTTAGTTAACGCTTTAAAAGGAGAATCTCATAACATAAAACAAGTAGTATCTGCAAGTGGTATAAGTGTTTATCCCAGTTCTCTCACTAACTACTATGAAGAAAATTTTAAGGGGTTTGATAAAACATTTCTAGGAGAAGTAGTTAAGCAATGGGAAGCAGCGGTTGAATTATTTACAGATGTTAATATTTCCACTTCAAAAGTAAGAATTGGTTTAGTAATGTCAAACAAAGGAGGGGCATTACCCCAAATGGTTAAACCAATTCGATTTGGTTTGGGAGCAGCTTTTGGAAGTGGGAAACAATGGCAATCATGGATTCATATAGAAGATTTAGCCAATATGTTTTTGTTCATCCTCAAAAATGGTTTAATAGGTAATTACAATGGTGTTGCACCAAACCCTGTTACAAATAAGGAGTTAACACGTACCATTGCTAAAGTCCTGAGAAAGCCATTGGTTTTGCCAAATATTCCAAAGTTTGTAATGAAACTTGTACTTGGTGAAATGCATACAGTTTTATTTGATAGTCAGCGGGTTAGTTCTAAAAAAATAGAAAGTAAAGGTTTTCATTTTAAGTATCATCATTTAAAGCCTGCCTTAGAGGATTTGATTTAATGGGTAGTTTTAATGAGTTCTTGTCTTTAGTTTAAAATTATTAGAACAATAATTTTTTCAATCATTTGTATTCACAGCTCTCAGGCTTATCCTTAATATAATAGGTTTTATAATTTCTTGCTTTTGGGTCCATACAACCGCATAGGTCTAAAAGTTTAATGTTTTTAAAATCTATAGGGCTGCTTTCAGCTTGCAATGCAATATAACCTTCAGTTAAAATGGTTCCTTTTTTGGCTATCCAACTTTGCTTATCTCTAACAATTTTATTTCGGTCCCAATCTTTACCTTTTTCCCATTCAAAAGAAAATCCGCCATTAATTTGAGGTTTGTCGAATTTTAAAACCGATACACCATTAACAAAAAACTCCATGTATTCGCCACCCATTATCGTGGCATCTACATGAACCCACTGATCACCATTAAATGTTTTGGAGTTAGATCGGATACAATGCTCAAAGTTGATGGTGTCATTAAATACTACAGCAGTTCCAGGCGTACAAACATTGGCAGTTTGTCTTATACCATCGTTTAGTCCACCCAATAATTGCAATTCTACAGAAACGGGAAAAGTTTGTCCTATTTCAATACTTGCAGCAGATTGGGAATGCAGCATAACACCGCTGTTTCTTACGTTCCAATGTGCCCCTCCTGGAGTTTGTTTACCTATAAACCTATAATCAAAACTCAACTTATAATATGAAAAGGGGGTTTCGTAATACATGTGTCCAAATTTATCGTCAAAAGTTTCATAATTATTATAGTTCACTCTTATCATACTGTCTTGCACAATAAATGTTTCTTTATAGTTGTCGTTTAACTCATGACCAGAAATTTTAATATCCCATCCCGTAAGATCATTTCCGTTAAATAGGAAAACCCATTCTTCTGAATCTGGATTGGTTTGTTTTTTTGATGGATTACAGGATAATAGAATTGCAAAAATTGTAAAAAGGAATAGAGGTTGTTTCATATTGTGCAATTGAAATTTAAAGCCACTCTATTTACATAAAGTGGCTTTTTAAAAAATTTGTTTTATAATTATTTAGTTGCTTTAACAGATACGGTTATTTCAATATCGTCGTTGATAAATTTGTCTCCTAAGTTATCAAAAAATGATTTTGAGCCATACCGTACATCCCATTTAGAACGGTCAATTGTAAAAGTTTCACTGGATAAGGAAAGAGTGTCATTTTCTTGAGAAACATTTATAGGGAATGTAATATTATTAGTTTTTTCTTTTAGGGTTAAATTCCCAGAAAGCATGGTTTTACCTTCCTTATCTTCTATACCAGTAATTTCAAATGTTGCTGTAGGAAACTTTTCAACATCAAAAAAGTCAGCACTTTTTAAATGGCCTACTAATTTGGCGTTTTTCTCATCATCGGCTGGTATATCTAAATCTACTATAGAATTCATGTCTACGGTAAAATTACCGCCGGCAATATTTTCATCGGTCATTTCAAAAGAGCCATTGGCTAAATTGATAGTCCCGTTATGTTCTCCCGTAGGTTTAAAACCGCGCCATTCAATGGTGGATGCTTCCGTATTAACGGTATAGGTTTCAGAGGAAACTTCAACAACAGTAGGAGTTTCGGCTTCCTTAGTTTCAGCTTCTTTAGCTTTGTCTTTACAGCTAAAAAGAGCTATTGAAAGGCTTACTATTACACAACTAGTTACAATTCGTTTTTTCATAATATATTTTTTTAGTGTTATATCTGTAAAGTTAACCAATTGAAACTATGAATCCAAGATGTTCAAATATATATATTGAATACGTAGGAAATGAAAGGTTTAAGGTAACTGCAGTATTATCTGCTACTAAAAAGGTAATAAGAATAAAAGGATAAAAAAATTAAAAAATAATTGGTGACATTTTGACATTTTTATAATAATGGCAGTACTTTTGCCAACTAATTTCACAAATAGTCTAAATAGAATTTAGAAATGAGCAAAAAAGAAAAAAACACAGATATTGAACAAGAACAAATAGACGCTACTGAAACAGAAACAATTGATGTAGAAAATCAAGCAGAGGAACTAGTAGAGGAGTTGACCAAGGAAGAGAAGCTTGAGGAAGAAGTGAAGCAAGAAAAAGAAAAGTTTTTACGTTTATTTGCTGAGTTTGAAAACTATAAAAAAAGAACCTCAAAAGAGCGTTTAGATTTATTTAAAACCGCTAGCGAAGAGGTAATGGTAGCTTTATTACCAATTATAGATGATTTTGAACGTGCTTTAACGCATATTGAAGAAGATAAAGAAGCAGAGGAGTTACGTAAAGGCGTGGTACTTATCTATCAGAAAATGTTGTCAACTTTAGAGCAAAAAGGATTAGCGTCCATCAAGGTTGAAAAGGGAGATAATTTTAATGCAGATAACCATGAAGCGGTTACACAAATTCCTGCACCAACAGATGACCTTAAGGGTAAAATCATTGATGTCATTGAAAAAGGATATAAATTAGGAGAAAAGGTAATTCGGTTTCCAAAAGTTGTTATTGGGCAATAAAAATAAAATATGGCAAAAAGAGATTATTACGAAGTATTAGGGGTTAGTAAAGGTGCTAGTGCTTCAGAAATAAAGAAAGCATATCGTAAAAAAGCTATAGAATATCATCCAGATAAAAACCCAGATGATAAAGAAGCTGAGGCTAAATTTAAAGAGGCAGCCGAAGCCTACGAGGTATTAAGTGATGCTGATAAAAAAGCTCGTTATGACCAATTTGGACACCAAGCCTTTGAAAATGGAGGTGGTTTTGGTGGTGGTATGAATATGGATGACATATTCAGTCAGTTTGGAGATATTTTTGGGGGCGCCTTTGGAGGCGGATTCTCTGGTTTTGGAGGCGGAGGCGGTCAGCGTAGAGTAAAAGGAAGTAATTTACGTATAAGAGTTAAATTAACTCTTGAGGAAGTTGCCAACGGTGTTGAAAAGAAGATAAAAGTAAAACGAAAAGTTAAAGCTCCAGGAACAACTTACAAAACATGTTCTACATGTAATGGTACTGGGCAAGTAACCCGAATTGCTAATACTATTTTAGGTAGAATGCAAACCTCATCGCCTTGTAATGTGTGTGGTGGTGCTGGTGAAACTATTGATAAAAAACCTGCCGATGCTGATTCTCAAGGGTTAAAAATGGTTGAAGAAACCGTTTCAATAAAAATACCTGCTGGTGTAGTTGATGGTATGCAACTTAAAGTGTCTGGTAAAGGAAATGAAGCTCCCGGTAATGGTATTGCTGGTGATATTTTAGTGGTTATTGAAGAGGAAGTTCATGAGAAATTACAACGTGAAGGAGATAATTTGCATTACGATTTATATGTAAGTTATCCCGATGCGGTTTTAGGAACTTCAAAAGAAATAGATACTGTAACAGGAAAAGTGCGTATTAAGATTGAAGCGGGAGTACAATCTGGAAAAATTTTACGCTTACGCGGAAAAGGTATACCTAGTATCAATGGCTACGGAAGAGGTGATTTATTAGTACATGTTAATGTGTGGACACCCAAAACATTAAGCAAGCAGCAACGAGAGTTTTTTGAAAGTATGAGAGAAGATGAACATTTTGAACCTAAGCCAGAAAGTTCTGATAAATCATTTTTTGAAAAAGTTAAAGATATGTTCTCTTAAACCCAGTGTTTTAGATATGATTTAGGTGTTTCTTTATCAATAAAGAAAGAATTAAAATGCAAGTTATATACTATAAATGTTAAAAATTTAGAAAAAAGAATTATATTTGAACTATCACTAATTTCAATTAGTGGTAATTTTTCTTTTTCATAGCAATTTTTTTCCCATCCTTAATATTATTTTAAGGATGGGTTTTGTTTATATACCAATCGCCTAACATTTTCAAATTATTAAATTGTAACTATTATTGAAGGTCTCATACAAACATTTAATATATTTACAAACCAACAAGATTGTTTAAAAAAGTATGACCAACTTATTAGAAGTAAGTGAAGTTTCAAAACATTTCGGAGAATTTAGGGCCCTAAATAATGTGTCTATCCAAGTACCAAAAGGCAGTATATTTGGTCTCTTAGGTCCTAATGGTGCTGGTAAAACTACCTTGATTCGAGTAATTAATCAAATTACCATGCCAGATTCTGGTGAAGTGCGTTTAGATGGTGATTTACTAAATCCTACACATATCAAAGACATTGGTTATTTACCTGAAGAACGAGGATTGTATAAATCTATGAAGGTAGGTGAGCAAGCCTTGTATTTAGCTCAATTAAAAGGTTTAACAAAAACAGAAGCAAAACAACGCTTAAAATACTGGTTTGACCGCTTAGAAATAGGTGACTGGTGGAATAAGAAAATTCAGGAACTTTCAAAAGGGATGGCACAAAAAATTCAATTTGTGGTGACGGTTTTGCACAACCCTAAGTTGTTGATTTTTGATGAGCCTTTTTCTGGATTTGATCCTATCAATGCCAATTTAATCAAAGATGAGATTTTGCGCTTACGTGAAGACGGTGCCACAGTTATTTTTTCTACACATAGAATGGAATCTGTTGAAGAATTATGCGATGATATTGCTTTAATCAACAAGTCAAATAAAATTTTAGAGGGGAAACTTATTGATATTAAAAGACAATATAAAACCAACACGTTTGAAGTTGGTTTGGAAGCGAATAACAAAATAGCATTAAAAACTAATTTGGCTGAAAAGTTTGTTGTTACTGAGGCCAATTTCAAATCGTTGAATAATGATTTGAAATTAAACATTAGACTTTCTCAAAATGAAACCGCCCAAGACCTTATTTCATTTTTAAATCAACAAGCAAGAATTAATCATTTTGTTGAGGTTATACCAAGTGCAAACGATATTTTTATTCAAACCGTTCAGAATAATTAAACATGAATCATCTCCCACTCATTATAAAACGTGAATATTTAACCAAGGTTAAAAACAAATCATTTATTGTAATGACTATTCTTAGTCCTATAATAATGATTGCACTAATAGCTGTAGTGGCCTATTTATCAAATCTAAATAACGAAAAAATAAGAGTTATTTCAATATTAGATGAATCTGGTTTGGTTAAGAATATTTTTAAGGATTCAGGCAATGTTCATTATGATTTACTAGAAGGGGTTTCGTTGGATTCTGCTAAAGATATTGTAAATGAAACTACTAATTATGGGTTACTACATATAGAAAATATTAAAAATATAGATTCAGTTTCAAACCACATAAAATTTTATTCTAAAGAATCTCCTTCGCTTACATTAATTTCTGATTTAGAAAGAAAACTAGAAAAGGCCTTTACCAATTTAAAAATACAGGAAGCAGGTATTGATATTTCAAAAATTGAGGCTTCAAAAGTTAATATTAATATCGGTCAGGAGAACTTTTCAGGGAAACAGTCTTCAAAAATGGATAGTGTTATCAAGCTTATTTTTGGTTGTGCTGCGGGTTATTTGTTATTTATGTTTATCATAATTTATGGTAATATGATAATGCGCAGTGTTATAGAAGAAAAAACAAGTAGAATTATAGAGGTAATTATTTCTTCGGTTAAGCCGGTGCAACTTATGTTAGGTAAAATATTTGGTACCTCGTTGGCAGGAATCACACAGTTCGTAATTTGGGTAGTTTTTGGTGGACTCTTGATGACAATTGTTTCTCTAGTTCTAGGTATTAGTTTAGTGGATTCTTCTATGCCACAACAAGAACTAATTGAGATGGCATCCGATAAGGGTACAGAGTTTTATTTTGAATCCTTTAAACAAGCATTAAGCAATATGCCCTTAATAAACCTTATAGTAGCATTCGTGTTTTTCTTTGTTGTTGGGTACTTGTTATATAGTTCTCTTTATGCAGCAATTGGAGCTGCCGTTGATAATGAAACAGACACACAACAATTTATGTTGCCTATACTAATGCCATTAATTTTAGCAGTTTATATTGGTATATTTACAGTGATTGAAGATCCACATGGTACAGTGTCTACTGTTTTCTCATACATACCTTTTACATCGCCAGTGGTTATGTTAATGCGCATCCCTTTTGGAGTTCCTATTTGGCAACAAGTATTGTCTTTATTAATTTTGATTGGTACATTTATGCTAACGGTTTGGTTTGCCGCGAAAATATACAGAGTTGGTATTTTAATGTATGGTAAAAAACCTTCTTATAAAGAATTATTAAAGTGGATAAAGTACTAGTATGATTCAAAAATCAAAACATATTGAAGAAGTTATTAGTGAAAGTTCAATAATTGAAAGTTTCATTGATTTTGTAAACGTTGTACTTTATAAAAATGAGTCGGGTACTATTGTTATAACTATTGGGTTTCTACTAATTGTTTTGGCCTCTTTTGTGTTGACCAATGTTTTACTTTCTTTAGTAAGAAGGATAGTGACTAGAAAATTACCTAAAGAAGATAAGGCTAAATTTATTACTGTTTTTTCTTTTTCAAAGTGGTTTATTTATCTAATTGTGTTGCTAATAGCATTCAGCACCATTGGTGTCAATATAAATGCTGTTTTGGCAGCCTCTGCAGGACTTCTTATAGGGGTAGGTTTGGCTCTACAAACCCTTTTTCAAGATATCATATCTGGTGTTTTTATTTTGTTAGATCAAACGGTTCACGTTGGAGATATTATTGAATTAGAAGGGAAAGTAGGAAGAGTAGAAGAGATAAAACTAAGAACAACCAGAGCAACAACGGCTGACAATAAAGTTTTAATCATACCCAATCATTTATACTTAACAAACAGTTTATATAATTGGACACAAAATGGTGTGGCTACCAGAGAGACTGTTGAAGTTGGGGTAGCTTATGGTAGTGATGTGCAATTGGTTAAGCAATTATTACTACAAGCGGCAAAAGCACATAAAGATGTATTGGAGTTTCCAGAGCCAATAGTGTTTTTTACCGATTTTGGTGAAAGTTCCCTAAATTTTAGAATTGCTTTTACGGTTAATGATAGTTTTAACGTTCGTTTCCCTAAAAGTGATATTCGCTTTGAAATAGACCGCCTGTTTAGAGAAAACAACATCACTATACCATTCCCTCAAAGAGATGTTCATATTATTCAAAAATAAATAAAAGCATATGCCCAAAATACTTGTAATTGAAGACGAAGCGGCCATTAGACGTGTACTGGTTAAAATTCTTTCTGAAGAAAGTAATACCTATGAAGTAGAAGAATCTGAAGATGGATTAGCTGGAATTGAAAAAATAAAAAATGATGATTATGATTTAGTGCTTTGCGACATTAAAATGCCTAAAATGGACGGTGTTGAAGTATTAGAAGCCGTAAAGAAAATAAAACCTGAAACACCAATAGTGATGATTTCTGGTCATGGTGATTTGGATACGGCTGTTAATACTATGCGTTTAGGAGCTTACGATTATATATCAAAACCACCAGATTTAAATAGATTACTTAATACCGTTAGAAATGCATTAGACCGTAAAGAATTAGTAGTAGAAAACAAAATTCTAAAGAAAAAGGTTAGCAAAAAATATGAAATGGTTGGGGAGAGTGAGGCTATTTCTCAAATAAAAGATATTATAGAAAAGGTGGCTCCAACAGATGCTCGTGTTTTGATTACGGGACCAAACGGAACTGGAAAAGAGATTGTAGCGCATTGGCTTCATGAAAAAAGTGAACGTTCTAAAGGTAATATGATAGAAGTGAATTGTGCGGCTATACCTAGTGAGTTGATTGAAAGTGAGTTGTTTGGTCATGTTAAAGGTGCCTTTACTAGTGCCAATAAAGACAGAGCTGGAAAATTTGAGGCTGCTAATGGAGGTACTATTTTTCTTGATGAGATTGGAGACATGAGTTTATCTGCTCAAGCTAAGGTGCTCAGGGCTCTACAAGAAAACAGAATTCAACGGGTGGGTAGTGATAAAGATATTAAAGTAGATGTGCGCGTCATTGCAGCTACCAATAAAAACTTGAAAAGGGAAATTGAGGAAGGTAAATTCCGTGAAGATTTATATCATAGACTTGCCGTTATTTTAATAAAGGTTCCAGCTTTAAATGATAGGCGTGAAGATATTCCGTTATTAGTAAATCATTTTGCAGATAAAATTGCTAATGAGCAAGGAACCGCTAAGAAATCGTTTTCTGATAAAGCTATAAGATTACTACAAGATTATGACTGGACAGGTAATATTCGTGAACTACGCAATGTGGTGGAGCGGCTTATTATTCTTGGAGGTTCCGAGGTCAGCGAACAAGATGTAAAACTGTTTGCTTCAAAGTAAATTAAAAGGCTCTGATTTAATCAGAGCCTTTTGTTTTAAATGTCGTTCAATTCAGCTAAATAGGTATTGGTAACAGATTTAATGTGTTCTATGTAGTAATCTTTTATTTCCTCAATACTTTTGGATTTAAGCTCATTTTTATTGGCGTTTTCTGAGTTTAATTTAGAAGAACTCCCGTAAAGTTTTAATAATTCGTTATAAATTTCAATATTTTTTACAATCGCTGCTTCATATTTCTCAATAAGCTTTTCTTTTTCTAGAGTGTTAGTCTTTACTTTTTGTTCCGCCAATTTTTTAGCTAGTGCTTCTTCTTTTTGTTTTAATACAAGCCGCTGTTGCTCTAAACGTTCTTTTTCAAGTTGTAAAGCATTTAAATCATCAGTTTGATTAGTGCTAACATTATTGATAGTAAATTTATTTAGAGCTGCAATGGCTTTCTGAGTAATTTCTTTAGCACGTTTTACAAAAAAGCGTCCATCTTCAAAAGTTGCTTGATTTTCTACTTTTGATAGTAATTCTGCACCGTCATATACCAAATCAAAAGCGGTTTCGCAACCACATTTTTTTAAATTGATTTTCGCCTTTTCAAAAGATTTTAATGACTTATTAGAATAATATTTTAAATGATCTAAATTGTTAGATTCATAGGCGTCTTTCACGTTAGAATAAGCGTAGATAAGATTCGAATCAGCATTGGTACAATAATCTTGTGAAAAAAGAAATGAAAACGTAAAAAAGGTAAACAAAAAGGTGTAAATTCTTTTCATGGTATTTATATTGGTTCATAAGTAGGTGATTCAAAAGTATAAAAAACATAATTAATGGGCTTACCGTTCATCGAAATTATGGTTTTAGTATATTTATTAAAAATATAAATAAATGTAATGAGTGAATATAAAGTAACTTCAACTATTTCATTAAAGGATAGACCAACTAAGGTTGTCATTGATGATGCTAAAAACGAATTAAAGAAGATAAGAAAAAAACTTGGCGAACTTCAAGACACTATGTATGCCCATGGTAAATATGCTGTTTTAGTCTGTTTACAAGGTATGGACACGGCAGGAAAAGATAGCTTAATAAGAGAGGTTTTTAAAGATTTTAATGCCAGAGGGGTTGTGGTGCACAGTTTTAAGGTACCCACAGAATTAGAGTTAAAGCATGATTATATTTGGCGTCATTATATTGCATTACCTGCAAGGGGTAAATTTGGAGTTTTTAATAGAACGCACTACGAAAATGTTCTTGTTACAAGAGTACATCCTGAATATATTTTAGGTGAAAATATACCTTCTGTTAACTCTGTTAAAGACATCAATGATGACTTTTGGAATGCTCGATTTAAGCAAATAAATAATTTTGAAAAGCATATTGCAGATAACGGAACCATCATTTTTAAGTTCTTTTTAAATCTATCAAAAGAGGAACAAAAGTACCGATTGTTAAGACGGTTAAAAATGGAAGAAAAGAACTGGAAATTTTCACCCGGAGATTTAAAAGAACGTAAGCTATGGGATGCATACCAAATATGCTACGAGGAGGCTATTAACAAAACCTCTAAAGAGCATGCACCTTGGTATACCATTCCTGCCGATGATAAACCATCTGCAAGATACATAGTTGCAAAAATTATTTATGAAACGCTAAAAACCTATACTGATATCAAGGAACCAGAATTAGATGATGATATTAAAGCAAATATTGAATTATATAAACAACAATTAAATAATGAATAAACAGATTTTTATTTTCTTTATATTGTTATCAACTCTAAGTATGGCCCAAGTGGAATCTGAAAAACTACCTTTTTACGAAATAGAAGACTATCCAGAAACCTATGACTCAAATTTCATTGTTGCTAGAATGATTGATGGTTTGGGGTTCCGGTATTATTGGGCTACCGAAGGGTTGAGAGATGTAGATCTGGAATACAAACCAAGTGAATCGGGTCGTAATACTGGAGAAACCATTGATCATCTTTACGGTTTGTCACGTTTTATAAGGAATAGTATTTTAGAACACAATAAAGATGAAACCAAATCTGAACTCAGTTATAATGAAAAAAGGAAACAAACTTTAATGAATTTAAAGATGGTGTCTGATGTATTTAAAAGCTCAAAAGAAATATTCAAATTTGAAGAAACCTCAGTACCTTTTTGGAACATCATTAACGGACCAATTTCTGATGCATTATGGCACTGTGGACAGATAGTTATGTTAAGACGTGCTTCAGGTAATCCGTTTAATTCTAAAGTCTCTGTTTTTCAAGGAAAACTAAAAAATTAAACTATTCACCTACTTTATACTTGTTGTTAGGATCTAACGGCTCCTTTAATAAAATTTTACATATTTGGTAGTGTCCGTTTCTATACCCTGTAATTAATAAATTAATATCATTAGGCGACCAACTGGGTAAAATATCTTCTGTATCGTTAAAAGTGATTCTTGTTTTATATCTACCGTCATTCCGCATGGTATAAATTTCAGGCTGTTTCATATCATCTCCAACCTGAGCTGAATATACAATTTGTTTACCTCTTACATTGGACCAATTGGGGTATTCACTATGATCTTTGAAATATGTGTAGCGGTCTCTATCCTCAGTAATAATATTGTACGAATAAATAATGTTACTTTCACCCTGAGTGTTTCTATTTGAAAAATAAAGCACATTATCACCTCTTGGAGAAAAATGAGGATATAGATTAATATGCTTATTCGAAACAATTTTACGCAGCCTTTTTCCTTTCAAAGAACAGATATATAAATCCGTAACTTCTTCGTTTTTTTTATGACAAAAAACAATTTCGACACCGTTAGGAGCAAACCTAGCAAACGTTTTATCACCGTTCAAAGGAACCTTTATTTTATTTACAGAATTAGTTTCAAAAGAGTAGGTGAATAGTTCGGTCCCCCCATCTTTGTCAGAATCAAATATTACCATATCTCTATACGGGTGCCATGAGGGTCTTCTATCATTAGAGGCACTTCTGAATAATTTTCTTTGGTGCTCACCATTTATATCCATTGTGTAAATTTGCCACTTACCATCTCGATTGGATTCAAATAAAATTTTGGTGCCGTTTTTATTGTAACTAGCATATCTGTTATCTGAACTAGTGTGTGTAAGTTGTACTTCCTTGAATCCTTCTTCTTGTGCTTTAATAGCTAATAAACTGAACAAACCAAGTGCGCTAGCCATCACCATTTTAATCATGCTTGTGGTAGTTAAGGATAACATTTGAAAATAATTTTTTCTTAAATATAGAGATAATTTAATTTTTGCTCATGCCGGTTGATTTATTTCAAAAATTATTTTTTTTGAAATACTCTGTTTAACAAATAAATTAAACTTAAAACTACAATGAAGATGGTTGTTCCAATCATTTCTTTTTTTGAAATATTAGATAAAAAGAAAAATATTATAAGTATGGCAACTATGGGGATTAATAAGCCTCCGGGAGTTTTAAAGGAGCTATTATTATCTCTAGAGCGATATCGTAATTTAATAACAGAAAGCGCAACCCCTAAATATATAAATAACATTGAGCTACTGGCTATCACTGCAAGTTGCTCAAAACTTCCAGAAATAGCAAAAATAAAACCAATAGATGCATAAATTATTGTGGCCACATAAGGCGTAGCAAAGGATTTGTGAATTTTAGATAATCCTTTAATTGGTATTACTCTATCTCTTGAAAGTGCATAGACAACCCTTGGACTATTTAAAATGGATCCACTCATATAGCCGAACATGGAAATAATGCCCCCAATAATTAATAAGCTGTACCCTAGTTTTCCGAATATTATTTCAGCTGTATCAGCAAGTGGTGTTGCCTTATAATTAGGGAGTTCACTTCCAAGTATACCTTGTGATATTGTTTGAACTAAAATGTATATGATAACAACGGCAGCAATACTAGTAAAAATTGCTCGGGGTATGGTGCGTTTAGGGTTAATTACTTCTCCACCAATGATTAATCCTGTTTCACACCCTTGGAAGGCAAAAAATAAAATAAGAGAAGTTTTTCCCAAGGTTGAAATACTGGGGATGGTTTCAATTACCAAATTACTTTGAGATACATCTTTAAATCCAACTAGAATTAAAAGTATTAAAGGAATTAGTTTGGCAATGGTGTTAAATTTAACTAAGCCTATGCCTTGTTTTAAACCTATTACATTAATGTATGCCAAGCCAAAAAAAAGGATAAAAAGAAACAAGATTTTTACAGGCGTTTCACTGAAATATGGTAAATTAGATGCAAGTACATCTACCAAAGCATTTGAAACAGCTGCATCAGCGAATAAAAATGTACCAATAACAAAAAAGCCAGATATAAAACCAGCATAATCACCAAAAGCGGCCTCTATGTATGTATAAGGTCCTCCTGTGTTGGTCACTTTTGTTCCAACTTCGGCAAAGCATAACATAATCATTGCCATTAAAAAGCCACAGAATACATAAGCAATAATACTTGCGGGTCCCATATGAGAAGCTACAATAGCAGGTAAAACAAAAATACCTGACCCAACAATGATGTTAATAATATTAGCCGAAAGACCTAAAACACCAATTCGTCTTTTTAGCCCTTTATCCTTTATAATCATAATTTACAAGTAGCTTAACCACCATTTATTTCTATTTTTTGCTTTATAAATCATATACTTTTTACAAGGAAAATAAAGCAATATAATAACACCCACCCAAATTAAATAAACAGCGTATAAGGAATAGCCATAGTTTAATAATTTACCATTGGAAAACATGTCTTTAGATAAGATCATAATTTGCCAATCACCACCAAAAATCAAAACACCAATAATAGCTAATATATGAATTACAAAAATGTGTAAGAAATAATAAAATAATGGTACACGTCCAAAAACCAAAAAGAAATCGGTTATATTATTTTTGACGGATTCGATAGCATAGAGAAAAAGTAAAGAGGGACCTATGGTTATAAGCGTATAAGCTAACGAGGGTGGGTATTTTGTAACCTTGAAAAATGATAAAATTGTTTTTGTTAGAGTATCTTGATGTTGCCACGGTGCTGGATCTCCATAAAAATTAATACCTCTTAAAATAAAGAACATTGTTGTTGCACCAATACCCAAAAATAATAACCATTTTTTTCTAGAATTAGCATTAGAATTCTTAACATATAATTGACCTATACAGTAACCTAATATCATTATACCGATCCAGGGGAGTACAGGGTAAAATATTCCCAAATCTCTATTTTCATTCAAAGATATTACGTTTGGCTGATGTAAGATATACCAAAAAATTGATGTAGGTTCAGTGCCTTTCATAATAATGCCATCCAATAAATTATGACCCAATGTAATTAGTAAACCAACAAACAAGAGCCATCTTTTTGTTAGAAATATCAAGAAGGATAGTACAACCATAGATATACCAATGGCCCATATAACTTGTAAGATGAGTCTGCTATAAGTAATGTCAAATTTCCAAAGAAGGTTGTTTAAAATAATTTCAAGAATAACAAGCCAGATACCACGTGTTATTAAGAATTTAAATAACTGAGGCTTTGCTTTGTTGCTTCCATATAAAAAAGCAGCAGTTCCAGCTAGGAATACAAAAACGGGGGCACAGTAGTGTGTTATAAATCTTGTGAAAAACAAAATTGGGGTAGTGGTTTCTAAATTGGTAGGGTCATTTAAAAAAGAACCATGGTAAAAAAAATCTCTAACATGGTCTAGTGCCATGAGAATCATTACCAAGCCTCTTAAAACATCAATAGATTGAATTCTGGTAGATTTGACTTTAATCATCTAGTTTTAAGTAAGAATATCAACAAAATTATATCGTGTGTTAATGAGTATTTTACTAACTGTTAATTACATAAAAAACTCCCAAAATAATCATCAAAAAAAGGCCAACTGCTAAAAACCTTATGGAATTGTTAATACTTTTAAATTTGCTTGCAGCAATCCTAGAGTTAACATAAACCTGTTGTCCTAGTTGGTCAAATAATTGATCTTCATCTTTACTAATAGCGTAGAACGTTTTTGAAAATTCTTTTATGTCTCCATATTTTTGGATGACATCACCAAAAAAGAAAATATTCTTATCATATTTACCTTCAATTTTTGGCATAAAACACCGGATACTATAGAAAATAGAAACAACAGTACAGGCAAACCATAAACCCGCTAAGATGTAGAAACCAATTTTGTTTTGTCCTGATTCTAAAACTGTATCAGCACTTTTAAAAACAAAATTTAATACAATGCCATAAAATGATAAAATAAGCCCCGCTTTAATTTCAGAGGCTCTGATAAGGTTGAAAATATAGTTTATGCTGCCCCAATAATGATCTACAAGATCATCAAGGTGTTTATTTTTTTCTACTATTGGCACTTGTTTTATGTTATCTTCTTCTTCCATGTGACTTATTGATTTTGGAGGTTATTCTATAACGGCATAAATATTTAAAGGATTGGCTTTATTTTTAACTGAAATACTTCCTAGACTTTCACAAACAAAGGATTCCTTAATTTGTTGGTAGCAATCTTCGGAAATAACTATCTGGTTTTGCTTAGCGGCATCTTGTAGTCTGGCTGCGGTGTTTACGGTGTCTCCAATTACCGTATAATCCAATCGCTTTAAACTGGAGGAGCCAATATTCCCCGAAATCATTTCTCCACTTTTTATACCAATGGAAACTTTGGGTTTAAAGGCTATAACATCTTCTAAAGCAGGTAAATCATTGATGCTATTCCTAACAGCTAAAGCTGCATCAATAGCACGGTCTAAATGATAATCGCCTCTAAAAACGGCCATAACCGCATCTCCAATAAATTTATCAATGAAGCCTTCTTGATCTGTTATTTCCTTAACCATAACTTCAAAATAGGCATTTATCAATTCAACCACCTTATCTGGTGAAGTGGATTCGCTAATGGTCGTAAATCCGCAAATATCAATAAATAAAACGGTACCCTCAATAGTTTCACTGGCCATAATAGTAGTCTCATACTCTTTGCTCCCCATGAAATTCAAGACAGTCTCATCTACATACATTTTTAAAATATTATTTTCTTTAATGGCTAAAAGCGTTTCTTTTAATTGGTTGGCTTGTTTTATGGTCTTCTCAACTGTGATATTCAAATCTTCAAAGTTGATGGGCTTGGTGATAAAATCGAAAGCGCCCCGGTTCATGGCAGTTCTAATATTTTCCATGTCGCCGTAAGCCGAAACGATAACAGACTTGATTAAAGGACGTGATTCACCTAGCTTGGTCAGTAGGGTAAGGCCATCCATTTCGGGCATGTTGATATCGCTTAAAACAATGTCAACATCGGGTTGGTCTTTTAGTTTATCCAGAGCATCAATGCCGTTTATAGCAAAAAGAAACTCATACTTGTTGCCACGTATTTCTTTTCGGAATTTCTGTTTAATCAGAATTTCCAAATCCGTTTCATCATCTACAACTAATATTTTTGTCATTAGCTCAATTTTAGAAGTTCGTCTTTCAGGGATTTAAAATCCAGAGGTTTGGTGAGGAACGCATCGGCTCCCAATATTTTGGCATTTCTTCGATTCTCTTCGTCACCATAAGCTGTTATCATCATCACCACTGGAGGCGGGGTGTCGTAATGTCTTTTAATATAATCCAGAAGCTCCAGCCCGCTCATACCGGGCATATTAATATCAGATAGTATCAATACCGCTTCCTGCTCTATGTCTTGCAAAGTTTCTATGGCTTCCTCAGCGGAAAATGCAAACATAAAATTCAGGTCACCGTTTTTAATTTCTTTTCTAAACCGTTGCTGAAATAAGATTTGGACATCTTTTTCATCATCTACTACTAAAATTTTCATACATGGTTAGTTGTTTAGTTAAATTTACACATTTATTCAATAGGTAGAACCAAAGTAAAGGTGCTTCCTTTACCTTCTGTAGTGTCTACTTTTAGATCGCCACCGTGTGTTTTTGCTATATCGTAGCTCAAACTTAGCCCCAGACCTGTACCTTCACCCGTTGATTTGGTGGTAAAAAAGGGCTGAAATATTTTACTCACTACATCTTTTGGGATACCACTACCATTATCGGTAATTTGTAATTCTACGTATTCCTTTCCTTTTTTGGTTTTTAGGATTACGGTTGGTGTATAGTTATCAGGACTGGATGTTTTCTTTTTGTGTACCGTATAAAATGCATTGGTTAAGAGGTTGAGAATAACCCGCCCAATATCTTGGGCAAAGATCTTCACCTCGCCAATACTTTCGTCATAATCTGCTTCCATGGTGGCATTAAAACTCTTGTCTTTAGCACGTAAACCATGGTAAGCCAAACGGAAGTATTCATCCGCCAGTTTGTTAATATCAGTTGGTTCTTTAGTTTCGCTACTACTTCGACTATGTTGTAACATCCCTTTAACAATGGCATCGGCACGTTTGCCATGATGATTGATTTTCTCAAGATTCATCCGCAAATCAGAAGCAATGGCCTTAACCTCATCATAATGTTCCTTTTGAATTTCTTCGTGCATTTCATCAATAAGTTCATTGCTGACTTCTGAAAAGTTATTGACAAAGTTTAGCGGGTTCTGTATTTCGTGGGCTATGCCCGCGGTCAATTCCCCAAGCGATGCCATTTTTTCGGATTGAATAAGTTGGGTTTGGGTAGCTTCAAGTTTTTTTAGTGTATCCTGAATTTCCTCTTTTTGCGCTTGCAACAGTTTATTGGCTTTTTGTTTGCTCTTATTATTGCGATACAATATTAAGGCAAGGAATAAAGCCGAAAGTAATCCACCTGCAATACTAAAAAGCCATAATCGCTGGATACGGTTTCTCTGTATAGATTGCTCTCTTTCCTTTTCAATGGCATCAATTCTATTTTGACTTTTTTCTATTATGGAGAGTACTTTGGCATCGGCCAGTCTGTTTGCCGCATCCAGTTTGTCATTGGCATCCCGAAAATCATGATGTATTTTCATATAACGATAGGCATTACCTTGATCCCCCATTTTATTGTAGATTTCAGCAATCAACAGGGTGATTTCATGCTTTACCCTAATCCTGTGTCGATTATTCTCGTTTTCAATTTTAAAACTTAAAAGTGCATTTTTCAATGCTTCAGGATAATTTTCGAGGTTGTAATAACATCGGGCCAAAAACATATATGCGAATGGCATTGATTGAAACCTGTTATGTTCCAGATAGGTATCAAGTGCACTTTGAATGATTGGAATAGCCTCAGCATATTGTTCCTGATCCATAAGAATTTGCCCTTCCAGAGAATTTTGTCTGGCCTTTAGGTATATGAGTCTTTGCTCATCCGTTGTTTCCATGGCCAGTTTCATATACTCCCTGGCTTTGGAGTAATTTTTTATATAGAAATAGGGAAAAACAGCGCTGTTATAGTCATTAATTAGCGCCTCTTTGTCATTTTTATGTTCCCGTATAGCTATGCTTTTTTCGTGCATTTCAACTGATTTATCGAACATTTCCAGATGTGCATAGGCAAATGCAATTCTGTTGTACGAATGTGCCAACATCATGGTATCATTACTTTGCTCAAATTTTTCTATGGCTTGTGAGTGATATTCAATGGCTAGAGCATGTCTCCCACTCAAACGATATCCGAATGCCATCGTACTGGTAATTAAACCTATGGTGTTGGCGTCTTTATTCTTGGCAATAAACTCAACTAAATCTGCTTCAATACGGCTGACTTCTTCTTGTCTGCCCAAGTCATTTAAATGATTCATTTTACGCGACATAAACAAAAAAACAAGGTACGGTTGATTGAGTTCCTCTGCGAGTTCTATCCCTTTTTGGCTTGTTTGTAATGCTTCCTCAAAGTTATTTTGCCTTACATAAAAATACATAATCCAAGATAGAATAGTGGCCTGTATTTCTTTGGCGTCTAGCGTTTCAAAGTAGGTATATGCTTCAGAGAATTGATTTAACCAGTTTTCTAAGGCGCCTTCAAAATTATATGGCGCATTGGGTAGCTCTAAATAGTACTTCTCCAGATTTTTTTCTGGTTGTAATGATAACCACTCTGCCTGTTTCTGGTAATAGTCGGCCATCGCACCATAGCCGACAAACATGGATAATGTTTCGTAATACATAACCATGCCTCCTTCAAAGTCAATATCTTTGGAAAGTTCATGCGCTTTATGGGTCGCTTTCAAACCGTCCATAAAATTCATTTCATAGAAGGATGCCCTTGCATATTCATTAAGCAGTCGTACTTTTTCCTCGTCTGCTTTATTATGGCTATTGAGCAGTTGTTTTATGCTATCTATTTTGGTTTGGACAATAGTTACCGTTTCTGGCGTTTGCGCAAAAGAAAATATGCTAAAACATAGTGCGATATGGATGAAGGTTAGGTACTGTTTCATAACTAAATGGGTAATGTTAAAATGAATTCCGTTCCAATATTTTCAGTTGACTCCACTGTAATTTCTCCTACGTGAGCTTTTACAATGTCATAACTTAAGCTTAGGCCCAGTCCGGTACCTTGTCCGGTAGGTTTGGTGGTAAAGAAGGGCTGAAAAATTTTGCCCAAAATACTTTTTGGGATCCCATTGCCGTTATCTTTTACCGAAATAGAAATACCACTGTCTATTTTTTTTGTGGTGACCGTAACCGTCGGATCGTAGTCTGATGGCTGTTGTTTCTTTTTTGCAGTAACTGCATAAAAGGCATTGGTTATTAAATTTAATAAAACGCGTCCAATATCCTGTGGTATGATGTCTATGTTTCCTATGGATTCATCAAAATGCGTTTGAATGTTGGCATTAAACGACTTGTCTTTAGCACGTAACCCATGATAGGCCAATCGTAAATATTCATCGGCAAGGGTGTTCAAATGAGTGGGTTCCTTTACGCCACTACTGGTCCGGCTATGTTGTAACATACCTTTTACAATACCATCGGCTCGTTTGCCGTGATGATTGATTTTTTCGAGGTTTTGAATGACATCACTAGCAAGTTCATTTACTTCTTCAATCTCACCATTTTTTAGTTCTTCCAACATTTCCTCCAACAATTCCTTACTGACTTCCGAAAAATTATTGACGAAATTTAAGGGGTTCTGTATCTCATGAGCGATTCCCGCGGTCAATTCACCCAAACTTGCCATTTTCTCGGATTGAATGAGTTGGGATTGCGTTTGCCTAAGGTCTATCAAAGCCTTCTCTACTTGTTCTTTGGCCGCCTCAAGTTTTTTAAAATCTTCGTAACGCGCATAGGCTGTACTAAAGGCCTTGGCCAAGGATTGAATGATCTCGATTTCATTTTCCTTTAAAAGCATAGTGTTACCTACATATAGCATCCCTTGTTCAAAAGGGACAAAATTTAAATGTAACTGGGCTGGCGGTGTTTCGACTCCTTGATAGAACATGAGGTCTTTAAGCAAGCCTTTATCTACAAGATCTGTCATAAAGGCCACAAATTCCATTTTGCTCCACGACGTTTGATAGATTTTATTTTTCTTCCAGTTACATACAACATTTTTTGCAATGTCATTGGTGTCATAACCCAATTCAAAAGCTGCTAAAGCTTTTCCGTCTGGTGCAGATAAATAGGTGTTTATTTTTTCATGTGCTTCATTTATTATAAATACCCCACAACGAATAAAAGGGACTCCAAGAATATCCAACTCATTCCATATAGAAGGAATGATCTGGTCAAGATCTTTAGACGTTCTCATGGAAGAAATTTTAGCTCTAAGCCGATCTAAACTTGATTGTTTTAAAACTTCTTTAGCCTGTGCTTCGGCTTTTTGAAGGTCTAGGAAACGGGTATAGGTTTGTTCAAAAACTTTTCCAAAACGTTTGAAAATATCCCAATCATTTGTGACAGCTTCATAGGTTATAAACATAAGATAACCATGTGTAAAATAAACGATATGGAATATTTGAAAGGTTGGTAAGGAAATGCCTTTTTTATCAAATCCCTCTAAGACCTCTCCAACAATTGGGAGAGTTTTCATAAAGTCATAATGCTTCACCAATTTTTTACCTCCTAATTCTGCGACATAAAAGCTTTCTCCATTTTTTAAGGGGCCATAAAAATTATATCCTTCACCAATAGTTGGTAGTGAAAAACCTTTTTGGATTTCGCCTTCACTACTCATATTACAGGAAGCGGATTTTTTATCTTCGGATTCCCAAATGCAATACCCTGCACTCCATGCGGGTATACCCAATGCCTGAACTTGTAGAAATAAGTTGTTCGCAGCTTCAGGTAGTTCTTCACTTTTTTGCATGGCCATGGTTCTGCTTCTTACTTTTTCAAGTGCCGTTTCAATTTCTAGTTCTCGGTTTTGTACTTCAACAGCTTTTCGCTTCTGTTCCAGCTCTTCTATGGTTTCTTCCAATAAAATACCAGTGGTGCGTTTTACTTTCTCCGTTCTTTCCAGTTTGAATTCTGAAATCGTCAAATCGGAATCCACTTTCTTGACCAATTTTAGGAGCGCCGTCTTTTCATCGGCAGTTAAATTTTCATTCTGCTGAATAAAATCGTGTATGGTTTGAAGCTGTGGGTTCATTTATTTTTCTTTTAAGGCCACGGTACAAGTAGTGAGGTTATGTAGTTCAATATTTCCACCGGTGGCTCTACCAAACTCCCCATTGCTAAACATACCTGCCATAGGTGCGTTCCAAACATTTTTAACACCGTCAAGTTCTTTAGACATCAATGGTCCAAGCGTAAGAATTCTTCCAGCGCAACTAAAAACTACAACCGCATCTGCTTCGGACATTTTGGTTTCTTTTAGTTTTTCAACTTCTTTAACAACTTTATCAATCACATCAAAATCTGGTGGCAATGAAAAGCGGACTTTAGAACCTTGCGGTACGGTACCGCCCGTGTAAAAAGAATGATCAGACCAATCTACTACCAAGCCAGGACGCATAATAGGATCTCCTTTTTCTCGTTGTAATTGCAAAGGGAAATTGGATGCAATTTCCACAAGAAGATCAGTATTCTCTGGGGTGATGTTTTCTAAGCCCCCGTATTTAGCGGTAATATCTAAAGCAGGAATATTATCAATGGAAAACACATGATTTCCTTCACTTTTTGTGACGGTTTTTTCTGTACCAACGGCCTTCCAACCACAGGTGGAAACTCCAAGAATATCTATTTTGGTTTCATCCAATGCTATACATACTAAACCACATTTACTGTCCTTTGCATTGGAAAAAACAAAGGTTTCTGTGAATGCATAATCATCACCAGCCGCACCGCCAAAAATGGTTGCTTGTTTGCCAATTACATCTTCCAGTCCGTGCAATATTTCTTCGCCATCACAAGCCGGATCGCTAGTGCCAATTAAAAATGCCGGTTTTGCAAATCTTAATTTTGACTTTTTCGCAATGGAGTTTGCCACTTCTCTGAAGTTTTTTTCGGGGTATTCTTCAAAATAAATTTCAAAATGTTCTTTTTTCATGTCAAGTAAAAGAATGGCTGCGGAATCTTTTTCTGGTTTTTCATCAATAAACTCGCCATTGGTTGTACAGCCAAAAATTGCAATGCCTTCAGTATCAAGTAACTTACTGATAGCGGTTCTGTCTTGGCTTATGGATACAAATGCAATGGCCAGCGTGGGCTTAAAGCCATCTGCCATAGTATTTTCCAAAGCCGTTTTAATAGCTTCGGTTGATTTTCCTTGTATCGATTTTGCTTTCATGCGTTTATAATATTATATTAAATCGGTAGCATATTGTTCGCTAGTACTTGTTTTCCCAGTTGATAACGTTTTGAATATGCTCGATTCATGATTTTATTTTTCTTTTAATGCCACCCAACTTACTGTAGTGCTGTGAAAATCACAGGGCCCGTCATCAAGTTTTCCAAATTCACCCATACAGAAAAAGCCTATCATAGGTTTGTTCCAAATGGTTGCCAGTCCTTCTATTTCTTGAGAAACCATGAGGCCTAATGTTTCTAACCTGCCTACACAGGAAAAAACAATCAATGCATCAGCGTCAGGCATATTTTTTTCTTTTTCCTTTCTTGTACTTTCAATTACCGTATCAATTACATCAAAATCAGGAGGCAGTGAAAAACGAAAGTGTTGGCCATCTTTCACTTGCCCGCCAACCATTACAGAATCATCTTCTGTGTTCCAGAGTAATACGGGTTTCATCATAGGGGTTCTCGAGGCTCTTTGAAATTGCAAAGGAAACGTTGAATCCAAACGAACCAAACCTTCAGCTGGTTTATTTAATGATATGTTACTGCCCAAAAATTTTCGGATAACATTCATGGCGGGTTCATTGTCGATGGTATATACCCATGAACCTTCAGACTTAGTGATTTCCTTTTCTATTCCGACTGGCTTCCAGCCTGAAACAGCAAGCCCATTTAAAGTAATTTTATCCTGGTCAATTATGAGGGCTAGAAGACCGCTTGCAGTGGATGCATTATTTGTAAATACAATACCTGTAAAACTATTTGGATCTCCAGCTGTACCCCCCATGATAGTAGCATTATTACCAGCTGTATCTCTTAGTCCTTTGATAATATCTTCACCGGGCATTAAATAATCTGCAGGAGAGATAATAAAACCTGGATTTTTAAAAGCCTGAATTCCAGTTTCACCAGTTTGTTGGGCAGATTCGTATGGAGACATTTTTTGATAATCTTTCAATAGAATTTTAAAACAATCCGTTTTAATGTCTAATAAAAGCACAACAATATCTTCTGCTTCAATGCCTTGTTCTGTAAATTTTTGGCTTGAGCTTGCTCCAAAAATGGCAATACCTTCTTTATCGAATAGTTCAGCCAAGGCTTCTGCAAATTCAATATTTGTTATGAAAACAAAAGCGAGTGTTGGCTTAAAACCATCTATCATACTATCTTTTAAAGCCGTTTTTATGGCTTCGATTGATTTTCCTTTTATCGATTTTGCTTTCATGATTTGGTTTTCTTCAATGATTGGTGGTTTTATTTTAATTCACTTACTTCAATCAACGTTTTCTATTTTATATTTGCCACTACAAGGATGGTTAAAACGAGGAATTTAAAGTTTCGCTTCATTGTGTTTAGTTGTTAGCATTTAAAAGCAGATTAACATCATGTAATGTTAAAGTGGTTATAAAAGATAGGGGCAACTCTCTGGGTTTAACAATTCAACCTAAAGCCTTATTGGATAACCAATTGGACGCTAAGGTTTAACAATTGTTACAATTTCTTTATAATTGGTCATCCACTAGAACTGAAAATAAATAAACTGTTCACCACTTCCTTGAGCAATAATTATTAAAAAAGTCATGATGGCCCATACGACACCTAATACATAGGGCGATGTTTTTAAAGAGACTTCTTTCATAGAAGTGTTTCTCATAAACCAATGGCACAAAAACATTATTGCAATTACTGTAGTTACCTTAATAATAGTAAAGGTATCTAATATTTTTTCGCCCCCGGTTTGCATATAGAACATAGATTTAACCATATTCCAAGCTTTTTCAAAAGAGTTAGCTCTAAAAAACACCCAAGTGATATTCACACAACTAAAGGTGATAAATGCCAAAAGCATACCGTTCCATTTGGTGATTTCAAATGGTAAATAGCGTCTTTGTAAGCGTTCCAATATTAAATAGGTACCATGTAAACCACCCCAAACCATAAAGGTCCATGCGGCTCCATGCCATAAACCACCAAGCAACATAGTAACCATTAAAGCAACATACATTCTAGTAATACCGTGACGATTTCCTCCTAACGGGATGTACAAATAATCTCGTAACCAACTAGATAATGATATATGCCAGCGTCTCCATAAGTCTGAAAACCCAAGAGATGCATAAGGGTATTTAAAGTTGTCTGGCAGAATAATTCCTAACATTAAAGCAATGCCTATGGCACAAGTAGAATAGCCTGCAAAATCAAAGAATATCTGTCCAGAAAAGGCTATAGTTCCTACCCAGGCATCAACTCCATGAAGTAGTTTGGTAGACCCAAAAACATCATCGGATGTTCCTGCCAAAAGTGTATCTGCCATAACCACTTTTTGAAATAAGCCAATGGTTAATAAAAATAGCCCCCAAATAAACTGATTGGTGGTGGCTTTCTTTTCTTCGTAAAATTGTGTGATTAAATCTTTAGCTCTAACAATAGGTCCTGCGACTAATTGTGGAAAGAAAGTAACATATAAAGCAAAATCTAAAAATGTTCTGGCTCGTTCCGTCTTCCTTTTATACATATCGATGGTATAAGACATGGTTTGGAACGTATAAAATGAAATTCCCATAGGCAGAATAATATCCATAGGTTTTGCCTGAAAATCTATTCCAATCGCATTCATAATTATTACAAAATTTTCTAGAAGAAAATCTCCATATTTAAAGAAACCTAAAAAGCCAAGGTTAACAAGCATACTTAATATAAGCCACATTTTGCGTTTCTTTTGGTTCTCTTCAATAGCTAAACGTTTTCCGGCAGTCCAGTCTATCATTGTAGATATCCATAGTAAAATAACTAATGGTGGATTCCACATACCGTAGAATATATAACTGGAAAGAAGAAGCATACGCTTTTTGTTAGTCCAGTTAAAGATTTTAGAATAATACAGGGCAAGAACGATAATTAAAAAAAGTATAAAACTTAGTGAATTAAATAACATAATCAGTTAGGTTTTTGGATGGTTAAAGCGTTGTCTTTTTTTAGAATTTTTATTAATTCTTCTGTGTAATAATTCGCGTTTTCAATCGAAAGATGGGATTCTTCAGGACAGGTTAAATTTTTAAATTGATCGTAATCTTCAAAATGATAGCTTTTAACTTGAGCTAAATTGACTAATGAATCCCAAAACCTTTCTCTAGGTAGCCCCATTTTTTCACCCATTCTCACACCTCCGCTAGAAGGCGGGCGAATCAAAATTAGATTACCGCCTTTTTTCTTGAATTTTTCAACATCCTTCATGAAAAAAGATGTTGTTCCGTCTTTATCTGGAGCAGGTGATCCTTTACCAAAGAAATGCCAAACTTTGATAATCGAGTTAGCAAAAGCAGTATCTGTTACCGTTTTTGGCATCATGCTTATATTTCTGGGAATGGAAACATCTCCAAAATTGTAGAATGGAGGTTGGGCAGGAGGAGGAATTCGTTTTCCCCAGTGAACATTTCTTAATAAGGATTTTAAATCGAGATCGTCGGCCCATTCTTCCTCATCGGCAGACATTAGTACCAAATTTTGTTGTAAGGGTACAGATAATAGAAAGTTTGATCGCTGCGCATAAGTTCCATCAAAGTAGTGGTCTACTTTGGCTTGCGGTCGTTCCCAAGGAAATGCTTTTGGAAAGGTGGTAGAAAAGAATAATCCAGGGGTAACGCCTACAACAATAGTACCGTCGAAATCAGTATTATTTACGATGTCATGAAATGTAGGAAGTGGGGAAGATCCTGTTGATGCTAATTGCAGAAGTTCTTTCCCTGTTAATTTTTTCCATTGGTCTACTTGTATATCAAAATAAGCTCTTGACGACCCAAGTATGACGACATCATCTTTAGTGGCTGATTCAACTTTAGCTCTGGTCATGGCCTATAGAGCTTTTTCATCGTTTAGGGTTGGATGGAAACCTTGGGAGCGCCAATACATTTCCCATACTACCGTTGCAATTATAGTAATCGCAATTGCAATAATTAGTGATTTTTTTAATTTCATTTTGGTTGGTTTTGGTTGTTAGTGCTTTGTTAAGTGTCCATCTTTGATTAATTGATTTACCATGTCTTTAGTGTAGGTTTTAGCATCTTCAGCATTTAGGTGTGACCAGTCAGGTAAATAATATTTAGACATGAATTCGTAATCTTCAAAATGATAGGCAGGACAATTTACAGTTTGAATAAATTTATCCCAGACCTTTTTTCTTGGCATCATACGTTTTGCATGCTTGAGCCAGCCTTCTTCTGCCTTATGCCGAATAAAGATGATTTTACCACCTTTAGCTTTAAATGTATTGATAAGTAATGAAAGTTCAGTAATTACAGAGGCCGCTTCTTTTTCAACCTTATCAGAGTAGTCTGGTAGAATAGGTATAACTTTATCCCACATATCTGTAATTTCTTTTTGATATATTGGATTATTAGTCATACGCGGAAACATGATGAGGTTTCTGTCTTCATCATTATAACCAATGTTAACCAACTTAAAACCGTTAGTTTTTATTCTACCATCATTAATAGAAATAGTGTTTATTAGAGATTTTAAATCCAGATTGTTATAACTTTTTAATTCGGAAGCTGATAACATAACCAAATGCCGTTGTAACGGTTTTGACAGTTTAAAACCTAATCTTTGAGCATAGGTTCTGTTATAATAATGTTCTACCCATTGTTTTGCTGCTTTTATTCTAAACTTTTCAAAAATAGCTATAGGTACTACACCAATAACTAATGTGCCGTTAAAATCTGTATTATTAACAATGTCCTCAAAAAATGGTGTAAAAGGTTTGCCATTGGCAGATAGGTTTATTGGTTTTATACCTTGTGTTTCTTCCCAAATATGAGTGTTAAAGTTATAACCTGTTCTTGAAGCACCTAGCAAGATTATATCCTTGGAAGTTGCTGTCTCAACTTTAGATCGTTCTTCTGCCCACAAATTTCTATCATCTTCTAAATAAGCGATGTAATAATCTGTTTGGGTTCGCCAATATAACTCCCAAATGGTTAAAGCGATTAGAGTTAAGATCAACGCTATTATAAAGGACTGTTTTAATTTCATAAAGGGTAGTTAAATATTGGATAACATCTATTTTTTTATGGCATCATTCACATGCTTAGTGTCAACCATTTGTTGAAAGCTAATTGCTTTTCCATCTTTTAACTGCCATAAATGACTCATTTGTGCATTAATAGACGCTCCGTTTTTCTTGTACTTCCCTTGGTATCGACCAGTTGCTAAAACATAGTTGTTAGACATATTATGAAGTTTTAAATCAACTAGGGTGAAATTCTCCCATTCACCACCTACACGAGCAAAAACACCATTTAAAACTGCATCTGGTCCTATGTATGGATTCTTATCGGCATAAGGAAAATTTTCTGCTTCGTTCCATAAAATATTAGCATCAAAAGCGGCAAGTACATTGGGTACATCACCAGCTGCAAATGATTTATATATACCCTCAATTAAGCTAACATTTTCAGGGTTAGAAACAATTCCTAATTGTTGCATAAATAGCATGTTATCCATAAAATCTTGTTCTTGAGCAATTTTACCATCTTTCATTACGGCAATGGTAGCGCCAGATAAGTCAACCGTTTTTCCAGTAGCTGGAATCCCGAAGAAATTCCCAGAGTGCGTACCCTTAAAATTCCAGTGTTTTACAATTTTATCATTTTGACCAAAGATTTCATTAATGGTAAATTCAATATCTGAAAACCCGGTTATAAAGTTTGAATAATAAGCTTTGAAATCTTCAATACCCACTATATTTTCAGGACTGGAAATCATGGTGATATTGCTGTCGAAATTGGTGTCATTGATCTGGTCTAAATTGCCCTTATTCACAATTTCATCCCAAACGTTAGAGTACATGATAATATTTTTTTCCACTTGAGCATCTTTGCATGCAGATAAAAAGATTATAACTAATAAAAGAGAAAGATTTCTAAGAGTTTTCATTTTTGGTTGGTTTTTATTGGTTGCTATTATGTAAATAAAATAATTTCAATTACCCACACACTGAAAAGCCCATACTTAGAAGGGCTTTTCTGTATAGTATAAGATTATTGAAGTTAGTTTGAAAGTTTTTTGTTAAGGGTATATATATATGCCCAATCACTATCAATGCAAGCTCTGAATTTATCTCTAAGTGCATCAGTTTTCTTTTTGCCATTGGCTTTTTCGTAAACTGTCCAAACGCTATCGGTGTCAACATCTAACCCAGCGAAGTTTTTAAAAGGAACTGCTATGAAATAGTCTGACACCTCTGGTCCACCCCCAACAACACTGTACCAAGTACCTCTGTTATCACCTTCGGCTGCTTTAACTGCTTTACTTATTTCAGAAACAACCTCTTTAAATGCCGTTGAATTATTGACTTTAACATTATAGACCCAAACGAGTCCCATGTCTTCAAGAGGTGTGCTTCTACTGTAATCTGGCATAGACCACCCTATGTTATAATGTATGCTTTCAACATGAGGCATAATTAAATTAACAACAGTCATTCTACATTCTTTACTGGCATCATCGCCATCTTCATCCATTTCGGCCCAATTAGCCATCATACTTGTTAGAGTATAAACCGTGCCTTCGCCTTGTATACGTTTCCACATATTCCATTTGTCTTCGCCGTTATTTTCTAGGTAGCACTCTTTCCAGGCTTTTACACCCTCAAGAAATTGAGCGTTGTGGCCATTTTTTACAGTAATCTCTGATAGATTTAGTAAATAAGATTCATTCTCTTGTGATACTACTAGCATTGGCAGCAGTAACAATAAAAAAAATAGTTTTTTCATTTTAGGTTGGTTTAAATTAATTAATAGTTACATGTGTTAGAGCTATTCTAACATCATAATTAATTTAGGGCAGTATTTTATTGCTATTAAGAGAAGGGATAAACACTCTATAGAATAGAATATTTATTTTAAAGATAATGTTTTTTATTTGTAATCAGCAAAAAAAAATGCCCAACATAAGTTGAGCATTTAATAACTAAGATTTAACCTTGATTTATTTAACCAATGCTTTTTCTTTTTTTGAAGAAAAATCTACTTCAACTTGATTTTTTGTAATGTCATCAAACGTTTCTCTTTTTCTTATTAAATAGGCTTGGTTTTTATACCATAGTACTTCTGCTGGTCTATATCTAGAGTTGTAGTTACTAGCCATGGAGAAACAGTAGGCTCCAGCATTTTTAAAGCATAATACATCACCTTCGCTAATTTCATTAATACGCCTGTTGCTACCAAAAGTATCGGTTTCACAAATATATCCCACAACAGTATAAAAACGCTCTTTACCTCTTGGATTAGAGATATTTATAATATCATGATGTGACCCGTAAAACATAGGTCTTATTAAGTGATTAAAACCAGAATCAATTTGAGCAAAAACAGTTGAGGTGGTCTGTTTTACAGCGTTAACTTGCACCAAAAAGTTGCCAGATTCACTTACTAAGAATTTACCTGGTTCAAACGCCAAGGTTAATTCTTTGCCATACTCTTTACAAAAGTCGTTAAACCTTTTGGAAAGTTTTTTTCCAAGTTCTTCAATATTGGTTTCAATATCACCTGCTTTATATGGTACTTTGAATCCCGATCCAAAATCAATAAAATCTAAATTTTTAAATTGTTTGGCAGTTTTAAATAATATTTCGCTAGCATACAGGAACACTTCAATATCTAAAATATCACTACCCGTATGCATATGTATACCATTTATAGTCATTTTGGTATTCTCTACAATACGCAAAATGTGTGGAATTTGGTGAATGGAAATTCCGAATTTAGAGTCGATATGTCCAACTGAAATATTTGAATTTCCTCCCGCCATTACATGCGGGTTAATACGAATACATACTGGAATATCTGGGTGCTTGGTTCCAAATTGTTCTAAAATAGATAAATTATCAATATTAATTTTTACACCTAATTTAGCGGCCTTCTCAATTTCATCTAAAGAAACACCATTGGGAGTAAATATAATTTGCTCGGGTTTATAACCAGCGGTTAAACCAAGTTGAACTTCCTGAATGGAAACGGTATCTATGCCAGAACCTAATGAGTGTAAAAGTTTTAATATGGATATGTTAGATAATGCTTTAACAGCATAATTTATCTTTAAGCTTTTAACATCTTTAAATGCGTTGGTAAGTCTCTTATATTGCCCTTCAATTTTTTCAGCATCATAAACATAAACAGGGCTTCCAAAATCTTGTGCTATTTTAAGCAATTGATTTTCCGTCATAATTTTCAAATTTTTTACCAAAGATATTTTATTCAATCGAAATAAAAATAAATAACTAAAAAATTATACAAATTAAACATTCTGTTAATTATTTAACTTATTTGAAATATAACAAGTTTTCACAATTAATTATTAGCGAAAGTAATTGCTATTCTATACATTTGCTTTTCTTAAAATATTGAGCAAATTATGAACTTACACGAATATCAAGGTAAAGAAATATTAAGCAGTTTTGGAGTGCGTATTCAGCGCGGTATTGTAGCACAAAATGCTAGTGAAGCGGTTACAGCTGCAAAACAGTTGACTAATGAAACAGGAACGAGTTGGTATGTAATAAAAGCACAAGTTCATGCAGGTGGACGTGGAAAAGGTGGTGGTGTGAAGCTAGCTAAAAATTTACAAGAGGTTGAAGAAATAGCTGGTAAGATAATAGGTATGAATCTAATAACACCACAGACCTCTGCTGAAGGTAAAAAAGTACACCAAGTTTTGGTTGCAGAGGATGTTTATTATCCCGGTGAAAGTGAAACAGAAGAGTTTTATATGTCTGTTTTATTGAATAGGGGTACAGGGCGTAATATGATCATGTATTCTACCGAAGGAGGTATGGATATTGAAACTGTTGCAGAAGAAACACCTCATTTAATTTTTACTGAAGAGATAGACCCATCGGTTGGATTACTACCTTTTCAGGCAAGACGTGTAGCTTTCAACTTAGGTTTGTCAGGAATGGCGTTTAAAGAAATGACCAAATTTGTAATGGCGCTCTATACGGCTTACGTAAAATCCGATTCGTCTTTATTTGAAATAAATCCAGTTTTAAAAACCAGTGATAACAAAATTTTAGCAGTTGATGCTAAAGTAACTATTGATGATAATGCGCTTTACAGACATAAGGATTATGTAGATTTAAGAGATTTACGTGAAGAAAACCCTATTGAGGTAGAGGCTAAAGAAGTAGGTTTAAATTACGTAGATTTAGATGGTAATGTTGGATGTATGGTAAATGGTGCTGGTTTAGCAATGGCTACTATGGATTTAATAAAACAAGCGGGTGGTGAACCAGCTAACTTCTTAGATGTTGGTGGTACAGCCGATGCGGCACGTGTTGAGCAAGCCTTTAAAATCATTTTAAAAGATCCTGCAGTTAAGGCTATCTTAATCAATATTTTTGGTGGTATTGTGAGATGTGACCGTGTAGCACAAGGTGTTATAGATGCTTATAAAAATATGGGTAATATAGAAGTTCCTATTATTGTTCGTTTACAAGGAACTAATGCTGATATTGCTAAAGAATTAATTGATAATTCTGGGTTAGCGGTATTGAGTGCTACTGAGTTTCAAGAGGCAGCAGATAAAGTACAAGAAGTTTTAGTATAAAACTTTTTTTAATTACAATTTTTAAGGAGCAACTTTATGTTGCTCTTTTTTGTTTCTATTTTTCTATCAGATAATAAAAATCTGCGTTTTCAAAAATTTTTATAAACTAATAACAAAATTATATTTTGTTTGAAATTAAACAAATTAACATATTATTTTAAATTGTTGATAATCAATTTTTTATGTTATTTTTTGATTGTATGAGATTTGAAGTAATTTATTATCTTATCAAAAAATAATTTTTAAAAATGAGATTAAGTCATTAAAATTAACGATAAAAAACGCTTGGTTTTTCGATGAGTTACATTATATCAACGATTATAAAAGGATGGTTTTGAGTAACTTTATATCATAATTAATTAATCCTTTTCCGAACAATGATTAACAGAGTAGAAAAGTTAAGTCTGCTTTCTGAAATGATTGCATTTGCGAAGTATGACAAAGAAATTAACGATGTAGAGTATGGTTTTCTGTTGGGGGTTGCTAAACAACTCGGGATTAGCAGATCAGATTTTGATTACTTAATAGAGCATCCAGTCACTTATGTTCATTTAAAATCGCATAGTGAACGCATTGTTCAGTTTCACAGATTGGTATTGTTAATGAATATTGATCAAGGTAATCAGGACAATTCAGTAGGCATTATAAAACTATATAATTTTGGTTTAAGAATGGGTTTAAGTCATGAATCTATTACTAAAGTGTTGTATTTAATGGAGAGCTTTCCTAATAAAATAGTACCTCCAGACGTGTTGATTGATATTTTTAAAACGCAGTACAATTAATATAAATCTGCTAAGTAATTTATAATAGTATTGTGTAGACCTTCGGGTATTAGAAAAGCTGAAAGTTTATACTTTTAGCTTTTCTAGTTTTTGCTGGTAAATTTTTATTTCGTCTCTTAATTGAGCTGCTAACATGAAGTCTAAAGCTTTAGCAGCTTCTTCCATTTGTTTACGACGCTGTTTGATTTTTTTCTCTAATTCAGGTTTACTTAAATAGTTACTTTCTGGTTCTGCTGCCTTTAAAGCGTCCATTTTGTATTTATAAGTACTTACCGAATTTTTAGCTAAGGCGTTGTCTAAACTTTTATTGAGTGCTTTTGGAGTAATATTGTTTTTACTATTGTAATGTATTTGCTTTTCCCGTCGGTAATTGGTTTCATCAATGGTTTTTTGCATACTATTGGTTATTTTATCAGCATACATGATGGCTTTTCCATTAATGTTTCTGGCAGCTCTACCTACTGTTTGGGTAAGCGACCTGGTTGAGCGTAAAAACCCCTCTTTGTCAGCATCTAAAATGGCAACCAAAGACACTTCAGGTAAGTCTAGACCTTCCCTTAGTAAATTAACACCTACTAGGACATCAAATAACCCTTTACGCAAATCTTGCATAATCTCAACACGTTCCAAGGTATCAACATCACTATGTATATAGCGACAACGAATTTGAATTCTGTCTAAATATTTAGTCAATTCTTCTGCCATTCGTTTGGTAAGCGTTGTAACCAAGGTGCGTTCATCTTTTTCAACACGAAGTTGAATTTCTTCTATTAAATCATCAATTTGATTTAAACTCGGGCGGACTTCAATCTCTGGGTCCAGTAATCCAGTGGGCCGGATTACTTGTTCAACATAAACCCCATCGGTTTTTTGTAATTCATAATCAGCAGGGGTTGCACTAACATAAATTACTTGATTTTGAAGGGCTTCAAATTCCTCAAATTTAAGTGGTCTGTTATCTAGTGCAGCTGGTAGCCTGAAGCCGTATTCTACTAAATTTTCTTTTCGGCTTCTATCACCGCCATACATAGCGTGAACTTGTGATATTGTTACGTGGCTTTCATCAACAACCATTAAGAAATCTTTAGGAAAATAATCTAGTAAACAGAATGGGCGTGACCCTGCTTGTCGTCCATCCAAATAACGTGAATAGTTTTCAATACCAGAACAGTAACCTAATTCACGAATCATTTCAAGATCAAATTCCGTACGCTCTTTTAATCGTTTTGCCTCAAGATGTTTGCCTATTTCCTTGAAATAATCATATTGTTTTACGAGGTCGTCTTGAATATCATTGATAGCATTTTGTAATATATCTGGTGAGGTTACAAACATGTTAGCTGGATAAATATTCAAATGCTCATATTTTTCAATAATCTGATTGGTTAGAATATCAAAGGATTCAATCTCCTCAATTTCATCACCAAAAAAGTGAATGCGGTAGGCATTATCTGCGTAACTGGGAAAGATGTCAACAGTGTCTCCTTTAATTCTGAAATTTCCATGATTAAAATCTGCTTCGGTTCTCGAATATAAACTTTGAACCAGCATGTGTAATAATTTCGTTCTTGAAATTTCCTGATCTCTCTTTAGCGTTAATACGTTTTTTTGAAACTCTATAGGGTTTCCTATGCCATACAAACAAGAAACTGATGCTACTACTAAAACGTCTCTTCTTCCTGAAAGTAAGGAAGACGTGGTGCTTAATCGCATTTTTTCAATTTCTTCGTTTATTGATAAGTCTTTTTCAATATAAACTCCTGTTACAGGAATGTAGGCCTCTGGTTGATAGTAGTCGTAATAAGATACAAAATATTCAACAGCATTATTAGGAAAAAATTGTTTAAACTCAGAATACAGTTGCGCTGCCAATGTTTTGTTATGTGCCAGAACTAATGTTGGTTTTTGTACTTTTTCAATAACATTGGCAACTGTAAAGGTTTTTCCAGAGCCCGTTACCCCCAATAGTGTTTGGTGTTTTTCATTAGTTAGGATGCCTTCAGCTAATTGATTGATAGCTTCTGGTTGATCTCCGGTGGGACTAAATTCTGATTCAATTTTAAACTGCATACTAATTTAGATAAAGTGTCTAAATTACTTAAAGTAGTTGGGAAATTGAATTTAAAGTTTATAAAAATATGGTTTAGCGTTTCAAGGTGAAATGACCGAGCAACGATCTACCATCTGGTAAAGTTAAGCTAAACCAATAATCATCAGTAGGCATCAGAACTCCATTAAAGGTGCCATCCCAACCTACAGACAGAGGATCTAGCTGTTTTAACAATTTACCATAACGATCAAAAATACGTATTACACTTCCAGCATGGGTCATATCTAAGCCTTGTATTTGCCAATGCTCATTAGTACCATCTCCATTAGGTGTGAAAAATTTCCTATGTCCTATGACTGATATCCGTAATTGAACTTCGTCACAAATTGTTTCTACATCTTGAGCAAATAGCGTATAAAATCCTGCTCTAACATTGTTAAATACAGGACTTTCTTGATATGGGAAATAAACTTGATTATCGTCTGATACCAAAGAGAACATATAGGTACTATTGCCAAGGCTAGAAGGATTAATAATTGTTACAGAATTATTTTCAGAGAGGTCTACGATTTCGATATCATCAAGTGTTATGTTTGGAGGATCTGCTGCTTTAACATCCACAGTTTGTGTTTTTGAACATAATGTGGTTGGGTTTGTTAATGTTAACGTATATTTACCTGGTAAAGGTATGTTGCTGCTAGGTAATACAAGTGTATTTCCAACAATACTACCATCTTCAAAACGCCATTCATAGGTAAAGGTTTCAGAAGCATTGATTTGAACCGGAATTATATCTTCCGGTATAAAAGGGTTGCCGCAAACAAGTATTTCTTCTTCAAGTATAAACTCAGGTAAAGGGTTAACGCTTAATTCTATAGTTGTAAATGCAGAACAAGTCGTATTTATAGGATTGATTACTTCAACGTCTATGATTTGATTAGATGAAATGAGTGTATTTGGAAAATTAGTAGCTTCATTGGTTACAGTTGATCCATTTTCATCAATGTATGTGAAATAAATTTCCATGTTGTTTTGAGAGCCTCTGATGGTACTTTCAAATGCCGACAAATCAAAATTGTGTAAGCCGTCATTTTCTTGGGTTAGATCTAAACCATCATCGCAAAAAACTTGAGGAGATACTTGGTTTGCAATTATGGGTTGCTCATCTATAAAGAACTCTACATTAGTTTCGTCATAACATGCGCCATCTGGGTCATTTGTAGAATTATTAGTAACCCTAACCGTGATGGTTTGATTTTCTGTTAGAAATGTTGGTTGAATGGGACTTATTACTGAGGTTCCGTCTGCATATAACAAAGGATTTCCAACATTATCAAAATATGTTATGGTAACATTCATAGGATCTTGACCATTCAAAATATCGGCTTCTAGATTTGAAGTGTCAAACGGATAGCTCAAAACCGTATCGTTCGTGTCATAATCACATTGGCTACTAAATGTAACTGGATATGCAAAGGGTAACGTCTCTACATTTAATAATGATGTAAATTCTCTTAATCCTAAGCAATCGTTACCTAAATCACTTTTTACTCGAACCCAAATGTTTTGTGAAATAGGTGAACTTGTATTTTGATGGTTGGAAATATCTGGTATTTCATTAGTTTCCAACTCGGCATCCACTTGACTTTCGTAAAAATGAATAGTTACGTTTAATGGTACAAAAATGTTTAGTATATCATTATGAATATCAGTTAAATTGAAGGAAGCAACATTTCCTCTTACTGTTGAACCTGTTTCATCACATTGAAACAATGGATCTGGATTATAGTTATCTAAAGTGGCACTTGAGGGGTTGATTTCTAATGATAAAGGTACTACACGGTAGCAGCCATTAGGATTTGTGGCTCTAATCCAAACCGTTTCTGAAGAATTTGTAGATAAGTCAACAAAATAGTTCGTTTCATCTATTATCTCAATGCCTCCAATGGTTTCTGCTTGGGTTTGATCATTATAATATGTAAATGTTAAACCTTCGGAAATATAATTAGGGTTGATTTCTTCCTTAATCCAATCTAAAGTTAAATTGAAATAAGCTTCTCTATCATTTGACGCGTCATCGCATTGTCTATAAGTGTTCGGGTTATTTACAATAGGTAAACTAAAGACTTCCACATCAAAAGTTGTATCAGCTATACAAGTATTGTAAAGATTGTTAGTCATTCTAACATAAATGGTTCGACCTCCTGGAACGGAGCCAACAAATGAAGATGGTGATACAATTGGAATTGAATAAGCAGCATCAATAAAATAAGTCAGACTAAAATCTGTTGCGCTTTGTCCGTTTAAAATTTCAGTTTCTTTTTGAGTTAAGTCAAAAACTTTTAAGCCATCGGTATCCGTACCAACTGAAGTGTCATCGCATTCTTGAAGTGGTGTGACAGCCAGAGAAGGGAACGGACTTTCATAAACTTCTAAATCAAAACTAGAAACATCATAGCAAGTAGTATTAGCATCATTTTCAACGCGTGCATAAATGGTGGTATTACCACTTTCAAATGGACTTGTTATAGGGTTAGCTCTATTATCAGCATCAGCTTGTGAGGCGTGATAAGTTATGGTCATTCCTGAAACCGTATTTATTGAACTGTTTTGTGATTCTAAATCAAAAGGCATAGTACCATTGTTGTCATCATCACATAATAACATGTTAGCAGCTGTATTTGCAACAGGAAGCGTATCAACCGTTAAAACTACTTCATCAGAATATAGCCCACAGCTATTTCCGGATCTATCTAATTTTACTCTAAATAGGTAATTATCAAAAGATAGCTGTGCATTACTAATGGTTAAGTTTTCAGTAGTAACCCCAGAATATATCATGTCATCTGAAAGTACATTCCAGTTCATTCCGTCAGCGCTTAATTCCCATTGATAGGTTTCGGCATCAGGGGAAACTACACTGATAGTACCATTTGATAATTCACAAACTGTGGTGTTTACAGGTTGCGTTGTAATAGTAATTGGTGCAATATCAAGATAATCACTGTTTGGTAATGAGTAGCCATCAGAAACATTTATCACTACACCATTATTGGGATCGGTTACTACTGGATTATCACCTATTAAATCATCAGCATTACCATCAGAGAAGCCAGCTTCTATGACATCGCTACAGCCATCACCATCACTATCTAAATCTAAGTAAGAGAAAATAGTATCAGTGTCTAAATCGTTTGGTGTATATCCAATTAAGTTACTATCTGGCAAAGTTTCGGCAGCATCTGCCCAACCATTTACACCATAATTTGGACCATCTTCTATACCATCCAAATCAGTATCAGATAATATACCTAACTGTCCTGATTCAATTAAATCATAAATACCATCATTATCACTATCCAAATCATAAAAATCAACAACACCATCTGAATCAGTATCAATTGGTAATGAGTTTATATCGTAAATATCATCTAATCCGTTTGTGTCTAAATCAACTCCAGAAAGAGCAACTAGTGTACCTTGATTTTCAACAAAATCTGGTATACCGTCATTATCGCTATCAAGATCCAATTCATCTTTAATCCCGTCATTATCATTATCATTTTTAAAGCAGTTAAGTGAAATATATGCTTGAAAATTAGAGTTGTCTGTTAAATTACTTAATCTATGAATGAATCCGAAACCATCTACCTGATTTGCAAAAAATTCAAAAGGTGTTGCTCCTAAAGGAGAAGGATTGTATTTAAAATGGATCTCAGAACCTGAAATTTGTGTAATACCTGTCTCAAAAAGACCATCAAAATTTGAATCAACAAGTAGTCTGTCGTCTGGATCTAACAAAGTAATATTTTTATTGGCTGGAGTGATTTTAGCAATAAAAAATTCACCATCCACTGACGTATGGATATAAGAAATGTCTTCGGACAAGTTTACATTTACAGACTCGGTAAATGTCATAGCATAGTTACCTTCAGCACTTGCAGCTGCCACTACGGTACTGGTGAAATTTCCTAAATCGTTACCAGTAAAAGTATTTGCTACTCCCGAACTATTTGTAGTTGTAAAAGTTCCTGAAGTGATTGTGGCATCCGTAGTAGTATCTTGAAATTCCAGAATTGGATTATTTAAATCATTTAAATTGATGGTTACATCGCCTCTTGACTCTGTACAGTTTAAAATACCATCATTATCATTATCAATATCCAAATTATCAATAATACCGTCATTATCAATATCATCAGGACAAATACTCACAGGAATTTCTTTAGACTCAAGTTCTCGAAGTGTACAAGGTATAATACCTATAAGCTTGTATATTCCTGGCTGGGTTGGAATAATTTCATTACTAGTTTCAGACATTTCTATAAACCCAGAACCATCATCAAAAAACCACTTAAAACTTTCAAAGCTTTGAGCATTGGCTACTGATAATTTAAGGTCATTGCCAATGCAATTTCCCTTAGGAGTAAAGTCTACATCAAAATTAATTTCTGGAGCCGACGGAAACCCAGAGTAGAAGCTTCCTGAGGTTGCCACGCCATTTTGATTGAAATAAGAGACATATAATTCATCGGTGCTCTCTACTGAAATATTTCCACTTAAGCCTGTTAATTGGTATGTAACATAATCTGGTTTCCCAGTTACAGGGCTTCCGCCAGAAATGGCAGTACCGTTTACAGAAACTGTACTACCTGTTTTAGAAACAATGTTTATTCCTCCAGTATAAGTAAGTCCTCCAATACTAGTTATATCAGCAATATTGTCAAGGTTGCCCCGGGCTTCACAATTTAAAGGTGGCACAAAAAATAAGCCTTGATTTGCCTGGGATGGTTGCCCATCACTATTTAAACCTCCAATTCCTTGATAAGCAAATACAGGTTCTGAAGTTAGAACATACATATTATTATTAATATACTGATCTCCTTCAATTACATAAAATTCTCCAGCATTTATTGTTGCTATAGGAGTAGTGTCCCCATTAATATTGATTGTGGTATTATTAGTATGAGCAACAATTAAAACATTTTCCCAAGCGTTTGTCCCATTTCCTTTTACAAAAATATATTCTGTTCCAACTTTCGAATAATCTACAATTTGATCTATGCCGTAATCTCTTCCATTTCCAGCATCAAAACTGCCATTAGCAGAGCCGCAGTTTACCACTATGGGTTTATTCGATGTAATCAGTGAACCAATAAGCCCCGTTTTATTATTGTTGGGATATACTGCGGAATAGCTGTTCATTGCAATACAATAACTTTCTCCTTTATTCAGTACTCTATCATACGGAAATGTACCGCTAAAATTTTCTACTTCTGTATTGTTGTCTATATCAGAAAATGTAATAGTAGTGTTGTCTTCGGTAGCCATTACACAGAGGAAGCTCATTAAATTTTCACTGTAAGTAGTAACCCCGTTTTGGATTCTGGACGTTCGACCAGCTTGATTAGTAAAAGCACCAATTCTAAAAGTTGTGCCTAATCCATTTTCACCTTTGCTAACTAAAGCTCCTGCTTGTGAACCAGCGTTAATTCTTACCGAAACATATATTAGGTCTTGGGCCTCTATGATATATCCCTTATTTGATTTTATGCTGCTAGTCTCATTATGATTAACAAAAAGTTGTGTGTCTCTACCAGTTCCTATAGAGTATATAAAAGGATTATTTTTTGAGACACTTCCATTTATATGACCATTAGTTCCCAATCCAACTGGTTTAATAGTAATATTTACAGGTAAGTTACTTGGAGTTGAGATATAAATATATTGATCTTGTGGTGCTGAAGAACCATCTCCAGACTCTGTCAAAGGCGGTATATAGTGTTTCTTACTAAGCTGTGAATATCCTATGCTAGAAAAAAGAAGTACTAAAACAAATAGCAGATTTCTTAAAAGGGAGCTAGTTTGCATTGCAATTTTTTACGATTTAGTTGTTGGTGAATCGACTGTTATGAACAGAACGAACATCAAAAATAAATTAAATATTTATTTTAGACCCTTATACTCTTTAAAGGTTTAAAACTTTTAGATAAAATGTATAAAATAAGTATAATAGTTAAAGGAAAAGGTTTCTTTTGAAATTATACCTTTATCTCTTTAACGCAAAATGTCCTTTTATATTGAAAGATTCACCATTGTGGATAATATCGGCAGAAAACCAATAATCATCAGCAGGCATATTTTGCCCATTAAAGGTGCCATCCCAACCTATTGACGTATGATGAAGCGTCTTTAATAATTTTCCATATCTGTTGTATATATAAACCAATGTTCCTGGTAATCTCTCAATACCTACTATATGCCATGTATCAAAATATCTGTCATTATTAGGCGTTACAAACTTTGGTATGTCTATTACAAAAACGTCAGTTTCAATGGGTTCACAACCATTAAGGTCTATGATAGTTACTATATGAGGTCCTAAACTAACATTGGTAAATACATTGGAGTCTTGTGGTTCGCCATTGTCCAAAATATATTGGTAATCACCAATACCACTAACAGTTACGGTAATTGTATTGGGGTCTGTGAAGTCTGCTGTTGCTGTGGCTTCTATTGTTGCTTGAACAGATTGAATAAGATCAAACTCTCTTCTATAAGAACAACTTTGTGGAGACGCAGTTGTAACCTCTACCCATCTATCAGGTGACAAATCACTCAAATCTACTTCTATGGTTGGTGTGGTTTCTCCTGTCCACCATAGATAAGTGTCACCAGAGTTACCGGTATCTGCACTAAGTGTTCTTGGTAAATCATTAATACAAACAGATTCTATATCATTTAGCGGAATTACTGGTAAAGGGTTTATTATAGTTTGAAATTGAGTAACGCTAAAACACCCAGTGCTATTATTTTCAATTCTAGCATATATTGTTTCTCCATTGGTAGCAAGGTATGGAAGGTCTAGTCTGTTTCTATCGTCTTCTGCATTGTTAACGTCGTTTCTATAATAATACACTGAATAGTCGTTAGGGTTTTGTCCTCCTAAAATAACAGCATCATTATCACTTAAATTAAACTCTAGTCGGTTAGAAGTATCAAAATCATCATCACAATAAATTAAATTTGGTGTAGTACCTGATAATGGATTTGGATTGATTTCTAAATTAAAAGATGTGAAAATAGGACACCCATTATTGTTATCTTCAACTCTAACGTGAATAGGAAAACTACCTGCAGAGGGGTAATTGAATATTTTTCCATTGTATGCTCCTGTGTTATTTAGAGCGTCATTTGATGATTCATAATAGCTAATTGTTACATCATTAGTGTTATTTACAACAATGTCATCAATTTGACTTAGATCATAAGTGTTCGTTGGGTTTATACAATCTGATATATTATCAATAGTATTTATAAGTGGTGGCAGATTAACTTGTAACAATAAAGGAATAGAGTCTGTACAGCCTGTATCTGTTTCAACTTGAACATATATTGTTGTGGTACCTGAAACTGGATAACTATTAATTTGGTTTGGGGGAATCTGCATACTTAGAATATCATCTAAGTAGTAAGTGTATGTAACACCACCAAACCTAATGTTATCTACAAGAAATAGGGCGTTAGTTAAATCAAAGTAAGTATTACCATCATGATCTGTGTCACATACAGGATCTATAGTAGCGGTTTGAAATACAGGTTTTGGAAACGTATTAAATCTTACTTCCTCAATAATAAAACAACCATTAGCTGTATTTTCAATTCTTGTATAAAATTGACCTTGTAATTCTTGAGAGTCATACAAATCTGGGAGGCTATTGTTGGCTTTAATTATAGCGTCATTTTCGTCTAAATAAAATTGAATATCTAATGCATTAGTGCTTCCTGTTGCAATTTCCTGTCGTTTAGCTTCTAAGTCAAATGTTCTTAGAAGCGCTTCATTCTGGCAATCAGGTGGAAAATTTGTAAAATTGCTATTGTAGTTTGGATTGGTCCCTATTTCTAATAAAAATGAAGCTTCTTTGTAACAGGTTAAATCGGAAATATTTTCAACACGTACATATATAGTTTCAGCACCATTACTGTTGTACGCCAAGTTTTTGTCTATTTCATCAGTCATAAGGACGTCTCTAAAATATCGCACTGTCTTATCAAATTGACCATTTAATATTTCAAGATCTTTGTCTCTCATGTAGAAGTCAGCATCTGAAGTACCTGCATCTACACATATCTGATAAGGGCTTATAGGAATGATATCTGGATTGGTATTTACAACAATATTAAATGATGTGGTATTATAACAAGCCGTAGCATCTGTAGATTCCACACGAATATAAATAGTTTGTGTAGTTGCATCATAACTCTGTTTATCGAGATTATTCGAAGGGTTATTCACATCAAAATTATCAGCGTCAGTTTGATTGTCAAAAAACTCAATAATTAAATTTGTTGGGTCTATAACAATACTGTTATTATCTATTAAATCTTGAAGCCTTATATTTCTTACACTACTATTGTTGTCATTACAATAGTATTGATCTGCTGGTTGCATTACTGTAGGAGCAGGTATAACTTCCAGTTGAAAATCGTTAACCGTATAGCAGGGGGTAATATTACTTTCAATTCTTGCGTAAAATGTTCCCGAAGATGTGTCATAATATTGGGGAAGTTGGTTAGTCCCGTTATCAGCATCAGTGGGGTTTAAAAAATAACGCACATTAAAATCTGGAGTACCAGCTGTAATTATATCATTAAAAGAATTAAAATCAACAGTTGTGAATCCATCATCATCATTATCGCAGTATGGTATAGGATTTATATCACTAAATGTTACCACGGGGTTAATGCGTAGTAGTACTTCTGAAAGTTCAGTACAAGAACCATTTTCAATTCTGAGATACACTGTTACCGAAGACGTCAATACATAAGGGTTTGAAGTATCTATAGGCATGGTGTTGGCGTCTCTGTTTGCTTCAGTTTCATAATAGGTAACACTTACGTTAGGTAGTCCATTGGCAATAACATTTTCAAGTGTATTAAGATATACATCTACGCTGCCATCATCATCCTCATCACAAAAAGCAAACCCTGTGGCTGGAATGTTGGTTCCGGTTAGTAACAAATTCGTATGTATTTCAATAGGAATTATAGCTAAGCATCCCGTTGTATTATCTTCTAACCTTAAATAAATAACTTGCTCATCTTGATCTGTATTTGCATAATTACCTGGGTTAGCAATAGGACTACTTCCAGATTCTGCATCTGCCTGACTAGTATGATAGGTAGGGGGTAAAAATCCGGTTTCACCATTTAATATATCGTTTAGAACACTAGTTAAGTCAAAATTGTCATAGTAGCCATCATGGTCACTATCACAAGCATCAATATACTGCGTATTACGTACAATGCCTGTATTACCATTTGTAACATTAATGGTTAATGTTAAACCTGATGAAATAACGCATCCAGTTGTATTATTTGCTACTCTTACATAAAGTGTCTCAGTAGGATTCGTATTCACATATGGTTGTGAAATCGGATTCAATCCAGAATTGGCATCCATTGGTGTAAAATGATAGGTAACAAATAAATCAGGATTGCTACCGGTTATTTGGTTATCTTTTTGACTAAGATCTATCTCTGTGCTAGAATCAGGTATATTGTCATTATCACAAACGTCTAAACTAGATGGTTGTGTTACAATTGGTAAGGGATTCACTATTAAATCAAATTCTCCATAAATTAAGCAACCAGTGTTTAGATCTTCTACACGAACATAAATGGTTTGACCACTTGATATTATTGGACTGGTAATATTGTTTGCTGGAGTATCTCTATCTATTGTAGAAGTATAATAGGTGATACTATAATTTATGGGTAGATTTTGTACAGCATTCTCTACATCGGTATTTTTTGTAGAAAGGTCGAATGTTTCCAGCCCATTATTATCATTGTCACATAAATAAAAATTTGAAATTGGGTTGGCAGCTAATTCTGTATCTATAGTTACATTTACTTCATCTTGAATGATACAGTTATTACCATTAATGGATATTTCCACTCTATACAATCCACTTGTAGAAGTTGTAAGTGTAGGATTTGTTTCGCCCGAAATCAAAATATTATCTCTAAACCAAGCATAAGAAGCCAATGGATTTTGAATTTCACCATTTAAAGTAACACTTCCAGAACAGGTGTTAATATCATCACCTAAATCTAATTCGGTGAATGTGTTTGCTTCAATAAATACTGAAGTATCAGAAAGGGGATGAGGTTGCGTAAGATCTGGTGATTCTGCAACGACCAATTTTACATGGTATTGTACATTAGGAAGTACTGTAGTCCCAGCAGTAAGAACGGTAGTTCTACCATTATAGTTAGTATCACCAAAACCGTAGCCATCAAAATATTGATCGTTTGAAGCGGCACATTGTGTTGGGATAGCGTCATGAATATTTCCTACGGTAACTGGATCAGAGCCACCAGGAACAACTGCTATATTTTGGTAAGGGCCTGTGCTAGAGGTCTCTCTTATGAGGAATACAAAACCATCAAAGGCATTACATGGAAAATTTGCAAAATACTCTTCTGATGCTAAAACATAATTAAATTGAATCATATCGGTTAACGATACAAAGTCAAATTCAATAACAGTAGCATTAGCCATGGTTCCTAGCCCAATAAAAGATTCTATATCAGAATCACTTCCCCAACTTCTAGAGCCTTCACTTAATTCATTGCCATTGGAGGTATTGCCACCTGAAGAAGCGTTGCCAGTAGATAAAACGATACCATTCTCAAGAGGAAAATTAGACCCAGATCTTTGAAATGCACCATAACTAGTAAAACCATCTGAGCTTCCATTTATAGATGAAGATACATTAGATATTTCTACGCATCCATTAGCCAAATTGTTTTCAATAAGACTTTGTAATGGAATATTATTGTTGATGGAAACTTGCTGCGAAAAGATTATGTTGACGCCGAGAAACAGTAATATTGCTGCGAAGTTAATCTGTAGGTTCTTTTTCACTTTGTTTTATTTGGGTAAAAACAATAATATGATTTAGTTTTAAGCTGGAAAAATAGTTTTTTTATAGATAAAACGCAAAGAAAATCGGATTAAATGCATTATTACTAAGTTTTTTAAACAGTAATTCTAATTTTTTAAAGTAAAATGGCTTTTAAAAATTCTACCATCTTGAAGTCTCACAAAAAACCAATAATCATCTGATGGCAGTCTTTGACCATTAAATAAGCCATCCCAACCTTCATCTGAAGGGCTTAACTCTTTTAAAAGTTTTCCGTATCTATCAAATATTTGGATTTTGGTATTAGGTTGAAACATATCAGATACACCATATACTTGCCATGTATCACGTATACCATCATTATTTGGTGTAAAGAACTTAGGAAACCCTATCACAGATATAGCATCTCTAACAGTACCACAATTATTTTTAATATCCATTATATTAATGTAATATATTCCAGGAAATACATTTTCGAAAATATTACTTTCTTGAAATGAAGTGACGGGAATATTGTTTTCATCAAGCAACTGGTATTGATATTCACCTTCGCCTGAAGTTAAGGTAGTAATCACATTATTTTGTGAAACATCTTTTACTTGTATGTCATTAATTGTTGCAATATTTGAAGCTTCTACCGTAACAATTCTTGTTTTAGAACACCCATTGCTATTTGTAACAGTTACTAAGTAGTTTCCAATTTCGTTAATATTAACTTCGTAGGTGTCTTCTCCAGAACTCCAATTATAAGAATAGTTGCTTGGTGAATCGTTTAAAATACCTGCGTTTATGGTTATGGGCTCTGGGAAATTATTTAAGCAGTAATAGGTTAAATCTTCAGTGTCAATGTTTGGTAATTGGTTTACGGTCAATAAAATTTCACTAATACCATAACAGTTGTTGGCGTTTTCGACTCTGGCATAAATAGTTTGAGAATAGGGTGTGGTATTGGTAAAAGTATCCCCTAAATCATTTCGCTCTAAAAGAGCGTTTTCATATGTTTCATAGTACGAAATATTGAGTCCTGTTGGAAGGCCAGAAACAATGTTATTTTCAATATCTGTTAAAATAAAAGTGTAAAAGCCATCTTCGTTACCATCGTCATCACAAGCAGTTAAAGTAGCATCGTTTGAATCTGTAACACTCACCTCTAATGTAAGCTCCGAGTAGTTGAAACAACTCGTTTCCTCATTAAAAACTTTAACATAAATGGTTTGTGGGTTTATTGTATTGGCGAAAAAGTTGCCATCTACTTCATGAGTTCTAGAAGGATCAATATAGAATTTTGTAGACAATATTTCATTTCCACCAGTTAAATCTGTGTTGGCTTCATTTAAATTAAAAAGCGTGAAACCATCTTTCGCACCATCTTCATCACATTGAAATAATGCACTATCAAATGCCATTGGATTTTCACTAAATGTAACCCGTGCTAATCCTTCAAATCTATCTTCACATCGTCCTGTATTGGCATCTATAAGTACCGAGTAAAGACCAACTTCATCATTTGTGACTTCCAAGGTATTAGTTTGGTTATTTATAGCAATACCATTTTTTTGCCATTGAAAAGACGCATTTGGAATGTCTGGAGCAACTAAAACGAATGAATCGCCCTCGCACAAAGGTAAATCTGTTGTTGTACCATCATTACCAATAATATCAACCTTTTGAGTAAAAAATGATGTTATAAATGGGGGAAGCCCTTGTGTTGAGTCCAGTCTTAAATTGATAGCTTTGTGTTCATAATTACAGTTTGCACCTCTTAAATTAGGTGTATTTATCACTGACAGATTGGGTAACCCAACAAAATAAGTTTCACTCATCGCTCGATATATTTTGCCATCTAATCCAAGCTGTAATGCACCACGAAAGCCAATCCTTTCATCAATAATAATACCGTTATTGGCTACATCTGCTGCCGTTATATCATACTGAATTAATGAGGTGTATTGAGCAAATCGGTCATTAAATTCATTGGGGTCTCGAGAATCGTAATAAGCGGAAACATAAAGAAACTTGTTATTTTGAGAAAATTCTACACCATAAGCTGACTGTGGTTTATCAGGGCGTGTGCTATTTACCGCAAGTTCTATCTGCCCAGATACCATACCCGTATCTGCATCAAAATCATAAAGGAACAAACCTGATACAACATTGGCATTTGCTATTTTGGTACCGTCTGTTGAGAATTTTAAATATCCTCTAGAATCTGTTATGTTCAAATTAGAAAATGTAGACACTATAGGAGTTGTATTTATGCCATTTTCGGACACTTCATAAGCATAAAATGTATCATGAATAGGGATACTCCTGTTAGGTGTTTCTATTGTTCTCCCAGAAGGACCAAAGGTGATTACCCATAGTTCTTCTGACTCACAATCTTTAACAACAGCACTAATTTTCTCAGAGCTATCGGGACGTAAGTTTATGTTTTTCGAACCTACCACTACATCGCCTAAACCATTATTTAAGCGTAAATCTACTATGGAATAGTTAAAACCGAAATCTACAAGATCGTTAGGACCTTCGGTGTCAACTGTAAAAATGTAGTAAATATTGTTATCCTTAGGCTTTGGTATTACAATAGCAGATTGTGAGCTAGAAGGATCACCAAAAAGTCCACCACTTGCAGAATTTGCATTGGGCATGGGCTTGTGGTTTCTATCCCAAACGGTTATCCCGTCTGTGTAGAATAAAAGGTTACCGTTTTCATCTGATATTGTTGTGCAGCCCTCATTAGTACTTAAGGCACCATCTATCAATTCGGTAACTGTTCCATCTTCATTAAAACGAATTCCAGCATTTTGCCCAAAATACCAATTAGCTGCCTCTTTTTGACCAAATACCCCAAAAACTGAAAATACACAGAGGGATAAAAATAAGAAGTTGTTTTTCATCTTTTACATAGCAAACGCTATCAAAGATATTATAAATCACGCTTTTTTAATAATCTATACGATAAAAAGATGAATAGGGCTGTCCAAGCTAAAACTATAAGCATTTCGTATCCATGTGCTCCATAATCGTAGGATAAATTCGCTTTTTCAGGAAATTTTGTCATTGCAATTCTTTGAAATGGTTGGTCTATGAGCTTATACATAGATTTTAAAGGGAAAAAATTCTGGATCTTTTCAGCGGTATTCATATCAAGTTTCCATACCATTAAGCCAAAAAATATCCATTCAAGTATGTATAAAATAAACAAGAATGCTAGTGCAAAAGCAGATCTTTTAACCAACATACCAAAGAATAAACACAAACTAAAAAATCCAATTAGTTTTATGAAGTATGCCAATAAAAACTCTGTCTCTTGAATAATAATAGAAAACTCATTATAACTTGAATAATAAAAACCAATACAAAAGGAAATAACAAAGATTAATACTGTTGAAATCAACGAAAAGAATATAATTGTGTAAAATTTTGATAGGATAAACTCCTTTTTGCTTAAACCATCAATTAAGTTTTGTTTTATGGTTTTATTACTATATTCATTACCTATCATACTCACAACCACAATAGCAAAAAAGAACTTAAATTGCGATGCAAAAAATGTTGTCAGATGCCATATAATAGGAAAGTTAAAGATTCCTAATTCACCCAATTCTAGTGTAAAAAAGCCAAAAACGTTTATTCTTAGTGAGGATAACAATATGACAAAAAATGGTAAAACAAATGATACAAAAATGAGTGTCATGCTTGTTCTATTTAGCAGTAGTTTTTGTAATTCTAAATTTAAAAGTCTTAACATGGTACTAAATTTGGTTGGCTTGGTTGTCTGTTAATTGCAAGAATTGTTCTTCTAAACTTTCTTTGCGTTGTACTAATTGGGTAAGTATGATTCCTTTTTCAAAAAGGTATTTATTAAAATCATCAGAGCGCATAGGCTCATTTAAAAACGCTACAATCAGATCGTTTTCAACTTTTATTTTACTAAAGGAAGTGTGTTTTTTTAATAGCTCAACCAACGCCTCTTGCTTGTTGCATTTAAGCTCAAAAAATCCGTGACTAGATATCATCTCATCAACCCTACCAGAATATAGTTTTTTTCCTTTTCTCAAAACAACCACATGTGTACAGACTTTTTCAACTTCATCTAGTAAATGAGACGCCAATAAAATAGTAGTTCCTTTAGCAGCAATCTGCTTTATTATTTCTCTTATTTGGTGAATTCCTTGTGGGTCTAATCCGTTGGTAGGCTCATCAAGGATTAAAATCTCTGGATCGTTTAATAGGGCAGAGGCAATAGCAAGTCTTTGTTTCATACCCAAGGAAAAGGTTCTGAATTTGCTATGTTTTCTTTCTAAAAGCCCCACAATTTTTAGTTTTTCTTCAATTTTACTGTAATCAACCCCCTTAATTTTACAGACTAATTTTAGATTTTGATAACCAGACATATAGGGATAAAAATTAGGACGCTCAATAATAGCGCCCACTTTTTTAAGCGCCTCATGGGTAGACATTTTACCGTCAAACCATTGAAAATCTCCTGATGTTTTGTTGACCACATTTAAAACAACACCAAGCGTCGTGGATTTTCCACTACCATTAGGTCCTAAAATACCATAAACATTTCCTTTCTTTATGGAGAAAGAGAGGTCTTTTACTGCTGTTAAATTGCCAAATTTTTTGGTAAGGTTGTTAATTGTAAGAATGGATTCCAATTTATAACGTTTGTGTGCCAAAGTTAATTTGGCAAGGGTTAGTTATAAGAGTAAGACGAACCTGTCTATATTTTGTTACATGATTGCATCAAAACCTTCAAAAATAACTAATTTTACAGCATGAAGGATTTAAAAATTTCGAAGCGCAAGCCATCTTATCCAATAAGTGAAAAATTAAGCAATTATCTAACCGAATATAATAGAAACACTGAGATTCCTATTTTCTATGAGGATTTGCTCAGATTTCAGGGTTCTATTGTGGTATATGATGAAAAGGAAAATGATACTTTATGGGTTAGGGTATATTACAACGACTATGAACGTGAGGAAATAGAGCACTCCTTAAAAAAGGTGTATACCATTCTGCACTCTGATGGGAATGATGATATGGTGCCCTTTTTAAGTGTTGATGCTATTGACTTTTGTACGTTTGGAAACTCAAAACCATTCAGAATTAAAATCAGGAATATCTTAAATGATAATTTCACCTATTTTTATATTAAAACTGCTGATGCTTCCAGAATTTACGGCTTAGAGTTTGAGCATATGTTATCTCCTTACAATCTTAACTTTTTGGTTTACAAAGACACCTTAATCGAAGAGCATATTTCTGGTATTCCGGGTGATGTTTTTATAAAAAACATGTTGCCAGAATGTAGTAGGTCTGAAAAGGCTCAAATTGCTAAGGAGTTCGTAAAGTTTAATGAGCGTTGTATGATTCGGCTTTTAGGTGATATGCGTTCCTATAATTATGTGATAGTACCAACCCATGATTTTGACCATGTTGTTTATAAGGTAAGGGCTATAGATTTTGATCAACAATCCTATGAAGGTAAGTTCAACATTTATCGTCCTCAATTTTTTAAAGAAAATATAAATATGGTTAGAATGGTTTCTGAAACCTTTGAAAAACTGTCTATTGCTCAATATAAAACCGAAGAGCGTTCTATTTTAGTAAAACGATTAAAAAGTAGTCATAATCGTATAGCTATGTTATTATCTTGTATGAAGGAAGATACCATTTCTACAAAACAACATATAGATATGTTAAAAAAGGACATCTTTAAATATTCTAAAGATGAAAAGTTTTTAAAATGTAAAACTATGGGTGAAATTTTGGAGTGTGGATTACAATTTTTAACCACTAACTACGAAAATGTAAATCCTTTAAAATTAAAATAGAGGTTAATTCCAGTTTTCGTCAAAGTCTAAACTTTCGTAATCATCAACATCATAACCATTTTCAAATTCATCGAAGTCTTCTCCTTCTTCTGATTCAAATGAAAATTCTGGTGCCGTATCAGGAATCTGACCATGAACAAACATTAGGTTGGGGTAGTCTGTGCTTTCAGCTTCTTCTACAATTTCAGCTAACTCTACATAAAACGTCCACATACTTAAAAAATCGTAGATGTAGATTAATTTTGGTTGTGCTTCATGAACTACATCATTTATGGTGGTCTCAATCATTAGGCGCGCAGAGTTATCGTCACTTAAATCGAAGAGCGATATTTCTTCACCTTGATTCCATTGGTCATCACTTAAGTAAAACGAAGCCATTTCTGTTCCGTCAAACCCAAAAGATTGCGTAATAATATTGTGTAAATCCTCTAAAGAATCAGTTTCTCTAATTTCTAAATCACGAAAAATATCCTCTTCCGTATCATTATCAAGTATTACTCTAAACCTGTAAATCATGGTAAATAATTATGAAGCAAAGTTACGTTTTTTTGTTTTATTTGCTGAAACGATGTAGTGTAAATGTCATGGCGCTTAACAAGAAAAAGGCACCAACCTGATGAGCTACACCTAGCCAAACAGGAACTTGTAACAAAATAGTAAAAACACCAAGTAAAAATTGAAGTAAAACAAAAATATTTAAAATTTTAATTCCTTTTAATTGATATGACGTAAGTGTTAATGATTTAGATTTTTTCCAAATTATAAAAACAAAAAGTACCACGATGTAGGCTAACATTCTGTGTACAAATTGCACACCGCTTTTACCTTCAATGAAATTTTTTAGTAACGGTTCTTGTTCTATGTATACCGTTGGGTGTATGAACTTGCCCTCATTCATCATAGGCCAATGATTATGAATAAATCCAGCATCTAAACCAGCAACAAAAGCCCCATATATTATTTGAATTAGTAGAACCACTAATCCCCATCTTAACAAATTCCTGAATTTTTTATTGTAAGGTTTTGGGTTGGGGAATATTAAATCTAGAGCTACCCAAAACGTGTAAGCAAACGTTAAAAATGCTGTAGTTAAATGGGCAGCCAATCTGTAATGACTAACATCTGGGTTGTCAACCAAGCCACTTTTAACCATGTACCAACCTAAAAACCCTTGAAAGCCTCCCATGAGCAATAAGATGATTGCTTTTTTAACTGTAGGTTTTGAAAGTTGATTCCTTATTAAAAAATAAACGAATGGAATAAAGAAAACTAATCCGATAAGTCTGCCAATAACACGATGCAACCATTCCCAAAAGTAAATGTCTTTGAAATCTTCTAATGTAAAATGGCTATTGAGTTTTTGATATTCTGGATATTGCTTGTACAAATCAAACGCTTCTTGCCAATCCAACTCATTCATAGGAGGAATAGTGCCCGAAATAAGTTTATAATTGGAAATTGAAAGTCCTGAATGGGTTAGCCTTGTAATTCCTCCTACCACAACCATAATAAAAATCAGGAAGCATCCGGTTAATAGCCAATAAATGACTGTTTTATTATCTTTTGTTGCCACTAATTCAAAAATTTTTAAATTCTACTTTCTAACTTCTAAACCTAATTTTTTTCCTTTATCAAGCATAAGTTTATATGCTGCTTCGTATTCGTTTGGAATATCGCCATCAAGAATGGCCTCTTTTATAAATTCTTTTATAACGCCAATTTCACGAGAAGGTTTTAATTGGAATGTTTCCATTATTTCTTCACCAGAAATGGGTGGTTGGAAATTTCGAACATGATCACGTTCTTCAACTTCAACAATCTTCTCACGAACTATTTTGAAGTTATTATGATACTTTTTAAACTTTTTTGGGTTTTTAGTTGTAATGTCTGCTTCACAAAGTGTCATCAAATCATCTACATAATCACCAGCATCGAAAACCAAACGTCTAACTGCAGAATCTGTTACAATATCTTGGGCTAAAACAATGGGTCTGGAACTCATTAATACCATTTTTTGTACAAACTTCATTTTGTCATTCAAGGGCATTTTCAATCTTTTGAAAAGCCGATAGACCATTTTTGAACCTTCAAATTCATGTCCGTGAAATGTCCAGCCAATTTTTTTATGAAACTTTTTCGTTGGTGCTTTACCAATATCGTGCAATAGGGCAGCCCAACGCAACCACAGATTATTGGTGTGTTCAGAAATATTATCCACCACTTCAAGTGTGTGGTAAAAATTATCTTTATGGCGCTGACCTTCCACTTCTTCTACGCCTTTTAAAGCGGTTAATTCTGGTAGGATGAATTCAAGCAGTCCTGTTTTTTCAAGTAGTAAAAAACCAACCGAAGGTTTCGGGCTTTCCAGAATTTTATTTAGCTCTGTGACGATGCGCTCTTTGGTAATTATATCAATTCTGTCAGCATTTCGAGTGATAGCATTTAAGCTTTCTTCTTCAATAGTGAAATTTAGTTGTGCGGCAAACCTTATGGCGCGCAACATTCTTAAAGGGTCATCACTGTAAGTTACATCTGGATTTAAAGGTGTTTTAATTATTTCGCTTTCCAAATCCTTAATGCCATTGAAGGGATCTAATAGCTCTCCAAAATTATTAGAGTTAATACTCAAGGCAAGAGCATTTATTGTAAAATCACGTCTATTTTGGTCCTCTTGTAAGCTACCGTTTTCAACTACAGGATTTCGGCTATCTTCTGAATATGATTCCTTTCTGGCACCCACAAATTCTATTTCTAAATCTTCATACCGCAACATTGCAGTGCCAAACGTTTTAAAAACCTGTACTTTTGGTTTGTTAGGTAGTTTGTTTGCAACTTCCTTAGCTAGTGCAATACCACTACCAATGGCAACAATATCAATGTCTTTGGCATTTCTTTTTTTGAGAATAAAATCACGGACAAAACCACCAATAACGTAGACCTCCAATTGAAGTTTATCGGCAGATTCTGTTATTGTTTTAAAAACGGGGTGTTGTAAAGCTTCTTTGTAATTCATTCCTGTAGCCATAATTTTGTGATTGTTCACAATCATTCTTTTTAGGCTCTAATAATTTTTACGATTCCATTATTACTTAGTTTAATAATAGAAGACGTTTTTACGCAACGTTTTTCACGGTGTAAATTTACAACATAGTCTACTCCTTTTAAAACCTCTGGCGCTATTTCTTTATAAGATTTTGGGGTGGGTTGCCCACTAATATTTGCTGATGTTGCAACAATACCTCCGTTAAATTTTCTTGAAAGCCAATAACAGAAATCGTCATCAGGGATTCTAATCCCTATGGTATTATCTTCTGCAATTAAGTTTGGTGCTAAATTTTGTGCCTCGTCATATATAATAGTAGTGGGTTTGTCTGTTATATCGATTATGTTTTGAGCTGCAAGGGGTATTTGCTTTACATATTTTTTCAGCATTCTGTTATCAGCAACTAAGCATATTAACGCCTTTCTATCTTCTCTTTGTTTGAGTTTGTAAATTTTTCTTATGGCTTCTTCATTAGTAGCATCACAACCAATACCCCAAACAGTATCAGTTGGGTAGAGTATAAGCCCTCCTTGTTTTAAAACCTTTATAGCTTTTTGAATTTCTTTTTCCATGCTTTAAAATAGGAGCAAATTTAGCATTAGTTTTATAGAAAGTCTAAATCTTCGTAATATTGCTGAAAATTTAAGCGAGGATAAACTTATAATTGAGGATGTAGCTATATGCTAGGTTGTTATGGTTAGAAAAACTAAGGTTTTTGTAAAAAGAAAAATTAGGAAAACGTTTCAGGAGGTATATTCTAAAAAGGACATAAACGAATTAGGAGATAAACCATTTGTTATTATTTCTAATAATTGTTGGGGTGGTAGTGCATATCAGTGGTATAAGCGTGAATATAACACTCCTTTTGTGGGGCTTTTTTTTTACGGCGCTTGTTATATGAAATTACTTAAGAATTTCGATTATTATATAAAGCAAGAATTAACTTTTATTCCTAAATCAAAATATCCAGACATAGGGAAGTCGTATCCCATAGGTTTATTAGACGACATTGAAATACATTTCGAGCATTTTAATAGTAACGAAGAGGCTAAGAAAAAATGGGATAGAAGAAGGGATAGAATGCTTAAGGTGAAAAATAAAGACAGATATTTTTTTAAAATATGTGATAGGGAGTTAACAACTAAAGATGATTTAGTTGAATTTCATAATTTACCCTACAAAAATAAAATTTCGTTTTCAATTCATAATTACGATGAGCTGAAAGAAGAAAATCATATCAAAGTTTTGGAGATAGATAGAAAAAATAGAAGTGTTCCTAATGGAAAAAAATTATTCGAATTAACATATCTTTATTTTAATATGAATGAGTGGTTAATGAAGTGATTTGTTAAGTGAATAATTTATAGAAAAGGAAATGTTTAAGGCAAAAAATTAAAACATAGTTTATTTTGATTTCCATAAAACTAAAAGAGAAAAAGGTTTTTAACGATAATGTTAAGTGTAAAAAAAAATTAACCGAGGTAATTTGTAATTTTAGCAGTATTGAAGGTGGTGTAGGGGAACGTAATATTATTAAAATTGTTAATGTAGATGGAGTTAATTTAAATATCAAATCTTTTAAGATCCCCAATATTTTCAATCAAATTGCCTACAAATTTTTTAGGAAAAGTAAAGCTCAAAGATCATTTGAGTATGCCAAAAAGTTAATTGAGTTAGAGGTAGGTACTCCTAAACCAATAGCCTATTTTGAATATGAGTCGTTGTTTTTATTCAATAAAAGTTTTTATGTAAGTGAACAGTTAGATTATGATTTTACTTATAGAGAACTTACACATGATTTTAATATCCCAGATTACGATAAAATACTAAGGCTATTTACACGGTTTACCTTTTCGTTACATGAAAAAGGAATTCATTTTTTAGACCATTCACCAGGAAATACGCTTATTAAAAAAAATGGTGACAAATACGATTTTTATTTAGTAGACTTAAACCGAATGAATTTTGGTGCCATGGATTTTGAAACTAGAATTAAAAACTTTGCAAGGTTAACTAAGCACAAGTCTATGGTTGAGGTTATGAGCGATGAGTATGCCAAATGTTCTAATGTAAATTATAGCAAAGTTTTTAGTTTAATGTGGAGAGAAACTCAGGCTTTCCAAGAAAGGTTTAATAGAAAAAAAAGATGGAAAAAGAAACTTAAGTTTTGGAAAAAGTAACTATGTTCTGTTTTTGCGTAATAGCCAAAGTTTTACATACCTCATGAAAATAACGTATGCCTGTATATATCCTATAGTAAACCCTACAACTCCATCTCTAAAGCCACTTTGAATTATGTAATGTTTAAAAAACCCCCAAAAAGGTTTTATTACAAAGTGATAGGGCGTTAATCTTCCTGTTTTTTTGTCGTAATCTTTGGCCTGCCACCAAGCGTACCGATTCATTTTTTCAATATACTTGTCAAAACTAATATAAGTATTGTGGTACAGTTTGTTGTTCAATTTACCAACGTTACCATTTGTGATAATTTCTGCATGAACATGTTTGTCTTCATATTTGCAATAATCGCGTTTAAAAAGCCTGATGACCTTATCATTTCTCCAACCACTATAATGAACTCTTTCCCCCATAAAGTGGTTGTTGCGTCCGATCCAAAACGCTACCACATCTGAAGGTGGATTGTTTAGAATGTCTTTAATTTCACTTTTAAGTTCAGGAGTAACACGCTCATCGGCATCAACCAATAAAATCCATTCAAATTCTGCTTGCGGAATGGCCCAGTTTTTTTGGGATGCAGAATATTTGTAGTCTCTTTGTATAACTTTTGTTGCTAGTTTTTGAGCTTTTTCATAAGTACCATCAGTACTATTACTATCAACAACCAAAATTTCATCTGCAAAATCAACAGATTTAATAACTGCTTCAATATTATGGATCTCGTTTCCTGTAGGGATAAGTGCAGTAAGCTTTGTCATAGATTACTTTTTTATTGGACTACCAAAGATTTTATATATTTTCAGCCTTCTTAATAATGATAAATTTCTTTTTTAAACAAACGAAGCTTTTTATCAGGATACCAATCAGAATGCTTAATCCATTGTCCGCAGTAATTGTTTAAACGGTTGCAATAATAGCCATCATAAGCCCAATGTAATTTTACTTTTAAAATACTTTGCTTTAAAGTTTCAGATAGTGCTTCATCACCATCTAGTGATAAAATGTAATTGTGCCTAGCCAAGGTAACAGCATAGTTTTTTTGTTCAATATAGCCCTCAAAGGCATGTTGATAAAATGTCACATTGAATGATTTGCAAATCTCGGGGGTTTTATCAGTTGAAAATGAATCTACCACAACAATTTCATCAGCAATACCTATTAAAGAGCTTAGGCGTTTTTCAAGATGTTCTTCTTCATTATAAGTTATGATTACAGCTGATATTTTTAAAGAACTATTCAAAGTATAAATTAGGGTTGTTTTTTAAAGATTTTTATTATGAAAAATTCTGATAATCTTTTTGTATCAATTTTTCGATAAGATAAAAATTATTTTTATTAACTGCGTATTGAAATCTATTAGCTACCACAAGTGGTAATTTTTGTAATTTTCTTTTGGTGCTTTCCAAATAATACTTAATTCCTTTATGCTTATTTTTCCACGAATCTTCCCACCAATGTATGCAAATGGTATTTTCTGTGATACATTCTGGGCTATATGTTTCTTCCCAAGAAAAAGGGTAAAAATAATCGTATGGGAGTAATAATATATTGTTTAAGTGTTGTTTGTTAGTGTTTGTTAAACCGTAACCTCTTAAAATACTGCTAACAATTGGTGGGCCTCCCATTGCATTGAAATTTAAACGTTGCTTAATCTCGGTAGCTTTAATGCAATCCAAAACAAAAGGATTTTGTTTGCTAGAGCCAATCACCGCCGAATTTAACGGGTATTTCCCTTGTATTGATTTTGTTTGAAATCCAATAAATGCAGATTCCTCATGTAGACTTCCAAACGGTTTTATAATTTCTATATCGGTATCTAAATAAATGCCACCTTCTAAATATATTGAGTACAACCTAATATAATCGGTAATAAAAGACCACTTTTTTTGTTTATATAGTAGTTTTAAAAAAGGAAGTTCATTAAAAGGAGTATTAGTTTCGTCCCATTTTTTTATTTCATAATCAGGTAATTGTTCTTTCCATGAAGCTATACACTTTTCAATAGTACTATTATAACTTCCCTTGCCGTACCAACAGAAATGAATTTTTTTTGGAATCATACTCAATTAAGTATTAATTTTGACTGTACAAACATAATTTAAATAAATCTTTAAAAAAACTATAATGGGTATAAGTGGGTTGGTAATAACATATAATGAAGAGAAAAACATAGGGAAATGTATTGAAGCATTATTTAAAGTTTGTGATGAAGTTATTGTAATAGATTCTTTGAGTAAGGACAATACTTTAGCAATAGCCAAAGAAAAGGGAGCCAAGGTTTATACTCAAGAATTTTTAGGAGATGGGCCTCAAAGAACCCATGGGCTTCAGTTTTGTAAAAATGATTGGATTTTAAATCTCGATGCTGATGAATTTTTAGATGCTGATGCAATAGATTTTATTTTAAATAAAAAATATTTTAATGGAAATTTTGATGCTTTTTCTTTTAGAGTAAAGAATTATTTAGGTGATGAGTTAATTGATTTTTCAGGTTGGTATCCAGACCATAAGGTTAGGTTTTTTAACAAAAAAACAGCAACGCCATCCGATTCAAAGGTGCATCAACGAATATTAACAACCAATGAGAAGAAGGTTAACGTTCATATACTGCACTATGGTTGGGATTCTTTCGAGCAAATAATTTCAAAAAAGAATCAATATTCCACCTGGCATGCTAATCAACTTTTTAATCAAGGAATTCGAGTTAGTAAGCTTAAGCCAATAATTAATGGAACAGTAGCTTTTTTAAGATGTTATTTTCTTAAGAAGGGTGTTTTTAATGGAATAGATGGTATATCAATAGCATTAATTCAAGCTTTTTTTTCCTATATGAAATATGCTAAGCTTTTAAAGTTACAAAGGGTAAAAAAATAAAGCGTTAATCTCTTAACGCTTTATTTTATGTGGTAAATTTTTTAAACAGCAACATCGTTATCACGAAGCGCATCGTTTAACGATGTTTTCTTATCGGTACTTTCTTTACGTTTGCCAATAATCAAGGCACAAGGCACTTGATATTTACCAGCAGTAAACTTTTTAGTGTAACTACCAGGAATAACCACAGAACGCGCCGGTACTTTGCCTCTCAACTCTATAGGAGCATCACCTGTAACATCAATAATTTTAGTACTCATGGTTAAAACTACACCAGCTCCTAAAACAGCTTCTTTCTCCACATGAACACCTTCAACAACAATACATCTTGAGCCTACAAATACATTGTCTTCAATAATAACCGGAGCAGCTTGTAGAGGTTCTAAAACTCCTCCAATACCTACACCACCAGATAAGTGTACATTTTTGCCTATTTGAGCACAACTACCAACAGTTGCCCAAGTATCTACCATAGTGCCTTCATCTACATAAGCACCTATGTTAACATAACTAGGCATTAATATTGTGCCAGGAGAAATAAAGGCGCCATGTCTTGCTACTGCGTGTGGAACCACTCTAATGCCTTTTTCTTTGTATCCAGTTTTTAAAGGTATTTTATCATGAAACTCTAATGGGCCAGCTTCAATAGTTTCCATTTTTTGAATTGGAAAATAAAGCACAACGCCTTTTTTAACCCATTCGTTAACTTGCCAACCACCTTCTGTAGGTTCGGCTACTCGTAATTCACCTTTATCAAGTAAATCTATAACGGTTCTTATGGCTGTGGTTGTTTTTTCTTCTTTTAAGAGGGCTCTATTGTCCCAAGCGGCTTCTATTATTTGTTGTAATTCTGTCATTGATATTTAATTTCAGGCAAAAGTACATGATTTTTTTTATTTAAAAAGTCTACTGCTAGTATAGTACTTACTTAATTGAAACTAAGTTTTGTATGGTTTATTATGTTGAGATTTTGTTTTTGTATGAAGAAATATAATGGGTATCCATTGACCTTAATATTGACTAAAATAGCATGTTTTTTGTCTGATAAAAACGTATTTAAAAGAGTTCTTTTTTTTGATTTTCCAGTAAATAAATAAAAATATCGACAAAATGCATTCTAAATGTATTTTAACCGAAAAAAACATGTGTTTTATCAGTTAATCTGGGGTTTTGAACACATTTTCTAATAAACGAAAATTCTGGGTTTTACAACTAATTTTTTGCATTCTACCTATAAATCGATAATATATTTGAACCAACAAACAACCCAAGTCATGAATAAAAGAGTTTACATGTTATTAGTGTTAGTTTTAAGTTTTGCTTTTGCTCATGCTCAGAGTACTACTATAGAGGTAAACATTGAAACTAATAAAACTGTTTCTGTTTCAAAAGAGAATGTAAAGGTTGTTAATGATACTCTAAAAACTAATCAAGAAGTATTAATAATTAGTGAAGAAGATTTAAGGGCATCTATAGCTCGAACTGCTAGCGATATAAGAACATATTTTAACAGAGAGAGAAATGTTGAAAATATTAAATTGTTATTCCCTACAATCAATAAGGCAAAGAAAGCTTAAATAAATTTCTAACATAAAGGTTAAATCGAAAAGACTGTCTAAATTTAGTCAGTCTTTTTTTGTGAAATTACTTTATTGAAATTAAAAACAGAAATATTTATTATTTGATATGCTTTCTTATTTTTAAATGTTTTTCACAAAACATATAATTCCAAAACGATTTGTTTTATGAAATAGGTTCTTCTTTATAATTAACTTTTGGTATGAATTAACTATTTTCTGTTTTTACGCCTATTAGCATTCTTATCGCCTCTAGTTTTCGGTTTTTTATACTTTTTAGCTATTTCTCTACGATAGGACCCGCCTTGGTTTACTTTTTTGTTCTTTTCTTTCTTTTCATGGAATGCAGGACCGGGAGCATCTTCGTCTTGCCTTCTTTTTAAAGGGTTGTAATGTTCTTTTGTTTCAGGTCGTTCCTCCTCAATGAGTTCTGTTGAGATTTCAACTACGTCTGGTAATTCTAATAATGGAATTTTCATATCCATTAATCGTTCAATAGCTTCAATGGCTTCTTGTTCCTTTTCGGTAGAAAACACTAATGAACGCCCTTTACGTTTTGCACGACCCGTTCTACCAATACGGTGCATATAGTTTTCGGGATACTCAGGGGTGTCAAAATTAATCACATGAGACACGTTATCAATATCAAGTCCACGTGCCATCACATCAGTTGCAATTAAAATCCTATGTTCACCTTCATTAAAAGCCTCAATGCTTCGTAAGCGATAATTCTGAGTTTTATTAGAGTGAATTACGCAAACTTCGTCTCTAAATATGGTATTTAGATTTTCAAATAAACGATCTGCCATTCGTTTATACGCCACAAAAATTAAAACCTTATTGAAAGTTTCATAGTTATTTAATAAATGGGTCAATAAATTAACTTTGGTATTGAAATTAGGTACGCTATATCTGTTTTGAGAAATGTTATCTAACGGTGTTCCAGAAACAGCCACAGAAACACGTATGGGGTTTCTAAAAAATTCATTGATTAAAATATCAACATCGTGAGTCATGGTAGCTGAAAACATGATATTTTGACGTCGCTCAGGAAGTAAATCAAAGATGTTAATTAATTGATGTCTAAACCCTAAGTCCAACATAACATCAACTTCATCTATAACCAATTTCTGGATAGATTTTAATTGCAAAACTCTACTCAAAGCGAGATCATATAATCTACCTGGAGTTGCCACCAAAATGTCTAAACCTTCAGCAATTGCTTGTTTTTGGGTATTGATGTTTGTACCTCCGTAAACCCCTAAAACCCTGTTGTTGATGTACTTTGAAAGTTTTTCAATTTCTTCAACTACTTGTACCACTAATTCGCGTGTTGGAACCAAAATCAAAACTCTTGGATTTTCTTGTTTTGAGAATTTCAAGTTTTTAAGAATGGGTAACATGTATGCAAAAGTCTTTCCAGTTCCAGTTTGGGCTATTCCAACAACATCTCTACCAGAGCTAACCACATTAAAAGCTTGTTCCTGAATAGGGGTTGGTACGGTAAAGCCCAAATCGTCTAAGGCATTGTAAAGTGGCGTATTTAGGTTTAAATCTTGAAAGGTCACGTTAAAAGTTTAATTGCCGCAAAGATATGTGTTTTAAAATTGGACATTCTTAATTATAGAAAGAATTCTTTTGCGGTGCAAAGTATAGTAAAGATCTTGTTTTATTTCAACATTAAATTTCGGTAATTTGCAATCCTTTTGAGAACCATAGCAACATACCAGCCAAAAAACGTTATTAGTTTTAAGAAACAATTATTGCATTGGGCACAACAATTTAACGATGTTGTTTGGCTAGATTCTAATAACTACCATCATAATTATTCTAATTACGATGCTATTCTTGCAGTTGATGGATTTACAAGTATTCAATCGAATTATGAGGATGCTTTTAATAAATTGAAGGAGTATCAATCCGCTACTAAAGATTGGATTTTTGGTTATTTGACCTACGATTTGAAAAATGATGTTGAAAAGTTATCTTCGAATAATTTTGATGGCTTAGGTTTTCCAGATTTATATTTTTTTCAACCTAAAAAACTTTTTTTAATCAAGAATGATTCTGTTGAAGTTCAATATTTAAATTTTATTGCTGATGAGTTTGAAGAAGACTTAAGGGATATTGAAAAAGAAGATGAATGTCACCCTAAGTATATTATCTCAAGTACAGTCGAAAGGCGAAGAATCCCAGAAGAGATAAAAATTAAGCTTCGCATTCATAAAGATGAATATTTCGAAAAAGTGAACACCATGTTGAATCATATTCACCGAGGAGACATTTACGAAGCTAATTTTTGTCAGGAGTTTTATGCTGAAAACACTCAAATTAATCCGTTGGAAACATATTTCAAACTCAATGAAATATCTAAACCACCATTTGCCTCGTACATTAAGTTTCATGATAAATATGTTTTAAGTGCGTCTCCTGAGCGCTATTTGCAAAAGCAGGGTAAGACCATTGTATCACAACCTATAAAAGGAACCGCGAAACGGTCCGATAATGCCGCGGAGGACCAAACATTAAAAATCAATTTAGAAAACGACTTAAAAGAACGTAGTGAAAATATCATGATTGTAGATTTGGTTCGTAATGATTTATCAAGAATGGCATTAAAGGGCAGTGTAAAAGTAGAAGAACTTTGTAAAGTTTACACATTTGAGCAGGTTCACCAAATGATATCAACGGTAGTTTCAGTGGTAGACCCTGTAACACATGCTGTAGATATTATAAAGAGTACATTCCCAATGGGAAGTATGACGGGTGCTCCTAAAATTTCAGCCATGCAAATCATTGAAAAATTAGAAGAAACAAAGCGCGGTTTGTACTCTGGAGCTATTGGATATTTTACACCTACCAGCGATTTCGATTTTAATGTGGTTATCAGGAGTATACTTTACAATGCTTCAAAAAAATTCGTGTCCTACTCAGTGGGAAGTGCTATAACCTCTAAAAGTAATCCTTTAAAGGAATACGAAGAGTGTTTGGTAAAAGCTAAAGCGATGCGAGAGGTGTTGGAAAACTAATATGGTCAGAAGAAAAAAGGCAAAAGGCATAAGCAAAAGTTGTAAGTTTGTAGTATGAAGAGTTACAGAGATTTAATAGTCTGGCAAAAATCGATAGATTTAGTTACTCTTGTTTATAAGCTTGTAAAGCAATTTCCAGAGGATGAAAAATATAGTTTGATTTCTCAATTGAAAAGGAGTTCAATTTCAATTCCTTCCAACATTGCCGAAGGTTATGGTAGAAAATACACAAACGATTATGCAAGATTTCTACAAATTTCCAGGGGGTCTTTATTTGAAATGCAAACTCAACTTCAAATTGCTGTAAATCTTGAATTTATTGATAAGGATGATTTAATTGATGTGGTTAATTTATCAGTTGAAATAGAAAAAATGTTAAATGTTTTGATAAAAAAGTTAGCTAACTAATCCCTAGTGCCTAATGACTAAAGACTTGTTTAATATTTTCAAAAATCACATAAGTAATAATCTTGCTTTTTTAAAAGAAAGCAGGCTGTTAATTGCTATTTCTGGAGGTATTGACAGTGTGGTACTTGTGCATTTGTGTCATGAATTAAGTTTAAATATGGCCTTAGCTCACTGTAATTTTAACTTACGCGGAAAGGAGAGTGATGGTGATGAAGATTTCGTAATTCAATTGGCTGATAGCTTAGATATTGAGGCGTTTACAGAAAGTTTTGATACCCAAGGATATGCCAATCAGTATAAAATATCTGTACAAATGGCGGCACGTGAATTGCGTTATTTTTGGTTTGATGAACTGGCGCAACAACTAAAATTCGATTACATTTTAACAGCGCACCATGCTGATGATAATTTGGAAACGTTTTTAATTAATTTTTCCAGAGGAACAGGATTGGATGGTTTAACAGGAATACCACCTATTAATAATAAATTTGTCCGTCCTTTATTACCGTTTTCAAGAGAGCAAATAGTAGATTATGCCAAAGCCAATGAATTAGTGTGGCGGGTAGATAGTAGTAACGCATCAACCAAATATTTGCGGAATAAATTACGGCATGAGGTGATTCCTATTTTGAAAGAAATAAACCCAAGTTTACTTCAAAGTTATCAAAGTACTATTAATAATCTTAGTGATGCCACTGATATTGTAGAGGATCATTTAGAGCAGTTTTTTCAAGAGGCTGTAGTTAGTATGGAAGAAAATAAAATGGTCTTCAAGATATCTGAATTTAAAAAGCAAAACAACCCAAGGGCCTATTTGTTCGAAACATTCAAAGATTATGGGTTTACAGAATGGAATGATGCTTTAAATCTGTTAGATGCACAATCTGGTAAGTATATATTATCTAATACACACAGGTTAATTAAACATCGAAATAATCTTTTATTAAGTGAAATTATTCCCAGTGAACTCGTTGAAATTCTTGTAAATGATATTAGTGAAGAAATTGAAACGCCTTTTGGGCTTATATGTTTTTCTTCAATTGATGAAATTTCTGATAATAGTGCAACATCTATTTATGTAGATAGAGCTCTATTGAAATTTCCATTGTTAATAAGGCAGTGGAAGGTGGGTGATCTATTTTACCCATTTGGAATGAAGGGAAGAAAAAAAGTAAGTAAATATTTCAAGGACGAAAAACTGTCACTTTTAGATAAAGAAAGTACTTTGTTATTGTGTTCAGATAATAATATTGTTTGGATTATAAACCGAAGAGCCGATAATCGGTATAGGGTAACAAAAGAGACAAAAGAAATTCTCAAAATCGAATTAAAATAGGGTACATATAATAAAGCAGATTTGAATTATTTTACATGTAAAGCATGAGCCTTTTGAAACTTCAAGGAAATATAGTAGACATACAAAACAAACGCATCTTTAAAGGAGAAATAACCGTTAAACATGATAGAATTGTTTCTATTAAAGAAAAGTATCATGATGTTGAAACCTATATTTTACCTGGCTTTATAGATGCTCATATTCATATTGAAAGTTCCATGTTGGTGCCTAGTGAGTTTGCAAAAATAGCAGTAAAACATGGTACAGTTGCCACCGTATCAGATCCCCATGAGATTGCCAATGTCTGTGGATTAGAGGGTGTACACTTCATGATTGAAAGCGGAAAACAGGTGCCTTTAAAATTTAATTTTGGGGCTCCCTCTTGTGTGCCTGCTACAACTTTTGAATCGGCAGGTGCTACCATCAACTCCAACGATGTTAAAGAACTTCTTCAAAATCCAAATATCAAATATTTAACAGAAATGATGAATTACCCGGGGGTAATTTTTGATGATGATGAGGTTTTAAAAAAATTGCATTGGGCTAAACATTTCAATAAACCTATTGATGGTCATGCACCAGGTTTGGTTGGTGATAATTTAACAAAATACATTTCAGCAGGTATATCTACAGACCATGAATGTTTTACTTATGATGAGGCCTTAGAAAAACTTCAAAAAGGTATGAAAGTACTAATAAGAGAGGGTAGTGCTGCTAAAAATTTTGAGGCCTTAATTAGTTTGTTGCCAAAGTATTATGAGCGTTTGATGTTCTGCAGTGATGATAAGCATCCAGATGATTTAATGCTAAGTCATATAAATAATCTGTGTGCAAGGGCGGTTTCGAAAGGAATCGATATTTTCAAGATACTGCAAGTAGCTTGCATAAATCCTGTTGAACATTATAATTTGGATGTTGGATTACTTAAAGAAGGAGACTTTGCTGATTTTATAGTTGTTGAAGATTTGGTTAATTTCAAAACAATTCAAACATTTATAAATGGTAAATTGGTCTACGATAAAGGGTTGACATTTATTCAAACCGAACTTGTAAAACCAATCAATAATTTTAAATGTAAAACAAAACAGGTTTCCGATTTTAGAATAGAATCAGAGACAAAACAAATTAGGGTCATTGAAGCCTTAGAAGGTCAATTAGTTACTAATGAAATTATTGCAAACTCCAACATAGATAATGGAAATATAGTTTCAAATATTGATGAAGATATTTTAAAAATGACTGTAGTGAATCGTTATCATTCTAATGATAATGAAGATAAGCCTGCCATAGCATTTATTAAAAATTTTGGATTAAAAGAAGGTGCTATAGCATCATCTGTTGGTCATGACTCACATAATATTATTGCGGTTGGTGTTTCCGATGAAGCTATTTGTAAAGCCGTTAATCTTATAATTGAAAATAAAGGTGGAATTTGCGCTGTGAGTAATTCCGAAGAAAAAATTTTACCGCTACCTGTAGCTGGAATTATGAGTGATAGAAGTGCAGAAGAAGTGGCTGAGACTTATCAAAAATTAGATGTAATGACTAAAGAACTGGGTAGTAAGCTAAACGCTCCTTACATGACCCTTTCTTTTATGGCATTATTAGTTATTCCATCGTTAAAATTGAGTGATAAAGGCTTGTTTAATGGAACTGATTTTAAATTTACCTCTTTAGAAGTTAATTAATGCCTGTATTACAATCTAATTACAAAGCTCCAATTTTATTTAAAAATGGTTTTATAGCCACAGTTTATTCTGGGCTGTTTAGAAGGGTTAATAATGTAGTGCAGGATCGTGAACGCATTATATTGTCTGATGGTGATTTTTTGGATTTAGATTGGAGTTATTCAATGCAAAAAACAGACAAACTCGTAATTCTTTTACACGGTTTAGAAGGTGATAGTAAGCGTCCCTATATGTTAGGTGCAGCTAAACATTTTAACAACAATAATATTGATACTGTCTCCGTGAATTTTAGAGGTTGCAGCGGAGAAGATAACCTAAAACTAAGAAGTTACCATTCTGGAGCAACAGAAGATTTGTATGAGGTCGTTCAGAATATAATTTCAACAAAAAGTTACGCAAGTATTTATTTAAAAGGTATAAGTCTTGGTGCAAATATGATTCTCAAATTTTTAGGAGAGGGAAATAGTTTACCAACTGAAATTAAAGCTGCTGTTTGTATTTCTGTACCATGTGATTTAAATGGCTCATGCATAGAACTTCACAAGATTAAAAATTTACCTTATGCTGTAAGGTTTTTAAATCATTTAAAAGGACGATTAAAAACTAAATTAGAAAAGTACCCTGAGACGATTCCTAAAGAGGTTTTGAATACTATTAAAACGTTAAGAGATTTTGATAATGTTTACACCTCCAAAGTACACGGTTTCAAAGATGCCTCAGACTATTATCAAAAATGTAGTGGCTTACAGTTTATCCCCAACATAAAAATCCCAACCCTTATAATTAACGCGTTAAACGATTCTTTTTTATCGCCAGAATGTTATCCCGTTAAAGAGGCTAAAGAGCAATCTAATATCTTTTTAGAAATGCCTACTCATGGCGGGCATGTGGCTTTTATTGACAAAAAGAATATTTACTATAATGAGCGTCGTGCATTAGAATTTATAAATTCTAATGATTAGGGTAACACAAGCACCCTCTGGATTAATTTTTGTTTAGTTAAGCCACTGTTAAAATCATAAGTTTAGTACTAGGTTTAGTTACAATTTTAGTAACTTTTATCCAAATTCTAAATTATGCCAACTTTCAACTTAAAAATCAACAATAAAAGCTATACGGTAGAGGCCGATATGGATACCCCTTTGCTTTGGGTGTTAAGAGATCAACTAAATCTTTTAGGTACTAAATATAGCTGCGGTATTGGGCAATGCGGTGCTTGTACTGTTCACACCGATGGTATAGCTAATAGAAGTTGTTTGCTTCAGGTGTCTCAAGCCGAAGGCATGAATATAACTACCATTGAAGGACTTTCAGAACATGGAGATCATCCCGTTCAAGAGGCTTGGAAAGCTATTGATGTACCACAATGTGGTTATTGTCAAAGCGGGCAAATTATGACAGCCGCGGCCTTTCTAGAAAAAAACACAAACCCTTCTAGTGAAGCGATAAGAAATGCAATGAACGGAAATATTTGCAGATGCGCATCATACAGGAGCATTGAGGAAGCCGTAAAAGTGGCAGCAAAAAAAATGAGTTAACCAACCTATACTAATCATGAAAACTTCAAATAAAATACTATTTAGTAGACGATCATTTTTAAAAACCTCTGCTTTGGCTAGTGGCGGTATTTTAATAGGTTTTAACTTATTTAATGCTTGTAAGGAAAATGTTAAAATGCCTATTGATTTAAGTCAATTAAATTACAACGATTTCAACGCTTTTATAAAAATTTCAGAGGAAGGTAAAGTAACAATTTTTGCAACGAATCCGGAGATTGGTCAAGGAGTAAAAACCTCAATGCCAATGCTCATAGCAGAGGAGTTGGATGTGCCTTGGGACGATGTATATGTGGTTCAAGCGCCATTAGATACTGAAAATTATAGAAACCAAACGGCAGGAGGTAGTCAGTCTTTAAGAAGGAATTGGGAACCTTTACGTCAAACAGGAGCTACTGCAAAACAAATGTTAGTCAATGCAGCAGCAGCAAGATGGGGGGTAGATGCCTCAACATGTAAGGCAAAACAAGGTTTCATTACAAATGCTAATGGAGACACTTTAGGCTATGGCGAAGTGGTTTTAGAGGCAGCTCAGTTAGAAGTTCCAGAAAATGTAAGTTTAAAAGACCCTCAAGATTTCACTATTATCGGTACAAAAACAGCCAATGTTGATATTGATAAAATTATTACAGGAAAACCATTATTTGGATTAGATTATAAAGAAGAAGGCATGGTGTATGCTTCAGTTATACGTCCGCCAGCATTTGGTCAAGTTTTAGAATCTTTTGATGCCACAAAAGCCAAAGGAATGCCCGGAGTAATCGATGTGATTACAATTGGCGAAAAAGCAAGAAACATGTTGAGTGAAGCCAAACCAAACTGGAGTGTTAAGTTAAGTACAACAGATAAGGTTGTTGTAGTAGGTAAAACAACTTGGGATGCTATTAAAGGAGCAAAGGCTGTCAAAACCACTTGGAAAACTGATTCTGATTTAGAAAGTACAAAAGAACACGATGAAAAATTATTAGGTCTCTTAAATGGCAAAAAGTTTAGAACCAGACGTAAGGATGGCGATGTTGAAAAAGCTTTTGCTGAGGCTGATAAGGTTGTTGAACGTATATATGAATCAACATTCTTACCTCATAATCCCATGGAACCTATGAATTTTTTCGCTAATGTTACTCCAGAAAAAGTACATCTAGTAGGTCCTACTCAAACTCCAGAATCCGCTGCTAATGCTGTGGCAAGTTTGTTGGGTAGACCCTTAGAGGATATTCATGTTGATCTTACTAGAATGGGTGGAGGTTTTGGAAGGCGTTTATATAACGATTATGTTATGGAAGCAGTCGAAATTGCCGATAAAATTAAAATGCCAGTAAAAATGGTATCTACTAGAGAAGACGATATGACTACTGGAGTATATCGTCCAGCCTGTAAATACAAAATTGCGGCATCAATAAAGGACGGAAAACTTACAGGATATCATCTTAAAGAAGCTTGTGTTAATGGAAATATGTATGGTTTGGTACCTAACTTTTTTCCAGCGGGTGCCATTGCAAATTATCAAGTAGATAGTGTTCCTTTAAGAAGTAATATAACAACAGGTGCGTGGAGAGCCCCATATACTAATTTCTTAGCCATTGCAGAGCAAAGTTTTTTTGATGAATTAGCTGAAGAAATGGAGGTAGACCGAGTACAATTACACATGGACTTGTTAGATAACGTAAAAAAGAATCCTAATCCAAAAATAGATTATAGTCCAGAAAGATTACAAGGTGTTTTACAAATGGTAGTTGAAAAATCTAATTACGGAAAGACTACAGAAGGTGTTTACCAAGGCTTATCAGTATATTATTGTCATAACACACATGTTGCTGAAGTAGCAGATGTGATTTTAGATAACGGCATGCCAGTTATTAAAAAGGTTACTTGCGCTATAGATTGTGGTATTGTGGTGAATCCTCTAGGTGCACTAAATCAAGCTAAAGGTGGTGTTTTGGATGGTATAGGGCATGCCATGTATGCAGATTTTAGCTTCAAAGACGGTGTACCCTCGGCCAATAATTTTAGTAGCTATCAATTAATAAGAATGGGTCAAACACCAGAAGTAGATGTTCATTTTGCTAAAAGTGATATTGCGCCAACAGGCTTAGGAGAGCCAACATTACCACCTGTTGGGGGCGCTGTTGCCAATGCTATTTATAAGGCAACAGGGCAACGTTTATATAAATTACCCTTTATGAATAATTTACAAAGTAAAGAAGTTGTAGGGTAATTTAGATAACATAAAATTTATATATTTAAGCGAGTAGTTATGCTCGCTTTTTTTATGTACATTTTACCTAAGTTTACTAAAATAGTAGGTGTTAATAAAATGAAAATTGATGTCAGTTGGGGTTTTATAATAAATAATTTACCATTTTTGGTAAGACACAGCTAATGATAGTATGAGCAAGACACCACAACAAAAGGCAGCAACGCCAGAGCAGTTTACTGGTTTAAAAATCACAGAACCTCCTAAAAATAGTGTGGGGTTTAGTGCTTTAAAATCGGCCTCAAATATGGTTTTGAAGTATATGAAGCCTTTAGATGCACTCAAAATTTCCTCAAAAATAAATCAAAAAGGGGGCTTTGATTGTCCTGGTTGTGCGTGGCCAGACCCCGATGATGATCGTTCAATTTTGGGAGAATACTGTGAAAATGGTATTAAAGCTATGGCTGAGGAAGCGCAAAAAAAGACTATTGGCGCTAATTTTTTTAAAAAACATTCTGTTGATCAATTAGCACAATTATCTGATTTTGAAATTGGTAAATCGGGTCGCTTAGCAGAGCCTTTGTATTTACCAGAGGGCGCAACACATTATCAATCTATTTCTTGGGAAGAGGCCTTTAAGAAAGTAAGTACACATTTAAATGCTTTAAACTCGCCTGATGAAGCTATCTTTTACACTTCTGGTAGAACCACCAATGAAGCCGCCTTTTTATATCAATTATTTGTGCGCGAATTTGGAACTTCTAATTTACCAGATTGTTCAAATATGTGTCATGAGGCTAGTGGTAAGGCGTTGACAGAAACCCTTGGTATTGGAAAAGGGTCGGTTACTTTAGATGATTTGTATAAGGCAGATGTGGTTATGGTCGTTGGGCAGAATCCAGGAACCAATCACCCCAGAATGTTAGTGGCTTTAGAAAAATGTAAAAAGAATGGTGGTAAAATTATTGCTGTGAATCCTTTGCAGGAGGTTGGTTTTATGAAGTTTACTAATCCTCAAAATCCTATTAAAATGTTAACTGGAGGAACAGATTTAGCCGATGTTTTTGTACCCGTAACAATTAATGGCGATGTAGCTTTTTTTAAGGCCATTCTTTTAAAGTTACTAGAGAAAGAAGCAGAACAAGGAAACGTATTTGATAAACAGTTTATTGAAACTCACACTTCTGGTTACGACGCCTTTATTGCCGACTTAAAACGATTTGATTTTGAGGAATGTCTGAAGCTTTCTGGTGTTTCTAAAGCAATATTTGATGAGGTATTCGAATTGATTCTAAAAAACAATAGAATTATTATTTGTTGGGCTATGGGACTGACCCAACACGAAAATGCAGTTGATAATATTCGTGAGCTAGTAAATCTTTTATTGCTAAAAGGGAGTGTTGGTAAAGAAGGAGCTGGTACCTGTCCGGTACGCGGGCATTCTAATGTTCAAGGCGATAGAACCGTTGGTATTTGGGAGGCAGCACCTCAAGCTTTTTTAAATAAAATTGAAACTAAATATGGTTTTAAGCCTACAGCAAAGCATGGCTATTCTGTTATCGAGGCTATAGAAGCCATGTACAAACAGAAGGCTAAAGTGTTTTTTGGTTTAGGTGGAAATTTTATTTCGGCAGTTCCAGATACTAATTATTCAGCACAGGCTTTGGCAAATTGTAATTTAACGGTGCATGTGAGCACAAAACTCAACCGTTCTCATTTAGTTACCGGAAAAGAAGCGCTTATTCTACCTTGCCTAGGAAGAGCAGAAAAAGACTATCAAAAAACAGGTATCCAATTGCAAAGTGTAGAAAACTCTATGGGTGTAGTGTCTTCAACAAAAGGAATATTAGAACCTTGTTCGAAAAACATAATAAGTGAAGTTTCCGTGGTTTGTGGTATTGCGAATGCCACTTTAAAGGAGCGTACTAAAATTAATTGGTTAGCATATAAAGATGATTATAGTTTAGTGAGAAATGATATTGAAGAAGTAGTAGATGGCTTTGCTGATTATAATAAACGTTTAAAGCAACCATCTGGCTTTTATTTACCCAATGGGGCACGAATCAGGGAATTTAAAACCAAATCTGGAAAGGCACATTTTACAATTAATAAACTTCCAGAATGGAAACTTAAAAAGGATGAATTAATAATGATGACTGTTAGGAGTCATGATCAATTCAATACCACTATTTATGGCTTAAATGATCGCTACAGAGGTATTTTTAATGAGCGTCGTGTTATCATGATGAATCGTGAAGACATGAAAGAAAGAGGTATTAGAGATCTGCAAGTTGTAAATTTACATTCCGAGTATCATGGCGTTGTTCGAAGGGCTAACAAATTCAAAGTAGTGGGTTATGATATACCAAAAAAATGCTGCGCTACCTATTTTCCTGAAACAAATGTACTCGTACCTTTAAGTAGTTATGCACATACCGCTAAAACCCCTGCTTCAAAAAGTATAATTATCAAAGTTTTTAAGGCTTAGTCCAGAATATGGTCTTTAGTTTTTTTAAGATATTGAGATAGCTAACGAATCTCTTAAAACATCTTTTGTATATAAATTATTTTAGGGCACACGTCCTATTAATTTATCAATTATAATATAATTCTAACAGCCAATTTTTGTTGTTTAATTAATTATCCACATATCAATTTGCGAAATCTATAATAATTTAAATTATAGTCAATTTACTATGTATTGTTTGAATGTAAATTAAGTATAATTACTTAGTTTTGCACATAAAATACGTAGATATGAAAAAAATCATTGTAGTTGGTAATGGTATGGTAGGTTACAAATTTTGTGAAAAGTTTGTGGCACAAGAAACCGCTAAAAATTTTCAAATTATCGTTTTTGGAGAAGAGCCAAGACCTGCTTATGATAGGGTTCATTTAAGTGAGTTTTTTGATAATCAAGATGCCAAGGCCTTGGAAATGGCTCCTGCAGAGTGGTATTCTGAAAATGGCATCGAATTAATTACTGGTGAACGTGTTTCAGATATAAATAGGTCTGGAAAGAAAATAACAACTGCTAAAGATCGAGAATTTTCATATGATTATTTAATAATGGCAACGGGGTCATCTCCTTTTGTACCACCAATTAAAGGTGTTGAAAAGGAAGGTGTTTTTGTATATAGAACAATTGAAGACCTTGAAGGTATGTTAGCCTACGCAGCTAAACTTAAGGAAGAAAAACCAAATGCAAGGGCTGCTGTTCTTGGAGGTGGGTTATTAGGTTTAGAAGCTGGAAAGGCTGTTTTAGATATGGGATTAGAACCTCATATTGTAGAGTTTGCATCGAAATTAATGCCGAGGCAACTAGACTCTAGGAGTTCTCAGGTCTTAAAGCTTAAATTAGAGTCTATAGGATTAAATATTCACTTAAGTAAGGCGACCAATCAGATTTTAGGTGATGGTAAAATTACGGGGATGGAGTTTGGAGAAGATGATGTTTTAGACGTTGATATGCTAATTGTATCGGCAGGAATAAGACCCAGAGATGAACTTGCTAAAGCTTGTGGTTTAGAAGTGGGTGTAAGAGGAGGTATTGTGGTTGATAACACTATGAAAACCTCGGATGAGAATATTTATGCCATAGGAGAAATTGCCCTATATAACCAAATGATTTATGGATTGGTTGCACCAGGGTATGATATGGCTGACATTGCTGTAAGACAGATTTTAGGTGAGACAGAAGCTATAATGCCAGAGTCTATTGATATGTCTACTAAACTAAAACTAATTGGAGTAGATGTGGCTAGTTTTGGAGAACCATTTATGCCTGCATCCAAAGGACATTCCATCATTTTTGAAAATAAAACAGAATATTTATACAAAAGAATAAATGTAAGTTTAGATGGCAAGAAATTACTAGGTGGAATTTTAGTTGGTGACGCTACGGACTATAGTATGCTGCATCAAATCTATTTAAACGGAATGGCAATCCCTGAAAATGCTGCACAATTGATATTACCAGCTAGTGAGGGTGGTGCAGCTTTTGGAGATGTTATGGACTTACCAGATGAAGCTCAAATATGTTCTTGTGAAAGCGTAACCAAAGGACAAATCTGTGGTGTAATTGAGAGCGGAGAAGCTAAAGATTTAGGAGATGTTGTTAATTGTACTAAAGCTGGTACTGGTTGTGGTGGGTGTAAACCTATGGTAGCTGATTTAACTAATGCGAAGCTGAAATCTTTGGGTATTGAAGTGAAGGATACCATTTGTGAGCATTTTGATTATAACAGACAGGATTTATATCAAATCATTCAAGTAAAAGGGTATACCAAGTTTAATGAAGTGCTTGACAATCATGGTAACGGAGGGCATGGATGTGAATTGTGTAAACCAGTAGTGGCATCATTAATGGCATCCATTCACGCTGATACTGCTAATAAAGAATATGCTATTCAAGATTCAAACGATAGATTTTTAGCAAACATACAGCGTAACGGAACTTATTCAGTGGTGCCACGTGTACCAGGGGGCGAAATAACACCTGATAAGTTAATTGCACTAGGTGAAATAGCTAAGAAATATGATTTATATACAAAAATTACAGGTGGAGTCCGTATCGATTTATTTGGTGCTACTTTAAGACAATTACCTCTAATTTGGAAAGAATTGATTAGTCATGGTTTTGAGAGTGGTCATGCATACGGTAAATCTTTAAGAACTGTTAAGACATGTGTTGGTTCAACCTGGTGTCGTTACGGTATGGATGAAAGTGTGAGTTTTGGTATTGAACTAGAGAACCGTTATAGAGGAATCCGGGCTCCTCATAAAATTAAAGGAGGTGTATCAGGTTGTATTAGAGAATGCGCAGAAGCACGTGGTAAAGATTTTGGGTTGATAGCTGTTGAAGGCGGATGGAACCTTTATCTTGGAGGTAACGGAGGTGCTAATCCTCGTCATGCAGAACTATTCGCTGAACAAATAGATAATGAAACTGTTATAAAATACCTGGATCGTTATTTAATGCTATATATGCGTACAGCAAAGCCTTTACAGCGTACGGCTGCGTGGCAAGAAAGGCTTGAAGGAGGATTAGATTATTTGAAAGAGGTGATTATTGATGATAAGTTAGGTATTGCAGAAGATTTAGAAAAAGAAATGCAAACCTTGGTAAATAAGTTTGAATGTGAGTGGACACAAGCCGTAAACAACCCTGAAATGATGAAACGTTTCAGTCACTTTGTAAACAGTGAGGAAGAAGATGATAACTTGGTGTTTGTTCCGATGAGAGAACAAAAAATGCCAGAACCTTGGAGTAATTAATAGCACTAAAATTTAAAGCATATGGAGGAAGTTTTAGAAAAATACAGAGCAACAAAATTAGAGGAAGTAAAAGTTTGGTTCAAGGCAGCGTCAGTACATGATTTTCCTGCTGATGGTGGCGCTTGCGTAAAGTATAAAGATAAGCAAATAGCAGTGTTTAATTTTGCGAGAATAAACAAATGGTATGCCTGTCAAAATGTTTGTCCGCACAAGATGGAAATGGTTTTGTCACGTGGTATGATTGGTGATGAAAAAGGCACTCCTAAAGTGGCGTGTCCTCTACATAAAAAAACCTTTTCATTAGAGAGTGGTGAAAATTTAAATGGCGATTTAGAGGCTATTGCAACCTACCCAGTAAAAATTGAAGGAGAAAATGTGTATATTGGCTTTTTAGACTAATATACTCATAAAATGAAGCCAACCAGATTTGAAACAGCCATAGCTTTAATAGATAGAAAAAACTCAGAAGACATAAATACATACCAAGTTTCTGGCATGGAATACCCCAAGGAATTACTGTATTCGCAACGCATGACGCGAAAACTTTTGCAGTTTGAACCTAATGCGTCTAAAGCCCTACAAATCGCAGCCCGTGCGCAACATATTTGTAGATGGCAAATAGCAAGAGATGAATATACAATGGATAGAGTTGGATATTTAAAATGGCGTGAAACCCTTAAAAAAATGCATGCCGAAATTACAGCCGATATTTTGAGACAAGTAGGTTATGACAATCAATACATTGAAAGGGTTTCGCAACTAATTACCAAAAAACTTATCAAAAAAAATGAAGAATCTCAAACCTTAGAAGACACAGTTTGTTTGGTATTTCTTGATTATTATTTTGAGGAGTTCGCAGCTAAACATGCTGATGAAAAAGTAATTGATATTCTTAAAAAGACTTGGAAAAAAATGTCTGATAAAGGGCATGAAGCTGCCTTACAATTAAATTATTCCGATAAAAATATAGCTTTAATTAAACAAGCAATTCAGGGATAAACTAAGCAAAAATGGTTGTAAAACGTAATTCATTAGACCAGAGTACTTTTGAACGGTTACGTCGTTTATATATTATTGCGCTAAGTACCATAGCTCTTTCGGTCATTGTTAGTCAGATATTAATAAGAAAACATTTAAAAAGTCAAGAGAGTGACTCTGGCGTTATTAACATTGCAGGTAGACAGCGTATGTTAAGTCAGAAGCTCACTAAAGAGATATTATCGCTATCTACTGAAAATGATTATAATAAGCAAATTGCTATCAAAGATAATTTGAAACACACTTTATCAATGTGGGTAATATCTCATAATGCATTACAAAAAGGAAGTGATAGTTTAGGCTTACCTGGAAATAACAGTAGGGTTGTTTCTAAAATGTTTAATGATGTAAATCCTGCATTTACGGCTATTAAAAATGCTTCTGAATCTATCATAAAAATTATAGAAGATGCATCGAATATTCCTATTGAAAGTTTTACAGATGAAATAAATATTGTAAAGCAAAATGAGTCTGTCTTTTTAAAAAAAATGGATGGTATTGTTAATCAATACGACTTAGAGGCTGAAGAAAGAGTGGCTTGGTTAAGGAAGTTAGAGTTATTTTTAATGGCATTTACACTTTTGCTTCTGCTTGCTGAATTCCTTTTCATTTTCTGGCCCACAGCTAAAACAGTAAAAAACAGTCTAGCAGAATTAATTCTGGCCGAGAAAAAGGCTAAGGAAATGGCTTATAATGCTGATGTTTTAAGTGAAGCTAAAGAGAAATCTATTAAAGAGTTGAGAGCTTTAACTCATGCTATGGATGAGACACTTTTGTTTGCTAGAATTTCCCCAGAGGGTATGGTACTGCACATGGGTAAAAAGTTTTCAAAGCTATTTAAGGTTAACAAATTTAATAAGGCTACTAATTTTTCTAAAGTAATTTCACCGAATGATAGTGAACAGGAGCATATAAATAACTTAATTTCTAAACACAAGAAAACAGGATGGCAGGGAGAGGTAAAGGCAACTAATAAAAACAAAGAAAATATTTGGTTAGAGTTATCAATGATACCATACAATCCCACCAATGAACGTTTCGAGTTACTTATTATAGCTTCAGATATTACAAAGCGGAAAGAAGGCCAGTTAGAAATAGAACGATTGACCAAAGAAAGCTTTGAAGAGAAAATGAGTCAACAGAAAATTGTTTCAAGTAAAATTATTGAGAACCAGGAAAAAGAACAAAATCGTATAGCCAAAGATGTTCATGATGGTATTGGGCAAATGCTTACAGGATTGAAGTATAATTTAGAAAGTATTGATATTACGGATATAGATAGAACGGCATCAAAGATTGAACATTTAAAAGAATTAACGGCTAATATTATCAAAGGGGTTAGGACAGCTACTTTCAATTTAACACCGCCTGAATTAGCAGATCATGGTATTGTTCCAGCATTGATTAAGCTTACCAAAGAGTTATCTAAACTTACAGCAAAGGAAATACTATTTATTAACAAAACTGGATTTAATGGGCGTTTGGATTCCCTTACAGAAATCAACATTTATAGGATTACACAAGAAGCCATAAATAATGCCATCAAATATGCAGATTCTAACCATATTTTAGTGTCCTTATCAAATAGTAAAGACATATTAAGTATCGTAATTGACGATGATGGGAAAGGTTTTGATCCAGATAATGTGGCGAAAATAAAAACTGGGGATGGTGGTATGGGAATGACTTTTATGCGTGAACGCATTAAATACATTGATGGTAGATTGTTTTTAAATTCTGAACTCGGGAAAGGTACGAGAGTAACACTTAATATTCCATTGAAAGAAGTTTAACCAAATATGACAAAAAAACTTATTAGTTCAGGTTCTACTTTCGAAACACAAATAGGGTATTCCAGAGCCGTTATACAAGACAACTGGATATTTGTTTCTGGTACAACGGGTTATAATTATAAAATCATGTTCATTAGTGAGGATGTTGTTCAACAAGCCGAACAATGTCTAATTAATATTAAATCGACTTTAGAGAAGGCACAAGCTTCTATGTCTGATATTGTTAGAGTTACGTATATTTTACCAAATCCATCAGATTTTGAATTATGTTGGCCGGTTTTTAAAAAATATTTAGGTCATGTAAAACCAGCAGCAACTATGATATCTGCGGGTTTAGCCAATGAAAAAATGAAAATTGAAATTGAAGTTACGGCATTAAAAACTAAGTAAATACGTAGGAGTACTTAATTTTATTATTTTTGCATTGATAATAGTATTTTATGAGTAAAATTAAAGTTGTACTTGCTGATGATCACGAATTAGTTAGAGATGGTATCAAAGCACTTCTAGAAGATCAATCAGGAATTGAAGTTATAGACGAAGCTTCCAATGGTAAAGAAGCTTTAGAAGTGATTAATAGAAATAAACCAACAGTACTAATTGTTGATATTAGAATGCCCGAAATGAACGGTATTGAGGTTGTAAAAGAAATGAGTACTAATCATAAAGATGTGCGTACTTTGGTATTATCTATGCATGATTCTGAAGAGTATGTGGTACAATCTATTCAAGCTGGAGCTGATGGTTATTTGTTAAAAGGAGCCAGTAAAGACGAATTTATAAAAGCTCTTAATAAAGTGGCTTCCGGAGGCAAATATTTTACTGGTGATGTTTCAGCTATTATTATGAATAATTTTGTTAATGGTTCTTCTTCTACTTCAGAAACAAAGAAAGAACCTGTACAATTACCTTTCAAATTAACTAAACGTGAAAAGCAAATACTAAGTTTAGTTCTAGAGTTGAAAAATAATAAAGATATTGCGGAAGAACTTGAAATAAGTAAGCGCACTGCTGAGGTACACCGTTTTAACCTTATGAAAAAACTTGAGGTTTCTAATTTAAAGGAATTGACTGACAAAGCTCGTGACTATCATTTGATATAGTTGTTTTTTACAGTTTCCTTTGAATGGTATTTGAAATTTATTTGTTTTTTATGAAATCTGTAAAATCGTCTTTCCTAATTTATTAATCTCACAATAATTCTTTAATACTTAATTTTAATACAATTAATTACGTATAAATACTTAGTTTTGTAGAAATGATTAAGTATTTTTTTTGCCTAAAAGGAAAAAAGACAATTTAGTTTTTAAAAAGCTGAAGAATAGATATTTCCTGAAGCGTCTATTAGAAGTATAAGTGGAGAACTTTTGATTATGAAAGTTAAGTTCTAAAAGTTTTCCTTAAACTTCAAGTTTTGGGGTTTTCTTTAAGAAGGTTATTCCCGAGTGATTTACCGATTTCATTCGGTAAATCGGGAATAACAATAAAATATTTAACCGAAACCAAATTTTAAATTTCGGAAGTCTAATTTTATCAATTTCATGATAAATGAAGTCTTTTTTAAGGGATTATTAATAATGAAATCAACCCTTGTTTCGTAATAAAAAAAGGGTTTAATTCGTATTAAAGCACTGCTGTAAATGATTAAAAGTGAGGTAAAAACAACATGTTCGTATTGCGGAGTAGGTTGCGGAATTATCGTGAAAAAAGATAGTAATGATAAGGTTATTGTTGAAGGTGATATAGACCACCCAGTAAATAAAGGAATGCTTTGTTCTAAGGGTAGAAATTTGCATTATGTTGTTAATGATACTTCCGATAGGATATTATATCCAGAAATGCGTTGGAGCAGATCACACCCTCGTGAACGTGTTAGTTGGGATGATGCTTTAGATAGGGCAGCGAACGTTTTTAAATCTATTATAAAAAAGCATGGTCCAGATAGCGTTGGTTTTTATGTGTCTGGACAGAGTTTAACCGAAGAATATTACATAGCCAATAAACTCACCAAAGGGTTTTTAGGAACTAACAATATTGATACCAACTCAAGGTTGTGTATGAGTTCTGCAGTAGTGGGGTATAAAAAAACGTTTGGAGAGGATAGTGTCCCGATTTCGTATGCTGATATAGAGTTAGCAGATAGCTTTTTAATTACAGGTGCTAACCCTGCATGGTGTCATCCTATTCTATTTCAAAGATTAGAAAAGCACAAGGAAGAAAATCCTGATATTCAAATTATAGTAGTTGACCCAAGAGAGACGGACACCGCACGTTTTGCCGACTTGCATTTACAAATTCTTCCAGGAACCGATGTTGTTTTATATAACGCTATTGGTAGACACTTGTATGAACGCGGACTTGTAGACGAGGATTTTATAAAAAATCATACCGAAGGTTTTGCTGCCTATAAAGAACAAATATTTAATACTAGAATTAGTAAAGCAGCTAAAATTTGTGGTATCCATGAGAAGGATATCAAAAAAGCTGCAGACATTATTGGGTTATCTAAAGGCTTTATTAGTATGTGGGCTATGGGGCTCAACCAAAGTATGGTAGGGGTTAATAAGAATGTAGCACTTTTGAATTTATCACTTATTACTGGTCAAGTTGGTAAACCTGGATCGGGCCCTTTTTCACTTACCGGACAGCCAAATGCCATGGGAGGTAGAGAAGTAGGAGGCATGGCAAATCTTTTAGCGGTTCATAAAGATTTGATGAACGAAGAACATAGGAGAGAAGTTGCACAGTTTTGGGGTGTTGAAAAGATCAACCCGAAACCAGGGTTGACGGCTACTGAAATGTTTGATGCCTTAGAATCTGGAGACTTAAAAGCCGTATGGATTGCTTGTACCAATCCTCTAGTGAGCCTACCAAATACCAATCGTATTGAAAAAGCCATGAAAAATGCCAAATTTGTGGTAGTTCAGGATATATCACATCGTTCTGATACGGCGGCTTTTGCAGATTTATTGCTCCCCGCAGCGGGTTGGCTAGAAAAGGAAGGCACCATGACCAATTCAGAGCGTCGAATTTCATATTTGCCTAAAGAAATTGATCCACCAGGTGAAGCTAGACCAGATGTTGAAATATTTTGCGATTTTGCACAACGTATGGGCTTTCGTAGCTTTAATTATGCTTCTACCGAAGAGATTTATGATGAATATTGTTCCATGACCAAAGGGACTAATATTGATATATCTTACCTTAATTATGATAGATTAAAAAGTGAGGGTACTTTTCAATGGCCTGTAAATGAATATAGACATGGAGGTACGCCTAGGTTATTTCAAGATAAAGTATTTTACACACCCTCAAGAAAGGCTATTTTTAATGTGGCTACAACTTTAGAAAATATATCGGTGCAACCAAATCCTGATTATCCTTTAATATTAACAACAGGACGAATTAGGGACCAATGGCACACTATGACTAAAACGGGTAAAGTGTCGCGTTTGAAAACGCATTATCCAAAGCCTGTATTAGAAATCAATCCCGTTGATGCTTATTTAAATAGAATAAAAGACGGAGATATTACTGATATTATAGGGGAAAACGGAAAAGCACGCGTACGTGCTAAGGTCACAGAATCTATTAAAAAGGGCGTGGTGTTTTTACCAATGCATTGGGGTAAACAATTGCAAAACGATTTAAATCGAGCAAATAACTTAACTAATACCCATGTAGATCCCATATCTAAAGAACCCGATTTTAAGTTTACCAGGGTATCTGTTAAAAAGTATGAAAAGCCAAAAGAAAAAATCCTAATAGCAGGCGCTGGTGCCGCCTCGTTCAGGTTTATTCAGAATTATAGGGAGTATAATGAAAAGGATGAAATACATGTGTTCTCAAAGGAACCTAACTTGTTTTATAATAGAGTGTTATTACCAGAGTATGTAACTGAAGAATTAACATGGGAGCAACTGCTTAAAATCAAAAAGATAGAGTTGGATAAGCTTAATGTCCATTTGCATCCAGAAACATTGATAACAAAAATAGATTCCACGGAAAAGGTAGTAACAGATAGTAAGGGTGATACCCATGTATTTGATAAATTAATTTTGGCAACGGGTAGTAGAGCTTTCATACCTAGAGATGTTCAAATTGATCTTCCTGGGAGATTTACTATGCGTAATAAATCAGATGCCGATAGATTTAAAAGTTATTTAGATGATACAGGTTTACCTCCTGAAGAACAACATGTGGCTATTGTTGGTGGCGGACTTTTAGGTTTAGAATTAGCTGCAGCTTTAAAGCATAAAAATGTAAAAGTAACCATTGTGCAACGTGGATCACGTTTAATGGAACGTCAGTTAGACAAAATTTCAAGTAAATTATTGGCTTTAGATGTTCAGGAGCGTGGGATTCAAATTTATTTTGATAATGAGGTGAGTACAGTTTTTGATGATGAAGACACTGGTGAATTGAATATTAATTTAAAGAGCGGCAAACTCTTCACTGCCAATGCTATTGTATATGCCATTGGCACCATCCCAAACATTGAAATAGCCAAGGAAAGTGGCCTTAAATGTGGACGTGGTGTGGTTGTAAATCAGCATTTACAATCCTCTCACCCCGATATTTTCGCAATTGGAGAAATAGCTGAGTATAATAACCAACTTTTTGGAATCACATCGGCGGCAGAGGAGCAAGCAACTATTTTAGCAAACTTTATCGCTGGAGATATTAGTAGTGCCTATAATGGTTCTGTTTTAATGAATATTCTAAAATTCAATGATTTGAACTTGTGCAGTATTGGAGATATTAATGTGCCTGAAAATGATTCGAGTTATGAGGAAGTAGTATTTACAGATATTTCAAAACGCTATTATAAAAAGTGTATTGTAAAAGATGACTTATTGGTTGGAGCTGTTTTGATGGGAGATAAAAATGAGTTTGCGGAATTTAAGACCTTGATTGAGAGTAAAATTGAAATGTCTGAAAAGCGAGATACCTTACTTAGGGGAACTTCTAATGATAAACCGGTTATAGGGAAACTAATCTGCTCATGTAGTCAAGTAGGTGCAGGTAATGTAGAGGAAGCTATAGTAAAAGGCTGTACAGATTTTACTGAACTTTGTAAACAAACAGGAGCTGGTTTGGGTTGTGGTAGCTGTAAAACAGAGGTTAGAGAAATACTTCAAAATTCTAAAGTGTTAGCATAATGGAAGAGCGATATAGACTAATGATTAACGGAGGTGTTTTGTCTCCAGGAGAACTAAAATATATTTGTGAAGCCGCCGAAGGTTTAGGTTTAGATGCGATATCCTTTGGGTCTAGACAGGACATTATCTTTCCTGAAAAAATTGATGAGGCTAAATTTAATCAGTTTGATAAGATTAAGTTTGTAAAACCTAAACGAGATGGTGTTGAAAATATCGCATCCTCTTATGTCTCTGCCGAAATTTTATCAAGTACATCGTGGCTCACCAGTGATAAATATTTATATATTTTAGAACAGTTTAAGTACAAGCCAAAACTTCGTATCAATGTTACCGACCCAAAGCAAAAACTTGTGCCCCTTTTTACTGGCAATGTAAATTTTATTGCTTCTGAACATGAAGATTACTGGTATTTATATTTAAGGCTTCCAGGATGGAAAAAAACAATAATGTATCCTGCATTAATTTTTAGCTGGGATATGGATAAAATTGAAATGGCAATAGAAGCAATTTTAATTGAAGAACCTGAAGATGTTGAGACTGTTTTTGAGCTTGTTAGTGATGCTGTTGACACCAACAATAGAACTGTAGATAAGCCACTAGATGTTCCGTTTTACCCTTTTCCGTATTACGAGGGTATGAATCGTATTGGTACAGATAGATACTGGCTAGGATTGTATTGGAGGAATAACCGTTATGATTTAGCCTTTTTAAAAGCTATGTGTGACTTGTGTTCCGAGAACAAAATAGGAAAAATATCTATTACCCCTTGGAAATCATTCATTGTTAAGGGCATACCAGAAAAAAACAGATTGCAATGGGAAAAGCTTTTAGGAAAGTATGGAATTAATGTAAGGCACTCCATGTTGGAGATGAATTGGCATGTTCCAGTAAATGATGCAGAAGCTTTAAACCTAAAAAAGTATTTAGTTACAAACTTTGATCAAAATGATATAAGTACCTATGGATTAACTTTTGGAATAACAAGCTATGATAGTGACACTTATAATTTTACATCTATTGTTATTGAAAAGAATAGGCAACCTCAAAATATTGGAGACTTCATCATACGAGATACCTACAATCTGTTATACGCTAAAAATTTTGACCCCAACACCAGACAATACATTATGCATGTTCAAGATGTTGATAAGGTGGAGCTTCCTGGTTTGTTAATGGAGTTGAGCAAATTATATTTTGAGCAATTAGGGAATGAAACAGAAGGAGAAACAGAGCAGGATATAAAAAAGGAACTAAGTGAAGAAGATGTTTACCAATGTTCAGATTGTTTAACCGTTTATAGTGAAGTTTATGGCGATGTTACTCAAGACGTACTACCTAACACTCCTTTTGAGAATCTACCAGATACTTATACTTGTTCACTTTGTGAAGCTCCAAAAAGTAGTTTTAAAAAAAAGGTTTTGATTAGGCAAGCATAGAGAAATAAATTATTTAGGGTATTTGTATTTAAATCTATTTCTTAAAAGCAATGTACTGAGTACGTTAAATTTTATTGTAAGACAAAATAAACAAGGAGGTCTTGTTTGCTAGCTCAAATATTTCATGTAAATTTAAGAGTTCTTCTGCTAGATGGAATTTTATTCTACTCTATTACTTTTTTACCATCTATTTAATTTTCCTCATTACATGGAATCTTCAATAACCAGCAGAAAAAATAAAAAAAGAAGTACACAGCTAAATAAGATTGGTTTGTATTCTAAATCATTAAAAAATGAAATAAAAGTTGAGGAGTCGGATTCTGGTTTTCATTATGAACTAAAAATACCGGGTTACATAAAAGAAGATTTCAATTTTTATATAAGCGGAAACCACCTTGTTCTAACTACTGATAAAAGCAAATGTATGTTACCAGATGAGGTTAATCGTTCAAAACATTCTTATTGTTATCCTTCAGCCTATTTTAAAAGAATAATTCCGCTACCTAATAAACCTATAGAAAAGCGCATAACAGTCAATTATGAAAATGAAACATTGTATTTCATTTTATATAAATTGTAATCTTTACCCTCCAATTGTAATCATACTACGATTCTTTAGATGTAAATCTGGTTGTTGCAATTTTTCTAAAGTATCCATCCCACCACGCATTTTAAGTTTGGCTTGAATTGCCTTTTGAATAATAGGTTCAATGGGTTTTTTAGCGCGAAGTGCAGTTAATAAGTCAGATTCTGTTGCAGAAAACAAACAATTTTTTAAATGTCCATTAGCGGTTAAACGCAATCTATTACAAGAATCACAAAATGGATTAGTCACGGAACTGATTATAGCAAAACTTCCTCTGTACCCTTTTATTTTATAGTTCTTGGCAGTATCGTTTGGAGCGTCTTGTAAGCGTTCAACAGTACCTTTTGGGAAATGTTGATTTACTTTTTCCAAGATTTCTTTATACGCAACCATTTTACTTAGATCCCACTTATTTCCATCAAAAGGCATAAACTCTATAAAGCGGATGGATACAGGTAAATCTTTAGTGAGTTCTATAAAATCTATGATTTCATCTTCGTTGAAATCTTTCATCAATACGGCATTGACCTTAACGGTAAATCCTTCCTTAACCAATAGTAGAATATTGTTATATACCTTATCAAATTGATTTCTACGGGTAATATGTGTGAATTTATCCTTATCAAGCGAATCTAAACTCACATTGATTTTCTTGATTTGGTTAGCTTTTAAAACATCAATAAACCTATTAATAATGACAGCGTTGGAAGTAATTGACAATTCTACAGGAAGTGAGGCTAATTTTTCAAGAATTACCGGAATGTCTTTTCTAACAAAAGGTTCGCCTCCTGTAAGTCTTATTTTTGTAACGCCATTATCTACAAAAGTTTTGGCAATGTCGTAAACTTCTTCGTAGGTCATAATATGACTTTTAGGAGATAATTGAACACCTTCTTCGGGCATACAATAGGAGCACCTTAAATTACATCTTTCGGTAAGCGAAATGCGAAGGTAGGTGTGTTCTCTACCAAATTTGTCTTGTAATATTTTTGTCATTCCTGCGAAGGCAGGAATCTCTTCCCGCCATGTTTTATTTTAGTTTAGACCTACCAGATTGCAAAAACCTTGCAGGTCATTGATTGTTTTAATCGTGTCTAGCCCCTTTTAATATCCTAAAAACGTGTAATACCGATGGAAAAATGGCATCCATAGATTCCTTAGCACCATTTGTTGAACCCGGTAATGCTAATACTAAGGTATTTTCTATTGTTCCGGCAACACTTCTAGACAACATAGAATATGGTGTTCTATCTTGGCCATAATTTCTAATGGCTTCCTCTATTCCCGGGATACGTCGGTCTAAAATTGGAATTAAAGCTTCTGGCGTCACATCTCTACCTGAAAGCCCTGTGCCTCCAGTATAAATTACCATATCAATACTCTGTTCCTGATAGGTTTTAGCCTTATCTTGAATAGCATCAGTTTCATCCGGAATGATAACATATTCTGCAATGGAAACATCGCAGGATTTTAGTTTTTCAATGATAGCCTTACCCGCTTTGTCTTCTTTATGTCCAGCCGAAATAGTGTCAGAACAAACAACCACAGCGGCTTTTAAATCTTTTCTAAAATTGTCCTTAAAATCGGATTTACCACCTTTTTTATTCAGCATTTTGATGGCATGTATTTCAATGCCTTTATCAATAGGCTTTAACATGTCATACATATTGAGCGCAACAACACTAGCACCATGCATAGCTTCTACTTCAACCCCTGTTTTGTAGATAGTTTTTACCGTGAACAATATGGTGATTTCAAGTCCGTTGATTTCATATTCAACACCGGTGAATTCAATAGGTAAGGGATGACAATCAGGTAAAATGTCAGGAGTCCGTTTAACGCCTAATAATCCAGCGGCCTTACTCATGGCAAAGACGTTACCCTTTGGTACGGTGTCATTTTTGATGGCCTCTATAGTTTCGGGTTTGCTTACTGAAACTACAGCTTGTGCTACGGCGGTTCTTAGCGTTGTATTTTTATGTGTGATATCAACCATTTCGGATTTATTATTTTCAATTAATTATTTATTATTTGCGGTTTTTCTTGAAGCAACAAAAATGGCAGTTAATTAGCTTGACTCTTTCAGTAGATATTCTGCTTTTTCTTTTTGAATTAAGTTTTCATCGAGGGCAAATTCAAGCCAAAAGTTCGATTCGTACACTTCTTCTATTACAATACTAATATTGGCAACAAAACTGGCTTTGGATTGGGTCATACAAGTTGCTCTATAATTGGCTACAACTGAAGTTGAGCACCTGATTAGTTGTCCTTTTATATGATTACCTAAATAAGTACTTGGAAGTAATTCAGTGAACTTTACACAATCATGAGCAAATAATTTAGTACTTTTTTTGAGTTGTTCCTTCATAATAATCAATAATAAATTGTCAATAATCAATTATTCACTTTCCACTGGTGAGAACTGTCTTCAAAAATCTCTTTACCAAAAACTGGAACCTCGTCTTTAATAGCCTCGACTATATATTCCAAAGCTTCAAAAACTACTTTACGTCTTGGTGAAGACACAAAAACGAATAAACAGATTTCACCAGCTTTTACAGTGCCCAAACTATGATATATATGCATACAGGTAAGCTCGAATTTTTCAAAAGCAGCTTCTCTTATATCATGAAACTTCTGATTTGCCATATCTTCATATGCTGTATATTCAATGGCCGAAACTATTTTTCCATTAATCTCATCGGCTCTTACTTGACCTAGGAAAATGTTATGAGCACCAATACTTGTTTTGGTTTGGTGTTTGTAAATGGAATTCCCTATAAAATCTGAGGAAATGGCGCCTTGTCTAAATGCGTTTTTTGGTTTTTTATCTGACATTAGTCTTTTCTTTAAATTGTTCTTTTAGATAGTTTTTTATTTCTAAAGCACCTTCTTCTATACTGTAACAGTTGATGATGCCTTGTTCTTTTAAATAGACTACAGCTCTTTTACTTCGCGTTCCGGACTGACAAAAAAAGTACTTTGCTTTGTCATTATTTAATTGCTCTAAATGGTTTTGGATTGAGCTGAGAGGAATGTTTTTAACAGACAATTCATCAACTTTCGGTGCTTCATGGGTCTCACGTATGTCAATAAACTGAATATTCTCATTATTAATTATGTCTTGAATAGAAACAATATCATTGGTCTCACAATTAATTTTGAGCGTTCTTTTCCCAAAAGTTGATTGTCGATTTAGGACCTCGCTTATAACAGCATCATTCCTATTAATTTTTAAAGTGGATGTTTGGTTTAATAAGGCATTATAGCATAAAAATTTACCAGATAACACATCACCAATTCCTAGAATTAACTTGATAATTTCATTGGCTTGCATACTTCCTATAATCCCTGGTAACACTCCTAAAACACCAATTTCTGAGCAGTTTGGAACGGCATCTTTTTTAGGTGGTTTAGGGAATAGGCATCTATAGCTTGGTCCGTTGTTATAATTGAAAACAGAAACTTGACCTTCAAATTTATAAATCGCTCCAAACACCAATGGTTTTTTTGTTATGATACAAGCATCGTTTACCAAATAACGGGTTTCAAAATTATCGGAACCATCCACAATAATATCATATTGGTTAAATAACTCAAGTGCATTTTGATAGGTAAGCGCTTCAGGATACGCTTCAATTTCAATATCTGAGTTTAAATCTTCTAATCTGTTTTTAGCAGCTATTGCTTTATTTTCGCCCAAAGATGAAGTTCCAAACAACACTTGGCGTTGAAGATTAGATAATTCCACTTTATCAAAATCAATAATACCAATAGTGCCAACTCCTGCAGCTGTTAAATATTGTAATATAGGGCAACCTAAACCACCAGCTCCTATAACCAATACTTTGGCTTTGGAGAGCTTATCCTGACCCTCTGGACCAATTTCTGATAAAATTATATGTCTGTTATATCTGCTCATATTTTTATCCGCCTGCAAAAGGAGGTAATAATGCAATTTCTAATCCGGTCAATTCAGTTTCCAATGAAACTAATTCTTGATTTTGTGCTATTTGAAAATCCTTGTTCTCTAGTTGGTCATATTTAGAATTGAGAACCTCTACTAAATCCGAGACATGACCACCTGCAACTTCAATAGTCTCTTCTTGAGTATTGGTTACTTCAACTATTTGTCCAAAATATTTAACCGTTATATACATGTTCAATAGTTTTAAGTTCTTCCTGTGTATTCACATTCATGGTTGTGCTTTGTTCTTCGATAGTCAATACAACGTTTTTTGTTTTCATGGTACTTATAACTTGTCGTAAACGCCGTTCATCATTTTTCAAAGCCTTTAAAAAAGTTGGTGCGCATTGCTTCTTATACATGGCAATTAAGGGCATGGTCTTTCCATTACTTTCAATTTGAATGATTTCAGAATGTTCATCACTAGAATTAATCAACTTTTCTAAGATGTTTGTTTTTATTAATGGAATATCGCAGCTTAGAATTAAGTTGTTTTCGGTTTCTGAGGCGTTTAAGCCTGAACATATACCTGCTACGGGACCAGCATCTTTTATGTCGTCTTCTATTCTTTTGTATCCAAAAACATCATAATCAGGATTATCCGAAACAATCAAAATATCATTGACTAAAGGCTTCATAGCTTTGATGCTATATTCAATAAAGCTTTCATCGTTCAGTTTAATAAGACCTTTATCAGAACCCATTCTGGAGCTTTTACCCCCGGCTAGAATAATGCCTGTTATGTCTTTTTTGTCGGTCATTTTAAGTAAACATTAATTTAGCACTTGCAATGATTAGTACAAATGCTAATATGTATCTTAAGTTTTTGTTATTAATCTTTTTACTTCCATAGTAGCCGCCTAAAATACCGCCGATTAAAGCGATAGCCACCAATACAAAAGATGCCATTTCTATTTTAACACCACTACTTAATTGACCTATTAGACCAGAAGCCGAATTTACCCAAATGAATAAAGCAGAAACAGCGGCAGCTTCTTTCATTTTACCCCAATGGAGCAATAAAATTATGGGTGTTAAAATAATGCCACCACCAATGCCTATTAATCCAGAAAAGAATCCTATGACGCCTCCAACCATAAGCCCTTGCCATATTTTTACCGGTTTTATGGCGTTTCTTTCCTTTCCAAAAACATTTAACATTTTAAGAATGGCAAATATTAAAAGAACGGCCAATATCTTTTTATAAATTGAAGCATCTACTTCAATACGTCCGCCTAAAAAGGCTAGGGGAATGGAAGCAATGGCGAATGATATGAATAACTTCTTATTAAAATACCCTTCCTTATAATAGTAATAAAACGAAATGCCCGCTACAAACAAATTAAGCAATAGAGCAGTGGGTTTCATGGTCTCTGGTGCAAACGAAAATAATGCCATCAAGGCTAAGTAACCACTAGCACCTCCATGTCCTACGCTGGAGTATAGAAACGATACTATTGGTAGTATTAGTAGAAAATAATATATGTTTTCGGTTTGTAGCATAAAAGTTATAAGTACTTAAAGTGTATAAAGTGTCTAAAGTATTTAAAGTTACAGCTTGTTTGTTATTGAAGTGAAAATTGCAAGTAATTCTTTTGTCTCTTTTATAAATGGTACAAGTACATCTTTTTTAGACCAGTTCAAATCGTTAATGATTTCTAACCAATATTCAGTTTCACTTGCTTCACTTTCTGAAATTTGAATTTTATTTTTAAAATCCCTTTTGCTTCTTGATCTATTAGCTTCTCTATAATTTGCGCCAACACTTGTCCCTGATTTTGCAATTTGATTTCGAATGACTTTTCCCTCAATTGAATTAGGTAAAGAAGAAGATAATTTGATTATGGTTATTCCAAATTGCCTCGTTCTGTATTCTAATTTTTTTGCAAATTCCTTGTTATCCATTTTTTGTAAATTTTAGGCACTCTAAGTACTCAAAACTTTAGACACTTATAGTTCTTCAATTTTTTGAAGTTGGACATCCAAAAACTTCCAACAATTTCTATTAATTTCATCGAAAGCGTTTATTAAAGATTGTCCATACTCCGTTAATTCAGCACCGCCACCACCTTTGCCTCCAATACTATTAATGGTGACTGGTTTTTTAGCCGATTTGTTTACAGAATCTAATAATTGCCATGCTTTCTTATAGGATATATTTAGCGATTTTGCTGCTTTAGACAAGGAACCAGTTTCTTGTATGGCCTTTAGTAAATGAACGCGTCCTTCGCCTAATAAAACATTGTTATCAGATTCAATCCAAATACGGCTTTTAATTTTGTAACTCATGGGCTTGTTCTTTAAACTGGTAAAACAATAGTTTCTAATGCATCACCAATATTAACTTCAGATATTTCAGCAGGAACGAAAACCAAAGCATTTGACAAAGCAAAAGTCTGTAACATAGAAGAGTTTTGTCCTTCTAAAAGTTCTACATTACCATTATTATAAATCGCCTTTAAAAACTGAGGTCTATCTCCTCTTTTCACGAATTTTGAAAGGGATGTTGCCTGAATTCTGGGTAATTCTGTATCAGTTCTATCCATCATATTCTGTAGCGCGATATAAACGTAAACATAAAAACAGGTTAAGGCAGCGGCGGGATTTCCGGGTAATGCAAAAATGGAGGTATTCGCTTTTTTCCCAAAGAATAAAGGCTTACCTGGTTTTTGATTTACTTTATAAAATATTTCTTCAACTTGTAATTCGTTTAGAGCTTTACCAACATAATCATAGTCTCCAACCGATATTCCGCCAGTAATAAGCACCAAATCATTTTTGTTAATTACCGATTTGAGTAAATCAACGGTCTTTGGATAATCATCGGCAACCTTGTAAATAGAGACATCATAAAACTTCAGACTATATAAAACACTTTGCAACATTTTAGAGTTACTTTCATAAATCTGACCGTATTGTAATTCTTGTCCAGGCTCAATAAGTTCGTTGCCTGTTGTTACTATAGCAAGGGTAGGTTTTTTGTAAACGGAAACTTTTGTAATACCTAAGGAAGTCAAATATCCAATTCCAGCTGGTGTTAATTTAGTGCCTCTTTTTAGTGCAATATCACCTTGCTTCACTTGTTCTCCCAAAGGTCGAATATTTTGCTCCAAATTAATTTGATGATCAATAGTGATGGTATCATTATTGGTAATAACCTTTTCCTGCATCATGATAGCATTGGCTGAGTCTGGTACTGGAGCACCAGTAAAGATTCTAACAGCCTCTCCTGGTTTTAGGTTGGGTTGATGGCCATCACCGGCTTTCACTTCATCAATTAACCTATAGTTTAAGTCATCGTGCAAATTTAAAGCATAACCATCCATGGCCGATTGCCTAAAAGGTGGCATGTTAATGGGAGAAATCACATCTTTAGAAAGATGATATCCATTCGCTTTTTCAATAGCCTTGACATCTTCTTTTAAAAGTGGATTAACGTTTCTTTTTACTTTAAATAAAGCGTCCTCAATAGAAATCATATTTCTTTTTCGTTATATCCATGCAAATATAGCGAATAGATTTTTTAAACAAACATGACAAAAGTCAGTTTTTTTCCTGTTATTAAACAGGATATTTATGTCCGAATTATAATAACTCAAAAATGCCGATAATAAGTTATTTAGCTCATCCTCAGGATGGAAAGAAGGAGTCATTAATAAATGAAATTTCGCAACTCTCTAACTGTGAGGTGATTCCTGCCGAAAACAAAGACTTGCTCATAGTCGTTACCGATACCAACAACAAAGAAGAAGACGAACAATTAAAAGAAAAGATAGAAGCTCTAGACAGTTTAAAGTTACTGGCAATGGTTTCAGGATTTGACACACCAAAAAACAATTAACTTATGTATACCTCTTTAACAAACAGAAGAAGTTTTATTAAAAAAATGGCAGCAGCGGCAGCGATGACTGCAGCGGCCACCATGTTTCCAGGTATTGTTTTTGCAAAGGAACAAGAGGCTGGAATTCCTAGCGGAAATTTAGATTGGAAAAAAGGACCTTGTCGTTTTTGCGGTGTGGGTTGCGGTATTTTGGTTGGTGTTGAAAATGGTAAAGCAGTAGCCGTAAAAGGTGATCCAAATTCTTCAGTTAATAAAGGATTGCTTTGTGTAAAAGGATATCATCAAACAATGTGTATTCAAGCTAAAGACAGATTAGAACATGCTTTGGTGAAAAAGAATGGGACTTATGTTAAAACACCATTAAATGAGGCTCTGGATTTAGTAGCGAGTAAAATGAAAGAAACCATAGAAAAACATGGTAAAGATTCTGTAGCTATGTATACGTCTGGGCAATCTACAATTCCTGAAGGTTATGTAGCGTCAAAATTAATGAAAGGAGCTATAGGTACTAATAATTTAGATTGTAATGCCCGTTTATGTATGGCAAGTGCTGTCGCTGGTTTTTTAACAACTTTTGGGGCGGATGAACCTATGGGGTGTTATGAAGATTTTGATTATGCCGATTACTATGTGACTTGGGGAAATAATATGGCAGAAATGCATCCGGTATTATTCTCAAGAATGTTAGAGCAAAAAAATAAAAGAGGCTCTAAAATAATAGACTTTGCAACAAGAACATCTCGTTCCAGTGCAGCTTCCGATAAATCCATTCTTTTCGAACCTCAAACCGATTTAGCAGTTGGTAATGCTATTTGTTATGAAATAATAAAAAATGGCTGGGTAAATAAAACTTTTGTAGAAAAGCACTGTAACTTAAGTAAGGGTCTTACTAATATGGGATACGGTTTAGAGGATAACTATAGTTTTACTGACAAGCCAGAAAAAATAAATTTTGAGGAGTATAAGGCATTTTTAGAGGATTATACCCCAGAAAAAGTAGCAAAAATTTCTAGAGTATCTGTAAAGGATATTAAGTACTTGGCATCAATTTTTGGGGATCCTAATAAAAAAGTAATGTCACTTTGGTGTATGGGCGTCAACCAACATACTAGAGGAACATGGATGAATAATATTATTTATAACATCCACTTATTAACTGGTAAAATTTCACAACCAGGTAATGGTCCTTTTTCTTTAACGGGGCAACCTTCTGCTTGTGGAACGGCTCGCGAGGTGGGTACTTTTACGCATAAATTACCAAAAGGTGTGGTAATGAATCCTGAGCATAGAGAATTAGCTGCAAAAATTTGGAAAGTGCCGGTAGAAAGAATTCCTGCTAAACCAACCTATCATACTACTGAAATGTTTAGAGCGGTAGATAGAGGCGATATTAAATTCATATGGACTCAGGTAGTCAATCCATTAGTGTCTCTCCCTAGAACTAGTAGATTCCGTCCTGGAATGGAAAAAGATTCTTGCTTTGTGGTTGTTTCTGATGTGTTCCCAACACCAACAACAGATGTGGCTGATGTAATTTTACCAGCATCATGGCATATTGAAAAATCTGGTTTATATGGAAATTCAGAACGCCGTACACAACACTGGGATAAAATGATTGAAGGTCCAGGAGAAACCACACCAGATGCGTGGATGACCATTCAAGTTGCTAAACGTATGGGCTATGGTGATTTGTTTCCTTATTCTGAAGAAAACCACGTAGAAGAGATATACAACGAATACCGTCAGTTCCATGAAGGTAAAAAACATGGTATGGCTCCACTAGAAGTTCTGAAAAAAGAGTCTGGAGTAATTTGGCCATATGTAGATGGGAAATCAACGCAATGGCGATTTAATGCAAAGTTTGATCCTGCTTGTAGTAACGGAGAAGATTTTCATTTCTACGGAAAACCTGATGGAAAGGCAGTAATCTGGCAGCGTCCTTATGAACCAGCTGCAGAATCACCAGATGAAGAGTATCCGTTCTGGTTAAATACAGGTCGTGTCATAGAGCACTGGCATACGGGTTCTATGACACGTAGAATATCTGTTTTACACAAAGCTATGCCTCATAGTTATGTAGAGTTTCATCCAAAAGATGCTAAAGCTCTAGGTATAAGAAATGGAGAAAAGGTAAAAGTATCTTCAAGACGCGGATCTTGTGTATTACCAGCTTCTATAAACGAAAGGGGGTTACCAACACAAGGACAGGTTTTTGTACCATTCTTTGATGAAAACATGCTGATTAATGATGTGACTTTGGATGCTTTTTGCCCAATTTCAAAAGAACCTGACTTTAAAAAATGCGCTGTTAAAATAGAAAAGGCATAGGTTATGAAAAAACGACTGGGTATCATTTCATTATTTATTATTCTATTTATTGCGTTTATCGCTGTTTGGAATTTTAGCTATCAAATTGGAAAAGAAGAAGCTTATATTCCTTTTGAAAGAAGTACAGAAGTGTCTTCTATTATTCCATCAGAGAAAGGGGTTTTTGAGCGGTCTGAACATGCGTTGGATTACGCTAATATGCCCGTAGATGAAAATCATCAAAGATCTTTGAAACATTATTATGATAACAGAGCTTATCACGGGGCACCACCAAGTATTCCGCATCCTATAAAAGATGAAATGACTATTGGGGCAAATACTTGTTTGAAATGCCATGAAAATGGTGGTTTTACTGAAAAATTTAATGCTTACGCGCCTGTAGTGCCGCATCCGGAATTGGTTAATTGTAGGCAATGTCATGTGCCAACAAATGCGAGTGGGGTATTTAGGCCTTTTGAGCATAGAAGTGTTGTTGCACCCAAAGCAGGAATTAATAATGCCTTGGCTGGAAGCCCACCAATTATTCCGCATCAAATTCAGATGCACGAAAATTGTTTGTCCTGTCATGCCGGACCAAGTGCGCCGAAGGAAATTAGGGTAACGCATCCAGAGCGCATCAATTGTAGACAATGTCATGTTCCGAATAATAAAGAAATGACCGATATAGGAACCTTTAAAAGAGCAATTAGCAATGAATAACCATAGTATACATAGAGTCGTTTGTATTTCGTTTATAGTGCTATTGTTTTTTTCATGTAAACATGGTGATGGAGAGTACCACGGAGTAACAGACAAAATCAAAGCTAAAAGCGAGAATTATCATGGTACATCCTTGTCTTCAGAGCCCTATTTAGAAGGTGTTGAAACCATTGAGATTACTGAAGGAGAGCATAGTTTTTTAATTCCTGAAAGAAAGAGTCAAATTAAATCATTTGCTTGTACAGAGTGTCATTCTAAACCATTATCGCAACTACAAAGTAAAGATGGTAAGAAAGCGCATTGGGATATTAAGTTGCACCATGCCAATGAAAATACCATGAATTGTGTTACTTGCCACGATGGAAATGATATGAATAACCTTAAAAGTTTAACAGGTAACAGTATCGATTTTAATAACAGTTATAATTTGTGTAACCAATGTCATACCAAGCAATTTGAAGATTGGAAAGGTGGTGCACATGGGAAACGTATTGGAGGTTGGGCACCACCAAGAGCGTCCATGACTTGTGTGAATTGTCATAATCCACACAAACCTCATTTTGAGACGAGATGGCCTGCACGGTTTAACACACAAATAATAAAAGAAAGAGAATAGGTATGAGCAGTGATAACAAAAAATGGTTTTCCTTAAATATTGGTCGCAAGAACCAAGAAACTTCGAGTAGTTGCAGTTGTGGTAAACAATCTGGTGGTTGTGGTGGACATGACCATGAGGAAATAAAACATATAGAAGAAAGAAAAGACGGTTTTGAACAAGTGTTCGATGTAAAAATGAACCGTCGCTCCGCATTTAAACAATTAGCCGCAAGTTTAGCTATTGGAGCAGGGGCGGTAAGTACATCTTGTAGTATGTTTTCTGATGATGAAAGCAAGGAAAAAGCCCAAATAGATTGGGAAGAGCAGTTTAAAGGGAACTACAAGTTAATGACCGATGAAGAAAAGAAAGCCACAGTTGATAGGTTGGTACGTTCGTATCAATTACGAACTGGAAAGACCATAAGTATGTCTTCTAAAAATGCTGAAGAAAATGTACTATTTGGTTATGCTTTCAATATTTCCAAGTGTCAGGGTTATATGGATTGTGTGAGTGCTTGTGTTGAGGAGAATAACCAAGACAGAAATTCGCAGATGCAGTATATCCGTATTCATGAAATGAAAGATGGAAATGGCTTCAACTTCAACGAGTCTGATGATAATTACTATCACGAAGTACCTGCTGAGGGCCATTTTTATATGGGAACACAGTGTTTCCATTGTGATAATCCACCATGCGTAAATGTATGTCCAGTCCAAGCCACATGGCGCGAAGATGATGGATTAGTTGTTGTGGATTATGACTGGTGTGTAGGTTGTAGGTACTGTATGGCTGCCTGTCCATATGACGGACGCCGTTTTAATTGGAGTAAACCAGAGGTGCCAGAAGAAGAAATCAATAAGAATCAGCATTACTTAGGTAATCGCCTTCGTAAAAAAGGGGTTATGGAGAAATGTACATTCTGTGTTCAGCGTTCTAGAGCAGGAAAAAATCCAGCCTGTGTAGAGGCTTGCCCAACGGGTGCTCGTATCTTCGGAAATTTACTAGACCCAAACAGTACCATTAGATGGGTATTGGAAAACAAGAAAGTATTTAGATTAAGAGAAGACCTAGGAACCGAGCCTAAGTTTTGGTATTTTATGGACTAATAATCAGTTAATGAGATGAGACGATTTAAAGTTTTTAAAAGTTTAGTAAGAGATAGTTTAGATACCATAACGCAAGGTTCTAGAAAGTACCATTTATGGATGGCGGCATTAACCTTCATGATGTTGGTGGGTATGTATTGTTATTCCATTCAGCTAGATGAAGGGCTAAGCGTAACTGGAATGACAGATAGGGTTAGCTGGGGATTATATATTTCAAATTTCACTTTTTTGGTAGGGGTTGCAGCTGCGGCAGTAATGCTTGTTATGCCAACCTATGTATTAAAAGATATTGATTTTAAACAAGCTGTTTTAATAGGTGAAGGTTTGGCAGTAGCCGCATTAGTGATGTGTTTAGCTTTTGTAATTGCTGATATGGGTGGGCCTTCTGTTTTATGGCATATGATACCAGAAATAGGTGTTTTTAATTTTCCAAATTCTATGTTAACCTGGGATGTCTTGGTGCTTAATGGGTACTTATTTATTAACATTACCATACCGCTGTATATTCTTTTCAGGCACTACCAAGGAAAAGAAGCAAAATCGAAAGTTTATATCCCAGGAGCGTTTATATCGGTATTTTGGGCAGTGGCGATTCATTTGGTTACGGCATTTTTATATCAAGGTTTACAGGCAAGACCTTTCTGGAATAATGCCTTGTTAGGACCTCGTTTTTTAGCCTCTGCATTTGCTGCTGGACCAGCCTTAATTATTTTAGTTTTGGCAGTAATACGTTCGAGCACGTCTTTCAAAATTCAAGATAAAACTATCAAGAAAATAGCAATGGTGGTTACTGTGGCGGCTCAGATTAATTTAATTATGCTTATTTCAGAATTATTTAAGGAGTTTTATGCACCAACTCACCATAGTGAAAGTGCCTATTATCTTTTCTTTGGTTTACATGGTAAAGATGCTCTGTTGCCTTGGATTTGGACAGCTATACCCTTAAATATTTTAGCTACGGTGATATTGACATTCCATAAACTAAGGAATAATTTCAAGGTATTATATTTTGCTTGCTTTATTTTATTTATAGCCATTTGGATTGAAAAAGGTTTTGGTTTAATAGTTCCTGGTTTTATCCCTGGTCCATACGGAAAAATAGCTGAATATATACCTACAGGAATTGAAATTGGGGTTACGCTAGGTATTTGGGCTTTAGGAGCCTTTGTTTTTACTATTTTGGCTAAAACAGCTATAGGCATTGAAATAGGTAAACTTCGTTATAAGAAGTAACTTGTCAATTATTCATCAAGTTAATTATTGATTTCGCCAAACTTTTATTGAGATGCAGTCTATCTTAAAATCGTAATGTATCCTGAATGAGATCTATTGGCTTCATCATTTAATTCAATAAAAAAATAATAATTTCCAATAGGAAGCGGAGAACCTTTATAAGTACCATCCCAAGAATTGTTATAACCTGTAGCTTTGTAAACAACATTCCCCCAACGGTTGTATATGGTTAACTCATTATTAGGGAAGGCTTCTACGTTTTTAATAAAAAAGGTGTCATTAAGGCCATCTCCGTTCGGTGTCATAGTATTGGAAAAAAATGGTATACAACGTTTATCTGTATCTGTATTGTCATTGTCCATTCTAATTTCAAATGAGCTTAATGTAAAGCATCTACTATCAATAGTACTTTCGAAACGGACATAAACTGTAATGTCTACGCCTGCATTAAGGTTTAATTCTGTTATACTATTTAAATCTTGCAGAGCATCGTCTTCAAAAAGATAATAGCTTAGATTAATTTCGTCTTGGTTCATATTTTCAAAAATATGCGCGTTTATTTGAGTTAAATCATACCTAACAGTGTTCTCATTTAAATAACAGAGATGAATGTTTTCAATGTTATTAACTGTTGGTGTGTTTAAAATAGCAAGAGAAAACATAAAGACTTCAACACAGCCATTCTGGTTTGCAATTCTAGCATAAATTGGTTGTGGATTTGTGAGGTTACTAAATTGTAAAGGTAGGGCCCGCAATCCATTAAACGCTTCAGGAGAAGTTAAATGAAAACTAACGGTTGGTAATTCAAGATTGTTGGCTGCTAAACCTTGTAGAATATAATCTTTTTGGTCAGCTAAATCAAATACAGGTGTATTGGTAGAGCCAGGATTAGTGCATAGTACCATATTTTGCGGTATATTATAACCAATGATGCCGTTACCTATGGTAAAAGATTTTGTTATGATAAAATCTCTGGTTCCATCATTGACCGTAAGCGTAACATTATAGGTTTTGTTTAAATCATACCTATGGATGGGATTTTTATTGGTACTAAAAGAAGTATTATCACCAAAATCCCATAGGTATGCTAGGTCGTCGCAACTATTTGATAAGTTTGTGAAATTTACAATATCACAATTTATTTCGAATTCAAAATCAGGAATAGTTTCAGTAGTATTTACCGTAACTTCTTTGCTTTGAGTAAAGTTTTGAACTCCATCATTAATTGTTAAGGTTACAGTGAATGACCCAGATGATGCATATGTATGCCTAGGCCTTAGTTCATTACTAGTTGGACTACCGTCACCAAAATCCCAAAGATAACTTTTTATAGTTGAGCATGGTGCGGACTCATCTTCAAATGTAACATCAAGACAATTAATTATAAAGCTGAAATCTGTATTAGTTTCAATATTAATACTAATGGGTTCTGTATAGGTTGATATGACTATTCCTGGATTGTTTACATTGGTAATGTGTAGTGTAATATTGTAGGTGCCAGAAGCGTTATAAACGTGTGTTAAGGAAAGTTCATTATTATTAGTGCTTACAGTTGGACTACCATCTCCATAATTCCAATTGTAAACAAGATCTGAAAAATTTTCTACTGGAGTATCACAAATCTTACTGGTATTTGTTACCGTTATAGTTTCACAGTTTGAAATAGAAGTTGAAAATTGAGCAGTTATAAAAGCATTGTATTCAAAAGACTTAGATTCAACTAAGCCATCTTCTGACCTTACAGTTAATGTAATAATATAGGTTGTGTTTTCATTAGTAACAGGAAAACTGTGTAAAGGATTTGTTTCGGTACTAGTAGTGCCATCTCCAAAATCCCAAAAGTAGGTAAGCCCACCCTTACAGTAGTCAGACAAGTTTTTTAGTCGTATGGTATAGCATATATTATTATCCATTGAAGTTGATGGTTCAATTTTAAAATCTGCTTTAGGAAATGGTGGGCCACCAGAATTAATAACCTTTACGTTGAATCTTGTGGATGGGCCATCACAACCATTTTCATCTCTAGCAATTATGGTATACGTTGTGTTTTGTCTTGGACTTAATATTGCTGAAGTCCCGCTAGGTGCTATATCAATAAATTTACCAGGATTTGTAGGGTCTGGTCTTGTATACCGAAAATCCCCTACATTACCTCCTGTAGGTTGTACTAAAATACTACCACCTAAACAAATTTCTTCGTCTGGTATCTCATCTATATTTGCTCGAGGTTTAGGTTCTAGGGTAATGAATAATGTACTTAAACATCCTGTGTTGGAGGTAAATTCAACCTCGTAGGTTTCACCGTATTGGGCATTGGTGACAGTAATGCTAGGTGAGCCTTCTCCATTAGACCAATCGTAACTAGAGAATCCTCCAGGAGCATGCAGTGTTACAGTGTCTCTATTATTACACAAGTTTTCAACTTGTATTTTTAGAGGTTCTAGAGAAGCGTCTATATAAGCATATCCTCCATGTTGCCCTAGGGTACAATCTAAGGCTATAAATTCTATAGTAATATCTTGACCTATAAGTGGCGTTAAGTCTGCGCTTTCAGTTTTCCAAGGTAATATTTGAAATTTACCACAATTTATAAAACCTTTGTCTAGTGCATTAAGCCCAGAAAAAGCCTCATACTTTCCGCAGGGTAGAAGGTTGCCTTTGGAGTCTTTGATGTTGACTACAAATTTTGGTTGCTCATGGCTTTTATGTCCTGGATCTTCTAAAACTATGGCATAACTATACTTTAGTAAAGTAGCGGTTGGTGTTACTCTAAATGTATGGCTTATTCTAGCCGCCTTATTGCCACCATCTAGATTGCCTATGCGTGCAGAAAACCTTCCGCCAGATAAAACAGTTGGAATGTTGAGAGATGCTGGTAAACAGTTTAAAGCATTTTGGTCATAACGTGGACTAGAAGGACTGGTTAATTTTATTTGAAGCCCTAAATCACTAGCAGGTCTAGCATTCCAATCAACATCACCAGTATCAGACCTCACCCCTGTGTCTAAAATCCAATTGTCAAAATTACCAAACTCAAAATTCATATTTTCAATTTGAGCAGAGGTTACAGATAGTCCTAGGAAACTAAGAACACATAATATGAATATTTTTAGTTGCTTTATCATTATAAGGAATATTGAGGGCAAGCACAATTCAATTTATCAAGACTAAATCTATAGCCAATAATGATTTCATGGGAACCAGATTGTTGGTTATTGAATTGGGTAGTTACCCAATCATAAGAGTAACTAAACAAGAGATTATCAGTAATACGTAAACCAAAGAAACCGACTATCGCTTCTTGGTCACGGTAGGCTGCACCGCCCCAAAATTTATTATTGTAAATTAATTTAGCTCCTGCATCCCAACTCACAGGGGTGTTTTCTGAAAATTTAAGCAAGGTAAAAGATACAAGCTGTATTTCTTCACGAATATTTATTCTGCCTCCTGCTAAAAAATTATAATTTGATACTATAGAATTTCCATCATAAGAATCAGAAAAACTAATTTGCTTGTTTAGAATTTGGTTTGCTGCCAACCCAAAAAACATGTTTCTAGAATAGGTATAAAGACCTAAACTCAAATCAAAATTAAAATCAGATATATTTTGTATCAATGGATCTATGGGAGAGTCGAATATTATAACCTCACTAGTATCAAATTTAAACTGTTTAACACCTATGAAAGTTCCTAAAGACAAAAACCAATTTTCCGATAGCTGTATATGATAAGCATAACTCCCATAAAATCCACTTTGCGAAATAGGGCCAGCTCCATCATTGTATATAAAAGCTCCTACACCTTGATGTGTTCCTTCTTCAGGTAAATAACCAATTTTAGATGGATATAAAGCACCATTTATACTTAGTGTTGCTGTTTTGGGAGCACCGTTAAAACCTGTCCATTGGTTTCTGTAAGCAATATTTATATCAACGTAATTTTCAACTCCAGTCATTGCAGGGTTTATAACAAATGGGTTTTGCAGATACTGAGAAAATTGAGGGTTTTGTTGAGCTGTTAAGGTTGAGTTATTTAGTATAATAAAATAAAATATAAGAGTGCCTATTAATTTATAGTACTTGATGCTAAGAGATATAACTATGCTTAAAAAAGATACATTCACAATGGTCATATAACACACAGACTTAACCAACTAATTTACGATGATTTTTTTGTTCTTGAATTTTGTAAATGTTAAAATTAATTGTGCTCTATTAAAAATTTGCTAAATCATTTTGATTAGCGATTTTTTTAGCTAAGTAGGTTAATATTGAGCATTTGATAATTTTAGAGCCCTTATTTTTTTTGTTATTAAAAATGAAGCAGCTTAAATTATTAGCTTCTTAAAAATTTGTTTTCTACCTAAAAAACTAAGTATTATTACGTAAGTTTGTCGTGTTGTAAATTAATTATGTTAGCAATAGTATCACAAACAAAAAATAACTTTAACTTGTCCTCTAGCACGGAGTGTAATATTTGTGGTAGCGCAAATTGTTTAATTCATAACTATTCAGAGATACTTTTTAATTCAGAGTTGTCTTCTAGAAGTACTGTTTTAAAATGTAAAAAAGGACAGCAATTTATCATAGAAGGAGCGCCTGTTAATGGACTTTTTTTTATAAAAAGTGGCACTGTAAAAGTATTTAGAACAGGTATAAATGGTAGGGAGCAAATTGTTCGTTTTGCTAGAGCTTGTGAGATTGTTGGTCACAGAGGTTTTGGAACACAAGAATATTATTCAATTGGAGCTATAGCTCTTCAAAACGTCGAATTACACTATTTCTCTAAAGAGTTTTTGCAAGAAGTTTTAATTAATAACCCTGATTTTACTTATGCTATGATGCTTTTTTATGCTAATGAGCTGAATAGGAGTGAAAATAAAGTGAAATCCATCTCTCAAATGACTGTGCGAGAACGTGTTGTAGATACTATTTTATATATAAATAGGAAGTTTGGTGAGGTAAATGGCTTTTTAAACTTGCCTTTAAGTAGAAAAGAGTATGCTGATTATGCTGGTACATCTGAAGAGCAGGTAATCAGGGTGTTTTCAACACTTAAGAAAGAAGGTTTGATTAAGGCTAACGGAAAAAAAATAGGTATCTCTGATATTGAACTTCTCAGGAAAGAGATAAGCGAACATAATTTCTTTTTGGATTCATAAACATTTATCAAAAATATCTTTTTTTAACAATCTTTAGCTTTAATTGTAGATAAGTGTTTTCATCTTTTTGTATCCAAATCCTTGGTTTTAGTCAATAAAATTTATGTTGTAAAATCAGTTTTTTTACTGTTATATCTTGTTTTAAAATTAGGGGTAAAAACATATTTATTACTACGCTTATCCATATTTATTTTAAAACTCTCATGTTAGTTTTGTTTCAGAAATAAGTATTAATACTTAATATTTTTTCGGAGTTAAAACAGACTTTTAATAACAAATATTATGGAACAAAAAACAGTGACACTTGTACAAGAGTCTTTTGAAAAAGTAAAACCAATAGCCCCTGCCGCTGCAGAGATTTTTTACGGTAAACTATTTGAATTAGATCCAAAATTAAAGCCTCTCTTTCCTAGTAGTGATGATGCTATGAAAGAGCAAGGAAATAAATTGATGTCGATGCTAGCTGCAGCTGTGGCTGGCCTAAGTAATCTTGAGGCTTTAATTCCTATTTTACAAGATTTAGGTAAACGACATGTTGAGTATAAGGTTGAAGCTTTTCATTATGATACGGTAGGAGCGGCTTTACTAGGCACACTTGAAGCAGGTCTGGGTGATGATTTTACTCCAGAGGTTAAAGATGCTTGGGCATCGGTTTATGGAATCATGGCAGATGTTATGATAGAAGCAGCATATAAATAATTAACATATAAAGAAAGAATTATGGAATTAACTAAAATTAAAAAACAAATAATTGCATTTAATGTATTAGGAATAGCATTAGTCTCTTGTGGTGGTGTGCCAGAAGAAAAGTCCGCAACAGCAACTGAAGAAAAGGCTTTTTCGGTGGAAGAAGTTCTTGAGATGGTAGCAAAAGAAAATGATGTAACTAGAACGCTTTATACAAAAGCTATTGTAGGAAAGGGTAAAAAGCAAGGAATGAAGTTTGATGAAGACTGGAGAAAAGATGATGTAGAGGCAGGTCCACTTCCTGCACTGTTTCTTAGAGGTGTAGCCACAAGTATTAGAAAAGGACCAGTTCCGTTAGGTCTGTATTTAGGTTCAGATTTTCCAGTAAATGCAGCAAATAAATTTGAAGGAAAACAAGCCGAATTATTCGATCAGATTAAAAAAGATCAAAAACCTCAATTTTTTTATGACGAAGATCAAAAATTACACACAGCTATGTTTGCAGACCTAGCAAGTGCAGGTGCCTGTGTATCTTGTCATAATGACCATCCGCAAACAACAAAGTCAGACTGGAAATTGGGGGACGTTATGGGGGCAACGACATGGCAGTATCCAAAAGATTCTCTAACGTACAAGGAAACCGTAGCTGTTTTAAATTCTTATGCCAAAGGAACTGTAGATATTTATATGGAGTATTTGGATGAAATAGAAGCTTTCAAAGAAAGTGAAAAACCTGAAATTGGTAATAAATGGCCAGAAGAAGGTAACTATCTACCAACTGCCGAAGTTTTCTTAGATAGTGTTAGAAAACTAGCGTCTTATGAAACTATGAAGCAATTAGTGGCTTCTAAATAAATAATTTTAGTGTTAATGAATGTTGCAATCAGGCTCATTGTGTATATAATATGGGCCTTTGATTGTAATGTTATTTAATGTTTTATATCTATAATGGTATTAGGTAATAATAAATCTACGCTTATAGGCTTGTTGTTTTTCGTAGCATTTTTTGTACAATTTTTTCTGAAAATAGAATGGCTTTGGCTATCAGAATTGCAGCAAGATGAAATGTATAAAAGATGGTCTGGTTTATTTTTGGGGCTTTTAATAGCTTTTCAATGGTTACTTTCTCTTGTAAGAACAAGTAAAAAATTGAGAAGGTATGCAATGTCTATGCAAAATTTCCATAAATGGTTAGGGGCTATAAGCCCGTTGATTTTTTATGTGCATAGTATGGATATGGGTTATGGTTATTTATTGTTGTTATCTTATATATTCTTTTCAAATACCATTTTGGGATATTTCAATTTAGACGTTATTAAAAATAATAGTGATGCTCTCTTTAAAGGCTGGATGGTGAGCCACGTGGCATTATCATTAATCATTACCATTCTTATGGTATTCCATATTGTAATGGTTTTTTATTACAAATAGACCTATGAAATTAGTAGTAAAAGATATTATAAAGGAAACTAATGAAGCTGTAAGCTTATCTTTTAAAAATGGTAATTTCTTCAAGAAGCTAAAGTATAAGCCTGGTCAGTTTTTAACTATCCATGTGCCAATTGACAATAAGGTTCATAAGCGTGCTTACTCATTCAGTAGTAACCCTTATACAGATAAGGATTTAAAAATAACTATAAAACGAGTTGAAAAGGGGTTGGTTTCTAACTACGTACATGATAATCTTAAAATAGGAGATAAATTAGAGGTAGATGACCCAGCGGGTTCATTTTATATTAATCCCAATAGTAAATCCCAAAAGCAATATGTATTATTTGCTGGAGGTAGTGGGGTGACGCCTATGTTTTCAATAATAAAGTCTGTTCTAACTGAAGAAAAAGATTCCAAGATTCTCTTGTTATACGCCAATCAAAATTTAGAATCTATTATTTTTCATGAGGAAATTAAAGCATTAGAAAAGGAGTATCCAAATAAGTTTTCCGTAGAGCATATTGTTTCGGTTTATGAAGGGTCAAATAACAATTACCATGTTGGTTTAGCAACGCATAAACTCATTGATGAAATCTTTGTAAAACATAATATTACTTATAACAGTGATCATGCTTATATGATATGTGGCCCTTTTGGTTATATGGAAAAAATAAAGGAAATTTTAAAGGATAACGGTATCACAAGAGATAAAATTAAGCTAGAGGTTTTCAAGGCGCCAGAGGTTAAGGTTTCTGGTAAAAATTTGTTAAGTGATGTTACGCTAAAGTATAAAGGAGAGGAGCATCAATTACAAGTTAGAGGTGATAAATCTATACTTAACCAGGCTTTGTCTGATAATATTGTTTTACCATATTCATGTAGATCAGGTATGTGTTCTACATGTAAAGCTAAATGTTTGGAAGGTGAAGTAAAAATGACCAATGGCCATTTGCTAACAGACGAGGATGTTGCTTCTGGAAGTATACTTACCTGTATTACGTATCCTTTGAGTGAAAAAGTTGTTATAGAAATTTAGATAAATACATAGTCTATGTTTAAAGTAAGCCCTTTGCGAAAACGGCAAGTTATTGGAGGAGTTATTGGTTTAGTACTTGGTAGTTCCTTGTTTTATATATTGACGTTAGATTCCACAGAAGCATATGTTTCCATAGGTCCAATGAATACAGGTCATCAAGATTTGTCCTGTTTTGCATGTCATGCAGATGCTAAAGGAAATTTAATGCAACAAATTCAGTCAAATATCTCCCATGCTTTTGGAGCTAGGAGTGAGGGCGTAGATTTCGGAACGCAAGATGTAACTGTAGACAATTGTTTAGAATGCCATGACAGAGCCAATGACAGACACCCAACATACCGATTTTCAGAACCGAGATTTAAGGATGCTATCAAGGTAATTAATGCTACTACTTGTATTACTTGTCATACAGAGCATCATGATAAAGAACGTGTATCTCTTAAAACAGCTGATTACTGTATGAATTGCCATCAAAAATTAGTAGTAGAAAATGATCCTTTAGATATATCGCATGAAGATTTGATCTCTAACCAGCAGTGGACTACCTGTATTCAATGTCATGATTTTCATGGTAATCATCGATATGAGGTTCCTGAACAGATGAAAGATACCATTCCTTTACTTGAAGTTAAAAAATATTTTGAAGGAGGAACTGATCCATACGGTACAGACAAGAAGTATATTGCACTTTCTCAAGAAGAATGGCTTAAAAAATTAAATAAAAACTAAGTACGTACTTAAATCTAAGTATTGTTAATTAGCAAATAAGTATAAAATATTTATATAAAACGCCTTAAAGTCAATTATTTAAAATAAATACCTGCTTTATAGCAGGTTTTTTTATGGCGTAAAAAGTGTTTTGTGTATGGTGTTAGTCATGAAATAGAAACCAGTCTACTTATATATTTGTCTTAAAATTAAGTAATACTACTTAGAAATTAATTAAAACAATGAATATGAAAGCACTAATTAAAAAATCAATCTTCATTCTGCCAGTGGCTGTTCTATTATTTTCTTGCGGTAACAAGAAAAAGGATGCTGCCATAGCAGAAAATGTTTCAACAGAAACTACAAAAACAAAAACATTAGAAATTGAAAAGCCACAGTTAACTTTTGGTTTTATCAAATTAACTGATATGGCACCTTTAGCCATTGCAAAAGAAAAAGGATTCTTTGAAGACGAGGGGCTATTTGTATCAGTTGAAGCTCAATCAAACTGGAAAAATGTATTAGATAGAGTTATAGATGGTCAGTTGGATGGTTCTCACATGTTAGCAGGTCAGCCAATTGCTGCTGGTGCTGGTTTTGGTCGTCAAGCAGAGTTGGTTACACCATTCTCTATGGACTTAAACGGTAATGGTATTACGGTTTCAAATGATGTATGGTCTAAAATGAAGCCAAATGTGCCTGCAGGTCCAGATGGCAAGCCAATTCATCCTATAAAAGCAGATGCACTAAAGCCTGTAATTGCTGACTACAAAGCCAGTGGTAAAGCTTTTAAAATGGGTATGGTATTCCCAGTATCTACACACAACTATGAGATTAGATATTGGTTGGCTGCTGCTGGTATTCATCCAGGAATGTATACTGCTGAAAATGTACAAGGACAAATTGATGCTGAGGTTTTATTATCAGTAACACCTCCGCCACAAATGCCAGCAACTCTTGAAGCAGGAACCATTTACGGATACTGTGTAGGTGAGCCATGGAATCAGCAAGCAGTATTTAAAGGTATTGGAGTGCCAGTAACCACCAACTATGATATTTGGAAAAATAACCCAGAGAAAGTATTTGTAATGACAAAGAAATTTGTAGATGATTATCCAAATACTGCTGTCGCTGTTACAAAAGCTTTAATAAGAGCTGGTAAATGGTTAGATGAACCAGGAAACAGAGCAGAAGCTGTAAAAATCCTTTCAATGTCTCAATATGTTGGTGCAGATGAAGCTGTATTAGCTAACTCAATGACTGGTACTTTTGAATTTGAAAAAGGCGATAAAAGAGAGATGCCTGATTTCAATGTATTCTACAAGTACAATGCTACGTATCCATTTTACTCTGATGGTATATGGTTCTTAACTCAAATGAGACGATGGGGGCAAATTCCTGAGGCTAAACCAGCTGGTTGGTATGAAGAAACTATTAAAAACATTTACAGACCTGATATCTGGACTAAAGCTGCTAATCTTTTAGTGGAAGAGGGAAATATTCCAGCAGGTGATATTCCAAAAACAGATGGTTATAAGCCAGCTACTGCAGATTTTATTGATGGTACAACGTATGATGCAAAAGATCCTATAGGATACATTAATAGTTTCAAAATAGGAAACAAAGACGAAGCTGTAAAATAAAAAAAATCACTTAATAAAATAGTTTGATTAGTCATGAAGCAAAGTATAACATTAGGAAAAGTAACTAAGTTTATGGGGTTAGGTTTTTTAAGCACATTAAAAGACTTATTTACAGGGAAGTTAGAAAAAGAAGATTTAAAAAGTTTTCTTCGTAAAGTAGTCGTACCGCTTGCTTCCATACTATTATTTTTAGGTCTGTGGCACTTAGGCGCTAAGTCTTTGTACAACACAGAAGCAGAATTTAAAATTGAAAAAGCTCTTAACGATCAAGGTCCTGAGGCTGCCGAAGCAATGCGCGAATGTATTGCGTCGGGAGACATCAGTTGTCAACCAAATACGTTGCCATCTCCGGCAAAAGTTTGGGATTCGTATCAATCTTTATTAAAAGACCACCAAATTATTAGCGCAGATAAGGCTGCATTCGCAGAGAAAACTGCAGCTTTAAACGAAAAGCGTGTTGCAGAAGGTAAAGAACCTATTGTTTATACTGGTAGACCATCATTTGTGGATCAAATTTTTAGAAGTTTAAAAACGGTATTTGCAGGGTTCTTATTAGCACTTTTAATAGCTGTGCCGCTTGGAATATTTATAGGATTAAGTCCTACTTTAAAGAGTGCCTTTAACTGGTTTATTCAAATTTTCAAACCAGTGTCACCAGTAGTATGGTACTTGTTAGTTTTCATGATTGTGAAGACCTTATTAATTGACTCTAGTGAAGATAGTTCATTTACCATTTCATTTATTAGTGTAGGATTATGTTCTATGTGGGCCACTTTAGTAAATACGGCTATGGGAGTTTCTGCTGTAGATAAAGATTACATCAATGTTGCTAAAGTATTAAAGTTGGGAACTTTTCAAAAAATATTTAAAGTGATTTTACCATCATCTTTACCATTAATCTTTACAGGTTTAAAGATTACAATGTCAGTAGGTTGGATGGTACTTATTGCTATTGAGTTATTAGCACAAAGTCCAGGTTTAGGAACATTTGTATGGGAGGAATTCCAAAACGGCGCTAATGATTCTAATGCAAAGATTATTGTTGCCATGTTTGTCATTGGGATTATAGGATTCTTGTTAGATCGCTTGATGTTATTTGTTCAAAATTCAGTGTCATTTGAAAAGACGGATGCAATATAAATTATATGGAGTTGTGCAGTTGTTTATACGTTTAGCCCAAAAAAACAACTTAACAAATAAACAACACAGCAAATAAACAATTAAGATTATGGCATATTTAGAATTAAATAATATCAGTAAAACTTACGGTCAAGGTGATCACGCTACTGAAGTACTATCAAATATCAACTTGTCTATCGAAGAGGGAGAATTTGTAGCCATCGTAGGTTTTACAGGAAGTGGAAAAACAACTCTGGTTAACTTGATAAACGGTTTATTAGAGCCAACAAGTGGAGAGGTTTTGTTTAAAGGAAAACCTGTTTCGGGAACAAGTCACGAAAGAGGGGTAATCTTTCAAAATTACTCATTATTACCTTGGTTAACTGTAGAGCAAAATGTTTTAATGGCTGTTAAAGAAGCTTTTCCTAAACGAGAAAAAGCGGTTTATAAGCGTAAAGCAGCTCACTATATCGACATGGTAGGTTTAACACCAGCTATAAATAAGTTACCTAGAGAATTATCGGGAGGAATGCGTCAACGTGTTGCAGTTGCAAGGGCTTTGTCTATGAAACCAGATATGATTATTATGGATGAGCCTCTAGGAGCCTTAGATGCTTTAACAAGAGGCACACTTCAGGATCAGATTTTAAATATTTGGGGAAAGGATAAACGTACCGCTTTATTGATTACCAATGATGTTGATGAAGGTATTTACATGGCGGATAGAATTATTCCTTTAAAGCCAGGTCCAAGAGCAACTTTGGGACCAGAGTTTAATATTGACATTGAAAGACCTCGTGATAAAACCGAGATGAATGATAATGAAAGTTACAAAAAAACGCGTAATGCCATTATAGAGTATTTAATGGATATAGGAAATGAAAGAAAATCTGAGGCTACAGAAGAATATGAACTACCAGATTTAACTCCAAAAGATTTTGTTTATCAATTTAAATAATAACATCAAATGAGTACAATTATAAAAGATAAAAAAACAACTGGGTTGGAGGAGAACGGATTGTTTCCTTCAAATGAAGTGATGTTAGATTTAAAGCAGCTAAAGAAAGTTTATCCAACACCAAAAGGCGATTATGTGGTTCTAGAAGACTTGAACCTTCAAATTAAAAAAGAAGAGTTTGTTACTATTATTGGGCATTCTGGATGTGGTAAAACTACGATGCTTTCTATGATTGCGGGATTGAATCCAATTTCTGGAGGGAATATTTCGGTGTTAGGAAGACATATTAAGGGGCCAGGACCTGATAGAGGTGTTATTTTTCAAGCACCTAGTTTAATGCCCTGGATGACATCACTACAAAATGTATTGTTGGGTGTTAACCAAGTGTTTCCAGATGCTACCAAAGTCCAACGTAATGATATTGCAAAATATTATTTACAAAAAGTTGGTTTAGAAGATGCATTTCATAAAAAGGCGTCAGATCTATCGCAAGGTATGCAGCAACGTGTTGGTATTGCTAGAGCCTTTGCAATAAAGCCAAAAGTGTTGTTATTAGACGAGCCTTTTGGGATGTTAGACTCTCTAACAAGAGGGGAACTTCAAGACACTTTAATTGATATTTGGAACAAAGAAAAAATTACAGCAGTTATGATTACCCACGATGTTGATGAAGCCATTTTTTTAGCTGATAGAGTGGTCATGATGACGAGTGGTCCAAGAGCAAAAATCGGGGATGTTTTAGAAATTGATTTTGAACGCCCAAGAACACGAAAAGCGGTTCTTGAACACGACGATTATTATAAGTATAGAAAACACCTTATCGATTTCTTAGAACATTAAATTTTAAAAGAAAAAAAGCAGTTAGAAACATGAGTTTTGTCATAAAAGAGATATTTAGGTCTTTTTATATTTGCTTCGATGTTTCAAACAATGAATAAAATAAATAACTAATTCAATTCAATAATTAATAACTAATTCAACAAAGAAAATTTAAAATCAGAAAACATGAAGAAACAATACGTATTTTTGGCAATTTTTGCTCTTGCAATACAATTTGCACAAGCACAATTTACTTTAGATGGTGAATTTAGACCACGTTCAGAATATTTTGGTAATGGTGGTAACTTTACAGGAGGCACATTTCCAGCTCAAACGGCTACCGATGCAGATGAAGGATTCATTAGAACAACGGTAAGAGCAGCATTAAATGCCAAGTATAAAGCAGAAACCTATACTGTTTATACAAGTTTTCAAGAAGTTTTTGCATTTGGTGATCGACCACAGATTGCAACAAATGGAAATGGCAACTTTAGAGTACAAGAAGCTTGGGCAGATTTAAAATTAGGTGAATTTTCTAGTTTAAAACTTGGTCGTCAACAATTATCTTACGATGATCAAAGAATTCTTGGTGGTTTAGGATGGGCACAACAAGCACGTACACATGATGCCGCTGTATATAAGTATAAAAAAGAAAAATTTAGCCTTGATTTAGGTGGGTCTTTAAATACTACTACTGATGAAGTATATAATGTTTCAAACCTGTTTTCATATAGAGATATGGTTTTTGCAAGAGCAAATAGTAAAGGGGAGAAACTGAATTTTACTTTCTTGGGTTTAGTGAATACATTCCAAGATTCAAATGTAGACGGATCAAATAAATCTAGTTTAATAACTGCTGGTATTCATGCAGATTATAATTTAGGGGGTGTTAAGTTAACAACAAACTTATTTGTACAAGAAGGACAGAGAATAGGTGGAGTTGATGTTAAGGGTGCTTATTTAGCAAGTTTAGCGGCAAACTTAAAATTGAGTGATAAAAGCTCTCTTACGGGTACAGTAGAGCGTATTTCAGGTAGAAATTCTGAGTCGGCAGCATTCTTTCCATTATATGGTACAAACCACGCCTTTAATGGATTAATTGATAGATTCTATGTTGGTAACCATGCAAATGCAGGTGGATTAAACGATTTTCAATTATCTTATGCAACCAAAATTTCTGGGGTAGCTGTTTCAATTGCTGGACACTACTTTACTGAACAATCTGATATTGATGGTATGGGTAACAATCTAGGTTCTGAAATAGATTTAGTGTTAGCTAAGAAATTCAAAGAATTTTCATTAGTTGGTGGTTATTCTCACTTTTTTGAGCCAAGTGCTGTAGCAGATTTACCAGGGGTTAAGGATACTCAAAATTGGGCTTGGGCTATGTTAGTAATCAAGCCGAAATTTTTAAATACAGCTCAATAATACTAAAAATAAAGCCTGAATGAGTTCGGGTTTTTCATGACTAGTTTTAAAAATCCCGCCTGCTTGCGGGATTTTTTTATGCTTATAAGATTTGTTTGTTAGCAAAGGTGTTATAAAAAATGGTCTTCTAAAAGTATTTTTAGAAGACCATTTTAATATTACTTGTAAAATTAAAGCTTACCACCCTGGGTTTTGTGGGAATCCTTCATAGAACTGTGTTTGGTTTGCCTCAAAAGGCAACCAATAGTGTTTAGGATACTCACAAATGCGCTCTACAATAAGGAACTCTTCAAAGAAGGTCCAATCTTTATCAAAATATAACCC
>NZ_QRDX01000008.1:1992-162740 GCF_003386195.1 Seonamhaeicola aphaedonensis | reverse complement strand
ATATACCTCAGTGATATGTGGGAAACGCCCCCAGAACTTCATGATTTCGTTATGGAAGAATGCTCTAAAAAAGTAAGCTTGTCCTAATATAACATCCCTTTCTTCTGGGCTTAGCCCTACCATTAAATCTTGGTTGGCTATAACGATATTAGCCTTACGGATACCCAACATACTACCACGCCATATTCTTGGTCTACGTCTAGCTTGAGAATTATTGGTATCTCCAGGTCTACCTTGATGTGTATTCTTACCAAGGTAAGCGAATCGTTGCCTCACCCAATTATCTAACTGACCTCGATCTACGGCACCACTAAACTGGCCACCCCTGTATGAGTCGTCCCCAAAAGTGTAATCCTGAAAGGAATGACCAGAAGTACCATATTCAACTACTAAGTTGTACATCTCTTCTACAAACCCTTGAGAAGAATCGAAAGTAGCAAATACATCGGTAATATCTATCTCAGCTTCTGGTGCAATGTCTAAATATTCTTCGCAGGCAAACGTTAACAGTAGCCCTAAAAATAAAATTATTTTTACTTTAATATTTTTCATAATTCTTTATTTTAAAAATCTAAATTAAAACCGACATTGAAACGTGCCATTGTAGGGTAATCTCCTCTAAACGTAGAATCTTGAGTTTGACTACTGTTAAACTCTCTATCATCTGGCAAATCTGTCCATAAAAACAAGTTATTACCATTAGCAAAAACACTTAGCGCTTTAACCCCAAGTCTTTCACATGTTTTTTTAGGAATACTATAGTTTAACGCTATAGATCTCAATCTTGTTAAAGATCCATCAAAAAAGTTTGATCTTGGATCAGCACCTCCTGTGTTTAAATCACTGGCTCCTGAGTCTATAGCAAAAGTTGGCTGTGTGCGAACACCTGTTGGATTATCTTTAGTCCAATATCCTAACTCATGCTCAAAAAACGTATCGATTTGGTTTGAGAATGTTCTACTGCTATAATTTCTATTAGTATTTTGTGTACCATAGAACTGAACAGATAATCTCCATCCTTTGTATTTGGCTCCTACGGTAGCAGCCCAAGTTCTTTGTGGACGTACTGGGTAACCATATGGCACATTATCAAAAGCACCATTGTAAGTACCATCACCATCATAATCTACTAAATTATAATATCCAGTTCTTATTAATTCATTTCCATTGACTCTTGGTGTTGAGCTATATAAGTCATCTAAACTACCCATAATCTCTGCAGGAATAGCTAATCTTGGCTGACCAATGGTATATCCCGCTGCTTTTTGGTAAAACGGACGTAATTCTGGATCCTCTCTATCAAGTACTAAATCTTTGGCTTGCGTAAAGTTAACATTACCAAAAATATTTACACCACTGGCAAAGGTATGATTAGCTGAAAGTACAACTTCAAATCCTCGTACCTCTACTTCACCTCTGTTGAAGGCTGGTGGACTAGCACCAAACCATTCTGGCACCGCTCTTTGGCTACTTGGGATTAAAATATCGCTACGATCTTCTCCAAAAACATCTACCTCTGCTTTAATTGCGTTATTAAACAATCCTAATTCTACACCAATATTATATTTTACAGCCGTTTCCCATTGTAGATTAGGGTTACCAACATTGTCCTCTGAATAAAACACATACGGCGAACGACCATTTGAACCATTAGGGTTTATAAAAGCACCACCACCAATACTCCAAGTTTTCTGGTATTCAAACCTTCCGCCTCCACTATCATCACCAATTAAACCATAAGATCCTCTAAATTTTAACAGATTCAACCAATCAACATTTTCCATAAATGATTCATTAGTGACTGTCCAACCTGCTGCTGCTGCTGGGAAAACCTCAAAACGAAATCCTGGACCGTATTTCTCAGATCCATTATAAGCACCACTAATGTCTAAGAAATATCTCTTATCATAATCATAGGTTACCCTACCAACCCAGTCTTCGCGATATCTCAAGAAACCATTACCAGTTCCACTCTCTCTACGTCTTACTAATACTAATCCTGTAACAGCATGCTTATCTGCAAAGGTTCTATTATAATTAAAAGAAAAATCATATAATAAATTACGTCTCATACGCTGAGCAGCACTACCCTCATTACCATCAAGTATTTGTGTTGGCTCTATTGTCCATGGAAAAGGCACAAAACCAAAATCATTCACACCATTTGGTGATTCAATGCGCTCTTCAAAATCTTCATTGTATACACGATATCTCACATTTTCCTGACCATCACCTCCATTGTCAAACAAACGCTGTCTACTTGTAGATCTATTATCTAAAGAAAAACGTCCTTGAAACGATAAGCCCTTAGTTATAAAGTCTAATCTTTGTTTTAAGATAAAATCTGTGTTTATATTAAAGGTATTTGTAGAAGTATACCCTGTATTAGTTAAAACAACCAAAGGGTTTGTATTAGCAAAGATATCTCTATCATCTCTACCATAAGCCCCATCTGGAAAAAGAGGTGTGTAAGCATTCGGAGCGAGCTCATAAATTGAGTTTGTAACTAAATTTAAGTTACCGGGCGTTTTTTGAATCCCGTAAAATCCACCAAGATTTACAGAAAACTCTGTAGTTTTAGTGATATCGAAATCGATATTACTACGAAAGTTAAATCTCTCATAACCAAACCCACTGTCATACCCTTTACCATTATCATAACTATCACCATCAAAAATATCAGACACTGTTTGGTATGCTAAACTCCCAAAATATCTGGCGTTATTTCCTCCGCCTCGAACAGATAAATTAACACGGTAATCTTGGGCAAAATCTTTTAAAAGCACATCTTTCCAGTCTACATTAGGATATATAAGACTTTCGGCTTCGTTTGCAGGATTTTGAAATCTATCTGCAATAGCTATTGGGCGATAATTATCCCAAGATTCTTCCCTATAAGGAAGTTCGCGCAATATAGAGGAGTTTGCTTCCATAATAGCATCAAAAACACCAAGTTTTTCTGGCAACTTAGAAACAAACTTTAAAGTAGTATTAGCTTGTAAAGACAATTGCGCCTTTCCTTTTTGACCTCTTTTTGTGGTGATTAAAATAACACCATTAGCACCTTGAACACCAAAAACCGCCGTGGCAGAGGCATCTTTAAGTACAGAAAGGTTTTCAATATCATTAAAATCGATATTATCAATATCCCTTGGCGCGCCATCCACAAGTATAAGTGGTTGTCCTGATCCATTCCACGAGGCCTGACCACGAATAAAAATTTGCATATCATTTCTACCTGGAACACCACTACCTTGAATGGCTGTAACCCCAGGCAAATTACCTTGTAATGCTTCCTCCACATTGGTAATACCAGAATTTAGCTCTTGTAGCGATTCCCCCTTAATTTGGGTAATTGCACCTACCACACTTTCCTTCTTCTGTGTACCATAACCAATAACTACTACTTCATCAAGACTTGCAATGTCTTCTTCCATAGTTACATCAATGGTTGTTCTGTTGTTTACTTGAATTTCTACAGTCTTAAAACCTAGATAAGAAAATACTAAAGTTTTCTGACCTGAAGTTAATTCAAGCGTGTAATTCCCGTCAAAATCTGTTGACGCCCCTCGTGTAGTTCCTTTTTGCAATATACTTACCCCAGGTAAAGGTATACCGCCAACATCTTTAACAACACCAGAAATTTTTTCCTGAGCCTGTAAATTAGCAACCGTAAAACTGGAGAAAACCAGTGTTACTAAAAGTGCTAATGCAGAAACAGAAAATTGTCCTTTAAATTTTTGTTTCATTTTGAGTTTTAGTTTTAACATATATTATAGTTTTACTAGTTAGTATGACCAGAATAAACAAAGATTCTAAAAAAGTCATAATAATCAACAACAATTTTACAAATTAAGATAGCCTATCCTATCCTGTTCTATCCTGATAAGTAATAATTTTTCATAAAAAAAGAGTTTTGAGATTAGTATTAAGACGATAAGTTGCTTTAAAATTAAAAGAAAACTTTTAAATTACAAATTTGATTTATAAGGACTTAAAATTTAGACTAACAGTTTCTTATTAAAAAACTCTTAGTATCCAAAATACTGAAAAGTATTATTAGACACAATCTAAAAATACACTTTTAAACTTTTCTACTTTATTATACACCAATTATTAAAGTGATTCTATTGGAATACAAATACAATAATGGTATTCATGATTATAAAGAAAAACAATCATTCTTTCTAATTCAAACTTAAGAACATGCTTAGATAGTTTTTTAAATAGCCTTCTCTATGAAAGCTTTACAAAGGGCTCTATAGTGAATCCCTAACAATAAGTTTGGTTTCTAAATATGTTTTTGGAATTTCATCTGAAGAAATAAACTCAGCTACTTTAGCCCCAAATTCTTTAAAATCGATAGAGATAACAGATATTCCTTTGTATGTAAATTTTTTAAGTGGCGTATCATTGTAAGACAAAATACCGACATCTTTACCAATTTCAAGATTTGCATTGGTACTCTGACTCAAAAGCTCATAAAGAATACGATCATTAACACTAATATAAGCCATACCCTTTTCAACGGTTAGCATTTCTGAATCAACACAAACACTGTAATCTATTTTATTAGACTTACAAAATGCAATAAAATATTCAACACTCTCATAGGGGTGATACGTATACTCTGGATAAACAAACACAACCTTTTTATATTTTTTCAGCAAACCTATTGCTTCTTCAAGACATTCGTAAAACGCTTTACCAAAGTCTTGAAAAACATAACCCTCTGAGACTTGTAGATTGGCTTTCCAATCAATTAACAACAATTTCTTTTTATCAATCTTAGCTAAACTTTTTCTAACCCCAGGATGATCAAACCCCATGACAATATATTTATAGTACTTGGCATTTTCAACATCTAACATTGACTTAAAGTTTTTTACATTGTAATGATGAAATTGTAAATCAACTGCAATATTATCTGGTATACAACTCATAAAAGAATGATAAAACACTTCTTTGTATGCTTTGAATGTACTTATTAGCATAAGTACTTTTTTCCTGCTTTCTGTAATATAATACCCTTTATTTGGCGTAGAATTAATTAAAGCTTGTTTTTTCAACAAGGTATATGCCTTATAGACAGTATCTCTGGAAACACGGTAGCTTTTGCTAAACTCATTTATTGAAGGTATTCGGTCTCCTTCCTTAAGCTGGTTACTTTCAATGGAGCTTTTTATTGCATTGACTATTTTAATATACTTGGGACTATCATTGTCACTTAAATTCCTAATTGTAATTTTTTGATTTACCATGTCTTTTCTAAATAAACAGTCTAACTAATTAAAAATGAAGTGCATTAAAATTAATTTTCACCCTTGAAGACCGCAGAATGAATCAAATAAATAAAAATTCAAATTATAATCTATCCTGCACTATCCTTGTTATTACTTAATCGAATTAATCAATAAAAACAAAGACAAAACATTTATAGAAATACTTATGCTCTCTGTGTTTGACAAATAATTTTAAAATAATTTATGAAGTAAACATGTAATTACTTCTAGAACTCATTAAAGCATTTGAAGCATGCTTAATTCGTCTTTAGATAAGTGTTTCCAATGACCGCGAGGAATATCTTTTTTTGTGAGATGACCAATGGCAACGCAATCTACACTAATGATGTCATAATTGAAATGCTCAAAAATGGTTCTTATGATAGTATTACCCGTATTCTTTATTTTAAGACCAACTTCTTTTTTTGCAGCACCATCTATATAACTTATTTCCTCTACCGAAATAAGTTTATCTTGAATCTTAAATCCGTTCTGGATTTTCTTTAAATCTTCTAGCTTTAAATTTTTATCTAATTCGATATGAAATAAGCGGGGCACACCATTTTTAGAATTTTTGAATTTATCTTCAATATCTTTATCATTTGTAAATAATAATAAGCCTTTTGAATTTCTACCCAAACGCCCTATAGGCTTTATACGCGAGGTTGTAGCATTGGCAACCAAATCCATAACAGTACGCCCCTTACCTTCGCTTGTAGTGGTAGCAAATCCCTTTGGCTTATTTAAAAGTACATATGCCTTTTGCTCTGGATTTACTCTAGCACCATCATAACGTACCTCATCGCTTGGATTTACTTTATAACCCATTTCTGTAATGATTTTTCCGTTCACTGACACCAAACCAGTAGCGATGTGAACATCGGCCTCTCGTCTTGAGCAAATACCTGAATTTGCAATGTATTTGTTCAAACGAATTTCACTAGAGTTGCTTTTATTTAACCCAGCCTTTGGCTTTATATGAGACTTTGATTGACTCTTCTTAAAACTCTTACCTTGTGCTTTTCCTCCGCGTTGCCTGTTCATTACATTTAATTTTCGACAAAGATATACTTAAATAATTTACGGTTAACGATTTTTAATTGACGATTTATTTCTGCCACTAAGAGAAATCAAAAAAATTATATTCGCTTTAAAATAACACTTACGTCAATAAGCAAAATACAAAATACCCCAGCTAACAAAATAAACTTCAAAATATTGTGTAAGATGAGATAATGCATTTTGGTTTTTGAACGCCATAATAGAATTAAGAATAAAATTAATAAAGCTGTAGCTGTATAAAAGAAAATATACATATAACCAACTGTGTAGTAAAATAACAACAAATAGGTTGGAAGCAACGTAAAAATAGCCAAAACTGTAAGCATTAACTTAGATATGTTTTCTCCGTAGGTAACAGGAATGGTTTGGTAATCTTGCACAAAATCTCCTTTAATATTTTCCAAGTCTTTAGTGAGTTCACGCATAGAAACAATTAAAAATAAGTAGGTAGCATGTACAAAAATGACAGATTCAAAGTTTTTGTAATACATAAAAATGGCAAAAAATGGCGTAATGGTTAATATTGCAGAAGTTAAGTTACCTACAAAAGGAAGTTTCTTAAGTTTATGAGAATAAAACCATATACCAAAAATATAAACCGAAAAGAAAACTACCGCCCTAAATGATACATAACTAGCCAAAATTACTGCCAAAAAGTTGAGCACAAAATAAAACGACAACTTTGTGTTTTGACTTATTAATCTGTCTAGCTTTGATTTTATAGGACGATTAATTAAATCTTTTTCTGAATCATAGAAACTATTTATGATGTATCCTGATGCAATAGTAGCAGCCGTTGCTAAAACTAGCATCAAAATATTAATATCAAAAATCACATCCATAAGAGGTAAGTCTGGAGATAAAATGTAAATAGAAGCTAGGTATTGGGCTATTACTATAAGGAGAATGTTGTAACCTCTGACCACAGAAAGCATACTAAAAAACTTTAGTAAAAAATATTTCTGTTTTCTTGAAAGCATGTAGTTGTTTAGTGAGATCCTGAAACAAGTTTAGGATGACATAAAAATACAGAATTAGAAATTATATACCACCTCGAGTTTGTATCCTGAAAGCGATTTCTTTGCTTTAACAATATCTTCGGTAAAACCAAGAATATAACCTCCACCTCCAGAACCACAGAGTTTCAGGTAATAATCGTTAGTTTCAATGCCTTGCTTCCAAAGCTCATGGAATTGTGAAGGAATCATAGGTTTGAAGTGGTTAAGCACTACCTTAGATAATCGTTTAGTATTTTTGAATAATGATTTTATATCTCCCTTTAGAAAATCATCAACACAAGCATCGGTATGTTTGATAAACTGATTTTTTATCATTTTTCGAAATCCTTCTTGTTTCATATTCTCCATAAAAATACTTATCATTGGGGCTGTTTCTCCAGTAATTCCACTATCCAGTAAAAACACAGCGCCTTTTCCATCAGTTTTTTGCGATGGAATGCCTGTAGCCTCGATATTGTCTTTAGAATTGATGAGAATTGGAATACTTAAATAACTGTTTAAGGGGTCTAAACCTGAAGACTTTCCATGGAAAAAGGATTCCATAACTGAAAAAATAGCTTTAAGTTTTAAAAGTTTATCTCGAGTTAAATTTTCAAGTACCGTTATTTTATCCTGAGCATACTTGTCGTAAATAGCAGCTACCAAAGCACCACTGCTACCAACCCCATAACCCTGAGGTATTGAGGAATCAAAATACATACCCGCTTCTACATGATTTTTTAATGTCTCTAAATCAAAAGTTACGAGACTTTTATCAATATTTTCTAAGTATTTAGCAAACTTTCTTAAACTTTGGTTAGATTTTATGGCTTCGTTGGATGGATTTTTATCGGTTTTTAAAGCACCATTATAGAAACTGTAGGGAATCGATAGCCCTTTAGAGTCTTTGATGATACCATATTCTCCAAAGAGTAATATCTTAGAGTAAAAAAGTGGTCCCTTCATATTTTTTTGCTAATTAGGATACTTATTTTATTTTTTTGTTTAATAAAATTAAACATTTTTTAAACAAAAACAAGCTTTTAAACTATTTTTTTTGCTCCAAAGCCAATTTGGTCACAAATATACTGCCCATTTTCACAATGTGCAACCAATTCATTTTTGATGAATTGAACAACTTGTTCAATTTCGGCTTTTGGGTATAAGACATGAACATTAGCACCTGCATCTAAAGTAAAGCAAACTTTAGAGCCTGTTTCTTTTCTGTATGACCATATTTTATTAATGATTTCTAGGGTGTTTGGTTTCATTAAAATAAAATAAGGCATACTACACATCATCATAGCATGCAATGTTAATGCTTCGCTCTCTACAATGTTAACGAATCCATTCAAATCGCCTGTCTTAAACACATCAATTAATGCTGAAAGATTGTTATGCGCTTGTTCAAATCGTTGTTCCGCAAATGGGTGATTATGCATTAAACCGTGTCCTATTGTACTACTTACTGGTTTTTCGCCTTTATCAACCAACAATATGGTATCTTGATAATTTTTAAAATTCTCATGAACATTAAAAGGATATTTAATTCCAAATATATCTGAACTACCTTCAATTTCATTATGTAAACCCCAAACAACCAAATCTCCATCAATACTACGGCAAGCACTTCCAGATCCTAATCGCGCTAAAAATGAAGACTTTTTATTAAAGTATTCTTCCGTAATATCAGGATTCAACATCTTTTCAATACTCATTAAACACAGTGCTAGTGCACTCATTCCTGATGCTGAAGATGCTATTCCAGAACTATGCGGAAAAGTATTAACCGTATCAATTTTAAAATAGTACTCTTTTAAAAAGGGTAAGTAAGTGTTTATCCGTTTAAAAAAAGTCTCAATTTTAGGCTTGAAGCTTTCTTTTAAATCACCACCTAAAAATACATCAAAAGCATATTCTTGATGACTTTCCTTTTGAGAGAAATTAACGGTAGTTGTGGTATTACAGCCGTCTAGAGTAAAACTAATAGAAGGGTTTGCTGGAATTTGGTTTTCCTTTTTACCCCAATACTTCACCAATGCAATATTACTAGGTGATTTCCAAGTAACACTTCCATTTTCAACTTGCTTAGGATATATTTTTGGAATAAAATCTTGTTCAGTCATTTAATCTAATTGAGATGTCAAAGATAATAACTTTCGGATGGTTTTGTAATTTCTAGCAGTGGCTGTTACTTTTAATTTTTGTTCAAAAAAGTTATTGTTGCATTTTGCCTTTCCATAACCCACAGAACAATAAAAATAGACACAATCTTGAGTAATGAAAAAATCCTCATTTGGATAGGTTATATTTGAAACTTCTAGAACTAAATCTTTTTTTGGTTTCTGATACAAGAAGGTAAAATAACTATTTTCTTTTTTATCTTGTCTAAACGGGCATTTATCAAATATTTGCTTAAAATCCTTGGGAATAAATACCAATACAGGAACCTCAAAACCAAAATATAATTGAATAATTTTCTGTATTTGTAAAGCTAAAATTCTCTTGTTTTCTTTTAAAGATTGAAAAATAATATTACCACTTTGAATGTAGGTTTGTACACTCATCAAACCAGATTTAGACAAGGCCTCCCGAAGCTCTGCCATGGGTATTTTCTTTTGCCCACTTACATTGACACCTCTTAACAACCCAATATAAGTATTCATTCGGTTTACAGAAAAATTAAAAAATTCCACGTAAATTTAAAACTAAAATCTACTAAATGTTTAAAACTTCCTTTTTATTTCTATTTACTTTAACCGTATCATGTCAAACAGGAAATTTGAAAGTGATTGCAGATTTACCTTTTACACTAAAGGAAGTTTCAGGCGTTCAGACTAGTTCCAATGGTAATTTACTTTGGATGCTAAATGATGGTGGTAATAAACCTCGTTTATACGGTGTAAATGAAAATGGAAATATTATGAAAGACGCAACCATTTTAGCTAAAAACAGAGATTGGGAAGATTTAACCTCTGATAGTAATGGAAATATTTATATTGGCGACTTTGGCAATAATGATAATGACAGTAAGAACTTAGCCATACTTATAGTTTCTGAAAATGACTTATTAAACAAAACTGAAGTGAGTCCTAAAAAGATTAAATTCTCTTATCCAGAACAAAATAAATTCCCTCCTAAAAATAACAAACGTCATTTTGATTGTGAAGCTTTCTTTCACTTTCAGGATAGTTTATACCTATTTACTAAAAGTAGGTATTCAAAGAAACCAGGAAAAACCAATCTCTATGTTTTACCAGCAAAACCTGGAACTTACAAAGCAAAACAAATTGATTCTTTTAACACTTGCAATAAAAAAGGGTGCTGGGTGACATCGGCTGACATAAATACCTCCAAAGATAAAGTAGCATTACTAACAGAAAACCAATTAATTATACTTTCAAATTTTACAGACAATCAATTTTTTAAGGGTACCGTAAACTATTATCCTTTTGATTATAAATCACAAAAAGAAAGTGTTTGCTTTAAAAATGATAGCACTGTTTATATAACCGATGAATTCAGAGGTATAGATGGCGGTAACCTTTATGAATTTAAAATAGCTATACCGTAATACCTCCATGAGTTTCAATCACATGAAGAATATCTCTTTTTTGTAATACCCCAGACTGTCTCCATTTGGGCAGACCATCAACAAATAAAATCATGGTAGGAACGCTCCTTACTTGGTATTTCACAGCTAACTCATGATTTTTATCAATATCAATTTTTACGATTTTTACAGCATCTCCTATCTCATTTTTCACATCTTTTAGAATTGGCATGAGCGCTTGACATGGTCCGCACCAAGTTCCAAAAAAGTCAACAAGGACTACTTTTTCGGAATTTATTATATTATTAAAACTACTTTTCATGTTGTTACAATTTACTACTTATATAGACGAAGAAGACTATCAAAAATTACAAATGAAATTAGGAGACACCAAAAACAAATTCAGGCTACCATTTGGTATCAAAAACCAAATCCCATTTTAAAAGCTAGACGCAAACCATCATCACTGTGAAAAGCAGATAGATTTAGGGTAGCCATTTCAGTTAAATTGGCAAAAACACCGCCTCCAATAGATGTATTCCAATCATCTAAATTGTGTTCAGGCATTAAAACTAATTCATCATCTACCCATACTTTACCAATATCAAAACCACCATATACCCCTATATTCATGGGCAGCAATCCAGTTTTGAGCTTACGTAAATTGAATCTTAAATCACTGGTCTGCACAAAAGCGGATTTCCCTGAAAAGCGTTCATTTCTGTAACCTCTTAATCCATTCTTAGCTCCTATATTGGCGGCTTGATAAAACTCAAAAGCATCTCCAAAATTTAAGTGACCTCTAGACTTGGTAGCAAATACCAGTTGGCCTGCAGTATCAATTTTATGGTCTATTGATAATTCTGGAATTAAGTACCCAAATCTGTTAGAGTTGCTCAAATTATTAACATAACCTATTTTAACATTCAAAAACATGCCCATTGTTGGAAATGCAGAATTATCACTATTACTGTATTCATAATCCATTTCAAAACCAAGAAAATCATTACTAATATCAATATTGGAGGAATTTGTAAATTGATTAATAAATCTGTCTTGAGTTTCTTCTACTTCTATAGATTCATACTTTAAACCTATTTTAAAGATTGCTCCTAAGTCCCCTCTCCAAATTAAAGAAGGTGCTAATTTTAATGTTTGAAGTTTAACACGGTTGTAATCTAAATTTGCATCAAATCCATCATTCTTGTCTGCCTCAGGATTAGGCGAAGTATTGCCAAATCCAAAAAAGTTTACCGCATAATTGGGGCTTGTAAACTGCGTATCTATCAATAAATTCCAATGACCAAAAACATTTGCAAATTCTGCATTGTATCCCAATTCAAAACCATTGGTTGCAAAGTAATATGCTCCAGAAAAGGTATGTTGTGCAGTGAATGGATTACGCTCAAAACCATAATTTGTAAATGTATTGTTAAACCCTATTTTAAGTCCATCATCTGGATTAGCTCCAATAGCAGGCATTAATTGATTGGAACTGTTTTTTAATTTTTTATGGTCATAAACGTTGGTTTCGTAATCATCAGTTAGTTTTTTATTAAAACCTCTATTTGTAAAGGTGTTAGGCTTAGACTTATGGTCGTATACTTTTAATTTAACCTTATTATCAACCATGTAAGTGTCGTTATTTTGTCCACCAATAATTCTAACCTTAATCAATTCATCTCCACTTCCAAACACTTTAAAAACGTCGTCATCGTCTAATCCATAAATCCAAATTTCCTTGGTGTAATCATGACTATAGGTTCTTTTATGAAACACATCGGTCTTTTCACCTCCTTTAATCCTATAAGCTATTACTTTGGTTTTTCCGTTAGGTAATCGTTCTATATCAAACCAATCATCTTTATTGGTCCCTTTAATAACTGAAAACTTATTGATGTGGTTGTAGTAACTATTTGAAATACCTTGTAAATTGGCTCGTCTTCCAATAAGTTTTTGTTTAATGGTTTGAATGGTATTTTGATTGACTTCGGGTGGAAAAAAAGCAAAAGATTTATCAATAACCTCATTTGTTAAGTTAGTAACAATGTGATTTACTTCTTCATCCCAAACCGACTTATCAGAGATGTTAATTAAAGCCATGTCTAAAGGGTAAGGCTCCAAATTAAACCACTTAGGACTTTTTAACTCTTCTTCATACGATTGCATCAATCGAAGTGTTGGAACCACTCTAGTTGCAAAACCTAATAGAGCACCATCTGCCATGATTGAAAAAGCCTGATCTCTATCCCTAGGCACGGGTAGGTAAACTGTTTTACCATTTTCTTTAAATTTTGCCCAACGCCACTGGTCTTCATGCCTATCCCAATCTCCAATAAGCATATCAAACAAGCGCGCTCTTATGTAAGCGCGCTCATCCAAAACAATATCTTCGTCTTTATGCAACTGCTTTAGCAAATCATCAGTGCTTATGAGTTCATCGGAATACCCAAAGCTCTTTTTATCCCCGTGCCCATCTGCAGCACGTTCTTCAATCATGTAGAGTTCATTACCAAAATCTTCATTGAACTGCCCAAGTGCATTTTGTTTTGGCACATAATAAAGCACAGGATTGGTATGAAATACCCCAACCGCATCAGATAATACTCCTATTGTAAATGGTGCATACGGGTGTGACCCTGTGAATACATCAAGCAATAATGCTTCGGTGTATGTTTTATTAAACTGACCTTCTATATACTGATCTTTAAAAGCAACAGCCTGTAAATATTGAACCGCATTCTTCCTAAGGGCGCGCATGACGTATTCCCTTCCTTTTTTATCTTCTAAACGTAAGGATTTTGATTGATGCCCACCTCCTTTTCTTAGTGGGGTTAGCCCACCCAAAAGCGTATCTAAACTAACGGTTGGAACTTTTACAATGGTACTAAAATCTTCTCGATAACGGTCTCCCCAAAACAATTTGTAAAGCCTTCCTTTTTCAGTTTCATCTTTTGTATAAACAGAAGCCTCTTTTTTTAAAGGAAATTGATTTGGGTAATTCACCCCCTGATGCTTTTTGTCTTTTGGAAACACTTGTTTTTGATATACTATCTTGTCATCTTTAGAAGAATAAAAACGAACAAAAGACGATCCGTCTTTTAAAATATCCAAACGTGCATATCCTGGTGTGCCGTGTGAAAATCTGCCACCTCCAACATTTCTGGTAGCCGTAATTTTTGAACCCGAACCGCTTACAATTTGAGGCAGATTGTCTTGAACGATATATTGTAAATTATGGTCGTGACCTGACACGAAAATTGTTTTATCATTTTCCTGAGCCAGCGTTATTAAACGTTTTCTAAATTCATTGTAACGACTATTTTCGGTATCAACTGTGGTAACACCTCCGGCCTCTCTAACAATGTTTTTTATGGTTCCCAAAACCGGAACTGGACTCATATGGCTCCCAAAGGAATATTGCCCACCATGGGATCCGTTTGTAAACATAGGGTGATGTACTGCTATTATTGTGGTTTTGCCTCTAGCCTTTTTTATTTCTCCTTCCAGTTCATCAAAAAATTTAGTTCTCGTTTTAATATCACAATCATCATTCATGGTTGGGTGTTTATTCCAATTAGTTAAATACCATTCAGAATCAACAATAAGTAACAGAATATCTTCAGAAATTTTCACCTTCTCTAACGGACAACCGTTTTCGGGTAAAAAAGTGTTTTTTCCAAGTTTATCCTCTACATATTTTTCTTGACGCATTAATCCCTCTAAACCATTACTATACCAGTCATGATTTCCAGGAATAAAAATAGCATGACCTTTAAAATCTTTTACAACTTCTGTTTGTACCTTAAGTTGATGCTCCGCAAAAGCTCTACCTTTATGACCTTTTTCTGGCATTCCCTTTGGATAAATATTATCCCCTAAAAAAATAACCGTACTTTGTGCTGGAGCTTTCTTTAACTCTTTTTCAAATGCTAATAAGGCGTTAGATTTTGTACCCATTGGGGAATTACCGGCATCTCCAATTAAATAAAAGGAATGCGCAATGGCGTCTTCCTGTATATTACCTAAAACCTCAACGTCTTTGTATTGTGGTTTATAGGTTGCACAGGCATTGATTATAATAATGATAACAAAAACTAAAAAGTATTTTAAATGAGTAGTCATTTAAGTTCGTTTAATTCTTAGTTATAAAAATAGTGATTTAATATTGTATTACTTCAATTTGAAAGAACCTTGAACCCCATATATGATTACACAATGAAATATTATACCATACTTGTTATCAATTCCAGGTTAGTTGTTTACGTTCTTGCCAATAGTTGTATGGTGCTACTTCAAAAGCACTTAATTTTGAAAGCTCATCTTCTAATAATGTGAAAGAATTTGCCTTTAAATTTTCATTTAACTGAGTTGAACTACTTGCACCACTCAACACAAAACTAGTTGGAAACGATTGCATACAAAACCTTAAAGCTATGGCATCAATACCAACATGATATTTAGCAGATAGCTTTTCCAGATAACTATAAAGCCCTTCATAATGCGGATAGCTTTGATTAGAAAACAATCTACCATTTGCTAAGGTTTCTTTCAAAACAAATTGCCTTCCTTCTTTTGATAATGAGAGTCCCAACTTCAATATACTTTGATCCAAAATGTTGTAAGTACTTTGAAATACATCAAAAAGAACGTCTCCGTTTACTTCAATATCAACTGCTTTATTAATCACCTCAACCTGATTATCCCCTGTAGTGGTAAGACCTATCTTTATCTTATACTCTTGTTTTAACTCTGATAATCTGTCAAGAATTTCATGATTTTCAAGAACACCTGTTTCTAAAGTTGCCGAATGAATTTGATAAACCGACAAATTTGGTAATAATGCTTTAGAAGTCTGCCACTGGTCATTTAATTTATAAAGGCTATGCTCCTTTTGTTCATGAATCTTGGCATTAAAATCAAAATTTGCCATGTAGGTATAACCCCATTTTGTAGCCACCTTTATAGATGTATCATTTTTAGTTTGTAACCATTCTATTAAAAGTTGTTCAGCTAAACCATAACCAGGTGCGGTATCAAAGTATCTCACACCCCTAGTATAGGCTTCTTCTAGAACTTGAAACCCCTTCTTTTTAAAACTATTTAAATCCACAAACCTATCGCCTCCTAACTTAATATTGATGTATTGTGGTCTTCCTAAAGCAGCAGTTCCTAATCCTAAAATCATTTTAAAAGTATATTTTTCTAAAAAACCAACATAGTATTGATATTTGTGGCTTCTAATAATCTAATAAATTTTGGCCGTGGTTATTTTAACTTTTCAACATACAACTTTCTAAACTTTGCCAGTTTTGGGGTAATTACAGCATTGCAATATCCTTGCTTTGAGTTATTTTTATAATAATCTTGATGATAATCTTCGGCATCGTAAAAAATACCTAAAGGCGCTATTTCTGTTACAATGGGGTCGTCAAAATAATCAGCAAGCTCTTTAACAACTGTTTCTGCCACTTGTTTTTGTGCTTCATCATGGTAGTAGATTACAGAACGGTATTGAGTGCCTACGTCGGCACCTTGCCTATTTAAAGTAGTGGGGTCATGTGTAGCCATGAATATAACTAAAATATCGTTATATGAAATTACATCAGCATCAAAAGTTAGCTGTACTACTTCGGCATGCCCTGTTAAACCAGAACACACTTCTCTGTAGGTAGGTTTTCCGGGAGCATTCCCACCAGAATAACCAGACACTACTTTTTCAACGCCTTTTAATTCTCTAAACATTGCTTCTGTACACCAAAAGCAGCCCCCCCCAAAGGTAGCCAATTGCAAATTTTTATTCATTTATTTTATTCTTTGTCTAGTTGTAATGATTCTGAATTAATACAATAACGTAAACCACTTGGCTCGGGACCATCAGGAAAGACATGCCCCAAATGAGCATCACAGGTATTGCACATAACCTCCACCCGAATCATACCAAAGGAATCATCTCTTTCATATTTAATAGCATTATCTTTTATTGGTTGGGTAAAACTGGGCCATCCCGTTCCAGAATTGAATTTAATAGTAGAATCAAACAAGGGCGTGTTACAGCAAACACAATGATATTTCCCTGCTTCATAGGCACTACAAAGCGCACCACTATGAGGCCTTTCGGTTCCTTTTTGTCTTGTAATTCTATACTGTTCTGGTGTCAATTGCTTACGCCATTCATCCTCATTTTTCTCAACCCTAATATCTGGTTCTAAATTCCCGTTTACCGAAAAATTAATAATATCGTTCCATTTAAGCATTTCTGTCTTTATTTTGATTTTCGTTTTTTGTTAAAATATGTCGATACCTTATTTAATTTCTTACAGAACAACCTCAAGTCACTGAAGCTTGAAATTAAAATTGAAATTTACGACAAATAACATCGTTTACATACTTTATCCTAAAGTTTAGTATTTTTACCATAAACCTAATTGTGTTATGAACAATATTGTTGTTGAAACCGAAAAATTTGCCACAAAACTTCTAAATGAAAAATTAGAAACGTCATTTCTGTATCATAATTTAACGCATACCCAACGTGTTGTAGAAAAAGCCACTGAATTAGCTGAACATTGTGAACTAAATGATGATGATAAAGAAATACTCTTTTTAAGTAGTTGGCTACATGACACAGGTTATACCCAAGGTATAGAAAACCATGAGGAGAAAAGTGTGGTTATAGCCAAAGACTTTTTAAAATTGAAAGCATACCCTGCTGAAAAAACAGATGCTGTATGCCAATTGATTATGGCTACAAAAATGGACTATAAACCACAAAACCAACTTGAAAAAATAATTAGAGATGCTGACTGCTCTCATATTGGGAGCAAAAGTTATTTTGAGGTTTCAGAACTTTTGAGAAAAGAATGGGAATTATTATGCAATAAAACTTTTACTGAAAGCCAATGGTTAGATCAAAATATCAACTTCCTTTCAAAAAAGCATAAATTCCACACCCCCCAAGCAGCTTCTAACTGGGACAAACGTAAAGGTAAAAATCTATCAGAATTGCTCAAGATGAAGAAAAAGTTAGATACTAATAACAAAAAACTCTCTCAAAAAAAAGAGGAATTAATATTTAAAAAAAACAAAGTTGAAATGCCAGAACGCGGCATAGAAACTATGTTTCGGGTTACTTTAAAAAACCACATGCACTTGAGTAATATTGCTGATACTAAAGCTAATATTTTACTTTCTGTTAATGCTATTATCATGTCTTTGGTTTTAGCCAACCTAATACCTAAATTAGATAATGCCTCCAATAAACACTTAATTATTCCAACCATAATTTTTGTTTTGGTAACAGTGGCTTCAATTATTTTATCTATACTAGCCACAAGACCTAATGTTACCAGAGGTAAGTTTACAAAAGCTGATGTTGCTAACAAAAAAGTAAATCTGTTGTTCTTTGGAAATTTTCACAAAATGAGCTTAAATGATTTTGAATGGGCTATGGGTGAAATGATGCAAGACCGCGAATATCTTTACTCTTCTATGAAAAAAGACCTGTACTACCTTGGGCTTGTACTTAATAAAAAGTATAAAATTCTAAGATTAACCTACAGCGTGTTTATGATTGGCATTATAGTAAGTGTTATTGCTTTTGCTATAGCTTTTTACACTTCTGGTGCAGCAAGGTAAATAATTACGCCTTCAACTCCTTCATTAAATCATCGTAAGTATAAAACAATTTATCGTTTTCGGTTTTATGGTACAAGACACTAACTCTAATGGCTTTAAGCCCTGTTACCGCCTGTAAATCTTGAAGTTCCACAATTTCAATATCATTATCTAAATAATTTTTATCCTGTAAAAATTTAATGTAGCGCATATACTCAACCTCATCTTGTTTTTGAGAATATACAATACTTATTTTACCCTTTTGTGTAACGCGTTCATTAGTGCCTTTTATAAAAGCTTTGTCAACCCGTTTTTTTACAATTTCATAGCGGGCATTATAGGTACCATCAACATCAAACTGCTTTTCGTCCATTCTAAAACTTATAGATAATGGTTGATTGAACACCAAAATCATAGAGGCAACATCTAAAGAAATTGGAAACTCAGACTGCATTTGGTAATAAGCATTTTCCATTTCACACATCACCTGCAACTGCCACAATCTCAAGTTATATAAATACAACAGATTAAAACTTTTCTCTTTGGTAATAGACTCTCCAATATACATGTTATGCTCAACACCATCAGTTTTAAAACGCTCAAAAAAATGCGGATACATCGCCTGTGCTTCCTCCTGCTTTTTATCTAATAATGATGCCATTTCCTGGTTTATCCTAGCAATAGTTTCATCGTAACCTTTTCTGTGCTTGTAAAGCACTTCTACTTTACCGTCAATACTGGCATGATACGTTTCAATTAATTCATTGAGTTCTTTAACTTCTCTTAAATGAGCAAAAACTGGTTCAACTTCGTTTATAAAAAAACTTGTGATTTGCTGCTCACTATCTACTTGAAAATGCTCTTTAAGTCCATTTAAATAATTATTTGCTTGAAAAATAAACTGATCATAAATAGGTAAGGCTTTTATTTCTTGAGCCTTTTTGAAAATATTTTTAACTGCATTTAACTGAAGTCTTAAATCTTCTTTAGTAGCTAAATTCCTTGCCTCTGAAGACCCTTTGATATCTATCTGCCCATAAAGCGGGTAAACATCATCAAAAACAATTTTTCTAAATCTGGCTTCTTTACCACTCATTTCATCTTTAATAAATGCTTTAGCCTCTTTCTCAAAACGCCAATGCACACTTGGATGAATGGAAGTACATTCTTTTTGAATAATAGCCTCAACTAGATTTTCTTCTTCAACCTTTGAACGTTCTACAGCCGATACGATATAAGGCATGATATCTTCCAACTTATTAGCATTAACACTATTTAGCTCTTTTGGTCTATTTGAAACAATTTCTAAAACCCCCATTAAGCCGTCTTCATTGGCAATTGGTGCAAAAATAGCACTCTTAATGCCTTGTTTTCTTAATATATTTATTTGAGGAATGCAGTCTCCTACTTTATTGTATGCTTTATCTACATCAGAAATTGAAAAATATTTATGCTCTTTAAATAGTCTGTTATGCGACCAACTACACAAAACATTATGACAATTTTCTTTTTCTACATTTCCTAGTAAAAAACTACTAGCAGTTACACCATATACATGTTCAAAAGTATGTTCTTCATTGTTATAAATAGAAAACCCAACCTTAATATCATTTATACCCAATAAGGATCTGAAAATTTCATAAAAATCCTCCATAAAGGTATCATCTTTACATGCCTCGTCTTTGATAAGAGTAGATTTAACATTTGATATGGACTGGTCATCTGTAACATCAAACATGTTCGATATAACAAAACCTTTAAAGAGGTAACTATTTGGAGGAAATTTTTCTTTCCAAAGTTCTAAATTTTCAAAATTATCAAGTAATTCTTCATAATCTTCAACAGTTATCTTTGGTGCCTTTTCAGTAGGAATAATTTCACAAAAATCGGCATTATACATAATTTTATAATATCTCATAATGCCATTAGCGTCCGGAATTTCGTAATAAAATGGACGCCTAAAATTTAAATTGAAACCATAACAGAAATTTAGTATAACTGTGCAAGCAATAATATACCTATATTCTTCAGGCATATTTTTAATTTTAAGCTCAAAACCTTTACCTGCTGTTTTAATAATATCCCTGAAACGCTCTGATTTATTAAAAATGAGATTATGGAAGGGTACTGAAGCGGTCTTAATCTCATTTTTAGTTAATAAAGGACTAAAAGTATCTTGAAGAATAATGCTTATTTCCTTCTCTCTGTTTTTAAGAATTTTAGTATTGGTAAATCCATCTCTTAACTCAGGATATTCTGAAGCAATATTTAAAACTCGTTTTGCTTTGGCCACAATAGTTTTGTCTTCATTTTTAACCAAGTCTTCATAATACTCTAGAAGCTTATTAAAGCTTACTTTTAGTTTAAAAGGAGATTCAATATTTTCGTTTATATCGGTCATGTGAGTGGTATTGTATAACAAATTTACAATATTTTGCGTTAGTCGTTAAACACAAGACTTCTTAACGCCTTGATTGTTACAAGGCTTTTTGTTAAATTTAATATAGAAAAGTAAATTTACACCTAAAACTTAGTCGTTAAAAGCAGACTTCCTTTTTTTGTTAGTTTTAAAGTATCATCCCAAATCAAAGATTCATTTGTGATGATGTTTTTTAGTGTTTTACCTTGTAGTCCAATTTCATTAAATCGGTTTAAATCTAATAAAACAGTATCAACATTTTTGTTGATGATGTTAACAAGAACCTCATCTTCAAAAATTCTAAATAACACATAAATTCCATTTTCTGGAGCAAAATGAATAGTTTTCCCTTTATGAATAGCCTTACTATTTTTTCGGTAATTTAAAAGGATCTTGAGATATAATTGCATTTCGGTCTGTTCTTCTGTTAAACCTTCTCCTGTAAAAGCATTTACGGTATCCCCTTCCCATCCTCCAGGAAAATCTGATCTCACTAATCCGTGGTCACCAGGTTTGTCAAAATCGTTCATTAGTATTTCTGTTCCATAATATATCTGTGGAATTCTAGGGACGGTTAAAATGTAACCTAAAGCCATTTTCGTGTTTTCAATATCGCCATTTAATAATGTAAAAATGCGACTCATATCATGATTATCAGGAAAAATCATGATATCTTTTGGGGTTACATAATGAAAATCGTTTGCCAATCCTTCATATATTTTAACTAAACCTTCATCCCAAGATTCTTCTTCATTTAAGGCATTAACAATGTTTCGTTGCATGGCAAAATCCATAGGGGATTTCAGATTCGATTTATACCCATCTCTATTGTTTGCGCCATCTTGCCAATAACCTATAAGTAACGGGTTATAACTCCATTCTTCGCCAACAATACTAAAATTGGGGTATTCCTTCATTATCTCCCCAGCCCAGACACTCATAAAATATTTGTCTGGGTATGGGTAAGTGTCTTGACGAATACCTCCCAAATTTGCTGTTTCTATCCACCAAATACTGTTTTGAATGGTGTAGCGTGCCATAAAAGGATTCTTTTGATTTAAATCGGGCATTACAGAAACAAACCAACCCACATTCATATTTTCTTTATCTGCTTTAGATGCATACATATCCTGATTGGTGGTTCGCCTATGATTGGTAGTTTTACTTATACCCTCTTGCCAATTCTCAATATTTTCTTGGTAGTGTCCTTGATGATTAATCCAATCCTTAAATGGTAAATCTTTCATCCACCAATGTTCTAATCCGCAATGATTTGCCACTTGATCCATAATCAATTTCATACCACGCTTTTTTAATTCTGAAGACAAGTGCAAATAATCTTTCAAGGAACCATATCTGGGATCTATTTCATAATAATCGGTAATGGCGTAACCATGATAAGAACTCTCTAACATGTCGTTGGTAAGTAACGGGCAGGACCAAATACCCGTAAAACCCATATCATCAATATAGTCAATATGGTTAATAATACCTTGTATATCTCCACCATGTCTGGCATAGTCATCATGTCTATTAATGGTATCCTCATTCAATCCAGTAACCACATCGTTTTCTGGATTCCCATTAGCAAACCTATCTGGAGTGATTAAATAAATAACGTCGGTACTATTAAAACCTACAAAATCCTCTGAGCTGTGTTTCCTATCTTTTAGCTGGTAGGTTTGGATTAAATCTTCAGAACCTTCATTTTTAAACCTAATATTGAACTGTCCAGGTTGCGTATCTTCAGAAATCTTCAAATCTATAAACAGATAATTAGGACTATCAGCTTTATGAAATTTTTCTATAGAAACCCCAGAATAAGTAATATTTGGCACATATTCCGATATATTAGGATGATGCACCAAAAGCTGTAACAACGGATTTTTAAAGCCTACCCACCAATTTGTAGGTTCAATTCTATGGATATCATTCTTTTCAACAATATGTGGAACATCAGTATTATGATTATTGGGCATAGAGATTTCGTTTTTAAATGCTACGTTTAAAACTGATAAATATACCAACACCAAATTAATTGGTTGATTAGTTGTAACAAAAAAAGCTTCTCATTACGAGAAGCTTTTTGTTTTTTTGTAAGAAAATCTTAGTTTCCTTTTTTATAATCGGCTAAAAATTTAGCTAAACCAATATCAGTTAGAGGGTGCTTTAAAAGTCCTGTTATTGACGATAATGGTCCTGTCATGACATCACTTCCTATTTTGGCACAGTCTATAACATGCATGGTATGACGAATTGAAGCCGCTAATATCTGGGTTTCAAAACCGTAATTATCATAAATCTGACGAATTTCTGCAATTAGGTTTAAACCATCCGTTGAAATGTCATCTAATCTTCCTAAGAAAGGAGATACATAGGTAGCTCCCGCCTTAGCTGCCAATAAGGCTTGACCTGCAGAGAACACTAAAGTAACGTTAGTTCTTATACCTTTGTCTGAAAAGTATTTACAGGCCTTGATACCATCTGCTATTAAAGGTAATTTAACCACAATCTGAGGATGTAAACTTGCTAAAGCCTCACCTTCTTTGACCATATCATCAAAATCTGTTGAGATAACCTCAGCACTCACATCGCCATCAACAATCTCACATATTTTTTTGTAATGGTTTAATATGTTTTCCTCTCCTGTAATGCCTTCCTTGGCCATTAATGAAGGATTGGTAGTTACACCATCTAAAATTCCTAAAGCTTGAGCCTCTGCAATATCATCAAGGTTGGCAGTATCTATAAAAAATTTCATTTATTTATTTTTTTAGTTTGTTATTTAATTAATACGGTATCTAAGTAAGCTATTACGTTTTTACTTACTTGTACACCAGTAAATCCGAACTTCTCATCAAGCACTCCAGCAGGAGCCGAATAACCGAAATGGTCTAAACCGAATACTTTTCCTCTTTCTCCCACTAAAGCCTCTAAATTAACAGGCAAGCCAGCCGTTAATCCAAACAAAGGTTTATCGGTTGGGATGACACTTTCTTGATATTCTTTTGGTTGTTGTTTGAAAAGACCCTCAGAAATAACCGAAGCAATACTCACTTTTAGTCCTTTTTCTGCTTCTAAAATATCGGCTGCAGCAACTAATGTTGAAACCTCCGATCCGTTTGCCACTAACACCACATCTGGATTCTCAACCGCTCTTACTAGGTAACCTCCTTTTTGAGAGCCTAAAGCTTCTTGATATCTTGACGTACCTTGAGCAGGCACATCTTTAATACCTTGTCTTGATAAAATTAACCCGGTAGGTGTTTTATCATTTTCTAACGCCATCTTCCAAGCTATACTAGTTTCGGCTGAATCAGCAGGACGTAAGGCCAAGAAGCTTTGGTTACCACTATGATTTTTTAGCTTCTCTAACAATCTTATTTGAGCTTCTTGCTCAATTGGCTGATGTGTTGGCCCATCCTCTCCTACTCTAAAGGCATCGTGTGTCCAAACATATTTTACAGGTAATTCTTGTATAGCACTTAATCTGATGGCAGGTTTCATGTAATCTGAAAAAACAAAGAATGTAGCCACTACAGGGATAACACCTCCGTGTAATGCAATACCGTTAGCAATACTTGCCATGGTTAATTCGGCCACACCTGATTGAAGAAAAGCACCACTAAAATCTCCTTTTTTTAAGGCTGTAGTTTTCTTTAAGAATCCATCGGTTTTATCTGAGTTAGATAAATCGGCGGAAGACACAATCATATTTTCAACATTTTCGGCTAAATAAGCCAGTACGTTTGCTGAGGCTGCTCTTGTTGCCAATCCTCCTTTGTGCTCAATAGATTCAAAATCTAATTTTGGAAGCTCTCCAGAGAAGAAGTAATCTAATTTATTTGCTAATGCCTCGTTTTCTTGTCTCCAAGTTTCTATCTCGGATTTCTTTTTGGCGGCATTGGATTTTTTAGTCTCAATAACGTTTTTATAGAATTCCGAAACATCAGTATAAATATCAAACGGATTATCTATGTCTGCTCCTAAATTTAGTAGGGTTTTTTCGTAATCTGCTCCCGTATCTCCAATTGGTTTTCCATGAAGCTCACAATGACCTTCATACATATCACCATTGGCTGTCACACAACCTTTACCCATGATGGTTTTTCCAATGATTAGAGTTGGCTTTTCAGTTTCATTATTAGCATCAGTTAAAGCCTTTCTAATTTGCTCATGATCATGACCATCTATAGTTACAACTTTCCATCCCCAAGCTTCATACTTCATAGCCGTATCTTCTGTAGTCACCTCATCTGTAGATGTTGATAATTGGATATCGTTAGAATCGAAGAACATGATAAAGTTACTTAACCCTAAGTGCCCTGCAATTCTACCGGCACCTTGAGAAATCTCTTCCTGAACTCCACCATCTGATATGAATCCGTAAATCTTATGGTTTACCCAATCTCCAAATCTAGCTTCAAGGAACTTAGCTGCAATAGCTGCTCCAACACCCATGGTATGTCCTTGCCCTAATGGTCCGGAGGTGTTTTCAATACCTCTTTCAAAATCTACCTCTGGGTGCCCAGGTGTAATTGAGCCCCATTGTCTGAAGTTAGCAACATCTTCCTTTTTATAGTTTCCTAAAAGGTAATATTGTGCATACATTAAAGTAGACAAGTGACCAGCATCCATAAAGAACCTATCTCTAAATGGCCAAGTCATATCGGTAGGATCGTAATTAAAAAATTCCGAATAAAGAATGTGCATGAAATCTGCACCTCCCATTGGGCCTCCAGGGTGTCCTGAATTGGCCTTCTCTACCATGGCTACAGCCAAAGCTCTGATATTATCTGCTGCCTGCTGATCTATTTGTTTGTTCATTTTAATGTATGGTTAATTTTAATAGTTTTTTAATCTCTTACTCACAAGATTACGAGGAAAAATATTTTTTGCAAATATATAATCTTTAATGAGTTGAAGGGGCAAAAACCCAACATTTTAATGAAAATGTACGAAACCGTTTAAGTTGTATTTTTAAACAAGAAAGCCTCTCAAAATTGAGAGGCCTTTTTAAAATTATTAATCTGTGAATAAGGAAATTTTATCGAAACAATATTTAAATAATCAATAATTTTAACATCATAGATTACTGTATATTTAGATAAGTACCTTTAAAACTTTGATTTAACACCATAACTTGTAAAACCTCTTCATTTGAAAATTTTTTAACTTCAATAGATGCTTGTCCATTTGCCATTTCAATAACTTCACTTCCCGTTGGAGTACCGTAACTTACAACAGCTTCGCCTCCATTTAAACATTGAAAATAGACGCGTTCTTCATAATCTAAACAACGTAAACCTTTGTTATCTATGGCCGTTGCGGTAATTAAGTAATTTCCATTATCTAAGGTAGAATATTCTAGCTTTAAAGATCTAGCTTTACCGTTTTTAACAAACCTGTAAGTTAGCCTCAGTTCATCCCTAACTTCTTTACCATCTGCACTCTTTGCAATAGAGACTAATTTATTTTCACCTTCTTTAAACTTTACATTCCAATTTAAGCCTGCTGATGGAAACAATTTTGAATCTCTTTTTTTTACACCTAGACTTTCATCATTAAGAAACAGTTCTACTTCTGGACAATTACTATAAACACTAATGGTTCTTGCTTTACCTTTTGGTCCTTGTCTTTCTGTCCAAGTATGAGATTCTATATACGTAAAAGGATCATCACTCCAATAACTCTTAAATACATAAAAAGCATCTTTTGGGTTACCTGCTCTATCCACTAGCCCTTTTTGGTTCATGTAAGGAATCGCATTTTCTGGCCTTAACGGTGTACCAAAATCTTTAAATGCCCATTGTATATTACCAACAAAAGTTGAATCATTTTCAGAAATGCGCAAGTGCCAATCAAATAAGTCTACAATATAGTTCTCACTCCAATCGCCTATTTGGGCTATGTTAGCTACATCGGTTTGCACGATAGCCTCTTCCCAACCATCAGACTGAATTTTACCTTCCCCTGTGATAGGGTTTTCAGTGTGTCTTCCCACATGGCTTGATCCACCGTATTCTGCATGTAAAAAATGAGGGTACTGTGCCTTGTATTGATCTATAGCTTTTTGATAACTTTTATAACTACCTGAATACCATCCAGACCAAATAGAAGGTGAAAACACATCCACAATATCGGCGCCCTCATAATACTTTCTAATTGCCGTTTTCCTTGTTGGGTCTAATTCATGTGCGTAATCATGCAACTCTTTTAAAAATGCGTTAATTTTTTCAGGGTTATCTCCACCTTCAAAATCTGGCAACCAATAAATTTCATTTCCTAGAGACCATAAGATTATACTGGGATGATTATAATTCTGTTCAATAATTTCTTTAAGCATAGTTTTGGTATTAGCTTTCCAAATATCATTACCAACACCACCACGGCACCATGGTAGTTCGTCCCAAACCAATAAACCAAGTTCATCACAAGCTTTATAAACCTCAGGATCTTGAGGATAATGGGCTAATCTTACAAAATTAGCCCCCATTTCTTTTATGAGTTCCATATCTGCTCTATGCTGTTCATTACTCATAGCCGCACCAACACCAGCGTGTTCCTCGTGCCTATGCGTTCCTCTTAGCAGCAAGCGTTTGCCATTTAAATAAAATGCCCCATAATCCTTAAACTCGAACCAACGAAACCCTACTTGTTCTGAAATTTCGTCAAGTACTTTCTCATTTTGCAATAACTGTAATTTAAACGTGTAAAGATTCGGATTTTCGGTATCCCATAACTCAATATCTTTTAATTCGTTGAAGCTAAATTCTAAATCAGAATTAGCGAACTCTTTTGTTTGTGATTGAATTTCTGTTCCATTTGAATCCAATAAAATTGCTTTCACCGAAGCTATATTATCTGAATTGATGATTTCGAAAGTAGCATTTAAATTGGTATTTTCTTTTGAAATATTAGGTGTGGTAATTTTTAAATTTGAGAGATGTTGTTGAGGACGTGTTTCTAACCAAACATCCCTTGTTATACCTCCGAAAATGAAAAAATCACTTTTTTGAGATGGTATCACTTCTGGATTGTAACTATTATCAACTCGAACTAATACTTCATTCAAACCTGTTGAAATAACATCAGTGATGTCAACAGAAAAGCCTATATAACCTCCCGTATGACCACCAACTTTATTTCCATTAACAAATACGTCACTTTCAATATTGATCCCTTCAAAATATAGGTTATAAATTTGTCCTTCTATTACCTGCGGAATTTCGAGGCTCTTTTTATACCAACTCACACTACGTCTGTATCCTGGAGTAATATCGGTAGCATCTAGAGCATTCCAAGTATGCGGTAAGTTAACAGGATTCCAGTGCATCTGTTTACGAGCAGTATTTATATCTTTAGTATTATTCTCAAGATATAACCAATCATTGTTAATACTAGTTTTGCTTCGTTCAGGATTTTGATTTGATTTGGAATTACATGCTAGTATTAGAAATGCGCTAATGCCAAAAATAAATCGATATACTAAAAGTTTTATTTTCATTTTAAATGGAATAGTTTTCAAATTATAAGTTCCAGAATTTATATCATTCTGGAACTTATTCTATATTTTTATAAAAGTACTTAGAAACTTAAAGTTATCTGTCCTGATCCATCCTGCTTATTCTTTTAAATCACGAAGTCTTAAAAGGGTTTGCAAGAAGTAATAATCACCATAAACTATAGGTTCATCCATTTCTAATTTTTGAGACCAATCCCCAAAACTATGATCTAAAATAAATGGCGCCTCAATATCTTCAGACAAAATATATTCTTTCGATTTTAAACTTTTTACAACTTTTTTACTATAATTTAAGAACGATTCATTTTTAGTATAAGTATAAAGTTCTATCAATGCTGATGCCACAATAGCTGCTGCAGATACATCTCTTGAGGTATTTGGGATATCTGGATGGTCAAAATCCCAAAAAGGAATACCATCCTCAGGCATGTTTTTATGGTTTATAAAATAATTAGCCGTTGCTACCGTCCTATCTAAGTACTTTTCATCCTTAGTATATCTGTATACCGTTGTAAAACCATTAATAGCCCAACCTTGGCCACGGGCCCAGGCAGATTCGTCACCAATACCTTGGTGTGTTACACGCGCTCTTACCTGACCCGAAATTGTATCATAATCTAGCACATGCCAAGTACTACCATCAGTTCTAAAATGATTTTTTAATGTGGTATTTGCATGTTTAACAGCAATATTATGAAATGTACTGTCTCCTGATATTTTAGTAGCCTCAAATAAAAGCTCTAAATTCATCATATTATCTATAATAACGGGAAATTGCCATACATCTTCATTCCAATCCCAAGAACGGATACTGCCTATATTCTCATTAAACCGGGTTGATAAGGTTTTGGCACTGTGCAAAATGACATCTTTATATTCCGTGTTATCCTCAACTTTTAAGCCATTACCAAAACTACAAAACACCTTAAATCCCATATCATGGGTTTTGTCATTGTATTTTTCCTGTTCAACAAAAGCAGTCCATGCTTTAGCTCTTTCTTTAAAGGCCTCATTACCAGTTAACATATAGATTTGCCAAAAATTTCCAGCGAAGAAACCACTCGTCCAATTACTTGAAGGTACTTTATTCAAAATACCCGTTTTAGGATTGTAACTTCGTGCAAATGCCATGGAATCCAACTCGTAATCTAGTAGTTTATTATATCTTATCTGCAACAGGTTATTAATTTGTTCTTCTGATAAAGACACATTCTTTTCTTTTCCATTATTGGGCTTACACGCTATAAAAAGCAATGTAAACCCCATAATGAAACAACTAACTCTAAACATACAAATTACTAAAACTTTAATATCCTGAATTTTGAGGCTCTAAATTTGGGTTACGCTGTAACTCATCATTTGGAAGCGGTAATAAATAGTCTCTTGATGGGGTAAAATTTGGACGTTCCTCAAAGCCCCCGGTTCCAAAGGCCGTGGTTCCTAAATCACGTCTTTTGATATCGTACCAACGTTTAAACTCAAATGCTAACTCCCATCTTCGTTCTTCTAGTACCATATTTCTAAAATCTGCCTGAGACATTCCCGGAGTAACATCTGCAGGAAAGCTAGATCCATTTCCACTTCTTGCACGGGCTCTCACTCTATTAATATAACCATCTGCTTCTGTACTTCCTGGAGACACCTCGTTAAGTGCTTCTGCTGCAATTAATAATACCTCTGCATAACGCATCTGAGCGTAATTATGTTCAGACCCACGACCATTTCCATTAGAAGTTTGTCCTGTAAATCTTGAATATTTGGCTATGTATGCACTAGAGATATTTCTAGCATCATACGTTGGAAAGTTCATAAACGTATCAACAGCTCCATTAAAGACCCCTATGGTGTCTAAACTTACTGCTTTACGGTAGTCTCTACCATCCCATCTGTTATAAACTTCAATACTTGGTACTGCTACAGACCATCCGCCTCCTTTGCCGTCTTCATTTGCTCTAATACCAGTCAAGGCAGCTGTATAATCCTGTCCGTAATTTCCACTTCTAAAACCATTATGGTCTATAGTAAATAAAGCTTCTTTTAATCCACTTTGCTTTGTAGCATCAAATAAATCTTGAAAATCAGCTGCAAGTTCTAAACCAAACCTAGCTTCATTATCAATTACGAATTTAGCTTCATTATACGCTTCCTGAAAATTATTTATAGTTAAATGCACCAATGCTAAATAGCCAGCAGCCGAGGCTTTAGTAGGTAATGCTGATGAAGGTTGTGTGTCTGGCAACCATTGTTTAGCGAATTCTAAATCTGCAATAATATTGGCATAAACTGTAGCTTGTGGTGTTTTAGATACCTGAGAAGCCTCTGCAATATTTTGTACAGGAGTATCAAAATATGGAATATCTCCAAAGAGTCTTACCAAATGGAAATAAGTATAAGCTCTTACAAAATGTGCCTGAGCCACCACCGGGTTAATTGATTCTTCAGCCAACCCAAGTCCATTACCTCCAACAATTGCCTCATTAGCTCCCGCGATAATTTGGTAAGTTCTGGGCCAAAAGGCAGTAATCATACCATTATCATCAGCTACAGAAAAATTGTCATGATCTTTACGTCTACCTGGGGTACCTTGATCACCAATACCAACCATATCACTTCTTAACATGATTGACAAAGACAATTTTCTACCCCAAAAAGCTTCGGTACCCATGTTACCGTATGCACCATTAATTACAGTTTGTACATCTTGTATTGATTTGAAAAAACCATCTGGAGATAAAACCGAAACTGGCTCTTCTTCTAAATCTGAACATCCTAGAATGGGTAATACCAACAAAAGGAATATATATTTTAAATTTTTCATTTTAATATCTTATTTTATTTTAAAACTTAAGGTTTAAACTAAAGGTTACTGATTCTATATTAGGATAGTTACCGTAATCGAACCCTTGATTTACATTGGCGTTCTGAGAGCCAGAGGCTCTGTAACTTACCTCTGGATCTGTTCCTGGATAATCTGTTATTGTTAATAGATTTTGTCCGCTAATTGAAAATCTCACATTATCCATTCCTAATTTTTCTGTTATGTTTTGAGGCAAATTATACCCAAATACTAAGTTTTTTAAGCGTACATACGTTCCATCAAAAACAAATCTTGAATTCATGCGCTTTTCTCTTGATGCCGGCGAAGGCACATTGGTATCAGTATTACTAGGTGTCCATGCATTCACTGCCTCAGTAGTTGCATTTGAACCTCCAGACGCCAATTCAGACAGGGTAAAACTGTAAATATCCCCTCCAACGGCTCCTTGAAAGAAAATACCCAAATCAAAATTCTTGTATTTTAAGGTATTGTTAAAACCAAATGTCCAGTCTTGGTTAGGATCTCCAATAATTTTTCTATCAGAAGAATTTATCTCTCCACTACCGTCAACATCAGTAAATAATTCATCGCCTGCAACAGCACCACTAAAGGTAGCAGTACCTTCTGGTAGAGTTCCTCCTTGATAAACACCACGGTACTCGTAACCAAAAAACTGACCAAGCGCTTCACCTTCTCTTAAAATATGTGTTTCATCTTGTAAAAAGTGTCCCGGTGCTGCCGATGGTAAAAAGAAATCTACATCGTTACCAAATAGTTTTTCTACCGTGTTTCTGTTTCTAGACCAGTTTAAGTCTGTAGACCATGAAAAATTATCAGTTACAATATTCCTTGTAGAAAGCGTAATTTCAACCCCTTTATTGTTTATCTGACCAATATTATCTAAGAAATTAGGGTTTAAAAATCCTGTGTATTCTGGTGTACTACTATTACCTACAATTAAGTCTTTGGTATCAATATTATAGATATCAACACTTAAAGAAGCTTTATTTCTCCAGAGACCTAAATCGATACCAAAATTGGTTTGATAGGATGACTCCCATTTTAAATTTGGATTAGCGGGTCTTCCAGACACTACAGCATTTACTGTTTGATCGCCAGTTACAGCGTAAATGGACTGTAGTGTAGCAAGGGAATTTAATGGTGCGATTGATGGATTACCCGTAACACCATAACTTACTCTAAGTTTAAGATTAGAGATGGTTGCGTTGTCTTTTAAAAAGTCTTCATTAGATATTTTCCAACCCAAAGCACCCGAGGGGAAGAATGCATACTTGTTATTTTTAGCAAAGTTTGATGCACCATCACGACGTGCTGTAAACGTTATTAAATATTTATCATCATAATCATAGTTAACACGTCCATATTGTGATTGGATTTCAAATTCTCTTAAAAAAGAATTTGGAAACAACGGTGTTGAGGCAGTGTTTAGCGCATAATAAGACACACTATTAGTAACAAAACCTTCAGCCCCTGCTGAATTTGTTACGGTTCTATCTTTTTGATAGGAATATCCTGCTAACAAGGTTAAATTTCCCTTTCCTATTTCTTTAGTGTAAGTTAAATAGTTTTCACTTAATAAGTTAGTATTCTTCAAATTGGCTATTCCTGCAATACCACCTTGATCTCCAGCCGAAGTAATTAAGGTTGAAGGTGTAAATTGCCCTCTGGTTTGGTTTCTGGAACTAAACCCGAATGTAGATTTAAAGGTTAATCCTTCAATAATCTGATATTCTCCATAAAAGTTTGCCCTATAGGCATCTTCAACAGTTTCATCTACCCTTTCAGTAGCAACTGCAAAAGGGTTATCAATATCATCTCCCACAGAGTTAAAGGTATTGTTACCATTTTCATCTAGAATCCCCAAATCTGGAGCAAATCTGTAAGCTATTGAAATAACATCGCCACTACCTCTACCCCCGCTGTTGGCTTGGGTAGAAACGCCATCTTTAGAGCTACGGCTTCCAAAAGCATTAAACCCTAGTTTTAGCTTATCGTTAATTTGAGCATCTATATTACTTAAAAACGAAAAACGCTCAAAACCAGAATTGATAACCACACCTTTTTGGTCAAAATAGTTACCAGATACATAATAATTCATATTGTCTGAGCCTCCTGAAAAAGACAATTGATGGTTGGTTGTATACCCCGAAGTATATATTAAATCTTGCCAATCTGTATTGGCAGCTGCTTGTGTATATGAAGGATTAATAGCTCTTGTATACGTAGCAAATTGATCTGCATTCAATAAATCAAGACGGTTCGATGTACTTTGAATAGCGTAGTTACTATTTAGCTCAACAGTCATTTTGCCTTTTCTACCCTTTTTGGTAGTTACCAAAATAACCCCATTAGCACCTCTAGAACCATAAATAGCAGTTGCCGAAGCATCTTTTAATACTTCAACCGATTCAATATCTCCTGGTTGCGGATAGGTTGCTCCAACAAAACCGTCAACAACCACCAAAGCAGCACTACTAGCATTAATAGAAGTGTTACCCCTAATGGTTACATTAATGGGTGTTCCTGGTTCTCCACCGTTATTAGACTGTACGGCCACACCTGCTGCGCGCCCTTGTAAAGCTTGTTGCGCATCTAATACAGGGAACGCTGTGACCTCTTCTGCCTTAACAGAAGAAACAGACCCCGTGATATCACTTTTCTTTCTGGCTCCATATCCTACTACAACTACTTCGTCTAAACTTGCAGCGTCTTCAATGAGAGCAATACTAATTTCGTTTCTTACTCCAACTGTAATTTCTTGTGTCACATAACCTACGTAGCTAAAGACTAGTATTGTGCTATCACCCGATACATTAATTGAGTAATTACCATCAAAATCTGTTGCAGTACCAGTTGTGGTGCCTTTTACTACAACATTTACACCGGGCAATCCTAACCCATCAGATTCTGATGTAACCGTTCCTGTTATAGTCTTGTCTTGTGCACTTGCACTAAGAGCAAAACTAAAACTTAAAACAAGGAAAAGTATCCTTTTAAATTGTTTGATTTTTTTCATGTTAATTTAGTTTTGTCAAATTTTAATTTAAATGAGGTAAATAATAAATAAACTAAAGCCAACTATAATTGCCAATAGAATAACAATTAGGTAATTGATTTTATGTTTGCGGTTTTTCATCACCTAAAACTAAGGCGACTCAAAGAAATAGAAATACAGAAATAGGGGTAAAATAATACAACACCTTGATTATCAGTTTTTAAAACCAAAAAAACTAGCTAGAAAATTTCTCAGCATATTGAGATGGGGTCTCCCCAAATTTCTTTTGGAAGGATTTACTAAAGTATTTTGGATCTTTAAATCCTACTTTATAACTTATTTGAGATACATTTAATTTTCCGTTTTCTAATAATTGTGCAGCACGTTTCATTCTAAAATGTAGTATAAATTCGTTAGGTGTGAAATTTGACCAAGCTTTTATTTTGGTAAATAACATGGTTCTACTAACACCTAACTCAGAACAAAACGAAGCAATATCAAATTGCTCGTTTTCAATATTTTCTTTAACTATTCTAAGTGCCTTTTTGTAAAGCTTTTCATCAAATGATGAAACTAAAACTTCATCAGGCAGTGGGCCTTCATTAGCCGCAAACTTTTCCTTTAATTTTTCTCTAGTTTGTAATACGTTCTTAATCCGAAGCTTAAATTCTTTTAAATCAAAAGGTTTACTTATGTAGTCATCGGCTCCACTTTCTAATCCATTTAATTTATAAATTAAAGAGGTACGGGAGGTTAATAAAATTATAGGAATGTGACTTGTTCTTAGTTCTTGCTTAACTACAGTACATAGTTCAGTTCCAGTCATTTCGGGCATAATAACATCACTTACTATAAGGTCCGGAGACTCTCTTTTTGCTTTTTCAAATCCTAGCTTCCCATTTTCAGCCTCAATAATATTGTAGCTTTCCTTAAGCAAATCCTTAATAAACTTTCTTAAAGGCTTGTTATCCTCTACTAAAAGAATAGTTTGTTTAACTGTTTCATCAGTGATATCAATACTATCTTGGTAAACCATGTTTGGTTCCTCTAACTGCTTAACGTATTGTGATATGTCGTCACTAAATTTAAAGTTTTCAATAATTTCTTGATCACTTAAATGCTCACGCCCCAAAGGTAGACATACTGAAAATATGGAGCCTTTATCGTTTTCATTGCTTTTAACCGTGATATCTCCCTTATGAAGTTCAACAATATTTTTGGCAATAGATAAACCAATTCCGGTACCCTTGTTGTAATTACCATCTGGCTTGTTATTTACAGCTACTTCAAAAAATCTTTCAAATATTTTATCACGGTATTCTTCAGCTATTCCAACGCCATTATCTTCAACATCAATAATTATATTATTACTGGTCTTTTTAACATTAATAGTAATTATACCACCTTTTGGTGTATATCTAAAAGCATTTGAAATAAGGTTATAAAAAACACGTTCTAATTTATTACGATCATAATACACCAAAATCTCTTCATCTTTGCAATTAAAACTAAAATCATACTCGCCATTACTGGCATATTCTGTAAAGGAAAGGTATATTTCTTTTAAAAATTTTACAATATTACCCTCAGCGGCCTCCAATTTAAATAGTTTGTTTTCAAACTTTCTAAAATCCATCAGCCTATTAATAAGCTGTAATAAATGATTTGCACTATTTTCTATTACCAAGAGTTTTTTATACATCTTACTGCTACCACGATATCCTTCTATAATTTGATTTAAAGGGCCTAATATTAACGATAAAGGTGTTCTAAATTCATGTGATATATTAGTGAAAAATTCCAACTTAGTTTGGTTTATTTCTTTGGTTCTTTCCGTTTCAATATGCTCTAACTCGAGTTCGTGTTTTAATTTGGTTTTAGATTTTAAAATACTGTACAGAAAGAACAATGCTGTTAAAATCAATAAACCATAAATTGCAAAGGCCCACCAAGTTCTCCAAGGTGCAGGTGCTACATAAATATTTAACTTTGAAGTGGTTTCATTCCAAACACCATCATTATTAGCTCCAGCTATTTCAAATACATATTTTCCCGGATTTTGAATGGTATAAGAGGCCGTATGACTTGTTGTTACATTCCATTCTTTTTCTAAACCATTTAACCTATACTTATATTTGTTATTATTGGAATTTATGAAATTAGGTATTGAAAATGAAATACTGAAATTACCCTGCTTATAAGATAAATTAATAGACTCCGTATAAGGTAACGAATAGGTTAGTACATTTTCTTTACTACTAGATTCGGTATCATCCTCTCTAATTTTGAAATCTGTTAAAATAACTTGAGGCGAATAACTATTGGTTATTAAATTATCAGAATTAATAAAAGTCACACCCTCAGGGCCGCCAAAATAAAACTGCGATGTTCCTACTTTTAAACTCGCATTATCATTAAATTCATTGCTTATTACACCATCTGTCTGGTTATACAATTTAATTTGATTATTTTTAAAATTATACTTTACAATACCCTGGTTAGTACTTAGCCACAAATTCTGCTTGTCATCTTCCTGAATACTGTGAACTGTAGAAATTAATGAGTTGTCTACTTCTAAGGATATAGAACTAAATTTTTCACCATCATATATGAACAACCCTTTTGATTTTGTTCCAGCCCAAATAGTATTAAAATTATCTTGATAAACTGACAAAACATCATCTCCGTATTGTAAGGTTTTATCGTAGAAATAATGATGTATTGATCCTGTTTCTGAAATCCTATTTAGCCCTTTCTCTGTACCAACCCAGACGTAGTCTTTATTATCGATAAAAATACTGCGGATTAAATTATTAGTCAATAGGTTTTCATCTTGGTCTGAACTTTGAAAATGCTGAAACGCCTTTGTTTCAAGATTAAATTTTATTAATCCCTGGCCAAATGTCCCAATCCAAACATTGTTAAACCTATCCTTATTTATAGCATAGACGCCAACATTATTAAGAAATGTATCTAATTGCTCATGTAAAACTAAAGTTTCAAACCTATTTTTCTTAATGTTGAAAATTTGTAGACCACTCTTAAAGGTTCCTATCCACAGCTTATCTTGATCTAAAATTTTAAGCTCCTTTATGTTGTTATCTGATAAAGGCGAGTTATTTTGAGTAATATATTTATAGGTGTCATTTTTTTTATTCCAAATATTAAGTCCCCCTCCTTCGGTTCCAAAAAACACAGAACTATCATGGGTTGCAATTGAGCTTATCACGTTATAGTTAAGCCCTTTCCCGCTTTGATTTTGGGTAATATTTTGAAAATTAACGTTAGAACGGTCCCAAAGATTAATACCTCCATAGTAGGTTCCTATCCAAATAGAGCCTTTTCTATCTTTAAACAATGATTTAACAGAATTTTTAGTCAAGCCTTTTTTATTATCAAAACTAGCTTGTATATGTTCTATATCACCCTCTTTTCCAACTAATAACAAACCCTCATAAGTTCCAACCCATAACATACCCCTATCATCATAAAGCAACTTTCTTACATTCTTTATAGACACATATGATTGCTCTTTGTTAAAAAATGATGAGAATATGTTCGTTTCTTGATTATAATCTACCAAACCATCTTCTTGGGTGGCAATCAATATATGGTTGTTTTCAGTTTCAATTAAATCTTGCACATAAAAATTTTCACTTCCCTTAATTAAAGTGAAGTTACCAAAGTTGGTTTCATTAAGTGTGCCTCTAAAAATACCAGCTGCTGTACCTACATAAACCTGTCCACTTTTGGTTTCTAAAATTGCCATTACACGTTTCCTTGCTGGTTTGGTGTATTGTGTTAAGTAGTTATCAAAAGTATCTGATACTTCATTGTAAACCGAAAGCCCACCCGCTGTTCCAATGCATATATTTCCGTTGGAAAGCTTATTTATACTCCAAATGGTGTTATTTGCTAATGAATTTAGTGACTGTTGATGAAAATAATTTTTAAAAGTGTCTGCTTTTGGATCATACCTATTTAAACCATTATAGGTCCCAACCCATAAATATCCATTGCTACCTTCTTGAATTGCTAAAACATCATTATTACTTATGGAGTTTTCGTTATCAATTTGATTCCTGTAAATGGTGAATTTTGTACCATCATATTTATTTAAGCCATCACGCGTACCTATCCATATTTGACCCAATGTATCTTGGTGAATTGCTATTGCAGAACTTTGTGAGAGCCCATTATTCGTTGATAAGTGACTAAACTGGTAAGATAAGGTTTGAGCTCTTCCCGAAAAGCTAAAATAAAAAAGTAAAAGACATACAAGAATCTTTGGCATTCCTCAAAATAATGACTTCATAAAATAAAAACAAAACATAATATCTAAGCTAATTGGCATACAATTGGAAGCAAATATGTAATTCCCTAAATTTACATATAAGTTAAACAACCTAAAAATATTAAAAGATTGTTTCATAAACAAAAAGCTGCAATTTTGAGAATTGCAGCTTTTTGTTTATTTAAATAACCCCATTTACTATTATTCTTCAATAAGATTTAAATTTTCATCTAATGGCGTCATTTTAGGCATTAGTAAGTGTACCAATCCCAATATGATCAAGTAACATGAACCTGCTACCAAAAATGCCCAAAAATAACCCGTATTTCCAGCTTGGTCTAAAACCGAACCTAATAAGTAATCAGCAAGAATACCAGCAACTGCTCCAACCATTCCACCTATTCCAACAACTGATGCAGTGGCCTTTTTAGGGAATACATCTGAAGCCAAGGTAAATATGTTAGCTGACCATGCTTGATGTCCTGCCGCCCCTAAACCTATTAAACAAATAGCTAACCATTTGCTATCTGTAATAGCTACATAAGCTACTGGCAATATAATTAAACCACATATTAATAATGTAATTTTTCTTGCTTTGTTAACAGACCAGCCTTTTCTAATAAACACTCCTGACAAATAACCTCCTAAAATACTACCTCCATCTGCCAAAATGTAAATAACAAAGAATGGCAATGCAATGTTCTTAATATTTACATCAAAGGTTTCTGCCAAAAACTTAGCGCCCCAAAATAAATAAAACCACCAAACAGCATCGGTAACTTTCGCTAAAGCAAAGGCCCAAGTTTGACGTTTTCCCAACACACTTTTCCATGGTAATTTTTCCTCAGATTCTGCTTTACCAGAATCACTTTGAATATAAGTTAACTCTTCTTTCGATACGTCTGGATGAACTTCTGGTTTTTTATATGTGCGTAACCATAGAAATACCCACAATGCACTTAATGCTCCTGTGATTAGAAAAGGTATTTGCCAGTTCTTTCCGTTTTCGTGGACTATCCATCCAACAACAAATGGTGCCGCTATAGCTCCAATACTTGTGGCCGCATTAAACAATCCTGTGGCAAAAGCTCGGTCTTTTTTAGGAAACCATTCTGCAGTGGTCTTAATAGCTGCTGGAAAGTTACCAGATTCACCAAAACCTAAACCAAAACGTGCTGCAGCAAAGCCTATAACACTAAAAGCTGGCCTCACAGCTGCATGTAACATTCCAAATACACTCCAAAGCCCGATGGATAGTATATATCCTTTTTTGGTACCTAACTTATCTATTAATCCTCCCATTGAAAGCATCCCTATGGCATAAGCCACTTTGAATGATATCATAATGTTCGCATAGTCTGTATTGGTCCAACCAAACATCTTTTCTAAGGTTGGCGCCATCACTCCTATAATACTTCTATCAAAATAATTGATGGTGGTGGCGAACATTAATAACGCTAATATCCGATAGCGATAGTTCCCAATCTTTTTTGTTTCACTCATAATTTATCTTAGTTAAGTCGATTAATAAATATTTAATTGTTATTATGTTGGAAAATTAAAATAACGTTTAGCATTATAGTAACTTATGTTTTGCACCATTTTACCTAAGAACTCTATATCATTTGGAATAAGGCCTTGCTCAACATCGTTACCTAAGACATTACATAAAATACGTCTAAAATATTCATGCCTTGGAAATGACAAAAAGCTTCTACTATCAGTTAACATACCCACAAAATGACTTAAAAGCCCCATGTTTCCAAGACAATTTATTTGCTTTTCCATTCCATCTTTTTGATCCAAAAACCACCAACCTGACCCCCATTGCATTTTCCCCTGACAATCAGCATTTTGAAAATTACCCATCATGGTTGCAAATACCTCATTTTGTGATGGATTCAAATTATAGGTTATGGTTTTTGCCAATTGATCTGTAGCATTCAACTTATCAAACAGTTTTGACATAAATTCTGCGATAGGAAAATCTCCAATGGAATCTACCCCAGCATCTAACCCTATTTCTTTTAACAACCTAGTATTATTATTTCTTATGGGTCCTAAATGGTATTGTTGTACCCAGTTTAATTTATGATATTGCTTCCCAAGATACTCAAAAAGAAATGATCTAAAAATATTTACCTCTTTTGTTGATAGTTGGTTATTATTTAATTTTTTATTGAATACAACTTTTACCTCATCATCAGTGTATTCTACTATGGTAAGCGCTTCACCAACCCCAAAATCTGACAACTTACATCCGTGTTGGTTAAAAAACTCTAAACGGTTATCTACAGCACTTTTAAAATCATCTAAAGATTGAACTTTAAAACCAACCACCATAGCTAATTTATCAAGATATGTTGAAAACGAATCTGAATTTATAAAAAATAGGGCATCTGCACGAAATGTTGGTAATACTTTTGTAAAGAAACTTTGTTTTTTAATGGCTCTATGATACTCTAAACTATCTGTTGGATCGTCTGTGGTGCAAATCACCTCAACTTTCATATCTTCCAAAAGTTGAGCAGGAGTTTTTTGCTCCAAAACTGCATTAGCTTTTTCAAAAATAGTCTCTGCTGTAGATGGTTGTAGAATGTCATCTATTCCAAAATATCGTTTCAGTTCTAAATGCGTCCAGTGGAATAATGGGTTTTTTAATGTATACGGAACCGTTTCTGCCCACTTTAAAAATTTTTCTTTTTGTGAAGTATCAGATCCGGTGATAAACTTTTCTTCAACACCATGTGCTCTCATGGCACGCCATTTATAGTGATCTCCATTTAACCAAGCCTGTGTGATACTACTTACAGGTTTATTTTCTGCAATTTCCTTGGCCGATAGATGGTTGTGGTAATCTAAAATGGGTAAATCTTTTGCATACTCATGATACAGTATTTTAGCTACCTCTGATTGTAATACAAAATTATGTGTGATAAAACTTTTACTCTTCATTTGATGGCTTTCCTATAGTTGCTAAAATTCCGCCATCTACATATAAAACATGACCGTTTACAAAATCACTGGCTTTAGATGATAAGAAGATAGCTGCTCCTGATAAATCATTTGGGTCGCCCCACTTAGCAGCAGGAGTTCTGTTAATAATAAACTCATTAAATGGGTGCCCATCTACTCTAATTGGTGCTGTTTGAGACGTTGCAAAATATCCAGGACCTATTCCATTGACTTGAATATTATACTTTGCCCATTCTGTAGCCATATTTTGAGTTAACATTTTAAGGCCGCCTTTAGCCGCTGCATAAGCTCCTACACTGTTACGTCCAAGCTCACTCATCATAGAGCAAATGTTAATTATTTTACCTTCTTTTCTAGCTATCATGCCTTTAACCACATGTTTGGACACAATAAAAGGACTCACCAAATCAACATCAATAACTTGCTTAAAGTCAGACACCTCCATTTCGGCCAAAGGTGTTCTTTTAATGATACCTGCATTATTGATTAGAATGTCTATTTGACCTACTTCTGCTTCTATTTTGGCAACAGCTTCAATAACTTCAGCTTCATCAGTCACGTTGAATTTATATCCAACAGCATCAATTCCTTCTCCTTTATAAGCTTCTATGGCTTTATCTATTTTTTCTTGTGATGAATTACCGTTAACAATAATTTTAGCTCCTGCAAGACCAAGACCTCTAGCCATAGCCATTCCCAATCCGTGAGTACTTCCAGTTACAAGAGCATTCTTTCCTTTTACGTCAAACAATGATAAACTCATATTTTAATGTTTTTTATATACTATTTGTAATTCCGTATTCTAGACCTCTTAATTCAGCTAAACCTCTCAACCTTCCAATTCCAGAATAACCTGGGTTTGTTTTTTTCTTTAAATCATCTAACATTTGATGTCCATGATCAGGTCTTACTGGTATAGCAAAGTCTTTCATACCTTTAGCTTTTCTTCTTCTTTCCTCTAAAACAATTGCTCTTACCACAGCATACATATCAACATCGCCATCTAAATGATCTGCTTCGTAAAAATTACCTTGCTCATCGCGCTTGGTACTTCTTAAATGCAAGAAATGAGCACGGTCTGCAAATCTTTCAAAAATCTGCACCAAATTGTTATCTGCTCTCACACCTAAAGAACCTGTACAAAATGTAATACCGTTGGATCTATCAGGCACGTTATCAAATAAATATGCGTAATCTGATTCTGTACTTACTACTCTTGGTAAACCTAAGATTGGATAAGGTGGATCATCTGGATGAATACACATTAATACATCATTCTGAGACGCTACAGGTATGATTTCCTTTAAAAATGCTACTAAGTTATCTCGTAATTTTTGAGCGTCTATATCTTTATAAGTATCCAAAATAGTTTGAAACTGCTCTAAAGTATATCCCTCTTCTGCTCCAGGTAATCCTGCAATAATATTATTAACTAACTTCGTTTTTTCATCTTCAGACAGCCCTTCTACATAAGTTTTAGCTGCTTGCTTTTGCTCATCGTTATACGTATCTTCAGCTCCTGGCCTTTTTAATAGATACAATTCGAAAGCAGCAAAAGCGACTACATCAAAACGCAATGCCTCAGACCCATCAGCTACTTTAAATGCCAAATCTGTTCTAGTCCAGTCTAGCACAGGCATAAAGTTATAACAAACGATATTGATACTACACTTTGCTAAGTTTTCTATACTTTTCTTGTAGGTTTCAATGTAAGTCTCAAAATTCCCTGATCGTGTTTTAATATTTTCATGAACAGGAATGCTTTCTACCACACTCCAAGTTAAACCTGCATTTTCAATAATAGCTTTACGCTTTTGTATTTCCTCAACAGTCCACACTTCCCCATTTGGAATATGGTGAAGCGCAGATACTACACCTGTAGCACCCGCTTGTTTTACATCTGATAATGTTACTGGGTCATTTGGACCGTACCATCTCCATGTTTGCTCCATCTTAAATAATTTTTAAATTTTAAACACCACTGTAAGCACTAAAACCACCATCTATTGGTATAACCACACCTGTTACAAACGAAGATCCTTCTCCACACAGCCAAAGTGTAGTTCCTATTAAATCTTCTGGTTCACCAAATTTACCCATTGGTGTTTGCTCAATTATTTGATTTCCCCTAGGAGTTAAACTCCCATCGCTGTTAGTTAATAGTGTTCTATTTTGCTCAGTTAAAAAGAAACCTGGAGCTAATGCATTTACACGTATATTAACTTTTGAAAAATGAACAGCTAACCATTGTGTAAAGTTTGAAACTGCAGCTTTTGCTCCACTATATGCTGGTATTTTGGTTAAAGGCGTGAAAGCGTTCATTGAAGAAATATTTAAAATACTACAACCTTCTCTGCCAACCATATCTTGAGCGAAAATCTGTGTTGGCAAAAGGGTACCAATAAAGTTTAAATTAAAAACAAACTGAATACCTTGGGGGTCTAAATCAAAAAAGGTTTTAAATCCTTCATCGTTATTTGCCAAATCTTCTAACTGTAAAAAAGGGTTACTTGTAGTTCCTAGCGGATGATTTCCTCCTGCACCATTTACAAGAATATCACATTTTCCAAAAGCACTATTAACTTCTTCTTTAGCTTGAAGTAGTGAGTCTTTTTCCAAAACATTGGCTTTTACACCAATAGCACTACCACCATTTTTATTAACCTTCTCTGCAACAGCTACAGCTGCTTCTTTATTTAAATCTAACAGAGCGATATTATGTCCTTCTTTGGCTAAGGCTTCTGCCATAGTACTACACAGTACGCCTCCGGCACCTGTAATTACAATTGTTTTTCCCATTAATAAAATTTATTTAATTCTTCCATGTAGTTTTTAAGACTATAGTTAGTTGTATTGACTGATTTAATTTCTAAAAATAATTCACGTTTATAGATTATTAAACGAATATTACAAAACAATAATAATCGTTTCAAATAAACAAAACCCAGCATAAACATTGAACTTTTATGACACCTAAAATGTATTTTGGAACCACTAGAAGATTTTGTCAAATTATCAAAATAGTGGACAAAAATTTATTTTAAAGCATTTATTTCGAGAAACCTTAACAAAACTAGAAAACTAAGAACTTAAAAGTGTCCTGTTCTGTCCTGCGACAAATATCAAAAAATAATCATAAAAACACTTAATGTATAGATAAAATAATGAGGTTTAGATTTTCTATTACTTTTTAAGTGACTAGAAGCATTATTTGAATAAAGCTTATATTACGAGCAATATTATTAAGATTTAAAACACTATTTACAATATAACATATTTGGTGTTGCTAAATGCAAGCTTTAAACAAATCATTTATAACACCCAAAATCACAAGTGCATTTTTGAATGATTATTGATAATACACTTCTAAGATTTTGGCTCCAACAGATTTTAGTTTTAGCTCATTTAAGTTTGATGGCACTAATAGAGTTTCACCTGTATTTAGACTATAATCTAAATTATTACAATTAATATCTAAACTTCCCTCAACACAAATATAAATTACAAATGAATCTATGTCACTATAATCTATGGTCATATGTCCTTCAATAGCAATAATATTAGTTTTAAAATATGGAGAATGTACCAATATATTTGAAGTGTTTTTATTTAAATCATAGTGCGTCTTATAAGATTCATAAACCCTATAATCAATAACATCAAGAGCTAAATCGTTATGCAATTCTCTTTTTAAACCTGTTTTGGCATCTACCCTATCATAATCATAAATCCTGTAGGTTATATCAGAAGTTTGTTGAATTTCAGCCAACATAACCCCTTCCCCAATGGCATGAACCCTTCCTGTTGGGATATAAAACGTATCACCAGAATTGACATTCTCGTGGTGCATAACATCTAAAATCGTACCATTCTTTAGGTGTTTCTCATATTCTTCTTTAGTAATACTTTTATCAAAACCAACTATCAATTCTGCATCATCTTCTGCCTCCATAACATACCACATCTCATTCTTACCAAAGGAATTATGGCGGCTTTTTGCTATTTCATTGCTTGGATGAACCTGAATAGAAAGCGGTTTTTTAGCATCTATAAATTTGATAAGTAATGGAAATGTATCTCCAAATATTTTATACACATTATCTCCAATAATATCTCCTTTAAAAGTGTTAATTAGTTGTGCAAGACTCCTCCCTTTTAAATAACCTTCCGAGACGAAGGTTTCATTATTCTTAACACCAGAAATCTCCCAGGACTCACCAATATTTTCTTCTATGTAATCTTTATTTAACTTTGTTTTTAGTTTGTTTCCACCCCAAATTCTGTATTTAAAAATCGGTGTGAATTTCAAAGGATATAAATCCATAAATACTTATTTTTTTGATTAAATTTAACATATTTTAAGTAAAAATACTTATAAACAGTAAAACTGCAAATGAATCCTTGGTTCTTTATTCGAAATAATTATCAAAAATTGATTTAGTGCAAATCCAGTTTAGCTTGAATGTAAAAGATAGATTTTATATGCTTCAGTAAAAAATTATTATAAACCCTATTTAACCTAATAAAAAACAATGGTGAGTTGTTATAAATAAACATTAAGAAAACTAAAACTTTAGTCTAGTTTTAAAATAACAAGATACAGTATCAATCTTTTTTTCAGTAATTCTAAAACGAAAAAAAGCTTCTCATATTTGAGAAGCCTTTTCTAAAAATTGGTGCGGATGAAGGGAGTCGAACCCCCACGCCTCGCGGCACTAGATCCTAAGTCTAGCGTGTCTACCAATTCCACCACATCCGCTAGTCCCGATTATTATCGGGATGCAAATATAATCAATAGTTTTAAATTGCAAACTTCTACCTTTAAAAAACATTCTTTTTTATACTTTTGATTACAACAAAACTTTTCAGCATGAAATCTGTTAAAAATTATATCCAAGAAAACAAACAACGCTTTATTGATGAGCTCGTTGAACTTTTAAAAATACCATCTATTAGTGCAGATTCCTCATATAAAAACTATGTTTTAAAAACGGCAGAAGCCGTAAAATTAAATTTGGAAAAAGCTGGATGTGAGCATGTTGAAATTTGTAAAACCAAGGGTTACCCAATTGTTTATGGAGAGAAAATACTAAACAAAAACCTTCCCACAATTTTGGTTTATGGTCATTACGATGTACAACCACCAGACCCCCTAGATTTATGGAACTCGCCACCGTTTGAACCTGTTATAAAAAATACGGAAACACACCCTGAAGGCGCTATTTTTGCAAGAGGAGCTTCTGATGATAAAGGTCAGGTTTTTATGCATATAAAAGCTATGGAATTTATGACTTCAACAAATCAACTTCCTTGTAATGTTAAATTTATGATTGAAGGAGAAGAAGAGGTTGGCAGTAAAAACTTAGAAGCTTTTGTAAAAGAAAACCAAGAAAGGTTAACAAACGATGTAATTTTAATTTCTGATACTGGAATGATTTCTAAAGATACACCTTCCATCACTACAGGGATTAGAGGTTTGAGTTATGTTGAAGTTGAGGTTACAGGACCTAATCGCGATTTACATTCTGGATTGTACGGCGGCGCGGTTGCTAACCCTATCAATATTCTGAGTAAAATGATTGCGTCATTACATGATGAAAACAACCAAATAACCATTCCTGGGTTTTATGATAAGGTGGAAGAACTCTCAAAAGAAGAACGCACAGAAATGGCAAAAGCTCCCTTTTCTTTAGAAGCCTATCAGAAAGCATTAGATATTGAAACTGTTTACGGAGAAACAGGATACAGTACTAACGAGAGAAATGCCATTAGACCAACACTAGATGTTAATGGTATTTGGGGTGGGTATATTGGTGAAGGAGCTAAAACGGTGATTCCAAGTAAAGCCTATGCTAAAATATCGATGCGTTTAGTTCCAAATCAAGATTGGGAAGAAATTACGAAGCTATTTAAATCGCATTTTGAAAGCATTGCTCCCAAAGGTGTTAAAGTTGAAGTAAAACCACATCATGGTGGTAACGGTTATGTAACCCCTTTAAACAGTATAGGTTATCAAGCAGCTTCTAAAGCCTACTTAGAAACTTTTGGTAAACTACCAATTCCCCAACGTAGTGGTGGCAGCATCCCCATTGTTGCATTATTTGAAAAAGAGCTTAAAAGTAAAACTATTTTAATGGGCTTTGGTTTAGACAGTGATGCTATTCATTCTCCAAACGAGCATTTTGGTATTTGGAATTACCTAATGGGCATAGAAACGATACCTTATTTTTACAAATATTTCACAGAACTCTCGAAATAAAAATAAGGCTCTTTTGCACTTATAAGTAAGACCAGCTTAATGAAAAACCACCATAACAATTACCTTCTTTTACTGGCATTAGCTACTATTTTTATAAGTACTTCTGGCGCCTTGGGTAAATATATTGAACTCCCAACGCCCATGATAATCTGGTTTAGAAGTGCTTTGGCCGCCCTATTTCTTTATATTTTTTGTAGGTATAAAAAATTCAATTTTAGAATAAAATCTAAAAGAGATATACCTTCGTTGCTGTTAAGTGCCTTATTATTAGGTGCACATTGGATTAGTTACTTTTATGCATTAAAACTATCTAATGTAGCTATTGGAATGCTTTCAATGTTTACCTTTCCTGTTATTACAGCATTACTAGAACCTTTATTTACAAAATCGAAGTTCAACCCCATTCATATCCTATTGGCTCTTTTGGTATTATTAGGCATCTATATTCTAGCGCCTGAATTTAGTTTTAAGAGCACTTATGTGAAAGGTATTCTTTTAGGAGTGTTTTCAGCATTGTGTTATGCCATTAGAAACTTAATATTAAAGCGTCATGTGCATGCCTATAATGGTACCGTGCTTATGATGATACAGTCTTTAGTAGTAAGTTTAGCATTATTACCAGTACTCATTAGTATGGACACAAATAATATTCAATCGCAACTCCCTTACCTATTGCTTCTGGGATTGGTAACAACAGCTATTGGGCATTCACTATTCATAAATAGCCTTAAATATTTTTCGGTGAGTACTGCCAGCATTATAGGAAGTGCTCAACCTATTTGTGGGATTGTCATTGCATTTATTTTCCTTAATGAAGTCCCCACACTTAATACTTTTATTGGTGGTACTCTTATTATGACAACCGTTGTAATTGAGGGAATCAGGTCAAAAAAAACTTAACTTTTTAGTGTAAAATGTAACAAAACATCTGCTTTAACGTTCTAATAGTCAATCAATCAAAAGACAATCAAATCATGTTAAAGCAATTCTTTATTATTTGCTCCGGGGCTGATACGGATATATTAAATCAATGCTCTAAAGGCGAACAAAATAAATATGCTGGTATTGGTGCTACCGTTTTTTTTACGGCGTTAATGGCTTTTATAGCTGCTAGTTATGCACTTTTTACGGTTTTCGATAATCTTCTTACGGCTATTTCTTTTGGATTAATCTGGGGATTACTCATCTTTAATCTGGACCGATATATAGTTTCAACTATAAAAAAAACTGGGAATATGGTTGACGAATTCATTCAAGCTACACCTAGAATATTGCTTGCTATCATTATAGCAGTGGTCATTGCTAAACCCTTGGAGTTAAAAATATTTGAAAAAGAAATAAATCAGGTGTTGTTAGCGCAAAAAAACCAATTAACCCTCAACAATAAAAACCAAATTGCAGAACAATATACACCTTCAATAGAGGCATTAAACAATGATATAGAATTTTTACACCAACAAATAAACACCAAAGAAACCGAAGTAAACCAGCTATATAATACTTATATTGCTGAAGCTGAAGGAACAGCAGGGACAAAACTAGTTGGAAAAGGACCTGTTTATAAAGAGAAACGGGAAAAACACGATGCACTTTTAGCAGAATTAAAAGCACTAAAAACCGAAAATAAAGAAAAGATAAATAATGCCGAAGCACAAATTGCTCAACTTAAATTAAACTTCGACAATCAAATATTAAATTCACAACCAATAATTAATAATTTTGATGGTTTAATGGCACGAGTAAACGCTTTAGAAACCTTACCATGGCTGCCTTCATTTTTTATATTCCTATTATTCTTAGCAATTGAAACATCACCAATTTTAGCAAAACTGTTGTCACCAAAAGGCGCATATGAGCTTAGACTAGAAGACCTAGAAACTGCCATTAAAACTATTGTTTCTCAAAATAAAAATCAAAGAGCGCTCCAACTAAAAACTGATTACGTCATTAACGATAGAATTTATACCGATATAGAACAAGAAGATGAACTTTACCATTACAAACGCAACAAAGCCAGAGATCTCATGCAGTTACAAGCAGATATTTTCTTTAAAAATCAAAAAAATGTGTTATAGTTTAAGCTGTAAATTAACTTTTAAAATAATTACATAAGTCTTCACACATGCAGCTTAAAAACAGATAATATTTCCAGTAACTACTAATTGATTGAACTGAGCAATAGATTTAACTCTTTAAGAACCCTCTCTTTACTAACCCTAGAGACTAATATTATCTATTCTAGGAAAAGTATGGCTGATTTTTTATTTAATCTATAAATTAACTTTTCTCATTGAGATAAGCTTAGATTTTTATCAGGTATATCTATTTTAAAAAAACAGTATTTCAACTTACTTTGTCACTATGAAAAAAGAGTATTTATACATAATATTTATAATATCATTGATAATAACTGTTTTTGGCATACTGACTGGGCGCTATTTTTTTGTTTTTTTATTACTACCCTTTAGTATTAATTGGTTTAAAAAAGATAAAAATAATGATGAAAATCCTTAAATTTTCTTTACAAAGTCTGTGACAATAACCATGTGTTGCGCACCTACTTTACCCTCTATATATTTTGCGTTTTCATGGTCTAGCCTAATATTTCTAACAGCGGTACCTTGTTTAGCCACCATACTAGAACCTTTTACTTTCAAATCTTTTATTAATACTACGGAATCGCCTACTTTTAATTCAACCCCATTAGAATCTCTATGGATAATTTTTTCGCTAGGGTCTTTATCTTCACCTGTAGCCCTTGCTAGAGACAAGGCTTCATCTGATAAATACATCATATCCAAAAGATCTTTGGGCCACCCTTCTCCTTTCAACCTTTGAAGCATTCTCCAAGCCATGATTTGTACTGCAACATGCTCGCTCCACATACTATCGTTCAAACAGCGCCAATGATTGGGATTCATTTCTTCATCGCCATTAATTTGATTTTTACAGACCTTACAAACCAATATATCATTATCTACATTTTCATTTAAAGCCGGCGGGATAGTATATTGCTCTAAATTTTGAACAGAACCACACAGTTCGCATGTATTATTACTTCTTTCTTTTAGGGTTTGGAATACACTCATGTTTTTTTGTTTTTTGCAATAATACACTAATTTGAAACAACCACTAAAATGACCACAAAAAAAAGGGTGCTATATAGCACCCTTTCCTATCAACTATAGTAATTTACAATTTTATGGCTGTGTATAAATAGTCTCCATGACCCTTATAATACTTTCCAAATGCCTTACCCTCTTCCTCAGTAAAAGCTTCCTTCATTAATTCTTGGTTTCTATTAAACATTTTATCTAAATCTGCCATTGAATCTAAAAGAACGGCTTCAGTCATATCTCGTTTATCATTACCCCAAGCATGCCTTGAAGGGTAATACCCTTTAATAAACTCATTCTTATAGATTACTTCTTCTCTTAATTTCTTCATGAAAGCACTAAACTCGTCAAATGAACCATCTTCTGGATAGGCCATTTTATTTACTCTTAAATACATAATCATATCCTTTTGCATACCTCCCTCTAAGTATTTAGCTCCTGGAATGATAGCGTGAATTTCATCTGAATGATAAATAGAATAAGCCGAATTCATTTTGTCCAGGAATGCTTTTCTTTCTTCCTCATCTGGCCATGCTTCTTTTTCTAACTCTGCATTTCTAGCCGTTGCTTTTTCTATGGCTTCCCAACTTGGATAGTTCTGTACATAAATAACCTCATTACTATTTTCTGTAAAAAGATGGGTAAAATAACCTGACCACATAATATGTTCATTTTTACTGGTTACTTTCTCCATATACTCTTTCTCAGTGGCCCGCCATTCCTCGGGAGAACCCTCATAATTTTTATTCCAGTACATGGTAGTTGCTGTGAGATACTTGGGCTCATTAACTTCTTCATCTTGAGCAAAAATAGTTGAGGTACTAAATGCCAAAAGAAACACGAATAATGCTGATAAAAAATGATTGGTTGTTTTCATAATTTGTACAATTAAAAGGTTAGTATATAAATTTAAATAAACACTAATTTGTTAGATTCTGGGGCAGAAATAAAATAAGATTTGGGAAAACCTTTGTGCTAACAATTAACCTTTTTTGGGGAAAGAAGGAATATAAATATACAATAAAAAAGGAGAATTTATTGATTTTCAAAAATTTATAGGTCCAATAGCGTGTCACGCATCTTTTTAGTCATCCCTTTTACTACCATATCATATGAATGATCTATGAGTTTTAAAATGAATTTTGTATTTAACTCTCCTTCATAAAGGTGTAGCGTATTCCAATGTTTTTTATTCATATGATAGCCCGGTCGAATACTATTATACTCAGTCCTCAATTCTTGTGCATAATCTGGGTCACACTTTACATTAATAGCTGCTTCGCCACTTTCCCACCATTTAAACGAAATCAAAGCAAACATTTTTCCAAGAACCTTAAACACCAGTGTATCTTCGTCAAATGGAAAATCTTCTGTTGCCCCCCTTTTATTCAAACAATAAGCACGTATCTGTTCTATATTCATTGAAGCTGCTTTTGATTTTTATCTTCAATTTTTAATGCCGAATAATCTAAACGCCAGCCAATGGTTTCAACTATAGCTTCTATTAATTGAATAGTTTCTCTGGCTTCTCCCTGGGCAATTTGAATGAGTCCACTCTTAGGAATTTTTTCCTGAATATGCTGTTTTGCTTCTTGGTGTAAATCGGTTAAATCGGTGGCTTCAAACTTATTAAAAAGTCCGTCAGACTTATCGTAATAATTCAAGTTGGTCTCTATTGACAAAACTTCTGGCTGCGGAAAATGTTCTAATATTATAGTTTTTTGGGTAGTATCTGAGGTTAATTGTATTTTAGACAAGTCATAACCCACATGAGCTTTAGCGTTAATTACAACCAAAGCTTTTTTCTTACTAGAAATAAGTTTTAAAAACTTCTGTTTTACATCTTCATAATGGTAAATTTCGGCAAAATCGCCTTCAACAGTAATAAACTTACAAACCTTTTTTATCTTATCTAAAAGAATAACTGATTGCCTATTAACTAGCTGCTTTTTTCTAATAGCCTTAAAAAGAGTGACAGTTGCTAAAGTAATTAAAATACTTATGATAATGGCCAAAAGTGTTTCCATGCTATTCAATTATTTTATACAAAATAGGTTTACTTGGGGTAGCATCATTTTCAAAAGGTGCTATCATGAGATTAAGTAAATATTCTCCATCCTCAATAGAATTAGGTACATATATAAATTCAGTTATGGTAGCATCCATTCTAGCATCTCCAGAAGTGTTCCAAAACGCATTATGAGCCAGCAGTTCACCGTCATCTTTTTCCTTATCAACAGATGGTAAATCTATTAGTAAATGTTTTATGCCTTTTTCTTTTAAATATTCGGCCGCTTCTTCTAACAAATATGGTGGATTGGTATTAGCGTATTGCTTACTCTTTTTTTCCGGTAAATTAGGGAGTGTTCTAATAACAATGGCATCTCTCTTTTTATTTCTTAAAGCTGTTTTTAACTGCTTAACAGAAATCACAAAGTCACTTCCTTTTTTCTCTGGGGCAACAGTAACTACCTCTGCAACAAAAAAATAATGCTTCATGTTTTTGTTTACAGAATGTACTTTGCTGGTTATATGCCCAACACATTCTGTATGTGTAATATGTGCATGCGGATTGAAATGAATACTATTAAAATTAACCGCAGCCCCTTCTGAGACCTTAATGATTTGATCATCAATTTTTTCAGTTAAAATCTTTGGATCATCAACATACCAAGCATTGATATTTGGTTTAGACATATCTATGGCTATGGAAATATCTATAGGCTTAGATACGTCTATTTGAATTTTTCTTGAATTGTATTGTATAGTTGCGATCATTCTCAAATATACTTAAATCATAAATAAATCTGAAGCAATGCCATCAACCAAAAACTTACCCTTTACGGTTGTTACTAACTTCTCGATGCAATTTTGACTACTATCAAAATCACTCGAAGTGACAGCAAGCAAACCTTGCTCAATGTATTTTTCTGAAGTACTTTTTAAATATTTATAATATTCATCCCCAAAATCTGTTTTAACCTTATCTAGAGAAACGCCCCAAATGGTTCGTAAACCGGTCATGAGATACTCATTGAACCAATTTTTTTTTGATAGGATTTCAACGGTTTTTGGCAACTCGTTATTTTGAATTGCTTTGATATATTTGGTATTGTTTGCTACATTCCAACTTCGCTGATTAGCCATAAAGGAATGTGCCGAAGGACCAATTCCCAAATACCAAGTTCCTTGCCAGTAACTGGTATTGTGTTTTGAAAAATAATTAGGCTTCCCAAAGTTTGAAATTTCATATTGAACAAAACCTTTGTTTAGTGTTATTTCAACCAAATGATTAAAATGCTGTAACGCAAGCGTTTCATCAAGTGATGGGTATTTTCCTTGTTTGATGAAACTGTCTAGAGCTGTTTTGGGTTCTACAGTAAGTGCATAACTTGAAATATGATTGATTCCAAAATCAAAAGTTATTTCTAAATTTTGATTCCATTTTTCTAAGGACATATTGGGGATTCCGTAAATTAAATCGATTGTAATATTATCATAATAACGCGTTGCTAAGGACAAACACGCTTTGGCTTCTTTTGATGAATGCGCTCTATTCATCATTTTTAAATCTTCATCGAAAAACGACTGAACACCAATACTTAAACGATTTACCGGTGTAGAAGTTAAATTGTTTAGTCGATCAGCTGTTAAGTCATCCGGATTAGCTTCTAAAGTGATTTCAGGACTTTGAATAACTTTGAAATTCTTGTAAACAGCCTCAATAATCAGCATTAATTCGTCATTTGAAAGTAGAGATGGTGTACCACCACCAAAATAAATGGTTTCAACGGTTTTTCCTTGTAGCTCGCCTTTTCTTAATTCAATCTCCCTAATCAAAGACTGCACTAAATCATCTTTCTTTTTAAATGATGTAGAAAAATGAAAATCGCAATAATGACAGGCCTGTTTGCAAAAAGGAATATGTATGTAAATGCCAGCCATTAATTAGTGAGTATAAACTATTTTTTAACCCTATCTCCATTTTGTTTCACAAACGTATCCCAACCAGAATAACTTTTACCAACTGATACTTTTCCAGAGTTATAAAAATGGCAAACTGCTGCAGCTAGCCCATCGGTAGCATCTAAATTTTTAGGTAAGGTTTTTAAACTCAACAGGCTCTGAAGCATTTTAGCTACTTGCTCTTTACTAGCATTTCCGTTACCGGTTATGGCCATTTTTATTTTTTTTGGTAAATATTCCGTTATCGGGATTTCTCTACTTAAACCTGCAGCCATAGCCACCCCTTGAGCTCTACCTAGCTTTAACATACTTTGCACATTCTTCCCATAAAATGGTGCCTCAATTGCTATTTCATCGGGCTTGTGGGTATCAATAAGTTCTATGGTACGTTCAAAAATGAGTTTGAGCTTTAAATAGTGATCGTTGTACTTTTTCAAATCCAATTCATTTAACTGAATAAATTGCATTTGTTTTCCTATCACTTTTATAAGTCCGAAACCCATAATAGTGGTTCCTGGGTCAATACCTAATATTATCTTTTCTTCTATCATTATTAATCACAATAATAACATCCACTTAATGAAATGGACGCTCCAAAAGTAATGGTTAATAGATTACCATTAAAAGACCCAAAACCATCACTAACTGGATCAAAATCTTTTCCAAATCCATTGATGTAAGATACATCGGTATAAATAGAAAGCTTATCTGAAATTCCATAATGAAATTGCATACCAGCCATAATATTAAAAAACGACTCCTTATTTTGGGTATAATTTCCTAGGGGCTTAACCATAGAATAACCTGGTCCCACATGAATAAAAACACCTATTCTTGGAGGAAGAAACGTTAAAACATTACTGGCATCATAAACCAACTGCGCATTAATTCTTGAATAATTTAATTTAAATGTTGGGGTACTATCTTCATTAGATATTCTACTAAAGCTATAATCTAACCTAGCGCCTAAACTGGAGCTAAACATATACTGAAGTCCTAAATCAACTGTTGGGAAATTAATTCCTTTGCCTTCAAAATCTCCAACAAATCCATTACTTGAAGGGTTATTAACTCCCAAAGCGAATTGTGCTTTTAAAAGACTGGTTCCCTCTTGAGAAAATGAAAGATTGGTAAACAGTAAACAACCATAGAAATAAAAGACCAACTTGATTTTTTCAAAACTGAAGTTCATAACCTAAATAATGGTTTTATTTGTATTCATGAATAATTGGGTTACATACAAAACTAAGCAATTCTTTTTTGTGGTTAATTTTAATTCATCCAAAACCAAAAATTTAATATGGCTATCATAAGCATTGTAATCATACTATTGTACTTACTATTAATAGGGCGTTTTGTTTTTAGTTTTGATAGGATAAAGGATTTTCAACTAAGGGATTTACCTGCAAAAACTTCATTTTCTGTTGTAATTCCTTTTAGAAACGAGTCTAATAATTTACCGGATTTACTCCATTCAATCTCACAATTAGAATATCCAAATCATTTATTTGAAATCATTTTTGTTGATGATGATTCTAGTGATGATTCTGTTGCTATTATAAAGCAAGTTCTAGATACATTTTCGTTAAGTGAAAGTACTCCAACTGACATTAGGGTAATCAAAAACGAAAGAACGTCCAAGTCTCCAAAAAAAGATGCTATTAATACGGCAATCAAACAAGCAAAAAATAAATGGATAATTACTACAGATGCCGATTGTACCTTACCCAAATATTGGTTGCGTAGTTTTGATGAATTTATTCAACTAAATGAATCTAAATGTATTGTAGCCCCAGTTGCATATAACAAAACTAATGGCTTTTTAAACAGGTTTCAATTACTAGACCTTTTAAGTTTACAAGGTGCCACCATAGGAGGCTTTGCTCTAAAAAAACCGTTTTTATGCAATGGCGCCAATTTTGCCTATCAAAAAGAACTCTTTATAGAATTAAGAGGTTTTCAAGGCAATACTAACATTGCCAGCGGCGATGATATTTTCTTGCTAGAAAAAATTGTTAATGCCTACCCTAACCACGTCCATTATTTAAAAAGCGAATATGCTATTGTAAGCACGAAACCTCAACCCTCTTGGGCTTTACTCATTGCGCAACGGCTTCGTTGGGCTTCAAAAACAAGTGCTTATAACAATGGGGTTGGAAAACTTACCGGACTTATTGTTTTAATGACTAATGCTTTAATAATAATTCTAGCATTACTCTCAGCTTTGAGTATGTTCAATTTTAAAATCTTCTTGTATATAGTATTTATTAAGCTTAATATAGATTTTATTCTAATTTATAAATCAGCGTCTTTTCTCAATCAAAGAGAGGCACTTATCAGTTACATTCCTTCCTTTTTTATCTATCCTTTTATTTGTGTTTATATTGCTTTTTTGTCCTCATTTAAAACCTATAAATGGAAAGGAAGAACTTTTAGAAAGTAGACATATTAATAAATTTTATAAATTTACATGTACCCAACACCGCCAGTAACATGAAAAAGTTTATCCTTTTTTCTATTTTTTTTATGACCTACATTTCAATTGCTACTGGTCAAGAACAAGTTACTGTTAATAAGGAATCTTTATATCTTAAGCTTGAAGCGAAAGGTGAATTAGATTTACTTTCTTTAAAAACCAAGGACACCATACGCCTTTTTGTTAGAGATAAAAATAGTAACATTCAGGAATTGCTCAACACTAAAAAGAACGACAACAGCTTTAATAAAGAATATAAAACCGTATTAACCACGTTAACCAAAGACTCTGGAATGTCTATGGAAAATGTTGGTTACGGACGTTATAGTCTAAAGCAATTTATTAAAGCTTATAATTCTAATGGCACCAGAAGATATACTTATACCGATGAAAAAGTTTTGGCACAAACCAGATTAGGACTATTTGCAGGTATGACCAATCATCCATTCATGGAAAACCCTAACAACAATAAAACACCTTTTTTTAGTATTGAATTAGAGGTATTTGAAAAAAAGCCGCTACCCATGCAATCTGGTTTTTTTAGTATTTCGCATGCTTTGAAAAACGATGACTACAAATTTGTTTCAACTGTTTTAGCCATAGGACATAGATTACGATTTGTTAACAAAGAAAAAATTAATATTTATACCAATCTTAATCTAGCTACCTATACTTTTTCTAAAGAGACCATTGAAGTTGATGATCAAACCATTACTGAAAAAAACAGTGCATTTAGGGTACCCTTTAGTTTGGGGGTAGGAAGTGACATAAAAGTCTCAGAAAACAGTTTTGTCTCTTTAATTTACAATGAACTTTTTGCTGTTTTTGCCAGTAACAGTAATCATTTTCCAGTCAATTTTGCAGCTGGCTATAAGTTTAATTTATAAGAAACACACTGTTCATCATTCAACTTTTATAACCATAGGAAGTTCAAACTCGGTTTTTACGTATTGATCATGCTTGATAGCCGCATAAATTGTGGGCAACGTATTTAAACTGTTGTTAATCAATTCATAAATGTTAGGGATTTCTTTCACTGTGAGGCTATCAACTTTTGCTTCTAGCAATGTTAAATCACCTTTTTCAGAGACCTTAAACTGAAGATTAATTGTATCATGAATATCTTGGGTAACAACAATAACTTCATCTTGCAAAAACTTTAAAATATGAGAAGACAAATTATTCTGAAAACACTCTTTTTTTTCTGATTTAGAAATTAAAGAATCACATATAGAAAATGACGGATAGGTATCAACATCATTCCAATTAAAGGTTTTCAACTCTTCCTTTAAAATAGCCTCAGAAGTTGTTTTTTCAACATCAAAATATTTGCATGATGTGAACAACGAAACAAGCAAAAAAGAAAGACAATACTTCATGGATTAAAACTGTACCCGAAAAGTACGACTTTTTCTGCGTTTTAAGCATTTGATAAAATAAAAAACCGAAGCAATGCTTCGGTGTTTAAATATGCTTACTAAAAATAATTTAATCTTTATCTGCTGGTTTATCATCAGCTACCTCAAAAATAATTGGCAACGAATATCTTACCACAACATTCTCTCCATTCATTTTTCCTGGAATCATTTTTGGAAGTAAATTAACTACCCTATTTGCCTCAGCTTCTAATAATGGACTAATAGCTCTTGATCTAACACCTGTGACCTTACCTTCTTTGTCAATTTTAAAAATAACACTTATTCGTTGTCTACCTTCTAAATCTGTACCCTTAACCAAATCAGTATTAAAGTTTTTATGAATAAACTCACTTATCTTTTTTGCCATACACCGTTTTTGATATATAATATCTAGTTGTTCACATTCTGGAAAAACAGGAGGTTGCTCGATAATTGAAAAAGGGTATTCCTTCTCTCCTTTTTGATTAAAACCTATTTGATTGGGTTTGTTTTCACTTAAAAAATGGGTTTCCCATTTCGGTGACGTACTGGTCATTTTCATAAATTCTTCAAAATTCCCGATATTCAAACCTTTTCTAATCAAACTATTATATAAAGGCATTAAGGCCTCTCTTTCTTCATTAGACAATTCTCCTTTTTTCTCTAATTGTAAATGAAGTTGCGAAATTAGAGATCCCATTGAATCTTGCTCAGAAAATTCATTCTCTACTTTTTTACAAGAAGTATAAACCAGCATTACTAATATCAATGGAATTAACAAAGCATACTTTAATAAATTAATTTGTTTTGATTTTGATTTTTGTAACATAACGATTCGTTTTTTGATTAATGATTGTTTAAAAAATGGATTGATGAATGATATTTTTTTGGTGTCGAAAACCTGTGACAATAGGTTTTCATAATAGGCTTTTTTATCTTGAAGTTTAACCGCTTGGGCATCAGCTATAAACTCATGTAACTCAACAATTCTGTTTTGGTACTTATAGATTAATGGGTTAAACCAACATAGAATTCTTAAAACTTCAAATAATAGTAAATCTGCTGAATGATATTGTTTAGCATGTACCATTTCATGTTTTAAAATGGAATTTTTATCTTCTGCGCTTAGCAGCTCACCCAAAAATATATACTTAAAAAACGAAAAAGCAGCAGTACTATTTAGCAAATTAACAATACTAAAGTTTTCTATTTTTTGTTTTGGGTTTTTTGCTAAAACCTTAAGCATTTTATATAGCTTAAAACCAAATAAAACAACAGCTATTGAGACTCCAGTAAAAAAAATAAGTTCCCAAATATTGAAAACATTTTGGTTAATAACCGCAGCATCTAATTGAACAGAAACATTGTCATTACTTATTGGGTTTCCTATAAAAACCTCCGGAAGCCTTATAATATATTCTGCAGAAACTACATCTTTAAATTGTTCAATCTTAATCAAAGGAATTAAAAACGAAAGTATTGGAGTTCCCAGTAAATACAATCTATTCCAATTAAAGAAGGTTTCTTTCCTTAAAAAGAGATCATAAATAATTAAAAATAATAACTGAAATGCAACGGTCTGTAGAATATATTGAAACATGATTACGAGTCTTTTTTATTAATCTCATTTAAAACCGATTCTAAGTCTTTTATGCTCATATCATTTTTCTTTACAAAGAATGACACCATACTTTTAAACGACCCTTGAAAATAATTATCTACCAATTTATTGATAGTTTGGTTGCTGTAATCTTGTTTTTCTACAACAGGAAAATAAACATGTCCTTTTCCCTGCTTTTCATAACCCACAAAACCTTTGCCTTCTAAAATCCTGACAATGGTAGACACCGTGTTGTAAGCTGGTTTGGGCTCAGGAATCTGTTCTATAATAGTTTTTACATTGGCTTTTTTTAATTGCCAAAGTATTTGCATGATATCTTCTTCTGCTTTGGTGAGTTGCTTCATTTTAATATGTACTTTCTATTCAACTAAAGATTTAGTTTTACAAATATAACTAATTTTTTAGTTTGAACTAATCTTTTAGTTAAAAATGTAACAAATTCTATCAAATTACGTCTTACTGAGCGTATTCTATCTAATATATGGACATTATTTTAGTCATTATTGCTACGCTTTTTATGATTTTAGGAATCATTGGTAGCTTTTTACCTGTACTTCCAGGACCACTAACCAGTTGGTTTGGACTTTTGATACTTCATTTAACCACATCGGTTCCTATGGATAAATCATTTCTAATTATCACACTCATTATTGCAGTACTTATTTGGCTACTTGATTATGTTATTCCTGCTATTGGTACTAAGCGCTTTGGTGGCACAAAATATGGCATGATTGGAACCTCAATAGGATTAGTTGTAGGACTCATTGCCCCTATTCCCTTTGGAGTTATCATTGGGCCTTTTGTGGGAGCTTATCTTGGTGAACTACTTAATAAAAGTAACTCCAAAACGGCTGTTACGGCTGCATTTGGATCTTTTATAGGGTTTTTAACTTCAGCTTTTATAAAATTTATTGTAGCCGTTATTTATTTTGTGATTTTTATTGGTATTGTTTGGGATTATAGCAATAGTATATTTAGCTTGTAAAGAAGTGACCCTGTGGGTCTCTCACCTCCACAGGGCCTGTAAATTGCTATTATCAACAAAAAAAAATGAGGGATTAATTAATTTTTTTTGTAGTGTTGACAGTCAAAGATAAATAATAGCCCAGTATTTTAGCTACGGAAAAACCGTAACTGCTTTACGGTTTAATGGTAGTTTTTAGTCATAATGTTGAGTTCCAGATATAAACAATTTTAATTTTTTCTCAATAAATTTCTTCTATATCTTTCCAATCGACATTTAGTAATAATTATACAAAACCTTGTTTTCTAGCTTCGCTCAACAATGTCTCATCTTGTCCATCTTCTATAAAAAATATCTCCTTTAGTTGTTTCTTTCGCTTCTCTACAGCGCTTAAAGAAATATCTAAATGCGTGGCTAGGTTTTTAGTTTTAATTCCCTGTGATAATAAGTATAAAATCTTTCGGTTTTTTTCATCTATTACAATATCACTTGAAATGGCTTTTCTGATATGGCTGTTAACTGTACCACTATAAAAGGGCGGATTATTGAGTACTGCCTGAAAAGCGCTCGCCAACTCACTAGAGGTTAAATCACTTTTTATTAAAAAGCCATCTGGATTAATATTTTTAATGATGTTGTGTATTCTAAATGACTCATTAAACATGGTGAGAATAACAATTTTTGCATCGGGAAGAATTTTTCTTGCATATTCTGCTAAATCCTCTCCAGAGTTCATAGAACCATCAGATGATGGTGGTAGGCTAATGTCTACAAAAAGCATGTCATAAGGTCTTTCATGCTCAATAGACTTATCCATATAAGTAACCGCCTCATCACAATTATTAGCAATATCAATAAAGAGTTCTTGGTTTTCTTTTTTAGTAAATTGTAACGTGTTTTGATAACCCTCAATAATCATAGGGTGGTCATCAATCATTAAGATTTTAATCTTTTGAGTCATGGTTTTAGTTCGTTAGGCCGTTGGGACTTCAATAACAACTGTTGTTCCTTTATCTATTTCTGATGTAATATTTAACACTCCACTAATTTCATTAATTCTGGAGTTCATGTTCTTTAAGCCAATACCTGATTTTGCCTTATTTACATCAAATCCAGAACCATTATCTGTTATTGTCAAGCAAATTACACCTTTTTTTAATTTAAAACTAATATCTACTTTGGTTGCTTGTGCATGCTTATAAATATTATGAAGCGTTTCTTGAATTATTCTATAAATATGAATTTTAGTTTTATTATTTATATTATCCCAATGGATATCATCATCATACTTAAGTTGATAATCTAACTTGTATGCTAAAGACTGAGTTTCTACCAAGGTTTTTATAATATCAATAAATCCACTACCAGAAACAAAATCAGTGTTTAACTCATGGGACACCTTTCTAATATCCTGTTCTATCTTTTTTAATTCTTCAATATATTGACTTCTAGTTTTTATGGCTTCGGGGGTATTATTAAAGTTTAAACTATCCAAACTTAATCTGGTTCCAAATAGTCGTCCTAAAACACCATCATGTAGTTCTTCCGATATTCTTTTTTTCTCTATGGTTCTAGCTTCTTCAATACTTTCGTTTTGAGATAACATGAGGTTGTAAATTTCCTCATTAGTTTCCTGTTGTTTTTGAATGAATTGTAATTCTTTATTCTTGTTTCTTTGGGTGACTACTAAATAGAGTAAAAAAGACGCCATAATAACAACCACTGAGATTATAAAAAGCCACATACGCTCTTTAGCAATTTGAATGTTTTCCTGTTCTAGTACATCTGTTTCAAATCGAATTCGGGCAAACTTATTCCTAATTCTCCTCTCTGACTTCTGAAGACTATCACTTAGCTTTATATAAGCATTAAGATGTTCTGCCGCTATATCTCCCTTTTCTATTTTCGATAATAACAATAATGATTTCAATAAATCGTCGTTATAATATTGTTCTGATAAATGCTTTGCCTTATAAGCATGAAATTTAGCCGAGTCTAAATTGTTGTTTTCAAAATAATATTCTGCAATGTGTTGATGAATAACTATTGACTTATAGCTATCATTTATACTATCGCAAATATTCAAAGCCCTAAAATAAAGATTGGGTATTTGGTCAAGTTGTTTAGTTTTAAATAATGTATGAGCATAGTTATCAAGAACCAAAGCATAAAACCCTGGTCTTTGAACAGGCAGTTTTTTGTCCTTTAATATTTCATTATAATAATCAATAGCCTTACCGTACTGCCCAGATTCCTTATAGGCATTACCTAAATTGTTCTTTTGATTATCTATTGTCATCTTATTATCCCCCTCTAGTTTCTCTTGTATTGATAAGGCTTTCAGGTTGTATTCAATGGACTCATCATATTGTTCTAGCATTTTAAATACCAGAGCTAAATTGTTGTAAAAAAAGGATTTATACTTCCTAACATCGTTAGTCTCTTCTAACTCATTTAACAAGGACAGGGCGTTTATTGATGTCAATTCACTTCCAGTAAAATCTTTATCATCTTTTTGAAGAAGTGCAATATCCAGAAGAACAACAGCTGTATTAAATTTGTCATTTAAAGATTTGAAAAGATTTACTGACTTATTATTATAGAAATAGGCACTATCAATGGATTTATCATAGAAATAATAACCTAAATTCTTACTAGCTAATGCCATTGACAATGAATCATTTATCTTGCTAGACAACCTAAGACTCTCATGGTTAATCTTAGTGTATTGTGTGCTGTTCTTTAAAGAAAAATATAAGGTTGACAGACTCATATTGATTCTGAGAACCAAATCTTTCCTGTCTATATCATAGGAAAGTTCTTTTGCTTTTAATAAGTGCTCTAGTTTTGTGTTTAAGTCTTTACTAATATCTTTTGAACTTGACATATAAAAATAAATGCTATCTAGCTTTACTTTATCTTGATTTTGAGAAAAACAAACAGTAAAACTAAAAGCTAATAAGAGTAAAAAATTAAACTTCAATTTGGCATATATTAATCTCTCAAATTTATTTATATTTTTTTAATTAAATAAAAAAAGCCTTTATCGATTGATAAAGGCCATAATTTATAATTAGTTGTTAAAAACTATCTTTGATTAATATCTCCACCTGCAAAAAAAGCAGATGCTTCATTATCAATAAGTACATCATCTTCATTTAAATCCTGTTCTGTACAAGAAGAAAATGCTACTAGCAATACAGCTGCAATTAAGGTAAGTTTTAGGGCTTTCATATTAATTCGATTTAAGGTTAAACTATTTTTCTATTTAAATTTTAAAATAAATTCTTTAACTAAGACCTTGAAAATCAAAATCTTCGTTGAGGGAAAAATGGAATAATTAACTTTAAATCGAACACAAAAAAGTGTACAGATTTATTCTATAAATTTTGAGGGAATCGATCAATAAATTGATCTATAAATGGATTAACTTTCTTAATGAGCGTGAGGGGAAATTAATTACTCGTTAAGATGTGACTAAATTAGGTTTAAGAGACAAAGATAAAATAAAATAATCGATGAAATGCATTTTTTAACGATGAAATGAATCGACAAACGGTAAATACATTAAAATTCAAACTATTTGGCTTTTGTAGATTTATTATTAACCAAACTGGTTTTCACAATTTTGGTCTTAACATCTTCATTCAAATGCATATTTTGTAATCTATGAATGAGCATTTGAGCTGCCTCTGCACCAATGGCTTTAGCATGTTGCCTAATAGTAGTTAATTTTGGAAAAGCATGAATTGCATCAGACTTACTAGAAAAACCAATAACAGATATATCTCTAGGTACCTTCTTACCTAAATTTACCGCTGCATTTATCGCAATAATCCCTGAGGAACTATCAGCAGAAATAATGCCATCAACATTTTTATTCTTCCTTAAAAACGACTTTATTTTCTTTTGATGGTCATCCTTACTTTTAATCTTTAGGAGAACAGGGTCTTGTTTTTGGGTTTCTAAAATAGCTTTTATGTACCCCCGCTCTCTTAACTTGCCTACACTTAAATCTTCTATGCTACTAACAAAGGCTATTTGTTTTCTGTTTTCAGCAAGCAATCCTTTGGTTGCATTGTACGTAGCATCAAAATCATCAACTATAACTTTATCACACATAACATCATGCGCTACTCTATCAAACATTACAATAGGTAAACCTTGTGTTATGGCTTTTTTAAAATGATCTATCTCGTTTTTCATTTGGGTTTCTTGTGCTACGGCTAAAATAAATCCATCTACACTACCATTTGCTAAAATTTGAAGACTTTCTTTTTCCTTTTCTAAAGACTCATTTGAAATACAAGTAATAATATTATATCCCAATTTAGTGGCTTCTCTTTCTATGCCAAAGAGTACTTTAGCTAAAAAATGATTTAAAATATTGGGAATAATAACACCAATGGTTTTGGTTTTGTTCTGTTTTAAACTTAAAGCTACTTTATTAGGTTTATAGTTATAAAGTTCTGCAAGTTCTTTAACCCGTCTCACAGTTTCCTCACCTATCTCTTCACTATTATTAAGTGCTTTAGAGACTGTTGAAATAGAAACATTCAACTCTTTTGCCAACTGTTTTAGAGTAACCATACTTTATTAAACCTAGTTTTTTCGTTTTACAATTTACAAAAATACTTTATGCAACAAATGAATTATAAACACTGGTATTTTATCAAGGGTTGAATATAAAAATTATTTATTACTTGATATAAAACTTTTACGCATCTAATAAAAAACAATTAAACTATTTTTGCGCTCAAATTCAAGTTTAATAACAAGTCAAAACACTATGAAAACGAAACTTTTAGTTTTTTCATTTTTTTTATTATTTACGTTTTTAACTTTTGCCCAAAATGGAAGTATTCAAGGCACTATAGCTGAGAAAAATTCAAATGAGGTTATTCCTTTTGCTTCCATTGTGGTTTTGAAAGCCAATAGTAATAAAACTGTTAATGGAACTATTTCATCTGACAATGGGCAGTTTGCAATAGAAAATATCGGTTTTGGAAACTACACCGTTGAGGTTTCGTTTATAGGCTACCAAACTAAAACCATTGAAAATATAACTATTTCTAAAAGTGACCCTAATCTAAATCTGGGATTGGTTTTTTTAGAACCACAAATAGAATCTTTAGATGCGGTTACTGTTAAAGCTCAAACCAAAACTTCTACCAACAAAATTGATAGAAAAGTATACAATGTGAGTGACTTTGAAGCTGCTAAAGGTGGAAATGCAGCCGATGTTTTAAACAAACTACCTTCAATTACAGTAGACCCCAGTGGCAATGTGTCGGTTAGAGGCACTAGCGATTTTATGGTGTATTTAAATGGAAAACCAACTAACGTAACACCATCCGTTTTATTAGGTCAAATTCAATCAAACAATATTAGTAAAATTGATGTCATTACCGTTCCTACAGCACGATATGATGCGCAAGGAAAAGGCGGTATCATTAACATAACTACCAAAAAAAATGTTAATCAAGGTTTATCGGTTTCTATTAACGGACTCCTTGGTGGTTCGCCTTGGGCAAATTTAACCGATGTGTATAGCGGGCATGATTTAAAAGATGACCGTTACGGAGGTGGTTTCAATATAACTTATGGAAAAAAAAATATCACACTTTATGGGGGTCTCAATTATAATATGAAGAACGTAAATGGAAAACGCTCAGGAGAAGCACGGGTTTTTGTTAATGAATCACAAGGTGATTTTTTTCACATGAACGCCAAAAATGGGCAACGCCCAGAATGGTATGAAAACTATACCGCCAATGCAGGTGTTGACATTGATTTAACAGACTCTAAGAAATTATCACTTTCATATTTCTATGGAAACCGAAACGAAGGTAGGGCTGCCTATTATATTTATAACACCTTTTATGCAGATGCAGACCAATCTAATAAAGACTTAGCTTCAGAACAGTTTATGTATAATCCTAATGTTGATGACCGATATGGCGAGTATAACACGTTCAACTTAGATTACACAGTAGATTTAGCCAATAATGCTTCCTTTAAAACTGCTTTAGCTTATGAAACGTCAAAATTAAGTAGAGCTCTAAACAATAAAAATTATTTCTACAACACCAGAGCAGAAGTAGATAATGATATTGAGAACAATTATGTAAATGCCTTTCAAGCCGATGATTATTCATTGTCAGATAATACACCTTTAAAAGGATTGCGTTTAAATCTCGATTATGAAAAACAAATTGATGAATCTAGCACTTTTGGAACAGGTGCTCAAATTCAGTACACCAATATTGAAGGCGCTTTTAAGTTTAAAAACACGTTGGTTACAAAAAACTTGGACAACGCCATTGATTTAACAAGAACGGTTTATGCTGCCTATGCAGATTATTCAGCAACTAGAGGAAAACTAAGCTACATTTTAGGCTTAAGAGCAGAATATGGCGACCAAACTTTGGAAAACGGAACTACAGATTATGTCCCTATTTTTGGCACCGATTTAGAAAAAAATTATACCCAAAAGCAACTAGATTTATTCCCCTCTGCTCATTTTAATTACAAAATGAGCGATACCGATAATTTAACTCTGGCAGGGAGCCGAAGAATAAATCGTGCCTCAGTTACCAAATTAGCACCGTTTTTATACCGTCGGCACTTTGAGGTTTATGTGGTTGGTGACCCCGAGCTAGAATCTGAATATTTAAACAACGTTGAAATTACTTATGAAACTTCAGTTGGTAAAAACAATTTTAGTCTCACTGGATTTTATAGAGGTACAGATAATACCGTTTTTAGGGTAAATACGGTAACAACAGCTACCGAAAACCCAGAATTAAATACTATTCTTAATGAAGATGTACTCATACGCTCTTACACCAATGCAGGTAATTCAACGTCATTAGGAGCGGAACTAAATATAAACTTAATCCCTAGTTCTTGGTCTAAATTCTTTATTGGTGGCTCTTTGTATAACTATCAAATTAAAGGTGAAGTTTTTGGTTTTAATGTAGACCAAAATAGCACCAACTGGTCTTTGAAAGGGAATGCTAATTTTACCATTTCTAATAAACTAAGGTTTACCTATGATTTTAGCAGAATATCTAGAACTGTCACCTCACAAGGTCAAAACGACCCCTTTACTGTGTCAAATATTGCGTTTAGTTATCAACCATCAGAAGTATGGGATATTGCCTTGAGGGGGTTGGATATTTTTGCTCAAAATGATGAAGGTTTAGATACTAATGCGTTTAATGCTTCTAAACAACAAATATTCTACCAAGAGACTTTATACGAAAGAAATGGGCCTATTTTAGAATTAGGTATTACCTACTCCCTGAATATGAAGGACAAAAAAGGTAAGACCAAAGATTTTCAAGGAAACAAACATTTTAAATAAAAAGACGAACTAATACCATAAAAAGAGAGGCGATGTTTATTAAAGTATCGCCTCTCTTTTTATTGGTACATCATCTAATTAGTTCTGAGGTTGTTCCGCCTGAGCTTGCATAATTTGCTTTTGCCTTAACAATTCGTTTTTGGTAATTTGAATCATCTTAAAATTGGGCGCTTCTTTTAATGTAGCATCTAAAATATCAACCGCAGCATCAATATTGGCTTTCTTATCCACAGAAAATGTATTGATAGCATTCAAGTACATAAAAGCTGCTTTTAAGGGAACTTCATATGGTGTTTGACTTTCAAAAAAAGCCTTTTTCATTTCAGTTGTAGAATTAGCCAATCCATAATTAATATGTTTTTCGGCCTCAGTAGCATTTTGCAATTGTATATTTAACTCAGCCAATTCATAGGCGACTAAAGGATTAGGTTCTCTATTAAACATTTGTTCAAAAAAAGGAATGGCTAATTTGGGTTGTTTCAATGCTTTTAAAGCTAGTGCTTTTACTTGGATAGCAATATTAGAATCATCTATTTTCATTTCATAACCAATGGTGTTTATGGCTTGATTGTTCATACCTTGATCCATGTAGATATAAGCTAAAGTATCTTTTCTTGCTTCTGAAGGTAAAAGAACATTTAAATGAGTCATGGCATTAATGATTCCTTGAATATCCCCTTGTTGTTTCATTTGTTTGTAATACGCTTGGTAGTGTTCAATTAGAGCATCATTGCTCTGAGCATTCATTGTAAAACTGCTCACCAAAATCATCAATCCTAATAATCTTTTCATGTGTTTAAATTTCTTTATTGTAAATCTGTAATCTCTCGGTTTGGTTATTTAAATTTATAACGGGCTAAAGCTAAAAAAAATTAATATTTAAAGTCTTAAAAGAATACTAATTATTTTAAGTAATAGCAACAGCTTTTAATTAGTTAAGAGCACAAATAATGCCAAAAATAAAAACAAGTGACATACTAAGATAAATTTATCTTTTAGGAAAACTCAAAAAAAATATTTACATTTAGTTATATTAAATTAAGAATTATGGGAATAAAAAGTTTTCAAGGTGCCAGAAGGCAACAGGCAAATACAGCTGATGTTACTCCTTTAAAGGTAAGTGATTACATGACTAGAAATTTGATAACGTTCACCCCAGATCAGACCATTGAAAGCGTTATGCAAACCCTTATAAAAAACCGAATTTCTGGTGGACCCGTAGTTAATGATAAACATGAGTTAGTAGGTATCATTTCTGAGGGTGACTGCATTAAGCAAATAAGTGAAAGCCGTTACTACAACATGCCCATGCAAGACAAAACCATTGAAAAATATATGGCTACTAACATTGAAACTATTGATGGTAACATGAATATTTTTGATGCTGCCAATAAGTTTTTGAATGCAAAACGGAGGCGTTTTCCTATTTTAGAAAATGGTAAATTGGTTGGTCAGATAAGTCAAAAAGATGTGCTTAAAGCAGCAATGACCCTTAAAGGGCAAAATTGGTGGAAGTAGTTTAATAATTCTTTCTACTTTTTCTGGCCTCTGGTAAATCTGTAATTATAAGTTTTTGGTTATCATTACTCTCAAGAGCGGCAATTTTGGAGTAGTTATAGCCTTCTATTGGTTCTTGAAGAGATTTCCATTTAGCTATACCTGCAACTGTAACTATTTCACCAACCTCTATAATTCGTTCAGAATATCGTAGGGTTTTATTAAAACCAAAATAGTTTTCGCTATCAATATTATAATAATCCAAGACTTTCTTGAATTCTGGGGTAGGGTCATTTAAAAAGCCAGAAGAAATGCTTTTGTCTTCATCTAAATAATTGAAATAGTTTTTGGGAACTTTTACGGGTTTAATCATAACAACCTCTCCATTTTCCTCAATGAAAAAATCTTGAATATCCTCTTGTTTAACTAAAGCCTTCCAACGAGAATGTTTTCCAGAGCTTACTTTCTGTTCAATTTTAAACAGATAAGCCACACATTTTCGTTTACTGAAAGGAGCTACAAAGGGCTCATGAACATGTAATACTTTCCCTGTAATTTTTGTTAGCTCATTATACTTAAACTGTGGTATACTTTTAAATTGAAACTTCGATAAATTCCTAAGAACGGTTTGTTTTCTTCCAAAATAATAGATAGAAAAACCAAAAATTATAAAACCAGAAATTATTAAAATAGGAAAAATAACATCTACTGTATTGTTAGCTAAAATCATGAGCTAATTTATATTTTTAAGAAGGTTTATGATTAAAATTGTTACGTTTTAAATTTCCCGCTTTACCAATGCATAATAATCATTGTCTATTGGTAAGTACCCCTGGTCATAAACAAAATAGTATACGGTTCCAACTTTAGTAGTGTATATACTTGTAAAATAATTAAAATCGAAACCACGCTCTATAAGTTTCGCTCTAGATAATTTTGTTTTACCATTTGGGTTGAGAGCCTCTAAAATCCGGTAGTTCTTTCTTAGCCTGTTATTGGTATTTCTAATAAGGTTTTTACTGTCTTTGTTTACTCTATTGTTGTATGCGTTTCTACAGGCATCGCTACAAAACTTTTTGTCAATTCTGCCTATAATTTTATTGCCACACTCGGGACATTGTTTATGATTCATATTAAAAGTCTGTTACATGACCCCAGTTTTCGCCTGTTTTTATCCGGTACAATTGCATTTCTGAAATACCAAACTGTTTTGCAATGAGTCTTAATCTGGTTTTTCTGTTAGGATCAAATATTTTTCGTTTAATTATTTTTACTTTCCCCTCTGATAATTTTGAATAAGGAGGGTTGTTTTTCTTTCGTTCTTTTGATGCTATAACCAACGGGTTTTTAAGGTTGTGCTTTACCAATTCTTTCTGTGTTGCCCAATCAAGATTAGTGTAATGATTATTAGATTTATCATAATCTTTATGAATTACAAATCGTTTTTCTTCTGGGTTTTCAATAAACAGTTCTGCAACAACACGATGTATATATTGTAAATCACTCTTTCTATTCTTTTTGATAGCAGTGAAGGCTTCATAGCCACAGGAAACCTTTGAGAATTTAAAAAATTCACCTTTGGGGTTGGTTTTATATCGTATAACTCTACCATGATTAGAAACTTGATAAACTTCATTTTCTTTCCAATAATTACGTTTTAAGATTTTCCATGTTTCTTTGTTAAATGTCGACATTTGATGTGTTTTGAGAGATTCATTTTAAAAAATAAATAGACCATTATATGCAATTTACCGCAAGCCTAACGCTAATATACTAAAAAACTAATATCCGTTTACAAATGACTACAAACATTTACAAACGATTTTAAATAAGTAATAACCGAATAATAAATGAAAACAATAACATATTTGCAGTGTCGATGTCTTAGTACTCGATAGTATTAACTGTTTAACAATAAAAATTTAAAATTATGAATGCACTTAGAAACAAAGTACAGTTGATTGGAAGATTAGGTCAAGATCCTGAAATTATTAACTTCTCAGACGGTAACAAAATGGCTAAATTCACACTAGCCACAGATGATAGTTACAAAGACAAAAATGGTAATAAAGTAGAACGCGCTTATTGGCATAACGTGATTGTTAAAGGTGGTTTGGTAAATGTGGTTGAAAACTATATTACTAAAGGAAAAGAAATTGCTGTTGAAGGAAAACTTACAAACAGAACCTACGAAACCAAAGATGGTGAAAAGAGATATGTTACTGAAATACTTTGCAATGAATTATTGATGCTTAGTAAGTAACGGGGTTGGTTTGCTATTAACCAAGAAGGGGTTCAATATTGAACCCCTTCTTTATTTTTAATCAGCCTAAGACTTTTTGTTTTTTACATTATCCTTGTTAAAATACCCACCTTTATTTTCCTTTCGTTCTAAAGACTGACTTATAATAAGGTGTGATACATTAATCATATTTCTGAGTTCGCAAAGCGATGCAGTTATTTTAGACTCACGATACAAATCTTCAACTTCTTTATAAATTAAGTCTAAATGTTTTATAGCTCTTTTTAAACGTTTGTTACTGCGAACAATGCCTACATAATCTCGCATTAAGGCTTGCAAGCTTTTAAGATTATGTTTAATTAAAACATGCTCTTCGGGTATCACGGTACCTTCGTCATTCCATTCAGGAATTTTAACGTCCAGACTTTTAAAATCCTTTTCACTAAGATATTTAAAGATGTTATGGGCATAAACTAAAGCCTCTAGTAATGAATTTGACGCTAGCCTATTAGCTCCATGCAATCCGGTTCTTGAACATTCGCCACAAGAAAAAAGATTTTTGATGGTAGTTTTACCTTTTTTATTCACTTTAATACCACCGCATAAATAATGCGATGCTGGTACCACAGGAATCCAATCGGTTTCTACATTAATGTGAAGTGACAAGCATTTATTGTAAATAGTAGGAAAATGTTTTTTAAAGCCCTCTATGTCTAAATGCGTACAATCTAGGTACACGTGATTGTCTCCTGATTTTTTTAATTCGGCATCAATACTTTGAGATACAATATCTCTAGAAGCTAATTCTGCTCGGTCATCATAATCTGGCATAAATCTATAGCCTTTGCCATTCCTCAAATAAGCTCCAAAACCTCTTACAGCTTCTGAGATTAAAAATGCCGATTCTCCTTTTTCCTGGTAAAGTGCCGTAGGGTGGAATTGTACAAATTCCATATCCTTAATTCTGGCTTTGGCTCTATAGGCCATAGCTATACCATCTCCAGTAGCTATTACTGGGTTGGTGGTATGTCCATAAACACATCCAATACCTCCTGATGCTAATAATGTAGCATTAGATTTTATGGTGAAAATGTTTCCGTTTTTTTCATTCAGAACATAAGCCCCGTAACATGATAAGGCTTTCTTATTGTTTTCTTTCACATGATGATTGGTAACCAAATCAATTGCGAAATGATGTGGTAATAAGGTAATATTTGGTAATTGATGCACCCTTTTAAGTAAGGTACGTTCCATCTCTGCTCCCGTTAAATCTTTATGATGGACAATTCTGTATTCAGAGTGTCCTCCTTCTTTACCTAAATCAAGATTACCATCGCTATCTTCATCAAAATTAGCGCCCCATTCAATGAGTTCTCTCAAGCGCTGAGGACCTTCTTTAACTACCATTTCAACAACGGCCTTATTACATAAGCCATCTCCCGCAATAAGGGTATCTTCAATGTGTTTTTTAAAGGAATCTTCTTCTGTATTCAAAACCACTGCCATACCACCTTGGGCATATTTGGTATTAGATTCGTCTTCGCTATCCTTGGTAATAATAACAACCGTTCGCTTAGGGAACTTTTCGGCAATTTTTACTGCAAAAGTTAATCCTGCAATCCCAGAGCCTATTACTAAGTAGTTTGTTTCTAACATGCTATTTAGAAAGTTCTAGCATGCGCTCTATTGGTAGCAATGCACGGCTTCTTAACGGTTCTGGAACGTCAATACTTGGAGATTCATTTAATAAACAATCATACAATTTTTGCATGGTGTTCATTTTCATAAAATGACACTCACTACAAGCGCAAGTATTATCCTCTACTGCTGGTGCAGGAATCAATTCGGTGTTGGGCATTTCCAACTGCATTTTATGTAAAATACCGGCTTCAGTAGCTACAATAAATTTTTCATCTTGATGCTCTTTTACGTAATTAATCATCCCTGAAGTAGAACCAATATAGGTGGCTGTATCTAAAATGTGTGTTTCAGATTCTGGATGTGCTATAATTTTATAGTCAGGGTGCTTTTTATGTAGTTCAATGAGTTTATCCATTGAAAAGGCTTCATGTACTATACAACTACCATCCCAAAGCAACATATCTCTTCCTGTTTCTTTAATGATATAACGGCCTAAATTTTTATCGGGAGCAAATATGATAGGGGTGTCTTTAGGAACAGAATTTACAATTTTGAGAGCATTTGATGAGGTGCAAACAATATCACTTAATGCCTTTATTTCTGCCGAACAGTTTACATAAGTTATTACAATATGGTCTGGGTGTTGTTCTGTAAATTTTTTGAAAGCTTCTGGTGGACAAGAATCAGCCAGAGAACAACCAGCATTTAAATCTGGCAAAACAACTTTTTTTGAGGGACTCAGAATTTTAGCGGTTTCAGCCATGAAATGAACACCTGCAAAAACAATAATATCCGCATCAGTTTCAGCGGCTTGCTGCGATAAACCTAAGCTGTCACCTACATAGTCTGCAATATCCTGTATAGCACCATCTTGATAGTAATGTGCTAAAATAATGGCGTTTTTTTCCTTTCTTAATCGGTTTATTTCCTTAACTAAATCCATTATAACCCTTTTTCTAAAAATAAATATAAAACTAATTTGATTGAAGTTAACCAAGTTTCAAAGTACAAATATCCTAATTATAATTTTCAATGAATTAGGTTTGTTTAAAAAAAAGACGATGAATTAAGAACTAATAATCTTTTTATAAATTCATTAAACAATTGTTAAGCTAATACTATAATCATTAACAAAACTAAAACAAGAATTTATTGAAGACCTATTGTTATTGGGCTAAAGACAAGCTATTTATACGCTTTTGAATCTGTATTACAATAGCTTCGTTTCTTTCTAATTCCTGTAAAGCAGAAGCTTTTATATCTTCAAATAAATAATTTACTCTATTAAATAGATTTTTATAGTATGCTATACCTGATTGCATATTTTCAGAAAAGATTTGCAAATATTTTACTTCTCTGTCATTGAAAGAGTGCTTTATATTTTCAAACTTATTTTTTAAATAATCAGTATAGATATTTAGTTCTTTTATGAACATATGAGGTCTATTTCTTCTTGAAATCATATCATCACGTCCATATATATGGTCGATAATATTTTTTAAACTCATCACATTTGAATAATAGGCCATATTAGGGCCAGGGCAAATAGAAACCCCTTTGCCTTCAACTTTGGTGTCTAAGCCATAGGCCAATAATGCCGATGTGCCTAGGCCTACGCAAGTACAAGACTTTTCTGTTATTTTATTAAATTGAATTTGATATTGCTCACTAGATAAATTTTTTGTTTGTAGTTCTTTTATTTTTAAATTTTGGTACTTCCTTGAGGCGGTACAAACACCTTTTTCTGTAAATTCTTTGTTAAGAGCAACAAACTTTTTGGAACAAGAACTGCCCGGTCTTCCTTTAACTATAAAATGTTCTTTTTCAATATCTTTGGTGTTGTGTTTAAGATTATTAAAAGGTACTCCTAGTGGTGATATGTTGCTTAAATATAAATCATCTTCCTTGGCCTTAGCTAGCTTTTTTAAAGTCTCATCATCAACCGTGGTAGCTTCCGGAACCAATAAAAAAGGACTTCCCCAACCAACAGAATCTAAAGCGTACTCATGTATTAAAAACTCATGCTCGTGGTGTGTGCCAACACCACCTTGAGCCGAAATTTCTAGTTTCAATGGTTTGGAAGGTACAACACGATTTGTTGTTTCTAGTGCTTTGGTTAAAAGATCCTGAATAGTCATTCGCAGCATTTCTCTATTCTTTTTAAACTCTGCTAAAACAGGGCCTAGTAAAAAGCCATCGGTTGCAAAAGCATGTCCTCCGCAATTAAGACCAGATTCTATTCTATACTCTGAAACCCACAACCCCTTTTTAGCTAAAAATTTACCTTGAATTAATGCTGATCTGTAATCACTAACTTTTAAAATGATACGTTTTTTGAATTGACCGTTTTCATCAGGATAAAAGTCATCGAACTGAGCCATGTAGGTAAATAACTTTGGATTTAATCCCGCTGAAAGTATAACAGCAGCGTTTAAATTACTGGTTGCAAAACCCCTTAAAGCAGCATGTGCATCATTATACTCTGAGGGTAGTTTTTCATTCTTGAAGTAATTTTCTTTATCAACTTTGGTCATGATATTTACATCAATACTTCCTTTTTTAAAATTTTTGAAGACCCAATTTTTAATTTCGGATGTGTGTAAGCCTTTTTCGGTAAGTTTATTGAACTCTTCCTTGAGTTTATTTCCATTTGGAAGCATATTTAAGTAAGCCTTGATATCATCAACTTTATCAGCAGAATAATTTTTGAGTGACTCAAATTTTTTATCCACTAAATCATTCATTAGATTTAAATATGAGGTAATACGTTTCGATCTAAAATCTTTTACCTTGCTGGAGATTTCGGTGTAAGGTATTTCAAATTTCTCACAATACATTTTTCTTAATTTTTCTAATAGAATATCATCTACCAAAGAGATTACAGAATCAATACCATATTGTGCGACCTTTAATGGGGTGTCTATAGTAAACCCAATACCCATTACAGGAATATGAAATGAGTGCGTTTTTTTCATGTTAATACGTTTAACGGCCAAAAGTATTGGAGTATAGGTTGAGAGAATATGATTTATATCATGCTTAGTTAAAAAAGAAACGTCATTTTTTAACTTGGGTAATTGTAAATGGTTTATTCACCATACTATCAGTTCTAAATATTGAATGATACAGTAAATTTCTTCAATATTTGTTAATTACAGTTCATTTATGGGGGTAAATCAATAAAATTACAAACCGTTTAGGGTCTTTGATAATCCTTTATTATTTTTACGGCTCATTTACACTAGAGGAATTATGTCTATAGAACCAAAATTAAAACGATTTAACCAAAGTGTGATGTCTAAATATCAAATATACAACAGTATATTTATGACATTACCTTTTGATAGCGTCACAAAAACAGGAGTTTTACTTCCTTTATTTCATGAAACTTGTGAAAAAGGATTTGCTAACGGAGATGACCCAACCACTATAGTTGAAACCTTCTTTAAAAAATATCAAGCAAGACGTTCTGAAGAAAGTCAAATCAATTTGTTATTCCGTTTTATTCAATATATAGAAAGGCAGGTAGTATTATTTGATGCTATTGAAGATGCTGCTTTCTCTACTGTAAATAATATGGAAGGCGTGGGTACTTTAAGGTACTTAAAAGGGTTTGCTAGATCAAACAACAAATTAGACGAACTTAAAAAATATTTAGAAGAGTTTAAGGTAAGAATTGTTTTAACAGCGCATCCTACACAGTTTTACCCAGGGTCTGTTTTAGCCATTATTACAGATTTAGCAAAAGCCATTGAAGAAAACAACCTAACAGATATTAACAACCTTTTTGGTCAATTAGGGAAAACCCCTTTCTTCAAAAGAAAAAAACCTACACCATACTTTGAAGCAAAAAGTTTAATATGGTATTTAGAGAATGTGTTTTATCATTCGTTTAGTGAAATTTATAATTACATTCAACAGAATATTTTTGATGATGGCAAAAAGCATAATGACATCATTAATATTGGATTTTGGCCAGGCGGTGACCGAGACGGAAACCCATTTGTAAAACCAAGCACCACCTTAAAAGTAGCTAAAAAGTTAAAACAAGCTATTTTAAGAAAGTACTATGCAGACTTAAAAGATCTAAGACGAAAATTAACATTTAGAGGTGTTGAAGACAGAATTATAAAACTTGAGACAACAATCTACAAGTATAGTATAGATTTAAACTACAAAAAAGCTATTACAGCAAAAGAGCTTTTGGTGGAGCTATTAAGCATAAGAAATATTATTGTTGAAGAACATCAGCGTTTATATGAAAGCGAAATTAACGATTTGATAAATCGTGTGCACTTATTTGGATATTTCTTTGCTACTTTAGACATCAGACAAGATAGTAGAATTCACCACTCTGTATTTACTACTGTTGTAGATTATTTAATTGAAAAAGGAAGTAAGTCATTCCCAAAAAATTACCATGAATTATCAGAGTCTGAACAAATAGACATTCTTTCTAAAGTTGGTGATGAAGATATTGATTATGACAGTTTTGAAGACGAGATGGTCTCAAACACTTTAAAAACTATCGACGTCATTAAAGAAATTCAGGCTTTTAATGGTGAAAAAGGAGCTAATAGATACATAATTAGTAACAACCAAACGGCTCTTAACGTTATGCAACTTTTCGCAATGCTGAAAATGGTTGCTTTTGCTGATGATTTAACGGTTGATATTGTGCCACTTTTTGAAACCATTACAGATTTGGAAAACGCCCCATCTGTGATGGAGCAATTATACTCTAATCCTGTTTATAGAACACATTTAGAAAAGCGCGGAAATAAGCAAACCATCATGCTTGGTTTCTCTGATGGAACAAAAGACGGAGGCTATTTAATGGCGAACTGGGGTATTTTTAAAGCTAAAGAACAGCTTACAGAAATGTCTAGAAAATATGATATTACCGCAATTTTCTTTGATGGTAGAGGTGGGCCGCCAGCACGTGGTGGAGGAAAAACTCATAATTTCTATGCATCGTTAGGACCAACAATAGAGGATAAAGAAGTACAGTTAACCATTCAAGGGCAAACCATTAGTGCTAATTTCGGAACCAAAAAATCGTCTCAATTCAACTTAGAGCAATTAATAAGTTCTGGTTTATTTAATAGAATTGGCGAAAGTGATAACGCTTTGTCTGCCGAAGATAAAGTGGTTATGAATGATTTAGCAGAAACCAGTTATCAAGCGTACAAAGACTTTAAAAATCATGACAAATTCATCCCGTATCTGGAGCGCATGAGTACTTTAAAGTATTATGCTAAAACCAACATAGGTAGTAGACCGTCTAAAAGAGGAAACTCTGATAAGTTGGTGTTTTCAGATTTAAGAGCCATTCCTTTTGTAGGCTCTTGGAGCCAGTTAAAACAAAATGTTCCCGGTTTTTACGGTGTAGGTGTTGCCCTAAAGAAGTATGAAGAAAATGGAGAGTTTCATAAAGTAGAGCAGCTTTATAAGAACTCAAAATTCTTTAAAACCTTGTTAGAAAACAGTATGATGTCTTTAACAAAATCCTTCTTTGACCTTACTAAATATATGGCTAAAGATGAAGAGTTTGGTGAATTCTGGACTATAATCTATAATGAGTATCTTGAAACAGAACGCTTACTATTAAAGGTTACAGGCTACAAAGAATTAATGGAACATGAGCCAGCAGGAAAAGCATCTATTCAAGTTAGAGAATCTATTGTATTACCGTTACTAACTATACAGCAATACGCTTTAAAAAAGATTCAAGAATTAAATAAAGAAGCGGTTAAAGATGAAGATAAAATTAAAATCTTCGAGAAAATTGTAACACGTTCTTTATTCGGTAATATTAACGCGAGTAGAAATTCTGCTTAAGAATTAAGCCAATAATAAAACGTAAAAGGATAGGCATATTGTCTATCCTTTTTTGTTGTTTACAAGTCTGCTACTTACTAAGCATAGTAAAAACAACTTTATTCAGAAAACCATTCATTGAAGCAATTAATACCGTTTAGATTATTTACTGCTTCAATTTTATTAGTAACTATATTTGCTCTCCACAACTTTCTAATATTCTGTATTTTTAAACTATCTGTTTTATCCACAATAGCAATTAGGTTTTCGTCATTTTCCTCATTCAGTTGACAATATCCAATTGTTATAAACTCAGGTTTGTTTAAGTTAGGAATTATTAAAGTATCTAGAATTTTATAAATTTTATCTTCATTCCTAGAGTCAAGAGTTATACTTTTTAAAAGTATAAGATTGTTTCTCTTGTCTCGTAAATGTAAGATTCTGTGTTTTGGTTCAAAGCTATTCCCATAAATAACCGTATCACTTATTTTAGTATAATTTAAAAGACTTTCAATTTCATTAAAACGCCTAAACTCTTTTCCTATTATTGAATGATTGTTGTTATTTGTTTTATCGTCACATCCAAATAAAATTAGTGAAGTAAAAATTATTAGAAAGTATTTCATGGTATTTACTTTTAGTCAAAACTAATTATCAAGAATTGTTCCGTTTAGTTACTTCTAAACTATTGTAATATATATGCTTGTGTGTTAATGATTTGTTACAGATAAGGTCATATTAGCTAAATGAATGTAAATCGATATTCAAAAACAAAACCCCAATCAAAGCTTGGGGTTTAAATACCTTTAATTTTATGATTCATTAAAAGCATAAAAAAGGGTGTCTTAATTTATATGACACCCTTTTACTAACTAAAAATTAACTTGAATATTAGTGCTCATTCAAACGGAAGTCTGGATAAGCATCCATTCCATGCTCATGAGCATCTAACCCTTCTAATTCTTCTTTTTCAGGAACTCTTATACCAACAGTTTTCTTCATTACAAAGAATATAATAAATGCTGAAGGCACACAAATAGCAGCATATGATAATACACCAACTAATTGACTAATAAATTGATCTGTTCCAGCTAAAGCGCCAAAAATACCAACTGCTAAAGTACCCCAGATACCACAAACTAAGTGTACAGCAATAGCACCTACTGGATCGTCTAATCTTAATCTATCTATAAAGCTAACGGCAAATACAATTAAAGCACCAGCTATAGCTCCTATCATAATAGCATCTTCAGGACTCATTTGATCTGCACCCGCAGTAATACCAACTAAACCTCCTAAAATACCATTTAAGAACATGGTTAAATCTAAATTCTTGAACTTTAAAAATGATACAAAAGCAGCAACCACACCGCCAGCTGCAGCAGCTAAACATGTTGTTACTAAAGTTAAAGATGTTAATTCTGGGTCTGCAGATAATACAGAACCACCGTTAAAACCAAACCATCCTAACCATAGAATTAATACCCCTGCAGTTGCCATTGGGATGCTGTGACCAGGAATAGCCTGAGGCTTTCCATCTTTAAATTTACCAATTCTTGAGCCTAGTAACCAAACAGCTACTAAAGCAGCCCAACCACCTACAGAGTGTACTAATGTAGATCCTGCAAAATCATAAAAAGGCGTTTCTCTCATATCTAAGAATCCTCCACCCCATTTCCAAGAGCCAGCAAGTGGGTAAATAATACCAACATAAATAATGGTAAAAATCATAAATGGTCCAATTTTAATACGCTCTGCAACAGCTCCAGAAACAATGGTTGCTGCAGTAGCGGCAAACATACCTTGGAATAAGAAATCTGTCCACCAAGTGTATCCGCCATCAGCATATTCAGGAGTCATTCCACCTTCAGGAGGCGCAATACCAAATCCTGCAAATTCAAAGAATCCTGCAGAACCTTCTTCAAAGCCTGGATACATTAAATTGAAACCTAAAAGGTAGTATAATAATAAACCAACAGTAATAATAAAGATGTTCTTAAATAAAATGTTGATTGTGTTTTTTTGTCTTGTTAACCCAATTTCTAAAAATGCAAAACCAGTATGCATAAAGAAAACGAGTGCTGTACAGATCATCATCCATACGTTGTTAGCTGTAAATAGTCCTTCCATAATATATATTAATAATTTTTAAATGTTCTTATTTTAAAGTATCTCCACCCTTTTCTCCAGTCCTTATTCTGTAAACTTCTGATACATCAGAAACAAAGATTTTTCCATCACCTACTTCACCAGTGGAAGCAGACTCAAGAATTGCTTTAATAGTTGCTTCTTCAAAGTCATCATTAACAACAATTGATAAAAATCTACGTTGAATATCACTTGTGCTGTAGGATACTCCTCTATACACATGTCCTTCTTTTTCATTTCCTAAACCAGTAACATCCCAGTAAGAGAAGAAGTTTACCCCCACAGCGTGAAGTGCTTCCTTCACAACACTGTATTTGGATTTTCTAATAATTGCTTCAATTTTCTTCATAATATTTTAATTTTAATAATTTGCTTAAATGTAACACATTAAATTTAGCCTAGTAATATATTAACCTTTCAATTCCTTGTTTTCATAAAACGGATGCCAAAAGAATTAATCTCAAGGCATCCTTTTTATTTTAGCTTAGTAGCTAATTTTATTTTGAAAACGTTTATATAATCAATTTTTTATTCTTCTATTTCTCTTTGTCTCTTACCAGGGTAAGCTAAAGCACCGTGCTCTGATAAATCAAGACCTTCAATTTCTTCTTTCTCGGTAACTCTAAGTCCCATAGTTTTCTTAAGAATAAAAAAGAATATAAAAGAAACAACAACTGCCCATATAGCGTAAGCTGCAGTTCCTGTTAATTGAGCTACAAATTGCTCAGAACCACCACCGTTAAATAGACCGATACCTTCATCACCACTGATACCCCAAAGACCTATTACAAGTGTACCCCAAGCTCCAGCAACGCCGTGTACTGAGAAAGCACCAACTGCGTCGTCAATTTTAAGTTTTTGCTCAACAAATTCCATAGAGAATACTACAATAAGACCACCAATAAAACCAGCGGCAATAGCACCAAACTCACTCATATTTCCACAACCAGCCGTGATACTTACCAAACCAGCTAAAGCACCATTAAGTGTCATATCTAAGTTTGGTTTTTTATACTTAATCCAAGAAAGGAATAAAGCACCAACAGCACCCGCAGAAGCAGCTAGGTTTGTAACTAATACAACCATAGAAGCACCTACAGCATCGTCACCTCCCCAAGCTAATTGAGAACCACCATTAAATCCGAACCAACCAAACCATAAGATGAATACACCTAAGGCTGCTAATAATTTGTTGTGACCTGGAATATCAACAGCTTTTCCATCTGCAGTATATTTTCCTAATCTAGGGCCCACTAATGCAGCACCAACTAATGCAGCCCATCCACCAACAGCGTGTACAATTGAAGAACCAGCAAAATCAATGAAGCCCATTTGAGCTAACCATCCGTCACCATTCCATTGCCATCCACCAGCAATCGGGTAGATAAATGCAGTCATCACAATGGAGAAAATGATATAAGTATTATACTTAGTTCTACCTGCAATAGCTCCAGATACTATAGTGGCTGCCGTTGCACAGAATACTGTTTGGAAAAATAAATCAGCAGGACCTTGGTTAAACATTAAACCGCTCCAACCAACCCAACCATTGGTATCTCCGTACATTAAAGAGTACCCAACAAACCAATAGACAAGAGATCCAACGGCTATATCTAGTACGTTTTTCATGGCTATGTTAACAACGTTCTTAGAACGTGTAAATCCAGATTCAACCAACGTGAACCCTGCTTGCATTAAGAATACCAAGATACCAGAAATTAGCATCCACAACATTCCCATATCGCCTTCTATAGCGGCGGTGTCTTGAATAAAAAGGGGCATATTAAGTAACGACATAATATTTGTGTTTTATGGTTAGTAATTTATTTTAAGGCACTTACGCATCCTTTAATTAGGATGCGTAAGTAAATTTTATATATTAGAATGCGTAGATTGCGGCTAAAGTAAAGGCTGCTAGACTATCAGTCCCAACTCCATCATTATCAACGAAATTTCCATAAAATTGTCCATCATCTTGATTAGTTAAAGCATCTAATCTAATTTCAGGTTTAATGATTAAGTTGTCTATAGTGTAGCTACCCGTTAAAGTTGTTGCAAATACAGAAGGTAAATCATCTCCATCTCCATGAAGAGCAAAGTACTCCCCTCTTAACCCAATAGAAAAACTATCAGAAGTTGCAATTTGTGGATACAAAGCAGCTCCATAGAAACCAGATCCATCATTGTCATTATAGGCTGCATTGATTCCTAAAAAGAAAGAGTCTGATAAATCAAAACCACCAGTATAATCAATTTCAAAACCTAAACCTCCTGCGTTACCACTATCATAGTATAAGTTCAAGTATTGACCGTAAACTCCTAATTGAGCACCTAATGCATACTCACCACTCATAGAAATATCATTAGTATCCCATGGGTTAGTAATTGCTAACATTAAGCTCACGTCATCAGATAAAGTAAAATCAGCTTTTAAACCCATGTGTGAAAATGGACCACTAGAGAATAAGTAAGAACAGCTGTAGTTAAAATTTGCTGCAGGTGCAATAACTTCGTACCCTAAAAATGTGTTCCATCTACCAAAAGTTAAGGTAGTACCTTCTGATACATTCCAGTAAACATAAGCTTGATTAACGATTCCATCAACAATATCAGTGTTAAATGTAGCACCAGCGCCTCTAGGACCAGTTACTAAATCAAGCACAGCTCCTGCTTTTTCTCCTTCATAGCTTACCACCAAGTTAGCCATACCAAGAGCAAAACCAGATTGACCAGCAAAAGCAGTTCCAAAAGTTGCCCCGTCATTATCTGGCGCCGTTAGATACGTTTGATAATATGCATCTACACTACCAGAAACGGTAAGTGGTGATTTTTCCTCTTCTTGAGCAAACATAACAGTTGCTACTAAAAGCATTGTAAGAGTAAATAATTTTTTCATGATTGTTTTCATTTTAAAGATTAATTTTTTAATAGTTAATTTTCCTTAAGAACGGGTCAAAACTATGTCAAAAAGTTTTAACCCCCATAAAAAATAGGGGTTATTAGTTCATTTTTGTAAATATTTTAATTTTACCCCATTTTTTTTAGGGGTATTATGTTATTTTTTTGATTTTATGAATTTTTAACAATGTGTTTGTTTGAAAAATTGTCAGTTTTTTCTATTTTTTTGTAAGGTTTATTTCGTTTATTTTATGTTTTGTTATTATTAATTCAGATATCTGTATTTATGCTTCATTTTTTCACTTTGAATATTTATTAAAAAACCTTATATATATTGATATATAATTATTTTAAAGCTGACTTAGTTTACAAAATCGAAATAATGAATTATCTATTATTATTATATTAAAATGTATAACTATCTTCGCTTATTTAGTCGCGTTTTTAAACCAATATAATTAGTTGATTATGCTGAAGAAACAAGGAATGTATTCACCGGAATTTGAACACGAGAATTGTGGAGCAGGTTTTATTTGTAACCTTAAAGGTGAAAAAACAAATCAAATCATCCACGATGCGTTAGAGATTTTGGTAAAATTAGAGCACCGAGGTGGGGTTAGTGCCGATGGAAAAACAGGTGATGGTGCTGGTTTATTAATTGATATCCCTCACGATTATTTTAAACGTGTTTGTGAATTTGATATCCCTGCTCAAAGAGAGTATGCTGTAGGTATGGTGTTCTTGCCTAAAATTAAAAACCAATACCAATATTGTAAAAATGTTTTTGAGCGTGAAGTGAAAGCTCAAGGACTGTCTATTTTGGGATGGAGACAGGTGCCAGTAGATTCTTCTCAATTAGGTCAGATTGCAAAAGCTTCAGAGCCTAACATTGAACAGATTTTTATTGGTAAAACCGAAGCAACAACTGAGGCTAATTTTAAAGCTAAACTATATGCTGCTCGAAAAATTACAGAGCACGAAATAAGACTTTCTAAAGTATCACAATCAGACTACTTTTATGTTCCTAGTTTGTCTACTACCACGCTTATATATAAAGGTATCATTATGCCTGAAGATATTGGGCCGTACTATACAGATTTACAGCAAAAAGACTTGGTTACAAGATTAGCATTGGTTCACCAGCGTTTCTCTACTAATACCATGCCGGCATGGGAACTAGCACAACCGTTCCGTTTTATGTGTCAAAATGGAGAGATTAATACGCTTCGTGGTAATGTAAGTAGAATGCGTGTACGCGAAGAGATTATGAAAAGTGAGGTTTTTGGACCGCAAATAGAAAAACTTTTCCCAATTGTAATTCCAGATAAATCAGATTCTGCTTCTATGGATATGGTGGTTGAATTGTTAACACATACAGACCGCTCATTACCTGAGATTATGATGATGATGATTCCAGAAGCATGGGAGAAACACAAAACCATGAGCAAGGAAAAGAAAGCGTTCTATGAATACAATTGTTGTATTATGGAGCCCTGGGATGGCCCTGCGTCTGTTCCGTTTACTGATGGTGATTACATTGGTGCGTTATTAGATAGAAATGGTTTAAGACCATCACGTTATACCTTAACAAAGAGTGGTAAATTAATCATGTCTTCAGAAGTAGGAGTAGTTGATGTAGATCCTGCCGATGTTAAATTACATGGCAGGTTAGAACCTGGAAAAATGTTCTTAGTTGATATGAACGAAGGACGCATCATTGACGACGAAGAAATTAAGAATAAAATAGTTTCTGAAAGACCATATCAAGAATGGTTAGATAAAACTCGACTTCATCTAAGAGACGTACCTTATACTAACGATACGTGCCCTATAGAAACTATCGATATTAAAACACGTCAGCGTTTATTCAATTATACTATTGAAGATATTCAAGAGGTAATTACACCTATGGCTCAAAAAGGCAAAGAAGCCTTGGGTTCTATGGGTATTGATACGCCTTTAGCGGTGTTATCAGATAGACCGCAACTTATCTCAAACTACTTCAAACAATTATTTGCACAGGTTACCAATCCACCATTAGATGGAATCCGTGAAGAGATTGTAACCGATATTAGTTTGAATCTTGGTAAAGACCGAAACATTTTTAGTATTACCGAAAGACAGTGTAGAAAACTACGAATCCAGAATCCGGTGATTTCTAATGCTGATTTAGAAAAAATCAGAACCATTAAAATTGAAAGCTTTAAAGCTGAGACCATTCATATGCTATATCCTAAAGCACAGGGGTTAAATGGTTTAGAAGATGCTTTAGAAGATATTATAGTACAAGTTGAAAAAGCAATAGATAGAAAAACCAATATCATTATTCTTTCTGATAGAGGAGTAAACAAAGATTTAGCACCTATTCCAGCATTATTAGCTTGTTCTTATGTAAACCACCAGATGAATCGTTTACGTAAGCGTTCGTATTTCGATATCATTATTGAATCTGCAGAGCCTCGTGAGCCACATCATTTTGCTACCTTGTTTGGTTATGGTGCTTCTGCCATCAATCCATATATGGTGAATGAAATTATTAGAATGCAGGTGAAAGAAGGCTTCATAAGTGATTTAAATGAAGACGAAGCCGTTGAGAACTTTAATAAAGCTATCGGTAAAGGGATTCTGAAAATTATGAATAAAATAGGAATCTCAACGTTACATTCGTACAGAGGTTCTCAGATTTTTGAAATTGTTGGTTTCAATTCGCAATTTGTTGAAAAGTACTTCCCTTACACGGCTTCAAGAATTGAAGGTATTGGTTTATATGAAATAGAAAAAGAAATTACAGAGCGTTATAAGTACGCTTATCCTGATACCTTAATAAAAAATCGCTTAGGTTTAAATATTGGAGGAGATTACCGTTGGAGACGTAATGGGGAACGCCATATGTTTAACCCAACTACGGTTGCTAAATTACAACAAGCTGTGAGGTTAAGTGACCAAAAGAGTTATGACATTTACGCAAAAACTGTAAATGAACAAGCCGAAAACCTAATGACCATTCGTGGTTTATTTGAGTTTGATAGATTAGATCCTATTCCTATTGAAGAAGTAGAGCCATGGACAGAGATTGTGAAGCGTTTTAAAACAGGTGCCATGTCTTACGGATCTATTTCTAGAGAAGCACATGAAAACTTAGCCATTGCCATGAACCGAATTGGAGGAAAATCTAACTCTGGTGAAGGCGGTGAAGATAGACGTCGTTTCCAAAAGGATGTTAATGGCGATAGTAGAAACTCTGCCATTAAACAGGTAGCCTCTGGTCGTTTTGGAGTTACATCACATTACTTAACAAACGCCCAAGAAATTCAGATAAAAATGGCTCAGGGAGCTAAACCTGGTGAAGGTGGTCAGTTGCCTGGCGAAAAGGTATTACCTTGGATAGCAGCTGCCAGAAACTCAACGCCGTTTGTAGGTTTGATTTCACCACCACCGCATCACGATATCTATTCCATTGAAGATCTAGCACAGCTAATATACGATTTAAAAAATGCCAACAGAGATGCTAGAATCAACGTGAAATTAGTATCAGAAGTAGGTGTAGGCACTATTGCTGCTGGTGTTGCTAAAGCAAAAGCTGACGTTGTTTTAATTTCGGGTTATGATGGTGGTACGGGAGCATCACCTCTAACGTCATTAAAACATGCTGGTTTGCCATGGGAGCTTGGGTTATCTGAGGCCCAACAAACTTTAGTATTAAATAATCTAAGAAGTAGAATTGTTGTAGAATGTGACGGACAGTTAAAAACGGGGCGCGATGTTGCAATAGCTGCTTTATTGGGTGCTGAGGAATTCGGATTTGCTACCGCTCCATTAGTTGCCTCTGGTTGTATTATGATGCGTAAGTGTCATTTAAATACCTGTCCGGTTGGTGTTGCTACTCAAGATAAAGAATTACGTAAAAACTTTAAAGGAACACCAGAACATGTAATTAACTTCTTCTATTATGTTGCTGAAGAATTAAGAGGCATTATGGCACAGTTAGGGTTTAGAACGGTGGAAGAAATGGTAGGTCAAACCCAAAAAATTAACGCTAATAGAGCGATTAATCACTATAAAGCTAAGGGGCTAGACTTATCTAGCATATTACATAGACCAGCAGAGTATCATAATTTAACCATCAGAAATACTGAAAAGCAAGATCATAATTTAGATGAGGTAATTGATTTCACGATTCTTAAAGACTCGCATAGAGCACTATACAGAAAAGAGAAAATGAATTTAGCTTACCCAATAAGTAATATTGATAGAACAGTTGGAGCTATTGTTAGTAATGAAATTTCAAAAATATATGGTCATTTAGGGCTGCCAGAAGATACTTTAAACATAACCTTCACTGGATCTGCTGGTCAGAGTTTTGGAGCCTTTGGCGCTCATGGATTAACCTTTACTTTAGAAGGTAATACCAATGATTATTTAGGCAAAGGATTGTCTGGAGCTAAATTAATTGTTAAGAAACCTGTTAAAGCTGATTTTATAGCCGAAGAAAACATCATTGTTGGTAACGTTTGTTTATTTGGAGCTGTTCATGGTGAAGCATATATAAATGGTATTGCTGGTGAACGTTTTGCAGTTCGTAATTCAGGAGCTACAGCGGTTGTTGAAGGTGTTGGAGACCACTGTTGTGAATATATGACTGGTGGTAAAATAGTGGTGCTTGGCAAAACAGGAAGAAACTTTGCAGCAGGTATGAGTGGTGGTTATGCCTTTGTTTTAAATGAATCTGGGCAGTTCACAAACGGTTTATGTAATGAAGAAACCATAGATTTTGATCCCATTACGGAAGCCGACGAAGCCGAATTAAAACAATTAATCGCAAATCATGTAGCATATACTAATAGCAACAGAGGTAAAGAAATATTAGCCAACTGGGAGAACTATTTACCAAAGTTTGTAAAAGTAATGCCAAAAGAATACAAGATAGCATTAGAAAGAATAGCTAACGAAGAACCAATGGTTGAAGAATTAGAAATAGCATAAGGTCATGGGAAAAGTAACAGGATTTAAAGAAATTGATAGACAAGACGAAGCTTACAAACCGGTTGAAGACCGCTTAAAGCATTACAAAGAGTTTACTGTGCCTTTATCTGAGGAAGAAATTACTAAACAAGGGTCTCGTTGTATGGACTGCGGTATTCCTTTTTGCCACAGTGGTTGTCCGCTTGGGAATCTAATTCCAGATTTCAACCACATGGTTCACCAAGGCGAGTGGCAAAAAGCCTCTTGGATACTTCACTCAACTAACAACTTCCCTGAATTTACAGGGCGTTTATGTCCAGCACCATGTGAACAAGCTTGTGTGTTAGGCATCATAGAAGATCCTATTTCTATAGAAAACATAGAGAAAAATATTGTGGAGCGCGCCTTTGCTGAAGGTTGGATAAAACCACAACCTCCAAAAAAGCGTACTGATAAAACTATTGCTGTTGTTGGATCTGGTCCCGCTGGTTTAGCGGCTGCGCAACAGTTAAATAGAGCCGGACATACAGTGACTGTTTTTGAAAGAGATGATGAAATAGGAGGGTTACTCAGATATGGTATTCCTAATTTCAAAATGGAAAAAGAAATCATAGACCGTCGTTTAGCTATTCTAGAGGCCGAAGGTATTACTTTTAAGACCAATATCAATGTAGGTGTAAACTATGACGTTGAGGAATTAAAAGCATTTGATGCTGTTGTTTTGTGTGGGGGTGCCACTGAGAGACGTAGCTTACCAACACCTGGCATTGACGCTGATGGGGTGGTACAAGCTATGGATTTCTTAACGCAACAAACTAAAGTTGTTTTTGGAAAAGAAGTGAAAGACCAAGTTTTAGCAACTGGAAAAGATGTCATTGTTATTGGTGGTGGCGATACAGGTTCAGACTGTATTGGCACCTCAAATCGACAAGGAGCTAAATCGGTTACTAATTTTGAGATTATGCCAAAACCTCCAGGGCATCGTTCACCAACCACACCTTGGCCATATTGGCCATTACAGTTAAAGACATCGTCTTCTCACAAAGAAGGATGCGACAGAAACTGGTTAATAAATACAAAGGAGTTTGTAACAGATGCTAACGGAAAATTAACAGCCCTTAAAACGGTAAACGTAGAGTGGCAAATGATTCCAGGTGAACGTCCTAAATTAATCGAGATTGAAGGCACAGAAAAAACATGGCCTTGTGATTTAGCGTTATTAGCACTTGGATTCACAGGCCCTGAAAGTACTTTAGCAGACAAGCTAGGTATTGAAAGAGATACCCGTTCAAATTACAAGGCAGAATACGGAAAATATCAAACCAACATTCCCAATATATTTACGGCCGGCGATATGCGTCGCGGACAATCATTAATTGTTTGGGCTATTTCAGAAGGTAGAGAAGCTGCGCGCCAAGTAGATATCTATTTAATGGGTAAATCAGATTTACCTACTAAAAATGAAGCAGGTGATTTAGTAGCGCTATAATTAATGAGATTATAATCATTACAAAAACAGCGAACCATTTTCGTATTTGGTTCGCTGTTTTGTTTTTTTGATGTGTATTTTACTTATGAATAAATTCTAAAGAGTCATAGCGTATAACTTTAACAAAAGCATACCCAAGAAGAAGATTATAAGTATATAGTATTACTCTTCCGAAAATAAATCAGAAAATTGGTCAGGCTTTATTTGTAATATAATTATCATTGCAGAGGCCAATACTAATTTCATTTTTGGTTTAAGCTCAGATCTAATCCAAACAAAACTTTTATTTAATCCAAAAACTCCCCCACCATAATACTGTACTGCTCCCAAAGACTTATTGTCTTCAATAAACTCATACCCCCTTGCAGGTATTTTTCTGGAATCATTACCGTTTTTATTAGAGGAGATAGGCTCTATAAATATAAGTCGATCACTACAACTTAAAATCCCTTCATCAGAATAACCAGCGTCATGATCATTAGTCATTGCCAAATGCATACTCCATGGCTCACCGGTATCATCTTTTATTTGTATTTCAGAAGAAAATATTTTAGTACTTGTGTAATCATCATCAGGCCCTGTGTAAAACTCAAAGTCACCTATAGAAAGTAGCTTAAAAGAGCGTGCCTCTTTAACAGTCATTTGACTTAAAGTATTTACAATAGACGATCCTAATGATTCATGCTCCATAACAAAAGAAAATTTATTCTCAGTTTTACTCTCGGAAAAAGTGTTCCAAAAATTCGATTTCACTTTAGTTTTCACCCATCCATTTTTACTATCTGCAACCTTATAATCCCCAAATTTAATTTTGGAAATTTTCCCCATCCATTGCGTACCTTTTTTTACTTTAAACTTATCGCTATTTTCTTCAAGCTCCTTGTTAATAACAATTGTCTTGTTTTGTGCATAGATGGCACCTAAGCTTGAAAGTCCTGTTAGAATTAGAATACTAAACAATAGTATTTTTGTTTTTATGAAAAAATAAAGTTGATGATGCATTATATTGATTGTAATTAAGTTTAGACTTATTGACTTTTAATTATTCTTTTCTTTATAAAATTATTTTCCTTTAATAGTGTATCTAACAAATCATAATTCTCGTTTCCTTTGGTTTGGTTTTTGCCAAATTTAAAGGCTAAGTGCTAAATACTATCCGAAATTGTCTTTACAGTTTAATTTGGGATAATGTAATTACCTGTTAAAATTCTCATTGGGATTTAATTGTAAAAAACTATTGCTCTATTAATTTACCGTTTTTATCATAATACTCAGAATTGCTTGTGGGTTTTCCTCCTTTAAAGTATTCTACAGATTGTAATTCCCCCGTTTCGTAATAGGTCTTTTTAACACCTACTTGAACATTGTTAATAAAATCACCTATTTCATGTACCTGTCCATTTTCATAGTAGCTTTTTGCCTCGCCTGACTGAAGACCATTTTTATGATTTCCTATAAATTTCAATTGACCATTTGGGTAAAATGCTTTTAATTCACCAATTAACTTACCCTGTATATAGTTTGATATTTGTCGCAATTTCCCGTTTTCGTGATAACTTTTAGATTCACCTGACTGAAGCCATTTTTAAAATTAGATATATAGTATGTTTGACCATTTTCATAAAATAGTTTCCATACTCCTATCCTATTGGCATTTTCATAACTCCCAATTTCATGTAATTGACCATTTTTATAATACGTTTTAGCCTCTCCATGAAGTTTTCCGTTTTCATAATAAAATATTTTATGTAACTCCCCCGTTTCAAAAAATTGTTTACTTTCACCAGATTGCTGGCCATTTTCGTAATTATTTATTTCCTGTAAATGACCATTTTCATAATACGTTCTTCTTTCACCACTTATGAGTCCATTCTTTCGATATGCTATTTGATATAGTTGTCCATTCTTGTAATACACTTTTATGGCTCCATTAAGTTTTCCATCTTTATACTGGCCTTCTTCTTTTAATTCTCCAGATTCGTAAAAAATCTTATACATGCCATTTAGCTCATAATTTTCATGATTCCCAATTTCTTTTAATTGACCACTTTTATAATATGTTTTAGCTTCTCCTGTTGCATAATCAATTATTTCTTCTAGTTCACCGGTTTCGTAATATGTTCTCCATTCTCCTACCTTATAATCATTTTCAAATTTTCCAATTACATGTAGTTGACCATTTTCATAATACATTATACTTTCACCAATCCTTTTACCGTTGGCATTGTAGTGATCCAAACGTTTTAATTGGCCATTATCATAGTATTCTTTCTTAACTTCTTGAGATAATGAAATACAGGAGAATAAAACAGAAATAAAAAAAACAAGGGATTTCATTATTATTAATTTAATATTGAACTCAACCGAAATTACAATTTATATCTGTCACAAATGTCCAGAAAAGCGTTTTGAAGAATAATCTGGACATAATAATTATAATATCTTTCAAGAAGAAAATAAAACACTCTGGTTATTTGCTGTTTGACTTAGAGTATATTTTTTAGAAGAAAGAAATAAATAGCTCCAAAACAAAAAAGCATCCCAATTTTCTGTAAAGAAAAAAGGAAAGCTTTCCATTGGGTTTAATAACTATTTACGCAGACACGTTTTTATCCTTTTTAGAATTTTAAGAAATAATACAACCGTAGGGACTAATGAAACTACCCCAATAATGCATAAGAGTATAACACCTATCCAACCTCCTGAATCCTGTATCCTTGGATTACCAGAAGCTCTATCTTCAATAATTTGTGATACTCCTTCAATAAGATGTGCAATTCCCATTGTTAAGGTAAACCAACTAGTAAAACCTAAAACCAAGAAGGCAATAACATATAATAAATCAGTCCAATTAAACAGATAGGGTTTCATAACTTAAACAAATAAAAATTACATAAATAAAAAAATGATTTACTCAACTATCACTTAGAGAAAGGAACAATAAGTTACTCTTCCTTTTTGCGTTTAAAAATTTCAGGATACACAAAAAATTCAGGGCGATCAACATTGGTTTTGAAAAACTCTATTAACTCCTTTTGGGAATTAAAATCTTCATCAACCAACTTCTCGTTTACCTCCATAACTTTTAATTGATTTTCACTGAGCACATAACCGTAAAAACTATTAGGTTTTTCATTAGTTGTATCTACAACATTCATAATCTTAAAATTCCCTAAACTAAAAGAATAACAAGTCCCTTCGTCATCATTAAGTGTGAACTTATATGTAAACTCATCAAAAGCTTCAATTTTAATCCAATCTCTAGATTCCTGATGGTTTTCAGGATACCATAAACCCAATAATTCAGTATCTATTCTTTCACCTTTAGGCAATGAAAACTCAGACTCTAACGCACAACTTATCAAAATTATCGCTGTTAATAAAATGAAAATATGCTTCTTCATAGGTATTGAATCTAACCCCTTAAATTACTATAAAATCATCTATATTAATATGATATATATCATCCATTAAGTCTGAATTTATAATATCTTTTAACATTGATTTTCTCTTTAGAAATAAGAAAAACTCTCCATTGGCTTAACTACATAAACCTTCCCATTTACAAGGAACAACACAACATCTTTAAATAAAAAAAGCTCCATTTTTTTAGACCCCCTCTTAAATCTTGCGGTCTATACAGATCTTTTTAAAAAAAAGATTATTCTACTTTCGAATATTTTTGAACCTCACCATTATTTCCTTCCTTAAGCATTAATTCACCCTCATTTACCTCAAATATGTAAAAGCCATTTTGGGGTGATTTAGCAAACAGCTCGTCTCCTGGGTAATGCCATTTAACTTCATCATAAAATTCCATTTTCATCAATTCCTTTTGCATGGAACCAACCTTTTTTAAACTTGTCTTAAATGTATTATCTTCAACAAAAAAATCACTTACAAACACACCAACGGTAATATATTTTAGGTCTTCTTGCCGTTTAAACAGCCAGTGAAATTCACTTTCTCCTTTATTATTAGTGATTTTATTAAATATCCACCTAAATATCTGACTTGGTATTTCACCTTCTCCAGGTAAGTTTATTTCCCAAGTACCTATTAGCTGCTCAGGTATTTGTTCAAAATCCTTAGTTTTATTTTGAGAGAACAGTAATGTTACAAAAAAGAATAATGGAATAATTAGCTTTATTTTCATGAATTCTATTTTTAGAGACCAAAAAATTAATAAACCATTCTATTAAATAAAATGATATATATCATGAACAAAGCATGAAAGTATTACGGCGACCCCAAATATTTTTTGACTTTTGATTAGTAGGGAAATGCAATAAAGAACAGGTAAAAAACAAAAAAAGCATAAACTGAGAAGGTACAGAAAAGTCAACTGATTTTATATGATATTAGTTAGCTAATTATTACTCCTTTACACTTACATTAATAAGTCAATTCAAGTTGTCATGAAACTCATTAAAATTAATTTAAAAGTAGTAGCTCAATTTCTAGCTTTGCTAATACTGTCTCAAGGTTGTACGACTTATAAATCAGGAAACGCCAGTCTTTACGATGCTGCAAAGTCTGGATCTAAAACAAAAATTGTAAAAAAAAATGGTAAAATAGAAACGTATTCTAAAGTTGTACTTATAGACAGTGAAGATTTCTATGGTATAAAGTGGATAAACAACAAAACAACTGATAGTATTATTATAGATACTAAAGAAGTAAAAAAAGTTAAACTAGAAAACAAAAAGCTTAACACAACTATTGAAGATGTTAGCTGGGCAATTTCTTGGATAGGGGGTTTAATTTTGGCTATAGTTTATGTCTATCCTTGGATGCTAGGAGAATAAACCACACCATATGTTTAAAAACAAAAAAGCATCCCAATTTTCTATAAAGAAAAAAGGAAAGCTTTCCATTGGGTTTAACTACATAAACCATCCCATTTTACTGGGAACAACACAACTTCTTTAAAGTGCCAAAAAAAGCCTTAAGAGTGTTAAGGCTTTTAGCAATTCTTGCGGTCTGGACGGGACCTGAACCTCATGCCCTTAGACCAATAATAATCAGGACCCTACCAAAGTTCACATATCATGTTGACGATTTGTGAACTCATATATCATTTTATTTATGTCAAAATAACTTCGAGTTGCAAATATATAGTATGGATTATTCTAAACCAACAGAAATGTATATTTTTTCGACGACATTCTTTTTTATAAGCTGCAAAGGATTTACTTAAACGTGCATCTATTTAAAATAATACTTATATCTTTTTTAAGATGATAAAAAATTAATTCATCGAAGTCAAGCCAATTGACAGAATATCATGAATAGTATTTTAGATAATCTATTATATTTTTTTAGGGATGTGGGTGGCAAGTATGTAGATGAAATTCATACTCAGTTGAACCACCTAGTGATAGGAAGCCTTAGTTTAGTTTTATAAAATTGCATTTAACATCAGTGAGCGGCTCCCTTTCAGTTCTTTTAATTCAATTAACAATCTTTCATTATCCCCCAACACAAATTTTGGAAGCACTATAACAAAACGCTTTTTCTCCTCTGTCTTTATTTGACTGGGCACTTTGTATTGATGAATTACATTCTGTTCCAATTTCTGAAATGAAGCCTTACGTTTATTGTTCCCATTTGCCCTATAAACTTTAAGGTAATCCACCTCAAAATCAATTTCAGAATTATTTTTGATTTCCAGGACTAAATAAACTTCAGAAGCATTATATGCCATTTTCTGCAACTGTAATTTGATGCCTTTTTTCCTTTTAGTAGATATTGGTTCATATTTTCTCTTTAGCAAATATTCGCTTAACTTCTGAATATAAGCGAATCTATCTTTAGCTACATTCTCTATTAAAACTATTGGTTTTTCTTGTATCTTCCTGGGTTTCTCATTTCCAATGCTTGCTTTTGAAGTTATAAAATAGTTCAGTTTGGTAAGCTGTTCCTTATATTTCAAAATATAGGAATACACCTGACCGTTTTTGGTTACGGTCAATAAATTGCTTTCTGTTCCTGGAGTGGCTTGAAGCAATCCAAAATGTTGTTCTTTCTCACGATTGTAAGTGAATACAAAGTTTTCTGCCCCAGTAATACCTTGGCGAATGGGTTCAGGAAAAAACAGCGCTACATTTTTTTTATTATTGGCATAAATGGTATCCAATTCTTGTTGTGCTTTTAATGAAAGGCACATGGTTAAGATTATTAAAGTTATAATTGATTTCATTTTATGTGTTTTAATATTAATTGATAATTGTCGGTTATGGTAACTTTTATGGTGCGGTTATTTCGTTGGAATATCTTTTTTATGCCATTAACCTGGGGAACACCCACAATATTGATATCGTCCACCACATCCCCTACCACTTCCTGCCTTGCTTCGCCCCTAAAACTATTTTCGATATAAATGCCTTCACTGCCATCCTGAAGGTCAAAGGCCTTTAACTTAACAGGTTTGTGATTGATATTTTCAATTTCCACAATCGTCCTATTCGGCTTAAAACTTACGAATCCATAAATAGGTGTGTTTTTTGGGACCTTAATATTGTTTATTATTGCTTCTTTGGTCAAGCGCATTTGTAGTCTATAATTATTCCGTACTGTTTGTGTACCATCTACCCGAACATAGATAAACGGATCTGTATGTTGGGAAACGACATTTTCATTTTTCAACGGATTCGATGCAAAAAAAAGCTGGTGTTCTAATGCCAGTTCTTTAGTGGTTAATTCGGGCTCCATATCTTGAACTTCCTTTTTATCCATTTTTAAAACTGAATCCCGTTGGAGTTTTCTTGGTACTTCTGCAATATCTAGATTTCTAAATCGCTTTTTCGAATAGCTAATCCGCCCTTTACTGTAAACACTGTCAATGATACGCTGTTTTTCCAGTTCCATATAATCTGGATTGAAATACCCCTTGTCGTCAATCATATGCTCCGGATAAAGTGAGGGCACGGTCTTTTCCCGTTCTTCTTTCAAGTTGTCCAATGCCTCTAGTTTAGAATGGTATTCTTTTTGCCCATCTTCCAATTCTGGAATGGGAATTTTATTGCTATCGATCTCTGGAAGGTCTTCGGACCCCATAACTATGATGCCATAGCCACCAATAAAAAGGAGTATGCATATTATTACCGATGTAAATACAATTTTGTTTTTCTCTAGTTTCATTTTGTTTGTATTAAATAGCCTAATGGAGTAGTCTACTGAGTTTCTATTTTTCGTAACGTGCTTTCAAAAAAATTGGTAATCAAAAGCCCATGCGTATTTTTGGGAAAGTTTCTATCTACTTTTATAAGATTACCTGTTGTCATTAGCTCATAGGTGTCAGTCACCGTCCCTCGGTTGATTTCAAAAACGGTCGTGGTCTCAAAACGATAGGGTTCGCTTTGAACATCGATTTTCGATTCAATCTTCAGTACTTTCTGGACCAGTGAATATTGCAACAATCGGTTATAGACCCCATCTGCTTTTTTCTGTCTGTAAAGTGCATCCACGGAGCTGTTCCCTAGCCATAATGCCTTCTCTAGATGCTTTTCATAATTGCTGGCATCGATATGGTAGAAATAGGAATGGAAGAGTTCTAAATGTGACAGTATCTCTACTTCTAGGTTCTCTTGCTGTTTTACCATTTTTAACGGGATCACACTCCCATCGGTATTGACCACAAAGGCATTATTGACCGTTTCGTTATGGAGTTTTATAACCATTAACACGGAAACTATACAGGTCAATACAGCCCCTATCACTACAACCAAAACAATAAAGCGGTTTAGCTTCAGTACGTTGTAAATATTTTTATAAGGTGTTTTCATTTATTGTCAATTATTAGTTTTTTAGAGTAATTATTTTAAATAATCAAATGTGCCTTAGGCACCCTTAGGCAGTGAAAAGTTTTAAGGTAAAGGAAATAGCTTTTCGGTAGAGCTTGAATTTGAGTAATACAATGAATCCAATAGAACCGAACTGTAACAGAGGTGCAAAAAAGCTACTGCCCCAATCCGTACCAAAGAGATTGCTCCAAAAATTGGTATTGATTTCGGTATAGAGATTGTTTACAAACACATTGACCAGAAAAAAAGCAGGTACCAACATATACACCCCGGCATAGAGTTTAAAAAAATTGTATGCCAATGTTCTGAACTTTTCAAATACTGCCAGACTGATAACCAATGGAAAAAAGGCCTGCATGATCCCAAGTAGAAAATAGCGCTCTGCCAAAAACAACGGGTAAATGAACAGATCCAATAGCCACAGGAATATACCAACGATAAAGGCCAGCATCTTCAATCCATACAATGGTGTTACCAAAGCTTCGTACAACATAGCCATGGCTTTTTTGGCGGCTTCCAATGCGCCCACATCCTGTTCCAAATCGATATCCTGCATCTGTAACGGGAGGAGCGCCGGAGCCGTATCCCGGTATTGGGTCTCGATAGCCACTAAAATGGAATCAAAAACACCCAATATCTGGGTTGAAAAGATGACCAAAATAACGACTGCAAAATTCTTGGCCAGTTCCGTTGGGGTCAGTCCCCAGGTATACCCCTCATTATTAGCAACGCCCTCATTGTACTTTTTCAGGATATTGATGAGAAAGAACAGAATGGCCAATGTCTTCATCCCTGTAATGGTGTACTGGGAGAAGTCACTGTTTTTGATGGTGGTGAATACCGCATCTACATATTCCAATCCTATGCCCAAAAAAATGCCTGCCATTAGTAATTGGTTTCTCTATTGTTGATTTTGTCCTGCATTTCCCTGAAGGCTATGATCCCACGGTAACGCCTCGTCTTGGCTTCTATCTCCGCTACCATTTCTTTGGACTTGAGTTCCATATCCTTCAATACTTCTGCCCGTTCAGCATCGGTCATTTTTAAGTTATCACTGGATAATATCTGTTCGATATAATCTAATCCCTCTAAAGAATTTTCAATAATTGAATTGAACGATTCGGAAACTCGTTGGACTTCATCGGATTTGATATAGGGTGAATTGAGAATATCCCTTAAGTCATCCTGTACGATGTTGAACAGTTTTTGGTTATTTTTTGCCAGTTCCCGTACGGCCTTTAACTGCTTGATGACATTGTTGACCTTTTCAATGTTCTCTTTTTGTGTCTTTAGGAATTGTACGGTCTTTAACAGTTGTGAGGTCTGTTTTGCTGATTCTATCAGGGATTTGGTAAAACTGATAAAATTGGTGTTGTCATAAACCGGCATCCCCTGGGCCGTAGCACGGGCAGGCAATAAAATGACCAAGGTTAGTGCTAATACTAAAATTTTGATTTTGTGTTTCATTTTAATTGTTTTTAAAGGTTAATATTAAATCAGCTTATGGCTGTGAATTCTTTAATGGCTTGCTCCATATCTCCTGTGTTTTCATAAATGGCCATTATGGCTTCACTTTCGTTACCATCAGTGAGATATGCTGCATAGACTTCCTTGGGAACTTCCAAGCGGAAAATGTTGCTTTCCTTGCCTATCTTGATGAACATCTCCGTGTACTTTCTTTCTCCGGTCAGGTCATTTCGAATGGATTTTAATTGGTTTAAGTCATGGCTAGAAAGGTTGAGCCTGTTCTTTAATTCTTCATAGCCTTTTTCGTTTCTAAGGCTGTAAATGACCTGTGTATTCTCTAGGATACTGGCCGATGTGGAATTATTGGGTAGTTGATTGATGGACTGCAGTATGATACCAATGGCGCCATTTTGTTTTCTGATGGCCTGATAATAGAATTCCACGCTTTCCAGTACGTTGTCAAACTTAAGTTGTTTGGCAAACTCATCAAACAGGATGATGCCGCGTTCACTTCGGTTGCGCCATATCGTGCGTTGGATGGCGGATTTGATAAGTTTTAGCATCACCGACAATATTTCCTTATTATCCTTGACTTCATCGAGTTCAAAGACAATCATACGTTTGTCCTCTATCTTATAGGTCTGGTCTTCGCTTACATTGAACAAGAAACTGTAAAGCCCGCCATCGACATATTCGGATAGGATATGCAAAAAGTTATAGACGCTAAAGTCTTCTTCCCTTATCTTAAGGGTCTCTATGAGACTGTTCTTTTTATCATCTACAAACTGGTATAGCGATTCCAAGGAATGGGCATCATTACTGCTATATTGGTAATAGTAGCGCAGTACCTTTTTTATGGCAACTTCCTTGGCCTTGGTGGTTTTGGATTCTGCCAAAAGCTCTAATAGAAACATGGCCAAATCTTCCAAGCGCTCCGGAGTCAGGTCATTTTCACTGGATATATAAAATGGATTGATACCCAAATTTTTACCTTGTTCATACCTCAAAATGATATGGTCTTTTGGGTAAAGTTTGGCGAATTTGGAATAGGACCCTCCCAAGTCGATGATGACCAATCGGACTTGCTGCTCGAAATATTGCCGTAATATGTTGTTGGCTAAAAAGGATTTCCCTTCTCCCGTTGGGGCGAAAATGGCAAAGTTCCTCGCCTTGATACGTTTTTTACGTTCGTCCCAAACATCCTTTAATACGGGAATGTTATATTGCCGATCATTGAAAATGATACCTTCTTCATCGGATTTATAATTGCTATTGTTGATGTACAGGCACAGGGCATGTTTTAAATCGGTGACATACAAATCTTCATTGGAAAAATTGGATGTAAAACATGGGTAGGAATTCAGAAAATAATGTTTCCGTTCCTCGCCTTTTGGATAATGGGGCATAATGTCCAGTTCCTTGAACTCGGTCTTTATTTTGGAGGCTATGTGTTTTAGCTGTTCGGCTTCCGGTGACCAGAATACAATGTTGAGATGCCCGCGTATAATTCTTGAACTGTCGTCTTCATTAATTTTAGCAACAATGGCCTCAATCTTTTTTTGAACGACCTTGTTCTGTGTTCCGAAATTCGAGCTTTTGTTAAGTTCTTCAATTTTCTTGTCCAATAGTTTTCGCCATTTGTGCTTGTCATCTAAATAGATAATTTGGTTAATGATATGGTTTTCGTTTAGGTTCAATCCCAATCCATCTATAAAGCCTTGATGGAAGGTGAAATCGTCAGAGGTGAACCTATCATTGGTCTTACTGCTCTGTACCACATCACCGAAGCACAGTTCGTTGTTTACTGCCAGTACGTCAAAATGGTTATTGCCTATTTCTATTGACGCCCCTTTTAGTTGAATATCAGTGGTAAAACCTTCGTTAAAACCATTAAAGTAGGTGTTGGTCAGTTCTAGGATTTCTTTTTGGTTCAAGGGTACTAATGATACCTTACGACTATTATTAATAAAGGAAACGGCATCATTTACCGACGCTATAAACTCTTGTACGTTATGGTCCATTTTTTTATGGATGCCCTTTTCTACTTTACGAAATGGATTGGTAAACTTGGAAGCGTTCAAGGCTTTGTCCAATGGCAGGATAAAAAACAGATAGCTGTTATGTTGCAAATAACCACGGCCTTTAAAATGGTTGTGGGTAGCCTGTTGTAAAAATGTACTGTTTGGTAATTTATCTGCTCTGTATTTGTCTTTTTGGTAGATGTCCTGTTTGTGGATGACGGTACTTGTCGGCAAGGATTTAAAGGCTTGGAACCAGGAGCCATGCAGGTCTTCAAAGTCTTTTTCCGAAAGGGAATAGATTTCTGGTAAATCGGTTTTATAGCATAGTACTACATTCCCGTTACTGGCAAATATGATATGCTTTTCGATGTTTAAGATAGGATGGTACGCGGATAGGTTAATTTTCTTCATATTTTATTTGGGTTCTCATGGTTTGCCAAAATGCCTGCGATGCAGGCCTTTTTGTTGCTTATGGTCGTTGGGAATACTTTTTTGAAATGCAGTAAGGCTGGATATTTGGTCAGTTGTGTCAATCCTATATAAAGGCCTCCATTAAAGATGAACACCAAAATGATGACCGAAAGGCTAAAGGAAAAGATGATGAACAGTAACGATCCGATGACCACTGTCATTTGCAGGGCGAACAATGAAATGGGCAAGCCCATGATCATTGCACGCTTTCTGATATCCTTATAGACTTCGTATTTCTTCACAATCTTTTTAGATAAATTGTTAAATGCCGATTATCGGCTTAGACTACGATGCCTATTAGGTAGGTGAAGATGCCTACTACCGCTCCGGCAATAAGTACAAATACCAATACACGGGTAATGCCTTTTTTGAGATCGGCATTCTCTCCAAAGAAATGCCCGGCATTGAACAAGAAGCCTATTAGGAAGATAACGCCCAGAATAATGGGAAATATGGCCCTAATGGTATCGGATACATCGTTAACGGAATCTTCAATGCCCCCGATCTGTGCAAAAATGGCATTGGAAGCTAATAGTAAAATAACGGTCAGGAATAGTGATTTTTTCATGTCAAAATGGTTTTAAATTTTACATGTTTTTGATATTCGAAAAATACGCTATATTGTATTTTAAAATACTGACAATCAGCATTTTGTTGATAAAATATTGTTTATAACAGATTGATTTTGAATGGTACCAATTGGCATCAAATGGTATTAAAAATTGAAAGGCCTATGTTGATAACTCCAAAACTTTTAGATCGCTGGATGCTCAAAAACGTCAAACTTCGACTCCGCTCAGCTCAAGTTTTTGTGATTTTACTGTTAAAAATCTGTTTTGTTTTTGGTCAGAAAAAAATTGTTGTCATCGACCTTGGTCATGGTGGAAATGATTCTGGTGCTATCTGGGTAAATGGGGCTTATGAAAAGGGTATGGTTTTGAATGTTGCTAAAGAGATATTAAACTATATAGGCCCATAATGGCAATTTGGCGAACAGTGGCTAACATCTACTACTATTAAATTACTAAAAACCAACACATACAAGAATTTAATTTGATGAAATATTAACTTATGTAAAACAATAAAAGGTTTGGGAAAAGTCTTTTTGTAATTATTAATGATATTTTCGGATGAATTCATTAAAAAAATCCTGTTTTTTATAAAAATTTACTTACTTTTAAAATCCAATAGATTTCTCTCAAAAAGAATTATTAATAGCTTTTCAGGGCATTATTATTTAAATAGGTCTACATTACTATGGCTTATTGAAATTGTGTCCTGCTGTTCAAGTTTAATTCTTAAATAATTCATTATGTCAAAATTACGCCTTGCTACATTTAATTGTGAGAATTTATTTAGCCGTCCAAAAGTTTTTGGGACAACTTCCAGAAAAGCAAAAGAGCTTTTAGGTTATATTGAAGAACTTAACAATGAGCTTTCAAAAGCTGTTTTTGACCAACAGCGCATTGCGGAATTAAAGAATAAGCTAAAGTATTATATAAGAATCCAGGATATAAGAGGCAAACATACTTCCGCTTCTGGTGCCGGTGAATGGTTAGGTTGGATTGAATTCAAAAGAGATCCTGCTGATGAAGAGGCCATAGAAAATGTTGCACGGGTAATGCACGCTATAGATGCAGATATAATTGCACTTGTAGAAGTTGAAAACAGACCTCTACTGGAAGACTTTCACGATAAAATTCTATTTAAGAAGTTTTATAACCAAAACCCTGATAAGGTTTATGAGCATATATATTTAATTGACGGCAACGATAATCGGGGAATTGATGTTGCGGTTATGTCCAGAATGCCAGTCAATTTTTTAAAATCCCACATCAATGAAAAAAGTGAATATTTTGGAAAGATGGTAAACACCTTTTCCAGAGACTGCCTTCAGGTAAATATCCAGATCAATGAGGCCAATAATCTAAATTTGTTTATAAATCATTTTAAATCTATGGGGTACAGTGACCCTAGGGACCCTCAAAGTGAAAAAAGGAGAAGGGGACAATCTGAACGGGTCAAGGAAATCATCCAACAATACGATTTGAATAATGAATTGATTGCCGTGGTGGGTGACCTTAATTCTTCTCCTGAAAAATGGTCCATGAAACCTCTTACCGAATTCTCGGATATATATAATGTAAATTTAAAACTACCGGCAAGTGAACGGGGCACATATAGGTATAAATCAGCTAAAAGTCAATTGGACTATATCTTGGTATCCAATGCCCTAAAGTCTAAATTGGAGAATGTCCAAATTGAACGCAGGGGTACATATACAAGAAGAGGGCCAAATTTCCCATCTGTTGTAAGTCGTAAAACGGAAGCTTCTGATCATGGAGCTATTGTAGCGGATTTTGAATTTTAGTGTAGTAGGGATTAGATATTTTTATTTACGCTTATCCCTACTCTTTTTATCAAATGCCACCAAATTAAACAACTCGCGCATTCGGGAGCGCACTCGATTGCCATAACGTTCTTCAAGTTCAGCAGCATTGAGGTTAGTGGTTGCATGTGTTTTAATTTTATTTTTTAAAAACAAATCATGACGGGACAACAATATTTCCCCAATAACATTACAATCCTTGCCATAATGCCTGCCTATAGGCTCTACACCTAAATCATCAAAACAGAAAAATTGTGTGTTGCCATAATCTTCAATGGTTTTATAACCAATGTGATTAAAACCAAAGACAATGTTCCGGGTTGGTACAACCGCATAAGGTTTTCTGTGGGGTACTAAGTACTTTAACAATCGTATCAGAGACGTTTTGCCACAGCCTACAGGGCCAGAAAGCAAAATACCCTTGTTAATGTCAATTCCAAGTTCTTTACAAGCCTTTTCATCTTGAATAATATACAGGCATAGCTTGTAAAGAATGGCACGGTCTTCCTTATAGATTTTAAATTTCTCACCGAATAACAGTTTTCCTTTGGCCTCCAAATAGATTAACATTTTATCAAAATCATAGAGAATCTGGTTGCCTTTTACGGTACCGAGTGCATATTCCATAGCTCCTTCTGTAATGATATGTGGTTTTGGTTTAATCATAGAGGGTCGTCATAATTTTTATCGGAACTGGTCTTTAGGTTGTCCAAATATTGGTCGACTTCCTGTTGTTTGTTGTCGTTTTTCAAATTCTGAAAATTTGAATTTTTAAAATTTTGCGGTTTGTTATTGTTTTTTGGGTTTGTTTCTGTTTGTATATGTTTGTTTATAGATACCAGCGCTTGTCCATCGCTAGTACAAATTTTGGTCTGGCTGGAGTCCAAACCTTGTCCATCACTGGTACAAAAATTGAACATCCTTATTTTACTTCCATGAAATGCATTGTGTGATGGTGAGTATTCAAAATAACTCCAATGGTTCAGTTCTTTTATACAGCGATGGTATGTGGTCCTTGAGCCAATTTTTGAGAGTTTCATAACATCATCCCGATTGATATAAAACTCGTGCCGAAAAAAGTTTACATTCCACAAATAGAACAATGCAAAGTACAGGCTGATATGGGTGGGGTTTAACCTGGAATCCTTGGAAATATGGATAAACACCTTATTGAGGTGCTTGATATAGTTTATCTCATTCATTAGTTAACTATTTTGACTTACTTTTTGAGATACTGAAACAACACTTCGCTTCGACTTCGCTCAGCGACCACGACTATGCTCAGTGTAACAGTTCAGCATGAACACAAGTGTCAGAATTTATTATGCACACGGTTCTTTTCCATTACTTCCATAATATCATGATAGTCATAATACAACACCCCTCCTACTTTGGTATAGGGAATGGTACCATTGATCCGTAGATTCTGTAACGTGCCTGGTGAGATTCCCAAAAGTTCCCTGACTTCAGGTGATTTTAACCATTTCCTGTTCTGGTTGCCTTGTTGGTTGTTAAGTAGTTCTTTTATCCCATCTAGTAATTCAATCTTAAATTCCATAAGGTCTTCGGTGGTAATAATGTTTGCTGACATGTTTTTTTGTTTTAATAATGAGGCCCCGAACTTGATTCGGGGCAACTTTCAAGGCTATCTTCAGAAACTAATTTCTTTCGATAGCCTTTCAGTTGATTTGACTTTCGTTAGACAAAGATGTTTTGCTTTGTTGGACTTTATTCACCATATCACCCGACCTCGGTGAAATTTTAACATTTTATTTTTTGCATTGTTTTGGTGCTATTTGGTTTTCAATTAGAGTTATTTTAGGTATAAAAATGCTCAAAAAATAGGATTGGGATTGTGAAAATCAAAAAACCGGAGTAGTACCGTACTCGGTCGTTTTTTAACAGTTTTTGAAATGAATTATAGCTCGGATTTTTCCATTTCATATATAAAGCCCATTGAAAGTTCATCCAGAAACCGGGTTCTGCTTTTCTTTCTGGATTTAATCTCTGAAAGGGTTTTATAAAAATCGCCCAAATCAAAGTTGAATATTTTCTGAAAGGCCATGACAATTTCTTTTTTGTCAGTATTTCCGTGATTGATGGCACGGCTGTAATACAGGGCGTATATTAACTCCGTTAATGCTACTTTACTTGAAGTCCATGTTAAATTATACTGCTCACTCAAACTTTCCAGATTTAGTCTTGATGCCTTATTTTCAAATCGTATTTCTAAATAGTTTATAAAACGTTTATAGGCTTTTAACTTTCCTAACAGGAAATCATATGGTGTGCTAAAATCCTTGTCAAAGCTATAATCTTGTATAGGGATGATTTGTAGCTCCCTGTTATTTGGTCTTGTAAAATACCAAGTATCCATATGGTCATATCCTTGTTCTATATAATTGATGAATTCAGCATGCCTGGCAAAAAATATTTGTATGTTATCCTTAGCCTTTGATATATATTTTTGCTGCTGTTTTTTACCAATTTTTGGAAAATGGGCCTCAAATGCGTAACATTCCTGATAATAAATTAGGTTGCTTAAAGGAATTTGCTTGTTTACCTTAAAGAACTCTATTTCCTGATCGTCAGAATCAAAGCCTTTGTCCCTTATTATATTTTTGAGTTCTGAAAGAGCTTTACGACATAGTATAATAGCTTTTTGAGATCGTTTGATGGTATCCCATTCCTGACTTTCTATATCCTGTAACTGTTTTTGAAAGATGGCTGTGAGTGAGGGAATATCCATTTTATAGTTTTGAATTATATAACAATAAGTTTTTAAAACACTGTGATTAAATTTGTCACTATTTGTTTTAATTTGTTCTTATTTGTTAAAATTCGTTATAAAATGCTATTTTAAAAAGGGCTTTTGATGCCGATTTATGAATCTTTTCTTTTGATTTATAAATTAATGTATAACCAATGTGTTAAACGTGGTTTAAACCTATGTGGGTAATTAAACGGCAAAATTATCTGGAGAAAAGTTCCCGAAACTGGTAAAAACAGCGCTCTATCAATCTTAGGTCTTCCGTAATAATATCTGCTGTTCCCTGCATATCTTGTTTGAAGTCTATATGCTTATCATAAGTCGTTTTTAAATCTTTGGAAATCCTTACATCCACCACATAGGTTCCATCTGTATTGGAGACATTGGAGATACGTAATACTTGCCCTTGAAGCACACCAAATTCATAATCTGGATAATCATTTAGTTTAATTTTGACCTGCTGCCCTATCCTTATTTTTCCGGCATTGGTCTTTGGTGTTCTTAGTTTTGCTAAATAATAAGGCACGTTTTCCGGTGAAATGGTAAATACCAATTCACTTTCTTTAAGGGTCTGGTCATTGCTCCAATAGTCCAGGAATGCAACTATGCCGGCTCTATTTGATTTTAACACATAGGTCTGCTCCCAATCCCTAATGCCCTTTTTGAGCTCCCTAAATGTATATAATACTTGTTTTAACAACCGTGTTTCTTCTCGTTGTTTATTAAAGCCTATATCTTTTGAACTGCTTTTGGTCTGGTTTAAGGATTCCCTTAGTTGGGAAATCATAAGGTTTGTATTTTCATAACTCCGTAATGCGGTATAATAGTTTATTTGTTTGTCTTCATAGGTTTGCTGTGAGACAACCCCTTTTTCCAGTAATTGCTCATGCCGGTTTAGATCTTTCTTTATAAAATCCAATTCTTTTTTATTGATCGCTTGTTGGTTCACTAAATTGTTAAGGCGGTGGTTGAGTTCTGTTAACGCAAAACTATTGGCGGCTATTTTTTCGTTATGGGGTTTTAAATCACGATTTATAATATATTGAAAATAACTGTTCTCAAAGGCTCCAAATTGTGGTTCCAGATCGCCTAAAAACAAAATGGGAATTGTTTCAAATGGAAAAAGCACTTGGTCTTTATTGATTGTAATGGTGTCCATAATGGATTTTAAATACAGTACATCTTCATTATCTGAGGTATTTTCTAAAATAGCTAATATGGCATCTTTATCTACCTGTTGCTTATCTATCACTAATAGGGTATCGATTCGGGCTGTTATTTTTGCGTATACCTTTTGTGGTGGTGTAGCTGTGGTCAAATAGGCTTCAGATGTAATGACATCCGGGTATTTTATCAGCCATGAAAGAAACAACATCAGGATAATAAGCATTAAAAAGAGAGCACTTCCCCAACGGATAAGCTTTGGTGGTACACGACTTAGGATATCATTCAGGGATTCGCTTCGAATGATTATATCTTTTATGTCCTTCTCGGGTTTTTCCATTTGTGTCTTAACGTCCCAATTCCAACTGGTTTTTTACGAGTTCATAGTACCGTCCTCTTTGGGCGGTCAATGTTTTATGGTCTCCTATTTCTTTTATACTGCCTTCTTCCAATACAACGATTTGATCTGCATGCTTTACGGTGCTCAAGCGATGGGCAATGATAACCACCGTTTTATTTTTAAAAAAAGTATTTAGGTTTTCCATGATCTCCTTTTCGTTTTTAGCATCCAAAGCCGATGTGGCTTCATCAAAGAATAAATATTCCGGATTTTTATATATGGCCCGAGCAATAAGTATGCGTTGTTTTTGCCCCGTACTAAGCCCCATACCTTCTACTCCTATCTTGGTATTATAAGACAACGGGAGGTTTTCGATAAAGTCCCTGATATTGGACATTTCTACTGCTTTTCTCAATCTGTCCTGATCTATATCAGCCTCACTCATCGTAATATTTCTGGTTATGGTATTACTGAAGATGTAGCCTTCCTGCATCACCACACCACAGCAATCTCGCCATAAACCAGGGGACAATTGCAACAATGGGGAGTTTCCTATTTTGACCAGTCCTTTTTGGGGTTTATAGAACTGAAGCAATAGTTTCATTAAAGTTGTTTTTCCACTGCCACTGGAACCTACAATGGCCGTGACCTTATTTTTTGGAATGGTCAGTTGCAACTTTTTTAGTGTTGGCACTTCTACTCCCGGATATCTATAACTAACGTCCTTTAATAAAATATCTGATTTTTTTAGTTCTCTTAGGGGCAAGTCTTTTAAATCCGTTTCATCTTTTTTGCTATGGATCTCGGATAAACGTTCTATCGATATTTTGGCATCCTGAAAATCTTTCAGGAAATCTATAAGCTGCACTATAGGCGCATTGAGTTGTCCCACGATATAACTTATGGCCAGCATCATCCCCAGTGTAATACTCCCTTCTATGACCAATTTTGCTGCCAAAACGGTAATCAGGATGTTTTTTAGTTCATTGATAAATGAGGAACCTATGCTTTGGTACTGGTCCCAGGTCATTCGGGTGATTGATATTTTAAATAATCGTGCTTGTACATGTTCCCAATCCCAACGAAAATCCTGTTCTACATTATGCAGTTTTATATCCTGCATACCACTTATGAGTTCTATAACCTTACTGCGTTCATCGGCTGTCTGTTCAAATTCCTCATAATCCAATGTTTTTCGTTTTTTTAGGAACAGGAGTATCCAACCGAGGTACATCAGGCTTCCTATTAAAAACACCATAAAAATGGATAGATCATAATAGATTAATACCAGTCCAAATACCAGAAGATTGACCAATGAAAACAGGACTTGTAACGAGGACGTGGTCAATAGTTTGTCTATACGTTCATGGTCATTGATACGCTGTAATATATCTCCTGTCAAACGGGTGTCAAAAAAAGCGATGGGCAAACGCATGAGCTTGACAAAAAAGTCAGAGAGCATGGCTATATTGATTCGTGAACTTAAATGCAATAATATCCAACTTCTGATAACTTCGACTGCTGTTCGTCCTATAAACAAAAATAACTGGGCCACCAATATCAGGTAGATAAAGGACATATCCTGGTTCTTGATCCCTACATCAACAATACTCTGTGTCAGGAAAGGAAAAATAAGCTGCAAAAGACTTCCAGCCAGCAACCCAAAACCTAACTGTACCAAAAACGGTTTATAGCGGATCAGGTATTTTGAAATAAAGCCTAAGTTTAAAGGGGTTTCTTTAATGGAAAAGGCATCATTTTGAAAGCCTACTGTTGGTTCCAATAGTAAAACCACACCTTCTTCTGTATGGTCGTTGGCATTGGCACCTATCCAACGTTCCAAAAATGTATGTTTGTTATAACTTACCAAGCCTTGTGCTGGGTCTGAAATATAACAGGTATCCTTTTTGATCTTATACAATACGACAAAGTGATTGTTGTTCCAATGCAGGATACAGGGCAATGGCGCTTCTTTCAAGTGCTTAAAATCTATTTTTGCCGGTAGCGATTTTAGACCAATGGTTTCGGCTGCCCGTGCCAAAAATTTGAGGTTGCTCCCTGTTCTTGTGGTCTCGGAAATGTTTCTAAGCTCTGGCAACGAAATGGTCTTACCGTAATGCTTGGCTATAATTTTAAGACATGTGGGGCCGCAATCTTTGGCATCCAATTGGACATAATTAGGGAACACTTTGCTAGTCTTTTATCTTATGGTCGGTCTGCCAGAAGGCAAAGGCGAACATACGTGAGTAGGTGGCTATAGTTTCCTCAAAGGTATCACCGCCCTCGTGGCCCACGTTATAGTTTACGTCCAAAAAAACGGGAAGCCCTGAAGTAGAACACGCTTGTAGCTTAGCTGCAAATTTACCGGGTATCCATGGGTCTATACGGGAATCGTTATAACCCGCAATGACCAAAGCGGCCGGGTATTCGGATTTTGGCTTTAGATTGACATAGGGATCCATCTTGATAAGCCCCATACATTCTGTGGAATCCTTTGTGGTACCGTACTCCAAATAATTGCTGGCATTGTTGCTCCTGGCTTCATTACGCAACGGATTGAGCATTGGGGCTTCTGCTATAAATACCTTATACAGCTCTGGTCGTTCTACCATGGCCATTCCGGTGGCGACGGTTCCGGCACTGCTACTGTACAATACGGTTTTTTCCTTTGAGGTAAATTTATTGCTGATCAAATACTCGGTGCAGGCAATAAGGTCTTTCCATGAATTTGGTTTGGTGGTTTTCATCCCTTGTTCATGCCAGGAATCTCCTTTTTCACCACCGCCCCTGATATGGGGCACGGCTAGCACCCCTCCGTTTTTCACCCAATTAAGGAATATGGTCGAAAAGTATGGTGTGAGCGACTCTCCATAGGCACCATAGGCATATATCAGTGTTGGGGTTTGTCCATTAAATTCTATATCGCTTTGGTAAATTATGGACAGGGGAACTTGTACACCATCATGGGAGGTGACCTGAATTTCCTTTACTATAAGGTTGTCAAATTCAGGGTAGGTTCTGTTATTCGATAAAGGATCCAGGCTAAACGTGCCTCCGCTGAAGATGTATCGGGTATAGTTTGTGGTCCAACCATCGATATTGACATAGAGGTTTGGACTGTCCTTTGAACTGCTGTACAGGTCAATGGCCCCTGCTTGGTATGGAAGTTTAAGTTTGGTTTCCCGATTATCTTTATATTCATACAGATTGGCTTCCACCCCAAACCGGGATGTGGTAAAGTACAGGGCGTTATTGGCTACGTTCAATACATTGATCACCTCGTCCTTTTTTTCCGGCACTAAAACCTTGGATTGGTACGGGGGTTCCGCTTTTAAGCCAAAACTTGATATGGTACGGTTATCGGCATGTTTACCTGATACGAAAACAAATGCATCTTCCATAAAAAAGCCGTAGTCGGCAAAAATCTTTTCATCGGTACCATAAAAAGGTTTCCAATGCATATTTTCAGTTTCCAAATCTTCAATGGTCGTATAATAGGCCGACCAATAATTCTCTGATGAGGCTTTGTACCCTATGATATACTTATCGTTCTTAGACAATACTCTGGCTATTGGGATATCTTCTTTGGTAATGTACTGGTCCGATTCCGCCGAAAACACAATATGTCGCTTATTGGGGTCTTCCCCTAATTTGTACAGTACCGTACTGGAATTAAGCATATAAGCTTCATCATCAGGGTTTAATTCCGGGATATAGAGATACAGATAGCCACTGGAATCGGGAAGCCATGAAACGCCCAGATAGTATTCGGGTTCTGCATGGGTAATGATCTCTGGTAACGGTTTCCTGTTTTTTACATCTATGGTAATAAGTTCTGATCCCTTTATTCCGTTATAGGACAGGGACAACAGTACATATTGCCCTTCCCAGGATGGTTGTACATAACTTATTGTATACTCTCGGATCAGGTCTTTTTGGAATGTTGAGGGGTCAAAAAGTTCAACATCAATTGAACTTTCCCGTTGCCTGTAGAACAGTTTTTTAACCTGATCGTTTCCTTCACTTTTTAGAAAGAAGGCATGGCCATTATCTGAATATTTGATATTGGAAACCGATGGGCGTCCTTCACTATGGTAGCCCTTAATTTGGCTGGCTATCCTTTTCTGATCTTGAAGGACACTTAAATGCTTCTCAGCATAGGCATCCTGGGCCTTAAACCAATGTACAACGGCAGTATCTTTTAAATGTTCCAGATGCCTGTATTCATCCTTGATTACCGTACCGTAATAATTGTCTTCTGTTGAAGATTTATCGGTTTGCGGATAATCCTGAAAATGGTTTTGCTTGGTAAACCCTGAACAACCCAAAAAGGTGATTGCTATTGTGCAAAGAAGTATTTTAGTGTATTTCATATATGGAGCGTTTATAATTGAATTCCAGCACAAAACCTCCCTGTTGAGGCTATTGTGCTGAAAAAATGACTGGATTATCTTACGGTAGCCCTCCTAATTTTATCCCTTTCAATTGGACCATCTGCAACTCCTCCTAAAATGGTCTCGGGATTTTTGATTTCATTTTTTCTGTAATGTTTTAACGATAATTGTTCTTGTTTTGGTTTTGTCTTCATGATATTTAATATTTATTGGATTAATTTCAGGTTAAATGTAACAAAGCACTTCTTGCAATCCTTGTAACTGTGCCCCGCATTTATAAATTGGGGGAAATTATGTACTGTTCTCTTCCCTTAACTTGCCCAGAAAATAGGAGGGCTTGATCCCTGTCTTTTCCCTAAAGGCCTTTGAAAAGGAGTCCGCCGTTATGAACCCAAATTCATCGGCCAGTCCGTTAATGGAATATTTCAAATATTGATGGTCTTTCTTGATACTATTAATGGCATTGATGATCCGTTGGTCTTTTAAATAACTTGAAAAATTCATTTGCTTGTAATGGTTGATGATACTGGATAGATAGGATGAATTCGTATTGAAGGCCTTTGCCAGCGAATTGAGCGTTATGTCCTTGTCTAGATAGGCTTTATCGGCTTCGAACTGTTTTAACTGCTCCAAAACGGTATTTATGATATGCTCGGATATGTCCAGGGCAGGTTTTTCTTTTTTGGGTTTCGGTTCAGTCGTTTCAACAGGATCATTGTCCAATAGCTGCTGCAATCGCTTTTTGAATTTGCGGTGCCTGTGGTTGATATAGACTAGCAGTATTGCCAATATTATAAACGAAACTATGGCCAATATCTGTAATTGTTGCCGTTTATTTTTTAATTCGGTTGTCAGTAGTTGTTTTTCTTTTTTAAACCTAGGGATATCGTATTCCAACCGCACTTTATTGTTAACCGTTGTATAGTTCATGTCCAATGTGCTGTCAACGGCTATCAATTGGTCTATATAGTACAATTGTCGGTCTTTGTCCCCTTTATTACCGGCATCCTGGTACAGTTCGTTATATACCCCTTTTAGCTCGGGAAATGGATCCTGGATCGCTTGATGGACCGAATCTATTCTTTTGAAATAATCCATTTTTAGGGAATGGTCATTTTGGTAGTCGGCTATCTTGCCCAGCATATAATAACTATCGGAAAGCGTCAGCCCTGAATAATGTGATAGGAACTTTAACAGGGAATCCTGGGTCTGGGGGTATTTCTTTAGGTAATAATTGGCCGTAGCCTGTACTTTTCCCAGATCATAATAGGAAAGGGTATCGTTTATCGATCTTGCCTGTGACATGGCTCTGTTTGATACGACCAAGGCGGAATCGGGCTTATGGTTCCGGATGTAGGCCAGGGCCAGATTATTGGCGAACAGGATATAATCATCATAACGATCTACCATGTAGTTTGGGGTACTTGTTACGTCTGAATAATTGGTTTTGTAGATTTCCAGTGCTTCTTCGTGCAGGCCCCAGATGTTCTTTATAGCGGCAATGCCCATTGAAGCTTCAATCTGTAATGGTTTATAACCTTTAGCGTCAGCCCACTCACTGGCAATGATATAGTTGCCGATGGCCTTTTCGAAATCGGAACTGTAATAATACTGATTGGCCTTGAGCAAATAGCCGTTGGTTGGGTAGGCTTCATGGTCACTGGCTTTGGTAACCTCTATTACGGAATCACAATATTTTAGGTCGGTTTCCAAATCCTCCCAGGTAATAAAATATTGGTAGGCACGGGCCATTTCCAGATTGTTGTTCTCTGTTTTTGCTTTGTCGAGGTAATAGGTTCTGTAAATGGAAAGTCGTTCCAAATCCCCATTGTAAAGGGCGTCATCTGAAAGCTTTCCCAATTCTAGATATGATTTATTGGCAAGGGAATCTTGGGCATAATTCCAATGATGAGCCAGAAATATCAAAAATAAGGTTATAAAAAAAGGTGGAAACTTGATTTTGGAATTTGGGGTATATCTCATATTATAAACAGGCAAGGATAACTTTTACCGCCCTAGATACCCCAATACTAGGATTGATTGATTTAAATGTATTTTTATTTTGAGAACATATAAAATTAAACCTTTTATCTCATATTCTCAGCTACAAGTAATAAAATTCATTGAAATTTATACAATATTTCTGATGATTGGTAAAAAAATAAGATTAAACGGATTATTACAAATTTTTACGGTTGTATAACTCAACCTCAAAAGTCTTTTTAGTGTTATGGTTAATTTTAATGGCCTTATGAAGAAATCGGAAGGTCGTAATTCTTTAATGGTTACAACGGATTTAGTAAAGAAAATCTATTAAGTTCTATATTTTAAACACCTTTTTGGTTACAAATTTTCCATCTGGAGTTCGAACGCTAACAAAATAAACACCTCTGGTTCCATTAATTTTGAAATTAATCCTATCTGTATTTTTATAATCTTTGTTAAATATTTGTTTTCCTAAAACATCTGTTATATATATTTTAATATTGGAAAAATTCTCGCCTAACTCCAAGTTATAGTGGCCACTGCTGGGATTGGGAAATATGTTTATTACATTACCAAATGTATTTTCGAAAATCCCTAATCCTGGAGAAATCTCAAATGAATAAACGGCTCCTATAAAGTTTATATTATCTGAGGCTAATCTTGCTCCAACAACCAAATCATCATTATTAACAAACAGTGCTCCCCCAAATTCACCACCAAGTGCTCTATCGGACGCCACTAACTTTTGGGCATTACCCCAAAGGTTTGAATCATTTTCATAAACATAAACTGAGCCAGAACTAGGGATCGAATTCATTTCACTGGCATCCTCGTCATCATCATCTGCTCCAACAAAAATATATTCATCGCTTATGCCAACCGCAATACCATAATGATCGTCGACACTCCTATTAGTAGCGGTCATTTTTTTTACTAGTTGCCAAATATCATTTGTATCCCTTTTAAAAATATAAGCGGCACCTGAATCGCTTAAAGTATTACTGTCATTATCATCTTCATCTTCAAAAGGTGTACCCACAATTATTATATCTCCGTTGATAGATAAGCTCCAACCAAATTGATCATCTATTGCTCTGTCTGAGGCAACCAGCTTTTGAGTTTCTTGCCAAATACCATTGGAATCGCGCTTAAAAACATATACTGCTCCAGCGGCTTCAACATTATTTTGACCAGCAGCATCTTTTTCCTCCCTAATTGCAGCTACAGCTAAATAATCACCGCTCACAGCAACGTTTTCACCAAAGTAGCTTACAGAACCTGCTCTATCTGAAGCTTCAAGAACCTGTTTTTCCTGCCATACATCAAACTCGTCTTTTTCGAATTGAAATACAGCACCTGCATTTTGTGCTACCGCACCAACGCCGTCATGTATTATTGCGCCTACATATATAAAATTTCCATTAATAGTAACGGACCTACCAAAATTGTCCCCAGCATTCCTGTTTGACTGAATTAACTTCTGTATAAAATTCCAGTTTCCATTGATATCCCTTTTATAAACATATACTGCACCTGCCCCTCCTTTGAAATTCTGACCAGATGCATCTAGAGAATGGTGATATGCCCCAATAATCACATAGTTCCCATTAACAGAAACTGAATTTCCAAAGTAATCTCCCTCCGCTCTATCTGGCGCTACAATTTTCTGAACAAAAACCCAACTTCCATTTGTATCCCGTTCGTAAATATAAGCTGCTCCAGCACCTAATAGATAATTTTGGCCATTTTCATCATATGTGCTAACATAAGCACCGACAACCATATAGTTCCCATCAGTCGAAACTTCATCACCAAAAAGTTCATTGGCCATTGGACTCGATGAAATGTTTTTCTGTACCTCTTCCCAGGGTTGTGAATACAAGGGGCTTATAAAAAAAAGCAATAGTAAAAGTGTAGGTCTCATGATATGGTTTTTAATTTATATTTTTCAATTAACGCCTTTGTTGGCATCAAGAATTGTTATGACTTATTTCAATTTATTTTTTCAAATCGTTAGGGCTCAAGAAATAAAACATAGTCTAAAAGTATAAAAATTACCCTAAACCATTTAGCGTTTTACCGTACATTTTAGAAATTTCAATTTATATTCTTTAAATAATCTTGAACCAAGCCATGTTTTATTTATTACTAAGCCATGTTTTATTTATTACTATAAAATAGATTATTTCAGTTATAAATCATTGACCTTGATTTTAAAGATATTTGATGAGTTCCCTGAATTTTATACACAAGTTACCATATAATGCATGATAAGTCGTTTCATCTATGGACACATAATCGTCCCATTCCTCTAAATCCGTTAACACTTCATCCCATTCGGAAAACCTGAAAACCATAAAATCGTATCTACCTGAAAACATTAGGGTTTCCAAGGACACTTTATATAATTCCATTGCCTTCTTATTTGCAGCTAGGATATATTCCAATTCTGTTGTATACATAAAACCTTAATCTGATTTTAAAATTTTGGTTAAAAAACGATTTTCATAATATTACCCGTTTAAGGGTATTTATAAAAAGTCAATTTTCATCTATTTATATTTTATTGTTTTTTATAGGTCAGATGTAATTCGCCAATAATCATTTCGGTTGGTATCAACTTCTTGTTATGGCTCATTTCATAAAAACAATATCTAGAATAAAATTAACTTAATTTTTTACCAAATCCCTTTAATTCCTTCAATTTGGGTGATTTACACTAAAACAATAGGGGCAAAACCTCACTTTGGTTCAGTTGTTACTAAATAAATTTGTTTTGCACTATAAATTTTATTGATTTTGACTGATTATCTAATAATTGAAAACTCATCTGTGATAGCTGATAAAATTATCGACATTATAAGTGATTTTCCAGAGTTTAACTGTGTTGGCTATTTTCAAAACCATGATGAATCCATGGATGTGATATTGCGAGATATGCCTAACCTAATTTTCATCAATATCGACATGACCATTAACGGCAACACCCCTTTTGGATTGGTAAATGAGTTAAAGCAGTATTTAAAAAACGACACCGAGTTAATAGCTATTTCCACTTCCAAGGAAAAATCTTATGAAGCCATTAAAATGGGTTTTTTTGATTACCTAATTAGTCCCATCATTGATTTAGATATTAGAAAGGCAATTATCAAGTTTAAAAAAAAACATCCTACTAAAGTACGTAAAACCATTTGCTTAAAATCTTATAATGATTACCAGTATTTAAACGTTGATGAGATTCTATTTTTAAGAGCCGATAGCAATACCACAGATTTTCATATGGATGATGGCAGTGTTATAAACGGCTTTAAAACACTCAGAACATTTGAATCCATATTACCGGAAAACTTTTTACGGATCCATAGAAGCTATATCATAAACTGCAATTGGGTATCAAAAGTAAGCTATGGAAACTCAAAATGTACCATTAAAAAACCCCATCATCATATTCCTTTTAGCAAGTCTTATTTAAGCAATGTACAGCAAATGATCAAGTCATTATCCCCAGTAAGTGAAGTAGGATTAAATTAACGTTTGCACTCAAAACTTACCATTCTGCTCATAGAACCGTACCATCCACTAAAAGCTACACTTAAAATTAGTATAATTTAGTTTTTCATTAATACATTTATCTGGGTTTACAATTGGAAAAACTGGTTTATGAACCAGCCTAATTTATGATTTCATTGATTATTTGTCAGCACATAAAATATACTATTAGGTTCACGTTTCGTAAAACAAAAACCATTTAAAAGTTATATTTGTAAGAAATAATTGATTTTTTTAATTTTATTTCTTACTTTTCGCTCCCTTTTAAATCAAAATTTAAAAAATTTCCATATTTAAGGCTTAGTATGTCCGTAACATTTTAGGCTATAACCCTCATAAAGGATTTAGAATTATTAATAGCACTTAACAATTTAAAGTCATGCATTATGAATCCATCCCTCAAGGTTTTAATAATAGAAGATGAGCCTTTAACTGTAGATTCCTACCTAACCGCATTAAAAACAGTTTCAGTTAACATAGGTATTTTATTTGATGTAAAAATTGCCCACAATTGTGATGATGCAATATCAGAAATCAATAAAGCCAAGACCAAGGATCGTATTGATATTGCCTTATTGGACATACGGTTACCGAGATCCAAAAAAGGTAATTTTTTATGTGGCGAAGATTTGGGCATTAAGTTAAAAAGAGTATTTGGGCATATTAAAATAATTGTCTTAACTGGTCATGGGAACCCCTATAGAACATCGAGTATCATGAAAAACCTAAACCCAGATGGGCTATTGATAAAAAGTGATCTAACCATGGAAGTATTAATAGATTCTATAAAAACGGTCGTTTCGGGATCTACGAAGTATAGCCAAACCGTTATCCAGAATTTTCGTAAACAGTCGACCCACGACTTTTTTGTTGATAATATTGACAGAAAACTATTGTTTGAACTTTCTAAAGGCACTAAAATGAGTGAATTACCAAGTGTTATCCCGCTCTGTTCAACCGCATTGGATAGAAGGAAACGCCTAATGAAAGAAATTTTTAATATTACGGATAAAGGAGACCGGGGGTTGTTGGAATTTGCACGGGAAAAAGGATTCATTTGAGTACTTCTAGTTTTAAATCAATTTTGTAATAATTAGATGAATCTCCTCTACAATTGACAGGCATAACCACAATTGTTTTATATCAATCTTTTGTAGGTTTAGTTGCCTTTTCAAAAATTAACATCAACCATATTTAGAAATTGGAAAATACAATATCAAATAAAAATAAAGAGAAGATTTATATAAATGGAGGGGCACTCACTAATGCCATATTTATTTGTTTGATTGTCTCTGTTTTTATGGGAGTCTTGGTTTTGATTTCCCATTACCAAAATTATATAAATGATGAATTACATTACTATGAGGAAGCCATAAGTAGAAACACTTCAGCCTTTAATTATTTTTTAGGCAATTCTGAAAAAACACCTTATAATAAAATAGAGCCTTTTGATGTTTTCGATGATAGTATTTTATCATATTTAGAGAAAAAACATTGGGGGTTTTATGATATTCTAATTAGTAGGACACCTTGTAATAAGGACACTATTTCCAAGATCGCATTAGTTGGGCAAAAAAACACATCTAAAAATAATTTGGCCTTATACTTAACGGATTATGACAAGCCGTTAAAATTATCGGGGAACACTAAAATTTTAGGCCAAATTTATGTGCCCAATGGAAAAGTCGATCAAGCCTACATAAATGGAGCCAATGGAAATAATGTCAAACAAATAGGGATTAAAAAAAAGTCCGAAGACAAATTCCCCAAACTAGAAAAAGAACCGGTTTTTGATTATTCCAATAGTAAAACGACTCTCTTTAAACATCTCGATACCAATACTACAATAATCAACAAATTTGACCAAGAAACTAAAGTAATTGATGTCAATGGCACTTTAGATATTAAGGACATCTCTTTAAAAGGCAATATTGTACTGATCTCCAAAGACTCACTTCAAATAGACCATACTGCCAAATTAGAGGATGTATTGGTAGTCGCACCAAAAGTCGGTGTGTCCTCGGGATTCAAAGGGAATCTCCAAATTCTTGCCAGTGAGCGGGTTAATCTTGAAGAGGATGTATTGCTATATTATCCTTCAAGTATATACTTAAACAGTATAGATGAGCGCCCTGTAACCATTAACATAAATAAAAACTCAAAGGTAATAGGTGGTATCGTGATAAATGGCAAAACCAAACTTGGGGTAGCAAATAGAACCCTAACTCTTTATGAAAACGCATTGGTGGTCGGAACCGTTTATTGCAATGGTAGCTCCCAAATAAAGGGTACGGTTATAGGAAGTATTTATACCAATGGGATACACCTTAAAACCAAATCTTCCAACTACGAAAACATCATTCTTAATGCAACAATAAACAGGGACAGCCTCCCAGAAAATTTTGTAGGGCCATACCTATTCGATAAAACCATGAACCAAGATAATTATGCCATTGTTAAAGAATTTTAAAATATTAAAAGCTTCGTCCATCGCCGAATCGGTCATTGCCATATCGATAATATCTATATGTGCTTTAGTGGCCTTTGTGGTCTATCTAAATGTTGTAAGATTAAAGAAGCCCCTATTATTCTTTGCTGCAAAGCACAAAATAAATGCCATTGTGGAGCAAAATATTTCGAAACAAGATTATGAGGATGACTCTTATAGTTTTAAAGGATATACCATAGACAAAAAAGTGGAAACAAATAAACTGGAGAACACGGCTAGTATAACATTCTCCATTAAGATAAATGATAAGACCTATACCAGTAAAAAACTGATACCCTATCATGAAGAATAAACGGCTAAATGCTTTTACCATTTTAGAAGCACTAATAGGGCTTATGCTAATGGGTATTATTATAAGTACTACTTATACATTGTTCAATGTAATGAACAAGCAATTATCCCTTTTGAGTCATGAAAACACACAGGTGTTGGAATATAACCTGTTCAATTCAACAATACTGGGAGATATACATAAAGCCAATGATTTTTATGTTCTGGAAGATAAACTTGTTCTAAATAATTATGATGAAAGTACAATAAGGTACGCCATAAACAAGCAACATATCACAAGACAAAGCACTATTAAAATAGATACGTTCAACATTCCCGTGACGCATTATAGATTTCCTTATCAAAAGAACAATAATGACTTTTTAAGAATAACGCTTAACATTCTTGGCGACAAGCTAGAGACCAATTATTTTTTAAAAAAAGATAATGCCCAAATAATAAATGCCACATATTTTAATGAAAATTGAAGCTGCTACATATAACATTAAGACCAATAAGCGTAAAGATCTTTTAAAAACAGATTTTAACTTCTCCTTGCCAATATTCAAAAAAATCTCCGACAAGCAGAAGGAGGAACTATATAGGGAATTTTCAACGCTTATAAAGGCAGGCGTAGATTTCAATCAGGCTTTGACAATTCTAACCAATCAACAGAAATCCAAATTTTTAAAGACTATTTATAAAAAGATCAACAATGACGTTGTCAAGGGAAAGTCATTACATGAAGCTATTGCCAATTACAATTACTTTTCCCCTTATGAGTACCATAGTATAAAAATAGGAGAAGACACCAGACGTTTATCGGAGATATTTGATCAACTGCAATTATTTTTTTCTAGGAAGATCAAAATGAAACGTCAGGTCATTTCTGTACTGGCCTACCCCATATTTGTGCTGGCAATAACTTTGGCCGTCCTGTACTTTATGCTAAATTTTGTAGTTCCCATGTTTTCATCGGTATTCCAGCATTTCGGCAAGGACTTACCCAAAATAACACAATTTGTGGTTGATGTTTCCAATCATTTCAACACCATTTTAATTAGTGTAGTAGGTGTTGCATTGGTTGCCTTTATCGGGCATAAACTATTAAAAAACAAAGATACCTATAAAAGGTTTCTGGCTAAAGTATTGTTAAAAATACCTTACTTGGGAAACTTGGTCAAAAAAGTATATCTGGCAAGATTTTGTCAGTCATTTAGCTTGTTGTTATCGGCCAAAGCACCATTAATTACTGCTTTGGAACTAACCGAAAAGATGATTTCATTCCACCCCCTTAAGGTTACTTTAACCCATGCCAAGAGCGATGTACTTAAAGGGGAAACTTTGGCAGAAAGTTTAGGTAAACATAATTTTTTCTCTTCTAAAATTATATCGTTGACCCATATCGGGGAACAAATAAACGAATTGGATTCTATGTTCGACGGTTTGGCCAAACAATACAATGACGAAGTCGATTATTCGACCAAACTAATGGGTACCATTTTGGAACCTGTAATGATTTTGTTAATTGGTAGTATTGTTGGATTTATCATGATTGCCATGTACTCACCAATGTTCAATTTGAGTAAAATTCTTGAAAACTAAATATACAGTATATGAAAAAAAAAGTTAAAAAACAGCATTTCAGGAAAGGGTATTTAAAAGCCTATTCCATGTCCGAAATTTTAGTAGTACTTTGTATTATCGGAATACTAATCTATTTAGTAGTTCCCAACCAAACCGCAGTAGTTTCCAGTGCTAAAGCCATCGAGGCCCAGAACATGCTAAGCATGGTTCATGGCTTGGAAAAAAGCCATTTCTATCGTCACTCAAAATACACTTCCGATTTCGATGCATTGGGGTTTGAAGAAGCCCTGACCATAGATAAAGGAGGACAGGCCGTATATAAAATTGAGATAGTTGAAGCTTCACTTAATACCTTTAAAGTAACCGCTACGGCATTACAGGATTTTGATGGGGATGGGATTTACAATACTTGGCAAATAGATCAGGATAGACAGCTAAAAGAAATTGTTAAAGACTAATGGGGTTGACGGCTACAATCATATTGATAGGTGTCTTGGTGCTAGTCTTCATCCAGGATTTTAAAAACCGAGCTATACATGTTATGCTACCAATTGGTCTATTGTTAGCCGCATTGGTAGTTAATTATACCTCCAACCATTTACGACTCTTGGATATTGCCTACAATATCCTATTTGTTTTGATCAACCTTTTTGGACTTATGCTGTACTTATCATTTAAAGAGAAACATTTTATTAACCCTATTGACACCTATTTAGGGTTAGGGGACATTGTTTTTTTTCTCGCCGTAACACCACTTTTTAATTTTAAGTCATTCATCCTGTTTTTCATTTTCGGATTATTGTTCTCATTACTCCTGCATATTGGATTAAAATGGATGATAAAAATAAATTCAATTCCTCTTGCCGGCTATTTGTCCCTGTTTCTAATGCTGATTATTGTAGACAGGCATTTGTTAAAAATAAATCCTTTTTTTTAGATGTCCACTGAAAATTTAACACATATTCACCTTCCTGTAGAATTGCAACAATCCATAAGTTCAGAGATTGCTAATTACTATTCTATAATCCCAAAAGAAATTGCCGAAAATGCCCATGTTTTTTATATCGATGACACCAGAGTACCTGAACAAGATACCATTATACAAGAACTAAATTTAATTCTTGACAAAGCCATAACACTAGAGCCTGTAAATGCATTAACTATCAAAAAAACACTTTCTATTTACTATAGAAATGATAGTGATAATTCCAGATTGGTGTCTTACAAGAATGATTTTTTAGAAGATCTAATTTTTGAGGCCAAAAATATAAATGCTAGTGATATCCACATTGAAGTTTATGAAAATGAAGCCAGGGTTCGATTACGGATAGATGGGCACCTTATTGAGAAGAACCATATCAAAAAAGAAAACTATCTGGAGTTGATCAACCAGATCAAAATAAAATCAAATTTAGATATTACCGAAAAACGATTGCCTCAGGACGGAAGAATTGAATACGACGATTTCGATATCAGGGTATCCATACTACCAACGCATCATGGAGAAAAAGTAGTAATGCGGATATTGGGCAGGGATGCATCACATTTGGACATTAACAAGCTTGGACTGGAAAAGGATGATGTGCAATTATATCTGGAAGCTGTAAAAAAAACCAATGGTATCGTTTTGATCAGTGGACCTACAGGCTCGGGAAAAACCACGACCTTATATGCAACCTTAAAATATTTAAATGATATTAAACGTAATATTGTTACTGTTGAAGATCCTATTGAATATACCCTCAAAGGCATAAACCAAGTTCAATTAAAGGAAAATATCGGGCTAACCTTCACCTCTGCTTTACGCTCCTTTTTAAGACAGGATCCGGATATTATTATGTTAGGGGAAATCAGGGATGCTCAAACTGCACAAATGGCCATTCGAGCCTCTTTAACCGGACATTTGGTATTGTCTACTATTCATACCAATTCGGCCATTGGAACGATCTCAAGATTAACAGATATGGGGGTGCCTTCATTTTTAATAGCGGAAACCTTAAATATATCCGTAGCCCAGAGGCTAGTAAGGATCCTTTGCGAATCCTGTAAGAAAGAAACAGAGTTCAGATCTTTGGTTTTACCCAGATCATTTAAAACAGATATAAAAATAAGCTCTCATCACATTCCTATAGGTTGTAGCGAATGCCATTACACAGGTTATAGAGGAAGGCGGGCCATTTATGAAATACTTCCCATAACATTGGATGTAGCAGAAGCCATCAAAAATAATAGTATCAAACAGGCCAATTTTATCAAGAACGAAAGATTATCGGATAAGGCCTTTGATCTATTGCTAAAAGGATATACCTCCTTGGAGGAAATCTATCCCTTATTAATTAATTTATAAACCTATGCTTAAGCCACCTCTCCATATTATCATTTTTATTCTTTCTGTCAATTTATGTTTTTCACAAAATAAGATTGATGTTTTTACCAAAAAAATTGATGAACTTGCTCAGGTCAAAAAAGGATTAAATGATAATGTCAGGATTGATTTATCCGGGTTAACATTATACGACTTTATCAATGCCATAGCCGAAGAGCATGAATTAAACATTAGTGTAGATGTTAATCTTAACCAATTGGTAACCAGTAATTTTTATGATGTCAATGTTAAGGACGTGTTCCTGTTCCTGATCCAAAAACATAAGCTAGAAGTGGATGTTGTAAACAACATTTTGGTTTTCAATGAAAAACCAAAAGAAGTCATTGTTGAACTACCAAAACCTTTAAAAAAAATAGACGTCTCATTTAATGATAAAAACAATTTTTTGTCCATAAAGCTAAAAAACGATTCCTTGCCAAGGGTTGCCCAAGCCATAACAGATGCTTCCAAACGTAATGTTGTTCTGGCCCCTGAAATCAAAGGCGAAAAAGTGTCTGCCTATATTTTGAACAGACCAATCGACGAAGTTCTTGAAATGATGGCTAAATCAAATAGCCTTGTTCTCTCCAAGGACGAAAACGACAACTATTTTCTTGAAAAGGATATTGCTCAGCAACAAGTTCCAACATCCAATGTACAGACCAACAGGAACAGACGTACCACAACAGGAAGAAATAATCCAGTTAAGGGTGCCAAAGGCAACTTCAATATCGAACTAACCCCACAAGGTTTTCTAAAAGTTAAGGCTCTTGAGGCTGATGCGGCAGATATTATTATGGATGCTGCCGAAAAACTGAATATCAACTATTTTATGTACAACACGCCTGTTGGAGTTAACTCCACTTTGCTGGCAACAAGTATAACTTTTGATAACTTGCTTAACCACCTTTTCAAGGGCGAAAATTATACATATAAGATTGTGGACGGCCTATATTTAATAGGAGAGCACAGAACGGAAGGGTTACGCATGGCAGAGTTGGTTCAGTTGGAAAACCGTACCATAGAAAATGTTTTAACGACCTTACCCAGTGCCCTAACAGAGAACTTGGAAATAAAAGAGTTTATAGAGTTAAACGGCTTTGTGGTCTCTGGTTCAAAAACCCATATTCAGGAGTTTAAAGACTACATTTATGAAATAGACACCGTTGTTCCCGTTATCCAAATTGAAGTCATCATTGTCCAATACCGGAAATCCTATGAGATACAAACAGGTATACAGGCCGGTTTAACTACTGAACCCAACCCTACTTCAGGGGTACTTTTTCCAACATCCGACGTATCTCTCAATGCCAATTCGGTTAACAGTCTTATTGACGCCTTTAATGGTCTGGGTATTGTTAACCTTGGGAAGGTGTCTGAAAAATTTTATTTGAACCTGAAAGCACTCGAGAATAATTCGCTCATAAAGCTATCATCCACACCAAAATTGGTTACTTTAAACGGGCATGATGCCACCTCTTCCATAGGAGAAACCAGCTATTATTTTGAACAGAACAATAGACTGATCAATTCGGGCATCAATAACAATATTCTCCAATCGGGAACGTGGAAGTCTACTGAGGCTAACTTAAGCATCAATATCAAACCATTTGTTTCTAAAGACGAGAACGTCACCCTTACTATTTCGGTAGAAAAAAGTTCTTTTTTAGGAAGAGCAGGTGAAGATGCCCCACCAGGAAAAGCAACGCAAAAATTTGAGTCCTTGGTTCGGGTTAAAAATAACGAAATGGTATTACTGGGCGGGCTGGACGAACTTGAAAACGAAAACTCAGGAACTGGAACCCCATTAGTTTCAAGAATACCACTAATCAAATGGTTATTTAGTGGTAGAACGAAGCGAAAGGAAAAATCCAAACTTCATATTTTTATTAAACCTACAGTTACTTATTAAATGATTTCCAAAATAAAAAATAGTATAAAGTTTAAGACCAAAGATTATTATGTTTTGGGAATAACCCAAACATCCAATGGTCAATCATTATATAAATTGCTCGAAATTCAATTAAAGCAAGATGAGTTATTTGTTATAAACCGATTCTGTTCAGAAGATTTTGACGAGATTATTGAGAAACACCTAGGAAAAGATTGTCCAATAGTATTGCATATTGATGGTAGCAACATCGTAAATAAGAGCATTGAAAATAAAACTGGGTATAGAAACGAATTGGTGTTTAAAGGCAACCTAAATGATTTTTATTTTTACGAATACAAACAAAATAGTGAGGTTTTTGCTTCGGTTTCAAGGCGGCAACATGTTCATGGTCTGCTTGAACAAATTAAAGGTAAGGGTTTTTTTGTAGTACACCTGTCTATAGGACCTTTTGTTTTGGCAAATCTTTTTAAGTTCCTAAAACAGGATGATACCGTTTCCTTATCAAACCTTACTCTAAACATTAAAAACGGCCAACTGGTAAGTTTTAAAAATGGATCTATCGATAATAAGGCATACATTATAAATGGTGACCGTTTTGATGCATGGGAACTCCCCCTTTTAGCATCATTTTTCGATTATACGTTCCCCATGCCATCCATTGAATTCAATCAGGACTTTTTATTAGAGAGTAAAACGGAGTACAAATTCAAAAAATGGTTTAGGGTCGCTGGCATCTTTTGCCTTGCCTTTATATTAGGTTCACTTACTATCAGCCATTTTCTAATGGATAGCTACACTTCAAAACTATCAGACAAAAGAACCAGACACGCCATCACCCAAAATACGCTCTCGGAAATAAATGCACTAAAGCAAAAAAAGGAATTAAAGGAAAAAATCCTAATGAACAATGGCATGAACAACAAAAGCTTTATAACAAAATATATAGCCGATATAGGGAATTCAACACTTCCAGGCATAACACTTAATGCTATTAACATTATGCCATTGACCAAAAAAATAAAGCCCGAAAAAAAAATTGACTATACTATTAATACCATTATCCTAAAGGGAGAAGTAACTAATGATAACATTTTTAATGAATGGGTCAAAAAGCTGGAACAGCTAACCTGGAAAGAAAAAATCAGTATTGATGACTATATCCAAGAAACCAAAAATGTTAATGTATTTACCATAAAAATTATCATATAGTTTTGTTTAGTCACATGACATATAAACGTAAGTTCTATGCAATTTTAATTGGCTTTGTCCTGTTATTTATGGCATCTTACAAAAAGACCTTTAGACACACCTTAGCTGCCAAAAAAGAGCTTAGTATGGTCACCAAGCAGTTATCGGATAAGGACAATACTGCCCATGAACTTTATAGCCTAAAACACGACGTTAGGCATTTGGATAGGCTTATTGGAGGTCAGACCAAAAAACCGGAACAGGTACAACAACGATTGATTGATTTTATTTCAAAAAACAAATTCAATGTCAATATTGTGGGCATTGAAGATGTCCATCTTTTTGCAGATGATGATTTCTTGATCCATTCCAATCAAATAGAATTAGAGGGAGCTTATAAAGATTTGGTTAAAACCCTATACGATATTGAGAAATATTTTAAGTATTCAAGGGTAGCAAGCACCCGCTTATACAGTAAAAAAAATTACAGAAATAACACTAAAATGCTTTTTTTAAAAATAATATTCCAGAATTATGAAAACAATAAATAGTATTGTGATACTAAGTCTGTTGGGGCTTATCCTGTCATGTGACGATATTTTAGAAGACGAAATTACGGACGATAACATCCAGATTGTCTTTCCTCTGGAAGGAAACATCATAGAAGGTAATGTGGTTCAGTTTTCATGGCGCCCAATAGAAGGGGCAGACAATTACCGTATCCAGATCATTAAAAGAAATCAAGTTTTGGAAGTTGATTCCTTAATCACGCAAAACACCTTTCAATATACACTTAACCCCGGAACGTATCAGTGGCGTGTTAGGGGAGAAAACTTTGCTTACCAAACCGCATTTACGTTTCCAGTTGTTTTTTCATCAGTAGCCTCAGATGATTTAACTGATCAAAGTATCGTGCTTTTATCACCATCAGAACAAATCTACACTAATAATATCATCAATTTTTTCTCTTGGGAAAAACTTGCAAATACAACTTCCTACAGGTTTGAATTAATTAAAAAATTAGCAGGGGAACAAACCATATTTCAAGAAACCAATATAACAACCGAAAATATAACAGTTAAACATAGTCTTTTCGATGAAGATGCCGAATACATTTGGAAAGTAAAAGGACTTAACGAATCATCGGAGACCAATTATTCGCAACGGTCCGTTTTTTTAGACACAGAGGCTCCCAATCAACCTTCGCTAACCTCACCTTCAGATCAAGATACCCTCACGTCTTCTGTTAGTTTCAATTGGACCAACGGTACAGATCCGGGTAATGTTAATTCGGCTATTACAAACAGTATCGAGATTAGTTCCGATGCAAACTTTAATACTATAGTCCATTCAGAAGATACAACAAACAATACCGTACAGTATGATTTCAATACTACAGGTACATTTTACTGGAGGGTAAAAGCAAAAGATGCAGCAAACAACCAAAGCGACTACAGTAATGCTTGGTCCATAACCGTTCAATGATGAATAAAAGATATCTCAATACAGCTTTAATGGTACTCTTGGTCATTGTATGGGGAGCCGTTATCTATAAGTTTTTCGGAAAGAAAAAAACTGTTATGACATATCAGGATAGCGGCTTTGTTTCAAATAACAACATGGATTTTACTTTTTCAAAGGATACCTTTCAATTGGAACTGCTAAATGAAGACCCCTTTAAGGCTTCAAAACCTTTTTCTAGACCAAACCCTATAAAAGTAGCTAAAGTAAAATCAACATCCGTTTCAAAACCCAGTTCTAAGAAACCAATAACCTGGCCTACAATAAGCTATCATGGTTTTGTAAAGGCCAATGGCAATGCTACCAAGCTGATTGTTTTAAAAATAGACAATACATTATATAGAATCCGAGAGAATGAAACCATTAATGCTATAAAGCTTATTAAAGCCTATGATGATTCCTTAAAGATTGCTTTCAACAAAGACCAAAAAACAATTAAAAGACAATAAGTATTATGGATAAAAATAAGTTACACACTACAATAAATTCGATTTTTATTTTAGCCATTGCCGCATTTGGTATTATTTATTATTTGACCAACACTAACGAGCACATTGTTTATGTGGATTATGCCAAACTTTTTAATGGATTTAATATGACCAGGGACATTTCAGCTGCCGAAAAACAAAAAATGGAAATACAACGTAAGACGCTGGATAGTTTATATACCGTATTGCGGTCAACAAACCATACCGAAACGGATTCCCATAAAAACCTACAGCAGGAAATCGCACAAAAAAGTAAGGCCTACCAAGAAGCACAAAATACCTCTTATCAGAATTTAAATTCCAAAGTCTGGGACAGGCTCAATACCTATGTCAATGAATATGCAAACCATAAAGACCTAAAAATAGTTTTGGGTGCTAATGGCAATGGTAATGTAATGTTTGGAAAAACGGACTTGGATATTACCGATGACCTATTAAGATATGCCAACGAAAAATATGAGGGTAACATTTAGGGTATTGACCTAAACAATTAGGGGAAAAAACCCAGTCCATATTTGAGTGTGTTATGTAGTTTTAAGAACTATTAACACTAAATTTATGAGGGCTATTAATAGGGGGATTTTCCATTTACCTTGTTTTGGGATTTTAATGTTTTTATTGATTTTTTCATGTAAAAAATCAACCAACATTACCGCCCTACCAGAATATCGGTTCTTTAACTTGGATCAGTACAATTGGAAGTCCAAACGGGTTAACCAATTTGTCAATGATATCAACTACACGGCCACCGAAGTTCCCCTGCAATATTACCTCCTAAAACACCATCCGAATGATCACAGGAAAGTTGATTCTTTGTCTAAAGTCAATGCCGAAGAGCGGATCGTTGAAGTGGAGTTCCAGCACGTTAAAAAAACAGACCTGTTGCTTTCGGAGCACACCAATAAAACCTACGAAGATGCTGTAAAGTATATGGCATTTAATATGGAAAGGGACTTTACGGTAGTAACGACTTCCAACGATACCATTCCTTGTTCCGGGTTTCATTTTGAACGCAACTTTAAGTTGGCACCATTTAAAAGGTTGCTGCTCTATTTTAACGATATACCTGCAAATGATAATATTAAGCTCGTATACCAGGACCATCTGTTCGGTAACGGCATCATCAAATTTAACCTTAAAGATATACCTCTAAAACTATAATAATCTCATGATCCACAGAATTAAAACCAGTAAGTTTACAAAAGTTATCGCTTCGTACATGGCCATACAATTGATATTGACCACGGTACAGCCTTCAAATCTTTTTGCTCTAGGCGGTGGACCTGCACAACCTGAATTCAATGCCTTTACACCAATCGGTACTTCAGATATGGTGGACTTGGCATCCGGAGATTTCAATTACAACATCCCTATCATGGACATAGGTGGCTATCCCATTAATTTGGCATACAATTCTGGAGTCACCATGGACCAGGAAGCCTCTTGGGTAGGTTTGGGCTGGAACCTTAACGTAGGACAAATCAATAGACAAATAAGAGGGATTCCTGATGATTTTGATGGCACAAAACTAGATACCATAAGGTATGAAAACAATATAAAGAATAACATCACCGTTGGGGCATCCCTTAAATTACACCCTGCTGTTGCGGGTAAGGATTTAGGGTTGAGTTTAGCAGGAGCCAGTTTAGGTGTAGAATATAATAATTACCAAGGATTGACCTTTAAACCTAGTGTTGGATTAAGCTATCAGATGTCGGATAAAGTTTCTGTAGGTATGAACCTATCCACATCTACCACACAGGGAGCTACTGTTCAACCGAGTTTAAGTATCGGTGAAACACTAAAAGACAGTGAAGGTAATAGATTAGGTTTTACTCCTAATTCCAGTTATGGTCTGTCCCTTAACTCTAGACAAGGTATTACAAATTTAACTATTAATAGAAGTAATTCAGGTATAGCAATTAACAAAAATAGGGAAAGTGCTTTAGGAGGTTCTGGAAGTATTTCGGGAAGTTCTAACTCAACGCTATTATTCGCAGATAACACGTTTACACCAACAAAAAGACCCCCCTACTTAAATACAACAATAGGCTTCAATGCAGCATTAGGCACTGAAATTACGTTTGGAGAATTTCAAGGCGAAATCTATGGTTATGCTTCGGTTCAAAAAATGAAAGATAAAGTTACAACTGAAAAAGTATTTGGATATGAACATACCGAGAAAGCTTCAAAACATGATGTTTTGGATTTTAATAGGGAAAATGACAGATCACTAAGCCAGAACACCACCACCTTACCCATTCCAAATTACACCTATGATGTTTATAGTATTAATGGGCAAGGTATTGGCGGCTCATTTAGACCTTTTAGATCGCAAGTAGGTTATGTATTCGATAAGTATGTTAAGGATTTTAGTAGTGATACATCCTTGGGCATAGAGTTTGGCACCGGGAATTTGGTAAAATTAGGAGCCGATTTTAAGTTTTCACCTTCCATTTCGTCTACTGGTCTTTGGGAAAACGGAAATAGGGCAAGACGTAATTATACAGAGCAATTAAACGGAAATGCTGTTGACTATGAAAACGTATATTTTAAAAATATTGGTGAAACCAATGTAGATAGAGAGTTTCAAAATGTATTTATCAATAAAATGGGGGGCTATCAACCGGTTCGTATTGGCATTGGTGGATTTATGCTGGATAAAAAAACCATACCCAACAAGTACTTTATGGGTGTGGACAACCCTGCTAATATTGATCCATTAACCCCTACGTCCACCTTTTCAAAAATTAAAAGAGATCAAAGGCTTGTTAGAAAACAATCTATTCTAAAGTTGACCAAAGACGAACTTTTAAACATTACCAACAATTATACGACGGAAAATAAGCCTAAAATCAATACCCTGGCAAAGTCACATCATACAACGGCTATTTCCATATTTAATGAAGATGGATCTACTTACCAGTATTTTCAACCACTATACAATACAAAAAAAATAGAAGCTACTTTTGCTGTCGACGCTAAAAATTATGACTGTGAATCAGGGTTAGTCTCTTATTCGGGTAAAGAGAGTTCAACGAAGAATGAAAGTGGAAGGGATCATTTCTTTAATAGGGTTAGCACTCCGGCATACGCACACACCTATCTCCTTAGCAGTGTATTATCTTCAGACTATGAAGATTTGACTGGTAATGGTCCGACGGATGATGACTTAGGGTCTTATACCAAGTTTATTTATAAAAAGACCAATAGTAATTATAAATGGAGAGTGCCGGTGGAATTAAACACGGCGACTTTGAACGAAGGTTTGAACTCCCTAAGCAAGGATCAGACAGGTAGTTATACCTATGGTGAAAAGGAATTAATGTACATAGATAAAATTGAGACCAAAACGCATGTGGCTATTTTCAATACCAATGTTAATAGAAATGATGCCTTAGGGGTATCAGGAGAAAATGGAGGTGCAAATTTAGGCAATAGAATGCGTAGGTTAAGCCGAATAGAACTTTATTCCAAACCAGAATATAAAGAAAGACAATCGTACTTAGAAGATAATGACAACAGCAACAATCACTTAGCATCTTTAATTAAACCTATTAAAACGGCTCATTTTGTATATGATTATTCATTGTGCAAAGGGGTTCCCAACAGTGTAAACTCGAATACTGGGAAACTAACCCTAAAGCAGGTATATTTTACGTACAGGGGCTCGAACATGGGAAAGTATACGCCCTATGAATTTACCTATGAAAAAGAATTCAACATCAATGGTCAAATCGTAAACAATAACCCCAATTATGACATTAAGGGCTACAATTTATGGGGAAACCACAAAGACAACGATGGCAATTGTGGCATTTTTGGTGAAACAACCAATTCGGAATTCCCATATGTGGAACAGGATAAAGCCATGGAGGATATCAATGCTGCAGCCTGGTCATTAGTTAAAATAGGTCTGCCCTCTGGAGGTACTATTGATGTGGACTATGAATCGGATGACTATCAATATGTGCAAAATAAAAAGGCCCTTCAGATGTTCAAACTTGTCGGAGCTACAGATGGTATTGATTTTCAAAATGCCAATGATAAAACACTCTATTCTTCAACAAAAGAGATAAGTCATATTTATATCGAAGTCGATGAATTGATCAGTGCCCAAGACTTTATTGATCGCTATGTTGGTGATTTACAAAATGAGGTCATATACTTTCGCTTTTTAATGAATATGATCAAGAATACCAGCTCTAAATACGATTATGTAACGGGGTATTTTAAACTAGATAGCGGCTACAGCATTCAGCAAAATACAACGGAAGGGACGACACTTGTTGCTATACCCGTAAAAAAAGTAAGCATTGGAGACAGCGGACTAGAAGTTAATCCTTTCTCCAAAGCAGCTTGGCAGTTCGCCAGAACATATCTTAACAGGTTGGCCTATAGTCAAAATGGTTCTGAAGACAATTTTAGTGTCGCCGGCATTATGGACGATATTGTTTCCCAATTAAAGAACATCACTGAAATTTTTCAAGGCCCCAATCGCTATTTAAGAAACCAAAAGTGCGCCAACTCATTTGTCCCCAATAAATCCTGGATAAGATTACAAAACCCCAACGGTAAAAAACTGGGAGGTGGCGTACGCGTTACCAAAATAGAAATGAATGATGAATGGGATGTCATGACGGATAATGATGATAACCCCGTATACAGAATGAACTATGGTCAGGAATATAACTATGAGACCTTGGATGGCAAATCCAGTGGTGTTGCAGCTTACGAACCACAAGGCGGCAAGGAAAACCCCTTTGTTGTTCCATTTGAAGATTATGACTTGAACAGACTTTTGGCACCCTCCGATAAAAACTATGTTGAAGGGCCATTGGGATCATCGTTCTTTCCCGCTCCCCGGGTAACCTATAGCCGTGTTACCGCAAAGAACCTGGATAGAACACAGGAAGATAATGGGGTGGTTACAGCACAGGTAGGGAAGCACGCTACAGGTATGGTCGTCAACGAATTTTATACCTCCAAGGATTTTCCAACCATCGCAAAGCATACCATGATCGATGACCACTATAATGAAATAGGAACCGGGATAACCGGTGGCATTGCCTCTTTTTTCAACCTAAACGTATACCAGGACAGGCACTTGGCATTATCGCAAGGATTCACAGTAATCACTAACGATATGGACGGCAAACCAAAATCGCAACGGGTTTACCCTGAACGGTCAGAGGGAAATCAGGACGCCATTTCTGCCGTTGAATACATTTACCATACAAAAACCAATGGTGAATTGGAAAATGAACTTCAGGTCTATGACAAAAATGGTACAACCTCTAAAGAAACCATAGGAGTCCATTATGATGTGGTCAATGATTTTAGGACAAGTAGAAGTTTGGTAACGAGTTTTGGCGCCGATGGCAATCTTGCTATAGCCATATTTGGATTATTTCCAGTTTTTGCTCCTTCCATCAACAATATAAACTTTGCCTTCCACAGAAATACCATGCGTAGTGCCGCTACAACCAAAGTGGTCCATAAAACGGGGCTTCTAAAAGAAAAAATCGCCTATGACCTGGGGTCATCGGTATCGACCAAGAATTTGGTTTACGATGCCTTGACAGGGGAAGTTTTATTAACGGAAACCACGAACGAGTTTAAGGAGCATTACTACAATTTTAACTATCCTGCCTATTGGGCCTATAACGGTATGGGACAGGCTAGTAATAATCTCGGGATGAAAACCGATATTACATACGACCCCACATACCATTATCGGTTTGCAACAGATAATGCCAATACCTACCTAATAGATGGAGATGAAGTTTGGAGCACGCCTACGGACACTAAATATTGGGTGGTGAATGTAGGGAAATATGGTTATAATTCCTTTGACCTTATGGATAGCAACGGTGTGATTATATCAAGTCCTGAAGAGTCTATTAAGGTCTTAAGGTCGGGATACAGAAACTTCCATACAGCTTCCATGGCTTCGGTCACCACAATGAAAAACCCATTGACTGATGGACTGGGCATATACCAAAACATTGATAATAACACCCTTAATTCCAATGACTGGAACACCTATAGAGTCGTTAATACCAATGCCGTAAAATACAGTGATGCCTGGCCATCACAATGTGAATGTAGCTTACCTAAGATTTCCATTGATGCCAATGAAAATGTTGTTGTCCACAACGGTCAGGACTTCAATCCGTACCGCTATAACGTAAAAGGTGATTGGAGGGCCAAAAGTTCTTATGCCTATTTAACGAGTCGTGAAAACGGAAGCTTGGATCCCAACCCAAGAAATACTGGTTTTTTATCCAGTCATACACCTTTTCATCGCTATAATGGCAATTGGTATACGGAAACCAATGATCCTGCCTGGACCTATGCCTCTGAAGTAACGGAGTACTCCCCTTATGGTGCCGAACTGGAAAATCAGGATGCCCTTGACCGGTACTCTGCTGCCCAATATGGGTTTAACTATACATTCCCCTTGGCTGTAACATCCAATTCAAGATACCAGGAAATGGGATATGATAGTTTTGAAGATGTCGATACCCAATGTGAAGACGGACATTTCAATTTTAAAAAGCGAATTGCCAATTATGGCGGTGTGGAAGTATCAAAAGATGAATCCCATTCCGGTAGGCAAAGCATAAAGATTAAACCTAATAATATAGCAGCCATTGAAAGTAGAATTGTGCCTTGTGACACGCTTTCCGGAAACTAAAATATATACGCCATGATTTCTAATAAAACGATAATACATCTTTTCTTTATTCTAGCAGTATCCTTTGAGGTTAAAGCACAGGAAACCGTTAGCGATGCTCAATTGGGGTTTAATGAAGACTATTTAAGGAAAGCTTATTCAGATGAAGGGTTCGATCAGAACAAAATCGATGAATTGATACAAAAAAAGCGTTTGGCCTTTTATAAATCTCATTTAAGAAAATTAAAAACCAGTTTAGAATCTACCTCTGAAAATGAAAGTACGGCCATAGCCCAAAAAAGTAGCCTAACGCTAGCAAAGTCTTCGGCATTGGTTGCTAACGATTCCTGTGTGAACATGGGATTTGAAGACGGCACCTTCAACGGTTGGTGTAGAAAAACAGGGTTTTATGATGGATACTCACAAGAAGGTGGTTATATAGTAAACTACAATATTGGTGGAACCTGTACTAATGATTCTATTTTTGACGATGCAGCCTATAATGTATATGATGTAGTCGTTTTAGAAGCTGACTCCATCACCATTGATACAATTTCTGTTTTATCATTATTGGATATACCAAACTATGTATATCCTATTGATACCATTCCCAGATTGGAGCTATGTGAAGACCTACGCTTTGAAATTGTGCCCAAAATACTTCCCGGAAATATCCCCAATGTTGATGAATATGGTATAGACCTATCCCAAATCCAGGGGGATTATGCCCTGAAAATCGGGAACGATTGTGTGAGGTGGCGTGATGAACGTATTGAACAGACCTTTATTGTTTCAAATGACAACCACATTTTTACCTATAACTACGCCGTAGTTTTAGAAGATACCGGAACCTGTGGGCATATCAGCTTTGAAAACCCTGAAAACGAAGACATTGAATACCAATGCAATGAAAGCAGTCCTCCAAATCCAGCCCATGTAATTAAAATCCATGATAAACCTTATTTTACGGTTTATTTGGAAATTAACGGTGCTAAGATTGAATGTTCTGAATATTTGATTTTTGGGGACAGTCGGGTTTTTGATTTCATTAATTCCGGTGCCAATGGCAGATCCATGTTTATTAAGCAATGGGAGGAGAATTCCCTAGACCTTTTAAAATTTGTCAATGTAGGTGATGAAGTTACCGTTGTTGCTGAAGTTGGTGATTGTGGTCTCGGTGGACATTCAGGATATGCCTATTTTGAGGCCTCCTGTGGTAATGCTGGTGGCAGTGTCCAAATAACGGCTTCAGATGTCAGAACCTGTGTTGGTGAGGAAATACAGTTCAATTCTATCGGAGGTTTTGGTGATTACTTTTGGACCGTCTACGATAATAATAACGGAACCCCGCTGGCAACATTTTTCGATACCGACTCCATATCCTATACTTACAATGAACCGGGACATTATAGGGTTACCTATGGCCTGCCCGATACAGGGACAACAGGTACGTGTGTTTTAAACGAATCGACCCTTTTTATAGATGTTGAAGATTGCAACAACCCCAATGAGGCCTGCGAATCCTGTGATTCCTTTAGTCCTATTCCCGGAGAAACGTATTGGTTGGGAGCTTGGGTAAAAGAAGAGCATGACGATCAGGTAATGACCTATTCCAATGCCGTGATAGATCTGGTGTTTTCCGATGCCAATAACGACATTATAAATACTCCTGTAAGGCTAACACCAAATGGTGATATTATAGAAGGATGGCAACGCATCATTGCAGAATTCACAATTCCTGCACAGACGGTGTACTTTAATCTAAACCTAATCAATTTAGATGACAAATTGCCCGTATATTTTGATGATGTAAGAGTACATACCATCAATGGTAATATGAAATCATTTGTTTATGACCCTGAAACCTACAGGCTCATGGCCGAACTGGATGAAAACAATTACAGTACGTTCTATGAGTATGACAATGAGGGCGGCCTGGTTCGGGTGAAAAAAGAAACCGTTAAGGGCGTTATGACCATTCAGGAAACCCGTTCTTCCAATACCAAAACACACAATTGATCGATCATGAGACTTTTTATATTATCCATATTATTCCTTTCGCTCTATAATAACGGCTATTGCCAAACCGTGGAACGTATTTTGGCTTCCTGTGAAACCCAGCTAGACTCAAATACCGAGTTTCATAATAAAATGACCTATACACTTTTTAAAAGTCACACCGATAATGAGGTTATTGAAAAGATGTCCGGTGTAAGTGCTAAAAAGAAAGACACCTATTATTCGAAAATTGGGCCGACCGAATTCATTTTCAGTCCGTTACTGACACTAAAAATAAGCAATCCAGAAAAGGCAGTGGTAATAAGTAACCCAACGTTTAACGAAAACCTGTTTAATGTTCGGATAACATCAAAATTGCTTGAACATTTTAATGCCCAACAGGTTATAGACCATGAAGGGTTTTGGGAATGTATTCTAGACCCAATAACAAATGATAGCCCATATTCGAAATACATTATCCATATTTCGAAAAAGGATTACCGATTACTCCGGCAAATCCTGTACTTATCAGATCCTATATTGTATAAGGACAACAATGGCAATCCCTTCAATGAACCCCAACGTTTAGAAATAGCGTTTTCAAAACGATCCAAAACCGAACTTCCCAAGGATACGTTCGATGTAAACACCTATGTTCAATTAATAGACAATCAATATATCCCTAGTCCAAGAATTAGTGGTTATAAAATAATAAATGCGCAAACAAAAACAATATCAATAAATTAAACAATATGAGGCCGTTATTCCTATTTATGCTATTATTTATACAAACTGCATGGGGGCAAATCTCCATGAGTGATTGCATTTCTGTAACACAGGATGCCATATCCGATATTAAATCCGACAATTTGGAACAGGCCCTTGACCTGTTTAGGGTACCTTCAGAATCCATTGAGCTACAACTGGAAAAGGCCATATCCAATTATCTGGGGTGTCAACACAAAACTGAATTAAAAAACATCAATTCAAAAACAAAGGACCATTTCATTAATAAATGTGTTTATATGGACGATACTGGTGAAATACATTTAATGATTAGTTTTTACTATGAGATCGATACAGAAACGGCATTAATAGATAAGATTACTATTAAGGACAAATCCCATTTCCCTACGAAGGAAATTTTAGCTAAAAGAAAAAAAGGGGGACTTATTATAAATACGCCACCTCCAGTGAATAATTAGCTTTTAGGACATGCAGTCCTTAACATTTGGATGGTAAAACCTCCATTTTAAACTAATCTATTAATCAATTTTTAAAACAATACATAAACTTTTACAGATGGAAAAGTATAAATTCACCGTAATATTGTTGGCTTTTGCCACCTTGTTTGGACATTCCCAAAACGAACAATTTTATTCTAAAATTGGTCCCAATGAAGCTACAAACATGAATGTTGGAGCAAGTGTTGGCATTGAGGATCCCAATTATTTTGCACCAAACAGCAGTATCGACAACACGGCCGTTGAAATACATTTGGGCATTGAAGATGATATTATACCTGCCAGTCCATTTGCCTTTAAGTATACTGCACTTCTGGAGGTACAGACTTACAATATGACCACGAATGCCATTACCGACACCTATAACCTCTCCATGGATATCGAGTATGACCCCTTGGGAACTACCGGGAATGTGAAAGATTTGGCAATTCAAAAATTAAACGGTATTCAAAAAGTAAACATCAATGTGTTAGCGGTAACGGTTGAAGACACCAATACAGGAACCATTTTACCTAGTAACAATCCCGGAAATGTTTATCTGGAACTCATCTATAAAAATACCAGACTATATAATTTAACCGTTCAGTTACCTGAATTGGAGCATCAATTCATAAAAATAAACAGTGACAATTCAGAAACCGTACAAAGCTCTGGTGTTGATGCCGATGAATTGGAATTTAATTGGTCATCCATAGTCGGTGCCGAGGAATATGATCTGGAATGGACTTGGGTCGATAATTATTCCACCATATCCAGCAACATTCTTGAAGCGCAAAGTAATATATGCCTTAGTGATCTGGATTATAGGATAAACAGCACGCGTATTAGAACCCGTGATACCTTATATAGAATTCCATTGGTTTATGCCAATGGTTATGTGGTATACAGGATGAGACCCTTGGCCAAAACATTCTATACCGATCCCATGACACCCACCGAAAAACAGATCAAAACACTATACGGTAAGTGGACTAGCAATGACAACATTAAAAGTACAGTTAGCGACTGGCCCCACAAAGCAAGGACCTATTCACATGAAGAAAACAAAAACTGGCAATTTCAGGCAAGCTATGCCGAGGAAGGAAAAAAGAAAGAAGTGGTCAGCTATTTTGATGGAACATTGAGAAACCGGCAAACGGTCACTAAGATCAATAGTGACAACAATGCCATAGTTGGTGAGGTCATCTACGATACGCAAGGCCGTCCCGCCGTTGAAGTACTTCCTGTACCATCGGGATTATCCGCCATTAAACATTATGATCGATTCAACCTAAATACAGACCCGGTAGAAACCCGAGAGATTTATAGCCATTTGGATTTCGATTGGGATAGCGATTCACTATGCAACACACTGTTAAATGGAATGGCCAAGGAATCAGGAGCGAGTAAGTATTATTCAAATAACAATACGATTACAAACAACTGGCAGGATTATGTACCCGATGCCGACTTTTATCCGTTTTCACAAATTGAATATACTCCAGATAATACAGGAAGAATCAGTAGAAAAAGCGGTGTAGGTTCTTTCCATAAACTTGGTTCGGGGCACGAAATGAAATACTACTATGGTACGCCCTCACAATTGGAGCTAAACAGATTGTTTGGGTATAAAGTAGGCTACAAAAAACACTATAAAAAGAATTTGGTGGTCGATCCCAACGGTCAGGTCAGTGTAAGTTATATAGATCCACAAGGGCGGACTATAGCAACGGCTTTGGCAGGTGACAATCCAGCTGCACTTAGCGGTCTTGAGGATGAAGATAACAGCTTCCTACATAACACCATTCAGGAAGACCTGTTGAACAAAGTAGACCCGAATGATTTTGATACCGATCTTGATAACAACGTTCGATTTAGTTCAGGAAATTACGGATCACTTAATGATGGTTTAAATTTTTATTCCCAATTTGTGGTTGCAGGAGCAGATGCACCTTATACTTTTGATTACAATTTTTTAAATAACCAAAATTTCACATTTTGTGGCGTAACCTATCCATTTGTTTACGAATTAGGAATAAGCCTTGAAGATTGTTGTGGTAATGATGTCTCCAATGGCGGTGCTTATAACGGGCTGGTACAATCATCGTTCCAGCGAAACTTCAATACCACCCTTCCCCAAGGACCGTACACCATTAACAAATCGCTAACGGTAGACCAAGAGACTTTGGAAGGTTATATCGATAGCTATTTATCTTCCGGGGATTGTGACCTTACCATTGAGGATTTTGTTAGGACCCCTGGTGAATTTTCGGGTTGTTTTGCAACTTGTCAGGAATGTGAGGATAGTTTAGGAACGCAGTCCAATTATGTTGCTGAAGGGTTGAGCGACAAGGCCGATGAAAAAGGTGGTGCTTTGACCAGTCAGGAAATTGCAGCTTATACCTTGATCTTCGAAAACGAATGGCAAGTATTCTTTGATGCTTGTAACCAACTATGTGAGTCTGCGGAACAACTGGACTTTTCATGTAATATTAATGAACAACGCCTTTTACAGGATTTCTTTCCAGGTGAACAATACGCGGTTACCCTTACTACCACGGAAATTGCGGATGATGATGGAAATATCAGGGATTTTGACCCAGATATTAATGAGGACAATATCGTAGATGATAAATTGAGTATCTATAATCCAAATAGTGTACTGCCTGATACTAACTTTGGTGATGGTAGCTATGTTTGGCAAAATCCATCTGTACCCTATACGGATGACTTTGGCAATATAGCCTATGTGAAGGTACAGGTAACCATAGATGATATTGGTACGCGCACCTACGATCCAGAAATAGATGAATTGGCAACTGGTCAGGGCTATGACACGGCCACACCCGACAGTGAAGGCAACATTTTGGTATTGCCCAATCACCTTCTCCACCATGAGGATTTTGAAGCCGAATGGCGTAACAGTTGGGCTAAATCATTACTGGTTTACCATCCTGAGAAATGCTATTTGGATTATTTTACCGAACTATGCACACAAACCTTTAATGGACAGAGTTCTACTTCGTATGATAACTATTTAAATGGTCTTGAAACCTATAATGATGCAAATACTGCCGGCTTATTCAGCCTAGAAACAACCTTATCTGATCAAGACCCTTTCTTCAAAATAGACTATAGCACCGAAAGCAATGCCTATTACTTAAAAAGACAGGAAATCATAGAGCATGCCTTAACAGTAAATTATGAGGGCGATGACCTAAACGGTGCCGTTTTATGGGAAGTGGCCTATATGTTCGCCAAATGTGGCAATCCAGAACTGTATAATTGCTATACGCCCGGTACATTATCCCTGTCTCAGGCCATAAATACCCTGAACACGGAAGAAAAGGATGCGTTTTGGGAACGGTACAGATTGTTTTATTTAAGTACCAAACAAAAAATAGCCTATGTGTTTTCCAATCTTTATGCTGGGCAGAACGGCTGCCTAAACGAGTGTATAGAAGCTGGTGAAAATCAGCGTTTTGAATTCGTTTTAAAGGAATACCTTGGCTTTTTTGCCTATATATCTGGTCAACGATCGAGCTTTTCAAACGGGTATTGCAATGACCATGAGAACCTATACAAACTAAAAGAAAGGCGTTTTATCCCCTTTGACCAACTATACGACTCCAGCAAGGACGGTATTGCATTGGTTGAAGAGTTAGAGTCGGATACCGACTACTTATATTGGTCAGAGACTGGTAACTGTCCGCTTGCACTCGATCTGCAAATATTTTTGGATGGCCTGTTTAAGGATCAAAATAGTGGCACCTCTGGAACGATCTTTAATTCTAATGGCATTATAAATGCCGAATACTTAACAGCTGATTTTTATGAGGCACTTGGTGGAGTTACAGAGAACGATCCAATGACCAATGCTCCCATAGAGCCTGTTGACAATATTATTTTAAAAGCAAATATTATTTCTAATACCGAAATTGAAATAAGTGTGAGGGATAGTAATGATCAAGATACCCTTGAAGAGAATGGAGAAACCTGTGCTATTACATTGCATAGTAATGGAGAAGATTTCAACAATTACGGTCCTTGGAAAATAGTGAGCATGAACAAGGTGTATTACGTGCCGGATTCGTACGATAATACCGTCATGCCTGCAACCTTCGATTTTCAAATACTCGCAACCATAGAAACGTCACCTGGAAATACCTACGAAGCCGTTTTTAATGGGACAACCTGTGCGGCCATTGGTGAATGTGGTGTAGGTAGTGGCGTTGTTGGCCAGTCCCTGAACCCCGATGTTGATCCTAATTTAGGTAGTAAATGGGGTTGTACGGACCTGACCGAATTTAGGTATGCCGTGGTGGATCTATTGAATTTTTTAAGACAGACCAGCGAAAATTTTGGGACTATAGATTTTCTGCATGACTATGGCCCTGCCGAACCGTTCGATATATTCAATGGTACCGCAGGAAACAACCAAATTCTAACGGATTTATACTATAACGACTTTTTGGTAAATTTCTTTGGTCTTGATTTAGCGGATGATGTCATGACCTGGGAGTTTGATGGTATCGACACCTATACCCTAAGGAGAAATACGACACCTATATTTATATTGGATACTATAGATTTAAGAACCATTGCCCCTGAACTGTTCACGGACATAACTTTTGAACAGGATACCCAGGGCAACATATATGGAGGTGATGTCAGCTACTTAGCAAATTTAGCATCACCTACAATCTCTACAATTTCACATAGCAATTCATTTCTTGATGGTGGTCTTAACTGCTGTTTGGTAGGAGCCGCAACCAATTTTTCCCTACAAGTAGCCATTGTCCATAAGGACACTATTGCTAATGTAAAACGGGTGAGTTCCTTGGTTTTTACACCACAAACCGTAGGATATCGATTAGGCGAAGACCTTGAATTTGATTATGATATTGATATAGAGGCTCTGCATGATGGCTTTGTGGATTTGGATATGTTCTATAATTCTCAGGTAAACCCTTCTACCTTAACGATTACTTCCGATGATGGAGTAGAAGTGTTTTCGACAGAAGATGGATCTCTGGATGTGGGTTATTATTACGATTATAGATTACTAGGTGACCGTTCTGTAATGAACTATGACTTTTTAAAGGGAAGGCATAATGAAGGAAATGTGTGGAACCCACAATTTCATGCTAAATATGAATTGGACTTTTTAAACTATAACATAAATGGCTTGGGACAAAATTTTCCTATCCAAAGTATCACTGGCGCTTCACAAGTTAAAGGCGATGGAGACCTTCTTCTAAGTATATTTAATAATGGCCCCCCTAATAATGATAATTGGATTCAGGACGCTTCAGACCCAGGATACCCTAACTATACAAGAATTCTTATGGACGGATTGTATTATGGGACTTGGAATGACACTCACATATATAATTTCGAAAATGGTGTGCAACTCGACTTCAACACAAAACTAAAAGTGTCCACATTGCCAACCATTTTTACGGGTTATGGTGCTTTTGGCCACATATTAAGCCTTGGAAGCTCTACTAACAATACCTTGGGAAAAAATGATGATCTTATTTATCAAGTTGTGTTTTATGAAAGCCAGCCAGAAAACGTAATCAATCCAGGCTGTGCGGAATGTATCGTACAAACCGTAGCACCTGTGAGTTGTGATGAAAAGTACAATACTTTTATAAATGACATTTCGGTACTGGGTTATACCGTACCAAGCTTTATGACACAGGAGTTCTTTTGCCAAATGAATTACCAATATTCTGTGGATGATTATTTATATTATTTAGACAACCATTATAATAACAGTCAGAATCCGCTCCCACCTCATTTTGAGGTAGCTACCATTGATGACCCTAATTTTATTACCATTAGTGAATTTGCCACTTCTGCCCTAAACCAAGGGTTCTTGGGTATGAAAAGCGCCATAGATGACTACCATCAATATCTAATGGATAATCCCGGAGGCACTGACCTATATTCCTGGCGTGCCTATATTGAAACCATATACCTGGATAAAATCCCTGGTATTTGTTTACCGGCTCCACTGTTTACCGAATCTTTGGAAATTGATCCCAACGATTTGGTTTACCCATGCCATGAGTTTGTGGCCAATATTGAAGAGACCTATAAAAATGTTCTCTATGAACAATACATCGAATTCAAAAAAGCGGAATTTAGGGAAGCTTATATTAACCAAGCCTTAAATAGTGCCATTGAAACTTTTACAAACACTAGGCCTGATAAGGAATATCAATATACGCTGTATTATTATGACCAGGCCGGTAATTTAACACAGACCGTATCTCCCGAAGGCGTTTACCGTTTGGGAGATAACATCAGCGATGGTGGCATCAATAATATTGTTAATGAAGTTAACATTAGTCGCGATACCAACCCGGATAATGAAAGCAACTTTGATCCAACAAGCAGTATCAGAATATTACCAGATCATAAATTAAAAACACAATACCGGTACAACTCCCTTAACCAACTCGTTTGGCAAGAAACACCAGATGGCGGTATAACGCGGTTTGCCTATGATAAATTAGGGCGAATCATCGCTTCTCAAAATGCGAGACAAGAAGCCAATATCTCAAATAGTGTTATGAGCTATACTAGGTACGACGAATTGGGTAGAATTATTGAAGCGGGTGAAATGGTTTTGGACACAGACTTTACCATTTCGGATACTGGCGTATTAATACGTATAAGCGATGGATTAGCAGTAGATGAAGTCAATGATCTCCTTTATCCGGAGAATATAACCATAAACGATCGGAATCAAGTCACAAAAACTAGCTACGACAACATGGTTTTGGGCAAGGAGTCCCTTTTCGAAAACTATCAGAGCGACAATGACCGAAACAGGGTCACCGCGGTATTGTATTTTGACAGCTATAATGCTACAAGTCCGTTATCTTCCTTTGCCAATGCCATATATTATAATTATGACATTCACGGTAATGTCAATGAAATGATAACCGAAATAAACGATTCAAGATTATCTGCTATAGGGCAACACTATAAAAAAGTACAGTATGACTATGATCTTATTAGCGGTAACGTCAATAGAGTAACCTACCAAAAAGGAGAGGTAGACCAGTTTATCCATCGTTACGAATATGATGCCGATAACAGGATCATCAATGTCTATACATCCAACGATGACATTATATGGGAAAAAGATGCTAATTATCAATACTATGAGCATGGTCCGCTTGCCCGTGTATTAGTAGGTGATAAAAAGGTGCAGGGCATGGACTATGTTTATACTCTACAAGGTTGGCTTAAAGGTGTGAACAACCATGCATTGAATCTAACAGATTTAGGCGGTGATGGCGTTAAAAATAGTGTAGCCAGAGATGCTTTTGCTTATGCATTATCCTATTTTACGAACGACTATGTTTCTCGTACCACAAATCCATTTAATACAACCGATACATTTAACGGTGCTACACTGGGGCTTTTCAATGGAAATATCAGAGGTATGAGTACGGCTTTAATGGATCTTAGCGAAAATCCTTTGGTTGTTTCTTATAATCAATATGGTTACGATCAGCTTAATCGGATTACCGCAATGAATAATTTTGAAGGCTTAAGTACTGGGGAAGCTCCAAATATAACGGGTATCCATTCCAATTATTCCTACGATAGAAACGGTAATATTTTGACCCTCTACAGAAATGCCAGGGATACCGGTAACTCTATAAAGGATATGGATGAATTGACCTATACCTATTATACCAAAGCCAATGGAGACCCTACCAATAAGCTTCGTATCGTCAATGATATGATACCCAATAATAAATTTACCAATATTGACGTAGACAACCATATCAACGATTATATCTATGACGAAATAGGGCAATTGACACAGGACTTGGATGAAGGCATAAGCAATATTGACTGGCGCGTGGATGGTAAGGTAGAAAAGGTAACCAAATCTTCTGGAGATGAAATTAGCTTTACCTATGATGGCTTGGGTAACCGCCTGTCCAAGTACAGCAGTTTAGAGGACAAAGAAACAATCTACATCCGAGATGCACAGGGCAATGTGCTTAGTGTCTATAATTTGCTCAATGCCAACGATGCGGCACAGAGAAGTTACATATTGGACGAACACCAGATATACGGCAGCAGTCGTCTGGGGCTTCAGAACTATGAGAATTTAGAGCTCAATAATGTTGCCCAGGCTTCACAATCCAGTGCAAAAGAGGCATCGACTCCACTTTTAAAAACGGCGTCCAGTTCGTCAATGGCCATGGCATCCATGGCATCGGGAACGGCACTTAAATTTGATGGCACCTTGTATGGTACTTGGGTAGATTCTACCATGGTCTCTGATAACGACTTATTCTATTACAATTGGAAATACAATGCAAAGATTGACACAAAAATTAAGTTGGACAGTCTGCATACAGGCGAAGAAGCCGTGGCACAAGTGTCCTATTTTGATGAAGCCATCGATCATTTTGGAGTTAAGAGAATATTCTTAAACTTAGATAGCGATGGGACTACATATGCACCAAATATGGTGATTGAAGACCGTTTTCTATACTTTGACAGTACTACCAACGAAGAGAAAATCTATACCAGGACCACTAAAGTGGCGTTGCCGCTAAGCGAAGGTATTTCAGATCTCGCTGCAGATATTAGTTTTGAAGTGATTTCCAATGGCTATTACGATTTTGATGCTACTTTAGTGTTAAACGGCTTATCCTACTTCCTTGATAATGAAAATCTAGAATTATCGGTTAGTAGAACAATAACCACCGAACCGCATACAGTAAGTATATCCAGAATCCCAGGAGTAAATCCTGGGGGTACCATGACTTTTGAAATGTGTACCTTCTCGTATATACTAAACAACCAAAGTGAACAGGATTTTAATTTTTCGGTTCCCGGAACAAATCCAATGTCTAACGATTATACCTTAACTCTTAACACCACAGATGCCAGCGATCCCATGGATCAAACACGATGGGTATCCAGTTATTGCACCAATACTCCGCCGGATAGGGATAACGATGGTGTAACCGATGATATTGATGTGGATGATGACAATGACGGTATTTTAGATACAGTTGAAGGTTATGGTGATCTAGACAATGACGGTGTACCGAATTATTTTGATTTGGATAGCGATAATGATGGCATCCCAGATAACATAGAAGCCCAAACTACGGCTGATTATATTGTGCCTTCTGGTGTAGATGCCCCAGATGGTAATGGAAATAGAAATGGTCTTGATGATGCCTATGAAAGTGCACCTGGAAGTGGAGAAGGTATACAGGGACTCGTAAATACTGATGGGGATACTCTTCCCGATTACGAGGATACCGATAGTGATAACGACACGGTACTGGATATTGTGGAACGCAACTCCAATAACTTAGGGATAGTGGATACGACGGCCTCTGACGTTGATACGGATAATGACGGTCTGGACAATGCTTTTGAAGGGGTTGATCCTAATGATGGCTATGTTAATGAAAACACCAACCCTACGGCCGATTATAGAAATACCGATGGCGAGGATGATCTGGATTATAGAGATACAGATGATGATAATGATGGCTATATCACTTATGAAGAAGATCCTAATTCAAATAATATCCTATATGATGATGATAGCGATAGTGACGGCTACAGTGACTACCTAGATCCTAGTAACAGCAACCCGTCTATTCCTGCTGTAGGCCCTGTTGAAGAGTTTTTTAGATTGGCAGGAGATAAGCGTTATGAATTGAGCAATCACTTAGGAAATGTTTTGGCAGTAATTAGTGACCAGAAATTGGTGAAAAATGGTATCTTTACTCCAGACGTTCTTTCATATAATGATTACTATCCTTTCGGAATGCTGCAGCCTAATCGTCACGGTTCCAGTGATAGCTACCGTTACGGTTTTCAAGGTCAGGAGAAGGATGATGAGGTTAAAGGAGAAGGGAATAGTTATGATTACGGTAATAGATTCCATGACCCTAGAATTGGTAGATGGTTGAGTTTAGACGCTGTTAGTAAGGCACATCAAGGAAACTATAATTTTGCTAGTAATAGTCCAATAATGCTCATAGATAAAGGAGGTGATGATGATTATTATTACGATGCTATAACTAATAGTATATATGTGATAAGAAACGGTGCCCCCCATAGATTCTTTTTCACTGAATACATTTTTAATGACCCTGAAAATAACGGTCTGCAAGTTGGCTCTCCTATAGTAAGGCAATATCCTCCAGGTAGTGACCAAGTGGCTAAGCTATTTTTTGAAAACAACGTAGTTTTTAGAGATGCTCTTAAGCATGCGAGAGGGGAAGACTATAATAGAATTTATAATAGTTATAGAAACCTAAGTGGTGAAGAAGGTGGAAAAATTGTAGGCGTTATGATGGCAGCTCCGGCTGTAGTTGTGGTAGGATTAGAAGTATTAGCTGCATATGGTACACAAACTGTTTTGACAGTTATCGCTGAAGAAAGTTTGGATTATGCTATTGAATCTATAACAGGAATTCCTGTAATTATGGATCCAATTGATATAATTGAACATGGATTTAAAAAAGTATTAAGGTCTCAGGTTAAAGAACAATTTGTCGAAAAATACGGAAAGGAACAACTTAAAGAGATGGGTTCTTATACTGTGGTTTTTAAAGATGGGACTAAATATCATGGTAAAGGAAACTTTGAAGAGGCAATTTCTGCTTCAGCAAGAAAATCAAAGAATGCGGAAGATACAATAACTAATTTTGATTGGACTCCGTCTTCGAAGAATACAAATGCAGACGGATTTGTTGACGAAGCAAAAAGGCTCAATAATGACCCTGGAGGTTACAAGAATCCTAATAATAGAAACCTTAGGGATTCTCCAGGTAATAGAAAATATAAAGATGATTACGATAAAAAATATGGCAATAATGATGGTTAATAAAATATTATGAAAGTAGAGAGATATAAGGATTTGGATTACGAATACTTGAGAATAGATTCCTCAAAGATGAACGATTATATAAATTATATAAATAAAAATGATATTAAAAATCTTGATATAAATAGTATTTCGGGATATCGCTTGAAAGATGTTAATTTTTTAGAGTTTTGTCCAAATATAGAAGTAATATCTATCACTGACAGAGATATTGACATAGAAGGAATAAAGCATTTAAAAAGTCTAAGGGTTTTAACTAGTAATTCAAATCCAATATCAAATTTTGATTTAAGTATTTTTCCAAATTTAGAATCATTAAGTGTTGATTGGAATGGTAAATGGTCTAACATTACGGAATGTTTGAATTTAAAATCTTTAAGAGTATGGAGCTATAAGGAAGATGATTTAATGTGTTTTAAAAAGTTGGAAAAATTGAAAATACTTTCTTTAAATGAGAGTAGTATATCCTCGCTGTCTGGAATTGAGAAATTAAAAAGTCTCACTAAATTTGAAGGATACTACCTTAAAAAGTTATCCCAAATTAATATCAATAAGGAAATTGATAACTTAAAAGAAATCCATTTGGAATACTGTAAAAAAATTGAAAATTTTCAAGATATATCAAAGATAAAAGGACTACGAAAACTATCGTTAATTTTCTGTTCTCAGAAAATTAAAAGTGTGAGTTTTATTGAAAAGCTACCTTATTTGGTTGAGTTTAATATAAAAGGCACAACCATAGAAGATGGTGATACTAGTTTTTTTTCAAGATTGCAAATGTTTTACTTTGACAATAAAAAAGATTATAACTATAGTTATAAAGAGCTGATTCTTCCAAAACTAAAACAAAAGGCTAATAGAATAAATTAATTGATGAACCAACTCATGAGATTATTTTAAATTTGACAGATTAGAGGCTATAAATGGTAGTCCATTTGTCAATTTAAAGGCTCCAATGGTTAATTTATGGAACAAGTCAAATATATTCAAGTAAAGATACTATGGAAAACGGTACTTCTTCTGAAAAGAATAATGCTCCGAATGCTTGTGTAGAAGATAATTCTTAGATAATAGATTTAATAAAACGAGTGTGCATTAATGTATGCTCGTTTTTGATTTAGATAGACCATCACAAATTGATAAAAAGTAGTATTTTTATGCTAGACGTTCTTTAATATATTGATTACAACCCTTTCGGAATGCTCCAACCTAACCGCCACGGAAGTAGTGATAACTATAGGTATGGTTATAATGGAAAAGAGAAAGATGATGAAATTAAAGGAGAAGGTGTTCAGTATGATTATGGTTTTAGGATTTATGATGCCCGAATTGCGAGATTTTTGAGCACAGACCCCTTGTTTAAAGGATTTCCGTTTTACACTCCTTATCAATTTGCTGGAAATAAACCGATTATTGCAATCGACTTAGATGGTTTAGAAGAAGCTAGAGTAACTAGGTCTAGGCACATTAGACAGACTATTGTATTACATGGAAATAATCAACAGTTTGGAAAAATGGATATATCACTAAATGGCAAAATTATTAATGTTGATGCAGGGTCTACTGTCGTTATTACACCTGGGTATGAAGGGAGTGCTGAGCTAATCGAAACTGTAGTTTATAGAAGGATGCAAAAATGGGGCATTAATGGAAGGAGGGCTTATAGAGTTTCCAGTACGCTAAAAACAAATAAAGCAACTGCACCTATGCCTACACCAGTACCAGCTCCTGTACCTGCACCAAAACCAGTAGAAAAAGAAGCTTATTGGGTTACCGAAGATGTGTATGAAGATAGAGAAATAACGGTAACTAGAAATCGTGAAGTCGAAAGTAAAAAGAATATTAATTTAGATATTTCTTTTGAGTATAGAGAAGCGCATTATAAAAATTATTCTGGTGCTAGAGAAATAATAGACCCTATTTTGGATAAATTAAAGACTAACCCTAGCAACAGGCTTAAACTTACTGTAAATGTTAGGTCATCTGACCCTGATGCTTCGGTAGGATGGAATCCATTCTATGATGCTACTGATTTGGCAGAAGATAGAGTTGATTATATGTCTCAAGAGCTTCAAAAGTACAATGTTCCTCTAGACCAATATGAAATAAATTACACTATTGACCCAAATAAACCTTACGGAGTTACAGGAGTATTGACTACATACGAAACTGTTAATGAAGAAATAACTACTTCTGAAACCGAAAGAGTTAAAGTTGGCACGAAACGTGTTAAGAAATACAAATAAACTTTATTTAAACATGAAATTCTATTTAGCTCTATTTTTTACAATTATGTGTTCTTTTTCTAATGGACAAGTTGCTACATTAGACGAAATACCTTCTGTGGATGGTTATATATATATCAATATTGAAAAAAAGTCATTAGTAATTATTGATAGAATCTTTTCTAATGTTAAACTTAATGAGGAAAAAATAATAGTTAATGATACTAATTCTTCAATTCTTCAAAACTTCTCAATTAATGAATCTGATAAGTACAAATATTATTTGGTTGATTATTTTGAATCAGACGAATCAGGGTTGTTTTCGAAAAACATAAAAACAATTATTACGGAGCAAAAAATTGAACTTGAATCTCCCTGGGCAATTTTAAAATTAAGTAAAATGGATTTGAGTAATGAATATGATTGGAATTGCAATGACGGCAAAGTTAATAAAGTTTTAAGGTTAAAAAATGATATGAAGTTTCTTTTTGAAAAAAGGAAAGAAAAACTTCACTTTAAGCTTGCTATTAATTGCGAAGATTTTATTTTCAATCAAGAGGTAGTAAAAAACAATCCGAAAATTAGTATTGTTGATGAAGAATTAATATTCTTTCACAATGATAAAGTATTATATATTTTAAGTATAGCTAAGTAATGTTTTAGCCTTCCCTAAAAGCATTTTATTTTATGAAATAATGAAAAACTTTAAGTATTGGAACAATTATTTAATCATTGGAATCATTCTTTTAATAGCTAATAAATTCATTAATAAACCAGAAATATTAGGATGGCTTGTCTTAATTATTGGTTTGGGTTTATCTGTTTATGGTTTGACTCTTTTTTTTAGAGATAAAAGAAGTGATGAAAGTTAAATTTTAAAGTTAATGAATAGAAAAAAAAAGTGGATTATACTTTTCGGGATAATTTGCATATTGCTCGGTTTTGACACTGATAATACAAACTTCATTCCTTCTTCATATAAGTATATTACAGGTGGGATATTCATTGTATATGGTTTATTCTTTGTGAAAAATACTAGTAAAAGTAACGATCTAAATTAGTCTATGTGCTAATATTGTAAATAAAAAAAGAGAAAGCTACTTTAGAAATAAGGTAGCTTTTACAGTTATAAGTCAATCCCATCTCAACATCCTCCAAAAATGCATCTGTATATCTCATGCTGTTTTCTCAGGTATTTTGACTCACATCGACAAGGGTTAAAATCTGTAAATATTTTCTATAGTTATATTTGCTGAATTGTAAATTCAATTTGGCAAAATGAAAAAAACAACCTTATTAATTCCCTTATTTGAAAAATTTATTCGTGAGAGTGAGACTGGTAAACGGCTAAAGAAAAATGGTGAAAAAATCACCCAAGGATCTATTGACAACTATAAATATGCATTAAAAAACTTGGTTAAATTTAGTGCAGATACCGGTTTTGAACTGCGTATATGCGATGCTTCTAAACTAAATAAAAGGGAACGTCTTTCTGAAAAGAATTATTGGAAAAAATTTTATAAAAAATTTACCGATTACCTTTATAAAAAAGGTTGTTATGATAACTATGTAGGAGCCAATATTAAATTAATACGTACATTTTTTAACTATTTAAAGTATGAAAAAGACTTTAATACAGGGGATTATCATCGCTTGTTTTATGTTAGAAAAGAACAGATTGACATTCTGGTCTTATCTCCGGAACAATTAAAATTTTTAATACATGACAAAACTTTTGAAAACAGTTTAAGTCCCGCAATGAGGCGGGTTAAGGATATTTTTGTGTTTGGCTGTAGCACTGGGTTGCGTTTTTCAGATCTATTTTTGCTTACCAATAAAAATTTTGAGAAACAACAAGACGATTGGTACTTAAAGGTAAAATCTAAAAAAACTAAAACTTATAGTTTTATAAAACTCCCTCAATACGCCATTGAAATTTATAAAAAGTACAAACCAAAATCAGCAAAAGCACCAATTTTCAAACCAATATCTTTATTCATATTTAACAGGAGCTTAAAACAAGTTGGTGAAAAGGCACAATTTATTGACCCAATTGAAATGACCAGAGAAAAGCTTGGAAAAGCCAAATTGGTCACCAAAACACAACAAAGTAAGAAAGTATTACGCTTTTGCGACAAGATGAGTTCTCACATGATGAGAAGAACTGCTATAACCACATTACTCATTTTAGGAATGCCAGAACATTTAGTACGTAAAATAAGTGGTCATAGTCATGCCAGTAATTCTTTCAACAGATATGTGCATTATGCTCAAGCTTATATAGACAAGGAAATAGATAAAGTGTATAGTAAATTGGACAGTTACTAAAATTTAAGCTAAATAGAAGATCTTATAAAACTCTTTATAATAATCCAATATACTCACAACAATGAAACGTGATACGGTTAAATAATCCCCATTATATTTATTTCACTAACACTTAATTAACTTATTTTCAGAAATCTAAACTCGAACAATTTCTCATCCACTATTTTATACCGTTACCATCATATCGTAACTGTTTAAGTTGTCTCCTGTTTTTCTCAAAAAAAGACTATCCGATTTAGATAGCTCTCATTATATTATTTTAGACCATTACTTCGTTTGTCAATAAGGTTAGAGCAATACTTAATTTTGCTCAATTTGTGTATATCATATTTTCTTAACTTAATAATAAAATAGCTTTTTTCAATATTATTTTTGTTAGGTATAAATTTAATATTTACAGATTCATAACTACTAGAATCCCTAATAGAGAAGTCTGTTTTAATTTTGTAATTAAAAATTTCTATAACAAAAGAATTATCTTTTTCAAGTACATTTGCCTCAATTTCACACAATAATTTGGGGAAATCATAATTGGCTAGCATAAGTGGGTTGCTATCAAAACAAACCTTATCATTGATTTTTAAAGAAATACTATCGTTGTCCATTATAATTGGACATTCATAATAAATCTTTATTATATTAGACTTTATTTTTAGATATTTTTCCTTGCAAGATTTGTTTGAATTAGCCAAAAAAACAGAATCCAATTTAAATGATTTGTCATAGATGATTTTATAACTTTTTTCAGATTGAGCAAATGTCCTATTAAATGATAGTGATATTATAAATACACTAGTTATCAGTAGAACTTGGCTTATTTGAACTTTTATCAGTGTCATTGCTTTTCTTTTTATTTCCATGAAATTTTTCATTAACAAAATCAACGAGAAGCTGTATCTGTTCATTAAATAAATCTCCTTCTATATCCTCATCTTCATAATCATTTCCTAATTCTAATCTTGAAGCGGGTGCAGTCATTATATTGGCATTAAGCATATTATTCAATTCTTCTAATTCCTGTCTATCTATTTCTTTACCCATAGCTGCTTGAAAAGCTAGATTATCAATTTTTTTAACAATTCTTTGTAATATAGTAGCTTGTTTAAATATTTTACCGTTATATCCTTGAACTTCTATATCTCTAGGATGTATTAAACCTCCCAAATGTAATAATTCATGCAAAATAGAATTAGACATTTCTTCAATTAAAAATATATCTGGTATACTTGCGATATCAGTTTCTAAATAATTAGACAAAAGTGCTCCTAAATCATTAATATAAGCAAAAGAACCTCCAATTTCATTAACCATTCCACCTGTACCATTAAATTCAGATGGTTCAAGCCCTTTTTTAATATCTTTAACAACAGCTTCTTGAAACTTCCCATCATCAAATATTCTCATATAATAGTTGTTTTCAGGAACTTTGTTCAAAGCTTTAAAGCTAAACCAACCTTTTAATTTTCCACCATTTTTTAATTCAGTATCAATTAGGGCATTATATTTTCCTTTCACTTCATTCATTATTTTGTTAACAAGTTCATCTGATAACCTAGAATCATTAACAATATTAATATGAGCATTAACAAATATTGTACCATCAGTCGCTTTAGAAATACTAAATTCCAAACCTTCTAATTCAGTACCATCTATAACCCTATTTTCACTAAATGAATAAGGGCTATTCCATGGATATATTGAAGCCAACGGGTCAACCGCAAAGAAACGTCCAACTCTTGGGTCGTGCATCCTATACTTATAATTTAAGCTATTTCCTTCCCCCTTAACTTCATCATCTTTTTCCTGTCCTTGGAAGCCGTAACGGTAACTATCACTGGAACCGTGACGATTAGGCTGCAGCATTCCGAAAGGGTTGTAATCAATAAATTAAAGAACGCCTGGAATAAAAAGACTACCTTTTATCAATTATAGGCAGCCTATTTAAATCAAAAACGAGTATACATTAATGCACAGGGAAGGCTACACCTAAAATCAATATTAGACCTAATACTTATTAACATAAAACGAGCATAAAAGTTATACCTGTTTTAAAATTATTACAATAACTTTTTATCTACTGAGGAATAGCTATGGAACTATTCATTATTTCTGACAAACTATCTAATTTTTTTTTCAAATCATCAGCTTGATTTTTCAAATCATTAGCATCGTTCTTCATTTCAATGATGTTTTCATCAATAGTTTTTATTTTATCCTGTAATATTATTACTTTTTCTTCTTCTATATCATCCTTTGTATGATCATCAACACAGGACATTAATAATAGAAGTATTGCAAGAAATTTATAAATCATCTGTATCTTCATATTCCTTTAAGTATTTATCATAGTTAATGCTTAAATCTTTCATATAAACATTACCAAAATCAGTAATCTTATTAAGTAATTTTTCACTAACATTTATGTCTAACAAAACTTCATTTATATGATTGAAAAATTTATCCATAAAAAATAAAGTTGTCGTTTTTTCATCTATATAGATAAAATCACCAACGAAAATAGAATAAGTAATAATCTTATCTCTTTTTGAAATGTCTGGTCCAGCAATATTAGATACTTTTTCATCATTTGAATGAGATAAATTAATTGATAATAACCAGTTAATATATTTCAAGTTAAGTTCTTTATCAAATTCTATTTCAAATTTATCATTAAACCTCTCATCAAAAGCCATTGCAATCTGATAAGGAAACTCATAATCAATATCAGAGTTTATTAAAATGGAAATTAAATCAATTTTCATAATTTTTTCTTAAATCGTCTAGAACGTGTCTTTTCAAAGATATTGCCTTTTGGAAATTTTTTAAACTTTTTGACATGTTTTTCTACTTTTTTAGCTTCTACTTCTTTTACTTTCTTAGTTGTGATTTCTGTTTGTTCAAAAATAACTTTTCCAGTTATTTTTCTTTTTGGAAATCTTTTTTGAAGCTTTCTGATTTGGCTTTGTAATCTTACTGGGAGTTTTGTCTTTGCCATTTTTGTCATATCAGCTTTTCCATATTTATAGACTTTCCCATTTATTTTTATTTCATATACACCTTGATGTCCTTTATATTTATTATTATTTTTATGTAATTTATTTTTTGTATCCGTTCCAGAATTATTAATTAAAGTGCTAGAGATTTTTTTATAAACAGTAAATGTTCCATCATCATTTTCAAATTCGATTTCATCAGCTGTATCTAAAAATTCAGAAAAAGCACTTTCAAATTTTTTGTGAGATTCGAGAGCATTTTTATAAGTTTCAATATATGTTTCGGTAGCACCAACTACGTCATCATACATTTTTTGAATTTCATTATCAGTATAAGTGAAAATCGCTTCGTTAATTAAATCTCCAATTCCCTTACCTAGGAAATCAACAATCATTCTTTTTTTAGAATAATCATCTACTGCTTGATTTACTTCTTGAATAGCATTTACATGACTCTCTATTCTTGAAGCTAGCATTTGCAATAAATCCGAAGATTGACTTAGTGCATCTAAATATAGATATATCTGTTCTCCTGGTACTGGGTCATCTCCCAATACATCTTTGTAGTAAATTGGATTATTTCCAAAAGCAGCATATGGACTTTCCCATGCTTTAGCTACTGGGTCAATAGTAAACCATCTACCAATTCTCGGGTCATATTGTCTGAAATTCGTTGTATAAGATTTCCCTTCCCCCTTAACTTCATCATCTTTTTCCTGTCCTTGGAAGCCGTAACGGTAACTATCACTGGAACCGTGACGATTAGGCTGCAGCATTCCGAAAGGGTTGTAATCAATAT
>NZ_QRDX01000008.1:0-1894 GCF_003386195.1 Seonamhaeicola aphaedonensis | reverse complement strand
TCATCATCTTTTTCCTGTCCTTGGAAGCCGTAACGGTAACTATCACTGGAACCGTGACGATTAGGCTGCAGCATTCCGAAAGGGTTGTAATCAATATATTAAAGAACGTCTGGAATAAAAATACTACTTTTTATCAATTTGTGATGGTCTATGTAAATCAAAAACGAGTATGCACTAATGCACACTCGTTTTATTAAATCAATTATCTATGAATTATCTTCTACAGATGCATCAGGTGCATTATGTTTTACAGAAGCAATACCGTTTTTCATAGCACTATTACTTGAATACACTTTACTGCTACTAACTACTAGTTAGCGGTCAATGAAAGTAATGGTTTAATTTTAAAGTTTCTTTGTCAATTTTCTAGCAAAAACAAAAAAGAGGAACGCTAATATAATTGCTATTATAATGCCAGTTGTACCTATATAAAGATGATTTAATTGGACTCTAGACAGTTTAGGCTTATCAAAGAAAAAAGTAATTTGCAATATATCTCTTATTGCAAAAAATATAAATATAAGACATAACACGAAAAACAAATAACCTAACCTCTTTTTTGGTATCATAACTTCTAAAAACGCATTAACATTACCTTAAGTCTATTCAACAAATTACCTTCCAAACAATCAACAGGTCTTAGCCCATTCAAGGCTGGACTATTTTCATTTATCCATTTGAGACTATTTTCAGCACCTAATAACTCATAAATAACAATTGACAAGTCTTCATTCTTATTTAAATTGTTATATAGTTGACTATAATCAACATTACATTGTAAAGATGAGTGTTTTGGAAAAACTGATACAAATTTTTCCCATGAATCATCTCCTTTATAAAATTTTTCTAACATATTAATTAATCTTCTACTTCTCCAAAAATTATCACATTTGCTCCTGATTTATCCCTTGCAGATGGCGCAATAATACCGTCATATCCATTTTGTCTCGCATAAGTTCCAATTTTTTGCGTAATATCATAGCCATCAGAAGTTAAATCTTTTAAAGTAACACCTAGTTCTTTACGTACTTTAGCATCTGTCAAATCTAATGCGTTATTTAACTTTACATCTTTTGATACAACAACTCTGCCACCTAATGCATTATAATGACTTATTTCTGCTTTAGCCGTTTCCTTTGTAATTCCAGCATAAACAGCAGCTTCTCCAGGTTTAGAATATCTATGGTCAGCAGCTTTATTATATTTATTTACTTGCCAAGTCCCATCAACTCTGTCTGGTTGTTCATAACGATATACTTTTCCTTCCCATTTTGTACCAACTCTACCGCTTTTTAAAACCCTTTTGAAAATTAATGCTATCGCAATATCCCTAACCAAATTTGCCATTATTTCTTGGTCAGTAACAAAGTCTCCACTTGTAATAGCTCTTAAAGGGTCTTCTTGGAATTTAGCAAAATCCCCTATATAATTGCCATTACCAAGCTCTCCATTATGTCTTTGACTACCACCACCAACTGCTGTGAATGTATAGGAGATATATGAGTTTTTTGGACCGGGAACTTCTACAGTTACATAATCAGTTTCTAATCTATTTGGTATAAGTAAATAGTCAACTGTTTTATTAAACTTTAATTGAGGGTCTTCTTTTCTTAAGTCTAAAACGTACCAATCTCCTTCTAGGCCTTCAATTTCTTTTAATGCTATTGGTGAATTACTTGCAAATTGATAAGGTGTTAAGTCAGAGTATTCGTGTGCAAGTGGGTCTACTGCAAAGAAACGTCCAACTCTTGGGTCGTGCATACGGAATTTATAATTATATGAATTCCCTTCCCCCTTAACTTCATCATCTTTTTCCTGCCCTTGGAAGCCGTAACGGTAGCTATCACTGGAACCATTACGGTTAGGAACAAGCATTCCGAAAGGATAGTAATCA
>NZ_QRDX01000007.1 GCF_003386195.1 Seonamhaeicola aphaedonensis | reverse complement strand
TGGGGCTCACCTCTTACCATTCCGAACAGAGAAGTTAAGCCCATTAGCGCCGATGGTACTACATTTGTGGGAGAGTAGGTCGTTGCCTTTTTTGAATCCCGATTCTAATTATTTTAGGATCGGGATTTTTTTTTGACTTTATTCTACAGTAAATATTTTAAGCATACCTTTGGCTTTACTATTTGGCACTTCTGATATAAAAGCATATTTACCTGGTTTTAAGTCTACGTAAAAATATCCTGTTCTTCCTGCTGGCATATCATTTACACCACCCAAAAAGGTTACGCCGTTTGGTACAGGGGTAATTAAACCTTTAGGGTCTGACCAATCCATCCAAGCTTCTAGAGCTTCTTCATTTGCATTAGTATCTAGTTTAACAAGATTTAAGTCATGCCAAATAAAGTTTTCATGTGGTTTTTGATCTTTAACAAATACTGAAAATATATGTCTGCCTTTAGTTATTGCTTTATCATAACTAATACCTTCCTCTCCAGATAAAGTAATATTAACTGTCGCTTTTGGTGGTGTATTGCCGCTAGCTGCTTCGGTAACAACTAATGGTTTAGCCATTCCCATAAGCGTATGGAATTTTCCGTTAGGCATTTTTACATAACATTCCATGATATAATAACCTGGTTCTAATTTTACTGTGGTAATTGCTGAATGCTTGGGTGCAATAAGCCCAGAACCTCCCGAAAATACAATATCTCCAAACCACTCTGGTAATTTGCCAAAGGCTGCAAAACCAGCTTCTGCTTTACCTTCATTAATTAAATCCATACCTTCCTCGAAAACAGGTGCTATATCGGTAATAGCATTGTCAACTGTTTTTCCTTCGGGATATTTATCCAATAAAAAGAAGTGTGTTTCGTTGGATAGGTTTTTATATTTAAATGTGTTCCAACCAGAAGCGATGGTGTCTACACTTTGAAATTCCATACTACGAGTTATAATATCTATGGTGTTAGTTGGAAATTGAATTTTTTCAACTTCCACAATTTCTTCTTCAACTATTTCTGATTTTTTTTCGTTTTTACAATTTAAAAAAAACAATGTTGTGAGTATGAAGATTAGAAAAGTTAGTTTGCGCATTTTCATATGTAAACAGGTTTGGTTTGTAAACTTAAAGTAATGAATATTAATGAATTAATCTAATTTTTTTTTAGGGTTATTAACTTAATGCTTTAAAAAGCTAATTACAACGGCTTTCAAAATAGTTTCTCTATCTAATTTATGGTCTTTTGGGATACATAAATCTATTGTTTAATAATATTGAGACAAGGGGATTAGTTTTATAAATCTTATTTTGAGTATTATTTGTATTAAACTTTGACTCTTTGTTATAAACATCTGAAATAAAAAGTATTGATGAAGCATAAAAATGGATATTTTTGTTTTTATGAGGGTCTTCATAAAGTATTGATGAATGTAGGTAATTATTACTAAGCTAATAATTTAAAAAGACTGTAAGGATGTGGGGTTTTAAAGACTAAATCTAAAATTTTTATTTTCAAATTATTTAGTTACTTTAGTTTGTATGGATATAATCATTGAATCTACCCTTAAAACTCTTAAGAAATCTAGATCCCTTTTAGAAAAAATTTCCGATAAAGAACTCTGTAATACTTCTATTTCACCTTACCATTCAAGTATAGGTTCTCATGTTAGACATATTTTAGATTTTTATGATTGTATTTTCAATAAAAATTCAGATAATCTTATTGATTTAACTGCCCGAAGTAGAAATAGGGCCGTAGAAACTAAATGTTGCACAGCCTTATCCTATTTGAGTTTTATTGAAGAAAAGTTAAAAACTGCTGAATTTAATATGAGTGACACAGTTATTGTAATAGATGACTTAGGATTAGGAAAAATTGAAATGCAATACACTATGGCTTCACTTTTTTCACAGGCTAACAGCCATACTATCCATCACTATGCTATTATAAACTATATTTTGAAAGGTTTAAATATTAATTTTGAAGATACTGATTTTGGATATAATCCTACTACACCAAAAGCTACCACATAATACTAGGAATTTTTCTTTTTAAACATGCTATCTAAAATAATATTGATACCTCTAAAGGCTAAATAAATAGCAAATCCGCATATTAGAATTGCTATAATAAGTAATATTGTATCAATAGGACTTTTTACTTTTGTTTGAGAAATATAGATAAGCGTAGGCCCAATAAACATACAGACTAAAGATCCGCCCATAAATTTAAGCCCTTTTACTAGAACCTCCTTATCTGTTCTTTTTGTTTCTGTCATGGTAATTTTTGATTGCTACTCGTACACTTCCAAATTCATCTAAAAGTTTTTTGGCTTCATCTTCAAGTATTTGTAATTCATTTGCAATCATTTTAGTACCGCGGTCAACAAGCTTGTTGTTGCTCAATTGCATATCAACCATTTTGTTGCCTTTAATATGACCCAATTTAATCATGGTAGAAGTAGTAATCATATTGAGAACTAGTTTTTGTGCAGTACCCGCTTTCATTCTTGAGCTGCCTGTAACAAATTCAGGTCCTACAATGACTTCAATAGGAAATTGTGCTGTTTGAGCTAAAGGACTCTTATGATTGCAAGTTATACAACCGGTAATAATATTATTTTCATTACACGTTTTTAAGGCATCAATAACATAGGGTGTAGTACCTGAAGCAGCGATTCCAACTACAACATCATTTTTAGAAATATTATGAGCCTGAAGGTCTTTCCATCCTTGAGTTGTAGAGTCTTCGGCAAATTCAACAGCTTTTCTAATAGCAGAGTCTCCACCTGCAATAAGCCCTACAACCAACTCGTGGGATACTCCAAAGGTAGGTGGACATTCAGAAGCATCAACAATACCTAAACGACCACTTGTACCGGCACCAATATAAAATAACCGTCCGCCAGTTTTTAGCTTTATTACTATTTGATGGACTAATGTTTCAATTTCAGGAAGTGCTTTTTCAACTGCAAGTGGAACAGTTCGATCTTCTTTATTAATATTGAAAAGAAGCTCTTTTACACTCATCTTTTCAAGATGATTATAATAGGAATCTTGTTCTGTAGTTTTTTGAAAGCTCATTATTCAAAAGTATGAATTAAATATAGATATTAATCATACAGAATGTCTTCTACTTCAATTTTTTTATTATCAATAAAGTCATAAAGTGTTAGTTGTCTCAATGTAAAATAGTCTCTCCAAAATGCTTCTAAAGAATTGAGATATTTAATTAAAGCATCATCTCTTTCGCGCAATGCAATATTTAAGTCTGTTATAGATATTTTACCCAAAATGTATCTCTTTTTAGAAATTTCATATCGTTTTGTTGCAACCTCTTTTGCTTTTTGAGATGTATACAGAAAATCTCTTTGGTTAGACCAATTTAATACATGAAGGTAGATTTCTTGTTCAAATTCTTGCTTGTCTTGTTTAATATTATTGTTTGTTAAATTTAAATTAGCTTCCGCCATTTTTCTTCTTGATTTAGATACACCCCAATCAAATATTGGCATTCCTATGGAGACCGAGACATTTTGCTGTCTATTAAAGTTATTAAACAGATTATTAAAATCATTACCATTTTGAGAAACGCCTAAATTAGCTCTAACTCCTAGGCGTAATCTGTTATTTCCCTTTTGAAAATTCACTTCTTTTTCGGCTTCTAATCGTTTTCTTCTAAATTCAATGACTGCTTTTCTATTAGATTTAGCCTCTGCTAAGGCTTTATTTACATCAACATCAAATAGAGGTAATTCCTCGGGGATATCCAACGTAATGTTTTCGGTGCCTAACTCCAAATATCTGGCTAAGTTTTGGGATGTTCTTTTTACTTCCAAAGTATTAGCTGTTACCCTATTTTTAGAATTTAAAAGGGTTAATTCCATTTGAAGTAATTCATTTTCAGCAATTTTACCCATTTTGTATCGTCCCTTAGCAATTTGATACAGCGTGTCTTGGTTTGATAGATTTATCTTTTCAATTTCCAACTGCATTTGTGCTTTAAGTAGCTCAAAATATCTTCTGGACGTATTTACAGATATTCGTTCCATACTTTCAACAAATTCTCTCCTTGATTCTTCATAAATGAGCGGTTCAATTTTCTTGTCCCATTTAAATTCATTGTAAAAAAGTGAGCTTTGAAAGTAACTTAAGCTAAAAGGAATTACAGAGTATTGAATATTATCTGATAATCCAAAAAGTTCCACTCTTTCTAAGTTAGAAAAAACCGATAATATACCACCCGTATAGGGTACACTTTGTGATAAAGATAGGCCTCCTGAAATTAAAAGTTGATTTTGATTTACAAAAATATCTTGTCCAGCATCATTTGTTTGACGTATAATAGCATTAGTATATTCTGGTAAAGTGGCATTTAAGTTTAGTTGTGGTAAAAAACTAGCTTTATATCTTCTGAACCTCCAGTAGCTTGATTGATTGATATTTAAATTGATTTTATATTCTGGAGAACTTTTTTGAGCAATATCTATGGCTTGGTTTAGTGTTATTTTTTTGGACTGAGAAAAAACTATTGTTGGAATAATAACAATAAGTAGTAGAAGTATTTTTTTCATATTTATATTATTCAGATCTTAAAGCTTCAATTGGTCTTTTTTTAGCTGCTGCCTTTGCTGGAAATATTCCAAAAACAAGCCCAACAATTACAGCTATTAAAAACGATATAGTTATGGAATTTATGGATAAAATAGTTTCTATTCCCGAAACTATTTCAATGATATAAGCTCCTATTATCCCAACAAAAATCCCTATAATACCACCCCCTACACTTATTAACACAGACTCTGATAGAAATTGCAAGACAACATCTTCTTCAGTTGCACCAATAGCACGAATAATGCCTATTTCCTTAGTTCTTTCAAGAACAGAGGCTAGCATAATATTCATAATACCAATACCACCAATTAATAAGGATATGCCTGCGATAATACTTAAAACAATATTGAATATTTGCTTTGTTTTTTGTTGCTGTTTTAAAAGTTGAATAGGTATTGTTATTTCAAAATCTAAGACATCATTATGCCTACGCCTCAGCATTTTACTTAGAACCTCGGCAGTGGCCTTTAATTCATTAGAATTAGAAACTTGAACTGTTAATTTATCAATTTGGTGATAGTTGCCACGAGGAATTCTTTGTTTAGGACCATTTTGGTTGCCACCAACCACTATAAAATTACCACCACCGCCAAAGGACGTAACATTATTACTTATTATCTTGCGGTCTTTATATCTTACCAAAAAGGTATTAATAGGGATATATACATCTTCGTTTAAATCTCTGATACCTAAATTTTCTTGAGCTTTATTTGAAATGAATTTTTCTTCAATGATACCAATCACTTGAAGCCAAACATCTTTAACTTTAATTTGTTTACCTAAGGCACTTTCACCTGTAAAAAGTTTTTTTTCAACTTTTTTCCCAATAATACAAACAGGTAAGGCATTTTTTGTTTGGTAATCTGAAAAGCTTTTGCCATTCTCTAAATTTATATTTGATGTTTGAAAGAATGTATTAGAAATTCCAATGAGTCTAACAGGATTTTGTTTGCCATTATTTATCACATAGGTTTCTAATATAATTTCTGGACTAACCATTTTAACACTTGGGATATAATTCTTTACACTTTCAGCATCTAAAATATCAAGTCCTTTTGTAAAACGCTTCGTTTCAGATTTTTCACTTTCCTCTTTATTATCATTTTCATCATCTTCTTTTTCATCTGGAATTGGGGTGACAACAATATTATTAACTCCCACCAATTCTAATTGTGATAATATTTCTTTTTCTGCACCATTACCTATTGCCAGCATGGTTATTACAGAGGCTACTCCAAATATAATACCTAAAGCAGTTAGAAAAGATCTGATTTTATTTGTTTTAATAAACCAAAAAGCTTCTGTGAAGTTAGACTTTAGCTTTTCTAAAAGTATTTTATCTACCATCATTATTTTAACAGTGTTATACTTTTTTCCTCCAAACCGTCTGGTTTATTCAAGTAAACAATATCACCTTCTTTAAGTCCATTTTCTATAATAACAACTTCATTATTTGAGAACCCTAATTTCACCTCTTGTTTATTTATTGTGTACCCAGATTTTACATAAGAATAGCTAATGGAGTCTTTAGAAAATACGGCTTCTAGCGGCATTATTAATACATTGTCTTCTTGATGGGTAAGTATTTTATTGGATGTGGTCATTCCGGGTCGTATGTTTTTATTGGTTTCATTCAGCTTAATTAAAACTTGGAAGAGTTTAATATCAGACCCAGCTTTAGTTTCTCCCACATTGGCAACATCAGTAACAACACCATCTAATTCAATGTCAGGAAATGCATCAAAACCTATTTTTGCTTTCAAACCCTTTTTAATTTTACGTATATCTACTTCGTTGCTATAGGTTTTAGATTCCATTTTTGATAAATCTGGTAAACTGGCTATCGCAGGTTGCCAAGGGGATATTGTAGAGCCTACTTTCTTTTTGGTGCCATTCCATTCTTTAATGTATGTTATCATACCATCATCTTCAGAGTGTATGGTAAACTGTTTCTGTAATTCTAATAATTCTTCTATTAGTTTTTTTATTTTAGACACCTCTGTTCCAACTTCTATCATTTTAGCATCGGCTTGTCTTTTTTTAATAGAATAATCAGCTTCTTTTTCTTTTAAGTCTCTTTCTGTTTTCTCAATTTTAATTTCTAAAGACCTAATGGTTGCAGGGGGTTCATAAACAGAACGTTCTAGTTCTAACTTATCTTCTTCAATACTAAACGACAGGTCCTTAATAGCATTTCGTTCTTGTTTTAGTGTTAAAGTTGTGTCAAGTTCTTGTTGGGTGTATCTGGATAGTGCTTTATCAAGATTTAATTGAGCATCTAGAATTTTACCATTTAGTTCAGATACATCGAGTTTACCAATATAGTCTCCCTTTTTCACAACGGTTCCTTCTGGCACAAGGTCCTGTATTTTAATGTTATAAATTCCATAGCGCCTAGCATTGGTAGGGCCATTAATTTCTTTTGAACTTGTAGATTGAGCTTCACCAGAAATATAGACTTCATTTAAAAAAGTACCTTTTATTACTTTAGTTGTTAAAGCGATATTTTCATCATCGTTAGAACTGAAATAGTAATAAGCAATTATTAGTAGGGCTAAAATACCTATAATATAGGCTACTCGTTTTTTGTTCATTCTTGGTTTGTTTGATTGGTTAAAGTAAGGGTATAATCTTTTTAAATGATGTTAATGTTATGCTAATTTTCTTTCATGAATAATATAAAACATCAAAAATCACACCGTTTTAATTAAGAACGCTGTAATCGTACTTCTATATATAGTTTAAATAGATAAACTAAGGCTTAATTAATTATTGCACCGTGTAATTAAAAACATCTGTTTCTGAAACTCTAAAGTAACCTAACGGATAATTTTTAGGATTAGTTTGGTTTATGCAATTCCCACGAACTGTAGCAGGTTGAGTTTCAAAAGGGTCTCCAGATTCATCGTCAGTTTGTTGGAGTAAAATAAAAAGGTATTCGTAATGACGTTTGGATATTCCTAAGATTTTAATGTCTAGATTATCATTGGCTTTCATTTCATCATCTGAAAAGAAGCCAAAAATTTGATTGCCATTGGTAAACTCATCATCATATACCTCTAACATAGGTACATTTTGATTGTTTTGAAACTGAAATAAGTAGTAGTTTTCTTGGTCTATAGGATCTGTGTAGAAAGCTTTTATTTCAATATCTTCACCAGAAAAACCTCCGTTATTATTTTGCTCAACAAAGTCAATTGGAACCACAGATTTTAGTGATTCTGTGGCCGTATAAGTTTCGTTATTATAATTGATTATGAGTGTGTAATCACCATTAATTTCAGGAATAAAAGTATTATTTTGGTAAATTCCTGAAGTCCCTTGTTCTATAAAATTGAACGTATTATTATTTGTGTCTGTTACAACAACCGTTGCGCCTGTTGCAGCAGGAATGGTAGTGCTAAAATAGGGAGCAGTAAGTGATAACTTTATTTCCTGATTATTACCTTGTGTACCTTTTTGCCAACTTAATGAAGCATCAATTACCAATCTAGTTTCGACAGTAGTCAAATCTACATCAATAACATCTTCACATGAAATGATTAGTAAACTAAGAACAATTATGTAAATTAATCTATTCATTTTATAGCTTAAAATTATATGATATTGATGGTACAACTCCAAAAAGTGCTAGTCTTGTAGCTTCATTTAAACCTGTATCAAAGTTTTGCCCAAATGTAATGGAGGCTGCATTTTTTCGATTGTAGACATTGTAAACACTTAATACCCATTGGCTTTTCCAGTTCTTTTTCTTTTTCTGTTTTGGTTCATAGGTAACTGAAAGATCTAATCGATTGTAAGATGGTAGTCGGTTTTCATTTCTAAGACCAAAATTTGGAATGTTAATACCGTTATACTCATATTGGCCATTTGGAAAAGTTACTGGTTGTCCTGTTTGTAATAAAAAATTAGCATTTAATTTTAATCTGTCACTCCAATTGTAACTTGTAGTTAACGAAATATCATGAGTTTTATCAAATGGTGTTCTGTACCATTCACCATTGTTAATTCCTATTTCGGTTGGTGTACGTCCTTTAGTTTGTTGTTCAGATTTTGATAGAGTGTAAGCCAGCCAGCCTTTAAATTTCCCTTCATTCTTTCTAATTAAAAATTCTAGCCCATAAGCTCGAGCTTGTCCATTTAATATAACCTGTTCTATGGCATTGTTAGCAATTAAGTCAGCTCCATCAATGTAATCAATTCTATTGTCAATGGTTTTATAAAAACTTTCTATCTCCAGTGAATATAGATTGTTTTTGAAGTTTTTAAAGTATCCTATGGCATATTGATGTAACGATTGCGGTTTAATGTATTTACCGCTGGGTGTCCAAATATCAAGTGGGGTAGGAGCGTTAGTGTTTGACAACAAATGCAGGTATTGATACATTTTATTGTAACTTGCCTTTACCGAACTATTTGTGTTTAGTTGTAAAGCCATTGAAAACCTTGGCTCAAAGTTGAGGAAATTCTCAATGACATCACTTCTTTCAAATGTTTCTGTAGCAATAGGGTTTGCTGCTTCATAGATTTGAAGATTATCATTAAAAACTACGGCTTCATTATTGTCATAGACATTGAGTTCGTCTTGTCCCAGTCTTAAAAAGGAACTAAGTCTTAAACCGTATGATACAGAAAGATTGTTTGAAAGTTTATGCTCCGCATCAAGGTATAATGCATTTTCAAAAGCATATTTATCAGTAAGTTTAAAAGGGTTTATACCCGATGTTTCTGAAGTAGGTTTTATATCTCCTGGGTTAAACTTGTAATAAATGCTATTTAAGCCGTATTGAAGTTTTAGTTTATTGGATAGATAATGTTTAAAGTCATATTTAAAATTGAAGTTTCTTATACCAGAAACCCATTCAAATCCGACAAAACTCAGTTTTAAATCGTAGTAATAATCAGAATAAATTAAGGATAGATTTGAGAATAATTTATCTGAAAATAAATGATTCCATCTAAAGTTTAAAACCGTATTTCCATATATATTTTCAAAACTATCTTCAATACTGAACACATCTCTTCCAAAATATCCAGATAAGTAAATATTATTCCTGTCGTTTATCTTGTAACTTAGCTTGGTATTCAGGTCGTAGAAATAAGCAACGTTCTCTATATCAAAAAGTGGTAGGAATAAATGGGCATAACTAGATCTCCCTCCAAATAAAAATGAGCCTGAGTCTTTCTTTAATGGCCCTTCTACTAGCAATCTACTTGAAACCGCACCTATACCGCCGTTCGCATGGAATTGTTTACTGTTTCCTTCTTTTTGATAAATATCTAAAACGGAAGAAACACGTCCACCATAGCGAGCAGGAATACCACCTTTGTATAATCTTAAATCTTTTATGGCATCAGGATTAAAAACTGAGAACAGACCGAACAAATGAGACGAATTGTAAATGATAGCTTCGTCTAAAAGAATTAAATTCTGGTCTGCAGCACCTCCTCTTACATTAAATCCTGAAGCGCCTTCCCCTACAGTAGTTACACCGGGTAAAAGTGTAATGGCTTTAACAATATCTGATTCACCAAGTACAACAGGTATTTCTTTTATGGTAGTAGAAGTGAGTTTGTTGACACTCATTTGAGGTTTTTTTATACTAAGTTTTTCAATATCTTCTGTAATCACAACTGCATCTAAATTTTCCAGAGCGTTTTGTAAACTAAAATTTTTAGTGTAGTTTCTATCGAGATTAAGAGTTTCTGAAACTGTTGAGTAGCCTAAATAACTAATGGTAATAGTATAGTTTCCTTTGGGGAGTGTAATAGAATAAAAACCATACTCATTGGTGGTAGTTCCAGCTTTAATTTCTGGAAAAATAATATTAACACCAATGAGGGTTTCATTACTTGTTTCCTCTGTAATGACACCACTTAAGGTAAATTTTTCCTGAGCTATACTTTTACAAACAAAAAAGGATAAAAAAAGAAACCACAAAAGAGGGTGCTTCATCTAATAACAATTTTTTATAAATGTATAAAAAAAAGCTCCCAATTAGGAGCTTTTAACAAGTTGTTATGTTTTTATTTAACTTAAAATGTCATTGAGGGTTTTACATGGTCTCATAACAGCATTAGCTAATGCTTCATTTGGGATATAGTATCCATCAATATCTGTTGGTTGACCTTGAATATCATTCAATTCCTTTACGATAGCGTCTTCATTTTCTTGTAACTTCTCTGCAATGATTTTAAATTCATTTTTAAGTTCTGTATCCATACTTTGATTTGCTAATTCTTGTGCCCAATACATTGCTAAATAGAAATGGCTTCCTCTGTTATCTAATTCACCTACTTTTCTTGAAGGACTTTTTTTGTTGTCAAGAAGTTTTTCTGTGGCCTTATCTAAAGTTTCACTGAGAATTTTAGCTTTTGGGTTGTTGTTAACATCAGCGTAATGTTCTAAAGAAACGGCTAATGCTAAAAATTCACCTAAAGAATCCCAACGTAAATGATTTTCTGCTAATAATTGGTCAACATGTTTAGGCGCAGAACCACCTGCGCCAGTTTCAAATAATCCGCCACCATTCATTAAAGGCACAATTGATAACATTTTCGCAGAAGTTCCTAACTCTAAAATGGGAAACAAATCTGTTAAATAATCACGTAATACATTACCAGTTACAGAGATAGTATCTAAGTTAACTTTTACTCTATCTAAAGTATATAAAGTAGCTTCAATAGGAGATTTAATATAAATTTCTAATCCTGATGTATCGTGATTTGGTAAATAAGTATTTACTTTTTTAATAAGTTCTACATCATGGGCTCTGTTTTCGTCTAACCAGAAAACTGCAGGCCAACCGGTTGCTCTTGCTCTGTCAACTGCTAGTTTAACCCAGTTTTGAATAGGAGCATCCTTAGTTTGACACATTCTAAAAATGTCACCTGCCTCAACTTTTTGAGATAAAAGAACATCACCGTTTTTATCTACAACTTCAACAGTACCAGCTTCGCTTAATTGGAACGTTTTATCATGAGACCCATATTCTTCGGCTTTTTGAGCCATAAGACCAACGTTAGGTGTTGTTCCCATTTTTACGGGGTCAAAAGCACCGTTCTCTCTACAAAAATCGATAGTGGCTTGGAATACACCCGCATAAGACCTGTCAGGTATTAATGCTTTGGTGTCTTGTTGTTGCCCTTTGGCATTCCACATTTGTCCTCCTGTACGAATCATTGCTGGCATTGATGCATCAACAATAACATCAGAAGGCACATGCAAATTGGTAATTCCTTTATCAGAATCTACCATAGCAACAGCTGGAGCATCTTCGTATACAGCTTCTATAGCTGCTATCACTTCTTTTTCTTTTGGATGCCCTTCTATTTTATCATAAACATCACCAATACCATTAGTAGCGGTAATGCCTAATTCATCAAACAATTCTGAATATTTTTCAAATACATCTTTATAAAAAACTTCAACAATAGCACCGAAAATAATGGGGTCTGAAACTTTCATCATGGTTGCTTTCATGTGTAATGATAGCAATACACCATTAGCTTTGGCATCTGCAATTTCCTTCTTTGCATATTCTTTAAGGGCACTTATGCTCATCACAGAAGTATCAATGATTTCTCCGGCTAATAAGGGAGCATAACCTTTTAGATCCTGACCGTTAAAAGTGATTTTAAATTCTGTTGCATTAGCGAGTGTAATAGATTTTTCAGAGCCATAAAAGTCATGTGCTTCCATAGAAGCCACGTGAGTTTTTGAGTCTTTTTCCCATTTACCCATGGAATGTGGATTCTTTTTTGCATAATGAGAAACCGCTTTTGGCGCACGTCTATCTGAATTTCCCTCTCTCAAAACAGGATTTACAGCACTACCTTTAATTTTATTGTAACGTTCTTTTATGTCTTTTTCAATATCATTTTTTGGTTCACTAGGGTAATCCGGAACAGCAAAACCTTTAGCTTGTAATTCTTCAATAGCTTCTTCTAACTGAGGAACAGAGGCACTTATGTTTGGTAATTTTATAATGTTTGCTTCTGGTTTTTTAACCAGTTCTCCAAGAAACGCTAAATCATCAGGAACTTGTTGATTATCATTTAAATAATCTGGAAATGTTGCAAGGATTCTAGAGGCTAAAGAGATATCTTTTGATTCAATATCAATTCCTGCAGACTTTGCAAATGTTTGAATAATTGGTAAAAATGAGCGTGTGGCTAGAGCCGGAGCTTCATCAGTTTTTGTGTAAATAATTTTAGACATTCCCGTCGTTTTTATTAATTATTAGGGTGCTAAAAAACTGGTTAATGGTAGAAGATTCTTTTTTAGCGATGCGAATATACGAAAATAGACATTTATTGCTACCTAATTTTTAATTGAAAGCTAATTAAACCCGTTAAATTTATTAGAATTACAAAATAGTGATTCATCAATACGAAATTGATAAAAATTAACCATTGAAGTTATAAAAAACAAAAGCCATATCATTGCAGAACTAAATCTCCCTTGATATGGCTTTTTTTGAAATCACGTGACTGATATCTATTTAGTATTTCTACTAAATCGATTTAAATTTTCATCAAATCTTTTCAATCTCAGTACTGTCATTTCAAGTGAAACATTTAACGTAATTTTCAAAATGTATTGACCTATTACTAGAATGTTTCAGTTTAATTGTTTTTCTTGATGCTGTTAATCTCACCTTTCATTTTAACGTAGGGTTTGTTTAAAGCATTGCTCTTATTTACAGCTTTACTTTCGTTTTGCTGCTTTTTAAAGCTTTCAACCGCATTAGTTGCTGTCTACTTAAATATACAGGACTTTTTACGGCTTCATGGTTTTTTTGTTTTCCACGCATACACCTGGTTCTTCAAAACCTCAAAAAACAATCAATAAAATAAAGAACGTTACCTTATTGTTAGAATGACACAAATTCACTTTTTTAAAATGAAAACAATTCCTTTAAGACTTGGTGTTATTCTTAATGCTAATATAGTGCTGAGATTTTAAAAAACAAATTTTTTAAGCTATTAGATATCAACCGTTTGTAAACCATAGTTATTAACTTTTGTTAATAAAAAAAGCCTTGATTTATATCAAGGCTTTTCATTATTGTTTAGTTTTTATCGTTTACTAGCTTCTACGCTCTTTAATTCTAGCTTTTTTACCAGTAAGACCTCTAAAGTAATAAATACGTGCTCTACGTACTTTACCACGTTTGTTCACTTCTATTTTTTGTAAAGCAGGCAAGTTTAACGGGAATATACGCTCTACTCCAATAGATCCTGACATTTTTCTAATAGTGAATGTTTCAGAAGTTCCAGATCCTCTGCGTTGTATCACAACACCTCTAAAAAACTGAGTTCTGGTTTTGTTTCCTTCCTTAATCTCGTAATAAACGGTAATAGTATCACCAGCTCCAAATTCTGGTAGTTCTTTTTTTGTTACAAATTCGTCTTGAACAAATTTTACTAAAGATTCCATCTTTTTATATTTTACAAATGGTTAATTCGAAACAACATTCACGATTCTCGCCAGAGGTTAACCCGAAATTGGGTGCAAATATACATAAAAAGTTATAAGTTAAAAGTTATAAGTTAAAAGTTTTTATTCTTTTTAAGGTGTTTTCTATTGTGTGTAATTTATACTTGTTTCTAAGTTATTGTCATTTTAAATCCAAATGGTCTTTTTATGTATTTTTCCATTTCTTATAAAGCTCAGACTCCGCAAGATTATTCAAATTGTTTTCACCATTTTCATCAGGTTCTTCAATAAATTCTATTAAATCGGTTTTATTATAGCCTTCATCAACTAAAAAAGTTAAAAATGTTATGCAGTTTTCAAATTCCTCTTTTAATGCTAACATTGTTAAATAAGATGAATGTCCTTCAAAAAAATCAGGATAGTTATCAGATATATATTTAAAATGTTCTAGGGCCTTATCATAATTTAATTTATTGTATTCAATATTACCTTTTAGTAAGTTTAGAAAATCATCTGATGTATCTACCTGTAACCTGTCAACCAGTTTTAGAGCTGTTTCATAATTTGCATTAAGTAAATGATAATCCAGTTGAGTCAAATAAATAGAGGAATCATCAGGATACTTTTTAGCAATAGTTTCCATCGCTATTTTGTACTCTTCATCATTAATGTTTGATGCACAAGCAGCTTTAATGATTAAAATAAATTTGTCGGTACTTAAATGGCCTTTAATTTCCTTAAACTTATTGTATGCTTCTAAAAAATCACCTCTGTTGTATAAATATACAGCATTAACTACTTTATCAAACTCTTTTGCATTATCCTCTCCAAAAAAATTAAGTAAACTCTTTTTGGGAAGATTATACATATAGAATCGTCTAAAAGTTTGACTAAGGTCTTCGCCAGATAAATAAATATAGATATCTTTAAAAGTAAACGTGTTATTTGATATTGACACTTCATAATCGTGATAATTTATTCCTGTAATGGGTGAATAAAATCTAAATAACATGAAATAGGTTTTATTTGATTCACTGTAATAAAAATTCACAAAATCATAATAACCTCCTGCATTAACCTCTTTAATTATTTTTTGTGGTAGTGATTTAATTCCAGATTTTAGGCCTTTAAGGAACCCATTTTTAAATGCTTTTGTATCACCATCCTCATCAATATCTTTTGTAACTAACTTTCCAAAGGAATCATAATCAATATGTAACATGAATTTTTCAACATCCTCCTCTAATATAGCGTCCCGAATTTTATAACCTAAGTCCAAAACTTTTTCATCATTAGCTTCAGTGTCTTCTATTTCCAATAATGGAATAGAACTATTGTTAGCATTTTGTGTGCTGTAATTGTCTTGAGGAAAAGAGATTGTAGAAACTAGTAAAAAAATGATTATTATAAATAGTTTAAAGCGGGTATGTAAGCTCATGGTATTTGTATATTTATACAGCTTAAATATAATACTAATTTAATGATTGACTTAAATTTACTACAATATTTAGAAACCTATCTAACCGAAAACAGAAAGCAACGTTTTAATAATATTTTACAACAACGTACCAAGCATTTTACAGTGGCCATCGAAGATGTTTACCAGCTGCACAATACTAGTGCTGTTATTAGAAGTTGTGACGCGTTTGGAATACAGGAGCTAAACATTATTGAAGAAATTAATACCAAACGTATTGATAGAGAGATAGCCATGGGAGCCCAAAAATGGGTAGATTTAAATAGATACAACTCGGTTAAAGATTGTATTGCTGATTTAAAACAAAAAGGTTATCAAATTGTGGCAACCACGCCACATGCCCAAGATTGTGAGTTGCATAATTTTGATGTTACCAAAAAATCTTGCTTTTTCTTTGGTAGAGAAACCGAGGGTTTATCAGATGAAGTTTTACAACAAGCAGATTGTTTTTTAAAAATCCCTATGGTTGGTTTTACAGAGAGTTTGAATATTTCTGTTTCTGCAGCCATTATACTAGAACATGTAACCACCAAAATGAAACAAAGCAATTTAGATTGGCAACTCACAGAAACCGAAATTCAAGAAAAAAAACTAAATTGGATATCTAAAACTATCAAGAGTTATGATGAAATTGTAGATAGGTTTAATCATCAATAGTAACCTTTTCAAAAGCGTTGAAGTGATAGAAATCGAAACATGTTAAAGTCTATCATTTCTACCTCTACTCAATAGCTTGTATTCTTCGTAGCACTCACTAATGGCATCAAGAATTTGTAAATCGTTAGCAGATTGAATAAAGCCTTTTGAATAGTTACACTGACTTACAATTTCATCTAAATCAACACGTTCAACTTTTAGTAAAGCCGTGAGCATTTCCCGGTCAAATCTTGAAGCCAATAGATTTCTAATTTCATCATCTTCTTTCATCTGTTTCAGCTTTCGCAATTCATTGGGCTTTTTGCCAAACATTCTGTGTAAAAAATCTGCTGGATTAAAAATAGAACCAATGATTTTATTTATACCAGAAGGTTTTGAGGCCTCATAACCTCTAGAAAGCCCAGATATACTATAACGGTAATTATCATTTGGCAACGGAACTTGTGCAATATCAACTTCAAGGTACCCTGTGAGCCTAAGTTGATTAACAACAACTTCCTCTAAAGCTTCGTGTAGAACGGTAAGTGTAATTTCTGCACTTCCAAATTTCAACCAGTCATTAGTAACCCTAACCTTGATAGATTTAAAACCTAGATATGAAAAATGAAGGGTGTCATTTACTTTAGCAGTAATTTTAAATTCACCTTCATTGTTTGTTGTAGTTCCTTTAACAGAATTTAAATTGACAATATTTACACCTTCCAAAGGTTTTCTATTAGCAGCATTAACAACTACCCCTATAGCTGTATTCTCATCTTGTGCCATTAAAGACACAGATGATAAAAGAATACAAATTAAAAGAAGGTAGCGTTTCATAAACTAAATACAACTCTATTTATATGCTATAAAAATAGTAAACTAAACAGTAACGGTTAGTTTTGTTCGATATTTTGACTAAAAATTAACACAACTTTTTAATTAACGTCTGGAGCGCCTAGGTCTTGAAGATCCAAAACTCTCAGATTTAGAACGTTTTACTTTTTTGTCAGAATACTTTCTATCATTTCTGTTATTAGAAATATTTCTTTTACCATCACGATTACCACCCCGCTTTCTGTCACGCTTTCTTCCTCTGTTTTCTGATATTTCAACATTTACATAACGTCCGTTGTATTTAAAGTCGGTAAAAAATTCTAAAATTTTTTGCTGGTGTTCTGGTTCTGTGTTAAAAAATGAAAACGTATCCTTAGCTTCAACCTTAAACACATCGTCTTGACCAAGTTCTAAAACTTCTTTTAAGAAGTCTTTTAAATTCATCCAATCAAAACCATCTTTTTTTCCAACATTTATGAAATAACGCACAGAATTACCAGAATCTTTATCCTCATCATTAGATTCAGATATATTTAAATCTAAAGCTTTCTGATAGTAGTTATAAAAACGTGAAAATTCTACAGAAAAGAATTTCTTTATTAATTCATCTTTACTGGTGTCTTCAAATAAAGTATTAATATCACCTAAATACGTATCTATATCATGATTAACTTCCGTATTGTGCACTTTTTTTGCAAGAGACATTAATTGCACTTCGCAAATCTCCATACCATTCGGAATATTCTTCTTTTCAAATTGTTTCTTAATAATACGCTCAATACTTTTAATCTTGCGTACTTCACTTTTAGAAACAATCACCATAGAAACCCCAGTTTTTCCAGCGCGACCAGTTCTTCCAGAACGGTGGGTATAGGTTTCAATTTCATCAGGTAATTGGTAGTTAATCACATGGGTTATATCATCAACATCAATACCCCGAGCAGCAACATCTGTAGCTACTAACATCTGTATTTGGTTATTTCTAAAAGATTTCATTACCAAGTCACGTTGGTTCTGACTCAAATCGCCATGTAAAGCCCCAGCACTATAACCATCTTCAATTAAACGTTCTGCTACTTTTTGAGTATCACGTTTTGTTCTACAGAAAATCACAGAAAAGATATCAGGATTTGCATCTGCCAAGCGTTTTAATGTTTGGTAACGGTCTCTTGCATTAACCAAATAATATTCATGAGATACTTGGCTTGTACTTTCATTTTTGCGTCCTACTGTAATTTCTTGGGGGTTATACATAAAGTGTTTAGCAATAGCCGCTACTTCTTGGGGCATTGTTGCAGAAAATAACCACGTGTTTTTATCTTTAGGTGTGTGGGATAAAATAGAAGTGATATCTTCCTTAAAGCCCATGTTTAGCATTTCATCGGCTTCGTCTAAAACCGCATATTCAATTTTTGATATATCTACCAAACGTCTGCTAATCATGTCTTTCATACGTCCTGGAGTTGCCACAATAATTTGTGCACCTCTTTTAACATCTTTAGCTTGTTCGGTGATGCTAGCACCTCCATAAATGGCCACCACATTTAAGCCTTTACAGTATTTTCCGTAAAGTTTTAATTCATTGGTAATTTGTAAACAGAGTTCGCGTGTGGGAGATAAAATAAGTCCTTGCGTAGTTCTACTGTCGACATTGATTTTTTGAAGCATTGGAAAACCAAAAGCAGCGGTTTTTCCTGTGCCTGTTTGTGCTAAAGCTACCAAATCGGTTTCTTCTTGTAGCAAAATAGGAATAGCTTTGTCTTGAACTTCGCTGGGTTTACTAAACCCTAAGTCATTAGTAGCTTGTAATAGGTTGTCTTGCAAACCTAAATCTTGGAATGTGTTCATTCTGTATATGTATGCGATTTGTTATGTAGTGTTACATAAAGAAGCGAATCGACATACTTAAACCTAAAACTTCTCGTAACACATCCTCACCCTGAGGAATTTAAGCGGCGAAGATACATAAAAGTTAGGAGTTGGAAGCTGAAAGTATTTTAAAAGTTAAAAATTATTAGAAAATCAAGATAGATGAGACTTGAAACTATACAATTAATTCCTTAAATTTTTTATGCGTTGCAATAGCGTAGGATGTGAGTAATGCATAAATACATACGCTGGGTGTGGTGTTAAATTACTCAGGCTATTTTTAGATAGTTTTTTTAAACTGGTTATAAGGGGTTCAGCTTTATAAGTACTTTTGGCATAATCATCGGCTTGATATTCAAATTTTCTAGAGAAAATGTTCATGATTAACCCGGTAACTTCAGAAATAGGAGAGTAGAGTAACATAAAGGCAATGAGTCCCACATGAAAACTAGCGTTTTCCACTCCTAATGCATTAGATAACAATGGATTTGAAATAAACAGCGACAAAATATAAAGTGTTAAACCAGTTAATAGAACAGAGGCAATTAAATTGAAAATAATGTGCTTCTTTTTATAGTGGCCAATTTCATGGGCTAGTACTGCCACAATTTCTTCGTCTTCTAAATCTTTAACCAATGTATCGTAGAGTGTAACGCGTTTTTCACTTCCAAAACCAGAGAAATAGGCATTGGCCTTAGTGCTTCGTTTAGAGCCATCAATAATAAAAATCTTATTCAGTTTAAAACCTACAGTTTTGGCGTAGGTAGAAATTTTATCTCTTAAAGTGCCTTCCTCTAAAGGTGTTTGTTTATTAAATAAAGGCACAATTAATTTTGAATAAAACATATTCATAAACACTGTAAAAGCCGTCATTAAGCCCCAAGCCCAAAGCCAAAAGTGTTTGCCTGTAACTTGATAAAACCAAACAATTAAAGCCAAAATACCACCGCCAATAATAGCCAACATTATCCAGCCTTTAATTTTATCTACAACAAAAGTTTTTTTAGTGGTTTTATTGAAACCAAATTTTTCTTCAATTACAAATGTGCTGTAGTAAGAAAACGGTGTGGTTAAAATGTCACTAGCTAACATAATAATTCCAAAGAAAATAAGAGCTATAACAATGGGATTGGAACTATAACTTCTAGCTATATTATCAACAAATTCAAAACCATCAAAAAGTAAAAACCCTAAAGTTAACATTATTGAAAAGGTAGAGGTTAAAAGGCTAAACTTGTATTTAGTAGCTTTATAATTTTGAGACTTTTCATAGTCATTTTCATCATAAACATCTTGTAGTTCTTTGGGTAATTCATCTTTGAAGTGTTTCGCATTTAAAGCATCTAAAATCTTGTCTATAATAAAATTTATTATTACGATTGTTATAATGATGTAAAAAAGGGTTATTGCAGTCATAAGCATGTTGTGATGTCATTGTGAGGAGCGCTTAGCGACTTGACAATCTTATAGATAGAGATTTTTCACTACGTTCAGAATGACAAATTATTTTAAATTTCGTTGTCTCTTGGCTTCAAAAATAAGAATTCCTGCCGCAACAGACACATTCATAGAATCTATTTCTCCTTGCATGGGAATAATGATGTTCTGATTGGCATTATTCAACCATTCATCGCTGAGTCCTGTTGCCTCAGTTCCAACTACTATAGCTGAAGATTTGGTGAAATCTTGAGTAGTGTATTCTACTGAGGCTTGTAGTGCTGCACAATAAATATTGAAGTGCTTTTCTTTTAAAAATGAAATAACCTCAGGGGTAGTTCCCATGGCTATTTGTTTTGTAAACACACAACCTACACTAGAACGTATGATATTTGGGTTATAAAGGTCTGTTTTAGGATTGGCAATAATAACAGCATCTACATTGGCGGCATCAGCAGTACGTAAAAGAGCTCCAATATTTCCTGGTTTTTCAGGAGCTTCAACTACTAACAAAAGTGGTTTTTCAGTATTGAAATGTAAATCATCTAACGAATGATTTTTAGTTTTTGCAACGGCTATAACACCTTCAGTTGTATCTCGATATGCTAACTTTTGATATACCTCTTTAGAAATTTCTATGGTATTGATTTGTTGATTTGTTAACTCGTTTAACTGTTCATTAGAAAATAATTCTGGGTAAAACAAAACGGTTTCTAACTGATAGCCTCCCTTTATTGCCAAAGAAATTTCACGTGCACCTTCAACTAAAAATAAACCCTTTTTTTTGCGTTCGCGAGATTTATCTTTTAGTTGAATGAGTTGCTTAATAAAGGTGTTATGAGTACTTCTAATTATTTTCATATTTATGAAAAATGCTAATATATGTCTTTAGTCTTAAAATAATTAACTAAAAGTGCTACCACATAACTGTAGCTTTCCATACCCTTAGATTGATTATTTGCTTTTAAATAACTGTTGTAAAAAAGTTTAAAAAAAGGCTCCAAAGGATTTTCATGGGCTTCCCAAAACAAACGGACTTCTTCGTAATTTTTTAAAATACCCTTATTTACGGTTTCTACTGTAGTTTCAAATAAAGCTTCGTCTCGTCGGTAAATTTCATTTAAACAATAGCGTAACCCGAAAGTATAACCACAGTATTTAAAATATATATCGTCATTATGGATTGATGCCAAAAAACCAATAAAATTAGCTTCATTTTCAGCAGCATATCCTAATTGATGAGCCATTTCATGGGCTGAGGTTGTTGGAAACTTTATCGCAGGCATAATGCCATCAACCTGCGCTTCGTTAGTTAAAGGATTTAAATAGCCACTAAAACCCATATAGGTTAACGGGTAGCTAAACAAAGATTTTTTAATGCTTTTGGGATGATATTCTAAATGTGGAAATTCTCTTTTTAAATTATTATACCCGTCAGGCGTCATCCTAAAAATCTCTTTTTTAGAATAAGGAAGCTTAATCTTAATAGTATCATTTCCAGTTATTTCAGAGTGAAGCGCATTCGACTTTTCAATCAGTTTTTTTGTCACATTCACTAACTGTTCAGTATTGTAATCGTTATTTAAATTTAGACTTTTATGAAGTGGTAACCGGTAGTAGTTAAATCCCCAAAATAAGTGAAAAGCAAAATACAAAACCGCTAAAGCAGATGCTACATCAATAACCCAATTTCTGGTATCTTTTAGGATACGTTTTCGGTTTATAAAGAACCATCTCAAGGCGTAAATAACACCAAAACCATAAACAAAATCACCAAAAGAAAATGGTAGCCAACCCAGAGTATATCTAAATAATTTTGAAATGTAAACGTACAAACCATTGCTGTAAAAAGATTCTGCAAAATCAGGTTTTTTTGAAAGCCATAGTATTAGTAAATACTGAGGTACCAAACTAAGCGCTAGAATGAGTTTTTTGTTTTTTAGCATACTTCAAAAGTACATAAATGTTGCTAATGCTCACTGGTAAAACGTATCTTTGTGCAACTAGATTTTGTAATTATGAGTACCGAAATAAGACAACTACAGCCGCAAGTACTATGGAATAAATTTGCCGATTTAAATGCAGTACCAAGAGCTTCGAAAAAAGAAGAGCGAGTTGTAGCATTTATGAAAGCGTTTGGAGAAAACTTAGGATTAGAAACTTTGGTAGATGCAGTGGGTAATGTCATCATTAAAAAACCAGCTACCAAAGGGATGGAAAATAGAACCACGGTGGTAATGCAATCGCATTTAGATATTGTGCATCAAAAAAATAATGACACCGTTTTTAATTTTGATACTCAAGGTATTGATATGTATGTAGATGGTGATTGGGTAAAAGCTAAAGGAACCACCCTTGGAGCCGATAATGGTTTGGGTGTTGCCACCATTATGGCTATATTAGAAAGTTCTGATATACCACATCCAGCCATTGAAGCCTTGTTTACAATTGATGAAGAAACGGGTATGACAGGCGCCATGGGACTCAAGGGTGGCTTGTTAAAAGGAGGTATTTTGCTGAATTTAGATACCGAAGAAGATGATGAAATAGGTGTTGGATGTGCAGGGGGTATTGATGTGACTGCTATCAGAACCTATAATGAAGAAGATACGCCTGAATTTAAAATAGGTTTTACCATTGAAGTTAAAGGTTTGCAAGGTGGTCATTCTGGGATGCAAATTCACGAGGGTTTGGGAAATGCCAATAAAATCATGAATCGTTTACTGTTTGATGGATTTGAAAATTATGGTTTACGTATTTCTGAAATTGATGGTGGTGGCTTACGCAATGCTATACCACGTGAGAGTAGAGCCATAGTGGCCATTGATGCTATACATGAAGCTACTTTTGTATCAGAAATAACTTTGATTACTGATACTATTAAAAAGGAATTAAAGACAACCGAGCCAGATTTAGAGGTGGTGGTTACTAAATGTGAAACTCCCAAAAGCATTATGGATTTAGGTGTTCAGGAAGGGGTGACTAGAGCTTTGTATGCAGCTCAAAACGGGGTATACAGAATGAGTGCTGATATTCCAAATTTAGTTGAAACTTCGAATAATTTAGCGCGTGTTTTTATAAAAAATGGGGATATTAAAATAGCTTGTTTAACGAGGTCTTCAGTGGAAAGTGCTAAAATGGATTTGGCTAATACATTACGCGCTACTTTTGAGCTAACGGGTTGCGAAGTTGAGTTCTCTGGAGATTACCCGGGTTGGACACCCAATATGGATTCTCGTATTTTAAAAGTAATGACTGAGTTATATGAAGATTTAAATGGAGAAAAACCCCATGTAGCGGCTTGTCATGCTGGTTTAGAGTGTGGTATTTTAGGAACTCATTACCCTGATATGGATATGATTAGTTTTGGCCCGAATATTAAAGGGGCACACTCTCCAGATGAACGGGCTCAAATCTCGTCAGTTCAAAAATATTGGAAGTTTGTGTTGGAGATTTTAAAGCATATACCTGAGGAATAAGTTTGTTCAAGGAGAGTTTGTTTATCGGTTTGTGTAAGGATGGTTGTATGTTAAAGCAACTAAATAAACAAAAATTGAACTGACTAGTCGAAAATCCGCGAGTCCCGATAGTTTTTGGTATTCAGGAGTAGGCTAGAACCAAGTAATTACTTTTTCACCTTGTTGGTTGTAGTTATTTTTTTCATACCTAATATTATTGTCAAAATCCCCAAAACAAATAAAGTCCAATAGACAAAATTAAACTTCAAGTTATCTAACCAGTTAAAATATGATTCCCCAAACATATTAAATAGGGTTATGCATAAATTATTTAAGAAGTGTAGTAATATGGAATAGCTAATATTTTTTGTTTTGAAGAAAATGAGACAGCTTATTACACCAAAAATTAAGCTAGGTATTAAGTTATTTGGTGTTTCAAAATGTATTGCTGAAAAACAAATGCTTGATATAATAATCGCGACGAATAGTTTATATTTTTCTAAAAGTTTTAAAAACAGGAATTTTCTAAAAAAGACTTCTTCTAATATGGGAGCAATCACTAATGCTCTTATCAGTGAATATGCATATTGGAGGTTCAGTTTCCTTAAACCTCCAGTGTAAGGTTCAATGTTTGAGTTTTGATAATATTCAATTAATCGGTTACAATCCCAAAATGGTTGTCCAACAAATCCATAGCCAATTACAACAAGTATTAAATATGGAATTAAATCTAAATTCAAACCTTTTATTTCTAAAATTGTAGAGTAATCAGGTTTAGGTTTCCAAAAGAAATGAAAAACTAAAAAGTATGCGATTATAGATGATAAACTCCAAACTAATTCAAAATTTGGATTGAATAAGTTCACGTTCAGATTCGAATGCTTATAAAGAAGTACTAATATCGATTGAGGAATATAATAAACAACAGTAAGGAATATTGTTAGTAAAAAAGCTTTTAAAAAATTCAAAGTACTTATAGGTTTTCTTAATTACAGCCAACAGTTGAATATGCGTTTTTTTAATAGCATATAATCGGCGGTAAACGAAGGTAGATGAAAATTATTACAAAACCAATTAAAAGTCAAGGCTTAATTCAAAGAGATTGCTTCAATGCGTTCTCAATGACCTTAAGGTATGGGATCATACCCAGATCCTCCCCAAGGATGGCATGAAAAAATTCGTTTTAAAGCCAGCCAACCACCCTTAAATGGCCCATATTTTTTTAAAGCTTCTATGCTGTAATGAGAACAGGTTGGGGTATATCTGCAAGTGGCAGGTGTTATTGGAGATATAAAAATCTGATAGATTTTTATCAAAAATAAAAATGGTGCTATGAGTAGTTTCTTTATCACAGTTTTGTAATTCCCGCGAAGGCGGGAATCAAATTATTTAAAAACATCATTCTTTATTGTGTATTCCTGCCTTCACAAGAAAGACAGGTCAAATTAATTCACAGTAAATGTAGTACCGTCTTTACCGTCTTTTAGAACAATGCCAACTTCTGCTAGTTCATCTCTAATTTTATCAGATAGTGCAAAATCTTTATTGGCTCTGGCTTCATGTCTAAGTTTTATGAGAACATCTACAGCACCTGATAATTTATCACTACCCGATTGCGTTTCTTCATCTTTTAAAAGTCCTAAAACATCAAAAATAAAGGTGTTTAAACTATTTTGTAATAGTTCTAAATCATCGACCGTTAGTTTAGCACTACCTTCCTTAACTTGATTGATATATTTGGCACCTTCAAATAAATTAGCAATTAAAATAGGAGTATTAAAATCATCATTCATGGCATCATAACACTTTTGTTGCCAGTTACCAATATTTATAGATGAGGTACTGGATGCTTTTAATTTAGGAAGCATTGATATAGCTTCCATTAAGCGGTTATAGCCTTTTTCGCTAGCTAATAGACCAGCATCGGTTAAATCCAGAACACTTCTGTATGAGGATTGTGCCATAAAGAAACGAATAACGCTAGGTGAATAGGCTTTACTCATCTTGTCGTTGTTACCAGATAACAATTCGTTTGGGTTAATAATATTACCAGTAGATTTAGACATACGTTGTCCGTTCATTTCTAGCATATTGGCATGCATCCAATAATTCACCGGAGATTTGCCTAAAGCAGCTTCATTTTGGGCTATTTCGCATTCATGATGCGGGAATTTTAAATCCATACCCCCACCATGAATATCAAAAGTTTCACCCAAATATTTGGTACTCATGGCAGTACACTCTAGGTGCCAACCAGGGAACCCATCACCCCAAGGTGAGGGCCAACGCATAATGTGCTGTGGCTCTGCTTTTTTCCAAAGGGCAAAATCTTGCGGATTCTTTTTATCACTTTGACCATCTAATTCTCGGGTGTTATGAATTAAATCGTCTAACTTTCGTTTGCTTAACTTTCCGTAGTTATTGGTTTCATTAAATTTATGTACATCAAAATATACCGAACCATTTACTACATAGGCAAAACCGTTTTCAATTATGGTATTTATGAGTTCAATTTGTTCTATAATATGACCGGTTGCTGTTGGCTCAATACTGGGTGGTAAAAAATTTAGTGTGTTTAAGATGTTATGAAAATCTACAGTGTAGCGTTGAACCACTTCCATGGGTTCAATTTGTTCTAAACGAGCTTTTTTTGTGATTTTATCTTCGCCTACATCGGCATCATTTTCTAAATGGCCAGCATCTGTAATATTTCTAACATAACGAACTTTGTAACCTAAGTGCTTTAGGTATCTGAAAATAACATCAAAAGACATGAAAGTTCTTACATTACCTAAATGTACATTGCTGTAAACCGTAGGGCCACAAACGTACATCCCTATATGACCCTCATTTATAGGTTTAAAAATTTCTTTCTCTCCGGTAAGTGAATTGTATATTTTTAATTCCTGACTTTTATAAAGTTGCATGCTTGGTTAGTTAGAATAAAATTGGGAATTATTTTTTTAGAACTTGGTATCTAATTTAATATAATCTAGAAATTCTCTACGAGTTGCTTTGTCCTTAAATCTTCCACCAAATTCAGAGGTCACAGTACTACTTTCAATATCTCTTATGCCTCTTGAGTTAACACATAAATGCTTAGCATCAATTACACAGGCAACATCTTTTGTGTCTAAAACTTCTTGAAGTTCTTTAACAATTTGAATGGTTAATCGCTCTTGAACTTGAGGACGTTTAGCATAATAATCAACAATTCGGTTCATTTTAGATAAGCCAACCACTGTGCCATTTGATATATAAGCAATATGCGCTTTTCCTACTATTGGTAATAAATGGTGTTCACAGGTTGAATAAACTGTAATGTTTTTTTCAACTAGCATTTCGCCATACTTGTATTTATTATCAAAGGTAGACGCACTAGGTTTTTTTTCAGGGTCTAAGCCTCCAAAAATTTCTTTTACAAACATTTTGGCTACACGGTTAGGTGTACCTTTTAGGCTATCGTCATTAAGATCTAAGCCCAGAGTTTCCATGATATGACGGACATCATCTTTAATGATGTCAATCTTTTCTTCATTACTTAATTTAAAGGCGTCACTGCGCATAGGAGTATCTTGAGATGTGCCAATATGCTCATTTCCTAAAGCGTCAAAATCTTCAAAATCTTTATCAAATTTCATCGGTAACTATGTGAAAATTTAGTTTGCAAAGATAAGCATTATACTTTTGTAATACTTGATGTTAGCAAATAATTAATACTTTCATATTAGTCTGAGTTTGTAAGTAATAATTACACAAAAAATAAAAGCTTGAATACATAATATTCAAGCTCTCAAATTTAGGACTGTTTTCTTTTTAAATATTAAAACTTAATGATATTGTTATGTTTGAGTTTGTTCTATCTACCATAGCTTGAGGTGGAGTACCAAAATCTAAATTGTAAAGATTATTGTTAAATGATCTTTCGGCTTTGTCATAAGTTATGTCTAGCTTGGTATTTCCAAAGTTGTAACCCAAACCTAATGAGTACCCATTTAAATCTCCTACAGTTATACCATCAGCATATGGACTTTCTTCAAAGCGATAGCCACCTCTAAAACTAAATTGTTTATGTTTATATTCGCCACCAAGTCTATAAGTTGCCGCTTGTGTAAATACATCACTTATATTGGCATTTAAATCTTGGTAGTAGCTATCGTTTTCTGGTTTAAACTTAGTACTACCATAATCCTTTCTAGAGTAATCAAAACTAATTAAACCTTGAGTTCCAAAAACATAAGCCAAACTTCCTGTAAATCTGGCTGGAGTTTGAAGTCTATAACTAGGATAAACATTAACTACCTGAGGAAAGATTTCTATAAATCCGTTGGCTCCATCTGTTCCTAAGTATTGTGATGTTTCCTCTTCAATAGTATACCAAATGGGCGAGTCATAAGTTATTCCTACTCTAAATTCTTGGCTTAATTTCATGATACCACCAATTTGAAATGAAAATCCATTTCCTCGGGTAGTTAAATTGTTTTCAAATTCTACATAATCGATAGATCCACCATTATTGTTTTCCTCAAGCAACAAAGTTGAACGTTGGTAATCTATGAAATGAGTATTTAGGTTCACACCTAAGTATAAATTATCTTCGTATTGAGTTGCTAGGTTAAAGGATACTTTACCATTATAACCCGTGGCTGCATACGTATAATCATGAAGAAAATTGCCTGATGCAATGTTAGATGTATAGGTTGTATTGGCATCATTATTAATATCATCTGGCTCTAAAATAAAAGATTCAAAACCTAAAAAGGCCTGTTGGTGTGAAAAGCCATATACATTACCGATGTCTCGATATGCATCTGCTACAGACTCCCCCGGTAATGTTGAAATTTCATCAAGTCTTTTACCGTCTGCAAAATCATAAAAATAACTAGCAATAGAGTTGCTAAAATCAGGGTCATTGGTGGTATTAGTTCCAGCAGCAAACCAGCTGTCATCAAAATTATTGGTTCTTTCGTAAGCCACTGCTAGCGAAAACTTTCTCCAAGGTGAATTGTTGTTGGCAGCAAAAACAAAAGCTACTCCCGCTTGGTTTAAGTCGAAATTAGATTCGTTTGTAGAACCTAGTCCGCCAAAATAATTGGATATATTTTCAACATCGATATTTGAGCCCGAGAATGAAGCGTGACTTCTTGTAAAAACTGCAGAGCTTGCGGGGTTTAAACTTACTGCACTCATGTCGCCTCCTAAGGCTCCAAAGGCACCACTTAAAGCCCTAAATCTGGCCGTTCCTTGTATATTATCTTGAGAATATCTTAAGGCATCAGTTAAATCCTGAGCGTAAATAAAGGACATAGATAGTAAACCTATGCATAGTAAACTTAACTTTTTCATACGGTTTTATTTATAGTTTTTTAATAGTAACATATAACCTCGTGATATTCAAAATTACTATTTCTATGAATATTTAATAATGATCTTGATTATTTTGGTTTCAAAAGACTTATTTATTTTTTTAAAAGATTATCGACGTCTTCCTCCACCTGATGAGGAGCCTCTACTACTTCCGCTAGAAGATCTGGATACAGAGCCAGAGCTTGAGCTTCTGCTGCTTGAAGAACCATACGAACTTCTGGAAGAAGATGGTGAAGAATAATTTGAATATGAGGATCTTCTAGAAGAGCCACTATAGTTGCTACTAGGTTGTTTGTAAGTACTTGAGCTTCTGCTTGCCGATGAAGACCTACTCGTTGAGTTAGAAGAAGGTGTACGTGATATGGTGGTCGTTCTTCCTTGAGAATTACTGTATCTACTTACTGTACCTGTTCCAGAAGAACGTCTAGCATTATTATAGTTAGAAGCGTTTCTATTCACACTGCTAATGCGAGATGTAGTTCCGTTATTATTTGAAACAGTTGTTCCTCTTCTATTGTACGTAGTTGCTCTACTAGTAGTACTGTTTACGCTACTTCTGCGAGCTGTATTATATTTTGATGTGGTATTTCTATTTACACTAGAAACGCTACTTCTTCTCGAAATATCACTTCTGTTACTTAAATTGTTTCTCGAGCTACCAGAATAATAACTGCCTCTTCTGCTAGAACTATAAGCTATATTTCTTGGATTATAAAATCTGTTACCAAATCCCCAGTTATTCCAACCCCAGTTATTCCAGCCCCAACCAAATCCAGCGTTCCAACCCCAGCCATTCCAGCCCCAGTTGTTCCAACCCCAGCCATTCCAAGCCCAATCATTCCAGCCCCATCTATTCCATCTATTCCAAGGGTTCCAGCCCCACCCCCAATTATTCCAACCCCAGTTGTTCCAGCCCCAACCAAATCCAGCATTCCAACCCCAGTTGTTCCAACCGTTATCAATATAATTGATGGTTACATTGTTGCTTTGTTGTCCCCAACCAGCATGCCCCTGATAATCATTGTAAATGGTATCATTTACCATGTAATTATCAGATTCATAGGCATCAATATCTGTAAAGATTTCATCATTTTCTAAAGCTAACTCAGATTCTAAAGATTTGCTTCTAAAGTAATTTTTATAGTAGTTACTATTAGATTCATTGGGTACGTTAACAACTGTTTCTGTAGGCGTATTAACTACAGTAATTTGTGAGTCACTATATATCCCATCATCATTAACTCCTACATACTGATAAGAACCACATGATACTAGGCCAAACATTAGTCCAATCATGGCAATGAGTGACACTTTTCTTTTGGAGTAGTTATTTAAGCGCATATCTCTAGAATTTTATTGTTGAACATAACAAAAATAGTTAGTTTTGCGAAACTATTTTTTATTTAACATAGACACAATATTTGTGCCAAAAGATTGATATGAGTAAAAAACTTACCAGTAGAGCAGAAGATTATTCCAAATGGTATAATGAATTGGTTGTTAAGGCCGACCTAGCGGAGAATTCGGCTGTTAGAGGATGTATGGTAATTAAGCCTTACGGATTTGCAATTTGGGAAAAAATGCAGGCAGAATTGGATAAAATGTTTAAAGAAACAGGGCATCAAAATGCTTATTTTCCACTTTTTGTGCCTAAAAGTTTGTTTGAAGCTGAGGAGAAAAATGCCGAAGGCTTTGCAAAAGAGTGTGCTGTTGTAACGCATTACAGACTACAGAATGACCCTGATAAACCTGGTAAGTTAAGAGTAGACCCTGAAGCAAGATTGGAGGAAGAGTTGGTAGTAAGACCAACCAGTGAGGCCATTATTTGGAACACCTACAGAAATTGGATTCAATCTTACAGAGATTTACCAATTTTAATAAATCAATGGGCTAACGTAGTGCGTTGGGAAATGCGTACTAGATTATTTTTACGTACCGCAGAATTTTTATGGCAAGAAGGCCATACAGCTCATGCTACCAAAGATGAAGCTATTGAAGAAACTAAATTGATGAATGGGGTTTATGCTAAATTTGTTGAGAACTTTATGGCTATACCTGTTATTCAGGGTGTTAAAACTGAGAGTGAGCGTTTTGCTGGGGCAGAGGATACCTACTGTATTGAAGCTTTGATGCAAGATGGAAAAGCATTACAAGCTGGAACTTCTCATTTTTTAGGTCAAAATTTCGCTAGGGCGTTTGATGTAAAATATGCTACTAAGGAAGGTAAGCAAGATTATGTATGGGCAACATCTTGGGGTGTGTCTACCAGATTGATGGGGGCTCTTATTATGACACATAGTGATGATAACGGACTAGTATTACCCCCAAATTTGGCACCTTATCAAGTAGTTATTGTTCCTATTTATAAGAATGACGAACAGTTTGATGCCATAAGTAAAGTGGCTGAAGAAATTATTAGTGATTTAAATGATAGAGGGATTTCGGTTAAGTTTGACAAACGCGATACGTTACGTCCTGGAGCTAAATTTGCACAACATGAATTACAGGGAGTACCGTTGCGTATTGCTATTGGTCCGAAGGATTTAGATAATGAAACCGTTGAACTAGCTAGAAGAGATACACTAAGTAAACAAACAGTTATTTTGGATAGAATTGCTATCGTAGTAGAAGATTTGTTGGAGGAAATTCAAGAGAATCTTTTCAATAAGGCATTAGATTTCAGAAATCAACATATTACCAATGTGGAAACTTTTGATGAGTTTAAGCACGTATTAGAAACTAAAGGTGGTTTTCTTTCTGCACATTGGGATGGTACCAATGAAACTGAAGAAAAAATAAAAGAGTTAACAAAGGCTACAATTAGATGTATTCCTATAGATTCAAAGGAAGAGGAAGGGGTGTGTGTTTACTCTGGAAAACCTTCAAAAAGAAGAGTTTTATTTGCAAAAGCATACTAGTCTAAAATTTTTTCAAAAAAATTTAGATAAGTATTGTATCATTTAAAAATAGTTGTATTTTTGCATCCGCAATCACGAATTGCATGCTCATTAAATAATGAAGTAACTAAAATGGCCCGTTCGTCTATCGGCTAGGACGCCAGGTTTTCATCCTGGTAAGAGGGGTTCGATTCCCCTACGGGCTACAATTTTTAATAAGAAAAAACAAAATGGCAAATCATAAGTCAGCACTAAAAAGAATTAGAAGTAACGAAGCTAAGCGTGTGGTAAATAGGTATCAACACAAAACTACTCGTAATGCTATCAAGAAATTACGTGAGCTTACAGATAAGAAAGAAGCTGAGGCTTTGTTTCCTCAAGTAGTTTCAATGTTAGATAAATTAGCTAAGAAAAATATAATTCACGCTAACAAAGCTGCCAACTTGAAATCTGGTTTGGCAAAGCACGTTGCTGCTCTTTAAGTTAAGTGAAAATATAATTGAAAAGCCTTTCAGAAATGAAAGGCTTTTTTTTGTGCTTTAAATTCTTTGTTCAAAGCATTACTTTTTTTGATTAAAAATAGTTCTTACAAATTCCGTAAGTTTATATCAAATTAATTTTAAATAGTTCTTATGAAGAAACTAGCATTACATTGGCAAATATTAATAGGCATGTTATTAGGTGTCATTTTTGGATTTATAATGGCATCTGTTAATGGACAGGATTTTGTGATGAAATGGGTAGACCCATTTGGGAAAATATTTGTTAAGCTTTTAAAACTTATTGCAGTACCTCTCATTTTAGCTTCTTTAATAAAAGGTATTTCCGATTTAAAGGATATATCCAAATTCAAGAATATGGGGTTGCGTACTATAGTTCTTTATATAATTACAACAGTTATTGCAATAACAATTGGTTTAGGGCTTGTAAATACTTTAAAACCAGGTAAAGGTATTACTAAAGAAACGGTTAGTATGCTTAAGGATAAGTACTCAACAAGTGATCAAGCACAAACCATACTTATAAATGCAAAACAGCAAAAAGAGGCAGGTCCACTTCAGTTCTTGGTAGATATGGTTCCTGATAATGCAATTTATGCCATGGGCAATAATAAATTTATGTTACAAGTTATTGTATTTGCTATTTTACTAGGCTTATGTTTGCTATTAGTACCAGAAGAAAAAGCTAAACCCTTAAAGGACTTCTTTGATTCTTTAAATGAGGTTGTTTTAAAAATGGTAGATATAATTATGCTTTTTGCACCTTATGCTGTTTTTGCATTATTAGCCAGTGTTGTTGTTTCTGCTGACGATCCAGATATTCTTTTGGCTTTATTAAAATATGCGGGAGTAGTTGTACTTGGTTTATTTTTAATGATATGCTTTTATATGATTTTAATATCCGTTTATGCTAAAAAATCACCTTTTTGGTTTATAAATAGGATAAGTCCAGCGCAATTACTAGCATTTTCTACAAGTAGTAGTGCTGCGGCATTACCAGTAACAATGGAGCGGGTTGAAGAGCATGTAGGAGTAGATAAGGAAGTAACAAGTTTTGTATTACCTGTTGGTGCCACTATTAATATGGATGGAACCAGTTTATATCAAGGCGTAGCAGCTGTTTTTATTATGCAGGTATTATGGCCAGAGGGTTTGGTATTTAGTAACCAATTAATGATTATTTTAACTGCGTTATTGGCATCTATTGGCAGTGCAGCAGTACCTGGTGCCGGTATGGTAATGTTGGTGATAGTTTTAGAAGCTATAGGATTTCCATCGGATTTGTTGCCAATTGCTTTAGCATTGATTTTTGCAGTAGATAGACCTTTAGATATGTGTAGGACTACAGTAAATGTAACTGGTGATGCAACGGTTTCTACAGTAATTGCGAAATCCTTAGGTAAGTTGGGAGAGCCTCATATTAAAAATTGGGATGACAATTATCCAGTTAAGTAATATTCAAAAACTTGAGAAAAATACTGCCATTAATTTTATTTTTCATTGTTGCAATATCTTGTAAATATAGGGTAAACGAAAAAAGTGAAACTCCGCAAGTAAAAGCAAATTCTTTCGCCATCGTTATTCATGGTGGTGCTGGTGATGGTCTAATAAAAGAATATTTTAATGAAAACAGACAAAAGCTATATTCAAACAAACTACAAGAAGCCTTAGATTCTGGATACAAAATTCTTGAAAATGGTGGGTCATCATTAGATGCTGTTCAAGGTGCTATTTCAATTTTGGAAAACTCGCCATTGTTCAATGCTGGGAGAGGAGCTGTTTATAACAGTGAAGGTAACCAAGAAATGGATGCTTCTATTATGGATGGTAAAACATTAAATAGCGGAGCAGTAGCAGGCATTAATCATGTTAAAAATCCTATTATGGCAGCAAGAATGGTAATGGATAGCACCGAACATGTCATGCTTTCTGGGAAAGGAGCTGAACAGGCTATGGAACAATTTGGATTGGATATGGTTGATAGTACCTATTTCTTTGTTCAAAACAAGAGGGATCAATTAGAGCAAATTAAATCTATAGCTAAAAAAAAGATCATAAGAAATTTAATGTCGAATAATATTTCAGTGGGGGATAGCAAAAAATATGGAACAGTTGGGGCTGTTGCAATTGATAAAGAAGGGAATATTGCTGCAGGAACGTCAACTGGAGGTATTAGTAATAAGAAATATGGGAGAATTGGAGATTCACCTATTGTTGGAGCAGGTACATATGCCAATAACTTAACCTGCGGAATTTCAGCAACCGGAACGGGAGAAATTTTCATTAGAACAGTTGCTGCTCATGAAGTATCGAGTTTAATTCAATATAAACAATTGAGTCCTCCTGAGGCTTTGCACGAAGTACTTAACAATCAAATTAAAACTTTAGGTGGAAAAGGCGGTATGATTTTATTAGATAAATCGGGAAACATATTTTGGGATTTCAACACCAAAGGTATGTTTAGAGGTTATAAAAAATCCTCTGGAGAAAATGTCATTGAAATGTTTAAATAATAAATTAATCTACTCTAATATAGTTCTCGGCATAGATATAATTTCCAGAGCTATCAACGGTAATTTGAGAGAAACTATCTTCTGTCACTACCGCGTTAAAAGTCCATTTGTTACTGGTTTCAATTATTTTATTTACAGGTTTAGAACCATAATCTAGTTCTTCTGTAAAAATCCCGTCTTTTAAAGTGTAGTCTCCAACTCCAAACCAATCAAGAGAGTCGAAAGTGCGCAATTTGCTCCACATAACCTTAGACTTCGAAAACATTTTTCTTTGTTTACGTTCGTTTGATGGCCAAATGGTATCGGTAGTATCCCCTCTATAATTTACATAGCTATGTATTTCCCAAACACCCTGTAGAGGATACTCTTCCATTTTTTCTACTTCTATTGGAGTGTCTGTTTTTTTGTTGTTGGTGTTGCAGCTAGCAAATACAATAAGTAGTATAAACGTAAGGTAAGGATATTTTTTCATCATTCTGTATTTAGTTAGTTACTTAAAGTTACAAAAAAATAGTTTAGTAGCTTAATACTATAGATTTTAAATATGTCTTTATAGTAAAGTGTTAATAACTTCTATGTAAGTTTTCTGTTAAAAACTCTACTTTTGTTTCACTAAATTAAGAGTAAGAATTATGTCTGATACAATAGAACGAGTTAAGTGTTTAATTATAGGGTCTGGACCTGCGGGATACACTGCTGCTATTTACGCAGCAAGAGCTAATATGAAACCGGTTTTATATCAAGGAACACAACCAGGGGGTCAATTAACAACTACGAATGAAGTAGAAAATTTTCCTGGATATCCAGATGGAGTAACAGGTCCTGAAATGATGATGCAATTACAAGCTCAAGCACAACGTTTTGAGACTGATGTACGCGATGGTTGGGTAACAAAAGTTGATTTTTCTGGAGATATCCACAAGATATGGGTTAATGATACCAAAGAGATTCATTGTGATACTGTTATAATTTCTACCGGTGCTTCAGCAAAGTATTTAGGTTTAGAATCAGAACAAAAGTATTTAAAATTGGGGGGTGGTGTTTCAGCTTGTGCTGTTTGCGATGGATTCTTTTATAGAAATCAAGAAGTTGTTATTGTAGGTGCTGGAGATTCTGCTTGTGAGGAGGCACATTACCTATCTAAATTGTGTAAGAAGGTAACCATGATTGTAAGAAGAGATGAATTTAGAGCCTCTAAAATAATGGAAGCTCGAGTTAGGAATACAGAAAATATTGAAATTCTTCATAATACTGAAACCGACGAGGTTTTGGGGGACGGACAAGTGGTAACTGGAGTTCGTGTGATCAACAATAAAACAGGCGAAAAACATGAAATTCCTGCTACTGGATTTTTTGTAGCTATTGGGCACAAACCCAATACCGATATTTTTAAAGACTTTTTAGATTTAGATGAAACAGGGTATATAATTAACGTGCCAGGTTCTTCAAAAACCAATGTAGAAGGTGTTTTCGTTTCAGGAGATGCAGCCGATCATGTTTATAGGCAAGCAGTAACAGCTGCTGGAACAGGTTGTATGGCAGCTTTAGATGCCGAGCGATACTTAGCGGCGAAAGATGCTTCTTTTGAAGTTTCAACCTCCACATATAATTAAGATTATGCAAAGTAATGGAACAAAGTTTTAATTGCTTTGGCCTTTGCTATTTTTAAAAAATATGTTTTCTTTGAGAACTATTTTTGAAGCGGCATGTGGTCCTTCGACTTCGCTCAGGATAAACTGCACCACAGTTATAACCTAGTATTTTCGAGAAACCACAAGTTAGTTGCTAAATTTAGCGTAAATTAAAAATTCGGGATGTGGCGCAGTCCGGTTAGCGTACACGGCTGGGGGCCGTGTGGTCGCAGGTTCAAATCCTGTCATCCCGACAAAAATGAATACAAATTTATAACAAAAGGACATTTATATAAATGTCCTTTGTCTTTACAAAAAAGTTTATTGTACGTTTGGTTGAATATTTAAATTGATAGTCTGCTCTAAGAAGTAAAGTTCTAGAGTCAATTAATCTTCAACCCTGTTTTCATCAAAGGCAGAAGGTAAAAGTTTAGGAATAAATTTAATTACCAATGGTAATAATAATGCACCACCTGGTAACATAAAAATAGCTAAACTTGGTATGGATTTAAAGATATCAAGTAGTTGTTCATTTACTTTTTTATGCTCGTCATCACTCAAGTTACGTTTGGTAGATTGCGACAACAGTACCATGAGTTCTTTACTGTCTTTTAATTCCTGATATAAACGTTTTCTATTTCTAGAAATCAATTTAGTAACCATTTTGCTGGAATTATTATAAAAACTCTGCACTATATTTTTTGAACTTAAAAGTGCAATGTTCGTTTTATTAACCGAGTAAAATAGATTTATCGAAGTTATTGATTCTTTAATTCTTTTTTTGGAAATTTTTAGGTCGGTGCCTAATTTTATTAGAAAACGTTGTTCGTTTTGGTCAATTTTTTTATCTGTCCATGTTGCCATACAGGCTAGGTCTAAAATGTAGTTCTTCTCTTGTTTAGACTTTAGTATATTGACAGCATTTTGATAATCCAAGTGCGTATTGTTATGATAACGTAAGGATGATTCAAATAGTTTTATTAAACTTTCATCGTATTGGTTTTTGGATAGCTTTGAGTTTAGTACATCCATGATTATAGCTTCAATAGAGGCTTCTAAATTTTTTAGATAATCAATTGAAACCGATTGTTTTTTTAAAAATTCAGAATAAGCAAGAACATCAATATACAGAAGCGCATTAATAATGAAGTATTTAAAGTTTTTAGTAAGAACATTGGCATCAATCTGAATACGTTTGTGAATAATCTTCTCTAATTGCTCACTCGATTTTTTTCCATTTAAGAGTTCTTTAAAGAATGATGTTTTTAACTCGTTTATTTCTGTGTAAAAATTAATAACATTTTCAACAAATGGAATATTTGTGTTAGACTGATGATGTGTGTAATAAAGAGCTAGGAGCAAGTTGGTTTTTGAGAGTTCTTCTTCTGTAAGATCATTTTTTGGTAAAATAGTTAAAACAACATCTAAATTACTGCCATAAATGAAGCCACATCCTCTAAGGGCATCGTAAAAATCTGCTTCATTGAAATTTAAAAAAGCATTGTTTTTAGAAATATCCCTAAGTAATTTTTTAATCCAACCTTGTGCAGAAGGGTTCATAAAAACATTGTTTGTGATAAAATTACATCTTATTTGTAAATACAAAAAAGAACTTGTATTAAATTGATATTTCTAAATGTTTAACCAAATTTTCAATCATTTCTAAACCTTTTATTAATTGGTCTTTTGAAATGTATTCATTAGCTCTATGGGCTTGGGCAATAGAGCCAGGACCACAAATAATACTTTCAAAACCTGCATTAGAATAATGCCCTGCTTCAGAGGCATAAGATACCGTAGACCACTCATAATTTCCTGTTATATTACCAATGAGGTCAATAACATCAGAGTTTTCACTAGTATTAAGGGATGGTACGATGGGATGATTTTCAGCGACATCAATTCTAAAGCCTTCAAAAATAGATTTTAGAGTTTCTTCTCTAGATTTACAGTAGTCTTTTAAGTCTTGATACATTTGGCTGGCGTCATCTTGAGGTAAACACCGAATATCTAATGATAGAAATGCTTTATTGGCTATAATGTTAGGCGCAATGCCACCATTAATAATTCCTGTATGAAGTGATGAATGTGGAGGATTAAAGCGGGGGTCAATACTGCCAGAATTTATCAAAGCATTCATTTTTTCTTCAGCCCACAAAACAAGTCTTGCTGCTTCATGTATTGCACTAACCTCTTGCTTTATTCTGCTACTATGACCCTGTGAACCATTCACAGTGATGTCAATTATATGAATACTTTTTTGTGCAATAATAGGTTGTAGCATAGAAGCTTCTCCTATGATAGCATATCTGGGTTTTTCAGAATATGTTTTTTTGATATGATCTATAAGTGAAGGAGCTGCTAAACAACCTACCTCTTCATCGTAAGTAAAAGCAAAATAAATGGGCTTTTTTAGTTTAGCTTTAACCATTATGGGTAATACAGATAAACAACAGGCCAAAAAGCCTTTCATATCACAACTACCACGGGCATATAAATTATCATCAGGTTTCTCTACAAGCTCAAAAGGATTGGTATCCCAAGGTTGCTCTTTAACAGGTACCACGTCTGTATGGCCTGAAAGGATGACTCCACCATCTACACTGGGACCAATTCTGCAATGTAAAGAGGCTTTAGTTTTGGTTTCGTTATACACTAAAGAGGTTTCAACACCAAAGTTTTCAATGTAGTCATTTATCCAATTTATAATGTTTAAGTTATTTTCACCTCCAAAAACAGGAAATGAAACCAGTTTTGCAAGTATATCCTGGACAGTCATTTATAGGGCTAATATTTTTAAGAACAACTAATTCTTTCTCAAGTAAGTGCTAACTTCTATAGCTACATCTTCCCAGGTTTTACTTACCCCATCAGGACCTTTGTGTAAATCAAAACATACTTTATTTAATGAAGCTAAAGCGTCTAGAGCATTCCAATCTTTAAGGTTCATAACACCTGTTAAAGTAACGCGTCTTTCTTCTTCAATTTTAACGTCAAGCGGTATACTGTGCGTAATACCATTCATAGTGAGTGATGCAGAACAGGAATCATCAACGTAACTAAGGGTGCCTTTTAAAAATTCGGTATCTAACATAGCTCCAAAAAAGGAGGCTTTTATTTTGGCATCCCTGGTATTAGTAGCATCATTGGTAAATAGGCTACTGATTGGAATGGAGAAACTCAAGTTATTTAAAGCTTCTTGAGGAGATGAGCCAGATTTAGCTTCAAAATTTGAAGAGGTAAATTCACCGCCAACACCAACTTTATCGGTTGTTTTGTAGGCTGTCCATTTTACAGAGGTTGCTTCGGGTTTTACTACAAACTTTTCGGATGTAGCAGTTTCTGTTTCAGAAGGTTTAGTTTCTTTTTTTTCATTTTTACAAGCAATAATACTTAGTGATAAAGCTAATATTAAAACACTAATTTTTTTCATTTTTCTTTTTTTTTAATAAGTTTAAAAGTAATGAATATTAATATAAATACAAATAAAGGTATGATATATATCATGTTTTTAAATAAGGAATGGTTTTAATTTTGTGTTACAAATGTCAGGTATGTCTAGAGCGTTAATTAATAAATATAATATCGCGGGTCCTCGCTATACGAGTTATCCAACGGTTCCCTATTGGGATAAAAGTACATTTTCATTAGAACAATGGAAGGATACATTAGTAAGGTCTTTTAAAGAGAGTAATTTAAAAGAAGGTATTAGTCTTTATATCCATTTACCATTTTGCGAAAGTTTATGTACGTTTTGCGGTTGTAATAAACGTATTACAAAGCAGCACAGTGTAGAATCACCTTATATTAAAGCGGTTTTAAAGGAATGGCATTTATATTTGGAATTGTTTGATGAAAAACCAATTATTAAAGAACTGCACTTGGGTGGTGGTACACCTACTTTTTTTAGTCCAGAAAATTTGAGTTTACTAATAAACGGTATTCTTAATGATGCTGTGCTTGCTGAAAATTATGAGTTTAGTTTTGAGGGGCATCCCAATAACACCACAAGAGAGCATCTGCAAACTTTATATAACTTAGGTTTTAAGCGTGTTAGTTTTGGTGTTCAAGATTATAATGAAACGGTTCAAAAAGCCATTCATAGAGTACAGCCTTTTGAGAATGTGAAACACGCCACCGAATTAGCTAGGGAAATTGGTTATACCTCTGTTGGCCATGATATTATTTTTGGGTTACCATTTCAAAATTTAGATCATGTTAAGGAAACTATTCTCAAAACAAAGGAATTGCTTCCAGATAGATTAGCGTTTTACAGTTATGCACATGTACCATGGATAAAAGGTAACGGTCAACGCGGGTTTAGTGATGCAGATTTGCCATCAGCAGAATTAAAGCGTACACAATATGAATTAGGAAAAGAATTGTTGGCAGAAGTTGGTTACCATGAAATAGGAATGGATCATTTTGCGCTAAAAACAGATTCCCTTTATAAGTCTATGGAAAAGGGTAGTTTACATAGGAATTTCATGGGTTATACTGCTTCAAAAACCCAGGCTATGATAGGGTTAGGCGTGTCATCAATTAGCGATAGTTGGTATGGTTTTTCTCAGAATGTTAAACAAATTGAAGATTATTATAATCTTTTAAATCAAGATGTAATTCCAGTTTACCGAGGACATATTTTAAATGAAGAAGATTTGATTATTAGAAAGCATATTCTTAATTTAATGTGCAGTTTTAAAACCGAATGGAGTTATAATCAAGATAACCTTTATTTTGATGAGCTTCCAGAAACCCTAATGAGGCTCAAAGAAATGGAAATAGACGGATTACTTAATATTAACTCAAATAGTATTGAGGTTACAAAAAAAGGCCAACCATTTGTTAGAAATATTTGTATGGCTTTCGATTTGCTATTACAACGAAGGCAACCAGATACGCAGTTGTTTTCAATGACCGTTTAACCTAAAAAAAAGAAAAATGAAAAAGATTATTGTACCCATAGATTTTTCAGAGTATTCAGAGTATGCTTTAAAAGTAGCCGCTAAGTTGGCTAAAAAGAACAATTCAGAATTACTGGCATTACATATGTTGGAAATGTCTGATATAATGTTAACTGGTGCCGGAGAGCAACCGCAAAAAGTAATTTACTTTTTAAAGTTAGCAGAACAACGGTTTGAAGATTTTCTAAAGAAGGAGTATTTAGAAGGCCTGACCATAACACCCATAGTAAAACACTTTAAGGTGTTTAGTGAGGTTAATGAGATAGCTAAAAAGTATGAGGCAGATTTAATAGTCATGGGGTCTCACGGCGCTAGTGGTGCAAAGGAGTTTTTTGTTGGGTCTAATACAGAGCGTGTGGTTAGAAATGCCGAAATACCTGTGTTAGTAGTAAAGAATGACATAGCTAAAATTAATTTTGATATTATAGCATTTGCATGTGGGTTTGGTGAAGATTCTATAGAGGCTTACCTTAAAGCTTCTAGTGTATTTAACAGAATGAATGCTAAAATGTATTTAGTTCATGTAAACCTACCAAACGATAGATTTCAAAGTTCTGATGAAATTGAAATAGATGCTGTGAATTTCTTCACCAAAGCAGATGGGAATTTGGATAAAATGAGTGATGTTCATTATATATCAGACTATACTGTTGAAGATGGTATTTTAAATGCGGCAAACAAACTAGGAGCCGACTTAATTGTAGTGCCAACTCATGGGAGAAAAGGGTTAGCACATTTCTTTCAAGGTAGTGTAGGAGAGGATGTTGCTAACCATGCAGCATTGCCAGTTATGACTTTTAAAATATAGAATAATTTGAATTTTTGGTTAATTAGTTTCATAGAAAGGCGTTGAAAATTATTAGATTTCAACGCTTTTCTTTTTAAGTTCTATTCCATCTCAACACCACCCAATGCTAATACATTAAACAAAGCCGCTTTAGTTTTTAAGAAGTCGTTTTCAATCTCTATGGCTTTTAGTTTTGCGTCTATTAGTTTTGATTCCCGAGAGTTTACTAAGAATAATGAACTTTCACCTAGGAAAAATTTGCGTTCTTCCGCGGTTAGCATTTTAGTGTAATCATCAACAATGACATTGGTAAAATTATTTTGGGTTACATAAGAATCTAATTCTTGATTAATGGCATCAATCTTATTTATTAGACTAATTCTTGTATTTTGAACTTCAAATTCTGTGTCTTGTAATTTAATTTTAGCAAGTTTTAAATCACCACGTTCTTTTCTTAAAAACAATGGGAAATTTACATTGATGCCACTTTTATAGGCTGCAGTACTGAAAGACCGAACCACATCAGGTGTTTCAGTTAGGAAATTATATTCAAGATCTATTTGTGGTAACAAATTATTCTGTTTCAAGCGTTTTTCAATCGTTAAACTTTGAATTTTAAAATCTAATGATTGTAACTTTGGATGACTTTCAATATCAAAACTTTCAACTTCTAATCCTGATGTGTTAAGAGTTATGTCAATATTTTCAAAAGTTGAAATGTCAGGAATTATATTATCTCTAATCTCAATAGGGGTATTGTCATTCAACCATAAAAAATTTGATAATTCTAAACTAGATTTTATAAACTTAATTCTAGCTTTTTCTAAGTTTAACCGTCTATTATTTAATGCAATTCTTGCTTCTAATGTGTCAATAGCCGGTTTATCACCTACTTCGTAACTCTTCTTTATACCCTCAAAACGAATCTTTACGTTTGTCAAGAATTCTTCATACACTCTTTTTTCGTTATAACGTCTTAACCAATTAAAATAGGTTACTGTGGCTTCGTATAGAATGTTATTTACAAGTAATTGTCTATCGGCCTGTGCTTGTTTTATAAATAATCTAGATTGCCTTAACATGGCCATACGCTCATTGGTTAACAAACCTCTTGCTACAGGAATAGATACACCCGCACTATAAAGTCCATCTTCTGGAACAATTGCCTGAGGGTCTAAAAAGTCACCTGTATTATCTTCAAAGTTTCCTTTAAATTCAATACCAAACCAGGTAGGGATTTTAAAAGTGGCATTTAAACGATCAAAATACTCTGTGTTTTTAAATTTTTTACGGTCATAATCAACTTCTAGCTTGGGGTCAAAAGCACCTCGAGCCTTCATGAGTTTTGCTTCACTTTCGTTTATCACTAAGTTAGCTTGTTTTACTATTGGGTGATATGATTTCACATAACCTAGGTATTCTGAAAGCGACATGATAGATGTATCCTCTTGCGCCCAAATGATACCATTACAGCACAGTATGAAAATAAATAGGGCTATTCTCATTTTTTATCTTTTTTAGAATCACCTTTACTATTTTGTGGCTCATAGTAGTTTGGTGGGAAACTGTTAATTTGACGCCATAACTCAAACCAAATTGGAACATCATCTAACAAAGCAATAGTTTTGGCTCCCGAACCTACTCTAATGGCGTCTGGCCACGCATGGTCTTCTTCATCAGGTGCTAGCAGAATTCTATATTTTCCGTTGTCACTAATAAATCTTTCTATAGCAACTACTTTAGCGCCGTAAGTACCATAAGATACATTAGGCCATCCACTAAATACAATAACCGGCCACCCATCAAATTGAACTCTTACTTTTTCACCAATATGTATTAATGGTAAATCAATAGGTCTTACAAAAGTTTCAACCGCTAAATCATACTGCCCAGGCATAATACCAACTAACTCTTGACCTTCTTTAAAGGTAACACCAACACCACCAATAATGGCTTTATTAATAAATCCACTTTGAGGAGCTGTAACATACAATAGGCTACTTCTTTTTTTGTAATTGGTGTACGTATTTTCTAATTTGGTAACCTGAGCTTGTGTGTCTAGTTGGCTAGATTGCGCCGTAAACATATCGCTTTGAGCCTTAGAAATTTTATCGGTATACTCTGCTTGTATTCTTGAGAGCTCAATTTCAGCATTGATTACTTCGTTTTTACTTGCTAGGTATTTATTTTGCTGTGAAATAAATTTAGCTTGTGTTTCTTGAAGTTTTAATCGTTTTTCCTCTACATCTTTAACTGCTTTTAAACCTTCGTCTTGTAACGTTTTTTCACGATTAAATTGGGTTTCAGCAATTTTAAGGTTTGTTACAGCTGCCTCTAGGTCTATACTATCACTTTGTACTTTAAGTTTGGCTTGAAGCAATTTATTTTCGGTTTGTTCTAGTTTTAACTCACGTTCTTTTTCTTTAGCTGAAATTTGTGTTTTTAGAGCTTCTACTTTACCTCCATAGGCATTAACTGAAGAAGATTTAGCTTGAATTTGTTCATTAGTGCGCTCTACCAGCCTGTCATCAAAATAGTCGCTTTTTATTTCAGAGATTCGTAAAATGGTATCACCGGCCTGTACAAAGTCACCTTCTTGTACAAACCACTCTTCAATGCGTCCAGGAATTTGTGATTGAATGGTTTGTGGTCTTTGGTTTGGTTTCAATGTTGTTACCAAACCATCTCCAGTAATATTTTGTGTCCATGGTAAAAACAAAACAATTAAAATTAGTAATGCAGCTCCTAAAAGAAACCTATTAAAATATTTGTAGTATTTTTTGTTCATAATATCCTTGCCAGATTTGTACTCTGATAAGTCTATTTTTTTGTTTAACTGGTTATGAGTGATGTTTAGCATAACTAAGTGTTTTTATTTTTTTATGGAACCTTTTTCTAATGTAATTATCTCAGTGCATTTGTTTATCCATACACTACTGCTGCTCACAACTACAAGCCCCCAAGGTTGGTTTTTATCGGTTAGGTAATCGATAATAGCGGTTGTTTCATTTTCATTAAATCTGTCTAAAGCGTCTTCTAAAATTAAAATTTTTGGTTCTTTTAAAATAGCGCGCGCTAAAACTAATTTTTTAGAAATGGTGTAAGACAACCTTTTACCATCAGGATATAAGATGGTGTTTAGACCATCAGGTTGTTCCTTAAGAAACTCTCTTAAGCCTACTATGTTGAGTATTTTGTGAATTTTATCATCTGTAATGTTAGGGTTAGAAAAAGTAAGATTTTCTCTTAGAGTGCCCTCAAAAGGACTTTCATCAGACAGTGATAGACCTAATTGAGACCTGAAAAAATTTAAATGTAAACTATTAATAGACATATCATTTACATAAACGTTTCCACTGGTGGACTCAATAACTCCAGATAGCAATCGCAACAGTGTAGATTTTCCTGCACCACTTTCACCTTTAACTAATATTCTACTTTTAGAATTTACTTCAAGCGAAATGCCTCTTAGTATATGTTTGTCTCTATTATCTACCTCATATGACACATTTTCTAATTCAATTTTTAAATCTTTAGTTAGTTGAATTTCTTCACCAGATTGACTTTCTAAGGTTTTATCAACTATTTGTCCTATCTTCTCTAAAGAGGTTAATGTATCATAAAACGATTCCAGACCAAGTATTAGCTTTTCAACAGATGCAATAACCAATATAATGATGATTTCAGCAGCAACAAACTGACCAATATTCATTTCTTGATTTAATACCAATGCACCTCCAATTAAAAGTAAACTTGCCGTTACAATAACTTTAAAGCTTATCATTTGGATAAATTGTAGCATTAAAACCCTAAAATGACTTTCTCTGGCTTTTAAGTATCCATCTACTAATAAATCATTTTTATTAATTCCCAAACTTGTACTTCCAGATAGCTTGAAGCTTATTACAGATCTAGCAATTTCTTGAATCCAGTGCGCAACTTTATATTTGTTTTTTGATTCTTTTAAGCTGGTTTCCAGACCTTTTATTGCTGTAAACTTAAATACTACAAAAACAAGAATTAGTAGTAAAAGACCAAAAATGATAAAAAATGGATGATAAAAAGACAGTAAAACTAAAGCAAATACTATTTGTAGTACTGCTGTTGGTACATCAATTAATATTTTTGATAGACTTTTTTGTATAGTTAATGTATCAAAAAAACGATTAGCCAGCTCTGGCGGATAGTACTGTCTTAACTCTGCCATTTTTATTTTTGGAAACCTATACGCTAATTCAAATGAAGATCTCATAAAAATACGTTGTTGAATTGTCTCAATTATACGTAATTGCATGAGTTGTAGTGAGCCTTGAAATGCTACTCCTAAGGTTACTATTATCACCAGTATAATCCATGATGTTGAAATCTGCGCACCTTGAATTAGGTTTATAATAGCTTGTATACCTAGAGGTAAGGATAAAGCAACCACACCAGCAAAAATAGCATAGTAAAATACTTGCAGAATATCTCTTTTTTCTAATTGTAGTAGACCTACAAGTCTGCGCCATGGTGTCATTTTAGTTTGTTCCATAATTAATTTTTCAAGGTATTAAGCACTAAATTTTTTAAGAAATCTGTAGGGGTTATTTCGTTATTGCAATCTGTAATAGAAGTGAAATGTACTTTTAAAAAATGCTGATGTAAACTAGCTTCCATAATGGTGCTAGCTAAACTTGAAGCAAATTTATATTTAGGTTTCATAGCCTTAACCATGTCTCTTAGTCTATAAACAATACGTTTGTATACAACAAAGTATCCATCTTTGTTTTCTTGATCTACTTCTTTGGTTAGGAATGATTTAGAATTTTCATTAATGATTATCCTATTGAGCGCTACTTCGTTAATATGAGAAAAATTAGAATCTTCAATAATGGCTCTTGTTACTACCTCTATAGCTTTTTCCAACTTGTTATTTGGTTCAAGAGCATGAGTTTCAAAAACCAATTGATATTCAATCCAAGCCCAATACCAAGACGATAAATACAAAAGCAATTTATGTTTACTTTCAAAATAACGATATATAGAGCTTTCGTTTGATCCAATGCGAGCTCCTAGTTTTTTAAAGGTGAAACTATCAAAGCCAATGTCATCTATTAATAATATGCTATGTTCCACAATGCGTTTTCCTAAATCTGAAGACTCTGGATCTTTTACATATATTTTTTCAGGAACTGAAATTTTTAAATTTGAAAGTAATGAATCCATATTTAATAAAAATAATTGCAAATGTAATAGTATTGCTATTATTAATACGAATTTAACTATTAATATTGTTAATATTACTAATAGATTTTTCTTATACTTAAAGGGTTTTGAGTTTTAAAAACCTGAAAAACAATTGGTTAATTTTTAAATAAATTAAGCGTAGAAAAGTTTTTTGTAAAAAAACTATAAAACTAATGGCAATTGATACCGCTTGTAACTAGTTCTTGAACAGGTGAAGGTGAAACATAAGGAATACCTAAACCTAAACCGCGAAGAATAAATAGGGCACCTATAATAACCACAAAAACCGGAATAGCCTTTTGAATTTTCTGTCTGACTGTTCCTTTTAAAACATGACTTGCATAAATAGCAGTAGTCATTAAGGGTATAGTTCCTAAACCAAATAGGGTCATATAAAAACTTCCATATAAAGCATTGCCAGCACTTACAGCTCCAAAAACTGCCATATATACCAATCCACATGGTAAAAATCCATTTAGAAAACCAATGGTTAAGAATGAATCGGCAGACTTTCTTTTGAGGGCAGCACCTAAGGCAGATTTAATTTTTGATATTAATTTATATATTGGTTTGGAGAGGCTATTTTGGTTTAATTTATGTTGAGGAATTAAAGCAAAACTAATCATTAAAACACCTATTATTATAGATAATTGTTGTTGAAATCCAAATATAAATAGACTTTTTCCTATGAGGCCAAAAATCAATCCAATTAAGCTGTAAGCAAGCAGTCTACCAATATGATATGCAGTAATTTGAGAAACTTTTTTAACTGTACTTGATCTGTCTACTGGTAGCATAAAAGCAATAGGGCCACACATACCAATACAGTGAAAACTACCCAGTAATCCTAAGACAAACGCAGAAATTAACATAGTTAATAATCTAAAGATTCTTTAAATAAATAAGAAAATCCATTATATTGCCAATCAACTTTAATGTTCCAACGGCCATCTACCAAACGGGAGTCAGGTATGAGCAAATGTGGATTAGATAATGAAATGGTAGTTTCAAAATCTAGTTGTTTGTTAGATGGCCTATATAGGAACAATTTTCCAGTTATTTTTTTGTAATCTATATTACTAGGGAATATAATGATTAATCCCTCTTCAGTTTTTTTGTAAGTTATATTTTCGCTTAAAGTTTTGGCGTTTTTTAATTTGTCAATATCTCTCTGGTAAGCCAACTCTTCTTTATAATAATCTTCAGTTACTAAATCATGATCATATTTGTCGTCAACATTCATTTTAACAATAAAGAACATAATGAATGCAATAAATCCTATAAATGCTAGTACAATGCTTGTTCCCCAATTTAGTTTCATCTTTTTGTAATTCCCCCGAAGGCGGAAATCTATTTTTGGTTAATATTTTTATTTCTGTAGCATTTCCCTTGTTATTAACATCGGGTTAGGCTTTCGGTAGTCGCTTCCCGATAACAATCGGGAGAGCTCCAATAGTACCTCAATCCTTGATGCATTTGGTTTCTATATTTGGCTGTGAAAGTTATTGATTAAAATTTTATCAATCTAATCAAGCAATAACATTACAGCCACAATCCAAAATTTACTCGATGATCGAGATTTAAATACCTCTTGGGCTTGCACCCCGAGGTTATTTATTTATAACTTCTAGGACCTAAAAAATTAGCCGTACAAGTTTCTATTAGTTTACCACCAGCATATACACCAATCTTAATTTTATTTCGATCACCTGTCAATGCTGAATTATTTATTTCAATAAACAAGGAGCCTTCAGCAATACCCTGTTTGGGCACAATAAAACTATTGCTTGTAGCAACTAATTTTAAAGTTCCTTTGTGAGACATGAGTTTTAGAGTTACATCTTGAATGTCTCGAGTTGTTTTATTTACTAATTTATAAGTAAATACATTACTGATGATGTTGTCTTCTTTGTGTTCATATAATTGCCCTGGTAATCTTAAAACATTAGCTTCAACTTCATTTCTTAAAAAAAGCATCCCAGTTAAAATACCAATTAGAATGGTAAGAACCGCAATGTAGCCTTTCATTCTAGCAGTAAGCTTAAACTTTACATTATTTTTAATGTTTTCTTCACTGGCATAGCGAATCAATCCTTTGGGTAGATTGATACTTTCCATAATGTGGTCACATTCATCAATACAAGCGGTACAGTTTACACATTCTAACTGGGTACCGTTTCTAATGTCAATACCTGTAGGGCAAACATGTACGCATTGAAGACAATCTATACAATCACCATGCCCCAGAGCATCACGGTCTTCATCTTTTCTGAATTTCTTTCTTCCGTTTTCACCTTCACCACGTTTGTAATCATAAGCAACAACTATAGATTTTGTATCTAATAGAACACCTTGTAATCTTCCATAAGGACAAGCTATTACACAAACTTGTTCCCTAAACCAGGCGAACACAAAGTAGAATACCGCTGTAAAAATCACTAAAGGTATGAGCGTGCCCATATGACTTAATGGACCTTCTGCAATGTATTCTAATAACCTATCACTGCCAATTAAATAGGCTAAAAACACATTGGCTATCAAAAATGAAATAATTAGAAAAATAAAAAGTTTTAATCCTTTTTTTCTAATCTTTTCAGCATCCCATTTTTGTCGTGCTAATTTGCGTTGTTTGTTACGGTCACCTTCAATCCAATATTCAATACGTCTAAAAACCATTTCCATAAAAATGGTTTGCGGACATATCCACCCACAAAAAATACGCCCAAAAGCCACTGTAAACAGTGTTATAAATACCACCCCAATAATCATTGATATTACGAACAAGTGAAAATCTTGTGGCCAAAACGGAAACCCGAAAATATTAAACCGTCGTTCTAATACGTTAAACATTAAAAATTGATTCCCACCTATTTTTATAAATGGCGAAGCCAATAAAAATGCCAGTAGACCATAGCTTACAAGCTTTCTTTTATCGTAATATTTGCCACTTGGTTTTTTAGGATATACCCAAGCACGTTTCCCTTCTTCATTTATGGTGCTTATGGAATCTCTAAATATTTCGTTTTCTGGGGTTTCCAAGTGGTTTTAGTTTTAGATTCCCTTTACGTTTTATCATAAAGGGAATCTGTTAGAAATATTAATTAGTTTAGTCGACTTTTTCTTTTATTCAGTTGCTGCTTCGGTACTGTTGTCTACCCAAACATCACCTTCAGGTGGTTTAGGATTTGCAGGTGTAGTACCTTGTAAACTAAGTACATAACTTGCAACTTGTGCTATTTGTGATGGTTTTAATTGTGTTTTCCAAGCAATCATACCTTTACCAGAACGACCACCTTCAGAAACTGTTTTAAATACATTTTTGATACCGCCACCTAGAATCCAATGGTCATCAGTAAGATTTGGCCCAATGCCTCCGCCTCCGTCAGCCATATGACAAGCCACACAGTTGGTTTCAAATACAGTTTTTCCTGCGCTTAAATCCGCAGCATCTGTCAATAATGTTACGGTGTTAATATCTACTAAATCTTTAGCTGTTTTCTTATATTCTTCAATGGCGGCTTTTGCATCGGCCAATTCAGTCTCTAGTTCATCAAATTGACCTGGTCCATCAAAGATGTGGAATCTGACTAGATAAACTGCAGCAAAAACAATGGTAATATAGAAACCGTACAACCACCAAGGCGGTAAGCTATTATCAAGCTCTTTGATGCCATCATAATTGTGGTCTAAAATAATTTCGCCCTCCTCTTCAATTGGTTTTTGCCCAAGAAGCTTGTTATAAGTTTTCTTGAACCAAGTAAATTGATATGCTTTTTCTTTATCAGCCAAAAACTTAGCTTTTGCTTCTTCGTCTAACTTATGAAGCATCACATTTTCAAGTGCTCCAATAATGGCTTCAATAGCAATTAAAATGAGAAGTACTAAAAAGAGAAATAGTAGTACTACGGGGTATTCTATAAAGGCTGGTTTTTCGCCTGAATCTATAAAGAATTCTACAACTCCGAAGATGATGAAGAATACTATGGGTACTCTTACCCAAGATGGAACTAATTTTCTCATAATGTGTCGTCGTTTTGGTTGTCTAATGGAATGTTACTAACCCTTTTTATATAATCCTTTTTAGCGGAAACCACCCACCAAAAAAGCGCTACAAAAAAGATAAAAAAGATAAGTAAGGAGATGATTGGGTATATTTCTATACCTGTAATACTCTCCATATGGTTTTTTACAAATTTTAACATGGTTTCAATTATTGACGGTTAGTTCTGCGCTGTTTCAACATTTATATCTGTTCCTAAACGCTGTAAATAAGCAATAAGTGCTACAATTTCTCTATTCTTCATTTCCACGAATTCTTCACCATTATCAGCAGCATATTCTTTATCTGCTTTATAGTTTTTAGCAAAGTCTGGGTCTGATTTCAGGTTCTCTTCAATTTGAGCACCTTGTTCTAACATACTTTGTTGTGCGTTGGCTATATCTTCATCAGAATATGGAACTCCTAATGATACCATAGTACGCATTTTAGCTTCGGTTTGAGATTTATCTAGGGTGCTTGACGAGCCAGTAATTAGCCAAGGGTAACGTGGCATAATAGACCCTGATGAGGTACTTTGTGGATCGTACATATGGTTAAAGTGCCAGTTGTCATTGTACTTTCCGCCAATTCTATGTAAGTCTGGTCCCGTGCGCTTACTACCCCAAAGGAATGGATGGTCATAAACATATTCTCCAGCTTTTGAGTATTCGCCGTAGCGCTCTACCTCACTTCTAAAAGGTCTGATCATTTGCGAGTGACAGCTAACACAGCCTTCACGTATATAAATATCTCTTCCTTCAAGTTCTAATGGTGTATAGGGTTGAACACTAGCAATGGTTGGGATATTCGATTTTACCATAATGGTTGGTACAATTTGAATAATACCACCAATTAAAATGGCTACAGTAGCTAATAATGTTAATTGTACAGGTCTTCTTTCTAACCATGTATGCCAACCTTCATTAGCTGTACGTCTTTTAGTGACACGCTCTAAAGCAGGTGCCTCAGCTAATTCATCTTCAACTTTACTACCTTGTTTAATAGTAATCCAAACATTGTATACCAATATTAGTAGACCAATTACATACATGGAACCTCCAATGGCACGCATCCAATACATAGGAATAATTTCTGTAACTGTTTCTAAAAAGTTACCGTAAACCAAAGTACCGTCTGGGTTAAACTGTTTCCACATACTGGCTTGAGTAAAACCAGCAACATACATTGGCAATGCGTATATAATAATACCTAAAGTTCCTAACCAAAAATGTAGATTAGCCAATGGTAACGAATGTAATTTAGTTTTAAATAACCTTGGAACCAAGTAATAAATCATACCAAAGGCCATGAAACCGTTCCATGCTAAGGCCCCTACGTGAACGTGAGCAATAATCCAGTCAGTAAAGTGGGCAATGGCATTGACGTTTTTAAGTGATAAGGTTGGCCCTTCAAAGGTTGCCATACCATAACCGGTAATAGCTACGACCATGAATTTTAAAACAGGGTCAGTTCTCACTTTATCCCAGGCACCACGTAAGGTTAGTAGTCCGTTTATCATACCACCCCATGAAGGCATTAATAACATGACTGAGAATGTTACTCCTAAATTTTGTGCCCATTCGGGTAAGGCTGTGTATAATAAGTGATGAGGACCAGCCCAAATATAAATGAAGATTAACGACCAAAAGTGTACAATAGACAATCTGTAAGAGTAAACAGGTCTATTGGCTGCTTTTGGAATAAAGTAGTACATCAAACCTAAGAAAGGTGTTGTTAAGAAGAATGCAACTGCATTATGTCCGTACCACCATTGTACTAAGGCATCTTGTACACCCGCGTAAACCGAGTAACTTTTTAAGGCGCTTACTGGTAATTCTAAACTATTGAAAATATGAAGCACTGCAACCGTAACAAAGGTGGCTATGTAGAACCAAACTGCAACGTATAAATGACGTTGTCTACGTTTTAAAATGGTCCAAATCATATTGACACCAAATACCACCCAAACTAAAGCAATAGCAATGTCTATGGGCCACTCTAGTTCAGCATATTCTTTAGAGGTTGTAATACCTAATGGCAGCGTGATGGCTGCGGCAACTATAATGAGCTGCCACCCCCAAAAGTTAATATTGCTCAAAAGGTCGCTGGCCATACGGGTTTTTAGCAAACGCTGAAGCGAGTAGTAAACCCCAGCAAACATAGCATTACCAACAAAGGCAAAAATAACAGCATTGGTGTGTAATGGTCTTAATCTACCAAAACTTAGCCATGAAATACCATCGGTTAGGTTGGGAAATAAAAACATAAATGCTAGTAGTAGGCCTACCAACATCCCAACTACACCAAAAATTATCGTGGCGTATATGAACTTTGTAACGATTTTATTATCGTAATGAAATTGTTGCATCTCCATAATTAATTGTTAATCTTTTTTGGTTAGTATTGATTTATTAGATTTTTCTTTGATGAGTTCGTCTTCAAAAAGCATACGTACCGAAGGTGTGTAGCTATCATCAAACTGCCCACTTTTAACGGCTAAAATAAAGGCTACAAAGAAACCTACAGCTACAATAACGCTTATAGCTAGCAAAATATATATAACACTCATACCTAATTGAAGTTACGGTTCAAAAATACTTTCATATACTTTTACAAAACATGACAATTGTCATTTTTGTTTTAATAATTTGGGCGTTACCCTAACGGGTATTGCTTTTATTTATGGTTTAATATTTTAAATATTGAATTCATAAACATAAATGTTTCACGATACATGGTAACTCGCTCCAATCCCTAACGCATCCATCTGCTAAAACTATTTTAATTTAGTCTTCGGTCTTCTGTCTTTTTCTATTTTAATTTCCTACCAACAATGTTGGTGCAAATAGTTGTGAATACAACAATACTTATTGAACTTAAAGGCATTAAAATAGCAGCAATCACAGGCGCTAATTGTCCTGTAATGGCAAAATACAACCCAATAATGTTATAGATAAAAGAGAGTAAAAAACTCCATTTTATAATTTTTATAGCCGACTTTGATATTTTTAAATAATTTGCTAATTCATTGAATTTGGAAGCATCAAGAATAGCGTCACAAGCAGGGGAGAACACATTTACATTTTCCGAAATGGCTATACCAACATTACTTTGAGCTAAAGCTCCCGCATCATTTAATCCATCACCTACCATGAGAACATTGGCACCTTCGCTTTGATGATATTCTATATACTCCAGTTTATCCTCTGGTTTTTGGTTGAATAATAGTTTTGTTTTAGGAGGTAGTAACTTTGTTAAGTTTTCTTTTTCACCTTCATTATCACCAGATAAAATGACTAAATCATAATCTTTTTTAAGTATGTTGAATAACTGTGATAATCCTTTTCGGTAGGCATTGTAAAAGGTAAATTTACCTTTATATTTATTATTAGTACTAATGTGTACCGTTGTGTTTAAAGTGTCTTTTTCTAGTTCATGCTTAACAAAAGGAGCTGATCCTACCTTTATATAATCATTGTTGTACTGGGCTTCAATACCTATACCAATATATTCTTGATACTTGTCTAAAGTTAAAATGTCATTTTCGCTTAAAAGCTCATATAAAGATCTGCTTAATGGGTGATTAGAACCTCTCAAAGTACTCTTTAACAAAGTTTCTTCAGAAGAAGAAAGAACTTCTCCTTCATAACTTATTGAAGTATCTTTGTTAGAAGTTATGGTTCCTGTTTTGTCAAAAATTATGGTATTTATTTTAGCTAGTTGTTCTATGACGTTAGCATTTTTTAAATAGAATTTCCTCTTCCCCAAAATACGTAAAATATTTCCAAAAGTAAAAGGAGCCGATAATGCAATGGCACAAGGGCATGCAATAATCAATACAGCTGTAAATACATTGATAGCTTTAGACGAATCATTTAAAAGCCAATAACCTGTGGCTATCAAAGCAATTGCTAAAATGGTGATGGTGAAATTTTTACTGATACGATTGGTAAGTGTTGTGAATGACGATTCTTTGTCCTTTTTAAAGACATCATTACTCCAAAGTTGAGTAAGGTAACTTTGTTCAATAGATTTTAGCACATCTACTTCAATATTACCGCCTACTTGTTTACCGCCAGCAAATAACTTATCACCAGATATCTTTGATACTGTTTTTGATTCTCCAGTAACAAAACTATAATCTAGACGAGCTTTTCCTTTAATTAAAACACAATCAACAGGAATAAGTTCTTCGCTTCTAATGAGTAGTCTATCTCCTTTTTTAATATCATAAACTTGAATGGATTCCTCCTTGCCTTCATCTGTTATTTTTGTAATTCCAATTGGGAAATATGATTTATAATCACGTTCAAAGGATAAAAACGAATAGGTTTTTTGCTGGAAAAATTTACCAACCAATAAGAAGAAAATGAGTCCGGTTAAACTATCAAAAAAGCCTGATCCAGTATCTAATATAATTTCAATACTACTTCTAACAAATAAAACTGCAGCTCCTAAAGCAATAGGAACATCAATATTTAAAATTTTGGAACGAACTCCTTTATATGCAGAAATAAAATAATCTTGCGCCGAGTAAAAAACCACTGGTAAGCTGTAAGCAAACATGAGCCATCTAAACAGATGCTTGTATTTTTCTAACCAAAACTCACCAACCTCAAAGTATTCAGGAAATGATAAAAACATGACGTTTCCAAAAGCAAAACCCGCAACCCCAAGTTTGTAAATAAGAGACCGGTCTGCTTTCTTTTTGCCAACACTATAGTCTTCTAAACTAATATAGGGTTCATAACCAATACTGCTTAAAAGTATAACCAGTTCTTTTAGACTAATTTTTTGAGCACTGTATGTAACTCTAACAGTTTTTTTTCCAAAGTTTACAATGGAAGCACTTACCGCTGGGTGTAATTTGTTTAAGTTTTCTAATATCCAGATACAGGAACTACAATGAATATACGGAATGTAAAGATTTACAATTTGTGTGTCGTCACTGTTAAACTCTAAAAGCTGTTCAACAATTTTTGAATTTTCTAAGAAATTATATTTACCAGCAACTTCCTTAGGTGTGGCACCAGGAGCCTCTTGCAAATCGTAATAGCAAGTCAAATCGTTTACAGTGAAAATTTCGTAAACTGTTTTACAACCAATACAGCAAAACGGTTTGTTGTCAAAAGTTACGTTTGCAGATGTTGCATCCAATCCACAGTGGAAACATGTTTTATGTTTCATCTGATAATTTTTATTTGTTTATAATCTGACAGATGCAATTCGTTAACAAAATGCAGTAAAGGAATCAAAGTTTGTAGATGACTCATTTCAAAATATTTGCTCATTTTTACCCGTTGCAAAGGTCAAAAGTTAGTAAAAAATTAAATATGATATTTATCATGAATTATTTACTTTTACACGACAAGAAAATTAAAGGTATGAGTAAATGTGAACAATGTATCATAAAACAATTTAATTCCTTAAAAGCATTGACGAAAGATGAGTTGATAAGAATTTCTTCTTGTAAAACATCAAAGACTATAAAAAAAGGTGAGGTTATTTTTGAAGAAGGTGAGGTATTAAATGGCGTATATTGCGTTAAGGATGGTATTTGCAAACTAACTAAGTTAAGTGCAAACGGAAAAGATCAAATTGTAAAAATGGTTGTGAAAGGCGATTTGTTAGGTCAGCGCTCCATTGTCAGTGAGGAGCGATCTAATCTACAAGCTACTGCCTTGAACGATATGGAAGTCTGTTTTATTCCCAAGAGTGAAATTTTAGCAGATTTACAAAAAAACCCAGATTTTACGTTTAACGTACTTAAAGATATGGCTAATGATCTCAAGGAGGCTGATGATGTTATAGTAAATATGGCACAAAAATCTGTAAGACAACGTTTAGCTGAAACAATAATTTATATCCACGAGAGTTTTGGTGTAAATCCTGATGGTACTTTAAGCGTTTTGCTATCTAGAGAAGATTTTGCTAATATAGTGGGTACCGCTACAGAATCTGCAATTAGAGTATTATCTCAATTTAAAAAAGAGGGGTTGATATCTACTATTGGGAAACGCATTAAAATTGAAAACATCGAAGACCTCAAGCGAGTGGAGTAATTCCTATTAGATATTCCTGTTAAATTATAGATAAATCCAATAAGTATAATAATATGTTACATGAAAATATAGTATTTTTATGTTGCTATGAATACTTATAAAAATTTACGGAAAGGCTTTTTATTTAAGAAATATGAAGCATCTTACCAATCGCCCTTCGAGAAACTCTTTGAAATATTCAAGGAGTTAATTACGCATACCTCTGGAGATTTTGATGAAGCCATAGATTGGTTACGTGAATTGGATAAGGAGTACAAACTTACAACTCCAGATTATACCATTGATGATTTTATTGAAGACCTAAAAAAGAAAGGTTATTTAAAAGAAGAAATTGATCCCAACGGAGAACCCTCTCTTGCTATAACCGCCAAAACCGAAAGAGCCATAAGACAGCAGGCTTTAGATCAAATTTTTGGTAAGATAAAGAAAAGTGGCAAAGGAAATCACAGAAGCAAAGCTCAAGGACTAGGAGATGAACATACTGGAGATTTTAGAGGATATCAATTTGGAGATGCCCTTGATAAGGTATCTATGACTGAGAGTTTGAAAAATGCTCAAATTAATAATGGTATTTCTGATTTTACGCTGTCTGAAGATGATTTAGTAGTTGAAGAAACACTTCATAAATCTCAAATGAGTACGGTTCTCATGATAGATATCAGTCACAGTATGATTTTATATGGTGAAGACCGTATTACCCCAGCCAAAAAAGTAGCTATGGCCTTGGCAGAACTTATCACAACAAGATACCCAAAAGACACACTAGATATATTAGTATTTGGAAATGATGCTTGGCGTATTGAAATAAAAGACTTACCGTATTTAAAAGTTGGTCCATACCATACCAATACGGTAGCTGGTTTACAACTAGCAATGGATATTTTAAGAAGAAAGCGAAATACCAATAAACAAGTTTTTATAATTACGGATGGTAAACCAAGTTGTTTGCGGTTGCCAAACGGAGAATATTATAAAAATAGTTTTGGGTTAGATACAGATATTGTTAATCAATGTTACATGATGGCACAACAGGCAAGAAAACTGCATATTCCAATCACAACTTTTATGATTGCAAAAGACGAATATCTCATGCAGTTTGTTAGAGAGTTTACATATGCCAATCAAGGAAAAGCTTTTTATACGGGTATTAAAGGCTTAGGTGAGATGATTTTTGAAGATTACGAAACTAATAGAAAAAAAAGAATACGAGGCTAATATGAAAATAGAAAATATTAAGACTTTAGGAGATTTAAAAAAAGCAGGCTATCAGTCCAAATCTATAAAAGATGAATTACGAGATAACCTAGTTTTAAAAATTAAAAACAACGAAACTACTTTTTCTGGTGTTCATGGTTACGAGAATTCTGTGATACCAGATTTGGAAAGAGCCATTCTTTCTAGGCATAACATTAACCTGCTTGGTTTGAGGGGGCAAGCCAAAACACGTTTAGCAAGATTGATGTTAAATTTATTAGATGAATACATTCCAATAGTTCAAGGTTCTGAAATTAATGATGATCCTTTTAATCCTATCTCCAGATATGCCACGGAAATGATTAAGGAAAAAGGTGATGATACGCCTATTTCTTGGATTCACAGAAAAGATCGTTTTGCTGAAAAATTAGCAACGCCAGATGTAACTGTTGCCGATATTATTGGGGATGTTGACCCTATAAAAGCAGCTAATTTAAAACTGAGTTATGCAGATGACCGTGTGATTCATTATGGTATGATTCCCAGAGCGAATAGATGTATTTTTGTTATCAATGAACTACCAGATTTACAGGCCAGAATTCAGGTAGCATTATTTAATATATTACAAGAAGGCGATATACAAATAAGAGGGTTTAAGTTGAGGTTGCCTTTAGATATGCAGTTTGTATTTACAGCTAATCCAGAGGATTACACCAACAGAGGTAGCATCGTTACGCCTCTAAAAGATAGGATTGGTTCCCAAATACTAACGCATTATCCTCAAGATATAAAGACTGCTCGACAAATTACTCAGCAAGAATCAAATTTAGTAGATAACCAAAAAAATGATGTTTACGTTCCTGAATTGGCTAAGGACTTGCTAGAACAAATTGTTTTTGAAGCAAGAACTAGTGAATATATTGATGTGAAATCTGGTGTCAGCGCGCGTTTAAGTATTACCGCATATGAAAATCTATTAAGTACTGCCGAAAGAAGGATGTTAATAAGCGGGGATGATAGGACCATTTTACGATTAAGTGATTTTGTAGGGGTTATTCCCTCTATTACAGGAAAAGTAGAATTGGTTTATGAAGGAGAACAAGAAGGAGCTGCTTTTGTAGCAATGACATTAATAGGAGAAGCTATAAAGAATTTGTTTATTGAATATTTTCCAAAGATTGAAAAGTTACAAAGACAAGATGATAATACCCCATATGATGATATTGTCTCATGGTTTTTTAATCAAAAAGATGGCTTTGAATTATTGGATGATTTAAGAGATAAAGAATATCAAAGTCTCTTAAAAGATATTACACCGTTAGATGATTTGTTAGGTAAATATCAGCCAAACCTAAAATCTGAAGATACTTTCTTTATGAAGGAATTTGTCCTTTGGGCATTAGTAGAATATAAGTTGTTAAGCAAGCATAGGTTTTCTGAAGGTTTACAATTTAACGACCCTTATGGCAGTTTTATTAGCGGAATCTAAAATTGTTAATTCTTAAAAAAAAGAGCCAATTTGTATTTCAAATTGGCTCTTTTTTTATCCGATTTTGATGATTTTGATATTGTAAAATCTCTAAAATAGCAATACGAAAGTTTAAGATTTCGTATTGGGATGCACTTTATTTATCACTTTTCAAAAATACTTAAAATTGGACTGTTTTGACTTGTTTTTAACTCATTAAAGCCTTATTTTATCCAAAATTGATAAAAAATAGCAAATTTTTAAAAATTTTATATGAGTAAAACCTATGTTGATTTTTCAGAAAATATTAGATTATTATCATTCGATATTGATAATACATTAATAGAATTTCATACTTATAAAAGCAACTTTAAAAGCATTTGGGAAACTTTTAAGCCCAAAGACGTTTTACTGGCTTATAACACAGGACGGCTTATTGATGATGTTCTAGATTTAATAAAAAGAGACATTATTCCTCAACCTGATTATATCATATCTGGCGTTGGTACACATATTTATAATTACAACGAAAAAAAAGTTGTAAAAGAATTTAACCATGTACTTGATGATGGATGGGATCTAAATACTGTTGAAGATATTATTAATAAGATGAGTCATCCCATTAGTGAGCAGCCCACAAAATTTCAGCATGCCTATAAACGAAGTTATTTTTTTCATAATGCCAGCCCGGATCATATTATGAGAATTGAGGAAGACTTTAGTAATGCCAACATGGATGTTAGTGTAGTGTACTCTGGAGAAAAGTTTTTAGATATACTTCCAAAATATGCTAACAAGGGTAATGCTTTACAGTGGTTAATAAAACAGTTGAATATTAATACACAAGAAACTTTGGTAGCAGGAGATAGCGGTAATGACTCTGCTATGTTCAATTTTAAAGACATAAAGGGCATTGTAGTTTCTAATGCCCATGAAGAACTTTATAAACATACCAAGCATAAACAAGTATACCATTCTGAGAAAGCCTTTGGTGATGGAGTCATTGAAGGATTAGTTTATTACTCCATATTACCAGAAGAGGCTCTAAATGATACTGATGTTGATGAAAGCGAAGATTTTTTTGTTAAACAAGAGCTTGAGCATTTAGCCTTAGATAGTCAAAATGAGGATGAGAAAATCAACCTCATAAAAGAAGGGTACTCAAAAGCTATTGAGGCGCTAAAAAAAAATATTACACCCTTAGGTTTTTCTGCTTGTTCAATAAAAGATAATGAAGCTAATGGTACCGATGAAAACTATTATAGTGTCTGGGCTAGGGATGGAGCCATAACCGTTATTGGTTCTTTGCCTTTAGTGCATGATAAAGAAATACACCAATGTCAACGTAAAACATTGGAAACTTTATTTGAACATATTTCTAGAAACGGACAAATACCATCTAATGTAAGGATAAAAGATAACGTTCCAGATTATTCTGGTGTAGGAGGGATTTGTTCAATAGATAGTGGTATATGGGTAGTTATTGCATTCTATGAATATGTTAATGTTACAAAAGATATTAAGTTTTTAAGGACCTATATCAAAGATATTAAAGAGACTATGCGATGGCTAGGAGCTCATGATAGTAATAATGATGCATTACTTGAAATTCCAGAGGCAGGTGACTGGACAGACTTGTTTGGTAGAAGTTATAATATTCTTTACGATGAAATTCTTTGGTACAGGGCTAATGTTTGCTTTGGAAGAATGTTAGAAATGTTAGGAGAGTATGAGGAGGCTGGAGAATATATTAGATGGTCACAAGTAGTGAAGAAGGAAATACTGCAAAACTTTTGGCCAACAACCCAACAGCAATTATTCCAGACTGTATCTTTTGCTGAAAAGCAATTTACCTTAGGTGACACCTCTTATCTAATAGCTCAAACAACCCCTTTTGATTTTAGTTGGAGGTGTGATGTTTTGGGCAATGTTTTAGCCTTTTTGCACGGCGCATTAGATGCAGATAAAGCGCGTCAAACATTCAGGTTTATGCTTGGTGTTGGTGTTAATGATCCATTTCCTGTGGCCAATGTGTATCCTGTAGTGAGCCCTGGAGATCCAGATTGGAGACCTTATTACACAGTGAATCTATTGAATTTACCAAATCATTATCACAACGGAGGTATTTGGCCTTTTGTTGGTGGTTTTTGGGTAAAATTCGTAAATAAACTAGGTTTTAAAGAAATGGCTGTAGCAGAATTATATAAGCTTGCCTTAATGAATCAAGAAGGAATAAATAATGAATGGGAGTTTACAGAATGGGCACATGGTACGACCGGAAAACCTATGGGTAAAGCTTATCAGGCATGGTCTGCGGCTCAGTATATTTCGGCCTGTCATGACTTAAAAATAATTGATAAATAACTTAAATAAAAACTTATGAAATCTATATTAATGATCTCTTTACATGGCTACGTAGCAGCAAACCCAGAACTAGGAAAACCAGATACAGGGGGTCAGGTTGTATATGTTTTGGAACTTGCTGAACGATTTAGCCGACTTGGTAAAAAAGTTGATTTGGTTACACGACAATTTGAAGACCAACCAGAATATGATCATGTCGATGAGAATTACAGCGTTTGGAGAATTCCGTTTGGGGGTAAAAAGTTTATCAGAAAAGAGGATATGCATGATCATCTTAAAAAATTTGTAACCAACACGCTAGCCGCTATTAAAAAAGCGGGTAAAAAATATGATGTAGTGTATTCTCATTATTGGGATGCCGGTTGGGCAGGACAAAAAATTGCAGAAGAACTAGGAATTTCCCATGTACATACACCGCATTCGGTAGGTTGGTGGAAACAACATACTATGGGTAGTGATATGGACGAAAAGGATATGGAAAAAAAATATCGCTTTAAAGAACGTATTAGAAAAGAATATTTTGTATATCAAATGTGTAATCATGTCATAGCTACCACTATTCCTCAGGTAGATTTGTTGACCAAGCAATATGATGTTTTGCCAAAAAACTGTACTATGATTCCACCGGGAATAGATGAAAACCGTTTTTTTCCAGTGCCTTCTAAAGAAAACGATAAGATTCGTGTAAAGTATGATATTCATCCCACTGACATTTTAACATTAGGGAGAATGGCTCACAACAAAGGTTATGACCTTTTAATAAAGGCATTGCCTATTGTTTTTGAACTTTGTCCCGAAGCAAGATTGGTTGCTGCCATAGGGAGTGATAATTCTAATAGGGACGATGAAGGTGTTGCAAAACTAAAGAAAATGGCAAGTGAGTTAGGTGTTATGGAGAAAATACAATGGAAAAGTTATATAGCAGATGAAGATTTAGCAAATGTTTACCGCTCTGCAAATATTTTTGCAATGCCATCAAGATATGAGCCTTTTGGAATGGTAGCTATTGAGGCTATGGCTTGTGGTACACCTAGTATAATTACTGTTCATGGCGGATTATATGATTTGATAGATTTTGGCAATCAAGCATTATTTGCAGATCCGCATAGACCAACAGAGTTTGGAGCCATGATGGCAATGCCTTTGCTATACCCAAAAATGCGAAATGAACTATCCGTTGAAGGGGCTCGATTTGCAAGACGTAATTTTGGATGGACAGGAATAGCCAAGCGTATGCTTCAAGTGTTTAGAAACTCTATTAACCAGCAAACTATGGAGTCTAATATTTATTAAAATCTATTTTAAATGACGAAAGTAGTATGCTTTGGAGAAGTTTTATGGGACATATTTCCAAATGGGGAAAAGCAAATAGGAGGGGCGCCATTAAACGTAGCTTTACGTTTTAATGCTTTTGAAAATGAAGTTACCATGATTAGTGCTATTGGTAATGATGATAATGGCAATAAACTTTTTGAATATTTGAAAGAGAATGGGTTGGATACAAGTTACATCCAAATAAAGAATGATTTTGCTACTGGTGAAGTACAAATAACACTAGATAAAAAGGGTGTAGCTCAATATGAGATAAAGCATCCAAGGGCTTGGGATAAAATTGAACGTAATGATAACATAATAGACAAAGTTAAAACCTCTCAAGCATTTGTTTTTGGTAGTTTAATTGCAAGAGATCAAGTCTCCAGAGAAACGCTTTTAAAGCTTCTGGATTTAGCCACATATAAGGTGTTTGACATCAATTTACGTCCACCACATTATTCTTTTACAATGCTTGAATTACTTATGGAGAAAGCAGATTTTATTAAGCTTAATGATGAAGAGTTGTATGAGATTTCAAATCATTTCAACTCTAAGTATAATGGATTAGAACAAAACTTGAAGTTTATCGCTCAAAAAACAAAAACTAAGCATATTTGTGTAACCAAAGGTGAGCATGGTGCCGTTTTGTTATTTAATGATAAATTATACTATAACAGTGGTTACCAAATTAAAGTGGCAGATACTGTTGGCGCAGGAGACTCGTTTTTAGGTTCTCTTATTAGCAAATTACTTAGTGGGGAAGATCCACAAAAGGCAATTGATTTTGCTTGTGCTGTTGGGGCTATGGTTGCGCAATCAAAGGGAGCCAATCCTAAATTTAATCAAGAGGAAATACAAGAATTTGCAAATCTCTATTAGTTGTTTCTGGATTTCATATTAGCATGACATAATTTAATAACTTCAGAAATTCGCTTTCTCTTGGTTTCTGGTCTTTTCGCACTATAAACCCATGATAGATATCCTTTTCTATAACTCTTTGAAAAGTTTTGGAAGTTTTCAAAAGCTTTCGGGTTTTTATCGAAGGCAGCTTGTAAATCATCAGGTATAAAGCCTTTCTCTATATCATCCATAAATGACCAGCTTCCATTCTGTTGAGCAATTTCTATGGATTTATAACCGGATTCATGTATTAATCCTGAGCCTTCTAATTCTTTTATATAACGTTTATTAAGAGCGCTCCAATTACTTTTATAATTACGTTTACAGAAATATTGTCTGCGTTTACCGTTGCCTAAACTTTTTACAGTAGAATCAATCCAACCAAAACACAATGCAACTTTCACAGCCTCTTCCCATCGCATGGTAGGAATGTTTAATTCTAACTTATAGAATATTAAATAAACGCCTTTTTCTTTTTTATGATTAGTTAATAGCCAATCATACCAATCTGTGTCACGTTCAAAATAAAGTTCAGGAAAATCGTTCAATTCAACTCTTTTTTGATGCTACATAAAAATCTGCATCTATTTCAAAGGTCTTGATTTTACTTTCAGATGTATGTGTTTTCCAATCGCCTTTTGGGTATAACCATTTTTCTGTATTGTTAACTTTAACTTGAACAGGCATATCAAAATTATCAACAATGTCTGTCCAACGGTATTTTAAGTTTTTACCTTCAATTTTATATTCTAAAGTTGGAATTAGTGTAGTTCTTAAATATTGATTAAAAAATTCAGTTAAGTCATATCCAGTTTGTTCGCTTATATAATCTTCAATTTGTTTTGTGGTAACTGTTTGATGATAAAAGGTGGTGTTTAAACCTCTTAGTATTTTGCTCCATTTTTCATCATCTTCAATTAATTGTCGTAGTGTATGCAACATGTTTGAACCTTTGTAATACATGTCTCCAGAGCCTTCATGGTTTACATGGTACTCACCAATTATAGGTCTGTCATTTTTGATAAGTCTTCTGGTGCCAATTACATATTCAGATGCAGCTTGCTTACCATAGTGATAGTCTAAAAACAAATTTTCAGAATAGGCGGTAAAGCCTTCATGTATCCACATATCGGCAACATCTTTATAGGTGATGTTATTGGCAAACCATTCATGTCCAGCCTCATGAATGATGATAAAATCAAATTTTAGTCCCCATCCTGTTCCAGACAAGTCGTTACCTAAATAACCTTTTTTGTACTGATTTCCATAAGTAACACTACTTTGATGTTCCATCCCTAAATAAGGTACTTCTACTAATTTAAAGCTATCTGCATAAAACGGGTATTGTCCAAACCAATACTCAAAGGCTTCCATCATTTTTGGTGCATCCTTAAAATGTTCTTTGGCTTTTTCTAGGTTATCTCTTAGCACATAATAATCCATATCAAGATTTCCTGCCATACCATCGTAGACTTCTGAAAAGTTTACGTAATCACCTATATTAATATTTACACCATAATTATTAATTGGGTTTTTAACCACCCAATGAAATGTTTTGGTGTCTCCAATGCGTTCAACCAAGCGTAGTCTACCGTTAGAGACGTTTGTTAATTTAGCTGGTATATTTACACTTATAAGCATGCTGTCTACTTCATCGTACATATGGTCTTTACATGGCCACCAAACACTTGCACCTAAACCTTGACATGATGAGGCAATAAAGTGTTTACCGTTTTTGTCTTTTTTCCATGAAATACCGCCATCCCAAGGTGCTCTAATAGCTTCTTTGGGGTGACCTTCATAGTAAACGTCTAATGTGTTTACAGTATTGGTATTTTGAGGTTGTTTGAGTGTAATAAAGTGTGCATTCTCATCATGTTTTATTGCGAGTTCTTCTCCGTTTTGAATGGCTTTGATTAGTTTTAAAGGTGGTTGTAAATCTATCTGCATGACATTGTATGGCTCTAAAACTTTATAATGAATGGTGTTTTTGCCTGAAATGAATTTATTATCAGGTTCAACTTTAATATCTAAGTGATAATACGTTAAATCCCACCATGCACGTTCTGGAGTTATAGAACCTCTTAATGTATCTTGTCTGGTAAAGGTGTGTTTATTTGTAAGCAATTGTGCATTTGAAAAGCTCAATGAAAACAAGGTTAAAAGAAAAGAAATATAAAGTATTCTCATGTTATGAATTTTATCAAATGTACCCAAAAACCAATATTTTAAAGTTAATATTTACTTAATGTTTAATCTAGAAATACCGCGTTGGGAAATGTAATTATGCTTTCGTACCCGTTTTTTCCAACCGATGAAATTCCAAAAAAGTAGTTGTCAATAACAATGCCATCTAAGGTGTATTCTGAAATATCACCAACAAACCTGCTATAATCCCAAGTAGGAGAGGTGGTATCTCGCCAATAGATTTTGTAACCAATAGCGCCATCAACTTTATCCCATTTAAATTTAGCTGAAGGCTGAACAATACCACCAATAGCTACTTGTTCAGGGGCAGGGGGTGCCCATGCTAAACTTGCTAAATTTATTGCATTTACTGCTGTTAGTTTTTTAGCATATTCAAAATTAACGTGTTCAATCACATCACCATATTTAATCCTGTTTTCTTCTCGTATATCTTGATGTTGTTGGTTATAATTTTCGTGAGCTTCCATAATTCTTATACCGGCAAACCCTAAATCGTTAAATGGTCGGTGGTGTCCGCCTCGACCAAATCTATCGAGTCTGTAAACCATCATAGGGTTCATTTCAGGCATGTAGGCTTTAGTTGTTTTATGAATATAACGTGCTAACTGACGCGAAATCCCATCAACTTCACCACCATAAAAACGTCTAAGACGTCTTTGTTTATCTGTTTCGGTGGGAGGAACTGGTTCCGAGAATATTCTAAAAGTCCTGTTATCAATTACCCCGTCAATACCTTTTATATTACCTATCATATCGTTATTTAAAACACCAATGATATTCCAACTGTTTTTCTTGGCATAATTTGCTAATCCCGCGCCACCAAATAAACCTTGTTCTTCACCAGAGAGACCCACATAAACAATACTGTTTTCAAAATTGTATTTACTAAGAACACGTGCAGCTTCTATGGTTCCAGCCATTCCAGAGGCATTATCGTTAGCTCCTGGAGCATCAATAGTAAAATCCATAGTATTACTGGCTCTGGAATCTATGTCGCCACTCATAATCACATATCTGTTTGGGTATTTTATACCTCGTTGTATGGCTACAACATTTACCACCCAAGCGTCATGAGGTACTCTACTATTACCTTCTTTAGTAATAAAATCTTTTTGATAAAACACTTCTAAGCAATTGTTACAGGCTTTGGAAATAGTCTCAAACTCAGATTTTATCCATCGCCTGGCGGCACCAATACCTCGAGTATTTGAGATTGTATCACTAAAGGTGTTTCTGGTACCAAAATTTACTAGTGTTCTAATGTCTTTTTCAATTCTTTCTGCCGAAATAGAATCTATGATATCGTAAAGTTGTGTGTTGTTTTGACAATAGAAGAAGTAAAATGAAAAAAAGAAAATGAAGGATAGTAATGATTTCATGATGAAATTTTTATCTAAAATACTGAAAATAAAAAACGCCCCAAAAGTAAAATTGAAGCGTTTTTAAATTTGAATTAGTCACCTACTTATTTAAAAGCAATATTTGTTTTCTTGTGTTACTTTATTGGCAATAATATTTCTCAGTTCGATAATGTTAGGCATGTTCACGTATTTAATGTAACGTTTTAAGCCCATAAGCATCATACGTTGTTCGTCTCCTGTGGAGAATGAAATAATGGAGTGTTTACCTGCGGTTTCTATGACATCAATAGCATGAAATAGGTTTAGTTTAGCCATAGCAATTTGTTCTTTGGCATTGTCTTCACCGTTTTTATTCGCCATTTTCTCTGCACGTAATATAGCAGATTCTGCCAAATAAATTTGAATTAAAATATCGGATGCTGCAAGCATCAACTGTTGTTGCTCTTCAATTTTTTCTCCGTATTTTTCTAAAGCAGCTCCTGCTACCATTAGGAACAATTTTTTTAGATTTTTGATGATGCTTTTTTCTTCTGAAAACAATTCTGAAAAGTCTGGTGTTTCAAAAGAAGGAATACCCATTAACTCATTCTTTACGGCCATAGCAGGAGTTAAAACATCAACGTGTCCTTTCATAGCTTTTTTAATGAGCATACCTATGCTTAGCATACGATTAATTTCATTGGTGCCTTCATAAATTCTGGAAATTCTAGCATCTCTCCATGCAGATTCCATAGGGGTCTCTTCAGAGAATCCCATGCCTCCTAAAATTTGGATACCCTCATCTGTACAGCGTTGCACAAATTCTGAAACCGCTACCTTTAAAATAGAACATTCAATGGCATATTCTTCAACACCTTTCAATTCAGCTTCTTGATGTGTGTCTTTTCCATTAGCTTGTCTCACTTCAATTCGGTCTTGTATGTTTTTAGCAGCTCTGTAGCATCCTGCCTCTCCAACCCAACAATTGGTTGCCATTTCAGCAATTTTTTGACGAATAGCACCAAAACTAGAAATGGGTGTTTTAAACTGAATACGCTCGTTGGCATATTTAATAGATTCTGTAATGGTTCTACGTTGAGCGTCTAAACAAGCTACCGCAAGTTTTATTCTACCTACATTGAGAGCGTTCATAGCTATTTTAAAACCATTACCCCTAACGGATAGCATATTCTCAATAGGAACAACTGTGTCATTAAAAAATACTTGACGGGTTGATGAAGCTCGAATTCCCAGCTTGTGTTCTTCTTCTCCCATAGTGATGCCGTTGGGATTTTTAGGGTCGTATTCCACAATAAATCCTGTAATGTATTTGTCGTCTTCAATTCTAGCAAATACAATCATAAGGCTACAGAAACCCGCATTAGAAATCCACATTTTCTGTCCAGTGATTTTATAATGGGTTCCATCTTCTGAGAGTACCGCTTTGGTTTTACCAGAATTGGCATCACTACCAGCGCTAGGCTCGGTTAAACAATAGGAGCCAAACCATTCACCTGTAGCCAATTTAGGAACATATTTTTGTTTTTGTTCCTCTGTTCCATAAAGCGTAATTGGCATGGTACCTATACCTGTATGCGCCCCAAATGCCGTACTAAAAGAACCAGTAGCACCCGAAATGTAATCGCACACCAACATAGTATCAACAAATCCCATTCCCATACCACCATATTCCATAGGGACCGCAATACTTAAAAATCCTAATTCACCAGCTTTACGCATACATGACTCGGTTAGCGCATAATCTTTCTTTTCAAATTGTGCTTTTTTAGCCCAAATTTCGCGATCAACAAATTCTGTAACCGCTTCCTTCATCATAAGCTGGTCTTCGTTGAAGTCTTCTGGAGTAAAAATGTCTTCGCAATTGGTTTCTTTTACAAGAAATTGGCCACCTCTTAAAATGTCTTTTTCTTCCATAATTAAGTAGATTTTTTTTTGATTTAGTTCAAGAATTCAAATATGCCACAAGCTCCTTGGCCGGTACCAACACACATGGTTACAGCACCATATTTTCCTTTCATATTACGTTTTCGCATTTCATAAAATAATTGCACCGACAATTTAGTTCCGGTACATCCTAAAGGATGCCCCAGAGCAATAGCGCCACCATTCACATTAATAATGTCTGGGTTAAGGTTTAATTCTCTAATAACCGCTAAAGATTGGGAAGCAAAAGCTTCATTTAATTCAACAAGTTCTAAATCATCTTGTTTTAAACCAGCCAATTTCAGAGCTTTAGGAATTGCTTTTACTGGACCGATTCCCATAATGCGAGGCTCAACTCCTGCAGCTGCATAATTAACAAGTCTCGCGATGGGTTCAAGGTTTAGTTCTTTTACCATAGTCTCACTCATAATCATAACAAAGGCAGCTCCATCACTCATTTGAGATGAATTGCCTGCGGTTACGCTGCCTCCTTGAGCAAATACCGGACGTAATTTTGAAAGCGCTTCTATACTTGTGCCTTTCCTTGGCCCTTCATCTTTAGTTACGGTATAACTTTTGGTAGCCTTTTTTCCGTTGGAATCTATGTAGGTTTGATTTACTTCAATTGGAACAATTTGATCTTGAAATCGATCTTCAGCTTGTGCTTTTAACGCTTTCATATGAGAGTTATAAGCAAATTCATCTTGATCTTCACGAGAAACTTTAAATTGATTTGCAACGGCTTCAGCGGTATTACCCATGCCCCAGTAGTAATCTTCATGGCCAGCTTTCACGATATCGTAGTTAAGTTCGGGTTTAAAACCTGTCATGGGCACAGCACTCATGCTTTCTGCTCCACCTGCTATGATGCATTCTGCCATGCCAGATTGAATTTTAGCAGTTGCTATGGCAATGGTTTCAATACCAGAAGAACAAAATCTGTTAACTGTAACTCCAGGAACTTCCACACTATCTAATCCCATTAAAGAAATTAAACGAGCCATATTTAGACCTTGCGATCCTTCAGGCATAGCGTTTCCAACAATAACATCATCAATTCTGGTTTTATCAAGTTGAGGTAGCTCATTCATCATATACTGGATAGTCTCAGCTGCCAATTCATCGGTTCGTTTAAAACGAAATAATCCTTTGGGTGCTTTTCCAACGGCTGTTCTGTATGCTTTTACTATATAGGCGGTTTTCATATTTTTTATGCTTTTGGCTATTAGCGGTTTGCTTCTAGCATCAAACTTTTTTTAAAAGAGCCAATAGTCAAAGGCTAAAGGCAAATAAAATAGCAATTTTAATTACGTAATGGTTTTCCAGTTTTTAACATGTGCTGAATACGTTCTAGGGTTTTACGTTCTGTACATAGACTTAGGAATGCCTCTCTTTCTAAATCAAGCAAATATTGTTCGCTTACTAAAGTTGGTTCAGATAAATCACCACCTGCCATAACATAAGCTAATTTATTGGCAATTTTTTGGTCGTGTTCACTAATGTAATTAGCAGCTTCCATTGAATCTGTACCCACCAAAAACATTCCTAAAGCTTGTTTTCCTAGTACTTTAACATCTTTACGCTTTATAGGTTGTGTATAACCAGCATCTGCCATTATTCGCGCATGTGCTTTAGCAGTAGCTATTTGACGGTCTTTATTAACAACTACAACGTCTTTACCTTTTTGAAGTAATCCTAAATCAAAAGCTTCATAAGCAGAGGTGGCTACTTTTGCCATTCCTATAGTTAAGAAATACTCTTGAAGTACATTTAGTTCTACGTCCCCTTTTCTAAAGGAATCTGAGGCTCTTAGTGCCATTTCTTTCGAACCAGCTCCACCTGGGATAACACCAACTCCAAACTCAACTAAACCTATATAGGTTTCGGCAGCAGCCACAACTTTATCGGCATGCATAGAAAGTTCACAGGCACCACCAAGTGATAACCCGTGAGGAGCAGATATCGTTGGTATGGCAGAATACCGCATGCGCATCATGGTATCTTGAAAATATTTTATGGCACCGTTTAACTCTTCATATTCCTGTTCTACAGCCATCATAAAAATCATGCCTATATTAGCACCAACCGAAAAGTTAGCACCTTGATTGCCTACTATAAGTCCATCAAAATCTTTTTCGGCTATATCAATAGCCTTGTTCAGTCCTGCTAAAACATCGCCACCTATAGTGTTCATTTTAGATTGAAATTCACAGTTAATAATACCATCGCCTAAATCTTCAATGACAGCACCTGAGTTTTTAAACACTTCATTACTTTTTCTAATGTTATCTAAAATAATGAAGGCATCTTGATCTGGTTTTTTTGTTTGTGATTTAGATGAGATATCATAATAATGAGTAGCACCATTTTGTACAGAGTAGAAAGACAAATTTCCCGAAGCTAACATATCATTTACCCAAGATGCGGGTTCTAATCCTTCTGATTTCATGATATCTATACCCTTTTTAACCCCGATAGCATCCCATATTTGAAAAGGTCCGTGTTCCCATCCAAAACCAGCTTTCATAGCATCATCTATCTTATAAAGTTCATCAGATATTTCAGGAATTCTATTAGATACATAAGCAAACATAGCTGCAAAGTTCTTTCTATAAAAGGCTCCAGCTTTGTCCTTTCCAGATATTAATATTTTAAATCTATCAATAACCTTTTCTACAGGTTTGGTAAGTTCTAAAGTAGCGAATTTGGCTTTTTTGTTACTTCGGTATTCCAAAGTATCTAAATCTAGAGAAAGGATTTCACTTTTACCATTATCATCTTTTACCTTTTTATAAAAACCTTGTCCTGTTTTACTGCCCAACCATTTGTTTTCCATCATCGTATTGATGAATCCTGGCAATTTAAATAACTCATGAGCTTCATCATCAGGACAATTTTCATAAATACCGTTAGCCACATGCACAAGTGTATCTAAACCAACCACATCAACGGTTCTAAAAGTAGCAGATTTAGGTCTTCCAATAACGGGGCCTGTAAGTTTGTCTACCTCTTCAATAGTTAATCCTAGTTCTTTTACTTGATGAAATAAGGATTGAATTCCAAAAATTCCGATACGATTCCCTATAAAAGCGGGTGTATCTTTAGCAACAACAGATGTTTTTCCTAGAAACTGCTCACCGTAATTATTTAGGAACTCGAGAACTTCTTGAGAGGTTTCTGGACCTGGAATAATTTCAAATAACTTTAAATATCTAGCAGGATTAAAGAAATGCGTTCCACAGAAATGCTTTTTGAAGTCATCACTTCTACCATCGCTCATGAACTTTATTGGAATTCCAGATGTGTTTGATGTAATGAGGGTTCCAGGCTTTCTGTGTTTTTCTAAATTTTCAAAAACTTGTTTTTTAATATCTAACCGTTCTACTACAACTTCAATAATCCAGTCTACTTCATTTACTTTAGCAATATCATCTTCTAAGTTTCCAGTAGTAATTTGGTTTGCAAACTTTTCATGATAAATTGGTGAGGGTTTTGATTTTAGCGCTTTTTGAAGCGAATCATTTACTAATCTGTTTCTTACAGTACCATCTGCTATAGTCAATCCTTTAGCTTTTTCAATATCATTTAAGTTTTTTGGAACAATGTCTAAAAGGAGTACTTCAATACCAATGTTAGCAAAATGACAAGCAATACCACTACCCATGATTCCTGAACCAATGACTGCCACTTTTTTAATGATTCGTTTACTCATAATTGTTCAAGCTAAAATTATTTTTTATCGAAAATTTTTTTATTGGAGACCATGTCAATGATTAACTCTGCTACTTCATAAAAATGACTCATTTTTTCCTCTGAAATATTGCTTCTAACGGCTTCATTGAAGGTGAGTACTTTTTCTCTAGAGTAGGCTCTTTTTTCTCGTCCAAATTCTGTTAAATGAATTAAAACACTTCTACCATCTTTAGGATTAGGTTGTCTTTCTATGAGGCCTCTTTTTTCCATGGTTTTAAGTATTCTAGATAAGCTAGTGGCTTCCATTCCCATTTTAGGACCTAAAGCGGTTGATGGTGTGCCTTTTTCGGGGTCGATACTCAGTAAAGTAAATCCAGTTGCCATTGTACTTTCAAATTTTGAAGCCTCTTCATTATACATTTTTTGAACTGTAAGCCAAGTGGTTCTTAGCACATAGTCAATTGTTTTATCTTTCATTGGTTGATCGTTAGTTATCAAATATAAAAAAAAATACTATGCACGCATAGCAAAATGCCAAAAATGTGAATGTCTTATAAAAAAAATACCTTGTATAATTACAAGGTATTGTGTGTTAGAATTATTGAGACAACATTACTTTATCTTTCCACTTAATAAGCCAATAACTGCTCCCATGATGGCTCTTATTTTCACAGTTATGCCAACGTCAATAGTTGCAACCTGTAGGTGAAGTTACAATGTATGGCTAAAATAAAAAAATTAAAAAAGTGTGTTTTGAATTAATAAATCTATAATTCGTTATAAATTCTTTCTATTAGACTTTTATATTTTTCTTTAATAACCTTGCGCTTCATTTTCATAGTAGGGGTGAGGTGACCATCATCTACGGTCCAAACATCTGGTGTAATTTCAAACTTTTTTATTTGTTCCCATTTACCAAAGTTAGTATTGGCATCATCTATTTCTTCTTGAATACGTTCTATTAATTTAGGGTTAGTAATAATATCCTCTTTTGAATTAAAAGTAATATCATGTCTTCTTGCCCATTCTTTAACAAATTCAAAATTAATTTGAATTAATGCCGCTGGCATTTTTTGTCCTTCACCTATCACCATAATTTGCTCAATAAAGCGAGACTGTTTAAATTGGTTTTCTAACATGGCAGGAACAATATATTTGCCCCCGGAGGTTTTAAACATGTCTTTTTTACGATCTGTAATTTTAAGAAAATTATCGTCACATATCTCACCTATATCTCCAGTATGAAAATAATCACCAGTCATGACCTCGGCAGTTCTTTCAGGATCTTTATAATAGCCCATCATAACGTTAGGGCCTTTTACTAAAATTTCGCCGTCATCGGCTATTTTAACTTCAACATTATCAATTATTCTGCCCACAGTTCCAATTTTAATCCCCATATTAAATGGACAGTTTACAGAAATAACAGGGGAAGTTTCAGTAAGGCCATAGCCCTCCAAAATTGGCATTTCTGCTGCAGAAAATATTCTTATGAGTCTTGGTTGCAGAGCAGCACTTCCTGATACTAATGTATTTATATTACCGCCTAGGCCTTCTTTCCATTTACTAAAAATAAGCTTTCTAGCAATCTTAAGCTGAAATTCGTACCACCAGCCATTTTTACCATAAGGTTCATATTTCAATCCTAAATTAACAGCCCAAAAGAATAGCATTTTCTTGATGCCTTTTAAATCGGAACCTTTGGCTATTATTTTATCGTAAACTTTTTCATAAAGTCTAGGGACGGCAGTCATTATATGAGGTTTAACCTCTTTTAAGTTGTCACTTATGGTTTCAAGACTTTCAGCAAAATATATTTCGATTCCACAGTATTGATATAGATAGAGAATCATACGCTCAAATACATGACAAATTGGTAAAAAACTTAAAGCAGCAGATTTACCATGCTCCATGGGAACGCGTGATGAACTATCAATAACATTTGACACTAAATTATTATGAGAAAGCATAACACCCTTTGGGGTACCTGTAGTTCCAGATGTGTAAATTAAGGTGGCTAAATCTTGTGGTTGAACTTTATTTTTTAAATCCTCAACTTCTTTTTGATTACTTTCATCTTCACCTAAATCTATAACTTCCTGCCAGTTTTTTTCACCATCAATTTTATTAAAGGTGTATACTCCCTTCAGTTTAGTGTTTCCCTTTATCAAATTTAATTTTTCTAAAATTGTTTCGTCTGAAACAAAGCAATATGTAGCTTCAGAATGATTTAAAACATATTCATATTCTTCTTTAGAAATGGTAGGGTAAATGGGGACATTTTGAGCACCCAACTGCAAAACACCTATATCCAGCACGTTCCATTCTGTACGATTGGTAGTTGAGATTACAGCAATTTTGTCGTTAGGCTTAACACCTAAACGTATTAAACCTCTACTAACTTTATTGGCTTGATTGATATAATCTTGAGTTGAAATACTCACCCATTTACCATCATATTTTGATGTAAATGCTTTTTCTAAGTGGAATTTTTCAAGTTGATACTTAGGAAAATCAAATATTCTGGTAATCTTTGTCATATTTTTTTCAAAAACTTCATGCAAATTATAAAATTTAATAGGACTTTAAAATAGCTTACGATGTCTTAATAATCCAAAATTTCAACTACTCACAAAAATTAGTTTTTTTAAAATCACGAATACTTTAAAATTAACAATTTTTCTTTCGTTTGAATTTTTTTCAATATAACAATTTATTTTTTTTAATTTTTACGATAACCATAATTTTAAGTGTTAAAAATTGCTAATAATATTCAAAAAGTATAAAGACTTTACGTTTTTGTAATTCATAATCTTAAAACAGTTAAAAATTCTCTAAAACCCAACAATAGCTCAAACGTTTTCGTGAATTAATTTTACATTGAAACCCAGCTATATCAAGGTTTTATGACAAAAGTCAGTTTAATAATTTTGGTTGTAACGTACCTTTGAAACATAAAATTTGACTAATAAAAGTTATAAAAATGGAAGTAAAAGAATTTAAAAACGGTGTTTGGACTGAAACAATAGACGTTAGAAATTTTGTTGTTAACAACGTGACACCTTATTACGGTGACGATCAGTTTTTAGTAGGCCCCAGTGAGCGTACTAAGAAACTTTGGGACGTGTGTTTAGAGGCATCTAAAGAAGAGCGTCAAAACAATGGTGTACGTTCTGTAGATACAGAAACTATTTCTGGAGTCAGTAATTTTGGTCCTGGATATATTGATAAAGAAAATGAAGTTATTGTAGGTTTACAGACCGATGAATTACTAAAACGTGCCATGAAACCTTTTGGAGGTTTTAAAGTAGTACAAAAAGCACTTGAGGAACATGGTTTAGTTCCTAGTGATACAGTATCAGAATTATTTACAAAATATGTTAAATCACATAATGATGGTGTGTTTTCGGCTTATAATGAGGAGATTAGAAGATTTCGTTCTTTAGGGCTTTTAACTGGTTTGCCTGATAACTATGCCCGTGGTAGAATTATTGGTGATTACCGTCGTGTAGCTTTATACGGTATTAATAAATTAATTGAAGCTAAAAAGGTAGATCATAATGCCATTACTGGACCAATGACAGATGCTGTGATTCGTTTACGCGAAGAAGTAATTGATCAAATAAAAGCATTGAAGGATATGATAGAAATGGGTAAAAAGTATAACCTAGATTTATCACGTCCTGCTGAAAATGCTCGCGAAGCGGTTCAATGGACTTATATGGGTTATTTAGCTGCTGTAAAAGAGCAAGATGGAGCTGCTATGTCTTTAGGTAATGTGTCTTCTTTTTTAGATATATATATTGAAAACGACCTTGCTAAAGGACTTATTACAGAAGTAGAAGCTCAAGAGTATATTGACCAATTTGTAATGAAGTTACGTATGGTTCGTCATTTAAGAATGGGAGCATATGATGAGATTTTTGCTGGAGACCCGACTTGGGTTACAGAAGCTATTGGAGGCATGTTTGCAGACGGAAGAACCAAAGTAACAAAAACATCGTTCCGTTTCTTAAACACACTTTATAACTTAGGACCATCACCTGAGCCAAATATTACGATTCTTTGGTCTAACAATTTACCTAAGAACTTTAAAAACTACTGTTCTAAAGTAGCTATTGATACATCTTCAATTCAGTTTGAAAATGATGACATGATGCGAGAAATGAGAGGTTCTGATGACTACGGAATTGCTTGTTGTGTGTCTTACCAAGCTTTAGGTAAGCAAATTCAATTCTTTGGAGCACGAACAAACCTTGCTAAAACATTATTATTAGCTGTAAACGGTGGACGTTGTGAAAATACTGGAACGCAAATGGTTGAAGGTATTGAGCCAATGGAGGATGAAATTTTAGATTTCGATAAAGTAATGGCTAATTTCAAAAAAGCTATGAAAGAAGTAGCTCGCGTGTATAACGATTCCATGAATATTATTCACTACATGCACGATAAATACTATTATGAGAAAGCTCAAATGGCATTAATCGATACAAATCCAGCTATTAACATAGCTTATGGTGTTGCTGGTTTATCCATTGTTGCAGATTCTTTATCGGCTATTAAATATGCCAAAGTGAAGCCTATTAGAAATGAAGAAGGGTTAACTATAGATTTTGAGATTGAAGGTGACTTCCCAAAATATGGAAATGATGATGACCGTGTGGATATTTTTGCTCGTAATGCTGTTAAAGATTTCAATAACGAATTAAAGGCTTTACCTGTATACAAGAATGCTGAACCAACCATGTCTGTTTTAACCATTACATCCAATGTCGTTTATGGTAAGAAAACAGGTGCAACTCCAGATGGTAGAGCAAAAGGCGTTCCTTTTGCACCAGGAGCTAACCCAATGCACGGACGTGACACTCACGGTGCTATTGCATCATTAAACTCTGTTGCTAAGATTGATTATTGCGATTCTCAAGATGGTATTTCAAATACATTCTCAATTGTTCCAAAATCTTTGGGAGCTACAGAAGGAGAAAGAATTGCTAACCTTGCCACAACTCTTGATGGTTATTTTTCAAGAAACGCACAGCATTTAAATGTAAATGTTTTAAATAAAGAAACGTTACTAGATGCTATGGAAAATCCTGAAGAATATCCACAATTAACTATTAGGGTTTCAGGATACGCTGTAAACTTTATAAGATTAACAAAAGAGCAGCAATTAGAAGTGATTACTAGGTCATTCCACGATTCAATGTAACATATAAATTAGTCAAGTAAGAACTTCCGAAAATTAGTACCTTTCGGAAGTTCTAACTTAAAATCTAAACCTTATCAAAACTGCAGATTACACATTGAGAGTGCATTCGGTTGAATCGTTTGGTACTCATGACGGACCAGGCATACGGATGGTTGTTTTTTTACAGGGCTGCAAGCTAAAATGCTTGTATTGCCACAATCCAGATACTATTGATACACATGGTGGTGAAGATTATGCCATTGAAAGCTTAGTAAAGAGAGCTGTTAATATGAAATCTTACTTTGGTGAGTTTGGTGGTGTTACGGTATCGGGTGGAGAGCCTTTGTTACAATCTAAAGAATTAATTCATTTTTTTCAAAGACTAAAAGAAGAAGGGATTCATACCAATATAGATACTAACGGTAGATTACTAAATCACTTTGTAGAAGAATTACTAGATAAATATACAGATTTAGTGATGTTAGACATCAAACACATGCGAGAAGATGGTTATCAAATGATTACAGGTATGAAAAACAAGGAAACCACTTTCAACTTTGCTAAGCATAGAGAAGCTTCTGGTAAACCTATGTGGTTACGCTATGTATTAATTCCAGGTATTACTAATAAGCCAGACTTATTACATGAAATGGGCGAGTATTTCAAAGACTATAAAACTATTGAAAAAATTGAAATACAACCCTATCATACTCTAGGTGTCCACAAATGGGAAAGTTTAGGTTGGGAATATCAATTAAAAGATGCCCGAGAAAATACAGCAGAGGAGATTAACGATGCGGTAGAAATTTTAGAACAATATTTTAAAGAAGTAAAAGTAAACTAGTTGGTTTATAGCCAGCATAAAAATAGGATTATGAGCAATCAAAAGTTAAAAAATCGTTGGTTAATAGCAGCTTCGGCTGTGGGAATACATATTTCAATAGGGTCGGTTTATGCCTATTCAGTAATGACTAACCCAGTAAAGGAAATTTTTGATGTAGACGGAAGTGTTATTAAATGGGCATTTAAAATAGCCATTTTATTGTTAGGATTATCAGCTGCCTTTTTAGGGCGTTGGGTAGAAAAAGTAGGTCCAAGAGTAAGTGGTACTACAGCGGGTATATTTTATGGACTAGGTATCTTAGGGTCTGGACTGGCTGTTCAATTAGGATCTCTATGGATGTTTTATCTATGTTATGGTGTTATTGGAGGTATTGGTTTAGGTTTAGGATACATTACACCAGTAAGTACATTAGTAAAATGGTTTCCAGATAGACGCGGTTTAGCAACAGGAATGGCCATTATGGGCTTTGGTTTTGCAGCCTTAATTTTTGGTCCGGTAATGCAATCATTATTTGATGCCGTAGGTGTGTCAAATGCCTTTTATATTTTAGGTGCTATTTACATGGTATTAATTTTAGCATCAGCTAGATACATTGAAAGGCCTCCAGAAGGGTATATGCCAGAAGGTTATAAGCCTGGAGAAGGAAAAACCATTAAAGCAGATTTGGCTAATATAACTGCTAATGAAGCTTTAAGAACGCCTCGTTTTTACTATATCTGGATCATGATGTTTATTAATATTGCTTGCGGTATTGCAGTTATCTCTGCAGCTAGCCCCATGATGCAAGAAAAACTCAATTATACACCTATGGAAGCTGCAGCTATTGTTGGTTTAATAGGGGTGTTTAATGGTGTGGGTAGAATTATGTGGTCTACATTGTCAGATTATTTAGGAAGAGCAAATACCTACATCGTATTTTTTGCTTTTCAAGTTTTAGCATTTTGGTTATTACCTCAAATTTCAGTGGAATTAGCATTCTTGGTTATTTTGTTTACTGTTATAACTATGTATGGTGGTGGTTTTTCTACTTTACCAGCATTCCTAGGAGATTTGTTTGGAACAAAGCAATTGGGAGCCATTCACGGCATGGTATTAACAGCTTGGGCTTTGGCAGGAGTTGTGGGACCAACTATTTATGATGTTGTTAAGAATGCAACAGGATCTTTAGATGCCACATTGGCCGTATTTGCAGGACTCTTTGTAGTAGCATTAGCAGTATCATTACTTATGAAACGCACGGTAACAATGGCTTACCGAAAAATAAATAAAGGCTTAAAATTTGCTTAAATGTAAATTTTGAAAACTTCCATTTTTTCTTTTTAATTGAAAACCCCGAGGCAGATTGTAGTTGCTTTGGGGTTTTTGCTTTCATGTAAGTTGAAAAAACTACTGGTTTTAAAGACTTTATATGATTTATGTCATAAAAAGCCTAAGTGTTAAGATGTACATTTATATGAAATTTTAGGGTGAAATGTAATAAAAACTAAATATTATGGAATTACTAGAGAATGTAAAACCACGGGTCTACAATTTCGGTGATAAAAAGGCCGATGGAAACAGGGAAATGAAAAATTTACTTGGAGGAAAAGGGGCTAATTTGGCAGAAATGAGCTCTATTGGAATTCCAGTTCCTCCTGGATTTACAATTACTACAGAAGTTTGTACAGAATACAATCAATTAGGTGAAGAAGTTGCCATGGGATTTATAAGAGATGAGATAGAGGCAGCAATAGCTAATATAGAGAGCATTATGGGAACCAAGTTTGGAGACAAAGAAAACCCATTGCTTATTTCGGTGCGTTCTGGCGCTAGAGTTTCTATGCCCGGAATGATGGATACCGTTCTAAATTTAGGACTTAATGATGATGCGGTTTTGGGAATAGCCAAACAAACAAATAATGAACGTTTTGCTTGGGATTCCTATAGACGTTTTATACAAATGTATGGAGGTGTTGTTTTAGGAATGAAACCAGAATCTAAAGAGGATATTGATCCATTTGAAGAAATAATGGAAGCATTAAAGCATAAGAGAAATATTGAATTAGACACAGAATTTACCATTCAAGATTTAAAAGATTTAGTATATGACTTTAAAGAAGCCGTAAAGAAACGAACAGGCAAGAATTTTCCATCAAACCCATGGGATCAGCTAACTGGGGCTATCATTGCTGTTTTTAATAGTTGGAATGGAGATAGAGCTGTTTATTACAGAAAAATGCATGGTTACCCTTCAGATTGGGGAACTGCTGTCAATGTACAAGCCATGGTATATGGCAATATGGGATCAGATTCTGGTACAGGTGTATGCTTTACAAGAGATGCAGCAACTGGAGAAAATACCTTTAATGGAGAGTACTTAATTGATGCCCAAGGTGAAGATGTGGTTGCTGGTGTTAGAACGCCTCAGCAAATTACAAAAACAGGGTCTCAGCGTTGGGCAGAATTAGCTCAAGTTGAAGAAGATGATAGAATTAAATACTATCCCTCTTTAGAGGAGTTAATGCCAGAAATATTTAAAGAACTAAACCAATATCAAGAGATTCTAGAAAAGCATTATCGAGATATGCAAGATATGGAGTTTACCATACAACAAGGTAAGCTCTGGATTTTGCAAACACGTAATGGAAAACGTACTGGTGCTGCCATGGTGAAAATTGCCATGGACTTATTGAAAGAACGTATGATTAATGAAAAAGAAGCATTGTTGTTAATTGAGCCCAATAAATTGGATGAATTACTACACCCAGTTTTTGATCCAAAGGCTCTAAAAAAGGCACATGCAATAGCACAAGGGCTTCCAGCATCTCCGGGAGCTGCCACCGGTAAAATAGTATTTTTTGCTGATGAAGCTGATAAATACAAGAGCAGTATTTTGGTTAGAATTGAAACGTCTCCTGAAGATTTAGAAGGAATGAACATTGCCAGAGGTATTTTAACTGCCCGTGGGGGTATGACATCGCATGCTGCCGTTGTGGCTCGTGGTATGGGTAAATGTTGCGTTTCTGGAGCGGGTGCATTACGGATTGACTATAAGACACGTACCTTAACGGTTGACGGGCATAAATATCAGGAAGGAGACTGGATTTCTTTGAACGGTTCTACAGGAAATATTTTTGAGGGTAAAGTCGCTACAATGGAGCCCGAATTAAGTGGTGAATTTGCTGAAATTATGGATTTAGCACAGAAATTTACTAAGATGCAAGTAAGGACTAATGCCGATACTCCAAAAGATGCTAAAGTGGCACGCAACTTTGGTGCCCAAGGTATTGGGTTAACGCGTACTGAACATATGTTCTTTGAAGTAGATAGAATAAAGGCGATGCGTGAAATGATTCTTGCAGATACTGTAAAGGGTAGGAAAGAAGCTTTAAAAGAATTATTGCCTATGCAGCGCTCAGACTTTGAAGGTATTTTTGAAGCTATGGAAGGCCTTCCGGTTACAATTAGATTATTAGATCCTCCTTTACATGAGTTTGTACCACATCAATTAGAAACTCAAAGAGCTTTAGCAGAGGATATGCATATTACTTTGCAGGAGGTTAAAAATAAAGTGGCTGAACTTGAGGAGTTTAACCCTATGTTAGGTCACAGAGGTTGTAGATTAGGAATTACATATCCTGAGATTACTGAAATGCAAGCAAGAGCTATTATTGAAGCAGCATTAAATCTTAAGGAAAAAGGTATTGAAGCTAAACCTGAAATAATGATTCCTTTAATTGGTACTATGGCAGAATTTGAAAGTCAAGAGGCTGTTATTAGAGCAACTGCTAACCAAGTGTTTGAAGAAAGAAATGATTCCATAGAATATTTAGTGGGAACAATGATGGAGATTCCTAGAGCTACATTAATGGCTGATTTGATTGCTGAAAAAGCTGATTTCTTCTCGTTTGGAACCAATGATTTAACTCAAATGACATTTGGTTATTCTCGTGATGACGCTAGTAAATTCTTGCCTATTTACCTTGAAAAAGGTATTTTAAAAGATGATCCTTTTGAAGTTCTTGATCAAGAAGGTGTAGGGCAGTTGGTTAAAATTGGAACCGAAAGAGGTAGGAGTGTCAAAACAAACTTAAAAGTTGGTATATGTGGTGAACATGGTGGTGAACCAAGTTCTGTAGAGTTTTGTTATAATACAGGGATGAACTACGTAAGTTGTTCTCCATTTAGAGTTCCTATCGCAAGAGTTGCTGCAGCACAAGCTGCTATTAAAGCAACTCGATAGTGTTTTCCGTTTTTCTTTTTTTGATTGAAACCCCGAAGTAACTTATGTTAGTTCGGGGTTTCTTATTTTTAAAATTATTCGTCATTTAGAGGAAAGAATGACCGAAGTAATGCTTTTCGAATAAAAAGACTGCCACATTATGCCTACTGGCAGTAAGGTTCATATTGTACTTGTTACAATTCAATTTTTGTCATGCTGAATTTATTTCATTCAGCATCTAATTATCAAAAAGGTGTCAATAAATCACTTTTACTATGTTAAGTATGACTAGTAAGAAAATAAGATTAGTGTTTCTCAACCCACTTTCTAGCATTAACAAAGGCTTCCAACCAAGGAGAAACTTCATCTTTGCGTTCATCTGGGTAATTTGCCCAGTTCCATTGGAACGTAGAACGTTCAATATGTGGCATAGTTACTAAATGACGTCCTGTTTTATCACACATCATAGCGGTGTTAAAGTCAGATCCATTCGGGTTATGAGGATACCCTTCATAACCATATTTAGCAACAATATGATATTGGTCTTCAGAATATGGTAAACTGAACTTACCTTCACCATGAGAAATCCAAACACCTAAAGTACTTCCAGCCAATGATGATAACATCACTGAATTATTCTCCTGGATTTTAACCGAAGTAAATGAACTTTCGTGTTTATGAGAATCATTATGGTGCATTTTACCATGAATCTCATGCTCAGGATTAATGAGATCTAATTCCATCCAAAGCTGACAACCATTACAGATTCCAACAGAAAGTGTGTCCTCCCTGTCAAAGAAATTTCTAATGACTTGTCTCGCTTTTTCATTGTATTTAATGGCACCTGCCCAACCTTTAGCAGAACCTAAAACGTCTGAATTTGAGAATCCACCAACAGCACCCAGGAACTGAATGTCTTCTAAGGTTTCACGACCAGAAATTAAGTCGGTCATATGAACATCTTTAACATCGAATCCAGCTAAATACATAGCGTTTGCCATTTCGCGCTCAGAGTTACTTCCTTTTTCACGAAGAATCGCCGCTTTCGGTCTTGGCTTGCTTGAGTCTATTATAGGTAATTTCCCAGTAAAGTTTTCAAGGAATGTGTATTGTAAAGGTTGGTTTTTGTAATTGTTGTAACGCGCTTCAGCTAGACTGTTAGCCGTTTGCTTTTGGTCTAATAAGAAAGACGTCTTATACCAAACATCTCTTAATCTAGAAATAGTCATGGTAAACACATCAGTATTATTAATCACACTTAGTGTGTCGCTTTCAGTAACCGAACCAATTTTGTTGAATGCAATATTAGCATCAGAAAGCACTTTTTCAATAGAACCGTCTTTCGCCTGAATAACGATACCTGCATTTTCAGCGAACAATAACTTGAATGAATCCTTTTCATTTAAGTCTGATAGGTCTAATTCTGCACCAATATTAGTATCAGCAAAACATAACTCTAAAAGTGTGGTGATTAATCCACCAGAAGCAACGTCATGTCCTGCAACAATTTGTTCGTCTCTAATTAAATTCTGAATGGTATTGAATACGGTTTTTAGATAACCTGCATGTTTAACTGTTGGCGCTTCCTTTCCAATTTTATTAACGATTTGAGCAAAGGAACTACCTCCTAATTTAAAATCGTCTTGAGAAATATTGATATAATAAATATCACCACCGTTTTTCTTTAAAACAGGCTCAACCACTTTATTAATATCGTCACAGTTGGCCCCGGCAGAAATGATTACGGTACCTGGAGAAATCACATCACCATTTGGGTATTTCTGTTTCATAGAAAGCGAATCCTTTCCTGTTGGAATGTTGATGCCTAAATCAATAGAGAATTCTGAAACCGCTTGAACGGCTTCATATAATCTGGCATCTTCACCTTCGTTTTTACAAGGCCACATCCAGTTGGCAGATAACGACACATTTTTTAAGCCGTCTTTTAATGGTGCCCAAATGATGTTGGTTAACGCTTCTGTAATGGAATTTCTACTACCGGCAACAGGGTCAATTAAAGCTGATACTGGAGAGTGCCCAATGGAGGTAGCAATACCTTCCTTCCCTTTAAAATCCAGTGCCATAACACCTACGTTATTCAATGGGATTTGTAATGGTCCCACACATTGTTGTTTGGCTACTTTACCACCCACACAACGGTCTACTTTGTTTGTTAACCAGTCTTTACAAGCCACAGCTTCTAATTGTAAAACTTGGTCTAGATAGGTATAAAAATCATTGGAGTTATAGGCAACATCTGCATAATTACGTTCAACTGTATTGTCGGTCATGATGGTTTTTGGTGAGCTTCCAAACATATCTTCCATGGCTAAATCCATAGGGGTATTCCCTTTGGTTTTTGATTGGAAGGTAAATCTATCATCACCAGTAACATGTCCAACGGTGTACATTGGTGAACGCTCTCTATCGGCTATTTTATTTAGGATATCAATATGTTCTTCAGAAATAACCAATCCCATACGTTCTTGAGATTCGTTACCAATAATTTCTTTATCAGATAGGGTAGGGTCACCAACAGGTAGGGCGTCTAAATCAATTTTACCACCCGTATCTTCAACCAATTCAGACAAACAGTTTAAGTGTCCGCCAGCACCATGGTCATGAATAGAAACAATTAGGTTTTCATCACTTTCTACCATACCACGAACCGCATTGGCAGCACGTTTTTGCATTTCAGGATTAGAACGTTGTACAGCATTTAACTCAATACCAGAGGCAAATTCGCCAGTATCTGCACTTGAAACCGCTGCGCCCCCCATACCTATGCGGTAGTTTTCACCACCAAGTATGACAATTTTATCTCCTGTTTTTGGGGTATCCTTTAAAGCTTGGTCTTTTTTACCATAACCAATACCACCCGCTAACATAATTACTTTGTCGAAACCTAATTTTTGTGCATCTTCTTCATGCTCAAAAGTCAATACCGAACCACAAATCAATGGCTGACCAAACTTGTTTCCAAAGTCTGAAGCACCATTAGAGGCTTTGATTAAAATATCCATTGGAGTTTGGTATAACCAATCACGTTCTTCAAAAGCATTTTCCCAAGGACGATTTTCTTCCAAACGCGAATATGAGGTCATGTAAACCGCAGTTCCCGCTAGTGGTATAGAACCTTTTCCACCTGCTAATCTGTCTCTAATTTCTCCACCAGAACCCGTTGCAGCGCCATTAAAAGGCTCTACGGTGGTTGGGAAGTTATGCGTTTCCGCTTTTAATGAAATTACCGATTCAAAATCTTGGGTGGTATAGTAATCAGGAATATCAGCACGTTTAGGCGCAAATTGCTCAATTACAGGTCCTTGAATAAAAGCTACGTTGTCTTTATAGGCCGAAACGATGTCGTTAGGATTTGTCTCAGATGTTTTCTTGATTAATTTGAATAGTGATGTTGGTTTTTCTTCACCATCAATCACAAACGTACCATTGAATATTTTATGACGACAATGTTCACTGTTTACTTGTGAAAATCCAAATACTTCAGAATCGGTTAATGGCCGACCAATTTTTTTTGCAACACCTTCTAAATAAGCCACTTCCTCGTCACTTAAAGATAATCCTTCTTGAATGTTGTAAGCCGCAATGTCCTTAATATCTAAAATAGGCTCTGGCTTGATGTTTATGGTAAATGATTCTTGATTCAGTCCGTTGAATTTTTCAGAAATCATAGGGTCGTAATCTTTGAAATCTTCAGAAACCGCTTGGAATTCTTCAATTCTAATAATTCCAGAAATCCCCATGTTTTGGGTAATTTCCACTGCATTGGTACTCCAAGGGGTAATCATAGCAGCTCTGGGACCAACAAAAAAAGCATCTAATGATGCTTGCTCTATTTTAGGTTGGTTGCCAAATAACCAGGTTAATTTTGAGATTGTTTCAGCAGATAATTCTTCTGATGATTGTACAGCAAATACTTTGCTATTGGTGTTTCCAAAGAAATGAATCATTATTATGATTTTTATATGAAAAATGAAAATGCAAAAATACACTTTTTTAACGATTCAATATCTATTTTTTATTTAAAGGACAGGGTGATGTTAACAGGGTTTTTAACAAAGGTAGGTTTTGATTTAAGGGGAATTATTTGGGACTTTCTTTTGCCTTTTCATTGTTTAGAAAAGATGAAATGCCCAAAAATCACAAGGCTTATTGTTGTAATTAGTTGTTTATTTTTTCCTGAACCTCCTTAAATGTTAGTCCTTTTTTGTTTACCCATTCTGTAAAACCATTTGAGTTCCGTCCAAGTACCATATTTGATGCTGCGCTTGGGCTATTAAAAACTGTATCCAAAAATAAGTTTATCACCATTTTCTACCATAATTCTTGTTTCAACTAACTTTCTTCTCATGTTTCTATATGTTTCTGTGCATGAGTTTGAAAGGTTCTTTTTTGCCTCACTTCCTTTAGCTACTATATAGCCTTGGTCAGTCTCAGTCATGATAGCCTTAAAAGTTCTAGTTTTTATAAAGTACGATTCATGAACCTTACTTTCTTCTTTTGTTTCTACTTGATTTTGGTCAACAGTTGAGGAGATAAGGAATTTAAAACCCATTACAGGCAGTATTAACTTTATTTGTTCAAGGAAGTATTCCATATCAGATATGTCTGCTTCATGAAGAGTAGGCAAACTCGGTGAGTTGCCATTATCAATTTGAGCTGTTTTTGCGGCAAGAGCAAGCTGTACTAATCTTGATTCTAAGTATCTAATTTGGGTTTTTGTTAGTAACTCATCTTTACTCACGAAAAAAATTAGCTCTTTAAAATCTTTGTTGGGGTCACTCAAATGTTGTTTTAAACGAGACCTAATATTTTCTGCTTCTCCTATATAGATTTTTTCATCAAAAGCGTCGTCTGTGGGGTCGCCTTTTAGGCAATAGATACCGGGGTTATCAAATTCTGCTCGATTCATAATTTTATTAACAGATGCTCTAGGTGAATAGATAGCTTTACCAACCCAATTTCCAATCTCACTTAATCTAGGGCCATATGCTGTTCCGTCTATCATGTATACCGTTAGTTTTTTTCCCATTTGATGTCTTTGATTTTAGTTTAAATGAATAATTTTTTTATTAAATACAATACTTGCCCTTAGTTAGCAGTAACAACAATATTAGTTGAAAATTTCTACAAAATCAAGCCTTTTGTCATTTCGCACTTGATGAGAAATCCATTTGGTTAAATGTTGTGGATTCCTGCCTCCGCAGGAATGACAGGAATGTTAAAAGTGTTTCTTTAAAACAGAAATCACAGAACCATAATAACTCCTCCCAAACAAATTCAAATGTACCAACAAATAATACAATTGATAAATATCTATTCTTTGATTTGTGGGGGTATCTGGTGGTAAAATATTGTAGTAAGCCTTGTAAAAATCATTGGAGAACCCACCAAAAAGTTTGGTCATGGCTATATCAACTTCGTTATGTCCGTAATAAATGGCTAGATCTATAAGATAAGGTGTGCCATCTAAACCAATAAGGTAGTTACCACTCCATAAGTCGCCATGTAAAAGTGACGGTTGGATATTTTCAAATAGAGGTTTTAAAGCCCCTTTCATTGTGTTTATTGATGGGGTTTCTTTTGAATTTAATAGTCCTTTACTATTTGCTAGTATTAGTTGAGGTAATAAACGTTCTTCAATAAAAAAATCATCCCAATTCAAATGTTTATTATTGGATTGGTTTAGGCTTCCAATGTAGTTGTTTTTATCTAAACCAAAACATTTAGAAGTGTTTTGGTGAAGAGCCCCCAATTGTTCTCCTAATGTTATAAAGTCTTTTGGTAAGGCTGATTTAGAATCTATAAAATCCATCAATAAAAAAGCCGAATTTTCAAAGACATCAAAAGCTAAAACTCTGGGAGTTTTTACAGTATTGGTTTTAGCAATCAGTTCTAAACCGTAAGCTTCAGTTTTAAACATATTAAACTTGTCTGCTCCGTTCAGCTTTAAAAAATAATTTGAATAGGATGTGGCAATTCTGTATGCTTTAGAAATATCCCCTCCAGAGACAGGTTTTACGGTTTCCACTTTTTCAGAAAGTATATCTTCAAGATGTTTTGTAAACGCATGATTGAGCATGCATAAAAATAAGAAAGAATTACCTCTTAATTAACTTCTTAGTAATAGTTTCAAATTCATTTGATAATCGCACCAAATAAATGCCATTACTTAAATCTTCAACATTTACTCGGTTGAACTTTGGAGAAATAGATTGCTTTAAGATAGACTTTCCTAATACATTAAAGATCTCAACTTCTAAAGCTTTTTTAGTACCAATATTCAAGTGGTTTCCATTTAGCGGATTGGGGTATATAGTAAGTTCTAATTTTGAGAAAGATTCTATACTTAATGGAGTGCCCCAGATTTCGTTTACATAATTATTATTGTCTATAAAGGGGTTTCTATTACCTTGAAATACATAAATATCATTATTTTTATTTTGTTCGTAAGTACTAACAGGGTCTAAAGTATTCCAAGTTAGTAAAATATTTAGGAATGTGGAACTAAGACCGGGATAGGATAATCCATCAAACATAGGACTCACATCACTAGCCGAAAAGTTACTGTAAAATGTTGACAATTGGTCTTCATAACAAGTAATAAAATAAAAATATGCTCTAGCCACATCACCCTTAAACTCATCAATAGGTTCAAACACGGTTCCTGTATAACCAACAGAATACCCTGAATTTAAATTGTTTCCTTTTTGAGTACCATTAGAAGAGGTAAATGTTGCACTGTTAACTACACCATAAGGAAAACTACCATGTTGTCCGTTTGTATATCCGTCAGATGGAAATACAAAATGAGCATCAGAGTACATAGGGTATGAATCTTTTCCGCCAAAATAAGAGCTTGGAATTACATGTTCTCTATTATAGCAATCACCTTCGTTACTATAATTACCACATTGGTTAGTTATAGGTGTGAAACTATAGATGTCTGAGCCAGAGGGAATTTCTGTGTATAGATCTATGATTGTTTGATCATTATCATAATAATTGTCCTTAAAGGCAGACTGATTGTAGAGTGTCCATAAATCACCATAGTTAGCTGTAGACATACTATTTGTGTTATTATTTATAATATTAAATAATTGTGTTTTTAAAGTAGTCCCAGTACCAGTGGCAGAATCATAATAACCACTAGGGATTTGAGAAAATCCCATAGAAAAATTTAAGAAAAATAAAAAGTAAAAATACTTCATAAATTATTTTTTCTCTAAAAGTGCCATATAAAAACCATCATATCCAGATTCATGAGCAAGTACCTTTCTGTCTTTCACAAAGTTAAATTCTTTTCCTGATTCTGATGTTAAAAAAGTCTTAACTTGATTTTCGTTTTCCGAAGGTAACACAGAACAAGTGGCATACACCAATTTACCACCAGATTTCACCATTTTAGAGTATTGTTGAAAAATGTCTTTTTGAACACCTCTTATTTGGTCTAAAAATTCTGGTTCTAATTTCCATTTGGCATCAGGGTTTCTTCTTAAAACGCCTAAACCAGAACAAGGGGCATCAATTAAAACACGATCTGCTTTATTATAAAGCTTTTTGATAGGCTTAGTAGAATCGATGACTTTTAAATCTATGTTGTGAACCCCGTTACGTCGCGCTCTAACTTTAAGCTTTTTAAGTTTACTTTCGTAAATATCCATGGCCACAATTTGTCCCTTGTTTTCCATTAAAGAAGCAATGTGCAATGTTTTTCCTCCAGCACCGGCGCAAGTGTCTACTACCTTCATACCAGGTTTAACATCAAGGATGTCTGCCACTAATTGAGATGAGGCATCTTGTACTTCAAACATCCCATTTTTAAAAGCATCGGTTACAAAAACATTGGAGCGTTCTTTTAGTTTCAGTGCTGAGGGATAACCTTTAATAAATTCGGTTTCAATGTTTTGATCGAATAGAATGTTTTGTAAGTTTTCTTTGGTGGTCTTCAATGTATTCACCCTCAAGATAACATCGGCTTGTTGGTTTTGAGCAGCAATTTCCAGTGTCCATTTTTTTTCACCTAATTCCTCAATACCAATAGCGTCAATCCAGTCAGGGATAGATTCTCTAAACTTTCTGATTTTAGAAAGTTCATCAAATCGTCCTTTTATTTTTCTGGTAGGTGTGTTTTCAAAATACTTCCAATCTGGTAATCTAATTCCTTTTAAAGTAGCCCAAACAGCAAACATACGCCATAGATTATCTCTGTTAAAAGGTTCTTTTACTTCTGCAATTTCGGCGTATAAACGTTTCCATCGTACAATATCATAAGTGGTTTCGGCTACAAAAGCTCTGTCTCTACTTCCCCAGCGTTTGTCTCTTTTTAAAAGCTGTTGAATAACCTTGTCAGCATATTGTCCTTCGTTAAAAATATCGGTCAATCCATCAATAACCGCAAAGCATAAATTTCTGTGTAAGCGCATTTTATTAAAATAAGACAGCAAAGGTAATGCTTTATGTTATAAAAATGATTGGTATAACTAGTTTAAACCTTTTTTGAGTTGTTCAGTCTTAAATAAAAACTTAAGATATGGAATTACCAAAAAACTTATTACTATTACCAGTCTTATTATTATTGATTTTCAATGCTTGTTCAAGTGGAGAGGATACCACTCAAACACAGAATAATGATACACACTGTAATACTATTATATATTTTATTCCTTTATTCTTGTAAAAAGGAGATTAAAAACCAAAGCAAGTATCTAGATTACCCTATTTTAATTCTGCAGATTTTACTCCAAATTGGGATAAAGCTATTCATAAAATTCCTGATTTCAAGTTTGTTAATCAAAATAACGAACTAGTAACCAATAAAATTTTTGAAGGGAAAATCTATATAGCTGATTTCTTTTTTACTAGTTGCCCAGGTATTTGTTCAAAGCTTACTAAAAACATGAGTAAAATTCAAGAAACATACAAAAAGGACAGTGATATTATCCTGTTGTCTCTTACAGTAATGCCATGGCGTGATTCGGTGCCATTATTATGGGAGTATGCTCAAAATAATAATGTAGATGTTAAAAATGGCATTTAGTAACAGGAGATAAAGAGGCTTTATATGATATAGCCAGAACTGGTTACTTTACTGATGAAGACTTTGTGAAAACTCAAGATAAGAGCAGTTTTATTCATACAGAAAATTTTATTTTGGTTGATAAAGAGGGACATATTCGCGGTGTTTATAATGGAACACTTCCAGTTGATGTAGAACGTTTACACAGACATATAGATATTTTGAGGAAAGAATCTTAATCTTTTGTTGGTTAGATTATTATTTTTTTAGGAAGCTTTGTAATTGATATGGAGCAGGAGAATAAAAAAAGAGAAGCTATTAGCTTCTCTTTATCTTTTAGAGTCATTTCTTCATTAGCCACCTCTTCGGTTTTTAAACTGGTTGAACATTTTTCTTTTAAAATCTTCTTCAGCAACCTTTAGTTTAATGACCTTTTTAGGAGATAAAATAGTTTTAATCTTAGTAGCAAACTCTAATCTATTTTTGTGTAAACGAGATTCTATACTGATTAGTTTATTCAATAATTCTTCTGCTTTTGCATCAGTCATTGAGCTAAGGTTATCTTTTATTTCTTTCCTTATAATTCTCATTTCTTGATGTCTTATGGTATGATTTTTTTTGTCGAACGCATTATAAATAGGCCAAAACTTCTGGGCTTCTTCTTTGGTTAAATCCAATTGTTCAGTAATAAAGGATACTTTGAGTGTTTCAATTTTTTCTCTATCCGATTGTTGAGCGGATAGGTTTAATGACAATACGAATATTAATAAAGGGAGTAAATATGTCTTCATACTCTAAATTTAATTTTTCTGTTAATATAAATCTTCTACATCCAAATTATCAAAGATATAATCTTCAACCGCATCTTCATCGATGTTAAACTCTACAAAATTTTCTTCTTTTAAATCTTCTTCATCCAAAAAAGAAGCAATTTCATAAGAATCAATATTTTCATATAAGAGGTAATTTTCAACGGTTTCATTATCTAAGTCATCAAACGTAATCTTACTATCAAATAGTGTCAAACTAATTAGTAATAAAACTGCTGCTGCAATGCTGGATGCATACACAATAGTTTTCTTGTTAAATAATTTAATAACTTTAGGTTCATTTTCTCTAGAAATTTTATCTAAAATGGTGTCTTCTAGATCATCAAAATAATGCTCTGGAGTTTTAAAGCCAGTAGTGTTAGAGCGTTCTTCTAATTTGAACCTATTTGTAATTTGGTCTTCAATATTATTGAAATACCCATTGGGCACTTTAAAACCGCTATTTTTTATATTATGTAATTTATTCTTTTTCATCTTATCTGTAAGACTAATAAATGTTTTAAAGGTTTAATCTTGAGTTAAATAGGTTTCAATTTTTTTTACTGCGATGTGATAAGATGCCTTTAAGGCACCTTCACTAGTTTTTAAAATATCTGCCATTTCTTTGTACTTTAAATCTTGAAAATATTTCATATTAAAAACCATTTGTTGTTTATCTGGCAATGTTGCAATAGCTTGTTGCAGCTTTAATTGAATTTCATTTCCTTCAAAATAAACATCGGAAGCAAGATTATTTACAGCCAACTTTTGAGCCTGTTCAGTACTTATTTGGAGTCGTTTGGCGTTTTTGTTAATGAATGTAATCGATTCATTTGTTGCTATTCTGTACATCCACGAATACAATTTACTATCGCCTTTAAAATTATTGATATTTTTAAAAATCTTAATGAAAGTGTTCTGTAACACATCGTCTGCATCGTCATGAGACTTCACAATATTACGTATATGCCAATAAAGGCGTTCTTTGTAAAGCGTTATTAGAGCTCTAAAAGCTTGTTCTTTATGAATTTCAGATTTAAGTTGTTGTAAAAGTTCTTCTTCGTTTAACACAAACAAAATTTAGTCTTTAGACTAACTAAATATAGTAAAAGTTTAATTGAAAAAAATTAGAATCCTCTGGGAATGTTAATTAGTTGATATTATGATTTTTACAATTATAAAATCGATGAAATACATTTTATATCGATAAAAAACATTTTTTTCTTGCCAGTAATTTTTATTTGTTTTATGTTTGTATCAGAAACCTACTTATGTGTTAGTTGTCCCCAAATCTAACAATGAACAAAAAAAAGGATAGTTGCCCAAATCACTATCCTTTTTTGCTTTTCTATATAGTTTGATATTACATACAATCTAAACTTCTAAGCTTTGCATATCAACCAGTTTTTTGTAAGTACCTTTTTTATTTATTAGCTCATTGTGCTTTCCTTGTTCAACTATTTCACCTTTGTTTAGTACAACAATTTCATCAGCGTTTTGGATGGTAGATAGACGATGTGCAATCACAATAGAGGTTCTGTTTTTCATCATATTCTCTAAAGCCACTTGAACCAAACGTTCGCTTTCGGTGTCTAAAGCCGAAGTAGCTTCGTCTAGTACCATTATTGGTGGACTTTTAAGAACAGCTCTAGCAATACTTAAACGTTGTTTTTGTCCACCAGAAAGTTTGTTTCCAGAATCACCAATGTTAGTTTCAATGCCTTCGGGTAAATCTTTAACAAACTCCCAAGCATTCGCTATTTTTAAGGCATCTATTATATCTTGGTCTGTAGCCATTTCATTGCCTAATAGGAGGTTTTCTTTAATACTTTCATTAAAAAGTATTGCGTCTTGAGTCACCAACCCTAATTGTGCTCTTAAAGATGTAGAGGTTAAATCTCTAATATCAACACCATCAATAAGAATTTGTCCTTTATTAACATCGTAAAATCTTGTGATAAGGTTGGCAATGGTTGATTTTCCACTACCAGATTGCCCAACTAATGCTACTGTTTTTCCTTTAGGAATGGTTAATGAAAAGTCTTTTAAAACAAACTCGTCTTTGTATTTAAACCAAATATTTTTAAACTCTATTTTAGAGTTGAAACCTTCTTTTTCTAGAGCACTAAATGTATCTTTTAACGGATTTTCAGAATCTAGAATTTCCTGAATTCTCTCTGCTGCAGCTCCTCCTTTTTTAACATTCACCATACCTCTAGATATGGCTTTTGCAGGGGTAAGAATATTATATGCTAAACCAATATAAACAATGAATTTACTACCATCTAAAAACAAATTTGAACCTTCACCAATAATTAAATTACCACCATACCATAAAATAATTGAAATCATACAGATGCCTAAAAACTCACTAATTGGAGATGCTAGGTTTTGTCTGTTTAATAGTTTATTTGAAAAGTTGTAGTATCTCTCTGTAGATTCATTAAAATGCCTGTTGAATTTTTCTTCAGCATTAAAACCTTTAATAATTCTTAGACCAGAGAGGGTTTCTTCTAAAGTTGATAAAAATAGCCCTTGCTCTTTTTGTACTCTATCTGACTTTCGTTTTAGGCTTTTACCAATTTTAGAAATAATGAATCCCATAATGGGTATAAACACAAAAACAAATAAAGTTAATTTGGTGCTTATTATAAGCATTGCTGTTAGCGTAAAAATTATGGTGAGCGGTTCTCTAACAATTAGTTCCAGTACTGGGAGCATAGAGTATTGTAAATCATTTACATCTCCAGTAACTCTAGCAATGATATCTCCTTTTCGTTTTTCTGAAAAATAAGATAGCGGCAGGTACAAAACCTTTTTATAAACCTCATTCCTAATATCTCTAATAACACCATTTCTTAAAAATACCATGAAGTAATTAGCTAAATAGCCAAAAATATTCTTAAGTAAAAAGGTGATTACAATTAGAATGATTACAAAAATAAGTGCTTTAGATTTATCGCCACCGGTAAACTCATTCATGTAGAAAGCCAGAGAGTTTTCAGCAAAATGGCCTATTTCTGTAATACCCTCATATACAGGTTTTGAATCAGGAATTACTTTTTCTTTTTCAAAAATTACATCCAACATTGGCATAAGAGCCACAAAAGAAAGGGTGCCAAATAAAGCAAAAAACACATTAGAAATAATGTGTCCTAAGGCAAAACTCGTGTATGGTTTTGCATACCATAGTATTTTATAAAATTGATTCATTAAATAAGATTCATATCCTTAAGGATAGCATCAATTTTATTTTTCAATTCTTGTTCCGTAGCTTCAAAAGCTGCTACATTGTCTAGTTTGGTATTAGAACTCACATAGAATTTTATTTTTGGCTCTGTGCCGCTTGGTCTTAGTGCTACTTGAGTACCATCTTCTGTGTAATAAATGAGTACATTAGATTTTGGTATGTCAATAACACTTTCTTCACCAGTAACCATATTTTTTGAAACTGATAATTGGTAATCTTCAACTTTTACAACTTTAGCGCCATTGACTTCGGTTAAAGGATTTTCTCTGGCATCAACCATCATTTTTTTGATTTCTTCGGCACCTTCAATACCTTTTTTAGTTAATGATACCAATTTTTCTTTGTAGAAACCATGCTCAACATAAAGTTTAATAAGCTCTTCATAAACAGAACTTCCATTTGCTTTGGCATGAGCTGCAATTTCTATGGCTAAAAGGGTAGAGGTAACCGCATCTTTATCACGAACAAAATCACCAACCATATAACCAAAACTCTCTTCACCACCACCTATAAACTGTAATTGAGGATGATCTTTTATTAATTTGGCAATCCATTTAAAGCCAGTTAAAACAATTTTACTTTCAACCCCATAAGCTTCCGCCATCTTTGTGAGCATTGGAGTAGATACAATGGTTGAAGCAATGAACTCCTTTCCTTTAATCTTACCTTCTTTCTTCCAAAGGTTTAAAAGGAAATCGGTCATCATTACCATAGTCTGATTTCCATTTAAAAGTGTTAACTCTCCCTTTAAATTTCTAACAGCAACCCCAAGTCTGTCACAATCAGGATCTGTTCCAATAACAATATCTGCACCTACTTCATCAGCTAATTCTAAGGCCATTTTTAAGGCCGCAGGTTCTTCTGGATTTGGCGATGCTACCGTTGGAAAATCTCCATTTGGTATTCTTTGTTCTTCAACAATGTGAACATTTTTATAACCAGCTCTTTCAAGAGTTTCAGGAACTGCAGTGATTGAAGTTCCGTGTAGGGACGTGAAAACAATGGTTAAATCATCTTTGGCCTCTTGGCTTAAACCTAGGCTTCCATTTTTTACAGAGGCATCAATAAATGCGTTATCAATAGTCTCGCCTATGTAATTTATAAGATTGTTATTGGCATCAAATTTTATATCGGCATAATTTAAAGCATTTATAGCATCAATTACCTCACTATCTTGTGGAGGTACCAATTGGCCACCATCTTGCCAATAAACCTTATAACCGTTGTACTCAGGTGGGTTATGAGATGCTGTTAAAACAATACCACAATGGCAATTTAAGTGTCTTACCGCAAACGATAATTCTGGAGTAGGGCGTAAGTCTTCAAATAAATAAACCTCAATACCGTTAGCTGAAAATACGTCTGCAACGACTTTTGCCAATGTTTTGCTGTTGTGCCTGCAGTCATAGGCAATTACTGTTTTTATGTTTTCGCCTGGAAATGACTGCTTTAAGTAATCGCTTAATCCTTGGGTGCTTTTTCCTAGAGTATATTTGTTTATTCTGTTAGTACCAATGCCCATTATACCGCGCATTCCACCGGTTCCAAATTCTAAATCTTTGTAAAAACTCTCTTGAATATCTTTAGGATTATTTGCAATACTATCTTTTATGAATTGCTGAGTTTCTTCATCAAAAGCTGGAGTTAACCAGGTGTTTATTCTCTCTAAAATTTTTGGTTCAATATAAATCATGATGCGCGTTAAATTACAATGCAAAAGTAATGAAATGATTAAAAACTGGGTTAAAAAATTTTTGTTTTGAATGCTTTACTTCCTCAACAAAAAACAGTTTTCGTATATTTTTATAGATTCAATTCGTCTTTAATTAAGTAACGTTTTTTATCTTGCCTGGAGCGTAAAACGATTTCGCCTAAAAAACCAGCAACAAAAAACTGGGTGCCAATAACCATGGTAGAGAGTGCAATATAAAATTGAGGGCGCTCTGTAATTAACCTCCCGGTTTTATTTAAATATAGTTTATCAATTCCCAAATACAAAGCAAAGCCAAGACCTATTAAAAACATTAACACCCCTAAGGCTCCAAACAAGTGCATGGGACGTTTGCCAAATCTAGAAATAAACCAAATAGTAATTAGATCTAGGAAACCATGCAAAAACCGGTTCATTCCAAATTTAGTAACACCATATTTTCTGGCCTGATGTTTAACTATTTTTTCACCAATTTTTGTAAATCCAGCATTTTTAGAAAGCACAGGTATATAGCGATGCATCTCGCCATTAACGTCAATATTTTTAACAACATTACTATGGTATGCCTTCAATCCGCAATTGAAATCATGCAGTTTAACCCCCGAAGTTTTTCTGGCTGCCCAATTAAATAATTTGGAAGGCATATTTTTTGTTACAACAGAATCATAGCGTTTCTTTTTCCAACCAGAAACTAAATCAAATCTTTCATTAACAATCATATTGTAAAGCTCTGGGATTTCATCTGGGTTGTCTTGTAAATCGGCATCCATAGTAATAACAACATTCCCTTGAGCTTTGTCAAAACCAGCATGTAACGCTTGAGATTTCCCAAAGTTTTTTAAAAACCGAATACCTTTTACATTATTGTTTTTTGTGGCTAGATTAGAAATAACCTTCCAAGAATCATCGGTGCTTCCGTCATCAATAAAAATAATTTCATATGAAAAATGATTGGACTGCATAACTTTTACAATCCAATCATGTAATTCTTTTAATGAGTCTTGTTCGTTAAGTAGTGGTATAACTACAGATATATCCATTTATGATATTTCAAAATTTTTGGTGATTTCAAAAGTAGGGAAATTATTTATTCATTCGCTCTTTTCATTACTAAACCACCAATTAGAGAATATAAAAGACCAAAAAACAAACTCATTGCAACCCAAAATACGCTACCCATTGTTGGTGAAGAAAAGAACTCAATCATTTTTAATTGCGCTTCCTTTGTTTCAACAGGAGCTTCGGATGCAGCGATTTGTTCGGTAGCAAAATCAATGATTTTTGAATTATATGTTGGGTCAATTACATAATTGAAAATGAATACATATAAAACATATACAAGCGCACTAATTAAAGCAACTACAATTCCTGTTTTCATTGCTTCTCCTAAACTTAAAAGCCCATTGTTTTGTTTTTTAAACTGACTTATAGTATATATTATAGTTAAGGGGAATGCTATATAGTACAAATAAACTGGCCACTGAATACCTTTAAAAGGCATATCGGTTGCATACATAATAATTGATATAATTAGCATAACTCCCCCTAAAATCAGCCCAAAATTAACTCCAAATTTACCTGGTGTAAGTTCCTTCGTTTCCATGAAAAAGAATTTTTAATGTTAGTTGAAAAGTAAGTATTCAAAGATACCAATTAGTTACACAAAAAGTTGAAATAAAAATTAGTAAAAAGTGTTGTGAATTTATAAAAAATACTTAAATTTGCACCTCGAAAAATTAAAGATTTAAAGCGTAAAGCGATGAAAAAAGGTATACATCCAGAAAATTATAGATTAGTAGCATTTAAAGATATGTCTAATGATGATGTGTTTTTAACAAAATCTACAGCCGAAACTAATGAAACTATTGAGGTTGATGGTGTCGAGTATCCGCTAGTTAAAATGGAAATTTCAAGAACATCGCACCCATACTATACTGGTAAATCTAAATTAGTAGATACTGCAGGACGTATTGATAAATTTAAAACTAAATACGCTAAGTTTAAAAAGTAAACTTAAACGATTATATAATACCATTGAGCCTTTCTAATACAGAAAGGCTTTTTTATTGTCTGCATTTAAGCTACTTTTGGTTTTGTAACTAGAGTTTATAGACGAAAAACGCCTTAAACTTTGAACTTAAATTTCCTCATGAATTATATTCTATTTGATGGTCCGTCAAGAAATAATTTATTGCCTTTAACTTACACGCGCCCAGTGGCTGATATTAGAATTGGTATTTTAACCATTCGTCAGAAGTGGGAAACTTATTTGGATACTACCACAACTACCGTAACCGAAGATTATCTATCTGATAAATTTCCAATGGTTGAAATGGATGATAATATCATGATAAATGCATCTTATCTTCCTAACTTGGAATTGGTTGAAATGATACGAAACTTAGAAGAAAATCAAGCTATTTTTAAAGGAGAAGATGTTATTGCCTTTTATTCAAAAGAGAGTCAGGAAGATATTGATTTCAATACCTTTCAGGCTATTGAATTTGAAGACGGTTGTTTAAAAATTGAAAATACTTGGGATATTTTTTCAAAAAACGGAGAAGCTATTCAAGAAGATTTTGATTTAATCACAAAAGATAAAAAATCACAACCTATACCGGAAACTACGGTAGCCTTTCACTCTGATAATATTTTTATTGAAGAAGGAGCAAAATTGCCACTATGCTCCTTAAATGCAGAAAAAGGTCCTATTTATATAGGTAAAAACACCGAAATTATGGAAGGTTCCATGATTAGAGGGCCTTTTGCCCTTTGTGAAAATGCTATTGTAAAAATGGCAGCCAAAATTTATGGACCAACAACTATAGGCCCTTATTGTAAAGTTGGAGGTGAAGTTGATAACTCTGTAATTTTTGGGTATTCTAGTAAAGGTCATGATGGCTTTTTAGGTAATTCGGTTTTAGGGGAATGGTGTAATTTGGGAGCTGATACTAATACCTCTAATTTAAAGAATAATTATGCAGAAGTTAGGTTGTGGAATTACGATACAGAGGGGTTCGCTAAAACTGGATTACAGTTTTGTGGACTTATAATGGGAGATCATAGTAAAGCTGGTATCAATACCATGTTTAATACTGGAACAGTAGTAGGGGTTAGTGCCAATATTTATAGTAGTGGTTTTCCAAGAAATTTTGTGCCAAGTTTTTGTTGGGGTGGCAGTGGTGGTTTTACAACCTATTTAACTAAGAAGGCTTTTGAAGTTGCTAAAGTTGTTATGGCAAGACGTGATGAGGAATTAACAGAACAGGACAAGCAAATTTTGGAGCATGTTTTTGAGGAAACCAAAAAATTTAGACGTGAATAAAGCTTTTAGTAACTTTAGAGCTAATAAGGATAAGTTATGAAACGTTTATGCCCCGTAATCTTTTTCTTTGGGTTTCTCTCTTTTTCACAATCTGAAGAATATACTGTTACAAACATTCAATTAAATAATGAATTTCCGCACTTTGGATTGATGCCAACATCTAATGGTGAGGTTGTTTTAACATCTTTTCTGCTCGATAAAAAAGGAAGGGTACAACAATTTCAAGGAGAGTCTACATTTGGTGTTTATAAAGGTATTATCGATGCTACTGGAGATATTCAAAATGTCCATCCAATAAAAATTGATTCTAAGCAAAATAAATCTCACATAACAAGTGCTGCTATTTCTCCTGATGGAAAACGTATTTATATTACCATTAGATATACAAATAAGAATAAACCAAAAGGTGATTTTAATATAAACAACTTTCATATAGAAGTTGGAGAATATAAAGAGGATTTAGGTTGGACTAATTTCAAAGTATTACCTTTTTGTAAGCCAAAATATTCTTATGCGCATCCATCATTAAGTAGCGATGGGAAAACACTTTATTTTACGGCAAATTTTAGAGGCGGTAAAGAAACTACTAAAGGAGGTTCGGATATTTTTAAAGTATCTATTTTAGATAATCAAACTTACACTGAACCAGAGAACTTAGGGAGCGAAGTGAACTCATATAGCAGGGAAATGTTTCCAGTAATAACCAATGATAATACATTATATTTTGCATCAAACAGACCCAGCGGATATGGCGGATATGATATTTATAAAAGTGTAATGAAGGAAACTGGTACATTTGCAAAAGCAGAAAAATTACCTAAGCCTTTAAACAGTGTTAAAGATGATTTTTCATTGATTACTTTTGATGCTGAAGCATCTGGTTTTTTATCTTCTAAAAGACCAGAAGGAAAAGGGGATGATGATGTTTATTATTTTACTAAAAATTAACTTATGTTAGGATTACTGCTTATCTATTTTATTGGAAAACGTTTTTATGATTTGTCCATTGAATATGACCAAAATAAATGGTTATATGCTATTTTAAGTATCATAGTTTATTATGCTGCGGCTTTTGTACTAGGACTTATATTAGGACTATTAGATTTTATATTTGACTGGGGAATAGACTGGGATAATAACTTTGGCTGGAATTTACTTGGTATTCCTGCAGGATTGCTTGCTGTTTGGGGATTCTATGTGATTTTAGAAATAAGTGGAAAAAATCAGTTATCGTTGTTAAGGACGAAATTCAAGATATAGGTAAGAATCCTGAGGAGCTTTAGTTTTTTTGTACACGTCTTAAATCCAATAAATCAATAGGGTTTATACCTAATCCTTTAATATTTTTTTGTGTAAAACGTACCACCTCATCATAAAATAACGGAACCATAATGGCTTGGTCCATAGCTAAAGAATCGATAGTCTTATAAATACGTTTACGTTTAGCAATGTCAGTAATAGAAAAAGCTTTGTTGTAAAGACTATCAACAGTTTCATTTTTAAAATGGAAATAATTAGAGCCATTAGGAGCAAAATTTTTACTGTAGAAAATAGAAAGATAGTTTTCGGCGTCTAAATAATCGGCTATCCAAGAGCTTCTAAACATATCTATTTTTCCATTAGAGCGGGCGCTACGCAATGAGGCTTCTGGCATAACATCAACGTTAATAGTTAACCCAGCTTTTTCAAGCTCACGCTGAATGAACTCACAAAAACTTAAGTAATTACTAGTAGTCACCAAGGTGATTTCAGGATCAACTATTCCGCTTTCGCTTTTAAACTGTGCTATCAATTGTTTGGCTTTTTGGGGTTGGTAAGTAAAGCCAATAGATTCACTATACCCTGGAAGCCCCATAGGAATAAAACCTCCATGTGCAGGGTTACCAATCCCATTTCTTAAGTATGTCATCATTTTTTTTCTATCAAAACCGTAATTTATGGCTTTTCGTATAAGTTTTGATTGAATTTCTGGTGTTTCAGAATCCAGATAAAATCCAAGATACTCTGTATTCAAATAAGGACCACGAATCATATTGATGGAATTAGCGTATTTATCCCGTAAACGCCCATTGGCTGTTAATAATTCATCTTTATATGAAGCGTCCAAACTTCTTAAAAAATCAATATTACCTTGAGCAAATTGTAAAAATTCACTCTGTTTATCAGGTAAAAATGTTAAAGCCACAGCTTCTAAATAAGGCAATTGACGGCCTTCAGAATCTTTTTCAAAGTAGTTTTTATTTTTTCTTAGAACGAGTTTAACATTCTCTTCCCATCTCTTAAACTTAAAAGGACCTGTACCTATGGGGTTCGATCTAAAATTAATGCCGTAATGCTCAACAATTTCTTTTGGTACTACCGAGCAGTATTTCATAGTTAACAAACCAATAAAAGCTGGAAAAGGTTGCTTTAATTCAATATGAAAAATAGTGTCGTTTATGGCTTTAAAATTTTTAACGTTGTTTAATACCCAGCTTCCTGGAGCCGCTAATTTTTTATTTCTGAGTCTGTTTAAACTGTATTCAAAATCTTTAGCTACAACGGCTCTCGTTGAGTCTTGACCAAACAAAACGTGTTTATGAAAATACACATCGTTCCTTAAGTTGAAACTATAAGTAGTAGCCTTGTTAGAAACGCTCCAGCTTTTGGCAATACATGGTTTAATGTTCAAAGAATCATCTAATTGAACCAAGCCATTGTAAAGCTGGTTGTTAATAGAATTGTCTTGTAGTGTTCTTGAAAAGGCGGGGTCTAGAGTATTTATATTGGCGTATTCATTGTACCTAAATACCAGATGGTCTTTATCTGTGGTTGAATTTTTTTTGCAAGAAAAAATTAAAAAAACAATACAACTAATTGATAAACAAGTTTTTATTTGATTTGCTAAAGGTTTTATCATATAACTAATTAGTTGTAAATTTGCAGTCTTTTAACGGTAAAGATAAATTTTAAAAGGTCCTGAAACAAGTTACGAGTTACAAAATATAATGAACAAAAAAGTTGCATTTTATACCTTAGGCTGTAAGCTTAACTTTTCTGAAACTTCAACCATAGCCAGAAGCTTTAAAAGTGAAGGCTTTGATCGTGTGGATTTTTCTGAAAAAGCCGATATCTATGTTATTAACACTTGTTCTGTAACTGAAAATGCCGACAAGCGTTTTAAGACCATTGTTAAGCAAGCTCATAAAGCTAATGAAAATGCTTTTGTGATTGCTATTGGATGTTATGCGCAATTAAAACCTTATGAATTGGCAGATGTTAATGGGGTGGATTTAGTTTTAGGGGCTACCGAAAAATTTAATGTTACAAGCTATTTAAATGATTTATTAAGTCATCCTGAGAGGAGTAAAGGAGTTGGTGAAGTTCATTCCTGTGAAATTGAAGAAGCAGATTTCTACGTAGGTTCCTATTCCATAGGAGATAGAACAAGAGCTTTTTTGAAAGTTCAAGATGGTTGTGATTACAAATGTACCTACTGTACCATTCCTTTAGCTAGAGGTATTTCACGAAGTGATACCATGGATAATGTATTGAAAAATGCCCGAGAAATTTCGACTCAAAATATCAAGGAAATAGTTCTTACAGGCGTTAATATTGGTGATTACGGTAAAGGCGAATTTGGTAACAAAAAGCATGAACATACCTTTTTAGATTTGGTAACAGAACTGGATAAGGTTGAGGGTATAGAGCGCTTGCGTATTTCTTCCATTGAACCCAATCTATTAAAAAATGAAACTATTGATTTGGTGTCAAAATCCAGAGCATTTGTGCCTCATTTTCATATACCCCTACAAAGTGGTAGCAATGAGATTCTAAAGAAAATGAAGCGGCGTTATTTGAGAGAGCTCTATGTTGATAGGGTATCTAAAATAAAAGAAGTGATGCCTCATGCTTGTATTGGAGTAGATGTTATAGTTGGTTTTCCAGGCGAAACAGACCAACACTTTTTAGAAACATACAACTTTTTAAATGAGTTGAATATTTCGTATTTGCATGTGTTTACTTATTCTGAAAGAGATAATACGGAAGCCATTGAAATGAATGGTGTTGTACCCCATAATGTAAGGAGTAAACGTAGTAAAATGTTACGTGGTTTATCGGTTAAAAAGCGTCGGGCATTTTATGAAAGCCAGGTTGGGAGCATTAGAACAGTATTGTTTGAAAGTGAAAACAAAGAAGGCTTCATTCATGGATTTACAGAAAATTATGTAAAGGTAAAAACACCTTGGAATCCAGAATTGGTTAATACTTTACATACAGTAGAACTCACCAAGATAGATAAAGATGGTTTGGTGCGTTTTGAGTTTTTAGAAGTAATTAGTGCAGATGAAGATTCTAAAAAAGCACTGAAAAACGCAGTTTCTTGATTTTAAACGATTTTATTAGGTGTAGACTGCATACTTAAGATACATTTGGGTTATAAGTTAAGCCCCAAAACATGAAAAACTTATTCAATAAATTATATTTTCTTTTACTAGTGGTTATGGTTACCTCTTGTTCAAAAGATGAAATTAGCCTAAATGACACTCTTGTGGGAGTTTGGGAAAGAATGGATAGCAATCCAGAATTTAATAGTTCTAGTAAATTGGTTTTTGCATCAGATCATTCTGGTTTAAGTGTAAACTCAAATACATTTGATACGGGGGAAATGACTTCAACTGTTTCTGAATTTAAATGGGAAATACTGGGGGATGAAATTAGTGTAATTAAAAATGATGTAAACGAAGATGTTTATCTATTAAATTCCAAAGGGGAACTTGTATTAAATATACTTCAAGACAAACCTTTTAGTAAGATATCAGACAATACTCAAAATTATTGATAATAAAAATACGAAGTCTAAAAACTTCGGATTTTTATTTTTTTCTAAAGTCAGATTCTAACACCCACAGGTAACATGCGCTTGTATTTTCGGTTAGCTCTAACAAATCTTGCTATTTCTGGACTTGTAGGAACCACACTCAAATTGCGTTCTTCAATTTGTTCAAAAACAGCAGCAATAAATTCTTTTTTAAAATCCTCGTCTTTAATTTCTTCGGGGATAATTAGTTTAGTTAAAAATATCTTACGCTCTTGTAAAGAATATTCAATTTTTGCTAATTGGTCATCAACTTTAATTTCAAATTGACGTAAAAAATCATTATCTGTTAATTCAGCAACATCAACCATTTGTAAATTTTTTTTAATTTAAGCGGAGAATTCAAAAAGCAAACACAGGGTTTGTCTAGTTTTAGATGACAAATTTACTAAAAAAAAACGGTAGTTTAAAGAAAAATTTAAGTTAATACCTTATGAGTCAAGAGTTAATACACGTTTACTTAATGCCAGGAATGGCTGCAAGTCCATTAATTTTTGAAAATATTACACTACCTAAAGATAAATTTAAACTACATTATTTAGAATGGGTACTTCCTCATCAAAACGAATTACTTAGTGCGTATGCCTTTAGAATGACCAAAAATATTTGTCATGAAAATGTTGTGTTATTAGGAGTTTCATTTGGAGGGGTTTTGGTTCAGGAAATGAGTAAGTTTTTAAAAATAAAAAAGCTTATTATTGTGTCTAGCGTAAAGTCTAGAGATGAAATACCAATGCATATGCAATTGGCCGATACTACTGGTGCATATAAATTGTTACCAACCCAATTAGCCAGTAAAATTGATGTTTTAGAAAAATATGCATTCGGAAAAAATTTCACCAAACGATTAAAACTATATAAAAAATTTCTATCAGTAAATGATACACAATATTTAGATTGGGCAATAAGGAATATGGTAGGTTGGGAACAACAAGAGCCAATTAAAGGTATTGTTCATATTCACGGTGATAACGATGCCGTTTTTCCTATTAAATACATTCAAGATTGTATTATTATTCCCAAAGGAACCCATATTATGATAATTAATAGGTATAAGTGGTTTAATGAACATTTAACCGATATTATTTTAAAAGATTAAGGCTTTTTTGTTAATTTTAGGCAAAACTTTTAATGATGAAGATAGCAGAACGCCTTTTAGCGTGCGTGGGATTGTTAAGTTTATGTGTTTTATTTATTTATGCCCTCCAAGACGCACCTACCGATGAGAATTTTGAAAGGAAATTAATAAACGATTATAACGTTTATGCCTTACAAGTTCCAAATGATTTGGACTTTGCGGGAGAACCAATGCCTTTAGGGAACCCCGATATTTTAGAACGTATGGATAGAGAGTTGCTTGTAAATACCTATTGGCAGTCTAATGGGTTATTGATGTTTAAGCGGTCTAAAAAGTACTTTCCAATAATTGAACCTATTTTAGCCAAACATGGGGTACCAGACGATTTTAAATACCTCGCGGTTATTGAAAGTGGTTTAACCAACGCTGTTTCCCCGGCAGGAGCCAGAGGCGTTTGGCAAATTATGAAGGCCACAGGCAGAGAAAATGGCTTAGAAGTAAATGATAATGTAGATGAACGTTACCACCTAGAAAAGGCTACCGAAGTTGCTTGTAAATATCTTCTTGAGGCTAAAGAAAGCTTAGGGTCTTGGACCTTAGCTGCAGCTGCTTATAATGCTGGTAAAGCGGGTGTTTCTCGTAGGTTAAATGAACAGAATGTATCTAATTATTACGATTTATTATTGGGCGAAGAAACAGGGCGTTACCTGTTTAGAATTGTGGCTTTAAAGGAAATTTTATCTAACCCTAATAAATATGGGTTTAATTTTAGAGATAAAGATTTATATACCAATATTCCAACCTTTAAAGTAGAAGTTGATACAGCAGTCACTGATTTCTCTCAGTTTGCTCGTAAGTTTGGAATCAATTATAAAATATTAAAGCTTCATAACCCCTGGTTACGTGAAAAGCACCTTAATAACAAGTCTAGAAAACTATACGAGATAGAAATACCTAAGGAAGGGTATTACCAATGACTAATATTTTAGCCCCTTAAATAAACTCGAGGTGTTAGTAAAAAGGAGTTTTGTCATGCTGAACTGTCACACTGAGCGCAGTGCAAGTGTCGTTTCAGTATCTTTCTTGTAGATTTTTAGATTCCGAAACACTGAACTAAATTCAGTGTAAGTAAGTTCGGAATGATAGTAGTTAAAATTGTATTTACCTACTCTTTCTTTTTTGAGACCTTAAAGAGCCACCAGTGCCGTAATGTTGGTTAGGGCCTACGGCACGCTTCATGTTTTGCTTCATCATTTTTATTTGCTCAGTCAACATACCATGTTTATCTAACTGTTGTGCTTCGGTAAGTAGCTTTTGGGCTTCTTGTTTTCTTCGTTTAGAAAAAGCAATACCCGCAAGATTTAGTTTTGCCATAGCTAAATCATGCTTCATAGATAATCCTAAACTAACAGCTTTTTTAAAGTATTTTTCGGCATCATTCATGTTATCTTGCATCACCATGAGCCCGTGCAAGTAATTATAATAACCTTGCTGCTTCTTTACTAGAGCCCCTTCAGGATTTTTTATTTTATCTAACCACTTTTTAGCCCCAACAAAATCTTGTTTTCGTAATCTTAAAAAGGCTAACAAAATAATTTCGTTTTTAAAATAAAGAAATATAAAAACACTAGATAAAAAAAGTAGAGCAATACCATTTCCTATTTCACCTACTGTAAATTGATATATGGCATACGCTATAATTCCCACTGCTATTATAAGTTTTATGAATTTGTGATACATTTTAATTGATTTTTTTTGAAATAAAAGTTTCTGAATAAGTGCTCAAAAGGCACTTTTGTTTTGAAATGCAAAGAAACTAATTTTTTCTTTTAACTTCTTTAAAAATATTTTTAAAATAGGTTTGTGAAATAAAAAACCTTTGTATATTTGCACCCAGTTTTGAACAAGGGTCAAGATTAATTAAAAAATACATTTCAGATATTTAAAGATATAAGACAATGAGTAAAAGAACGTTTCAACCATCAAAAAGAAAGAGAAGAAACAAACACGGTTTCAGAGAAAGAATGGCTTCTGCAAATGGAAGAAAAGTACTTGCACGTAGAAGAGCTAAGGGAAGAAAAAAATTGTCTGTATCATCTGAAACAAGACATAAAAAATAATGATTAACAATTGTTTATAAATTAAAGGTGTTGCTTAAGTGTAGCGCCTTTTTTTATGTTTTCTAATTACTATTTTTGCAACTAATTTATTTACACTAGAATACTAAAAAAATGCCAAAAAATCCTAATTTAAAATCTATACTAATTATTGGTTCGGGCCCGATTGTAATTGGGCAAGCATGTGAGTTCGATTATTCTGGGTCACAATCATTACGATCGTTACGAGAGGATGGAATTGAAACTATTTTAATTAATTCCAATCCAGCTACAATTATGACAGATCCGTCAATGGCAGATCATGTGTATTTATTGCCCTTAACTACAAAATCCATTGTTAAGATTTTAAAGGAACACCCCCAAATTGATGCGGTGCTTCCAACTATGGGCGGACAAACAGCATTAAACCTTTGTATTGAAGCCGATGAAAAAGGGATATGGGAAGATTTTGGAGTAGAACTTATAGGTGTAAATATTGATGCCATTAATATTACTGAAGATAGAGAACAGTTTAGAGAATTAATGGAAAGGATAGGTATAGGAATGGCACCCCAAGCCACAGCATCTTCGTTTCTAAAAGGAAAAGAAATAGCTCAAGAATTTGGTTTTCCATTGTGTATTCGCTCGTCTTTTACCCTTGGAGGAGCTGGTGCAGCCATTGTTTATGATGAAAAAGATTTTGATAAGTTACTGCGCCATGGACTAGAAATATCACCAATTCATGAGGTTATGATTGATAAGGCCTTACTTGGGTGGAAAGAGTATGAGCTAGAGTTACTTAGAGATTCTAATGATAATGTTGTAATTATCTGTTCTATTGAAAATATGGATCCCATGGGAATTCATACTGGAGATTCCATCACAGTGGCTCCGGCAATGACTTTAAGTGATAGAACCTACCAAAAAATGCGTGATATGGCCATTCATATGATGCGTAGTATTGGGGATTTTGCCGGTGGATGTAACGTTCAGTTTGCGGTAAGCCCAGATGAAAAAGAAGAGATTATTGCAATTGAAATAAACCCTCGTGTATCTCGTTCTTCGGCATTGGCAAGTAAGGCAACGGGATATCCAATTGCTAAAATTGCTACTAAATTAGCTTTAGGGTATCACTTAGATGAATTGAGTAACCAAATTACAAAATCTACGTCTGCATTATTTGAACCAACATTAGACTATGTAATTGTAAAAATACCACGTTGGAATTTTGATAAGTTTGAAGGTTCTGATAGAACTCTAGGACTCCAAATGAAAGCAGTAGGAGAGGTAATGGGTATTGGGCGTTCATTCCAAGAGGCATTGCATAAAGCTACTCAATCACTTGAAATTAAACGTAATGGATTAGGTGCCGATGGTAAGGAAAACACCAATTACGATAAAGTAATAGAAAAATTAACATATGCGTCATGGGACCGTGTATTCACAATTTACGATGCCATTAAAATGGGTATTCCGTTAAGTAGAATTCACGAAATCACCAAGATAGATATGTGGTTTTTAAAACAATATGAAGAATTATACTTCTTAGAAAAGGAAATTTCTACCTTCAATATTGATACTATTGAGAAACCATTGATGCTTGAAGCTAAACAAAAAGGTTATGGTGACAGACAAATAGCGCATATGCTTGGTTGTTTAGAAAGTCAGGTGTATAAGAAACGCGAGGAAATGGGGGTTAACCGCGTTTATAAATTGGTTGATACCTGTGCTGCAGAGTTTAAAGCTTTAACTCCGTATTATTATTCTACATTTGAAAGTGATATGGAAACGGCTGATGGCAACCGTTATGCAGATAACGAAAGTGTTGTTACAGACAAGAAAAAAGTTATTGTTTTAGGTTCAGGTCCTAACCGAATAGGTCAAGGTATTGAGTTTGACTATTGTTGTGTACATGGGGTTTATGCTGCTAAAGAATGTGGTTATGAAACCATCATGATTAACTGTAATCCAGAAACGGTTTCAACAGATTTTGATACGGCCGATAAGTTATATTTTGAACCAGTTTTCTGGGAGCATATTTATGACATTATAAAACATGAAAAACCAGAAGGTGTCATTGTTCAGCTAGGAGGTCAAACAGCTTTAAAACTAGCAGAGAAACTAGACAGGTATGGTGTGAAGATTATTGGTACTAGTTTTCAATCATTAGATTTAGCCGAAGATAGAGGAAGTTTTTCAACCCTTTTAAAAGAAAATGGAATTCCGTATCCAAAATTTGATACAGCCGAAACCGCCGATGAAGCCTTAGCTGTGGCTAAAGAGTTAGATTTCCCAATTCTAGTAAGACCATCCTACGTATTGGGAGGACAAGGTATGAAGATTGTAATTAATGAAAAGGAATTGGAAGAACATGTGGTGAGTCTTTTAAATAAAATCCCTAATAACAAGTTATTACTAGACCATTATTTAGAAGGAGCTATTGAAGCTGAAGCTGATGCTATTTGTGACGGTGAAGAGGTTTATATTATAGGTATTATGGAGCATATAGAACCATGTGGAATACATTCTGGGGACAGTAACTCAACATTACCTCCTTTTAACTTAGGTGAGTTTGTAATGCAACAGATCAAAGATCATACTAAAAAAATAGCCTTAGCACTCAACACTGTAGGATTAATAAATATTCAGTTTGCAATTAAAGATGATATGGTTTATATCATTGAGGCTAACCCAAGAGCATCCAGAACGGTTCCGTTTATTGCTAAGGCCTATGGAGAGCCTTATGTGAATTATGCTACCAAATTGATGCTCGGGGAGAATAAAGTGAAAGATTTTAAATTTAATCCTCAATTAGAAGGTTATGCTATTAAACAGCCAGTGTTCTCATTTAATAAATTTCCTAACGTGGATAAAACGTTAGGTCCTGAAATGAAGAGTACAGGAGAAAGTATCCTATTCATTGATAGTTTAAAAGATGATGAATTTTACGATTTGTACTCTAGAAGAAAAATGTACTTGAGTAAATAATAAAATAACACAAAAAAGGCCGCTTTACTTTTAGAGTAATAGCGGCCTTTTTTAAATTGGTTATTTTTGCACAAAACAATCTAATGGCACGCATTTTAGCAATAGATTACGGAACAAAGAGAACAGGTTTAGCAGTAACTGATGAACTACAAATTATTGCTTCTGGTCTAACAACAGTAAATACTAAAGAGTTAATAAATTTTTTAAAAGATTACACCAGTAAAGAGCAAGTTGAGATGTTTTTAATTGGAGAGCCAAAGCATATGGACAATACAGCTTCTGAGAGTGAGGTGCATATCCTTAAGTTTCTTGAAGTTTTAAATAAAGAAATCTCAAATATTCCTATTAAAAGAGTCGATGAACGCTTTACTTCTAAAATGGCTTTTCAAACGATGATAGATAGTGGTTTGAATAAAAAAGATAGACAGAATAAAGCTTTGATTGATGAAATTAGTGCTACAATTATTCTTCAAAGTTATTTGTATTCAAAGTAATATAGTTTTTTATTTCGACTGTAAGAAAAATTTGTTAATTTTATTGTGAATAATTAAATCATCTTTTAATGAAAAAAAATTACTTTTTGTTTTTTGTTGCCTTTGGAATAAATTTTTTAATGGCTCAATCTTGTCCTCCCAACGCTTTGAATGTTGGAGATCAAGTTTTTTTTGTTGATTCTTCTAATTCCTTAAATTGTTTTGAAATGCCTAACACGATTACTATTGAGGGTAGTACTTATTCAGGAATTCAATGTGATACAAACTCTGCTATTTATGAGTTAGACATGGGAGGTACTGAGGCAAGCGATTTAGATGTTTTTGATGTTGATTTTGGAGGAGGGCTTATTTGCTCATATAATAATGGCACTTTACCGATTAAAGATTTTGAGTTCTTGTATAAAAAACTGAAACTTTATCCAAATCCTTTAAATAAGGGTAATTCCATTAATTTGTCTTTTGGATTACCTGAAGGTACTGAAGTTAGTATATATAATGTTATGGGTAAACTAATATCACGGCAACATATAAGCGGACACAATTTGAAAGAAATAAAAACCTCTAATTTATTAGAAGGTATTTATTTAATTAGAATTTCAACAGAAGGTGTGTCATTCAACAGAAGAATTGCTGTCGTGCAGTAATAAAATAGTCTTTAAACAATACTATAAGATACTTTTAAAAACTTCCAATATATTGGAAGTTTTTTTATTAATATTAGTAATCAAATATATTTTTAGTGTTGTATTTTTGCATATAAAAAGCAAATTTTTTTCATGATTTTACCTATTGTAGCATACGGCGACCCTGTTTTAAAAAAGAAATCTAAAGAAATTACTAAAGATTATCCTAAACTTGATAAGCTTTTAGAGAACATGTTTGAAACTATGTATGGCGCTTATGGTGTTGGTTTAGCGGCTCCTCAAATAGGTTTGCCCATAAGATTATTTCTTGTTGATACTGAGCCTTTTGCAGATGATGAACAATTAGGTGTAGAAGAACAAACACAACTAAAAGACTTTAAACGTGTGTTTATTAATGCTACTATTTTAGAAGAGGAAGGTGATGAATGGGCGTTCAATGAGGGCTGTTTAAGTATTCCAGATGTTAGAGAAGATGTATTTAGAAAACCTAAAATAACTATAGAGTATTTCGATGAAAATTTTGAAAAGCATACAGAAACATATAACGGATTAATAGCACGTGTTATTCAACATGAATATGATCATATTGAAGGTGTTTTGTTTACAGACAAACTTTCAAGTTTCAAAAAACGACTAATTAAAGGTAAGCTCAATAATATTTCAAAAGGTAAGATAAATATTGACTACAGAATGCGTTTTCCAGACCTAAAAAAGAAACGATAATATTTGCAATACAATAATAATCGCTAGATATTTGCGCCTGTCAAAAAAATAATATGAGTTTAGAAAAAGTACTTTCAATTTCTGGGAAACCAGGTTTATACAAGCTAATAGCTCAAACACGTGGGGGCTTTGTGGCAGAATCTTTGTTAGATAAAAAAAGAATTTCGGTTGGGATTCAAACCAACGTAAGTGTGCTCAGTGAAATAGCTATTTATACTTTGACAGAAGAAATTCCTTTAAAAGAGGTTTTTAAGAAGATTAAAGTCAAGGAGAATGGCCAACCAACCTCTGTAAAGGCAAAAGATAATAAAGATACACTTGAAGAATATTTCTTTGATGTGTTACCTGATTATGATGAAGATAGAGTGTATGTCAGCGATATTAAAAAGGTGATTCAATGGTATAATTTATTACATCAACATGATATGTTGAGTTTTTTAGATGACAGTGATGAAGTTCAGAAATTAGATGAAGAAGAATAAAGTATAAACCTCCTTTTAAGGAGGTTTTTTTATGTCTTTTTGTAAGATTATCTGGGGTTTATCGACCTAAGCTACCAACTAACGAGTAAAAATATATGCAATGAATTCCTTTTGGTTTTTTGATGATGTAAACCTATTTAAAGTTTTGTGCCCACATAAGTTTAAAGACTACAAAGCTAATCACGATTTCGATTCTTATAGAAAGAAAGATTACATCTATTTTGAAGAAGATTCAGCTAATAAGGTCTATTTAATTGAAAAAGGAAAAGTTAAAATAGGTTATTACAATGAAGATGGCACTGAAGTGATAAAAGCTATTTTAACAAGAGGTGAGCTCTTTGGAGAAACAGCCATTTTTGGAGAGTCTAAACGCGAAGAGTTTGCTCAATCTGTTGATAATGCAACAAGTATTTGTCCAGTAGGTGTAGAAACTATGCACAGTTTAATGAGAGACAATCAAACGTTTAGTTTAAAAATATATAAACTTATTGGCTTCAAGCTAAAAAGGTTAGAAAGACGTTTGCAGATTCTTTTATTTAAAGATGCTAAAACCAGATTAATTGAGTTTTTAGAAGAGCTATGTGCAGATTATGGATATGATTGTGATAAAACGGGAGATCAAGTTATTAAGCACCCATATACACAAAGGGATATTGCTTCGTTAATAGGTACTTCCAGACCTACCTTAAATATTCTTCTCAATGAACTTAAAGAAGAAAATGTCATAGAATTTAACAGAAGAGAGATTAGAATCCATAAAAAAATAGCTTAGTGTTAGGTAGCTAACATTTTATAAAATCATCACTATATAATTTTGAATTATTAAATAACATTAAAAAATTAATATGATGATAAGAAAAGTAATTTTAGCTGTAATAGCTTTAGGATTTTTAACGGTGTCATGTAGTGATGATGATAACCCAGTAAAAACTTCAAGATTAACTTTAAATCTTGATGGATTGGAAGCTTTGGGTCCAGACTATGTGTATGAGGGCTGGATTATAGTTGATGGAAGTCCTGTTTCTACAGGAACATTTACTTCAGTAAGTTTTCCTCAAACGTTTACCGTTGACAAAGAACAATTACAAAACGCAACAACTTTTGTGCTTTCTATTGAGCCTGCTGTAGATACAGATCCAGCGCCTGCAGCAACAAAGATTTTAGCAGGTGATTTTTCAGGAGATGATGCTAATGTAAATTCTAATGGTATTGTAGGAGATTTTAGTGCTTCCTATGGTAAATACATTTTAGCCACCCCGACCGATACAGATGACACTAATGAGGAGAGCGGTGTTTGGTTTTTAGATAATTCTAGTGGAAGTCCGGTTGCAGGTTTAAACCTACCAGCACTTGACGCTGGTTGGAAATATGAAGGTTGGGTTGTTTTTGATGGAACACCAATAACAACAGGAACGTTTACAGCAGTTAATGCCGCTGATGATAACGCAGCAACTTCAATGTTTAAAGGTGATGCAGGTAATGGACCAGCGTATCCGGGAGAAGACTATTTGCAAAATGCACCAGCAGGGTTAACATTCCCTACAGACTTAAGAGGAAAAACAATAGTAATTTCGGTTGAACCAGACCCAGATAATAGTGCTGCTCCTTTTACATTAAAACCGTTGGCGCATATGGTGCCTACTGATGCCATGACTCATACAGCTATTATGATGGGAGATGGGCCAGTGAAAAGTTTAACAGGAGTAGTTTCTAGATAAATTTAATTATTATACTAACAGGGTTAATTGTTTTTTTTAGATTTGAGGCATGGTTACTTTGTAGAAACCATGCTTCTTTATTTTATAGACTAAATGCGATTTAAAAAACCAAAAATCTCTGATGTTATATTTTTAGTTTTAGTAGCTACTTTAATTATACCACAGACTAGAAAACCCATTCAAGTATTTGTTAATAGAGGGTTGTCACTTATAAGTCCGTCTAAAGTAAGCGACGAGAAACAAGAAAATATTACCTCTTATACTTGGAAGCTAAAAGATGTTCATGGAGATGTTTTTAGTTTTGAGGACGCTAAAGGGCAGGTTGTTTTAGTCAATTTTTGGGCCACTTGGTGTCCGCCATGTATTGCAGAAATGCCCAGTCTTCAAAAGCTTTATAATGATTATCATGATAAAGTTAAATTTGTATTTGTTTCAGATGAATGGTTTAAAGATATAACACCTTTTCTTGAAAAAAATAAGTATACCTTTAAAGTATATCGGTCTGTTTCAAATTATAACAATATCTTTAACGTAACCGGTATTCCAAGAACATTTTTAATAGATAAAACAGGAAAGATTGTCATAGATAAAACAGGAGCCGCTAATTGGAATAGCGAATCGGTTAGGAATACTTTAGATGAATTAATTAAACAATAAAATTAGAGGAAAGTGAAAATAGTTGTTTTAGATGGCTTTACATTAAATCCTGGAGACTTAAGTTGGGATGCTATAGCAGAATATGGCGATTTAGAAGTTCATGACAGAACGTCTCATGATACTAAAGATATTATTCAAGCCATTGGAGATGCTGAAATAGTTTATACCAACAAGACACCCTTACCAAAGGAAGTACTTGAAAATGTGCCGTGGGTTAAATTTATTGGAGTTCTTGCAACCGGTTATAATGTAGTTGATGTAGAGTTTGCTAAAACATTAAAAATTATTGTTACAAATGTACCTGGTTACAGCACGCAATCTGTAGCTCAATTTACCATGGCATTAATACTTGAGATGTGTCACCATATAGGTGATCACAGTCATGCAGTTCATAATGGAGATTGGGTGAGTGCTCTAGATTTTTGCTTTTGGAATACACCTCTAATTGAATTAGAAGGAAAAACGCTGGGGCTCATTGGTTTTGGAAGTATAGGACAAAGTGTTTCTAAAGTTGCTCAAGCTTTCGGATTGAAAATCTTGGTAAATAGCAGAACTAAGAAACCTGAGTTTGAAACTGAAACTTTAAAGTTTGTAGAGTTAGATGAATTATTTAATAAATCTGATTTTATAAGTTTACATTGTCCGCTTTTTGAAAGCACCAAAGGCATGATAAATGCCACTAATATTGAGAAAATGAAAGATGGTGTTAAAATAATTAATACGGCCAGAGGAGGTTTGATTGTTGAGAAGGATTTAGCTAAAGCCCTTAATTCTGGTAAAGTATCTGGTGCTGCGGTTGATGTAGTTTCAGAAGAGCCTATGAAAGCCAGTAACCCTTTACTTAAAGTTAAGAATTGTATAATGACACCTCACATAGCTTGGGCACCTAAAGAAGCCAGATTACGATTATTAAATATTACCAAGAATAATTTAGAAGCATACTTAAATGGTACTCCTGTTAATGTTGTAAATGCTTAGTTTTTCGTTCTTCCCAACTTTCTATAAAAAATAGGTTTATTATAATTAGGGAAAATGCATATACTATATCTTCAACAGGAATAGTAAATAATCTGATATTTAAATTTTCAGCATTGTTGTACCATACTACTTCGTCTTTAATAAAGCTTCCCGTCAACAAACCGTTTACAATAAAAAAGGGGATGAGCATGACCAAAAAAGTCAACATAAAAGAACTTAGTAATTTTGGTTGCCACTTTAAAACCATGTAAATAAGAATAACAGCCAGTGTAAAGTTTACTAATGTGTACCATTTATGGTAGTTGTAAACTATGAGAATAGTGAAAATGAAAATCAAAAAGTAACCAATTGGCTTTGTTCTTTTACTTGAAACTTTTAGATTAGGAAAGTAATATAAAAGCGCGTAATGTGTAAATATGCAAGCATAAGGAATACAAATAAAAAAAAGCCATTCTTCAATAGGTAAATTAAAAAGATGCTTCCCAATAAGATAATCACTATTAAAACCCCAAATTCCCTTTACAGTGAAGATAATATCCCAAGGAATAAATATAGTCATGGAAATAATTAATCCCAAAACTAAAGGCTTCCATAGGGTGTAAAATTTGAGTTTTGGGTGAAAACTAAATAAAAAAGGAATACTTATAGAACCTATATTTAAAAAAAGGTATAAGTAATTCATTTAGCTTTTTTAAAGTATTTGAACGGTACAAAAAGCATTCCGAAGCATTCACTGTCTTTTTTGCCAATGTTTTTATGATGTATTTTGTGAGCACGTCTAACACCCTTAGCATACCAGTTGTTTGCGTTTCTGAACATTTTGAAACGTTGGTGAATAAATATATCATGCACAACAAAGTAAGATATACCATAGGCTAAAATGCCCAGGCCTATTGGTAAACCAGCCCAAAAATCATTGTATTTCCAAAGCAAAATACAAGAAATACTAACAACAGCATAAAAGATAAAGAAGAGATCATTCCGTTCAAACCAACTGTCATGGTCTTTTTTATGGTGGTCTTTGTGTAAACTCCATAAAAAACCATGCATAATATATTTATGCGTAAACCACGCCATAAATTCCATAGTACAATAGGCAGCTAAAAATATGATTATCCAAAGAATTGTTTGCATAAAGGGGGTAATTTAAATCACATTAAATTTAACTGATATTTTACATAACTCCGCATTAAAAGTTCAATTTTTTTTGGATTTGATACTCTTATACGGGTACTTTTAATTTTTAGAGCCGGTGTTTTCTTAAGTTTTTTAAGTAATTGACGGTAATACCTGTAGGCCATAAAAACTCCAAATCTAGCTTCCATGGGCAGTTGTTTAATACCGCTCAGCCCTTTAGCAAAATCACTTTCAATATCTTCAATGATTTCTTGTTTAGAGAATTCACTTAAGTTATTAAGGTCCGTATTAGGGAAATAACTCCGATTTAAAACATCGTGGTCTGACTTTAAATCTCTTAAAAAGTTTACTTTTTGAAATGCAGAACCTAAAGACATGGCTGTATCTTTCAAGTCTTCATATTTAGCATTATCTCCTTTAACAAACACCTTTAAACACATTAAACCAACCACATCTGCAGAACCATAAATATAATCTTTATACTCCTCATCCGTGAGATAATTTTTCTTGTACAAATCTAAGCGCATACTTTTCATAAAGGCATCAACCATATGTTTGTCTATGTTGCATTTGTGATAGGTGTGTTGAAAAGCATTAAGTATAGGGTTAAGACTTATTTTATCTTTTAAGGCATATTCTAAGTCTGCTGAGAACCTATCAAACAAAACTTTCTTGTCAAAATCATGAAAAGAATCAACTATTTCATCAGCAAATCTTACAAATCCGTAGATGTTATAAATATCACTCCTAATAGAATTTGCCAGCATTTTGGTAGCCATAGAAAAAGAAGTGCTGTAAGTTTTGGTAACCATTTTACTGCTAGCGTAAGATACCGTATCAAATAATTGTTTCATAGTTAATGGTGTTTAATTATTAATTCTGATACCAATTTCCCTGAAATAAGAGAAGGGGGTACCCCAGGACCAGGAACAGTAAGCTGTCCTGTAAAATACAAATTTTTTACTTTACTACTTTTAAGTTTAGGTCTTAAAAAAGCTGTTTGGGTTAAGGTGTTAGCCATCCCGTAGGCATTTCCTTTATATGAATTGTAATCTTTTATGAAATCATTTATGCAAAAACTTTCTTTAAAAAGAATGTTTTTAGAAACTTCTTGTGAAGTTAAATCTTCAAATCTTTTAATAACTTTTTCAAAATAAAGTTGCCTCAATTCAGGGGTGTCCTCCAGCCCAGGTGCCAGTGGAATCAAAAATATACCGGCTTCTTTTCCTTGAGGTGCACTGCTTTCATCGGTAATGCTTGGGAAACTTGCATAAAATAATGGGTTTTCTGGCCATTCAGGATTGTCATAAATTGCAAATGCATGCTTATCAAAATCTACATCAAAGAATAGGGTGTGATGATTTACATTTTTCAATTTCTTATCAAAGCCAATATAGAATAGAAGTGCAGCGGGTGCAAAGGTTTTTTTACTCCAATAAGATTCCGAGTATTGTCTGTGTTTTTTTTCTAAGAGTGTTTCAGTGTGCCAGTAATCTGCTCCACTTAAAATAATATCCGCACCAAGAAATTCATTGTTTGAAATAACCCCTTTAGCTTTTCCAGATTTAACCTCGATTTCTTTTACCGAAGCCCCAGTTTTTATATTGACTCCGAGTTCTTTAGCCAATGTTTCCATGGCTAAGATAACTTGATACATTCCTTTTTTGGGATGAAAAGTACCAAGTCCAAAATCGGCATAATTCATAAAATTATAAAACGAAGGTGTATTACTAGGTTTTGCACCTAAAAATAAAACAGGAAACTCTAAAATTTGTGCCAGGCGTATGTTTTTAAATGACTTTCTAACATCTCTTTTTATGTTACTAAAAAATTGATTGACGCGCATGATAGTAGCCGTTGACATGAGTTCTAGAGGAGAAACTCCTGGTTTATAAACCAAGTCCTTTATAGCAATATCATAGTTAATCCTAGCTTTTTCAATAAATTTTTTAAGCTTTGTAGAGCTACCTTTCTCAACATCCTCAAAGGTTTTACAAATTTTATCTAATGAATCTTCAATAGTAATTTGTTCGTCTTTGTCAAAATAAACACTATAGGCCGGGTTTAATTTTTCTAATGTGTAGTAATCAGACGGTTTTTTATTGAAATCTGCAAAAAAACGCTCAAATACATCAGGCATCCAATACCAAGTTGGACCAATATCGAATGTAAAACCATCTTTTTTTAATTGTCTTGCTCTACCACCAATGGTTTTGTTCTTTTCAAGAACAGTAACGTCGTATCCTGCTTGTGCTAGATAGCAAGAGGCAGCTAACGATGAAAACCCAGCTCCTATTATTATAATACTTTTTTTCATATTTGTTTAACAAAAATAAAAAAAAGTTTAACAAAAAAAAATAATGATTATAGATTATTCACCAAATCTTCAATAGATTGATAAACAATCACGTTTTTGGGTAAGTTAAGGTTATCTATGCTTTCAAGTTTTGGACCTAATAACATGAGATTGTGGTTATTTTCCTTTAATAATAAATCATTGAATTCATCAATGTATTCGGGAATTTTTTCTACCTCAGGATTCACGGTGAAATAGGAAATAAAAGTGATCTCATTAAAAAACTCTAAAACACTAGTTAAGCTATCTAAGGGAACGCTTTCTCCTAGAAATATGGTGTGGTAACCTTTACTGCGTAATTGATAATTTATGAACAATAACCCAATATCATGTATTTCATTGTCTGGGAGATAGAGTACAAATGTTTTAGAATTGGGTTTAGGTTCTAAACTTTGTAATCTTTCAATATTTAAAAGAATCTTCTGTTTTATATGAACTGAAAGAAAATGCTCTTGTGAGGGCGTAATAGTATTTGTTTGCCAAAGCATCCCTATTTCATTCAGTAATGGTAAAAAAACTGTGTAAAAAATATCACTGAATGTTTTATTTTCTATCAAATTATTGTAGGTGTTGTAAAAAAGGACTTGGTCAAAATTAATCATAGCCATTTTAAAAGCATTGATGGCGTGATCTTCAACCTTTGCTCTGGATGCTATTTCTCGTACTTTGATAGGAATTTCTTCTTCTTCTAGACTTGCTATTTTAGAAATTTTGAATCCATTGTTGTTTAAAAATGATATGTTCAGTAGTTTTTGAAGACTACCGATGCTGTAGTTTCTTATATTGGTGTCAGATCTATTAGGTTCCAATAGGTTATAGCGCTTCTCCCATATTCTAATGGTATGTGCCTTAATACCCGTAAGGTTTTCAAGATCTTTGATACTAAAGTTGACTTGTATATTGTTCATGAATATTCAATAATAATTAAACAAAATTACTAAAATTGTAATATACAATCAAAAATATTATAATATTTATTCATTTTTTTACTAAACTGAACCTTAAAACATACGTGTTTCAAATAATGTGTACGGCAATAATATAAATAAATAACTTCTTTGTAAAGCCAACACTATAAGCTATTTTTGATGTTTTCATATACACTAGTTTACCTATTAGTTACACTATGTCTTTAAAGCTTGTTTCAAAAAAAATTTACGCCATTACATTGGTATTTATATGTTTTGTTTTATTGTTATCTTCTTGTAACAATAAAAAACAACAGTATATAGAGGTGGACAAGAACGATGTTTTTGTGTCATCTCATTTAATACCAGATGATCACTTCGTGGGAGATAAAGCTTGTGCTGAATGTCATAAAGAAGAAGTTGAACTGTGGTCTGGATCACATCATGATAAAGCTATGCAAATAGCAACTGAAGAAACTATTCTTGCCAATTTTAACAATGTCACCTATTCAAGTCAGGGCGTAGTTTCTAAATTCTTTCAAAAAGAAGATGGTTATTATGTGAATACCGAGGGGCCTGATGGTAAAAACCATGATTATAAAATTGAATATACCTTTGGGGTAACTCCGTTACAACAATATATAGTAAAATTTCCTAACGGACATTACCAGTGTTTGAGAACCGCTTGGGATACCAAAAAAAATAAATGGTTTGATTTATATCCAGATTTTAAAGTAGTGCATTCAGAATGGTTACATTGGTCTAGAGGTGGGTTAAATTGGAACAATATGTGTGCCGACTGTCACTCAACCAATGTTAGAAAGAATTACAATCAAACAGACCATAGCTATGATACTAAATATGCTATAATTAATGTGAATTGTGAAGCATGTCACGGTCCTGGAAAAAAGCATGTGGAAGAAGTTCAAAAATTAGATGATAATTACAAATCTACCAAAGGAATGTGGATGACCAGTAATACGGCACCCAAAGACTTAGTAGATCAGTGTGCTAGGTGTCATATGAGACGCGAACAATATTCTGAGTGCTTTAATTTTGAAGGTACTATGATGGATCATTATTTTCCGCAAGTGCTTACCAATAATTTGTACTATCCAGATGGGCAAATTTTAGATGAGGTTTATGTGTATGGGTCTTTTCTTCAAAGTAAAATGTATCAAAACAATGTGACTTGTACTAACTGTCATGAACCTCATTCACTTAAACTCAGGTTTGAGGGAAATACCTTGTGTTTGCAGTGCCATGAGCAACCAAAATACGATGTAGTCTCGCATCATTTTCACAAGGCAGGTTCGGATGGCGCACAATGTATCAATTGCCATATGGATGGTAAAGTTTATATGGGTAATGATTACAGGCGCGATCATAGTTTTAGAATTCCTAGACCCGATCAAAGTATAAAGTACGGAACCCCCAATGCTTGTATTAGATGTCATAGCGATAAATCTAATGAATGGGCTTGGGAACATTTTAAAAAGAACTATGGTGAACCAGATTATACACATTTTTCAGATCTATTAGCACCAGGCTTTACTGGTGAAGCCAATGGTTATCATGGTTTGTTTACTATGGCAAAAGATACCCTTTACCCAGAAATAGCCAGAGCATCTGCTATAAATAGCATGACGAATTATTTAAATCAGGAAGTGGTTGATAAAATGCTACAATTTTTAAATGATGAATCGCCCATTGTAAGAGGGGCTACTATTGATGTTTTAAGTGAAATACCTAGTCAAGACTATGTTAATAACTTCCTACCTTTATTAAAGGACCCAAAACGCACGGTCAGGGTTAAGGCATTTTTTGCCGTAGCTTCACTAGATGAACTGCAAATTCCAGAGGAATACAATGAGGCTTATAAAAAGGTAAAAAAAGAATTTGAGGTGCATTTAAGTATAACCTCTGATTTTGCTGGCGGACGTGCCAAACGTGGTAGTTATTATTTAAAGAAAGGTGATCTGTACAACGCTATAAAATCGTTCGAAAGCGCCTTAGAGATTGATAACCGAAACAACATTATTAGAACTAATTTGGCTAATTTGTATTACCGAAATAGTCAGTTTAAAGAAGCTGAAGAAGCATTTAAAACCATTATAAGTCAAGAACCAGAATTTGGACAAACCTATTATTCGTATGCTTTATTGTTGGGAGAGCAGAATAGAACGGAGGAAGCTATTGAGCAAATGCAGTTAGCTATTAAATACATGCCAGAAAATACTAGGTTTTATTACAACTTAAGCCTTTTGTATGACAAACTCAATAATTTTAAAGAAGCTGAAAACGTGCTGGTTAAAGGTTTAAAACTAGCACCCCAAAATGGTGATTTATTATATGTGTTGGCTTATTTGTATCAAAAACAAGGGCAGCTAGCCAAGGCTAAAAACATAGCGCAACAGTTAGTACAATTGTATCCAAATAACCAACAGTATGTAGGGATGTATAACCAGTTAAGGCAGGTGCAGTAGGTTTAGTTTCGATATAGAAAAGGCTTATGTTTTAACAAAAAAACAATTCGCCTTTTATGTTAACTCACTGAATTTCAATGATTAAAAAAAGATGTAAAATTTTTTCAAATATTTTTTTTATTCAACTTTTTGTATTTCATTTGCAGCACTCTTAGCTGAACAATTGAACACTGTTTTTACGTTCGGGCTTTTGAAAATTAGGAAGTCATATTCAAAAGCAGCTTACAGATTAAGTAACCGAATTTTAAAGCTAACTTCCGTATCTCCAATTTATGCTGTACAGCAGCCTTATGCGTTTGTGCCTACCACAAACAAAGAATTTCGTATTTGATAAAAATAAATTTTTATTAACTTAACCATTGGTTAACATTTTAATTTAATTTTTAACAACAATACATTATACATTGAACACAAAATATATTGATTTAATCAATCAAACCTTTGATTTTCCTCAGGAAGAATTTAAAGTTGACAAAGGAGAATTGCAATTTCACGGTATTGATTTAATGCAATTAACAAAACAGTACGGAGCACCATTAAAATTTACCTATTTGCCGCAAATTTCAAATAATATTAATAGGGCAAAAGGTTGGTTTGATAAGGCTATAAAAAAGCATAATTATGAGGGCAATTACAATTATTGTTATTGTACCAAAAGTTCACATTTTAAACATGTTTTAGATGAAGCTTTAAAAAATAATATTCATATCGAAACCTCGTCGGCTTTTGATATTGATATTATAGAAAGTTTAAAAGAAGAAGGTAAAATTACCGACGATACCTATGTTATTAGCAATGGGTTTAAACGTGCGCAATATATTACCAACATTGCTAGGTTAATTAATAACGGTCATAAAAACGCCATTCCTATTATTGATAACTACGAGGAAATAGATTTACTGTCTAAAGAAATAAAGGGTAAGTTTAATGTAGGGATTAGAATAGCTTCTGAAGAAGAACCAAAATTTGAGTTTTATACTTCTCGCTTGGGAATTGGCTATAAAAATATCGTACCTTTTTACAAAAGCCAGATAGCTAATAACGAAAAAGTAGAGCTTAAAATGTTACACTTTTTCATTAATACAGGTATTAGAGATAACGCCTACTATTGGAATGAGCTTTTAAAGTGTTTGAAGGTGTACATTAGTTTAAAAAAGATATGTCCGTCATTGAATAGCTTAAATATTGGTGGTGGTTTTCCTATTAAAAACTCATTAGTTTTTGAGTTTGATTATGAATATATGGTTGATGAGATTGTGAATCAAATTCAATTAGCATGTGACGAGGAAGATGTTGAGGTTCCCAATATTTTTACTGAATTTGGAAGCTTTACCGTTGGTGAAAGTGGTGGTGCTGTTTATGAAGTGTTGTATCAAAAACAACAAAACGATCGTGAAAAATGGAACATGATAAACTCATCGTTTATAACCACATTACCAGATACTTGGGCTATAAATAAACGTTTTATCTTATTACCATTAAACCGATGGCAAGATAATTACGAGCGGGTTTTGTTAGGCGGGTTAACGTGTGATAGTGATGATTATTATAACAGCGAGCAGCATATGAACGCTATTTATCTACCAAAGTACAACAAGGAAAAACCTTTGTATTTAGGTTTTTTTAATACAGGAGCTTATCAAGAAACTATTGGTGGTTTTGGCGGATTACAACATTGCTTAATACCATCGCCTAAACACATTCTAATTGATAGGAATGCTAACGGATCTATAGTTACAAGAGTATTTAGCGAACAACAAAAAAGTGAAGATTTGCTTAATATTCTAGGTTACGTTAAACCAGAAAAACAGCAAGAACCAAAAAAAGAAGTATCAGAAATTTATTTTAAATAAAAAATGACAACTACAACTTATGCGAGAATTCCAGAGGAATACGCAAAATTAGATAAATCAAAAATTGTATTAATTCCTGTGCCTTATGATGGTACAAGTACTTTGCAAAAAGGAGCAGGTAAAGGTCCTGAGGCTTTTTTACAGGCTTCAGAAAACATGGAGCTTTATGATATAGAAACCGATACAGAGGTCTATAAACAAGGTGTATTTTTAGCAGATACTATTACAGAAAAAAGTTCACCTGAAGCTATGGTAGAAGCGGTTCACGATATAACAAAAAAGTATATTAAAAAAAACAAATTTGTAACCGTGTTTGGTGGTGAGCATTCTGTCTCTATTGGCACAATTCGAGCATTTAACGAGATGTTTCCAAGCTTAACAGTCCTGCAAATAGATGCCCATGCCAATTTGTTTAAATCTTATCAAGGTAGTAGTTGTAATCAAGCATGCGCAGTTTATGAGGCAAGCCAAAATACAAACCTTATTCAGGTGGGGCTTCGCTCAATGGATGTAAGTGAAACCACTGTGATGGATTTTGATAAAACCTATTTTGCTCATGATATGGCAACTGATGATTCTTGGATGGAATCTGCTATAGATCAAATGACGCACAATGTTTTTATTACTTTCGATTTAGATGCTCTAGATCCGTCTATATTACCAAGTACAGGTAAGCCAGAACCTGGGGGTTTATTGTGGTATGAAACATTAGACTTTTTAAAGCAAGTATTTGAAGAAAAAAATGTGGTAGGGTTTGATATTGTTGGGCTTTACCCCAACTCAAAAGAAAAATCATCAGATTTTCTTGCAGCCAAATTGTTTTACAAAATGTTGAGCTATAAATTTTTAGACAGTAATGAGGGCGACGATTTTGATAACTCATACCAAGAAAACTACAGTAAAAAAGGATTTTCAAAATTTGTAGAATAAGATGAATACTAAAGGACCAATTTCAAAATTTATAGAAACTCATTATTTGCATTTCAATGCGGCTGCATTGGTTGATGCTGCAAAAGGGTATGAGGCTCAATTACAAAATGGAGCTAAAATGCTCGTGTCTCTAGCTGGAGCTATGAGTACTGCCGAACTAGGAAAGAGTTTTGCAGAAATGATTCGTAAGGATAAAGTACAGATAATTTCATGTACAGGAGCCAACCTTGAAGAAGATATTATGAACTTGGTGGCGCACTCACATTATAAACGGGTACCCAATTATCGAGATTTAACACCAAAAGATGAGTGGGACTTATTGGAAAAAGGGCTTAACAGGGTTACAGATACTTGTATTCCAGAAGAAGAAGCCTTCAGAAAACTACAAGCACACATTTTTGATATTTGGAAAGAAGCAGAAAGTAAAGGAGAACGCTATTTGCCACATGAGTATATGTATAAAATGTTGTTGTCTGGTGTTTTAGAGCAATACTACGAAATTGATGTAAAAGATTCTTGGATGTATGCTGCTGCTGAAAAAAACATACCAATCGTTTGCCCGGGGTGGGAAGATAGTACCATGGGTAATATTTTTGCAAGCTATGTTTTAAAAGGTGAATTACATGCTAGTACCATGAAATCTGGGATTGAGTATATGACCTTTTTGGCAGATTGGTATACAAACAATTCTGCAAAGGGTATCGGATTCTTTCAAATTGGAGGAGGTATAGCGGGAGATTTTCCTATATGTGTGGTGCCTATGTTGTATCAAGACATGGAACGCACAGACACACCTTTTTGGAGCTATTTTTGTCAAATAAGTGATTCTACCACAAGTTATGGGTCTTACTCTGGTGCAGTGCCAAATGAAAAAATTACATGGGGAAAATTAGATATAGACACACCAAAATTTATCATAGAAAGTGATGCCACCATCGTAGCACCTTTAATTTTTGCTTATCTTTTAGGTTGGTAAATATGAACGTAGAAGGTATAGAAAATATTGAGCTAAAATTTCTAACAGTTGATGACTTTGAAGAATTAAAAGTTGCCACCTTAGAGGCTTATGGTGGTGTGCTGGACTCCTATTGGAAAAGACATCATATTGAACGTTTAACTACTCTATTTCCAGAAGGACAGGTTGTTATTAAAATTGATGGTCAGTTAGCAGGATGTGCGTTATCATTAATTGTAGATTATGATTCTATTGATGATAATCATACCTATGCCGATATTATAGCAGGCGACTCTTTTAAAAATCACAACCCTAATGGCGATGTACTTTATGGTATTGATGTATTTATAAAACCAGAATATAGAGGATTACGGCTGGGACGTAGGTTATATGATTACCGAAAAGAGGTTTGTGAAAACCTGAATCTTAAAGGCATTGTGTTTGGAGGTAGAATGCCAAATTATCATAAGCATAAAGATTTATCGCCCAAAGCATATATTGAAAAGGTAAAACGTAAAGAAATCAATGACCCTGTTTTAAACTTTCAAATTTCTAATGATTTTCATCCTGTTAGGATATTAAAAGGGTATTTAGAAGGTGATTCTGCTTCTCATGAATATGCAGTATTAATGGAGTGGGATAACATTTATTATACCAAGCCAACTAAAAAGGTTAGCACCACAAAAACGGTGGTTCGTTTAGGACTTATCCAATGGCAAATGCGCAGTTACAAAAATTTTGATGCACTAATGCAACAGGTTGAATATTTTATTGATAGTGTATCAGCTTACAGGAGCGATTTTGCTTTATTGCCAGAGTTTTTCAATGCACCTTTAATGGCAGAATTCAATCATTTGCATGAACCAGAAGCTATTAGAGAATTAGCTAAATTTACTAATAGAATAGTTGAAAAGTTAAAGGAGCTATCCATAAGTTATAACATTAACATTATTTCTGGTAGTATGCCAGAGGTTGTAAATGATAAGCTATATAATGTGGGTTATTTATGCAAGCGAGACGGTAACGTTGAACGCTATGAAAAAATACATGTTACGCCTGATGAATCTAAAGTATGGGGTATGCAAAGGGGTAATAAGTTAAAAACTTTTGATACCGATTGTGGTAAAGTGGGCGTTTTGATTTGTTATGATTCTGAGTTTCCAGAATTGTCCAGATTGTTGGCAGATGAAGGTATGGATATTCTTTTTGTTCCGTTTTTAACCGATACTCAAAATGGCTATTCTAGAGTGCGTTTATGTGCTCAAGCCAGAGCTATAGAAAACGAATGTTATGTAGCTATAGCTGGTAGTGTTGGAAATTTACCAAACGTTAATAATATGGATATTCAATACGCACAATCTGCTGTTTTTACACCATGTGATTTCTCTTTTCCTAGCAATGGGATAAAAGCAGAAGCTACACCAAATACAGAAATGATTTTAGTGGCTGATGTAGATATCAGTTTGTTAAGAGAGCTTCATTATTTTGGAGCTGTAAAAAATTTAAAGGACAGGCGAAAAGATTTTTATGATGTCATTAGAAAGGATAGTCATAAATAGTATATTTATAAAATAAAACAACCCTTATCATAAAACCAACCCTATGAAAAATAGAAACGATAATTTAAAGCGTGTCATTGTAGATTTTAAAAAGTTAACTCCAGAGATATTAGCCTTATTAGTAGAAAAATATCCAGATGGTTATGATGATGATCAAATAATATCCTTTAGAAATCAACATAATGAGGTTATTGAAGCAGTTGAAGTCATAACAGCGGACACCAAATATTTGGTAAAAGTAGGCGTCAAACTTGTTAAGGCTATGGAAGATTTTTCAGATGATGACTTAGATTCTGATGATGATAATGACTCCAATGATGACTCTAACGTTGAGGATATAGAACTCTTAGACGGAGAAGAAGATATAGAATAATAAAGCATCTCTTATGAATGCAAAATTTCACTTAGCACTACCTTGTAAAGATATAAGCGAAACAAGGAAATTTTATACAGAAGTTTTGGGGATGCCTTTAGGTAGGCATACAGAAACATGGCTTGATGTGAATCTTTATGGAAATCAGATTACTTTTACAAAATCGGGTGATTTCAACTTTAACTTTAAAGACTACAGGTTAGGAGATCATGTATTGCCTTCCTTTCATTTTGGTGTAATAGTAGATACTGATTATTGGGGAGAACTTTATACAAAACTTTTTCAGGATAGTAATTTAGAGGTTACCACAGAGGTGTCTTTTATGGAGCATAAAATAGGCGAGCACTTGTCCTTTTTTGTAAAGGACCCTAATGGTTATATGATTGAGTTTAAAAGTTTTAAAAGTGCCAGAGAAATTTTTGCATCCTAAAAAAAGGTTTAGAATAAATTTCTAAACCTTTTTTATTGAATGTGCACACGAGAGGATTCGAACCTCCACATCCTTAAGGACACTGCCCCCTCAAGGCAGCGCGTCTACCAATTCCGCCACGTGTGCAATTTATATTGCAACCTGTTGTGACCGCAAATATAAAAATTAGTCTTCTAATCAAGTGAATTTAGATTGACTAAATATTATTAGATTCATTTTAAATAAAAAAACCTTACTATTTATGTTAGTAAGGTTTATTAATAATCTTAATAAGTGACCAGGCTGGGGCTCGAACCCAGGACCCTAACATTAAAAGTGTTATGCTCTACCAGCTGAGCTACCTAGTCTTAAGTAAAACAAAGGTTGTTCCTTGTTTGCGGGTGCAAATATATAATGTTTAATTAATAAAACAATACTTTTTTTGAATAAATTTTTGTTTTTTTGCCACGCTAAATCGTATGTTTTTAATAATCAAATTATAGCGTAAAAATGGTAGTTGTTTTAATTGGATATATGGGTTCTGGTAAGTCTTCAATAGGTAGAAGGTTGTCTAAGAAATTAGATTTTGATTTAATAGATTTAGATGATTTTATTGAAGAAAAAGAAAACGCTAGTGTGAAAGAAATCTTTGAGTCAAAAGGCGAAATTTATTTTAGAAAGAAAGAAACAGAATATTTAAAACAACTTCTTGAAACAGACAAAAACCTCATTTTGTCTTTGGGTGGGGGTACACCTTGTTTTGGAAATAATATGGACATTATTTTAAGTAATAAGTATGCTAAAAGTATTTATTTAAAATCTTCAATACCAAAACTTGCAAAAAAACTAATTAAAAAGAAAGCAAAACGTCCTTTAATAGCTCATATTCAAACCGAAGACGCTTTGGCAGAATTTATTGGTAAGCATATATTTGAGCGAATGCCTTTTTACAATAGAGCAGAATATGTTGTAAATACGGACGATAAGTCTAAAGACAAAATTACTAAAGAGGTTATGAAGCTACTCTAAAACAGCTTCAAATACTTTTCCCTCTAAAACCACATTGACGTGTTCATGCAAGGAGGTAGATAAAGAAATACCTTTAAAATCTGCCTTTACAGGATATTTTTTATGATTTCTGTTAACCAAAACAGCTGTTTTAAATTGTTTTAAAGGTACATTTAAAAAATGTTTAACCCCATAAATAAGGGTGGTTCCAGAGTTTAAAACATCATCAACCAATACTAAGGATTTGTTCTTGTATTCTGATTCTGATATTGAAGTTTTTATTTCAGACTGCGGATTTTTTTTATCAATACTCACTTTACATAAAATGGGTTCAATATCCGATATTTTTTGAAGTGCTGTTTTTAATTTTTTTGCAAACACGTAACCATTTTTATCAATACCAGCTAAAATAACTTCTTCTTCATTTACATTGCTCTCATATATTTGAAAAGCAATGCGTCTTATTTTATGGTTGATTTCGGTATGATTTAAAATCACATTATTTTTTACGGTCATATGCTTTTTTTCAAAAATTAAAGTATAAAAGTACAGGATTTTTTTCATTTATAGATTCACTATAAATCAAATAAAAAATTTCTGTAAACTAACTATGTTGTTTAATATGTTCAAATAAATTACACAAAACTTTGATAGGCAAAATGTTGTCTTTATCAAAAAGGATTATTCATTTTCATCGGTAAAACTATCAATATCGCGCCTATCTTTTTTTGTGGGTCTGCCTATGCCTTTTTTTCGGTAGTAGTCCTTAGAGTATCTTAAAAGTTCTTGAGCTTCAAATTGTTCTTTAGGAGTGGTGTCTGTTCTATAAATATCAACCAACTTAGCGCCAACTCTACTATCTGGGATGTCATTAACAGTTAATCTATAATTAATTTGATTTTTTCTTAACTCAATAACATCTTGTGGAAAAATTTCCCTACCAGGCTTTACCGTATCTTGATTTACTTTTACCTGTCCTTTTTTGCAAGCAGTAGTAGCCAATGATCTGGTTTTATAATACCTAACGCACCATAAATACTTATCAATACGCATATAATTATTTGTAAAACTACGTTAATGTTATTGTACAAGATGGCTTTAAAATTGTATCTTGCGCCTCAAAAATAAACATTATTAGGAATTTAAACCAGAATTGAAGTTATCAGTTTATAGAGTTAGATGGTGTTTTAATTTAAGTCGAAAAAATATTAAAATGAAATTAGAAAAAATAGGTCTATTTGCATTATGTATGGTGTTTTGTTTTTTATCATGCAATAAAAATGATGAAGCTAGTGACGATGTGATTGTTGTTGAAATTAGAGATAGATATGAACAACAAATAATAGATAACGATTCTTTGGTAGAGTTTTTAGAAACCCATTATTATAATAAAAGTGCTTTTGAAGGAAATAGCAACCCGAAAATTACTGATTTACAGATTCTAAGTACGCAAGGGCTTAGCATTTCAGAAAACGCCGATTCTTTATTGATTAATGCTGTAGGAACCTCTAAAAAAACTGTTTTTGCAGATGCTAATTATGAGTATTACATACTTAACCTAAACAATGGAGGAGGAGCTGAGTCACCAACTTTTGCTGATAATGTATTGGCAACCTATGAGGGGTATACTTTAGATGCAGATTTGAATAATTTAGACGATGCATTTGATAGTAAGGTAAATCCTGATACTTATTTTGATTTAACAACGTTAATTCCTGGCTGGAGAAGAGTTTTTCCACAGTTTAATGTGGCTGCAGGTTATGTTGATAATGGTGATGGAACAATTAGTTTTAGTAATCCTGGAATTGGTGTTATGTTTTTACCTTCTGGTTTAGGGTATTATCAGAATGCCCAATCACTTATACCAGCTTATTCACCACTAATCTTTAAGTTTGAATTAATAGCTACCACCGAAAATGACCATGATAATGATGGTATTCCTTCCCATAAAGAAGACTTAAATGACGATGGTGATTTTAATATTAATTCAGCTATTGGTGTTATTGATGGTGATGATACTGATGAGGACGGTATTCCAAATTATTTTGACCCTGATGATGACGGAGACGGTATTCCAACAGCCAATGAAGATATTGATGGTGATGGAGATCCTACCAATGATATTGGTAAAAATGGCATAGCTAAATATCTAGATCCCGAGGAAACAGAATCTAACTAATTGTATCATACGAAAAAACACTTCTTTAGAAGTGTTTTTTCGTTAGGTTTAAATCATCTTAAAATCCAGCATTAATGTTCCCTCAATTGAAGCTTGTAAATGGTCACCTTTATTAATTAAACCAATACCATCAGCAGGAGTTCCAGTAAAGATTAAATCTCCCGGATTTAGGGTCATGAATTTAGATACGTAAGCTATGATTTCAGAAAAATTGTAAATCATAAATGCTGTATTTCCAACTTGAATCTGCTCACCATTTATCTTCAGGTCAAAATTTATATTTTCTAAATCTGGAAACTCAGAAATTGGCTTGAAATTAGAAATAGGAGATGCTCCATCAAAACTCTTGCTCAAGGCCCATGGAAACTTTTTTTCTCTACTATTATTAAGTAAATCTTTAGCCGTATAATCAATACCTACGGCAAAATCACTTATGTATGAAGATGCTTCGGCCTCAGAAATATTTTTACCTACTTTCCCAATTTTAGCAACAAGTTCTACCTCGTAAACAATTTCATTCGAAATATGAGACGGATATGCTACATCTCTGTTTCCTGTAACCAATGTACTATCTGCTTTTAAAAAAATGAGTTGGTCACCGTTTTTTAGATTGGCTATTTCACTTTTATCAGTTACATAATTCTTTCCAATTCCAATTATTTTCATTGTATTTCTTTTTAAACTTTAGTTAATTTGAAGCCGTAAAAATAATGAATTGACAAATAGATTATAGCAGAAATTATCAATTAAAACCATTTTTAGTTTGGCATTTCATTCTCACAAAGAAAGTCGTCGGGCTTTCGCTAGTTGTTTTAAAAGAGCTCCAATAGGCGCTCAATCTCTAATGCAGAAATACCATATCTAATTAAAAAAGAAAATTCACAAGAGAAAGTTTAATGATACATATTATAAACAGTATCAAATCAATGTGCTTAATGTTGAATATCTATAGTGTTTTCTATCTTTTTTAAGATTACAAAAGTTAGGAAAGAAAGTACTCCAAAAGCAGAAAATCCTATAAAAAGAGGTAGTACAGAATCAGTTATAAAACCACCAATATAGTTTGCAATTGGCACCGCCATAACGGTAGAAACAAACCCATTAATTGCAGCTCCAATACCAGCTATATGCCCAAGCGGTTGCATGGCTAAAGCTCTTAAATTTCCAAAAAGAAATCCTACTGCAAAAAATTGTATAGCAAAAAAGCCTAACAATACCTTAATATCAGGATTTTGTCCAGACCAAAACATAGCAACATATGCAAGTGATATAAACGCATAAGCTGCTGCAGCTCTGTGAGCAATTTTCCACATGCCATGTTTAACTACAAGTACACTGTTTAGATAAGTAGCTAAACCAACAGAAATGGCTAGACAAGCAAAGATATAAGGAAACAAATCAGCTAAATGGTATTGTTGTTCAAATATTTGTTGAGAGGTACTTAAGTATACCATAAAAGATCCAGTGATAAATCCAGAGACAATTGTGAAAGCCACAGCATCTCTATGTTTTACAAATTCTTTAACACCATCTATGAATAAATGGGAAGTTAATTTAATTCTATGCTCTTTGGCTAAGGTTTCGTCTTGTCGTTTCCAGAACCACAACATAATTAGCAAACCATAAATCAGATTAATGTAGAATATGGAATGCCAACTATAAAAATTTAAAACTAATTGTCCCATAGCGGGTGCAATGACAGGAACTAAAATAAATACCATGACAACAATAGACATAATTTTTGCCATATAGTTTCCACTATAAGAATCTCTAATAATGGCAAGACTCAAGGTTCTTGGAGAAGATAAACCAATACCTTGAAGAACACGTCCAAGAATCATCATTTCAAAACTTTTAGTGGTCAAGCAAATAATACTAGCAACAATAAAAACAAGAAAACCAACATATACTAGAGGCTTTCTTCCAAAACTGTCGGATAACGGACCAAAAATTAATTGACCAAAACCAAGTCCTAAAAAAATCATGGTAATCAGTAATTGATTGTCATTAGGATTTGAGACCCCTAAATCATTTCCAATGTCTGGTAATCCCGGTAATAACGCATCAATAGAAAGCGCTACTAAAGACATTAATGAAGCCATCAATGCCACAAATTCTATTTTAAAAGAGTTTCTGTTTTGCATGGAGCAAAAGTAACCTAATATTCTTTATTTTTGTTGTTATGAATAGTTACAATGATTGTAGATTATTAGGCACATGATTCAGGCAAAAGCACAACCTTTATTGGAGTACATAAACAGATTTGTAACCCTGACTCATGAAGAAGAAACTATTGTATTGTCGAGCGTTAAATACAGAAAATATTTAAAAGGACAATACATTGTACAACAAGGTGATGTTTGTAAATACAGTAGTTTTATTCTTTCTGGATGCACCAAAACTTTTTATGTAGATGATAAAGGGCAGGAACATATCATTATGTTTGCTATTGAAGACTGGTGGACTTCGGATATTGGAAGTTTTATAACGCAATCGTCTGCAGATTATAACGTACAATGCTTAGAAGAAACCGAAACGATTCAGTTTTCATATTACGGGCAAGAAGAACTACTAAAAAAAGTTCCTAAACTTGAACGCTTGTTTAGAATGATGTTAGAGCGTGCTTTTGTAGCTTCCCAAAAAAGAATTGTTAGAAATTTTAGTTTAACTGCTAAAGAGCAATATCTTCATTTTAAGGAACAATATCCCGAAATAGAACAGCGTATACCTCAATATATGATAGCTTCTTATTTAGGTATCACCAAGGAGTTTCTTAGTAAAATTAAAAGCGAGTTGGCTTCAGAATAAAAGTTAATCTAGTTTAACATTATTTCATAAACTACCTTATTTTCTTCTAAGAGATTATTCTAGATATTTGTATTACAATTACTTAAGCAAAATAAACGAGTGTTTACTTGTTTAGAGAGCTTTTCATTAAAATATTTGTAAATAAAAAATATTAAACACATGAAAAACATAATGAAAACATTAGGATTAGCAACAGTATTATTTTTATCGTTTGCTTTCAATACAGTTGAAGACGAAAAAAAAGAAATTAAAGTAGAAAGTAGTAAAGTAATATGGAAAGGTTACAAGGTGACAGGATCTCATCAAGGTACTATAAACTTAAAGTCAGGAGTTTTAACTTTCGAAGATGATAAGCTTGTAGGGGGTGAGTTTGTTATGGATATGACTAGTATCAATACTACTGATTTAGAAGGAAACTGGAAAGACAAATTAGATGGACATTTAAAGTCTGATGATTTTTTTGGTGTTGCTACTTATCCAGAAGCTACTTTAGTTTTTACTAACGTTGAGGTTTCAGGTAAAAATGCTTATAAGGTTGTAGGAGACTTGACTATAAAAGGGAAAACAAATCCTGTAGAATTTACTATCTCTATTTATGGTAGTAAAGCTACGGCTAATTTAAAGATTGATAGAAGTAAGTACGATGTTAGATATGGTTCGTCAAGTTTTTTCGATAACTTACAAGATAAAGTAATTTATGATGAATTCGATTTAATTACAGATTTAGAATTTTAATCCTTCATAACATTTGTATTTTTAAAAGCACCTTTTTTTTTAGGTGCTTTTTCTATTATAGGGGAATATTACCATGCTTACGATTAGGACTCTCCACTTGTTTGCCTTCAAGCATAGAAAATGTTTTAATTAATTTTCTTCTAGTGTTTTTTGGTAAAATTACTTCATCAATAAACCCACGTCTGGCAGCTCTGTATGGGTTTGCAAACTTTTCGGCATATTCTGCTTCTTTTTCAGCAAGCTTTTCTGTAGGATTTTCAGCAGCAGCTATTTCACGCCTAAATATAATTTCACTAGCCCCTTTGGCACCCATTACCGCAATTTCGGCTCCAGGCCATGCATAGTTAAAGTCTGCTCCAATATGCTTTGAATTCATTACATCATAAGCGCCGCCATAAGCTTTTCTGGTTATTACCGTAACTCTTGGTACCGTAGCTTCACTTAATGCATAAAGGAGTTTTGCTCCATGCACTATAATGCCATTCCATTCTTGATCGGTACCTGGTAAAAACCCAGGAACATCTACTAATACTAACAAAGGGATATTAAAACAATCACAGAAACGCGTAAACCTAGCCGCTTTTTTAGAACTCTTAACATCAAGTACCCCCGCTAAAAACATAGGCTGGTTGGCTATAATACCAATACTTCTACCTCCTAAACGGCCAAAACCTACAATTATATTTTCGGCATAATCTTTATGAATTTCATAAAAGGAATCTTCATCAATAATACCTGCAATAACCTCATGCATATCATAGGGTTTGTTGGGGTTTTCAGGAACAATATCTGACAAAACTTCTCGTATTTCGTCATTAGGTTTGAATACTAGCTTTTCAGGAGTTTCTCTATTGTTTTGTGGTATGTAACTTAAGAGTTTTTTGATATCTTCTAAACATTGAATATCATTAGCAGAAATTTTATGAGCCACTCCAGATTTAGAAGCGTGGGTATAGGCTCCACCAAGTTCTTCGCTACTTACTTCCTCATTGGTGACTGTTTTTACCACATTAGGGCCTGTTACAAACATATAGCTAGTATTCTCAACCATAAGGGTAAAATCTGTTATAGCCGGAGAATATACAGCACCACCAGCACAAGGTCCCATAATAGCAGAAATTTGAGGAACAACACCCGATGCTCTAACATTTCTGTAAAAAATATCGGCATACCCACCTAAAGATTTAACACCTTCTTGAATTCTAGCACCTCCGGAGTCATTTAAGCCTACAATTGGTGCGCCTACCTTAACAGCCATATCCATGATTTTACAAATCTTTTCGGCATGGGTTTCAGATAAAGCCCCTCCAAAGACGGTGAAATCTTGCGCATAAACGTAAATTAATCTGCCATTAACAGTTCCGTAGCCCGTTACTACTCCATCTCCAAAATATATTTCTTTGTCCATACCAAAATCGGTCGTTCTGTGAGTTACTAAAACACCAATTTCTTCAAAAGAGCCCTCATCTAATAAATAGTCAATACGCTCTCTGGCAGTTAGTTTTTTTTTAGAGTGTTGTTTGTCTATACGTTCTTGTCCGCCACCCAAGTGAGCTAATGCAATACGTTCATTAAGTTTTTTTATTCTTGAATCCATAAGTGCTTAGTTTGGTATCCTTAAAAGTTTTTGGTCTACTAAATATTGTTTCAAAGCTAATAAAGCGGCAATTTTAGCTTCATTTTCAGTATCCCTTTGAAGTGCTTCAGGCGCATAATATTTCTTTACAAAGTGAGTGTCAAAATTACCAGAACGGAATGCTTCATGTCCGCAAACAAATTTACCAAATGGCAACGTGGTTACAACCCCCTCAATATGATAGTTGTCTATGGCCTTAATCATGAGTTGAATGGCTGCTTCTCTGGTTTTTCCGTAAGTAATTAATTTTGAAAGCATGGGGTCATAATAGATAGGAATATCGATACCTTCTTCAAAACCATTATCAACTCTTATGCCGTCTCCAACAGGGAGTTTGTAAGTACTTAAATTACCAACACTAGGAAGGAAATCGTTCAAAGGGTCTTCTGCATAAACTCTTAATTCTAAGGCATGCCCCAGAATTTTTAAATCGTCTTGTTTAATTTTTAGTGCTTCGCCACGCGCTACATTAATTTGAAGCTCTACCAGGTCTACATTAGTTATTAATTCAGTTACCGGATGTTCAACTTGCAAGCGTGTGTTCATTTCTAGGAAGTAGAAATTATGATCTGCATCTAATAGAAACTCTACCGTTCCTGCACCAATATAATCACAAGATTTAGCAACATTTATTGCTGCTTGCCCCATCTTATCCCTAAGTTGAGGAGATAAAACAGATGAAGGTGCCTCTTCAACTACTTTTTGATGGCGTCGTTGCACAGAACATTCTCGTTCAAAGAAATGGAGATAGTTTCCATGCATATCTGCCATAACTTGTATTTCAATATGCCTTGGTGAGGTGACATATTTTTCAATAAATACAGAACCGTCTCCAAAAGCTGATGTTGCCTCACTAATGGCACGTTTCATCTGACTCTCAACGTCTTTTTCTTTTTCAACAATACGCATACCTTTACCTCCGCCACCAGCTGCAGCTTTTATGAGAATAGGAAAACCAATTCTTTTAGCAATGTCAATGGCCTCTTTTGGGTCAGTAATGGCATGGTCTACTCCAGGCACCATTGGTATATTGTAATCTTTAACGGCTTCCTTGGCGGCCAACTTATCGCCCATCATTTTAATAGCTTTAGACCGTGGTCCGATAAAAATAATATCATTGGCTTCACATAATTCAGCAAAATCAGCATTTTCACTCAAAAATCCGTATCCAGGATGAATACCATCAACATGGAGTTGTTTAGCAACCTCAATAATTTTATCACCTCTTAAGTACGATTGACTCGATGGAGCTTCACCTATACAAACAGCCTCATCAGCAAATTTTACATGAGGTGCATTTCTATCTACTTTAGAATATACAGCAACAGTTTTAATACCCATTTTTTGTGCTGTACTCATAACTCTAATGGCAATTTCTCCTCGGTTTGCAACTAATATTTTTTTCATGATCTATTCAAATTCAATTAACAATTGGTTTTTTTCAACAGCATCATTTTTTTGGGTAGTTATGGATTTTATGATACCATCTCTTGGAGAAGAGATTACATTTTCCATTTTCATAGCCTCAAGAATAAGTAATGTATCATCCTCTTTTACTTCTTGCCCTACTTTTACATTAATCTCTAGGATTAGTCCAGGCATAGGAGCCTTGATCGAATTTATATGAATTGATGAGCCTATAGCAAACCCCATTGCTTTAATCAGAAAATCTAAATCATTAAAAATGCTTACTTCATAAACGTTTTTGTTTATTTTAATCTTATAGGCTTTATTGTTAAAATTGTGCTCAACAATAGTAGCATTGTAAGACTTGTTGTTTTGAAGAATATGAAATTTAGATTTTGAAACCTCTACCGCATCAAGTTTAGTGACGTCCTCGGTATCAATTTCAAAATCAAAAGTATTGTTAACCTTAGTTTTGAAAATCTTATTCATACTTAGAATAATTGGTTTAGGTAAATATAGTTATTATGTATTAGACATTATACAACATGTAATACACAAAAAAGGCAATAAACGTATTCAACTAGTAATTTAAAAACATGAAAATCATCATATTAATCTGTCTTATGGTTTGAAATTAGAGCTGGCTAGGTGTCTTTTAATGGCTTTTCTAGAAAGGATTATAGCAACAATCAGAGAAACAAAAGCACCTATCCAAATACCAGGGATAAAATCTATAAACAGAAAAAAGTCGTAGGCACCGTGGAAACCAGTAGCCAATAATAAACCTGTTAAATTTAATAGGGCTTTATTTTTACCGAATTTAGCTTTACCCATAAAATATCCCATTAAAACCCCAAAGGTAGCGTGAGCAGGAACTGCCGTAAAAGCTCTCAATAAAGCGGTTTGGTAACCACCTTCTAAAACATAAAAAATGTTTTCTGTGGCTGCAAACCCCATAGATACCATAACAGCATAAATAATACCATCAAAAGGTTCATTAAACTGTTTATTTGGTTGTGCGTAGTACCTAACAATAATGTATTTACTAAACTCCTCTGAAAAACCTACTACAAAAAAGGCATATAGGAATTGTTGGAAGACACTATTTCGATTAAATTCCAAGAGGGTACCAATAATATAGTAAATGATAGTAGTTACTATTATACTTACTATAGCTCCCAGTAAAAAATTAGACAACAGGAAGCGCTTAGGTTCTTTTTCGTATTTGTCTTTATAATATATATAAAAAATGACTATAAGAACGGGAGCAACGGCAAGTAGAAGTAAATTCATGAATGTATAGTTTCCATTATTTTTTTAAGTACAAACTCATAGTAACTTTTATTTGATGGTACAAAGTGATTACCATTATTGCCTAAGGTTGCAATTAGTTTCTGGAATTTTTCAAATGACACCAACTTAAGTGATTCAACCTCTCCTTTTTGGGGAGTTAACGTAGATATTGGCCTGCGTAATTCAGCTATAAAAGTATTGTGAAACTCAAAGTCTTTTATACCACTATCGTAACTTTGGAAACATTTAAAAACACCAATTTTATTTAAATCAGATTCTAAAATTGGTAAATTTATTTCTTCCGATGTTTCCCTTACGGCAGCTTGTTTAATAGATTCACCTGAATCTACATGTCCAGCAACTGAAACGTCCCACATTAACGGACAAATAGTTTTTTCTGCAGACCGTTGTGATAATAATATATGACCATCTTTATTATAAAACCAAACATGTGTTGTGTTATGGTAAAGACCTTTTTGGTGGATTACAGATTTTAATTCTGATTGTCCTGTAGGGTTGCCGTTGGCATCAACAATGTCTATAAGTTCGTCCATAATAAAAACACAAAAAGTTGACTTATCATTAATAGCAATGCGAAGCATCTCATCTTTGAAACTATTGAGATACTACATTTTAATTCATTTAGAATAACAACTTTTTATTCAAAATAACTGAATGAGTCTCCGTCTTTTATGTTTAGAAGGGTTTCATAAATTAATCTAATGACGTTTTCAACATCTTCCTTATGAACCATTTCAACGGTAGTATGCATATAACGTAGTGGCAAGGATATCAATGCAGATGCCACCCCGCCATTACTGTAAGCGAAGGCATCCGTATCGGTTCCTGTAGCTCTAGATAGTGCTGAGCGCTGAAAAGGTATTTTTTTATCTTCCGCGGTTTCAATAATTAAATCGCGTAATTTTTGTTGAACAGCAGGAGCATAGGCTACTACAGGACCTTTGCCAATTTCTAAATAACCTTCTTTCTTCTGTTCAATCATAGGGGTTGTTGTATCATGTGTTACGTCTGTAACAATGGCTACGTTGGGTTTTATGGTTTGAGTAATCATTTCGGCACCACGAAGTCCAATTTCTTCCTGTACTGCATTGGTTATGTATAAACCAAATGGCAATTCTTTTTTGTTTTCTTTTAGTAAACGCGCCACTTCAGCAATCATAAACCCTCCCATGCGGTTATCTATAGCTCTACAAACAAATTTATCATCATTTAAGATATGAAATTCATCTGGGTAGGTTATCACACAACCTACATGAACCCCTAATTTTTCAACCTCTTCTTTATTGGCACAACCGCAATCAATGAAAATATTTTCTGGTTTCGGTGGTTCTTCTTTGGCTCTATTTCTAGTATGGATGGCGGGCCACCCAAAAACTCCCTTAACTATACCTTTTTTTGTATGAATATTAACAACTTTACTGGGGGCAATTTGATGGTCACTACCCCCATTTCTAATAACATAAATAAGTCCGTTATCACTTATGTAGTTTACATACCAGGATATTTCATCGGCATGTCCTTCTATAACCACCTTATATTTTGCTTTTGGGTTTATCACGCCCACGGCAGTACCATAGGTGTCAGTAATAAACTCATCAACATAGGGTTTAAGATAGTCCATCCATAGTTTCTGTCCGTCCCATTCATAACCAGTAGGAGCAGCATTGTTTAAATATTTTTCTAGAAAGTCAATAGATTTTTTATTGAGAATATGCTTCTTCGCCATTTGTAAAAGTTTTGCACTAAAATAATAATATAAACAGAAATTGGTGTGTCTAATTCCATAAAAATAACCACCCCAAAAAATCGTTATAACAAGAGTAAATTAGTAATTTTGACAGCAGAGGCCTCAATACACAGATTAATGAACTGGTTTAAATACATATTTTTTCTGTTTCCAACATTTATACTAGGGCAGGTAAACAATGTTGAGATAGATTCTACAGCAACTGTTGAGTATTTAATTATTGAAGGTGATTCTGTACCTAGAACCAGTATTGATTTAGCCGAAGTTAAACTCTTACATAAACTAAAATTTAATAACCGAGAAGACCGCATTAGATATTTAATTTTAAGACGAAAAACCATTAAAGTTTACCCTTATGCCAAATTAGCGGCGGTACGTTTAGATTCTATGAATAAACAAATGGCGAGTATGAAACGAAAACGTGATAAAAAGCGTTATACCAAGCGTGTTCAAAAATATATTGAGGGTGAATTTTCTGAAGAACTAAAAAAAATGACTCGTACTGAGGGTCAGATTTTAGTGAAACTGATACATAGGCAAACAGGAACTACAGCTTTTGAATTGGTAAAAGAGTTGCGTAGTGGTTGGAGAGCTTTTTGGTATAATACTACTGCTAGTATGTTTGATATTTCTTTAAAGCGCGAGTTCGATCCTGAAAACGTGAAGGAAGATTATTTAATTGAAGATATTTTGCAGAGAAATTTTCAAAGTGGCCGATTAGAAGCTCAAGAACCAGCTTTAGAATTTGATTTCTATGATTTAACCGATAAGTGGTTAAACGCTGATTCTCAAGAAAAATAGCATGCGAAAACAATCTTGTTTTGAAGAAAAACTCAATGCTGTAAGTCATGGGTTTGGTGCTGCTTTTGGAATTATTGCTTTAATTCTACTAATTGTTTTTAACACTCATAAAACGGCTTATAGTTTATTTAGTGTTATTGTTTATGGTATTTCTATAATTATATTATTTACAGCTTCTTCTTTATATCATGCTATTAGAAATAAAACGTTAAAGCATTATTTTAGGATAGTAGACCATATAAGTATTTATCTGCTAATAGCTGGAACATACACACCTGTTTTATTAATTATATTAACAGATAGTTTAGGTTGGTTGCTGTTTTGGGTAGTTTGGGGAATTGCTGCTTTTGGGGTTATTCTGAAGCTGTTTTTTATAGGGAAGTTTGAAGTGTTTTCAACTTTATTATACTTGGTTATGGGTTGGTTGATTGTTTTTGATTTTTCTAATCTTTCTAAAGCTCTAGATAGTAATGCTATTTTATTACTTTTTGCTGGTGGGTTGTCATATACTGGGGGTATTATTTTTTACGTTATTGAAAAAATTCCTTTTAACCATGTTATTTGGCACTTATTTGTTTTGGCAGGTGCTATGTTTCATTTTTTTATGATATTCTTTTATGTAATTTAGTTTTATGCTAACAATTACCATTGTAAAGTCTATTGAAGATTTTCAAAACATTGCTACTCTTGCCAATATTATTTGGCGTGAACATTACATCCCTATCATAGGATTGCCACAAGTAAATTATATGTTGGAGAAATTTCAATCTGTAAATGCTATTGCAGAACAAGTTACCAATGGTTTTGAATACTTTGTGCTTCAATACAACAAAGTACCTGTAGGCTACATTTGCATAAAAAAAGAAGCTAAAGCTTTGTTTTTAAGTAAGTTCTATATATTGAGAGAATACAGAGGAAAGAAGATTGGAAAAGCAGCATTAGTTTTTATAGAAGAGAAATCAAAAGTTTATGACCTAAATAAAATTAGACTTACCGTTAATATTAATAATATCAACTCAATAAAAGCTTATGAGAGTTTAGGTTTTAAAAAAGTAAGACCTGTAGTCATTGATATAGGTAATGGTTTTGTAATGGATGACTTTGAAATGGAGAAGGGTCTATAAGTTAAATTATTGTTTATAATCACCTATTACTATTTTTTTAGAATTTAAAGTTTAAATTTAACGATTTAATAAGCCACCAAATCTAAGCTTCAATAAGCTCTTTGTACTCCTCAAAAAAGGCCTCGAATAGACTCATTTTTTCATTGAAAAACTCCATTACAGTTTGCCATGTTTTTTTATTGTGAATAGACACTTTTTCCTCCAAACGCACATATATTCTTGAGACTTCTTTATAATTCTCTAAAATATATTCTTCATCAAAAATAGCATCTGGAAGATAGTCATCCAATAAAATAGATTTCAGTGTAGTAAGTTTTTCCCAATACTTAATACGGTGTTCTAAATCGTCTTCAAGGTCTAATGCCACCAAAGCTTTCTTGGTGTCAAAATGAAATTTAAAGCTAAACCCTTTTAATTTAGTATTATAAAGAATCCACTTTCTGGGAAACGATTTTCCGAAACTGGTCCAAAATTCTTGTCGTAATATTCTAGATTCTTCTTTGCTAAACATTTAAATTAAAAATGCCACACTAACGCCTAAAATAATGGCAATAAACTTAGACATGTTAAACTTATGTCCATCGCTACTTTCAAATAGTATGGTTGTAGATATATGTAAAAATATACCAATAACCATAGCATTTAATATATGGCCTATATGTGCCAATACTTGCCATGTATGTGAAATCAAGGTTCCTAAAGGTGTCATACAAGCAAATACCAATAAGAACAAGGCTATTTGTAATTTACCATATTTAGCCTTAAACAAAAATAAACTAATAATAATAGCAATAGGTATTTTGTGTACTAATACGCCATAAACCATATCATTATGTTTATGAATGGAAAAACCTTCTAAAAAACTGTGAATGCACAAGCTAATAAAGAGTAGCCAAGGAAAAGCAGTGCTGTTTTTATGAATATGTACATGCCCATGTTCTGCACCTTTAGAAAACAACTCGAGTATTATTTGTAGCAAAATACCACCCATAATAAAAAGACCAGTACTTTTTGCTTCCAAATGATTGTAAACTTCAGGAAGTAATTCAAAAAGAGTAAGCGCTAATAGAAAAGCTCCACTAAAAGAGAGTAGGAGCTTGGTGTTCCAAGATTTACTACTCTTAGTAAATCTAGCTATAATAACGCCTAAAACAACGGCTAAAAAAGGAAAAAGATAATCACTCATACAAATTCATACTGGTGTTTGAATGGAAATAATGTCGATTATCGACCTATTTGAATATCATTACTAAGCGTTCAGAGGTTTTACTGCTAAACTTACGCAAGTTATAATCTCCAAAAACATCAAGCAAATGTACATCGGCTTTTTTAAATAAATCTTCGAAATCATTTAGTGTAAATGCCCGCACACGTTCTTGATAATGGTATAAATTGCCTTCTATAGTGAACTTAATATCTTTAATAATGTAGCCTGCTTCAACATATCGTTTTAAGTTAAAGGTAATATCATCTACAGTTTTAACTTCCTCAGGTACTAAACTATCAATCACAAATTCACTATTCATGAAATCAATAACGCCAAAACCAAATTCATTTAAATTAGCTTTAATTGCTTTAATAGTTTTTAGGTTATCGGCATCATCATCAAAATAACCAAAACTTGTGAATAAATTAAAAACGGCATCAAACTTTTTATGGTAAGGTTCACTCATATTATGAACCTCAAACTTTAGGCGGTGATTTTCAAATTTTTTAGCAAAAGCAATACTACTTTCACTCAGGTCAACACCCGTTACATCATATCCAATCTTGTTTAAATACCTAGCGTGTCGTCCTCGACCGCAAGCTAAATCTAAAATAGTTCCATTTTCAGGAATATTTAAATAATTGGTAAGCGTTTCCATAAAGGCGTGTGCCTCGGTATCATTTCTATCCTTATATAAAATATGGTAATATGGTGTATCAAACCAAGAAGAAAACCAAGTAGACTTATCTGCTATCATTAATTGTTTTTATTTGGTTTGTATTTTTTGTAGTCAGCACACTTGTTATAGATTCATCACATTTTTTGGTGTGATACTCGAACTGACATAAAAGATTGCGTTTATCATGAAAGCAGTCAAAGGACTTCAATCCCTACTTGACCCAAACCCTACTAATATAAATGTACCGCAAAAGTACAGGTTTTTTTAACATTTAAAAATTCTGTTTTTACCCAGGAAAATTACCCTATTTTTGCAGCGTATTTAAGGCAATGCAATACACAAGAACATGGAGGACAATTTTAAAATGGTAGCCAAAACCTTGTTTGGTTTTGAAGATTTATTGGCTAATGAGCTCACGCAACTTGGAGCCCAAGATGTTAAGAAAGGGGTGCGTAATGTAAGTTTTGTAGGCGATAAAGGTTTTATGTATAAAGCAAATTTAGGATTGCGAACTGCCATTAAAATTCTAAAACCTATCCATACTTTTAAAGTTCATAATGAACAAGATTTGTATGACAACATATACAAAATGCCATGGGAAAACTATTTAAAATCTAATGGCTCTTTGGCGGTTGATGCCACTATCTATTCCCATTTGTTTAAACATTCCTTGTTCATTGCCTTAAAGACTAAAGATGCTATTGTAGATAGGTTTCGTGATAATACTGGGCAGCGACCCAATGTAGATTTAAAATTCCCGGATTTAAAAATAAATATACATATAGATCGCAATCAATGTACAGTTTCATTAGATGCTTCGGGAGATTCGTTGCATAAACGTGGTTATAAAACAGCCACTAACATTGCGCCCATTAATGAGGTGTTGGCAGCAGGCATGATCATGCTATCTGGTTGGGATGGACAATGCGATTTTATGGATCCCATGTGTGGATCGGGTACCATGCTTATTGAAGCTGCCATGATAGCTTGTAATATTCCACCCAATTTAATGCGTAAAGAATTTGCTTTTGAACGCTGGCAAGATTGGGATGTAGAGTTGTTTGAAAAGATAGAAGAATCGCTGCTTAAAAAAACACGAGATTTTCATTACAAAATTATAGGTTATGACAAAGCGCCTAGTGCTGTCTATAAGGCTAAAGACAACATTAAGAATGCGCAGTTAGATGATTTTATAACCGTAAAACATGAAGACTTTTTTAAGACCCAAAAGGGAGGAAGCGGTAAGTTGCATATGGTTTTTAACCCGCCTTACGGCGAACGTTTAAATGTAGATATGGAAATGTTTTATAAAAATATTGGTGATACGCTTAAGCAAAACTATCCGGGTACTGAGGCTTGGTTTATTACTTCAAACCTTGACGCCCTAAAACATGTGGGGTTACGCCCTTCACGAAAAATACAATTGTATAATGCTAAGCTAGAATCGCGTTTGGTTAAGTATGTCATGTATGAAGGAAGTAAGAAGGGGAAGTATATGAAGTGATTTTGGTGCGGTGTGTTTATCGTTATGATACGTTTACAATGATTAATATTTGTAGATAGCTATAGTTAGCTTTTTTAACAAATTAAAATCAGCAAATTTTTGTAATAAATTATAAATATAATTCTACTTAGATATAGCTTAAATTATGAAGCTTGTTAATGATGATGTTTAGAATGCTTGAAATGTTCCATAATCAAATCCCTACCAAAGTCACCATCAAAATCACGCCACACACAATGTATATGGTTGGCATTGTTTTGGGTGTTATCCAGTTCAATTAAGAATGTTTTGTCTTGTATTCTATAGTAATGCGGCTCACCTTTTTTTGTGCTTCCTGCCCAGGCAAAACGTAAATCGTTAAATTCTTCCTGATGTATTTTAGTTTCTCGCACATGGGCTAAAGAGTCTGGTAGGGCGCTTAAATATTCATAAATAATAGCTTTTAATTGGTTCTTTTGACCATCATTGAGGTCACTTGCTAGAATACCTTCAGGTTTTAAAGGTTCTACTTTAGAGAGGTTATAAGTTATAATGTCATTATAGGCAGCATTAGTGAAAATAGCTTGTTTGCGTTGTTGTTCGGTTAAGGTAGGGCATAGGCTAGTGCTTCCTCTCTGTGTTAAGTACGCTCTCCTTTTCTACTGCCACCTTTTACAATGGCAGGATTAGCACCAAAAAACCGGGGAGAAGCCGTAATGATATCATTAACTACGGTAAAGTTTAAAGCTACATGGTGCCCCTCGAAAGCCCAAGCCCAAAGATTGTCTTTTTTTGGGTTGCCATAAATGGCTATAAAATAGGCTTCGGGATTTCTGTATGCTGGGTCACCACCAAATTCTGCCAAAACATTTTCTAGACTAATTATTTTTTTGGTCTTGTTGTAACCAGATTTACTTAAAAAATAACGAAGCATATCAAAGAAAAGGGCTTTCTGTTCTTTATTCAGTTCTTGTAATGAAATACCCTCACGAGGATAGGATTTATTTGGTAAAAAATGCCATGATTCTCTTGAAGTATCATTAAAGGGAAACATTACTTTTTCTAGTTGATTAGTGTTTAAAGAATCTAAAAACTTTACAACATATTTTCCGTTCTGGTGGCTGAAAGATAGAAATATAAAAAAGGTAATTATGCCAATTATAATTGCTAGCTTTTTCATAGGTTTAGTTTTTGAATAAAAACACTTTAAGTTACGTTATTTTTCTAAAACAACTTGAGTTTTATTTAATACGCTGTAATTACCTTTTAGGTTCTCAACAAATAGGCTTTTATATTGTTAATTACTTTGTTTCTTGGCTATTTCATTTTTTAGGGCGTTGTGTTATATTAGCGTTCTATCATTCAATTTTTATCAATTCTATGGCTGTACCATCTAATTATACCGAAGAAAATATACGTTCACTTGATTGGAAAGAGCATATTAGAATGCGCCCTGGGATGTATATTGGAAAACTTGGTGATGGGTCATCACCTGATGATGGTATCTATATTCTTTTAAAAGAGGTGATAGATAACTCTATTGATGAGTTTGTAATGGGAGCTGGAAAGACTATCGAGATTTCTGTTCAAGGGAATAAGGTTATTGTTAGGGATTATGGTCGTGGGATTCCGCTGGGAAAAGTGGTTGATGTGGTTTCTAAAATGAATACCGGTGGAAAATACGACTCAAAAGCATTTAAAAAATCGGTAGGTTTAAACGGTGTTGGTACCAAGGCAGTTAATGCACTTTCAAATTATTTCAGGGTAGAATCTACAAGAGATGGTAAGTCGGCATCGGCAGAGTTTGAAAAAGGAGAACTTACAGATCAAGAGTTACTTGATGATACCACCCGTAGAAAAGGTACCAAGGTATCATTCATTCCAGATGAAAGCATTTTTAAGAATTACAAGTTTAGAAGTGAGTATATTGTAAAAATGCTTAAAAACTATGTGTACCTTAATCCAGGGTTAACCATAGTTTTTAACGGTGAAAAGTATTTTAGTGAAAATGGATTAAAGGATTTACTCACTGAGAGTACTAATGAATCTGATTTATTATACCCCATCATCCACCTTAGAGGGGATGATATTGAGGTAGCTATTACCCATAGTAAAACCCAATATAGTGAAGAGTATCATTCCTTTGTTAACGGACAGAACACCACACAAGGAGGTACGCATTTAAATGCTTTTAGAGAGGCGGTTGTGAAAACGATTCGGGAATTTTATGGTAAGAATTATGATGCCTCCGATGTTAGAAAATCTATCATAAGCGCTATTGCTATTAAAGTCATGGAACCTGTTTTTGAAAGCCAGACTAAAACCAAGTTGGGATCTACAGATATGGGAGGCGATTATCCAACGGTTCGTACGTATATAAATGATTTTTTAAAAACAAATCTGGATAATTATCTTCATAAAAACACGGATACTGCCGAAAAGATTCAGAGGAAAATTTTACAAGCAGAACGTGAGCGCAAGGAATTGTCTGGTATTAGGAAGCTAGCACGAGATAGAGCAAAAAAAGCCAGCCTTCACAATAAAAAATTACGCGATTGCCGTGTACATTTTGGAGATACTAAAAGTGAACGAAACTTAGAAACAACACTGTTTATTACGGAGGGTGATTCGGCTTCAGGTAGTATTACTAAGTCACGCGATGTTAATACTCAAGCGGTTTTTAGTTTAAAAGGAAAACCGTTGAATTGCTACGGACTTACTAAAAAGATCGTTTATGAGAACGAAGAATTTAATCTCCTACAAGCAGCATTGAATATTGAAGAATCTCTTGAAGATTTACGCTACAATAATGTGGTAATTGCTACCGATGCCGATGTTGATGGAATGCATATTCGGCTGTTGTTAATTACATTCTTTCTACAGTTTTTCCCAGAAGTTATAAAGGAAGGGCATTTGTATATTTTGCAGACCCCGTTATTTAGAGTAAGAAATAAAAAAGAAACTATTTATTGTTACACAGACGAAGAGCGTATCAATGCTATTGAAAAACTAAAACCAAAACCTGAAATTACCAGATTTAAAGGGCTTGGTGAGATTTCACCAGACGAGTTTAAGCATTTTATTGGCGAAGATATGCGCTTAGACCCAGTAATGCTTGATGATAATATGTCTATTGAAGAACTGTTGTCATTCTACATGGGAAAAAATACACCAACCAGACAAGAATTTATTATTGATAACCTGAAAGTTGAATTAGATCTAATTGAAGAGGAGAGTTAATGAGGACTAGCAATGCCAAAGTACGGAATATCATTATTTCAATCTATTTCATCTTGATTGTAATAGCTATTATTCTATCTACGGTATTTAGTGCTTTTAAGGATATAACAGGTAATCCTATGTTAACATTTTTTTTATTCCTGTTTTGTTTTGTCTCTCTTTTTTTTATTGTGCATTGGATATCTAAGTATTTCGAGTATGACAGTGACGGTATGAAAGTAGTTGTAATTAATAGAGGACTTTTGTTGTCAGACTATCTAAATTATCGAGAGTACAAAGTTGAATTTGAAAAACACAAATTAGTATCTTATAAGTTCCGTAATTTCTTGATATATAAAGGACTTAGGTTAGGCATCAAGAATAATAACGGTAAGGTAAAGTATGTATATTTTAATGTTACTCTGGTATCAAGAAAAAAAAGAAAATATATTAGGCAGTCTTTAAGAAAGATGGTAAGGATTAATAGAAAAAAAGACAATAGTTAATGATAGAAGAGAATGATAGCTTAGAAAACCAACAAAATGATGAACCTAATGGAACCATTACCCGAGTTACGGGTATGTATAAAGATTGGTTCCTGGATTATGCATCATATGTTATTTTAGAAAGAGCGGTTCCGGCTATTGAAGATGGTTTTAAACCGGTGCAACGTCGCATTATGCATTCTATGAAAGACCTTGACGATGGGCGTTACAACAAGGTTGCAAACATTGTAGGGCATACCATGCAGTACCACCCTCATGGTGATGCCAGTATAGCAGATGCTATGGTACAAATAGGTCAAAAAGATTTGCTTATAGATACTCAAGGTAACTGGGGAAATATACTTACAGGCGATAGTGCTGCTGCCTCAAGATATATTGAAGCACGTCTTTCCAAGTTTGCTTTAGATGTGGTTTACAATCAGAAAATCACCGAATGGCAGGCTAGTTATGACGGCCGTAGAAAAGAACCTGTTAACCTGCCAGTTATGTTTCCTTTGCTGTTAGCTCAAGGAGGCGAAGGAATAGCCGTAGGGCTTTCAACTAAAATATTACCGCACAACTTTATTGAACTCATAGAGGCTTCTATAAAACATCTTCAAGGAAAACGATTTACTATTTTACCTGACTTTCCAACAGCAGGAATAGCCGATTTTACTAATTATAACGATGGTAACAGAGGTGGTAAAGTTAGAGTGCGGGCTAAAATTTCTCAGTTTGATAAAAACACCCTAGTTATTTCTGAAATTCCGTTTGGAACTACTACATCATCTCTAATAGACTCCATTTTAAAGGCTAACGATAAAGGAAAGATCAAGATTAAAAAGATTGAGGATAATACAGCTGCTGAGGTTGAAATTCTAGTCCATTTACCATCAGGATTATCTCCCGATAAGACTATTGATGCCTTATATGCCTTTACGAGTTGTGAATCGTCTATTTCGCCTTTGGGTTGTGTTATTGAAGAAAATAAACCGCTATTTATTGGAGTTTCTGAAATGCTTCGTCGTTCTACCGATAATACCGTACAACTTTTAAAGCAGGAACTGGAAATTAAGTTGGCAGAACTAGAAGAGCAATGGCATTTTGCATCTTTAGAGCGTATTTTTATTGAAAATAGAATTTACAGGGATATTGAGGAAGAAGAAACTTGGCAGGGGGTTATTGATGCCATTGATAAGGGGCTTCAGCCTTATATTAAACACTTAAAGCGAGCTATAACAGAAGATGATATTGTGCGCTTAACAGAAATTCGCATTAAACGTATTTCTAAATTTGATATTGATAAAGCGCAACAAAAAATAGAAGCTTTAGAGGAACAGATTGCACAAGTAAAGCATCATCTTGCAAATTTAATAGATTACGCTATAGCCTATTTTAAAAGGTTAAAGAATGATTATGGAGAAGGTAGAGAGCGTAAAACAGAAATTAGAATTTTTGATGATGTTGATGCTACAAAAGTAGTTATTAGAAACACTAAACTCTATGTGAATAGAGAAGAAGGGTTTATTGGAACGTCGCTTCGTAGGGACGAATACGTGTGTGATTGTAGTGATATTGATGATATTATAGTATTTACCAAAACAGGTAAAATGATGGTCACAAAAGTTGATAGTAAAACCTTTGTAGGTAAAGATATTATACATGTTGCTGTGTTTAAGAAAAAAGATAAGCGTACCATATATAACATGATTTATAGAGATGGTAAGGGCGGACCATCTTACATAAAACGTTTTGCTGTAACCTCAATTACCAGAGACCGAGAATACGATCTTACTAATGGTAATAAGCAATCAGCTGTTCTGTACTTTTCAGCTAACCCTAATGGAGAAGCCGAAGTAGTTACTGTAAATTTAAGACAAGCAGGCAGTATTAAAAAGTTGAAATGGGATATTGATTTTGCAGATATTCTTATAAAAGGGAGAGTGTCTAAAGGGAATTTGGTCACAAAATATTCTGTTAAGCGTATCGAACTTAAAGAGAAAGGAGTTTCAACGTTGAAACCGCGTAAAATTTGGTTTGATGATTCTGTTCAAAGGTTAAATGTAGATGGTAGAGGGGAACTTATAGGTGAGTTTAGAGGAGAAGACCGTTTGTTAGTTATTACACAATCAGGGCGATTAAAAACAATCATTCCTGAACTTACGACTCATTTTGATAATGATATGATTGTTCTAGAGAAGTGGATTCCTAAAAAGCCCATTTCGGTTATTTATTATGATGGAGAAAAAGAGCGTTACTATGTGAAACGTTTCCTTGTTGAGAATGAAAATAAGGAAGAACTATTTATTTCTGAGCATTCAGATTCACAATTGGAGATTGTATCTACAGATTGGCGGCCTGTAGCGGAGGTAGTTTTTGCTAAAGAACGCGGTAAAGACAGGCGTGAAAATTTAGAAGTTAACCTTGAAGAGTTTATTGCTGTTAAAGGTATTAATGCTCTTGGAAATCAATTGACAAAAGAACGTATTAATCAGATAAATTTACTAGAGCCTTTGCCTTACGAAGCTCCAAAAGAAACACCAGCTAGTGAAATTGAGGTAGTAGATGAAACTGAGGTGTCATCTGAAAACAAGGTTCCTAAACCAAATTCTGATACTGATGATGAAGGTGATTTTGGAGTAGACAATGAAGGACAGGTTACATTGTTTTAGTGATGTGGTTAGGTTAGCAAGGTGTAATTAGCCAATAATGCATTTTTTTTCGTAGTGTAAATCCTAATTTCTTGTAAAGGTTAATTGGTCCCAGGTTAGTTTCATCTACGTGTAAAAAAGGCACTTTATCCTTTTTAAATATTTCTTTAACAGTGTGTGTAATGAGCTGTTTTGCATATCCATTTCCAGTATATTTTGGGTGTGTTGCTACGGCACTTATCTCTGTAAAATGTTTTGTCTGCATACGTTCTCCAGCAACCGCTACCAACTTATTTTGTTTATAAATACCCCAGTAGCGTCCCAATAAATTGGTTTTTGTCTTAAAAAAATGTGGGTACACTAATGCAATTAAATCCATTAAATCATCGTAGTGAACTTCATTAAGTTCAACTATATTCTCGGAAATTGGGTACTCAATGTCATTGTAAATAATCATTTGAAGCCCCACATATTTTTTTAGTTTAAAAGCAGTTGGGACTTTTGGTTTATTACCAACAATGAAGAAACGGTCTAACAATTTTGCATGTTTTTTGATGGCATTACAAGTATCTTCATTATTTACAAAAGCACCAAAAGGCGTAAAATCAGGATGGTAAAACTTCACATTGCCATAATCAATACACGCCTCATAATGCGCATCGGTTAACGAGGACCAAACAGGATTGTCTAAAGGCGCTTCTGGGAAGGGTTTCATGGCTCTTATCGCGATATTGATTAAGTCAGGTATACTAATTAGTATTATTCCGCTTCTTTAAATTTACTTTTTTTTGGTCAATGGCCGATGACAGAAGACCAAAGTGTTAAGAATAGAAGCATTTTTTTTACTTTAGTCATTTATCTTCGGTCATTAGACACCTGCTTTGTGTCTTACTCATATCTACATAAATACGAGGAATCTTCTAGTGCATTAACTTTAAAAGAAATGCCTGAAGGTATTTCACAAGATTGCCAAATACCATAAGTTTTTATTTCTTCCCCAGGAAGTTCTAATTCCCAATTCCCAGAGGTTAACGTCATCCATTCTTTGGTGGAGGTGTTAAATTCATAAGTACCTTTTAACAAAACCCCTACCGTAAAATTTCCTTGAGAATTACTAAGACCTAAAGATTTTACGTTGCCTTCAAAATATTCATTAACTTTTATCATAGTTTATTTTATTATTAATTGTATTTATTATTGAATTTATATCGATTTTATAGTCGAACCAAAGAGTATCTTCATTTTTGTTAAACCAAGTAAGTTGACGTTTTGCAAACCTTCGGGTATTTTTTTTGATTTCAGAAATGGCAAAATCTAAGGTCCATTCACCATCAAAATATTTAAAAATTTCTTTATAGCCTACGGTATTTAAGGCATTTAGGTTTTTATAGGGAATGAGGGTTTCAACCTCTTTAAGCAAACCTTCCTTGATCATGATATCAACACGCTGGTTGATACGGTTATAAATAGTTTCTCTTTCGGCGGTAAGTCCAACGGTTATAGTTTCAAAATTCCTTTGAGTTTTGTTTTTATTCAAAAAAGAAGAATAAGATTTACCCGTACCAATACAAATCTCTAAAGCCCTAATAATTCTATGTGGATTATCTATAGCTATGGAATTATACGATGTTTCATCTAAATCTTGTAATTGCTTTTGCAAGGATTCTAAACCTTCATCTTTGAATTGTTTATTCAAATTTTCTCTTATATTGGGTTCAATATCAGGAAAATGATCTAAACCTTTGGTAACAGTATCAACATATAAACCAGAACCCCCAACCATGATAATGATGTCATGTGTTTTAAAGAGATTATCAAGTTTTTGAAGAGCATCTCTTTCAAAAGAGCCAACACTGTATTGATCATGAATGGATTTATGGTGAATAAAATGGTGTTTTGCTTCAGCTAATTCCTGTTTGGATGGGGCCGCTGTACCAATGTGCATTTCTTTAAAAAATTGACGGGAATCTGCCGAAATTATTTCAGTTTTAAAATGTTGTGCCAATTGTAAGCTAAGGCTAGTCTTTCCTATAGCTGTGGGGCCAATCACTGAAATTAAATATTTTGTTTTAGTTTTTATTTTAGATTGAAATTATGAGTGTAAACGTTCTCCACAATGATGACAATATTGAGCTTTATCGTTGTGGTTTTCTGCAAGACAATTAGAACATGATTGTAATGAATTGTTTGAAGTCTCTGTCTTTTTGCTTTGAGCTGTGTATTCAGCAGAAACTATACCCGTAGGGACTGCAATAATGCCATAACCTAGAATCATAACAAGTGAAGCTATAAGTTGTCCCAGCGGGGTTTGTGGGGCAATATCACCAAAGCCAACCGTAGTAAGTGTTACAATACACCAATATACACTTCTTGGAATATTTGTAAAGCCGTTTGCTTCACCTTCAACCAAGTACATAATGGTACCCAGTATGATGGAAATGATAATGACTGCAAACAAAAAAACCGCAATTTTAGCTCTACTAGCTTTAATGGCATTCATTAAATTATTTGAAGCACCTAAGTACCTTGCTAATTTTAAAATTCTAAAAACTCTCAGTAAGCGTAAAGCACGTAAGGCTGCTAAAGCGTGTACACCACCAACAATGAGTGATATGTATTTTGGTATGGTAGATAGTAAATCTATAACACCATAAAAACTAAATACATATTTTAAAGGCCTTCTTACCGTAATAATTCTTAAGATGTATTCTATTGAAAAGAGAATAGTTATGACCCATTCAGAGATGTTTAGAAATGTATGAAATTTTCGATCAATACTATTCACACTTTCTAACATGACTAGGATAATACTAGCTAAAATGGTTATAAGTAGTACAACATCAAATAATTTACCGGCAGGCGTATCTGCCTCATAAATTATTTTTTGAAGTTTTAAACGCCATTTATTTCTTGAATACCTACTCACTACCCCAAAAATAGTAAAGATGGATTACTTTTTCTTCAATAAAATAAGTGAATTGTTTTGAGCATCAACTATTTTATTCATAAATTTTTTTAAGTATGGGTAGTATTCTGGGGCATAAACAGCTTCTTTAAAGTCAATTCTAAAGGTAAGGGAAAGTTCATTGTCAAACGTACTAGAAGAATAGAAAAGCATTCCTGCTTTATTTGGTAAACTAGTAACTAATGGTTTGGGTTTTTCTAAAATTTCGTATTGACCACCTAAATCAAGCTTAAGGGTGTAATAATAAGAGTCTTGGTATCCAAAGTCAATAGGATAACTTCTTTCTTGTAGTTTAAACGGATTTTCTGAAAAGAACTTCACAAAAAACGGATTTAGATAAATATTATCACCTGTTTCTTCACCCTGATACTCTACATGATATTGTTCTTGAAAAACGGGTGTGGTAGGGGAGCTTTCAATAGTATTGTGATTAGATATATCGATGAAGGCCGCATTGTTATGGAGATTTTCTATGTATGCAGATGCATTACTAAAATATGATTTTCTATGGTTGTATGCATGGTAACCAGTTCTTTTAGAAACGATATCTCCAACAATGTCTCCATTGTTATCAATATGTAATTTGGCTTCATATAAAACATCTGATTTTTTTGGTACAATATCATACCAGTCGCTCCCAGAGTTAAAATCTAAAAGTCTTCCGTATTGGTTAAGGCATCTAAACGGAATTTCATCAAAGCTTAAATATTTATCGGTAGCATCAAGTAGGTAGGTTTCACCATCTATACTTAGGTGGACTACTAAATAATTAAAGTCTGAAATTATAGGATATATTGTTGTTGGATGCCCATTTTGTCTTGTTGAAATTAATAGCGGCTTAACATTGTAACCTTTTTCATTTAAAGTGTTATGAAGTAAAATGTTTATAGAACCCACATTACCAGATTTATCTTTTATCAGGTCTTTGACAGACACATTTTTGAAAATCTCTAATTTTTCGTTCCATATGTAGTTTTGTTGAATATGTTCATAAATTAAAGTAGCATTTTCTTTTGAATTTATGCTATTTATTAAGTTTAGAGGAAGTATATCTTCTAATTTAATAGATTTAGAAAGTTGTTTCCCAATATTTGGATCTGTTTTTAATTCTTTATCAACATCTCTCCATTCTTTGGTATAGTTGGTAACTATTCCGTCAAAACCTCTAAAAGTCTTCAATTCATATTCCACTCTTGCCAAATAATTATCTTCTGTAGTCATATAATCCTCTTCAATAAAGGCTGGAATATCTTTCATGGCATAAACACTCTCCAAACAATTGGCTTTACCAACTGCAGGTATTTCCAAACAATCATTTTTCACATCTACAGTATTAACCGCAAGTTTTTTACCTCCCACTAGCTTTATATTGTATTCCCAATTACCGGGTATACTAGTTTCGTACTCGCTATAAAGTGTAGGTATTTTATGTTGAAAATCCCACCCTTTGTAATTCCACATGAGATATTGAGGAGTTGTTAAAGTATAACTATAAGAAATCACAGAGCCTTCTTTGAGGTTAGGTAATGTGAATGTAACAAGGTTATAATTTTCATTGTAATCTTCTTCAAAGATGTCTTCTTTATTTAGTTTAGATTTTACAACGTTACCATCCACCATATTATAGGTGGTACCTACTATATTTTCGACTTTTTGATAATCGTTTCCACTTTTTTTATGCAAAAATAGTTTAACGGTGGCTTGACCAAAACCTTCTTTTTTAAGTATTTTAATCTTACGTATTTCATTAGTCATTAACTTATAAGTACCTGGATGCACCCAACTCTTGCCATGTTCATATATAATTACCGCATTGGCTGTAGTATCTCTTTCAAAAGTATTGGTCTTTATATCTGCTAAGGTAACCTGGTGAGATTCTGAATGAAACGATGTTTGAGAGAAAACAACGAGCGTTGGTAATAATAGCAAACAATGAGTAATTCTTTTAAAGTTCATTACAATGTGATTTGTTTTACTTTTTTGTTTTTCCTTAGGTAAGATTGAATAATATGTTGTGTATCTCTATTATTGCTCATAGGAGTAATGATTGACTTGAGAATATCTATATTATTTATCTGATAGTTTAGGTTGAAAAATCCTATACCTACAAATATACCATTTTCAATCAATATAGTACTGCGCTCATCAATATCTCGTCCTTTATCAATAATGACCATGTTTTTATTAGAATAGCTGTTTTTTGAAATAAGGGCGTTTACTCGTTTATTATATAATTCTGGAGGTTCTTTCTGTATGCACGCTCCTTCACAGGTTTTTATATCATAATTAAAACAACTGGTTTTAGTTTTATATAAACCAGTCAGTTTTTGGCATAATTGATACTCTTCAATGGCATTTAAAATAAAACTTTTACCACTTTGTCTGTTGCTAAATGTGGTTATTGGTTTTTTTCGTCCATCAGCAATGTCAATTTTTAGGTTTATGTAGTTGTGTTCATCAATAAAACTATATAAAGCATGAGTGAAAATTGTTCTTCTTAGGGCTCTATTGAAAATAGGTTTGAGTCGTTTAATTTCCTCACTTTCCTTTAAAAGCGCAACCAGTTCACTTCCGGTTTCTTCATAAGTTACCGTGCTTACCAGTGATTGTATTTTTTTTGACTTGGGGTTGGTATTGGTGAAGTGTTGGTTGATACGTTTCTTAATATTTTTACTCTTGCCAATATAGATGATTTCACCATCGGCTTTATGAATGTAATACACGCCTGTAACTGATGGTAGTTCATTAATAATGTCGATATGTCTGGGTTCTAACTGGTGTTTTGGATTGGCTCGTACTGAATTTTGAATGATGCTTTTTTCAGAATCTTTATCTATAAGCATTTTAAAAAGCTTCACAGTGGCTAGAGCGTCACCAGATGCGCGATGCCTATCGGAAACTGGAATTCCTAGAGATCTAACCAATTTACCTAAACTATAGGATTGCTGACCTGGAATAAGATTTTTAGATAATTCAACAGTACATAGCGATTTTCTTTCGTAATCATAACCAACGCGCCTAAACTCGGTACATAATATTCTATAATCAAATTGAGCGTTATGTGCTACAATAATACAGTCTGTTGTAATCTCAACAATACGCTTAGCAACCTCATAAAACTTAGGGGCACTACGTAACATGTTATTATTAATACCTGTAAGATTTACTACAAATGGTTGAATATCTCGTTCAGGATTAACTAAGCTTATAAACTGATCCACCACTTTATGACCGTCATATTTATAAATGGCAATTTCAGTTATACCCTCTTCATTGTATCTACCTCCAGTAGTTTCTATGTCTAGTATTGCGTACAAAAAATGTTGATTCGTTTAGTTGTTCTTTGTTTAGTTGTAATTTCGAACTCCAAATATACTGCTACCAACTCTTATCATAGTGCTTCCACATGCAATAGCTAGTTTATAATCACCACTCATGCCCATACTAATTGTTTTTGGTTTAAAGTTGAATATTTCAAGTTTTTTAAAACTATCAAAGGTCGACTTAAGTAAATTAAACTCTTTTACAACCTGTTCCTTATCTTGTGTAAAAGTTGCCATTCCCATAAGCCCGACAACCCTAATGTTTTTTAATTCTGAAAATTTCTCAGATTGAATTATTTCTGAAGCTTCATTTGGGCGCATTCCAAATTTCGAGTCTTCTGAAGCAATTTTTATTTGAAGCAAACAATTTATAATTCTGTCATGCTTCAAGGCTTGTTTGTTAATTTCTTGAAGTAATTTAAAGTTGTCTACCCCATGAATTAAACTCACAAAACTGGCCATATATTTTACCTTATTGCGCTGAACATGACCAATCATATGCCATTCAATATCTTTTGGCATAACCTCATATTTTTCAACCATGTCCTGAATTTTGTTTTCACCAAAAATCTTGTGACCAGTATTGTAGGCTTCCATGATATCACTCACAGGTTTGGTTTTAGAAACCGCCACTAAAGTTACGTGTTTGGGGATAGAAGATTTTATATTCTGTAGGTTATCTGTTATCGACATTATTTCAAAAATTGTGAAGACACTTTTTCTGCTTTTTTGCTTTCAGAGTAATCATAAAAGCCTTCACCAGATTTAACACCTAATTTTCCAGCGCGTACCATATTTATTAGCAATGGACAAGGTGCATATTTAGGGTTTTTAAAGCCATCGTACATGACTTTTAGTATTGATAAGCAAACATCTAATCCTATGAAATCGGCTAATTGAAGTGGCCCCATAGGGTGAGCCATTCCAAGTTTCATAACCGTATCAATTTCTTCAACACCAGCAACACCATTGTATAAGGTTTCTATAGATTCATTAAGCATGGGCATTAAAATACGGTTGGCAACAAACCCTGGATAATCATTGACCTCAACTGGAATTTTACCTAAGGTTTTAGAAAGTTCCATAATAGTATTGGTAACATGATTACTTGTACTATAGCCGCGAATAACTTCAACCAGTTGCATAATAGGAACTGGATTCATAAAATGCATCCCAATTACTTTATCTGGTCTTGAAGTTACCCCTGCAATTTGTGTTATTGAGATAGAGGAGGTGTTTGTAGCAAGTATAGCCTCGTTTGAACAAAATTCATCAAGTTGTTTAAAAATATTCAGTTTTAAATCGCTGTTTTCTGTGGCTGCCTCAACAACTAAATCAGCATTAGTAACACCTAGTTTTAAATCGGTAAAGGGTTTAATATTTGCAAGCGTATTCAATTTATCAACTTCCAAAATTTTCTCTTTTGAAATCATTCGGTCTAGATTCTTTGCAATGTTATCAAGACCATTTTTAAGTAAAATTTCATTAATATCAATTAACTGAACTTTAAAACCAGCCTGTGCAAAGGTGTGTGCAATTCCATTACCCATGGTACCTGCACCAATAACAGCTACCTGTTTCATATTAAAAGCTATTTATAATTTGATTTGCCACTCTTAGGGCTTCAGTACCATCATGGAGAGTCACAACCGGAGTTGTATTGTTATTAATGGCATCGGCAAAAGTTTCCAACTCATCTAGTATGGCATTATTGCTTGCTATACTAGGGTTATCAAAATAGATTTGTTTTTTAACCCCTTCGGCATTTTGAAGAATCATATCAAAATCACCTGGATTTTCTGGAGCATCCTTCATTTTAACTACCTCACACTTCTTCGCTAAAAAATCTACTGATATATAGGCGTCTTTTTGAAAAAATCTTGCCTTACGCATTTTTTTGAGTGATATTCTGCTTGCTGTTAAATTAGCCACACAACCATTTTCAAATTCTAACCTAGCATTGGCAATGTCTGGCGTATCGCTAATGACGGAAACTCCACTGGCAGAAACATGTTTTACTTTAGCTTTTACTAAGCTTAATACAATATCAATGTCATGAATCATTAAATCTAAAACTACAGGCACATCGGTACCTCTTGGGTTAAATTCTGCTAGGCGATGTGTTTCAATGAACATTGGATTTTTGATATCCTCCTTAACAGCTAAAAATGCTGGGTTAAACCGTTCTACATGACCTACTTGCCCCCGTAAATTATTTTCTGCTAAAAGTTCTCTAATATGTTCTGCTTCCTCTATAGTATTAGTGATGGGTTTTTCAATAAAAATATGTTTTCCTTTAGCGATAGCTTTTTTGGCACAATCGTAGTGTGATAATGTTGGTGTTACAATGTCAATGACATCAACGGCCTCAATAAGGTCATCTATAGAATTGAAAAATTTATAACCAAATTCAGTCTCTACTTGTTTTCCGTTTTCTTCATCGGCATCATAAAAACCTATTAGATTGTATTTATTGGATTGATTGAGAAGTCTTAAGTGAATTTTTCCAAGGTGGCCAGCACCAAGAACACCAGCATTTAGCATAATAAAAGGGTTTTCAACAAAAATACATGAATTTAATGATTTCTAACTAAATTTTAGGCTGTGAATCATATTTAAATTTCCTTAAATTAAATTCTCTTATAAATTATTTTAAGCTTTAAAATGTTTGACTAATTTTAGACCTGTAAACTTCACGAACTATTGAAAGACACATTTAAACACAAAGGGCTACGCCAGCAGTTGGTTAATGTTATAAAAACCAAAGGGATTACAGATGAAAGCGTATTAAAGGCCATTGGTAACATACCAAGACACTTATTTATGGATTCAAGTTTTCTAGATCATGCCTACCAAGATAAAGCTTTTCCAATTGCTGCAGACCAAACCATTTCACAACCTTTTACAGTGGCATTTCAAACCGAATTGCTACAAGTAAAAAGGGGTGACAAAATATTGGAAATAGGAACAGGCAGTGGCTACCAATGTGCAGTTTTATGTGAAATGGGAGCAAAGGTTTACAGTATAGAACGCCAGCAAGAATTGTTTAAAAAGACTAGCAAGTTCTTGCCAAAATTGGGTTACCGAGCCAAAAAGTTAATTTTTGGTGATGGCTATAAAGGTTTACCTGAAGAAGCCCCTTTTGATGGCATAATAGTAACCGCTGGAGCACCATTTGTACCCAAGCCTTTATTGGGTCAATTAAAAGAGGGGGGCAGGTTAGTAATTCCTGTTGGAGTTGATGTGCAAACTATGACACTTTTTATTAGAAAAGGTTCAAAGGAGTTTGAAAAACACGAGTTTGGCGATTTTAGGTTTGTACCTCTTTTAGAGGATAAGAATTAGAATTTAATCCCAAACAAATTTCCAAGTATTATCAGGTTGTCTTTTCCATACAGTATGAAAGATACCTTTGCTAATTTTAGTGTTATGTGAGGAGTCTTTATAAACATAAGTGTACTTTCCGTAGGTGTAAGCTAAATCTCCAGAAAGAGAAACATCTACAAAATCTGGTTTCCATGAAAGACCCTTAGAGGTGTTATTTATCATAAACTGTTTAATGCTATTTTTACCTTTTATCAGTCTATTATTTCTTAAAAGTACACCGTCATCTGCAACATATTTCATAAAAGCCACATTCATGCCTTCTTTTTTTGATAAATTACAAAACTCAGTTTCAGTTTTTATCACTTCTTCTTTCCATATTTCAACCATTTTTTTATTGTCTTTTGTTTCACATGAAAACAAGATAAAAATAAATAGAATTAATACTGTTGATAGCTTCATTGTTTTATATGATATTGGTTTCAAAACCATCAATACTTTTAGAATTTTTCTCTATTCTGTAGTTTTTCAGGCGTTCTTCACCTTGTTTTTCTGCCCAATGATTAAGTTGTAACCGCTCTTCTTTAAAATCCATAAAAGGAATAGCATAACCACATGACGTTTGAACAGAGTCTACTGTCATTTCAATAATTTGTCTAGTACCTGCTATTACAGGAAACAAATCAACATACTCATGAAATTCCGAGTCTCTTTCGTGGTAAATTTTAGCATGACCATACAATCTTAGGATGAGTGGTTTTCCTTCAAAAGCGCAGAACATAATGGTCATTCTATTATTTTTTAGCAAATGTGCTGCAGTTTCATTACCGCTACCCGTTAGGTTCAACCATAACAACTTTTTGCCACCTTTCATAACTCTAAAAGTATCTAAGCCTTTAGGTGATAAATTAATTCTACCATTGGAGGCAGCTGTGGCCACAAAAAAAACTTTTTGCTTTTCTATAAAGGACTTTAGTTCTGGAGTAACTTCTTTAAAAAACGTAGCCATACTTTTTAACTTTTAAGCAAATACTTTTCTGGAATTGGATTATCTTCGGTTTCTTGGGTCCAATAAATATTTATAATCCACCATCGTCTTCCATCATGTAAAAGCTGAATACTATTAATACCTCGCATAAAAGGGGATTCATCAGATTCACTTTTAAAGGCTTCATAAGTACTAAACACATGGGCAATATTTCCAAAAATACTGACTTCACGGTTTATTTCTTTTTCAAAAAAACCGTTCTCAACCAACCAAGAACCAGAACTTTTCACATAATCATCTGGACTCATATATCGTACCCTGTAATAGCCTTCTTTACCTTTGCCTGATGGTATTAATTTAGCATCCTTATGAAACAAAAATTTAAATTGTCCCCAGTTGCGTTTTTTGCCTTTTTCACCTGATATAACGTCGTAAAGCGTTTTAATGGTTTTGTCTAAGGTGATAACTTTAGTGCTGTCAATGGCATAAACTTTTGGAGTGTCGTCTTTCGATTTTTTTTGAGCTTGAACCGAAATAAGGGATAATAATAGTAATACGGTGAATAGGTGCTTCATTATATTAGTTGATTGATATATTGATATTAGGAAGGAAAATTAGTGAATTTGAAAAACTTAATCGGTTAAGTCTTTCTTAAATTTTAGATGAATCATAGATGCCTTATCAAACTGTCACTCCCATAACATCGGGAATTATTTGAAGTCCTTTTTAATCCTGTCTATATTACGTTTATTATCTCGGTCTTTAATGGTTTCGCGTTTGTCAAATAACTTTTTACCTCTGGCAAGAGCAATGTCTAATTTAGCAAAGCCTTTTTCGTTTATAAATAAACGTAATGGAATTATGGTAAGTCCAGTGTTTTGAACTTCTTTTTCTAATTTTTTAAGCTCTCTGCGGTTTAAAAGAAGCTTTCGTGTAGCCTTGGGTTTATGGTTGTAGTAGGTGCCATGGCTGTACTCTTCAATAGTCATATTAACAACAAAAAGCTCACCATGGCCATTAAACTCACAAAAACTTTCTGCAATAGAGGCTTTGCTATTTCTAATAGATTTTATTTCGGTTCCAGACAATACAATACCCGCTGTGTACTTGTCTAGTATTTCATATTGAAAGCGCGCCTTTTTATTGAGTATGTTAATCTTTTTTTGCATGGAGCACAAAACTACATAAATTTACATTCTCTACTTTTTAAAACTGTTTTTTTTGAATAAAAAAAGATTTTAGCTCCTTAGTTTTAATTAAACTATAATATAAGGCATAATGCATGTTTTTTCATTGCTGTACTGTAAAACATTTGTATTTTTGAAACCGTCTTAAAATTAACGAAATTCAATTCAAAATATGAATTCATATGATGTAGCCGTTATTGGCTCTGGTCCAGGGGGATATGTGGCAGCCATACGTTGCTCACAATTAGGTATGAAAACAGCATTAATAGAAAAGTATTCTACGCTTGGGGGTACCTGTTTAAATGTGGGGTGTATTCCAAGTAAAGCACTTTTAGATTCTTCTCATCATTATGAAGATGCTGTTAAACATTTTGAGGAACACGGCATTGAAATTCCAGGTGATATTAAAGTGAACTTAGAGAAGATGATAGCCCGCAAGCAAGCTGTTGTTGACCAAACTACTGGTGGTATTGATTTTTTAATGAAAAAGAATAACATTGATGTTTACCATGGCTTAGGAAGTTTTAAAGATGCAACTCACATTACCATAACTGGTGAAGAAACTACCGAGATAGAAGCTAAAAATACAATTATAGCAACTGGAAGTAAACCTTCAAGTTTGCCATTTATTGATATTGATAAAGAGCGTGTTATAACTTCAACGGAAGCTTTGAAATTAAAAGAAATACCTAGGCATTTAATTGTTATCGGTGGCGGTGTTATTGGATTAGAACTTGGTCAGGTTTACAAGCGATTGGGAGCAGAAGTATCTGTTGTTGAATTTATGGATAGAATCATTCCAACCATGGATGCTGGTTTATCAAAAGAACTTAATAAAGTATTAAAGAAACAAAAGTTTAACATAAATGCTTCTCATAAAGTTAAATCTGTGGAGCGTGTAGGAGATGAGGTTATTGTAAAAGCTGATAATAAAAAAGGAGAGGAAGTAGAATTTAAAGGAGATTACTGTTTGGTATCTGTAGGGCGTCGTCCTTACACTGATGGCTTAAATGCTCAAGCTGCTGGTGTGAAGTTAGATGACAGAGGTCGAGTAGAAGTGAACGACCATTTACAAACGAGTGCCTCTAATATTTATGCTATAGGCGATGTGGTGAAAGGAGCTATGTTAGCGCATAAAGCAGAAGAAGAAGGTGTGTTTGTTGCTGAAACTTTAGCAGGACAAAAACCACATATAGATTATAACCTAATTCCGGGTGTAGTTTATACATGGCCAGAAGTAGCTGCAGTAGGAAAAACAGAAGAACAATTAAAAGATGCTGGTATAGATTACAAAGTTGGGCAATTCCCTATGCGTGCTTTAGGACGTAGTCGAGCTAGTATGGATATTGACGGGTTTGTAAAAGTATTAGCTGATAAAACTACAGATGAAATATTAGGCGTGCACATGGTTGGTGCGCGTGCCGCCGATATGATTGCCGAAGCGGTTGTTGCTATGGAATATAGAGCTAGCGCCGAGGATATCTCAAGAATGTCTCATGCACACCCAACATTTACAGAGGCTATTAAAGAAGCTGCTTTAGCTGCTACTGATGATAGGGCTTTGCATATTTAGAAGTATACATATTGATACAAAAAGCTCAACTTTTGTTGGGCTTTTTTGTTTTTTAAGAGGGAGTTAGTAGGTGTAGTTTGTGATGATTTAACAAATTTTCACTACCTTAAGGATAACTACTAACTAATAACCAGTTAATCATGAAACCCTTATTCCTATTATTAAGCTTCTTCTTGAGTATTATGAGCTATTCTCAAACTGTTGAAATTCCAGATAAAAATTTTGAAAAAGCTTTAATAGATCTGAAAATTGACAGCGATCAAACAGTCAATGGAAAAATTCTAAAAAGTGATGTGTTAAAAGTAGTTTTTTTGGATATATCTGGTAAGAAAATTAAAAACTTAAAAGGAATAGAAGCCTTTACGTCATTAATCTTTTTAGACTGTTCAAATAATCCATTAACATATTTAGATATTAGTCAAAATATAGGATTAACTGCTTTTTCAGTGATATCAATAATGTAGATTCAAATATGCCTTTAATTTCTTATAGTTGGTTTGATTGATTTTATTAATCAATCAACGTATGTCTAACCTCTATTTTACTCTACTTTCTCATATATAAATTTGTATAATGCAGTTTTTTATCACAAATTACATTCAAAATGTGACTTTGAAAATAATTTTGTGTCTTAAAAAGAAAGATCAACAAAATAGCTAAAAGCTAGAATTGGAAACCCTAGAAAATATTAATAAACAGTCTGATGAAGATTTAGTAAAGGCAATCGTAAAAACTAACGACACCTTGCTTTTCGAAATACTATACGATAGGTATTCTAGCCTTGTTTATAATAAATGTTATGGTTTTGCCAAAGACGAGGATGAAGCTAAAGATTTAACACAGGATGTTTTTTTAAAGCTCTTTGTTAAGTTGGCAAGTTTTAAAGGAAAATCCAAGTTCTCCACATGGTTATATGCGTTTACGTACAACCACTGTGTTAATTATGTAACTAGAAATACTGCTAAAAAGTTTCAAAATCAGGCAGTGGATTATAAAGATATTGAAAATCTTTCGGAAGGAGAAGCGGATGATGCTGGATTTTTAAGTATGAAGGTAGACAAATTAAAAGTAGCATTAGAACAAATTTCGCCAGACGAAAAAATGATTCTCTTGCTAAAATATCAAGACCAGCTTTCAATAAAAGATTTAGAAAGTGTTCTTGATATTGGACCAAGCGCAGTTAAAATGAGAATTAAACGCGCAAAAGATAAACTAATAACCGAGTATAATAACCTTAAATAATGGATAATCCTTTCGAGTACGTAAATAAGCCACTTAAGGAGGTGCCGCCAGAGCTTAAGTCTAAGGTTATGAACGATATTGCCATAGCGAAGTTGCTTATGGAATTGGCCGCTTTATTTTCCTATAATATTGGAGATATTATAGAATCGGTTATGAAACAGAGAGAAAAGAATAACACAAACGATAACCCTAACTAAATAAAAAAATGGAAAAAGCAGCAGAATGGAAAGATATTGCTATGGAGTCTTTAAGTGCCATGTGGCTGGAAATAGCCAAAGTGTTTCCCAGTATTATTGGCGCTATTATTATACTGGTACTAGGTTGGTTACTTACTAAATTACTGGTTAGAATAATTAGAAAGGCGCTTAAGCTTGCGAAAGCCAATAAGTTGGACGATAAATTAAATGACATTGAGATTGTTGAAGGTAAAAAACTAAGCTTCGACACCATTAAAATTGTTTCGAATTTTGTAAAATGGACGTTATATGTCATTTTAATAATCATGGTTTCAGATATACTGAATTTAACCATGATTTCAGAGCAAATAAGTAATCTATTAGGGTATTTACCGCAATTGTTTGCTGCTCTAGTGATATTTACAATAGGCCTGATCTTAGCAAATGCTGTTAAAAAAGGCATTCGTTCCTTTTTTGAATCAATGGATTTATCTGGAGCTAAAATTATTAGTCAAGTCGTATTTTTTATCATACTTGTTTTTACTTCAATTACTGCTTTGAATCAGGCGGGAGTTGATACAGAGATTATTACCAGTAATATTACCATGATTTTAGCGGCCTTTTTATTGGCTTTTGCCCTTGCTTTTGGCTTTGGGGCGCAAAGAGTTGTTGGCGATTTATTAAAAACGTTTTATGCTAGGAGAACTTATGAAATTGGAAAAGTAATTGAGTTCAATGGTGTGAAAGGCGAGGTAGAGGCAATCGATAATATTTGTATTACTTTAAAAACAGAAAAGGGCAAACTTGTATTGCCTATTAAAGATTTGGTTGAGAGTCAAGTAAAAGTGCAGGATGAACTTTAAGTTAGGGTTAAAATTTGGTTGGTTACGTTCTGTAATTCGAAAGACTCTGTTAGTCCCTTTCCATTTATTTGGAAGGGGATTTTTTTTACTTTTTTATAAGCTTGAAATTAAATGTAACTAAAACATCTTCCGCTATTTTGTTCCTTACAATTTTTGGAATTTTAATATCGAAGTTTGAGGCCAATGTTTTAAAATTCCCTGAAATATTTATAATTTCATTGTCTTTTGAAATTTTTACATCTAAATCATTAAACTGATTTGTTTTACCATGAAAAGTGAGTGCTCCACTTATTTTAAAATTTTGACTTTGATTTGTTAATTTGGATAGTTCAAAATCTTTAATTTTTCCTTTGAATGAGGCCTTTGGGTAAGTGTCTGATTCAGCATAATTTTCATTAAAATGTTCTTCCATTAAGGCATTTTTAAACCTAAATCCTTTTACCAATACCAGAGCAGCAAACTCACCATTATCTGTATTAATAACAGCAGTAACAGCACTATTAGTGGCTTTAACTTCTTCAAAAGAAGGAACCGAGGCTTCAAAACCTACAGTTCCTGTCTTAGTTAAATATTTTGATTGAGCAAACATAGTAGTGCTCAAACATAATAATGCTATGCAGATTAAATGTTTCATATTATTATTCTAATAATCCATCATCTTTCCATTGCTGGATTAATGCTTTTGCAGAATTGGATAATGTTCCATTAGGCGGCATTTTTCCGGCTCCTGTTCTATTTATACGGTCAATAATTTTGTCAACATCATTTTTAACTAGATTATATGTGTGAAGTGAATTAGATGGACCATTAGTTGGACTACCATGACAGCTAAGACAATTACCATCAATTATAGCTTTAATATCATCTTTATAGGTTATTTTGGCTGTTGGATTAGGATCAGGGTCTGGATTTGGGTTAGGATCTGGATTTTGACCTGTTAAGTCATCGCTACTACTACTGGAGCAAGCAAAAATTAAAATTGAAAAACAGAGAATAAACAATAGGTTTTTTGTTTTCATAGCTAATTGTTTTTAGTGTTTGTTATATTAATAATTATTAAAATCGTCTACTTAAATTAAAACCAAAATAAATATCACCGTCACCCCAGTCACCAGAAGTTTGACCTAAAAATGTGTTGGTGTTCATGCCTTGTGCATTTGTAAAATGCATTTGGAAAACATGACCACCAGTTTCCAGATCCACTCCTATAGATAACGGGTTTTTAAACGGTGAATTGTCTGCTCTATTAAAATGCCAACCATAGTCAGCATTTAATGACCAACGTTTACTTAATTTATAACGCCCTCCAATACCTAATGCGTATTGTGTGTTATCTTGTTCATCTAAAACCACAAAGTTGTCATGAAAGACTGTTGGTGCTAATTCTACAGAAAGGCTCGTATTTAGTTTTCTGGCAATTAGTATTTGAGAGGTATAACCTACTCTGTGTTTAAACTCAATTAAGGGATAATTGGTTTTCGGTAAAGCAGTATTTATGAGCATTGAATTATATCCAACAATGGTAAAAGGAAACCCATTTTTTTCTTGTTTAAAAAGTCTATATTTTAAAGAACCTTCATAAATTTTCATGAAAGAGCTTCTAGAAACACTAATATTGAGACCATCAGTAATTCCAAAAATAAAATTGATTCTTGTAACAGCATCATCCAATCCAAAGAAAGTATCAACACCGTTTTTTAAACTTCCAAACCTATGAGACACTACTAGTGTAAATTCATTGTTAGCAACTAACTTGGTAGATTCAAAGTTTACAATTTTTAAACCTTTAAAAGTAGCCGATTCATACTGAATACCTGTAGAATCGTTATCAATTTCTGCAAGCAAATCTTCTTGTGAGAGACTAAAAAACGGAATTAAAAAAAATACTAGTAAGACTCGTTTCATAGAGGTTTGGTTTTTTAATTGACTTTAAATTTAGCAAAAGGTTTAATGGTTTACAAATACGCATTGATCCAGTTTAACCTCTTCAAGCAGTTCATCATAACCTAAAAAACGTCCCTTAATTTTAACTATTTTGTTTGTTGGCAAGTTTCTATTGCTAAGATTTTTAAACTGGCAAAATATCTTTTTGTTTAAAACTAAATTAGATTCACCCATTTCAGATATGACACCAGAGACTTCAATAGTTTTATTTAAATAATTTTTTTCAGAATCTGAAGGGTTTTCAGAGAATTGATTGAAAAGTGAATCAGCTGTTAAGATGTGCTCGGGAGACTCAGTAGAGATATTTCTATGCTCTTGGTAGATATAGTTATACCCTATTATGCCTAATATCAACAATACTAAAAGGATTATGTATTTGCGCATAACACAGTTTTATTCACATAATGTCGGAAAAACAAATTTAAAATTACAAAATTAAAGTTCAATTTTTACATTATGTGCTTTTAAGCTATCTAAATGATCAGCAACTTTAAATTCAGAAGACTTAAATTTTGTAGTTCTGTGTTTTGCCTGTTCTTGTCTAGCAATACTCCTAGAAAAACGGCGTACACTTTGTTCGTTATCTAAAATTAATCCGGGCACTGGAACGTTATTGCCATTTTCATCCTTGGCAACCATAGTGAAATAGGAAGAATTACAATGTTTTTTTTCACCCGTTTGAATATTTTCAGACTCCACCCTCACACCAATAACCATAGAGGTTCTGCCGGTATAATTTACTGAAGCTTTTAGCGTAACCAATTCGCCAACATCAATGGGGTTAAGAAAATCTACCCGGTTAACCGATGCGGTTACACAATAATGGCGAGAGTGTTTTGAGGCACAAGCAAATGCTATTTGATCCATTAAATTTAAAATATAACCACCGTGAATTTTACCACTAAAATTAGAATGTGCCGGTAACATTAATTCGGTAATTGTTACTTGAGATTCTTTTGCACTTTTAAACATCTTTTTTAAACTAATAAATTATAAAGTATTCCTGTTATAATGGCAATGCCAAAGCTTAATAGTGTGCCTATCAAAATGTATTCGGTTAATTGGCGGTCTTTAGATTCTCTTAAATCACCAAAGCGAAAAACAGATTTAGCGGTTATTAAAAATCCAACGGCTTCCCAATGACCTAACACAATAAAAATGAACACTAAAACGCGCTCTAAAATACCAATATATTTACCCGCATCCTCCAGAGACTCATTATTTTTAGTAAGTTCTGAAATATTCCACTTTAAAAAAATTGTTTTCATAATTATAGATACAGGAATTGTTAAAAACAATAAACAAGTTAAGAGTAAAATAGAGGTTTCAGTAAATTCAATGGTTATGTTTGAAACTTCTTTTGAAAAAATAAAATAACAAACAGTTATTACTAAAATGTGAGATAGCTGATCTATAAAGAACCAAAGTCTTTTAGTTTTTTTCTTCTGAAAAGAAAGTTTAATAGCATCAATAGCTAGATGTGTAACACCTATGATAGTTATTATTGGCCATAACGACTCATCCCAAAGAACAAGTGCTAACAGTATTATATGAATGATTACATGGATATAGAGTTTTGGCGATTTTAGCTTTTTCTTTTCATTTTCTTTTACCCATTTGTTAGGTTGTAAAAAGAAATCACCAATAATATGTGCCAAAAATAGTTTTAAGAATAGCATCATAACCCATTTAGTTTTTGTTGGTACATTTGGTTTAATTCTAGTATATGTTCCAATCCTGCTCGTTTTTGACGTTTGCTAATAGCGTCTTGTTTGGTGCCTATTAATTCTGCCAATTCTTGCTGTAATGCTTTGGGGTTTTCAATGCTAAGTTTAATGACTTCAGCAGAATTTACAGTCCAATGATCCATACTCACAAGTGCTAATTTAAAGTAGAGATTAAGTTCTTTATCAAGTTCGGGGTTATTAGTTTTTATTCTAAGATTTTGTTTTTCTTTTTTTAAGGATTCTAAGGTTTCACCAGAAAACACAAAAGCATCTCCATTGGACTCTGTTACGTCTTTCCCTTCATAGGTTTTGTTGCCAATTCCTATGGCAAGTCTTACATCCAATCCTTTTATGGTTTTAATGCATGCCTTTAGATATACTGCGGCTAAAAAGCTTTTAGAAATATCGGCTATTTCTATTTGAAAACTGTCGCCGCGATATATTTCCCATCTAGAGTTATCTGAGCTAAGAAAAGATAAAGCGCTTTTAAGATTGGTTATCCATGTTTCAGGATTTTCCTGTCTAGATCTAATGATATCACCTGTTATAACACTTGTCATGATATAAATTATTAGTATGCTGTATTAAAAGCATAAATTTTTAAATTCCTTTTTTAAGGAATATTTAAAATTATTCCTTTTTTATGGAATAATCAAATATATCATGTTTTTACTGAAAAAGCAAATTATTCATTTTCGTTCGCTTTATTGAGTAGTTTTTCGTTTACCTGCTTGTTGGCTTTAATACCTAGCTTTTTAAGATTTTCAACTTTTGTAAGTAAGTTGCCTCTACCTGTTAATTTTTTCATTGTAGAATCGTAACTTCCTTTAGCCGTATTTAGTTGATTACCAACTTTTAAAAGATCATCGGTTAAGTTAACGAACTGATCGTAGAGTGCTCCTGCTTGTTTAGCAATTTCAATAGCGTTACGTTGCTGTTTTTCATTATTCCACATGGTATCAATGGTACGCAACGTGGCTAGTAAGGTAGAAGGAGTTACAATAACGATGTTTTTTTCGAAAGCTTTGTTGTATATGCTGTTATCTTCATTTACCACAACAGCAAAAGCGGGTTCTATGGGAATAAACATGAGTACAAAATCGGGCGATTCTATATCATATAAATCTTGATAGTTTTTTGACGATAGTTGCTCAACGTGTTTACTAACAGAGTTTACATGTGCCTTTAAAAACTGAGGTCTATCATCTTCATCGGCATTAACCATGCGCTCATAATCAGTAAGTGATACTTTAGAATCTATAATCATTTTTTTACCATCTGGTAAATGCAAAACCACATCGGGCATGACACGCGAATTATCATCTCTAGTAAAACTTTGCTGAACAAAATATTCACGATCTTTTTCTAGTCCAGATTTTTCTAGTACGCGTTCTAAAACCAATTCGCCCCAATTTCCCTGCATTTTACTATCGCCTTTTAACGCTCTGGTAAGGTTGTTAGCTTCTTTGGTCATTTGTTGGTTGAGGTCTTTCAAGCCTTTAAGTTGTTCTTCTAAGGCAGAATGCATTTTCACACTTTTAAATTGGGTTTCTTCTACCTTTTTTTCAAAACCTTGAATTTTTTCTTGAAGTGGATTTAAAATGTTTTTGATGTTTTCTTTATTCTGTTCGGTAAATTTATTTGATTTTTCTTCGAGTATTTTATTGGCTAAAAGTTCAAAATCCTTACGCAATTGCTCTTGTCGTTCTTCTAGTTCTTTATCCCGTTTTAGGTTTTGATTCTGAAGATTTTCATATTCGGATGTCTTTTTTACCAATTCAGTGTTTAAGAATTCTTTTTCCTTTCTAATATCCTCACGTTCATTTTCTATTTTGTTTAAGCTTTGCTTTAAGTCTTCAATAGTCAAACGCATCTGGTTTTGCCGTTCTACTAAGGTACTTTTTTCACTTTTACTTTTAAGCTTTGTAAAAAGCATCCCTATATAGCCTCCAATAATAGCAGAAAATAGTATGGTTAGAATAAGTACAATGTTATCGCTCATTTAAAAATGGAGTTAATTAACTATAAAATTACATTTTAAAATATAAAAAAAACGCCATAAAAGCGTTTTTTTATATAAGGTATTTATTAGGTGTTGTTAAACGGTTTGCAAGTATTTTCTAGACACAAAATTAAATCCGTAGTACAATACTCCTGCAAAAAAGAAATCACCAATTAAAGAGTTTCTAAAAAATGGAATGGCCAAAGTGTAACATTCAATTAAACCATCAAAAGTTTTAGGATATCCTAATAACCAAACACCAAAGTTTGTTATAATAAAAAAACTAACACTGCTTATTAAAATGGTTTTTAAATTCGTTTTTTTCGAGATAAAACCAATAAAGCTTACCAATATAAATGCTGCATAAACAAATAATGTTATACCAGAAAACCCCAAAATTAAGTCTGATAAAAACATTGCTGCAAGCGGCACTATGTATGCCAATGCTTTGTTTGAAAAGTAAGCCCCTGAAAAAAGCGCCATGGCCGTTATGGGAGTTACATTAGGTAAGTGAGGAAACAATCTAAAAATTGCCACTACCAAAACAAAGGCAATAAGAACTAATTGTTTTTTATTGAGAAATGAATCCATAACAGTGGTTTTAATTATGCATCAAAAATAATACTTATTAAACGAACAATAAAATAAAATTCAAATTAGATATTTTATTGCTGAAAACAACTTCTGTAATGTTGGTAAGTATTAACCATTATTAGGTTTTAATTTTGATTAAAACAATAAATCAAGAGGGATGTGTCTAATACCAAAACTTATATTGCAACAGCAATAATAATTCTAAATATTTTGGTGGGTTTTGAGTATTTAATTTTTAAATGACTAAGAAAAAGTAATTTATTTAGCTATAATGTTTTTTTAAAATTACTTTTACATCGAAATTTGGTTCTGTTCAATTTTAACTGAATGGATTAAAAGGGAATCTGGTGCGATTTTTATCAATTCCAGAGCTGTTCCCGCAACTGTAAGCTACAAAGCTTCATGTTAAACTTCTTGTCACTGAAGAGAAATCTTTGGGAAGACCAGCATGAAGACGCAAGTCAGGAGACCTGCCATTTTCACAACAAATAAGTTAAACTTTCGGGATAAAAGTTTGTGTTAGATAATCTACGCGATTCTCGATTAATTTTTATTAAATGAAAAAAACAAATGTTATTGGTATGCTGTGTGCTGGTGTATCAATGTTTGGATTTGCACAGGAACAATTGGCAGATTCAACCAAAGTAGAACAACTTGATGAAGTTGTGATATCAGATTCTCGTTTTGCCTTAAAACGTGAAAATTCTGGTAAAACTATTATTAAAATTTCAAGACAAGAGATTGAAAATAACCAAGGTAGAAGTATTTCTGAGCTCATAAATACTAAAAGTGGTATTGAGGTTAATGGAAGCCGAAGTGCTGCGGGACAAAACATTTCTAGTTTTGTCAGAGGCGGTAACAATAGACAAGTGTTGATATTGATTGATGGGATACAAGTAAATGATCCTTCATTAGTAAATAACGAATTCGATTTAAGGTTAATGGATTTAAATACTATTGAGTCCATTGAGATTATCAAAGGAGCTGCTAGTACACTTTATGGTAACGCTGCCGCCACAGCTGTTATTAACATCACCACAAAAAAAGTTTCAAAAGAAAAGATATCAGGAAATTTTTTGTCGGTTATGGGTACCAATCAAACCCAGGATGATTTAAATTATAATGGTGCAAGTTTTACAAACAATGTTTCTATTAACGGTACTCTAAACAAATTTACTTACACCACAAGTTTTGGTAATCATTATGTTGATGGATTGTCTGCTGCTAAATCTGAAACACCTGAAAAAGATCCTTTTTCTAGATATAACTTGAATTTGAAATTGGGTTATGAATTTTCTAAGGCTTTTGAATTATCAGCATATGCGAGCTTAGATAGATTTAAAACTGATATTGATGGGTTTCCACCTCCAAGCTTTGCGTTTGCAGATACTAATGATGAGTTTATATCGAAACAAAAAAGAGCAGGAGTTTCTTCAAAACTAACCTATAAGAGTGGAAGTTTTGAAATAAATGCCGCCTTTACCGAAATTAATAGAGAAACGATTTCGGCGTTTAGTTCAACAAACGAAGCAGAAAGTTATGTGGTTGATGCTTTTAATAAATATAGTTTTAATAATAAGTTTTATACTATTGTTGGTATAAATTATGGCGATTATATCAGCCTTTTTGCTGCTGAGGAGAGTTTTACAAATACCGATCCGTATTTAAACGTAGTGTATGTTTCAGATTATGGTTTAAACCTTAATGTTGGTGGCAGATTAAATAATCATAGCGAATACGGCTCTCATTTTGTTTATAGTTTAAACCCATCCTATATTTTTAATTTAAATGAGGGTTATTTCAAGATTTTGGGATCTTACGCTACGTCTTTTATAGCACCCAATTTATCACAGCTTTTTGGCTTTTTTGGAGCTAATCCAGATTTAGAGCCAGAAGAAAATATTACCGTTGAAGGTGGTTTAGAATTCAATACCAAAAAAGGTTTACGAGTTAATGCACTGTATTTTAATAGAAGTGAAGAAAACACTATTATCTACAACACAGGTTATGAAAATGCCACAACCGATGCCACAGTACATGGTTTTGAAATTGAAGCTCAGGTAAATTTAGTTGAAGACTTAACATTAGGTACTAACTATACATATACAGAATTAAAAGATGGTGTGCGATTAAGAATACCAAAACATAAAGCAAATGCGAGTGTAGGTTATGATATTTGTGAAAATACGTTTGCTTCTTTAAACTATCAATATGTTGGTGAGCGAACAGATACTAATTTTTCGACCTTTACAAATGAAGATTTAAGTGCTTTTTCTTTGGTAGATTTGTATTTCAGTCATAAATTTTTAAAGAATAAAGTAAAGGTGTTTGCTAATGTCACCAATGTATTTAATGAAGATTTTTTCGAAATTTTAGGATATACTACCAGAGGTAGAAATGTAAGTTTGGGTATGAATTTGAATTTGTAAAAAATATCTTTTGTCAACCAGAATTTATTTTAGTTTCTCATAAAATTCTGAAACTAACCCGATAGCTATAGGGAAAGAATTATACACATTATAAAGTCGCTATAATTTTGAATTCTAGCGACTTTTATTTAGGAAATAAATCACAGTACCAAATACCATAGTTGTTTGTATCATTATTGCAAACTGAATCATCGGCATTTGGGTTGTTGTACTCTCTGTATATCTTTTCTCCAATAATAAATTCTATGGGCTTCTTGAAGATAGGCCCATCAAAACAAAAGGTGTGAAATTCACCATTTTCTCCACAGGGATCTACTCCTTCGGGTAGGTGGTCAATAAAATTTTTGTCGATTATGGTACCTACAAAATCTTTATCAAAGTATTGTGAACGGGCACATACAATTATGGTTTTAAAACCTAAGTCCAAAAATTCATTTAATAATGCTTTGGTGTCACGTTTCCAAATGGGAAATACAGCTTCAAAACCTTGTTTTGCTAATTGGTTTTCTCTGTATTGTCTTAATTCTTCTAAAAAAATATCGCCAAAGGCGGCATGTGTAAAGCCATCGTGTTTTAACCTAAAAGCAGTTGCATTCATTTCTTGCTCATAAGTTTCCATATCTGGCATTTCAGGTAATTCAATTAAACTTGCGGTAATACCTATAGACTTGGTTTGAGCATATAAAAGTTCGTTTCTAAGTCCATGCATAGAAACCCTATTATAATGACCATTTACGGTTGTAATTAGTTCATTAACTACATAATCTTGATTTTGCAATAAGTAATATAAAGCTAAAGCAGAGTCTTTGCCTGTACTCCAGTTAAAGTAGGTTTTGTGTTTTTTCAAAGAAAGTTCATTTAGTCCATTATCATACCACCTTTATGAGTAATGAAATCGTTACTATCTTTAATAGGTTGTTTTAATCTTGGTAGAGATTCAAATTTTGTAAAATCAAATTTGGTGATGCCATTGGCTATTTCAGCTAGTGCTACTGCTAAAAATGGTTCGTTTTCATCACCAATAACACCATAGTTTAATCCATTTTCTCTAAATTCAATATCTGGTATTAAACCTGTATTTGGCACTTTAATACCATCTTTATTGACACCATCTGCTATAAGTGGTTGCATAGCATACGTATGATTGGGGTTAACTCCTTCTCGAGAAAAATCAGGGGAATCATAGAGCGTGATAGAGGCTTGTGTTTTACCTGTGGTAGTTGTACCTATTTGAATAACATCAATATATGGGTTTAAACCGTTTATGAGTCCTTCACTGGCAGATGCAGATCTTTGAGTTGTTAATACGTAAACTTTATTAAGACCTAAACTATTTATAGTAGAACCATCACTAATTTTATTTTCAAAATTGTAATCGGTATTCTCAAGAATACTGTTGCGTATAAGTCTAGTAAATAATTGACCAGTAAACTGTCCTGTAATCATACTGGCTAAAGAAGTCTCTATAGAAACGCGTCCGCCAGGGTTGTACCTTAAATCTAAAACTAAATGCTGTACATTATTGGATTTAAAACTACCAAATACCTCATTAAGTTCGTCATCATAACCAGGTGTGAATCCGTTAAACATTAAATAACCAACCTTTTCACCACCAACATCAAAAATTCCAGTTTCATAAATAGGATTTTCAGTGTAATCAGATTTTGTAAGTAAGACATTTTGATTGAGAGATTCTACGGTGTCATCACTATCATCCGGAGTGCCTTTATCATCGTAAGTACCTAGGTTTATTGTGTAAGATTGGGAATCAAATAAATTAAAATTGTTGTTTCCTGAAGCAGCATCAAAGAATAATTCTTCTCCATTAATTGCATAAAAAATATCACCACGTTTTATACCCTGTAAATCGGCATCAGAATTTGGTAAAACTAATCTAACCACTCCAAAAACACCATTTGTAGTGTTAGGCTCTGGAAACAGTGTGAATTCCATTCCATTGGTGCCAGTTATTCCTTGAAATTGCCTTTCAAGTTCAAAATAGTCATCAACCAACCAGCTAAACCTATCTACATTTTGCCTATCATATATGAGGCTTTCAAATAAATCAAACGGATCAGAAAACCCATTCAAGTAATCGGCGTATTCTGCATCGCTCGAAAACCTATCATTTGACAGTACCTCCACATTATCTTTATATAGGTAAAAAATACTCATACCCTTATATATGAAGTCATTTATCTCACTAGCTTGGACAATATTATCATCATTATCAGTAAAACAACCTGTTAAGCAAAAGGTTGTAAGGTACAGGATAAGGTACTTGAATTTTTTCATAAGGCAATTTTTAGTACTATAGATAGTCTAACAAACTCTAAATTTACTTACATTATTGCACAATAAAAAATTTTTGTAACAAATTAGAAAGTGGTTCGTCGTAATATCAAATAGCCCAAAAAAGCTATTAACTAAACCAAACCAAGAATGACTCAAACAGAGTTTTTAAATATTGTAATGCCTTTTAAAGATAAAGTGTATCGCTTAGCTAAACGATTACTAGTATCTACCGAAGAGGCTGAAGATGCAACTCAAGAGGTTCTGTTAAAATTATGGAATAATAAATCCAAAATTCATGAGTACAAAAATGTAGAGGCTTTTTCTATGACTATGACTAAGAATTTTTGTTATGATAAGTTAAAATCTAAACAAGCACAAAACTTAAAGATTGTTCATAGTAATTACGAAGAAAAGAATACACCTTTACAGAAGCAGGTTGAATTAAATGATAGTGTAAGTTGGGTGGGGAAAATAATAGAAGAATTGCCAGAACAACAGCGTATGATAATTCAACTTAGAGATATAGAAGCGTATGACTATGATGAGATTGCTAAAATGCTTAATATGAATAATACAGCTGTACGTGTAACCTTATCAAGGGCTAGAAAAACAATAAGAGAAAAATTAATTAAAACACATAATTATGGTTTTAGATAATATAGAAAAATTACTTGAAAAGTACGAGAACGGTGAAACTACACTAAAGGAAGAGGCACAGTTAAAAAACTATTTTTCTCAGAAAATTGTAGCGCCACATTTAGAAATGTATAAACCCATGTTTCAGTATTTTTTGGGAAATCAACAAGAACAGTTTACTAAAGACCTACCATTAAAACCTAAGAAGCGATTTAATTATAAATGGTTATCGGTTGCAGCAGTAGCGGTTCTTATGATAGGGTTTTATTTTACTACCTCTATTATTGATAACAATTGTAATGATTTAGGTACGTACTGTGAACCAGAAGAGGCTTTAGAGGAAGTTTCAAAGCAGCTAGCAATGATTTCAAATCATTTTAATAAAGGTGCTCAAGCCGTTGGATATTTAAATGAAGTTGATAAAGGGACAGCAACATTGGGATATTTAAACGAAATTGAGAATACTACAAAAATTATTTTCAAAAAGTAACAATCAAAAAACAAACAAAATGAATACAATAAAATTAAATACAGAAAAAATGAAAGCAAGATTAATAGTATTTGTAATGGCCATAATGTTAGTGCCATTTACGGGAATGGCTCAGAAAAATATTTTTGATAAATATAGTGATGATCCTAATGTAACGTATGTAAACATTAAGCCTAAAATGTTTCAAATGATAGCCAAAGTAGGTGTTGATACTTCTGATCCTGAAGCTAAGGCATTTATGGATATGGTGAAAAGTATCACCAGTTTTAAAACTATAGTAACTGATAATAAAGATATTTCTTCGGATATCTCTAAATGGGTAAAATCTCGATCTAGTTCTTTAGAAGAATTAATGGAAGTTAGAGATGATGGAAGTGAAGTGAAATTCTATGTTAAAGAAGGTAGAGATGCTGATCATGTAGAGGAACTTTTGATCTTTGTAAATGGTATTGATAAACATATAGATGACAAAATTCAGATAAATGGGAAAGAACGAAAAATAGAAACGGTAGTTGTATCGTTTACTGGTGACATTGATTTGAATGAAATCTCGAAGCTTACAGAAAAAATGAACATTCCTGCAGGAGAACACCTAGATAAAAACAAATAAAATTTATATCATCAATCATGCAACGAACAATTCAATATATATTATACACCATTTTAACCACAGTTTTATTTGTAAGCTGTGGTGATGGTGTTAGTTTACAACGGTATTATGTAGATAATCAGGAAACAAAAAACTTCATAACTCAAGATATTCCCATATCGATGGTAGAAATAGATAAATCTAATTTCACAAAAGAACAAGAAGAGGCTTACAATTCTGTGAAAAGGCTAAATTTTTTGGGCTATAAAACTTCAGAAAACGATTTGGAAACTTATAATTCTGAATTAGCTAAAGTTAAAACCATTTTAAGTAATGAGAAGTACAATGATTTAATAGATGTTAGCGATAGAGGAAGAAAGATGACCGTAAAGTATGTAGGTACCGATGAAGCGGCCGAAGAAATTATTGTATTTGGAAGTGCAAAAGAAATGGGATTTGCTATTGTTAGAGTATTGGGAGATGGTATGAACCCTGAAAAAATGGGAGTTTTGATACACAGTTTACAAAATGCTAACGTTAATGAAAACCAATTACAAGATATTATGAGTTTTTTTAAGTAGAAACTTTTAAGAATAATTAATTTGGAGAAGCTTGTCTAAATCACAGACAAGCTTTTTTATTGTTCTAATTCTTCTTCTTTATTAAAAAATGATTTTGCTACAACCAAATTTATTATAATTGCTAAAAATGTAATGGTGAGAAGCGTCAAGATTATAAAGTTGTCTAGGATATCAAGTACTCCAGCAACAAAAATACCAACGACCATAAACCCACAAAGTATTAAAGATTGTTTGTCTGTTAGCATATAAATTAAACTCCTGTATAGTTACTAGGTGTAATACGTTTCAGTTCGTCTTTTATTGTATTAGATACCTCTAAAGTATCAATAAAATTTGAAATGGAATTTTTGTTTATAGCTTCATTGGTTCTTGTTAGTCCTTTTAGAGCCTCATAGGGGTTAGGGTAGCCTTCTCGTCGTAAAATAGTTTGAATGGCTTCAGCCACAACGGCCCAATTATTTTCTAAATCTTGAGCAAATTTGGTTTCGTTCAGAAGTAATTTATTTAATCCTTTCAAAGTGGCTTTAAATCCTATAATGGTATGTCCAAACGGAACGCCAACATTACGTAAAACCGTACTATCTGTTAAATCACGCTGTAGTCTTGAAATGGGTAATTTAGCCGATAGATGTTCAAAAATGGCGTTGGCAATTCCTAAGTTTCCTTCACTATTTTCAAAATCAATTGGATTCACTTTATGAGGCATTGCCGAACTCCCAACTTCCCCCTTTTTTATTTTTTGTTTGAAGTAATCCATAGAAACATAAGTCCAAACATCACGGTCTAAATCAATTAGAATGGTGTTGATTCGTTTTAAACAATCAAATAAAGCAGCCATATGGTCATAGTGCTCAATTTGCGTTGTTGGAAACGAGTGGTGAAGCCCTAACTTTTCTTGAACAAAAGTCTTTCCAAAAGCTTTCCAATCAATATCAGGATATGCTACATGATGTGCGTTAAAATTTCCTGTAGCACCACCAAATTTAGCAGCACTTGGTATATCGTTCAATAAATTAAACTGCTCTTCTAAACGGGTAACAAATACCGCTAGTTCTTTACCCAAACGGCTTGGAGAGGCTGGTTGCCCATGTGTTCTTGCCAACATAGGAACATCTTTCCACTCCTCAACCAATTCCTTTAGTTTTTGAAGTACGGTAAAATATTCGGGAACATAAACCTCGTTCATTGCTTCCTTGATACTTAAAGGAATCGCTGTATTGTTAATATCTTGTGAGGTTAACCCAAAGTGAATAAATTCCTTGTGTTTAGATAATCCTAGTGTGTCAAACTTTTCTTTTATAAAATATTCAACAGCTTTAACATCGTGGTTGGTTACACTTTCTATCTTTTTAATTGCCAGTGCATCCTCTGCAGAAAACTCTTTATAAATAGCTCTTAAATCATCAAAAATGTTGTGGTCAACATCTGAAAGTTGAGGTAAAGGCAATTCGCAAAGCGCAATAAAATATTCAATTTCAATTAAAACTCTATATTTTATAAGAGCTTCTTCAGAAAAGAAAGATGCTAATTCACTGGCTTTACTTCTGTAGCGTCCGTCAATAGGAGAGATGGCATTTAAAACAGATAATGACATATTTTTAAGTGATTTTTTAGAAGATGCAAAGATAAGTTTTTTAAAAAGAAGACAGAAGCTTAAAAACCGAAGTTTTTAATTAATCTCGTTTTAGTTTTTTGAGAATATGTCTTGCCCTAGCTTTAAAACCAGAACTTTGCATTTGGAAATCACGCTCAAGGATGAGAACCAATTCTGGGTGTACCCAATCGTACTCTTTGCCAAGTATAAAAAGGGTATTCATCGCGTAGGCTTTAGGTGCTATTTTTTCGTCATTAATCATATAATCAAAACAGGTTTCAATTATACGTTCTTTGTGAATTGAGGTTAGTACTGTTTTTATTTTATTGTCATTTTTCGAAGTATATGCTTTAGCCATAAGTTCACAAATTTTAGCTACAGGCCTCACTGCAGAATCTATATGAACTTTATGCATGTTTTCGGTAAATTGATTTATATAGGGAATAATATTTTCAATATTATCTGAACACATAAACTCAAAAACCCAAGCAGCCCTAGGGGATAATTTATCATTAACTTTAAAAAGAATATCTAGTAGTTTTGGTACTAAATCAGGATTTTTAATTAACAAATTAGCATAGTAGGTACGTTTTTCACGAGAGTGATTTACGTAGTTTAATTCTTTATAAAGATCATCGGTAGTCAAATCGTTTTCTTATTTTTATAAACTTAAAAATATTAAAAATGAAGATTATAAAAAAGCTGCTATTACTACTTGTAATAGCTTTTATTATTGCACAATTTTTTAGACCTGAGAAGAATACTGGAGACTTAGCATCTATAGAACCTTTTTTAGCAGAAACCAAGCCACCTGAAGATGTAAAATTAATATTGAAAGAGGCCTGCTTTGATTGTCACAGCAATGTTACTAGATATCCATGGTATAATAATATAACTCCAGTTAATTTTTGGTTAAAAAACCATATAGATCATGGTAAAAAACATTTTAATATATCAAAATGGGAAGGGAATTCGGTAAAAAGAAAAGACCATAAGTTTGAAGAACTTATAGAAATGGTTGAAGAGAAAAGTATGCCATTGAACTCTTATACATGGACACATTCTGAGGCTAAATTAACTGATGCCCAAACAAGCTCTGTAGTAGAATGGGCAAAAAAAGTACGGTTAATGTATGATTTCAAACCAAAGCCAGAATAAAAAGTCCAATTTTATAAACGAACTTCAAATTCCTAAAATTTAAATTAGGAACCTAAAATTAATGGGTAATCTTTTAGTATGAAAAAGAAACTTTTAATTATTGGTTTTGTATGGCCCGAACCCAAAAGTTCAGCTGCAGGAAGTAGGATGATGCAACTCATAGAAATGTTTCAATTTGAAGGGTATCAGATTACTTTTGCCAGTTCGTGTTCTAAGTTGGAAAATGCTTTTAATATTGAAAGTATTGGGGTTTCTAAGGTGCCAATAAAATTAAACGATTCTAGTTTTGATGATTTTATTGAAGAACTCCAACCTAATGTGGTCCTCTTTGATAGATTTATGATTGAAGAACAGTATGGATGGCGTGTTGCAGAAAAATGTCCGAAAGCCATAAGAATTTTGGATACAGAGGATTTACATTGTTTAAGAAAAGGAAGGCATCAAGCCTTAAAGGATAATGTGCCGTTTAATAAAGCATATTTGTTTAATGATACTGCAAAGCGTGAAATAGCAAGTATTTACAGATGTGATTTGAGTTTGATTATCTCTGAAATTGAAATGGAATTCCTTTTAAACGATTTTGGAGTAGATAAATCACTTTTGGTGTATTTACCTTTTATGCTTGATAATATTTCTTCCGAGGTCACTGATAAGTTACCAACTTACCAAGAAAGAAAACATTTTGTTACTATTGGTAATTTTCTACATGAGCCCAATTATCATGCTGTATTATACTTAAAGCAGCATATTTGGCACTTGATAAGAAAGGAAATTCCAGATGCTCAAATGCATGTTTATGGGGCTTATGCTTCGCTAAAGGTTAATCAGCTTCATAATTCTAAAGAGGGTTTTATTATTAATGGTTTTACAGAAAGTGCTGATAATATATTACAACAAGCAAGAGTGTGTTTAGCGCCTTTACAGTTTGGTGCGGGTTTAAAAGGTAAGTTGTTTGATGCTATGAAAAACGGTACACCAAGTATAACAACAACTGTTGGGGCCGAAGGTATATTTGGAGCATTATCTCCTAATGGTTTTATTGAGAATAATCCAGAAACTTTTGCATATAAAGCAGTTGAATTGTATTCTATTAAAAAGCAGTGGATAGAAAAGCAACGTAATGGTTTTAGGGTTATCAATACTAGGTTTAACAAGGCACATTTTCAGAAAGCATTTTTGGAGCAATTATTATCGCTGCAACAGGAACTTCATGACCGAAGACTTAATAATTTTACGGGACAAATGCTTCAACATCACACAATGCAGAGTACCAAGTTTATGAGTAAGTGGATAGAGGCAAAGAATAATTAATGTATGTTAATGAATAATCAGCAACGTTTTTTTGAAAATGATTTTCAAAAAATAGCATTTGATTTACCCGATGCTGATATTGTTTTGTATAATAGTTTTTTTTCTGAAGAAGAAGCCAATAAACTTTTCAAAAGTTTGCAAGATTCTATTCAATGGCAACAAGACCAAATTAAATTTTATGGAAAAACATTTAATGTGCCTAGGCTTTCAGCTTTATACGGTTATGAAGGTAAATCATATACCTATTCTGGAATAACCATGAATCCACATTTGTGGACCTCCGATTTATTACAAATTAAAAATCGAATAGAAACCATTGCAGGAATGGAGTTTACCTCATGCTTATTAAATTATTATCGCGATGGAAATGATGGTAATAATTGGCATCAGGATAATGAAAAGGAGTTAGGTGAAAACCCGATAATTGGTTCAGTTTCTTTCGGTGAAACAAGACCATTTCAACTAAAACACATATTTAAGAAAGAGTTAAAGAAAGTTGATGTACCATTATCTCATGGTAGTTTTTTATTAATGAAAGGAACAACACAACATTTCTGGAAACATAAAATACCTAAAACGTCTAAAGTTATAAATCCAAGAATAAACCTAACTTTTAGAGTCATTAAAAACTAATTACTGCCATGTTATTTTTTAAAAATCTAAAAAGATTATTTGCATTTTTTTTAATATAGTAAGCAAATCGGGATAGATATTTAACTATCAAAATGAATTGATTAAAAATATGTTTCAATCATTTGTTTAACTCCAATAGTAGCGGATTTAGCTATCACAGTTAAATTCTCTTTGTTTAAAAAAGCTGGTTTTGGGTCTATAAAATATATTGGAGTGTCTTTTGGTACATAGTGTATTAATCCGGCGGCTGGATATACTTGCATTGAAGTACCAATAATTACCAAAATCTCAGCGCTATTACAAATATCAATAGCTTTGCTCATCATGGGAACATCTTCACCAAACCAAACAATATGCGGTCTAAGCTGATAGCCTTTGCTACATAAATCACCTAAAACTAAATCTGATTTCCATTCTTGAATATCATCCTCGATATAGGTGCTACGCACTTTTAAAAGTTCTCCATGTAAATGCAGCACATGAGTACTTCCAGCACGTTCATGTAAATCATCAATATTTTGGGTTATTATACTTACGTTATATTTTTCTTCCAATTTCACCAAATCATAATGTGCCGCGTTTGGTTCAACCTCAAGTAATTGTCGTCTTCTTTGGTTATAAAATTCCAATACTAATTTGGGGTTTGCTTCAAAGCCTTGTGGTGTCGCTACTTGGGTTACATCATGTCCTTCCCATAATCCATCGACATCTCTAAAGGTTTTTAAACCACTTTCGGAACTCATACCAGCTCCTGTAAGGACTACTATATGTTTTTTGTTACTCATCGCCTAATAAATCCGGACGTCTTTCTTTGGTGCGCTGGAAGGCTTGTTCTTCCCGCCATTTTTCAATTTCAGGAAGATTACCACTAAATAGTAACTCAGGTACTTTCCATCCTTTGTAGTCTCTAGGTTTGGTATAAATTGGAGGTGCTAACAAGTTATCCTGAAAAGAATCTGTTAATGCAGAGGTTTCATTACCTAAAACACCAGGAATTAATCTAATAACAGCATCACAAAGAACAGCTGCTCCCAATTCTCCTCCAGATAGCACATAATCGCCTATAGAAATTTCTCTAGTTATAAAATAATCTCGAACTCTTTGATCTACACCTTTATAATGTCCACAAAGAATAATAATATTTTCTTTAAGAGATATTTGATTCGCTATGCCTTGATTGAGCGTTTCTCCATCAGGTGTCATATAAATAACTTCGTTATAGTTGCGTTCAGTTTTAAGCTTTGATATACATTTATCAATAGGCTCAATCATCATGACCATCCCAGCACCTCCACCAAATTGGTAATCATCTACAGATTTGTAATTATTAGATGAGTAGTCTCTTAAATTATGAATATGTAATTCAACCAAACCGGCATCAATAGCACGTTTTAGAATAGAAGCTTCAAAGGGACTTTTGAGTAATTCTGGTAAAACAGTAATGATATCTATACGCATAATATGTCTTTGTTGTACAAAGATAATTTAATTGAATTTTATTTTATTTGAAGTTGAAGTTAATTCATAAAAAAGCCGCTTACTAATAGCGGCTTTGATAAAAAGTTTATTTACAAGTAAATCAAATACCTTTTTGCTTGTTTATTTCGTCTTGTAATTGACGTCTAACTTTTTGCTCGCGTTCTAAAGCAACTCTTCTATGTTCATCAAATTCCTCTTCAATTTCAGCAAGATTTCGTTTAGCTTGTTTTGTGATAGCATTACTATTTCTAAATTTGTAGATATATAAGATTAATAATGCTAACAACGCAGCAATAATAGCCCACATGAGCATATTGTAATTAGTTTTGCTCATTAGTAAACCAAATAAGGCCATACTATCCTTTTCTGTATTGGTTTTATCTAAATCGTTTTGTGTATTTGTGAGTTTTGACTTTAGATCTAAAATCTCTTTAGCTTGATTATCAACAACAGCCTTAGTATCATTTAAATCTTTTCTAATGGTTTTAAGTGAATCTAAAGTATGTGCTTTTAATGCGAATAACCATGACTGCTTAACTGCTTCATATGCTTGACCATTGGTACCTTTGAAGTTTCCAGATTTTCTAATTAGAAATTCAAATTGATCATTTATAGAGCCCTCATTAATAGATTCTATATTTGTTTCTTGAGCAAGTGTGATTTTTGTAGAGAAGAATAATAAGAATATTAAAATCGATATTTTTAATGATTTCATATTGGGGTTTATTTATGGTGGTTGTTTCGTTTTATACGAAGTTATAAAATTTATATCACAAAAAAGCCTTACTTAGTAAAGCTTTAGTATATACGGTTAGAAATGGTTTTTGGATTCAGTTTTTTTACAATAAGGTAAATGTCTTACTCTCCTAATATATTTAACAAACTTCATTGTTTGACAACAGTATTCATTTTTAGCATATTAAGTTGAACTCTATTTGTTGAATTCATGTTGTTAACACTAAAATAGAGATATTTAAAGCGAATTAATTCTTTATTCAAGATTTGCTTTTTTTAGAAAGATCTTTTGTAATGATAACCTATACAAAGGTTGTTTTTTTACAAAAAATAACCTCTTTAGATATCTAAAGAGGTTATTAGATTTAATTTTATTGTTATGATTTTATCTGAAAATAACTTCTTTTCTTTCAAGTCTTCTGTTAATGTATTCTAACTTTTTAATATTGTCTAAAATATCATCACCATACTCATCTTTTAACTTAGTTATATCCTCAATACTTTCAATTTTGGTATCATTAATTCCAGTAATAATGTACCCTTCAGTAATTCCCAAATTAGAATAGAGCCATTTATTATTGGTTTCTTTTACCATAACACCATATTCAATATCGTATTCTTCTTTAAAGCTATCAGTTAGGTCCTGTAATTCCATTTTTATGAAGTTTACAGTAAATGCATCTGTACTGGAGAGCTTGACCTTTAGTGTTTTTCGGGTTCCGTTTCTTTCAACTTCAACATGAACAACATCATTTGGTCTTTTAGTTTTAATATAACCACTTAAATCTTCAAACTTTGAAATCTCAATATTGTCAAGTCTTTTGATGATGTCTTTAGGTTTAATTCCTGCTTTTTCCGCACCAGAATTTTTGATTACTTCGTCAACAAAGACACCTTCTGAATAGTCGATGTTCTCTTTTTCAGCAAATTCACTTGTAAATGTGCCCCCTCTTATACCAAGAACGCCATTTTGAACATTACCATATTCCATGATATCTTCAACTACCTTTCTCGCAATATTGCTAGGAACAGCAAATGAATAACCAATATAAGAGCCTGTTTGTGAGGTAATTGCTGTATTAATACCAATAAGTTCACCATTAGTGTTTACCAGAGCACCACCAGAATTACCTGGGTTAACAGCAGCATCAGTTTGAATAAATGATTGTGTTTGCCCTGGTTTACCTGAAATATCTCTTGATTTGGCACTAATAATACCAGCAGTAACAGTTGAAGTTAAGTTAAAAGGATTACCAACAGCTAAAACCCATTCACCAATTTTGGCATTATCAGAATCTCCAAATGTTACAAACGGGAGGTCATCATCAGCCTCGATTTTTAAAAGAGCAATGTCAGTTTTATCATCGGCTCCTATCAATTCAGCTTCATAGGTTTTATTATTATTGAGGGTTACTGATAGTTTTTGAGCATTTTTAATCACGTGGTTATTGGTAATAATGTAACCATCGGCATTAATAATTACCCCAGAACCAGTTCCTAATCTGTATTGTGGGCTGGGAGTGGTACCAAAAAAGTAATCTTGAAGACTCATTTGACCGCTACTAACAGCAACATTTTTAACATGAACAACCGCATTTACAGTGTTTTCAGCAGCTTTCACAAAATCTGGGGCTTCTGTGGTATTAAATAATGTATTTATATTACTAGTAGGAAAGAATGCGGGTGTGGTTTGAGAACTTTCAACCACTACAGTGTTTTCCTTTTCTAAAAACAATTTGTAGGCTCCAAGTGTTAAAACGCCACCTAAGGCCGAAATCAGTACTAACGATACTATCTTCTTCATAATTTTCAGTATTAAGTTTAATTTGTTTAACGATTAAAATTACTTATTTATTGGACTCATTTTTTTCATTTAACTGTTTTTTAACGCCAACTTTAACGACTATTTAACAGTCTGTAAAACGGTTTAATATTCATATATTTGTTCAACTTTTATGAAACAAGAATTTTACAAATATCAAGGAACGGGCAACGATTTTGTGATGATTGATAATCGTCAACAAACGTTCGACAAAAATAATACCAAACACGTTGCTTTTTTGTGTGACAGACGTTTTGGCATAGGGGCTGACGGACTCATCTTATTAGAAAACCATGACGTTTACGATTTTAAAATGGTTTATTATAATTCTGATGGGAATGAAAGTACCATGTGTGGAAATGGTGGACGTTGCTTAGTGGCTTTTGCAAGAGATTTAGGAGTTATTACTAACGAAACGGTTTTTGAAGCCATTGATGGAGTTCATCATGCTGCTATTGAAGGAGATTTAGTAAAACTTCAAATGGTAGATGTAAAAACCATTGAAAAATACGACCATCATACTTTTTTAGATACTGGATCTCCACACCATGTCCAATTTGAAGAGCATATTGATACTTTCGATATCAAAACTAAAGGAGCTAAAATACGTTATGGAGCTCCCTACAATGAAACAGGTAGTAATGTTAATTTCGTAAAAAAAATCTCTGATGATACTTTTACAGTAAGAACCTATGAACGCGGTGTTGAAAATGAAACATTATCTTGTGGAACTGGAGTCACAGCCGTTGCCATAGCCATGCATGCTCGAAAAGAAACGAACAATAACGTCATTAATTTGAATGTTCAAGGTGGAGACTTAAAAGTTTCTTTTGAAGTTGACAATGGTATTTATAAAAATGTTTGGCTTATTGGTCCTGCAAAATTTGTGTACCAAGGAACCATATGACAACACTTAAAGGAGAACATATCTATTTACGTGCCCTAGAACCAGAAGATTTGGAGTTTGTCCATGCGGTTGAAAATGACGAAACAATCTGGGAAATTAGCAATACACAAACACCTTTTTCTAGATTTTTAATTAAACAATATATTGAAAATGCTCATAAAGATATCTATGAGGTTAAACAATTACGATTGGTTATTTCAAGTTATAAAGATCAAGCACTAGGAATGATTGATATTTATGATTTCGATTTTAAAAATAGTAGAGCAGGAATTGGTGTTTTATTAAAAGATACAGGTAATAGAGGAAAAGGTTATGGTACCGAGGCTTTAAAATTATTACTATCTTATTGTTTTGCACATCTAGGTTTACATCAGTTATACTGCAGTATTTCAGAAGATAACGAAAAAAGCATCAAGCTTTTTGAAAAGCAAGGATTTAAAAAAGTTGGATTAAAGAGAGACTGGAATTATGTTGATGGAGCTTACAAAAACGAATATTTATTTCAGCTCATAAATAAATAACATGTACTTAAAAAAAATTCTTTGGGCTATTGCCTTAATAGGTTTGGCAGTTGTAGGCTATTTTGCTTATTATATCTATTCTGCAATGATGGTTCCTAATACTTCATTTAATAATGAAGAAGCCTATATTTATATAAGATCAAATGATACTTATAAAGAGGTAAGAGAGCAATTGGAGCCCTTGCTGAAGAATATTAATAAGTTTGATGCCTTGGCTAAACAAAAAAAATATATCAGTAATATCAAGGCTGGGAAATTTGTTATTAAAAATGGGATGAGTAATAATGATATTATTAACTCTATTCGAAGTAAAAATATTCCTGTAAAAGTATCATTTAATAACCAAAATTCCATAGAAAAATTAGCCGGAAGAATTGCACTTCAAATTGAGGCAGATAGTATTTCTCTATTAAAAGCCATGACGGATAATAGTTTTTATGCTGAAAACAATTTTAAAGAAGAAACAGCTTTAGGAATGTATCTACCTAACAGTTATGAGTTTTTTTGGAACACATCAGCAGAAGCATTTAGAGACCGGATGTTAAAGGAATATAACAGGTTTTGGAACGAAATCCGTTTGAATAAAGCCCAATCACTTGGTTTATCCAAAGATGAGGTAATGGCTTTAGCCTCTATAGTTTACGAAGAATCTAAACAACCTACAGAGCAACCTAGAATTGCTGGGGTATATATTAATAGATTGAAAATTGGCATGCCTTTACAGGCGGATCCTACACTTAAATTTGCAGCCTATAAATTGCCAAAGTATAGGAATACTACAATTAAACGTGTTTTGAATATTCACAAAGAAATCGATTCTCCATACAATACCTATAAATATACAGGTTTACCACCTGGGCTTGTTACCATGCCAGACTTGTCTGCTATCGATGCCGTTTTAAACTATGAAAAGCATAAATACCTATATTTTGCAGCCGATGCTAAACGAATGGGCTTTCATAAGTTTGCCAAAACATTATCACAGCATAATATTAATGCTAGGGAATATCAAAAGTATTTGTCTTCACAAGGAATTTACAAATAGTGAGGTGGTTTAGGGCTAAATATCTATTAATTGCTTTAATTTCTGTTCAGTCGTATTCACAATCTAAACTCAATGCTTTTTTAACACCAAGTGATTCACTCAATATACCAAGACGAAATTTGGTTGTGATTTCTGAAGCTTCAATAGCTGCAGTTTCCTTAGTTGGACTAAACCAGTTGTGGTATTCAGATTTTGAACGCTCTAAATTTCATACCGTAAACGATAATACCCAATGGCTTCAAATGGATAAAATGGGGCATATTTTTACATCTTACCAAATAGGCAGAGCAGGAGCCGATTTGTTGCGTTGGAGTGGGATAGGTAAAAAAGATCAATTATGGTACGGAGCAACGCTTGGTTTTGGTTTTTTAGCAGCTGTGGAGATATTAGATGGTTATTCAAAAGAATGGGGTTTTTCATGGGGTGATGTCGCTGCAAATGGCTTAGGGACAGGACTCTATATTGGACAAGAATTACTTTGGAATGAGCAACGAATTGATGTTAAGTACTCTTTTCACCAAACAAAATATGCTTCAATTAATCCTGAAAAGCTTGGTAATAACCTATTAGAGCAGGTTTTAAAAGACTATAACGGACAAACGTATTGGTTGAGTGTTAATCTCCATTCATTTTTTAGAGACAGTAAAATTCCCAAATGGCTAAATGTAGCGGTAGGTTATGGGGCAGAAGGCATGTTAGGGGAATCAGAAGATATTGACAATCAGTTGTTAACAAGTAATTCAAGAAGACGAAAACTCTATTTGAGTTTTGATGTAAATTTGAATAGGATTAAAACCCATTCTCCCTTATTAAGATCAATTTTTAGCATTATAAATATGATAAAAATGCCTTTTCCTACTCTAGAATTTAGTAAAAAAAGGTGTGTATTTCATCTATTCTACTACTAAAAGAAGTATTTAATCGAGTAGTTTTGATGATATTGTTTTTTTTTATAATTTTGCACGCTCAAATTTCAAGGCATAATTTTTATTTAAAAATGTGCTGAAAAAATTTAAAATTATGGTAAAGAATATTGCAAGTTATTCAATTTCGACACTTACAATATGCTTTTTATTGTATGTTTCGTTTAGTTCAAACGAAACTGTTGATTTGAGTAAGTATTCTACTAAAGGATTAGACTTAAACTACACAGTAAGTCTAGAGGCTAGAGATAAGAATCTTATAGCGTCGAACGAAGGTTTCTCACCGTTTTTAGACAAATCATTTGTTGGTTTTAAAGAAGCATTAGCTTTTAAAGAGTCTAGAGGTGATTATGCTTGCGTAAACAAATTTGGGTATTTAGGCAAGTATCAATTTGGTAAAGAAACATTAAAACTGATTGGAATTCATAATCCAGAACAGTTTTTAAATGATCCTAAACTACAGGAAAAAGCGTTTATTGCCAACGCAGAGCGTAATAAATGGATTTTAAGACGAGACATCAGAAATTTTGTTGGAAAACGAATTAATGGTATTGTTGTTACTGAATCTGGAATTTTAGCGGCTGCACATTTAGCAGGACCTGGTAGTGTAAAAAAGTATTTAAGAAGTTACGGACTGGATAATTTTGCTGATGGTTTTGGAACCACAGTTTACTCGTATATGAAGCGTTTTTCTGGTTATGATACTTCTTTTATTAAACCTAATAGAAAAGCTAAAGCCATTTAGTGTTTTAACTTTTATGGATGATGAATATGGTAGGTCTTTTATGTAGGTCTACCATATTTTTTTTCCACTGGTTTACTGTTTGTGTTTTTATAAATTCTGTTGAAAGTGTAATATCGCAAGCTACACAAACATTGGTGAGCTCACCTAAAGCAGAAGTGATATCTTCTAGCATTTTATTGTTCCTATAAGGTGTTTCGATAAAAACTTGAGATTGATTTTGTTCAAGTGATAAACGTTCTAAACGTCTTAATTCATTTTTCCTTTCGTTTTTATCAATAGGAAGGTAGCCATTGAAAGCAAAGCGTTGCCCGTTCATGCCTGAACTCATTAATGCTAGTAGTATTGACGATGGCCCAACCAAGGGAATTACTTTGATGTTCTTTTTATGGGCAATTTTTACAATATCTGCACCAGGATCAGCAATTCCTGGACAACCAGCTTCAGAGAGTAAACCAACATTTTCGCCTTTTGAGCAAGAACTCAAAAAGTTTGGCAAATCTGTTATATCTGTGTGCTTATTTAAAATAAAAAATTGTAAAGAGGGTTGTGATTTTTCAGGGGTAATCTTTTTTATGAAACGTCTGGCAGATTTTTCGTTTTCAACAATAAAAATATTTATTCGTTCAATAGTTTCTTTGATAGTAATGGGCAATACCTCAAGAGGTTCGTTTTCACCTAAAGTGCAAGGAATTAGATATAGATGGCCTTTTCTGTTCATTAAATAAATTAACTCAGCTTGTCAGCTATAATAGTACAAGCTTCGTCCAGCATTTTGTATACGTTTTCGAAACCTTGGTCACCACCGTAATAGGGGTCTGGAACATCATAATTCTGATTTGGGTAAACAAGGTTCAATATCATACTAACCTTTTGAACATCACTTTCACTTCTGGCTAAGCGTAGCACATTTTGATAATTAGAATCATCCATTACATAAATAAAATCAAAATTATCAAAATCATTAACAGTAAATTGTCGAGCTTTGAGATGTGATATGTCTAATCCATATTTTTTAGCCACAGCAATAGAACGACTATCTGGTTGTTTTCCAGTATGATAATTAGCAGTACCAGCAGAATCAATAAAAAAGGAGTGGGAGGTTAGTTTGGATTTTAAAATACCCTCTGCTAATGGTGAACGGCAAATATTGCCTAAACAAACCATCAGAATTTTAACCATTTGAATTGCGTTTTATACAGAAAGTTTTTTGGTAATATCCTCAACGTATTTTCTAAACTGCTTATCTGTTGAAGATAGGTTGTCTACAGTTTTGCAAGCATGCAAAACAGTGGCATGGTCACGTTTACCAATTTGTGAACCAATACTTGCCAATGAGGCTTTGGTGAATTTTTTAGCAAAAAACATAGCTAACTGACGTGCCTGAACAATGTGGCGTTTTCTTGTTTTAGATTGAAGCGTATCAATATCCATTTGAAAATAGTCTGATACTACTTTTTGTATATAATCTATAGAAACTTCGCGTTTGGTGTTTTTAACAAATTTCTCAACAATAATTCTTGCCAAGTCCAGCGTGATTTCCTTTTTGTTGAAGGATGACTGAGCAATTAAAGAAATGATAGCACCTTCTAATTCTCTTACGTTGGTTTTAATATTTTTTGCAACATAATCGATAATTTCCTCTGGCATTTCAACGCCATCTCTATAAAGTTTATTCTTTAATATAGAAACCCTAGTTTCAAAGTCTGGTGTTTGTAATTCAGCAGAAAGTCCCCATTTAAAACGTGATAGCAAACGTTGTTCAATATCTTGCATATCAACTGGAGCTTTATCGCTGGTAAGTACAACTTGTTTACCATTTTGATGTAAATGATTGAAGATATGAAAGAAAACATCTTGTGTTCCAGACTTTCCAGAAAGAAATTGTACATCATCAATAATTAATACATCAATAATTTGATAAAAATGAATAAAATCATTTCTATTGTTTTTTTTGATAGCATCAATGTACTGTTGGGTAAATTTTTCAGCTGAAATGTATAAAACGGTTTTTTCTGGGTACTTATCTTTGATATCAACACCAATAGCATGTGCTAAATGTGTTTTTCCTAAACCTACGCCACCAAAAATAAGCAGCGGGTTAAATGATGTGCCTCCAGGTTTGTTGGCAACCGCTAAACCTGCACTTCTGGCTAAGCGATTTGAATCTCCTTCTAAAAAATTGTCAAAACTATAGTTGGGATTTAGCTGTGATTCAATTTTCACATTTCTAATACCGGGAATAACAAAAGGGTTTCTTAACTCAGGACTTTTATTATTTAATGGAATATCAACATCTTGTGATTTTACGGCTGTTCTATTAGAACTAGGAATCTTTTCTGTAAAGGGTTGTTTGTTGCCATAGGTGTTTTCCATTTTAATAATGTAAACCAATTTGGCATTTTTACCTAGCTCTTTGGTAAGGGCAACTTTTAAAATTTTAACGTAGTGCTCCTCAAGCCACTCATAAAAGAATTTGCTTGGAACCTGAATGCTTAAAGCATTTTCAGTAAGTTTAACAGCAATTATGGGTTCAAACCATGTTTTATATGCTTGCGGTTGAATATTATCTTTTATGAATTCCAGACAATTATTCCATACTGATTCCGCAGTTAAACTCATTGTTAAATTTTGTGGTTTTTGTTAGTTAGTAATTTGAGAAGAAATCAGAAATAGCGTCCCCTTCTTCTAACGGCAAATATGTGAACAAAATTCTTAAAAAAAAAATGAAATTCTATTGAATTTTCAGAAATTTTTCCTCATGTTTATTTGCTTTCCGAAGCTACAAAAAAATATTTAATTATTACAATGAAATTCGACGAAATACAAATAAGAGTGCGTTATGGAGAAACTGACCAAATGGGTGTAGTTTATCACGGCAACTATGCATTATATCTTGAAATGGGAAGAATTGAATGGCTAAGAAAACTAGGCATTTCATACAAAAAAATGGAAGAGGGCGGTGTTATGCTTCCTGTTGTTTCGTTGAATATAAATTATAAAAAGTCAGCAGGTTATGATGACTTAATTAATGTAAAAACTCAATTAAAAAATATTCCCACAGCAAAGATTGAATTTGATTACGAAATCACTAATGAAAAAGGTGAAATTCTAACAACAGCAACTACCAGTTTAGTATTCATTGACATGAAAACTAATAAACCAACTCGGGCACCAAAATATATTTTAGATGCCATTGGAAATTTGGGTTAAACTTTTTTGATATTTATTTCGTAGAGTTTATTAAAAGTTTTAAAAACAGATTCGGCTTCTTTTTTTCTTACTGAAATTGTGATTTGGCAGTCTAGCTCCATTTTTTGATGAGTGATGTTTAAGTTTTTTTCCTTGATAATTCTCATCACCGTATTCATATTTTGATAACCAAAAAAGATGTTATAATCAACATTGATGGTCTTTTTAATAATATTAGCCGCTTCTAAAGTTAATTGTGCTGTAGTTTTATAAGCATTTGTAAGTCCGCTAACCCCCAATTTAACGCCTCCAAAATAACGTACCACAACTATTAGCACATTGGTTAGATTAAAAGATAGTATTTGGTTATAGATTGGCATGCCTGCAGAGTTACTGGGTTCACCATCGTCATTAGCCCTAAATATAGCGGTTTCGGTTCCTATTTTATAGGCGTAACACCAGTGTCTTGCCGAATGATGTTTCTTTTTTAGATTTTCAATATGTTCTTTAGCCTCGTTTTCGTTTAATACGGGAAAGGCGTATCCAAAAAACTTGCTATTCTTATCCTTGAATAAGATATCCTCTATGGTCTCAGTAATAGTTTTGTATGTGTCTTTTTCAGTCAATTTTTAAAATAAAGCACTTTTAATTTTAAATAAATCTACAATATCTTCTTTTTTTGGGTTTAAATGCCATGTATTTAAATTTAAGTCATCGGCAGTTAAAATGTTATCTTTATTATCATCAATGAAAAGACATGTTTCTGCTTTGAGGTTATTTTTATTTAGAATGAAATTAAAAATGTCTTTATCTGGTTTTCTCAACTGGATTTTGTGTGATAAGTAGAATTCATCAAAGCAGCTTTTAAAATCTTCATAAAAAGGTATGTTGTCTTTAATCCAGCTTATATGAAGTTCATTGGTGTTACTCAATAAAATGAGTTTGTAATTTGAGTTTTTCTTTAAATCTTTTAGGAAATCTAACCTGTATTTAGGAAATTCATCTAAAATGGAATTCCATTTACTTATAATCTCCTCCTTGGATAGGATCGGAAAATAACTTTGATATTTTGATAAAAAAGAATCTTTTGATATTTCACCTTTTTCAAATTGAATATTGGTTTCAATAATGTCGGTATAATGTTTAGATGACTCGAAATGTTTTATATAGTCTAACGTGTAAGCTTCATTGAGATTGATAAAAACATTACCAAAATCGAAAATAATGGTGTTAATCATTCTTGTATATTTTAAGAATGTCTTTGGAAACTTTTTGCTGTGATACTAATTTACTATTTAAAATGGGAGCTTTAGTGCCTTTTTTAAAACAAGTATTCCCTGTAAACACTCGAGCTTCATCCCAAAGATTTTCATCTATAAATGTTTGAAGTGTTTTGCTTCCACCCTCAATGATTACCGAGTTTATTTGATGTTCAAATAAAATGTTGCATACTTCATGCGCTAAACTAGATTCATAAAATGCAACTTCTTCAAAAACATTGCTTTTAGTTGAAGAAACTTCTTTGTCCGTTATAACAATGGTTTTGGATGCATCATCAAAAACATTAAAATCTTGTGATAGTTTTAGGTCACCATCTAAAACAATTCTAATAGGGTTTTTACCTGTCCAATCACGAACTGTTAAACTAGGGTTATCTTGTATTACAGTATTTATACCAACTAAAATAGCTTGCTCTTCGGTGCGCCATTTGTGTACTATTTGTCTTGAATATTTGTTGGTAATCCAAACAGGTTTTTGTTCGTTTTTCGTGTCTGGAGCTATAAAACCATCTGAGGTTTCTGCCCATTTTAATATAATATAAGGGCGCTTTTTATTGTGATAAGTAAAAAAGCGTTTATGGTGTTCTTTACATGCTCGCTCTAAAATCCCAACTATCACATTTGTACCCGCTTCCCTCAATTTTTTAATACCTTTTCCGGCTACAAGTGTATTATCATCAATGCAACCAATCACTACATTAGGAATACTATGTTTAATAATCAAGTCACTGCAGGGAGGTGTTTTGCCATAATGCGAGCAAGGTTCTAAGGTTACATAAAGTGTACTCTCTTTTAAAAGATCTTTGTTTTTAACAGAGTTTATAGCATTTAATTCTGCGTGATTACCACCGTAAGCGCTAGTATAACCCTCTCCAATAATTTTATTATTAAGAACAATTACGGCGCCAACCATTGGGTTGGGACGGGTAGTGCCTAAGCCGTTTTTACCAATTTCAATGCAACGTTGTATGTATAGTTCATGGTTTGCCAAGTACTAAATCTTAATTTTTATATTTTCTGTTTTGTCAATGGTGTAGGTATAAGAAAAGCCTAGTGCTTTGTAAACAATATCTCCTTTATATTGAACCTTAACTTTTTTACTAAATAAACTACCAATAAGACCACCAATACTTTTGTTATTGAAAATACTATCGGTTGGAATATAAGCACTAAGCGGAATAGAAAACTCTTTTTGCGGAGGAACCTTGAAACTTTCTGTTGATACCGTTGCCATTTCATTATTGTTTACAAATATTTTTATGGCATCTGTTTTTAACCTACCACCAATATCATTGGGATTTAAAAATAAAGCATTAGCGGTAAGTGTAACTTGACTTGGAGAGGATTCCAATACTTTTATATTCTCAACCCTTAAAAATTCTGGTTTTTCCCTTACAGTGCAACAGCAACACAATAAAGTAATTGTTGATAAAATAATAAATGCTCTCATTTACGTTTTTACAGATTTAAGTATCTTCACTTGCGCAAAAATACCATTTTAAAGTGAGTAAAGATACTATTGTTATTAGAGAAATACAGCCTCAAGATAATACTCAAATAGAGCAAGTTATTAGAGCTTGTTTCCATGAATTTAATATCCCTTTAATTGGTACAGCCTATGAGGATGAAGAAACTCCAAAAATGTATGAGTCTTATCAAAATGATAATGATATCTATTATGTAATTGATCATAATGTAGAAATTTTAGGAGGTGCAGGTATTAAACCTTTAAAAGATTTTAATAGGCGTATTTGTGAACTTCAAAAAATGTATTTTTCCCCAAAAGTAAGAGGTAAAGGACTTGGTAAGAACATGTTTAAAACGTGTTTAAAGGCTGCAAAGGATTTAGGATATGAGCAATGCTATTTAGAATCCGCACCACAATTAAAAGCTGCTATTCATATTTATGAGAGTTTTGGTTTTAAACATTTAAAAGGAGCATTAGGGAATACAGGTCATTATAACTGCGGTGTTTGGATGATTAAGGATTTATGATAAAGTTGAGAGATATTCAAAATAAATTTCATAATGAATTAACTTCAATATATTCTAAAGAAGAAATTGATAATTTTTTCTACTTGCTAACAGAGTCTTATTTTGATACGAGCAGATTGCAATTAGCGCTGAATTTTGAAGCTGAAATTGATAATCCAGAAACGATTATGACTGCTTTGGAGTTGCTTAAAAAAGAAAAGCCTATTCAATATATCCTAGGAGAAACAGAGTTTTATGGAATATCATTAAAAGTGAATGAACATGTGCTCATTCCCAGACCTGAAACCGAGGAGTTGGTGAATTGGATTATACAAGAGTTTAAAGACCAAAATTCAGAATTAAAAGTTTTAGATATAGGTACTGGTAGTGGTTGCATTGCAATTTCTCTATCTAAAAACTTACCAAATACAAAGGTATATGCCTTAGATGTCAGCAAGGAAGCTTTAAAGGTAGCCAGGTATAATGCTGAGCTGAACAAAGTTGAAATTCAATTTATTGAAGATGATATTTTAAAACCAAAGACCAAAGACCAAAGCCCAAGGTTTGATGTTATTGTATCCAACCCGCCCTACGTTAGAGTGAGAGAAAAACCGTTAATGAAAGCTAATGTTTTAGATTACGAACCGCATTTAGCACTTTTTGTAGAAGATAATAATCCGTTGTTATTTTATAAAGCTATTTGTGAGTATTCAAAAAAGAACTTGAAAGAAAGTGGAACTTTGTTGTTTGAAATCAATGAATATTTAGGAAATGAGATGTTACAACTATTAAAAGATTACAATTTTAAGAGCATAGAATTAAAAAAAGATATCTTCAATAAAGATAGAATGATAAAAGGAGTGTTTTCAGTTTAGTATTTTTTAGATATCTATCGAAAATATCATAGCGAATAAGTGTTTAAAATGAATGTAAAAGACAAAATAAACCAACTAAGAGTCGAACTCAGAGCCCATAATTATAATTATTATGTACTTGATAACCCTACTATTTCAGATTATGAGTTCGATATAAAGTTAAAAGAGCTCCAAGCTTTAGAGGAACAGAATCCTGAGTTTTTTGATGCCAATTCTCCAACGCAACGTGTTGGAGGTGAGGTAACCAAAAATTTTGAAACGGTTGTTCATGAAAACCGTATGTATTCTCTGGATAATTCATACTCTAAAGAAGATTTGCAGGACTGGGAAAAACGGATAAAAAAATTAGTTGATGGTGATATTCAATATACTTGTGAGTTAAAATATGATGGTGCATCCATTAGTTTAATCTATGAAAATGGAGTATTGGTTAAAGCTGTAACTAGAGGAGATGGCTTTCAAGGAGATAATGTTACAGCTAATGTTAAAACCATTAGGTCGGTGCCACTTCAACTTCAGGGTGATTATCCTTCAAAATTTGAAATAAGAGGAGAGATTGTATTGCCTTTTGAAGGCTTCAATAAAATGAATGAAGAGCGCGTTTTAAAAGGCGAAGAACCCTACAGAAATCCAAGGAATACAGCATCTGGGAGTTTAAAATTACAAGATAGTTCCGAGGTTTCTAAAAGGCCATTAGAATGTCTTTTATATAGCATCAAAGCTGAAAACTTAGGTATTGATAGCCAATTTGAAAGTTTAGAAAAAGCTCGAGCTTGGGGTTTTAAAGTGCCTGATGTTGCCAAACTTGTTAATTCTATTGATGAAGTTATAGAGTTTATAGAATATTGGGATAAAGCACGTCATATACTACCTTACGAGACTGATGGTGTTGTTGTTAAGGTGAATAGTTTACAGCAACAAGAGGAACTAGGTTATACCGCAAAAGCACCACGTTGGGCTATAGCTTTTAAGTTTAAGGCAGAACAAGTGTCAACCACATTAAATAGTATCACATATCAAGTGGGACGTACTGGTGCTATAACACCTGTGGCGAATTTAGAACCGGTTGAATTAGCTGGAACTACAGTAAAAAGAGCGTCACTACACAATGCCGATCAAATTGAAAAACTAGATATAAGAATAGGTGACGAGGTCTATGTTGAAAAAGGAGGTGAAATTATACCAAAGATTTTGGGAGTTGATTTATCTAAACGTCCTGAATTTTCGCTCCCTACAAAGTATATTACACACTGTCCAGAATGTGAAACGGAGTTAATAAGGAAGGAAGGCGAAGCGCAGCATTATTGCCCAAATTATAATGGCTGTAAGCCACAAATTATTGGCCGTATTCAACATTTTATTTCGCGTAAGGCTATGGATATTGAAGGTTTGGGAGGAGAAACGGTTGCTTTATTAGTTAATGCTGGACTTATTGATAATTACTCAGATTTATATGAATTGACTAAAGAGGAAGTAATTCCATTAGAACGCATGGCAGAAAAAAGCGCTGATAATTTAATAGAAGGGATAGCATTATCTCTAAATATTCCTTTTGAACGTGTTTTATACGCTCTGGGAATTAGGTATGTTGGGGAAACAGTTGCTAAAAAACTTGCCAAACATTATAAGAGTATTGAAGCTATTGCGAACGCTACTGAAGAAGATTTAATCAATGTTGATGAAATTGGTGCTAAAATAGCAGAAAGTGTTGTGGATTTTTTTAGCTCTCATGAAAACAACATAATAATAGAAAGGCTTAAGCAATTTGGAGTGCAGTTAAAGATATCTGAAGAGCAATTAGAAGGACAAACCAATATTCTAGAGGGGCAATCTATTGTAGTATCTGGGGTTTTTGAAACAATTTCAAGAAACGATTTAAAAAAATTAATTGAAGATAATGGGGGAAAGGTGAGTAGTTCTATTTCTTCAAAAACCAGTTTTATAGTTGCTGGAGATAATATGGGACCTAGTAAGAAGGATAAAGCAGAAAAGTTACATATAGATATAATTTCTGAGTTTGATTTCTTACAAAAAATAAAATAAATTAAAAAAATAATCGATAAAAAGCATTTTTTTACCGTTTAATTGTAAAATTTATTTATATTTGTCCTGTAACCAAATCTATCAAAATGTACAAGTCGAAAGCCTTGGTAAGTTTAGTGTTAATAATTTATCTATTATTTACCGTCTATGGATTTATGGGTAATGAAAATGTTGCTTTTACATTAGATTCATTAATTCTACCATCAATAGCTGTATTTTATTTTTTGTTTATTAAACAGAAAACAGCTTTTTTTACTTTGTTCCTTGTGTGTTATGCAGGGTCAGATCTTATAGGTTTGTTAGTTGATTATATTCCCGAAAGTGAGCATTACTACTTAGTATATGATTTAGATTATTATATAGGCAATTCTTTATATGTTACAGCCTATGTGGCTCTTTTAATTGAGATATGTAAAAAGTTAAATGTACTTCATATTATAAAACATTTTAAAATACATTTGATTGTATTAACAATACTAAGTGCTTGGGTAGTTTATGTGCTTCAAAAAACAATAGTAAATACATTAACTAATTCTAGTGAGTATTATTTGGAGTTAGCTTACAATATAGTGATGCTTTTATTGTTATCTGGAGCATTATTAAATTTCTTTTGTAGGGATAATCAGAAGTCGTTATATTTATTTTTGGGAGCTCTTTGTATTGTGTTTTCTGAAGTTATAGAAGTTGCCTATATATACATAGCTCAAAGAAATTTGCTTAATTTTTTATCAACAACTTTAACGTTATCTGCTTTTTATTTCTTTTGCAAACAAATAAGTATACTAGATACCAAAGAGGAAGAATTGCATAATATTATTTCAAACTCACCTAAATCAACCGAAGTTTAAAAAAGGGGATACTCTGCCTGTGTAAGTACAATATTATTGTAGAAAGAAAAAATGTAATAACAGCCGTAACAAATAAAATACCACCATCATTATTTGTTTCTATTCCAAGTTTAGTAAGATGCATGAGTATGGCGCCGCCTATAACTGTTAAAGTTAATGTTGCTCCTATCCAAATGGTCTTTGGTATGAGTAAGAATACCCCTGCAATTAGTTCTAGAATTCCAATAGCAATTCTACCATAAGGTTCTAAACCAACTTTGGTAAAGATATATACGCTATCTGGGTGGGCCGTAAATTTAAAGCGTAAGGTTTGTATTAAAATGAGGGCTACAATAAGTCTTAATCCAAATGGAATATATTTTTTCATTTTGCTTTATTTGTGATTTTTAGACGAAACAAATAGCAAAACTTACTATAAAAACTATATAATCACACTAAAATTGAGGTTCCGTTGGCTGATTTATTTTTATCTGTATCAAAGTAAAAATCTATTTTTCCGAGATTGATACCATAAGCGCCCACTTGGTTGATAAGTATATTTTTACCTTCTATGTTTCTAGCAACGGTTGGTTTTTTTAGGAATGTATGAGTGTGACCACCAATTATAAGATCTATATCTTTTGTAGCTGCGGCTAAATTTAAATCGCTTATTCTGTCTGGTGAATTTTTGTAATGGTAACCTAAATGGGAGAGACAAATAACCAAATCGCAATATTCTTCAGTCTTCAAAATACGACTCATATCCTGAGTGACCTCTAAGGGATCAAGATATATTGTTTCTTTGTATAAAGACTTTTCAACTAAACCATTAAGCTCTATTCCTAAGCCAAAAACACCAATTTTAATACCATCTATTTTAAAAATTTTAAAGGGCTTCACGTGGGCATCCATGATGGTATTTGTAAAATCATAATTAGCAGAAACAAATTCAAATTGTGCATGTGGCAATTGGGCATATAATCCATCAATACTGTTATCAAAATCGTGGTTTCCAATAGTCGCCAAATCGTATTTTAACATACTCATTAACTTAAATTCTAATTCACCCCCATAATAATTAAAATACGGCGTGCCTTGGAAAATATCGCCAGCATCTAGTAATAGAGTATTAGGGTTTTCTTTTCTAATAGCTTCAATGAGGCTAGCGCGTCTTGCAACTCCTCCCGTATTGGCATTTCTTCCATCGTTGGGTCCAAATGGATCTATATGACTATGCACATCATTGGTGTGAAGAATAGTTATTTTAGTAGTTTTTGAGTTCGATATAAAAGATTGAAAACCTAAACTTCCTAATGTTAGAGCACTTCCTGCAGATAGTTGTTGAATAAAATCTCTTCTTTTCATATAAATTAATGTCTGATAAATCTATCGTCTCTCACAGGATTTATAGTATCAACTTTTTTAAAATAATCAATCATAGCATTTCTTATTTTGTAATCTAAATTAACCACACTTTCATTTGGTTTAAAAAACAACATGTTATCACCACTATTATATAAATAATCACTTGTAGCAATGTAGTAAGTTTTATTAATGTTGATACTCTCACCATTAATGCTAGCTTCAATGAGATTGTATTCTTGGTCAAGCAAAATTTTAAGCCCTAAAAAAGGATGAGCTCGTTTACTCTTTACCAAAAAATCAACTATTTCAATAACTTTATTTCCTTTGATACCAGCAACTACAATTTTATTTTCAAAAGGCATAACTTGGTATGCGGTTCTTGTAGTAATAGCTCCTGCTGAGATAGGGGCTCTAATACCACCGTGGTTAAGCACCACTGCATCAATGTTTTTACCGGTTTTTTTGTTAAAAATAGGGTTGCCTTCAGAAAAAACAATACTACACATTAAGTTACCTAGGGCTGTATTTAGTTCATCATCATCTTTTGTGTAAGTAGATGGTGAATACGCTAAAACACTATCTAAATCTTTATTGATATGCTCTCTGTAGGGTCTTACAAAGGCTTCAATATTTTGGTTTGAGGTAAGTAAATCAGTAATTTGAATTTGTTGACCTTCAATTTTTATTAAGTGCATCTTTTCTTGTTTGCAACCAGAAAAAACTAAAAAATTTAACAAAATGAATAAAAGTGTAAACCTCATGTGTTTAATCAGTTTTTTGAATGTACTTTTGCTACCTTTGCGCAAAGTATAAATATAAATGTTTTTAAAGGGTTTTAAGGAAAAATCTAATAAAAAGTACTTAAACAAATTGTTGTCTAAACGGTTGGTAAACGTTACTAATTCTAGGGCAGAAAGTTTAGGGGTTATCTTAAACGCTGATGAGTTTAATGATTTTGAATCTTTTAGAAAATTAGCCAATTTTATTAAGATAAAAGCTAACAGGTTAAAGATTGTTGCTTTTTCTGAAAACAAAAAAGACGATTTGAATTTTTGGGAAGTATGCTTTAATCCAAATGATTTTGGATGGAATGGCACAATAAAAAATGTTGAATTGCAATCTTTTTTAGATGAAAGTTTTGATGTATTAGTAAGTTATTACCAACAGGAAGTTTTAGAATTAAAGTTAATAACGGCAGCGTCAAAAGCTAAATTTAAAATAGGAGTTTTACAGACCGATGAGCGTTTAAACGATTTAATAATAAAAACAGATATAACAGAATTTGAAGTATTTAAAAACGAAATATTTAGATACTTAACTATATTAAATAAAATTGAAAATGAATAGTAAGTTTTTAGGAACTGGAGTTGCTTTAGTTACACCATTTAATCCAGATTTGAGTATAGATCATCAAGCATTAGCAAATATTGTAAATTACAATATTGAAAATGGTACAGAATATTTGGTTATTTGTGGAACTACAGGAGAAAGTGTGACTTTAACTAAACAAGAAAAACAAGAGGTTATCAAAACCATTTCTGATACCAACAAGGGACGTTTACCTTTAGTTTTAGGTATTGGAGGAAACAATACTGCTCAAGTTGTTGAAGAGATTAAATCAACAGATCTTAATGGTATTGATGCTATTTTGTCGGTCTCACCTTACTACAATAAACCAACACAAGAAGGATTATATCAGCACTTTAAAGCGGTAGCAGAAGCATCACCTATTGATGTTATTTTATATAATGTTCCTGGTAGAACCTCAAAAAATATGGAGCCACAAACAACCTTAAGGCTTGCTAATGACTTTAACAATATTATTGCGGTAAAAGAAGCAGGGAATAACATGGCGCAATATTTTGAATTACTTAAAAACAAACCGAGCGATTTTCTGGTAATTTCAGGTGATGATGATTTGGCTTTAGGTGTTGTCTTAGCTGGAGGAGCTGGCGTGATTTCTGTAATAGGACAAGCACTTCCAAAAGATTTTTCAGAAATGATTCGTTTAGGTTTAAAAGGTAATGTCATAGAAGCTTACAGACTACATTTTAAACTAATGGATGTTACTGGGTATATTTTTGAAGAAAATAATCCAGCAGGTATTAAAGCGGTTTTTGAGGCATTAGGTTTATGTGATGATACTGTTAGATTACCGGTAGTTCCAGCATCTAAAGAATTAAAACAAAAAATAAAGGCTTATTTGTCATAAAACTTTTTAGTATACAGATAAACAAATTTAAAGCAAGCCTTAAGTTACAGGTTTATCATATTCAAACTTAAAAGTTAAATATTACTTAAACGTTGTTATTCCTGATATTATGCAATTATTTTAGCTACAAAATTATATTTTTAAAATCCATATTAATAACTTAATTTTGCGTTCTGTTTTAAAATCCATGAAAAAGCTTTTTTACATATTAATAACCTTAATAGTTTTTAGTTCTTGTAGTGAGTACCAAAAAGTACTTAAACTAACAGGAGAAGGTGCTACCAAAGAAAAGTTTGAAATGGGAGAAGCTCTTTTTAACGAAGAAAAATATGCTAAGGCAAACAGACTTTTTGCACAAATAGTTCCTGAATATAGAGGAAAACCACAAGCTGAGAAGCTTATGTTTTTGTATGCCATGACTTTTTACAAGATGAAAGACTATTATATTTCATCTTACAGGTTTGAACAATTTACCAAAAGTTATCCTAAAAGTGAAAAGTTTGAAGAGGCTTCTTTTTTAAGTGTAAAAAGCTACTACATGTTATCGCCAATCTACACAAAGGACCAAACAGAAACAAAAGAAGCCATTGCAAAAACTCAAGAATTTATAAACCTGTTTCCTGAATCTGAATTTTTTGAAGAAGCCAATACGCTTGTACAGGAATTAGATTTTAAGTTAGAACAAAAAGCCTTTGCCATTGCTAAGCAATATGGTGAAATTGCTCCCGGTTATACAGGAGATTTTAATGCAGCAATAAAATCGTTTGATAATTTTCTATATGATTTTCCAGGCTCAAGATTAAGAGAAGATGCTCTATTTTACAGATTAGATGCTGTTTTTCAGCAAGCAGTTAATAGTATAGAATATAAAAACTCAAAAGATGAAGGTATAGTTCATTTAAGAAAGCAACGCTTAGAAACTGCAAAAGAAGATAGTGCGTTTTTTTTAAGAACGTTTACTAAGTCAAAATATATAGAGCAAGTAAACGCAATGACCAACCTTGTAGAAGAAGAGTTAAAACAGTATAGCACGAAAAGTTAAATATAATCAAGATGGATTTAAAGAAAATCAATGCTCCGGTTAATACAGTAACCTATGATAGAAATCAAGTTGATGAGCCAACAGGTAACATTTATGAGTCTATTTCTATTATAGCTAGAAGAGCAGAACAAATTAATACAGAGATTAAAAAAGAGCTTATTGATAAGTTAGAGGAGTTTGCAACTTACAATGATAGTCTTGAAGAAATCTTTGAAAATAAGGAACAAATTGAGGTTTCTAAGTTTTATGAAAAATTACCTAAACCTCATGCTTTAGCTATTCAAGAATGGTTAACAGATAAAGTTTATTTTAGAAATACTGAGCAAGACTCTCAGGAATAATATCTAAAAGTTAATTTTTAAAAGCATTTAGCTTTTCAGGAGAATTTAGTACATTTAATTTTCTTTTTTTAAACACAAGTTTTCAAGTATAACACTAGTTGTGGTTGTAAATTGTAGTTTATACCAAAAAAGAAAGCGGTTAACTAAATAATCTTGAAAAGCTATTTTTATGAGTATACTTAGCGGTAAAAATATACTATTAGGAGTAAGTGCAGGTATAGCTGCTTATAAAACGGCTTCGTTAGTAAGGTTATTTATAAAAACAGGTGCTAGTGTAAAAGTAGTCATGACACCAGCTGCAAAAGAGTTTATTACCCCTTTAACCTTATCAACTTTATCAAAAAATCCAGTTTATTCCTCATTTACAAATGAAGAAGATGATAATGCTGTTTGGAACAATCATGTAGATTTAGGACTTTGGGCAGATTTGTTTATTGTGGCACCAGCTACAGCTAACACCTTATCAAAAATGGCTAATGGCGTTTGCGACAATTTGTTGTTGGCAACTTATTTATCAGCTAAATGTCCAGTGTATTTTGCCCCTGCCATGGATTTAGATATGTACAAACACCAAACCACTAAAACTTCTATTGAAAAGCTAATATCTTTTGGGAATATTATGATTCCAGCTACCAGTGGCGAATTAGCTAGCGGATTGGTAGGTGAGGGTAGAATGGCAGAGCCTGAAGATATTGTTGCTTTTATTGAAAATGATATTTTAGGCAAATTACCCTTAAAAGGGAAAAAGTTTTTAATTACTGCAGGACCAACGTATGAAGCCATAGATCCCGTTAGGTTCATAGGAAACCATTCTAGTGGTAAAATGGGTTTTGAAATTGCGAAAAAGGCATCTAACTTGGGAGCTGAAGTTGTTTTGATAACAGGACCAACGCATCAAAAAATATCACATAGCTTAATAAAAGTTATAGCTGTTACAAGTGCGCAGGATATGTATGATGAAACACATAAACATTTTAGCAATGTAAACGTAGCTATTCTATCTGCTGCAGTGGCTGACTATAAACCTAAAGAAGTAGCTTCTCAAAAAATAAAAAAGAAGGATGAAACGTTATCTCTAGAATTGGTAAAGACTAAAGATATTTTAGCATCTTTAGGAGACATAAAAACAAACCAGTATTTAGTTGGTTTTGCACTAGAAACTAACAACGAATTAGAAAACGCAAAAGATAAATTAAAAAGAAAGAATTTAGATTTAATTGTTTTAAATTCGTTAAATGATAAAGGGGCGGGTTTTAAAAGTAATACCAATAAAGTTACTTTTATTGATGAGGATGAAAATGTTACAACATTTCAGTTAAAATCTAAGGCTGAAGTTGCTGAAGATTTATTAAACGAAATTATAAGAAAAATACATGCGTAATATCTTAACTGTTTTAATCCACTTCTTAGCTATTACAGGATGGGCTCAAGAATTAAACTGTAGTGTGGTTGTTAATGCCAGACAAACTGGTAATGAGAATTTCCCAATTTTTAAGACATTAGAAAAACAGTTAAATGAATTTGTTAATAATACTAAATGGACTAATAAAACCTATTTATCTCAAGAGCGCATAGATTGTAGTATGGTAGTAAATATTACCAACTATAGCGGAGAAGCTTTTCAGGCATCGTTGCAAGTGCAATCATCACGTCCTGTTTTTGGATCATCTTATAGTACACCTATCTATAATTATAATGACAAAGATTTTAATTTTAGATATTTAGAATTTCAAAATTTAATATTCAATCCAACACAGTTTGAATCGAATTTAATATCGGTAATATCTTTTCACGTTTATATGATTTTAGGATTGGATGCCGATTCTTTTGCTCCAAATGGAGGAGACTCTTATTTTAAGCAAGCCCAAATAATTACTAATTATTCACAACAAGGTAATTTTATTGGTTGGAAATTGGAGGATGGATTACAGAGTAGATTTATGCTTATAGATAATATACTGTCTCCCACCTTTATAGAGTATAGACAGGTAATGCATGCCTATCATAGACAAGGGCTAGATATTATGAGTGAGAATACAAAAGAGGGTAAAGAAAAGATAGCCGAAGCTTTAAAGAAGTTTCAAGCTATGAATAGTAGACGTCCTAATTCTTTTTTATTACGTACCTTTTTTGATGCCAAGGCTGATGAAATTGCTCAAATTTTTAGTGATGGACCTAATGTAAACATTGCAAGCTTAAAAGAGATGCTTCAGAAAGTGGCGCCCATGCACAGTAGTTTATGGCAAAGCATTAAATATTAGGTGGTTTCTTGCAAAACTTTTAAATATTACCGAAAACTAAAATATGCTTACTTCTCTTTCAATAAATAATTATGCTTTAATTGATGATTTACAAGTGGATTTCAATAGTGGGTTTTCAATAATAACTGGAGAAACAGGAGCAGGAAAGTCTATTTTATTAGGTGGTTTGTCATTAATTCTAGGTAAACGTGCCGATTTAAGTAGTTTAAAGGATACCTCCAAGAAATGCGTTATTGAAGCAGTTTTTAACGTTTCAGATTATAAATTGGAATCACTTTTTGAGGTAGAAGGTTTTGATTATGAACCCCAAACCATAATTAGGCGTGAAATTCTACCATCTGGTAAATCAAGAGCTTTTGTGAATGACTCACCAGTAAATCTTAATAGTCTACAGCTTTTAGGAGAATGTTTAATAGATATTCATTCGCAACACCAAACTTTGCAACTTACCAACAATGACTTTCAATTTCAGGTAATAGATGCTTTGGCTAATAATGAAACATCTTTACAGGCATATCAATTGCAATTAAAAGTTTTCAAGGAACTTCAAAAGGAATTAAATGAGCTCTTGGTATTTCAAGCTGAAGCTATTAAAGAACATGATTACAACACCTTTTTATTAAATGAACTGGTAGATGCCAATTTAGTGGAAGGAGAGTTAGAATCTTTAGAAGAGGAGTATGAAACACTCAATAATATTGAAGGTATAAAAGAAAAACTATCTGAAGCCTACCAACTTTTAAGTGATGAGCAAATAGGTGCATTACCAACCTTAACGTTGTTAAAAAATACGTTTCAAAAATTATCTGGAATGTCTTCAAAATATGAAGACCTATTCAACCGTGTTAATAGCAGTCTTATTGAAATAGATGATGTTTTTAGTGATGTTGATATGCTTCAAGAAAGTTTAGAGGCAGACCCAAGACGTTTAGAACAAGTAGATACTAAGTTAAAAACTTTGCATGATTTAATGCAAAAGCATGTGACTAAGAATATCTCAGAACTCATAGAAGTTAGGGAACAACTTCAAGAAAAAGTGGCTGTCACTGAGAATTTAGATGAAACCATTTCAAAAAAGGAACAAGAAATTAATAGTCAAACTGAGAAGTTAAACACTTTGGCAGAAGTATTACATAAACGTAGAGTAGACACTATTCCTCATTTAAAATCGGAACTAGAACTTATATTAGCCGATTTAGGAATGCCAAATGCTCAGTTTAAAATAGAGGTGACTTCAGTAGATAGTTTCCTTTTCAACGGAAAAGACACATTATCGTTTTTGTTTTCTGCAAACAAAGGCGGTAGTTTTAATGAACTTAAAAAAGCAGCTTCTGGTGGAGAATTATCAAGAATAATGCTGGCAATTAAGTCTATATTATCTAAATACATTCAGTTACCAACTATTATGTTTGATGAAATTGATACTGGAGTTTCAGGAGAAATATCTAATAAAATGGGAGATATTATGTTAGAAATGAGTAAGACTATGCAGGTGTTTTCTATAACGCATTTACCACAGATTGCAGCCAAAGGACATACACATTACAAAGTATACAAAGAAGATGTCAATGAGGTTACGCAAACTAACTTAGTAAAGTTAAATCATGACGAACGTGTCGTTGAGATTGCTCAAATGCTGGGAGGTATAGAAATGTCGTCTTCAGCCATAGCTCACGCAAAAGAATTACTCAATTGAAAAAGAGGGTAGTTTAAAGCTAAAAGTTAAAAGTTTATTATTTTTGAACCCGGTTTAACAAAAAATCAACAAATTAATATTTACATAAAACTAACCAAGATATGTCACATAATTTATTAAAAGGAAAAAAAGGAATTATTTTTGGAGCATTAGATTCCAATTCAATTGCTTGGAAAACAGCAGAACGCGTTCACGAAGAAGGAGGTGAATTTGTATTAACCAATGCGCCTGTTGCCATGAGAATGGGGCAAATAAATGAATTAGCAGAAAAAACGGGTTCTCAAATTATCCCTGCTGATGCAACCTCTCTACAAGACTTACAAAATCTGGTTGAAAAATCTATGGAGATTTTAGGAGGAAGAATAGATTTTGTTTTACATTCTATAGGAATGTCAATAAACGTTAGAAAAGGTAGAAGCTATACTGATCAAAATTATGATTGGACTCAAAAAGGAACCGATGTATCTGCAATGTCATTTCATAAAGTCATGCAAACACTTTATAAATTGGATGCTATGAACGAGTGGGGAAGTATTGTAGCCTTAACCTATATGGCGGCTCAACGTGTGTTTCCAGATTATAATGATATGGCAGATAACAAAGCTTATTTAGAAAGTATAGCACGTAGTTTTGGGTACTTCTTTGGAAGAGATAAAAAAGTTCGTGTAAACACGATTTCCCAGTCACCAACACCAACAACTGCAGGTAGTGGTGTAAAGGGGTTTGACGGATTTATAGCGTATGCTGAAAAAATGTCGCCACTTGGTAATGCTACTGCCTTAGACTGTGCAAACTATACCGTTACATTGTTTAGTGACCTAACAAAACGCGTTACTTTGCAAAACTTATATAATGATGGTGGATTTAGCAATATGGGAGTGAGTGATGCTGTTATGAGTACTTTTGTAGGAGAAGAATAATAGAAAAATATACTGTTAAAAGCCACCTTTAAAGGGTGGCTTTTTTGTTACATTTGTGTTATGCAATTACAATTTTCTTTTATAATTCCTGTATTTAATAGACCAGACGAAGTAGAAGAACTTTTACAAAGTTTTTTGGCTATGGAAACTACAACAGATTATGAAATTGTTATTGTAGAAGATGGTTCTTCAATATCATCAAAGGAAGTGGTTAGGCGTTTTTATCATAAACTTAATATTTCATATTTCTTTAAAGATAATTCTGGTCCAGGAGATTCCAGAAACTTTGGGATGCAGCATGCCAAAGGTAATTATTTTATCATCTTAGATAGTGATGTTATTTTGCCCAAAAATTACTTAACTGAGGTTGAAAAAAGTTTGTCAGATTTTTATGTAGATTGTTTCGGTGGTCCAGATGCAGCACATGAGTCGTTTACTAATCTCCAAAAGGCTATAAATTTTGCTATGACCTCCTTTATTACTACGGGTGGAATAAGGGGTAATAAGAAAAGTGTAGATAAGTTTCAACCCAGAAGTTTTAATATGGGTATCTCAAAAAAAGCCTTTGAAGCCTCTAACGGATTTGGACGTATACATCCAGGAGAAGACCCCGATTTATCCATCAGACTTTGGAATTTAGGCTTTAAAACTAAGCTAATCCCAGAGGCTAAAGTATTTCATAAGCGTCGAATTTCATGGTCTAAGTTTTACACGCAGATTCATAAATTTGGACTGGTAAGACCTATTTTAAATAAATGGCATCCTTCAACTAAAAAAATAACTTATTGGTTCCCAAGTTTTTTCATTATAGGGCTTGACATATCTATTTTGTTAGCAATTTTTGGATTTAACAAACTCTTGTTTTTATATATTTTGTACTTTATAGTGGTATTTTTGGTAGCGTTGTTTACCACAAAAAATATAGCAGTAGCTGCAATGTCATTGTTAGCAATTGGAGTTCAGTTTATGGGTTACGGACTAGGTTTTTTAGAATCTACTTGGGCGGTGTCTGTTTTAAATAATGACCCTGAGACCTATTTTCCAAAGTTGTTTTTTAAAGAAAAATGATTAGAAAATTAAAATCGAAAATAGCGACATCATTTAGGAGTAAACGAATCAATGTGTTTCTTTTATTCCTGCTCTTTTCATTTTTAATTTTAATTTTTTCAAAGCTTTCAAAAGAGTACACGAATACCATAGCATTTGAGATTGAAAAAATTAATGTTCCTGAAGAGAAACTTATTTTAAAAGACTCTACCTATCTCAATATGACGCTTAAAACACATGGATTTAGATGGTTTAGGTATTATATTAATAAACCCAAAATTAAAATAGACTTTTCTAAAGACGTTACTCAAAAAGAATCGGTTTATCTTTGGAATAAGTCTGTTGCATATCTAAATAACACGCAGTTTGACAAACAAGTACAGTTACTTAGCATGACTCCAGATTCATTGGTGTTCAGGTATGGTGAGAATATGGTTAAAAATGTTCCTGTAAAGTTAAACGCCGATATTAAGTATGGAGCTGGATACAATACAAGTCATCCTATTACAATAGAACCCGATTCTGTTATGGTTATTGGCCCACATGTGCTAGTTTCTAAAATTAATGTGCTAGAAACAGAGCAAGTTGTTTTAAATGATGTTAGAGCGGATTTAGATTTTAAAACAAAACTAGAGCTACCTAAAAAAAGTAAAGATTTAAAGTTTTCAGACGCCAATGTTACGCTAAAAGCCAAAGTTGAAAAATTTACTGAGGGCACTTTAAAAGTTCCAGTAAGAATTATTAATGTTCCCAGTGGTGTCAATTTAAAATACTTTCCAAAGGACGTTAATGTATCCTATTACGTAAGTTTAAAAAACTTTAAATCTATTAAGCTAAATGATTTTAAAGTCATTTGTGATTATTCAAAAATTATGGAAAATCAGTCGTTTTTAGTACCAGAACTAATAGAGTTTCCAGAAATGGTAAAGAATGCCAAAATTAATCAACAACAAATAGAATTTATAATAAATAAATGACTATTGTAGGGCTTACAGGGGGTATAGGCAGTGGGAAAACTACTGTTGCAAAAGAGTTTAAAAAATTGGGAGTACCTGTTTATATAGCTGATGAAGAGGCCAAAAAGCTTATGAATAGGTCTAAAATCATTAAAAGGAAATTGATTAATTTATTTGGTGAAAAGGTATATATTGAAGACAAACTTAACAGACCTTTTATAGCAGACATTATTTTCAATGATACTAGTTATTTGAAAAAAATGAATGCTATAGTCCATCCTAAGGTGGCTAAACATTTTGAAAAATGGATTTTAAAACAAAAAGCACCCTATGTTATAAAAGAGGTGGCCATTTTATTTGAAAACGACGGCCATAAACAATGCGACTATGTTATAACCGTAACTGCTCCTATTAAAATTAGAATCCAACGGCTATTAAAGCGTGATAATACTACAAGAGATAAGATTACAGCTATTATAAAAAACCAATGGCCTGACGAGGAAAAAGTGAAGTTGTCAGACTTTGTAATTCAGAATATTGAACTACAAAAAACTATAAATCAAGTTAATGAAGTTCATAAAAACATACTACAAAATATAGGTTAATTCGTAATTTTAACATTTTTGTTAATGTAAGGTTAAAACATAAGTGCGCTAAATGTTAAAATGTTAATTTTGAGTAATGAGCAAAAAAGTATTTATCCTATTGGTGCTTTTAATGAGTCTATCTTTAATTGGGATAATTTTCGTTCAGGCTTATTTTATAAAGAGTTTTGTTGAGAATGAAAAAAAACGGTTTCATTCTAGTGTATTAACCACTTTACATAAGGTTTCTAATGATATAGAAGAAGATGAGTACAACTCAAAATTTGAATCTTATCAAAAATTAATTACCGAAGAAACCGAAGTTGATTCTAGCGCTGTATCTCAGTTATTTATCTATCAACAAAACAATAACACAAAAGAAAGGCTAATTTATAGTAGTGGTGTTTTAGAAGAGAACTATAAATTATCACAATCGCTCTTTGACATTGGTTTAGATAGTCTTGAAATTCAAAGATTAACAGGAACTTCGAGATTAGAATTTTATCAAGGTGATGATTTAATTGATAATAAAGATTTAGGCAGTAGCCCTATTGTTAACATACTTAATAGTGGCAGACTTAAAGAAGCAGAGAAAAGTTATTTTGAAAAAAATTTTAAAGCTTATGCAAAAACTTTTCCTATCCACAAGAGAATTTCCAATGAAACTATCAATGATTTCATGAAGTTGAAACTAGCAGAAGAAGGAATTAATTTAGACTTTGAGTTTGCAATTTACAGTAATGAACTGGCTACAAAAGTGCAAAGTGAAAACTTTGAATACGATAAAGAATCTACGTATAAAGTGCCTATTTTTTATGATGAAAACAGACAAACACCTTATAAGTTGTTGGTGAACTTTCCCAAGGATAGTAGGTTTATTTTAGCACCTATAATTGGTATGATTTTGCTATCCATTGTATTTACATCAATTATTGTTATAGCTTATTCAAGCACCTTGTATCAGCTCATAAAGCAACGCAAAATCTCGCAAATAAAAACAGATTTTATTAATAACATGACCCATGAGTTTAAAACGCCCATAGCTACTATTAATCTAGCATTAGATGCCATTAAAAATCCGGCTATTATTGATGATAAAGATAAAGTGAAACGTTATCTCACTATGATTAAGGAGGAAAATAAACGAATGCACGCTCAAGTAGAGAATGTTTTAAGAATATCTAAACTAGAGAAAAACGAACTAAACATAAGTAAAGACCGTGTAAAGTTACACGACATGATTGAAACTGCCATTGCGCATGTTGAGCTTATTATTGAAAACAGACAAGGGTATATTAAGACTCTTTTTGAGGCCAGTAAATCGTCTGTTTTAGCTAATGAGACTCATTTTGTCAATGTAATAGTAAATATTTTAGATAATGCCATAAAATATTCTCCTAACGCTCCAGAGATTGAGGTTTACACTGAGAATATAGGCACCAATATTATTCTAAAAATAAAAGATCACGGTAGTGGAATGAGTAAAGCAGCTTCAAAACGTGTGTTCGAGAAATTTTACAGAGAACACACTGGTGACATACATAACGTTAAGGGTCATGGTTTAGGTTTGGCGTATGTGAAGCGTATTGTAGATGATCATCAAGGTTATGTATCAGTAGAAAGTGAAAAAGGAAAAGGAAGCACTTTTATAATTAAGCTTCCCTTAATATCATAAACATGGAAGAGCAAAAAAAACGAATTTTATTAGTAGAAGACGATCCTAACTTCGGAACCGTCCTTAAAGACTATTTAATGATGAATGACTATGAGGTTACTCATGCAAAAAATGGAATGGAAGGCTTTGAAAAATTTAAAAAAGACGATTTCGATTTATGTATTTTAGATGTCATGATGCCCTACAAAGATGGTTTCACCTTAGCTAAGGAAATACGCGAAAAAAACACAGACGTACCTATTATTTTCTTGACTGCTAAAACTATGAAAGAGGATGTTTTAAAAGGGTATAAGGTAGGTGCTGATGATTATTTAAACAAGCCTTTTGATAGTGAAGTTTTATTAATGAAGATTAAAGCTATCATTCAACGTAAAGCTACTGAAACAATTTCTGACAGTAAGCAGTTTGAATTTAAAATAGGCAAGTTTCATTTGAACTCAAAGTTACGTTTCTTACGTTTTAATGGTGGTGATCCTGTTAAATTATCGCCAAAGGAAAATGAGTTGTTACGACTGTTAGCACTCCATGAAAATGATTTAATGCCTCGTGAATTGGCATTGACTAAAATTTGGCGTGATGACAATTATTTTACGTCTAGAAGTATGGATGTTTACATTGCCAAATTACGTAAATACCTAAAACCAGATGAAAAGGTTGAAATATTAAACATTCATGGTGAAGGATTTAGATTGGTGATTAATGAATAAAAATAGAATTCAATTTTATTTATAAATCGTCCCTGACTTTTCATTATTTCAATATTAAATTGATGAAAAGCTTATAGTTATATAATTAGATATAGTAAGGTTTTAAATAGTTAAATTCGCTTTTTTAACCAATTTTTAAACTCAAAAAAGTTTTGAGGTGCCACGCCATGACCTACAGGAAATTCAGAGTAGAGGTGTTTAATATTTAAGCTTTTTAAAAAAGTAGGGGTTTGTCTAGCCCAATCTACTGGAATTACTTGATCTACACTTCCGTGTGAACAATAAAAATCTAAATTGGTATAGTTCTTTTGGTTTAAATCTTCAGGTAGAATATCATGATAAATATACCCGCTTAAAGCTATCACGTTTTTTACTTTTTCAGGATAATTAAAAGCAACACCATAACTTAAAATACTACCTTGACTAAAACCTAAAAGCGTAACATTATCTTTATTTACAGGATAATTTTCAGTTACTTCATCAATGAAATTTGCAATTAAATCTCTGGATGCTTCGGCTTGAACTTTATCATTCCATTTACCGCGTTCAGCATCAAAATTAATAGTATACCAAGCATTACCATAAGGAGTCATCGGGTAGGGAGCTCTTACCGAAATTATAAAAAGTTCATCTGGCAGTTCACCGGCAAAAGAGAATAAATCGTTTTCGTCACTACCATAACCATGCATCATAATTAAAAGAGGAGCATTTTCAGGTAAACTAGACGGTCTAGTTAAGTGATATAGGCTAAGGTTATTGTTCATTTTATTGTTTACCTAGGTTCGCGAATACTTTCTGATATAAATCACCAACCAAAGGCACCTTTTGAGTTTTACCAGTAATGGCCGATGAAAAGCCGTAGATAAAAAGAACTGCAAAAAATAAATAGAACCCAGAAGTAACTAACCAACTATCAAAACTTCCAATAATATAGCCTAAAGCCCAAAAAGTTAACCAAAGCCCTAACGATTGCCTGATATGAAAACTAGCAAAAACACTTTTTTTATGTTCTTCATTATTTAGAAAATAAGCTATAATTACTCCAAAAATGGTAATATAACTAATTATGGCGTTTCTCTTGCCGCGTTCAATATCTTGTTGCGTCATTTTAGTTATTTAAGTGTATTTTATTGTTTGAAATAATACCATATACTGTACCCTTAAGTTCTGCGCCCACAAAAATGCTATTTTTTGAACGAGATATAATATGATTGTTGTCAAAGGTATATTTTGTATCTGGATTAAAAAGTGTGATATTTGCCTTATTACCTATATTTATTGCGGATTCTTCAACACCAAAACGCTTTTTTCCATTAGTAAGCAGTTCTATAGTTTTTTTTGTTGTAAAGACAGTTTGGAGAGCTCCAAAAGCACTTTCTAAACCTATGGTGCCATATTCGGCATGATCAAATTCTACTTTCTTTTCTTCAATATCAATAGGGGAGTGATCTGCAGTAACCATATCAATAGTACCATCTTTAGCACCAGCAATTAGCGCATCTATATCGGTTTGAGTTCTTAAGGGAGGTAATACTTTCAAGTTAGAATCAAAACTAGTTAAAGCTTCGTCTGAAATGCATAAGTTATGAATCGCAACACTACAGGTAACATCTAATTTGTTTTTTTTGGCTTCTCTTATCAATGCAACCGATGGAGCAGTTGAAATGGTAGGAATGTGTAATTTGCCGCCTGTGTATTCTAGCAAGAATAAATCTCGAGCCACTTGTAATGCTTCAGCTAAAGCCGGAATGCCTTTTAAACCTAGTTTGGTACTTGTAACGTTTTCGTTCATAACCCCGTGGCCAGAAATTTTATTTTCCTGCGGAAATGAACATACTAACCCGTTAAAATTGGCAGCATATTGAAGCGCAATTTTCATAAGGTTTGGGTTAGTAATAGGTTTCTTGTAATCATAGAACGCCACGGCTCCAGATGTGCTCATATCGTAAAGCTCTGCTAAATCTTCACCTTTGCTTCCAATGGTTAAAGCACCAATAGGGAGTACCGTTACAATATTATTACTAGCTTTTGATGTAATAAAAGTAATATCAGAATTAGTGTCTAAAACTGGATTGGTGTTTGAGTTTAAAGCAATAGTTGTAAAACCAGAAGAAGCGGCTACTTTAAGTCCGTTCTTTATAGTTTCACGCTCCTCATAACCAGGCTCACCAAAACACACACTACTATCAAACCAACCTTGAGAAACATGTAGGTTTTTTAATTTTACTTCTTCGTAATCATTAGTGTTTTTAATATTGTTGGAAATCTTTAAAATCGTGCCGTTTTCAATTAAAATGTCTTGAGTGGTGTTGTGAAACTCACTTTGGGGATCTATGATGGTGGCGGATTTTAAAAGTATGGTCATTTAAAATATTTTAAGATGAGCATTTCAGTGATCAATAATATCAATGCAAAAATAGCAAACCATTTCCACAAGGCATTAACTTTTGTATCACTTTTTATGGTGTTAAAAACATCGTGTATTGAATTGCTCAAAATTACATCTTTATTATTTGAAAAGTTTTGATACTCTAAAATGCTCTCCCTTCTATCGTAATTAAAACTTACGCTTTTTATGGTTTGAGCTTTATTGTTTATACTGTAAATGTTTGCAATATTGGGCGTTTCAGAAGTATTGATAATTACTTTATTATTAAAGTATTTCTGTCTTGGTATGACACTCATACCGTTATTTACAAGAGATAAAATATCATCTTGTTGAAGTTGTGTTTCTACTTCAAATTCATTTTCTTTTCCAATGATATAGTATAATTCGGGTGTTTTAAAACTCTGTTTTGCAATGTTATAAAGTGTTGGTACTATTAATGGTGAGTTTTTAAAATTAGAATTGTTATTATTTAATGCCGAAGTAAATACAAACACATTATTATGTTGGTAAAGAAACGGTTTACCATCTTCAAAACTTAAAACTGATGCGTAACTATTAGATATCGCTTCATAAAAACTTTCCACTTTAGGGTATTGGAAGTTTAAGACTTGTTTTTCAAAAACTCCTTTTTTATAAAGCGGATGCGCATAATTTATTGTGGTGATGCTTTTTTCAGCATTTATCTGAGCAGTAAAATTTGAACCAAAGTTGGCCAACAAGTGGTTATAAGATTGTATATTAATCTTTTCAGAAGGAACCAAAATAACAGAGCCACCTTGTGAAACAAAATGTTTTAAGGCAGAAACTAAGGCGTTTGAAATTTGATCTATTTCGTTTATAACTATAAGATGTTGTTGATCAATAAGATTGTAATTTAATGTATTATTAGAGGTTGAAATCAGGTTAAATTCCTCGTTTGAAAAAATGCGATCTAAAAATGAATCATCAGCCTCGTTAACAGATAAGACATTAATTTTTGAACCATGATTGATGTTAAAGAACAAGTTGTTATCAAACCTTAGATTAACATCATCAATAGTTATTTTTCCGTTTATGATTTCATTAGCTGGCAGTGTAAATGAAGTTTCGGCAATTTTATCAATTTCTACTGATGTTTTGGCAATTAAATTTTCACCATTGTAGACTGAAACAGGGATATTATCTATGGGATTACCGCTATTTTTTAAAATTACTTTTAGTTGGTAATTAATGGGAGTAGTTTCAGAAATAAAAACAGTGTCAATGGCGATATTATTCGTGTTTATAGGTTTTAATTGAACCAAATGTAAATTGGTAAGCGAATCTAAATCTGGATTAAAGTCAACATTGTTTTGCTGAAAATCTGAAATAAAAACTAAATTTTTAAGTAAGCCTTTTTTCTTACTAAAAAGCATTTCACTTTTTAATAGCGCAGCCTCTAGTGTTAAATGGTTAGGAGAATAATTTAATTGTAACAAATCATTCTTTATAGCCTTAATGGTCGTGTTTTTAAAAGTGCCATTATTGGTTATGACAGAAATGTTTTCATTTTCGGGTACATTAACTACTAAATCCTGAACAGCACGCTTTAGTAGCTCACCATTGTTACCCTTAGCCTGCATACTGAAGGAATTATCAATGTAGACAACCGTTTCCCTTTCGGTTTTAAAACCGTTATTTTTTGATGTGAATGGTTGAGCAAAAGCAATCACTATAGCTGCTAAAAGCAGTAGTCTTGTACAGAGAATAAGCCATTTTTTAATTTGTGAACTCTTACGAGAGTTTTGTTTTATTTCCTTTAAGAATGCAACATTGGTAAAGGATTCTTTTTTAAAACGTCTTAATTGGAAAAGGTGGACAATGATAGGAATGATTAGTAGCAATAAGGCGTAAAGAAGTTCGGGGTGTTTAAATTGCATTCCTTTTTATTGATTAATCAAAATTACATAATTTTCAACAAAAGAAAATATAATCTTTTACAGGTTCTAAATTAAGTTTATCTAAGTGACTTCTTATTTGTTTTTGAGCCTTTTTATTTGCCACCGTTATAAGGCTTTGGGCATTTTTAATAGTACCCAGAGTTTCAAAGCTCAACAACTCTTTTCCGTAAATGGCTCTTCCAATTTTATTGGGGTTATCGCAAATCCATTCAAAAGGAATTTCACGCTCTAAAAAGATTTTAGCCATGAGCTTTCCTTTGGTACCTGCTCCCCAAACAACTGGTGTTTTGCTAAAGTGATAATCTATATCCAAATAATGCTGCACTTTTAAACTGGTAAAATGATTTTGGGCATAATGAATATGTGTTCTAGAGGTTCTAGTGCTATAGTCGCGCCATTTATGAATGATAGTGTCACATGGTATACACTTAAAATGATGTTTGTAAAACCGGAATGTTAAGTCATAATCTTCTGGGTAAATATTGGGGTTAAAAGCTCCACAAGAAACCAAATCATCTCTATGAATCATCCAACATGGTGACGGAATCACACATTCCTTATAAATCTCTTCATAATTATTACCTGTTCTGGTTAAATTATTTAACCAAGTCTCATAGCTTTTATATCCAGGACCAATACCCTGATTGCTAAAATATTCAACTAAACCTACAGCAACATGTTGCTTTCCATAAGTCATTAAATTATTAGCCAATATTTCCAATTTATTTGGTAGCATAATATCATCACTATCCATACGGGTTATAAATTCTCCAGAACTATTTTTAAAGGCTACTTGAAGTGCAGAAATAATACCCCTACCATTGTTCTTTAATAACTTAATTCTACTATCAATATTGCTATAATTTTCAACAAGAGCGTAGCTTTGGTCTGTAGAATGGTCATCAACAATAAGTAATTCCCAATTTGTATAGGTTTGGTTTCGTATAGAATTTAAACATTCAGCTAAAAAAGCTTCTGTATTTTTAAAAGGTGTAAGAATACTAATGAGGGGCTTTTCCATACAGCGAATATACTATCTTTTAACAAAACCTTAAGAGCAGTAAACGTAACATAGTAGTATTTTGCACGTCGTTTAAAAAACTTTAAAATTCACTATCAATGAACAATAAAATTCTTGTTGCTGTATTTGCCAGTATTTTAATGGCAAGTTGTGGTTCTTCAAAAAAATCTACCAATGATTTGGCAATAAACTTGCCTATTGAAACCGCTATTAATTTATCTGCAGTAAAAAATGATAAAGCACCTGTAACCATTAATCCTGGAAGATTTACAACAGAAACGGTAATTTATCGACTGCCCAAAGTAGTTCAAGGAACATATTCTGTGAGTAATTTTGGGAAGTATATTGATGATTTTAAGGCTTTTAATTACCAAGGAGAAGAAATGGTTGCAACTAAAATAGATGACAATTCTTGGACTATTGCAGATGCCAAAAATTTGGATAAAATAACATACTGGGTTAATGATACTTATGATGTTGAATCTGAAGGAGGTATAGGTAAAGATGTACCGTTTTCACCTTCAGGAACTAATATTGAGCCAGAGAATTATGTGCTTAACTTGCACGGGTTTATTGGGTATTTTGATTCATTAAAAAACAATCAATACAAATTAGATGTTACAGCTCCTGCCAATTTTGTAAGAACATCGGCGCTTCAAACAGTGAACTCAACAGCTAGTGAAGATGGTAAAATCACAACTACTAGCTATTATGCTACACGTTATTTTGATATTACTGATAACCCAATGATGTATGGGAATTTAGATGTTGAAGAATTTCAGGTTGGAAGTATTAAAATTGTGTTGAGTGTATATTCTCCTAACAAAATACATTCTGCAAAGTCTCTCAAGGAAACCATTTTTAAAATGATGGAAGCTCAAAAAGCCTATATGGGAGCTATTAACACCACACCACGCTATGATATTTATGTATACCTTTCTGAAGGTAAAGAAGACTCACCTAAGGGTTTTGGAGCTCTAGAGCACCATACGTCTACGGTAGTAGTAATGCCAGAAGATATTCCAGCGGATGCTCTAGAGGAAAGTATGATAGATGTAGTGTCTCATGAGTTTTTTCATATTGTAACCCCTCTAAGTGTACATTCTGAAGATGTGCATTATTTTGATTATAATAATCCCACATTTTCAAAACATCTATGGATGTATGAAGGTGTAACTGAGTATTTTGCAACATTATTTCAAGTGAATCAAGGTTTGGTTGAAGAAGCTGAGTTTTACAAAAAGATTATGGATAAAATACAAGGAGCTTCAAGGATGAATGATGCCATGAGTTTTACAATAATGAGTGAAAATGTGTTAAAAGTACCTTACAAAAATGAATATTTAAATGTTTATCAAAAAGGCGCTTTAATAGGCATGTGTATTGATATTTTAATTCGAGAAGAAAGTAACGGAAACAGAGGTATTCTATCTTTAATGAAAGAATTATCAAATAAGTATGGAAAAAACAAACCATTTGAAGATGATGCCTTAATTGATGAAATAGTTGCTATGACGTATCCTTCATTAGGTGAATTTTTCAACGCCCATGTTGTTGGTGATATACCAATTGATTACAATGAATATTTTACAAAGGTAGGATTAGAAATAGGAGAGGGTAAGGTAGAAACCAACTTTATTTTACTAAATGGCGTCCCAATTGTTAGTGGTGACGGACAAAAAGGAACAATTTTCTTTACAGATGCTGCTTTACAAAATAGTTTCTGGAAGGAACAAGGGGTTCAAACCAATGATGTTATAAAATCTATTGGGGGTACTGCCTTAACACTTCAAAATGCCAATCAAATATTACAAGAAGTATTTATGTGGAAACCAGGAGAAGATATTGAAGTAGTTTTAGATAGAGATGGTAAGGAAGTTTTAATAAAAACTATCACGACCCAGCCATATACTATAGGAGAAATGTTGGTTGAAAAGCCAAATGCCACTGAAGCTCAAAAAACTTTAAGAAAGGCTTGGTTGAAAGGTTAAACGGTTTTTTTAGTTTTTAAATAAGAAATGGTAAACTTTAGTTTGATATTTTTTTAAAACCCCTCAAAAACCCCTAAACCAAATAGCGCAAAATCATACTTTACAGGATCGTTTGAATCTAGATTGCGTAGTGAATTATCTAGTTCTTGCAATGCTTTTGCATCGTTTTGTTTTCTGGTTAGAAGTCCTAGTTTTCTAGCCACATTACCTGAGTGCACATCCAGAGGACAAGATAACTGACTGGGCAATATGCTTTTCCAAATTCCAAAGTCAACACCAGTATTGTCTTGTCTAACCATCCAACGTAAAAACATATTAATTCGTTTGGCGGCGGAGTTTTTCAAAGGATTACTTATATGCTTTTGGGTTCTGGGTAAGTGGTCTACTTCAAAAAATACCTCTTTGAATTTTGAAATAGAAAGCTGTAATGAATTCGGTTTAGCATATTTTAAAAAAATTGCTTCCAATCCAGAATGATTTAAATATATATGCTTTAAACTTTTTACAAACTGCATACAATCATCACCATTAAAAGTACGGTGAACAAATGTGTTTAATTTTTCTAGATCGGTAGCTTGATGGTTTATAACAAAATCGTATGGTGCATTATCTAAAAGGGTTATCAAGCGTTTAGCGTTATTGATGATACTTTTGCGGTTTCCCCAGGCAATAGTGGCGGTTAAAAAACCAGCAATTTCGATGTCTTCTTTTTTTGAGAATTGGTGAGGTACTTGAATAGGGTCACTTTCTATAAATCTTGGCTGATTGTATTGAATTACTTTTAAATCTAAAAACTCTCGTAATTCATTTTTATTTAATTTCATTTATTTAAGACGATATTAAATTCAATTTAAAATACTCTAAAGTATGTAAAGTATACTTAAATTAATGAACATTTAATTGAAATAAATATCGGTATGTTATGAGTTTCATAAAAAAATTGATATGAATATATTCTCATTTAAAATCCTGTACTAGATTACATGAAAAGTTTATAAATAATCGATAAAATATGTATTTTTGTCTTTTTAAAGCGATTTTAATAAAAAAACCATAATCTAAAGGAAATAAAAGCGTTAATTAGTAATAAATTACTGAGTTATGAGAAAGATATTAGCCCCAATACTTGTCATTTTATTTGTGTCATGTCAAAAAAACGATACTCCATTAAATGACTCTGGCCCTGATGATGCTACTAGAACTGTTTATATAAATATACTAAATGAGTATGTATTAGCTAATGAAATTTTTCAAGATGTAGTAAATAATAGTGGTGATGTACTGTTAATTGCTGAAAATTCTTTAACTGGAAAAACCAATAGTAGTAAAATTGACGCCACAATTACAATAGAACCTTTTGATTTGGAAACGTTTCCCAAAACCATAACAGTAGATTTTGGTTCTGGAACGCAAGGTAGAGATGGTGTTATTCGTAGAGGCAGTATTACTATAGTATCAACGGGATGGTACTGGGAACAAGAAAGTTTACATACCATTACTTTTAATAACTATTATCATGAAGTTTTTAAAGTGGGAGGGACTCAAGTTGTTAAAAATTTTGGTGAAAATGAAGATGGTTTGATAGAGTTTTTTGTTACAGTTGAAGATGGTATTATTTCTAGTACTGACGGTGTAAATGTTACTTTTAATGATGCTTCTTCAAGAATATGGATTGCTGGTTCTGAAACTCCCTTAAACATCTGGGATGATGAGTATCTATTAGACGCGCTTCAAAATGGATTTAGTTCTGATGGAACTACTTACACATTAGTTTTTGAAGAACCATTACATTATGTTTTGTTGCCTAGGGCTATAAGATCAGGAATTATAGATTTGAATATAGGAGGCTATCCAGGTTTTAAAATTAATTATAACAACAAAACTATTACAATACTTGGAGTAACAACTGGCTTTTAAACGAGCATTAGTTTTAATAAAATCTTATTGTAAGTTGGTATTTTTTTAACTCAAAAATTTACCATCCACCATAGTTAACTTTCTGTCGGCCATATCTGCAAGATCTTCGTTATGAGTAACTATAACGAAGGTTTGTCCAAACTCACCACGAAGTTTAAAGAAAAGATTATGTAAGTTTTCGGCAGATTCACTATCTAAGTTTCCAGAAGGTTCGTCAGCAAAAATTAAATCAGGGTTATTAATTAAAGATCTGGCTACGGCAACCCGTTGCTGTTCACCTCCCGAAAGCTCACTGGGTTTATGGTCATACCTGTGAGACAACCCTAAAAAGTCTAACAATTCTTTAGCTCTTTTTTCGGCTTCTTGTTTTGCCCCCCCTTTTATAAATGCTGGTAAACAAACATTCTCTAGTGCTGTAAATTCTGGTAATAGTTGGTGAAATTGAAAAATAAAACCAATATGTTGGTTTCTAAACTTTGCTAATTCTTTATCTGATAGTGACTTTAAATTGGTACTATTTATATTGAGTTCATAAGGCTCTGCATTTGAAGCATTATCTAATGTGCCTAAAATCTGTAAAAGTGTTGTCTTTCCTGCGCCAGAAGCTCCTACAATAGATACTACTTCACCTTTCTCTACACTAATATCTACACCTTTTAAAACGTGTAAATCACCATAAAATTTGTGTATGTTTTTGGCCTTTATCATTCTTTGAGTTTCAAAGCTATGAAAATACTACTTTACAAGGTAATCAACAAGATAAACATGATTGCTTTTTTCAATGATTTCTTTTAAAAAACGAGTCTAACTTTTTTTAATTATTTTTATTAAGCTAAAAAGTAAATAATGCCATATAGAAAGTTTGAAGAATACAATATTCAGGTAACTGATGATGTTAAAGACCGTTACAAAAAAATTATTGAAGATTTAGGAGAGGATACAGAACGCGATGGACTTTTAAAAACTCCAGAACGCGCTGCTAAGGCCATGCAATTCTTAACTCAGGGATATCACCAAGACCCTGTTGAGATTCTTAAAAGTGCTATGTTCAAAGAATCGTATGATGAAATGGTAATTGTTAAGGATATCGAACTGTATTCACTTTGCGAACACCATATACTTCCGTTTTTTGGTAAAGTACACATCGCTTACATTCCTAATGGGCAAATAGTAGGACTAAGTAAGCTACCAAGAATTGTAGATGTGTTTGCAAGAAGATTACAAGTGCAGGAACGATTAACAGAACAGATATTAGATTGTATAAATTATACTTTAAAACCACAGGGTGTAGCCGTGGTTATTGAAGCCTCCCATATGTGTATGATGATGCGCGGGGTACAAAAACAAAACTCTATAACAACCACCTCTGGGTTTAGAGGGCAGTTTGAAAAAATTGAAACTCGAAATGAGTTTTTAAAATTAATTGGTAAATAGATGGTACAATAAATTTGGTATATTTCTTGTTATCAATTTATTATGTTAATTATCCATGAGCAAGTATAAAAAATTAGCCTTAAGTGTTCTTTTAGATGCTTTGGGATATGTATCTATTGTTTTTCCCCCTTTTGATTTTGTTTGGGCGCCAGCATCGGCCTTAATTATGACCAAACTGTATAAAGGAAAAGAAGGTAAAGTGGCCGCAGTTGTTTCATTTATTGAAGAGGCACTTCCTTTTTTAGATGTGATTCCAACCTTCACATTCATGTGGTTGTACACGTATGTTTTAAATCCTAAAAAAGAAGAAACAATGATAGAAGTATAAAAAAATCCCTTTCAATCCTGATAGTTATCGGGAGAAAGGGATTTTTATATTAATGCAAAATAGTTATTGCACTACCACATTAAATGTTTGAGCAATATCTTCTTCACCACCTGCATTGGTAATATCTCCACTACTAACGCCACTTGCACTTTTCATGGGTTCATGAATTAACGTAACAGTAACAGTTCCTGTTCCTGCAGCCCCAGTAGTTAGCGTAAAGCTCAAACCAATTGGGTTTCCATTTCCATCCATATCACTATACGAAAATGTTGCAATAGAATTTGTAGATACGAAAAAGAATTGGTGTTCTTCATCTTCTTCTTCAACCTCTTCAGTAATATTAACAGCTGGGGTTTCTAATTCATTTAATAATTCTATGCTTCCGTTGTAGGTAGTATTGGCCGTTAAATTTACTGGATCAGTTACAACTGGAGGGTTTGGGCCATCACCATCAGTATCTCTCGTCTGCATAATTACATCACTTCCTCCACCAACTGGAGATAAAGTTATCGTCATTGTGGTAATCACTTCTTCCTCAACTATTGGAGTAGGTGTATCATCATTATCACAGGATATAAACGATCCGATTAACATTGATAAGATTAAAATTATTTTTAAGTTTTTCATTTTTTAATTTTTTAATAGTTAAACTTTATTTGTAACATAAAATTTCTTCCTAAGTCATCGGCAAAATATCTTAATCTATTTAAGTATTCTCTATAAGAAGTATCCATGATATTAAACACGGTAAGCCCAATGTTTAAATTTGTTTTTTCTGATAATGGAACTGTAACATCACTTCTAAAATGAAGTAAGTTATAGGCTGGCGGAGGTGTACTTATGTCTACCAAAACCATTTGCTGTGTTGTAGGATTTAAGGTTTCGAAATTAAAATTAGGAAAATCATTTTGTCTAAATACCCATTCACTTTCTAAACTTGCATTAAAATCTAACCACTTTTTATTGTTGTATTCTAAAATGTTGTTAGTTCTAAAGGAGGGTATATCAATTAAAGCTGTTTTGGCTTTGGTATCTCTTCCCTTTATAAAGGATGATTTATTGCTTAAATTCCATTGCTCATTAATTTTATAAGTAGCTCCAAAATCAATTCCAAATAAAAAGGCATTAGTTTGTTCATAATTCCAGACAGGAAATGCACCTCGTATAGTTTGCTCTGTGCTAAATGGAACTAACTGAATAAAGTCTTTTATATTATTTAAAAAACCTTCAATATTTAAATCTAACTGCTCTAAATTTAATTGATATGTAGCTCCAAATCGGTTTGAAGTTTCCTGTTTAATTCTTAAATCTCCTAATTCAATTCTAGCAGCTGAATGATGCAACCCATCGCTAAACAATTCGGAAGGATTCGGTGACCTTTGTGATAATCCATAATTAAAAATTAAAGTTTGGGCTTTGTTTATTTTATGTGAAATTCCTGCTGATGCAGAAAAATTGTTAAAATTATAAACAGGATTTGTCAGTAGCTGTTGGGCATCGAAATCAATGACTCCGTATTGAATCTCTCTACCAAAGACAGAACCAATAATAATATTGTTGAAATCATTGCTATAATCCCTTTCCAACCATCTTGAGGTTAAGTAGAATTTCTGAGCATCAATCCGATTGAAATCATAGCGCAATCCAAAATCCAAATCAGTATTTTCACCCCATTTTAAATTTGAAATGGCAAAAACTCCAACATCATATCTGTCATAATCAGGAATTAAACGTCTTATACCTGTTTCTGGATTTGCAAAATTATTTTGGTATCTTAAATGAATGCCAAAATTATATACGGTTTTGAGATTTGAATCTAATTTTAAACCAGTTCGTATGGAATGGGTCCGCAGATTTAAATCTATAGCAGGTTTGTTATCGTCACTTCTTCTTACATCATATTCAAAACGTTGATTATATTGGTAATCATATTGTATTTCGAAGCGACCAAATCTTTTAAATCTTTTATAATACTCAGCCTTTAAGATTTGATGTGTTACATTCTGCCTTGGCGAGTTTATGTCATAACTAAAATCTTCTATTAAAATAGGGTCACTATTATTTATAGCATTTACCAAATCATTAATACTACCAATATGTGCTGATCTTAAAATCCCAATTTCATTTTTTAAATGACTGTAGTTAAAACTAAAACCTTTTTCAAAAGTTTTATAACCAGCACTTAAGTTAAAAGCTCTGGTATTAAGCCCAGTGTTGGTTAGTAAATAGTCGGGAGCCTCAAAATCACCAAAACCTTTCTTGGATGCTTGACCACTTGCAAACCAACCACCTTTCCAAGTTTTTGTAATAGAAGTTGTTACATTATAACCTCTTCCGTTAGTTTGTCCAGTTAAAATCGTTTTTCCGTAAAGCGAATCTTTTAAACTGATGCCAAGTGGTTTTAATATTACCACACCACCTATAGCATCACCACTATAAGCCAGTGCATTAGCACCTTTTATTACATTGATACTACCTGCAGAATTTAAATCTACATTGGGAGCATGCTCAATTCCCCATTCCTGATCTTGTAATAAAACACCATTCGTTATCACTGAAATTCTACTACTATGTAGACCATTAATTATTGGTTTTACAATAGAATTTCCTGTGTTTATGGATGAAACACCGCTTATTTCCCTCAAAGCATCACCAAGATTTAAGGCACTAAACCGTTCCAAAGTTTTAGTATTTAGTTGAGTTTCTTGGGCAGTTTTAGTGAGTTTTTTTGGCGCCACTCCTGAGACTTTTACCTCGTGAAGTTCTTCAATATGATGTTCCATATCAATCACCCTGAAGGTATCACCATTTATATCTACATCTAAACGCTGCGTTTCACAACCTATATGAGATATCACCAATATCAACTTCCCATTACAGATGTTTTTAACTGAGAACTTTCCATTAATATCTGTGGTGGTATAAGAATTAAGCGTTTCAATATAAACCGTAGCACCAGACATGGGCGTACCATCATGAAAATCTTTTACTTCTCCAATAAAAGTATATGTACAATTCTGAGTATGGGCTAGATTGAAAAACCAGAGCACCACAATCAATAAATAATGTTTCATTACATCGTGTTTTAGTTTAAATAGAGACTTTTAAACTAAAACTGGTGGCCCTCTTAAAGAGAAAGATAAATGCCGATGATTATTAAGAAATTTATATGTTAAAAATGATATTTTATCATTCCAATTATAATTGATTAGGTAAACAAACTTTCCTATACTAAGAAAATGATTGTTAAGCTGGAATTTTTGAAATTCACAATCTAAATCTACTTTGTGAATATGCTCAGATTTTCCATCAATACAAACTTTATGCTCATGATGTTCAAAAACATGAATAAATTTAATAGCTGTTGGTGTAAAAATTACAGCAACTAAAAGAAGTATAATAGCTTTTATGGTAATATAATCTTTTAATTTACTCATCTAATCACCAATTAATCTTTTTAGACCTAACCGTTTGAGCATTTTCTTTTCAAACTCCCAGAAAAATTTATACTGACCAAATAACCAACCAAAACCAACCAATAAAAACTGATAAACAACAAAGAGTAAAAGGATTCTAATGGTCCAATACCCAAAACCTCCCAAATTGTCGGGGGTTATGTTTAAATAAGAAAGAATTGGTTTTCCAATGTAAGAAGCTGTAGAACCAGTAATAGCAAATACAACAAAAATAATTGCAATTTGCCAATTGGATTCAATACCCCAATGTTGTTTTAGTTTATTCACAGCACGTCTTTATGCTGCAAAAATAACAAATGCAATTAAATTCTGGGTTGAAAAGGCCCTAATCTTTGATTGTATTTTAGCTGAAAATAAATAAAGTAGTTGTAGAGTTTATAATTCACTTCGTAGCCATAATCTATATTTGGGTCATAATCAATTTGGAGTTCATATAAATTAGGATTAAATCTTGCAGGTTGTAACACTCTTTGATTCCATTCTATCACAAAAATGCTATTTCTTCTTTCCATGAATTGTTGGGAGTAGAAGCCCTCAGGTCTAGCAGTAGAGGCGAGCCAAAATGAAAAACCAGGATCAATGATTATAATTTCGTACTCTAATGCTTCATTTGCAATTTTAACCGTATCGTTAGCCTTTACTGCTTCGTTTTTTTCATAAGTATTTGATGAAATTTTTTTTGTGGAATTACAACCAAAAGCAAGTAATAAAGATGTTATGAGTATGTAGAATATTTTTTTCATGATAAGTAATTTTCAATTCATACTTCAAAATTACATCAGTATTTAAGCACTAGAAAACACCTTTGAGGTAAGTACCATTTTAATTGAGTAAACGCACCAACAGGTTTAACTAATTTACAAAAATCATTCCTTATGAAATGGTTTCAAGTGTTTTTTATCAAAAAATAAGGTACAAAAACTTTAACTCTCAACCCGTCCCAATTGCTATTGGGATTATTTTAGAATGAGAGTTTAAGCTTTTTTTGACAGTCTTTTATTTATTTTCTAATTGGGTTTGTTACTTTCCAAACAAACCACCAAGTAAACCACCAAGTCCACCTTTCTTTTTATTACCACCTAATACCATGCCAGCAACATCATCAACTACACTACCATCTCCATCGGCATCTAAAATAGACTCTAAAAAACTTTGTTCTTGTTGTGGAGAGTTTCCGCTAATTAAACCGCCCAATAAGCTTTCTATGCCATCTTGATTAGTAACTTTTTGTTGCCTGGTTTGTTTTCCCAAAAGTCCCATTACAATAGGAGCAGCAATTTTTAGTATTTGAGCAACAGAACTAGCATCCATTCCAGATTTGGCTCCCAGTATATTGGTAACGTTTTGCTTTTTGTTACCAAGTACATGCCCTAGAATTTTATCACCATCATTGAGTACGTTATTATCTATTCCACCTCCAAATAAACCGCCTAGATTATCTAAGATACTGCCGTCATGTTTGCTGTTTAAGGCTCCCAACAAACCTTCAGCACCTTGTGGTGTAGAGGCATTACGCTTCATAGCCTGCATTAACACCGGAAGTGCCATTGTTAATACATCTTGTGTTTTACTTTGAGGCTGATTGGTTTGACCTGCAACACCGCTAATAATGGTTTTTCCTAAGTCACTGTTTAATAAATCTAAAATTCCAGACATGGTATTGTATTGTATTTAAAATTACAAAAAATGAAGTTTGAAGGTACAAAAAAAGTCCCAACTTTTGTAGTTAGGACTCAATTATAACAATTTGGTCACATTAAAAATTACTACCCAAGAATACTGATGATTTGTGAAGCTAGTTCAGTACCAATTCTGTCCTGTGCTTCGTTCGTAGCAGCACCTGTATGCGGTGTTAAGGATAAAGCAGGATTCATTAATAACTGTACTTCTGGTTTTGGTTCTTTTTCAAACACATCCAGTGCAGCTCTAGCTACTTTACCACTTTCAATAGCTTTTACAAGTGCTATTTCATTAACTACACCACCACGAGCAGCATTTGCTAAAATAACACCATCTTTCATCATGTTAAATTCAGTTTCATCAATGACGTAGTCTTTTTGAGCAGGAACATGTAGTGTTAAGAAGTCTGCTTGTTTTAAAACGTCTTCTTTGGAAATAGTTTCAATTTCAAAGTTAACTTTTTGACCATCAAAAAAATCTAATTCTAAGTTGGCTTTTTCAATAAATGGATCAAAAGCAACTACTTTCATTCCAGCACCTAAAGCTACTTTTGCAGTGGCTTGACCTATACGACCAAACCCTAAAACACCTAGGGTTTTTCCTTTAAGTTCAGTGCCTTTGGCATAGGCTTTTTTCAAACCTTTAAAATTGCTGTCGCCCTCTAATGGCATTTCGCGGTTAGCATTATGTAAAAAACGTGCTAAACCGTACAAATGGCCAAATACTAACTCAGCCACAGAGTGTGATGAAGCGGCTGGCGTATTGATAACATGTTTACCTTGTTCTCTAGCGTATTCTACATCAATGTTGTCCATACCAACACCACCACGACCAATGATTTTTAAGTTTGGACAAGCATCTATTAAATCTTTTCGTACAGTTGTTGCACTTCGAACTAACAATACACTAATATCGTTCTCATTAATGTAGTTAATTAACTGTTCTTGCGCTACGGTGGTGGTACTTACTTCGTATCCCGCTTTTTCTAAAGCTTCAATACCACTTTTTGAAATACCATCGTTTGCTAATACTTTCATTTTTTTTAGTTAGAAGTTATAAGTCAAAAGTGATAAGTTTCTAAACTCATTCCTTTAACTTAAGATTAATTTTATTTTTTTGTCATTCCAAGGCGGTATGACGTGGCAATCTTTTTAAACAGATTACTTCACCTTGTTCGGAATGACGTCTATTTTTTTGGTTTTCAGTAAGCAACAGCATAGTGCCATTATTAACTTTAAACCTCTTTTATGCTTTTCTTTCTAATTCGCTCATCACTTCTACAAGTGCTTGAACGCTTTCTATGGGCAATGCATTGTACATAGATGCTCTGTAGCCACCTACACTTCTATGTCCATTAACAGCACTGATTCCTGCTTCCTTCAACATGGTATCAAAGGTTTCTTTGAGGTTTTCGTTTTCTAAAGTAAACGTAGCATTCATGGTAGAACGGTCTGCTTTAGAAGCAAAACCTTTAAACAATGGGTTTAAGTCTATTTCAGAATACATCAAACGTGCTTTCTTTTCATTTTCCTTTTCAATAGCAGCTATACCTCCTTTTTCCTTTAACCATTCTAAAGTTAGCATAGAGGTGTAAACAGCAAATACAGGAGGTGTATTGAACATACTGCCTTTGTCAATGTGTACTTTATAATCCATCATAGATGGAATTTTTCTAGATACTTTTCCTAATACATCTTCTTTAACAACCACTAAAGTTGTTCCTGCAGGTCCCATATTTTTTTGAGCGCCTGCATAGATAATATCGAATTTTGTGAAATCTAAACTTCTAGAAAAAATATCACTACTCATATCACACGCTACAGGTATTGGTGAGTTAGGAAATTCTTTCATTTGAGTTCCATAAATCGTATTATTAGACGTGCAGTGGAAGTAATCATAATCCTCAGGGATTTCATAACCCTTTGGAATGTAATTATAGTTGGCCTCCTTAGAAGACGCTACCTCATATATATCATCATAAATTCTGGCTTCCTTAATGGCTTTAGCTGCCCAAGAACCAGAATTTAAGTACCCAGCTCTTTTTTCTAAAAGGTTGAGCGCCACCATTAAAAACTGTGTGCTAGCCCCTCCTTGTAAAAATAATGCTTTGTAACCTTTACCTTCTAATCCTAAAAGTTCTAATGCTAAGGCTCTAGCGTTTTCCATTATATCTACAAAAGCTTTACTTCTATGAGATATTTCAAGGATAGATAAACCGCTATTGTCTAAGTCTACAACGCCTTGAGAGGCTTTTAATAAAACTTCTGGTGGTAATATACTAGGTCCTGCACTAAAGTTATGTTTTTTCATTGTTATGTGTGGTAAAATTTAAAGATGCAAAGTTGGTAATTAATTCAATAAATCTTACTAAAAAATCAATAATTTTTTTAAGAAATTGATAATAAAAATTCAACAGAATTAACACGATCCGCATAATCCCAAAGTTGAGGTTTTTGAGTGGCACCAAAAGGCACTTCATTTTCAAAAATCCCTTTAGAAACAATACATTGTATTTGTTGAGAATCAGTACTTAATTTTTCTTTCAGAAGATTAACATCTTCATAATATTCATAGAATAAAGTGGCTATTGGAGAAGCATAACTGGTATCTTCTTTTATCATTAAAAAACCGTTCTCCAGCATGTCAAATTCGCTCATTAAATACACCGCTTTGTTATAATCATAATTATTGGCGTATTTGGTTTCTTCAATAATGGGATGCCAGTGGTAAATAGACTCGAAAAAGGCATCAAAATTATAATTCTTTGGGACAAATAGTTTTGAAACGTTTCTACAACCTAACCCATAATATCTAAAAATATCTTCTGAAAGATTTTTTAAATCGTCTGTAGTTTCATGTCCGGTTAAAACAGCCACTGAATTTCTATTATTTCTAATAATTGATGGTTTACCTTTAAAATAGTATTCAAAGTAACGAGCGGTATTATTGCTTCCCGTAGCAATGACGGCATCAAAATGTTCTAGCTTTTCTTCGGTGAAAGAAATACGGCCTTTAAAATGGGGTTCAATATATTCTAGATATTTTGCCAAATAAGGAAGCAAGTGTTTATCATTGGAGGATTGTTTTACCAAAACTCTATGACCCGTAATTAAAACCGATAGAAAGTCATGAAAGCCTACCAATGGGATGTTTCCGGCCATAATAATAGCCACTTGTTTAGAATCAACATCTTGAAGGCAGTATGGCTCTAACCACTTGTTAAGGTTGCTTTGTGTTAAGGCCTCTACCCAGCTTTTTAAAGAGAACCTGATATTCTCCTGTGTGAACCAACCATTGTGTTCTTCGGCTAGTTTTAGCTGGTGTTTAAAACCATCAAAAAATAAGTCGTTACATTCAATAGTTTCTTTTTTAGTAACAACATCATTAGAGAATTGACTTAAAAATTCTCCCAGTTTTATAAAAGCATTAATTCTTTCCTCTAATTGCATGCTTAATTTGGTTTTGATAGGTTTAGGCGTTATTTTTGCAATTGCAAATTTAAGGAAACAAAAAAGAAAAAACGGTATGGCAATTATAATAACAGATGAATGTATAAATTGTGGTGCATGCGAACCAGAATGCCCAAACACTGCAATTTATGAAGGCGCCGATGATTGGCGGTATAAAGATGGTACTAGTTTAGAAGGTACTGTAGTTTTAACAAATGGAAGAGAAGTTGATGCCGATGAGGCTCAAGAGCCCATTAGTGATGAACTGTATTACATTGTTCCAGATAAGTGTACCGAATGTAAAGGTTTTCATGATGAACCCCAGTGTGCTGCGGTTTGTCCGGTAGATTGTTGTGTGCCAGATGAAGACCATGTGGAGACCGAGGAAGAGTTGTTAGCAAAACAGCGTTTTATGCATCCAGAAGATTAGTTGATAATAAACATTAATTTATATTTAAATCCTGAGCGAATGCTTGGGATTTTTTTGTTGATAATTATTTATAATTGAGAATTTATTTGTATTGATTTTCTGATAATAAAACTCTAACTTCGCTTATCTGACTATAAACGCAATTAAAACTGAGTTTATATTCTAGTTGTAAAACATTTAAGAAAAACCAATGAACAGAATTTTAAGCCTACTAATTTGTACATTTTTAATAACATCTTGCGGAAATAAACGTGATGGTGAACAAAAAACTGGACTACTTTCAAACTTTATTAGTATAACTGACAATGAAGACGCTGGAGTAAAAGAAATTCTGGATTTTTATGGAGGACAATGTAAATATGCTGTTGGAGTTTCAGCGTCAACAGAAGACGGAAAAAAGAAATATTTCGAACTCGAAATGAGTGAAAGTGATGCTATCGAAGAAAGATTAGATAAACCTAAATTACCTTCTTCGAATATTGCTTATATATTTTATAAAAATCTAAAAGAAGAAAAAAAGAATTACGATGCTATTCACGTAGTTTTAATTTCCAAAGACAATTCTAAACAACAATTTGAATATCCAATTTCCACATTGGAACAGGTTGAAAAGAGAATGAGTCTGAATGACAAAACTGTGAATTTGCTAAAAGAAAAAAAGTTTGAAGAAATAAGTTCTATGCTAAACAATGAATTAATTCCCTTCGACAAAGAAGAACTTGTACCTCGCTTAATTGAACTTGAACCTCAATTCGGAAATATAAAGGAATATCGCTTTTTTGGATTTATGATTGTCCCATTTAAAGGAAAAGAAATACTACATCTATCAGGAGCATTATTAAGAGAAAAACAAAATCACGAGTTTAGTATTGATATCGATTATAATTCAGAAAATGACGAACTATATCAACTTCAATATAAACGCTAAAAAAACGTTTTACAACAAAGAACTGAGTTAAAAAACAAGTGTTTTAAGCTAATTTAGAAACAAAGTTCTCATCGTAAGGTAATCCACTTTTTACGATAGCAAATGCCT
>NZ_QRDX01000006.1 GCF_003386195.1 Seonamhaeicola aphaedonensis | reverse complement strand
AGACATACAAATAGTTGTTAAAGACGCAAATCCTTTAGCTTTGTCTTTAGTTTTATTTACCGCTCTATATTTAGCTTTTTTTTTAGTTCAGCAACCGATTTATAGCCAAGGTCTTCTGCAGCCACTTCCAGGTATGAATCTTGAATCATAGCATCCAGATCTTTCTTTAACAACAATTTTTTTAGCTGTTCAATCTCTTTTTGAAGTTCTTTAATACGTGTTATTTCGTCTTTGGTTTTCACAGTTATTCTGGTGTTCATAAGGTCTTTACGGTTATACTTCTTAATCCATTCATTAATGGTGGTTGGTGCAATACCGTAGGCTTTCCCTAGTTGATATTTGTTTAGTTTTCCTGTTGTAAGTTCGTCTAAAATTTTCAGTTTAAAAGGTTCTGAATACCGTCTGATTACTTTGTCATTTTTGTACATAATGTTTGAAATTATGTAGCCTTTATTCAGGACGGGTCAAAATGTTGGGTAACGTGTTTGTGTATGGCTCGTTGCGGTAAATCAGCTATGATTTTCCGCCGTAACCGAAAGATAGCAAATTGCAATGAATTCCGATTAGGAATTCAGCCGCAATGAGCTATACACGGTGTTGGCAAACGTATTTTATTCTTAATAGACTATTTCTGTTATTATTAATCGTTTTATAAAATAGTCATTCAAATCCACTTTTGTTTCGAGCATTCGGTCAGCAATAAGTCTTGGGTCAATCGTTCCAGCTGCTTCTCGTATATCGAGATAATCAATTAGAAAATCCGATTTGTTTGATATTGAATTTAATGCTCTCGAATAACTACCAACATAATTTATATCAATCCAATTTTTTCGAGATTCAATAATTGAATCTTCATTGATTGGTTCTCTATAGTTAAATGATGATTCAGAGGTACTGTATCCAAATGTTCCATCTGGCATTAAATATTTTCGTTTAATCTTTAACATTGGAACGTCGCTAAAACTCAAAGTCAGTTTTTCTGGGTCACGTTCAATCCAAATTGAATCTGGTACGCTGTAAATTTCTAATCTCAAATTACTTTTTTCAAGATATTCTCTACTCCTTTCCGAGATTTTTTTCCAGTATTCAGTTTGTCCTTTTGATAATTCGGTCAGGAATTGTTTGTAGGCTTTTTTAGTTTCTAAATTCGGATATTGTCTTTTGAGAAAATCAGACTCAAAATCGTTTACAAGATAAGTCAGAGTTTCACTGTTTTCTTTTCCTAAAACCTTTTCAAATTCCGCTATTTCTTTTTCGTTTGAACAACTAAAAGTCAGAAGTAAAATTATAATTAGATTGACGAATTTCATTGTGCAGTCATATGTTTGCCAACGGTTTTGTATAAGATTAGTTGCGTGGTTTAGCAACGAATTTAGCAAATACAAACCGAATAGAAAATCCGCAAGGATTTTCGTAAGTAGGCTTGAACTAGCAATTAATTTTATACGGTGTTGTAGCACGTTATTTTTTGTTTTTATATAATTCCATTGCTTTAAGGAATTTCATTCCACCATCTTCAGTCAGGTCGTTTATGAATCCATTTAATTCAGGGTTGTTTTTGTCAATCCAGCTCAAAAGTCCATTTTTATTTTTTTCCCAAGTCGGATAATCAAAGTTCAGGTAATCTGTTTCTATACTGATTATTTTATCTTTTTGAAACTTAATAATTTGATTTGTTATAAATGGTTTTTCGTGAAGAAAAAAGATTCTTTTGTCCATTTTTGAAATTTTTGCTTTGACAATTCCATCTTTTTGTTCAATTTCAAGTATTTCATAGTTAGGTTCAAAAACAGAATCCCATTTTAAAACCTCCAAATATTCTTTTATAGAATATGTATTTTTATGTTCTCCTTCTATTGTTTTTATACTATCCGCAAACGATTCCGATATTTTAGAGTAGTCCGAATTGTCAAGAATCTTAAAGTATTGTTTAGTAATTTCAACTCTGTCAATTTCCTTTTCAGAGTTTTTACAGGATATAATTCCGATTGTCAATATTAGTAATAGTACTATAGTTTTGTTCATTCGTTTTTGGTTTGGTCTAATGTGCTACAACGGTCTCGGCTATGAGTAGTTGCGTGGTTTAGTACTTAACTTTGCAAGTACACACCAAACTGAAAATCCGCAGGATTTTCCGAGTAGGCAAGAACCAAGCAATTATTTTTACACGGTGTTGTGTGTAGTTTTTTATTTTCCGTCTTTATTGATTTCACTTGTAATTTCGCCTTTCTCATTCCATTCTTTCCAAATTCCGATTTCTCTCCAATTCTTTCCGTATTCTTTTTTCGATTTAGGTTGTCCGTTCTCGTAATAGGTTTCCCATTTTCCAATTGGTTTTGTATTTGCTCCGTTGTTTAGGTAACGAATAATACTTTTTACATTACCATTTTTGTAATATTCAGTTATTACTTGTGTTGACTTTCGTTTATGTCTTCTAAATCTTTCAGAACGCTTTAATTGTCCATTGTCAAAGTAGTTATAATAATCGCCAAACTGTTCTTTATTTATATGCTTGATTTCTAGTAAAGTTTGTCCAAGACTGTCAATCAGTTTTTCTGAAATCAGTTTTCCGTTTTCGTAATCATTGAATTCAGTTTGTTTTTCGTAAGGATTATAGATTTTCCATTTTCCGCTTTTTCTTTTGTCTTTGTAAAAAGCTTCTACTAATATCAATTCTGGATTACTAGATGAATAAGCGATGTATTTTCCATCTGGTAATTTTTCTTTGAAAGTATATCCATAATCAATTGAACAATTGTAGTGATAGTCCATATAAATTTCATTTCCATATTCGAATTTATGTTCTTGAGCATACAAGTTTGAAATAAAAGTCAGAAATATTATTGAAAGAAGTGATTTCATTTTTTATCATTTAGTTTCTCGAAAATAAATCAGTTTTATAATTCAGAAAAATCACAATGAGTAAACTATACTTTTGAATTAGTAAACGGTTTCTCAAATTACACACAACGTTTTTGTGTATATTTTCAGTTGCGATTTTGTTTAGCTAAAAGTAAGTAAATAATTACTGATAGGAAAATCCGCGAGGATTTTCCCAAGTAGGCTAAAAGCTAGCAATTGAATATACACGTTGTTGTGTGTATGTGCTTTATTTCAGTCGTTTTTCTTATTTATGTTATAAGGCAACAGTTCAACAATTACTTTTCCGTTTTTATCTTTTTTAATTATTTTTTCAGGTTTATTTTCTCCGTTTGTCAATATTCGTGCTTTATAGAACAATTCCAATTTTCCATTTAAGAATCCATTTCCGAATTCCGACAAATCAGTTTTCGCCTTTCCCAGACTTTCTCCAAATTCACTCTTCTTTGGAAAGTCATATCCATTATATTTTTTATTCGGTTCAGATAATCTTTGAATATCAGAAATCGAAATGGAATCCCATTCAGATTCAAAAAAATCATCGCAATTTCCTTCTCCAAGTTTTATGTCATAGGTAAATGGATAATCAGTTGGGAAATCAGATGCAGTTAATTTTACATACTGTTTTTCTTTCCGCCAAATTATAGTTGTAAAGTAAGTTTCAATCTTTTTTCGATAAAATTCAAATCCTTTTTTTTCTACTAAATTTCCAATTATTTCCAATGCCGAATTTGAAAACGAAATATGCTTTCTTGATGGTCTTGAATTATCTCTAAATTTCAAAAAGTCAAATATTCCCATAATTTTGGTCAGCATTACACACAACGGTCTTGTATAAGATTAGTTGCGTGGTTAAGCAACGAATTTAGCAAATACAAACCGAATAGAAAATCCGCGAGGATTTTCGTAAGTAGGCTCGTACCAAGCAATTAATTTTATACGTTGTTAGCAAATCGTTTTTTATTTGTTCGTTAATTCAAAGTTCTAATTCCGCTTTTATATTCAGTTAGACATTTTTCTTCTAATTCTATTTCCGGATTGTATGTCGTATTTCCTTTTGTAATTGATTTGTTTACATAAATTAATTCCAAAGTTTCTAAATCAACCAAAATTGTATATCCATAATTTACACTCTTATCCGAAATCTTAAAATTCAGATAATATGGCATAATTTCTTTTGAGTGATACCAAGAAGCGGATAAATTCAGCTGAGGATTTTTATGTTCTTCAAAGTAATAATTCAAGCATTTAGGAAAAATAATTTCCTTATCATTTATTCTTAGTATTTTTTTATTCAAGTCAAATTTTGCTGGACTAAATTCTTTCGGTAAACCAATTATATTTCCGTTTTCATCAAGTTTTAATATTCTGTCTTGATGCATAACATTTGAATTAGTTAGAAATAGAAATGATATTAAAATCAATAGTGTTTTCATTCGTAACGATTGGTTTTTAAATGTTTGCTAACGTGATTGTATAAGATTAGTTGCGTATGCAATCACTAATAAAATAGACAGCAACTACTTTGAAAAAGGAAAGTCCTTTCCAAAGTAAAAAAAAGTTTAAGCAATTAATTTTATACGGTGTTGGCATACGTTTTTAATTTTTTTCGTTCGGTTTATTCAAAGTATCAGTCATTTGTTCAATCGTTAAGGAAACGCTATCCACTCTTTTGGATAAAATTTGAATATTACTTTTTAGTTCTTGTTGCTCTATTTTTTGTGTATCTTGTAATTCTTGTACTATATTATTCTTCATATCTTTGGTTTCCGTTTTAAACTTCCAAAAAGCAATTAATAACATACAAAAAGGTATAACTATTCCTGCCCAATATTTTAATTCCTCTTTTATTTTTTGAGAACGTTTTTTAGATTTTTCTTTTTCATTATATTTAACCCAACCACCGACATTTACAACTTCATTCCCTTTAATAGATAATTTTATAATATTAGCGTTCTTGTTTTTTGATAGAAACCGAACTACAAGTCCAAGTTCTTTTTCAAGGTAATCTATATCAAGATTTTCAGATAGAACTTTTGCTTGTTCTTCTAAATCGCTATCTAAACTTAATTTCTTTTTTAGTAAAAAATACTCACTATTAGATTGAGAAAGTATTTTTATCCAATTTTGGATTTGATTATCGGTCATGTTATTTCCGAATTTTTGTTACTTTATTTTAAATGTATGCCAACGGTCTCGGCTATTAAGCCGTTGCGTGGTTCGGGGCTGTTTTTAGTTGGTTGGCAACGGCGTAATTTTAACAGAGGTTTTTCGCAAGTACGCTAGCAATAGCAATGAATTATAGCCTTTGTTGTGTTTAGTTTTTATTAAATTTTCATTCGGTTTGTTTAGTCGGTTCAAGTATTGGTTTTATTACGAGTTCGGTTTCTTCTCTACTTTCGAGCTTATTGTCTATTTTTTTGCTTGGGCTGTCATTCTCTTTTATATCGGTCTTGGATTTGCTTATCTCGGTGTTTTTCTTGGAATCCTTTAATGTTTGATATTGCTCCCAATTATTACATGCTTGAGGGATTGAAAACAAAGCTGTTAGAGATAGTAATATTATAGTTACAATAGCAAATTTATAATCCTTTTTTCTTTTATTATGTTCGGTCAAATAATCAATTCCTTTAGGCAATAACTTAACTTTTAAAATGCATTCTTCTGCTGATGTTTTAAATTTTATTCCTTTAGATGTCGAAAATAGATTGTTTTCTATTATTCTTATAAAGTTAAGTTGTTCAAGCTCCTTAAAAAGTTCATCGTTTCTATGTCGGTCAGTTATTGCTCCACCGCTACCTTTTTCAACAAGCGAGTACTTATATGGCATTAATCCTTTTTTCTTTAAGAAAGGCACTATGTCGTAAGAACTTAAACCTGCTTTTTGGTCAAGTTCTTTCAGAATTTCAATTATGTCAGTCGATTTTGATTTATAGTAACGATTTTCTATTTCGGAATTGAGGCGGTTAGCTTCACGGTCGTGATTCCGTTGGTGTAGTCTGTCGCTAATCCAATATTTTATTTTCCGAAAATATCCTTTCATCTATCGGTGTCTTTTAAATTAAACACAACAAGTGAATAAACACACTAGTGTGTTTATTTTTACTATATATACACTCAAATATACATAAATACTTACAGATCTAGAGGGTTTTTTATAAAATCAAAGCTGCTTTTTGCAACATGGGTATAGATTTCTGTGGTTTTGGTTGAGTTGTGTCCCAATAGCAATTGAATATGTCTTATATCAACACCAGATTCGAGTAAATGTGTAGCAAAACTATGTCTTAAAATATGTGCGCTTACCTTAACTTTAATACCAGCATTAATAGCGGCACTAGAGACTATTTTTCCAACACTATTGGCGCTGTATTGCTCCTTGAACTGTCCTTCGAAAAGAAATGTTTTAGGTTTATATTGCTTGTAATAAATCCTAAGGTCTTTCAAAACAGATTGAGAGAGCAAGGTATACCTGTCCTTGTTGCCCTTTGCGTCCCTTACCCTAATAAGCATTCTTTTACTATCGATATCCGTTAGTTTTAGGTTCAACAGTTCTGATCTTCTGAGCCCGGCAGAATATAGAAGACTAACAATACACTTATGCTTGATATTATTTGTATGGTCGATAATGGAATGAATGTTGGACTTTGATAAAACAACAGGTAGTTTTTTAGATTTTCTTGGCCTTTCAATACTATAAAATCTGTTTGGCATTCCTAACACCGTTTCATAATAGAACTTTATACTGTTAATGGATTGATTGATATAGGAATCTGATCGATCCATTTTAACCAAATACTCCAGATAGTTTCTAATATCGTTTTCATTGAGGTTGTCTATATTGGAAGCATCGAAATAGTTGATAAAATTCTCAAAGCAGGACACATATGTTTTTACGGTATTATTAGCATATTTCTTCAGTTCGAGTTTTTTTAGATAATTCTCTGGGCAGAACCTGTAGTTAGCGTCGCGATTTCTTTTGTAGACCCATGACGCATCAAAGGTTTCGTTAAGTGCTTTGGATCTGTTTTTTTCAAAGAAATATTTTGTGTCTATCCATGCAACCCCTTTAAAGAATCTAAAAATTTCATTTAGGTTGTGCTTCGTGTTAGGGACGTAGTGCATTGTGAACTCCTTGCTCCATTGTACGCCACTAAGTTCATTTATAATAATTTGAATGGCTTTATTAGCATAGAATTTAAGACCAATGCAACGTTTATTATCAATTAACAGATGTTTAAGGGTTATGTGCTGTTTAAGATCCATTTTTTTATAAAGTTAACCCATAAAAACATTATATTCGAATGTTACACGAATAGTATTCGTATAATATTCGATTAATTTTATTTTATGACAGTAAAAAGAGTTTGTTTGGCCTGTAAAAAGGAACTGAAAGGGAGAATAGATAAAAAGTTCTGTGATCTACATTGTAAAAGTTCCTATCACTACAAGAAATCGCAGGAGGAGGCGCCACGATTTTATAATAAAGTAGACAATCAATTAAGGCTTAACCGTCGTATTTTAAAAAGTTATAATAAAGCGGGCAAGGCAACGGTTAGATCCAAGGTTTTATTAGGGCAAGGCTTTAACCCGAACTTTTTCACCCATTATTGGAAAAACCAAAAAGGCGATGTATATCTTTTTGTATATGAGTTCGGGTTTCTAAAGGTAAAGGAACATAATGTAGAAAAGTATGTTTTAATACACTGGCAGGATTATATGAATTAGTCTTTTCAATAATTTTTTAAATTACGAGAAGAAATATCATAAAAACCTAGTTTTTTGACTACAAAAGTCGTCAAAAATATAAAAATCAAGGGTTCAATCAAGGGTTCGTCAACGGTTCGATTTTCAAAATCAATGGTTCGATTTATCATTTTTTTGATGACTTCTGTCATCAGTTTTTCATATTATAAAACTGTTTCAACAATAATTTTATAGTTTATTTTTACTTTAATAAGTAAACCACATTACCAGTTTCAATATCATAATAAGGATGTATCTCATATATCTTTATGAATATTATTAACCAAGAAATATCTAGCTCCATTTATAACTGGCTTTAGTTCATTAATATCTCCTATGCAGCTAAAAACCGTTTTTGATTTCAGATGTCATCTATTTTAGGACCAGCAAGGATATTGCAAGGGTATCTTGAAAATTTAGCAAGGGTTTCTTCACAAACTTGAAAGGTGTTTTAAGGGCATTTTTTGATTACAATAGTAATCTAATATGCGTTTATCAATGGTTCAATCAATGGTTCGCCAGAGGCTCATCAATGGTTCGATTTTCAAAATCAATGGTTCAAAATTGATTATCAATGGTTCGATTTATCATTTTTTTTGATGACTTCTGTCATCATTTTTCAATATTAAAATACTTTTCTAACAATAATCTTTCAGCTTCTGCTTCTGTAACAAGAGGTGGTTTTGGTTTTTCGACTTGTTTTTCATCTGTCTTTAAAATATCATCTTTTGATCTGGTAAGGGAATCAGGTTTTGTAGGTCGGGTTAATTTTACAGCATCAAAACTGTTCGATACATCTTCAAAACAGGCATCGATAATGTCGCTTTTATCAAAGTTGTTTTTTGGATCGGATACCATGTTTTGATGAAATTCCTGTTCCAGATATTCCGAGTGATTTTTAAAGTTCAAATACTGAAAATAGAATTTGTCTTCAACTTCTTTGGTTGTAACCGTATACTTGTTTAGATGCCTGTACATCCAATCAGAAAAGTAAATCAATGTCTCCACCATTTTAAAGTACTTGCCCAATACATAGTTGAACCCTTCTTCGTTTGTACCATCTTGCTTTTCTTTTAGGCTAAACAAATTAGCTTCCAATTTGTTGGCCTTTGCAAGTATCTCTGTTGTATTTCTATCCTCTGTATACGGCACTGGACCCTTATGGTAGTCGAAGACATAAATCTCGTTTAATGCAATGTGCTTTTTAAAAGCATCCATTTTGTCCTTAGGAACCATAAGGATCTCTTCCTCCGGTATAAAGAAATAGAGTTCCCTAATTAGGTTTGGGATCAAGTAAAGATAGAACTGATATAAGGATGGTTTAGTCATTAGGGTGTATTAACATTTCTGAGTAATCCGATGCCAAACCAGCATCAATGTTCCTCAAGTATTTTTCCAGTGCGGCCATCGAGGTATGCCCCGTGATGAGCATCAGTTCGCTCTTGGCCTTAAAAGGCGAGGATTCCTTTACCAATGCCCTATATAACATAGTTATACTGGTATGCCTAAAACTATACAGACCATAATCCTTTCCTAGTCCAAGGGGCTGCTTGACCACTTTTCTAAAACGTTTTGAGAAAAAGTCCCGTTTGTTGGTCTCATCGGTTTCCCAATTGCCACCTATTTGGGTTGGTGTGAACAAAAAGTCATCACCATTTAACTTTGATAAATCAGGCAGATCGTCCCATAGTATTTTGGGAATGATCCTGGTTTTTAAGGCACTGTTCTTGGCTTTATACTGAACGGTCTTATTGATTGGGTTGATGTCCTTGACTTTTACCCTACAGACCTCAATAGGTCTTAACAGACCATACAATACAAACTTAATATATAATAATAGGATAGGGTCTTTATCTTTTAAATGATCAAAGATAGCTTCTTGGGTCTCCTTTGAAAATGTTTTATGGCGTTGGGGCTTAGACTTTAGAACCGGTATATTCTTAATAAAGTTATTGGGTATGATTTCATTATCCTCCAACACCTGCATGATACTGCTTAAATCCGTTCTATAGTTATTTCTATTCCTTGCAGAGGTTTTCCCTAGAATGTGATTCAGAAATCCCAAGACCATTTTTTTACTGAGGGCATCAATAGACTTGATATCGGGATGCTCTTTTTCCATCCAAGCTAAAAAGACATTGATCTTACCTTCATAATCTTTTTTGGTTCTAACGCTGACGACATTTTCCTTGAGCTTGAGGCCAAAATCAAAGGCTTCCTTTAAGGTCATCCTTGGAGTCTCTGGTAATGGCGCTTCATTGACCTCTTTGACCTCGGTAACGACTTCAATATTTTCTTTTTTCTTGGTTTTTTTAGACTGTAACCTGTTATGGAGTTCGGTATTGTCCTCAAAAGGATTATAGCCTTGCCTCAATAGCCTTAATAAAACCTTGCGGTACACGGAAAGCACTTCCATACGCTCGCCCTTGGTCTTATATTTGAAGGCTTCGCCATAAAATGGCGTCATGCGCTTTAGCTTTCCAGTAGAAGGATCACGGAAAGAAAAATAGACATACCAACGCTTGGTGATGTCACCGTTGGCTATATAGATTTTAGGATTGGTAAAGTTTTTTGTTTGGGACAAATCGTATGCACTTTCGTATTCAAAATCGTATGCAAATTTAAGAATTTGTTTGGAGGTAAGCATAAAAAAACGGTTTAGAGAAAACCTAAACCGTTGTATTTGCTGGACTTTTATTTTGTAGCGAGATCGAGATTTGAACTCGAGACCTCCGGGTTATGAATCCGACGCTCTAACCAACTGAGCTACCTCGCCATTTTGTGGCTGCAAATATAAAAACAATTCTATTGTCAGCAAATATTAGTTAGGCAAAATATTATTAAAATTTATTGCAATACTTATCAATTAATGTATATATTGGGCAACATTAAATTTTCAAAAGTAGTTATGGACGATAAAGTTAGATTTGATCTTGAATTTCCTATTCACGCATCACCTCAATTATTATATCAATATATTTCAACACCTTCTGGTTTGTCTGAATGGTTTTCAGATAATGTAAATTCTCGTGGAGAACTATTTACTTTTTTTTGGGATGATAGTGAAGAGCAAGCCAAATTGTTGAGCAAAAAAAGTGGTGAGCGTGTTAAATTTAGATGGGTATCTGATGAAGAAGACGGTCTATCGAGTTATTTTGAAATACGAATTCAAGTTGATGAAATTACCAAAGATGTATCCTTAATGGTTACCGATTTTGCTGAGGAAGATGAAATTGATGAAGCTAAAATGCTTTGGGAAAATCAAATATCAGATTTAAAGCATGTGCTAGGATCTGTGTAAATTTTAAATCATATAATTAAATTATATTTGCCCCGTCCTGATTAAGAATTTGGACGGGATTTTTTATGATAAATTTCAACGGAAATATTTTAGATAATAACAATATACTTTCAATAGAAAATAGAGGGTTTGCCTATGGAGATGCTCTTTTTGAAACTATAAAAGTAAGTCACAATAAAGTACTTTTTTTAGAAGATCATTATTTTAGATTAATGGCCTCCATGCGTATTATGCGCATGGAAATTCCAATGAATTTTACTATGGAATATATGGAAGAGCAAATTCTTAAAACTATTGAAGCTAACGCTCTATCTAAATCTGCTAGAGCAAAACTTACTGTGTTTAGGAATTCTGATGGGTTGTATACTCCAAATTCAAATGATGTTGGATTTATTATTTCAGTAAAGCAAATTCAGGATGAGTTTTATACCTTGAATGATAGTTTTTATGAAGTTGATTTGTTCAAAGATTATTATGTATCGCCAAGTTTATTATCAACATTAAAAACTAATAATAAAGCTTTAAATGTTGTGGGAAGTATTTTTGCAAAAGAAAACAAGCTTAACAACTGTTTTATTTTAAACACCAATAAACAAATTATTGAGGCTCTAAACGGTAATATATTTGTAGTGAAAGGAACTACTGTTAAAACACCACCAGTTAATGATGGTTGTTTAAAAGGCATTATGCGAAAACAAATTATTGACATTCTAAAAAAAGTAGAGGGTTATGAAATTTTAGAAGCATCTGTATCGCCTTTTGAACTTCAAAAAGCTGATGAGATTTTTATTACCAATGTGATTGTGGGCATCCAACCCATATCAAAATATAGAAAAAAAATGTTTAGTAGTGAAGTCTCTAAAGTGTTGATAGGGAAACTAAACGTAGCAATTAGGTTAAACTAGTTGTAGTTAGGGTTTTCTGGTGCATTGGACCATATGCTGTATTCACCTCCAAACTCTAGCATTTTCTCTTTCCAAAACGATTTATAGTCTTTTTCAATAATATTCTGCTTGTAAACATTTTCAGCAACTACCCAAGAGTTTGCTTTAAGCTCATTCTCAAGCTGAGTGGCGTCCCAACCAGAATAGCCTAAAAAGAATTTTAAATCGTTTTCCTTGATGTTGCCTTCTTCAATGAGTTTAACAACTTTTTTAAAATCACCACCCCAGTAAATTCCTAAAGAAATTTCAATACTATCTGGAATTAATTCGGGAATTTTATGAATAAAATATAAGTTGTCTTGTTCAACGGGGCCACCATTATAAACTTTGAAGTTGGCATCAATTTCAGGAACCAATTCATTAATAGCATAATCTAGTGGTTTGTTGAGAATAAAACCTATAGAACCTTCGTCGGAATGGTCTGCAATGAGAACAATAGATCTATTAAAAGACACATCTCCAATTATGGAAGGTTCGGCTATTAATAAATCTCCTTTTTTAGGCGTTATTGTTGTCATGCTTTGAGGAATTAACAACTAAATCTAATATTTATTTATTAAAAAAACAACTTTTAAAATTTGAACACAAAAAAAGCCTTCAAATTTTTGAAGGCTTTTTAAAGTTATAATGGATAATAATTTAGTTAACAGCATTCGATAAATCTGAACCAGCCTTAAATTTAACCACTTTTTTAGCTTTAATTTTAATAGTCTCTCCAGTTTGAGGGTTTCTTCCTTCTCTTGCAGCTCTTTTAGAAACTGACCAAGAACCAAATCCTACTAAAGAAACGCGGTTACCTTTTTGTAAAGCACCTTCAATTTCAATAAGTGCACACTCTAAAGCTTTTTTTGCAGCTGCTTTAGTGATTCCTGCATGTTCTGCCATTGCATCGATTAAATCTGTTTTGTTCATAATATAAAATTTAATTATTAATAAATTGGTTAAACATTTTTTGTTAAATCCTCTACAAATTTATACGGATTATGTAATCATGCAAGTAATAGCAAGGGAAATGCATACATTTGTTAATAACTTAAGTCTTTTGTTAATAAAGGATATGTATTTCACCGAAGTTTTTGAAATAACAGTAGAATCAAGGGTTTAGCGCATTTTGGCATTTGGTTTAAACGTGTAGCCATTTAATAGAGATTTTATATCCATGGCACGCTTACCTGGGAGCTTCATTTCTAAGATATTTATATATCCATTTGACACACATATCTTTAATTCATTTTTAGTTGAAATAATAGTGCCTGTTTCTTCAGAATGCGATGAAATTTCTTTTTCAGTTTTATAAATTTTAACATCTAATTCATCTTCTCCGTTTAGCAAAGAACACCATGCGGCTGGATATGGACTCAAGCCTCTTATTAAATTATAAATATTTTCAATGGAGTCATTCCAATCTATTTTACAATTATCTCTATGGAGTTTATAAGCTGTTTTAATATCATTGGTGTCAATTTGTGGTTTGGTTTTTACATTGCCATTTTCAATTAAGGCAACGGTTTTTAAAACAAGTTTACTTCCTATTGTCATTAATTTATCATGCAAACTTCCTGCATTTTCTTCAGGATGAATATCAACTTGATCTTGAAGAATCATTTCACCAGTATCAATTTTTTCATCAATAAAGAACGTAGATACTCCTGTTTTGGTTTCACCATTAATGATGGCCCAATTTATGGGAGCAGCACCACGGTAATTTGGTAAAAGAGAGGCATGCAAATTAAAAGTGCCATATTCTGGCATTTGCCATACCGCTTTGGGTAGCATTCTAAAGGCTACGACAATTTGTAGGTTAGCCCCAAGATTTTTAAGTTCTTCTAAAAAATCTTCGCTTTTGAGGTTTATGGGCTGTAGTATGTTAAGATTATTTTCTCTAGCATATTTTTTTACGGCACTTTCATTTAACTTTCGCCCTCTTCCAGCGGGCTTGTCTGGAGCAGTAATAACACCAACAATGTTATATTGATTGTCTACTAATGCTTTTAACGTGGCTACTGCAAAATCTGGTGTGCCCATAAAAACAATTCTTAAGTTCTTCATTATTAATTTAATTTATAAGTATTTTTTGGCGTCATGCTAATAATATTATGCTCTAATAAAAGTTTCAAAACGGTTTTTAAGTCTTTATCAGAACAGTCTAAACTAGCAACGAGTGCGCGTGATGATAAATCGCTTGCTTTTAAGCGTTCAATAATACGGTTTTTCAATGTTGAAATATCAACCGTTGAAGTCTTTTTTTGTGAAGATATACACACTGAACAAACTCCGCAAGGTTCTAGATCTTTTTCACCAAAATAGGAGAGTAGCTGCATGCTCTTGCAAACAATTTCATTTTCAACATAATTAAGCATAGCTTTAACTTGTTGTTGTTTTATTTTATTTTGTTGCTCTATCACTGCTGCAATTCTATTGATGGTTTTGTCATCTTCTCTTGGTTCAATAAACGTGATTTGCGCATCGGTTTTAGCTAAATTTAGAGTAATAACATGGTCTTTTTCTAGCCTTTTTAAAGCGTTAATTAACGAAACCTCAGTTACTGATGCTTTTTCAGATATTCTTAAAGTGTTTATTTTAGTTTCGTGATCAAATATGCCACCATACATTCTCAACATAGATTTTACAATTAAGCTTAACTCTGAATGATTATCTAAGTAGTCAAAAATAGCCGTATTAGGCATGATAAATTGAGCGGTTACTTTATTTTTAAACTGTTTGGAAAGATTGATAACACTGTTTCGATCTAGCAATTGTAGAGCGTTGTAGCACAAAATAGTACCAAACTGGTAAGTTTTACAAAAGGCATTAAAGTTGAAATCGTAAGTGGTATAGCCTCCTTCACCATATGATATTTGAAAGTAGTTACACAATTTTCTATATACTTGTTTTACAAAATCTACGGTGGGTAGTACATTTAAAAACTGGTTCTTCACCAATTGAGCGTCGCTATCGTTTTTTAAGATAACTGCAAACGCTTTTTCACCATTTCTTCCTACTCTTCCTGCCTCTTGAAAGTAACTTTCAATACTTTCAGGTAAGTTAATATGTATTACTGTTTTTACATCAGGTTTATCAATACCCATACCAAAGGCATTGGTAGCTACCATGACCTGTTTTTGGTTGTTTAACCAAGCGGACATATTAGATGCTTTTTCTTCGTTGGGGAGTCCACCGTGGTAATAGGTAGCTGTGATATTTTTCAATTCTAGAAACTGACTTACCTCTAAAGTCATTTTTCTATTTCGCACATAGATGATAGAAGATTGTGTGTATTTTTTTAGAATGGTCTCTAACCTATAATACTTATCATTCTCATGATACACCATATACCCAAGATTGGGTCTTAAAAATGACTGCTTAAATATTTTTGGTTGAATAAAATCTAGCTCATTTATAATATCCTGAACCACTTCTTTTTTTGCCGAAGCTGTTAGAGCAACAACATTTACTGAGGGTTGAAGTCTTCGCAGCAAAGTAATATTTTTGTAAGCAGGTCTAAAATCATTACCCCATTGTGAGATACAGTGAGCTTCATCAACAGCAATTAAATTCACATGCATCTGTCTTATCCTATCCTGAACCACTTCTTGTTGTAAACGCTCTGGTGATAAGTATAAAAACTTATAGTTTCCATAAATACAATTATCTAAAAGCGTATCTAAATCATTATAGGAAATTCCACTCGTGATAGCCAAAGCTTTGATACCCTTGTTATTTAAAGCTTGAACTTGGTCTTTCATTAAGGCAATGAGCGGGGAGATAACAATACAAATACCTTCTTTAACTAAAGCAGGTATTTGGTAACATAACGATTTTCCACCACCAGTTGGTAAAAGCACAAAAGTGTCCTCACCTCCAATAACAGCGTTGATGATAGCTTCTTGATTGTTTTTAAACGAGGTAAATTTCCAATAGCGTTCTAGTATGTTAATTGGATGCTCCATATAGCTTCTTATAACGCATTTAAAATAAAACCAGTACGTTCTTTAACCGTTCCAAAAGGTACATCAATTAAATTATAGTTGTAAGATTTGTAAGTGCGTAAAAGGTGGTTGTGAATTTTAAGCGCTTGTTCAAAGCTTTCGTAACGTTCATTATCTTTTTTGTAAATAGCTTCCCAAGGACTTAAAATAAAGGTCACATCATAAACACTGGTTTTACATATATCTACAAAGCTTTTTGGGTAACTATCACCAATAAAATCCATGTAAGCCAATACATCATGAACGCCTCGATCCAAAAACACGATGTTAGATTTAGTTATTGAAGCTTCAATAAACTGTTGATGTCTGCCATCTAAAAGCCGTTCGCTAAACAACATTGGGTTTTCTAGAAAAAGTTGGTCAATACCTTCCTTTTGAGCCTCAATAATAACTTGTCTGGAAATTTCTTCAAAACAAACAAACCCTTGTTTTCTGAGTTCATTTATGAGTGTAGATTTTCCGGTTCCAGGTCCACCGGTTATAACAACTTTTTTAGTTCCCAAACGGTATATTTTTAGTGTAAAAATCGGAATTTAGATTCGATAAAAAAAATAGTGTTCAACTTAAAAAGAATGATTTTAGAGAGTATATGTTTCTTCTATCAAAACTTCTTTTTATTAAAGTACAAAGTTTAGTTTTGATTAGTCAAATTATAAATTTTTTGAGTATTTCATAAGTTTTTCAATAAAAAAATCACGTACTTTTGCAGCGTATAAAATTGCTATGGATTCATCATCAAAATCAGAAGAGTTTTACAATAAATTAAGAAGCCAACTTTACGAAACCTCTAGTTGGCCAACTGAATATTTGTATAAATTTATTGTGAAATCAAATAGTGAAAAATTAGCCAAATTAGAGGCTATATTTGATAATATGGGGGCTGTAATTAACACTGTTGAATCTAAAAATGGTAACTACACAAGTGTTTCTGTGAACTTATTAATGAGAGATCCTAGTTCCGTTATTGAAAAATATAAAGAAGTAGCAGAAAAAATTGAAGGCGTAATAAGTCTTTAGATTTTTTTTGTATTTTGCGAAAGCATAAATAACTACGTGCATAATTTTTAATTCCACACATTTATTTTGACAAATACTTTAGAATACAATACAGAGCGTGAGCATTTAATCATACCAGAATATGGTCGGCACATGCAAAAAATGATTAATCAAGCTAAAGCTGTTAGCAATAGAGAAGAGCGAAACAAAATAGCTAAAGCCATTATTTCGGTTATGGGTAATATGCAGCCACATTTAAGAGACGTACCAGATTTTCAGCATAAACTTTGGGATCAGCTTTTTATCATGTCTAATTTCGAATTAGACGTAGATTCGCCTTATGAAAAACCAACCAAGGAGTTGCTGTCAGAACGCCCTGAGCCTTTAAAATATCCGCAAAATCACCCAAAGTATCGTTTCTACGGAAACAATATTAAAACAATGATAGACGTTGCTAATACATGGGAAGATGGTGAATTAAAGGAAGCTTTAACATACACCATAGCAAACCATATGAAAAAGTGTTTTTTAAATTGGAACAAAGACACCGTTGAAGACATTGTTATTTATGATCATTTGTTTGAATTGTCTGGTGGAAAAATTAACCTTAGAAATTCAGAAGAAAATTTGTCAGAATCTTCAAGTTTAATGCGTGCTAAGAGCAAATATTCAGCAAAAAAAGGACATCACAAAAAACAAGGCAGACAAAGAAAACGCTATTAAGTAAGATAATCTTTGTATAATTATAAGAGTGATTTGATAGGAAACTAATTTTAATTTGAGAGTAGACCTCGAATATTTAAACCTCGATTATAAAGTAAAGCATGGGAGTATTTAAAATTGAAGGTGGTCATCAGCTAAAAGGAAGCATAAAACCACAAGGCGCCAAAAACGAGGCTTTACAAATATTATGTGCCGTTTTACTAACTCCCAAAAAAGTTACTATAAATAACATACCCGATATTGTCGATGTTAATAAACTAATAAGTTTATTAAAAAAACTAGGGGTAAAGGTTGCGCAGCTTACTAAGGGTGCCTATTCCTTTCAAGCAGATGACTTAAATTTAGAGTATTTAGAATCGGATGAATTTAAAGAAGACGGAAGAGGGCTACGTGGCTCTATAATGATTGTGGGGCCTTTATTAGCCCGATTTGGAAGAGGTTATATTCCTAAGCCTGGAGGTGATAAAATTGGCCGCCGAAGATTAGATACGCATTTTGAAGGATTCATTAAACTAGGGGCTAAGTTTGGTTATAGTAAAGAGGATCAGTTTTATGGCGTTGAAGCCAATAAACTAAAAGGAGCCTATATGCTTTTAGAGGAAGCCTCTGTAACGGGAACAGCCAATATAGTAATGGCAGCTGTTTTAGCAGAAGGCCAAACGACCATATATAATGCAGCGTGTGAACCCTATTTGCAACAACTTTGCAAAATGCTTAACAGAATGGGGGCCAAAATTAGCGGTGTGGGGTCTAACATGCTAATAATTGACGGTGTTGATAGCTTGGGAGGTACAGAGCATACCATGCTACCTGATATGATAGAAATTGGTAGTTGGATAGGTTTAGCAGCCATGACTAAGAGTGAGTTAACTATAAAAGATGTTTCTTGGGATGACTTAGGTCTCATTCCCAACGTGTTTAGAAAATTGGGTATTACTGTTGAAAAACAAGGAGACGATATTCATATACCTGCTCATACCAATGGATACGAGATTCAAAATTTTATTGATGGCTCCATTTTAACCATCTCAGATGCCCCATGGCCCGGGTTTACACCAGATTTATTGAGTATTATACTGGTGGTAGCTACCCAGGCTAGAGGAAGTGTTCTGATTCATCAAAAAATGTTTGAAAGTCGTTTGTTCTTTGTAGATAAACTCATTGATATGGGTGCAAAAATTATATTGTGTGATCCGCACAGAGCTACTGTTATTGGTCATGATTTTAAATCTACATTGAAAGCTACAACAATGACCTCGCCCGATATTCGTGCAGGGGTTTCATTGCTTATAGCGGCATTATCAGCAAAAGGCACATCAACCATAATGAACATTGAGCAGATTGATCGTGGTTACGAAAACATTGATGAGCGTTTACGAGCTATTGGGGCTCATATTGAGCGGATTGATGCTTAGGTTCTATTTGTCTGATATTTGTTGAAAACTACCCTAAAATACTAAAAACTTATTCGGTAATAACTATTTTAATTTTGTAAATTTGCCTGCGTTTAAAAGCGCAACATGACAAACACAAAGTACATTTTCGTAACCGGTGGGGTTACATCTTCTCTAGGAAAAGGTATTATAGCAGCATCTCTTGCAAAATTGCTTCAGTCTCAAGGATACCGTGTTACCATACAAAAATTAGACCCGTATATTAACGTAGATCCAGGAACCTTAAACCCTTATGAGCATGGAGAATGTTATGTTACTGAAGATGGTGCCGAAACCGATTTAGACTTAGGTCATTATGAACGCTTTTTAAACACGCCTACAAGTCAAGCCAATAATGTAACTACGGGTCGTATTTACCAAAGTGTTATTCGAAAAGAACGAAAAGGTAAATTTCTAGGAAAAACGGTTCAGGTGGTTCCTCATATTACAGATGAAATTAAACATCGTATTCAATTATTAGGGAATTCTGGTGATTATGATATTGTTATTACCGAAATTGGTGGTACAGTAGGTGATATTGAATCGCTGCCATACATAGAAGCAGTACGTCAATTACGTTGGGATTTAGGAGAAAATAATGGTATTGTAGTACATTTAACTTTGGTGCCCTACTTATCTGCGGCTGGTGAACTTAAAACTAAACCTACCCAACACAGTGTAAAAACCTTAATGGAAAGTGGGGTTCAAGCTGATATATTAGTTTGTAGAACAGAGCATCATTTACCTGAAGATTTAAAACGGAAATTAGCATTGTTCTGTAACGTAACCCAGGAATCTGTTATTGAATCTATAGACGCCTCTACTATTTATGATGTTCCAAATTTAATGTTGAAAGAAGGGCTTGATAAGGTAGTTTTAAAGAAATTGAACTTAAAATGTACAGAACCTGATGTAGCTAAATGGAATGAATTTTTAAAACGGCATAAAAATCCAAAAACAGAGGTTACCATTGGCCTTATTGGTAAATATGTAGAACTACAAGATTCTTACAAATCAATTCTAGAGGCATTTATTCACGCAGGAGCAGCTAATGAGGTTAAGGTAAACATAGAGTCTATTCATTCTGAATATTTAAATAGCGACAATATTGAAGTTAAGTTAGCTCATTTAGATGGTGTTTTAGTAGCACCTGGTTTTGGTGAACGCGGCATTGAAGGAAAAATAGATGCTGTTAGGTTTGTACGTGAAAACAACATCCCTTTTTTAGGTATATGTTTAGGTATGCAAATGGCAGTTATTGAATTTGCACGAAATGTTTTGGGTATTAAAGATGCCGATTCAACCGAAATGAATACAGCAACTAAAAATGCCGTTATTGATTTAATGGAAGAGCAAAAATCTATTACCGATAAAGGTGGTACCATGCGTTTGGGAGCTTGGGCTTGTGACTTGAAATTAGGTAGTTTGGTAAGAGATATTTACAAAGCAGAGACCATTAAAGAGCGTCATAGACATCGTTATGAATTTAATGGTAATTACAAAGCTCAAATGGAAGCTGCTGGTATGATTGCTACAGGATTAAACCCAGATACAGGTTTAGTAGAAATTATAGAAATACCAGAACATCCATGGTTTGTAGGTGTTCAGTATCACCCAGAATATAAGAGCACGGTTGCAAATCCACATCCTCTATTTGTGGCTTTTGTAGCGGCAGCACTTAAATATAAAAGCAAACAAAAGGGTGTCAGTATGGCACGAAACTAGAATTGGACAGTTTTTTGATTAATAACAAAACTTGGTAACTAATTAAGATTTGTCATATTGAGTTCACGCCAAGAATGACACCAATTAAAATATGGAAGAAAAAAAGTTAGATATTAATTCCATTATAGGCTTTGTGCTTATTTTCGGAATTTTGGCTTATATGCTATGGCAAAATCAGCCAACACCTGAAGAGTTAGAGGCACAGGAAAAAGAAAAGCAAGAGCAAATAGCTGCAGAACAAAAAGCAAAAGAGCAAGAACAAACTAAAATTACTTCGGCTACAGATTATGTTATTGGCACTGATGTTGATTCGCTTCAGCACATAGCTTTACAAAACAAATTAGGGGCCTTTGCGTATTCTGCTTTAAAAGGCTCTGATGAAGAAACGCTTGTTGAGAGTGACCTTTTGGCACTTAAGTTTAATAATAAAGGAGGCTATCTTTCAGAAGTAAGATTAAAAGAGTTTGTTGATTTTAAAGACGACCCCATTTACTTAGTAAAAGATAACAATACGACTTTTAATATTAATTTCGGGACTACAGATAGTAGAATTTTAAACACACAGGATTTATATTTTGAGCCTACCATAACCAAAAATGAAGGTGGTACAGTAGTATCTATGAAGCTTAAGGTTTCAGAGACTAAGTTTTTAGAATATCGATATGATATCAAATATGGCGACTACATGATGGATTTCACCATACGCTCACAAGGGTTGGGAGATGTTTTTAATAGTTCGCAACAAATTAATTTAGATTGGACCCTTAAAGGATATCGTCATGCAAAAAGTATTTCTTATGAAAATCGATATACCGATATTCATTACGAATATGAAGGAGGAAAGGATGATTACACTGGGATGCGTGATGCCGATGAAACTTTAACTGATGTAACCTGGATAGGTTACAAGCAACACTTTTTTTCCTCCATACTATTAACAGATACAGCTTTTAAAACTACGCAGATTACTTCTAAAAATTTAGTTGAAGATGAAGCAGTAGATACTTTGTATACCAAACGATTCACTTCCAAAATACCTTTAGAATTAAAAGGAGGTGAACTTAACTACAACATGAATTGGTATTATGGCCCCAGTGAGTTTAGAACTCTTAATGCTTACAATAGAAATCTTGATGAAATGGTGCCACTAGGCTGGGGTATTTTTGGTTGGATAAACCGTTACCTGTTTATGCCTTTGTTTAGCTTTTTAGGAAGTCTAATGCCTTATGGTATTGCTATTGTGGTTATGACTATTTTGGTAAAAATATGTTTATCATTTGTACAGTATAAGCAATTTTTGTCTCAGGCTAAGATGAAGATTCTAAAGCCAGAGTTAGATGCTATACGTGAGAAGTACAAAGACAACAAAATGAAAGCGCAGCAAGAGACCATGGCATTGCAAACCAAAGCAGGTGCAAGCCCGTTATCTGGTTGTTTGCCCGCATTAATACAGTTGCCAGTATTTTATGCCTTATTCCAGTTTTTTCCATCGGCGTTTGATTTAAGACAAAAAAGTTTCTTGTGGGCAGAAGATTTATCGTCTTATGATTCGATACTTACTTGGGATACTAAAATTCCAATTATTTCTTCTTTCTATGGAAATCATATGAGTTTGTTCCCAATTTTAGCATCCATCGCTATTTTCTTTTATATGCGATTAACAACCGGACAAAATATGCAAACGGCACCACAACAAGAAGGTATGCCAGATATGGGTAAAATGATGAAATATATGATGTATTTCTCGCCCATTATGATGTTGTTTTTCTTTAATAATTACGCATCTGGATTGAGTTTGTATTATTTTATTTCAAACTTGATTAGTATTGGGATTATTTTAGTTATTAAGAATTATATTCTTGATGAAGATAAAATTCATGCTCAAATTCAAGAGAATAAGAAGAAACCAAGAAAGCAAAGTAAATTTCAAGCTAGAATGAAAGAAATGATGGAGCAGGCTGAAAAACAAAAACAAGCGCAGCAAAAGAGAAAAAGATAGTTTGTAACCTAAACATGTTTCAGGTTCTCATTGCATAAATTTTAGAGCTACCAAATGTGATCTAACTGTTCACTTAGTTTGGTAGCTTTATTGTTATCTACAATTTAAAAAACTATTTTTCGTTTATATGATGTCATTTTATTTATTCAAAATTTATATTTTTTAAGAGTGTTTATGAAGCAATTAAATCTGATTTTATTTTTGTTTATTTCCTTTTCAATATCGGGGCAAACCATAAACCAGTTTGACGAAAGTGGAAAGCGCCACGGTATATGGAAAAAGAATTTTGATAACACTAAAGTACTTAGATATGAAGGACAATTTCAACATGGGAAAGAAGTTGGTACTTTTAAATTTTACAAGAATATAAAAGGGCAATCGGTACTGACAGCATCTAAGTTTTTTAATGAAAATGATCATACGGCTGAGGTAACTTTTTTTAGTTCAAAAGGAAAGGTTATTAGTGAGGGTAAGATGAATGGAAAGAAGTTTATTGGTAAATGGAAATACTACCATAATAATACGGATAAATTAATGACTGTTGAGCACTATAATGAAGATGGGGATTTACACGGAAAACGATTAGTTTTTTATGATAATGGACAGGTAGCAGAGTCGGCTTATTATCAGTTTGGTAAACTAGAAGGAGAGGCTAAGTGGTATTCCCTTAAAAATGTTGTTCTTAAACATTTTTTTTATAAAAATGGAGAATTACATGGCGTTTCAAAGTTTTACAACCCTAAAGGAGAGTTAATTGCTGAAGGAATTTATAAAAATGGCAAGAAACATGGTGTCTGGAAGTACTATGAAAATGGTGAATTAACTGAAGAAAAAGATTTCAGCCATAAAAAGAAAGCTTCCTAATTAAAGGAAGCCTTCTTTTTCATAGACAATTCTGATTTTGAGAGAGAGATTGTATTGTCTACGAACTAACCAACTAACAAATCAAACAAACAAATAAAGATTTTTCTTTATTAAGGTAGTGGTGGAAAACAACCTTATTGATTGTATTTATAACATCATTTTAAGCTTTAACATCAACAGCAATTAATATGTTGCCTATCAGTTGTTAGAATCCTACATAAGGTTGTTCCACCTTAAATACTTGCTGTTATATCTATACCTTATAGTTTTTTTAATCGTTTCAATATATTTTGTTTAATAAATTTACAAAAAAAATAAACAAAAAAATAATTGTAATGGTATATAATCTCGTATAATTTTTGGCTTATTTTTAAGATGTTGCTATATTTTTACACACATTCTTTTGAACCATTATATTTCTTGTTATTGTAAGGAAAAAAGCCTCTTAATTTTTTTAAGAGACTTTTTAAATAAGCAATATCTTAATAATTATTAGATTTAAATATGCTTATGCTAAACCAAACAAACTAATTATGGTGTTGCTGGAAGCAACACTTTATCTATAACATGTACAACTCCATTGGTTGCAAGTACATTTAATAAACTTGGTACTAAACTTGCAGCAGGGCTACTCATTGCTGCATCTTGTACTGTTAAAGCACTTACATCTATGCCTACATTTTGATCATTCAACATTTCAACATCTCCAGTTACTAAATCACCAGAGAATACATAAGCACTTGCTTTTACTACGTGATGTGTTAAAATTCCTGCTACAGCAGCTGGATCTGTACTATTTATTACGTCTGCATCTAAGCCAGCAGCTAAGAACGCTGCGTCTGTTGGAGCAAATACTGTAAAAGGACCAGCAGTACCAAAAGTATCACCTAAACCTGCTCTTTGTAAAGCCGTTGCCAATAATGTAAATTCACCAGGGTTTCCTCCTGCAAATTCAGCTACAATTTCATTTATGGTCTGTGTAGGTGGTAATAATACTCTATCAATTACGTGTACAACACCGTTAGAACCTGAAATATCAGTTGATGTAACCATAGTAGAACCATTTATCATAACACCATTTCCTGCATTTGTTAGATAAAAATTTCCTCCTAATGTTGGGATAGCAATCGCTGAACCGCTGGTTGTTGGTAAATCATCTTTATTTACTGTACCGTCTACTACATGATAGGTTAAAACGGCATCGGCACCATTAACATCTGTTATACCAGCAGCTTCAAAAGCAGCATTTGTTGGTGCAAATAACGTGAGACCATTTCCGCTTGGCCCATTACCTAACAACACAGACAAGACATCAGTATTAGCATTCTCAACCGCTGCGATTAGTGTTGTAAAATCCTTATTAAAATAAGCAGGTGCTACTATAGTACCTACTATTGGAGCTATTGACGGCGGTACCATTACATTACTGATTATGTGTGCTACACCGTTAGTACCTAGAGCATCTATTCCTATTATTTTGGCTCCAGCGATAAATACGCCCGTGTTGTCTGAAGTGATGGTTGCTGTTTCACCATTAACCATTTGTAAATCACCAGGCCCAACTAGATTAGATGTTAATGTGGCACTAGCATAAACGTGATATTCTAAAACATTTCTTAATACGTTTTCTGGAATATCATCTATGCTACTTTGGCCTATTGCCGCCAATAGAGCATCAAATGCATCATTATCAGGTGCAAAAACTGTAAAATTTCCGTTCCCACTTAGTGTGTTTATTAAATCTGGGTACTTCAAAAGAGCTGTTTCCAAACTTGACAATTGGGGTGTTGCTTGAACAATTTCAACAAGACTATTTGTTGGAACAAAAGGTGCATCATCATCATTACTACATGATAATACAAATATTGGGGCTAAAATTAGCACTAGTAATCTTTTTGTGGCTGTTAATGTTTTCATAATTTCAATTTTTATTTTGTTTAACAAAAATATAAAAAAGTTATACAATAAAACAAATATTGTTTAAAAAAAAATAAAAAAAATTAAACAAAAAGCATTTTGTCGATTTTGAAGCTAGGCTATCATTGCTATTTATGCTGCAAATTATATGTATCTTTGCACTCTAATTTAAGTAAGATGAAACGCGTTATTGTTGGACTTTCTGGTGGTGTAGACTCTAGTGTTGCGGCTTATTTGTTAAAAAAGCAAGGTTATGAGGTTATTGGCTTGTTTATGAAAAACTGGCATGATGATTCAGTAACCATTTCCAATGAATGTCCTTGGCTTGATGATAGCAACGATGCAATGTTGGTTGCCGAAAAGCTAGGAATTCCTTTTCAAACGGTAGATTTAAGTAAACAATATAAGGAACGTATTGTTGATTATATGTTCAATGAATATGAAAAAGGCAGAACTCCCAACCCTGATGTTTTGTGCAACAGAGAGATTAAGTTTGATGTTTTTTTAAAAATTGCCTTAGAGCTCGGAGCAGATTATGTTGCAACAGGGCATTATTGTAGAAAAGGTATTATTGAAAGCAGTGGTAAAGAAATATATCAGCTTTTGGCGGGGGTTGATAACAATAAGGATCAATCTTATTTTTTATGTCAGTTATCTCAAGAGCAACTTTCAAAAGCCTTATTTCCAATAGGGGAATTAACCAAGCCTGAGGTTAGAGATATAGCCAATGACATTGGTTTAGTGACTGCTGATAAAAAAGACTCACAGGGACTTTGTTTTATTGGCAAGGTAAGATTGCCAGATTTTTTACAGCAACAATTAAAACCTAGAGAGGGGCTTATTGTAGAGATTTCAAAAGAACAAGAAATATACAATCAGATAGTGCCTGCATTTACTTCAGAAATAGAGAAATTAGCCTATTTATCAAGAAAGATAGATTATAAAGCTAATGATGGTAAAGTGGTTGGTAAACATCAAGGAGCGCATTATTTTACAAAAGGGCAACGTAAGGGGCTTGCTGTAGGAGGAACTGTTGACCCATTATTTGTAATTGATACCGATGTTGAACAGAATATAATTTACACAGGGCAAGGTAAAGAACATCCTGGGTTACTAAAAAAGGCTTTGTTTGTTAATAATGATGAATTACATTGGATTCGTGAAGATTTAGCCTTGAAAGTAAATGAAAAGTTAGACGTAAAAGCTAGAATTAGATATAGGCAACCACTACAAAAAGCGATCTTGTACAAGGTAGATTCTGGTTTATATGTAGAATTTGAAGACTACCAATCTGCTATTACCGAAGGTCAATTTGTAGCTTGGTATAGTAATGATGAGCTTTTAGGTTCGGGAGTTATTTCTTAGTGAAACTCAATTTTAGGAAACCTAAAGGTTTACACAAAATTGTAAGTTGAACTAACCCCGATAAATATCGGGGTTTCATATATCGCTTTAAATATTCCGTAGACCTTTTAGTACTACCCATACTGAAAATAGATGTAACCATTTCAAAAAAATATCTATTTTTAAATATGGCAAACAAAATCACAAATCTTTTTAATATTCAGTACCCCATCATTCAAGCAGGAATGGTTTGGAATAGCGGTTGGCGCTTGGCGTCTGCTGCTAGTAATTCAAAAATTTTAGGACTTATAGGGGCAGGATCCATGTACCCAGAAGTACTTCGAGAACACATTCAAAAATGTAAACAAGCTACTATTAATCCTTTTGGGGTCAATGTTCCTATGCTATATCCTAATATTCAAGAAGTCATGGATATTATAGTAGAAGAAGATGTGAAAATTGTATTTACATCTGCTGGAAACCCAAAAACTTGGACCACTTGGTTGCAGGAAAGAGATATCACTGTGGTTCATGTAGTAAGTAGTGTTAAGTTTGCTTTAAAAGCCCAAGAAGCCGGAGTAGATGCTATTGTAGCCGAAGGTTTTGAAGCTGGTGGTCATAATGGGCGCGATGAAACTACAACCTTGAGTTTAATTCCGATGGTAAAGGAACAAATTAAAGTTCCATTGATTGCTGCAGGAGGCATAGCAACGGGTAGAGGCATGTTAGCGGCCATGGTTTTAGGCGCAGATGGAGTTCAAATAGGAAGTAGATTTGTAGCCAGTGAAGAAAGTTCGGCACACAAAGCATTTAAACAAGCCGTTATTGATGCTAAAGAGGGAGATACTCAATTAACCTTAAAAGAGTTAGCTCCCGTTCGTTTGATTAAAAATAAATTTTATCAGCAAGTTCAAGAACTATATAAAAATGGACCAACGGTTGCGGAATTAAAAAACTTGTTAGGAAGAGCAAGAGCTAAAAAAGGAATGTTTGAGGGGGATTTGGAAAATGGAGAACTAGAAATAGGTCAAATTTCGGGACTCATACATGATATCCAGCCAGTGCATCAAATAGTGAAAAATATCATACATGAATTTGAAATTGCGAAAAAAGAAGTTTCAAATTTTTAAATGAAATAGCTCCAACCAAAAAAAAGAAGAACTTTTAAGTTCTTCTTTTCGATATCGAAACGTTTAGCCGTAATTTTTAATCCCTAATAAAATAAAAGCCTAATGTTTCTATAGATCGTAATGCATACGATTTTTTTCAATTTAAACAGTTCATAAATGTATGAAAAATAACTACTTAGGAGCCTGGATATTTCATTAAGTTATTAACATTGGTTCATAAGATCTTATCAAACAATTTTTTCTAAAATTGTTAAAGCAAAAGCGAAAGTTTACTTTTGAAACATGCCTTTACAACACTATACTAAAGAGTTTAAATATAACTGGCAATTAGCGGCTCCAGTAATGTTAGGAATGCTGGGGCATACCTTTGTGAGTTTTGTTGATAATATTATGGTAGGCCAGTTGGGAACAGCAGAATTAGCAGCCGTTTCCCTAGGTAATAGTTTCATGTTTATTGCCATGTCTATTGGTATTGGTTTTTCAACGGCCATAACTCCTTTAATTGCAGAGGCCGATTCTGGGGGTGATTTTGTTAAGGGAAAATCTTCTTTTAAAAATGGATTATTTCTGTGTACAGTTTTAGGGGTACTACTTTTTTTATTGGTGTTTTTTGCTAAACCTTTAATGTATTTCATGAAGCAACCTCCGGAAGTGGTTGAACTAGCTATTCCGTACTTAGATTTGGTGGCATTCTCATTAATACCATTGATTGTTTTTCAGGGGTTTAAACAGTTTAGTGATGGTTTGTCTATGACCAAATACCCCATGTATGCTACATTATTGGCAAACATTATCAATATTATTTTAAACTATATTTTAATTTTTGGAAAACTTGGTTTTCCTCAATTAGGAATAGTAGGAGCGGCTTATGGCACACTTATTTCCAGATTTATCATGGTTGGATACCTATGGTATTTATTAAAAGGAAAGGAAAAATCTAAAGATTACGTGACCGACATCAAGTTTTTTGTGTTAGATAAATTAATGATAAAGAAAATCCTGAATTTAGGAACTCCTAGTGCGATGCAAATGCTTTTTGAAGTGGCTATTTTTACGGCTGCTATATGGTTGAGTGGTTTGCTTGGTAAAAACCCTCAAGCAGCAAACCAAATTGCTCTAAACTTATCGTCAATGACCTTTATGGTGGCTATGGGATTAAGTGTAGCCTCTATGATACGAGTAGGAAATCAAAAAGGATTGCAAAAATATTTTGAGTTACGTAGAATAGCTTTCTCATTATTTTTAATGGGAATATTATTTGCTATCGGGTTTGCATTAATATTTTACACATTTCATAATTATTTACCTAAACTCTACGTTGATTTTGATGATGTTAAAAATTTAGCAGACAATACCGAAGTATTGGCCATTGCCTCAAAATTATTAATAGTAGCTGCTGTTTTTCAAATAAGTGATAGTATTCAGGTTATGGTTTTAGGGGCTCTAAGAGGTTTACAGGATGTTAAAATTCCAACACTAATAACGTTTGTGTCCTATTGGTTAGTGGGGTTTCCCATCAGTTGGTTTTTAGGAAAAGCTCATGTTTATGGTAGTTTTGGTATATGGCTAGGTTTGTTAGCGGGTTTATCTACAGCAGCAATTTTATTGTATATTCGATTTAACTATTTAACTAAAAAGTTAATTTTGACCAAAGAATAGAAATATGTCCTTACCAAAATTTATATTAGGCGATAACACGGCTTATCCTAATGCTATTTATGTAATTCATACAGAGTTTCCTAGATTTATTATTAATCTTGAAAATGATGAGGTAGAATGGTTTGAAGATTTTGATGCAGAAGATCAAAAAGAACTTGAAACCGAAACTGAAAATGCTATAAAACTGGCAACGGAGTTTTATGATGCCGAAATTGAGAAGTATGACGAATAGTATTTTAAGTTTTTGCATATGATAGAAAAGATTCTAAAATACGATACAGAACTATTTTTATACTTAAATAATCTAGGAAGTAATACTTGGGATTGGTTATGGTTGCTAATAACAGATAAGCTAACATTTATACCTTTGTACGCCTTATTATTGTTTTTACTATACAAAAAGTACGGATGGAAAGCTCTGATAGTTTTTGTAGTTGTAGTGGCTTTAATGATTACGTTTACAGACCAAATAACGAACGTTTTTAAACGAGGGTTTGAAAGACCAAGACCTTGTAGGGAAGCTAGTTTAATTGATCAAATGCGTTTTATTGCAGTACGTTGTGGTAAATATGGTTTCTTTTCAGGGCATTCATCAAACTCTATGGCAGCTGCTATTTTTGCTGGTTTATTGCTCAAACCATTCTATAAAAATGCCATTTTAATTCTGTTACTCTGGAGTGCTATTGTAGCTTACAGCAGGATTTATGTTGGTGTTCATTACCCCATCGATATTATTTGCGGATTAACGTTTGGAGCTATTTCTGGATTTATGTTTTATAAACTTGCAACTTACATCCTGAATAGATATATTAATTCCTCTAATTGAGTATTATAGTTAATCATTTTAAATGAAGATATTAGTTACTGGAGCAGCTGGTTTTATAGGTTCGCACACTGCTGAAAGGTTAAAGTCCCTAGGGTATGATGTTTTAGGAGTTGATAATTTCTCAACACATTATGATGTTAAACTTAAACGACTAAATGAAAAGACTCTTCTAGAAAAGGGAATTTCAATTTTCAATATAGACTTAAATGACATTAATCTGGAAAATGAGTTTCCAGATGATATTGAATACATTTTTCATTTTGCTGCACAACCAGGGATATCTTCTAATTCTACATTTAATGATTACTTTAAGAATAACATTCTTGCCACTAAACACTTGTTAGATTATGCAGAAAAATTGAGTAATCTCAAATTATTTATCAATATTGGGACATCATCCATATATGGATTAGAGGCAACTTTTAAGGAAGATAGAGAACCAAAGCCGGCTTCATATTATGGGGTTACTAAATTAGCAGCTGAACAATTGGTGCTTCAGAAAAGTAGAGAGCAAATTTTTAAATCTTGTTCTTTAAGGTTATATTCTGTTATAGGCCCCAGAGAACGACCAGAAAAAATGTTTACAAAACTTATTGACTTGGGGTTACAAAATAAACCTTTTCCATTATTTGAAGGAAGTGATAAGCACTTAAGAAGTTTTACTTATATAGATGATATTGTAGATGGTATTGTGAGTGTAGTAGGTAAAGAACCTGTTCTAGATGGTGAAATTATAAATATAGGAACAGATAAAGAGTATACTACTCAGCAGGGGATTGAAGCTGTTGAATCTGTCTTAGGAAAAACTATACAATTAGATATTATCCCTAAAAGACCAGGGGATCAGTTAAGAACAAAAGCTAATATTGATAAGGCCAAAAAACTACTTAATTATAATCCAAAAACTACACTTCTTGAAGCTGTTCAAAAGCAAGTTGAGTGGTATAAAGCTAACTTTTGAGTTTCAATAAATAATCAGCGGCAGCAAAGGGCGTGGTTTCATTATTCTCAATAAGTTTCAACTGATTTTTTAATTCCTTTTTTATTTTGGGTTGATTAAAAAAATCAAATTTTAATTGCGATTCAATGGTTTGTAGAAGCCAATATTTGTTTTGTTCCTTTCGCTTCAAATTGAAATAATCGTTTTTAGTAGTAGTCTTAACATAATCTGAAATAAAATTCCATATTTTGTCTATACCTGTATTTTCTGTAGCACTACAAATGGTTACTTTTGGTTGCCAATTTGATGATTTTTTAGGGTAGAGATTCAGCGCTCTAGCAAATTCAGTTTTAGCAAGTTTGGCAGACTTCAAGTTGTCTCCATCCGCTTTATTAATGGCAATAGTGTCAGCCATTTCAATAATACCGCGTTTAATACCTTGAAGTTCATCACCAGCACCAGCAAGTTTTAATAACAGAAAGAAATCTACCATACTGTGCACGGTGGTTTCACTTTGTCCAACGCCAACCGTTTCCACAATAATAACATCAAACCCGGCAGCTTCACAAAGGGTGATGGTCTCTCTGGTTTTTCTAGCTACACCACCTAAAGAATTACCAGAAGCCGAGGGACGGATATAGGCATTTTCATCTCTTACCAATGACTCCATTCTTGTTTTATCACCTAAAATACTACCCTTAGTAAGAGAACTACTGGGGTCTATTGCTAGAACCGCTACACGTTTCCCTAATTGGGTTAAATACTTTCCAAAAGCTTCAATAAATGTGCTTTTACCCACTCCGGGAACTCCTGTTATTCCAATTCTAATAGATTTATTAGCATGAGGTAAACAGCTTTTTAGAATGGTATTAGCCGTTTTTAAATGTTTAGAATTTTTGCTTTCAATTAAAGTTATGGCTCTACTTAAAGCAGTGATATCTTTATTTAATATAGAAGTAATAAGAACATTAGGGTTAATCTCACTTTTTCTTTTTTTCTTTAAGCTTTCAATAGATTTTTTATTGGTGATTTCAGAAATAGAAACCCCATCTTTTTGAACTAAAGCCGTTTTTTTTGGTTCTTCCAACACTAAAAGGTTTGCACTAAGATACGCAATAAAAAAACCTAATTTTTAAGAGGAACAGCAATTTTAGTATCATCCCAAGCCATAGTTAAAAACAACTTGTCTGTAGAGTTGTCAAAAGCAATGGTGAATTGCTCAACCGTTGTTTTTAATTTTTCAACAGGAACTTCAACATTTATAACGTCATAATTAGGATCCCATAATGGATTCATTTCAGAATCAACACCCCATTCATATTGTTTAGAATTGAACATTACTGTCCAAGTAGAATCTTTAGGAACAGTCCATAAGGTATATTTCCCAACAGGTAGAATCATACCATCAATATCTAAGGTTTGATTGGTTTGAAATGTAGTAGCTTCGTTCGCACCAGTACGCCAAACTTTATTAAAAGGTACTAAAGCGCCAAAGATTTCTCGTTCTTTTTTATAGGGGCGGTTATAGAATACTTTGAGCCTTAAATCATTCAATTCAAATTTTACTGTATCTTTAGGACTCAAGCGATTTTCAAAGATATTTTCAACAAAAACAGAATATAAAAGTAGTCCTAGAGCAACAATTGAAAGTATAATTAATACACGTTTTAAGAAGGTGTTCATGTTGAGCGATTTTTTCGATATAAAGATACTTGAAAAACTAACATTTTCTAATTTGCAAACGTATAATTGCTTGATTTTGTTATTTCTTTAAGAAAATTATTTTTTTTGCAACACTTCAATTTTTTAATCGTCTTTTAAACGAACTAACTTAGACCAAAAGGAGATTTAGTATGTTTCAAGTTGACATTATTGAACAATGTAAACAGAACAACAGAAAGGCACAACTGCAGTTATACAACCAGTACTGCGATGGTATGTATATTGTTGCCAAACGTTTTTTGAAAGATGCTAATGATGCCGAGGATGTGGTACAAGAGGCTTTTATTAAGGCCTTTTCAAAACTACATCAATACAAGGCTGAAGTTACTTTTGGAGCTTGGTTAAAACGTATTGTAGTAAATAAGAGTATTGATTTTTTAAAATCTAAAAAACAACAACTTGTAGAGTTAAATGAAGTGCACATGAAAGTTGTTGATGCTCCAAAAGATGACAAATGGTTAGTAGATGATGCTATAACATTGGATGATGTAAAACTTGCTATTAAGAAGTTACCAGATAAATATCAGTATGTAGTTATGTTGTATTTAATTGAAGGGTATGATCATCAAGAAATAGCCGAAATTTTAAACATTTCTGAAGTAGCATCAAGAACGCAATTATCAAGAGGTAAAGTTAAATTACAAGAATTGTTAACAATTAAAAGTCATGGCACAAGATATTAGAGACTTATTTAAAGATGATAAAATATCACATGAAAAGATGCCTGAGAATCACCAGCAGCGCTTCATAAAAAAATTAGATGAAGCGTTCCCAGATTCATCATCTAAATCTAAATTTAGTTGGATACAAATAGCCGCCAGTATTGTATTACTTATTGGTTTAAGTTTTGGTGGCTATAAAGTGTTTTCACCTGATGTCGATTCAGACAAGCCAACAGATGTTGTTGTAAACAAGCCAATTGAAACAAAGACTTTAGGCGATATTTCTCCCGGTTTAAAAAAGGTTGAAGATTATTATTTGGCAAGTATTAATTTAGAACTATCTAAAATAAAGTACACGCCAGAGACCAAAGACCTTTTTGATGGTTATATAGAGCAATTAGGAGAACTAGATGAAGAATATAAAAGATTGTCTTTAGAACTAACAGAATCTGGGCCAAGTGAATTGACTGTTAATGCCTTAATTGATAACTTAAAGTTGCGTTTAAACTTGTTATACAGGTTAAAATCACAATTAAAAGAATTAACACTTTCCGAGGCTGGTACTGAAGCCGTGGAACAATCAATCTAAAAAAAATCAAAAAATGAACAGATCATTGATAAAGCTAAAATTACTGACCGTAGCCTTTTTTACGGTCGGTAGTGTAATAGCACAGAAACAAACAAAAGTATCGCAATCCATAAAGGTTGACAAAGATGTAACCGTAAACTTAAACACAAGTTATTGCAATATTGTATTTGATACTTGGAATAAAGATGTCGTTGAAATTGAAGCTTATGTTGAAGGTGAAGCTTTAAGCAATGAAGAATTAAAGGAATCTTTAAAGAACTGGAATATAGATGTAGATGCCTCAAGTAATGAGGTTACTATTAGTACCAATAGTTTTGCTCATACACCAAAAGTTTGGGCATACAGAACGTCGCCTTATGATGAAGACGCTGTTAAAGCGGTTCTAAAAGAATTAAAATTTGAAATAGCCGATTTACCCGAAATACCGGAAATAGATTTTCATTTTGAAATGTCAGAACTACCAGAGCTTCCAGAACTTCCTGAGTTGCCACCATTACCAGAAAATGTTAAGCGTTTTCATTTTGATTACGAAGCCTATAAAAAAGATGGTGAGCAGTATTTAAAAGAGTATACCCAACAATTTGAATCTGCTTATGGTGAAGACTATGCGAAAAAAATGGAAGCATGGGGCGAAAAATTTGGAAAAGAATGGGGAGAGAATTTTGGTAAGCAAATGGAAGCGTGGGCAGAAAAATTTGAGAATAATTTTGATGCTGAGGAATTTGAAAAGAAGATGGAAGCTTGGGGAGAACGGTTTGGGGCAAAAATGGAGCAACACGCTGAGCGTATGGAAGCACGACAAGAAAGTTTAGAGAAAGCCCAAAAAGAGAGAGAAAAAGCCATAGAAAAGCATGAAGCTGCTCGTGAAAAACTTACCAAAAAAAGAAAGGTTTTAATTGAAAGATTGGTTCATAAAGAATCTAATTCTAAAGTAAAAAAGACCATTAAAATTAAAATGCCTAAAAAAGCCAAGTTGAAAGTTAATGTAAAACATGGTGAGATTGAATTTGTATCAAATGTTGATAACTTACAAGCGGACTTGGCCTATGCAAAACTAACTGCTAATAGCATTAATGGAGGCAGAACCTCCATTAATGCTTCTTATTCTCCAGTTTATATAAGTCATTGGAACTTAGGAGAGCTAAATCTAAAATATGCGAAACAGGTTGAACTTAATAATGTTAAACATGTAGTTCTAAATTCTAATTCCTCAAACGTAACTATTGATAATTTATTAGGGAATGCTGTTATTGATAGTAATATAGGCGATATTAAAATTTTAAAAATAGATGATGGCTTTACTAACCTTAATGTTATCCTTCAAAACTGTGACGCTTTAATTGCGCTTCCTGATGTAAATTATAATTTGCAATACAAGGGCAATCGCTCTAGATTTAATTACCCAAATAAAGAACCTGGTAATGTAACTACGTTTTCAACGGGAAATTTAAGTAGCGGAAAAAGTATTGTGGTTAATGCGAAATATAGCAATGTTAATATGGAATAAATTTACATTCTCAAATCTATATTTTAATAATCTTATGAATTTCTTTTTTGCTAACCGTAAGAACTTCAAAAAAGTACACGCCACTACTAAATTGAGATAAATTAATAGATGCTTTTCCATCAACAACCTTAAGGGTATAATCTGCCAACGGTAATCCCGCAGCGTTATAAATTCTAAAACTAACAGATTCAACAGGATCGATGCTAGACATGTTTATGATGTCTTTTGTAGGATTGGGGTATAACAACCAATTTTTACTACTAGAATGAGGCTCAGCAGTATTAGATTGACAGTTTTTAGAAATGTCATACTCAGCTCTTAAGATATCTTCAATTTTTAAATTAGTGAAGCTGTCATTTAGAGAATGATTAAAAAAGGTGTTATCAATAATAGCATTATCTGCACCAAGGAAATCTTGAAGTAACGTAGTAAAAGTTTGTCTGTAATCGTATTGAACCGTTTTAATTTGCCAGTTATTACCTTCACCAGCTTCCAATAAATCAGGGTTGATTCCTGTCATACCTCCAGAAACAGGTTTTCCAAATATAAACATCGGGGCAATTTCACCATGATCAGTTCCAAGGTTTCCGTTTTCTGCGGCTTTTCTACCAAATTCAGAGAATGTAACACCAACAACATCTTCAGATAAATTCTGACTTTCCAAATCTGCAGTGAAAGCTTCAATGCTCTCAGAAAGTTCAGTTAATAAAGCATGGTGCCTTCCTAGTATATCACCTGCGGCCTGAACTTGAGCATTGTGCGTATCGAAGCCACTTATTCTAACCATATAGATTTTCGATCCTAAATCACCACTAATTAGGCGAGCAACAGTTTTTAATTGATCTGCTAAATCCGTATCGGGATAAGTCACATCATTTTTACCTTTGTTGAAGGCGTTAGATATTGATGCTGCATATGTATTTGTTAGGCCGTCAGTATTATTTATGAATTCTAATTGTTTACCATAATCAGAATCTGGAATATTTAAAGGAGCCTCACCACCTAAACCGCTTATAACATTATAAAAACCAGCTGGGTCTTGACCCGTAATGTTAAGTGATAGCCCATGAGCTTCTTCAGCATGAAAACCTAGTGAGGTTTGATTGGAGCCAATTTCAATTGCCAAAGGAAAGTTTTCCACAATTAAATCAGCGTAATATTGTTCCATAAAGCGCCCCATCCAACCAGTGTCTACTCCATTTAACATACTGTTTCCATCATTTCCAGTGAAATATAAATCGGTTGATTTAAAATGACTTTTATTCTGTGAAGGGTATCCCACACCTTGAACAATTCTCAAAACACCCTTATCATAAAGCGGTTTAAATTTAGTTAATGCCGGGTTTAAACCAATTTGTTGGTTTTCTGGTAGAGTACTGTCTAATGTAATGTATTTATTAGAGCCACTTTCTGGAACTTTTATAGTGGGTCTTAAGTTACTGTAAACATCATATTGATTAAGAGGCACAATACTGTTAAGCCCATCATTGGCTCCAGCTAAGTTCACCAAAACAAGTTTTCTTCCAGAAATATCTGGACAATCAAACGGAATAAACGTTTTTAAAGCAGCTTGAATTTGAAATGGTGTAAGTCCAATAACAGAAGCAGTTGCTGAAAGTTTTATAAAGTTTCTTCTTTTCATAACTGGTAGACTTTTACATTAATTGAAATTCTGCTGCATTGACCATAGTTATTATAAGCGAATCTAACCTAGTTTTTACAACGTTCATATCACTTTCATTACGAGTGTTAAGATATTGTAACCAGGCTCCAGTCCAGTAATAATTATCTGAATCACCAATTAAAAATGTTTTAAAATAGTTAATTCTATCTGTGTCAATATTTTCAGGATACATTAAATCCGCCAATGCAAAAACTAAAGTATTAGGGTCTTTAGCTTCTTCGGGGTTTATTTTGTTTTCAACAAACGAAACGGTATCTAAATGGGTGTATATATCATTTCTCGTAAGCAAATCTCTCATGAGCTCATATCTTGCAATGAGCGTGTTTGAGGAAAACCAATTTCTATCAAAGCCTGGTTCCTGATAGTATGCTGGATATCCTGCTACAGAGTCTGGGTTGAAAAATTCCATACCAGAACCTTTGAAATATATATTATGTATATACCTAAGAAAAAAGTTTCGGTAGAACCATAATTGTTCTGTTTCTGGATTTGGGTATTTTACGTCAAACAAGGAAATTACTTCAGAAAGTAATTGTAGGGGGCTTTTAATTATGGCCCCTATTGTATTATCGGTATCATCATCGTCATCAGCATCATAAAAATGTTCGCTTGCTAAGAGAGTAGTTATAACAGGTAAAATTTCGTAGTTATTATTAAGCAGAATTTGAGCAAGTGGAGTTATGATATCGGTTTCTGCGGTGGCAGAAATATTACTTTTTACAAAATATCTGTAAAGTTTTCTACAGTAGGCCTTTGATGTTTCTTCTTGAGAAAATACCATTTCAACAAAATCATCTAACTCTTCCAAAATGGTTTCTTTAGTATTTCTACCTACAATTATATGGTCGTTGAATGCACTAGAAAAGGTTTTGTCAGTAGAATCATGTCTATTTGCATTAACATAACCAATAGGCAAGTTCGTGTCTGTATCAATGTCACCGTTTCTATCCCCTTTCTTTTTAAAACCAGAAAATACTTTTGCAGCCTGTTGAATATCTAATTCTGTGTAGTTAGTGTAGTTGCCTTCTCCAATTTGTTCTCCTTTTAAAATAGTAAAGAGTTCTAAATACTCCCTAGCATAATTTTCGTTGGGGTTATTTTTGTTATTTTGGGTGTTATCCAAATAATCTAGCATGGCATTGTCTAATGTAATTTTTTTAGCCAAGGTTTTAATGTTTCCTAAGGCATAAAAATCAAGAAGACGAAGATGATCAAAGAAAAAAGATGCGGCTCCAACTCCAGAGTCTTTACCAACGGTAAAACAGGTGTGAAGAAAGAAAGATAATTTATATTTTAAGCTAACTTGATTTATGGCATTGTGCCACCACCAAGCTGTTACGTGTGCTCGTTTTCTACCTTGGCCATCAAAGGAATTGGGATGTTCACTTGAAGACGTCCAATAACCATCTGGATTACTTGTTGGAAGAGGGTCGTAAGGTTCATTTAAGATATATGGAATATTTGTTGTTAAATTACTAACAGCATCTGCAGCAGACATGCCAACAAAAGTATCTAACTGCTCTTTGGTGTAATTAAAAGTAGCTCTTCTAAGTAAGTGCTTAGCTTTCCTTAGGTCTAAGTTGGAACTTAGAGGATTTAATGAGGCCATACTATATTTTTTTCAATGTAATTAATATTTTAATTGCCAATACAAAACAAGACGAGAATTCGATAAAATACACTGTATTAGTTAGTTGTTATCTAAAAATGAACTCTAAAACTTACATTTGGAGTGATGCCTAAAGACTCATTTCTTACAGGTTCAATATTATCTTCAATCAGAGTATAGTACTCATTTATGATGTTTTTTCTGTTTAGTACGTTCCAAACCGAAGCTCCAATTGTAGCTTTTGATGTCCTCGAAATATCAAATGAATACGTTGCCGAAAAATCTGTCCTTAAGTAATCATCTAAGTTTTCTGCATTGGGGCTTTGATAATTAATAATAATATTACTTTGGTTATTTTGATCTGCAGGATAGGTTGTGGGTATACCAGAATTCCAGTTTATACCTAAGGCTAGTTTGAAATTGTTTTGAGTGTATGTGCCAGCAAAAGTAATTGCGTGTCTAATATCATTGTTATTAGGGAATTCATTGCCGTTGTTTAAATCTGGGAATAGATAATTGTTTCTGCTAAAGGAGTATGAAATCCAAGTACTTGCTACATTATCAAATTGTTTATTTAGCAATACATCTATACCTGTAATTTTGTAGCTACCAATGCTGTGAACAAATTGATATTGGTTCTGAAACCCCTGACTTCTGGTGGTAATACCATCTACTTTTTTAATGTAGGTTTCGGCACTAATTAAAAACTTGTTTTTATTGAAATGAATACCTGCTGAAATTTGCTTGCTTTTTAAAACAGGCACTGGGTATATAGTTTGATTTCCTTCTATAATAACTTCAGTATTATTGTTTGAAAGGATCCAGCGGCGTTTTTCAATACCCAAAAAATCGTTTTGTAGATCTATAACTTGCGATGTAAATTGGCTTTTGTATTCACCTAGAATCTCAAATCTAAAATCATTTAAAAAGCGTTGGCTAAAACTTAATCTGGGCTCTACAAAAACCATGTTAAACTTGTCTAAATAGTTTAAACGCGCTCCTAAATTTAGTTTGGTTTGAGCACCATAAGATAAAAGAGATGTTTCCGCATAAATTGAATGACTTTTTACAACATTCTTTACAAAACTTTTAAAGTTAGGATTGTTTACATCTTCTAAATTGCTAATACCTACCTCGTTTAACTGATAGCCACTATTAAACTTTAGTTGATAGTTATGCTCATAGTTAATATCTAGTTTAAAGGCACGGTCATTTACTCTGTTTTCTTGAATTAATCTTTGGTTATTAATAACATCATTATTGGTGGCATCTAAATTATAATTTGAAGCATAAGCCTGTAATGTGGTTGATAATTGATTGGTCCAATCTCGAGTATAAGAAAGACCAACCGATAAGTTTTGTTGTGATAGGTTACTGTTCAATGCCTCGGTTCTATCATTGATTGTGGATTGCTCATCATAATCAAACATATTGTTAATGTTTAAAAAGTTAAACCTGAGCTTATCTTTTTCTGTAATGTCAAATAGCAGTTTTGCAGTGATGTCGTAAAAATAAAACGACTCATTTTGAGAAATGGAATTTCTATTATTGTTAAAGTCAGAATCTTCGAAAATACGTTTGAAATATTGATCGTAAGTCGCTGTTTCAATTAAATCGGTGACTGAACGACGTGATGAAATTTGCAATTCGGTTTTGTTTGAAAGCGGAATTTTAGCAAAACCATCGGCATTAATAAAGTTTAGTCCAACACCAGCTTTAAATTCATTATCAATGTCATCGGGCAATTGCATGTCTATAATGCTTGAAATACCATCGCCATATTTAGCGCTACTCCCATTTTTATAAACGTTGATGGTTTTTGTAATATATGGGTTGAAAGCAGAAATAAGACCAAAAAAATGTCCAGATTGATACATTTTAATACCATCCCAAAGTAGAAGGTTTTGGTCATGAGTTCCACCTCTTACATTGATATTTGAAACGGTTTCGTCTGTACTCAGAACCCCTGGTAAAGCTTGAATGGTTTGTAAAACATCTGGTTCTATAAGCCCGGGTAGAATACCAAAACTTTCAGGTTTTATAGTTATAGAGCCATCATTTAGTTTGGTTAAACCCGTTGTAAGGAAGTTGGTTATGTATACTTCTTCAAGATTTTGTATTCTAAAGCTATTAGCCTTCTTTTTTTTAGCAAATTTTATAGCAATAAATCTGTCATCCAACAACTCAAAATCAAGCTTTGTTTCTTCTTTAAGAAGTTCCAAGGCTTCCTCTAACGACAAACTTTTGTTGGGTAGCATGGCTTTTTTGTCTTTTATAGTTTTATCGGCATAAGAAAAACTAACATTATAACGCGTTTCTAAAGTACTAATAACACTAGAAAGTAGTTGCTTTTCTTTTTGAACGTTTTGAGAGCTTAGCAGCGTAATATTCAAAAAAAACAAGAAGACAAAAAAAGAATGAAAACCTTTTCTATTCACGCTTTAAAATTATAGAATCGTTTGATTGACTATAAGTTAAATGTAAAGGTAAGGTAATAGATTTTAACGCAACTTCAATGCTGTCATGAGTGAAATTACCAGTGAATAGTTCTTCGGAGTCAATACCTATTAATATAATATCTACATTGTATTGTCTTTCAAATTCTGCAATAACTTGTTTGTAAGGTAGACTTTTGAACTGACTTTCGTTATTTAACCACGAAGGTGTTAAGCTGTTTTCTTTTTCTTTAGCAATTATTTTCCCATCAATAATTAAAAAACTGTCGCCAGGTTTTAATTTTGTTTCTTGAGAATTAAAAGTAACGCCTACTAAACCTTCGTAGCAAATAACCTCAAAATAATTGTCCCGTTGTTTTACATTAAATTGAGTTCCATAAACCGTAACGGTTCCTGTTTGTGTTATAACGTTGAAAGAAGAACCTTTGGCTACTTTAAAAAAGGCTTCGCCTTGTAGCTCAACTTCTCTGTTTTTTTTCCATGAATTTTTATTGAATGCCAAAACCGATTTTGCGTTTAAAGACACACTAGAAGCATCAGGCAACTCTACTGTGGTTTTTTGAGCCATAGCTGTGGTAATGGTCGTATCAATAGTTGTTGTATAATAATAAAGACTAAAACAAATAGCAAGAATAGCAGCCACACGCATAAAAGGTTTTATCCAATGCGTTTTAGGTTGTTTCTTACTTCTAATGGTTTGTAATACACTGTCAAGCTCTTTACCAGCATCGTATTCGGGAGCTTTAAAAGCTTGTAGGGTATTATTTAACTTTACTAAATCATCGTGGTCTTCAAGATTTTTAAAGGCTTTAAGTTCCTGATCATTCAGATTGTTATTTAACCATTTTAATATTAAAGTTTCTCTATCCATTTTTCCTTTATTCAACTATAAAACAATTAACTTTTATTTTTTCCTACCCTATGATTTAATTTTTTTTCAAAAGCTTAAATTTCAGTCTTCAGTCTTCAGTCTTCAGTCATCTGTCACAACTCCTTTATTTCCTTCCTCAACTTTTCCAATGCTCCATAAATTCGTTTTTCAACGGCTTTGGTTGAGATATCTAAAATCTCAGCTATTTCCTTAAAACGTTTTCCTTCCACACGGTTCATCATAAAAGCAACGCGTTGTGGTTCTGTTAAATTTGCCAGTGCTTTTTGTAATTTGTCATTATATTCTTTTTCACGCATTAAAAACTCTGGGCTTTCATTGGTACTCAATTTTGGCTTAGCAATTTTTTGATGTTTCAAGACAACCTTTTGGTGAGCCGCTTCATTCAGCATTAAATTATTAGCGGTGGTAAATAAAAAGCTTTTGGCTTTATCTGGGGTAACCTTAGCACAGTTCTCCCAAAGTTTTACAAAAGCTTCTTGAGCTTTGTCTTTAGGGTTTAGCAATTCGCCAAACTTATAGTATAAAAAATTGTGTAGGTCTTTGGCGTGTTTATTAAATATTGATGAAAAAATATGCTCTGCGCAAATATTATCATGTAGTGGCTTGCTCATTTTCATTGGTAGTTGGAGCCACTAAAATAAAGCTTTTTAATAAAAAATTAATTTTTTTTGAGTAGGAGGGTAGGAATTTTTAAAGTTAAATTGTTTTATCACCAAAAAGCTATGTTGAACCCAAAATCAAATATCATGAAAACTAATTGGAGAATTTTATTACTATTACCTTTTTTTGCCCTTTTAATGTTTACTTCTTGTCAAGAAGAAGTAGTTGACATTACACAGCCAACAGAAGCTGAAGCTTTAGTAGCAGATTCAGAGCTAACAGCTTTTGTTAGTGCTGCTTCTAAAATGGACGGTTCTAAAGACAATATTATAGACCGTGCCAGTTGTATTTCTGTTAAGTTACCACTTACAGTCATAGTTAACGGTGTTGAAATTATTATCGATTCGGAGGAAGACTTCGAAGTTATTGAGGCTATTTTTGACGAATTTGATAATGATGACGATAATCTTGAAATGATTTTTCCTGTTACCATTATTAATGCAGACCATGATGAAATAGTTATTAATAATGCCGATCAGTTTGAAGCTTATGCCGAAGCGTGTGGTGGAGAAAATGAAGAAGACGATGATATAGAATGTATTGATTTTAAGTATCCTATTTCATTTTCAATTTTTAATGCAGACTTCTTAATTATAGATACTGTTGAAATTGAAAATGACAGACAATTACACCGCTTTATAAGGAGAGTAAAAGAATATGAAGTTATTGCTAGTATTAATTATCCGGTTACTATGGTATTAGCAGATGGCAGCGAGATTCAAGTAAATAGTAATGAACAATTACATAATACTATCAGAGAAGCCAAAAACACTTGTGATGAGGATGATGATAATGACTACAATGATGATGACTTTACCAAAGAGCGTTTAGATAACTACTTAATTAAATGTCCTTGGTTAGTGCACGAATTTAAAAGAGATGCTGTTTCTTTAACAGATAGATATTTTGAATATGCTATCAACTTTAAAGAAGGTGGTGTAGTAGTAATGAGAGAAAGAAATGGTGATATACTTACTGGTACATGGCAAACTAGAGTTGTAGAAGGAAGGGGAGCTAAATTAAAAATGGAGTTTGAAAATTTAGCAGACTTTACGCTAGAGTGGTATATCTACGAAATAGAAGAAGGTAGAGTTAAAATTTATCAAGAAGACACTGGTAGAATTATCATGAAACGCAACTGTGATGTATTGATAGACCACACTAAAGAACGCGTTGAGAACTACCTACAAGAATGTTTGTGGAGAGTTACTGAATTAGATGTAAATGATTCTGACAAAGAAGAAGATTATATTGGTACACCTCTTAAATTTTTTGAAAACAATGTAGTAAAAATTAGAGTTGAAGGTGAATTAATAGAAGGATCTTACCAAGTATTGGTTAGACCAGCTGGAATTGGTTTGGAAATAAATTTAGAAGGAAGACCAGACTTAAAATTACAATGGTTAATAACCTTCTTAGGTGAAGACAAGATAAAATTGTCTAACGAAAATAATGAAATGGTTTTAAGAAGACACTGTCCAAATACAGATGGAGATTTAAACTATATTTTAGATATTCTTGTAAGTAGTGAATGGGAAGTGGCACTTTATGAAGATAGTGGGGTCAACGAAACTGCTGACTATTTTGGTTACAAAATAAGTTTCTTTGAAACAGGAAGAGTTAGAGTTACAGATCCAAACAATGGAATATTTGGAGGATCTTGGTTGTCCTTTAGAGATGATGGACAATTAAAATTAGCTTTTAATTTCAGTAATAATCAACCTTTTGATGAATTCAATGAAAGATGGAAAATAGTTGAAATTAATGAAAACCGTATTGAGCTTAAAGACATAAGCGGTGGGGATGGATTAATAGATATCTTGGTTTTAGAAAGAATACAATAATAAATTGCTTTTGGTTTATAAAAAAGAGAAACTTGGATTTTCGGTTTGTTAGGTTAGTTAGCTGAGTTTCCTTTACAAGAGCTATTAATTACAATATTAATAGCTCTTTTTTTATATCCTTTTTTAAACAATATTACCCATTAATAGCTTCAATTCCTTAAATTTGCAATTCTTAAAATTTCAAGAAACGAGCATTAATAAATTTTAAACAGATTTTCTCAAAGAGAATGTTCAAAATTTTTAATGTGAGAGCGTAGCGGTTGCACACGTTCTCAATTTTATAATTATAATAAAGATATTAATTATTAAAATTTATACGTGTCAAAATTATGTTTAATAATTTAAGTGATAAGTTAGATAAAGCCCTACACGTTTTAAAGGGTCATGGAAGTATTACTGAGGTTAATGTTGCTGAGACTTTAAAAGAGGTAAGACGGGCTTTACTAGATGCCGATGTAAACTTTAAAATAGCTAAAGATTTCACCAACAGAGTTAAAGAAAAAGCACTAGGACAAAACGTATTGACTACGTTGCAACCTGGACAACTCATGGTTAAAATTGTTAAAGATGAATTAACTCAACTCATGGGTGGTGATGCTGAGGGGATTAATTTGTCTGGTTCGCCAAGTGTTATTTTAATGTCTGGTTTACAAGGTTCTGGTAAGACAACGTTTTCTGGTAAGCTTGCAAATTATCTCAAAAATAAAAAAACCAAAAACCCTTTGTTGGTCGCTTGTGATGTATATCGTCCTGCGGCAATAGACCAATTACATGTGGTCGGAGATCAAATAGGTGTTGAGGTTTTTAGTGATAGAGGCAATAACGATCCGGTTGCCATTTCTAAGGCTGCTATTTCTCATGCAAAAGCCAATGGTTTTAATGTAGTGATTATAGATACCGCAGGTCGTTTAGCTGTTGATGAAGCGATGATGACTGAAATATCTAACATCCATAAAGCTGTTGAGCCACAAGAAACATTGTTTGTAGTAGATTCTATGACGGGTCAGGATGCCGTAAATACGGCTAAAGCTTTTAATGATGTCTTAAATTTTGATGGTGTTATCCTTACCAAACTAGATGGTGATACCCGTGGAGGAGCTGCTATATCTATCAAATCGGTTGTAAATAAGCCAATCAAATTTATTGGTACCGGTGAGAAAATGGAAGCCATTGATGTATTCCATCCGTCTCGTATGGCTGATCGTATTCTTGGTATGGGAGATGTTGTGTCCCTTGTTGAGAGAGCTCAGGAGCAATTTGATGAAGAGGAGGCTAGAAAACTTCAAAAGAAAATTGCAAAGAACAAGTTTGGTTTTGATGATTTCTTAAAACAGATTCAGCAGATAAAGAAAATGGGAAATATGAAAGACCTTGTAGGTATGATTCCTGGCGCTGGAAAAATGATGAAGGATGTTGATATTGATGATGACGCTTTTAAAAGTATTGAAGCCATCATTCATTCTATGACACCCAAAGAAAGATCAAATCCATCCATTATAGATGCGAGTAGAAAAAAGCGTATAGGAAAAGGATCTGGAACTTCAGTTCAAGAAGTAAATCAGCTTTTAAAGCAATTCAATCAAATGAGTAAAATGATGAAGATGATGCAAGGAGCTGGCGGTAGAAAGATGATGCAGATGATGCAGAACATGCGTTAACCTTGTTAGAAGTTAGAAGTTAGAAGTTAGAAGTGTCATGCTGAGCGTAGTCGAAGCATCTTAAAAAATGAAATAAAAACTTGGCGTCTTAGCGCCTTTGCGAGAAACAATATGACAATTTTAGACGGTAAAAAAGTTAGTAATGATATTAAAGAAGAGATTGCAGAACACGTGGCTTCAATGGTTTCAAAAGGTGAAAAAGTTCCCCATTTGGCAGCTATTTTGGTTGGGAGTGACGGTGCAAGCATGACCTATGTTAATGCTAAAGTTAAGGCTTGTGAGAAAATAGGTTTTGAATCTACTTTAATTGAATTACCCGAATACACTTCTGAAGAAGAATTATTAGATAAAATTCATGAATTGAATACTAATGATACTATCGATGGTTTTATAGTTCAGCTTCCCTTACCAGATCAGATTGATGAGCAAAAGGTATTAATGGCTGTAGATCCGGATAAAGATGTTGACGGATTTCATCCTACCAATGTTGGTAAAATGGCCTTAGATTTACCAACCTTTTTACCAGCGACACCTTTTGGTATTATGGAATTATTAGAAAGATACCAGATTGAAACTTCAGGTAAAAATGTTGTAGTTATGGGAAGAAGCCATATTGTTGGTCGCCCTATGAGTATTCTAATGAGTCAAAAGCGTCCAGCTGGTGATGCTACAGTTACGGTGGTTCATAGTCGATCTAAAAATTTAAAGGAAATAACTAAAGGAGCCGATATCATTGTGGCAGCCATAGGTATCTCGGAGTTTTTAACCGGCGATATGGTAAAAGAGGATGTTGTGGTTATAGATGTTGGTATTACTCGCGTGCCAGACCAAACCAAAAAAAGTGGATATAGGCTTGCTGGTGATGTGCATTTTGAAAGTGTGAGCAAGAAAGCTAGTTACATTACACCTGTTCCTGGAGGAGTAGGGCCTATGACCATTGCTATGCTTCTTAAAAATACACTGTTAGCAAGAGAAAGAAAGGCTTAATTTATCGTTTTCTTTTAACGGTTTTAGGTTTAAATTCTTTCGTTGAATCACTGATAAGTTTACTGAGCTCTCTATATTCTTCTTTTGAAAGTTCCCGAAATTTCCCAACAGGTATATCCAGTTTTATATTCATGATTCGAATGCGTCTTAATGTCTGCACCTCATAGTTTAAATGAGAACACATTCTTCTAATTTGCCTATTCAAACCTTGGGTAAGTATGATTTTAAATTTATTTGAGCTTAGTTTTTTTACAATGCAAGGTTTTGTAGTTTGTTTTAATTCTTCTAAGTAAATACCTTTTGACATACGCTCCACAAAAGTTTGTGAGATAGGTTTATCAACAGTAACTATATATTCTTTTTCATGATTGTTGCTGGCTCTAAGAATTTTGTTTACAATATCACCATCATCTGTAAGTAAAATGAGACCTTCGCTAGGTTTGTCTAATCTTCCAATAGGGAAAATGCGTTTATGGTAATTAATATAATCGATAATATTATTCTTTTCAACTCGAGTATCGGTTGTACAAACAATGCCAATAGGCTTGTTAAAAGCCAGGTATGTAAACTTATTTTTAGTGTTTTCAACTAATTCGCCATCAACATACACTTTATCATCTGGAGATAGCTTTGTACCTTTTTCGGGTACATTCCCATTTACGGTTACCCGTCCTGCCTCAATTAACTTATCTGCTTCTCTTCGAGAGCAATAACCAACTTCACTTAAGTATTTATTTATTCTTTTTAAGGGTTCGTTCATGTTACAAAAGTAAGCATCTTATTTTTCTAAAAATTCTAAAATATTCTCAGTTACTGCGTTGTCGTTCAAAGAGTGACCAAGGCCCTTAGTAGTAATGAGTTTACTATTTCGTAAGCTTTTGTTAATGAGTTTAGCATCGCTATATGGTATAACGGTGTCTTTAACATCATGAATTATAAGACCTTCGGTTTCAATGTCTTTAGAAAATTTAGAGGTTGAAAAATCACTAGGTGTTGCTCCAAACTTTTTAAAAATAATTTTATTGAGACTTTTTTTAATTTTTTTGTTGTATCCCAAAAGCTTGATATAACTTTTTAAGAGGCCTTCAAACTCTGAGGGCGTACCAAGCAATATCATTTTTTTTACTGATGCTAACTGATATTTCTGTTGAAAGAATACAGACGCCATACCTCCAACAGAGTGCCCAATAATCACTTCTGGTTGATGTTTTTTTGAAACTTTGTTAATAAACTCAGAGTACAAAAGAGCATTGAATAATTTACCTCCTGAAGCCCCATGAGCTGGAGCATCTAAAGCTACAACATTAAATCCTTGGTTTGTGAAACGTTTAATTTTGTTTTTCCAACGGGCGGAGTTGCTTTCCCATCCATGCACCAAAAGTATGGTTGCTTTATTCCCTTTCCAGTGGTATGTGGCAATGTCGAGATCTTCAAAGGTCAATAGTTCTTTTTTTGCTGAGTTTAAAAATCGTTTTTGAGATTCATTAAGTTTTCCTTTTCTAGGAATGGAGAATAGATGTAAGGCTTTGTTTGCAGCATAATCAGCAGAGACATAACTTAGTACGTTCAAGTATGATCCAACAAGTTTAATAATGAATTTTTGCATCAACTATTCAGCTTCTCTATTAACTAAATCCATTGAAAATGCTGGTGTACAAATAGCAATGTATTCACAGGGTTCTGTAAACGGATTTGAGTATTGAACTCTGGTATTTTTATTGATCTTTATAGACTGACCAGCTTCTAAAACTATCGTTTCACCTTCAATTATAAACTGTTTTCTCCCTTTAATGATAAAAGTGAACTCATCAAATTCAGGGGTTTGAAAAGGTTCTTTCCAACCAGCAGGCGCTTTCATATGGGCAATGCTTATATTAGAATTCCCATCGGTGGTTAACCCAAAATGTTCTTTTATAGATTTTCCGTCATTGGTTGGTACTACAAACGGACTATTTTGAATAATGTAGTTCTTCATTTTAATCTTTAAAGGGTTTTCGTTTTATCATACCACCTTTAATGTCTTTCACAATACCCATGATTAAAAAGGCTTTTCGGTCTATTTTATCAATTTCAGTTTTAATTCTGGGTAGCTCTAAACGGGTAACAACACTGTAGATTATTTCTTTTTCTGCACTTTCTCCTTGCTTTCCGTAACCACCTTTACCACTATAAACCGTACATGCTCTTCCCAATTTATTGGTGAGCATCCATTTTATGTCATCGTGTTTTTCTGAAATTATTGTTAGTCCTACATACTCTTCAACACCATCAACTACAAAATCAACAGTTCTAGCAGCCGCTAGGTAGGTTAAAATGGCATATAACGCCGTTTCTACAGAAAGCACGTAGGCACCAAAAGAAAATATAATAATGTTTATGATTAAAAGTACATCGCCAACGGTTAAGGATAACTTTCTACTTAAAAAAATGGCGAGAACCTCGGTGCCATCAATCACACTGCGCCCGCGCATAGACATACCTATACCCAAACCTAGAAAAAAACCACCAAAAATGGCGATAAGGAGTTTGTCTTCTGTTATTTTGGGGTAATCAACAAAATGTACAACAACCGCTAAAAGTGCTATGGCTACAATACTGCGAATGGCAAACTTTAGACTAACCGTTTTAGAGGCTAATATGATAAACGGGATATTCACTAAAATTAAAAGGATACCCAGTTCAATAGAGGTTATATTTTCTAGTAATAATGAAATACCTGTTGCTCCACCATCAATAAATTGATTAGGTAGTAAAAAACCCTTCAAGCCAAAACCTGCAGAAAAAATACCAATCACTATACAAATATATTCCCCAATGGTGTGGGTTAATTCTACTTGAAGTTGTCTAACAAGTGGTACTATTTTTTTCTTGGTAACCGCTTTTTTAGGGTTGGTCTTTTCAAGCTTTTTTCTGGCTAAATCAAATATTATTTTAGTTAAAAAGGGGTTCATTTATTCATTGTTAGTTATTCCAAATTAGAAAAAAATATTTGATTTTAGCAGCGTCAGGAATATGGGTTTCTTCAAATTTTAGGTTAAGATCAAACCTTAAATTGGCAGGTAATTCCTTTTTATCTATCACAAAACTAGCATTTAATTCTTTAACCGAAAGCACTATAGAATTTATACCATTGTCAATCTTAGAAATTTGGTAGGCATTATTAATGTCTTTAAAAGTGCTTAAAACAGAAATACCTTTGGGAGTTTTGTATTGAGGGTCTAAAATTTGGATACTCTCAATAACCGATGTGGAATCTGAAATTGTTTTTGGGGTTAGTATTAAGCGCTTTTCACCATTTTTACTAAATATTTCAATGTTATTGATGTTGCTTGTGAATTCTTCACTACCATCAAATTTTGAAATAGAGTCGTTAATAAAAATAGCTTCTAAATCTTTGACTTGAGTAGAATCTGTTAACAAACCAATATGCTGTTTAGAAATTTCAAATGGGTTTTGTTCTGTTTTACAGTTTGTAAAAATTAGGCAAAGTATAATGAGGCTTAAAAATGTTTTATACATTATTGAAATTAGTTTTTTATAAATTGGTTAATATAAATTTTAGGTGTTATTTTTTCATGACCTTGTTTAGAATGCCAAATACACTTCTAATAAATGTAGCACTTGTTAACACTTTAACAACAGGGTTCATTCTTTTGCTTCTACGGCTTGTTGAAGAACTTCTACTTTTTCGTTTTGCTTCTTCTTGTTTTAGAGCTTCTTGCTCTTTTTTTGCCTTTTCTTTAGCTTCTTCGGCTTCAGCTTTTTCTATCTTTTCATTTAATAATTCATAAGCACTTTCACGGTCAACTTCTTTGTTGTATTTTTTTGAAAGTTTAGATTCCGAAAGTAAGTGGCTTAATTCAGTGTCTGTTAAAACATCCATTCTACTCATAGGAGCTCGCATCATGGTTGCTGCCAATGGCGTTGGGCGTCCTTTTTCGTTTAGAGCAGAAACTAAGGCTTCACCAATGCCCAAAGAGGTTAGTACTTCTGTGGTATCATAGTAATCTGAGTCTGGATAGTTTTGCGCTGTTAATTTAATAGCTTTTCTGTCATTTGCAGTAAAGGCTCTTAAGGCATGCTGTATTTTTAAACCTAATTGACCTAATACTTCCTCTGGAACGTCGGTGGGATTTTGAGTTACAAAATACAAGCCAACCCCTTTACTCCTTATGAGTTTTACAATACTTTCTATTTGATTTAATAAAGGTTTTGAAGCTTCGTTAAAAATTAAATGCGCTTCATCTATAAACATTACTAATTCTGGACGGTCACTATCTCCTTGTTCAGGAAACGTAGCATATATTTCAGCTAGCAGACTCAACATGAATGTTGAAAAAAGTTTTGGTCTATCCTGAATATCGGTTAGCCTGATTATGTTAATATAACCTCTTCCATTTTCATCAATTCGCAATAGATCATCAACTTCAAATGAGGTTTCTCCAAAAAATAAATCGGCTCCTTGTTGTTCTAATTCAATAATCTTTCTGAGTATAGCACCTGTTGAGGCCGTAGAAATTCTACCATAAGATTCAGTAAATTCATCTTTGCCTTCATTAGTAGCATAGTGCAGTATTTTTTTTAAATCTTTTAAGTCTAATAAGGGTAGTTTGTTGTCGTCACAATATTGGAACAGAACTGCCATAACACCTGATTGAGCTTGAGTAAGGTCTAAAATTCTTGATAATAGAGTGGGGCCAAACTCGCTAACTGTGGCTCTTAAGCGCACACCGTCTTGCTCTGAAAGGGTTAGTATTTCAACAGGAAATGATTTGGCTTCAAAAGGTAATCCTATTTTTTCGTGCCTTTCGTCAATTTTAGGATGTCCTGAACTAGGTTGCGCTAATCCACTCAAGTCTCCCTTAATATCCATTAACAAAACCGGAATACCTTTATCACTTAAATTTTCGGCTAAAACTTGCAGTGATTTGGTTTTTCCGGTGCCCGTTGCACCAGCAATTAGGCCATGACGATTCATGGTCTTTAAAGGTATTTTTACATGAGCCCCAGTTATTGTTTCGCCATTTAACATAGCGGCACCAATGGGTATAAAGTCACCTTTGGTTTCATTCCCTTCGGTTATATAATTAAAAAAAGTTTCCTTTATATCCATACACTATTATTTTGTATAAAAATAGCATTACTTTATTAAATTGAGTAAACATTATTACAAAACAATTAACAATTGATTGTCATATATTATCTTTGCAGACTTATGAATACGGAAATACAAAAATTGGTAGATAAGGGAGATATGTTACCCTTAATGGAAGAATTTTACACCATTCAAGGAGAAGGGTATCATAAAGGAACTGCTGCTTATTTTATAAGAATTGGCGGTTGTGATGTGGGGTGTCATTGGTGTGACGTAAAAGAAAGTTGGAATGCTGATTTGCACCCACCAACAGCTACTTCAAAAATTGTAGATAATGCCAAAAAATATAGTGATACTATTGTGGTAACTGGTGGTGAACCGTTAATGTGGGATATGACTATGTTGACCACCAAACTAAAGGCTTTTGGGTTGAAAACCCACATTGAAACCTCTGGAGCTTATAAGCTTACAGGCGATTGGGATTGGATTTGCTTATCACCAAAAAAAATGAAATTACCAACTAATGAAGTTTATGAAAAAGCTCATGAACTAAAAGTGATAGTCTATAATAAAGATGACCTAAGATTTGCTGAAGAGCAGGCATCTAAAGTGAATAAAAACTGTATTTTGTACTTGCAGCCTGAGTGGAGCAAGCGTGATAAAGTTATTCCATTAATTGTGGATTATGTTATGCAAAACCCTAAATGGAAAGTGTCACTTCAAACACATAAATATTTGAACATACCTTAGTCACAAAAAAAGCTTCGACAAATCAAGATTTTTTTGTGATTTCCATCAAAAGTTATTTAGTAAAGGGTACAGTAACTCTAGTGGTTCCCCAACCTAAATGCATGTTAATAACATTGTTTTTTTCGTCAAAAACTATTGAGAAAGCTTCAAGAGACTCTTCATCTGAGACAACTGGAACAGAAAGTCTTGCAACATCATTAGCCTCATTATAAGAATAGGCCCCCCAAACATTAATATCTTTACTAATAATAGCTGTCCATTCTTTATCACCAGGAATAACATAAAAAGTATAAGTGCCAGCTTTAATTAGAGTATTTCCTAGGTGCATATCTTTGTAAAGAGTTAATTCTGGAGCTTCATTTGCACCTGTTCTCCAAACTTTACCATTAGGAGCAAGTGAACTTAAATCTCTATCTTTTAGTTGAGGTCTACTATAAATAATTCTAATTGCTTTGTTGGCTTCTTTATAACTTGCGGGAAATGCAGCTGCATCCATTGGGCTTTTATCTAAACCCCTGAATTTTTGTGCACTTAGGTTAGTTGAACATAACATAATAAAAGTTAAAGCCAGTAAGCAGATGATTAGTGATTTTTTCATAATTATAGTTTTTGATTTTGAATTTAGTATTGTGTCTTCAAGTTAATACAAAACTTAACATAAAGAGTGTTAAAGTTTACAAAAAAACTTCAGGAATACCGAAGCTTTTTAACTCAACGATATAAATGAAGTTATTTCTTTATCACCTTCACATTCATTTCCTCTACTTTTTTATCTGATAGTGGTGATGGTGCTCCAAATAATAAATCTTCACTGGTTCCTGTTTTTGGGAATGCCATAACTTCTCTAATAGAGGCTTTCTTTTCAAGAATCATCATCAAACGGTCTACCCCCCAAGCAATACCACCATGAGGTGGTGCACCATAATGAAAAGCCTTGTACATGGTACCTACACTCTTCATCATGTCTTCTTTGTTATAGCCCATATTTTTGTAAGTAGCCTCTAGTATTTCAGGTTTGTGGGCACGTACTGAACCACCTCCGATTTCATAACCATTCAATATTAAATCATATTGTTGGGCTATAATTGAGCCAATTTCGCTCTCATCACCATTTAAGTGTTTTTCAATGTCATAGGTAGCTGGCATTGAGAAGGGGTTATGTGTAAAAGTCCATTTGCCTTCATCGGTTTTTTCAAACATAGGAAAATCAATAACCCAGGCAGGTCTTAGTTCTTTTGGATTTATTAGCCTAAGCATTTTACCCATTTCTTGCCTTACAGCATCTAAGGCTTTATTTGCGGTAGCATAATCGGCCGCAGAAAAGAATACAATATCACCAACTTCAGCATGGGTTGCTTTTATAATATTGGCAGCGATATCTTCTCCTAAAAATTTAATGATAGGCGATTGTAAATCGTTTTCGTTAACAATAATGTAGGCTAAACCACCCAAACCATGCTCTTGAGCAATAGCGGTTAATTTTTCTATTTGCCCTTTAGACATGCGTTGCTTACCCTGTTCTTTTGCAGAAACTTTAATGCATTTTACAATACCACCCTCATCAATAGGTTTGCTGAATACTTGGAAAGTTGTGTCTTTTACAATCTCAGTAATGTCTTGCATTTCTAAACCAAAACGAAGGTCAGGTCTATCACACCCATACTTGTCCATAGCCTCTTTGTAAGTTAAAACTTTAAAAGGTTTTAAAATCCATTTTTTGCCATAAACATTTTCAACAATTTCATTGAACATGTAGGTGTTCAAATCCATAATTTGTTGCATACTAGCATAGGCCATTTCAATATCTAACTGGGTGAATTCTGGTTGACGGTCACCTCTAGAGTCCTCGTCTCTAAAACAGCGTGCAATCTGAAAATATTTTTCATAACCACTAACCATTAACATTTGCTTAAATTGCTGTGGTGCCTGTGGTAAGGTATAAAACGAACCAGCTTCTTTTCTTGTTGGAACAATAAATTCTCGAGCACCCTCATCGGTTCCTGCACTCAAAATTGGTGTTTCTATTTCAAGGAAGTCCTGTTGGTCTAAAATATCTCGCAAGAGTTTAATGACCTTGTGTCTATTTCTAATCACGCGATGTACGTCGGCATTTCTGTGGTCTAAGAACTTGTACTGAAAACGCGTAGTTTCGTTTGTTTTGGTGGCGCGTTTAATTTCAAAAGGTAAGGTTCTAGAAAGGTTCAGAATTTCTAATTCCGAAGTTTTCATCTCAATGGTTCCTGTTCTTAAACTTGGGTTAAAATCATCTTCATGACGTCTCACAATGTTACCTGTTACCATGATAACAGATTCTGGTTTTAATTTCACCAAGTCATCTAAGTTAGGGAATGATTCTCTGCTTAAACGTACTTGAAAAATCTCATTACTGGAATCTCGTAAGTCAATGAACATCAATTCACCATGGTCACGAACACTAGAAACCCAACCTGCTAAGGTCACTTTTTTAGTAATTGAGGCTTCCGATAGGTCTGTAGCAATATGTGTTCTGTATTCATCTTTTACAATTATGGGTATTTCTGGCAATACCTCTTCTTGTTGTTTCGTTGTTGGTCGTTCAATATCGGCAGTGGCACCCTTTTTATTGCGGTCTTCGGTCTCTGGTTTACTGTCATTTTCGGTAGATAAAGCATTTAAAATACCTTTTCGAATCACTTTTCCAGAAGCCCCTTTGCCAATTATGCCAATAACTTTTCCGACTAAAATACCAGCTTTACCTTGGTTTCCAGCTTTAATATCGTTTGCAATAGCCTCATTTTCATTAATAATTTTGGCAATAGCATGGTCAATTTTTTCTTTTGAAATGGTATTGTCTTCAAAATATTTGTTGTAATCAAAAGTTCTATCTTTCAAATACGAAGTAATAGCATTTTGAACTAGGACAGAGGTTATTTTTTCCTCTTTAAACAGTTTGAAAATTTCAATAAGATGTTCAATTCTATAAATATCGGCATAGTCATCGGCACCGATATTATTTACCAGTGTTTTAGCAACAAAAGATGGGTCATTAAGCTCTTTGTTTAGAGTCATAAACGTTTTAGAACGTAGGGCATCGGCAGTAAAGAATTTAGCATCTTGAGGCAATACGCCACCTCTTATTAGAATACGTTCTACAGAGTATGGCAATGCGCTAATATCAACATCAATAGATTCTACAACGTTTTTGATGTTTACAAACGGTAAATCTGGCTCAGAGATGAACCGATAATCAGCTTCATACTCCTTTTTGCGCATGGTTTTGGTTTGCTTTAAATCTGCATCAAAGAGCACGGTGGTTTGGTCTGGTCTAAATTCTTTATGCTCTAAATAATAATTTAGTTGTTTTTCAACTTCTTCTTTTAAAGCCTCAGTCATAAACTTAAATGAGTTGAGGTTTTTAATCTCAGTTCTTGGGTTTAAGTTATAACTACGTTTTTTTCGAAGCGACACCGAAACATCCGATTTAAACTCTCCTTTTTCAAGGTTTGCTTCAGAAATTTTTAAGTTCTGAACAATACGTTGAAGGTATTGTGCATATGTTGAAGCATCTTCAATATGATGGATACAAGGCTCTGTTACAATCTCTATAAGTGGCACACCAGCTTTGTTGAAATCTACTAGTGATACTGTTTTTTCATGCATTAATTTGGCAGCATCTTCTTCAATATGAACTTGGGTTAGATTGACTGTAAATTCACTTCCATCGTTTCTGAAACAAGACACTTGTCCGTCTGGAATAATTGGATTATGAAACTGAGTTATTTGTATATTTTTTGGGTTGTCTGGATACTCATAATGCTTTCGGTCCCATGAAATAACATCATTACTAAAGGTTGATTTTACGGCTTTTCCAAAGTAAATAGCTTTAGTAATGGCTTCTTTGTTTACGGCTGGAAGTACCCCCATTTGACCAGTGCAAACCGAGCAAATATGCTCATTGGGTGTTTCTGTTTCTTCATTAGGACAAGAGCAGAAAAGTTTGGTTTTTGTATTTAACCGGATGTGAGTTTCCAACCCAATAACCAATTCTAATTCATGGGCTTTTAGTATCTCGTTTAATTGCTCTAAATCCATTATATCGTATCTTTTAAGAAGTTAGCAAACTTCAAAACAAGTTCGTCATTGTCTTTTGCGGCTGTTATTTGTAAGCCTGTCTCAGTGCCCTGAGGTACTGTTAAAGTTGGTAGCTGCCCTAAACTAAACCCTACAGTGTAAGCGTCACTTAAATACATGGCTAGTGGGTCTTTCAAACTATCGCCAATTTTTGGTGGCGTACCGGGTGTTACTGGAGAAATAATTACGTCAACCTCGTTAAAATCATCTTCAAAATTTCGTGAAATTTGGTCTCTTAATGCGAGTCCCTTTAAATAAATTTCGTCACTAAATCCTTGCGATAAAACTTGATTTCCACCAACAATTCTTCGTTTCGTTTCTTCAGAAAAATTTTTAGAACGCGTTATAGAATAACTGTCTTTTAAGTTGTCGCCCTCTATTCTATTTCCGTAGTTGGTACCATCTAAGCGAGATAGGTTAGAGGCAGTTTCGGCCATTGCTAAAGTATAATACGTTGAAACCAAAGTGTCAGATTTAAAGAAATCTAAAGCTTTTACTTTAATACCTTTAGCTTTAATCTTTTCAACAACTGAAATAAAATCGCTTTTTACCTTAGGATCTATAGCCTCACTTTTAATAAAATTTTTAAAATATCCAACAGATTTGACGGAACCATTTGAAGCTATTGTTTCTTCGGTAATAGGTTCTGAAACATAAGTGGTTTGGTCTTTAACATCCTTACCACTCATAACGTTCAGTACAATCCTAATATCTTCAATAGATTTAGCAATAGGTCCAACACAATCTGTTGATGAGGCGTAGGCCATTAAACCATATCTTGAAATACGCCCATAAGTAGGTTTTAAACCATAAATACCATTATATCCTGCAGGTTGACGAATAGAACCTCCTGTATCTCCACCAATGGAAAATACCGTAAATTCTTTGGCAACATTAACTGCAGAACCACCACTTGAACCCCCTGCTACTAATTCTGGGTTTATAGCATTTTTAACCGCACCAAAAATGGTATTTTCACTGGATGATCCATGTCCAAAACTATCGCAGTTTTCTTTAACAATAGGAATGGCACCAACATCTAGAAGTTTCTGAATAGCTGTTGCAGTATAGGCCGATTTGTAATTTTTTAATAAGTCTGAACTAGCTGTAGTATAGGTGCCCTTAAGCATATAAACATCTTTAATGCCAAACGGAATACCCTCTAATAAACCAATGGTTTCTCCGTTCGCTATCTTTTCGTCAACTTTAATGGCTAAAGCTAAGGCATAGTCTTCCAAAAGACTATTAACCGTGTTGTGTGTATTGGGTTTTAATAAGTTTAGTTTTTCTTTTACTAGGTCTGAACAAGAAATTTCTTTTTTGACTAGTTTTTGGTGTATGGCTTTAATTTGAGACTCCATCATTATTCTTCAATCACTTTGGAAACAACTAAGTACCCATTTTTCTCTTTAGGAAAATTGTCTTTTATGATTTGTCTTTCGGTGGCCGAACTTTCAATTACGACATCCTCTCTTAAATCATCTATTGATACCGCTTTATTATGATTACTATTAAAAGTGCTGTTATTTGATGGGTGTGCATTTTTAATCACATCAAATAGTTTACTTACCGCTTCTGAGGGTTTTGAGCCTTTAATACTCGACAGAACGTCGACTGTCATAATTTTACTCATGTTTCAAATTTTTTAATTAAAAAAGCCTCCCGTTTTTGGAAGGCTTTTAATATTTTTGAACAATAACCTTCCTGTCCTAAAATTTAGGATTATTGAAATTATTATTGTTGTTGTTATTTCTCATTTTAACACGCCAAATATATACAGAATATACGTAGTAACCGTATTTTTTTTCAATGTCCATTTCATTATTGTCAAATTGATAAAATTTTGATTTTAATTTTATGGTTTTTAAACTATTTATTGTAATTCTTAATGTTTAAAGTTCGTTTTGTATAATAAATTGTTACTCTTTCAATAGTTTTGCTCAAATAAATGATTTAGTGTTAAGTTATGATCTAGTTTCTCTATAACCTACGGATGATAAATTTAACATTGTCACATGGTTATTTTTCATGAGGAACTAAATTTTAATTACACACCTATTTTTGGTCTATCTTCAAGTTTAACTATAGGTTCTGTAAAGAATTATTTGTTATTTGCTTTTACTTATGAAGATATAAATAGACTTTATTTTAATGATATTTGATACTGCATCACAGCCATTCCTTTATAATCTTTTTGTTGAAAATTATCGGCATCAAATATCGGTCTGTGTTGGTATCCTAAACTTATTTTATTATCGTGTGAACCATTTACTAAAAAATTTATCGTAAAATCATACACTGTCATTTTATCTGATAATTTATCCCAATTAGAGTGTTGTATGGCTATATTAGGTTGAATCACAACGTTTTGATTTAAAATGTCTGTTTGTTTAAACGCATATCCAAATTGCATGTACCATGTTGTTCCTGTACCAATCATAGGGAAACCAACACCAGATCCATTAAAATCGATGCCACCACCAGATGTTGGGTTATTGGCACCAACATTTCTTATATAATCTTTACCAAAATCATAATCATAATAGCCAAGGTAAGCGGTAATAGCATCCCCATTTACGAGAGGTAAGTTTAAAAACGAGTCTACTGCGAAGTGAGACATGTCGTATAATGTAGTTGTTTCTAATTGGGCGTCACCATCACTCATGGCATCAGACTGGAATTGAAAACCAGCACCTATATTAAATACTTTTTTATTTTGTATATAGGTGCCTGTTTGGTAGGCAGATTTATTAGATTCATTTTCAAAAAATTGATATTTGACATACCCTGAAGTTTTTACTCTGGGTTTGTTGTTGGCAAAATTCACATCACCTTCTGGGATTGATGTGACAAAAAAAGGTCTGTTAAAAGCTAATCTATAATCAAATTTTCCAGCCTGTCCTTTAATCCATGCGCCAAACAACCTACCAATATCATCATTTTTTTCAACCGAGTTTAGCGTAAAAAGTGGTGAGTCTAAACCCATTAATGACTTACTAGAACGTATATTCCATCGGCTTAAACCTTGCCAACCAGATTTACCTACACCAACTTCAAAATACTTAGCAAATGTATATTCGGCATAAAGATCCAGTATTTCTAGAGGAAGGTCCTTTTGTTTAAAATTAAAATTGTTGCCACCAAAAATGGCGTATAAATATATTTTTGGTGTAACTTGGCAGTTCACAGGGATACGTAACCTACGAATAGATATATCGAAAAACTCAGAGGTAGGCTCACCTTGAATTACAGATCCTTCATTTAAGTCGGAATACCGTAGCCATATTTGTGAAGTTATATTCCAGTTTATTTTTGGTTTCTCTTCTTTATTCTCTTGAGAAAAAAATAAAAAGGGAGTCAATAGCATCAAGGTAACAACAAATCTTTCCCTGGCGTTTCTAGAAAATATCATTTTAAACTATTTTTAAAAGATTTAAAGGGCAAAACTAAAAGTAATATAGATTATATAAAGTGATAAGAGTCATGTTTTAATAGCTTTATTTAAATAAAAGCTCAAACTAATCTTTTTTAACTAGTTTCAAATACTTGTCTTAGAGTAAATCATGAGGTGTAAAAGATTTTTGTTAAGGTTGAGGTTTTGCATTTGTAAAATAAACCATCAAAATCAATTTTAAGATACTTTTAAGCCTTTTTAAGCGACTTTCATACTAATTAACAATTGTTGATAATTTTTGCACAAACTCCATAAAAAGCTTTTCAAAGGCTTCTGCATTTCGTATATTTGTTAGTGGTAGAATGATGCATGTGCGTCATTTTTTTGTGTAAATGAGATTCTAGATTTTCTAGATGAAATCGATAAATAATCTGTGAAATGAATTAATCCCGTTTAAAAACGGGAACTTAACAAACAAAAGCAAAATTAAAGAAAAATATGAGCGAAGAAGCTAAAAAACACAATTATTCAGCCGATAGTATTCAGGCGCTAGAAGGAATGGAGCATGTACGTATGCGTCCTTCTATGTATATTGGTGATGTTGGGGTAAGAGGTTTACATCATTTAGTGTATGAGGTGGTGGATAACTCTATTGATGAGGCTTTGGCTGGACATTGTGATACTATAAAAGTTACTATAAACGAAGATAATTCCATCACTACTGAAGACAATGGTCGTGGTATTCCCGTGGGTATGCACAAAAAAGAAGGGGTGTCTGCACTAGAGGTGGTTATGACTAAAATTGGAGCTGGTGGTAAATTCGATAAAGATTCTTACAAAGTATCTGGTGGTTTGCATGGAGTGGGAGTAAGTTGTGTGAATGCCTTGTCTGAGCACTTAAAAGCTACTGTTCATAGAGAAGGAAAAATATGGGAACAGGAGTATGAACGTGGTAAAACTTTGTATCCTGTAAAAACAGTAGGTGATTCTGATAAAACAGGAACACTTGTAACTTTTAAACCTGATCCTACTATTTTTACTCAAACAGAAATAGAATATAATTACGATACTTTGGCAAGTCGACTTAGAGAATTGGCATTCCTAAATAAGGGAATTACCATTACTCTTACAGATAGGCGTCACAAAAATGAAAAGGGTGAGTTTGAAGGAGAGACATTTCATTCAGAAAATGGTCTTACAGAATTTGTAAAGTATCTAGACGGGAATAGAGAACCCTTAATGCAAAGTGTTATTGCTTTTGAAGGAGATAAAAATGGCGTTCCTGTTGAGGTAGCCATGATTTATAACACCTCTTATGCAGAGAATCTGCATTCTTATGTAAATAATATTAATACACACGAAGGAGGAACACATCTAACTGGCTTCAGACGAGGGTTAACCCATACTCTAAAAAAATATGCTGATTCGTCAGGATTAACAGATAAGTTGAAGTTTGATATTTCAGGAGATGATTTCCGAGAAGGTTTAACGGCTATCATTTCTGTAAAGGTAGCCGAACCTCAGTTTGAGGGGCAAACCAAAACAAAACTTGGTAATAGAGAAGTGTCTGCTTCTGTAAGTCAAGCGGTTTCTGAGATGTTAACTGATTATTTGGAGGAGCACCCAGACGATGCGAAAACCATTGTTCAAAAAGTAATTTTAGCGGCTCAAGCGCGTCATGCAGCTCAAAAAGCTCGTGAAATGGTACAGCGTAAAACCGTCATGAGTATTGGTGGCTTACCTGGTAAATTAACAGATTGTTCAGAACAAGATCCAGAAAAATGTGAGTTATATTTAGTAGAGGGTGATTCGGCAGGTGGAACTGCTAAAGCAGGTAGGGATAGAAATTTTCAAGCTATACTGCCGCTAAGAGGTAAAATTCTGAATGTTGAAAAAGCAATGCAACATAAGGTTTTCGAAAATGAAGAAATTAAGAACATCTTTACAGCACTTGGTGTAACTATTGGTACCGAAGAGGACAGTAAGGCATTAAATATTTCGAAATTACGTTATCACAAAATTGTGATTATGTGTGATGCCGATATAGATGGTAGCCACATTGCAACTCTAATCTTAACATTCTTCTTTAGGTACATGAAAGAATTGATTGAGAACGGTCATATATATATTGCAACACCGCCGTTATATTTAGTAAGAAGAGGTGCTAAAAAGCGTTATGCTTGGTCTGATAAAGAACGCGATGAGATTATAGCGGAGTTTGGAGATGGTTGTAAAATACAACGTTATAAAGGTCTTGGTGAAATGAACGCTGAACAATTATGGGATACTACAATGAACCCAGAATTTAGAACCATGCGACAAGTGCAAATTGAAAATGGTTCTGAGGCAGATAGAATTTTCTCTATGCTAATGGGTGATGAAGTTCCACCAAGGAGGGATTTTATTGAAAAAAATGCTATTTATGCAAATATAGACGCATAATTTTAAACAATAAAGTTTAATCTAAAACCCCTGTAATTATTTTCATTGCAGGGGTTTTTATTGTTAAATGAGTTGCTAAATACCATGGTAATTGAGATAATGTTATTGATAAATGTTTGTTGATTATTGTAGTGAGAAAGAATAAAGTGTCTAATAAATGAGGGTTTGAGTAGTTTATTGTAATACAAAAAAATCGATTAAATGTAATTTTAGACGATTAAACGTTATATTTAGCAAATATTTTCATATGTTTGTTCTGCCTAAATTAAAAACTGATGAAAAAATTAACCTTATTCATGCTACTGTGTTTTATGGTGCTTACTTCAAAAGCTCAAAATGATATTGACGCTTTATTGGCTGCGGGTGTAGAAGATGCTGCACGTTTTGCAAGCGATTATTTAATGCCAGGAACCGATGGTCTAATACACAGCATTAACTCTAACTGGTTTAATACAGCAGATGCTAAACCGTTAGGAGGTTTTGAAATCTCTATCATTGCCAGTGCCGCACAGCCTAAAAGCGAAAGCAAAACCTTTTTAATGAATACAGCCGATTACAATAACGTTCAGTTTGTTCAAGGGGGGCAAGTTCAAAATGTTGCTTCTGTACTGGGTCATAATGACCCCGATGTGGTTGTTGAAGTTACCTATGATGATCCTTTGTTTGGTCAACAAACTGAGCAAATCACCTTACCAACAGGATTGGCTTCAGAAAACGTAAATATGATACCTTCTGCATTTATTCAAGGAGCATTAGGGTTAAGTAAAGGTATTGAACTCAAAGCGCGTTTTATACCTAAGATAGATACCGAAGATGTGAAATTTAATGCTTATGGTGCCGGTTTACAGGTGGAGTTCACTAAATGGTTGCCAGCAGATAAGTTGCTGCCAGTGGCTGTTTCTGGTTTGGTAGCATATACACATCTCGATGCCACTTATAATTTAACAGAGAGTTCTGGAATACTGGGAGAAGACCAACGTTTAGAGAATGATACCAACACTTGGTTACTGCAATTAATTGCATCAACAAAGTTACCAGTAATAAATTTTTATGGTGGTATTGGTTATATTAAAGGAGAATCAAATTCTGATATGTTAGGTACCTACATAGTTTCCAATGGTTTACTAACGGCTGAACCTATTGTAGATCCATTTTCAGTAAAAAGTGAAGTATCTTCGGTAAGAGGAACACTAGGGACAAAATTGAAATTAGGTTTTTTCAGAATTAACGCCGAGTATCATTTATCAGATTTCAATGCTTTTTCTGTTGGTATTAATTTTGGATTTAGATAAAATAACAGAACAGTTATTAACTTGTTTTCAATATATATGTTTTAATTTTAGTTAGTTTATATTTAATTTTATGTTTTAAAAAAGTACAGGATTTAATCTTGTACTTTTTTTATTTAGAGCGTTTTAATTCTTAATTTTGCAGGACTTTGGTCTTAAATATATCTATAAAAAGACTAAATACCATAAAGCTTGGATATATAAAACCGAAAACTATTCAAAATTTAACAAATAATTATTAAGAACATGAAAGTAACAGTAGTAGGAGCAGGAGCAGTAGGTGCAAGTTGCGCTGAGTATATTGCCATAAAAGATTTTGCTTCAGAAGTAGTTTTACTAGACATCAAAGAAGGGTATGCTGAGGGTAAAGCTATGGATTTAATGCAAACAGCATCATTAAATGGATTTGACACTAAAATAACGGGTGTTACAAACGATTATAGTATAACAGCTGGTAGTGATATTTGTGTGATTACTTCAGGTATTCCAAGAAAGCCTGGTATGACGCGTGAGGAGTTAATTGGAATTAACGCAGGTATTGTTAAAACAGTGTCTTCAAGCTTATTAGAGTATTCGCCAGATACCATCATCATTGTGGTTAGTAACCCAATGGATACTATGACTTATTTAGTACATCAATCTACAGATTTACCTAAAAATAAAATTATTGGTATGGGTGGTGCGTTAGATTCTGCTCGTTTTAAATATAGGTTAGCAGAAGCTTTAGGAGCCCCTATTTCTGATGTAGATGGCATGGTAATTGGAGGACATAGTGATACCGGTATGGTACCTTTAACAAGTCACGCTACAAGAAACAGCGTAAAAGTTTCTGAGTTTTTAAGCGCTGAAAGATTAGAGCAAGTTGCAGCAGATACTAAAGTTGGTGGTGCTACATTAACTAAGTTGTTGGGTACTTCGGCGTGGTATGCACCTGGAGCTGCGGTGAGTGCTTTAGTACAAGCTATAGCTTGTGATCAAAAGAAAATCTTCCCATGTTCTACTTTATTGGAGGGCGAGTACGGATTAAATGATATTTGTATTGGTGTACCTGTTGTCTTAGGAAAAGATGGCATTGAAAAGATTGTTGATATACCATTAAGTGATGCCGAAAAAGCACACATGCAGTCAAGCGCCGAAGGTGTTAGAAAAACTAACGGATTATTAAGTGTAGAGGCTTAATATTCACTTACATAATTTATCAATAAAGACTGTAGCAATACAGTCTTTATTTTTATATATTTGGCGCATGAACGCAAAATGGTACTTTAGTATATTAATAATAGCATTAACACTTCTTGGTGTTTGCCAAAAACAAGATCCTGTTCCCAATCAGGAAATTGTTTTGGAATTTGTTAATCTGGAGACTACTGAAGCGGAAGTTCAAAAAGCCATTGCAGATGTTGAAAAACAGTTGTGTGAAGTTGGTGCTAAAAACATTAAAGTTCATCAGACTGAAAATGGTACTCTAAAAATCACTTACCATAGCAAGGTTAAGGCTGCTAGCATAAAAGAAATGCTTTCAAAAGAAAAGCATTTGGTATTTGATTATACTTCAAATAATCAAGATTCTGGTGATGATAAAAACCCTTCCAACTATAATCTGGATGTTTTTGATATTAGAAAAGGTCCTGAATCATCAAATTTAGGAGGTAAGTATGTTTTAGAAATAAAATACGATTACGACAGATTTAGTAACCCTAATGTGTATTTTTCATTAGGAAACCAAACTATTGATAAGTCAAATCACTTATTAAAAATAGCTTATAAAGTAAGCCATAATATTGCTATTGCAATAAACGATACTTCATATACAGAACCTGAGGTAAGAGCAGGTCCTAAATGCTGAAAAACTTTGGTCATTCTAAATATATAGCACATAGTTGAGTTTGCGTGTGGTATACTGTAACGGATAATTTCATTGCAATTTATGAATTTTTAATTCCACTCAGAATGACAATCCAACTATCATAAAAAGACAAAAGCGCTAGAGCGTTTAAATTTCAATTATAATAACAAAAACAATGGTTAGGTTCTAAAACGGGTGTGATATACACTCAGAAGAACATAACACAAAATAACAAAAGAATGCAAAATAAAGGAGTAGTAAAGTTGTTTGCTTTATTGTTTGGGTTGGTGAGTATTTACCAATTATCGTTCACATTTAAAGCAAGTCAAGTTGAGAGTGAAGCCGAAGCTCATGCTATTGAAACAATAGCGGAAACAGAAGAAGACTTCCGCGCAAAGAGAAGTCAGGAAGAAGCCAATTATTTAAATGCCATTTCAAAGGATACGGTTTATAGTATTTTAGGTGTTTTAGATTATACCTACGATGAAGTAAAGGATAATGCTATGAATTTAGGTTTAGACCTAAAAGGAGGTATTAACGTCATCCTTCAAGTGTCTGTAAAAGATATTTTAAAAGGCTTAGCTAATAACACACAAGATCCAGTTTTTAATACAGCTTTAGAGAATGCTTCAGAAGTCCAAAAGAACAGTCAGAATACCTATCTGGAAGATTTCTTTATTGAATTTGATAAAATTAAAGGTGATACGAAGTTAGCGTCACCAGATATTTTTTACACAAAAGAGCTGGATGGTGAGATTGATGGAAGCATGAGTGACGATGAGGTGAAAACCATTATCCAAAGAAAGATTGATGAGTCTGTAGTGTCTGCTTTTGAAGTATTACGCAAACGTATTGATGGGTTGGGGGTAACGTCACCTAATATTCAACGTTTAGGAAATTCAGGAAGAATTTTAATTGAGTTACCAGGAGCTAAAGATATTGAAAGAGCAGAGCGTAATTTTACTACCATGGCCCAATTACAATTTTGGGATGCCTACAGAGGTGACTTGTTCTTTAACTTTTTAGGTCAGGCAAATGAGGCTCTAAAACCTTTAGTAGAAGTAGAAACTGCCACTGACTTAGCCGAAAGTAATGATACAGAAGATGCTACAGCCCAAGATACGGTTGATGAACTATTGGGTGATGCCACAACAGACTCAACAGAGGTTGCCAGTACGGTTAACCCCTTATTGGATTTAATTAGAGGACCTGGTTACCAAGGCGGACCAATAATAGCTAAGTTTGAACTTAAGGACAAAGAAAAAGTACTTGAGTATTTAAACAAAAGAGAGGTAAGGTCTTTACTTCCTGCAGAGCAGCGCTTCGCTAAGTTTGTGTTTGGAAAACCAGACAAAAACTCAGAGCTTGTAGATCTGTATGCTTTAGTTGGAAATAGAGATGATATTCCGCAGTTAAGTGGTGCGGTTGTTACAGATGCACGCGTTAGTTACGGCCTTACTGGTAGACCAGAAGTGTCTATGCAAATGAATTCTAAAGGCGCTAAAATCTGGGAAAAAATGACCGGTGAAGCTTTTTCTAAAGGTAGTCAAATAGCCATTGTTTTAGATAATGTTGTTTATTCGGCTCCAGGGGTAACCTCTGGACCAATTGCTGGTGGTAATTCATCAATTTCTGGTGATTTTTCAGTAGCTGAAGCAAGCGATTTAGCTAACGTATTACGTGCAGGTAAGTTACCAGCATCGGCCGATATTATATCTAGTGAGGTTGTAGGGCCATCGTTAGGTCAAGAAGCTATTGATAGTGGTACAATGTCGTTCATAATAGCCCTAATAGTGGTATTGCTTTGGATGATTTTTTACTACGGAAAAGCTGGTGGAATGGCAGATATTGCCATGGCATTAAACATTTTATTAATCTTTGGTATACTATCAGGATTAGGAGCTGTACTAACATTACCAGGTATTGCGGGTATTGTATTAACCATTGGTATGTCGGTGGATGCTAATGTACTTATCTTTGAACGCATAAGAGAAGAACTTGCCAAAGGTAAGGGGCAAAAAGAGGCTATTGCAGACGGTTTTGGAAATGCACTGTCTTCTATTTTAGATGCCAATATTACCACAGGTTTAACAGCATTAATACTATTCATTTTTGGAACAGGACCTATTAAAGGGTTTGCAACAACCTTATTAATTGGTATTGGTACATCATTATTTACAGCTATTTTCATTACCAGATTATTAATTGATTGGTATGTAAATAGAGGTGGTAAATTAACGTTCTCTACAGCAATCACTAAAAACCTTTTCAGAAATATCAATATCGATTTCTTGAAGAAACGTAAGATGGCTTTCATTATTTCTGGAACTATTATCGCCTTAAGTTTAGGATCATTATTTACAAACGGATTAGATCAAGGCGTTGATTTTGTTGGAGGTAGAACGTATTTAGTACGTTTTGCAAATGACGTAAGTGCTTCTGAAATTACAGGTGCGTTATCAAGTCCGGATGTATTTGGTAGTGCCGATGCTAAAACCTTTGGAGCTTCAAACCAATTAAAAGTGACTACTAAATACAAAGTAAATGAAAGCGGTATTGAGGTAGATGAAGAAATTAAAGAAAAACTTTTTAGTGGTTTACAACCTTATTTAGAAGGCGTAAATTATGAACAATTTGTTGATTTAAGTAATGAAAACAAACAAGTTGGTTTAATGGAGTCTTACAAGGTTAGTCCAACCATTGCTGATGATATCAAGCAAGCTTCGGTTTGGGCAGTGTTGGGTTCTCTAATTGTGGTATTTTTATACATTTTAATACGTTTTAAACGTTGGCAATACTCATTAGGTGCCGTTGCAGCTGTATTCCATGATGTATTAATTGTATTAGGTATATTTTCATTAACCTATAAGTTTATGCCATTTAACATGGAAATTAACCAAGCATTCATTGCGGCCGTATTAACGGTAATAGGTTACTCGTTAAACGATACGGTAGTTGTATTTGATAGAATTCGTGAGTTCTTTAATGAGCACACTAGCTGGAAGTTCTTCCGTGTAGTAAACGAATCTTTAAGCAGTACATTGAGCAGAACATTAAACACCTCTTTAACTACCTTGGTGGTATTATTGGCTATCTTTATTTTTGGTGGCGATTCTATTAGAGGGTTTATGTTTGCATTAATCGTTGGTGTTATTGTAGGTACCTATTCATCGTTGTTTATTGCAACGCCAATTATGTACAACACAGTACAAAAACTAGATGATAAAAAGAAGAAGGACTAAAACTTAACTAACTCATTCTTTTTGAAGCCTATTAACGTTTGTTAATAGGCTTTTTTATTTCTGAGCGATATTAACCCGAGAATAGGTCCTATTACTAAAACAATTAGTATAACTGGTGTGTCTGACACCTCTCTTAAAAAAGTAGTAAGCTGAATGCTCACAATTGTTATAGCAAAACCAACAGAGTTAACTATGGTTAATGCGGTTCCTTTAAACTTAGGAGGAGCATTTTGAGCAACTAGTGTTGATAACAGAGGAGAATCTGCAATTACAACCATACCCCAAAAAATAAGAAAAAGCACAAATAGATATTGAGAGTTTGAAAAGAATAGCACTGGAGATATAAGACAACAGAGCACCGATAAAGATAATGATATTGAGGCTATTTTTTTTGTACCTACTTTTTGAGCCAAATAACCTCCTAATACACAGGAAATCCCACCAACCCCAATAATGATAAATGATAATAAAGGGATGTTAAAGAAGGTTTCAGGATGCATTTTAGTGTAATATTGTAAAATCACAGGAACAAAAGCCCAAAAGGTATATAACTCCCACATATGACCAAAATATCCAAAAGCCGAAGATCTAAAAGGTTTTACTTTAAAGATTTTTAATATGGCATAGATGTCTAGCTTGTTATTAGGGGTTCTGTACGGGCCATTAGGCACAAAATATAGAATTAACAAGCCTCCTAAAAGGGCTAAAGATGAGGTTATTATCAATACTATTTCCCAAGAATAATCACCTTTTACACCTTTTAATAAGTGCGGTAAAGCAGTGCCAATTACCAAAGCGCCAACCAAAAATCCCAGAGATTTTCCTAGACCTTTGTTATAGTAATCAGCAGCTATTTTCATACCAACGGGATAGATACCGGCAAGAAAAAATCCGGTGAGAAATCTAAGTATGAGAATACTTAAAAACGTATTGCCTTGCCAAGTAATACTTAAGTTGGCTAGAGCACCTAAAAGCGCACAAGTAAAAAATACTTTAGAAGGGGAAAAACGATCAGCTATTGAAAGCAATGCAAATATTAACGTTCCTGTAATAAAACCAAATTGAACAGTAGATGTTAAATATCCAAGTGCGTTTTCTTGGAGATCCAAGCTACTGGTTAAATCGTCTAAAATGGCATTACCTGCAAACCACAGAGAAGTACAGAATAACTGTGAAATTACAATTAAAGGAAGCACATTTTTTTGGCTATTCATCTAGAAGTAACTTTTATATCTGTTTGGCTATAATACTTTGTGTCTATTAAGTCCAATTACTTACAAGTCATGAATTGAAAACTTAACAACTTCAATTTTTTGAAAAATAGTAAAACTAGGTTTGTGAGATTTAGTAGAGATTTTAAAAACTCAAACTATCACCCACTGAAAGCCCCCAAGCGTCTACTAATCCCGCATTAATTTCTAGTACATATTTAGCAGAAGCATTTGATGGTAGCGACGATTCATCAAAGGGTTTAGTGTTTTTTTGAAAACTAACAATAGTTTTATTAGAGTTAATAAAGATAAGGTCTAACGGAATTTTAGTGTTTTTCATATAAAAAAACCGTTCAGTTTCATCATCAAAAACAAATAACATCCCTTGGTTGGTTTTCATTGAATTACGATACATCAATCCTGTTTGAATATCAAAATCGGTATCGGCTATTTCAATATCTAATATAATTTTTGAAGTGTCTGTTTTAATCTTATGAAGAACTAGTTCACCTTCTTTTTTAAAGGAAATTTCAGTTTGCTTAATTACTTTTTTATCCTGTCTACAAGAAATTAAACAAGAGATAAAAAGCGCTATAATAAGAACTCGAAGAAACATTATTTAACGAGTTTTGCTTTGTAAACAAACATAAAGTACAAGCCAATAAAAATAAATGGAATACTTAACCATTGCCCAGTTTGTAGCCCAAACCAATTAATATATTCTTCTCCTTGAGGTTCTTTTACAAACTCTACAAAGAAACGCACGGTCCAAAGTAGAATAAGGAATAATCCAAATAAAAAACCAGATTGGTCTTTTTTGGTAGTTTTTGTGTAAAAATACCAGAGAATTAAAAACACAAAAATGTAGCTGAACGATTCGTATAACTGTGCTGGATGACGGTATGGAACAGCGTTTAGTAATTCGGAAAATTGTGGGTTTTCTGTAACAGCATCATAGGCTTTTTGAACGTCTTTGATTCCTGTTAGTTGCTTGATTTGACTTTTATAATAATGATCTTGAATAAAGCGCACACCCAAAGGGAAATCTCCTGATTCTCTTCCAATGATTTCAGAATTAATAAAATTTCCAATTCTAATAAAAACAGCACCTGATGCTACCGAAATAACCACTCTGTCTAATATCCAAAGTAGTGTTTTGTATTTATATTTTCTTCGGTACAAATACATACCGATTATGATACCAATGGCAGCTCCATGACTGGCTAACCCTTGGAAGCCTGTAAATTCTATGCCGTCTTTAAAACTGAATGGCAGGAAAATACTCCAAAAATCTTGAGATATTAATTCTCTTTGATAAAATAGAACATGACCAAGGCGTGCCCCTAACATGGTTGCTAAAACAGTATAAATAAATAAGGGGTCTAAGTAGGTGAGTGAAACTTTTTCTTTAGTGAAAATACGTTTCATAATATACCATCCAATTACAAAGGCAACCACCCACATGAGGCTATAAAAGTGTAATTTAAAGTTGCCAACAATGTCAATACCAGTGATAGGGTTCCAATCAAATTTTAATGCTTGCATGAGGTAATTTTAAGTTGTAAATATAAGTGTTTACTATAACTTAAGTGTTAAAATTATGTTGACATACGTAATAATAGCAATTTGAAATGGTTAGAGTTGTAGGGTGTTATGAGGTTATTGTTGCAAAATCAAAATTTACACTATAATCACTTAACTATTTCAAGAATTTCTACTTCAAAAACGAGGTCTGTTTTAGGAGGAATACCTCTATTTCCAGCTTCGCCATAGGCTAAATGGTACGGTATAAACAAGGTGGCTTTGTCACCAACATGCAGCTGTTGTAAGCCTTCTTTAAAACCAGGAATCATATCAGCATCTGGACTAATATCTGCATGAATGGGTTGGTAACCATTGGCGCTTAAACGTTTTTCGTTAACGGCTTCTAAGGCTTTTGCTTTTTCAAGGCTACTGGTTTGAATGAGTTTTCCGCTACTGAAGTATACGGTGTAGTGAGTTTTTACAACAGCGTTTTCTGAAAGTTTTTCACCTTTACCAGATTTTGAAACAAAATATTGTAAACCAGAAGGCAGTGTTGTGGCTTCTTCTTGCTGCTCAATAAATTTTTCTTTTGTGTCTCTAATAATAGCTTTAGCTCTTTCTTTTCTCTTTTTTTCTTTTCGTATTTCTTGAATAAAATGATTTTTGAAAATTTTTGGAGCATTAAAATTTTCAGCATCTTTTCCTTTTCTAATAATATTTATTTCTTCAATAATGACCTCTTCAAGAGGTTTATCCTTTGCATCAGTTTTAACATTAGAAATGCTATCTTGAATGTTGGTGCCTACTACCAATTCACCAAAAACACTGTAATGGTTATTAAGGTCGGGTCTTGGAACTTCAGTGATATAAAACTGACTACCATTAGTGTTTGGACCACCGTTAGCCATGGCCAATATACCAGGTTTATTGTGGTTTAGGTCTGGATGAAATTCATTTTTAAATCTATATCCTGGATTTCCTCTACCATTGGCTAAAGGGTCACCACCTTGAATCATAAAAGAGTCTATTACTCTGTGAAATGTGAGTCCGTTGTAAAATTTCTTTTGTAAATAAATACTGTCTACAAGGGTATTGGTACCTTCAGCAAGGGATACAAAATTAGCAACAGTCACGGGAACTTTTTTATACGCTAATTTGGCAACCATATCACCTTTACTAGTTTTTATTTCAGCATAAAGTCCATCTTCAAGATTAGAGTATGACTTTTTACAAGACGATAAAACTACTAAATAAAGTAGAAAAAGGAAATTGATGCTATTAGTAAAACAGCGCATTTATTGGTCTTGGTTTGCAGTTATAGAGTTTACGGTCACTTCACATATTAGAGGGACGTTAGTGCCTATTTTGTTATCATCGCCATAATAACCATATGCTTTTTGTGATGGAAATAGAAATGTAACTGTTTCACCTGTTTTCATGAGCTTTAAACCTTCACGAAGACCAGTAAAAAGTTCTTGTTTATCCATAGTGTAGTTCTGCGTTTTTAAATCTTCTTTAGAATATATGAGTTGGCCATTCAGCGCTCTTACATCGTAATCATAATTTACAATATCTCCAAAATCAGGTGTTTTTAAAGTGTCTGCTTCAACTTTGGTATTATAATAATACCAAAAACCACTTTCTGAGGCTATATAGTCTTGGTTTGTTTGCTGCATAATGGTTTCAAAAGCAGCTTGCTCTTTTTTGTTTAAAGCTTTGTTACGAGCTACGGACTCGTTTATAAAAGAACCAGATTTTGATGAAATTGGCCTTCTGGCTTCAGGCATTTTACAGCCAAAAATCGCAAAAAGTAAGGCTAGGGTGAATATTTTATTCATTGTTTAGGGCTTTATTATAAGTAGGTAATATACTAATAAATTTTTCAACCGTATCTTTTAAAGAGGAATAGCTCTTTCCGCCAGCAGCATTTATGTGTCCGCCACCGTTAAAATGAGTGCGAGACATGTCGTTTACAGAGAAATTGCCTTTAGACCGGAGCGATATTTTAATAATGCCTTCTTGCTTGTCTTCAATAAATATAGCGGCAAGTACAATACCATCAAGCGATAAGCCATAATTAACAACGCCTTCAGTGTCTCCTTTGGTGTAGTTGTATTGATTTAATTCGTCTTGTGATAGTGTGATGTAGGCAGTTCTAGATTCTGGAATGACCTTTAAATTATTAAGGGCACAACCCAAAAGTTGTAATTTATTATAGCTATTAGTATCGTAGATATTATCATGAATTTTGGCATTATTAGCACCTTTTTCAATAAGGTTGGCTACAATTCTGTGTGTTGTACTGGTGGTTGATGAAAACCTAAAAGAGCCTGTGTCTGTCATAATACCAGTGTATAAACAGGTGGCTATATCAGCGTCAACTAAATCCAAATCACCTAGCATATCAATGAAATTGTAAATCATTTCGCAAGTTGAACTCATACTTACATCACTATACATATAAGTAGCATAATCATCAGGTGATTGATGATGGTCTATCATTATTTTAAGAGCCTTACTTTCAGTAAGCACTGCTTCCATGTTGCCTGTTCTGTGAAACGCATTGAAATCTAAAGTGAAAATAATATCAGCCTCATTAATTAAATCATCACACTGTTTGGTTTGTGAGTCGTGTTTTAGGATAGAAACTTCATTGGGCATCCATTTTAGAAAGCCAGGATAATCGTTTGGGGTGATTACCTGCGCTTTGTGGTTTCCTTTTAATAGATAATTTAGCAGACCTAGGCTAGAACCAATAGCATCGCCATCGGGGTTTTTATGAGGAACAATTATAATCTTTTTGGGGCTTGATAATAACTGTTTTATATTATTAATATCTTGTTTATTCATAGAGGACGAATATACAATTTTTTAAAATTGGATTATTTGGGTTTCAACAGAAATACATTACTTTTGCGCCAACTTAAAATATTATAATGGCAACAAATAGAACATTTACAATGCTTAAGCCAGATGCTGTTGAAAAAGGACACATTGGGGCAATATTAGAAAAGATTTCAGCTTCAGGATTTAGAATTGTAGCAATGAAATTAACACAAATGACCAAAGCCGACGCTGAAACGTTTTATGCAATCCATAATGAGCGTCCGTTTTTTGGAGAATTGGTTGAATATATGACTCGCGGCCCCATTGTAGCGGCTATCTTAGAAAAAGAAAATGCCGTTGAAGACTTTAGAACTTTAATTGGTGCTACAAATCCTGCTGATGCTGCCGAAGGTACTATTAGAAAATTATATGCAAACTCTATTAGCGAAAATGCTATTCACGGAAGTGATAGTGATGAAAATGCCGCTATAGAAGGTGCATTTCATTTTTCAGGGAGAGAGCAGTTTTAACTGAAGAACTCATTTTAATATCACGCTGAGCGCAGTCGAAGTGATAAATAAAATCCTAACTTATACAAAAAGCCCGCAACAACGTTGCGGGCTTTTTAAATTGTCAATAAAAAGTAAAATAATTATAATTAGATAACTTTTACGTTTACTGCGTTTAAACCTTTTCTACCTTCCTGTAGATCGAATTCAACATCATCACCTTCTTTAATCTCATCAATCAATCCAGAAATGTGAACAAAATGTTCTTTTTTTGAACCTTCTTCTGTAATGAACCCATAACCTTTTGAGTCATTAAAGAATTTAACTGTTCCTTTACTCATTTTAAAAATATTAAATTATTACTAAATGTCATATTTAATGTTAAATAGTAAGTTTTTAATATTCAACATAAATATGTTCCGAAAAGATAAGAAATAAAAAAAGTCTACCAAAATAAATTAGTAGACTTTCTGTTTTGTAATTGTTAAAGTGTATATCTTTTAGATTACTTTTACGTTTACGGCGTTTAATCCTTTTCTACCTTCTTGTAGATCGAACTCAACATTGTCGCCTTCACGAATTTCATCGATAATTCCTGAAATGTGTACGAAATGTTCTTTGTTGTTGTCCTCTTCAACAATAAATCCAAAACCTTTAGAATCATTGAAGAATTTTACGGTACCTTTACTCATTGTATTTGTATTAAAATAATAATTAAGCGTCAAAGGTAACCTAAAAAACAATAGGTTGTTGGTTTTAATCAATTTATTTCGATTAATTAAATTGTATAACTAACGAAGAATCAGTTTTTTGATAATGTCTTTGCCTAATTCTTCGTTAAGCATGTTGATGATTTTTTGTTTACCGTAGCTTAACTCTTCGCGTAAAACACTTGAACTTAACTGAATATGCAGCGTATCTCTTTGTAAATTAATGGCAGTTGTGTAGTTGTTTACGCCATTACCCATAAGCTTTTTCCAAGCATCGGCAACATTAACCTTGTCTAAGCCTTTTTCTAGATTGTTAGCTTCTACAAACTCTTTTAGGGCATCTTTAATACTGATATGTTCATTATGGCGTTTAGGCATTTTTAAAGTTTAAAAATCTCATAAGATTGATGCACTTGTTTAACAGCTTTTTCGGTACGGTCTGCATGGGTGTCACTTATAAATAACTGTCCAAAATTTTCATCATCTACTAATTTAATAATTTGAGCAACACGTTGTTCGTCTAGTTTATCAAAAATATCATCTAGCAATAAAATTGGCAGTACGCCACTTTGGGCTTTTATAAAATCAAATTGAGCCAGCTTTAAAGCAATTAAAAACGATTTTTGTTGTCCTTGACTTCCAAACTTTTTTATAGGATGGGTTTCAATATTGAAATGTAAATCGTCTTTATGAATACCTACACTGGTGTATTGTAGGGCTTTGTCTTTGTTGAGTACGTTTATTAAAAGCGCGTTTAAATCATCATCAAACAAATGGCTGTGATACACCAAATCAACCTCTTCATTAACGTTACTAATGGCGTGATAACGTTTTTTAAAAATGGGAATAAAGGCTTTTAAAAACGTGTTTCGCTTTTCAAAAATTTGCGTACCGTATTCAGTGAGTTGGTTATTGTAAACCTCAAGGGTATCCTTATTAAATGTATGGTTTAGCGCAAAATATTTTAATAAGGCATTGCGTTGCGCCAATATTTTATTGTAATTAATTAGGAGGCTTAAATACATTTTATCACTTTGCGAGATTACGCTATCAATGAACTTTCGTCTGGTATCACTGCCTTCAATGATCAAATCCCTATCTGCTGGTGAAATAATTACTAAAGGTAAGAAACCAATATGTTCGCTGAATTTTTCGTAGGCTTTACCATTGCGTTTAATGACTTTTTTCTGTCCACGTTTAAGGCTAACAACTATTTTTTCGGTTTTCTCATCCTTAACATAGTCACCATTAACTACAAAAAAATCTTCACCGTGTTTTATATTTTGAGTGGCCACCGGATTAAAATAACTTTTCCCAAAAGACAAATGGTAGATGGCATCTAAAACATTGGTTTTTCCAATACCATTATTACCAACAATACAATTTATTTTTTCATTGAAAATAAACGATTTGCTATCAAAATTTTTGTAGTTAAGTAATGAAAGTGATTTTAAAATCATGTAGCCAAAAGCAATTTTAAGTCTATTTAAGGGAAAAAACCTGTAAAAAGAAGTGCAAATTATTGAAAAATATCAAATAAATAGCCTTTTAGTTATTAAGAAAAATTATATTTTTGCGGCGCATTAATTTATAATATATGGCAACGTACAAGAAGAGAGGATATAAACCAAAAACCAAGGAAGAAAAGCAGCAGAACATTGAAGAAGGATCTACAACAGCTGAGGTTTTTAATACCCTTGATGAAGGCGCTTCAAAAACAGAAGCTTTTGTTGAAAAAAACCAAAAATATATTTTTATTATCATTGGGGTTGTGGCTGCTGTGGTTTTAGGAACTATGGGTTATAAAGAGTTTATAGCTAAACCTAAGCAAATAACCGCCATGAACGACATGTTTCAAGCGCAAAAATATTTTGATGAAGCCCAAACGGCAGTTGAAAAAGATTCACTTTATAACTTAGCCTTAAACGGAGGTGAAGGAAAGTTTGGAATGCTTGATATTATAAATGAATACAGTGGCACAGACGCTGCTAATTTAGCGAGTTATTATGCTGGAACTGCGTATTTAAGATTGAAGGATTATAAAAATGCAGTAGAACATTTGAGTAACTTTAAAAGTGATGACGAGATTTTAGCACCCTTAGCTAAAGGTAATATTGGTGACGCTTTTGTGCAGTTAAATCAGCCAGAGGACGCTTTAGATTATTACGAGCAAGCTATTAAATTGCGTGACAATGAGTTTACAACACCTATGTATTTGTATAAAGCTGGTAATATTGCATTAGATTTAGGAAAAGCCGATAAAGCCTTATCTTACTTTGAAAGAATTAAAGCCGATTACTCTGAATCCTCAGAGGCTTCAAACATAGATGTATTTATAGGTAAAGCTACTGTGTTAGCTAATAAGTAAAGCCCAGAATAATTTAATCTCGGTTATCGAGTAAAATGGCAACAGAAAACAAGAACTTATCAGAATACGATAAAACCACAATCCCAAACGCGAGTAAATTTCGGTTTGGGATTGTTGTTTCTGAATGGAACGATTCTATCACTGAGTCACTTTATCAAGGGGCTTATGAGGCTTTAATAGATAATGGTGTGTTGCCCAATAATATTATTCGTTGGAATGTTCCTGGAAGCTTTGAGCTTATTTATGGCAGTAAGAAAATGCAAGAACAAATGGTAAATGCAGTCATTGCTATTGGTAGTGTTATTCAGGGTGAAACTAAGCATTTCGATTTTGTTTGCGAAGCGGTATCACAAGGCATTAAAGACCTTAATGTCATGCGAGACGTTCCAGTAATTTTTTGTGTTCTTACTGACAATACTTTGGCACAGGCCCAAGCACGTTCTGGTGGCAAGCACGGTAATAAAGGAACCGAAGCTGCCATAGCGGCCATTAAAATGGCCGAACTTCGTAAAAATAGCTAGTTGTTTTAAGTAGGCAGTACTCAGTTTACATTATTCAGTTGTCAATCATTGGTCTTCTGTCATCGGTCACCAGTCCTTTCCATGTCTTCATAACTTTCGGTTATCTTCATGTTTTCTGCTTTTAACTTCAAACTTTAGTTTGTATTTTTGGAGTTTAACATGGTTAAATTTGTTCAAACAGAGAAAAAATAAAAGATTCAACTATCAACCCAGGTTTTCTAAAGAGAATAAAATAGATTTCAAATCTGAAAAAGAATTTGTTTCTAGATGGAGAGCCACTAAAGACGCTAAGAGAAAAGTTAAAGGAGCTATGCCTTTAAGAATTTTAATTTTAGCTTTGGTACTATTATTGATTCTTATGTATGTATTAGAAAAAAGATACATGTAACTCAAAAAATCAAGACATTATGGGGCTTTTAAAATTGCGTAAGAACAAAAAGTTTAATTACACTCCTCGATATTATAAGGGAGAAGGTAATCCGTTTGAAATTAAGCATAAGTTTGATGAACATAGAACTACGATAGGTAATAATTCTGGTTTGAAAACTAAATTTAATAACGCAGTAAACGATTATAAGCATAACCCAAATAGTGAAGCAAATAAGCGCGTACTTATTATAGTTGGTATTCTAGTTTTAATTTTCTTGTTCATTATTGGGTTTGATTTATCTATTTTCTTTTCAAAATAATATATGGCAGACATTATACAACTTTTACCCGATCACGTAGCTAATCAAATTGCCGCCGGAGAAGTTGTACAACGTCCTGCTTCGGTGGTTAAGGAGTTGTTGGAAAATGCTATTGATGCAGGGGCAAAAACCATAAAACTTATTGTAAAAGACGCAGGTAAAACGCTTATTCAGGTTATTGATGATGGCAAAGGCATGAGTGTCACTGATGCTAGATTGAGTTTTGAGCGTCATGCGACTTCCAAAATAAGAACTGCCGATGATTTATTTCAACTCAATACCAAAGGATTTCGCGGAGAGGCTTTAGCAAGTATTGCGGCCATTGCACATGTAGAATTAAAAACAAAACAAGAGCAAGACGATGTTGGAACCACTATTGTTATTGAGGGTAGTGAAGTCACATCACAGGAGGTTGTGGTAACCCCAAAAGGTACATCAGTTTCTGTAAAAAATCTCTTTTTTAATATCCCAGCTCGACGGAATTTTTTAAAATCGAATACTGTCGAACTTCGTCATATTATTGATGAATTTCATAGAGTCGCCTTAGTACATTGTGATATAAATTTTGTGATGTATAATAATGGTAGTGAAACCTTTAATTTACCAATTAGTAATTTTAGGCAACGTATTGTTAATATATTTGGAAACAAGACTAACGAGAAATTAGTTCCTGTTGAAGAGGATACCGAAGTACTTAAAATTTCGGGATTTGTAGGTAAGCCTGAATTTGCAAAAAAAACTAGGGGAGAGCAATACTTTTTTGTAAATAATAGATTTATAAAAAGTGCCTATTTAAACCATGCAATCGCTTCGGCATTTGAGGGTTTATTAAGGAGTGGTACACATGCCAGTTATTTTTTAAATTTAAAGGTAGACCCTCAAACCATTGATATTAATATTCATCCAACAAAAACAGAGATTAAGTTTGATGATGAACATACGCTTTATGCTTTGTTACGTTCTGCTGTAAAGCACAGTCTAGGGCAGTTTAATATAGCCCCTGTTTTAGATTTTGAACGCGATGCTAGTTTAGATACGCCATATAATTTTAATAAAAAAGAAACCAATACGCCATCAATAGATATAGATAGAAGTTTTAATCCTTTTAGGGAGGATATAAAAGTTTCAGGAAGGCAAACAACAGCTTTTAAACCAACCGTAAACAATTGGGAAAGTTTATATATTGGTTTAGAATCGAATGAAAATAATGATCCAAATAGTTTTAGAGAAGTACAATTTGAAAGTGAGGAATCTACTGCTTCTATTTTTGATAGTGACAATCCGGTAGCTCAGGTTCAAACCACCTATCAGCTTCATAATAAGTACATAGTAAGTACTATTAAGTCGGGTATGTTGGTTATTGATCAGCACCGGGCGCACCAGCGTATTTTGTATGAAGATTTTCTTAAAAACATGACCATTAAAGAAGGTGTAAGTCAACAGTTGTTGTTTCCGTTGCAGTTGCATTTTTCGGTTCAAGAAATTCAAATTTTAAATAAGTTAAAAGATGATCTAGAACATACCGGTTTTGTATTTTCTAACGTTTTAAAAGAATCGTTAGAAATTACAGGAGTTCCCATTAGTGTGCCTGAAAGTGAGGTTTCTATTATTTTAGAACAACTAATAAGCGATGTTGAAAATGAAGTACCCGATGCCCATTTTAGTGCTACCGATTTATTAGCAAAATCTATGGCAAAGAGTTTAGCAATAAAAACTGGCCAAAGTTTAGAAAGAGATGAACAAGAACATTTGGTAAACAAGTTATTTGCTTGTAAAGAACCTAATGTATCACCAACTAATAAAATAACATTTATAACTATGAGTGTTGATGAATTAGATAAAAAATTTATTTAGAATATGATGCGAATTTCAGAAACCGTCAAGCACTTACTTATCATTAATGTGATTATGTTTATAGGGACTTTAGCGATTGGAGGCGGGGAACTATTTTACAATTGGTTTGCGTTACGTTTTCCACAAAATGAAGGTTTTCAATTATGGCAAATATTAACCCATATGTTTATGCATGGAGGTTGGTCTCATTTGTTTTTTAATATGTTCGGGCTTTGGATGTTTGGGACACCTGTAGAGCAAGTGTTAGGCTCTAAAAGATTTTTGTTTATATACTTTTCTGCTGGTTTAGGGGCTGTGGTATTACAACTTTTATACTACTACTTTAAGTTTTATTCAGGTTTATCAATATTAGAAGAGGCAGGATTTAACCAAATGGATACTATTGAAACATTAAAGTCAGGTTACAATATGTATGATACACGTTGGAAATCAGTACTCACTAATCAACAATTAGGAGATTTTGTTGGTGTGTTCAATAGCTCTATGGTTGGAGCTTCAGGATGTTTAATGGGGATTTTAGCAGCATTTGGCATGATGAATCCTAATGCGGAATTAATGCTCATATTCTTACCAATACCTATAAAGGCTAAATATTTTATCCCTGGACTTATTGCATTAGATTTAATTTCTGGTATTAGTGGTCAGTCTATTTTTGGTTATGGTAATGTAGCTCATTTTGCTCACGTAGGAGGTGCCCTTACTGGTTTTTTAATTATGTGGTACTGGAAGAAAAACCAGTTTAACCAAAACCGTTGGTATTAAAATGACAACACTTACTCAAGATATAAAGGACAAATTAAAACGGCTTAATGTATTAGAGAAAATCATTGTGGTTAATGCAGTGGTTTTTATTATTGAAAAATTATTCAGACTAACCCTAGATTGGTTTAAGTTACCCAGTGGTTTTTTAGATTTTATTGTACAACCTTGGAGTCTTATTTCATATGCTTTTTTACATGGCGATGTACTGCATATTCTTTTTAATATGCTTTGGTTGTATTTTATCGGTCGAATGATTTTAAACCTATTTAGCCCTAAAATGGCACTGAATATTTATTTTTTAGGGGCTATTTGTGGCGGACTCTTGTTTATATTAGGCTATCAATTGTTTCCTAGTTTGTTTGGAGCTAATGCTAAATTGGTTGGAGCTTCGGCAGCGGTGAGAGCCTTATTAATTTTTGTTTGTGCCTATATGCCCAATCAAGAAGTTAGGTTAATTGCTTTTAACCTCAAGCTTTGGTACATTGGCGCCGCTATTGTGGTTTTAGATATCATTGGTTTATTTGGTTTAGTCAACCAAGGCGGACATCTAGCACATTTAGGTGGGGCTTTTTTAGGATATCTGTATGCGAAACAATTGGCTAAAGGAACAGATATTGGTAAAGGCTTTGAACGTTTCATGGATACTTTAACAAGTATGTTTAAGTCTTCAAAAAAGAGTAAGTTAAAAACCGTTCATAAAAAGAAAAGTAAAGTAGGTGGGTATGCTAAAACCGAATTTAACGAGTTCAACAACCAGAAAAAAATTGATGTTATTTTAGATAAAATAAGTAAAAGTGGCTATGATAGTTTAACTAACGAAGAAAAAGATTTTCTGTTTAGGGCTGGAAAATAGAAACCTTTATCACTTATGAACAGTCAATAAAATGATAATTAGAAAAACGAATGTCTCATAAGTTATGAACTCATCTGTCACCCTGAATTTATTTCAGGGTCTATTTGCACTATATTAATACAATTTTTCTGAGATGTTGAAATGAATTCAGCATGACAAGAAATCAATCTTATGATAAAAAACAACATTATAGCATAATACTCTAATTGTGGTACTTGAAGAATGAAAAAGTTGAGTTTTTTAAATAAAATTATTTACTTCATCAATGTTGTTGTTGCTCTGGCGCTTCTGTTATCATTTGTTCTTCCGTATTTGCCACCAAAAACATTTGCCGTTTTATCAGTACTTAATTTGGGAGTTTCTTTATTAATTATGCTTAATATTCTACTGGCATTGTACTGGTTAATAAGAGTTAAAAGACAGTTTGTATTGTCTTTTTTGGTGTTATTAATTGGTTATATTTCTTATGGGTCGTTATACAAGTTTTCATCTTCAAAAGACATAGAAAATGAGGATAACTTTAAGGTTATGAATTATAACGTTAGGTTGTTTAATTTATACGAATGGATAAAAGAAGACGCTATTGAAACTAAAATTGTTGATTTAATAAAAACCGAAGCACCAGATATTTTGAGTGTTCAGGAGTATCATCCTCACAAAGACATTAACCTGTCTTTTTTTAAATACAAATTTGAAAAGCTTTCTGGAAAGAAAACCAAATACGGTCAGGCTATTTTTTCGCAATTCCCTATTATAAATTCAGGTTCAATTGAATTTCCAAACACAGGTAACAATGCTATTTTTGCTGATGTTGTAAAAGGCAATGATACCATGAGAGTTTATAATATTCACTTAGAATCGTTACATATCAATGCAGACGTAGAAAGTCTTAAAAATGAAGATTCTGAAAGGTTATTAAAACGTATTGGTTCAACATTTAAAATGCAACAGTTTCAAACGGAATTGTTTTTAATACATAAAGAACAGTGTAAATATAAAATGATTATCTGTGGCGATTTTAATAATACTGCGTTCTCTTATGTTTACAAGAAAATTAAAGGTGATTTACAAGATACTTTTAAAGAAGCCGGAAGTGGTTTTGGACGTACTTACAACTTTAAGTTTTTCCCTGTTAGAATTGATTTTGTTTTTGCAGATGAGGCATTCCAAATAAACGGATTTAAGTCGTACACAGAACAGTTTTCAGATCACTTTCCTATAATGACAACGCTGGCTTTGAAAGAATAGTTTACATAAAAGAACAGTCTACCACATCCGCAATTATGTGAATTACCAATCCTAAACCAATCAAGCGTGTTTTCTTTGGGATTAACAGTAAAATGTAAAACACCATAGCATAGTAGGTGTGCAACGGATGAAAATTAATACTACACCTATTAGGGTCAAAAACAGGTGTGGCAATTAAATGATCTAAATCTATTAACATACCCAAAATCATAATAAAGTAAGCCATCATCCATTTGGGTTTATACCAAATTAGAGCCACAACTAGCGGCATTAAAAAATGACAACCGTAATGAGCAATCGGCTGTAGCATTACAAAGGGTTTATGGTTTGAGATTCCAAATAATTTAAGGTATTAGGACCTTCATTAAATAATAAATCCAAGATACTTAAGTTACTGATAAAACCATGTTTGTTGCTAAAAACTTGAGTGTAAGAATCAAATGGTTGCGATTGTTCCTTTTTAGCGTTTACCAAATATCTGTAATCTGTTTTATCTTCAACAATTTTTTCAAAAGATTGAGATTCTGATACGTTTAAATCTAATTGCAAACAATCACAAATAACCTCAAAACATTTTAGGTTAAAATCTAAAATATAATCGGTTTTTTGATGGAATAAAGGCTGAATGTCGTCTTCGTAAAATTCAAAAAAAGGAGAAGTTCTGTATGCTGAAAGCAACGATTTCCAATGATTTGCTTGCCACGGTTCTTCATTAAAAATTTTTACATCTTTATACTTTTGCCTGTTTTTTTGAGAATGAACTACAGGAATATTAAGGGTTTGCCTACCATTGGCTCCATAGATATAGGTGCGGTTTCTATAAGTCTGTTTCAAAAAATTATCATGCACTTCAAATACAACGTTATCTGCCTGTAGCATTACTACAAAATGAGCAATGCTTGAGAAATATGTGGGGTGGATGATGATGTTCATTACGTTTTGTCATTCCCACGAAGGTGGGAATCTCATAAATTTAGTAGAAATCTATTAAAGTGGATTCCTGCATCCGCAGGAATGACAGATATTATTAACTTTTAGACTTTTTATTACGTTTTCTCCATTTATTAAATCCAATAGAGGCAATCAAAATAGCCAGAAAAGGAATAAAATAAGAAGTAGCTTTACCTTTTCCACCAACAGTTGTAAAGAAACGCTCCCAACGCGGATTTTTTATACCATCCCAACTCATCCAAATGAAAACGGGTTTTCCAACAACATGGTCAAAAGGCACAAATCCCCAAGCACGAGCATCAATGGAGTTATGACGGTTATCTCCCATCATCCAATAATAATCTTGTTTAAAAGTGTAAGTGTTAGCCACTTCACCATTAATTAAAATTTGATTTCCTTTTACTTGTAATTCGTTACGTTCGTATTCTGAAATCACTCGTTTGTAAAGCGGTAAAACATCTAAATTTAGGTCTATAGTTTTTCCTTTTTCAGGAATATACAGTGGACCAAAGAAATCCCTATTCCAAGAATAATTTGGGTCGTGAGGAAAAATGTCTGAATCTCTTTCGCCTTTGGGTTGCTTATTTGGGGTTATACCGCCAACGTTAGGGTGGTTTTTAAATTTAGATAGGGCTTCGTCAGAAATTGCAGAAAAAAGATATGTGTTATTACTATTAATAATACCAAAACCATCTGTAATATCATAGCGTTTCTTCATGATTTCAGGATTAAATTGATGCGTTTTGGGTTGCACAAGATAACTGAATTGAAGATGTGCTCTGTCTGGTAATACATTTTGCTCACCATTGATGTACACAAAACCATCTCTAACTTCCAAGGAATCACCAGGAATACCAACACAACGTTTTACTAAGTTTGTTTTCTTATCAATAGGCTTGTAATAATTTCTGTCTGGATGGAAATTATTCATATCTAATAGAGTATCCGCAGGTTGGTTAAAAACAACAATATCGTTACGTTCAATCTTTTCAAACCCTGGAATTCTTAAATAGGGTAGTTGCAATTTGTTTATCCAAGAATTACTGCCTTTATGGTCGTCAAACAAATAAGATTTTGTGCCTAATTTAGGTATGGTATCATGTACCATGGGGGCTGCAACGGTTGTCATAGGTACTCTGGCGCCATAATGAAATTTACTTACAAACAGAAAGTCGCCCACCAACAACGATTTTTCTAATGATGATGACGGAATGGTAAACGGTTGCATAAAATAGGTGTGCACAATGGTAGCAGCAACAATAGCAAATAAAATAGAGCTGGTCCATTCACCCGATGATGATTTAGGATTTAAATCACGGTTTTCAACATAGTTTACATCAGCAACATAGTTTAAATAATAGTTGTAAAACCCTAAAGAAACAATGGCTAAAAAGGTATCTGCTATTTTATTTTTGCCAAAGCTTCTGGCGGTTTCTACCCAAACAATCATGAGCATGATTAGGTTTACAATGGGAAGAAATAATAAGATAATCCACCACCATGGACGGTTTATTATTTTCATCAACACAATACCATTATAAATGGGAGCAAAAGCTTCCCAAGCTTGTCTTCCTGCTTTAGTGTAAAGTTTCCAAGTACCTAAACCATGAACAACTTGAATAATTAAAATGAATATAAACCATTGCATTAACGTCATAATCTTAGTTTATTGATAATTGCCTGATGACAATTGATTAATATTTAAGGTTCAAATTTGCAGTTTTTCTAGATGAAATAAAAATTTTGGTTAGTTCAGAAGCTTCATTTAACAAAGATTTACAAATTATCAATTCTAAGTTTTTACAGCCCTAACACATCTTTCATTGAAAAAACCCCTGTTTTTCCAACAAGCCATTCGGCGGCTACAACAGCCCCCAGCGCAAACCCCTGCCTGTTATGGGCTATATGTTCAATATTAATAGTGTCAACTTCGCTGGCGTAATTTACAGAATGTGTTCCTGGAACATCTTCAATGCGTTTGGCAGCAATAGGAATAGTACTTTTTTTATTTGTAGTATCTAATTCCCAAGCATTATAGTTGTTGTTGTTTTCAATGACACCCTCTGCCAATGTAATAGCTGTTCCACTAGGTGCATCTAATTTTTTGGTATGATGAATTTCCTCCATGGTCACTTGGTACTCTTTTAAATTACGCATCATTTTTGCTAGTGTTTTATTTAGCTCAAAAAAAATGTTAACTCCTAAACTAAAGTTAGAGGCATAAATAAAAGCACCCTTTTTTTCTTTGCAAAGTGCTAAAGCTTTATCATAATTTTCTAACCATCCTGTAGTCCCAGAAACCACAGGTACTCCATTGTTGAGGCAATTGGTAATATTGCCAAATGCTGCAGAGGGTAAACTAAAATCTATGGCAACATCAGCCTTTGTTATATCATAGTCTTTGTCGTCTTTATCAATTTTAAGAACAACATCATGCCCTCGGCTAATTGCTATTTTCTCTATGGTTTGCCCCATGCGTCCGTATCCTAATAAAGCAATTTTCATTTTGTACTATTTTATATTGTTAGATGTCCATTATGGACTAGAATTTTAAATTTAAGGTTAGTCCAACATTACTTTTTGCATCAAACTCATTGAACCTGTAATGCGGTGCCAAAGATAAGTTTTCATCTACATTATATTGCAATAAATGAGCATCAACATTGGCGTCAATAATATTTAAAGCATATAAACCAAGCGTAACTAAGAGCGATATTTCTTTATTCCTTCGGTAAAATTTCTGTCCACGCTCCAATCCTTGGGTGGTTACTCTGGGAGATGATAGTTGGTTACCGTTAGAATCAAAATAAAACTCATCATCAGTAAAACCAGCTAATCGTCTTTTGTAGGCATCTCGGTAACGGTTGTATTCTTTATTATTGGTGCTGTAAAAGTAAATACCAGTACCTAAAGCTCCATAAACAAGGGGGATTTTCCAGTATTTTTTGTTGTAAGCTTGACCTAAACCTGGTAAAATAGCCGAATAAAAAGCAGCTTTTGCAGGTGATAGAGGGTTAATGGGCTCTCTAGTGAGCACGGTATCTATTACTATTTCTTTTGGAAGTTTTTTGCGTTTTGTTTTTTTCTCTTTTTCTTGAGCGACTACCGAAAAACAAAATAATAAGGCAAATACACTTAATATTAGCGATTTATTTAGCACCCTGAATTAATTTTTTAATACGATTAAAGTCTTCTTCTGAATGAAAGGGAATGGTTATTTTTCCTTTTCCATTTTTAGAGACTTTAACGTCAATTTTGTGCCCAAAGTATTCTGAAAATACACTAACCCCTTTTTTAATATATTTAGGAGTCTCTACAGTACTTTCTTTTGAAGGAACTTGAACCTCTTTAGAGGTATTGAAGTTTCTAATTAAGTTTTCGGTAGCTCTAACAGAAAGTTCATTTTCTAACACTTTTTCGTAAATATCAAGTTGAGAAGCTTGGTCCTCAATTGCAATGAGTGCTCTACCATGACCCATAGAAATAAAACCATCACGCATACCAGTTTGAATGATAGGGTCCAATTTTAAAAGTCTGAGGTAGTTTGTAATTGTTGAACGCTTTTTACCTACACGCTCACTTAATTGTTCCTGTGTTAGTTGTATTTCATCAATTAATCGCTGATAGGATAATGCAATTTCAATGGGGTCTAAGTCCTGACGTTGAATATTTTCAACTAAGGCCATTTCAAGAGACTCCTGGTCGTTTGCTATTCTTACATAAGCAGGAATAGTTTCTAAACCAATCAGTTTTGAGGCTCTAAAACGACGCTCTCCAGAAACCAATTGGTACTTGTTGAAACCTAATTTCCTTACTGTGATAGGTTGAATGATACCCAATTCTTTAATGCTGGTTGCCAGTTCTTGCAAGGATTCCTCACTAAAATTGGTTCTAGGTTGAAACGGATTAACCTCTATAAAATCTAAATCGAGTTCAATAATATTACCAATAACTTTATCGGCATCTTTATCCTGAACCGATTGTATATCGTTATCTGGATCTTTCAAAAGTGCTGATAAGCCTCTACCTAAAGCTTGTTTCTTGGTTGCTTTGGCCATTTTTAAGCGTTTTTATTGATAATTTCGTTTGCCAAACTTAAGTAATTGTTAGCACCTTTGCTACTGGCATCATAATTAATTATGCTTTCACCATAGCTGGGGGCTTCACTTAAACGTACATTTCTTTGAATAATGGTTTGAAAAACCATATTATTAAAATGTTTTTGAACTTCTTCAACCACTTGGTTAGACAAACGCAGACGCGAATCATACATAGTTAATAATAAACCTTCTATATCTAAATCTTGATTGTGTATTTTTTGAACACTTTTGATAGTGTTGAGTAATTTCCCTAAACCTTCCAAAGCAAAATATTCACATTGTATTGGAATGATAACTGCATCAGCAGCTGTTAAGGCATTAAGGGTTAATAAACCTAATGATGGTGCACAATCTATTAAAATATAATCATATTCATCTTTGATTGGTTCAATAGCTGTTTTTAGCATATACTCACGAGACTCTTTATCAACCAGTTCAATTTCAATAGCAACCAAGTCTATATGAGCAGGAATAATATCAAGATTTGGAGTTTCGGTTTTTACAATAGCTTCTTTGGCAGAATTAGAGTGTTCTAAAAGCTGATATGTTCCTACTTCTACAGTCTCAACATCAACACCTATTCCAGAAGTAGCATTGGCTTGCGGGTCAGCATCAATTAATAATACTTTTTTCTCTAAAACACCTAGGGATGCTGCTAAATTGATAGATGTTGTTGTCTTTCCTACGCCACCTTTTTGATTAGCAATTGCTATGATTTTACCCATTAAATGATTTGGTTTATTAAGTGGTAAAAATACGATTATTTATGAGTAATAAAAACGTAACTTGTTAACAGTGTTACAAAAATTATGATACTTATATTCAATCGACAATTTTTAAAAGAAATGTTTTATTTCTGGCTAGAACTCGATGGTTTTTCTTTGTGTTCTTGTATAGAGTTTTCCTCCTTGAGAACATTGTCAAAAACATCTTTTGTTTGTACTATTCTTAAGGGCATTTCACAAACATCACAAATACCATTTCTTGAATATGTTTTACCCGGTTCACAATCCATGGGGCAGCTATATTGAGGTTCAAGTTCTATGGCTTCATCAGTACTTTTTGGCATAAAATCTGGTGAGCCACTTCTAACAGAATGAAACATAGGGATAAGCATCATAATAATTGCAATAAGAATAATTACAATAAGAATAATTAAGATGGTTTTCTTTTTTCTCAAAAGATGTAAGGTTTAATTATCAATTAAGATCTCTAAAATTTTTATGGCGGCTTCACTTATTTTAGTTCCAGGACCAAAAACTGCAATAGCTCCAGCATCAAATAAAAATTGATAATCTTGTTTTGGGATGACGCCACCAACTATAACCATAATATCATCCCGACCGTATTTTTTTAGCTCTTCGATAACCTGAGGAACCAGTGTTTTATGACCTGCGGCCAAAGAGGATACGCCCAAAATGTGAACATCATTTTCCACGGCTTGTTTAGCGGCTTCTTGTGGTGTTTGAAATAATGGTCCGATATCTACATCAAAGCCAACATCGGCGTAACCAGTGGCAACCACTTTGGCTCCACGATCATGACCATCTTGACCCATTTTAGCAATCATGATACGCGGACGTCTTCCATCCTGTTCTGTAAATATATCAGCTAATTCCTGTGCTCTTTTGAATGATTTGTCTTCTTTCACTTCTTTGCTATAAACACCCGAAAACGATTTGATTTGAGCCTTGTAACGCCCAAAAACTTCCTCAAGCGCATCACTAATTTCTCCTAAGGTAGCTCGCTCTCTAGCAGCTTCAATAGCTAAAGCTAATAAATTCTTGTTTCCTTGCAAAAGGGAATCTTTAGAATCTCGCCATTCTTTAGCAGCTTCTGTTAATTTTAAAAGTGTTGCTTTTACTTTTTCAGAATTTCTTTTTGCTTTTATTTGCTGAAGACTCTCAATTTGTTGATTTCTTACAGTTTGGTTATCAATTTCTAACGTCGAAATAGGAGCTTCTTCTTCTAGCCCGTATTTGTTTACACCTATTATTATATCTTTGCCTGAATCAATCCTAGCCTGTTTCCTTGCAGCGGTTTCTTCAATACGCATTTTTGGGATTCCTGCTTCAATGGCTTTGGTCATGCCACCGTGAGCTTCAATTTCTTCAATCAGTAACCAGGCTTTTTGCGCAATATCATGAGTTAGTTTTTCTACATAATAGCTTCCTGCCCAAGGGTCTACGGTTTTAGTAATTTTTGTTTCCTCTTGAAGATATATTTGCGTGTTTCTAGCAATTCTAGCTGAAAAATCGGTTGGTAGAGCAATGGCTTCGTCTAAAGCATTGGTATGCAAACTTTGTGTGCCACCAAATGCCGCGGCAGCAGCTTCAATGGTGGTTCTGGCTACATTGTTAAAGGGGTCTTGTTCTGTTAAACTCCAGCCAGAGGTTTGGCAATGTGTTCTTAACGCCAAAGATTTTGGGTTTTTAGGGTTAAATTGTTTTACCAATTTAGCCCAAAGCATTCTAGCAGCTCGCATTTTGGCAATTTCCATAAAATGGTTCATACCAATAGCCCAAAAGAAGGAAAGACGCGGTGCAAAAGTGTCAATATCCATTCCAATAGCTAATCCTTTTCTGATATATTCCAATCCGTCTGCCAATGTATAAGCTAATTCAATATCACAGGAGGCACCAGCTTCTTGCATGTGATATCCAGAAATACTAATACTATTGAATTTAGGCATATGTTTACTTGTAAATTCAAAAATATCGGATATGATTTTCATGGAAGGCGTTGGTGGGTAAATGTAGGTGTTACGTACCATAAATTCCTTTAGAATATCATTTTGAATGGTACCTGAAAGTTGATGTGGGGTAACACCCTGTTCTTCAGCAGCTACTATATAAAATGCCATAATAGGTAGTACAGCACCATTCATGGTCATAGAGACCGACATCTTATCTAAAGGAATTTGGTTGAAAAGTACCTTCATGTCCTCCACTGAGTCCATGGCTACACCAGCTTTTCCAACATCACCAACAACACGTTCATGGTCACTATCGTAACCTCTATGGGTGGCTAAATCAAAAGCAATAGACAGACCCTTTTGGCCAGCAGCTAAATTACGTCTGTAAAATGCATTGCTTTCTTCAGCTGTTGAGAAACCCGCATATTGCCTAATAGTCCAGGGTCTTCGAACATACATGGTGCTGTATGGACCGCGTAAATAAGGGGCTATTCCTGCAACAAAATCTAAATGCTCTAAACCTTGAATATCATCTTTAGAATATGATGATTTTATATTAATACCTTCAGCAGTAGAAAAACTAGAATTTTCAGTTTTCTTAATCTCTTCAGAAACTTTTATGGTAATATGTTGAATGTTTTTTCTCAAGATTGCTAATTAGTGATTATGTCCAGCATGAGGGTCATTTTGAGAAGGTATATTGTTAAAATCAACGTTTGTTTCTAGTGTTTCTAAATTGACCATCGATAGGTCTACATCAAAAAGCCTCGAATAATATAAGTCAAAGGCTATGTATGATGCTAGATATTTATCGTTAAGTGCATTTCTATATTTACTGGTAAGTGGTGCACCAAAAAGTTTTGGACTTAAGTCGTTTATGGATAAAAGAGCATTAAAAGTAGTTTTTAAATTGTTATCATTTATGTTATTAGCAATACAATCAATTAATGGACTGCTATAATTTAGATGACTTTTAGTGTTTTCTGAATCCCACAACGTTTTGTCTTGTTTTAATGCTTCAAAAACTCTTTTAGTATGAGTAGATACAATACTTTGATAAGGAACTCTGCCTGAAATGGCATTCCTTACAAATTGATTGTACGCCATAGTAAGATTTGGTGTGGCATTCGTGTTCCCTCTGTTTTTTCCATAAAAGTTTAAAATGTCATTTTCAAAAGAATAAAGTGCTTCATGATATAATTTAGTATTTAAATCGTTACATGTTACTGCCACAGGCTTATCAGAGTAATGATACTCTATTTGGACAGTTTTATTTTTACAATTGAATAAAATAAGTATTAGGGTGACTGTTGTAAGCTTTAAAATAGATTTCATTTTAATTTTCATTTTTTAATCGTTGTTGTTCTAAATTTTCTGATAATCGTTTTTCTAATATTGGTTCAATTAATGTTTTTCGTTTGTTGGTTTTTAAAAATGGATACAATTCTAACTGATCATTCATTTTATCCTTTTCATTGGGGTATTTATTGGAGCCTAAAAGAACTTCTTTTCCTGTATTAAACTGTTCTTGTTCTTTGTTGGCACTTTCCTTTATTTTTCGTTGAATAGTGCCATCCTTTAACTGATTTAAAAAGCCACCATTAGTTTCAATATTTTTGAATAATTCTAATGCTTTTTCTGCTAACTGATGGGTAATAGATTCTATATAATAGGCACCATCTGCAGGATTGTTAACCTTGTTAAAATAGCTTTCATGCTTTAGTATTAACAACTGATTTCTTGCTATCCTATCTCCAAATTCATTGCGCTTACGGTAAAGTGTATCGTAAGGTAAATTACTTATAGTATTGGCGCCACCTAAGATAGCACTCATACATTCGGTTGTTGTGCGTAACATATTGGTGTTGTGGTCATAAAGGGTTTTATTACGCTTTGTTGGTGTTGCAAAAATCTGGCATTCTGTATTCATTTGATATTCCGCAGCCAATGTATGCCAAAGCAAACGTAAGGCTCTAATCTTGGCTATTTCAAAGAAATAATTAGTGCCGATTGACACATTGAAAATTGCGTTAAATGATTGCTCATTATCCAATCTATTTAAATATTCATTAGCATGTGCTAAGCCATACGCTAATTGCTGTACAGTAATAGCTCCTGCATTTTGGTAAAGGCATGTGTCAATGCTAAATAATTGGGTTAGATTTACTATGGTTTCAAATTTTGAAAAGTCTATGTTTAAATTTTTAAACCAATTACCGTTTTTAGCTATGTTTCCAATAATATCGCTGTTTATATAGATTTTTCCTTTTTCTGAAAAAGAGGCTATTTTTTTTACAAAATCTGGTGATAAAAATTGTAGTTCGAAATAGATAGGGGTGGATGATACATCAATATTTTCTAATAATAATTTAATTGAAATATCTTCTGAAGGAATAATAAACTTAATACTTTCAGCTCCTCTGCTTAGAGATTCTTGAGCTTTTAGGTTGGAATTTTTGACATTGGCTACAAAAATAGTTTCGCAGATATTCCACTCTTTAGCTTTGGTTTTTGAGGGCATTGGGGGCTCATCAAAATCATCAGAATGGTAAAAAGGTTTAACCGAAATATCATCATTTGTCTTCCAAACAAGTGCTTGATTGTAATCAGCCCCTTTTAAATCGAACTGGATTTTTTGTTTCCACTGCTTTGCTGATACTGAATCAAATTCGCTAAACAAGCGTTTACTCATTCTTTTTAAGTTTTAAACTGTCTTCGTATTCAATTATAAAGATTTCCTCGTTTTCACGCTTCATATAATATTCTTCACGTGCAAACTTTTCTAAGCCTTCCTCTGTACTTAGTTTTTTAATTTCTTTATTGTCTTTTTCTATTTCTTTTTGATAATATTTTTTTTCAGCTTCTAAATCGTTAATTTCAGAATTTAATTCATGATGAATTAGCCAAGAATTAGCATCGAAAAATAACATCCACACAACAAATGCCACCAAAATGAGAATAAAAATATTCCTAAAAGGTTTAAAAAATTTATGTTTAAAAAGGCTCATTATAACTTCTCATTAATTATGGTTCTAACAATATCTACCGCTACCGTATTGTATTTATTGTTGGGTATTATGATATCTGCATATTCTTTCATGGGCTCAATGAATTGATCATGCATAGGTTTTAAGGTGTTTTGATAGCGTGTTAAAACCTCGTCTAAATCTCTGCCGCGTTCAGCAATATCCCTTTTCAATCGTCTAATTAAACGTTCATCAGAATCGGCATGAACAAAAATTTTTATATCGAACATGGTTCTTAATTCAGGATTGGTAAGAATTAAAATACCCTCAACAATCATGACTTTTCTTGGATGCGTTAAAATGGTGTCTCCAGTTCTATTGTGGTTAACAAATGAATAAACAGGTTGCTGTATAGGTTTATTTTTTTTAAGTTTTTTGAGATGTGTCTCTAATAGTTCGAAATCTATAGAACGCGGATGGTCAAAATTAATGTTTGCCCGTTCATCATAAGTTAAATGCGATGTGTCTTTATAATAGGAATCTTGAGAAATAATACCAACTTCTCCTTCGGGTAATTCGTTTAAAATTTGATTCACAACAGTGGTCTTGCCACAACCAGTACCGCCTGCAATTCCTATGATGAGCATAAAGTTGAAGTTTAAAAGGCTTCTTACAAAGTTACTTAAAACCGTAAGTATTTAATAAGAAAAACACTATTTTTTAACCTTTGAAACTTCTTCCTCGGTAACGATGTCATCATTTTTATTGCCCCAGGAATTGGTGATATAATTCATCACATCAGCCACTTCGTCATCGCTTAAACCCAAAGGTGTCATTGCACCATTATATTTAAATCCGTTTACTGTAATTTCTCCTTCCTGACCAAATTTAATACCTCTAATACTAGCCGTTCTATTTTGTTTTAAATAGTCTGAATTTGCTAGAGGAGGATACACATTTTCTACCCCTTTGCCATTGGGCATATGACAATTTACACAAAAATCTGTATAAATTTCTTGTCCTCTTTCAATACTCTCTTTTAAATTGTTCTGAGCCTTAATGGTATTTGCTAAAAGGAAAGTTATTATTACAGGTAGATAAATTTTATTCATTTTACTTGTTATTCTTTTACAATTTTATAGATGCCTTTACCTTCAATAGAAAAATAGATATACCCATCTGGACTTTGAATGACATTTCTGTATTTACCTGGGGCTATACCCTCAAAAAGTTTTTCTCGTTTTACAACGTTGTTATTTTCTATTACCAATCGCTCAAGATATTTAAACTTTAACGAACAAACCAATAAGTTACCTTGCCATTCGGGATAATTTTTAGAATTCACAAAGGTCATTCCGCAAGGAGCTATAGATGGTACCCAGTAAAATAAAGGTTGTTCCATACCCTCTTTTTCCGTTATATCTGTAAAGGTGGTGCCATTATAGTTTATACCATAAGAAATAACAGGCCAACCGTAATTTTTACCCTTTTCAATGATGTTAATCTCGTCACCGCCTTGCGGACCATGTTCATTAACCCAAATTGCTCCGGTAAACGGATTTTTAATCATGCCTTGAGGGTTTCTGTGTCCATAACTAAAAATAGCTGTTTTTGCATTATCTATATCTACAAAAGGATTGTCTTGAGGAATACTTCCGTCGTCATTTAACCTGTAAATTTTTCCACAATCTCTAGTAATATCTTGTGGGTTTAGGTCTCGGTTTCCTCTATCACCAACAGAAAAATATAGATAGCCTTCATTATCAAACTCAATTCTTGAGCCCCAGTGCTGTCCTTTTTTGGTATTGGGTTCTGCTTTGTAAAGTATTTCTTTGTTAATTAGCTTGTTGTCACTTAGCTTAGCTCTCATTAGGCAAGTATTACCTCCATCATTTTCACCTTCAGATGATGCAAAAGTCATATAAACCCAACCATTATTGTTGTAATCTGGGTGTAATTTTATATCCATAAAACCACCCTGACCCCTTACATAAACTTCAGGAGGACCTTCAATATTTATTTTTTCACCATCTTTAAAATGAATGAGCTTTCCTGCTTTTTCAGTAATCAACATACTTCCGTCAGGTAAGAAAGTCATACCCCAAGGAATGTTTAAATCAGGAACTACCAATTGAGTTGTATAATTGATATTTAATGGATCTTCGGCTTTTACTTCAGATTCATTTTGTTGTGCACAGGCAAAACAAGTGGTAAAAACGATAGCGAACAGAATGTAAAACTTTTTCATAGTTTAAAAGTGTAATTTAAATTAATTCCCGCATAGTAATTAACCGGATTACCTGGATAATAATATCTAGGGGGAGTATTGCCAAAACTTGATGCGTTAATCAGAATTTGAGAGGCATAATGGCTATCAAAGATATTATTTAAACCTATAAAAAAGTTTCCTTTTAGGTTTTTATTAAGATTTTTTTTGAAGCCAATTTTACAATTAGTCAAATTATAACTTTCTGAATACAAGCTATTACTATCTGTAATAGGGATTTGACCTACGTGTTGAAAATTAAGGTTACCATAAATACCTAATTTTGAATCAAAATCTAGGATCGCATTAAAAACCTCCGAAGGTACCCCCGTTAAATCATTGCCGGAGTAATTGTTATTGTCATCTATAAATGTTTTGAACTTGTAATTGTTCACGGTGAAATTTGTTGAGGCATTAATTTGAAAAGAGGCTTTTGAAACTAAGCTGAAGTTTAAACTAGCTTCTAAGCCATCATGTTGTGTCTCACCAGCATTGATGCCTATAAACTGATCTTCAGAAGTTCTTCTGGCCACGAGGAGGTTTTTGATGTTTAATCGATATATTGAAACGTTGTATTGTAAACGATTATTAAGTAAAGAACCTCTTGTGCCTATCTCAAAGTTCCATCCTGTTTCAGGCTTTAAATTGGTATTAATCTGTCCGTTTGGTAATAGGGTTTCTTCCAAAGAAATAGGGGAGAAGCCATGACTTAAACTAATAAAAGCGCTATTGTTTTTTGTTAACTCTTGCAAAACCCCAAACTTAGGAGATAAAATACTTTTGTACTTGAAACTTCCAGATTGGTCCGGGTTATTTTCTGATACCTCAAACCTATCCTTTAAATCATACCATGTCTTGTTCAGATTCATTCCAAAGGAAAGGGTAGTTTTTTTTGAAACGTTGTAGTTGCTTTCAAAAAACAGATTGTAATACCTTCTATTTTCCTTAAAATCGGATAGCTTATTTCCCTTTACGCTACCTACATCTGGAGGAAAGTTTTGATATAAATTTTCAAAAGTTTTATGAGTTCTGTTATCTCTAAATATTTCACCCCCAATGGTCCATTCTAATGGTCTTTCAAGAAATTTTGAGTTGCCAATAATCCGACTCCTTAAACCTAGGGCAACTTCTTTTTCAGAGAGAATATTAAAAGGTCTGGGTTCATAACCATTTTTAAATGAAAGAAACACACTTGTTGCTTGTTCCAAGCTAGAAGTATGTTGGTGTTTCCATGATAACCCAAAAATTCCTCTTTGGGTATCTTCAAAACCTTTAGCTCTATCCCATGTAAAAGCCGCGGTGGTAGGATTGTTTAAAAAATCATTTTCGTTCAAAGAACTGGGTATAAATGCTTTTAAGTCAACAAAACTGGCAAGAAAGGAAAGTTCATTCTTGTCTTTTATATAATGATTAGAGCTTAGAGTGAATGTCTCTCTGTTATAATCATTATTATCTCTATAACCATCACTATGTGTATTGCTATAAATTGCCTTAAAACTACTTTTTTTAGAACTCAAGTTTAAGTCTGTTAAATTCTTAATTAAGCCAAATGAACCCATAGTGAATTCATTATTTATGGCTTGTTTACTGAAAGTTCCTTGTTTGGGAATTAAATGAATGGTACCTCCCAAACCAGCACCATAAATACTTGAAATGGCTCCCTTGATGATTTCTAATCGGGATATGGCTCCTAACTCAAAATCATCAATATTAGTTTCTCCGCTACCATTGGTAAGTGGTATATCCTTAAAGTATGCTCTAATCTTTGAGGTGCCAAATAGGTTTCTAGAGCCTATGCCTCTTATGGTAATGCGATTTGTGTTTAAAGCGCCATTTTGCATGAAAACACCAGGGGTTCTATTTAAAACAAAAGCTATATCTGTATTATTGGCTAATTGAATATCTTTAGATGAAATTATATCAATAGAGGTGGTTGCGTATTTTAGTTTTTTTGGGATATGATTACTATTGATGAAAACCTCGTTTAGTTGAGAAGGATTTATTCTTAATTGGATTAGGTAGTATTGCTTATCTTCTAAAGTAACTAACTGTTCATGATACCCCTCTTTTTTAAAAAGATAAGTACCAGTTTTGTTAAGTTGAAAAGTTCCGTCTGAATTAGATATTGAAGTTTTTTGAGTGCTGTAGTTTGTTATAGAAACATTATTTAAAGGAATGTTATTATCCGCATCGACAATTTTTACTAAAAATTTGGACTGTCCAAAAAGATTTGAAAAGCTAACTAAGAAAAAAACAAGAAATCCCTTTTTAATAATGTGCACAAACAGTTCTAATAAAAGTAAAGTTCTAAAATAGATATTTTACTGATAAATTCAGAAGAAATTATTTGATAATAATACGGAGTATTGTTTAAAAAAAGTATATTTGCATCCCATTACAATTTCGGGGTGTAGCGTAGCCCGGTCATCGCGCCTGCTTTGGGAGCAGGAGGTCGCAGGTTCGAATCCTGCCACCCCGACAGAATATGTCAATTAGAAATTAATAACCTCGTAAATCATAAGATTTACGAGGTTTTATGTTTTTTAAATTATTCATTTTCTTAATAAGAATTTATGTCACTTCACCGTGTTTTGTTAGTTGATTATGATAGTGAGTGAAGATTGTATTGTCCATTATAAAAGGAATCTATAGTAAGATTTGATGTTTTAGGAAATACCTCTTACCATGTGTTTGTAATAAGTAACTTATGGTCGGGTAAAAACTCTTAATAATTATAATCCATCTATGACTAAACTAACAAGATGGATTATTTACTTCTAAAAGTTTATAATTTTATACTTTATTTGATAAGTTATTGTTAGTGTATCTCTAGAGATGCATTAAATTCAAATGCTGGTTTACAAAAAAAATACTCATTAAAAATGAAATCTACTTAATTGGTATTTATATTATTATTTCCTGATGAATACTGTTAAAGCATTTTTTAACTATTTGTAGAAGTTGTTTGTCGAAATAATAACTACTCCATAACCTATATGGGTTAATTTTACCATGAGATTTACTTTAACTTATATCTAGATGAATTTAGAAAATATCCGTTATAAAAAACCAGGAACTTTTGAAGAAACACGTTTTGAAAAAATTCATAATGTTATTTTCAAAGATTCCACAGAACCTTCTGTTCTAATTGCTCATGAAATTGCAAATTTAATCAAAGAAAAAGAAGCTAAGCGTAAACCATGTGTTCTGGGTTTAGCTACTGGATCCTCTCCAATAAAAGTCTACGAAGAATTAGTGCGTTTGCACAAAGAAGAAGGGCTTAGTTTTGCAAATGTAATTACTTTTAATCTTGACGAATACTATCCCATGGATAAAAGTAATATTCAAAGTTATTTCTATTTCATGCATGAGCATTTATTTAACCATGTGGACATATTACCCCAAAATATTAATATACCAGATGGTAAAGTAAGTGCTGATGATTTATACCAATATTGCATAGATTATGAGATGAAGATAAAATCAGTTGGCGGACTAGACTTCCAACTTTTAGGAATTGGCAGAACGGGGCATATTGGATTTAATGAACCGGGGTCACATTTTAATTCGGGCACTAGAAGTATTACTCTAGATCATATTACCAGAGTTGATGCAGCCCCAGCTTTTCTTGGTATTGACAATGTTCCCAGAAAAGCCATTACTATGGGTATTGGAACAGTCATGGGTGCTAAACGCATAGTATTACTTTCTTGGGGTAATAATAAAGCAGAAATTGTACAAAAGACAATCGAGGGTGATATCACTTCTGAAGTGCCAGCAACTTATTTGCAAAATCATAAGAATACCACTTTTATATTAGACGAAGGGGCTGCAACAGAGTTAACTCGGGTAAAAACACCTTGGTTGGTAACCTCCTGTAATTGGGATGAGTCGCTTAAACTAAAAGCTGTTGTTTGGCTTTCTGAATTGCTAAATAAATCAATTTTAAAACTCACAGATTCAGATTATAACAACAATGGGATGTCTGGTTTACTTACAGAAGAGGGAACAGCTTATGATTTGAATATAAAAATGTTTAATAGATTACAACATACAATTACAGGTTGGCCTGGTGGAAAACCTAATGCTGATGATTCAAACAGACCCGAACGAGCAGTACCCGAACGTAAGCGTATCATTATATTTAGCCCTCATCCAGATGATGATGTCATTTCTATGGGAGGGACTTTTGATAGATTAGTAGAACAAGGACATGATGTGCATGTAGCGTATCAAACTTCAGGAAATATTGCTGTTTCTGATGAGGAAGCTTTAAAATTTGCTGAAATCACTCAGTCACTTTGCCCAAACTGTGATGAAACTCAAAGCATCATCAATTTCTTTAGAATAAAAACCGATAACGATATTGATTCTGAAAAAGTAAGAAAACTTAAAGGCTTGATTAGAAGAAATGAATCGTTAGCAGCGACGAGGTATTTAGGTTTAAATGATAAAAATGTACATTTTTTAGATTTACCTTTTTATGAAACAGGTACTATAAAAAAGAATAATATTGGCTCTGAGGATGTAGCTATTATGAAAGATTTAATAGATAAAATAAAACCACATCAAATTTATGCTGCTGGTGATTTAGCAGACCCTCATGGTACTCATAAAGTATGTCTAGATGCTTTATTTTTGTCTATAGAAGCATTAAAACACAACAATTACATGAATGATTGTTGGGTATGGCTTTACCGAGGAGCGTGGCATGAATGGGAATCCTATCAAATAGAAATGGCAGTTCCAATGAGTCCAGATCAGGTGCTTAAAAAGCGACATGCCATTTTTTACCATCAATCACAAAAAGATGGTGTTATGTTTCAAGGAGATGATTCAAGAGAATTCTGGGTTAGAGCCGAAGATAGAAACCGGCTAACAGCAAAAAAATATAACGATTTAGGATTGGCTGATTATGCAGCTATTGAAGCTTTTAAAAGATATTATTTTTAAAAGTTAATTAGCCTTGTGAGTGAGTATTTTTTCTTTTACCTTTTCGAGGTATGACCTACCTATGGTGTAACGAACGCCTTCAATTTCAATACTATTACCTTCAATAACATCAATCTTGTCTATTGCAACGGTATATGATCTATGAATTCTAATAAAATCACTATCGGGCAGTAAATTTGTGAAATCAGCTAAAGTACTGTGAATGATATGTTTGCCGGTTGAAGTGTTTATTTTTAAGTAATCTTTTAAACACTCTATAACAAGAATTTCATCCAAATAAACTTTCTTCATTTTCTTTTTATCAATTTTTATAAAAAGATGAGAACGAGAGTTTTGAGCAGTTTGCTGCGTTCTAACATCTAGTCTTCTGTTAACCTTATTTAATGCCTTCATAAATCTAGGGAACTCAATAGGTTTTACAAGGTAGTCAAGGACATCAAGTTCATAAGATTGAATAGCAAATTCGTCATAAGCTGTAGTGACAATGAGTAAAGGTGGTTTTTCTAAGCTTTTAATAAAGCTAAGACCGTCTAAAACAGGCATGTTTATATCCAAGAAAATAAGATCAACAGTGTTGCTTTTCAAGAAGTTTAATCCATCTACCGCATTATTAAAAGTGTTACATAATTCAATTCCTTCAATTTGTTCTAAATAGTTTTTTATAACATTTATTGCTAACGGCTCGTCATCTATGATTAAACACTTAATGTTCATGATACTCTAATTTTAAGTTTTGCGTAAAATGTATTGTTTAACTCTTCTAGCTTTAGGCTATAATCATTTTTCTTATAACCTAGGGCAAGTCTTTTTCTAACATTTTTTAAACCAATACCTCCAGAGTAACTAACATGATTTTCCTGATTAATTATTGAAGGCATTGGATTCGAAACCGTAAAGTAAAGAAAGTTTTCTTTAATTTCGAAAGTTATGTCTACTTTAGTATTGCCTATATTTTTGTTAACTCCATGTTTAAAGGCGTTTTCAATGAATGATAATAGTAAAATGGGAGCAATTTTTTTATCTTGGATGTCACCTGAAATAGACATGTTAACTTCAAGAGAATCATCATGACGTACTTTTTCTAAATCTAAATAATTCTGGATACATAAAATTTCGTTTTCTAAAGTTTGCCTTTTTTGTTTGGTTTCATACAAAAGATAGCGCATGAGCTCAGATAATTTCAGTATGATTTTTGAGGTTTTATTAGATTTTTCTAATGCTAAAGAATGAATATTATTAAGCGTGTTAAAAAAGAAATGAGGAGATATTTGAGTTTTTAGAAAAAGCAATTCTGTTTCTAGGTTGGCTTTTTCAAGGTCGGTAACTCTTTTGTGTTCTTCCAGGAAGTCAAATGTTATTTTTATAGCAGCAACAAAAGTGACAACGTATAATTCACCAATCATCATATCTATAGCGTAACTTAAAGTAAAATTACTTGTTGCAGCTGGTCCTTCTGGCCATACATTTGAACTTACCAAATAATAAGTAAGATTAAACTTTACTATTACCGTTAAAAATATAGTTGTAAGTAGTGCTATTATGAAAAAAAAATATTTTTTTTTGAAAATTAAATTTGGAATCAACACATAAATAGTTAGATAGCAGGTTATCATATGTAGCGGGAACCCAATTATGTTAGTTTTTAGAGAATAGGTAAAGTCATTAAAGTATGTTCCCCATCTCCAAGTATTTAATGAGAAATAAGCTGTCCAAAAAAGAACATGATGTAAAAGAGATATTTTATATCTGTGGTTTGAATTAAAAGTTATTTTTTTTAATGATTTCATGTGGATTGATTTTTTTTGGTGTTTAGCTTAGATTATATGTTATCCGTCTAAATTTATTTGGGAGAATGATAAAATTATGAATTTTTACATTAATCCATTTATTTATGAAATATAAAATACCATGTTTGTTTTTAGTATTTTTAATTTTTTCTTGCGAGAATAAAAGTAAAGATTATTCTAAAAACAATCACACACCAGAGTTAATTAGCATAGTAGACCCTTTTATTGGTACTGGAGGTCATGGGCATACATACCCAGGAGCTACAATACCATTTGGTATGTTACAAGTAACCCCCGTAAACGGTATTACTGCTTGGGATTGGTGTTCGGGCTATCACTACACAGATTCCTTAGCTATTGGGTTTAGTCACTTAGCACTAAGCGGAACAGGTATTGGGGATTTGGCCGATTTATTGCTAATGCCTGTAAATAAAGAGGTTGATCTGTTGCCTACACCAAAAGATAGAGATAGTCTAAACTATAAATCAAAATACAGCCATAAAAATGAGAATGCTTCTCCAGGGTATTACCAAGTCTATCTCGAAGACCATAACATTGATGTAGAATTAACAACCTCTCAGAGAACAGCCTATCATAAATATACCTTTAAAGAAGGAGATTTACAATCGGTTGTAGTAGATTTGGGATTTTCCATTAATTGGGATAAGCCAACAGAAACAGCAATTAATATTGAAGATAACAACACTGTAACAGGTTATAGATTCAGTACGGGATGGGCCAAAAACCAAAAAGTGTTTTTTGTGGCTAAATTTTCAAAACCTATCAAAAATTATAACTTATATGTTGATGGAAGTTTAATAGAAAATAATTTAGCTGAAGGACAAAAAACAGCAACGCAGTTGGTTTTTAATAATCAAAACACTAATGAGCTTTTTGTTAAAGTAGCACTATCTTCAGTAAGCATAGAAAATGCTAAAAATAATTTAGAATCAGGTGATTTTGATTTCAAAGCAACCAAGCAAAGTGCAGAACATACTTGGGAAACGTCACTACAAAAAATACAAGTTGAAACACCTATAGATTCATTAAAAACCATATTCTACACAGCATTGTATCATAGTCAGTTAGCACCAGTTACTTTTAGTGATGCCAATGGAGCATTTAGAATAGAGAATGATAGTGTAGCCATTGCCCAAAATTATACTGCTTATTCTACATTATCACTTTGGGATACGTTTAGAGCAGAGCACCCACTCCTTACTTTAATAGGTAGAGATAAGGTAGCTGATTTTATCAATTCCATGTTGGCTTATTATGAAACTCGTAACATTTTGCCTGTATGGACATTGTATGGTAATGAAACCAACACTATGACTGGATATCATTCCATACCTGTTATTGTAGAAGCCTATTTGAAAGGCATTCGTGGTTTTGATGCTGAAAGCGCTTTCGAGGCAATGAAAACAACCATGATGCAAGATGAAAGAGGCTTAGAGCATTATAAGAGGTTTGGTTACATTCCTTATGAATTGTTGGATGAATCGGTCACAATTACTTTAGAATATGCTTACAATGATTGGTGTGTAGCGCAAATGGCTAAGGTACTAGGAAAAGATAACGACTATAATTTCTTTATAAAACGTTCAAAAGCATATCAATATTTATTTGACAATGACTCAGGGTTTATGCGGGGGAAGTCACAAGATGGTAAATCATGGAATGAACCTTTCGATCCTAAATATTCAAATCATAGAGAACATACCGATTATACAGAAGGTAATGCATGGCAGCACAGTTGGTTTGTGCCACATGCCGTTGAAGATTTTATTGCTATGCATGGCGGCAATGAAATTTTTACTTCCAGATTAGAACAACTTTTTACAGAAAGCTCCAATATTACGGGAGATAATGTTTCTGTTGATATCTCGGGGCTTATCGGCCAGTATGCACACGGTAATGAGCCTAGTCACCATATTGCTTATATGTTTAATAAGGCCAATAAACCATGGCGCACACAGTTTTGGGTGAACCATATTTTGAACACTCAGTATAACACTACCCCAAATGGTTTAAGTGGTAATGAAGACTGCGGACAAATGAGTGCTTGGTATGTTTTTAGCGCTATGGGGTTATACCCCATGAATCCCGCATCTGCTACCTATGAAATTGGTAGCCCTATTTTTGAAAAAACAACAATTCGATTAGAAAATAATAAAACATTTGTTATTGAGGCTATAAATGTTTCAAAAGAAAATATCTATATACAATCAGCTACCTTAAATAACAAAAATTTTAATAGAACAATCATCTCTCATGAACAAATTATGAATGGAGGAACACTAAAATTTATTATGGGGCCAAAGCCGAATAAAAGTTGGGGTTTAAAAAAATGATTTATGAATGCAGTTGATGTAACAATAATTGGAATATACATAGCGCTAACTCTTGGTGTAGGGATTTGGATATCTAAAAGAGCATCTAAAGGTTTAGATTCTTACTTCTTGGGGGGAAATAGTATAAAATGGTATTATTTGGGGCTAAGCAACGGCTCTGGAATGTTTGATGTTTCTGGTACCGCATGGATGGTTGGAATACTATTTCTATATGGGGTAAAAAGCTTTATGTTTATGTGGATGTGGCCTATTTTTAATCAGATTTTTGTCATGGTGTTTCTGGCCGCATGGATAAGACGCTCTAATATTATGACAGGCTCTGAATGGATTCTAACACGTTTTGGAGATGATAAAGCAGGTAGAGCATCTCACCTTATTGTTGCCATATTTGCTATTGTAGCATCGGTAGGTTTTATTGCCTATTTTTTTGAAGGTGTTGGTAAATTCTTAACCATTATTTTACCATGGGACTTGGCGGTAGAACTTAATAATTCAATCCTCTTATCATCAGACCAAAGCTATGCACTAATAATCATTTTATTAACAACAATTTACACTGTAAAAGGTGGAATGTTCTCTGTTGTAGCTACAGAGGTATTACAATATGGTATTATGGTTTTAGCTGGTATTTTAATAGCTACTTACACCTTTGTTTCAATATCAGATGTCCAACTTGAAACTATAATTTCGAAAGAATGGGGTAATGTGTTTTTTGGTTGGGAACTTGATGGTTTTTGGGATGGAAAGTATGAGGCATTCAATAACCTTATAGATACTCAGGGCTATAAAATGTTTGGTGCTTTTATTGGTATGTCTTTGTTTAAAGGTTTTTTTGCAAGTATCGCAGGTCCAACCCCAAGTTATGATATGCAACGTATACTTTCCACAAGGTCTGTAAAAGAAGCGGCCTATATGAGTGGATTTACTAATTTAGTATTGTTCATTCCTAGATATTTACTTATTGCAGGGATTGTTATTTTAGGTCTGGTTTTTATTGCGCCAGAAATGTCTATATCAAATTCTTTATCTACAAATGATTTAGAAATAATTCTTCCTAAGGTTATCAACTATCATGTGCCAGTTGGTATTAAAGGTGTACTCTTAGCTGGTCTTTTGGCAGCTTTTATGTCAACATTTTCCGCTTTTGTAAATTCAGGGCCTGCTTATATTGTAAATGATATTTATAAAAAATATTTCAAGCCAGAGGCCTCACCAAAACATTATATTAGAGCAAGCCACCTAGCGTCTTTTGGTATTGTTATTTTAGGTGTCATTATGGGCTTTTTTGCAGATTCAATAAATTCCATTACACTATGGATAACCAGTGCGTTATATGGTGGATACGTGGCGGCTAATCTATTAAAGTGGATTTGGTGGCGTTTCAATGGATGGGGCTATTTTTGGGGAATGGCTGCCGGACTTTTGGTTGCAACCCTTCAATTTGTTTTAGAGCAAAATCAGAATAACTTCCAAGTTGGGTCTGTTATGCATGATGCAGCAACATTACCAGCTATTTATGCTTTTCCTATTATACTTTTGATATCACTATTAGGAGCGTTTTTAGGTACTTTTTTAACAGCACCAACAGATATGAACACCCTAAAAAGTTTCTATACAAATGTTAGACCTTGGGGTTGGTGGAACCCAGTTTTTAAAACAATTGAGAAAACCAATCCAGTTTTTAAGAAAAATAAAGATTTTCCAATAGATATGTTTAACTGTATCATTGGTATTGCTTGGCAATCCAGTATGATATTGTTGCCTATTTATTTTATGGTTAGAGATTATACAAATATGTTTTGCGTTTTGGCACTGTTTGTAGTAACTTCTGTGATTTTGAAGTTTACTTGGTTAGATAAAGTAAGGAAGTATAAAAATTAATTGAAAAAGATGGATCGAATTCCTTGGGAAGAAAGACCTAAAGGGTCAAAAGATGTAGTATGGCGTTATAGCCAAAACCCTATTATTAATCGTGACGCCATTCCAACATCTAACAGCGTTTTTAATAGTGCTGTAGTACCATTTAAAGATGGTTTCGCAGGAGTTTTTAGGTGCGACAATAAGGCTGTGCAAATGAATATTTTTGCAGGTTTTAGTGATGATGGTATCAACTGGAAAATTAATGATAATCCCATAAATTTTAAAGCACACGATAAAGGTCAAGTACTTGGAGATTATAAATACGACCCAAGAGTAGTTTTTTTAGAAGACCGCTACTGGATTACTTGGTGCGAAGGTCATAATGGTCCCACTATCGGTATTGGCTACACCTTCGATTTTAAGGAATTCTTTCAATGCGAAAGTGCCTTTTTACCTTTCAATAGAAATGGGGTATTGTTACCTCAAAAAATAGATGGGAAATATGCCATGATGAGTCGCCCAAGCGATAATGGCCACACGCCTTTTGGAGATATCTACATGAGTTACAGCCCCGACATGAAATACTGGGGAGAACACAGGCACATGATGTCGCCTACATCTTTTAAAGATAGTGCGTGGCAGTGTACAAAAATAGGCGCAGGCTCCGTTCCTTTTTTAACAGATGAAGGCTGGCTGATGTTTTATCATGGGGTGATAAATACCTGTAATGGCTTTAGGTACGCCATGGGCTCCACAATTTTAGATACAGACCAACCACATATCGTAAAGTACAGAACACAACCTTATTTACTAACTCCTTCTGAAATTTATGAGCAAGTTGGAGATGTGTCTAATGTAATATTTCCCTGTGCTTCGTTGCAAGATTTAGAAAACGATAAGGTTACTATTTTTTATGGCGCTGCCGATACTGTTGTAGCAATAGCCTTTGGGTACATTAGCGAAATACTCAACTTTACTAAAAATAATAGTATCATTTAAATGAAGTTATTTTATGTGTTATTGGATACGTTTAAGATGAAAGGCTTATGTTATATGAGCCTTTTTCTTCTCACACACCCTTATAATATGTCAGCTCAATTTTCATATAAAGCACCTAGAACTTACATAGCTAAATATACCGATGTAGTTCCAACCATAGATGGTATAGCCAATGAGGCATCGTGGGAAAGTGTAGCTTTTTCAGATTACTTCATAGACATTGAAGGTTTAAAACAACCAAAGTTTAAAACGCAAATGAAAATGCTTTGGGACAAAGATTATATCTACATTTTTGCTCAATTGGAAGAACCTCATGTATGGGGAACATTAAAAAAAAGGGATACCATCATTTTTCATAATAACGATTTTGAAATTTTTATCGACCCCGATGGCGATGCCCATAATTATTACGAATTTGAGTTCAATACATTAAATACATTATGGGATTTATTCATAACCAGACCTTACCGAGACGGTGCCATCACCATTAATGATTATAATGCCACTAATATAAAATCGGCGGTTCATGTTAGCGGCACTTTAAATGATCCTAGCGATGTCGACAAAGGTTGGAGTATTGAAATAGCAATGCCTCTAAGTGCTTTTAAAACCTCCTATTTTGAAAACATCAATTTATCAGATACCTTTTGGAGAATCAATTTTTCTAGGGTTAATTGGGATTTTCAACTGGACAATGGAACTTACCAAAGAAGAACGAATGAAAAAGGAGAACATTTGCCAGAATATAATTGGGTTTGGTCACCACAGGGTGTTGTAGCCATGCACCAACCAGAAACTTGGGGCTATGTGTATTTTACAGAGGAAATGGAAGACCAAAGTTTTTCCATTCCCGAAGATGAGCATATAAAGTGGTATCTATTTGAATTGCACAATGCTTTAAAAAACAAAATTATCGATATCGAAAAGGTTGGTAGGCAAAAGGAAATTTTGAATAAAACAATAACTCCGCAATTTGATAGCCATAAGACAGGTTATAACATTTGGGTTGAAAGTCCTTTTACAAAAAAAACAATCATTATCAACCAGCATGGTAAAATCATGGTAAAATAGTTTAAATATGAAACAGTTCAATCAATTACTTATTATTGTTTTTCTAGTAACCATATCTTGTTCACAAGAAAAAAAAGAAATCAAAACTGCCATAGAGGAAAATCCTAGCTCGCTTTTTAAATATTGGGCTTGGTATGGTGCGGGTTCCAATGTTGCAGATAGTATTCACAGCAATCAATTTAAAAAATATGCTAGTTCCGGTATTGATGCCGTACTTATTGATACTAGGGCAGATGCCGATTATTTATCTAAAATTGCACCACTAGCCATTAAGGAAGGTTTGGAAGTACATGCTTGGATGTTTACTATGAACAGACCCGGAGATACAACCGCTTTAAAACATCCCGATTGGTATATGGTTAGCCGAAGCGGAAAATCGTGTTTTGACGATCGGCCTTATGTAGATTACTATCAATGGCTGTCTCCAAGTCATCCCGAAGCGCGAGCACACATTTGGAGTTTGGTCGAAGGTTTGGCGAAGGTTGAAGGGATTAAAAGTGTTCATCTAGATTATATTAGGTATCCTGATGTGTTCCTTCCCGTGGGCTTATTGCCAAAATATAATTTAGTACAGAATGAAGAATTACCAGATTTTGATTTTGACTATTCCAAAGCTTCTGTTGAAAAGTTTCAGAAATTATTCGGTAAAGATATCACGAAGGCCGAAGTGCCTGCCATAGATATCGAGTGGAAACAATTCAGACTCAACGAAATTAAAGCGGTTGTAGATGGCGCCTACGATATAGCCCACAAATACGGTAAAGACCTAACCGCCGCGGTATTTCCCTATCCTGAAATGGCAGACCACATGGTACGCCAGCGTTGGGACAAATGGAATATTGATGCAGTGCTGCCTATGATTTACAATAATTTTTATAATGAAGGTTTAGATTGGATTGAATTCGCCTCTAAGCAGGGACTTTCTGATTTAAAAGCAAAACAAACACAATTGCACACGGGCTTGTATTTACCTGAAATGACGGATGATGAATTGGTAAGGGCCATTAATATTGTCAAACAATCAGGAGCCTCAGGAGTGGCTTTTTTTGCTATTCAAGACTCCCATTTTGAAGTTATCAAAGCATCTCAATAATACTTATTTATGAATAAGATTTGTATTTACATATTACTATTGATTATCACGTTTTCTTGTCAATCTAAAGCCGACGAAAAAGAAAACACCAAACCTCTGGTGGACTATGTGAATCCGTTTATAGGAACCGATGGTCCCGGAAATACGTACCCAGGTGCGAGCGAACCCTTTGGCATGGTGCAGTTAAGTCCGGATATTGGTATTCCGGGTTGGGATAGAATTGCGGGCTACTTTTACCAAGATTCCATTATTACTGGGTTTTCGCACACACATTTATCGGGCACTGGTGCAGGTGATTTGTATGATATCTTGGTCATGCCAACTAATAGCAGATTTAACAAGCGCATAGAGGCTAATAATTTCAAGCCCTATTCAACCTTCAGCCATCAAAAGGAAAAGGCATTTCCGGGCTATTACTCGGTCGATTTGTTGGATTATGGCATAAAAGCAGAACTAACAGCCACAAAACGAGTAGGTATACATCGATACACCTTTCCAAAAGATGGCGATAGCCAAATACACATCGATTTGGGGTATGCTATTAATTGGGATAAACCAACCGAAACATACATTGAAAAAGTGAACGATACCATTATTCAAGGGTATCGTATGTCTACAGGTTGGGCACGAAATCAAAAGGTGTATTTTCAAATGCAGTTTTCAAAACCTTTTGACACGCATAATTACTATAAAAATGATACCCTGAAAATCTATCCAATGAAGGGTAATACCAAAATAGTGATAAAATACCAAACCCTTGATGACGAGCAAATCATTATTAAAACAGGATTGTCATCCACAAGTTGTGAGGCCGCAGCCCATGCCATAAAAATGGAAACGGTTGGTTTTGATTTTGACTATCAACAGGAGAAAACCACATTGGTATGGGAAAATCAACTTCAAAAGATAAAAATTGAAACCCCCGATGAGAATAAAAAAAGCATCTTTTATACCATGATGTACCAAAACATGCTTACGCCTAATTTGTTTAGCGATTATGGAGGCACTTATAAAACAGCTAATGATGAAAACGGCCAATTGAAACAGGGAAAAAATCCAATTTCTAGAGCTGAAGGTTTTAATAGATACGATACTTTTTCTTTGTGGGATACATTTAGGGCAGCCCATCCCTTACATACTATATTACAACCTAACCTCGTTCCTTATTTCATTAAATCGTTACTGGCACATTATAATGAAACAGGGGAATTACCCGTGTGGTCTATGCAAGGTAGTGAAACCGATATGATGATTGGTTACCATGCGGTTCCTGTAATTGTGGATGCGTATTTTAAAGAGTTTGATTTTGATGCACAACTGGCTTACCAAGCCTGTAAAGAAAGCGCCATGGTTAGGGATAGACAGATTGATATTTACAGCGAAAAAGGCTATATTCCAGTTGATGAGCATCACGAAAATTGGTCCGTTTCAAAAACCATGGAATACGCTTACGATGATTGGTGTATTGCCATGTTTGCAAAGTCATTGGGTAAAATCGAAGATTTTAACTACTTTATTAAGCGTTCTAAAAGCTGGCAAAACTTACATAACGAAGCCAATTCTTGGATGCAACCCAAAGACGGTAAAGGCAATTTTATAACGCCGTTTATTCCCAAGGCATATAGCCCCTATTTCTGCGAAAGCAACGCATGGCATTATTATTGGTTTGTGCCTCATGATGTTGAATCTTTAATCAAAAAAACAGGCGGTACAGAACGCTTTGAGCTAAAGCTAGATTCTATGTTCACTTACCATCCCGAACCTACCGATAAATTACCTTTATTTAGTACTGGAATGATAGGTCAATATGCACATGGTAATGAACCCAGTCATCATGTGGCCCATTTGTATAGTTTTATAGATAAACCATCCAAAGCGCAAAAATATATTCGTCAAATTTTAGAAACGCAATACAAAAATGAACCAAATGGACATTGTGGTAATGAAGATTGCGGACAAATGTCGGCTTGGTATATCTTCAACGCTTTAGGATTTTATCCTGTTAATCCAGGTCAAAATGCTTATGCCTTGGGGTCGCCACTTTTTGATTCGGCAACCATTGAGCTACCCGATAATAACCAGTTCAAGATTGTAGCAGAAAATAATTCAAAAGATAATATTTATGTGAAATCGGTTTGGCTTGATGGAGAAATCCTTAATAGGAATTACATCACCCACAAAGAGATTATGGTAGGCGGTACTCTTAAATTTGAAATGAGTAATACTCCTAACTTAAACAAAGTAGTTGAAAAGTTAAATTCGACTAAGGTTTATGGTAGTTTTCCATAATAATGCATTAAAGATCCATGTGTAGTCTAGTACATTATAATTATTTTTACTAAGCAAAACGTTTAACTAATACATTTATATTTATGGATTTATATCCACTAAAATTCACGCCACTTTTTAAGTATAGAATATGGGGTGGCGAAAAACTTAAAACAGTACTAAACAAAGATTATAATGAAACCAATATTGGGGAGTCCTGGGAGATTTCAGGCGTTGAAAACGATGAAACCTTGGTGGCTGATGGTGGCTTAAAAGGCAAAACTCTTCAGCAACTTATTAGCGCGTTTAAAGGTGATATTGTTGGGAATACTGTATACCAAAAATTTGGAGATACCTTTCCATTACTTATCAAATTTATTGATGCCAAAACGCCACTATCCATTCAAGTACATCCAAGTAACGACATAGCCAAAGAACGGCACAATTCCTTTGGAAAAAACGAAATGTGGTATGTTATGGAAGCTGATGATGACGCAGAATTAATTGTTGGTTTTGATAAAGAAATCACACAAGAAGAATATAAAGCGCATTTAGACAGTAGCACTATTTTAGAAGTCATGCATCATGAAAACGTAAAACCCGGCGATACGTTTTATATCCCAACAGGAAGAGTTCATGCCATAGGTGCAGGCGTGATGTTGGCAGAAATTCAACAAACGTCTGATATTACTTATAGAATTTACGATTATGACCGAGTGGATGCCAAAACAGGAGCTAAACGAGAGCTTCATAATGATTTAGCAATTGATGTAATTGATTATGCGGTGTATGATTCTTATAAATCAGACTATAAATTAAAAAAGAATGCCTCAAACACCTTGCTGCATTCACCATATTTTAAAACCAACATAATAGCTACAGATGGCGAAATGACTATGGATTACAGCAATATAGATTCGTTTGTAATTTACATCTGCGTGGAAGGTAGTTTGAGTATTCATCGTGATGGCACTGAATACAGCCTAAAAACAGGAGAAACCATTTTAGTGCCAGCAAATTTAAAGACTCTTAAACTACAATCTGAAGGCTCTAAAATACTAGAAGTATATTACCAATAATTAGATATGAAATTGCCATTACCCTTATTCGTCTTCTTTATTTTTCTTGCAACTTCATGTAAGCAAAATAAAGAGGACGTTCAGGAAAGTGAGGTTTTTAATAATGCACATATCTTTTATTACAACTGGTATGGTTCCCAAAAAAAAGATGGTGAATATAGGCATTGGGCACACGAGGTAATGCCACATTGGTCAGACTCTACATGGAATAATATAAAAGGGTTTTTGGGTGGAGATGATATTGGAGCCAATTTCTATCCACAACTGGGATGCTATAGCTCTAATGATAAAGATGTTATTTCAGAACATTTTAAGCTTATTAAAGAAGCAGGTGTGGGGGTTTGCGTGATGTCCTGGTGGGGTAAAGATAGTTTTGAGGATAAATCAATGTTAATATATCTTGAACTAGCAGAAAAGTACAACATTAAAATAGCATTTCATATAGAACCATTTTACAAAACCATAGAAGCATTTAAAGACGCAATAAATTATTTGAATATGAGTTATGGAAAACATAGCTCTATTTTTAGAATTCAAGGAAAGCCTTTATTTTATGTTTATGATAGCTATAAATTAGATAAGAGTGCATGGAGTAGTCTACTCGAAACAAATGGTAAGATAAGTATAAGAAATACAAAAAATGATGGTGTTTTTATAGGGTTATGGGTTCATGAAAACGAAGAAGATTTCTTTACAGATTCTGGTTTTGATGGGTTTTACACCTACTTTGCTAGTGATGGTTTTGTATATGGAAGTACCACCGCAAATTGGTCTTATCTTTCAAAATTTGCCAAGACAAATAGATTGTTGTTTATTCCATCTGTAGGACCTGGTTATCTAGATACAAGAATTCGTCCGTGGAACGATGAAAACACAAAGCATCGCAATAATGGAAGCTACTACAAAGACATGTTTAGGAAGGCCATAGCCCAAAATACTGAGTTTATATCTATAACTTCTTTTAACGAATGGCATGAAGGTACTCAAATTGAGCCTGCGATACCCAAGCGTATTTTAGATTTTACCTATGAGGATTATGATGAAACCCCAGATTATTACATCAACCTTACCAAGAATTTAATTTCAGAATATCAAAATAAAACCAAATAGAAACAATTAAATAAGAATGAGAAAAGTATTATATATAGCAATCTTTATTTTAATATCCTGTAGTACTAAAGAGAAAAAAGAGGAGGTATACAGTTTGGTATTATCAGATAATAATCTTGTTGATTTTGTAAATCCGTTAATGGGTACAGATTCTTCTTTTGAATTGTCTAATGGAAATACTTATCCAGCCATTGCCACCCCTTGGGGCATGAATTTTTGGACACCCATGACTTCTAAAATGGGAGATGGTTGGACATACAAGTACGATGAAAACAAGATTCGAGGGATTAAACAAACCCACCAACCTAGTCCGTGGATAAACGACTACGCCGCATTTTCATTAATGGCTGTAACTGGCGACTTGAAATTTCAAGAAGACGAGCGTCAATCATGGTTTTCTCATAAAGCAGAGACTGTAAAACCGCATCATTATAGTGTGTATTTAGCAGATTATGATGTTACTGCCGAAGTAACACCAACAGACCGTGCTGCACATTTTCAGTTTACCTTTCCAGAAAACCAATCTTATATTTTATTAGATGGATTCTTTAAAGGATCCATGGTAAAAATCATACCTGAAGAACGTAAAATTATTGGTTACTGCCGAAATAATAGCGGTGGTGTGCCAGATAATTTTCATAATTATTTTGTAGCGGAATTCGATAAGGATTTTCAACTTACCCACACCTGGGGCGACAACTGGACACTTTCAGAAAATAGTAAAGAAAGTGAGGGCGACCATGTTGGCGCCATAGTCGGTTTTAAAACAAAACGTGGGGAAACTGTGCATGTAAAGGTAGCGTCGTCATTTATAAGTTTAGAGCAGGCCAAACTCAACCTAGATAGGGAAATTGGTGCTGATAGTTTTGAAACTACAAAAGCAAAGGCCAAAAACGCTTGGGAAAAGCAACTGGGTAGAATTAAAATTGAAGATGATAATATTGATAACATCCGCACTTTTTATTCTTGTCTCTATAGAGTGTTACTGTTTCCAAGAAAATTACATGAATTTGATGCACAAAATCAAACTGTTCATTACAGCCCATATAATGGTGAAGTGTTGCCTGGTTATATGTTTACAGATAATGGCTTTTGGGATACGTTTAGGGCAGTGTTTCCCTTTTTCAATTTGATGTATCCAGAACTGAATGCGCAAATTATGGAAGGATTGGCCAATACCTATAAAGAATCTGGCTGGTTACCAGAATGGGCAAGTCCAGGACACAGGGATTGTATGGTGGGCTCTAATTCGGCACCAAATATTGCAGATGCCTTCTTAAAAGGTGTTGATATGACGGATGCCGGTGTATTGCTAGAAGCGATGCTGAAAAACGCTACGACTTCAGAAGGTAGGCCAGCTTCAAATGGAGGTAATACCCTTAAATCTGTGGGACGTGAGGGCATTGAATATTACAATAAATTGGGCTATGTGCCTTATGATGTTGGTATTAAAGAAAATGCGGCCCGAACTTTAGAATATGCCTATGCCGATTTTACCATAGCCCAAATGGCAGATAAATTAGGCAAAAAAGATATAGCAGAAACGTTTTACAAGCGCTCGCTGAATTACAAAAATTTATTCGACCCAGAAACCAAATGGATGCGAGGTAAAAATGAAGACGGTACATTTCAAAGTCCGTTTAATCCGCTAAAATGGGGCGATGCTTTTACAGAAGGCAATAGTTTGCACTACACATGGTCTGTTTTTCATGATATCAACGGGCTCATGGAACTTATGGGAGGGAAAAAAGCCTTTGAGAATAAATTGGATGAGGTATTTAATATGCCTCCAGATTTTGACGACTCTTACTACGGGTTTACCATTCACGAAATCAGGGAAATGCAAATCATGAATATGGGTAACTATGCCCATGGCAATCAACCCATTCAACATATGATTTATTTGTATAATTATGCGAATACATCATACAAGGCACAAGAAAAAGTGCGTGAAGTATTAACCAAATTGTATTCTGCTACACCAGATGGTTATTGCGGGGATGAGGATAACGGACAAACATCAGCATGGTACGTGTTTAGCGCTTTAGGGTTTTACCCCGTAACACCAGCTGTAAACCAGTATGTTATTGGAAGTCCGCTCTTTAAAAAGGCAACGATTAATTTTGAAAACGGAAACACCTTGGTAATTTCTGCGCCAGAAAATTCAAAAGATAATGTTTACATAAACGGAGCATCCCTAAACGGAGAAGCTCACAATAAAACGTTTTTGAATTTTGAAACACTAAAAGAAGGAGGGACATTAACCTTTGATATGAGTGCAACCCCAAATAAAACTTGGGCTAGTACTAATGAGGCGGTACCTTATTCTCTGAGTCTAACAAAAAAGTAGAACACTATGGCACATACTAAATTACCTTATAATCTGTTAATATTTCTATTGGTTTTACTAGTAGGTTGTAAAGATGTGCCAAAAGAAGATATAGAGCAGGAGACTACAACAATATCAAAAGATTTTACGCAATTTGTCAATCCATTTATTGGTACTTCAAATTTTGGAACCACCAATCCTGGTCCCATTGCAGTAAGAGGAATGGCAAACGTATCGCCCTTTAATGTCGCTGGCCCCAAAAATTTGCCTTTAGAAAAAGACAGCCGATGGTTATCCACGCCATATATTCACGAAAACACGTTTTTAACAGGTTTTAGCCATGTCAATCTTAGTGGTGTTGGATGTCCTGATTTAGGAGTTATTTTAGCAATGCCAACCACAGGAGATGTGGAGACCAATCACTTAAATTATGGTTCAACCTATACAAAAGAATCAGCCACTGTTGGGTATTACACCAACACACTCGATAAATACAATATTAAAGTTGAAGCCACAGCCACTACACGAGTTGGCGTGAGCAAATACCATTTCCCAGAAGGAAAAGCTAATATACTTTTAAATTTAGGTTTGGGTTTAACGAACGAAGAAGGTGCTATGGTAAATGTGGTATCACCCAATGAAATTGAAGGCATGCGCTCTGTGGGTTCATTTTGCTATTACAAACCCGAAGAGGCTTATCCTGTGTATTTTGTAGCACGTTTTTCTAGACCTGCAGATACATTTGGTGTTTGGAAAACCCCAAGAACTTATGATGGTGTAGAAGGTAAATGGATGGGCTATAACGGAAAGTATCGCATCAAAGAAAATTATACTAAAGAAGTCGTTGGCGATAGTATTGGAGCCTATATGCGTTATGACTTCAAAACACCTACAGTGGTTGAAATGAAAATTGGCGTATCTTATGTAAGTATCGAAAATGCCAGAGAAAACTTAGAAAAGGAAACATCAAACAAAACATTTAACGACATTTTAGTTGATACAAAAGCAGATTGGAACCAACATTTATCTAGAATAGAAGTTGAAGGTGGTACAGAGGATGACAAAACTATTTTTTATACGGCTTTATACCACACGTTAATCCACCCAAATACCTTAAACGATAGCAATGGCGAATACCCAAAAATGAAAACTCGTGAAACCTTAAAAACCGATGGCACACGTTACACCACCTTTTCTTTTTGGGATACTTACAGAAATTTACACCAGTTAATGAGTTTGGTATATCCAGAGCAACAATCCAATATGGTGAAAAGTATGTTGCAGATTTACGATGAATCTGGATGGTTACCCAAATGGGAACTTAACGCTACAGAAACCACTACCATGGTAGGCGACCCTGCAGGAATTATTATTGCAGATACATACTTAAAGGGGATTAGGGACTTTGATGTAGAAAAGGCCTATGAGGCTATGAAAAAGAGCGCCACACAAATTGAGAATAATCCTTTAAGGCCAGGATTGAAAGACTACATTGAAAAAGGGTATCTTACAACAAGCACCGTACATAGTGGTTCTGTTTCTACAACCCAAGAATATAATATTTCAGATTTTGCTATAGCCCAATTGGCTAAAGCTTTAGGTAAACAAGAAGATTATGAACTGTTTTCTAAAAGAGCCATATCCTACAGGAATCTTTACAGTGATGAATTCAAATTATTAAGACCCAAGAATGAAGATGGCAGTTGGTTAACACCATACAATCCAGAATACGGAGCAAATTTTGTTGAAAACGTTGGCTTTATAGAAGGTAATGCGTGGCAATACACCTTTATGGTTTCTCATGATACTGAGGGTTTGATTGAGCTTATGGGAGGAGATGATACGTTTACCAATCAATTGGAAAATGTGTTTAAAAAAAATCAATTTGATATGGCTAACGAACCCGATATAGGGTATCCGTTTTTGTTTAAATACATAAAAGGCAAAGAACACAAAACAGATGCATTGGTACAACAACTTTTAAACACCTATTTTAAAAACACCCCAGATGGCTTGCCAGGAAACGACGATACTGGCACCATGAGCGCATGGGCGGTATTTTCTATGATGGGTATTTACCCAATTTCCCCTGCTGAACCTAGCTATGCTATTTTTCCATCAAAATTTGATAAGGTTACCATTCATTTAAACAATATCTACTACAAGAACAATAGATTAATATTATCTAAAGAATCGACATCAGAGGGTAAAAAAATTAAAGTTAATAAGGAGATTTATAAAAACCATTTTATAACTCATCACGCTATTACAAGTTCAAAATAAATTTTGCTCATTGGCTTTCGCTTTAGTTGGAAAAGCGATTATAAGTAAGAACCAATTTGAATAAGAAAAATTTACACATACTAATATTATTCACAATTGTCTTTTTTGGCACGGGCATGCTAGATATGTATAGTCAGGATTCAGATGGCGATGGTGTTTTAGATGTTTTAGATGTATGCCCTGGCTTTGATGATATGGCCGATAATGATGGTGATGGGTATCCAGATGGCTGCGACTTAGATGATGATAATGATGGTATTTTAGACGTAAATGAGTGTGGGACATTTGAGTTTGATTTAACATCTTTTTCTATCCCTTCTCCGTTTACAAATGTTACAAATTGTAGTGGACAAAGTATTTGGTTTCAGTCTAATCCCGTTTACACTATAGCACCTCCCAACCATCCCTGTTTTGACCCAATGGGTGCTATGGGAGTTGTTACAGACCATACCACAGGTTTAACCACAGGAGGAACCATTATTGGTATACAAGCGGGGATAGGGTCAGATTTTTTACCTGTTATTAATATTAATAGAACTGTAGAGCCCAATAGTGATTATCTTCTTGAGTTTGCCCACATGATATGGGCTAGAAGTGATGACCCAAATCCAGACTTTCGAGGTGCTATTCAACTTTATGTAAATGGTGTCTTGAATACAACATGGGAAGGTACTCCTGGGTTACTATTTGGTGTTTGGGAAGAAGCTAATGTTATAATTAATTCAGCAGCTAATACAACATTTAATATAGAGTTAAGGGTAAGACGGGGAGCTACTATTGGGGGTAATGATTATATGATTGATGATTTACGTTTTAGTCCACTTGCTCAATTTTGTGATACAGATAAAGATGGTATACCAAATCAATTTGATCTAGATAGTGATAATGATGGTTGCAATGATGTAATTGAATCTGGAGGTATAGATACTAATATTGATGGCATACTAGATGGATCCGGAATTGATTTAAACGGACAAGTTGTTGCGGGTACTGGAGGCTATAATAGCTACAGTGGCGATGAAACCACAGCAACAACTATCTCAGTTATAAATACACCGCCTAATGCCATTTCTATTATAGAAGGAGATAATACATCTATTAGCACTTTATTTAATAAAATAGATACGGGCATATTCAATACAGGCGTGCCCGATTATAGTTCAAGTACACCTTCTACCTCAGGATTTGTATATCAGTGGTTTTTGGGAGACCCCAATTTAGGAGGTATGCCGTTATCCGAACTTTCGCCAAACTATAGTGGTGTTACTTCAAATACGCTAAACCTAATCAATGTTCCTCAGACTTTTGATGGTAATATTTACTATCTGGTTGTCAATCACACAGATTACTTATGTTTTTCTGAGACCTATACTACAGCACTAAATGTAAATTCACAACATCCTTGTGACCCTATGCTTTCTGGCAATTTAGACTCAGACGGAGATGGGATTAGTGATATTTGTGATATTGATGATGACAATGATGGCATTTTAGACAGTATTGAGTGTGCCAGCGAAACAGGAAATTTGATTGAAAATGGAGATTTTGAAATGGGGAATATAGGTTTTAATACCTCTTATACTTTAGGAATCTGCAATTTTGGAGGTTTTACGCCAGATGCCGGAGAATATTTAATTCAAAGAAATCCATTTAATTGCCATCAAAATTTTAAGAATATTGGTGACCATACCTCTGGTACTGGAAATATGATGGTTATAAATGGTAGTTCTGCAGCTAGTTTACCGTTTTTTTACAGTCAGACTATCACACAGGGTATTGTACAAAATAGGTTGTATGAATTTTCAGTTTGGGTACTCAATCCTGTAAGAGAGGAATTTGATGCAACAGACCCGATAATAGAATTATATATAAACGGACTTTTAGTGGGCGGACCAATAACAATACCTGAAACAGCAAATTGGACACAAATTGCGGGAGAATGGTTTTCGGGAACAAACACCTCAGCCATACTTGAGATTAGAACTAGGTCTTCTGGAGCCAATGGCAATGATGTTTTATTAGATGATGTTGAGTTTTTCTCTTGTACTACAGATTCTGATAATGACGGTATCCTTGATAGTGTTGATTTAGACAGCGATAATGATGGGATTCCAGACGTTGTAGAGAATACAGGAACATTAGTTTTGCCATCCAATAGCGATATTAATCAAAATGGTTTAGATGATGCATACGAAAACAACACTATGCCTATTGATACGGATGGTGATTCAATTCCAGACTATTTAGATTTAGATAGTGACAATGATGGTATTTTCGATATTGAAGAAACAGGTCAATTAGGAATCTTATTTTTTGATGCTAATTTGGATGGTAGAGAAGATGGGCCTTACGGAACCAATGGATGGACAAACAATGCAGAAACCTTTCCAGACAGCAATTTAATTGGCTATACACCAAACGATTTAGACACTGATACTATTTTCTCTTACTTAGATTTAGATAGTGATGGTGATGGCTGTAGCGATGTTATAGAAGCTGGGTTCTCTGATGGTAATGCTGATGATTTAATAGGTGATAACCCTGTAACAACAAATGCAAACGGATTGGTAACAAATGCTGCTGATGGTTACACAGTTCCTAATAGTGATTACCTTATATTTGCTCCCATAACTATTATAAATCAGCCTAGTGATACCAGTGTTTGTGAGTTTTCAAACACCACCATAAGCATAGTTTCGTCAGATACTGAAAACTATCAATGGGAATTAAGTATAGATGGTGTTAATTGGTCTGTACTTTCAGATGATCTTACATACTCTGGCACATCAAGTCCGAATTTGGTATTAAGTAATGTAACTCAATTGTTAAACAATATCAGGTACAGGGTTAAATTAGATAGAAACGGAAATGCTTGTGGTTTGTATTCAAACGAGATCAACTTAACTGTAAATATACTTCCTATTGCTAACAATCCTACTACATACATGCAATGCGATGATGCTTCTAATGATGGACAAGCATTTTTTAATCTAACACTGGATCAAATTAAAGAAGAAATAAATCCTAACTATTTAGCTGAAGGTTTAACGTTTTCATATTATCTCACCCAGGCCGATGCTCAAAATGCAACCAATGCCATTACCACACCCAATAACTATCAAGGCGCCCCAGGATTTACCCCCGAAACCGTTTGGGTAAGAACTGAAAACGTTAATGGTTGTTTTATGATAGTACCATTAATGTTAGTGGTAAACCCATCTAGTGCTGCTCTGAGTGTTTACAATCCAACCCCATTGTACCACTGCGATAACGGATTGGATGAAAGGGATGGTGTAGCAACTTTTAATTTGTCTTCAATTAGAGATGATATTTCTTTAAACGTATTTTCAACAATAAATGTATCGGTGCATTTTTACGAAAGTCAAGTGGATGCCGAGTTAGAAACCAATGAAATACCTGATATTTCTAACCATCAAAATTTTAATTCACCCAATAGTCAAAGTATTTGGGTACGTGTAAAAAGTGATTTAGGAAATAATTGCTTAGGACTTCAAGAATTAACAGACCTTTTAATTGTTGAAGCTTTACCTATTGCTAATCCAGTTACATTTAGCAGCCAATGCGATTATGACACGAACGATACTGTTTTGAGCTATCCTTTTGATGCTTCAAATCTGGAAGCCGATATTTTGAATGGTCAAGATCCTATGAGTGTTACCATAACTTATTTTGATGATACTGGGAATCTATTGTTATATGCAGATGGAACCCCAGTAATAAGTCCCATTCAACCAACATTTCTAACAGAAAATCAAACCATCACGGTTAGGGTTACTAATAATTCAACAAATGACCCAGATGGCGCATGTTATGACGAGACTAACGTGGAGTTCATTATAGATGAGCAACCTATTATTGCCAATGTGGTGCCACCCCAAGAAGTTTGTGATGGAGACAGCGGAGATATAGATGATGATGGTTATTTCTTATTTGATACCTCTGGCTTTTTAGCAACTATACTTGGTTCACAAACCAACATGGAAATTTATTTTGACTACGTAGATGAAAATGGCAACCTTATTACTGATAGTCCTACCTTACCAAACCCACTTAATTCCGCTAATCAAACGATAAATGTAGTGGTTGTTAACCCAATAAACACAAGTTGTTTTGCTAATACTACCATAGATTTAATTGTAAATCCATTACCAGAATTTGAAATTGATTCAGAACATATCGTATGTACTTCAGACCCAACTTTTACCGTTGAACTAGACCCTGTAGAGGCAAGTGTTATTGAAACTTTTACGTACGAATGGCGATGGACTAGTTTAGATGGAAGTGCTGTAAATCAGTTATTACCCGATACAACACCAACCATCTCAGTTTCGATACCGGGTACTTATCATGTTACTCTCACTAAAACAGATGGTACGAGTTGCTCTAGAACACGTGATATTTTTGTAAACGCCTCAGAAATAGCCACAATTAATCAAGATGATATTACGGTGGTTGATTTTACAGAAAATGACAATACAGTTACCATAAACACAACAAACCTTGGTCAGGGCAACTATGAGTATGCTTTAGTTGAAGAAAACTCTAACTTTATAGTTTACCAAGATGAACCAGAATTTACTAATGTAAGACCTGGATTTTACACTATTTATGTAAATGACAAAGATGGATGTGGTGTTGTTACTTTAAATATTTCAGTACTAGGCTATATGAAGTTTTTTACACCAAACAATGACGGATTTAATGACTTTTGGCAAATTATTGGTGTTAGTGCTTCGTTTCAAGCCAATAGTAGAATTTTAGTGTTTGATCGCTATGGGAAACTACTAAAACAGATTTCATCGTTACAAGATGGTTGGGATGGCACATTTAATGGCAATATGATGCCCACCGATGATTACTGGTTTAAGGTATTCTTAGAAGATGGTAGAGTTTATTCCGGTCATTTCACTTTAAAGCGTTGAGTATACTTAATATGCAATGCAAGTTAATATAAATATAGTTTATAAATAGAGTATTTATATACTCTTTAACGGCTATCTCTTTAAAGTCAATGATGCTAATAAACTAAACTTCATTATTCATACAAAAGAATATTTTCTTATTAAGAAAATGAATAAGAATTGTATTAGAGCCGAACTCCTTTTCAAAATTGTTGTTTGTCGAAAAACTATTGTGCTTATGTGTTTTTTTTATTCCTTTAGCTTTGACAAAAAATTAAATAATTTTTAACAAAAATTTAAACTAATCAAATTATGACAAAAAATTTACTAAAATTACTGTTTGTTTTTTGTGTACTGCTTAGCTACAGTATGCATGCACAGACTACAGTAAGCGGAACAGTTGTAGACGCAAATAGTAACTTAAGTTTGCCGGGAGTAAACATCATAGTGAAAGGCACAAATCAAGGTGTTACTTCAGATTTTGATGGAAAGTATTCTATTGAAATTTCAGGTGCAGATGCAGTATTGGTGTTTTCCTATATTGGTTATACAACCAAAGAGGTGCCAGTAAACGGGCAAACTGTGTTAGACGTAAGCCTTATTGAAGACGTCTCTCAATTGGATGAAGTTGTGGTTACAGCTTTAGGGATTAAAAAGGAAAAGAAAGCACTGTCTTATGCAGTTCAAGAGGTGGATTCTGAAAGTTTAACTGCTGCAGCTAACCCCAACGTTACATCAGCCTTACAAGGTAAATCTGCAGGTGTTGTTGTAACTAATTCAGGAGGTATTGGTGGTAAGCCTAGAATTGACATTCGAGGGGCTAGTTCATTAACGGGTAATGATAAATTACTTTGGGTGATTGATGGGGTTCCTTTTTCAACAGAAGATACCGCCACAGATGCACAAGGCTTATTTGGAGGTACCTCTAATGGAGGTGGGTATCTGGATATCAACCCTGATGATATAGAGTCTATGTCTGTACTTAAAGGAGGTCCTGCTGCAGCATTATATGGATCTCGTGGTGCCAATGGTGTGGTTTTAATCACAACTAAGAGTGGTGCTAAATCTAAAGGTTTAGGGATTTCCTATACAGGTTCAACAACATTTTCTAGAGCAGCTTACTTTCTTGATTTGCAAAGAGAATATGGTCAAGGAACTAACGGTGTTTATGATCCTCAATCTAGAGTATCTTGGGGGCCACGTTTTGATGGTGTCGAGCGTATTGCATGGACTGGTGAATCTCTGCCATATCAAGCAGAAGACAATTTATTAGAAGATTTCACAAGAACAGGTGTTAGTACTAGAAATAATTTAATATTTACAAAAGGAGGAGAAGATGGAAGTTTTAAGGTTTCTATAGGTAAAGACAAAACCGAAGGCATTTATGATGGCTTTAATGTAGATAGATTAAACTTTGATTTAAGAGCCAGTTACGATATTAATCCATGGATGAATGTTGATGCCAAAGTATCTTATATTAATACTAAGGGAGAAGGTAGGCCAACTATTGGTGTTTACAGTAGTGTGTCTTATTGGAATGGTATGCCTGCAAACATCAGAACTCGCGATTTAGCCCCCGGTTTTGTTTTTGAAGACAATCAAACCAGGGAGTATTTGTTTGGGCCTAGTACCATTTTAACAGAAAACCCAAATGCCGACAATAGAAATCCATATTTCTTGAGAGCATCAGGCTTCAATAGCGATGAGCGTAATAGAATGTTTGGGTATTTGGCAACTACCTTCAAGTTTACTGATGAATTGAGTCTAAAACTAAAATATGGACTTGACCTTTATAGATACGAGTCATTAAGTGGTGCGCGTTATGAAGATAATGTCTTTGGTAATACACCTTCGCTTAATACATCAGAATCTTTCTTTAAAGAGGAAAACTCAGAGTTTTTGTTGTCCTATAATAAAGAAATCAATGAAGATTTTTCATTGGGTTTAAGTGCGGGAGGTAATCTTATGCGTAGAGGTATTGAAGGCTTAAATGCATCCTCAGGTAAATTATCATCCGAAAATAACTTGTTTTTAAACGCGGCTACTAATTTTAGTGTTAGAGAAACCTTCAATGATAGAGAGATACACTCCTTATATGCTTTTGCAGATGCGTCCTATAAAGATTTTTTATTCTTAAACGCTACAGCCAGAAATGACTGGTCTTCAGCTTTACCCATAGACAGTAACTCGTATTTTTATTCGTCAGTTGGTTTAAGTGCATTATTATCTGAAATCTGGGAAATGCCAGATTGGTTAAATTACCTAAAAGTGAGAGGGTCTTGGGCTGAGGTTGGTAAAGATACGGAGCCTTACCAAACCAATCCAGTATTTACCTTAGCGCCAAATAACTTTTTGCTTTTAGCAACGTCTACACCAGATTCAACGGTTAGTTTAGGTTTACAGCCAGAAATTTCTACCACCACAGAAGTAGGACTTGAATTTAAATTGTTCGACAACAGATTAGGATTTGATATAACCTACTATCAAGAAGATACTAGAAACCAAATTATTCCTGTGGTAGTTGGTCAATCTGGTGGATTCACTTCTAGAATAGACAATTTAGGTTTAATTAGAAATAAAGGATTAGAAGTGTTTGCTAATGTGGTTCCTGTGAGAACAGAAGATTTTAATCTAGGATTAACTCTAAATTTTGCTACCAATACAGGTACTATAGAAGAATATATAGCAGATCAGCCAGAGGCCTTTCATCGTTTCTTTGGCAATACCGTACTTGGTAGACCAGGTGAGAAATATGGAGATATTTTTGGAACGGCTTACCAGAAAGATGATAATGGTAACATCATCGTAGGAGCCGATGGTTTACCAGTTACAAGCCAACAAGATGTAAAACTTGGAAATATTCAAGCTGATTTTACTGGTTCTATAGGTATAAATGCTAATTACAAAGGACTTTCCTTTAATGCACTTTTAATTATGCAGCAAGGCGGTGATATTTATTCGTTAACAGAATCATCAGCTACAGGCAGTGGTAACACACCTAAAACGTTAAGTTTAGGAAGAGAGCCTTTCTTTGTGCCTAATGGTGTGTTAGCAGATGGTAGTACCAATACCACCATTGTAACGCCTCAAGCGTATTGGCAATCTGTTACAAATATTACTGAAGAATTTATTTACGATGCGTCTTTTATGAAACTAGGAGAGATTTCACTTGGATATTCATTACCTAAGTCTTTACTAAATTCCATAGGAAATGGATTTTTGAGTGAGGTTAAAATCTCTGCGGTGGGTAGAAATTTATTCTATCTTTATAGAAATACACCTGGAACCGTTCCAGATACGGTTTATAATTCTGACATTGGTTCACAAGGTATTGACTTTTCACCAGTACCCGTTGAAAGAACTTATGGTTTTGCCCTAAACGTTAAATTGTAAAAAAGAATAATATGAAAAAATCAATTTTATTAATATTAGGTGTACTCCTAGCTATAGTTAGTTGTACCGAGGATTTTGAGGAACTAAATACACGCAAAGATGCTATCACAACTCCAAAACCAGGAGAGTTATTTATGGTTATCGCACAAGGCCCTATTTACAATTATCAAAGGAACGTGAATCTGTACGCCGATCTGTATTCTCAGTACTGGGCCAATACCATTTCTGGTTTTGAATCAGGACGTTACGAGTATGTTGATGGTTGGGTTGGTAATAAATGGCGTGAATGGTATACGGTAGGGTTAGCAGATATTAGAACCTTACAAAGACTATATGGTGAAGATCCTGTTTATAGTAATTTGATGCAGGTTTTAGAGATATGGGAAGCTTCTGAGTGGCTGAGAATGACAGATTACTACGGTGATATTCCTTATTTTGGAGCAGGTTTAGGTGAAAGCGTACCTTATAACTCTCAACAAGAAATTTATTATGATTTGTTTGATAGGATCACAGCGGCGGTGAATACTATAGATGTGAATGACACTAGTCAATTCACCCTAGAGCAAGAACCTGGTCAAATAATAAGCCCAGATATAATTTATGGTTGGGACTTAGAAAAATGGAAGCGTTTTGGGAATTCCCTCAAGTTACGTATGGCGATGCGTATTTCTAATGTAGATCCTGGAAAAGCGCAAGCAGAAGCAGCAGCAGCTATCAATGCAGGGGTTATGCAAAGTAATGACGATGTAGCACATATTCCCGCATGGGATGATGATAGAGCATTTTATGATTATTTAAGGAATATGGCTATTTCTTGGGATAACATTAGATGTTCTAAAACATTTTTAGATTTTATGTACTCAGAAACGTCTATGGAAGATCCCCGAGCCAGAATTTGGTTTGCTTATAAGAGCAGTTCTCCATTAGTTGATAATGAGCGTTTAGAAGGTGTTGCCAATGGTTATAATATTTTACCCGTAGGTTCTAATGATTTTGCTACTATGAATGCCGATACAAATTATATTGGCTTTGCGGGAGATGGAGTAACTTTTAATCACTTTCAACCTGTAATGATGTATACTGAGGTGCTATTCTTACAGGCAGAAGCTGCTTTGAGAGGGTGGGCTTCTGGTGATGCCGATGCACTCATGTTAGAAGGTGTAAGAGCCTCTATGGAGTTTGTGGGTGTAGACCCAGCAGATGCTACTGCTTACATTAATGAACTTCCGGCATTGTCAGGCTCCAATGAAGAAAAGCTAAAGCACCTGATAACACAGAAATACATTGCTAATTTCCCTAATGGAAAAGAGGCTTGGGCAGATTTTAGAAGAACAGATTATCCTGATATCACGTTACCAATAGATGGTGTAAGTAGTGCAGCTTCTGTGGCTCCAGGAACTTGGGTAAAACGCATTAGATATTCTAACAATGCCCATGAACTAGAGCAGGAATTCATGCCAGCAGGTCAAAATACTATAGATTCAGATAGAATGGATATAAGAGTATGGTGGGATACAGCCGATACTAAGACAAAGTCTAATGGTTTAATGAATAGTAATTTCTAAAAAAAGTATGATGAAGATAATTAATAATTTAAAGAAAATAGGGGTTTTAATTCCCTTGGTTATGGTGTTTTTTACCATATCATGTGGCGATGACGATGCGCCTACACAGTCTTTTGATATAGCCCAGTTGCAGTCTAGGATAACGGAGGCTGAGAACTTAATAGCTACGGGTGTTGAAGGTATAAATGCAGGTGATTATCAACCTGGATCCAAAGATGCACTTCAAGATGTTGTAAACTGGATTTATAAACGTATTGAAAGTTCAAAATCTCAAGCAGACATCGATGATGCCGTTATTAAATTAAATGCGGCCATTGATAAGTTTTTAGTTAGTGTGGTATCAGAGGCATTCCCTTGGATTCAACATGGTAATGGTTCTTCAATAGAACTTTCAGAAAATGTCAAACAGGCCATATATCAACCTTCAACTTTAGAAATGGAGATTTACATCGTTGATTTAAATCAGGCAGGTTTTTCAAATAACTTGTTAAGTACAGAAGATGAGCCTTCAAGAGGTATGGCGGCGCGTTATTTTGGTACAGGAGAAATTGAGTTAGTAGCTGGTACCACTGATGGTTGGCCAACGTCTCCAAGATCTCCTGCAGGAACTCTAAAGTCAGGCGAGTGGATGAACGTCGCTTTTACCAATTCTGGTTCTGAACAAAAGTTATATATTAATGGCCAGTTAGTGGCTACTTTAGCAGGTGTTCCAGAAATGACCGACGTACCTTGGTTGTTAGGTAATAGCCCAACCTTCACAGACCGTTCTTGTAACGTATTGTTTAGAGAGTTTAAGGTTTGGAATTCGGTGTTCGATCAGAGTACCATTCAATCTAATATTGGAGCAACAATAGATGGAACTGAGTCTGGATTAGTAGTTTATTTCCCATTAAGTTCAAATTTAGGGAATAGTTTTTCTGATGTGGTTGGGAATTCTACAGCAACTTTAAAAGGCACGTTTGAATGGGTTGCAGAACCTCCAATTATCGTTTTAGACTATACAAATTTAAATGTAGCTGTTCAAGAATTAACAGATTTTAGAGCTACAGTAACTGAAGGCGATATGGATGGTGATTATCCTGTTGGTACCCTAGATTATATTGATAGTTTGCTTGCCAATGCGAATGATGTTTTACAAAATGAAACAAGACAAACTGCCTTAGATGATACTGCCGATGCGATAGGAGATGCTATAGATTTAATAAATGCAAACTTAGTAGGGCCTGCAGATGGAGTATATGTTGATAGAGATAATCCTAGCTCTATAGGATTTAGAATAACTCCAAATTACACACCTCAAGGTGATTATACTGTAGAGTTTGATTTGAAACTAAAAACATTACAAATGGGTGGTTCTGGTGAGATTTTTGGTAACGGAAGTTACGGATTGAGAGTATTTGGTTACACAAACCCTACAGAGGAAGAAATACTCGCATCAGGTGGATTGTGGAATTTTACGCACATAAGTGGTTGGATCGGTCCAGAGGCTCCTGCATTATCAGTAAGATCACAAGTATGGCAACACGTAGCTATTGTTCATGATGATACTGCCAGAACAACTTCAATATATGTAGATGGAGAAATGGTTGGTCAATCAACAGATATAGGTGTTCCAGATGTTTCTGGATGGGGTGAAACCTGGCTAGGTAATTCTTGGGGAGCAAAAATGAATGGCTCCATTAAAGATTTTAGAATTTGGGACGAGGCACGATCTGTTGGGCAATTGAATGCTGATATTACTGGTTCGGAACCAAATCTACAAATATATTTCCCATTAGATAGAGTTAAAGGACTTCAATTCAGTGATGAAACCGGAGACTACAGTGGTGAAATGCGCGGTATAGTTTGGAATAATTAATAATTATTTTGAGTTAGTTTAGTTTTAGAGAGAGAAGAACCCTTAAGGGTTCTTCTTTTTTTAAATTAGTAATTAATTATAGATATGCAAAAGAAACAAAATGTAATAGTTTCAAAGGAAATGTTGATTCCTTTTATTTTGGTAACCTCCTTGTTTGCTCTATGGGGGTTCGCCAATGCCGTAACAGATCCCATGGTTCAGGCCTTTAAAAAGGTGTTGGAATTATCAAACTCACAAGCAGCTTGGGTACAGATGGCATTCTATGGAGGTTATTTTTGTATGGCTTTACCTGCTGCTATGTTTATGAGAAAGTACTCCTATAAAATAGGTATTTTGATTGGACTAGGGCTTTATGCAGCGGGGGCACTTTTATTCTACCCTGCAGCAGTAACAGAGCAGTTTTGGTTTTTCTGCTTGGGACTTTACATTTTAACCTTTGGTTTGGCCTTTTTAGAAACAGCAGCAAACCCCTATGCCTTGGCGATGGGTTCAAAAGAAACAGCGACACAACGTTTAAATTTAGCGCAGGCGTTTAACCCTGTTGGACTTATTGCTGGTTTATTTGTGGCTCAACAGTTTGTTTTAAAAAATTTACAATCTGATGATGTCTCAGATTTTAGCGCCTTAGATGAAGTTTCTAAAACCTTAATAAAAACCTCTGATTTATTAGTTATAAGAGACCCTTATGTTATTCTTGGTTTGGTAATTCTGGGTGTTTTTGTCTTGTTTTTGGTAAACAAAATGCCACAATCAAAAGAAGAAGGCGGGATGCCAAATATCTCCGAAACCTTTGCGGTACTTTTTAAAAATAGAAAATATACACTCGGTGTTTTGGCTCAAGTGCTATATGTTGGTGCGCAAATTATGTGCTGGACTTACATTTATCAATATGCCGAAGCTATCCATATGGATAGCGTAACGGCTGGCTATTACCAAATGGGGGCATTTATAATTTTTACAATAGGTAGAGCTGTTGGTACTTACCTTTTAAAGTTTGTGAGTTCAGGTAAATTGTTAATGTACTTCGCACTATTGGCTATGTTATTTGTAATTGGAACTATTTTTATTAAAGGTGTGTTTGGTTTATATAGTTTGGTAGGAGTATCATTTTGTATGTCTTTAATGTTTCCAACAATTTATGGTATAGCCTTACGTGATTTAACCGAAGAACAATCCAAAGTGGGGTCTGCAGGTTTGGTCATGGCTATTGTAGGCGGTGCTTTAATGCCAAAGTTACAGGGTGAAATTATTGATATAGGAGGAAATGGTGTTGCTGATGTAAGCATTCTATCGGTGCCAGAAGTAAATATCTCCTTTATATTACCGTTGTTGTGCTTTACTTATATTGCTTGGTACGGTAGAAAGGTGTTTTCGAGTTATGACAATGAGTATAAATAGATTATAAAAATAAATTATGAAGAAGATATTTTCAATAACAGTAATAAGGTTATCATTTTGCCTTATGTTTTTTTTGGGCTTTAGTTATTGCAGTAGTGGTACTGATTCAGGAAATGAGAGTAATGATTCCGAAGAGAATAATCCACCTCAGAATTTTAAAACATTAAACTACAAAACCTTTAGTCAAACTAGAATAGCATTTGGTGCAGGCCTTAGCCAAAGTAAAATTGCAACCTTTACGTTAAATGAGGATAATACCAACGTTAAGTCTGTAAAAATGTTTATACAGTTGGATTGCCCCAGTGTTGGATGTAATATTTGGGATGTGTATGCTAATATTAGCGTTAAGGACAAAAAAACAAAAAAATGGTTTGAGTTGGGTAGATACATTACACCCTATGGTGTTGATACATCTCAACTAACACGTGGAATTGAAATAGATGTTACCGATTTTAAGACGATGTTGCAAGGTCAAATAGAATTACGTGCCTTCATCGAAACATGGGGTGATGACGGTTGGAATTTGTCTGTTGATTTCGATTTTGAAGAAGGTGTGCCAGATTACCCATATTATGCGGTCTCAGAGGTTATAGCCTACAATGGTTTGTCATTGGCTGGAGTGCCTTATGGAAGTAGTACCGCTGGTTTTGATTTAACGAAAACCATAGCCATACCCAGTAATGCCTTTAGTACGCATTTACGAACTTTAATTAGTGGTTGGGGCCATGCAACGCCGGCCGATAATGATGGTAGGGGGTGTGCAGAATGGTGCTTTAGAACCCATCAAATTAAAATTGATAATGACCCCAAATTTACCCACGAATTGAAGCCGATAGGTTGTGGTAGTAATAAAATAAATCCGCAACGTGGTAATTGGGCCCCAGATAGGGCAGGGTGGTGCCCAGGAATGGCAGTTCCCGTTAGAATTGATAAGTTTGATAGGTCAAATTCTAACGTAACATTCAATTTTGAATATGATTTTGAGGACTGGACTTCTGATGGAGGAACACTTTCAGGTCAGACAGGTGCTTTTTATGCTATCTCTACTTATGTGGTGGTAAAAAGTAAAACACCTATAGATCCCCCGATAATTACAAACTAAAAGTTGACAATTAGTACTTTTTAATTTACTAAAGACTAGAGCATTTCATAATATTTTTAAAATCATTCAAAAAACCCATAATGAATTAGCATTATGGGTTTTTATGTTAGGATAGTAAATGATTTTACTATTTATTTAGCAGCTATAGCTTCAATTTCTAGTAGCCAGTTTTCATTGTATATACCTGTAATCACAATGGTTAACGCTGGTTTTATATTTAAAAGGTTCTGTTCTCTAAGTTGACCAACTTCGCGCAAATATTTCCTGTCAGAAACAAAAAAAGTGACTTTAACGAGATTATCCAAGGTCATGTCAGCCTCTTTTAATTGGGCTTCAACGTTAGACCATGCAACGGTGCATTGATCTTTAATATTACTTGGAACTTTTCCCTGATTGGTTATAGGAACTTGACCGCTAATAAATAATAATTCAGAGAAGTCTGATATCTTAACCGCTTCCGAATAATTCCATTCTGCGCCACCGCCTATGTTCTGTTTTTTAAATTTACTTTCTTCGGGATTTTGACCAAAAGCAAGGTTCAGAGATAGAATGCTAACAATTAAATGAATAAACTCCTTAATCCCTATTTTTTTATTTTTCAGTTTTAGTGTCATAGAAATAAGTTAATATTATTTAATAAGTACCGCTGTTCCTGATAACTCAATTAATTTTTCTTTACTATAAAGTGATGAAATCCCAATAAACACATTTGGAGGCATCTTTCTTTCACCATAGAGTTTTTCTCTAACCCTAAAAAACATATCTAGGTCTTTCTCTGGGTCATAATCGACTATATAAATTTTCATTTCCACTAAGTCTGAAAAGGAGGCTCCAGCCTGTGATAACCTTTTTTCAATAGCTTTATAGGCTGTTTCAAGTTGTTCTTCTTTCGTCTTTCCTGTACCTACTTGACCTGCTATATATATGTTTTTGAAGTTTTCATGTTCTACAGATACAACATTGGTCAATGCTTTAATGGGATCTATGTACTCTTTAGTAATTTTTTCTTTTTTTGGAGCAAATGAATAGTTTGAGGGTGCCGGTTCTAAAATATCTTCAAAGTATTTTTCCCAAATTCCATTTTTTAATGTCTCTCCATATTCGTGGAATTCACCAGATTTAGTCTTTTCAAAATTAAGTCGATTTTTAGGATTAAAGTAAACTAGAAATTTACCATCTATAAAATATCCTTTTGATTTTTTATAACTTTCAGTTTTACTTGTAGGCTGGTAATAATAACAACTATCATTCACGCTATAGGTTATTACCGTATGAAGTTGCACACTTGAAGAATTAACATCCAAAGTAATAGCATTGCCGTCTAAAATATAATTTGCACTTTCACTTACTTTAACTTTTGTGGTGTCATTTTTTGCAAACGAATATGAGTTTCCAGTCCAATTTCCAATTAAGAAAGATAATTTAGCCATATGTTGTCTTTCAATTTCTTGTCCGTACACAAGGCTTGTTGCAGTTTGTAGTGCTAAAACTAGTAGAGTTAATTTAGTTCTTAATACTTTTTTAGTCATTCTAATGAAAAATTTTAAACGTATCCTTAGTTAAGGATGATTGTTAATTTTTTTTAAAGATAATTCGTTTATTATTTCATAAAAGCTTTTACAACCATAATTTCAGTATCTAATTCATTAATAATCTTGTACGAACCTGCATTTGCCGGAATTACAAAGGTTTCAGCGTAATTAAAACGTTGGCGCATACCATTTTCAGTTTCAACTATAATGCTTTTGCCTTCTACTAAAGATAATACATGGCAAAGGTTATTAGTTTTAACCTCTATATTTGTTTTTAAATGAAAACGATGCACATCGTACGAATGTTGTTCGTGGGTTGGTAAGTGGTACAATATCCAATCGTCTCCTTGTTCTAATACATACGGATGCGAAATTAATTTCTCTTTTACGTAATCTCCTTTACGTTCAAAGGATAAGTTTTCCATACCGCGTTCTATATTAATAGGTCGTGGTTTTCCATCTAAATCTACACGCAACCAATCGTACATTTTAAATGTAAATATATAAGGGGTTGCACTAATTTCCAGCACAAGGTTATCAATGCCAGAACCGTGAATCGTACCCGGTGGAATTAAAAATAAATCATGCTTTTTAGAATCATGAACTTGAACATGTTTGGTGATATCTATCTCCTTTTTGTTTTCAAAGCTATACTTTAAATCAGCTTCAAAAGCTTCAGGGTTTATATCATCCTGAAAACCAAGATAGCATTTTGCGTCTTTCCCAGCATCTAGAATATAATAGGTCTCTTCTTGGGTAATGGGTTCTCCAAAATGCGTCTTCATATAATCTAAATGCGGATGACATTGAATGGACAAGTTGCCACCATCAAAGGTATCGAGAAAATCGAAGCGAATAGGAAATTCATAACCATACTGCTCGGCGTGTTTCCCCATGACGGCATCGCGTTCTTGAAACATCAAGCAGTCGAACGATAGTTCGAGCAAATGGCCATCGCTTTCAAACAACAACCCGTTTTCAGGAACTATTAATTCAAAAGACCAAGCGTAATTAATAACCTCTTTGTTTAAGCCATCAATTTTGTCGATAATCCATTGCCCTCCCCATGCTCCTGGTTCAAACCAAGGACGCACTCTAAACATGTTTTGAGACATCGTTTTTAATCCATCCCTAACATCGCTTCCTTTCATCCAAGTAATGTGGTCTATACGTTGTTCATCTACAAAATAATCTATTTGGGGTAATAGCTCTTTTTTGTGTTGGTTTAGTACTATCCAATCTACAAAATAGTAGCGCTTATACATGGGTTTAATCGCATCTGGTTTAGAAGCTCCAAGGTTTAATATACTTTTAGCCCGCGCTCTAAATTGAAGCTCGTTTTTTGGTAAATCTATATATACCAAGGTACCTTCCCATCCCGCTAAACGGGCTCCTACACCTATAATGATGTTTACATCGGCATTGGTATTGGGTTTAAATTGGGCTAGTTTTTCCTTAATAAAAAAGTCTTCTAGCTGTAGTGTTGTACGTTTACCAAAAATTGGGTCGTCTCCTCCAAGAAAAGGTTTTATTAAGCTATCAATTTCGGTTTCGGACTTTAGGGCAGTATCGGTATTAAACCAAGCCACATCTTTTCCTTTGCTTTTAAATGCTTCAGTTATTTGCGTTTTAATCTTATCGTAAAACACACCAATATAACCATCAATGATAATTGTTTTTTGGTTGTCCAGCTCATCTACCAAAGTGTTTATACCTGATGCAATTTTCCCCGACTCTAAGCTTATTGAAGGATATAAGTCGTACATCCCAACAGGCGATTCTTCCTTTTTCTGAGGTAGTAAGTATTGGTCTGATTTTCTTAGTGTTGAATGGCTCATAGCGCTTTTATTCATTTTTAGTGTTTGCATAATTTTCTAATAGCTGTATGGCTTTGTATAGAACACCAGCCGAACCACGAAAAGTTCCAGAACCTGTGGGCTTATTCTCTACGGTATACCACTCGTAAAAACCGTTGTTGTCTTTAACACGTTTTACCATGGGTTGTATGTGTTCGTAGGCTTCTTCAATAAATCCGTGTTTAATTAACTGCTGTATCATACGTCCACCAAACCAAGTCCAGTCGCCACCATTTTGATAACCGTAAGGTACCATACCTGGACTTTCAAACATACCTTTAGGATATGGAGGATACATGGTTAAACCAATAGATCCTGCTCCAGATGCTTTAACGTTTTCAATCATCTTCTCTAATGAAACCTTAATCTGTCTTTTGGATAATAACCCAGCTTCTATGGCAACGGCAGTGCCTCCATGGTAGAAAATTTCATTTTCGTTAAAATCATCAGGAAATGGTGATCCATTGAGATAAACATGTGGAATAAACTTTTTATTTTCTTCATCCCAGAGGTATTTCATGGTGTTTTTCGCGATATCGTTACGAATGGGTTTCCATTTTAATTTGGTTTCTGGTACAAGTTCTATCATGTTGTCTAGGGCAATTAACATCATCGCATTGTCATAAATATCCACAGAATATTTGGTGCATTCCGTAAGATACACTCCCCAATTGTGGCAGTGTTGCACATCACCCCAATCTGCTGTAGTAGCTCCCCAAATTAATCCGTGCTCTTTACTCCAACGATGATTTAAAAGAAACTCCATAGACCATTCCATACGTTCAGCAATGGTTTTGTCTCCTACTTTTTCGTTTAGAAAACCGCTATCTCCTGTTTTAGTAACATATTTATAAACCGACTGTACCAGTGACGACTCATGGTCTGTTTCTACTGTATTTTTATGACCTGTATATGTGGGCTCTAAATCGGTTTCATAATAAGTATAACCACCCTCGGTATGTACTGCTTTTTCTTTTGGTATAAAGCCATCTAAAATATTTCCATCATCTCCTTGCAATCGGAAAAACACGCGTAGGTTTTCCTTTAAAGTTTCCTTTGGATATACTTCAGCAGAAAGTTCAATAAATGTATTATAATCACGTATCCATACCTCGCCATAACCATCTCCAGCATTAAAACCAGTTTTCACGACTTCTAGAGCTTTTTGTTTAGTAAAAGTAAAGTACTCGTTAGATATTATGTGTTCCTTTAAAATGGTGTTTTCTTTACCCGATTTACATCCAACCAAAAGGCATAATGCAATTAATTTTAAATATCTCATATGTTATTGAATTTATATTACTAGGGGTTAATGCCATATTTAATAATTACATTTTCTGTAAAACAGGAAAAATGCTTTCATAAAGTTTATCATCAATTAAGACAGCGCTTCCCATAAATGCCGATTTTTCTTTTAGCTGAGATACGATAATGTTTACCGGGAGATCTACACTATTTAAATAGCTTTTAAGTGATTTTCCAAAAAATTGATAAGCTCTGGAAATATTACCTCCAAATACGACAGTTTCTACCTTCGATTTTCTTACCCATGGATGAAGAAAGCTGGCCATTTTTTCGCCAAAGTCCTCAAGTAGCTGTTTTGCATCACTATTAGTTCCACATAGGTCTACGATGTCTTTTACGCCCTTACATTTATGTCCTGTTTTTTGTTCGAATCTCTCAATTAAACCGCGTGTAGAAAAGTAATCGTCTGCTGTGGCATTTTCAAAAGGTAAATGCCATAGGCATCCACCTTTTGGTACTTCATTGCCATTAACAACGGGCACTCCATTTTTTATAAAAGCAGAACCAAATCCAGTGCCCAATGTTATGGATAAAATAGAATTATTGGTTTTAGCACTTCCAAATTTGGCTTCGCCAAGCGCAAAAGCGCTAGCATCATTAATAAATCTTATTTTTAGTGGTTCTTTTAAATTTAAAAAATCAGTTAACATGTTTTTTACATCTATACCATAAGTATGCTCGTACTTGCCGTTTTGCCCACTGAAGAGTGAAATTCCGTTGGCATAATCAAAAGGGCCAGGCATGGCAAAACCAATACCGCTAACACGATTAATACCAATTTTATTAATAGATTGTTTAATAACATGGCCCCATGTACTTATTATCGCATCTGGCATAGCATGGTTGTCTATGGAGTTTTCAACAAAACTTTCTGGCAATAACTTCTTAGTTTCTAGATTGAATCCCATACAGCTTATATGGCTTCCTCCAATATCTACTCCAATGGCTATGTTTTTCATTGTAAGGTTTTGTTAATTGATTAATTTATTGAAGGATTTTTTTTACTAACTCCCCAATCTTTATTGGGAATAGAGTCCATATCAAGTTTTAAATGTCCACCTTTTATAATAGTATCTCGATATATCCAACTGTTGGTTACATTCTCATTATTGAACGTTGCATTTTGAACGTAAATGTTTTTACCTGAATTATTGGGTGCTTCAATTGATAGTTTATTTCCATTACCTAATTCGATTTCTATATGATTAAATACTGGACTACCTAACTGAAAAGCGGCATCCTGTTCAGAAAGTCCCTGTACATCGAATAAGCCTAATGCCGCCATTACATACCATCCACTTAGCTGCCCTTGGTCTTCATCCTGACCATAGCCATAACCATGAATACCATCTGTTCCATAAAATTCATCACAAATGGTTCTTGTCCATTTTTGTGTTAACCAGGGTTTTTCTGAGTAGTTGAATAACCAAGGCATATGTAAACAAGGTTGATTACCATGATTGTAGGCAAAGCTCAAACCTGAAAAGGCATCAATATTTTCGGATCCTCCACAGAAGGCATTTTTTTGAGCCGCTTCAAAAACCTGATTTAAACGTTCGTTAAACTCGTCTCTTCCTAGCTTTTCAATTAACCCTTCAGGATTATGCGGAACATAAAAGGTGTAGGAATTGGCATTTCCCTCTTGAAAACCTCTCCATGGCTGAGTTGGATCAAAATTATCAACAAACTTTCCTTCTAAATCCTTTGGGCGAACAACGCCCAACTCCTCATCAAAAAGATTTCTCCAATTTTCTGACAAAGCCATAAGCTTTTCATAGTCCTCATTTTTGCTCAAAGATTTTGCCATTTGCGCGGCAGCGTATGAGCTAAGGCAGTACTCTAAAGATCGAGATACCGAATACTCTGAAGCAATGGAATCTTCTCTACCCATCTCTAAAGGAATATAACCTTTGGTTATGAATGGTTTTATATCAATTTTTCCTGCACCTCGTGCCCTGTTATTATATTCAAGATTATCCTTTAAAACAGCTTCATATGCTAATTCTATATCATAGTCTTTAATCCCCGAATTATATGCACCAGCAATGACCAAACCAACAAAGTTGGTTCCAACACCTGATACATAACGGCTGTTAGCAAGGCCATCTCCTAGCCATCCTGCATCTTTATATACTTGCAAATGTGTTTGTATAAAATCATTTAGGTATTCAGGCCAAACCAAGGTCCATAATTGGGTTAAGTTCCAGTAGCCTCCCCATATAGCATCGGTATTGTAGAAACTAAACTCCGGATTTCCATCTTTATCTAAGGGTATCTGGCCAATGGTACCATCGTTTTTAGGATAGGCACCATTCACATCATTGGCTATACCTCTTCCGAGTAGTACGTGGTATAAAGCTGTGTAAAATTTTATTTTATTGGTTTCATTATCGCCTTCTACCTTTATTTTACTTAACTCATTGTTCCATATTGTTTCAGCCGAAGCTAAAGCATCTTCAAATTCTAAATCCTTAGCTTCTGCTTCTAAATTTAACTTTGCATTTTCGATAGAAGTATACGATAAACCAACTTTTACATCAATAGCTTCGTTTTGTTCTGTATTAAACGTTAAATATAAACCTGCTCCAAGGCCTGTGGTTTTGGTTTTGTTATTTTGAATTTTATCCCCATTAAAAACTCCGAAAGTTTCAGGGCTTTTATTGATTTGAGCGATAAAATACAATGGTACTTCGGCACCTTTTTGATATTTATTTACGTACTTAGGTGTCGTAATAACGTAGCCTTTTACATATTGAAACCCGTCAAACTCTACAAAGGCATCTTTTATATTACCGCTCTCGCCCAATTCATTTCCTATGTCGAAGAGTATATTTGATTGTGAAGATTCTGGAAAAATGTACCGATGAAAGCCCACACGTTGTGTTGCGGTTAATTCGGCAGTAACATCGTAATCTTTAAGTTTTACCTTATAGTATCCTGGCTTCGCTACTTCATCTTCCCGGTCAAAGTTGGAGCGGTAGCCCTTCTCAACTTCTTCCAGTTTTCCTGGTACAGTAATTAGTTTTCCTGTTGTTGGCATTAACTTAATGCCTCCAATTTGAAATTCGTGTAGGTTAGCAAACCCTTCTATAGATGTGTGTCTTTCATCATATCCCACCGCTTCAAAACCATGCACGTTACCATAATGCCCATCGGTTGTAGGTGCTAATTTTGCCATACCAAAGGGTAGGGAAGCTGGTGTGTAAAAGAACCATCGGCTGTGGGCGGTTCCTATATTTGGATTGACATATTGAATGGCATTAAATACTTGTTCATTGTTATTTTTGGTACACGATTCTAATCCTAAGAAAATGAGACACAGTAAAGCAGTATAAAGTTTTGATTTTTTGATTAATGAGTTCCCTTTAAGCATATTGTTTAGTTTTTAATTATTTACAGGAGGTGGTGTTTTAAGTCCCCACTTTTTGTTTGGTTTATCACTTAACCATATTTCTAAAGTGCCTCCTTTGGCAAAGTCTTCGTGATAAAACCAGTAGTTATCTAGCTTTTTACCATTTAATTTAGCCTTTTGGATATAGAAATTTTCGCTAGAATTATTATATGTTTTTATAATGAACTCTTTACCCTTGTAGTAATTATTATCTAGTGTTATTTTAACTTCATCGAAAACTGGAGCTGTAATTTCGTAGTAGGGTTTCTGCGATTCCGTACCAACGATATTGAATAGACCAATAGACATCAAAGCGCTAACGCCACCCATTTGTCCTTGGTCTTCATCGTGTCCGCCCCAACCTAAATCGGGTGTGATACCCCCGTAGGCTTTTTCATTGACCTTACGCACCCAGTATTGGGTTAACCAAGGTGCATTGGCATAGCTAAACACGTGTGCATTCGAACATCCTGGTTGGTTGGCATAGCTTATATGTCCTGAGCCATAGCTGTGTACAAAACTGTTTTCTTCTTCCTGCTCAAAGGCGTAGTTTAGCTTTTTTGTAAGTTCGTTATCGCCTCCCATAAGCGCTGATAAAGCGGGTATATCATGCGAAACGCCCCATGTGGCTTGCCACGCATTGGCTTCTACGTAGCCCCATCCTTTTAACGGGTCTTCATGTACAAACTTTCCTTTAGAGTCTATTGGGAATAATAATTTCTGTTCTGGATTGTAACATTTTTTCCAGGATTGCGAACGCTTAAAAAAGTAATTGTAGTCTTCTGTTTTTCCTAACTTTTTGGCCATTTGGGATGCTCCCCAATCTTGAAACGATGCTTCTATAGTAATACCCGCATTATTGGGCCACCAGCCGTTTTTGTCATAAAAATCGAGGTCGTTTGCAAAGAATGTTCCACCTCCCATCATACCCCCGGGGAAATGATTGTTTTTTATTTGTTGAAATGCATTTTCATGGTCTGTTTTTGTTAAAATATCTTTCATAAAAGCACTTACTATAAGGTTTGTTGCTGGGCATCCCGTCATAATAAAAGAATATCCTCCTCCTGAAGGCCCTCTAGGAAGCAAACCACCGTTGTTGGAGTAGGCTACCATTGATGAAGCCATATCATCTTGAATCTCTGGCCATGCTAAACCCCAAAGCACATTTAAATTCCATTGTGTTAACCAAAAAGCATCTGAGTTATACATATTGTGCTTAACCTTACCTTCTGAATCTAACCCTGGATTTTTAACAAGAAAATTAGCGTCGGTTACAAAGCCATCTGTTAAATTTCCTGTATTGGTTTTTTCGCCTGTAGTTCTATCAGGGTAGTCGCCATTAACATCGTTTATGCGATGCCTTCCTAATAATACATGCCATAAATCGGTGTAGAATTTTATGCGCTGTGCTACTGTACCGCCTTCAACATCAATTTTATGTAGCCATTCGTTCCATATATTTCTACTGTCTTCAGCTACTTTGTTGAAGTCCCAAGTGGTACATTCTGAATTCAAATTATTCCTTGCATTTTCTATGCTGGTGTAGGAGATAGCAATCTTCATTTGTATTTCTTCTCCAGCTTTCACATGATGTATGGAAGACACACCAGCCTGGTTACCTTTTAGGGTTTTAATGTCTTGAAACCTCTCTTTGCCATCCCAACCCTCTAATGTTTTCCAAGGTTTGTCTAATTGAACAACAAAATAAATTTTTACGTCTTTGGGCCCAACATTATATGCTCTGTCTACAGAACTAATAGAGCCTTCATATTCTTGCGTATTGATTTTCTTTACATCAGCATTGGTCATTCGGCTGTTCCCTAATAATCCGCTTAGTGAAAGCAAAATTTGAGCCTCGGTATCTTCCGTCCATTTAAATCTATAAAAACTAACCCTATCAGTAGCCGTTTGTTCTACCCACACTTTGCTGTCTTGCAGGTATACTCTATGGTACCCTGGTTGAGCTATTTCATCGTCATGTTTAAATTTCGATTTCCAAGCTTTTTCGCCTTGAGTGGGATTAACACTAGCCAATGTGGGCATGAGGTTTAAACCAGAAAGGGTCCATGCATGAATTTGAGGAAAGCCTAAAATCTCATCTGAAAAGTAGGCATAACCACCACCGCCGTTGTTCCAATTTTTGGTCATAGGTGCAGCACTAACCATACCGTATGGGCGTTGGCCGGTTATGAACAAGAAAAAGCGCCCTCTGTTGGTTTCAATAAAAGGGTCAACCCACTCTACGGGTTCTTTGTATTGTTTTGGCGATGAGAATACCTCGATTTCGGAAAGACCAACTTTTTCTCCAGAAGCCTCATCAATTTTAAATTGAACAAACTTGGTGTTTTTATCTGGAAATGTAATTGCTTTTGCAGAGCCATCTTCGGGCAATTCGACAGTAATTGTGGTGCCATCGCTAAACTTTAATGTGCCTTTTAATACGCTTTCTTCTAATGAAGGATAATTGTAAATAACAACTTTGTTTATCCATTGCGAAGTTTCCCAAGTAAGTTTTACCCAAGCGTCTTTTTTATCGGTCAACCAGTTACCAATACCATAAATCCCTATTAAATTGTCATTTATATTATCATGGGATGATTTGTTCATTGAAGCCGATGCAGACACTTTTGCTTTATTGGCGATGTTTAATGGCCCAGCATAGCTGAATTGCACTATGCAAAAAATGACTATCAATAAAATCTTGTGGCTCATTTTTACTTTGTTTTTAATAGAATAAATCTTGTTTCAAAATGCTCGATTAAGAACGGAGCGGTTAACTTTTCAATTTTTTCACCTAAACTGTTTACCAAATACACTTCACTTACACCAGGATTTTGAAGGATTTTATTGATATCCAATATGGCATGATCACCTTCTGTTTCTCTTAAATGAAGAATAACCCCATCGTTAGTTTCTGTTGGGCGGGAATGTACTAATAGTAAATTGTCAACCAAATTGAGGTCAATCAGAGATTCTGAAGCCTGATTGTTCTTCGATTTTTCTTTCCCGCTGTTGGCTTTTGTAACGAACGGCACGCGATTATTCCAACCAAATTTGGTGGCAAACGTATTTGATGTGTCTGCAGAAGAGGTTATTTGGTATTTCCAGTTCAATTCTCCAAACTGACTAGCTTTAAAATTGGTTACCCAATAATTATTAAGAACCCAAGAGTATATATGGCCTTTATTTATAACAGGATTTTTATAATAATAACGCCCCGTATTGATGCCTCCAAACTGTACCAAGGGCGTGTCTTCACTACAGAAAACCACTTGTGAATCGTCTAGTTTTACAGAAGCATAATTTTGAATGGTATTCCAATCTGAGGCAGAGCCTGCCAACTGGTCTATACCCGGGCGTACTGCACCACCTTGTGCTTCAAAAACCAATTGTGCATTTTCACTTGAAAAAGGAAACGCCACATATAGCCCCTCCGGTTCTATGATATCCAGTTTCTTCATGTTGTATAAAAACTCAATTTCTTTTTTGTGATGATGTAATCGAATTTCAATGATTATCCCAGATTCTTCGGCACATTCAGGTAATTGGGCTTTACATATAATAGATTTCCAGATAGCACCCTCTGTGATTTTTTCAATTTTGAAACTTGAAAGTGTGTAGTGCTTTTCGTTTAAAGGTTTGAAAACCGTATCCCTTATCGTACCTGTTAATCGCTCTAAATCTCTTCTGTTACGAATTCTTTCGTACACCATACTTCCCAATTTGTGAGCACTATTGGTGTCTATTAATTCTTTATTCAAAGATTTGTCATAAATACTGGTGATACCTTTCGCTGCCTCATCAATCTCGATTTTATAAAATTTGTTTTCAACGGTATTGATAATAGGTAATTTCTCTTCTCTGTAACTTGCATTTTCATCGGAAACCTTGATCGTATAGGTAGCATATCCCATGGGTGGTACATCTTTTACCCAAAGCGCCCAATAGGTTCCTTCGGCTCGCTGACTAAGAATTTGAGCGTCTATTTTATTCCCGTTACTATCAACGATGCTCGTTTTCTTGTTTAGGGGCAAAATGTCATAGTCAATGAATACTTCGGCAATACCCGTTCTTGACCAATTCAGCGTGTTGAACACGGTTACTGATGGTTCTTTAGGCACTTTTACGTGAGGTTGTACCAATCCTATAGCTTTCTCTCTTAATAGATTGGCTTGTTGATTCGCCGACCATACATAAGAGGATTTCTGACTCCATTGATCCATGGTATTTTTACCGTAAGGATTTCCAATACTTTCAGCAGCACCAAAGGTATGTTCACTATAAAGCAACAGGTTGTCGTAACAGGTTCTTATCTCGTCGTGCAGTTGTGCCGGAATTTCTCCTCCAGATGCTTGTACCATAGATAATAAGCCCATGGTGGCCAACATTTGTGAATAGCTGTTACGTAGCACTTTGGTTTCTTTCATAGCAGAGCCAAACCCATCAGTCCACCAATCTGGCCAAGCTACTTTCTTTGTTTCTATTTCATCAGGATGATTTTCTTCAATGTGTACCATGAATTCGCTGGCCAATGCCGATTTCAATTTTGGCCATTCGTAGGTTTCGTTCCATTCTTTTATGATATCACAGGCTTTGGTAGAGGGTGGTGAATTATCGGTAGTATACCCTGAAAATTGAAATGCTACCCGATCAAAAGGGTAGTCTTTATTTTCGAGTCCATCCAAATATTTGGAGAGATTACTGCCAAAAACATCCATTTCTCCAGATACTAAGGCCAGAGCATTACCGTGCATGTAATGCTCACTTCTATAAGCTAAGAGTCTTTTGCCAGATGGGGATTCCCACCAAAAGGATGTTGGCTTACTAAATGGTAATCTGGCACGATGCGCGTGAACACCCATTGTAAGGTATTTTACTCCTGTGTTTTCATACATATCGGGCATACACCAACCAATACCATTAACGTCGTTTTGCATGGCTGTTGTAACATCTATGCCTTGCGCCTTAAATTTTTTAAGTGACTGCAGTTGAATGGCTAAGGCTGTTTCATCAATGGTTTCAGAGTAGTTTAAAAACATGCCTGTCACCTCAATTCTGCCTTCTTTAACACGTTTTATTAAACGTTCTACTTGTTCTTTGGGCCTGCTGTTTATATACTCTCTAACCGTCCATGCCACTTCGCAGGTCCAACGAAATTGTGCGTCTTTTGGGTAATGGTCGGTTTGATCGCAATAGTCCAAAGCATCATCAATGTACCTCAGATGTTCAGCTAAAATTTCGGATTGTTGGCGGGTGTAGCCAATGTCGGTATGGCTATGCTGTACCAAGTAAACCGTCCATTCTTTAATTGCTTGTAACGCTACAGAAATTTGTTCGGTTAACTTACCATATTGTATTTGAGCCTCTACAGTTTTAGGACTTTCAATTTTTGGTACTAAAATATCTATTTCGTTAAGTCCCGTGTTTAGTTTTACTTTTTTTGATTTGCCTTCAACCGATACTTTAGCATTAATAGGTTTTCCTAAATGTACCAAACTAAAACGAATGACGCTAAACAGCTTATCATCTTCCTTTTTAATAACCTTTAACTGGTGCGCATTAAAGTCATTTTTTGGAGATATTTTAAACGTCATATACCAAGCGTTACTATTGTTGGGTACACCTCCAATTTTTAATTTTACAGGAGCACCTGGGGTAACCATTGATGTAGGCATTGTAAGTACTGCATAGCCCATTTCGTCTCTATTGGAATCTACCATGGATTGAATAAAGTTGAGCGATACACCATTGTCGCCATGAATGGTTCTAGACTTTTCCTCTGTAGTAACGGGGTTTTTAAAGGTTAAAACTTTTTTATCGTTTATAGATAAATCAAATGCCTCAGGATTGTGTGTAACATCCATCCCATAGACCCAAATAAAGGATACTGTTTTGCCTTTGTATAATTGTGGAACGGCAACGCTTTCCCATTCCATGGGACCTACATCTTTGGTAGCTCTTGTTAAATAGCACGGGTCGTTATAGGAGTGAGGGGAGGGGTATGCAAAGTTTACCCCTGAAATTGCTTTACCATAACCATTTAAATATTTTGATTGCCCCGAAATATTTAAACTCGCACTTATCAGGAATGTGAAAACGCATAAAAAATTTAGTAGTTTCATGATGTTTTTATTTATTGTTTAGTTAACCGGTTAAGCAATTTTTTAAATAAAAATTAAATGCTTCCACAAGATTGTTTAATGTCCAGTTTGGTTTTCATTATTATATTTTTTGTTGTTACCACTTGGTTTTCAATAGCATCTAATAATAAGTCTACAGCGGTGTCTCCCATTTCTATTATGGGGAAATCAACCGATGTTAGGGGAGGGTCGAACAAATCGAAACCTCTATCTTTTCCAAAACTTACTATGGCTACTTCTTCGGGGACATTTATGTTGTTATGTTTTAGTAGGCGCAACCCTTCTTCAGCTAAATAGTGCGTGGCAAATACAATACCATCAACTTTTTCTTGATGTACCAATTCGAGCATCGCTTCTTTGAGACTGGCTTCTACATCATTGTAAGTTACGTGTTTAACAACATTGGTGTTATAGGTAATGTCTTTACTTTTAAGTGCTTGTTTATAACCTTTTAGGCGGTCTTTTATAGAATCTAGCTCTAAGGAAATGGTTATAAAACCAATGTGTTTTCTTCCGTTATCTATAAGTAGTTCTACGGCTGAAGTCACACCATCCTTATCTTCTAAGGCTACAACATTAGTCTCTATATCTGCGTATTTTCTACCCACAATTACAAAGGGAAAGTTTCCTTCTTTTAATTTTAAAATATCGTCGTGGTTTTTTTCACTCGACACGATTATAAGACCATCTACCTGCCTATCTAGCATAGACTGTATGATTTTTGATTCTCTTTCTGGAGACTCGCCTGTACTACTAAACACCACATTATAACCCAGTTTTTCTGCTTTTTTTTCAATGCGTCTGGCTATTTGGGCAAAAAAGCTATCTGAGATGTTAGGCACGATTAAGCCTATCATGTTACTTTTTCCTAAACTTAAGCTTCTGGCTAATTGATTGGGTTTGTAGCTGTGCGTTTGGGCATACTGTTTTATCCTATCTTGTGTTTCCTTACTAACTCTTTTTTCATCGCCTCTGTCGTTCATGACATAAGACACCGTTGTCTTAGACAGATTTAATGCAATAGCAATATCTTTAAGGGAAATACTTTTCAAAAGAACAATTAGTTTAACCGGTTAAGCAAATATATAAAAGTTTTCCATAAAATTTGAATTTCGAAAAGAAATCTTCAACTTTTAAAAATAATTTATTTACTAAAATTTAAACCGAAAGCACATTAACATCAGGGGTCTTCTTTAATCATAACAGGTTTATCATTGCTAAACTCAATGCGATAATAATCGTTTTTGTAGTAAACGTGGTGTAATGTTCCACTTTTACTAAAAGGCCAGATATTATAACTTTGAATCACTTTACCATCTATTTGCGGATTAAACCCAAAGAAATTTTTCAACATAACCTGGGATATACCTATACCAGAAGAGCTTTCACGATTATTCCAACCACGTTCTGCTATGCGAACCCTGGCAGATTTTGTAAATTTATTATCGCCCCACAGTTCTCTTGCTTGTGCCCAACAGCCCTCGAAAGTCACTGGTTCTATGTCGTGATAGAAAGATAGGGCATCATTGGCATACTCCATATTGGTCATGGCATCCATCACTTCTGGAACCCAGCCATCAAAACTTCCTAATGGTCCATGGTCTGGTCTATCGGAATCTTTGGAGGCAATATCTTTTAAAGACTGTGCTCGCATCCATAAATCTGTTCTTAATTCGGTATTAAGAAAGTCCATCATTTCATTTCGTATATCTACACTTACATCGTTAGCCAAATATTTTCCGAAGTAAATAAAATCTAGTACATGGCGTACTTCCACAGTTTTATTGTTGGGATATAAGCTATTCCAAACACCCTTGCCAGCATAGAGTTTCAGGATTTTTTTTGTCATTTCATTGGCTCTTTCTGCTAAATCTGTCGCTTTAGCTAAATTGCCTTTTTGTTTATATAGTGCCGAGGTTTCTCGCATCATCCATACATAGCCAATATTGAATGAAGGTACTATGTGTACATATGTTGGTACACATTCTAACAAATTCCAAGGATTTGGACCAAAATCGGCAAGCTGGTACAGCTCGTTTTCATACCCTTGTTTGCCATAACTCGAAAGGTTTTGCCAATTTAAAGCATAAGATTCTAAATGCTCCATTACAGTTTTGCCGGCAATTTTTTTATCTAAAAACTCGTAATCGCCTGTGGTTGTAATATAGGCTCGTATTATTCTAAATAGGCACCAGTAGTTTGCTGAGTAGCCATTGCCTACACCATGCCCGCTTAAATTATCTTTACCGTAGTGTAAATTGGGGTTGATGTCTGTCCATGCCATGATGTGTTCTTTCATCATTTCCGGGTCTACAACCGCCCAGAGTTCAGACCATATGGCAATATCCCAGTAAAACGTTGTGCTGGCACCCCATCTAGGGCCTCCTGTTAAATACACACGCTTGTGTTCTGGTAAGTTGGTATTCATCAAATAGAGTAGGGTTAAAGGCCCTGTGTAGTATACCTTTTTAGCTTTTTCGTCATTAGTTTCTAATACAGGAAAACATCCTGAGACCAGATCATTATTGGGTTTAAATAAATTTTCCCATTTATCTTCCCATTTTGTTTTTACGGATGCAAATTCTTTATCAAAATTTTTAGACCAATGTTTCGTTTGGGTTTTAATGGTGTCAATGTTGTCTCCGTAGGATAAAAAGTATTTTATTTTTTTAGAGGTTCCCGATGCCAATTTTAATTGCCAATGCGCTACACCACCACTATTATGTATCGATAGACTATCTGCAGTTGTTACAACAGTATATGAAGAAATTGCTGGCGTATTTTTACCTTGAATATAAATATTTTGAGCTTCTTTTTGAGCACTAAAGTGTGGCGTGTTTAGAATTTCGTTGTCGCTGGGCCAGTTTTTATCAATATCTTTATCATTTGATGTTATATGCTTTCGCATAGCTTCCAAAGCATCATTACGATGTTCAGAACGTTTGCCTGACCAATCTGGGTAGGGGTACCACCAATTCCAATTACCATCTTTGTATTGGTCTATGTATCCAATCATATCTAAATCTATTTTTACACCCTTTTCTGTGTTATCATTATTTGTTATTTCAATTTCCCACATGATGGCATTGTTTTCAACGAGCATTCTTGTAGAACTTTGTATTTCGAGTCCGTCTAGTGTTCCTTTTCGTAGTGCTTGATAAGGTTGCCAACGAAAGTGTGATGCTTCTGGTACTTTACCATTAATCTTTAGAGTTCCTGTGTGGTGCCCTCCTGAATAGGGTGCAGATACAAACCAACTTACCGAAGTTAAGTCGCGATTAAGCAATGCTTGACCTCTAAAGTTACGAATGGAGGGTTCTATGGCCATGGTATCTGAGGCCATCCATATTCCTGAAACTTCATCTATTGAAGGTACATGGTTTTTTATCTCTTGCGTTTTACGAGATGATATATTTTTGCAGCCTAAAGTACCAAATAAAAAAGTTATTATAAGGGCTACATGAAGTGGTCTCATTAGGCGTACTTTTATTATTACTAACTTAGTAATTCTGGATGCTTTTTAAGTAAAATCAATATCATTTCCCCAAAATAAGTGTTTACCCATGAAAACCAAGGGCGTGTGAATTTATCAGGATTATCTGGTAAATACGATTCGTGAATAAACCCAGTGCCAGCATTACTGCGCTTTAGTTGCTCTATACAAAATAGTATTTCATCTTCATTATTGGCGGTTAATGCTCTTGAAATTGTGCTTAACGGCCAAATCATTTTAGGAGGTTCAGCATAATGTGTACTCCCAATCCCTTCATCGCGCTTACCTCTTACAAATTTTGGATTCCAGTCGCTTAACAACCACTTTCTTGTATTTTGATATACAAAGTCTTCCACCGAACATGCCCCTACATAAGGCAGAGACATCAGATTCGGCACTGTTGATTCTTCGAGCAATATATGGCTCCCGTAACCATCTACTTCAAAAGCATACATATCTCCAAAGACACGATGATTGATGATGGCATAATCTTTTATGGCCTCATCTACTTGATCGGCCATTTCAAGACATAAACGGGCATGCTTTTTATTATTTCTTATGTTTTCAAACATTTCCGCAAGATGTTTGAGCTCTACTACGGCCATTAGATTATCAGGCACATAAAGCGGAAACACACAGGCATCATCCTGACGATGTGTGGCGTGGATCATTCCAATTTTACGGGTAGGTCGGCCATATCCATTATTTGCAACTACTTCGTTTGCCGACTGTGATATACGCATAAAAGAATAGGGTCCGGGACTTTCAAATCGTTGCTGTTCTTTCAACGTATCGTAAATAAGTACCATGGCTTTTTCCCAGTTATCATCAAATACTTGGGTATCGCCAGTTACCTTCCAGTATTCGTAGGCCAAACGAATTACAAACAGCAAGGAATTTATCTCCCATTTTCGTTCATGCAGTTCATCCTTCATGTCTGTTATGTCATTAATCCAATGGGTTTTTTCAGATATGTCTTTTTTAAATGCATTTGCATAAGGGTCTACTAAAACACAATCTGCTTGCCAGTTGATTAACCCAGCAACCATCTTTTTAAGCTTTTTATCTTTTTTGGTATATGGTATATATGGCCATACTTGGCATGTAGAATCTCTGAGCCACATGGCATTAATGTCGCCTGTTATAATGTGGGTTAAAGGTCTGCCGTTTTCTTCTTTATAAAAAACAGTTGTATCTAGCGTATTTGGAAAACAGTTTTCGAACAACCATGCCAGTTCGGGGTCTTTTAATTGTTTTTTTACCTTTTTTATGACTTGCTCTATAGATTCGCTAGTAAATAGCCGTTCTTGCTTTGGTGGCCTTTTGGATACAAAATTCTTAAGGGATGTTTGCGAAAGAGCAAATTGCGAACTTAATGCGAGTCCCATAGTGCCCAGTGCTGTTTGCTTTGCAAAGATTCTTCTATTCATTGTTTTCTTTGATTTGTAAAGCCTCGACTTTCATTAAATTAATAGCCTTTCCTAATGCGCCTGCGGCTCCCAGAAATAGATGGTTACCGTAGTGCTTATGGTCTATTACGGAGTACCATTCGTAAAATCCATCATTCTTAATTACTCGGTCTAGAAACGGACTTATTTCTTGATAAGCCAATTCTAGGTGTCCAGTTTCAATCATCGCCTCAATGGTGCGACCACCCCACCAGGTCCAATCTGCACAATTAACGTAGTTGTAGGGAACTGTTCCAGCTCCTTTATAAAAACTACCTAGAGGGTAAGGAGGCCAGTTAATTACAGCGATAGTCATGGCGCCTGACAATTCTTTGATGGCAAGCATTTTACGATAACTTAGTGCTATCTCTTCTTCAGTTAAAAAACCAGCCATTATAGCATAGACGGTTCCGCCCAGATAGTATATTTCGTCTTCATCAAATCCACTAAAAGGAGAGTCTTCCAGATATCTGTGCGGTATAATTTTCTTTCTTTGTTCATCCCAAAGATGTTTTCTTACATTGGTTTTTATGGATTCTTTTTCAGCACGCCATAAATCATATTTTTCCTTATCGTCTTTTATCCATTCAAGGTATTCATTGAGTGCAAGTACATAAATAGCGTTATCGTAAACATCTACACACCAGTGTGTGTCTTCTGTGGTGTAAACTCCCCAATCACTCTCTGGTTGTACATCTGTCCAGTCTATAGTAGTAGCTCCAATTATTAAACCATATTTTTCAGAGTACATTTTTGTTTTCAAAAAATTCAATGCCATTTCACAACGTTCAAGCACGGTCTTGCCATTGATGACTTTATTTAAAATCTCATTATCGCCTGTTGCTTTAATATATCTGCCTATGGCTAAAATCAAAGAAGATTCTTGGTCTGTTTCTACTGTGTTTTTGTGACCCTTAAAATCGGGTGCTGTTTTAGATAGCCTATAATCATACCCGCCAACGGTTGAAACCTCTGTGTAGCCATCAATGATATTGCCATCATCTCCCTGAAAATCAAAGAATAGTAACATTCTTTCTTTAATTAATTCAGGTGAATTAACTTCTAAGGCTACTTCAATAAAAGTTGCAAAGTCTCTAATCCAAGTTTCCTTGTAGGCATGTCCGGCTTGAAATCTTCCATCCTCAGGTTTTAAGGTTTGTTTTGCCTTTGCCAGAACAGAATCTAAACGTTTGTCTGCCAGAATAGTCTCTGCTAATTGTATTTTAGAATTATCTTGTTTTTCAGTTTCTTTTATAGAATTGGTACAAGAGTACAGTGCTAAAAACACTAGAATTACTCGAATAAGTTTATTCATAATAAAAAGTTTAGTTGTTTTTTAGATTTTTTATAGTTTGTCTTTATTGTAACAGTTTATGTTAACAAGTGAGGTTTTTCTTTTAAAAGCTTTAGAATCATCTCTCCATAAAAGGAGTTTACCCAGGCAAACCATGATCTTGTATATTCCTCAGGTTTGTCAACTACATACGATTCATGGATAAATCCTGTTCCTGCATCGGTATTTCTTAGCTGATTCAGACAGAATTTAATTTCATCGTCATCCTCGGTGGTTAATGCTCTTGAAATTGTACTTAATGGCCAAATTCTTTGAGGCGGTTGTGGATAGTGCGTACTACCGATACCTTCCGTCCATTCTCCTTTAATATATTGTGGGTTCCATTCACTTAAAAGCCATTTTCTGGTGTTTTTATAAATAGGATAATCAATATCGCAATAGCCTATATAGGGCAAGTTCATTAAGTTGGGAACGGTAGATTCTTCTTCAAGAATTCTGCCTCCGTAACCGTCTACTTCAAATGCAAATATTTTTCCAAATATTTCATGTTCAATGATAGCATCTTTTTCTACACCAGCCATGATTTGTTTTCTCATAACTTCGCAGGACCTAGCGCCTTCTTCATTGTTTTTGAAAGTACGGAACATATTAGCTAGATTTTCTAACTCTACAATAGCCATAAGGTTATCTGGTACATAAAGTGGTAAAATACATGGGTCATCTTGACGATGGGTGGCATGTATCATACCGTTTTTTCTGGTTGGGCGACCATAACCATGATTTACAAAATATTCGTAGTTATCCCCATAGTTTCTGGCATGTTTATAAGGCCCCGGACCATGAAATCGCTGTTGCTCTTTTAAGGTCTTTACTATAGTTAGCATGGCCTCTTCCCATACATCATCAAAAGGTGTTGTGTCTTTGGTTATTTTGTAATAGGCATCACATAGCCTGATGACAAATAACAATGAATTGATCTCCCATTTTTGGTGGTGTACACCTGGCTTTACTGGGTATTTTTCTGTAGACCAAGAGCTAACCCGCTCAAAATCATCATAAAAACAACATGCGTAAGGATCCCAAATAACAGATTTTACTGTTTGATTGATTAAGCCCGCAATCATCCGTTTTAATTTTTCATCTTCATTGAGATAGGGCATGTAAGGCCATACTTGGCAAACACAGTCTCGTAGCCACATGGCATCAATATCTCCTGTAATAATGTAGGTAAACGGTTTGCCATCTTTTTCTTTATAGTAAACAGTCGTATCTAAGGTGTTTGGGAAACAGTTTTCGAAAAGCCATGCCGTTTTAGGGTCTTTTAATTGTTTTTTAACATCCACAATAACTTTTTCAACGGCTTCACTGGTAAATAATCTTTTATTAACCGGGGGGCGCTTACTTACAAAAGCTTTGTCTTTTTGGTTAAACATGGCATAAGCTGGGTTTATAATTAATGCCCCGCCAGTGGCTAAGCCTGCTTTTTTTGAAAATTCTCTCCGGTCCATGGTTTATCATTGTTTAATTGAAATTTCTTCTTTCATTAATTTAATTGCTTTACCTAAGGCACCTGCGGCACCTAGAAACGTATTAGAGCCATGTGGTTGGTGGTCTATGGCAGAATACCATTCGTAAAATCCATCGTTTTTAATTACTCTATCTAAAAACGGACTTATTTCCTGATAGGCTAATTCTAGATGTCCTGTTTTTATCATAGCCTCGATGGTTCTACCTCCCCACCAGGTCCAATCGGCCGAATTTACATACACATAAGGGTCTACACCTGGGTTTAAAAAACTACCTTTAGGATATGGTGGGTAATTTATAACGGCTACTGTCATTGCTCCCGTAAGATTTTTAATGGCTAGCATTTTCTTGTAACTAATTTCTATTTCTTCCTCTGTTAAGAAACCTGCCATAATACCGTAAACAGTGCCTCCCAAATAGAAAATTTCATCTTCATCAAATCCAGTAAAAGGAGAATCTTTAAGGTATCTATGCGGTACAAATTTTTGGAGCTTTTCATCCCAAAGATGCTTTCTAACGTTAGCTTTTATTGATGCTTTTTCTGTATTCCAGAAGTTGTATTTTTCTGTGTCATCTTTTACCCATTGCAAAAATTCGTTAATAGCAATTACATAAATGGCATTGTCGTACACATCCACACACCAATGTGTGTCTTTGGTAATAAAAACACCCCACGGGCTTTCTGGTTGCACATCTGTCCAATCTACCGTGGTAGCACCAAAAAGCAGATTGTATTTTTCAGAATACATGTGTTCTTTTAAAAACATAAGAGCCATTTCGCAACGCTCCAGAACTGTTTTTCCGTTTTTGCTAAGGTTTAGTATATCTTTATCGCCAGTAGCATTGATATATCTTGCTATGGCCAATATTAAAGATGATTCTTGGTCGGTTTCAACAGTATTCTTATGCGCCTTGTATTTAGGTGCTGTTTCCGAAAAAATATAATCATATCCAGCCTCTGTAGCTATATCTGTATAGCCATCAACAATATTGCCATCTGTACCTTGGAAATCAAAAAATAATAAGATTCTTTCTTTAATCATTTCTTTTGAATTTACCTCAAGGGCAACTTCAACAAATGTGGAAAAATCACGTATCCATGTTTCTGGATAATTACTGCCTGCATTAAAGTTGCCATCTTTTGGTTGCAAGGTTTGTTCTGCCATAGCCAATACTTTATCTAGGCGTTTATCTGCTAGAATAGTCTCAGCTAATTCAAGCCTTGGGTCTTTGTCTTGTTTAGTTTCATTTTTGGACTTGGAACATGATAAAATCAAGAGAAAAACTATAGCTATGGTTGAAAATTTCTTCATGATAAAAATTGTGTGGTTTAATTTGTCTTAAAACATTTTAGTTGTCATGGTTTAAAGAAGCAATGATTCCTTTGATGTAACCAATAGTAAACGCTCTACCGCGTTCTTCCCAAGAAACATCGCCAATTATTTTGGGTACATGCCCCGGCATAATCATGCCTTTATACCCAACGTCTTTTAATTTTTTAAGCATCGCTACGGGGTCGTAGTATCCGGGCATATCTACAAATACTTCATTCAATTTGGTGTTATTTACTAATGAGTTTGATATGGTTTGAAAATGTACATACACTAGCTTATCTTGTTTTGCAAAATATTCTGTAACCTCGTCTAGGTTTTCGCCCATGGCTGAAAAATTACCCAAACAATATTGTAAACCATGGTTTTCACTTTCTACCATAGACATTCCTTTTTTATAGGCCTCAAAACTTCTAAAAAGCTGTGGCACGCCCGCTAAGGAAGGTACGGGTGGGTCGTTGGGATGTAGTGCTAGAGTTACCCCAGCTTCTTCGGCTACGGGTAAAACGCCCTCAAGAAAGTATTGGTAGTAATCCCACATTTCATCTTCTGAAAATACACGTCCGTGAGACAGTGGTGCTCTTTTAAAATCATCAAGGTCGATACTCATGGATTGTGCGCCACCACGAATAGGGTAGGTGGTAGAGGAACGCCAAACCCCAGTTGGAGTCCATCCATAACCTAATACTGGTATGCCAGCGGCACCCATATTGGCAATGGTTTCTTGTACGTGTTTTAACTGTTCTTCTCTACCTGGTTGCCCCATCATTATTTTATCATAGAAGGAAAACGGCATGTTTTCCAAGGCTAAAAACCGGATGCCTGCATTTTCAACGGTTTTACGTAACATGAGAAGGTCTTTATATTCCCATTGGTGGTCTCCTGGAAGGGGCAGACTGTCAAAATTGGTGTCGATAAGATTGTTCCTGTACATATTCAGGATAATTTCATCTACGCCCAACTGTTTTATAAGCATTAATTTATCTTCGGTTGGGTGCATAAAGGATCCGAATCCTGGGCGCATGGGTAAATCTTTCCATTGCCCCGTTTTTAAAAGTCGTTCCATAATTGTGTTAAACGCTACGCGTATTATTTTTTTATTGAATAGGTTTCGCCATAGAACTTGGTAGTTTCCAGTTGGCCATTTTTGTAAATTGAAAATGTTTTTCTTTCTAGTTGAATGCTGTAACTGTCATTGTTCCATTGTACATTTTCTAGCAAAGCTGTACCAATATCCTCATGGTTATAGGGTTTTATGGATAAACTGTTTTCTTGAATGTTTATACCAAAAGTTCCAAAAATAATGGCTTCCATTCCAGCTCCGGCCGCAATTTGTAAGGGCATTGATGAACGGTCTGCCTCAGGAGCATCAATACGTGGGTTTTGCGGTAAATATGGAAAATGGTCTATATAGCGGATATTACGTTTTAATACATCCCATCCTTTTCCTGCAAATCCTTTTTGGTATAGGTTTCTCGAAATTCGTCCTGGCATTCCTGCATATTGGCCACCGCCACCCCAGTCGGAGTCAATTAAATCCCAATGCACGCTATCTCGTCTAGCTATGGAATACACCCCATATTTTCCTAAAAACTCGCCTTCTTGCAGATGGCTAACTAATTTATAGGCTTGGTGCGAGGGTAAATAATCGGTACCTAATAAATCGAAAAGGTGGTAAGTCCAAATAGTACCTTTGGTGCCGTCTGGATAGTAGTTGTCAAACCAGCCCAATTCTTCATTCCACATGTACTCATCAACTAAAGATTTTAGTTTTTCTGCATCTTTAAAGAATTTCTTTTCCAATTTGCTTTCCTTTCTTTTCTTCGCCCAATCGGCCATAGTGTATAACAAATCGATGGTAAGTGTATTGGTAATGGGTACCGCATGATTATAACCATCGGTTCGGATTTCGATTATTTTTTCGGTATTGTAGCCAACATCAATCAATCCTAAGTTATTGGTGTAGTTGTTCTGTAATTCGTCTACCCAAGCTTGCATCCATTCCCATACGGTTTTACCAGCGGCCTTTTCATCAAAAATGGTGTAATCGTTTGTATGGCGTAAATAGGCTTCAATCATAATTTGAAGCGCAAAAGGTTCTTGAATGTAGAGTATTTCCCAATGTGCTCCGTTCCATCCTACATAGGTTTTTTTGAGTTGTACTTGCTCAAAATCGGTTATGATAGCACCTTTTAAGCTTTCTGGCTCTAACATGGCCAACACATCGGACGCGTATGAGTTATCCCAACTAATAGTATATGGCCAGGTGCCCACAGCCCAAAATACATCGGTTATATAATTCGGGTTTTCGTAACGACTCATCATTACCGATAATAGACAGCGATAATAATACTCTTGAAGCTGCTTATTAGAACTGGTTAAAACTGGCATTTGTTTGTAAGCCCAAGCTAGCATATCACGCGTCTTTTTATCTGCTTGTTCCATACGTTCTTTAATGTCGGCCTGATACACCTCTGGAGCGCCATTTTGAGGTTCGTAAAACTTAACCGCAAAATAATAGGTGGTGGTTTCTCCGGCAGCAATACTAATCTCAAACCCTTTGTCGGTAGTTTCCTTTATGGAAGAAGAAACACGGGCATGTGCCATGTCACTACCTATGGTAAAGGCATCAATTTGCTTCGATTTTGTATCACCCTGTTTAAAATGACACACCATGTGCTCCGCCACCTGATTGGGCATGATGGTCATGTTTAAAGCTTTGGAATTACGATTGGTTAATTGAAGTTTGATAAAAACTTCATCGTCTTCAAAAGACACATTGGTCCAACTTTTTGCTGAAAAACTTACCCAGGTTTGGTTATACTTCTTGTGGAACGTAGCAGTTCTAACATATTGGTTGGGTTGCCATGTTTCATCTTGGGTTACCATGATGGATGGTGAATTGGGACGGAAATTAGACCCTAGTGGGTCATAACTCTTGCCATCATCAATCCATGATTTCCATTTTACAGGTACGTCATCTTCAATAATACGGCCAGTGCCTTTATCGAAAAAGTTCAAATTGAAATGATATCGGGTAGATTCAATTGGCAAGAACCACACATTGGTAAATTGGGTGACACTGTATTGACGTGGTGATATAAAACCACGATAGTTTACTAACAGGACTTGCTGATCATCAAAAGTCATATCTTCCCTATCCATGGCATAATATTCAGGGTCTGCAGGGGTGTGTTTTATTTGCCCAAAGACAGATTGCACGGTAATTGTTAAGACGCTAAAGACTACTAATTTAATTTTCATATTATATGTTTTTACTCTATTGGTAATAAGTCGGTTACTCTAATCGATTTCTTTTTGTCATCTAGTATGGTTACTTCGTTTAACCTTATCAAACCATCTTGTTCGTCATTATTTATTGTAGGTAATTTATCTTTTTCGAATAAAATCATGATACCGTCGGCAGAAATGGGTTGGTTAAACGTAACATGAAAGGTGTTTCTAATGTCCTTGTCTGGAAGAGATTCAAAATTAATTTCAGTTAATTCTTCTCCGTTTCTTGCATAGAGACGGAATTGATCGTGAATTGGGAAAATTTCACCTCTATCTGCTATCATTGTCATACCTCCAACAATGCTATCGTCGTCTAAATTAAAGCCTAGCCAAACATCTTTGGGTTGTTCTTTGGTGCCACCTCCGTATTGTTTGGAAACCCAACCACTGTAGTAGCTACCATCGGTTGCTTTTAAGGAATTGAAATAATCATTATAATCCGATTGACTCATGTTTTGGTTAACATCAACAAACCTTCTGTAGCTGTAAACCAAGTCTTTTGTATTTGCCTTATAGGCTTTTACGTTGATGATACTTCTTTCTGTAATTTCGAAAGGCCCCGTATATTTTTTCGGTTCGCTTGTGATTTTTCTACCTTCTGTGTAATAATACATATCAAAACCAGATGCTTCACTGGTAATAGTAACGATGGTTTTAGGTCTAAAGGTTTCAAAGGTTTTACTTCCCACAAATTCGTGAGAAATATTAATAGGCACATGTTTCATGTAAGCATAAGATGCATCTGAATAGGGCCCAACATTATTGTTGTTATCTACAGCAGCTACTTTGTAATAATAAGGCTTATTAACTTTTACTGTTTTGTCGGCGTACATTTGTCGGTTCAGTTCCGCAGTGCTATAAGTTTTATGGAAGGTAATAGAATCTTTTGAAGGTATAAGTTCATGAATAAGGTTTTCTCTATTTGGTACGAAGTTTGGTTCTTCGCTTCTATGAATCCTATATTTATCGACATCTTTTTCTAAATTGGTGTAAAACCATAAGTTGATATAATCTTCTTGTGCCAAAGGTGATACGTGTACATTATAAACACCAAGGACTTTATTGGGTTTAGAATCCATCGCATCACTATCGGGTGTTTTACACGTTACAACCCCAGGGGTATTACCACGATTGTTTGCTTTGTCAATGGGCTGAACCCTGTAATAATAAGTTGTATTAGGTTCTACTCGATTATCCCCCCAGCCACCATAGTTCAGTTCGGTTTTGTCTATATATACATTAGTCTCGCTTGTTCCAATAAAATTTAAAGCATTTGGCTCGCAAGAGGCCTCTAAGCTTCTAAAAACGTTATAATGGCTTAGGTTATCAATATTTCCTTTTGGTTGCCAAGATATTTTAACTTCTTCATTAGAAAGGGCTTCAGCGTTTACCATTAAACTTAAGTGGGAAAGGTTGGAATCATTTAAAAGGCGAAGTGTTTTAACACCGTGACCGTTTATTTCAAACTCAACTTCATTATTGGTTACATTTATTTCAGTTTTGTCTTTTTCAATAAGGTTCAAAATATAAGCTTTACTAATGTTTTGATTTAAATTGAATGTTGCTTTTACCTTGGTGGTTTTGCCTTCCATTTCAAAAAATCTAACAATAAAACCATCCCCGTTAGCTTCTGCTTTTTTTAAGGTTGTACAGACTACATTGTCCTTGTCCGTGGTTAAGAATGTTCGCTCACTAGGAAGGTTGGCTTCTTTGTTTTTTTGAATGTACTGTGATACTAAAGGGTGAGAACTTTCCCAACCAAAAGTGGGTGCGTTGCCTTCTTGCCAATTGCCCTTATGACTGTTTATAGAAAACGTATATTTTTTTAACCCAGGTTGGTCTACTTGTACGTTGGTCTGAAAGAAATTATTCATTAAAAACAGGAACATGTTACTGTTTTCTGGCTTTACAATATCCTCTTTTGGTCGGCGCCCATCGTTGTTCCAATAAACGGGCCTTGGGTGACCGTAGTTTACCAAATTAGTTTCTATTGTTGATAGGGTTACCCCGAAATCTTCGTTGGAAGCATCGGCAAAATGTTGTATGGCATAAAATGACGACTCTGCCGATTCGAATTGTAGGTCTTTGTTTCCTGGTTGGGTTACCCCGCCCGCTAACTCATGATGGTGCTGATAAATAGGCACTTTTACAGGTATTGCACAAAATGAAGCTTCTTTCAAGTATCTGTTCCAACCGGAAATTAAAGCTTCTCCATTAGATAATTTATTGACTTCCAAATCAAAATCAAGTTTCTTTTGGTTATGGTGTACGTAAACAATAAGCTCTACCTTATCGGTAAGGTAGGCGTCTTGAATTATATGGATTTCGTCCATCATGTCTCCTTCATATACTTTAATGTCTGTAAAGGTTGCTTTCTTCCAGTCTCTACTAAAATGATCGTAATGAATGTATTCACCCAGAGCGTAGGGAGCATTTTTATCAACAATATTTTTGTTTAATTCTTTGTCTATAACATCCGATATCAAGTTTTTTTTGGTATCCACGGATATCTTGTAAAAATCATTTTCTAACGAAGATCTACCACTAAATATCGAGGTGTTGAAAGTTGGCTTTTTAACTTCTTTAAGAGCAAAAGTTTTATAACCCATGGCTGGAATATCCTTGGCATAAAACACCAATTTACCGTTGGTCAATTCTTGAACTTTTATAGGCTTATTGGTATCTGGGTCGATAATGTTAAAGTACTTAAATGGAATTTCATCCTTGTTAAGGTAAACCACATCGTTTCGTTTCCAGTTTAAGCTATTATAAATAACAATGGCGTCTGATTTGGTTTTTATTTCAGAACCCAATTTTTTAAGCGATGTTTGAAGTGCATTTTCGTTGTATGCAATAGCCTCGTCAACCAACGTCTCATGCATGGCATTTTCGGTTTCATAGTATTTATGATTACCTCCGTCATAGCATCCATTGGTGTGTTCATGATACATAATAATACGGTTATAAGCCTGAAAAATATCCTTTTCTGGGTAGCCGCCACTGGTATTCATCGCCATGGTTGCTATTTTTTCTGTAGTAGGTATTTCGTAGTTAGCTCGTCTTGCCTTGGCTAAAAGGTCTGCATCTATAATTTCTTGGTCGTTCCAGCTATCTGGCGCATCTTTGGAGGTTTCCTCTATTGTCGCTCCCTCGTTTATTTGAGATTCTAAATCTTCGAAATAAGAACTAACGAGCGAGCATCTAAATTTTGGGTATTCATATTTAGCATTCCATGCTTTTATGTTGGTGGCATTTTCTAAGGTTGGCACAGAGAAATCATGACTATCGTATGCCAAAATACAGTCGTACTGCCAATCTAAATCCACATGCCGATTGATAAGATATGATACACCTTCCATATCCCAAGTAGCTACTTTGTTGGGCGAGTAGTAAGAGTCTGATCTACAAATGGGGACATTATCGGTATCACCATCTGGACTTATCCACTTAAAGGCTGGTTTGTCAAACATGTCATATAGACAATTTGGGTGGTTACTCCCATGCATGAAATATGATATATCTGATTCTTTTAAGTATAATGGCCAAGAGCGGGTTATTCCTGTAACATCATTTATAAGGGCAAGTTTTGAAGGTTCAACGTTCAATTTATCAATAACATAGCGGTTTGGGGTGTAGAAGCTACGTGCCAACATTTCATAACCCACCATTTGTGAAGATATGGTGTTATGGTTGGCAGAAAAGCCTATTCTCCCTTCGTTCACCCTTAGTTCAAATTCTTTAATCCTTTCGGGTGTCTGCTTAGAAATCCAACGAATTAGTGGTTCACTGGTTTCTATGTTCCATCTAAATTGGTTGTTTTCATCCCAATCATCGGTTTGTCTGCAAAAGTCTAGTGCTGTATCAATGCCTGCTTCACGTACGGCTTTTCTAATGTTTTGATAGTAGGTTATAAAACCTAAATCCTGATGGGAAACGGCCGCATAATAGACCTTCCATTTTTTTTGAGGAAGCCACGTAAGCGTTTTTTGTGCTACCATTTGGCCTCTACTATTTGAAAGTTCTAGGATAACTTTAGTTGCTTCGCTCACATCGGCAATTATAATATCATGTACCGAGCTACCTTTTGCCAAAGTACCTAAATCTTGATAATAGGTTTCTAAGCCCCCCATCTCAACTTTTAACTTTATTGGGGTTTCTGTTGATTTGTTTTCAATACTAAGTTTTACTAATTGTCTTAGAACTTGTCCATTTTTAACTTTAGGAAAGAATGGCGTGGGTTTTACATCTGTGATTTCAATTTTTGAGTTTTGAGCACTTAATGAAAGGCCACAAATTAAAGCTACTAGGATTATAAAATTTCTCATAATTTTTTAAAATGTGAATACTGGTATTGTTGATTTAAAAACCCAGACAAAACATATCACTTTTTAATAAAGCAGATGAATGAACCAAAAGGGCATTCAAAAGTCTTAATTTATGGGAAGCAATAGTTTAGTGGTTTTTAATAATCTGAATAATAAATGTTATTCCATGTAAAATTAAGTGTAATATTGATATCATTGTGATATAAAAATTGCTAATAATGAGTCAATATTAACTTTATAGTTTTTTGGTTTATTTATTTACCTGTGTATTTACTTTTAAAAATTGCCTTGGCGTAAGTCCGTTGTTTAATGCTTTAAACTTTTTATTGAAGTGTTGAATGGTAGGAAAGCCAGCATGTAGCGCAATCGTATTTATAGACTCTCTTTTAGTTTCTAGAAGGAGACGTTTTGCATAATTAATACGGTATTCGTTTAAGAAGTCAAAAAATGTTTTTCCTGTTTTTTGTTTGAATAATCGGCAGAAGGAAGGTCTTGTTAAACAGGCTATATCTGCGATTTCCTGTAAGGTGATTTTGTCTTTAAAATTAGTTTCAATGTAACTAAAAATCTTGTTTAAAAGGCCATGGTCTTTGCTTGTTAATTGTGGTAAATAACCAGGGCTTGCTAGGAGTTTGAAATCTTTAGCTTCGGTTAATTCAAAGAGTAAATTGAATACCGATATCCATTTTCTTAGTCCATTTTTATCATTAATATCTAAAAAAAGGGGTTTAATTTTTGCACTGGTTTTAGGTGAAAATGTAATACCTCTTTCTGCCAATTCAAACAGCTGTAAGAGTGGTTGTAGTTCTTGGGCTTTTTTGAACATAGTGAGCATGAGGTCTGGCGGAAATTGAAGCGTAATCCGTATGCTTCTATCCAAATCTTTATGCTCTAAAGAAGGCTTTGAACTATCATTTACCCACCTATGTGGTAAATTAGAGCCAATTAAAACTAAATCGCCAGCTTTATATCTGGAGGTATGGTCACCAATGTAGCGAACACCTTCACTTTCTAAGATTAATGTTAATTCTAACTCAGGATGAAAATGCCAAGGCATATCAAAATCAGCTTGGTCTATATAGGTGCACCTAAATGGAGTTTCCTCATCGAACAGGATTTTATAGAAGGATGCTTTCATTTCGTAATTAAATTCAGTTAAAGTTAAAAATAACTGACATAAAATAAAGCCGGCCATCCTAAAAATGAGATAGCCGACTTTGTTCTTGGAAAATACTAAGGGTTATTAATCTGTTTTTAAACTATAAGTTTCTATCGCATACTTGCCAATTTCTAATTGAGGTGCAATGGGTACAGGGTTTTCTTCAATAATATTGGTATGATGGTACGATTTAATATCAAAATAAGATGATACATTTACGGTTTCTGTACTACCCTCCACATTATACATTCTAGCTATAAAATCTTCAGAATCTTCTGCCTTTTTAATGGTTGTGATAATGATATTTTCAGCATCAATAGAGAAGAAACTTAATTTTTCAGATAAATAAGGTTTTGATGCGGTTATCGGATTCACCACCACTTGAATAGGCTCGTTTTTTTGTTTCGCTATTTTTTGCCCTAACACACTACCTGCTTTAGTTGAGGTGAGCACATTATGAAAATCGTGGTTTCCACCCTGTGAATATTCATTACCTTCCCAATGACATGATGTTCTGCTTGCTAATAATACGTGTTGTAAAATATTGCTATCGGTTTTTCCAGTTGGGTCTATCCAGTCGGCAGCAGCCACAGAGGAACTTAATGTAATAGAAACTTCATTATCAGTAGCCGAAATCCAATCGATGATAGCTCTTGGGTGCACATCTTTACACAATGGGGTATAGCGTTCTCCAGCGGTTTCTATTTCATCTTTGCCAACTTTTACAGTACCAAAAGGCACCTCATGGGCTATTTCAGGATTGTCCATGTTCACAGGGAAAGCGGTTCTAAACTCTCTATAGAGTTCCCCAGACCAATTGCGTAAACTGGTGTTAAAATACACGCGTTTTAAGTTGTGGTACAATGTGATGTCTTGCCTAACAATGGCGTGTTTTATTTGTTGCTCTACTCTATATTTGGTATATACAGGGCCGTTTTCTAAAACTTCCCAATCGGTATTGTGTATACTCACTTGGTCATAATCCACCATAGTGGGTTGCTGTACATCTCCAAACTCTCCCGCGCCATTACCAATAGACTGCATCGTGAATACATCGCCTGTTTTAAATACGCTATTATCGAACAGTTCTTTGTTCAATTCTTTATCGAAAACGGAGGTCATACCACCTTTTTCAAAGTTGATGCGATAATAAGGGTTTTCGTAAGCACTTTTTGTTGCATCGGTATTGTTGGCAAAGGTTGTTTTTTTGTTTTGCACATAATACGTGGCGTAACCTATCGATGGAATATTTTCAGCGATAAAAGTAACATCAGCACTTTTTAGACTTCCATCATCGTGATATTTGGCATTGGTAATTTGCGATGGTATTTCTTTTTTGTCTTTATTTACTATAGTGATACCGTTTTTAAAACCCTTTGGAAATTGCAGGCTGGTGGTTACTGGGTCTGTACGTTCCCAAGATAAACTATTAAAAAGCACAATAGGTACTCCTATTCTTTCATTTTTCTTGATTTTAGAAGCAATGAGATCTAAACCTTCATTTAAAAGGTTTTGTCCCATGGTTCTGGATTTCACCAGATTTTCTTTAAACAAATTATCGGTAACGTCGCCATCATGTCCACCCCAGCCGTGGTCTGGATAAATCTTGGCTTGCCAAGCTTCATCAAAAGCTCCAAACGGATAAGGCGCTTTAACAGGGTCTAGTTTATTGGCGATGGATAGAAATTTTTCTGCTGCTGGCAGTAATTTGGAACCCTCTCTACTTGCAGTAAGGGCATCATGATGCCCAGGCCCGTGAATATAAACCCATACATTGGGGCGCTCGCCCATAATAGTATCTACTTTTGTGGCATGTTTTTCGGCTAAAGGCAAGTATTCGTCAACCGTCATGAGTTCCATTTTAGGTAAATTCACTTCAATCTCTTTTCTGTCACTATCTTTTACTTTTTCAAAAGTGTTCCATGTATCAATGTAGTCTGAATAATCAATGGCTGGCAACATGTCTTGGCTAGACAAAAGCGGGGTGTGTATTTTACCGTCTTCAAAACTGTTTTCCCACCACAATATTTGCTCCGCGCCGTATTTCATTTTGCTGTTCATATCTCTTGAGAGGTATAGTAAATCGTTTCCGTAGTGGCCAGGGGAGTAGGTAAACACCGAACTGCCATCAGGACTTGCCCAATGGAACAAGCCTTTAGCATGTCTGCTAATAACCATATAATCTACACCTGCTTTTTTAAGTATTTGAGGGTACTGCAGCGTTTTTCCTGGTACGTCTACATTCCAGTACACTTTGGAGTCGTAACCACCAAAGGTCTTTTTTACCCATTTTTTACCCAGGTACAATTGGCGTACTTGGTCTTCGGCGTCGTACATGTCTTCATAAGGACAGTTATAAGTGGCGCCAACAGATACCAATTTTCTATTTAATAATTCTGTAATTTGAGCTTCAGATCCCGGGTGGCGGTCTATGTATTCGCGTAACATTAAGCCATCTTCAATATCAAAACCATAATCGTCGCGAATAAATGCGTCTTTAAGTACTGGAGCCAGAAGTAGGGTGTCTCTTAAAATAATGCATACCGCTGGTCTGTCTACCCAAGCAATATCTTGGTGGCTTGAATTCATTATGGATACTAGTCCAGTTTCATACTTCTTATCGAAAAAATCATCGTAAGTATCAAAGAATTCAGGCTTGTAAAGTTTGGCTAAAGAGGCAGTCCAGTAGGGGTTATAGTTGGTCATATGATGATATATAAAAGGACCAACGATGTCGGTTTTCATGCCAGAGCCATCACCTTTTTCAAAAGTTATGTTTATAGTTTCATTGTTGTAAATGACCTCAAAATTATGTTTGGGGGCGCTAATTTCAAAAGATGCTTTTGCTAGTTCTCCTTGGCCTTTAAAAGTTTTTAGTTGACTCTTTTTTCCATCAGAAATTAATTGAATGGATTTACCAGCAAAATGAGCAGGCGCATCTACATACAGCATATTATCTTTCTGTTTGATGCTAAAGGCCATTTCTTCTGTAACCGATTTGTTGATGCGCTCAACTACATCGGTTCCTTTAAAAATCATAAACCAACAATTAGAATTTTTTTTGCGACCTATCACTTTAATTTTGGCACTTTCTCCTTTTGTGATTTTGTAAGTAGGGACCGATAGCCTAAAAGCCCCGAGACCATCCCCATTGGCATCACGCCTAACCAAAATGTATTCAGCATTACCATTACCCGGATTTTCGGTAACAGACAAGGTACCATTTTTGTTAGAATTGAAGGTGAGCAAGTGTTGGTCGTTTACAAAAACATCAAAGGATTCTCTTAAATTAAAGTCGATGTCGCTTAGAAAAAAGAAGTTAACTATATCCTTATTATAGTTTTTAGGTACTTCGCCTGTTAGAAATTCAAAGCCCATTTTGCCAGTTGTAGCCCTTGCAATCATGGAAACATTCATATCTTCTCTGAGCGAAGGATATAGGAAAAATTCTGAGCCAGAAAGCATTTCTTTGTAGCCTTCAATATCATCTTTGCATATTTGATGTAAGTGGTAATTGGTGTTTAGCTCTTGAATGTGACTTATACTTGTACCGCCACCATGATATGTTATGTTTGGTAATGTGTTAGCATAGGATAAGCATGTTACCAGTACAATGCTTAATTTTAAAAACAGATATTGCATTACTTTTTGATTCTTAAGCGTCATTTTTATTCTTTTTTAATTTCTAGACTAAAGGTTTCGATGGCGTATTTGCCGATTTCTAAATTTGGGATTGTAGGTTTTGCATCCTCCTCTATGATATTGGTATGTTTATACCCCTCAATATCAAAGTAAGAAGCTATGTTTACGGTTTCTTTGCTATCTTTCAAATTGTACATGCGGGCAATAACATCATCCGTATCTTCTGCGTTTTTAATGGTGGTAATGATGATGTTATCAGAATCTATGGAAAAGAAACTCAAGTTCTCAGATAAATAGGGCTTCGATGTTGTAATGGGGTTTACAACCACTTGAATGGGTTCATTTTCTTGTTTGGCTACTTTCTGGCCTTCAACACTACCCTTAATTGTAGAAGTTAATACATTATGATAAAAATGGTCGCCTCCCTGTGAATATTCGTTACCCTCCCAATGGCAAGACCTTCTACTTGCCAACAATAAATTCTGTAAAATTGTGGTGTCGGTTTGCCCAGTGGGGTCTTTCCAATCGGCTGTTGAAACAGAGGAGCTTAAGGTTACGGTCATGTCATCGTCAGTAGCCGAAATCCAGTCTATAATACCTCTAGGGCGAACATTTTTACAAAGGGGTGTGTAAAAATCTCCGGCTGTTTCAATTTCGTCTATCCCAACCCTTACCTTTCCAAAAGGGACTTCATGAGCTACCTCTGGGTTATCCATATTGATGGGGAATGCGGTTCTAAATTCCCGGTACAATTTACCATCCCAATTTCTTAAACTGTTATTAAAATAGATGCGTTTTAAATTGTGGTACAAGGTAATGTCTTGTCTTACAATGGCATGTTTTATTTGTTGCTCTACTCTATACTTTGTATATATAGGACCATTTTCTAAAACTTCCCATTTTGGATTGTGTTTGCTCACATGGTCAAAATCTTTCATGGTGGGTTGTTGCACATCCGAGAACTCGCCAGCTCCGGTACCAACAGATTCCATAGTAAATATTTCTCCTGCTTTAAACGTGTCATTTTTAAAAAGATTCTTTTTTAATTCTTTATCATAAACCTGTGCAATACCACCGTCTTCAAAATCAATTTTGTAAAAAGAGTTTTCGTATTGGTTTGTATTGCTGGTAATTTTAGTAGTGCCTTTTGAATTAACGTTATTCTGAAGGTAATATGTAGCATAGCCTATCGATGGTACAGTAGCTATAAAAGTGATGTCTGCACTTTTAAGACTGCCATCTGAATAATATTCTGGGTTGCTTATTTGAGAATGAATTTGCTCTTTTTTTGAAGTGACTACACCAACATTAAAAAAGGAACCTTTTATAAATTGAACTTTAGTTGTTACAGGATCCATTCTATCCCATGACAAACTATTGAATAAAACCAAGGGCATACCTAACTTTTCGTTTTTCTTTATTTTGGAAGCAATGAAATGAATACCCCTATCTAAAAGCTTTTGCCCCATAACTCTAGATTTCACCAAATTAGCCTTAAACAGGTTGTCAGTGACGTTGCCATCATGACCACCCCAACCATGGTCCGGATATATTTTGGCTTGCCACGCTTCATCAAATTCTTCAAAAGGATAAGGCATTTTAGCAGGGTCTAATTTATTGGCAATAGCTAGGAATTTTTCTGCGCCTGGTAATAATTTTGAGCCTTCCCTACTAGCGGTTAAGGCTTCATGGTGGCCTGCGCCATGGATATATACCCATACATTGGGGCGTTCTCCAATAATAGTATCTACTTTGGTGGCGTGTTTCTCGGCAAGTGGCATGTACTCATCAACCGTCATTAATTCCATTGGTGGTAAATGGATGTCTTGAGTTTCGCCGTCCTCGTTTTTTATCGATTCAAATGAATTCCAAGCCTCGATATAGTCAGAATAATCAATAGCGGGTAACATGTCTTGGCTAGAGAGTAGTGGAGTTTGTACTTTATCTGTATCAAAGTTTTGTTCCCAGAACATAATTTGTTCTGCACCGTATTTTATTTTGTCTTTTAGTTCTCCGCGTCTTAGCATGGTTTCATCAACACCGTAATGTCCGGGAGAATAGGCAAAAACAGAACTACCATCAGGACTTGCCCAGTGAAACATACCACGTGCATGACGGCTAATAACCATATAGTCTACACCCGCTTTTTTCAGTATTTGTGGTAATTGCAAGGTTTTTCCTGGTACATCAACATTCCAATACACTTTAGAATCGTAACCACCAAATGTCTTTTTTACCCATTTTTTACCTAGATATAATTGGCGCACTTGGTCTTCGGCATCGTACATATCTTCATACGGGCAGTTGTATGAGGCTCCAACCGATATAAGTTGCTTATTTAAAAGCGTGGTTATTTTGTCTTTTGAATCTGGATTTCGGTTTAAGTATTCTCTTAGCATCAGACCATCTTCTATATCAAACCCATAATCATCTCTAATAAATGCATCTCTTATAACAGGTGTTAACAGCATGGTGTCTCTTAAGATAATACACACTTCTGGCCTGTCTACCCAAGCAATATCTTGGTGGCTGGAGTTCATGATGGATACTTGCCCGTTTTCGTAGGTTTTATCAAAAAAGTTGTCATATGTATCGTAAAACTCTGGTCTGTAGAGTTTTGTTAAAGTAGCTCGCCACTCATTTTTATAGTTGCAATTATGGTGTAAAAGATAGGACCCCTGAATATCGGTTGTTGTGATGGTACCATCATTATTTTCAAATTCTATAGTCATGCTTTCATCTCCATAAGTAATTGAAAAACTGGTTTTAGGAGCTGGAATTTTAAAGGAAGTTTTTGCAAGTTCACCAATGGCTTCAAATATCTTGGGTTGACTTTTAATACCATCACTGGTTAGATATACTTTTTTTCCAGCAAAATGTGTTGGGGCGTCTACAAAAAGTAGACCATCTTTTTCTTTAATATCAAAAGACGCCCCATTAAGAACTAATTTGGTAATATGCTCTACAGCATCATTAGCCATAAAAATCATAGCCCAAGCATTATCATTTTTCCTGTGACCCTCTATACTAATTTTTGCAGATTCGCCCTTCTTCAAAAAAGAAGTGGGTACTGTTAGTCTCATGGCTCCATAACCGTCACCATTGCCATCACGTTTCACTAATACGAATTCAATTTGGCTTTTGGGTACATTATTGGTTACTTCTAAAACACCATTCTTGTTAGCCTTAAATGTGAGAAGAAATTCATTGTTAACACGGACATTAAAATGGTCTCTATGCTTCAAGGATAGGTTGCTTATCATGAAAAAAGTAGCTGTTTCTTTGTTATAATCTACAGGTACTTTACTGGTAAGAAATGCGATAGGTTCATCGTTACTGTTAGACCTTGTAAAAAGCGAATTGTAGAGTCCTTCTTGTATACAGCCATAAGCAGAAAAATGCCTGCCACTTAAAGGCTTGTAATAGCCTTCAAAATCATTTTTACAAATATTATAGAGTTTATAATTAGTGTTAAGCTCTTGAATATGACTATTGCTGTTGCCTTCATGGAAAGAAAGAGAAGGATTGTTATCAAAATGATTAGCATTGACGCTAAAGGTTAGACTGAGAAAAATAATGAAGATAAATCTCATAAATTCTTATTTTTTTTAAGTTCACATTGTGCTAAATCGGTTTAGTTTTCAAATACAACGTTTAACTAAATCGGTTTAGTTTTTCAAATATATAGAAAAAAAGCAAAAAAGCAATGAATCGTATATGGATTTAGATAAAAAAAATTGAGTGAAGTTATTCGGGTTATTTAAAGAGTTGTTTGTCGAAATAAATTAATCATAAAGAATCCTTTTATCTAAATTTAAAATTAGTTAAATGATGGTGTAATTTCATTATTACCGTTAAAGATGATGATTACATTTCTTGTGGCTAGTTAGTACTACATTGTAAAATAATATCTTTTTTTTTATCTTAATTAGATAAAAATCAAAAAATAATTAATTCATAAATTTAAATTAATGAAAGTCAATTTAACTATCAAATTTAAATTGACCATTATATGGTTATTTGTAATTCCAATTTCGATAATTGCTCAAGAAAATGCAAAGTCAATTGAAGGTAGATGGAATTTAACAATTCACGAAAAGGATAATAATTATGCCTCTTGGCTAGAGATAAAGACTTGGAACAGTTTTATGGTAGGCTCATTTTTGCATATAGGAGGGTACCCTAGGCCTATTTCAAAAATTGATGTCAATGATAATTTCTTTAGCTTTTCTTTACCTTGGGCGATGGAAGAAGATATTCTCATGGTAAAAGGTAATATTAGTGAAGACAAACTAGAAGGCGAAATTTATTATCCAGATGGTAAGCTTTGTAAATTATCAGGAATTAGGGCGCCTGAACTGCCATATGTAAAGAATCCCGTTTGGGGTAAACCTATTGTGCTTTTTAACGGTAAAGATTTAAACGGATGGAAACCCATGGGGGTGAATCAATGGATTGTTGAATCTGGAGTTTTGAAAAGCCCAAAACTAGGGTCAAACCTTATTTCTATTCAAGAATTTATGGATTTCAAGTTACACATAGAGTTTAGGTATCCCAAACATGGAAATAGTGGCGTATACTTGAGAGGAAGATACGAGGTGCAAATTGCCGATAGTAAGGGAAAGATTCCAGCAAATGATCAATTTGGTAGTATTTTTGGTTTTTTAGAGCCTAATGAAATGGTCGCTTTAGAACCTAGTGAATGGCAACGTTATGATATTACATTAATAGGAAGGAGAGTAACTGTCAAGGCTAATGGTAAAATAATTATTAATGATCAGAGAATTCCAGCTATTACAGGAGGAGCAATTAATAGTAACGAGTTAGAGCCAGGACCATTTATGCTTCAAGGTGACCATACTCCTGTAGAATATAGAAACATTGTTGTAACACCATTAATAATTAGAAATGATTAACTTTTAAAGCTGTTGAGGGTTTAAACAATGTTGTTTGTCTAAAAAATAAGTTAAGGCAAAAAAAAAACTTTTAGTTTCGACTGATTTGCTCAAACGTTTGTGCCTATTTTGAAAAAATGAAAACAATATCATTACAAGAAATATCAACAGCGCTAAAGGTTTCAAAATCTACAATTTCCTATGTGCTAAACGGAAGGGGTGATGAAAAAAGAATTAGTATAAACACTCAGCAAATGATTGAGGAGTATGCTAAAGCACACAATTATAAGCCTAATCCACTAGCTAGAAGTCTCATTGTGGGTAAAAGTAATATGATAGGTTTTGTTTTACCTAATATTGCAGATTTCTTTTTTGCAAGAATTACAAGGAGCATAGAAAAAAAAGCAATGCAATCAGGTTATGAAGTTGTTTTTAGTAGTACAGGTGAGGATAAAGAAAGAGAAGAGAAAAGTATACAATCAATGCTGGATCGTAATGTAGATGGTTTAATAATAGCATCAAGTCAAAAAAATGAAAAGGACATTTTGCGGCTTACTCAAAATAAATTCCCTATGGTACTCATAGACAGAAAGTACCCTGATATTTCAACCAATTTTGTGGGTTTAAATAATATAGGAGGTATTACCATGCTGGTAGAGCATTTAATTAATATGGGTAGAAAAAAAATAGGATTTGTTTCGCTTAATATGGATTTATTAACGCTCAATGAACGATTGAATAGCTATGAAGAAACTATGAAACGAAATGGGTGTGAAGTTAAAAAAGGCTTTATTCAACAATTGGAGTATAATCATACTGATAATGATATGGAAAGAATTATAAAAATTATGCTCTCAAAATCTATTGGTGTTGAAGGTTTAATTTTTTCTACACAGTTCTTAGCAGCAGATGGAATTAGGGCTTTAAATAAAATGAATATTAAAGTTCCAACAGATATGGCGGTTGTTAGTTATGGTCATAAAAATGATTTTGATCTATTTAAGGTACCTCTTACTGCAATTGACTTTCCTGTTGAAGAAATAGGAGAAAAAGCTGTAGATATATTATTGGAAAACATGAAAGATATAAATATGAAAAAAGAGGAGTTTTACTTTAATACTGAGTTAATTGTAAGAGAATCATGTGGGAGTCATTAAATTTAAATTTTGCTAAATGCTCAAAGGTTTGAGCAATAGTTTTGATGAAATTTAAATTTCTCTAAGTCCCAGATTTATGGAGCAACAAATAAATAAGTATTACTAAAATTAAGTTAGGCCTATAGAGGTGATTATTAAAACAATTATAAAAAAATGAAACAACTAAATTTTTTATTAATGGTGATCCTGCTCGTGCTTGCAGGAAGCATTCAAGCCCAAAATTACATAAACGGCTACGATAAGGATGTGGATGGAGTAAATTTTGCGTACCCATCGCCCTATTCATACAATAATGAGTGTTATTTAACCAGAGCTCATAAAGATGTTGGGAAAATGGAGTGGCAAACTGATGAAATTCCAACATCACTTAAATCTAAAACGGTCTCTTTCATCTGGGTATATGGAATAGATGTAACTCCAGACCCACAGCAATTTAAACTATGGGTTAACAGCGAGGAGGTCTTAACATTTGCTAATCCTACTCATTCGAGTGATGAAGCCAGAGTAGTCCATGGAACAAAGGACATTACCTTAAGCTTCTTTAAATCAATGGTTGATAATAATGGGGACGAAATGGGTTATGCTGTTTTAACAGTACCTAAAAAGATCGTCAAATTAGGTGAGCCTGTAAATGTGAAAATTGATGGGGTAGATAATAATAGCGCTGCATGGTATATGACCTATAAAATTAAGCTTAGCAAGGATATCTCTATTTCACAATTGAAAACGGTTAAGCGGCAAAACAACAAACTCTTCAATACCCTGAGATTCGATATTGTACATCTTGCAGAGACTCAAAAAGCAGAGGTTTGGGTAGGACAGGAAAGAAAAGAAATAAATCTACAAACCGGATTAAATGAAATAGACTTTGATATACCAAAAGTAACTGCTGATAAAACGGTAACAGCAGGTATTACGATCGGGAAGGATACAAAGTCACTCGATGTTGCGCTGAAACCCGTGAATGAATGGACAGTCTATTTGATTCAACACAGTCATACGGACATAGGCTATACACGTCAACAATCAGAGATCTTAGCGGAGCATTTAAGATACATCGATGATGCATTAGATTTTTGTGATCAAACAGATCATTACCCTAAAGACGCTCAGTTTCGCTGGACATGTGAAGTGTCTTGGACAGTAAGGGAGTATATCAACAGTCGTCCTCAGCAGCAGGTTGACCGATTGCTTAAGCGTATCAAAGAAGGCAGAATAGAGGTTGCCGGGATGTTTTTGAATTTTGCTGAAATCGTAGATGAAACAGCTTTGGCTATTCAGCTTCAGGCGCTTAAGGATTTTAAAGATCAGGGCATTGATGTAACTACAGCTATGCAGAATGATGTGAATGGAATTGGATGGTGCATGCCTGATATGTATGAAAATACTGGTGTAAAATACCTAACCATGGGCGTGCATGCGCATCGTGCGCGTTTGCCATTTAACAAACCTACTTCGTTTTGGTGGGAGTCACCTTCGGGTAAAAAAATGCTTGCCTACCGGAGTGAGCATTATATGCATGGAAATGCTTTGAGTTTGACGTCAGGGGAATTAGATGTGTTCAGAAGCAACTTATCAAAATACCTGACACAGATGGAGGAAAAAGAGTACCCCTTCAATAAAATCGCTTTCCAGTTTTCGGGCTACATGACTGACAACTCGCCACCATCTACCAAGGCCTGTGATATTATCAAAGAATGGAATGAAAAATACGAATGGCCTAAACTTCGGTCTTCATTGGCTAGTGAATTTATGGTGTATATGGAGGAAAATCACCCAGATAAGATTGAAACAAAAAGGCAGGCATGGCCGGATTGGTGGACGGATGGCTTTGGATCTTCCATGAAAGAAACTAAAGTATCGCGAAATACACATGCTGAAATGTTGGCAACTATGGGGATACTCTCCATGGCAAAGGCCTCAGGAGGAAAAATATCGGAGCAAATTAATAACGAGGTACTCAACTGCTATGACAATCTATTGCTCTACGGAGAACATACATTTGGTGCGTCAGAAAGTATTCGTGATCCTGAATCAAAAAACTCAATGGATCAGTGGAGTCAGAAATCCTCCTATGTATGGATGGCGAATCAGCAGGCAAACCTATTGCGCGAAAAAGCTATCGGTTTAGTTCAACCTTATGTGGACGTTCCTAAAATGCCTTCAGTTACCGTTTTTAACACGCTAAACTGGAAACGAACCGGAGTAGCCGAGGCATTTATAGACTATGATTTATTGCCACTCGATGGTGGGTATATTATTGTAGATAGCAAAGGGAATAAAATTCCATCACAATTAATAAGTAGAAGATGGGAAGGTAGTCGCTGGGCGCTTTGGGTAGAAGATGTGCCTGCTATGGGCTATGCCACTTACCGAATACTACCCTCCAATGATGAAAGTCATGCTGATAAAACATCACTGGAGATCTCAAATACAGTTGAAAACCAATACTATAAAGTCGGCATTGATGAATCAAAGAACGGTATTACCAGCATTTTTGACAAAGAGTTGAAAATGGAGTTGGTAGATCAGAACAGTCCTCACAAGCTGGGAAGTTTTATCTATGAATTGCTGGAAACACGCAGTTCACTTGAGCGACTTACCGGGATGATTCGCGATACGGTTTACCGACCATTAAATAAACGGTTGGTTGAACTTCAAAATTTTGAAATAACGGGAATTGAAGAAGGAGAAATCTGGACCAGTATAAAGTGTCATGCTGATATACCCGAATGTGCAGGCCCATCAGGGTTGAACATTGAAATCCGTCTTTATAACCAAAAGAAAGAAGTGGAATTGCTGTATAACATGCGAAAGAATGAAAATACCAATCCTGAAGGTGTGTTTATTGCCTTCCCATTCGCAAACGATAATAATGGAGAATTGGTCTTCGAGGCACAAGGAGGTATCGTTAGGCCGGGTGTAGACCAGCTTGCCGGTTCTTCTTCCGATTGGAACACGATTCAAAACTTTGTAGCGGTCAAATCCGACGATGCGCAGATTGCCTTCAATAGCAGTGATATCCCCTTGGTTCATTTTGGAGGTATCAATACAGGACGCTATTACTATAAATTGGACTTGGACAATGCCCATATATATTCATGGGTACTCAACAACTATTGGACAACCAACTTTAAAGCCAGTCAGTTTGGTGAATTGGATTGGAAGTATCAGTTTACATCTACGAGAGACAAATCAAATGCATTTTCTACTCAGTTTGGCTGGGGTAATAGAGTTCCGTTGGTTACCAGAACCAACGCTGGAAGGCAAGATGCAAATGTGGATGCCGAATCAAAAACATTCGTGGAGCTAAATACGCCTAAGAATCTTTTGTTGGTAAGCTCCAGGCCTGCATTTCATAGTAACGGTGTGGTACTTCACTTAAGGGAAACAGAAGGAGATCATGCTATTCTGGATGTCCATAAGTTGCTAGAAAACCCAACTATTAAGGCTGTGTACAATGCGAATGCTTTAGGGGAAAAATTGGATCAGATCACTTCACCCCTGCTCATTGAGCACTGGGAAACAAGGTTCATCTTGTTGGAGACGGAAAAGTAAGCTTATCGGGTATGGACTGGTCTATTATCAAACCAAAAGACCAGCTCCTTTCATTGATCAGAACATATAGGATATTGTTATGAATACAAAAAACGAATTAGAATGTTAGGTAGAGCCGCAATAACAGATGGTAAGGGCAATTTTTCGATCGAAAACATAGAGGTAAGCCAACCCCAAAAAGACGAAGTATTGGTTAAAATGATGGCGGCAGGTATTTGCCATACTGATTATGATTCATTAAACTGGAATACCCCCTTAGTTATGGGGCATGAAGGTGCAGGAATAGTTGAAGCAGTAGGCAATGAAGTTACTACTGTGAAGGTTGGCGACAAGGTTGTACTTAATTGGGCTATCCCTTGTGGCAAATGTTTTCAGTGCCAGGAAATGAACCAGAATATCTGTGAAAATAACTCGCCGGTAACAGTTGGTAATCAAACTAGTGGTGGCGCTATATCTCAAGGTCACGCCAGGCTCGAAAGCACCTTGTACAAAGGAAAAGGAATTCAACGCTCTTTCAACCTCGGAACCATCTCTACACATGCTATGGTAAAGGAAAATGCAGTTGTGAAATTCGATACACCAATCTCTTTTGCATCGGCTGCCATTATCGGTTGTGGAGTAATGACTGGTTATGGGTCAGTGGTGAATACAGCGCAGGTTAAGGCCGGTTCATCGGTTGCTGTGCTGGGAACCGGAGGAGTTGGCTTAAGCGTCATTCAAGGAGCTAGGATATCGGGTGCTGAAAAGATTATTGCCATCGACATTAATCCTTTACGCCTTGAAATGGCAAAGCGTTTTGGAGCCACACACACTATTGTAGCCGATAAAAACGATACAAACCTGTTACATGCAGCAGAAGAAGTAAAGGAAATGACTGATGGAAGAGGGGCTGATTATGCTTTTGAATGTACAGCCATTCCGGAACTGGGTGCAGCACCTTTGGCGATGATCCGAAATGCCGGAACTGCGGTACAGGTGAGTGGAATAGAAGATAAGATAAGCATTGATATGAATCTGTTTCAGTGGGACAAAATATACATCAATCCCCTTTATGGAAGATGTCGACCTCAAATAGATTATCCAATCTTATTAAATCTCTATAAAAAGGGAGATTTAATGCTTGATGAAATGGTGACACGTAAATATAAATTCGAGGATTTGCCAAAAGCTTTTGAGGATATGCTGGCAGGTAGAAATGCTAAAGGTGTAATTATATTTGATCAATAAGTATATGAGTACAAAGTTTAGGACCATATTCATTTCAGATCCTGCTTTTGAGCAAGGCAACCTCAGGTTGATTACTGTAAAGAGTGAAAACCTGAAAGGTCGTGGTGACATATCTGTTTATGTTCCCGAAGACAGGTCACTAAAAGATTTACCTGTTGTTATGCTTCTTCATGGGGTATACGGTAGCCATAGTGCATGGCTATATAACGCCGGGATTCACCAAAAAATGGATAGTTGGATCAAAAATGGTGAAATCAAACCCATGGTATTGGTCATGCCATCTGATGGGCTGTGGGGGGACGGGAGCGGGTACCTGCCCCATAGTGGATTCGATTTTGAAAAATGGATAGTAGAAGATGTGATAGCCGCTACTCATGAAATGATCCCGCAGGTCAGTACCAAATCAGACATATTTATATCAGGTTTATCTATGGGCGGTTTTGGGGCACTAAGGTTGGGGGCAAAATACGGAAGTGTTTTCAAAGCTTTTTCGGGATTATCCTCCATCACGCACCTCGATCAAATGAAGATGTTCATTGAAGAGGACGTCACCTTGATGAAGCAGGAAAGTGTAATAGAGCATTCGGTTTTGGAAACATTACGAGCCAATAAAGGCAATTATGGTCCCTTCCGTTTCGATTGTGGCTTGGATGATACACTACTCCCTGCAAATAGAGAACTACACCAACAACTGCAAGAAAATAACATACCACACTTATATGAAGAATTCCCAGGTGGCCATGAATGGTCCTACTGGGCTAAGCATGTCTTTCGAAGTATCAATTTTTTTAATAATCAATAAATATTCATCTTATGAAATTGCCAGATGAAATTCAAACAAGTGATCTTTCAGAATATAGTAGCCCTATATCAGATTTTATTAAGCAACCACAGACCCCAGAAGATTGGCAACAATACGTTCTATCTGAAGAACAGATTAAGTTCTATGAGGAAAACGGGTTCCTTTCAGGTATAAAAGTACTTACAGAAACGCAAGTTGACATCTTAAATGAAGAACTCGAAAAACTTCAATCGGTATCCGATGAAGAGAGAAAGCTTTTTTACCATTATGAGAGTAATGAAGCTGAAGACCCAACAAAAGTCCTTTTTCACGCCATTGGCGGATGGAGAGTTACACCGGGTTTCCATGATTTGTGGTGGTCTCCTGCGTATCGCATGGCTGTTTACCAATTGATGGGAGGTGACTTTAAGGTTTTTCATGATCAATTATTCTGCAAGCCCGCAAAGCATGGTGGTGTTGTAGCGTGGCATCAGGATTTTTCCTATTGGACTTTTACAAAGCCGATGAACCATTTGACCTGTTGGTTGGGATTGGACGATGCAAATGCGGATAATGGATGTATGTATTATGTTCCTGGTAGCCATAAATGGGGATTGTTGCCGATAACAGGACTTACGGGTGACATGGATGCTGTGCGTGAGGTATTGAACGAAGATCAGAAGGCAAGCTTTGATAATAAGTTTGTCAATGAACTGCCTAAAGGGTACTGCAGTTTCCACCACCCCTTAATGATGCATGGGTCATATGCCAACCTCTCCGAGCGCTCACGCAGAGCGATCGTTTTGAATACAATGGGTACCAAAACCCTTTCAAACGTTGATGATTATGAAAGGAAAGAAGCACTCCAAAACTTTCCTCCCTTAGGAAAAACTGGTGACCCCTTAGATGATAAATGCTTCCCGATATTATTTGATTCTACAAAAGAGTTAGGTGACATGTTGCAAGCTATACCAATGGCCAGTGTTTAGCTACGAAACTTCTAAGGCGCCAGGAAAATAAACTTCATCCCATGGTAAATAACTTTTTCTCAAAAAAACAGGCTGAACAGAAAGCCGGAAATTCATTTTTGGTTTTCATTGCAGTGACTGCCTCAGTAGGAGGGTTTCTGTTCGGCTATGATACTGCTGTAGTATCGGGAACTATCGGTCTTGTCAAGGCCCAGTTTGAGCTTGACGCAATCATGGAAGGGTGGTTTGTGAGCTCAGCGTTGGTTGGCTGTATTGGAGGGGTTTTAGTAGCCGGTGAGCTCTCTGACCGTATTGGGCGAAAAAAGACCTTGATTCTATCCGGGTTTTTATTTAGTCTTTCTGCCCTAGGATGTATGATACCCGAGACTCACAGTGAACTGGTATTTTATAGAATTTTAGGTGGTATTGGTGTCGGAATTGCATCAATCTTGTCGCCTTTATACATCTCTGAAGTTTCGCCAGCCCATTTAAGAGGAAGAATGGTAGCCCTCTATCAATTGGCCATAGCTGTAGGAATCTTGAGTGCGTATTTTACCAATGCATGGCTATTGGATCTTGGTGATAGCACTGACATTCAACAAGGTTTTTTGCACGAGATATTCGTAGAGGAAGTCTGGCGATCCATGTTTGGCTTGGAGTCTATACCAGCTATCTTGTTTTTCCTGACGTTGTTTTTTATCCCTGAAAGCCCAAGATGGCTGTCTTCTAAGGACAGAAACCAGGAGGCGAAGATAATTTTAGAAAGGATTGAGGGCAATGTGATTGCGGATGAAGACATACGATCCATTAAATCAGCGATTGCAAAAGAGGAAAAAGGCACATGGAATATATTGTTTCATCCAGGTATCAGGGTGGCCATGTTTGTAGGAATACTGCTGGCTATTTTATCTCAGTTTACGGGTATCAATGCCATTATTTATTATGGTCCCAGAATTTTAGAAGAGGCTGGCTTAAAATTGAGTGAAGCTTTGGGAGGTCAGGTATTTATCGGGTTTATCAACGTAGTGGCCACTATTTTCACGATTTGGAAAATCGACAGTTTTGGACGTAAAAAACTGCTATTGGCAGGTGTAAGCGGTATGGCTCTTTCGCTGACCACTATTGGTATTCTTTTTCTCTTTAATCTTACAAGCGGGTCTCTGGTTCTTATTTTCATACTTGTTTTCTGTGCTTCATTCTCTATTGGCTTTGGTCCAGTGGTATGGGTGTTGCTATCCGAAATTTATCCGACTAACGTCAGGGGAAGAGCCATGTCATTGGCAACCTTTTCACTATGGATTGGTACGGCCGTAATCGGTCAGGTGGTTCCGTGGATGCTGGAAACACTAGGCGCGTCATGGACCTTCTTTGTCTTTGCTATATGTTGTATCCCAGTGCCCTTTATCCTGAAAAAAATACCAGAAACCAAGGGGATGTCTTTAGAGGATATTGAATCAGTATGGCAGAAAGACGAATAAAAACAAACAGAGAATCGCAGAATTTATTTAAGAACGATTTAAAACGGTAAGTTTTCCATTTGGGAGTAACCTTGTTGTTTGCTTGTTCTGCTGAGGTAGATGAAACAGAAAATGAAACAACCAACTACAACCCGACAAATAGGTTCGGGAAGTTGTCGTTATTCATTTTCAATAAAATAACAGAAATCAATAAAATAACAGAAATAGGATTATAAAAATAGTAGTTATGATGAAGGTCGTTTTCTTTTTTAGTTTTTTAATAACGGTTGTGATCAGCCTAAATGCTCAAAATTATGCAAAATTGGTTAACCCAGAAATTGGTACCCAAGGCGAAGGTTACATGCATTGTGGGTTTACCTATGTCGGAGCAAGCTACCCTTTTGGAATGGTGCAGTTTACTCCTAGTTTTTTCGCTCCTCAGCGTGGTTTTGCCATTAACCAGATTAGTGGTGGGGGCTGTGCACAAAAAGGTAATTTTCCGGTAGTTCCCATTTCTGGTAAAATTAGCGTATCTCCAAACAGCATGGATTCTCTGCCACCTTACAAAACGATAAATGAAGCTTATGCCGGCTACCTTTCGGTTACTATGCAAGATGGCTCTGTAGGTGAATTTACCGTTAACGAGCGTTCGGGTATAGCCAGGTTTCTGTTTCCCGACCATGAAAATACAGGGACAGTGATCATAGGTTCGGGTGTGAACTCAACTTTTGTAGAAAACTCAATGGTGAAAATTACCTCAGCAAAAACCTGTGAGGGCTTTGCCGAAGGGGGTGAGTTTTGTGGCATAAACATTAATAATTACCGTGTATATTTTGCCGCTGAGTTTGATGTGCAGGCAAGCGAAACCGGTTTTTGGATGCAGGATAAAATCTTAAATAACGCAGATCGTGCATTTGGAAGAAATGCTGGAGCCATATTCTATTTCGATACCCAAACGAACAAGGAAGTTAATTACCGAATTGCCATTTCTTATGTGTCAATTGAAAATGCCAAGCAAAACCTTAAAGCGAGTAAAACCCATACGAATTTTGATGAATACAAAGCTTATGCAGAACAGGTTTGGAACGAGTATCTGGGTAAAATAAAAGTGGAGTCGGAAAATACCGATCGGGTGGTGCAGTTCTATACCCACTTTTACCATGCCCTAATTCACCCAAATATTGTTAGCGATGTAAACGGCGAATACATGGGAGCCGATTACCAGGTGCATAAAACCAGCAGCGGCGATCATTACAGTACCTATAGTGTTTGGGACAGCTATCGCACCCAGGCGCAATTGGTGGCTATGTTGTTTCCTGAAAAGAGCAGCGATATGATACAAACCCTTGTTGATTTTGCCGACCAGAGCGGTGGTTTCGGGCGCTGGATACTGGCCAACCTCGAAACGGGCATTATGCAGGGAGACCCTACAGCTATACTGTTATCGAATTCATATGCTTTTGGGGCAAATGACTTTGATGTCGAATCGGCCTATAGGCATATGAGGCGGGGTGCCACAATTCCTCATTTGCATTCCCAGCAGGTTGAAATTCGTCCGTTCCTGAAAGAATATGAAAAAGGGGTGGCTCCGGCTTCCATTCTGCTTGAATATGCCAGTGCCGATTATGCCATCGGTCAGTTTGCAAAACAGGCTATTGGGAATGAAACGGATGCTCAGTTTTTTATGAATAGGGCACAGATCTGGAATTCGATTTATAATCCGGAAATAAACTGGCTAAACTCCCGTAATTTTGATGGAAGTTGGAAAGATATCACGCATGACTGGCGCGAAGCTACCTATAAAGATTACATGTGGATGGTGCCTTTTAACCTGAATGCATTAATCGATACCATTGGTGGAAAAGATTTTGCGGAGAAACGCTTGGATACCCTTTTTGTTAGGCTCGACGCCTCGTATCACGACGACTGGTACGCTGCGGGTAACGAACCCGGCTTTCAAATTCCATGGATTTACAATTGGACTAATGCGCCTTATAAATCTTCTCAAACCGTTCATCGCATTTTTAGCGAAATATTCAGCAACGAACCAAGTGGTTTGCCGGGCAATGACGATGCAGGAGCCATGGGGTCGTGGTATGTTTTTGCCTCAATAGGGTTTTATCCGATGATTCCCGGCGTGGCTGGATTTACACTAAGTGCGCCACAGTTCGAAAACATAACGATGGAACTGCCCGGTGGAACCGTTAATATACGAGGTGGATCAAGCGATAAAATTTACCCTGTAGATTTAAAACTAAATGGAAAAAAACATGCCTCCACATGGATTGATTTTGACGATATTCGTTCAGGGGCAACTCTGGAATACAAAACATCGGCTAAAATCAATAAAAAGTGGGGAGTCAAATAATTCGGTGGAAGGTAATATATTAATTATCAGGTATATTTAAACAGCAAAAATCAGAACGGAGCAGGATCGATTATCCATGCCTCTTGAGATTTCTGCAGGTCCAGATAGGAGACCATTGTGTTCGGAACTTTTGAAGTGGATATAGGTACAGATCAGTTGTCGATTAAGCCTTTCAATCATCAAGGTTTTAGTTAAGCCAAATTAAAGGAGATACCGTACAATGGAAAAGAATATAATATTTGGTTAAAGCAAAAGTAATTCTCAGTTTATGGAAAGGGCTATGCGTTATAAAAATGTACTTGACCCGGAGACAAAACTGGTGCGTGGAAGAAATGCCGATGGTACATGGAGAGATCCCAAAGACTTTGCCATTAGTGGTTGGACTGGTCACGATGAAAAGCAGCGCAACATTTACTACCACAACATTATGCTGTTTGCTCCACACGATGTTCAGGGCTTGGTAAACTTTATGGGTGGTGATGATGCGTTCATAGAATTCCTCGACAATTTCTTTCCCATGGGTGACGAATGGTCGATGCATGCCCCCTTATTTGTACAATTACCTGGGACCACCGTGGAAAACTCAAAAGATTATCAGAGAACTGCTGGCTGAAAACTTTACAAGCGGTTTGGGAGGATTACCAGGCAATGAATATAGCGGACAACTTTCTTCGTGGTATGTGTTTGGAGCCATGGACTTATATCCTGTGAGCCCCATACCTGACTTACCAGATTTGTAGTCCTGTACTCGATAAAGTTGCTTTAAAGTTGTCAAACGGAAAACCTTTACTGTAATTGTACATAACAATTCAAAGAAAAATATGTACACCCAGTCAGCTACTTTAAACGACAACCTTATACCAAGGCATCGATTCACCATAAGGATATTATGAGCGGTAGTACCCTTGAATTTGAAATGGGGCAGGAGCCGAATAAGGAGTGGAGATTAGCCGTTGAGGACAGAAAAATTTAAATACAATAAGTATGCTAACAAAATCATAATTTTAATGAGCTCATATAAAATTATGATTTTAATTCAATAATATAATCTTTTCTATAACCCACAGTTATTTGTGGTTTTATATTTGTCATTCGTCTAAAAAACACTAAGTAGCTATTACAAGTTTTTATCTTAGTTAAATTTTAAAAATTTTCATGATATTGAAATATTTGTCATGTATTATGAAATTTAAAGATACCTAAGGATGAAAAACAATGTTACATTACTTGCTTTAGTTGCCGCACTTGGCGGATTTTTATTTGGCTATGATACAGCCGTTATTTCTGGAACAGTAGGCTTGGTTAAGGCCCAATTTGGGTTAAGCACCGTCATGGAGGGCTGGTATGTGAGTTCAGCACTTATTGGAACTATATTAGGTGTGTTGTTCGCCGGATTTTTAAGTGACATCTATGGAAGAAAGAAAATACTCATTCTATCGGGTATATTTTTCGCGCTCTCAGCTATTGGTTGTGCAGTGTCTGGAAGTTTCAACGGACTAGTTGTTTATAGGCTTATAGGTGGTATAGGAGTGGGTATGGCTTCCATGTTATCGCCACTTTACATCTCTGAAATTGCACCTGCAAAAAATAGAGGTAAGTTAGTGGCACTTTACCAATTAGCCATTACCTTGGGGATTTTAGTGGCTTATTTCTCAAATGCTTATTTGCTACACGTATCAACTTTAAATACAGTATCTGAATCTTCAGGTATGCTTCATAAAATTTTTGTTGCCGAAGTTTGGCGTGCCATGTTAGGTAGTGAAACTATTCCTGCACTTATTTTTCTCTTGCTACTTTTAGCCATACCAAAAAGTCCGCGTTGGCTCATCATGAAGGGAAGACAAGCTGAAGCTGAAACTATTTTGATGCGATTTTTATCAAAAGAAACTGCGCAAAGTGAAATAGAAAATGTTGAAGACGTGCTTTCAAAGCCATCTATGGGCATCAAGGATGTATTTAAGGGACCGTTTAAACTGGCTATGGTCATTGGTATCGCATTAGCATTATTAAGTCAAATTAGTGGCATTAATGCTATTATTTATTATGGTCCTAAAATACTAGAAGAAGGTGGTTTGCAATTGGGTGAAGCTTTGGGAGGACAAGTTATTATTGGTATTGTAAATGTACTATTTACTTTCATAGCTCTTTGGAAGATTGATAATTTGGGAAGAAAACCGTTATTGATTTATGGTATCATCGGTATCATGACATCCTTACTAATTGTGGGCGTATTGTTTTACATGAACACAGATAACACTTATTTATTAATGACCTTTATTTTGACCTTTATTGCTTGTTTTGCTTTTTCATTTGGACCTGTTTTATGGGTGTTGCTATCCGAAATTTATCCACTAAAAATTCGTGGAACAGCTATGTCTATAGCCACTATGGCTGTTTGGCTGGGTACCACATTTGTTGGGCAAATGACTCCGTGGTTTTTAGAGAATTTAAAACCTCATGGCACTTTCTGGTTTTTTGCACTTTGTATGATACCCGCTTTATGGTTAGCAGTTAAAGTTTTGCCTGAAACCAAAGGTAAATCCCTTGAAGAAATTGAAAATTTTTGGTTAACCAGAAAAAAATAAAAATGAGTCGTTTAGAAAATAAAGTCGCCATTGTTACAGGAGCTGCAGACGGTATAGGTTTGGCTATTAGTAAAGCTTTTGCTAAGGAAGGTGCAAATGTGGTCATGTGCGATATTGATGGGTTGAAATCCGAAAATGAAGCTCAAACTATTGAAGCGAAAGGAGGTTCTGTTGTAAGCCATCAATGCGATGTAGGTAATACTGAAGCTATAGAGCAGTTGGTAAAAGCAACCATTGATAAATTCCAGAAAATTGATGTTTTGGTTAACAATGCGGCCGTAGCCATACCTGGAGATGTTCGCGATATGCCAGAAAGCGATTGGGATATGCTCATGAACATCAACCTGAAAGGTGTTTTTCGAGGTATAAAAGCCGTATTGCCTTATATGGTAAAAGCTAAATCCGGAAGCATCATTACCTTATCTTCAACCCAAGCACATAGGAGCTGGGATAATTGGACAGCCTATGCGGCGGCCAAAGGAGGCATTCTTTCGATGCACAATCAATTAGCAGGACAATTTGGGTCGGAAAACGTACGCTTCAATACCATCTCGCCGGGTGCAATTCTTACCTCAATGAATCAAAAACGTGTTGAAATCGAAGGTGAGGGCTTTTTAAAAGGTAGCATTAATCAAGCGGCGATGCTAAGATTAGGGCTACCCGAAGAAGTGGCTATGACAGCCGTTTTCCTAGCATCCGATGAGGCGCAATTTATAACAGGACAGGATATAATTATAGATGGGGGCTTAACTACTTTGCCTCGATATTTTGAAAATTAAACACATATGAAATGCAACAAGCCCTAGAAGGTGTAAAGGTTTTAGATTTTTCTCAATTACTACAAGGGCCTTACGCCACCCAAATGATGGGGGATTTAGGTGCCGATGTCATCAAAGTGGAACGCAACGGCACCGGAGATATTTACAGAGGTATGACCTTCTTCAACAAATGGATAGCAGGCGATGAGTCGCCTTGTTTTATGGCATGGAACAGGAACAAACGCTCCTTGGCTATCGACATTAAATCTGAAGAGGGCAAAGCGATAATTTATAAACTTGCTAAGGAAACCGATGTGGTGGTTGAGAACTTTCGCCCCGGTGTCATGAAACGTTTGGGCTATAGCTATGACGATTTAAAAAAAATAAACCCTAAAATCATTTACTGTTCTGCAAGTGGTTGGGGGGCCGATGGGCCTTACCTGTCCCGACCTGGACAAGATTTGTTGGTGCAGGCTGTTAGTGGTGCCATCATGACTAGCGGAAAAGCGTCTTACGGACCAGTAGCATTAGGAACTGCGTTATGCGACCAAGTAAACGGACTCAATTCAGTGTATGCCATTCTATCAGCTTTATTTTACAGAGAGCGTACAGGAAAGGGGCAAGAAATAAAGACCAATTTATTATCATCGGCCATCGCATTTCAAATGCAGGATTTTTTCGCCATTCAAAATTTGGGTACCAAATTTGAACGTCCTGAATCGGGCATTGGCCACCCTGGAAACGGTGCACCTTTTGGAACCTATAAAACAAAAGATGGGTATTTGACCATTGCCATGAGTCCTTGGCCAAAATTAGTAGAAGCGTTGGGCGATAACACTCTAATGCAATACAACGATCCCAAAGTGCTTTATAACCAACGCGATGAGATTCACAGCATTATTGAAACCATAACCGTTACCAAAACCACCGATGAGTGGTTAGAAATTATGTTAGGTTTAGATTTATGGGTAGCAAGGGTGTATGACCAATCTGAGGTGGAGCATAACCCCCAAGTCATTCACAATAATACCTTTGTTGAGGTAGAGCATCCTAAAGCAGGAAAGGTTAAAGTAACTAATATTCCGTTTACAATGAGTGAAACACCAGGAAAGATTAGTCGACCGTCTCCTATGTTAGGTCAACATAACCAAGAAATTTTAGAGGCGCTAGGATATACTTCCGAAGCCATCAAAAAGTTAACCGATGATAATATTATTTCTTCAGAAGTGATTAATAAAAGTGACAACTCATGTTAGGTAAATTATCGATTTTCAAAATTCAAAACTACAGTCTTTATCTTCTACTAATTAGCATCTGTATTTGCATAATTGGGTGTTCTAAGAAACCTGAAAAAGAAACTTATAACGGCTATATTCAATATGTAGACCCCATGATTGGCACTGATGCTCATGCCCACACTTTTCCTGGCGCTACAACTCCGTTTGGTATGGTTCAACTAAGTCCTAGTAACGACCTAAAGGGTTGGGATTGGAATTCAGGTTATCATTATACTGATTCAATCTTAAAAGGCTTTGCCCATAGCCACATAAGCGGGGCAGGTTTAACAGCCTTAGGTGATTTTCTGTTAATGCCAACCGTGGGTAGCGTAAAAATTAAAGATGGTACTGAAGAAGATCCTGATAGTGGTTTTCGTTCCCGGTTTTCACATGACAGAGAAGAGGCTTCAGCTGGATACTATTCTGTAATCCTTGACGATTATGATGTAAAAGTAGAGCTTACTGCAAGTCCTCGTGTAGGGTTTCATCGTTATACCTATAATCAGGCTGGTAAAGGCAATATCATCATAGATGCGTCTCATCAATTGGGTGAGTATTTATATGGTTCAGGAATTGAATTTATTTCTGACAATGAAATAAAAGGTTATAAACGTTCCAATGGCGCCGCCGGTGTTCGGAATGTTTATTTTTATGCACAGTTTTCCAAAAAATTCAAGGAGAAAGGGATAGCCATAAACGATATTATAATTCCAGCAACAACATCTGCCGATGATAAAAAAGTAAAGGCATTTGTTAGTTTTGATGTGGAAGCGGGAGAACAGGTGGATGTTAAAGTTGCTATATCTTACGTTAGTTATGAAGGAGCAAAAGCCAATTTTGATGCTGAAGCGAAGACAAAATCTTTTGATAAGGCTTTAGTGGAAGCACAAAAAATTTGGGAGGAGAAAATGAATAAATTCCCAATAGAAACAGAAAGTGTTTCTGATTTAAGAAGTTTCTATACAGCCGTATACCGTACCATGATTTCTCCAAACCTTATATCTGATGTAACGGGCGAATATATTGTGGAAGGAAAAAAATACCATTCCGATTTTGAACAATATAGCAATTTCTCAACATGGGATACATACCGTGCACAAAACCCATTAATGGCTTTAGTAGAACAAGAAAAAGTGGTTGATTTTGTTAACAGTCTTACTTCGCGTTATACAGATGCCAAAGTTGGCCTACCGGTATGGGAATGTATTGGATTTGACAATGTTTGTATGATTGGACATAATACCGTATCGGTCATGGCAGATGCTATTGTAAAAGATTTGCCTGGAATTGATGTTGAATCTGCATATATAGCAATGCGAGATGCCGCTTTTGAATTAGATAAGCATAGTGGTCCCTACGGAGAAAATGGTATGGAATATTACATAGAAATGGATTTTGTACCAGCAAGTATTGGTATGTCTGTTTCCAAAACCACCGAATATAATTACTTTGATTGGTGCATTGCTGAGGTAGCTAAAAAGTTACACAAACAAGAAGACCAGAAATTGTTTCAAAAGCGAAGTAAAGGTTATCGAAATAGCTTCGATAAGGAGACAGGGTATCTGCTTCCCTTAACTGAAACAGGAAAACTGTTAGAAATGGATATGACCGAATGGGAGGGTTTGGTTAAAAACTACATTTCTGGAAACATTTGGGGGTATTCAAGTTATGTTCCTCATGACATGGGGTATTTAATGAAGCTTCACGGTGGTAAAAAGAACTTTACCAATTGGTTAGATAATGTTTTTGCTGATAGTACCGAGATTTCAGGAGGGCAACATGTTGATATTTCTGGCTTTATTGGAAAATATGGACATGGAGACGAACCTTCAAACCACATGTCTTACTTGTACACCTTTGCAGGGGAGCCATGGAAAACACAAAAATTAGTGCGGGAAATCATGCCGAAATTTTACAGAGACGTCCCAGATGGTTTGGATAATAATGATGACTTAGGCCAAATGGCGGCATGGTATGTATTTAGTTCTCTTGGGTTTTATCCCGTTTGTCCCGGTAGTAATCAATATCAGATAGGGTCGCCAGCGTTTAAAAAGGCAGGTCTTGTTTTGGAGAATGGAAAGGAGTTTGTGGTAGTTGCAAATAATAATTCAAGTGAAAATATTTACATTCAATCAGCAACCTTGAATGGAGAGGTTTACACTAAGCCATTTATAACATACAACCAAATAATTTCTGGTGGAGAGCTTGTATTAGAAATGGGTAACCAGCCCAATAAAACATGGGCGAATAGTGATAACGATTTGTCAGGTATGGTTGGTATGAAAGCAGATGTTGATTACAATCTGTATATAAATCGCATGGTAAGTATTCCATATACAACAGATAAAGAATTATGTTTTGCGCAAAGCAAAAAAGTAAATTTATATTGTAATACCGAAGGTGCCATTATAAGGTATACTTTAGATGGTAGTGCGCCAGATATCAATTCCAAAGTATATAATGCTCCCTTAATCCTCAATAATGAAACAACCATAAAAGCAAAGGCATTTAAAGAAGGTTTAGAAGCGAGTAGAACTTTTGAAGCTACTTATATGAAGGGAATTATGTATAACCCAACAACCAAACTTCCCAAAATAGCGGTAAGTCAGAAAGGGCTTGGATATGGAAGCCCTAATGGCGTACAGTTAATTGATGGAGTATTGGGTTCAAATAGTTTTGGAGATGGCTTTTGGACCGGAATAAATGAAGAGGATATGGAGGTTGAAATTGATTTTGGAAGTGAACGGTGGATAAAAAAAGTTAGACCGGGATTTCTTGTTGACACAGGACAATGGATATTTAATCCAGATGAAATTATTGTACAAGTGTCTTCCGATAATAGGGAATTTAGAGAAGTTGGAAGAGTGAAAACCAACACGCCTTCTAAAAATCTAAATAAACGATACATTGAAAGGCCCAATATATCTTTTTCTCCAGAGTTGTGCCGATATGTGAAATTCACTTTTAAGAATAAATCAATTCCTAATTGGCATGTTGGGTCGGGTAAGAATCACTGGATTTTTATAGATGAAATATTAGTACAATAAAATACTTTTAAAAAAATGACTAAAAGAAATATTTTTTGGTTTGCACCTTTCTCAATCTTGGTACTTGTCATAACTTCCTGTTCTAAGACTCTGAAGAATAACAATACTAGCGATTCTGGTTTTATAAATTATATAGACACCAGAATAGGTACAAAACCTTGGTCTGGTAAATCGACCTTGAGTCAAGCAGAATTACCTCAAGGCCATGTATATCCTGGGGTCGGTTTGCCTTTTGCCATGACTCAAATAACCCCACAAACCACAACAAAAGATATTCCGTATTGGTGGGAGAATGAAAAAATACAAGGATTCCGAAGTACGCATTATCCCAATGGGGCTTCCATGTCTGAATATGGACCTTTAACTATAATGCCATTAGTTGGCGAGTTAAGGACAACTCCTGAGGACCGAGCATCCAATTTTAGCCATGACTCTGAAATAGCACAACCTCATTATTATTCGGTAGTACTCGATGATTATGATATTAAGGCAGAACTTACAGCAGTATCTAAAGCCAAGTTTTTACAATTTACGTTTCCAAAATCTGATGCATCTCATATTGTTATTGATAATCCCGAGGCGCACGGATATTTTCGTGTCAATCCAGAGAAAAATGAAATAGAAGGCTATACCGACAACACTGGGAGAGCAGGTAATAAAGGCTATACAGGCAGAGAATTTGCATCTTATTTTGTTGCAAAATTTAGTAAACCTTTTGAGGATTTTGCCCTAGTAGCAAAACCAGATTTGGGTAGAACCATTCAACTATTCCCTGATGGGTTTAGGGGAGAATTCTACAATAATATGGAACTTTCGGGAAAACCTAATTTAGAACGCATAGATTCCTCCATTGATTTCGAATGGTCGGGAGCCCCGGCGAGTACTATCAATGCGGATCTGTTTTCTGTGAGATATACGGGAGAGCTTATTGCAAAACAATCTGGACAACATACATTTTATGTAACTTCAGATGATGGTGTTCGATTATATGTTAACGATACATTAGTTATTGATTCTTGGGTTAATAGAGGTGCAACCACAGACGATTTTAGTATGAATTTGAAGGCTGGGGAATCTTATAAAATAAAAATTGAATACTATGATAATTATGGCGGAGGCACATTAAAATTTGGTTGTGCGCAACCCACATCTTTTAATGCATCTAAATTAATGCAAATGGCTACAAATGGGGCAGAGGCCTCGGCGGTTCATGTTTCTTTTAAAACGGAAGCGGACGAAAAAGTTCAGGTAAAGTTAGGTACCTCTTTTATAAACATAGCCCAAGCAAGAAAGAATTTAGAAAGTGAAATTAATCATTGGGATTTTGAGAAAACGTCACAAGCCACTAAAGAAGCATGGAATAAGGCCTTAGAAAAAATACAAATTGAAGGACCAGAAGACCAAAAGAAAATTTTCTATACAGCCTTACAGCGTAGTTTATTGTTACCAAGAAACATCACAGAAGATGGTTACCACTACAGTGCTTTCAATGGCAAGGTGATGCCCGGGATAATGTACACCGATTTTTCAATTTGGGACACCTTTCGTTCAGAGCACCCTTTACTAATTTTACTTGAGCCTGAAAAGGTTTCAGAAATGATTACCGCCCTATTAAATTCATATGATGAAGGTGGATGGATGCCCAAGTGGCCCAGTCCGGGGTATTCCAATATCATGCATGGTACCCATGCCGATGCGGTTGTTGCCGATGCCTACATTAAGGGCATTCGAGATTATGACTCAGAAAAGGTTTTTGAAGCCATGTTAAAAAATGGCACAACACCTGGTACCGGTCATTACGTGGCGCGTGTAGGCATTTTAGACTACCAAAAGTTAGGTTATGTGCCTACTGATAAGCACGGTGAGTCTGCCATTAGAACTTTAGAGTTTGCCTACGATGATTATTGTATTGCACAAATGGCCAAAGCTATGGGTAAAGAAGCAGTATACGAAGAATACATAAAGCGTTCACTTTATTACAAAAACTTTTTAGACCCAGAAACAAAGTTGGTACGAGGTAGAAATGCCGATGGAAGCTGGCGTAGTGCTACTGACCCTTCTATTAGTGGTTGGGCGTATGGTTCTGATAAGGATAGGGAAAATTATTTTAGAAATATTACACTTTTTGCGCCACATGACGTACAAGGGCTCGCCAATTTTATGGGAGGCGATAAGGCTCTTGAAGCCTACCTAGACCATTTTTTTGAAAACGATTTTTATTATGTGGGCGATGAGTATTCCATGCACTCGCCTTATTTGTATAATTACATTGGCGCACCTTGGAAAACCCAAAAACTAATTAGAACCTTACTCAACGAAAACTTTTCTTCGGGTCCTGGAGGGTTACCGGGTAATGAAGATTGCGGACAAATGTCGTCGTGGTATATTTTTGGGAGTATGGGCTTTTATCCCACATGTCCTGGTAGCCCAACGTATCAAATTGGAAGCCCCATGTTTGATAAAGTTAGTTTGAAATTATCCAACGGAAAACAATTTACCATCATTGCACATAACAATTTAAAAGAAAATGTGTATATCCAGTCGGCAACCCTTGATGGGAAGCCCTACACAAAATCATGGATTCATCATGATGATATTATGGCCGGTAGCACACTAGAATTCGAAATGGGACCTGAACCAAACAAAGCGTGGGGAACTAAGTTAAAGGATAGGCATGTGTCTATCAGTAAGCCGTTAACCAATTAGATTAGGTTTATGAAAAATATTTTGAAAACCTTAATAGTATTCATTTTAATAACATTTTACGCCTGCACTAATACAGAAAAAACACCATCAGTATTAAACTATGTAAATACCAGAGTGGGAACAGCACCAAGTATTGCCGACATTACGGTAACCGAGGTAGAGGAGCCTTTAGGTTATGTATCGCCTATTGTTGGAAACCCGTCGGCTCTAACCCATTGGACGCCACAAACGGCACTGTTTACCAAGCGTGTTATTACGGTTCCTGTGCCATATTGGTACGACCAAGAAAAGATACAGGGTTTTAGAGGTACCCGTTACCCCAACGGTTCGGTTACAGGCGATTGGGGGCCTATGTGCGTCATGCCGCTAACAGGTAAAGTTAAGATTGATGCTGAAGAGCGCGCTTCAAAATTTAGTCACGATAATGAAATTGCAAAACCGCATTATTATTCGGTGATGCTAGATGATTATAATATTAAAACAGAATTTACAGCTTCGGCTAAAACGGCATTCTTTCAATTTACATTTCCACAGTCGGACGCATCCACCGTGTTATTTGACGGTGTATATGTTCCTGGAAATTACAAGGTCATACCCGAACGTAATGAAATAGAGGGTTACACCACCATAGCAGGTCATTTCAGAAACCATTGGGTCGCTAAGTTTGATAAGCCTTTTGAAGTTTTTAAGGTTGATTTGCTTCCTAAGGTTGTTGATGAGGATTTAGTTCCAGAAGGCTTCGAGGCTGAATATTATAATAATGATAAATTTGAAGGTCAGCCCGAAGTTGTCACTACCCATAAAAAGTTAAATTTTGATTGGTTGAAAGCACCCGCTGAAGGTGTTAGGGCAGATTTCTTCTCAGTCATTTACAAAGCGAATTTTATTCCTAAGCATTCTGGAGAACACCTTTTTGAACTCATTACAAAAGATGGCACAAGAATGTATGTGAATGATTCTTTGGTTATTGACGAGTGGAAATACCGAGCGACGAGCACAAATTCGTTTGCCATGAATATGAAGGCCGGTGAGTCTTACGCATTAAAAATCAAATATTACGATGGTTCCAGTTCAACCGAAATGCATTTGAGGTGTACAGAACCAAAAGCACTGGATGTTCAATTAGGTTCTAAAATGGCATTAAAAGGTGCTGATGGCAATGCGGTTTACGTATCTTTTGCAACATCTTACGGTGAAAAAGTTAAAGTTAAAGTTGCTACTTCCTTAATTAGCATAGCACAAGCCCGTGCTAATATGCAAAACGAATTTCCAGATTTTGATTTTGATAAAGCGGTGAACGCACAAGCACAACTTTGGGAGGCGGAACTCCATAAAATTAAAGTAGAAGGTAGCGAAGACGATAAAGCTATCTTTTACACGGCACTTACCAAATGTTTTGTGAATCCGAGAAATCTAAATGAAGACGGGAAGTATTTTAGTCCGTTTGATTTTCAAGTACATGAAGGCGGACAAATGTATACAGACCTTTCGCTGTGGGATACCTTCAGGTCTTTGCATCCGCTATGGGTTATCATAAAACCCGATGAAACAACCGATGTGATAAACGGTATGTTAAACGCGTTTCAAGAGGGTGGGTGGATGCCCAAGTGGCCAAATCCTTGGTACCGAAACATAATGATGGGTACCCATGCTGATGCGGTAGTTGCAGATGCTTACGTAAAAGGTATTAGAGGTTTTGATACCGATTTAGCCTTTGAGTCTATGCTCAAAAATGCGAATCAAAAAGGAGACCGAGGATTTTCAGGTCGTGTGGGAATCGATTATTTCAATACCATTGGCTACGTGCCAACAGATATTTTTGGGTTTTATGGAGAACCAGTAGCCAGAACTTTGGAGTTTTCGTATGATGATTATTGCATCGCACAAATGGCTAAAGCCTTAGGGAAAGAGGATGCCCATAAAGAATATATGCAACGTTCCAAACGATATATCAATGTATTGGATAAAGAAACAGGTTTGGTTCGTGGTAAAACGAAAGATGGTGAATGGCTTTCTCCCTTTGATAAATCCATTAGTGTTTGGGCGCAAGGTACAGAGGAAGATACCAAAAATTACTATTATAACCATACGCTTTTAGTACCACACGATATTGAAGGATTGGCAGAGTTTATGGGAGGTCATCAAAAACTAATCGATTTTCTTGATCATTTTTTCGCCAATGATATGTATTATGTGGGCGATGAATTTTCAATGCACGCACCATATATGTACAACAGCGTGGGCGCACCATGGCGTACACAGAAAGTAGTGCGCGATATGTTGGCAAAATACTTTTTTAATGATGTGGGTGGTTTACCTGGAAATGACGATTGCGGACAAGTTTCCTCATGGTATGTTTTCGGAGCTATGGGATTTTACCCCGCTTGTCCAGGAACACCAGTGTATCAACTATGCAGTCCCATTTTTGATGAGGTATCTATAAATATTGGTCATGGAAAAGCCTTTAAAATTACTACAGAAAACAATTCAAAAGAAAACTGTTATATACAATCGGTAACTTTAAATGGACAACCGTATCACAAAAGTTGGTTGCATCATGACGATTTAATTAAGGGAGGGGAGATGGTTTTTGAATTAGGGCCAGAACCTAATATATCATGGGGTAAAGATGCAGTATAAAACTCAAGACCATTATGCGGGTATTTCATTTTGCTTTTAAGGTGAAAGATATTCAATCGACACGAAAATTTTATGTGGAAATACTAGGGTGTAAAGAAGGAAGGTCAACCGAATCATGGATAGATTTCGATTTTTTCGGGAACCAACTTTCTGCTCATTTAAGCGATAATTTTCCAGAATTGGACTATTGCGGAAAAGTAGATGGCGTGCATGTACCCATTCCTCATTTTGGGTGTCTGTTGGCTAAAAATGAATTTAAAACAGTTCAAAAGAAATTAGAAACAGCAAACATTGATTTTGTTATAAAACCCCAAAAACGTTACGAAGGAAAAGTTGGAGAGCAAATGACTATGTTTGTTTTTGATTTTAGCGGAAACCCAATTGAGTTTAAATCTTTTGTAAATGATAGCGAAGTGTTTTCAGAATAAAAATGACTGAGTATATACTCCTTATTAAGTTTGATTGGTTTTGGTGTAATTTGAGTTTCTAATCTAAGCAAGTGGCTTGTGAGTTTAGTCTTGAATAGAATGTCCATGAATTAGGTGAATCTATGCACCATCAACTGTAATACAAATTATAGTTTTACTAGACAAAATATATCTGTTTCGCTAGGTTTCTGATTAGGTAAAAAAAATTGAGAATACTTTCAAAATAAAAAGATATCAATGAATAAAATAATACATCTAAATACGGTAGTAAAAAGTGTAGTTTACATTTTTTTTACGTTTATCCTTTCATGTGAAACTAAAGAAGTACCGAAAGATTATACTGTTTACGTAAACCCATTTATTGGCACTCAAAACGAAGGGCACACCTTTCCAGGGGCTACTACACCTTTGGGTATGGTACAACCAAGTCCAGAATCCTACAACACCCACTACGAAGGTTACGAAATGGACCATATTGCTGGCTATCAGTACAACGACCCTTGGCTTATCGGTTTTACCCAAACCCATTTAAATGGCGTGGGGTGTCCGTCAATGTCCGATATTTTGTTACAACCCTTAAATACAGATACCATCAATTCTAATTCTAGGTTCAATTACAAATCAACTTATAAGAAAGAAAGTGAATTTGCCACGCCCGGGTACTATAAAGTGTATTTAGATGATTTTAAGGTACAAGTAGAGCTTACGGCTTCAGAGCATGTCGCTTATCATAGATATACTTATAACAAACTAAATGATGCGAAACTACTTATAGATTTGCAGTACGGTGTTTCTTGGAATATAAACGAGATACCACTTAATATTTTAGAAGCGTATCAACAATTTGAAGACGATTACACACTAAGCGGATACCGAAAAGCACGTGTTTGGGCGCATCGCGATTTGTATTATGTTATAAAATTCAATAAAAAGATTATTAGTAAAAACGAATTGCCATCGCCTGAGGCTAAAGAAGAAAAAGCACCTCGATATATTTTGGATTTTGAAATGGAAGACAGTAATATGCTAGAGGTGAAAATAGGTGTTTCAACCGTTGGTATTGAAGAGGCTAAAAAGAATTTGGAAGCACAAATACCCACATGGAATAGTTTTGATAACGTAAGAACAAGCACCAACAAAAAGTGGAATGATATTTTGGGCACGTTTACTCTTAAAGGCAATGAGGATAAAAAAGAGGCATTCTATACCAGTTTGTACCATTTATATATTCAGCCCAATAACATTGCCGATGTAGATGGTAAATTTAGGAGTTCAGATTCTGGAGTTCAGCAGGCCACTGCGGGTAAATATTATTCAACCTTGTCGTTGTGGGATACATACCGAGCGGCCAATCCCATGTACACTATTTTAAGTCCAGATTTGGTTAGCGACATCAATACCTCAATGTTGGACAGCTACAAGTATATGAAAGCCGATTCCTTGAATCCAAAAGAAGCGAATAAATACTTACCACGATGGCAATTGTGGGGGCAAGAAACCCATACTATGGTGGGCAATCATGCGGTACCTGTGGTTGTAGATGCTTACTTGAAAGGTATTAAGCCTAAAGGCTATACCGATGACGAAATTTTTGATGCCGTTTGGACATCTTTAACCAAAGAACACTACCGAAACCATGTAAAGCTTATCGATTCCTTTGGTTATATTCCCTACGATGTAAAACTATCGCGTGTAGATGATGGCAGGGAAACCGTATCGCGTTTATTGGAGAATACCTATGATGATTATGCTGGGGCTTTGTTAGCAGAAAAGCTTGGTAAAACTAAAGAAGCCAAATTTTTAAAAAATAGGGCAACTTTTTATAAAAATGTGTATGATAAAGAGAGTGGTTTTATGCGAGGTAAAAATGCCAAGGGTGAATTTAAAACCGATGTTGATCTAACCGAAGTTGTAGGCGAATGGTTGGAAGGTTCAGATTTTACAGAGGGTAATGCATTTCATTATCAGTTTCATGTGTTACATGATATTCTAGGTTTGGTAGATATAATGGGAGGTAAAGCAGCATTTGGCGATAAGCTAGATGCGATGTTTTATTCCAAAGAAAAACCAGAGGTGCGTACTTTAGTTTGGAATATTCATGGGACTTACGGACAGTATTGGCATGGAAACGAACCTTGTCATCATGTGCCGTATCTCTATAAATTTAGTGACAGACCCCATAAAACAGATAAAATAATAAAGACCTTAATTGATGAGTACTATGATACTAAACCAGATGGTTTAATGGGGAATGATGATTGTGGACAAATGTCTGCTTGGTATATGTTCGGAGTGTTAGGGTTTTATCCCGTAAATCCAACAGGTGGCGAGTATATTTTGGGTGCACCACAAATAGAGGAAGCTACTATTAATCTTCCTAATGGAAAAACCTTTACCATGACCGCCAAAAATTTGAGTGATACCAATTATATGGTGCATTCCGTTACCTTAAATGGTGAAGTTTTAGACAGAAAATATATTACCCATGATGAGATTTTGAATGGTGGGGAATTGGTTTTTGAGATGGTTGCAGAATAATCTATATCAGTTTCAAAAGCAAGCATTACAGATAACTTAAGCTATTTCTTATGAAATTTATACACGAAAATTTCTTGTTACAAAATAGGTTTGCAGAAGAACTCTATCACAATTATGCCAAAAATCAACCCATAATAGATTATCATAATCACTTATCGCCAAAGGATATTGCCGAGGATACCATTTTTGGGAATTTAACTCAGGTTTGGATACACGGCGACCATTATAAATGGCGTGCCATGAGGACTTTAGGGATTGACGAACGATATATTACAGGCAATGCCTCAGACAAAGATAAATTTCTTAAATGGGCCAAAACTGTACCATTTACTTTAAGAAATCCGTTGTATCATTGGACGCACTTGGAACTCGCAAGATATTTCGATATTTATGACTTATTGAATGCGAATACAGCCGAAAGTATTTATCACGATACGCTTGAAAAACTTAGTTCAAAGTCATTTAGCTGTCAAAATTTACTTAAAATGGCTAATACCGAAATAGTCTGCACCACAGAAGACCCAATAGATGACTTAAAGTATCATAAACAATTACAACATTTGAATTTTGAGGTGAAAGTTAGTACATCTTTTAGACCAGATAAGAGCATTCTAATTCAAAATGAAGGATACAATGATTATATTAATATTTTATCCCAATGTGTTCATAAAGAAATAAATTCATTTAAAGATTTATGTGGCGCTTTGCACGATAGAATTGCCTTTTTTGATGCAAACGGATGTAAATTAAGTGACCATGGATTGAACCAAATTAGCTTTGAAAACTTTACTGAAAAAGAGGTTGACACTATTTTTAAAAAGAGGCGAGATAACAAAGCTATCAGTGAAAAGGAAGCAATTAAGTTCCAAAGTGCTATTTTATTATTTTTAGGAGAAACCTATCATACATTTGGGTGGGTACAACAATTTCATTTAGGAGCGCTAAGAAATAATAATGCGCGGATGCATAGCATGTTAGGGCCTGATACAGGTTGGGATTCTATCGGGGATTATACACAAGCACAAAGCCTTTCAAAATTTTTGAACACACTGGATAATAATGATAAACTAACTAAAACCATTTTATATAACCTTAACCCAGCCGATAATGAAGTGTTCGCTTCAATGATTGGGAATTTTAATGACGGTAGTATAAAAGGGAAGGTGCAATTAGGCTCTGGTTGGTGGTTTTTAGACCAAAAAGATGGCATGACCAAACAGTTAAATGCGCTTTCTAATATGGGACTCTTGAGCTGTTTTGTTGGTATGCTGACGGATTCCAGGAGTTTTTTGTCCTTTCCTAGGCACGAATATTTTAGGCGTATACTTTGTAATATTTTGGGTAAGGAAATGGAGAGCGGAGAATTGCCCAACGATATGAGTTTAGTTGGGGGCATGGTGTCGGACATTTGTTATAATAATGCTAAGGATTACTTTAATTTTTAATAGGTATGAATAAACCATCACTAAACAGAAAAAATGTTAGTTGTAATGAACCTAAACCTATAAAAATTGTCCAGTTTGGTGAAGGGAACTTTCTTCGTGCTTTTGTGGGATATGCTATCAGTGAGCTAAATAAGTTTACTAATTTCAATGCGGGTATAGCAGTTGTACAACCTATAGATAAAGGGTTGATTCCAGTATTGAATGAACAAGATGGCCTGTACACGCTGTTTATGAGAGGACTTAAAAACGGTAAAGCAGTTAATGAAGTAGAATTGATAGATACCATTGTAAAAGGCATAAACCCTTACTCAGATTTTAATGACTTTTTAGAATTAGGAAGAACCGAAACTTTAGAGTTTGTTATTTCGAACACAACGGAGGCAGGTATTAGTTTTATTTCATCAGACACTCAAGACATGAGGCCTCCAAGTTCTTTTCCTGCTAAATTGACCTTGTTTTTATTAGAACGGTACAACTGGTATAAGGGAGATGTTTCCAAAGGGCTAACCGTTATTCCATGTGAGTTGATTAATTATAATGCAGACACCTTAAAAGCTGTCATTTTAAAGTATGTTGACCTATGGAATTTAGAGGGGAATTTTAAAAATTGGATAGACAAGGCATGCACTTTTCATAATACATTAGTGGATAGGATTGTTCCGGGATATCCAAAGCATGAAATAGAATATTATAACAAGCAATTAAACTATTCGGATAAATTAATTGTTACTGCTGAGACCTTCTTTCTGTGGGTCATAGAAGGTGATGAAAGATTAAAAGAAAGGTTAGGCTTCTCTAAAACAGGTTTGGAGGTTAAGGTTGTGCCAGATATGCAACCATTTAGAACAAGAAAGGTAAGAATTCTTAACGGGGCACATACAGTAATGGTTCCTTTATCGATACTTTATGGAAATACTACAGTGAAAGAAACCATGGATGTAGATTTCACGTCAAACTTTGTAAAACAAACAGTTTTTGATGAAATTATCAATACCTTGGAAATGGATAAAAATGAACTGGTATCATTTGCAAATGCTACTTTCGAGAGGTTTCAAAATCCATATATAGTTCATAATTTATCCAGTATAGCCTTGAATATGATATCAAAGTTTAAAGTTCGGGTGTTGCCAAGTCTATTGTCTTATTTTGATAAATACGGAAATATTCCAACCCGTTTAACATTTGCTTTTGCTTGTTTAATAAGGTTTTACAAAGGAGAATATTTCGGTTTATCAATGCCTGTTAATGATGATGAGCATGTAACCCAAAAACTATCACAAATTTGGCAATCAAATAACAATGGAAAAGTGGCTCAAGAGGTGCTGGAAAGTGAGTTGTTTTGGGGACAAGATTTAACAAAAATAGAAGGATTGAAAGATGCTATTGCGCTTGCTTTAGAAACCATAGATGGTTATGGTATTGAAAAAGGGTTTGAGTCGTTTAATAAATCCTATTGATATAAAATGAGTAGCAGTCAACACCATAAAAAACTTTTAAAAATTAATGCTTCGGATAATGTGGCAGTGGCTTTGGTGGATTTAATGGCTAAAGAGGTCTTAACGCTTCATGGTGAATCGATTACCGTTTTAAAAGATACGCCGCGAAAACATAAAATTGCCTTAGAAAATTTTGAAAAAGGTGATAGGATTATAATGTACGGTGTTCTGGTAGGAACAGCTAAATTATCGATTAAAAAAGGAGAAATGTTAACGGTAATCAATATTACCCATAAGGCTGAAAAGGTCGTGAAAAAAACGGGGTCAATCGACTGGGAGCCTCCGAATATTGACAAATGGAAAAGTAGAACATTCTTGGGGTATCATAGGGAAGACGGCCAAGTAGGAACTGAAAATATATGGTTGTTTTTTCCTCTGGTATTTTGTGAAAATAGAAATATAGAGCTTTTAAAGGATATTTTTGAAAGCGAGCTTCGGCCAAAGCAAGTCAGTTCGCATCAAATGTTGTTAAGGGGTTTGATTAATGGTCAAGAACCATCTACAGTATTGGATGATACTCAGTCGAATGTATTTGACAATGTCGATGTTAGATTTATAACCCATTCTGGTGGTTGTGGTGGTATTCGACAGGATTCAGAGGGTTTAGCAAAATTATTGGCGGGATACGTAAATAATCCAAATGTAGCCGGAGCAACCGTGCTAAGTTTAGGTTGTCAGAACCTACAAATCAAAATATTTAAAGATGCTTTAAATACCATTGCTCCCAATTTAAAAAAGCCGGTGCTTGTTTATGAGCAACAACAAATGGGGACTGTGAATGATATGTTGTCTATTATCATAAAAGATTCCTTTGCTGAAATTAAAAAGGCTAATAATATTACACGTAAACCAGCACCGCTTTCCAAGTTAACTCTAGGATTGGAGTGTGGTGGTTCAGATGGGTTTTCTGGTATTTCTGCTAATCCTACATTAGGTATAGTTTCAGATATTTTAGTGACCTTAAAGGGAAAAGCCATTCTTGCTGAATTTCCGGAACTCTGTGGAGTTGAACAAGAATTGGTAAACAGATGCAAAAATAATGACGATGCTGTTAAATTCTTGAATTTAATGAAGGCATTTGAACAAAGCCTCATCAATGTAGGTTCTGGTTTTGATATGAATCCCTCTCCTGGCAATATTAAAGATGGGTTATTAACAGATGCCATGAAATCTGCAGGAGCCTGTAAAAAAGGAGGTAATAGCCCAATAGAAGGTGTTTTAGATTATGGTGAATATATATCTAAACATGGGCTTCATTTATTGTGTACACCAGGTAATGATGTAGAAAGTACAACGGGCCTTGTGGGGTCTGGCGCAAATATAGTTTTGTTTACAACCGGATTGGGTACGCCAACGGGAAACCCAATAGCTCCGGTTATAAAAGTGGCTTCAAATACTGAGTTAAAACAAAAAATGCCCGATATAATTGATTTTGAAACGGGAGCAGTAATTCGTGGTGAAAAAACAATTGAAGATATGGGAGTTGAGTTACTTGAATATATTATTGAAGTGGCTAGTGGGAATATAAAGGCAAAAGCACATCTATTAGGGCAAAACGACTTTATTCCTTGGCGTAAAGGTGGGTCTGTTTAAAGTTGTTTAAGACAGTAAAACGTAAATCAATACCGTCAAAAATACTAATACGGTTCCATACGTTTTTACTTTAGACCATGAAGGTTCATCAAGTTCAGTTTCTTGATAATATTCAGGTGTTTTTTGAGACGGATACAATCTAGAAACCAAAAACATGATTATAAAGTTGAGTACAAATTCAATACCCCATAAATGTACAAAGTGAATATCTAGATTCAGTATAAAAGTCGTTAGAATATAAAATGTAAATCCGAAGAACAGTCCAGCTTTGGCACCAGTAGTGTTTATTTGCTTAAAGAAAATACCAGCAATGATGATAGAAGAAATTGGTATAAAGAATATACCATTAAGTTCTTGTAATAGTTGGTATAAACCATCAGGGGCATAAGAAACCATTGGAGCCACCGCAATTGCAATTAAAGCGAGAACAACAGATGATATCTTGCCATACTTCACTAGTTTTTTATCAGAAGCATTTTTGTCTATGATTTTTTGGTAAATGTCCAAGCAAAAAATAGTACTGGCAGAGTTAAGTACACTATTAAAAGTACTTAATACAGCTCCTAAAATTACAGCGGCAAAAAAGCCAAAAAGGTAAGATGGTAATACCTTTTTTACGAGCATGGGGTATATCAAATCTGGATTTTCATAATACGTATCTTGAAAATAGTAGTATGCGATTAACCCAGGTAAGACTATAATGGCAGGAACAAAAAGTTTTAAAGCACCTGTGTAAATGAGTCCTTTTTGAGCTTCTACTAAATTCTTTGCCCCAAAGGCACGTTGAATAATGGCTTGATTCATCCCCCAGAAATATAATTGATTAATCATTAATCCAGTAAACAAGACCGAAAAAGGCAGCACAGAATCGGGCTTTCCAATAATATCAAATTTATCAGGAGCAAAGTCATAAACGCTGCTTAAACCCTCAAACATATTGCCGTTTCCAATTTGATACAAAGCAATAATAGGTATAAGAAGCCCTCCCAACATTAGTCCAATACCGTTTAATGAATCTGAATAGGCTACAGCTTTTAAACCTCCAAAAATGGCATACATAGAACCCACAACACCAATAGTTAGTATGGTGTAAATAAGCGATTCTCTCTTTGATACGTTAAATATGGCAGAAAAATCAAATACGCTTTCAATGTTTATAGCACCTGAATACAATACAATAGGTAATAAGGTTATCACGAATGAAGACATTAATAGAAAAGCAACAATAGAGCGTATGGATCCATCAAAACGTTTTTCTAAAAATTCAGGAATGGTAGTAATTCCAAGTTTAATAAACTTAGGGATAAAATAAATAGCCGCAATTACCAGAGCAATGGCCGAGGTGACTTCCCAAGCTATGATGATAATACCATTTCTATACGAGCTCCCATTCATTCCTATTAGATGTTCGGTTGAAATGTTGGTAAGTATCATAGAACCTGCTATGATAGGGCCAGTTAAACTTTTTCCAGCTAAAAAATAACCCTTGGAGGTTGTGAATTTATCTTTTCTTAGTTTATATGTTGTATAAATTATTACAAATAAGGTAAATCCAAAAAATCCTAAATAGGTATAAAACATTATTATTTAGTTGGTTTAGTTTTAGTTTTTAAAACTTTAGTGTTTCTGGTAAGTATTTTTTAACAAGTTCTTGGTAATAAGGTTTTAAGGCTTCAGCATCAGGTTTTACAGGAGCTTTTGTGTATAAATCGTAAGGATTGAATTTCTTCACCCATTCAAACATTTCATGGTCTTTATCGTTCATCAAATGACTGTATTCGTTTTCACGGTGTTGCGCGTAAAATGAGTGATATCTTATAATATACAATGCTGGTTCTGGTAAATAATCCTTCATGATTTGATATAAATATTCGTCATGCCCCCAACTCATTTTAACGTTATCTAAACCACAATTGGGTTTGTAGATTCCATATTTAGTATTATAGTTTGGGTTTGTAGAATCTGGGTTTTCTGAAAAAAACTCAGGATGTACAATTTTATCAGAGAATTTACATCCTACAGGAAATGTATCACCTACCACAGCCCATTGCGGTTCATCAAACAAACATAAAACTTTACCAACATCATGTAAAAAACCTGTTAAAACAAACCAATCTGGGTGACCATCAGCTCTTATAGCTTCAGATGTTTGCAGTAAATGTTGTAATTGGTCTAAATCTATATCTGGGTCACTATCATCCACTAACGTGTTAAGGAAGTCAACAGCTTCCCATAGTGACATTTCTTTTCGGTTAAATTGTAAAAAATCAGCCTCTTTTTTGCACACAAAATCATAGGTTTGAAAGGTATGATTAAGTCTGTAAAACTCTCTAACGGTTTCAGCCCGTTCAGAATCTTCATAATTTCTAAACTCCTCCTTCTCCTTTTTTGGGAGTTCAGGGTCCGGGTAACGCTTTAACAAATCGTCTTCCCAATGTTCTATATTTTTTAAGGGGGATTTTTCCATAAATTCTAATTTCAAAGTAATTAAACGGAATACAGTTTTCTGTTAAGCAAATCGTCTATGCTTATTTCGCCTAGTCGGTAGGAATAACCTAACTCAAAAGTATAGTTTTAAACAATTTTTGGAAAGGACAAATAATTCAAAAACATGGAAAATTATACAATGTATCAAGTGTAGATGTAGTAATTTTTGTAGCTTTCAGATTAACAAAAAAACGTTAATATTTTGCAATGAAGAAGTTTTAATTAAGCAATAAATCCATGTATTTGGGTCAATTTTACATATCGAATTTAGGGTATTAATCTAATTTCACAGAAAATTTAACGAATTAACTAAATGAATTACAATGAAAAGACTTAAACTATTATTAATCCTCTTTATAGGGGTCTCGTCTGTAGCATTTGCTCAGGATACTGTTTCTGGTGTGGTTACAGATGGGTTGAATGTGCCTATACCAGGTGTAAATGTTCTAGTTAAGGGAACGACAACAGGTGTAGCAACTGATTTTGATGGTAACTATAAAATACAAGCTACTAACGGAGACGTTATCGTATTTTCTTATTTAGGTTTCAAAACATTAGAAATCACGTATACGGGGCAGTCGCCATTAAATGCTCAAATGGAAGAAGATACCGCGCAGTTAGATGAGGTAGTTGTTATTGGTTATGGAGCTGTTAAACGAAAAGACTTAACAGGTTCTGTGGCGTCTATAGGAAGCGACGATGTTGTTGAGCAAAGAAAAACAGATGTAGCTCAGGCTTTACAAGGACGTTTAGCAGGTGTTGATGTACGTACGCTTAATAATAAGCCAGGTGCACCATTGTCTATTAATATTAGAGGTAATGGATCTATTAGAAATACAAATCAAGGTAACGACGGTGTTAGTGATAGCCCGGGAAGTGATCTAGGGTCGCCTTTGTATGTTGTTGATGGAATTTTTGTTGATAATATCAATGCATTAAATCCTGCAGACATTCAGCAAATAGATATCCTAAAAGATGCATCTTCTACTGCTATATATGGAGCAAGAGGTGCTAATGGTGTAGTAATCATAACTACTAAGAGTGGTGTTGAAGGAAGAACACGCTTCAATTATGATGCGACTTTTGGTGTGCGTAGTGTAGTAAATTCGCCGAACTTTTATAATGGCGATGAATATGTAGCCTTTGTTAATGATGTGGTTAGAGCTAGGGAGTTTGGTAATTTGCTTAATGCTGGCCCAGCAACTGCTTCAGATTACAATAGCATTGTTCCAGATACCACAGTAGAATTCATTGGAGCAGAAGAGCAAGCAAATGCATTAAATGGCAATTATACGGACTGGATTGGAATGTTTCAAGAAACAGGAATCCAAACTAGTCATACATTATCCGCCTCTGGTGGAAACGATGGTTTGGTCTACAATGCATCTTTGGGTTATTTAAAAGATGAAGGTGTAGTTGGTATAGAGGATTTTGAAAGATATAACCTTGCGGGGTCGATATCTAAAAAAGTAAATGATCAATTAACATTTGGAGTTAAGTCTTATATCGCTTTTTCTGAAAGAGAAGAAGGTAGCCGTGAGTTGTTTAGGAGTTCATTTAGATTGGCGCCTACAGTTAATCCTTATGAAGATGATGGTACTATTGATTTTATACCTGACGAACAAGATCAACGTTTCATTAATCCTATTTATGAAAAGAATGGTGCTTGGAGGGTTAATACCAAAAGGTTTGATATTATAGCGAATGCATTTTTGGAATATAAGCCATTAGATTGGTTAAGTCTTAAAACGCAATTCTCTCCAAGTTTGGTATATAATAGATTTGGAGAACATAGGGCTTTATTGACTAAAGCAGCTAGAAATGATCCACGTAGAACCAGAGCAATTTATGAGTCTGCATCTATAGTAACATACACTTGGGATAATATTGCCAACATGAATTTCGATATAGATGAAAACAACAATTTAAAAGCAACTATAATATCCTCGTTATTCCATAAAGAGTTCGAAAGAGGAGATATACAAACCCGTAATCTAGCAGATGAGTTTTTATTCTTTAATACTGGTCAAGGAACGGATGTTCGTAGATTCCATAGTGGTTTTATAAAAGAGAATATAGCGTCTTTTGCAGGTAGGTTAAACTATTCTCATAAGGATAAATACCTTTTAACTCTTACAGGACGTTACGACGGAGCTTCTCGTTTAGCAGAAGGTAATAAGTGGGATTTTTTCCCATCTGCAGCATTTGCATGGAAACTATCTCAAGAAGAATTTATGCAAAATGTGTCTTGGCTTAATAACATGAAGTTAAGATTAAGTTATGGGCAAACAGGAAATATTGATACTGTAGGGCCATACCAATCTTTTTCATCTTTAAGTGGAGGAACTTATTTATTTGGAGACGATTTGGTTACAGCACAGGTTATTGGAGGTTTGCCAAACAGTGAATTAACATGGGCCGTATCTACAGAAACAAATATAGGTATTGATTTAGGACTGTTCAATAATAGGGTGAACTTAACTTTTGACTACTATAATAAAGATACAGATGGTAGCTTGTTTCCAAGAAGTTTATTAGCTATCTCTGGTTTTGGTTCCGCAATTGGAAATTTTGGAGAGGTTAGAAATAGAGGTGTTGAAATCGTACTGAACACAACCAACATTCAAACCGAAAACTTTAGATGGCGTACAAGTTTTAACTTTTCGAAAAATGAAGCTGAAATCTTAAAGATTGAGGGTGATGTTGAAGAAGTACCTTTTGGACGTCATGGTGTAACAAAAGTGGGAGAAGATCCAGCTGCTATTTTTTCATTTGAAAATGAGGGTATTTGGCAGTTAGATGAATACGCAGAAGCCGCTTCATTTGGAGCAAGGCCTGGACAATATAAGTTTGTTGATCAAAATGGTGATGGTGTTATTAATAATGAAGATAAAGTGGTTATTGGAAGCCCAACACCAGATTGGTTTGGAGGTATGACAAATACTTTTACTTACAAGAACTTTGAAGCCAGAGTTCAAATTAACACCCGTCAAGGGTCTTTAGGACACTCAGAGTTTTATCAAAACTTTGCGCCTTATCAAAATGACCAAGCAAAGTTTAATAAAATCAATTTAGACTATTGGACGCCTAATAATCCAAATGCTTCAAGACCAGCATTATCTTATGCACATCCTGGAGAATATTATTATGAGGAATTTGATTTTGTTAAGGTTGGGAATATTGGGTTTACTTATACATTACCATCTGATGCGTTAGATAAGTTAAAGTTAAGTGGCATGAGATTATCTTTAGATATTCAAAATCCATTTATTTTCACAGATTACGAAGGGCCAGATCCAGAAACTGGACTGCAAAACTCATATAGCTCTGCATATTTGACTAAGACAGTGTTATTTGGATTAAACGTATCATTATAATTATTAATTGTTAAGAAAATGAAATCAATTTTTAAAATACAAAACATAGTTTTATTGCTAGGCTTATTATTTTCTGCCTGTGATGGCTATATAGAAGAGGAGTTTTACGGAGGTTTAGTAGCCGAGAACTTCATAGATGAAGATAATGCAGACCAGTTAGTAGCAGGAATGTATATTAATTTACGTGCTGTATACAAGAATTACGGCATTATGTTCTCTGGTACAGATATGTTTACTTCACAGGATGATGTTAGGAGTAATACACCTATAAACGATTATTTTGGTCTAACGGCCAGTGATGGTAATTCAGGAAATTTTTGGGGTGCAAATTATGGTTTAACTTCAGATGCTAATACGGTTATTAATCGTTACGAGAACCAAATTAGCTGGAGTGATGCTAATTTACCTATCAGAGATAATGGCATTGCTCAAGCCAAAGCACTGAGGGCGCTTGGATTTTACAATTTAGTAAGACATTTTGGAGGTATTGTTTTAGAATTAAATGAAACAAATTCTATTCGAACAGATTATGTGAGATCATCTGAAGAAGAGGCGTTTACTCAAATTATAGCTGATTTAGAAGCTGCTATACCTAATCTAGGAGACAATCCACAAACAGGAAGAATATCTAAACGTGCTGCACAACACTTATTGGCAGATGTTTATTTAACTAGAGCTTATAAATCATTTGGTAGTGCTTCAGATTTTGCAACAGCAGCTAGTTTAGCTGAACAAGCAATAGGTACTTACGATATTAGAAGTCAAACATACAGCCAAGTATTCGATTACGGAAATCAAGTAAATCCTGAGGTTCTTTTTGCTGTACAATATGGTCCTGGTGGTAATTTTGATGATAGAAATAATTCAAAGCATGGAATTTTCATGAATCCAGTAAATGATTATGTTGGAATTGGAAGATCCAATCCTTATGGGGCGAACAACACCGGTTTAATGCCAACACCTCGTTTTTATGAGCTATTAGCTAATAACGATTCTAGGGATGAAGTAACTTTGCATAGAGTGTTATTTGCTGATGAGGAAGCTACATTCACATCTCCAGAAGGTTCTGATAATGTTGTTGTAGGTGATACCATTGCGTACTATCCTAAAGAACCTATAGATGCAGCGGAGTTAGCAGATAAATTGAATAGGTATTGGGTGTATCAACCAGATCAGTATTTATTTGGGTTACCAGATAATGTTCCAGGAGTTATATATCAATATTCCTCTAATGTACTTAGAACAAATTTCCCAATATTTAAAAAGTTCGATGATGTTGGAATTGATGCCGAAAATGGAGGCTCTAGAGATACGTTTGTGTTTAGAGTAGCAGAAACACATCTTATCGCTGCAGAAGCTCATTTGGGAGCTGGGAATACAAGTTCGGCTCTAAGTCATTTAAACAGAGTAAGAGAACGTGCAACGGGTGTAGTGAATCATTATACCTCGGTAAATATTGATACTATTTTAGATGAAAGAGCTATAGAACTTGCTGGAGAAGAAGATAGATGGGCTGTGCTAAAACGAACAGGAAAATTAGAGGAACGTTTAAATATGTACAACCCACATAATGTTGATCATGGCGCTTTTAGCTCAGGGACACATTTGGTAAGACCTATACCTGATTCCGAAGTGGCTTTGTCTGAAGGTTCTTTAATTCAAAATCCTAATTACTAAAGCGTATAGTAAGAGGATAGAAAGAAAAGTAGGAAAGTATTTTTTTCTATTTGAGTTAGTTTAGTTTTTTAAAGGCAGATATTTCCATGTCTGCCTTTATTTTTCACTGCTTTATGTTGAGGTATACCAGTCATATTATCATAATTTTTTGTGTTGTTTTAGGATGCCAAAAGCATGCTGATGTTTCTACTGTAGAATCAAAACAAAACGTAGACTACATCAACCCTTTCATCTGTACCGCAGATGACCACGGACAAACAGATGTATCGGCTTCGGTACCATTTGGTATGGTAAAACCTGGCCCAGATACCAATCCTATAGCACATTCTGGGTACGATTATACAGCTAAAGAAATTATTGGTTTTTCAAATACCAGATTTTCGGGAGTAGGCTGTAGAGGTGTAGGAGGTAATCTAAGAATTTTACCTTTTTTTATTTCAGAAGGCGATTCAATTCCAAATAGTGTTAGTTTTTCAAAAGAAAGTGAAAAGGCTCAAGCAGGATATTATTCTGTTCAACTAAATAATGAAGTACAAACGCAACTTACAGCAACGCGTCAAGTAGGTTTTCATCAGTATACATTCCCGAAATCTGAAAACGCTGGGTTTACTATCGATTTAGCCAGCGCTTATGTTAAGCATATTTCTGATGAACATCAGATAGAAAATGGAATTATAAGTGGAAAAATTACTAGTGTAAATGTTTGTAATAAAGGGAAGTACACATTTTACTATGCCATCTCTTTTAATCAACAGCCAATGGAAATAAAAAACGAGGCATCAAAGTTGATTATCAATTTTTCTACCATTGAAAAACAAGATGTATTATTAAGGTGTGCACTATCGGTTGTTGATAAAAGCAGTGCTATTCAAAACTTAAAAGCATCAGAAAACTTAAGTTTTTCAGAAGTAAAATCTCAAGCTTCAAAAGCATGGAACGATTTACTAAGTGTTGTAGATGTTGAAACCAACAACGATTCACTTAAAACCATGTTTTACACTCATCTTTACCATGCCACCCAGTCTCCTTTTATAATAAATGATGATAATGGTGAGTATAGAGGTAGTGATGGTAAACTTTATAAATCAAGTACACCATATTTTCATGGTTGGTCTATTTGGGACACCTTTAGAACAAAATTACCTTTATTGTCTTTGTTGTATCCGGAAAAATATCAAGACATGCTATTGTCTTTAAAAAGCCTATACAAACAAGATAAACCAGATTGGGCAACAGAAACAGAACCGTTTTTAACCATTAGAACAGAGCATAGTATGGTGATGTTACTTGATGCCTACAGAAAAGGTATGCTACCATTTGATTTAAATGAAGTTTATAACGAATTAAAGGAAGAAGCAAAACACCTGCCTTTTAAATCGCCGGACAATATTTTGGAATCTAGTTACGATTTATGGGCGCTCTCTGAAATTTCTGAAATATTAGGAAAAGAAGTAGATGCAGAATTTTACAGAGCACGCGCTTTTGAATACAAAACCCTCTGGAAAGATAAATTTTTAGTGATGGATGACAAATCTGATATTATGCACGGTGATGGGCTGTACGAAGGTACCCTGTGGCAATACCGATGGTTTGTGCCGTTTGATATACAAGGTATTCAAACCATGATGGGAGGAAAACAAGAATTTGAAAACCAATTAGATTATTTCTTCAGTAATGAGCTGTTTAACATTGGTAATCAACCAGATATTCAGGTGCCTTATTTGTATAATTACACCAATTCACCCTGGAAAACACAACAATTAGTAGATAAATTACTCAACAAAGTAACTAACAACTGGTACGGCACGCATGAGAAGTTTGAAACACCAATTGTAAAAAAAATATTCACGGCATCGCCAAATGGTTATATCAAGGAAATGGATGATGATGCTGGTACTATGTCTTCATGGTATGTTTGGTCTACAATGGGCTTGTATCCAATTTTTCCAGGAAGCACACAGTTAGCTTTAACAACGCCACAATTTGATAAAATAACCATAAAAACAATAAACAAACCGTTAGAAATTATTACCAACGGTAGAACAGCAAACAATATTTACATTCAAAGAGTAACGTGGAATGGAGAGGAGATTAATTCGAGTATTATAGACTTTAATTTGATTTCTAAAGGAGGCGTTTTACAATTTGAATTAACAGACATGCCCAACACTTTTTTGGGAAAACAAAATTGAAAATGACATACAAGACAACATATAACAGTTCTGTTTTATACGCGTTGATGCTGACCTTAATTTTTGCGTCATGCAACAAAACACCAAAAACAGATATAAATGTCTCTCAAATTGAAATAAATAAGGGCTATATAAAAAAGACCAATGATACAGAATATCTAGTTACAGATTACGGTGTAGTTGGTAATAGCACAACATTAAATACTAAAGCATTACAACAATTAATAGATAAGGTGCATGAAGAAAATGGGGGTACCTTAGTATTTCCTAAAGGGCAGTATCTTTCAGGAGGCTTGGTAATAAAATCTAACGTAAGTCTTTATTTAAAAGAAGATGCTGTATTGTTGGGAAGTACAAATCCCTATCATTATTCAGATGTGCCAATGCCTGAACGTCCGGAATCTCCCAAGCGTGATGACTATTCCAATATGGCATTTTTGGTAGCTTATAAGGCAAAAAATTTTAAGATATATGGTCAAGGAAAAATAGACGGTCAAGGAAGAGCATTGGCTTTAAATATTGACAGCTTACACCATTCAGGAGAGCGCAAAGACCCAAAATATAACTACAGGCGCATGCGCCCTAACGAGACGGCAAGACCTAAGTTGTTCAGATTTTCAATGTGTAAAAATGTAGATGTTTTAGACCTAAATCTTCAAAATGGAGCATGCTGGGGATTGTCTTTCGAATTATGTGAAAAATTAAAACTGGATAATTTAAAAATTATCAATAGAGCTTATTGGAATAACGACGGTATGGACATTACCGATTGTAAAAATGTACAAATCACAAATTGTGATGTAAATTCAGCAGATGACGGTATCTGCCTTAAATCATATTTCCCAGCGTATTACAACGATAGCATTTACATAGCAAATTGTAAAATAAGGAGTAGCGCCAGTGCCTTAAAATTTGGAACAGCTTCTTACGGCGGATTTAAAAATGTAACCATTGATAGTATAGAAATATACGATACATTCCGTTCAGCCATAGCTATAGAAAGTGTAGATGGCGGTGTTATTGAAAACATCAACGTTTCCAATATCAAAGCAAAAAATACAGGCAACGCCATTTTTATAAGATTAGGCCATAGAGGCGGAGATGCTCCGGGAGTAGTAAAAAATATTCATATTAAAGATATCAAAGTAGAGGTGCCTTTTGGCAGACCCGACATAGACTACGATTTACGAGGGCCTGAAGTAGACTTCTTTCATAACCCTTTTCCATCTTCCGTGGTTGGTATACCCGGATATAATATTAAAAACGTAACCATCGAAAATGTAGAAATTACATATCCAGGAAGAGCATCAAAAGGGATGGCTTATGTGCCATTAAACAGATTAGAACAAGTGCCCGAGAAAATAACAGATTATCCAGAATTTTCAATGTTTGGCGAGTTGCCAGCTTGGGGCTTTTATGTAAAATATGCAAACAACATTACCTATAAAAACGTAAATTTAAAGCTAGAACATCACGATTTTAGACCAGCTTTTGTGTTCTATGATGTTGATAATGTACATTTAGAAAACGTCACAGTTCCAGAAACAACTCATAAGCAATTCGTATTTAAGGGAAATGAGAATTTTACACATAGCGATACTATTAAAAAAGATATTCTAGTTATTCAATAAATACATGAAACATTATTTTACCATAGCAATAATCGTACTGAGCATTCTGCTTTCATGTAAAAATGAAGATAAAACAAATTTTGATACAACCAATAAAGCAATAGATTACGCAAGTTTGGTTTATCCGCAATTGGATACGGAGAATTCCAGATGGTTTTTCTTTTCATCAGCATGTCGCCCTTTTGGGATGGTAAATCTAAGTCCAGATAATGAAATTGACGGTGCTTGGGGCAGTGGTTATCGTTATAAAATCGATACTATCAAGGGTTTTAGTCATATACATGGTTGGCAAATATCAGGCGTGTCGGTTATGCCGGTAACGCTTTCTGAAGAGAATACTAAAACAGTTTTCAAAGATTTTTATTCAAAATTTAGTCATAATGATGAAACAGTAACACCCGGACATCATAGCTTAGCACTAAAACGTTATGGCATTAAAACAGAGCTTACCAGTACCACAAGAGTGGGTTTTCACAAATATACCTTTCCAGAAAACACCAAAAATGCGGTTTTGTTTAATTTGAATACCATACTTGGACCATCAGATAATGCCCAAGGCGAATTACGCCAAATTAGTGATACGGAATTTTCGGGTTCAGTAGTGGCAACACCAACCCACAGAAGGCCTCAAGAATTTAAGGTATTCTTTAGGGTAAGTCTCGATACTCCAGTAACTGAATTACAAAAAGATGAAGCAACAGGCAATTATCTGATGAATTTTTCTGATTTGGAAAAGCCCTTACTTATGAAGGTGGCTATCTCATATACTTCAAATGAAAATGCTAACTTGAATCTTAAAACAGAGTTACCTCATTGGGATTTTGAAGCAGTAGTTCAAGATTCCAAAGACCATTGGAATTCATTATTAAGTAGAATAAAGGTTGAAGGTAATACGGAAAAACAACAAAAACGTTTTTATACAGATTTATGGCATGCGCTTCAAGGCAGACGTATTATTAGTGATGTCAATGGAGCCTATCCTGATAACACTAGAGATGAATTTAAGATTGGGCAATTACCGTTGGATGCTTCAGGAAAACCAAAATTTAATCATTACAATTCTGATGCGCTTTGGGGAGCCCAATGGACATTAAATACACTCTGGGGCTTAGCATATCCAGATATTTATGAAGAATTTGCCATGTCTTTTCTTCAATATTATAAAGATGGAGGCTTGGTTCCCAGAGGGCCATCAGGTGGAAATTACACCTATGTGATGACAGGCGCCCCAGCCACACCGTTTTTTGTAAGCGCGATTCAAAAAGGTATTTTAAAGGAAAATCTAGACGACATTTATGATGCTTTGAAGAAAAACCATGTAGAAGGTGGTATCATGGAAAAAGCGGGTTATGAGCATAAAACCAATATTGGTGGCGGACTGGATTTCTATATGGAAAAAGGCTTTGTGCCACATCCTAATCCTAAAGGGAAGTTTGGCGGGCATCAAGATGGTGCTGGTTTAACCTTAGAGTATGCCTATCAAGACTGGGTACTAGCTCAATTGGCATTGAAGCTGAATAAGATGGAAGATTATGATTACTTCATAGAACGTTCAAAAAATTATGCAACGCTTTTAAATGAAGAAGGATGGATGCAAGCCAAAAATGTTGATGGGAAATGGCAAGCCAATTATAGCCCGTATACTTATGAAGAAGGTTTTATAGAATCCAATGGCGCACAATCTACTTGGTTTGTACCTCATGATTACGATGGACTTGCTGAACTCATGGGAGGTAAAGAAAAAGCTGTTGAAAAATTGAATACGCAATTTGAACAATCAGAACAATTAAACTTTACTTCTGGCACATCGCATGCTTCAGAATTACACCCAGAGTATCGTAAAATCCCCATAAATTATGGTAATCAACCCTCTATCCAAACTGCCTTTATTTTCAATAAACTAGGTAGACCAGATTTAGCCCACTATTGGTCAAGACGAGTGGCTTCCAAGGTTTTTGGTGGTCTAGCGCCATCTACAGGATATAATGGCGATGAAGACCAAGGCCTCATGGGAAGTTTAGCCGTATTAATGAAAATAGGGTTGTTTCAAGTCAATGGAGGTACAGAGGAAAATCCGGAGTATCAAATAGGAAGTCCAATTTTTGATAAAGTAACTATTCAACTACACCCAGAGTATTATTCAGGAAAGACTTTGGAGATTCAATCAGCAAACAACAGCAGTACTAATGTTTTCATAAAAGAGGCCTTTTTTAATAACGAGGATTTGCCTAAATTTAATGTGTCTCATAAATCCTTAACCAACGGCGGGGTGCTAAAACTTGAAATGACTGGAACAAGGTAGTCTGTCATGCAGATTGAGAAAGGTTTAGGTAAATATCATTGTTATGACCACACGACGAAAATTTATAAAGCAAACGATTATAGGTACAACGGGAGTTGCGACCCTAAGTTGTTCTGCATTTACGATGGCCTCAAGTACACCATCCTATACATCTAACAGACCACCATTAACAGATAGAACCTTTATAAGTCAAGCCGTTGAAAATACCATTAAAACGGTAAAAAGGGTCATAAAAAACCCAGAATTGTCGTGGCTTTTTGAAAACTGTTTTCCAAACACTTTAGATACCACGGTAGATTTTGAAGTCATAAATAACAAACCAGATACTTTTGTTATTACTGGTGATATTGATGCCATGTGGCTCAGGGATTCTACTGCTCAAGTATGGCCGTATTTACCTTTGGTAAATCATGATGAAGCACTAAAAAACCTTTTTAAAGGTTTAATCAACAGGCAAACCAAATGCATTTTGTTAGACCCTTATGCCAATGCGTTTTATAAAGACCTGACCAGAGAAACCAAATGGAAGGACGACCGCCCAACCCCAATACCGGGAGTGCATGAGCGTAAATGGGAAATAGATTCGTTATGCTACGCCATTCGTTTATCTTATGGATACTATAAGGAAACTGGAGACGCCTCTGTTTTAGATGCCGATTGGGATAAAGCCATGCGACTCGCGGTAAAGACGCTAAGAACTGAGCAACGCAAAAATGGAGAAACACCCTATTATTTTGAGCGTGTACGACGAAATAAAAATATCATTACGCCTTTTAGCGGAAAGGGCAGGCCGATAAAACCTGTCGGACTTATTTGTTCTGCGTTTAGACCTTCAGATGATGGCACGATGTACCCGTTTTTAATTCCCTCCAATTTATTTGCGGTGGAGTCTTTAGCCCAGTTGAGCGAGATTTATAATGATGTTTTTGGAGACAAAGCATTTTCAGAAGCCTGTCAATCCTTTTCAGATGAAGTGTTAAGCGCTGTAAACAAATATGCCATTTCCGAACACCTAAATTATGGTAAGGTCTATGCCTATGAGGTAGATGGTTTTGGTAACCAGGCATTTATAGACGATCCAAACATTCCATCTTTAATCGCCATGAAGTATTTAATGAGCGAGCAGTATTACGATTTAGAGGCGTATAAAAATACAAGAACTTATCTGTTAAGTGACGACAACCCTTATTATTTTAAAGGAAAAGCAGGTGAAGGACAAGGAGGTCCGCACGCTGGTTTAGACACCATTTGGCCTATGGGGATTATTTTACGGGCCATGACTAGCGATAGCGATTCTGAAATTGTGTGGTGTGTAAAACAACTCATGAACACACATGATGGGAAGGGGTTTATGCATGAAACCTTTCATAAAGATGATGCATCCAAATTTTCGCGTTCGTGGTTTGCATGGGTAAACACCCTTTTTGGCGAGTTAATTTTAAAATTATACAATGAAAAGCCAGAACTTTTAAAATCCATTTAAATATGAAGCAACTTGTTCTACTTGTTGTGCTTCTAAGTCTTGGATGTTCAAAAGAGCAACCCATAAAGCTAAATGATATTCAGGTAATTGGGAGTCACAATTCCTATAAAATTGCAATTGAACAACCACTTTTAAACTACATCGCTTTAAAAGATTCCAGTAAAGCGAAGTCATTGGAATATGAACATATTTCTATAGTAGCACAGTTAAATCTTGGCTTGCGAAATTTAGAGCTAGATGTGTTTTACGACCCCAAAGGCGGTCATTTTTCAAATCCAAAAGGCTTAGATATTGTCAAACAATCGGGAGAAACACCAATGCCTTATGACGAAGCAGAGCAATTAAAACAACCAGGGTTTAAACTATTTCATATCCAAGATATCGATTTTAGAAGTCATCATTTATTATTTAAAGAGGCATTAAAAGCGATGAAAAAATGGTCGGATAACAATCCTGCACACCTGCCCATCATAATTTTAATGAATACGAAAGACAAGGTAATACCAGACTTAACCAAGCCAATTCCCTTTTCAGAGAAAGCGTATCAAGAATTAGATGCTGAAATATTTTCAGTATTTGCAAAAGAGGATTTAATACGACCCGATGATGTAAGGGGAAACCATGGCACTTTAGAAGAAGCCGTTTTAAAACAAGGTTGGCCAAAATTAGAAGATTGTAAAGGGAAATTCCTGTTTGTTTTAGATGAAAAAGCTCATAAAAACAGCCTGTATATGAATGGCGATAATACGCTGAAAAACCGCGTGTTTTTTGTGAATAGTAAAGAAGGAAACCCAGAATCCGCATTTAGAATAGTGAACAACCCCATTACTGATTTTGAATATATCAAGCACTTGGTAGCACAAGGTTATATGGTACGCACTCGCGCCGATGCTGGAACAAAAGAAGCCCGAACGAACGATTATACCAAATTTGAAAAAGCAAAGGCTTCGGGGGCGCAAGTGATTTCAACAGATTATTATCAGCCTTCAAGGTTATTCAAATCTACTTTTGAAGTAAAATTTGAAGACGGTACTTACGAACGTATTAAAAACATCAAAAATGAATAAACGCTTTATAAAATTCATATTCTTAACTATTTGTTTTTCAATTTGGGGGCAAAATGGTATTCAATTTCCAATAGTTCAAAATGGAGAAGTAGCCTCTATCATCATAGATAAAAGGGATGACAAAGTCGTGAGTATTGCTTCAAATATTTTGGCGAGCGATATCAAAAAAGTTTCGGGGAAAACGGTTGTGAAACATCAAAAGCAAGCCCCTTATCAAATTATAGCTGGAACATTAGGGAACAGTAAAGTTATTAATCAGCTCATTAGAAAACACGCTATTGATGGCTCTCAAATTGAAGGGAAATGGGAAACCTACACGATTCAGGTTATTGAAAATCCTTCAAAAGGCATAAAAAAAGCATTAGTCATTATTGGTTCAGACCGACGAGGAACGGCTTACGGACTTTTAGAAATTTCCAGAAGGATTGGCGTTTCCCCATGGGAATGGTGGGCAGATGTTACTCCAGAAAAGCAAGAAAGTATTGTGCTTCATATTGAAAATAAAACCTATGGAACGCCATCAGTAAAATATCGAGGTCTATTTTTAAATGACGAAGATTGGGGCTTGCAACGGTGGTCGGCACTCAATTACGAACCAGAAACGGGAGATATTGGGCCAAAAACCTATGCCAAAGTATTTGAACTATTGTTGCGCCTACGAGCTAATACTATTTGGCCGGCAATGCACAAATGTACCAAGGCATTTTACCACTATCCACAAAATAAAATAGTAGCCGATAATTACGCTATTGTTATAGGGACATCGCATGCAGAACCTATGTTGTGTAACATTAATGCAGAATGGAATCATGATACTATGGGTGATTATCGATACGATACCAATTCAGAATCGATAAAATCTTTATTCAAAAAAAGAGCTAAAGAAACTGCAAATTTTGAAGGTATTTACACAGTTGGTATGCGTGGAGAACATGATTCTCCCATGATTGTTGGAGAAGATGATACCGATTCGCAAGTAAAACTTTTAGAACGGGTTATAACCGACCAACGCGAGATTTTAAAAGCTAATTCTAAAAAAGGTGTTACAAAACCACAGGCTTTTGTGCCCTATAAAGAGGTCTTGCATTACTACCAAAGTGGATTGGATTTACCTGAAGATGTAAGTTTGGTTTGGACCGACGACAACTACGGATATATTCGCCAATTAAGTAATGCTGAAGAGCAAAAAAGAAGCGGTGGAGCGGGTGTCTATTATCACACCTCCTACTGGGGTAGGCCACACGATTATTTATGGTTGAATTCTACAAACCCAGTTTTAATGTGGGAAGAAATGACTAAAGCATACGAGTTTGGGTCGCAAAATATTTGGATTTTAAATTGTGGAGACATCAAACCGCACGAATATAATATCGAGCTGTTTTTGGACATGGCTTGGGATATTGATGGCTTTAAAAATGATGATGACGTAAGAGCACATCATATATACTGGAGTACCAGAGAATTTGGAAAAAATAATGCAACTGCCATTACCAATTTGATGTACCAATACAATCTATTGGCGTTTCAAAGACGACCAGAATTTATGGCCTGGAGTAGTGTGGAGCCTGTAACCAAAGCGGCTAACACCGAGTTGACGCAATATCATTATGGCGATGAGGTTAGTAAGCGAATCAAAGCGCATCAAGATTTAATTACTCGTGTGAAGGCTATTCAAAAAAATATCCCCAGCCATAGGGCAGATGCCTTTTATCAACTCGTTTATTATCCAATTTCGGGTGCCTCAAACCTAAATTTTAAATGGTTGTACACTTATAAAAATGCTTTTGTGGCATCACAAGGGCGAGAGAGCGCTAAGGATTTTGCAACGAAATCTTTAGAGGCATACAAAACCATTCAAAAAGACACCGATTATTTTAATAACACCCTTCAAAATGGAAAATGGAAACATATCATGAGCATGTCGCCTAGGCATTTGCCCGTGTTTTCAGAACCAACAGCGTCCATCCCCTTAACCGAAAAATCAAATACCTTGGGGATAGCCATCGAGAGCTATCAAATGGAGGTAAATGATGAGATTATAAATTCTTATGCCGATGTTTTTCCTGTGTTTAATGCTTACACTGAGAATACATATTACATGGATGTGTTCTTAAAAGGACAGGGCGAATTGGAGTGGGAATTACAACCAAAAGCCGATTGGATTATACTTTCTAAAACCTCGGGAAAATTAGATAAAGACCAATTAGAAGAGCGTATTTGGGTTACCATAGATTGGGATAAAGTACCGCAGGGGGAAAATAAAAAGGAAGCTCCGTTAGGACACGATTACCAGCTAATACCGCCAAGTTACAAAGTGAATTCGGCTATAGATGTAGCAACCAAAAACAAAACTACAACGCTAGGTGTTTCGGTCTTCAATCCAAAGTTTAAAGATTTAGAAAATTATAAAGGTTTTGTTGAAGACAAAGGTTTTGTCTCAATAAATGCTGAAAATTATACTAGAAAAACAGACGGAAAGGAAGCCAAATGGACAACCTTTACAGGTTTAGGCTATACAGGAAATGTAAGTGTGGCACTTCCGCGAAGCGCAACTTCTGAAACCACTATTGAAGGCCTAAAGCAAAATAGTCCTATTTTAGAATATGATTTTTATACCTTTAATTTTGGGGAGGTAGATTTGTTTTTACAGGCTGTACCAACACATGCTTTTAATAATAACACGGGTGTACGTTGTGCAGTAGCTATAGATGATGCAGAACCTGTAATAGTTGATTTTCAAACCTTTGGACGAAGTGAAACTTGGAAGGAAAATGTATTAAAAAATGCATCGGTACAATCCGTTAAGCAAATTGTAAACAAAGCTGGAAAGCATAAACTGAAGATTTGGATGGTAGACCCTGGAGTGATGTTGGACCAAATTTTAATTAATTTAGGCGGTTGGAAAACATCGTATGCCTTTCCATCAGAAACTAAACTAAAATAGCAAAATATTGTACAGAAGTATCGTCATATTAATACTATTGGTATGTCTTTCTTGTAAAAAAGAAAGGGATGATACAAGCTATAAAATAGCCTTTATGGCCGATGTGCATTTTCAAGATATCTATGGTAGTTTTTCTGATAGTGATTACAAGGGTGTTTTAAACCCTGAAACGAATACCTATACACTAGCCCGAACGATGCAGTCTCAGTTACAATCTACACGGTTGTTTAATGAAAACTACTTCGCTTTTTTGTCGGCTTTAGACGATATAGTATCCAAAAATATTAAATACGTGGTATTGCCGGGAGATTTTAGTGATGATGGGCAAATGTTTAATATTAAAGGCTTAAAACATATACTAAAAAAGTATTCAGAAAAACATAATATCAAGTTTATTTTAACTACTGGTAATCACGACCCCGTGCGCCCATTTTACCAAGAAGCGGGGAAGTATGATTTTATAGGCGAGGGCGGAAAACAACAACCTATATTTAGTTCGAAAGAGATATACAGAGCAAAAGATTCCAACGCATTAGAACCTGTTTTCACAAAAGATATTGCAAAATTAGGCTACGAAGACATCTTAAATGAATTAAAAGATTTCGGTTTCTATCCAAAGCAAAATGATGTGTATTGGGAGACACCGTTTATAGATTATAATTACGAGAATTATCAATTTGATAAAGCTCTTAAACAAGCTGAATTATCTAATAGAAATTATAAAATCCCACCTTTTGGAAGCCAAATTCCTGATGTAAGTTATTTAGTGGAACCAACAGAAGGGCTATGGTTTTTAGCCATTGATGCTAATGTGTATGTGCCCAAAGACGCCAATAGTTACAGCAGTGCAAGTGTTGGCTATAATAATATATTATCACATAAGGCACATCTAATGGCATGGATAAAAAGTGTGACACAGCGTGCAAAAAAGCTGAATAAAAAATTAATAGTGTTTAGCCATTTTCCAACCGTAGAATTTAACGATGGTGCTTCTGAAAACATAAGGATGTTACTGGGAGATGATAAAATGCAATTGCATCGTGTACCAGAAGATGCCGTAGCCAAAGCATTTATTGAAGCGGGAGTGAAAGTACATTTTGGTGGACACATGCATATTAATGATACAGGTGTTACAACTTTTGAATCAGGTAGTTTAGTAAATGTGCAAATACCATCATTGGCGGCGTATATTCCTGCCTATAAAATTGCAACGGTCTCCGCAGATGAGGTTGAGATTGAGACCGTCGTTATAGACAATGTGCACAGATTTAAAGAATTCTTTCCGCTATACAAACAAGAGTATGCCTTTATGAAAAGTAAAATGGAGAATGTGTTATGGGATTCAACAATTTTAAATGCGAAAACCTACAAAGATTTAACGCAAAGTCATTTGAAAGGTCTAATTAATAATAGGTTTTTGGAAAAGGATTGGGACATTCCGTTTACCACGTTTTTACTGAGTTTAACCAAGAATAGTGTAGCAGAATTTGTTTCAATTAACGAAAACACTATGGAAGGATTTGAGGACTGGACAGGTTTTGAGATGTTATTCGATTTGTATCGTTTGCGCTCTGCAGATACATTGGCATTTCAAGATATAGGAGAAAAAAGGGTAGAAATCTATAAGAAAATTATTGAAGCCTACTTAATTCATTTTAAATCGATTAGTGCACCATCAGAAATCGAAAACGACTTCTTACAATTCTGTTTAATTTTTAAAAAGTTTTTAAACGGAGCACCATCTGATAATTTTATAATAAATTTAAACACCAATCAACTGATTTCTAAATAGACAATATTACTTTGAAAGAGTTCAAACTTCTATTAATGGCTTTATGGTTTTCTTGTTATTATGTACAAGGACAAGAGCTTGTTTTTGAGCATTATAATGAAATTAGTGGACTCTCTCAAAACTCTATAAGATCCATCATTCAAGATGATGAAGGCTTTTTGTGGCTAGGAACTTTTGGTGGAGTTAATAGATTTGATGGTTATAATTTTCGGCCGTTTCAAAGTAACATAAATAGGGAGGATTATTTGCATAGTAATGATATATTGCAAATAGTAAAAGATAAGAAAAATAACCTATGGATTGCTACTGATTTCGGATTGACTAAATACCATATTCCAACCCATACATTTAAAACGTACCATTCTAATGAAAATAATAAGTATTCTCTGCCCGATAATAAGGTAAGATCTGTTTTTATTGACAATACAGATCGATTATGGGTGGGTACCATGAGCAGTGGTATTTGTTATTTTGACGAAGAAGAGGAAAAATTTCATAGAGTAGATATTCAAAGTGTTGAAAATATTAGAGGTATTTATCAAACCCATGACAACAAATTATGGTTTACAACCTTTAATAATGGAGTTTATAGTTTGGAGTTTGACAACGCAGGTCGAATATTAAAATCCAATAATTTTGACTTAAGCCCTTCAAAAAGTAGTGCCAATATGCAATCAGACGCCTACTTTCTCTTTGAGGATAGACACTTTAATTTGTATGTAGGAACCAAAGATGGTTTATATGAATACAAAAATTTAGAAAATAATTTTAGTTTAATAAATTTTGAAGGTCAAGGAGATTATTTTAGATGCTATACTGTCTCTGATGATGGAGAACTTTGGTTTGGAACTTCAAATGGTATAATTACTTGTAGAAGCATAGAGGCATTAAAGAATGGAAAATACAAACGTCATATTTCAGATTTAACTAATACAAATTCTTTGGTTAACAATTATATATTATCACTTTTCTTTGATGCTTCTGGAATACTTTGGGTGGGTACCGAGAATGGGTTGGATAAATTAGACCCTTTTGAAAACCAATTTAAAACCATTAAGGCAAATTTTACATCAAACGGAAAAACCCCAATAATTAGTAGTCTCTCCAAAACCTATACGAACAAAATACTTTTAGGAACACATTCAGATGGGTTATATTTAATGGAATCCGACAGGTTTCGTAGAGTTCTAGAAGCTTACAAAAGAATAAGTAGTATCTATACAACAAATAATAAGTTATTTTATATAGGGTTATGGAATGGAAAAGTTTTAAAATATGATATGGTTTCTGGTGCCACCCGTAGTTTGGACGTAGGTTTTTCCAATTCACCAGTCATGTCTTTTTATCAAATAAACAATAGAACACTTTTAATAGGTTCTGTTGGGGAGGGGCTCGTAGAGTTTGATTTAGTAAATGAAAAAAGTACTAGAATTAATGAAGAATTGGATGCACTTTTAGATGTGAATAAGATTATTCCTTATCAAACTGATAAAGTCTGGTTAGCTACAGAAGAAGGAATTTTTAAATATAACTTTTTGACAAAAGAAACAAGACACTACAAGTCTTTGCAGGATAGAGTTAGTTTATCTAATAACAAAGTAAAAGATATCGTTATTGATGCTAATGGAAAAATTTGGGTAGGAACTAGAAATGGACTTAATTTTTATGACCCTATTAAAGATATTTTCTTACCCCAAGAAAATCCTCAAGAGTTAAAAAATAGTTGGATTACAGATATTGCAATTGATGTAAATGGTTGCCTTTGGCTAAATATGAATTCAAATAAAATTGGAAAATATTTGCCTGATAAAAGTGAATTTAGGGCTTTTCATGTCAATAATGGAGTAAGGTCAAATATAATTAATAAACGGGGTTTTCTTCAATATGATAACAATACAATTTTCATTGGAGGAGACAAAGATATCATACATTTTTCTCCATTAGGAATAGAAGAGAATAAATACTCACCAAAACCAATAATAACAACTTTTAAGATTAATAATGAAGAGGTGTTGCCTCAGGTCGAAGTTGATGGTCAAATTGTCATGGAAAAAGACCTGAATTATACAGAAAACATCGCACTAGGTTACAGGAATAGAAATTTCTCTATTGAGTTTTCAATGCCATCTTATGCTAATGAAAGATTAAATTCTTATCAATACAAACTAGAGGGTTTTGATGAAAAATGGAATTCTACAAACACTAATTCTCGTACTATTCAGTATACTAATTTATACCCAGATGATTACGTGCTTAAAATTAAGGCCGAGAACAATAATGGGTATTGGAGTGAGGTAACCAACCTAAAAATTACTATTCAATCACCTTTTTGGTTAACCTACCCCTTCTTTATTGCGGTAATGTTAGTTGTTATGGCCATTATTTATTTTTTAAGAAAGCAAATTAAATATAGACTCCAACTAAAACAAGAATTGTTGCTTGAGAAAGTAAAGCGTGAAAGAGATGAAAAACTGAATAACGAAAAACTAAGGTTTTTTACCAATATTTCGCACGAGTTGCGTACACCTTTAACCCTCATTTTGGGACCTGCAAAGCAATTACTCCATAAAGAAAATAAAATTGAGACAGACAAAAATAAGCTGGAATTGATATACCATAATGCAAACAGACTTTTGCGACTGGTAAACCAAATACTTGATTTTAGAAGGGCAGAGACAGGTGAATTAAAACTAAAAGTCACTGAAGTAGATGTGTTGCAAAGTACTAAACTCATTTTTAATTCATTTATAGAGTTAGCCAATACTAAGCATATCAATTTCAATTTTAATACAGAGGATGAAAGTATGGTTTGTTGGGTAGATTTTGATAAGCTCAATAAAATTCTATTCAATTTGTTATCCAATGCTATGAAGTTTACCAACAATTATGGCAACGTTGATCTATTTGTAGGTATAAAGGGAGTTAAAGATAAAAAACTAGTGATAGAAGTGAGTGACGATGGTATTGGCATTCCGCAGGAAAGTAAAGAAATGATTTTTACAAGATTCTATCAAGCCAAAAACAGTAAGGAAAATACAACGGGAACAGGCATTGGATTGTCACTGGTAAAGGCCTTGGTGGAAATACATAAAGGAACGATAGCTGTAGATAGTGAAACTGATACAGGCAGTGTATTTACTGTGGAATTACCAGCAAATAAGGAGGCTTATACACCGGATGAAATCCTAGAACAAAAACCTGATGATTTGCAGAAAAATCATGCTGAACTTATAAGTATGGAATCCGTTTTAATTCCAAATACAAAAGATGTTAAAAAGAGTTTAAACACAGATTTAAAGCATGAAATTCTGGTAGTTGAAGATAATCCTGAATTAAGAAACTACATTGTTGAAAATTTATCCGAGTCTTATAAAGTATATGAAGCAGAGAATGGTCAAGAAGGATTTGAAATCTGCAAAAGGGTAAAACCTGTTTTATGTGTTGTTGATGCTATGATGCCTGTTATGGATGGATTTGATTTTGTTGAAGCTGTTAAAAATGATGATAATATGAGTCATACGGCTATTATCATGCTCACAGCACTTGCCGAAAATGAAAATAGAATAAAGGCTTATAAAATAGGCGTAGATGGTTATTTGGTAAAACCTTTTGACCCAGCGTTACTCAAAACAAGAATTGAAAATGTAATTAAAATCCATTTTGATTTAAAACAAAGGTTTTCTGGAGATGCCGAAAGTGATGTCATGACACTAGCACATTCACAAATTGATATTGACCTTATATCCCAAATTAAGGAGATTATTGAAAACAACCTGAGTTCCCCTAATTTGTCACCCGCTTTTATTTCTAAAGAAATGGCCATGAGTTCTTCTAAGTTATACAGAAGAATAAAGCAGCTAACAGACTTATCGCCAAATGAATTTATAAGAACTATTCGGTTAAAGAAATCTGCACAATTATTAAAAACCAAAAATTATAATGTTTCTGAAGTGTCAGATTTAGTAGGTTTCAATGACCCATTGTACTTCAGTAGAGTGTTTAAGAAACAATTTGGCTATTCCCCTAGTAAAGTTTTCAAGTAAACAGGAACTTTTGTTTATTTAAAAACCTTATTCAAGCCTTTCAAAGACTATTTGAATAAATCCATGAATTTGATTGAATTGTCGTTACTCAAATAACAGATTTGTTTCATTTTTGAAACTATTAATAACTAAACTTATAATATGACTAAGCGATTAAAACATCCTGTAGTTCCTAAACAAATGATAGTACCATTTATATTAGTAACCTCTCTATTTGCGTTATGGGGGTTTGCTAATGCGGTAACTGACCCTATGGTGCAAGCTTTTAAAAAAGTTTTAGAGCTTTCAAATTCTCAGGCAGCATGGGTACAGATGGCTTTTTATGGAGGTTATTTCTGTATGGCGCTACCTGCAGCCATGTTTATGCGAAAATATTCCTATAAAACAGGTGTTTTAATTGGGCTAGGCCTATATGCATCTGGGGCTTTGTTATTCTATCCGGCTGCAACTACAGAACTATTTTGGTTTTTTTGCTTAGGTCTATATATTTTAACTTTTGGTTTGGCATTTCTAGAAACAGCAGCAAATCCTTATGCTTTGGCAATGGGACCAAAAGAAACTGCTACTCAACGTTTAAATTTGGCACAAGCATTTAATCCAGTAGGACTCATATTGGGATTATTTGTGGCACAACAATTTGTGCTTAAAAATCTAAAATCTGATGACATAGAAAATTTTAGTGCTTTAGATGAAGCTTCAAAAATTTTAGTCAAAACTTCCGATTTACTGCTTATTAGGAATCCTTACGTTATCCTTGGTCTTGTGCTTATTGGAGTTTTTGTTTTATTTATGGTTAGTAAAATGCCACAAGCAAAAGAAGATGGAGACATGCCAAGTATAGGGAATACATTTTCAGTATTATTTAAGAACAAGAAATATACTTTGGGGGTATTGGCTCAGATACTATATGTGGGGGCACAAATTATGTGTTGGACCTATATTTATCAATATGCAGAAGGCATAGGAATGGATAGTGTAACCGCTGGATATTATCAAATGGTGGCGTTTATTTTATTTACGGTAGGAAGGGCAATAGGTACCTTTTTATTGAGATTTATAAGTTCAGGAAAATTACTTACACTTTTTGCCTTTTTTGCTGTAGGATTTGTTTTAGGAACTATTTTTATTAATGGAATCCTAGGATTATATTCTTTAGTGGGTGTATCTTTTTGTATGTCTTTAATGTTCCCGACCATATATGGAATTGCTCTCAAAGATTTAACCGAAGAACAATCAAAAGTTGGATCGGCTGGATTAGTTATGGCTATAGTAGGAGGCGCTTTAATGCCTAAGCTACAAGGGGTGATTATAGATATAGGAGGGAATGGTGTGACTGATACACTAGTTTTAGGTGTTTCAGAGGTTAACTTTTCTTTCGTATTGCCTTTATTATGTTTTATCTATATCGCTTGGTACGGACTTAAAGCAAATAATCAAGAAAAATAGTTTTTTTGAACAAAAAACTCATAATTATTTTGAAATTAATAAATACAAAAACAATATGAAATTTAATCAAATTATTAAAAAAAATATATTAATAGTATTTTTTTTAAGTAGTTTAAATATGATAGCGCAAAGAGATCAAAAACCAGATGAAATTTTTGTGGCTGGATATATGGAAAAAATATCGGGTAATGAAATTGAGCATAGAGCAAAAGAAGTAGTCGGATTAAATAGAACAATAGTTTCCAGAGCTAATGACGGTAATCAAAAAATAGAATGGAAAACAGCTCCAGTTTTGAAGACTAAAAAAGATGATTATGTAACATTTGTACATTACGCAGGTTATGATACAAAACGTCCAGGAACTAAATTTTATTTTTATGTTGAAGGAAATAAACAGGGAGAAATAGTTATACCTGATAATAACAAGGATAGTTGGAGTATAGAGCTCAAGAACAAAGGAACATTGAGTTTCTCTAAGCATTATTTAGATGATAATAAAGGTTGTTTTGGTTTTCTATATTATACTGTTCCGGCAAAAAGTATTGAAAATGGAACTCAACTTGTTTTAAGTGTTGACGCCGAAAACCAAAAATCGCAAACCTATTTTAAGATATTTAAAAAAAATCTCACAGAGAGCATAAACGTTACGGCTTTACCTGCGCTAATTAAAACAGATGTTGAAACATTCCAAACGTTATTTGCAGAAATAGTTTTTATAAGAAAGCCTGTAAAAGGCGTTTTAAGCATCGATGGAAAATTTGAAAGAGAGATTGATTTAAAACCCGGTATACAAACTATCGAAATTACACTACCCCAAGTAAAAAAGAACAAAACAATAACTTTAAATTTAGATTTAGGTAACTACCTTATAACAAAAGAAATTAGCTTGAAACCTATAAAACATTGGAAAGTTAATTTCGTACAACATTCCCATACTGATATAGGTTATACAAGATCGCAAACCGAAATTTTAGCAGAACATCCAAGGTATATTGATTATGCATTAGATTATTGTGATGCCACTGATGACTACCCAGAAGCATCAAAATTTAAATGGACTTGCGAGGCATCATGGGCGGTAGATGAATTTTTAAATAGTAGATCGCAAACTCAAATAGATCGATTAAAAAAGAGGATTAAAGAAGGTAGGATTGAAGTAACGGGAATGTATTTTAACTTTAATGAACTACCAGATGAACAATCCTTAGCTGCATCATTAGCTCCGATTAAAAATATTACAGATAGAGGTATAGAAGTTGTTTCGGCTATGCAAAATGATGTAAATGGTATTGCTTGGTGTATGAATGATTATTTCAATACTTTAAATGTCAAATACCTGACTATGGGTACTCACGGCCATAAAGCTCTCATATCTTTTGATACACCTTTAGTATTTTGGTGGGTATCTCCTTCAGGAAAAAAAATGTTGACCTTTAGGGCAGAACATTATATGGCAGGTAATGCCTTTGGAGTCCATACCGATGATTTTGAAAACTTTGAAAAGAACCTGTTGGAATATCTTGTTAAGTTAGAAGAGAGAGGTTATCCTTATGATAAAACTGCAATTCAACATTCTGGTTTTATGACGGATAATTCGCCTCCTTCAACAAAAGCAAGTCATTTAATAAAACAATGGAACGAAAAGTACGAATGGCCAAAAATTAAAACAGCAATAGCTAAGGATTTTTTCGAAGAGTTTGAAAAAGAGCACGGAGAAGAATTGATTGAGGTTAAAGCACATTGGCCAGATTGGTGGACTGATGGATTTGCATCTGGAGCCAGAGAAGTTGCTGCAACAAGAAATGCTCACGTAAATTTAATTGCCGGACAAGGTGGTTTAGCAATGGCTAAATTGTTAGGGGCTAAAATGCCAAAGGGTGTAGATTCAAGAATTATGGAAACCAATAAAGCATTACTGTTTTATGGAGAACACACTTTTGGAGCCTCAGAAAGTGTTTCTCAACCATATAGTAAAGCAACGATGGAGCAGCGAGAAATTAAAGAGTCTTATGCTTGGGAAGCTTCTAGAAGATCGTTCATGTTAGCTGAAGAAGCTAAAGGCTTGTTAAGCGAATATATTGGGAAAAGTAAAAAACCATCCATTGCTGTTTTCAATACATTTAATTGGGAACGAGAAGGTTTGATTAAAATATTTATTGATCATCAACAGGTACCCTATGGAAAAAAAATTCGTTTGGTTGATAATGCAGGTACAGTTTATCCAGCTCAAATTTTAAAGCCCTGGCATGGGGGAACTTATTGGACTGCCTGGGTAAAAAGCATTCCTGCTTTTGGGTATAAAAAGTTTGATATAGAAGTTATTGATGACCATCACTCACACTCACATACTAACGGAGAAGCACACAGTCATAATAAAAATTTTGATTTCAAAGAAAAAGAGAATTACATCCAATTAGATAACCCTTGGTACTCCATAAAAGTAGATAAAAAGAAAGGAGCTATAGCTCAGATATACGATAAAGATTTATCAAAAAACTTAGTTGATGACCAATCAGAATATAGTACAGGAGAATTTATTTTAGAAAAGTTAAAAGGGAGAGAACAATTGTTTATAAATAGAACAATAAATGGAGAGAGCAACGGTCCGTTAACAGACTATACCAGACAATCACTGGATAGCGTTTGGTTATCAGAAATACGGGAAGGTGAAATTTGGAATTCTATTAAATTCAGGGGTAAAACGGAAACAGCCTACGATACTACTGATGCATTTTTATTTGAAATTAGGCTTTTTAATACTTCAAAAAGAATAGATTTTGCTTTTGAATTAAAGAAAAAACCTATTACAGATCCTGAAAGTTTTTATATCTCATTTCCATTTAAATTAGATAAAGGAAAAATACACTTTGAAATATCAGGAGGACCAATGGAGGCAGGTGTAGAACAAATTCCTGGATCAGCTAACGATTGGAATACAGTACAGAATTTTGTGCAAATTAGGAATGATAAAGAACAAATAGTTTTGGTTTCATCAGAGGCGCCAATCATGCAGTTTGGTGCTATTAATACTGGGCGTTTTGAATATGGTGCTGTTCCCGAAAGTAATAACCTGTTTAGTTGGCCAATGAATAATTACTGGACTACAAACTTTAATGCAGATCAGCGTGGTATGTATACTTGGACTTATAACCTAACAAGTATGAATGAAAGTAGCGTTAAAGAAGCGACCAAATTTGGTTGGGGCACTAGAGTACCGTTTTTATCAAGAGTGATACCTGCCAGTCCTATAGAAAAAAAAGGTACTAATGAGTTATCAATACTTTCACATATCCCAGATAATGTACTTATTGTAAATGCAACACCTCTTGAAGAAGAGAATGCCATACTTCTTCATTTACGAGAAGTAGAAGGCAAAGAAAGTATTTTTGAGCCAAAAAACTTTTTGGATAAACCCATGGATTTTTATGAAGTGAATGTTGTTGGCGAAATCATAAAAGCAACTTCAAAATTACAAATACAGGCATTAGAGAGTAAGTTTTTTAAATTGTGCTGGAAGTATTAAAGCTTCATATATAGTGAATTAGAACTAAAAATAAATCCAATAAAATAGAGAAAGGTGTCAACTTATATCGTAACATAGATTATTATTTAATAAAATATATTGGTAAGTTTTAAAAAATGAACAAATAAGGTTACAAATGAAATTTTGTATACAAATTTGGAATTTAAAATCTATTTACTTTTCTTTGTAATCACCTAACTAAACCGATTTAGTTCGTTTGTATGAAGAAATTGTATTTGAAAGATGTTGCTAGAGAGTTAAATGTTTCTAAAACGGCGGTTTCTCTTGTGTTGAATGGTAAAGGGGATGAGAATAAGATCAGTTATGATACTCAGCAGAAAATTATAAATTTCGCAAAAAAACATAATTATATTCCAAACCAATTGGCACGTGGTTTGAGTAGGGGTAAAAGTGAAACGATTGGATTAATTATACCAAATATTTCAGATACATTTTACTCTAAAGTAGCTGGTGTTATTGAAAGAAAGGCAAAAGAAAAAGGTTATACGGTATTATTTAGTAGTTCTTATGAAGACCCAAAGACAGAGGGAGAGCTCATTCTATCCATGCTTAATAGGCAAGTAGATGGATTAATAATAGCGTCAACCCAACAAAATAAAAAAGAAATAGAATTCTTGAAAAAAGAAAAGTTTCCCTTTGTGTTGTTCGATAGGTATTATCCCGAAAATGAGACAGATTATGTTATTGTTGATAATTTCTATGGCACCAAGAAGGTAACCGAGCATCTTCTTAATCTTGGGAGAAAGAAGGTTGGATTTATAACATTAAAACCTGGATTAGAACCAATAGCACAACGTCTTATGGGGTACAAAGAAGCTCTTAAAGCTCATAATCTTACTTCAAAAGAAACTTATGTAAAAGAAATTGGGCGTGAAGAGTATTTCAGTGAAGTAGAAAAGGCTATAATAGATTTGACTGCAAGAGAGCAGGCTGTTGATGCTATAGTATTTTCGACACATTATCTGGCTTCACAAGGATTAAGGGTGCTTAAAAAATTAAATTTAAAAGTACCAGATGATGTTGCTATTGTTAGTTTTGATGAATTGAGTGCGTTTGATATTGTTGAACCACCAGTTACATCAGTCGTTCAACCAGTAAATGAAATTGGCTACTCGGTTATAGAAATACTGCTAAATAAAATTGGTAGTACAGTTAAGACAGAGTTTCAAACCAGAGTACTGAAAACAAAACTTGAAATAAGGAGCTCATGTGGAAGTTTTTTGTCTACGTGAGTTTTTTTCAAAATAAACTAAACCGATTTAGTAAGTTAAAACATAATTAAAATTTAAGGGATATGAAAAAGTCTATATTTTTAGTATTAATGGTGGTGTTTGGTTTTGCGTTTGGGCAAAATACCATCAATATTACCTACGTTGAACCTTATGAATATAAAGAGGTTACAGGAAATCTTTTGGCTAAAGCTAGTTTAGATATTGAGCATACAAATCAATACAAACATATAGCATTTGAAAATGGTAAGACCATAGAAATTAATCAGGAAAACACTAAGGTCTGGGTATGGTTGCCTGTTTTTGGAACACCTGAAAGGATAACATTTGTAGGTAAATCAAGAAAAAGTTCAACACAACAATTGTTTACGCCTTTAGTGACTACAGACTGGGGATATTTTAAGGAAGGAACTTTTCATATAATATCTTCTTCACACCAAGATATCGCTTGGATGGATACCCCTCAATATTGCAGACATGAGCGTATTCACGACATAATTGCGCCTGCTTTGGATATGATGGATACAGATAATGCCTTTCATTTTGGAATGGAACAAACACTAAATCTAAAAGAGTTTATTGAAGAATTTCCAGAGCGCAAACAAGAAGTGATGTTGCGCTCGGATGAGGGGAGGTTTACTTGGGGTGCAACATACAACCAACCGTATGAAGGCATGCAAACAGATGAACAGTTAATTCGTGAGATGTATTTTGGAAGACGTTGGCTAAAAAAGAATTTTCAAGGTAATGATGTTATAACGGCATTTAATACAGATGTACCTGGTAGAACCTTGCAGTTCCCTCAAATATTGGCAAAATCTGGAGTAGAAAATTTGTTTGTATCTAGATTGAAAGAGGGGTTCTATAACTGGTATTCACCAGATGGTTCGTCAATCCCAACCTACAGTCCAGGTAATTATGGTTGGGCTGTTATGTTCTACAAGCTTTTTGAACAAGATGCTATTGAAGCTATGCATAAATTGCAATCTAGAGTAAAAATGTGGGGTGATTATTATAAAGCTCACAACTTACCACCGCATTTTGCCATCGTAATAAGTAATGATGCTTCAGGGCCAGCTAACTATGGTACCATTGTTTCAGAGTGGAATGACATTATTGAAAAAACCGGGGTAAAAATGCCAAAGCTAAGACATTCAACAGTTACTACATTAATGAATGAAATTAAAAAACCTGGTGCTGTTTTTGAAACAATTTCAGGTGAAAGACCCAATATTTGGTCTTACATTCATGGTCCTGGTCATGCTAAGGCTATAACAGCCTCAAGAAAAGCAGGACGTCTATTGCCTAGTGCCGAAATTTTTGCATCCATTGATGCCACTTTAAAAGGCTCTTTTGAAGACTATCCTGTAGAAGCACTTTCTGAAGCTTTTGAGGAATCTATATATCCTGACCATGGTTGGGGAGGTAAGAATGGACATATTACCGATAGTATTTTCCGTGATAAATTAGAATTTGCCGCGTCTGAAGCAGATCGCCTAATTGAAAAATCACTTACCTCAATTACAAGTAATATAAAAACCAAGAGAAACAATGCGGTAGCAGTATATAACGATTTGTCGTGGAATAGAACAGCAACAGCAAAAGTTAATATAAGTGATAATTCTAACTATTACGTAGTGGATCATAAAGGTAAGATAGTACCTTCTCAAATAAGCAGCCATAAAGGGATAAAAGAATTAGAATTTGTGGCATCCAATATTCCGTCGCTAGGTTATTCGACGTTTTATTTAAAGAAGGGCAAAAAGTCTTTTAATGTCAATAAATCTATAACTCCCAATGCCTTACGTAACGAATTTTATACAATAAGATTAGGAGATGGTGGACTAACATATTTGTTTGATAATAAGTTAGGTAAAGAAGTTATTAAAACTACAAGGTTTGCAGGAGGCGATATTATTACCATGAAATACGATGGTAATGGTGCAGGAGAGTTTACTCAAATGACTGAACCTAAAATGTATGGATTCAACAAAACAAGTTTGCATACAGCTAACTGGAAAATTGTTGATGACGGTTCTGTTTTTACCAAGTTTAAAAACGAGGTTAAGTTTAAGCATGCCAATATTGTACAATACATAAAAGTATATCATCAAATTAAAAAAATAGATATTTCAGTAGATATTTTAAATTGGGATGGAACCCATAACCGAGAGTTTAGACTTGCACTTCCATTGGATATGGAGAACTCTACCATCAAGTATGAAGTACCTCTTGCTATTGCAGAAGTTGGAAAATCTGAAATGAAGCAAGCACCTCGTGGATGGGCATGGGGTGGTACTTACGACCAAAAACCTGTTGAGATTCATCCAAGAGAGGTAATGAATTTTATATCTTCTGAAAAAGATGGTTTCCAAGTAACTCTAGCTACCGATGTCGCTTTAGCAGATTGGATAGATGCAACAAGAGAATCTGTTGAGTATACTGTGCTGCAGGGAATTTTAATGGCAACACATAAAAGTTGTCATGGCGAAGGTAACTGGTACCACCAAACCGGAGATCATCATTTTGAGTTTTCAATAACGTCACATGAAGCTAATGATGGTGTATCTTATCAATTTGGAAACGGAACAAACCATCCACTTCAGGTTAGTGAGCAAAAATCAAAAAATAACTCAGGTAGCTTACCAGAAAGCAAAAGCTTTTTTGATATCTCAAACCCAATGGTGCGTGTGAGTACAGTTAAAAAAGCTGAAGACGAAGACGCACTTGTATTAAGGCTTGTAGAAATTGATGGTAAAGTCAGTAAACCAACAATATTTCTACCAAAATCAGCATCAAAAGTGATAAAAACTAATTTAATTGAAGAAGAAATCGAAGTATTCAACTTAAGTGGTGACAACATAACAATTGATATAGGGAATAATGCCATTGAAACCTATAAAATAATCTTAGAATAACAGAATTAACATTTTGTAATCAAAATATATGAGCAGTACTAATAAAATTTGGAAAGATGATAAAGAGCTATTCGCAATAGCCAAATCAGAATTATTTGTTGCCTTGGTAGGCGATATTTTGGATACGTTGGGTTACCAACATCAATTCTTACCACCTAATATAAAGCCATTAAGCACAGATTTTGTGGTTATAGGTAGAGCGATGCCAGTTCTAGAGGCCGATGTTTTTGAAGAGTCTGTCAAAGACACTAAAAACCCTATGATGAAGAAACCATTTGGAATTATGTTTGAAGCTTTGGACGATTTAAAAGAAGATGAAGTTTACATTTGCTCTGGCTCTTCGCCAAGATATGCGCTTTGGGGTGGATTAATGAGTACACGTGCTATGAAACTCAAGGCCGCAGGAGCGGTACTTCATGGCTACTCACGAGATACTAACGAAGTTCTAAACCTTAATTTTCCAACCTTTTCTTATGGAGGTTATGCACAAGACCAAGGACCAAGGGGTAAGGTTATAGACTATAGAGTTCCTATAGAAATTGAGGGTACACGTATTAATCCAGGCGACATTATTTACGGAGACAGGGATGGTGTAGTTGTAGTACCAAAAGAAGTTGAGGCAAAAGCGTTTACAGGAGCCATCGAAAAGGCTAGAGGAGAGCAACTCGTAAAAAAGGCTTTAGAAGAAGGGATGAGTACCGTGGATGCCTATAACAAATTTGGAATTATGTAAGCAAACAACAACACTAAATATAAATTATGAAAACCAACACATCATTTTACGTTTACGGAATCAGTTTTGTGTCTACTATTGGAGGGTTCCTTTTTGGTTATGATACTGCCATTATCTCTGGATGTAATACATTTTTAGAAGCACAATACAACCTTTCTCCCAGCATGCTTGGTTGGGTGGTGTCATCGGCTTTATTGGGTACCATTTTAGGATGTATCATATCAGGAAGTATAACTGATAAATTTGGTAGAAAAAATGCTCTGATAGTTGCAGCTATATGCTTATTGATTTCTGCGTTTGGTTCTATGCTGCCACCCCAGTTTTTAGGCGATTTAAACAATACCTATTGGTTGTCATCATCATCTAACGATTCTTTCATATTTTTAGTTGTAGTGAGAATCATAGGCGGTATAGGTGTGGGTATTACGTCTGTTGTAGCGCCTATTTATATTTCAGAATTAACCTTACCTGAAAAACGAGGGAAAATGGTATCACTGTATCAGCTTTCAATAACACTTGGAATTTTGTTGGCTTTTTTAGTAGATTGGATGGTGTTAAATAACGCAGGGGAATCAGCTGGTGTTATAACCCAAGAAAGTGGTGGTTTTTGGAATTGGCTATTTGTTCAAGAAATTTGGCGCGGCATGTTTGGTACAGAAATCCCAATTGCATTGTTATTCTTGGTACTCTTGTTTTTTGTTCCTAAAAGTCCTAGATGGTTAGCTGTCAATGGTAAAGTAGACAAAGCACATGATATCATGGTAAAGACCATGGGAGAATCTATGGCACAGTCTCAAATAGCAGAAATTAAAGCTGTTGCAAAATCAGAATCTCAAGGTTTTAAAGATTTACTAAAGCCTTATTTAAGACGGCCTTTTTTAATAGGTATTTTGCTACCTATGTTTTCTCACCTAAGTGGTATTGCAGCTATCATGTATTTTGCTCCCAATATTTTAAATGAGTCCATTAAAAGTGTAGAGAGTTCTTTTTTGGGTGCTGTTTTGGTAGGATTGGTTAATTCAATTTTCACCTTTGTAGCCATCATGAATATTGAACGATACGGACGAAGAAAATTGCTTTTAATTGGTGTCATAGGTGCGGCCATATCTTTATTTGGTGTTGGAACATTATTTGCTGTTGGGTCTAGTCTAGTAATCATTCCTCTATTAATGTATGTAGCCTGCTTTGCTTTCTCTTATGGTCCTATTGTTTGGGTTATTATTAGCGAAATATTCCCTACTAAAATTAGAGGTCTGGCAGTAAGTATTGGTAGTTTATCTTTAATGGTTACAGGTTTTTTTATCACATTAACTAATCCAGTTTTTATAGAAACTATAAAACCGTCGGGGACTTTCTTTTTATACGGCGCATTAACACTACCAGCTATTTGGTTTATATGGAAGTTTGTTCCAGAAACAAAAGGCAAAACATTAGAAGAAATAGAAATGTCTTGGAAAAAAGGCAATACAAAAGATTAAAACGGTATGAGTAAAAACGTTATAGAACAATACAAAGTAGAGGGTAATGGTTACCATCCGTTTTTAATTCGTGAAGGTTGGCAAGTGGCACAACTAAATTACATGCCAGAACAACACATAGATAACATAAAGAAATTGGATGTTCATTTTTTAACCGATGAGGTATTTATCCTTTTAAAAGGAGAAGCCGTTTTAATAGGTGCAAAAATTGAAAATAATAATGTGACATTCGAAACCGAACTTTTAAAACCGAACATTACCTATAATATTCCTGCTAATGCTTGGCATAATATAGCCATGAGGGAGGGAAGCGAAATAATTATTGTTGAAAAATCAAATACACACATCTCAGACTTTGAATTTTTTCAATTAAATGGTGAACAAATAGCTGAACTAAAACAGATGGTATCAGCTTGTTTCGATAACAAAAAAAAAAATTAAAATCCAATGACACAAATTAACTTAAAAGGCAAAAAAGCCCTAGTAACAGGAGGAAGCCAAGGTATTGGCGCAGGAATTTGTAAGGCGTTGGCGGCTTGTGGAGCAGATGTGTTTATCAATTATTACAGTAATAAAGAAAAGGCACAAGAGGTAGTAGATGAGATCAAATCTAAATACAACGTTAATGTCTGTATGGGAAAGGCTAATGTAGCAAAAGCTCAGGAAGTTCAGGATATGTTCAGTAAGATGGATGCTGAAATTGGCACTATTGATATTCTTGTCAATAATGCTGGTAGTGAAAGTATAGAGCATGTTTTAGATTTAGAAGAAGACGAATGGGATAGGGTAATGGGTATCAATTTAAAAGGTCCATTTTTATGTGCTAAAGAGGCAGGCAAACGTATGGAGAACAATGGAGGTGGTGTTGTTATAAATATTTCCTCAATTCATGATGCAGTGCCTAGAAAAGGATTGATTCACTATTGTTCTGCAAAAGCGGGCTTAAAAATGTTTTCAAAATGTCTGTCTTTGGAATTGGCAGAGGATAATATAAGAGTCGTATCTGTAGCACCAGGGGCCATAGAAACGAATATGAATCGAGAGGAAATTAATAAATTTGGTAGAGAGAAGTTTCATAATTGGATACCATCTGGAAGAATTGGTAATGTAGAGGAAGTTGGTAATACGGTAGCCTTTTTAGCAAGTGATATGGCAGATTACATTAATGGGGCCGATTTGTATATAGACGGGGCTTACATGAATCACACCATTCAATACGATCCACGTCCCTTACGCGAAAAATAACAAATCATTGAAAGCTATTTTAATAACTATAATATTACAAAGTATGGGTTTTTTTTATACAGGAAGTTATACAGAGCAGGGTGCTCCAGCTGAAAGTCCACAAGGCGAAGGTGTAGGTTGTTTTGAAATTAATTTAGAAACAGGTGAGATAATTGAAAAAAGCTATACTAAACAGCGAAGCCCTAGTTACCTAGCAATTTCAAATGATAAAAAATTCTTGTATGCACTAGAGGAAATGTACCAAAACCTACAACCAAGACTTTATGCCTATAAGATTGAGGAAGATGGTGCATTAAGTATGATAAATTCACAGCCTATACATGGCGATTATGCCTGTCATTTGGCAATTATAGAAAACAACTTGGTAGTAGCCAGTTATGTGTCAGGAAACATATTGTCTTATCCTATAAATCAAGACGGTAGTATCAAACCCTATTCACAAGATATTAAACACGAAGGTATTGGACCTAACAAAGAAAGGCAGGAAGCGGCGCATGCCCACATGATATATCCTTTTGCACATAATCATATGTACGCGGTAGATTTAACTTTAGATACCGCAAAGGCCTACCAATGGAAAGAAAAAGAACAAAAATGGGAGGGCACGCCAGCTTTGGATGTTAAAATTGAAGCGGGTAGTGGTGCGCGACACATGGTTATGGATAGCAACCAAGAATTTGCCTATATACTCGGAGAATTAACTGGGGAGCTTTTTGTTGCAGATTTAACCGTGGGTGAACATGCTATAGTTCAAAAGATAAGTTTTATTCCTGATAATTATAATGGAGCCATAGGTGGTGCGGCCCTGAGAATACACCCGAACGGTAATTTTTTATATGCATCCAATCGCGGTTCTGAAACCATTACTATTTTTAAAATTGATGCCCAATCAAAACAATTATCCCTTGTAGGGCATCAAACTACCTATGGTAAAAACCCACGAGATTTTAATATCCATCCCGAAGGCAAATGGCTTATAGCCGCCAATCAGGATAGTAATAGCTTAGTAGTGTTTGAGATAAACACTAACGATGGCACACTTCAAAAAAAATCAACTTTTAAAGTAAATACACCAGTAAATATTTGCTGGTTATAATTTAATTAAGTTATAATGATTGAATTAAAAGGCATAGCGTGGGACCATCCAAGGGGTTATGAACCCCTAATAGCGACATCAAAGGCGTTTCAAAAAAACAATCCAAATGTCAATATTACTTGGAAAGTTCGTTCTCTAAAGGAATTTGGAGACACGCCTATTGAAGATTTAATTGAAAATTTTGATTTAATAACCATAGACCATCCCTATATGGGACAAGCCCATAAAAATGGTTTATTGCTTAAGTTAGAAGATTATATAAAAACCGAGGAATTAAACGCCTTGAAACAACAGGCTTTAGGCAAATGTTTCGATATCTATAATTATGAGAACCACCTTTACGCCACTCCAATTGATGCGGCTGCTTTGGTGGCTTCATATAGAAAAGATATTATAGATAGTTTGGAACTGAGCTTACCTAAAAATCAAGAGGAATTAAAAGCATTTTATAAAAAGTTACCTTCTGGGTTTTCCGTGGCTTGGGCACTTTGCCCAACAGATATTTGGTGTACGTTTTTAACGCTTTGTGTTCAAAATTATGGTCCGGCATTCATCCAAAATAAGGAAATAAATTCAAAAGTAGGTATTTCGGTATTAGATGATATAAAGTTTCATGTTGAACAAAGTCATCCACAATCTTTAAACTGGAATCCCATCCAAATATTGGATAAGATGGGAAATGAGGATGGTATTATATATTCGCCCTATTTATTTGGATACACAAACTATTCGCGCCAAAATTACACCAAAATCTTAGTGTATTTTATTAACAGTCCAACAGGGCAACAAAAAAACATAGCAACCATTATGGGCGGTGTAGGTTTAGCGGTGTCTGCTCTAACAAAACATCCTGAAATGGCTTCAAATTATGTGAGCTATGTTGCTAGTGCAGAGGTTCAAGAAGGGGTTTTTACCAAAAATGGCGGACAACCAGCAAGTAAAAATGCTTGGGAAAGTAAGGATAACAACACCTTATGTCATAACTTTTTTAAGGATACCAAATGGACTATTGAAAATGCTTATATACGTCCGCAACATCCAGGTTGGAATGCATTTCAAGAGCAGGGTGCCGATATTGTTCACGAAGGCATATTAAAAGACACAAATTCAGAGGTAATAATGAATAGGTTAAACGACTGTTACAAATCTGTTAAGTTATGAAAGCATTTAAAACGATAACCATTGAAACCACCAACGCTATTGCTGTATTAAAATTTAATAGGCCAGCTCAATTAAACGCCATGAATCGTGAGATGATGGATGAAATAATTGAAGGTATTCATTGGATTAACGCTCAATCTGAATATCATGTTGCGGTAATAACTGGAACGGGTAGAGCATTTATGGCAGGAGCCGATATTAAGGAATACGGAAGCCAAACACCTGAAGAATTTGACGCCTTTCAAGAAAAAGGTAAAGAACTATATGATGCTATTGAAAATGCAGATAAACCTTGGATTGCTGGTGTTAATGGTTTTGCCCTTGGTGGTGGTTGCGAGATAGCCTTAGCCTGCGATATGATTTTAGCATCTGAAAGCGCAAAAATGGGACTACCAGAAGTGTTTTTAAGTTTAGTTCCTGGTGGTGGTGGTACTCAACGATTAATACAAAAAATAGGTGTAAACAGAGTTAAGGAAATGTTGTTTCTAGGGGGGCAATATGAAGCCAATACCTTAAAAGATTGGGGTTTGGTTAATCAGGTGGTTTCCAACGAGAATTTTTTAACAGAAGTGATGGATTTTGCAGGGAAACTTTCAAGAAGACCTCATAAATCTGTAGCACAATTAAAGCGTTTGGCAAATATGAGTTTAACAACAATACCTTTTGAGGAACGCATCAATGAAGAAGCCATTGTAGTTAAGCAATTATACCTTGATGAAGAAGCGCAATTAGCCATTAAAAAATTTATAAAAAAGTCTGAGCAATAGTCATGGAGCAACACGGACCATTAAAAGGATTGGTAGTAGCCGATTTTTCGCAATTGGCACAAGGGCCATGGGCTACCCAAATGTTGGGCGATATGGGCGCAGACATCATTAAAATAGAACCTGTAAAAGGCGATTGGATGCGTCATTATTCTTATGGGAATTTATATCCCGAAGGAGAGAGCATTTCCTTTATAAGCTTCAACAGGAATAAAAAAAGTATAGCACTCGACTTAAAATCTGACGAAGGCAAAAAAATAGCAAAAGATATAATTGCTAAGGCGGATATTCTTTTGGAAAATTTTCGTCCTGGTGTAATGGAGCGCTTAGGTTTGGGTTATGAAGATATGAAAACGCTAAATCCGGGATTAGTATATTGTTCTAGCTCTGGATACGGGGCTTCAGGACCATATTTAAAAAGACCAGGGCAGGATTTACTGGCGCAGTCGATAAGTGGGGCTCCCTATTTAAACGGACAGAAAGGTGGGTTGCCCGTGGTTACGGCCGTAGGCCAAGCCGATTTGCTAACCAGTTTGTTTATTGTGCAATCGGTTTTAGCTGGGATATATTCAAGAAGTGTTACTGGTAAGGGACAAAAAATTGAAGCTAATTTATTGAGTTCTGCATTAGGATTTCATATTCAAGAGATAACAGCTTTTTTGTTAAAAGGGGAAAATCCAGAGCGCAGTGCAAGCGGTATTCCAAATCCTTGGTTAGGTGCACCCTATGGTTTATACAACACTTCTGATGGTTACATTGCCATTGGGATGAATTCTGTACAAAGACTAGCGCAAGTTATTGGTTTGGACAAGTACGATTCGGAGGCGTATAAGTCGAATAATATTATTGATAATCGTGATAATATTCGAAACGAATTTAATGCTGTTTTTAAAACCAAAACCACCAGCGAATGGTTAAAATTATTATTGGCAGAAGATATTTGGTGTTCGCAAGTTAATAGTTTTAAAGAAATGGTGGAAGACCCACAGATAAAACATAATGACATGATTTTGGAGTACGAACACCCAAAAGTGGGCACTATAAAAACCACGGGCTTTCCCGTAAAGTTTAGCGACACACCACAAAAAATTGAAAAACCGGCACCCTTACTCAACCAACATGCCGAAGAGATATTAAAACAATACTGTGGATATTCCGATAAGGAGGTCCAATCATTCTTAAACAAAACATAAAAAATTAGTGAAATGAAATTAGGATTCGGATTATACCGTCACATGCTGAACGAACAGCATTATAAGTTTGCAAAGCAATGTGGTGCCACACATTTGGTGGTACATATGGTAGATTATTTTGGGAATGCAGACAATGATAAGTCGAATGCCAATCAGCCTATTGGAGGCGATAGAGGATGGGGAAAAGCAGGGAATGGAGAGTTATGGACTTTAGATGAACTTCTAAAAATTAAAGCAGAGATTAATAGTCATGGACTAGAGTGGTATGCCATTGAGAATTTTGACCCCTCTATATGGCACGATATACTTTTAGATGGCCCTAAAAAGGAACAGCAAATAGAGTTGGTTAAAGAGCAAATAAGAATTGTAGGTAAAGCAGGCATTCCAGTCTTTGGCTATAATTTCTCTTTGGCAGGGGTTTCCAGTAGGGTAGAAAAACCATTTGCCCGTGGTGGTGCAGTTTCTGTAGGAATGGAAGGTTCGGTAGATGAAACACCTATTCCAAACGGTATGGTGTGGAATATGGTCTATGACGACAATGCACCAGCAGGGACTGTAGAAAGAGTGTCGCATGCTATACTTTGGGAACGCTTACAATACTTTCTAGACCACGTGATACCAGTAGCCGAGGAGGCAGGTGTAAAGATGGCGGCCCACCCAGACGATCCACCAATGCCTCATGTTAGAAACACACCACGTTTGGTATATCAACCCGATATGTACCAACGTCTTATCGATATGCAACCAAGCGAAAGTAATAACCTTGAATTCTGTTTAGGAACCATTTCGGAAATGACTGAAGGAGATGTTTATGAAGCGACCAGACAATACAGTCAACAAAACAAAATTGCCTACGTTCATTTTAGGAATGTTGTTGGGAAAGTGCCCAATTATCATGAAGTATTTGTGGACGAAGGCGACATAGATATGTTTAAGATATTGGAAATTTTAAAGCAGAATAATTTTGAGGGGATACTAATACCAGACCATACCCCACAAATGAGTTGTGATGGGTCTTGGTATGCCGGTATGGCATATGCTATGGGCTTTATGAAAGCTTCTTTGAAGTTAATTGAATCGATACATTCCAAAGTGTAATTTAAAATATTCTAACACAAGGAGGTAAGTAAGAAAAAATAGAAATTCAATCACTCAATCAGATGTAAATATATAACTGAATGACATGCAAATAGGTTACTAATATCATTTCAATATTATGAAAAGAAGAATGTTTATAAAAAACACAACTTTGTTTGGAGCTTCTTTATTTAGCTTACCTTTATTAATGACATTATCCAGTTGTAAGTCTAGTTCTTCATCAGAAAAGGTCTTGAAAAATCAAGCGGTATCAGCCTTTAATAGGTTTAAGTCGGTATGGAATTTTAAGGATTTCTGGAAACGTGGTAATACTTTCGATGCTTGTTTGGTTTTTGTTGATGCGCTTCAAAATCAGTGGCCAGACGATAGCGAAATTATTGAAATTCAAAAGGAGGTGGAGGATATGTTAAAGGAAAATTTAGAATTTTTCCATAGCTATGACTCTGGCAAGTTATGGGCTGATGATTTTGGATGGTGGGGACTTATGGCCTTAAATGCCAGAAAACATTTGCTTAAAATTGGTAATATAGAATTAGCGAATGCTTATTTAAAATTATCAACAGATTTATGTTGGGAATACAAGAAAAAAACAGCCTACGATAATTCCGATGAAGGCTTCCCTGTTTTGCATGGATGCAGAAATGGAGATGCCAACGGAGAAAGTAAAGGCGTAAAGAATACCGTAACCAATGTGTTACTCTTTTTGCTTTCGTCTCGTATTTATCGTTGTCTTTCAGAAGAAGGTATTGCCAATGGAGATAAGTACTTAGATATGGCTTACAAGCAGTGGGTTTGGTTTGATGAGTGGTTTAATTTAAAGGATTTTGAATATCTCAAGAAATTAGATGCAGAAGGTGTTTTGGTTCAAGAGCGACCCATGGCGTTTATTGAGGGTTCTACTTATATTGAAAAAATTCATCCACCATGGGCAGAGGGCTGGATATGGTCGGGGGACCAAGGCATGCTGGTGGCTTCCTTAACAGATATGTTGGCAATAGCCGATGATTTGGATGCTTATTTAAAAAGGACAAATATTAATCCAAATTTTGATAGCGGTACCTTCAAATCGAAAATCAATAATTTAATAGAGAATTTAGCTAAAGGGATTCAAAATGGATTAATTGCAAATGTAGATGGTATTATGAGAGAAGCTCCTTGTTATTCCAGTTTCGGACCTGAACACGGCAGAGACTATCTCGCAGGAAGAGGCATTATGGTACGGTATTTAGCGCAAGATGAGATTAAAAAACACTTAGATATTGATTTAACTGATAATATTTCAAAGACTTTTGAAGCCATTTGGAATACAAGAGACATTGCAACCAATCAATTTAAACCTGAGTTTACGGCAATTGAGAATGATAAATTATATATTGAACAATTTACACAACTTTGGGGATTGGCAGATGATGTATATCAATGGAATTTGGATAAAATGAAAGAAAAGAACAAAAACGGTGTATGTCAATCTATAGGTTTAGATTTTTTAGGGGCAACCATTAGAAGTTTAAAAGAAGAATAATTAATACTCAAAAAAGTATAATATATATGCAAAAGCTTAAAAGATTTTTTCTAATAATCCTATTAATTTTCGTTTGTCAATATGCTGTTGCTCAGAAAGACTTTGGAAAATACCAACCTTTTTCGTCATATTGGTTTATCGATGAGCTTTTAGAGTGGAATCCCAGAGAAGATAACAATGTTAAATTCAATAAAAGTTATCTGTCATTACAAGAACGATTTGTTGATAGTAACACACAGGTAAATCCAGAATTAAGTACCAACCCATCGGTGGTATCTTTAATTGCACCATATACTACTAATAATCATCCTTCACAGGGGTTTCAAACGGTTCAACAATATGCGTTTCCGTATTGGCAGTACATCGATTATTTGGTGCAATGGGGAGGTTCTGCTGGAGAAGGCATTATTGTTACACCAACCGCTTTTTGGATAGAGTCTGCTCACTTAAATGGTGTTGAAATTTTGGGAACCGTATTTTTTCCACCCAATGTGTATGGAGGTAAGGAGGAATGGGTGCACCAGTTTTTACAGAAAGATGAAATGGGTAATTTTCCAGTAGCCGATAAACTAATTGAAGTGGCTAGGCTTTACGGATTTGAAGGTTGGTTTATCAATCAAGAAACCCATGGTATGGCCGAAAAAGAAGCGCACTTAATGCAAGAATTTCTAAAATATTACCAACAAAAAGCGAAGGGATATCTAAAAATTATGTGGTACGATGCCATGATTGAAGACGGACGCGTCATTTGGCAAGACGAGTTGAATCACCATAACAGCATGTATTTTCAAAATGAAGATGAAAAGCGTTCAGATATTATGTTTATTGATTTTGGTTGGAGTGAAACCCAATTGGAAGATTCTCATAAACGTGCCAAAGCCTTGGGTAGAAGTCCGTGGGAGTTATACTCTGGTATTGACGTTCAATCTAGAAGTTATAAAACACCAACCAACTGGAAAGGCTTATATAAAAATGAAAAACCTTATACAACATCTATAGGTTTATATTGGCCAAATTCTACTTTTGATATAGCCAAGGATAAACAACCAGAATCGGTTTATGAGGAAGAACAAAAATTTTGGAACGGTACCATTTTAAAGGAAGAAGTTCCTGCGTGGCAATCTAAAGAATGGAAAGGTTTTTCTAAATATATTCCTGCGCGTTCGGTTATTCAGAGACTTCCATTTTCAACCCATTTCAATTATGGCTTAGGGCGATTTTTTAATGAAAAAGGAAAAAGAGTGTCCGATACAGAATGGCATAATTTAAGTATTCAAGATATTTTACCCACATGGCAATGGCAGGTAGATACTACTGAGGTTAACGTTGGTTTTGATTTTAATGAAAGCTATACGGGAGGTTCATCAGTAAAAATAGAGGCTAAAAAGCATGTAAAACTATCTAAAATCCCGCTATACAAAACAGCATTAAGGCTAAACGGCAAGGAGGTGTTAAATATAGTCTGTAAGGGCGTTGGGAAATTACAATACATACTTTATACAAATGATGGTTCAAAACATGCATTTCATGTGAAATTAGATAAAGTATGGAATGAAAATACCTTTAACTTATCAGAATTAAAAGGCTTAAAGGTTATTAAGATTGAAATAGAATTCTCAGGAAGCAAAGGAGACATGGTATATCTTGGCGCCTTGTCAATAAAACAGAAATCCAGTACCGCCATTAAAAATCCTAAAGTGACTATTACGCCTTTTAAACAAGATGATAGCGTGGAGTTGTATGTACATATTGAAGGTGATAAACGAGCTGAATTCCATAATATATATCAAGTTAAAAACGGTAAAAAAATATGGTTGGGCAAAACACGAAATACAGACTATTATGTGGCACCTTTCAAAATAAATAAAAATAAAAAAACAATAGAAATACAAGTAGTTTCCGTTTCAAAAAATAACTCTAAAAGTAGACCATCCCTGAAAAAAGTGAGTGTAAAATGATGTTATGGATTTGAATAATAAATACATAAAAGAAGCCTGTGTAGAGGGGTTGCAACAAGCACTAAATGCTGAAAAACAAGGAGCCGATAGAATTGAACTTTGTGCACGTTTAGATTTGGATGGATTAACACCAGATTTTGATACAATAAAAGAAGTTAAAAGGCAGTCTAATATTCCAATTAGAGTCATTATAAGACCACGAGAAGGTGATTTTAATTATTCCGAAAAAGAATTTCAGAGTATGAAGCAGGCAATAGAAACTTGTAAAGCGATAGGTGTTGAAGGTGTTGTTTTTGGGATTACAACCGCCAATAATATGATGGATTTAAAAAGAACTCAATTACTAGTAGAACTAGCTCATCCCATGAAAGTTACAATTCATAAAGCTATTGATGCCATCACAAATCCTATTGAAACAATTAAGGAATTGATTAAAATTGAAGGCATAGATACGATTTTGACCTCAGGTAAAGGAGAGACTTGGCAGCAAGGGCAGGATTTAATTAAACACATGATCAAAGAGGCTGACGAAAACCTTGTTATTATGCCCTGTGGAAAAATAACAGATTTAAATATTAACAACGCCCATAAAACCCTGAGAGCTGAGGTATATCATGGTAAATTGATAGTGGGTAAATTGTAGAAATAAATAAAAATTACTATGGATTTAAGAAATTTAATTTTAGTTTTATGTTCAATCATTCTATCTGTAAGTTGTAAAAAGAATGAGAAAAGTGTTAACCAATTACCTCGAGTAGCCATTACTGGTTTAGCAATAGAGTCAAGTACCTTTTCTCCAGCTACAACTTCAGAAGATGCGTTTCACGCCTATTACGGAGAGGATGTGTTTAAATATTTTCCTTTTTTAAATGAGCCAGACGACAGTTTGAGAAAACAAGCTCATTATTTTCCAGCAGTTAAAGGACATGCAATTCCTGGAGGTATTGTTACCAAAGAAGCCTATGACGCTTTGATGAAAAAAACACTTGATAGTTTACGTGAAAACATTCCATACGATGGATTATTTTTTGATATTCACGGTGCTATGAGCGTAGAGGGTTTAGATGACCCTGAAGGCGACATGATTAAGCAAATAAGAAGTGTAGTTGGATATGATTGTGTTATTTCTACTTGTATGGATCTACACGGAAACGTATCTGAGAAATTAGCAAAAGAAACCGATTTGATTACATGTTACCGTCTTGCGCCTCATGAAGATGCCTTCGAGTCAAAAGAACGAGCATTAGTTAACTTATTAGATAGATTAAAATCAGGAAAAAACAAACCAAAATACAAAGCTTGGATTCCAGTGCCTATTTTATTACCAGGGGAAAAAACCAGCACTCGAATAGAACCTGGTAAAAGTCTGTATGCTCAAGTAGCACCACAAACGAAAAAATTAGGTGTTATTGATGCAGCTATTTGGGTAGGCTATGCCTGGGCAGACGAACCTAGAAATCACGCTGTAGTTATGGTAACCGGAGATGATAAAGATGAAGTAAAAGCATCTGCCGAAATGTTAGCACAAAGTTTTTGGGATGTGCGTAATGAATTTGAATTTGTAGCTCCCACATTACCATTTGAAGAAGCTATTAAAACCGCCATGAAAAGTGATAAAAAACCATTTATGTTGAGTGATATGGGAGATAATCCTACTGCAGGTGGAGCTGGAGACGTAACTTGGACGTTGAATGAACTTTTAGCGATAGAAGAATTTAAAAATAAAGATGGTAAATCCTTAATATATGCATCCATCCCTGGGCCAAAATTGATTAAAGAAGCATTAAAAGTAGGTGTTGGTGGTAAAGTAAAAGCCTACGTAGGTGCTGAGGTTGATTATAGATATGCACCTCCGGTATTATTAGAAGGAGAAGTTACAGCTATTAAAAAAGGTGATAAAAATGCCGAAGTTGAAGTGGTGGTAAAAACGGGAAATATATCGGTTATTGTAACCAAAAAGCGTAAGCCTTATCATTACGAAAAAGACTTTACCGATTTAAATTTAAACCCTAGAGATACCGATGTTGTAGTTGTTAAAATAGGTTATTTAGTACCAGAGTTGTATAACATGCGTGGCGATTGGGTGATGGCATTAACTCCTGGAGGTGTAGACCAAGATTTAGAACGTTTACCCTACAAGCGTATTAAACGACCTATGTTTCCTTTGGACAAAGAAATTGGTAACCCTGATTTGAGTGTTCGTTGGATTGAGAAATCAGGTTCAAAAAACAATAATTTGTAAAAGCATAAAGAATAATTTAATATCAAAGAAGACACTATTCTTTGTTAGTCGCTAAAGTATTTAGTTTTAAACACAAAGCTATCTTTGTTGATTAACCAACTTATTTTAAAAATTTAATTGACATAATGCATAAATATTTAAAGTTTAGATTGATTTAAGTTCTAAAAATAGAATTTATAGTTCAGTTTTTACATACTTCATTTAACGTATAAATTTTAAATTATATGTTCGAGTAAAGGTAACAATTCCAATTTAAAAAGGTCTTCATACTTGAAGACCTTTTTTTGGTTGATTAATACCAGTTCTGATAGGTTTTATATATTAAAAGTAAAGGTGGATTTAGAGGTTGACTTCAATTAAGTTTTTTAATACTTCCTGATACATTATCACTTTTGTTTACAATTTCTGGATCTCCGTAGTATTTTATATCACCACCACTTGAAACTTTAGCTATTAATTCCTTTGAGGTGTTAATTGTAATATCTGCTCCACTAGATGCTTTTACTATACTAGACTCTGCTTTTAAATTACCTGCCTTTATATCACTTCCACTATTGGCTTCTGCGTCTAGCGTTTTGGTCTTTCCTGAGAGTTTTAAATCGCTGCCACTTGTAGATTTGCAATTTAGGTAAAATGTGTTTACATCTAGTTCCATATCACTTCCACTGGTTGTTTTAAGTGTTAGTTCGTCTGCCGAAAGTGTATTGGTTGAATATACATCACTACCACTAGTGGAAATAATACTAGTAATATCCTTGAAGCTAACATGAACTTTTTTGGCTGACGCTTTACCAATGTTTTGTTTTGTGTGGATTTTTAAAACTCCATCCTCTATTTCAGTAACAATAATATCGTGTAAATTTTCATCGGCTTCAACAGCAATTTTTTCTTCGTTGCCTTGTGTTAAATATACATTTAATCCTTCATTGGCTTTTATGGTTGAGAATGATTCTGATAAAAATCTATCTTCAGTAATTACATTACCATTGCCTTTAACTCCTGTGCTAAAATTAATATCAAAATTGCAGGATACAAGTGATAAGCTTAAAATGGCAGTTACAATAATTTTTAATAATGTTGTCATGATTGTTTGTTTTTTGATTGTGATTTGTTTTTAATGTTTCAAATGTCTTTTAATTAACTATTTTATTATAATTTAAGTTTCTGAATTGTTGATTTTCGTTGATAAATCGTTAATCGTCCTTAGATTTGAATTCAACACCATCTGAATCGATTTTGTATTTTACGGCTTCACTTTCTGCTTTCAAACCAATACCATCAACTTTTACATTTACATTCTCGCCTTTAACTTCCAGACCCTCTTTATTTATTTTTAATCCAGATGTTTCGTTATGAATGTCTACATCAACTTCAAAGGTTTTTTCTTCGGGGCAATCCAAACATTCTGTATTGTCTTCAATTACTTGAAGCAACAAATTAGTTTGCTTACTTGAAACAATATTATTTCTGTTCTTATAATAATTTAAAAAAGACTTGGTGTTATTGTTAAAATGAACAATAGACCCCTCGGGAAGATATAGAACCACAACAACCTCTTGATCACTAGATTTATTTTCTACTGCTGTAGTTAAGAAAGAGTCAAGCATTAAGGTATTATTGTCAAAGCTATAATTGTAATTTATATTTTTGGCACGTTCAATGGCCTTATCATAAGTCCTGCCGTCTGCACTTTTTCTAATGTGTATAGAAGCTAAAGAATCAGTCGTAGAACGTACTACGACTAAAATGTCTGAATTATAAATAGTTTTTTCTCCTTTTTCATTATTAGCTACTTTGAATGAATTATGACGGCGTCTATAACTATCCATTACGTCATTGGTTAGCATTTTAACTTTTAGCGTATCATTAGCTGTAATATTTAATTCGTACTTCTCAGTAAATGATTCATCGTAAGCATGTTCACTAGCTTCTCTCACTCCAATTACAACTAAACCAATTACTGATATAAGCCAAACACCTAGCAACGTGAATTTAGCAATGTTACCAATGGATTTTGAATTGTTTATTAAAATCTTTATGCCTAGATAAAACAGGAAGAAAAACGGAATGCCAACTGCAAACAGCGTAAATAATGATACTAACCAAAGTGGAGAATCGCTAGCGCTAAATATTTCAGCATTTTCCATCCAAGGTACATGAATAATATCTATCACTCCAACAGATAACAGTGAGATTATTAAAGAGATAATAGTTACGGCTCCTATAAATATGAGTAAGATACCAATAAGTTTTGCAAATATTTTGAAGAAGAACATAAACACTTCTCCTATTGTTTCAAAAAACGCACTTGATGATGATTTTACTTTATTTGTTTGCTTTTTGAAATCTACATTTTTTGCAGCATTACTAGCACTTTTGGCGGCTCCAGAAACAGTATCTGATACGTTTTTGGCAACATCAGTTACGGTTTCAGAAACACTATCTAAGCCATCTTTAATTTTTTTTTCTATGTTACTAATGTTAACAGGTTCTCCTGTCATCATTATTTTTTCTGCCGTGGTTTTAGCTTCTGGAACTAATATCCATAAAAGAATATAGAGTAATATGCCAGTACCTGCCGCAGTAAATAGAATGATCCAAGCAAGGCGTACCCAAATAGCATCAATTCCAAAGTAATGACCTAAACCAGAGGAGACACCACCCACATAAGAGTTGTCTGTGTCTCTAAACAGTTTTTTAGAGGGTGCGTTGGTTCTTCTTTGATATGAAGCTTGAGGCTCATCTTCAAATATCTCGTCGTCTACTAGGTAATCTTCAGGTTGTCCCATAATGGCAATAACCTCATCAACCTCTTTAATACGTATAACTTCTTTGTGGTTTTGTACACGCTCGCTAAAAAGTTCAGCTATTCGAGCTTCAATATCAGCGATAATTTCAGAACGTCCTTGAGAGTCTGTAAATGAACGTTTTATAGCCTCAAGATAGCGTTGTAATTTTAAGTATGCATCCTCATCAATGTGGAAAAAGATACCTGCTAAATTTATGTTGACTGTTTTATTCATTTTTTTGTTGTTTTTTGGCTTGTTACTATGTTAACGGCGTTTTGTAATTCGCTCCAAGTATTATTTAATTCTTTTAAAAATAACTTACCGGTTTCTGTTAAACCGTAATATTTTCTTGGTGGTCCAGAGGTTGATTCTTCCCATCTGTAATTCAAGAGTCCAGCGTTTTTTAGTCGCGTTAGTAGTGGGTAAATGGTTCCTTCAACTACTAGCAACTTTGCGTCTTTCAAGGTGTCTAAAATTTCTGCAACGTAAGCATCGTCATCTTTCAAAACAGAAAGTATGCAGAACTCCAATACCCCTTTACGCATTTGTGCTTTTGTATTCTCTATCTTCATAGTTTCAATTCGTTTAATATTTTAAGACTGTTCATTTTTTGATTGATTTTGCCCCTTCGACTATGCTCAGGGTAGGTTGATGATTGATTATTTTGATGAAATTGTTTTTGATCACTTCGAGTGTCTCGCGTAAGCGTGATGTATCGAGAAGTTGGATTTAGTTTATCATTACTTTAAAAAATTTATGGTTAACGGATATCTGTAATATTCTCCATCTCTGGCCTTTAAGCTTGCAATAACTATAAATATCAATTCTAATATAAAAGCAATAATGGCAAAGGCTCCTAGCACACCTCCAATATATAGTAGGGGTGAAGGTTTACTAATGTTAATATGAAAATTATGGAACCCGTTAAAATCTATAAAGTCAATGCCATGAAATATTTTGAAAATAAAAAAAGGTATAGTTAAGGTTCCTATGATAATGGCATATAACAATATACTAATTTGAAAGTTTATAGCTTGCTTACCATGGTCGTCAATAAACTCAGATTTATCTTTATTGGTTACCCATAGAATAATGGGGCCAATAAAGTTTCCAAACGGTATTATAAACCTACTAAAGGTCGATAAGTGAATAAAAGTTGCAATGTTTTTTTGATGATTACTTAACATGATTTTTTTTGATTGATTAAAAACATATAATAGTTTCTTATGCAAATATATGTTTAAAAACAGGTACTTTGTTACACATAGTACTGAAAATTAACATATATTTAACATTTATAAATATCTTTAAATTTTATAAATTAGTGAAGTATTAAAGCTTTAAGTATGAAGTTAACTCCCAGAAAACTAAATGTTTTCAGTATGTTTAAGCTCCCTGCTGCCTATTTGTGCGGAGTTAGGGTAAAAGAATTAAGTAACTTAAAATGTATGGTTTCAGTAAAACACCGTTGGATTAATCAGAACCCATTTAAATCTATGTTTTGGGCAGTTCAGGGTATGGCTGCGGAACTTTCAACGGCCGCTATTATGATTGGTAAAATTCAAGAATCTGGCAAAAGAATCTCTATGCTAGTGGTTTCAAATGAGGCAAAGTACACCAAGAAAGCAACAGGAAGAATAAATTTTACATGTAGTCAAGGAGATCTTATTGATAGAACCCTTAATAAGGCTATGGAAACTGGTGAAGGGCAGACTGTTTGGCTTGAATCTGTTGGTGTTAATGAAGAAGGTGTTGCCGTGTCGATCTTTAAATTTGAGTGGAGTGTGAAAGTTAAATCTTAATCTGTAACAAAACATTAATCAAATCAACTTATAAGCGAATCAAACAAAAAACAAAAAAATGACAGCACACGAAATTGATTATACTATCTACGGAGAGGAAATGCAATATGTAGAAATAGAACTAGATCCTCAAGAAGCCGTAATTGCAGAGGCAGGAAGTTTTATGATGATGGATGAAGGTATTAAAATGGAAACTATTTTTGGTGATGGTTCTCAAAAAGATACAGGATTCTTAGGAAAGATCTTAGGAGCTGGTAAACGTATCTTAACAGGTGAGAGCCTTTTTATGACGGCCTTTTACAATGAAATCATTGGTAAACGAAAAGTATCCTTTGCATCGCCATATCCTGGGAAGATAGTCCCAATAGATTTAACAGAATTCGGTGGTAAGTTTATTTGCCAGAAGGATGCCTTTTTATGTGCAGCCAAAGGTGTTAGTGTGGGCATTGAGTTCTCTAAGAAATTAGGTCGTGGACTATTTGGAGGTGAGGGCTTTATTATGCAAAAATTAGAAGGTGATGGTATGGCATTTGTTCATGCTGGAGGTACCATGGCTAAAAAGGAATTGATGTCTGGAGAAACCATAAAGGTTGATACGGGTTGTATAGTGGGTTTTGACCATACCGTTGATTATGACATTGAGTTTGTTGGAGGTATAAAAAATACCATATTTGGTGGTGAAGGACTTTTCTTTGCAACACTACAAGGACCAGGTACAGTTTATGTTCAATCATTACCATTTAGCAGGTTGGCAGGAAGAGTATTAGCATCAGCGCCTCGAGGTGGAGGTAAAGATAAAGGCGAGGGCAGTATATTAGGAGGGCTAGGTGATTTACTAGATGGAGATAATCGATTTTAAATGTTAAATTTTAGACTAAAGAATACTTTTAATGAAAATTTTTACTAATTTTAGGTGTTTAATAATTAATAACAAGTTTATAAAACAAATCTACTTTTAATTTAAACCAAAACCTTAAGATAACTATGGCGAGAGCAATGTTAGAGTACACCAAAACTGTACTTAATAAAGTTAGTTTTGATGCTACGTTGTTTTGCAGAGAAGTACAAAAAGCGGTAACCAGATTACTACCTTATGAGATTGAAGAGCTTAAAATTTATATTCACTCTCTTGTACTGCAAAACCCTGAATTAGATAGATGTTTAATTTATTTAAAACCATAAAAAAAGCGACTGAAAGGTCGCTTTTTTAGTGTCTTTTATTTTTTTGGTACAGGACTTATAATTTTCACATCCTGAAAAGCAATGGCGCCTCTAATAATTCCAGAAATTACATCTTGTAAAGCTTCAATAATTTGCATTTTTAATTCACTTTTGTGGTAAATAATACTCACCTCTCTTGCAGGTGGCGGTTCGTTAAAATAATGCAAATTATCTTTTTCCTTTTCTCTAATATCTAAGGTGTGTAAATAGGGTAAAAGTGTCATGCCTAGACCTTCATTAGAGAGTTTTATAAGGGTTTCAATACTACCACTTTCCAACTGAAATTTATCATCAATATGGTTTTTGAAAACTTTACATAAATTAATAACTCCGTCTCTAAAGCAATGTCCATCTTCAAGTAATAGCATATCATCTATTTCCAAATCTGCACTATCAATTTTTTGTTTTCCATATAATTTATGATTCTTTGGTATGTAACAAACAAATGGTTCAAAATAAAGTACGCGCTCTTTTATACTATCATCCTCTAGAGGGGTGGCAGCTATGGCAGCATCTAAATGGCCATCTTTTATTCTAGAAATTATTTCTTCAGTAGTTAATTCTTCTATTTTAAGTTTTACTTTGGGATGCCTTTTTATGAAGGTTTTAAGGAACATAGGTAATAGTGTAGGCATTATGGTTGGAATGATTCCAAGTTTAAACTCACCACCAATAAAGCCTTTTTGCTGGTCTACAATATCCTGTATTCTGTAAGATTCATTAACAATATTTCTTGCTTGTGTTACTATTTTTTTACCAACTTCAGTTAACTCAATAGGTTTTTTACTTCTATCAAAAATTTGAACATCTAACTGATCTTCCAACTTTTGAATCTGCATACTTAAAGTAGGTTGGGTAACAAAGCATTTTTCTGCTGCTTTTGTGAAATTTTGATGTTCGGCTACTGCCAGTACGTAATATAATTGTGTTATAGTCATTTTAGTAAATTATATATCATAAAAGTATGTAAACTATTAATGAAAACCATCATAAGAAATGCTAATTAAAATATATTTTTTAAATAGTTAAATATTATGGTTTGATTTTTAACTGAAAAGGATAAAATCAATAGAATATTTGATATTCTTTAAAAAGAACAGAATTTGTTTTAAAGTAAACCTCTAGCTTTTATTTCAAGGTACTTATTGATGGTATCAATGGTTAAATTCTCTGGTGTGGTTAAAATGGAATAAATACCGTACTTTTTTAATTGGTTTACAATGAGACGTTTTTCAAAATCGAATTTCTCAGCAATGACTTTATCATATACTTCTTGAATGGTCTCCGCTTTATTATTTATTAAGTTATCTAGTTCAGTATTCTGAAAAAAGATTACTACTAATAGATGATTTTTAGCAATGGCCTTTAGGTAGGGCAGTTGCCGGTTTAAGGCATCTAATGTTTCAAAATTAGTATAAAGTAAAATTAAGCTTCTATGAGTAACATGCTTTTTTAAATTGTTGTAAAGCCTACCAAAATCACTTTCAAAAAAATCGGTCTTCACATTATACAAGCTTTCTAATATTAGTTGCATTTGAGCGCTACGTCTTTCAGCAGCTACTACATTATTTATTTTTTTTGAGAATGAGAGCATACCTGCTTTATCATGCTTTTTTAATACCATATTACTAATTACCAAGGTGGAATTAATGGCGTAGTCTAATAAGCTTAAGCCATTAAATGGCATTTTCATGTTGCGGCCTCTATCTATTACAGAATATACCGGTTGCGATTTTTCGTCCTGGAATTGGTTAACCATTAATTGGTTTTTCTTGGCAGTGGCTTTCCAGTTTATAGTCCTAATATCATCGCCTTGAACATACTCCTTTATTTGTTCAAACTCCATGGTGTGTCCCAATCTTCGTACTTTTTTTATACCATAATCGGTAGAGTTTTTGTTGATGTTAAGTAGTTCAAATTTTTTTAGTTGTTTGAAACTCGGATAGGTTGGAACCATGGTGCCATTATCAAATTTGTAACGTTTTGCCACCAATTTTAAGACAGAACATACATAAATATTTAAATAACCAAAGTGATATTCGCCACGTTCTGTTGGTCTTACGTTATATGTAATTGTTTTAGTTTTTCTAGGATTTAGAAAGTTTTTGAGTTTAAAATTTCTGTTTTGAAACTGTTCAGGTAATTCATCAATAATGTCAATAAATACGGTAAAAGGATGATAGTTGGTAACTTCTACAGTAATACTGTTATTATCACCATTAGAAAACCTTTCTGGTACTATGCGTTTTGCGTTTATCCTTTTATTGCCAATAAAAATAATTAGGAAGTCTATTAAAAACAAGAAAACTAAAACCAGAATAGACAATTGCGCCATGTTAAATAGTACCGGTATAAAGTAGCTAAAACTAAATAAAGTTACAATACCTATGCCTGCATAAAAGAATCTTGGTTGTATGTAAAAAGGTTTAAAGAAGTTCAATAACGTGATTAGTGATTAGTGATTAGTGACATTGTTTGTTTTAAAACTAGCGAGGAATTTCAACTGTTTCAATAATTTGTTTAATAATTTGTTTACTAGTCACACCTTCCATTTCACGTTCAGGAGTTACAATTACCCTGTGGTGAAGTACTGGTACTGCAGCACGTTTAATATCTTCAGGGGTGACAAAATCTCTGCCCGTCATGGCAGCAAAGGCTTTACTAGCTTTTAGAATGGAGATAGATGCTCTAGGAGAAGCTCCCAAATACAAAAATCGGTTACTTCTTGTAGCCACAATTAATTCAGCGATATATTTTAATAGGTGCTTTTCAACGATAACTTGGTTAACTAATACTTGATAATCAGCAATTTGTTTTGCTGTTAAAAATGAGGTGATTTTATCGGTTTTTTGTTCGTCTTTTAACGCATGCTCTCGTTCTAATATTTCAACCTCTTCATCAAGATTTGGGTAGTCTACATCAATTTTAAATAAAAACCTATCTAATTGTGCTTCTGGTAATCTGTAAGTTCCTTCTTGTTCAATAGGATTTTGGGTTGCCAAAACCATAAAAGGCGCCTCTAATTTAAATTTATTACCATCAATGGTAATTTGCCGTTCTTCCATTACTTCAAAAAGTGCGGCTTGAGTTTTTGCTGGAGCCCTGTTAATCTCATCGATAAGAATCATATTTGAGAAAATGGGGCCTTTTTTAAATTCAAACTCTGAGTCCTTTAAATTAAAAACCGACGTACCTAAAATATCACTTGGCATTAAATCTGGTGTAAATTGAATTCTACTAAACCCAACATTTAACGATTTTGAAAGTAGCTTGGCAGTAACCGTTTTTGCAACACCTGGAACTCCTTCAATTAAAGAATGTCCTTGTGCTAAAAGTGAGACAATTAGCATATCTACCATGTCTTTCTGACCAACAATAACCTTACCAATTTCTTGCTTTATCTTTTGAACACTGTTTTGCAGTTCAGATAAATTTAAACGGTTTTTAAATTCTAATACTTCATCTTCTTTTAAAGCACCATCATCTATAGAATCAACAATATCAGGTTTTGGTGTTAAATCGTCTTGTTCGTGTGTTTCTTCGTTGTCCTTCATAATTATTTAGGAATAAAAATTTTCAATATGTTTATTAAGTGTAACTAGGTTTCCTTCAAAATACGCTCTCTTAGATTGTATGAGTTTAATGTAATTTATCAATGTTTTTACATCTTTCTTTTTCTTACCAGATTTTGCAGCAAGTTTTGAAATAAACACGTCGTTAAGCTCATTGGTATTTAAATTATAATCGGTTCTTATTTTCTCAAAGAAGTAAGTTATTTTTTTATCAATTAAGTTTTTGTAATCTTTAGTTTCAAAGTATAAATTAGAAATAGTTTTTACAAAAGCTACTGTTGTATTTTGAAGCGGTCTTACTATTTTAATAATACGTTGTCTCCTTTTGGCATTAAAAATCATAAATAATATGCCAAAAATTAAGGCTGTATACCAAGCCCACCTAAATGCTAATTGGTCTAAAAACCAGCTAAGATTAGATTCTTGTTCTACATCACTGTCATAGCCCGATTGATATTTACTGTAAGAATCTAAGTAAACGTCATTATCTGGAAGGTAAGATAAAAGGCTTTCAACATATTGATGTCTGTTGTCTTTTAAAAGGTTGTAGTTTGTAAATACTTTAGGTTCTAAGTGAAGATAAATAGAACCTTTACCAAATGAAGTATGTATAAAGTTTGTACGTTTTTTGTCAGTTTTAACATGACCTAAAACAGTAGTGTAAATAGAGTCATAATCGGTAAAATAATAGTCTCCGTCATTTTTATCTATTTCCGTAAAATTAAGTGATTTATTAGTGAATGAAAGTTTAGAAATACTATCCTTATTGGGGTTGTGTTCAAAACCAATGTGTATGCCAAGGGTATCGTGAATTTCTTCAGCAAAATAATAATCTGAGATAAAAAGCGTATTCCCGTTACTTACAAAATTCAAAAGTTCATCAACCGATAAGGGCGTTAAATAATCAGAGTTTCCAATTTTAATATAATTACCTTTAGCTACATGATCACCCCAACCATCCTCTGAATTAGCTGCTAAATAGCTTTGAGGCTGATGGTATACCGTTCTTATTTCATGTTCTTTAAATAAATACGGAAGCTCTTTGTAAAAAACACTTAAGCCATATGGTTTTGTGCTATTTTCATTAAAAGATTCTTCCCAATCTATAGTTTTAGTTCTCTTTATACCTAATGCAAAAGCACCAAAAATAATTAGTATAACAACAACTAATATGATTGGAAATTCTCTTCTCATTATTTTACTTGTTCTAATAGCATTAGAAAATTGGTTTTTGCTTTGTTATACTGATTTGGATTTAAAGCAAATTCTCCATACCAAATATAGTTGTATAAATAAGAGGTGTAAGCAAATATATTTTCAAATGGCTTGTTTTTAATTTCGCTTAAATATTCAGTATTGGTTTTATCGTCTTCATACTTAATATGGTTTTTTATACTCAGTGTTTTTAATACTAAAAGGTAATAGTATCTAATTGCTAGTCTGTAATTATTATCTTTTTCAGCACGCTTTATTAAAGTATGAATGTCTGCATCTTCAATATTTTCAGCAGTAATGTCTTCAAAGGTGTTTATGCTTCGGTTTCTGCCAGAAGAAAACAATCCAGTACCACCTTCATTTAATAGGGTGTAAACTAAATATATAACCGCAAGACAAAGTATGATGTAGAATATCCATTCAAAACCATCTAAATTAACACTCCAATAATCTTCATCACTTTCTTCTTTTATTTTGGTGTCTTTATTTTCGTATTCTTCATAATTGCCGGAGCCACCAGGAGTTTGCCTAATTACCTTTACGCCTTCATAATTGTAACGTTCTGACCTGTATTTGTCTTTAAAATTGACATCAAAATGTCTAAAAGTCTGTGGTGTTTGAAACGGCTCTAAACCAAAAGAGTTGCTAAAAAAGCAAAAAAATAATATTAAGTAGAAAACAATATGTGCTTTTTTAAAATTCAAGAATAGATAGGTCTTAATGAAGGAACTTGGGTGATTTTTTTCTGAATTTTGTAGGGATAAATCAAGTAATAAAAACTAATTAAACCCAAGGTGGATACTATGATGCCAACCGATAACCAGTTGGGCATGATATTAGAGTAGCGGGTAATGAAGCCCTCAAGGAATCCCGCCGAAAAGGTAAACGGAAATGTGCTAATTAAAATTTTTACACCAGTTTTGGCACCAATTTTAAAAGAAGTGTATCTAGAGTGTGTGCCTGGAAATAAAATACTGGCACCAAGTACTAAACCAGCCGCTGCCTCAATGACAATAGCGAAAATCTCCATAGAACCATGAATCCAAATACCTCTTACACTTTCCCAAAACACTTCTTTTTCATAAAAGAAATATTGAAAAGAACCTAGCATAATACAATTTTTTAGTAGCACCCAAAGTGTGCCAATTCCAAGAAAAACACCCAAAACAAAGGCAATAATGCCTACTTTTAAATTATTGATGGTAATACCAATAAAACTACCCCAGTTACTACCACTTTTATAGACAGCAACAGGATCTCCGGCTTCAATATTTCTAATGGCGTTATCTACGTACTGGTCACCCACAACCGAACGTAAAAACTCAGCATTATTTGCAGCTGAAACAACACCTATGGCAGTGAATGCGAAAAAAATTATAAATGCTGTATAAATAAATTTTCTATACTGATAGCAAATTAACGGGACTTCTGTTTTCCAAAACCCTATAATTCTTTTGGTGTCATGCCTCTTAGTTTTATAAATTTTTTGAAATGCCTTGGCAGCAAGCTGGTTAAGATAGGTAATAACCTTGCTTTTAGGGTAATAGGTTTGAGCGTAAGCCAAATCGTTTATAAGTTGAATGTATTCTGAAGCAAGTTCGTCTGCATCTTTAAAGTCATTATTGAAAACAGCTTTCTCAAAACTCAACCATTTTTCTTTATTTTGCTTTATAAATGCAACTTCTCTCATATACGAGATAAATTAAAATATAAAATGTCAGAGTTACAAATTAACACGACTCAAAATGTCAAAATAAATTTCATTACGGCTGGAATAGGGGAACGAATTTTGGCTTTCATTATTGATTGGGCAATTAAGATTGGTTATATGCTGATTTTGAGTTGGACGGTAGGGGCTTACGACAATATGGACGAATGGTCACAAATAGCCATAAATACGGTTTTGAGCTTTCCAGTGATGTTTTATACAGTGACTTTGGAATCATTATTAAACGGACAAACCATTGGTAAAAAAGCTTTAAAAATTAAGGTCGTTAAAATTGATGGATTTCAAGCATCACTTTCAGACTATGTAGTACGGTGGTTTTTTAGGATAGTTGATATTTATTTATTTTTTCTAGGCTTCTTTGTGATTATATTTAGTAAAAAGTCACAAAGAATTGGAGATATGGCAGCAGGGACAGGTGTTATTAATTTAAGAGATAGTGTGTCTATTAAACATACAATTTTGGAAAATTTAAAGGCCGATTATGTGCCAACGTATCCTAATGTTATTAAGCTATCGGATAACGATGCACGTATTATTAAAGATACCTTTACCACCGCAAAACTGGCAAAAGATTATCAAACCCTTATAAAACTTAGAAAAAAAATAGTTGAAGTAGTTGGTATCAAGGAAATTAAACAAAAAACCGATATAGAATTTATTGATGTAATTTTAAAAGATTACAATTATTACACCCAGAATATGTAGTTTGGGTAAAAGTTAGGGTTTGCAATACAAATTGTAGTTTTATCAATTAATATCTATTCAATAATCTCTACTTTTCTTATATACACATTTTGCATGGGCCATTCACCATCATCAGTATCTACATCGGCAATTTTGTCAACAACATCCATTCCGTTAATTACTTTACCAAAAATAGTGTAATCGCCATCTAAATGATAGGCACCACCTTTTTGTTGCACAATAAAAAACTCATAAGGAGATGCCAATTTATGTGGGTTGTCAATTTCGCTACTTGGCATGGAAACAACACCTCGATCATGTTTAAAACCTCTTTTTGTATCTGCAGGCAGCAAATATTTTCCAATATAGGCTCGTTTTTTTGGTGTTATCTTATCATCACCATTACCACCTTGTATGATAAAATTAGGAACAACGCGGTAAAATTGAGTGCCATCGTAATATTTCTGTTTTGTTAAGAAAATAAAGTTAGAACGATGGAATCTTGTTTCATTAAAAAGTAGAATGTCAATATTTCCAAAATCTGTAAATATGCGTACTTTATTTTCTTTGTGTTCCTCATTATACTTTAAAAAGAAGTCCATGGCACTGCGCGAATTTAACTTTGGAAAAGGTCTTTTGCCTATGGTATCAGTATCTTTTTGAGTTTGTTTTTTCTCTGTTTTTGTTTGAGGGGTCTCTAGTGTGTTTTTCCTTTTAGTTTGTTTATCTTCACAATTCAAAAAAAGAGCGAAAAGAAATAATAACAACGTATAGCGCATACTTTATGATTTTCGATGAATTTTTAAAATCAATTTCAAAAATAGAAAATATACCTCTTCCCGCCGAAGCATCTCAGTTTAAAATGGTTCCTCCATACCGTTTAGAACTGGTCAAGCGTCAAAAAGAAGCTATGAAAAATGCCAAAAGCGCAGGTGTGTTGGCCTTGTTTTATCCGAGCGAAGAAAACCTAACTAAATTAGCCCTTATTTTGAGAAAAACCTATAACGGTGTTCATTCTGCCCAAGTGGGATTTCCTGGAGGTAAGCTAGAAGATCACGATAATTCATTACTGGATGCTGCCATAAGAGAAACAAACGAAGAAATTGGTGTGTCCAAAAATCATATTGAAATTGTAAAAAAATTAACCCAAGTTTATATACCACCTAGTAATTTTAATGTGCAACCTTTTATGGCTGTTACTAAAGAAACACCAAAATTTATAAAAGAAGAAAGCGAAGTGGAAACTATTATTCAGGTAGAACTTACTCATTTTTTAGATGAGAATGTCATCACTTCAAAAAAGGTGAAAACATCGTATAATGTTGAGGTAGAGGTGCCTGCATTTAAATTAAACAATTATGTAGTATGGGGAGCAACAGCCATGATGCTTAGTGAAATTAAAGACATTTTAAAACAACTCTTGTAGTTATGTAGGTTTCTATTACTTTTGCAATACTAACCAAACCTTAATGTGAAGGCATGGGATTGTTTAAAAGAAATCCTTTCGGACATATACTCTTTTTAAAAAAATGGCTCATCAGAATTATGGGAGCTATGACGCATAGGCGTTTTAGAGGGTTTAATGAACTTCAAATTGAAGGTTCCGAAATCATTAAAGAATTACCCGAAAGAAATGTCCTTTTTATTTCAAACCATCAAACGTATTTTGCTGATGTAGTGGCTATGTTCCATGTGTTCAATGCTAGTTTAAGTGGGCGCGTAGACTCTATCAAAAATGTAGGATACCTTTGGAATCCTAAACTAAATATCTACTACGTAGCAGCTAAAGAAACTATGAAAGCCGGATTTTTGCCTAAGTTGCTAGCTTATGCGGGTTCGGTGAGTATTGAGCGTACTTGGAGAGCAGAAGGTAAAGATGTTAATCGTCAGGTACGTATGAGTGATATTTCTAATATAGGAAAGGCTCTTGATGATGGTTGGGTCATTACCTTTCCGCAAGGGACTACCACACCGTTTAAGCCCATTAGAAAAGGAACAGCGCATATCATTAAGCGTTACAAACCTATTGTAGTGCCTATTGTAATTGATGGTTTTAGGAGGTCTTTTGATAAAAAGGGTATTAGAATTAAAAAGAAAAATATACTGCAATCTATGGAAATTAAGCAGCCATTAGAAATTGATTATGATGGTGAAACTACCGATGAGATTGTAAAGAAAATTGAGTTTGCCATAGAGCAACACCCATCGTTCCTAAAAGTACTCACACCACAGCAAATAAAAGAACAAGAAGAACTGAACAAACTAAGGGAGTGGTAAACACTACAAAAAATTAATTGTAGTTTTTTATGAGGCAACTAAAACTAATTTGGGATTTTAGAGGACCGGATTCTGAAAAGATAGCAGAGCATCATGTAAAACACTTGAAGGATTACATAGTTAAAGAAAAATTATCCCTAAATGTAACAGGGGTTGATGTTGTAAATGATAGTCATACTATGGCATTCATGGTGGTTAAAGAAAGTGAAATGCCTTCGGTTCGAGATGTTTTAAAGCCTCATAGAGGACAGGTCTATAATCCTTAAGAAATCTAAAGTTAATAACTCCTGATAACTCCACTTTAAAAAAGGGTTCAATTTTTATATTTTGCGTCGTTGTAAATTTAAGATTAAGTGAAAGTCTGTATCGCAGAAAAACCAAGTGTTGCCAGGGAAATTGCTGCCATTTTAGGTGCTAATACTAAACATGATGGCTATTTTGAAGGTAATGGTTATGCGGTAACATACACCTTTGGACATTTATGTACTTTAAAAGAACCAGTAGACTATAAACCTTATTGGAAAAGTTGGGATTTGAATAACCTACCCATGCTTCCTGAAAAATTTGAGGTTAAAGTGGTCTCTAATTCTGGTATTAAAAAACAGTTTAAAATTGTAAAAAGTTTGTTTGAAAAAGCCGATGAGGTTATAAACTGTGGAGATGCTGGACAAGAAGGAGAACTTATACAGCGTTGGGTGATGAATAAGGCAAATTATAAAGGCAATGTGAAACGTTTATGGATTTCGTCTTTAACAACCGAGGCGATTAAAGAAGGTTTTGAAAACCTAAAGCCAGCATCGGACTACGATAACTTGTTTTATGCTGGCTTTTCAAGGGCTATTGGTGATTGGTTGTTAGGCATTAACGCTACTAGGTTGTACACCTTAAAACATGGGGGTTATAAACAAGTATTATCTGTTGGAAGGGTGCAAACTCCAACATTAGCCATGGTGGTCAATAGATACAGGGAAATTCAAAATTTCACACCAACGCCATATTGGGAATTACAAACTAAATACAGAGATGCGCTTTTTAGCTATGAAGAGGGGCGTTTTTTCAAAAAGGAAGACGGACAAATTTTAGCTGATAAGGTTAAAGAAAGTGAATTTGAAATTGTTTCAATTACCAAAAAGAAAGGGAAAGAATACGCTCCAAAATTATTTGATTTAACAGGGTTGCAGGTATATTGTAATACGAAGTTTGGATTTTCGGCTGAAGAAACCCTTAAAATTGTACAAAATCTATATGAACAGAAGGTGGTTACGTATCCTAGAGTAGATACAACCTTTTTACCAAGTGATATTTACCCGAAGGTGGAAGGTATTTTAAAAAAGCTAACCAATTATTCTAATTTAGTACAACCGCTATTGCGTAAAAAGATTAAAAAATCAACTAAGGTTTTTAATGATAAAAAAGTAACCGATCATCATGCTATCATCCCAACAGGGATACAAAATCGTTTGCAACCAGCACAACAACAGGTGTATGATATTATTGTAAGGCGTTTTATTGCAGTATTTTATCAAGATTGTTTGGTGTCTAATACAAACGTTGTGGGTAAAGCTTCCAATGTATTCTTTAAAACCACAGGTAAGGAAATTTTGGATAAAGGTTGGCGTGTAGTGTTTGAGATTCTAAATTCTAAAGAAAAAGAGTCTAATGTATTGCCTAATTTCATCAAAGGTGAGAAAGGACCTCATGAGCCATCCTTTTTAGAAAAGGAAACAAAGCCGCCAAATCAGTTTACAGAAGCTTCTCTTTTACGAGCTATGGAAACTGCTGGTAAACAGGTTGATGATGATGAAATGCGAGATTTAATGAAAGAAAATGGTATTGGGCGTCCTTCAACACGTGCTAATATCATAGAAACGCTTTTTAAAAGAAAATATATAAAACGAAATAAAAAACAAGTTTTACCAACAGAAACAGGTATTCAATTAATAGATACGATTCAGAATGATTTATTAAAATCGGCTGAACTAACGGGGCGATGGGAAAAGCAATTGAAGGATATTGAGAAGGGTGAGTTTAGTGCTGGGGCTTTTATAAAAAACATGAAACGCATGGTTGATGCTTTGGTGTATGAAGTGAGAAGTGAGACTAAACGTGCTAATATCTCACATGTAACTCAGGTTAAGGCAAGTAAAGTCAAAGATAAGACAATTAAAGAAGCTGGAATTTTAGCTGAAACGTGCCCAAAGTGCGAACAAGGTAATTTAATAAAAGGAAAATCTGCTTACGGTTGTAGTGCCTATAAAGCGGGATGTGATTTTAAGTTGCCTTTTAACATTTATGGCAAGAAAGTGTCCGAAAAACAGTTTGTGCGTTTACTTAAAAAAGGCTCCACAGTAAATCTCAAAGGTTTTAAAGCTAATTCTGGAACTATTGAAGGATTGTTAAGACTTGATGAAAACTTTCAATTAAAATTAGAACCCAAAAGGACAGTGAAAAAGTCTAAGTCTGAGACCTTATTATGTCCAAAATGTAAAAAAGGTAATATAATTAAAGGAAGTACAGCTTATGGATGTAGTGCCTATAAAACAGGTTGCGATTTTAAAGTACTATTTGAAGTTGTTAGAGAAAAAATTAATGTGCAACTAGTTACCAAAGAACTTGTTTATAGTATTTTAAATGAAAGTTTCTAGTGAACACAGACATTTTGTAATCTACAAACCTTACGGATATTTAAGTCAGTTTAAAAGTGAAGATTCTAAACAACAGAAAAAGAAATTTCTGGGTGAGTTGTTCAATTTTCCAGATGGCACTATGGCTATTGGTAGGTTAGATGAAAAATCAGAAGGTTTGTTATTGTTAACTACCGATGGTAAGATGAGCGATTTTATAAATAGTAAAAAAGTAGAAAAGGAATATTATGCTCAAGTTGATGGAGATATTACCAATGATGCTATTGATATCTTAAAATTGGGTGTTGAAATAGGTTTTAGCGGAAAGAAGTATTTAACTAAGCCTTGTGAGGTTGTTAAGTTAAATGACATTCCAGAGTTACCAATCCGTTCAAAAAAGATACGTGATGACCGCCACGGACCAACAAGTTGGATTTCGATAACATTGAAAGAAGGTAAGTTTCGTCAGGTACGAAAAATGACGTCAGCGGTTGGGTTTCCAACCTTGAGATTGGTACGTGTAAGAGTGGGTAATATCTTAATCGATAACATACAGGTTGGTGATGTTATCGAAGTTGACGGGTTTTTGCGTTAGGGATTGAGCGGTCTGTTTGAGCTCCCTGACGGAGGAGGGAGCGAGTAGCGAATGCCCGACCTCGCTTTGAGAGCCTCTGCGACCCAGCGGGGGAATGCCCAAATACTAAATCTCCAATTTTTTTAGTTCCTTGTAATTTCGGTTAAGTCGTTTCAACAATAATCCATAGATAAGCTTGTAGAACAACCATATTATAACAATTAAAATAGCTGTAAAAAATGTACTAGCAACAATTAAAATCATCATACCTTTTCCGTCTATTTCTTCAAGTAGTTTAACAGCATCAGGGTCGTTGTGAAAAGAATAATAAAGTGCTATAATCATTGAAATACCTGCCATAATCAGGTTGTAAAGCACATAATATTTAATAATTTTTCTCGTGTTTATAATGCTCTTCATTAAGCGACGCGCATTATCGGTAACCGATATAGACTTGTATGATTTGTAAAGCAAATAGATAAAAAGTATTATAACGGCATAGCTAAATACACTTAATATAATCATAGCGTTATCAGAGTAAATCTGGTCTAGTCTTTCTTTGTAACTATCGGATGTAAAGTAGGGTATAGAATTTACTATAATCCAGAAAAACAATTCTCCCACACTTATATAAAATAACAATTTTACAATTGATGACGATTTTTTATGTAGCATGGGTAAGATATCTTTTGCCGATAACTTATCGCTTTCTTGCTCTTTATTCCAATTTTTCTTTAATAAATCTAATCCATCCATAGCTTACGGATTTAAAATGGTTCTTAGCTTGTTCTTAATTCGGTTCATTTTCACGCGGGCATTCACTTCGCTAATTCCCATTGTTTCACTTATTTCTCTATAATCCTTATCTTCTAAATACAGGAAAACAAGTGCTTTTTCAATATCATTTAATTGGTGCACTGCCTTATAAAGTATTTTTAACTGTTGTTCTTCGGTATCATCATAGACTTCAGATGTCATTTTAAAAGCTACGCCTTCAAAATCTTGAGTAGAGATGGTTCTTTTAGACTTTCGGTATAAAGTAATAGCTGTATTTAACCCAACTCTATACATCCAGGTACTAAATTTAGAATCGCCACGAAACTTAGGATAAGCTTTCCAAAGCTGAATGGTGATTTCTTGAAACAAATCATTGTGCGCATGATAATTATTAGTGTATAGGCGACAAACCTTATGTATAATATTCTGATGCTTTTCAAGCAGTTCTACAAAACTTTGTTCTAATTCGTTTTTCAATAATGATGGTTTAGTTAATAGGTAAGTAGCATATTGATTTAAAACGTTACATGATAGTTAGAAATAATATCATTTTTTCTGAATAAAGTATGGGAAGAAGTGGAGTTTTCTATAATGAAATATATGCTTTTTGAAAATATTTATTATATTAAATTAAAAGTTTAATATGTTAAATTATTATATCTGAAAATCAATATTTTAAATAAAAACTATAAATAAAATCTATAATATAGATTTAGCTATATTTTTAAGTGTTATTAGCTAATATATAAAAAAATATTGATCTCAATTTTTCTACAAATTATTAGTCACTTTTTTTAATAATTTTAATTTAGTAAATAATGTTTTAGGCCATAAATTTACAAATAGTTATCATCATATAAATACCATTGGTCCTAATGTGTAATTTAAAAAAAGTGTTTTAAAAGTAGCTACAGACCAGTTTTTTTCATTGGTTTCTTTTTGGAATATTAGCGAGGATAAGAAAGTAACCAGTTATATAATTTATAGCTTTAAATTCAATAAATTAATTATCTTCCATAAAATTTAAAGTTTATAATTTACCATGGGACAAGTTGTAACATTTGGAGAGGTGTTAATGCGTATTTCACCAAGAGGCAAGAAAAAGTTTATTCAATCGAATGTAGTGGAGTTCTTTTTTGGAGGTACTGAGTTAAACGTAGGGATTTCTATAGCTAATTTTGGAGGTAACGTAAAACATATAAGTGCTGTTTCTAGTGATTTTATTGGAGATGCTGCTATATCTTACATAAACAAGTTTAATGTTGATACTTCTTCGATAGGCAGGTCAACACGTCCATTAGGAGTTTACTTTTTTGAAGTGGGCGCTGTGATGCGTCCCAGTAATATTTCATATAATAGGTCGCATTCAGCATTTTCTGAAATACAACCGCACAAGGTGGATTGGAATGAAGCTCTTATTGATGCTGATTGGTTACATTGGACAGGGATAACACCAGCGTTATCGCAAAATGCTTTTGATATTTTAAAGAATGGATTAACACTGGCAAGAGCAAAAGGTATGACCGTTTCTGCCGATCCTACTTACAGACAAAACCTATGGAATTATGGAAAAGACCCCAAGGAAGCACTCATTGAGTTATTGAATCTTTCAACTGTTTTTATTGGAGGTATCAACGAAATTAATGAGGTTTTAGGAACCAATTACTCCTATAGCAATGAGGATTTTTTGATTGCCTCAAAAGAGCTCATGGAAACCTTTCCTTCTATTGAAAAAGTATTTGATAAGATTAGAACCTCAGTAAATTCTTCTTGGCATAAAATAAGGGCTAGAATGTGGAACGGGAAAGAATTTAGAGAAACTGCAGATTTAGATATAACGCATGTAGTAGATAGAATAGGTACTGGAGATGCTTTTGCTGCCGGTTTGATTTACGGTTTAAAAAATTATGATGATTATAAAGCTATGGAATTTGGAAGTGCTGCCTGTGCTTTAAAGCATACCTATGAGGGGGATATTAATTTGGCAACCGTTAAAGAGGTTACGGATATTTTAGAAGGTAATATATCAGGTAGGTTTAATAGGTAGTATAAATTACCTCAATTATTTATTGTTTTTTGTTTGTGCAGTGGTTTGTAAACCAGTAAATTACATGATTTTTGTCATAGTTTTTCTAGTGTTTAAATTCTAACTTTAGAATATTAAATACTAGAGTCATGAAACCAAAAAAGAATCCAAACCTAGAAATAGGGCGCAATAGCAGCTTGTATTTTGCTATTGGTCTTAACTTGATGTTACTTCTTTCGTGGCAAATGTTAGAGTTTAAAAGCTACGAAAAAGAGTTAGTGTCAATTGATGTGTTAGACATTCAAAGCGAACTTGAAGAGGAAATTCCCTTAGTGGATCAAATTAATACACCTCCACCACCGCCACCGCCACCAGCCGTTATTCAGGAAAATTTACAGATTGTTGATGATGTAGAGGATGTGGAAGAAACTATAATAGAAAGTACTGAAACAGACCAAAGTGATGCCATTGCCGAAGTTGTTCATGTAGAAGATGTAGAAGTTGTTGAGGTTGAAGAAGATGTTGAAGTAGCTTTTGCTGTTATAGAAGATGTACCTGTTTTTCCAGGATGTGAAGGTTTATCTAAAGAGAAAACCAAAGCTTGTTTCCAAACAAAAATTCAAGAACATGTAATTAAGCATTTTACGTATCCAGAAGCTGCTCTAGATTTGGGTATTCAAGGTAGAGTATCTGTATTATTTGTAGTAGACACTAATGGTGTTGTTAATGGAATTCGTTCAAGAGGACCAGATAAGATTTTGGAAAAAGAAGCAGAACGTATTATTAGTTTGTTGCCAAAAATGAAACCTGGCAAACAACGTGGTAGACCTGTTAAAGTATCTTATGCAGTGCCTATTTTCTTCAAGTATTTAGAAGGTTAGGTTTGTAAAAAGTTCTTTATATCAATGTGGGGAAACCAAGAGGTTATTTGTAATCTCTTGGTTTTTTTATTCAATACAATTCATCATCAAAAAATAACGGTTCGGTCATTCACTTTTTAAAAAGACTAGGCTTTAGGTTAATATTTGTTTCATAATCAAATTAAAACCATTCTAATTAGTTGTTAGAAAATTAAAAAAACGAACAGTAATTAATCTAAAAATTTAACTCATGAAACATTTAATCATCATTGCAACACTAGTAGTTTCTGGATTTGTACAATCTCAAACAAATTATGAAAAAGGTATGCAAAAGGCCTTTGAAATTTGGGAAACAGGTAATATTATTGAAACCTCTAATTTATTTGAACGCATTGCCAACGCAGAATCAGATAATTGGTTGCCAGCTTATTATGCAGCTCAAGTAAATATTGTAAATAGCTTTGGAGAGCGAGATATAGAAAAATTAACAGCCAAATTAAAAAAAGGTCAAGATTTTATTAATGACGCTAAAGCAATTTCTAAAAACAATCCCGAAATTATGGTACTACAAGCGCTGTTATATACCGCTTGGGTAGCCCACGATGGTGCCACTTATGGAATGACGATGTCTCCTCAAGTAGTTGAACTTTATGCTAAAGCCAAGGCTATAGCACCCAATAATCCGAGAGTAATATATTGTGAAGCAGAATGGAATATGGGCAGTGCCAAATTTTTTGGACAGGATACAACACCATTTTGTAAAGATTTAGAAAAAGCCTTAGAACTTTTTGCTAATTTTAAACCAGAATCACCGTTTCACCCTCATTGGGGAAAAGAGCGGGTTGAAATTCTATTACAATCATGCGGCAAATAAAACTTAATAAAGACATATAATGAAGAGGAGTCTTAAAAAGAATATTTTTTTAGCATTTGTAATAGGTGTTATTGTGTTTGTTATTGGAAGCTCGTTATCTAATGGTTTTCAGTATAAGAATACAGAGCAACTTGTAGTAAGTTTTATTTTGTATCAATTGTACTCTTTTGTTATAGGCTTTTCTAATGAGTTCTTTTTCGATTATATGGAAAAACGCTCATGGAAAAGAAAAGATACTATCAAGCGTATTGTTTTAGGGATTTTAGGAACTACAATCATTACAATAATATGTTTGTTTGTATTAAATATGTTAGTTTCCCTAACCTTAAAAGGGATGTCTTTCTTGGAGTTTATCTCAAACCAATCATTTAAAAACTATCAATTTGGCTTATGGATAACTCTGGTTATAGTCACTGTTTTTCATGTTATTTATTTTTATAACAGACACCAACAAAACAGAATTAAAGAGCAAAAAGTAATCGCAGGAACTGCCAGTGCTAAATTTGATGCGCTTAAAAACCAGTTAGATCCGCATTTTCTCTTTAATAGCCTAAATGTGCTAACTAGCTTAATAGAAGAACACCCAGATAAAGCACAGGACTTTACAACCTCGCTTTCTAAAGTATACAGGTATGTTTTAGAGCAAAAAAATAAGGAATTGGTATCTGTAGATGAAGAGTTGAGTTTTGCAAAAACATATATGTCTTTACTTAAAATGAGGTTTGAAGACAGTATTGTATTTACTATACCAGAAAAAGCACAAAACCCAGAAAGTAAAGTAGTGCCCTTATCGTTACAACTGCTTTTAGAGAATGCCGTAAAACATAATATGGTAACCACTAACAAACCATTGCATATTAGAATTTATGAAGATGATGGTTTTCTAGTAGTTGAAAATAATTTGCAACCAAAGCAAATAGTAAGGAGAAGTAGTGGCGTTGGATTAAATAATATTATGCAACGATATAATTTATTAACAACAAGAACAGTAGACATCACTAAAGAAACAAATAAGTTTTTGGTAGCCCTTCCAATGCTTACAAAACAAATATCAGTAATGAGACAACAAACATCAAATAATATAAACGACAGATATTTACGAGCTAGAAATCACGTTGAAGAATTAAAAGGTTTTTATTATAGCCTAATTTCATACGTTTTTGTAATTCCCTTTTTAGCCTTTGTAAACTATAAAACCTCATGGAATTTTCAATGGTTTTGGTTTCCAATGTTTGGATGGGGATTAGGATTGGTAACACAGGCATTTAGGGTATTCTACAGTAATAAAGCATTTGGAGCAGGCTGGGAAAAACGCAAAATAGAACAGTTTATGCAAGAAGAAAAGCAAAGTCATTGGAACTAAATATTAAGATTATGAGACGTCTAGAACAAAATTACAATCAAGAACATTTTAGAAGAGAAGATGCCTATTTAAGAGCTCAAAAACGGCTTAAAGAACTTAAAGGATTCTACTGGCATGCCTTCTGGTATTTAGCAGTAAACATCTTTATTGTAATAATGATTGGTAGGGGAAGTAATTGGAATATCTGGCATTTCGGTACGTTGGCAACACCACTTTTTTGGGGTATAGGCCTTGGGTTTCATGCCTTAGGGGTTTTTGGTAAAAATTTGTTTTTCAGCAAATCCTGGGAAGAACGGAAAATAAACGAATTCATGGAAAAAGAACAGGAAAACTCAAGTGAATTTCAATAAAAAAAAGATTGTCAAAAACTACTAGAAAACTATGCGAGTAATTATCATAGAAGACGAAAAACCATCGGCGAGACGTTTACAACGTATGTTGGCTAGTTTTAATATTGAAGCCGAAACTATGTTGCATTCGGTTGAAGAATCTGTACAATGGTTTCAGGAAAATCAACACCCCGATTTAATTTTTTTAGATATACAATTAAGCGATGGTTTATCGTTAGAAATTTTTGAAGCCATTAAAATTAAGTCGGCAATAATTTTCACTACAGCCTATGATGTCTATGCGCTACAAGCTTTTAAACTTAATAGTATAGATTATTTATTAAAACCAATTGATTCTGAAGAATTAAAAACGGCCGTTGAAAAATACAAAGAACATTTACCGCAAAACCAGACGGTTACATTAGATTTTTCAGATATAAAAAAGTTGTTGATAAATCCTATTGATAGAGATTATAAAAAACGCTTTTCTGTAAAAGTTGGGCAGCATTTAAAGCTTATAAATGTTGATGAAATAGAGTGCTTTTACTCTGAAAATAAAGGAACCTATTTACACACTTCAGACGGTAGGAATTATTTGCTTGATACAACTTTAGAACAACTTGAAGATGAATTAGAACCTCAAACCTTTTTTCGTATAAACCGTAAGTTTTATATAAATATTAATGCCATTAAAGACATGGTAAGCTATACTAACTCGCGGTTACAAATAAAATTAAGTTCTTACAGCGAACAAGATTTAATTGTTGCTCGTGAGCGTGTCAAAGATTTTAGAATTTGGTTAGATTAGGAATAATTTTAGAATCTTTAAGCTAGTGGCTCACAAGGGTTACAATTTATTTAATATATTCAAATAATATTTTAAAAATACAATAACAGTTAGGTTTTAGACATATAAGAAAGCCCTGACATTTCTGTTAGGGCTCTCCAGTTGTTTAGTTAAGTTAGTAGAGGTTATCCATTCATGGATATTAAAAATTCTTCATTATTTCTAGTTTGTTTGAAGCGTTCATTGGTGAATTCCATAGCTTCAACAGGATTCATATCCGCAAGGTATTTACGTAGTACCCACATACGTTGAATAGTATTTTCATCAAGTAATAAGTCATCTCTACGCGTACTTGATGATGTAAGATCGATAGCAGGGAAAATTCTTCGGTTAGATATTTTTCTATCTAACTGAAGTTCCATATTACCAGTTCCTTTAAATTCTTCAAATATTACCTCATCCATTTTAGACCCAGTTTCTGTAAGTGCAGTTGCTATAATAGTTAAAGAACCACCATTTTCTATATTTCTGGCAGCACCAAAGAAGCGCTTTGGCTTATGTAATGCATTAGCATCAACTCCACCACTTAATATTTTACCAGAAGCTGGTTGTACTGTATTGTAAGCTCTTGCCAAACGCGTGATAGAATCTAAAAGAATCACGACGTCATGACCACATTCTACTAGGCGTTTTGCTTTTTCAAGAACAATGTCGGCAATTTTAACGTGCTCATGGGCTTCTTTGTCGAAGGTTGATGAAATTACCTCACCTCTAACGCTACGTTGCATATCGGTTACCTCTTCAGGACGCTCATCAATAAGTAAAATCATTAAATAAACTTCAGGATGGTTAGCAGCAATAGCATTGGCAACATCCTTAAGTAACATGGTTTTACCCGTTTTTGGTTGAGAAACAATCATACCACGTTGCCCCTTACCAATGGGAGCAAACAAGTCCATAATTCTTGTTGATATGGTACTCTGTTTCTCTGCAATATTGAATTTTTCCTTTGGAAATAAAGGTGTTAAATGTTCAAAAGACACACGGTCTCTTACTACCTCCGGTTTTTGACCATTAATTTTATTAACCTTAATTAAAGGAAAATATTTTTCACCTTCCTTGGGAGGTCTTACATTACCTAAAACAGTGTCACCTTTTTTTAATCCAAATAATCGAATTTGAGATTGTGATACATAAATGTCATCGGGAGAAGATAGGTAGTTATAATCGGAAGATCGTAAAAATCCGTACCCATCCTGCATAATGTCTAGAACACCTTCACTCTCTATAATGGCATCAAACTCATAATCTGGTTCTCGGTAACGGTTTCTACTATCTTTGTTACCATTATCAACAGTATTTTTTTGATTTTTATGTTGATGCTTTTGTTGATTTTTATGCTGATGTTGCTTTTGTTTAGGTTTTTCTTGCTGTTGCTCTTCTTTTTTGGGCTCAATAGCTTTAGCTTTTGGAACCTCTGAGGTAACAGAAGGTTTCTCTTCGTTATTTTGGGCAGGTTTCTGAATGCGTTGTCTTTGTCTTTTTGGTTTTGTTTCTGTCTGGTTAGACTTTGTTTCAGCAACAGATTTAGGGTTAGCTGCCTGATGATCTAGTATTTGATAAACTAGGTCTAATTTTTTTAAAGAACGGTACTTAGGAATACTTAATTCTTTTGCAATCTCTTGTAAATCAGAGAGTTTCTTTTCTTTTAATTGCGAAATTTCAAACATTGATGTTTATATTGAATATAATTTTTTGAATAAAAATTTTGAGTAATTCTGAGAAAAAATTGGTTTTAATCTGGAGAATTAACCGCCTGTAATAGCGATTGTTGTGAATTATCACTGCAATTATACAACTTTATTTTAATTTTTAGTACTTATTTCTACAATAAACTATTATTTTTGCTCACCAGTTTTAAAAATTATATGTTACAGAGAATACAAACCATATATCTTATGCTTGCTGCCGGAGCTTCTGGAGGGTTAATTTATGCCTTCTATTTATGGGGCTTAGATGACGGAACACAGGTATGGGCTAAAGATGTCAACTATGTATTTGCTGCATTTTTAACCTCGGCATTTTTCTCTGTGGTAGCAATATTTAGATACAAAAATAGGAAGTCTCAATTTATGTTGGGACGTCTTAACATCATATTAAACTTTATTTTACTAGGATTTTTTGTATATCAATCTCTAATTTCATCTGGAGAATTTTATGGTTCTGAGAAAGGTGTTGGGTTGTTCATTCCTATTATTTCTATCGTGTTTTTGGCATTAGCCAATAAAGCCATTAAAAAGGATGAAGACCTTGTAAAATCTGTAGATAGATTACGATAAAACCTAATATCTTAGTAGTATTAGTGCGTAAGCCCAAGGTGAAGATCTTGGGCTTTTTTATTTGGGAGTTATTCTTTGGGTCTAGCTTTCCGCGTTACAAGGTAACTTGCTGAAATCCTTAACGCTAATTAACGCTTATTAAATTCAATTACTTCCAAGTTGTCTATTTTTTTGCCATCAATAGTAAAACGCAGCATGGTTCTGGTTTTATGAAATCCATGTTTTCCTACTGCTCCAGGATTCATGTGAATTAGATTCAACTTTTTGTCGGGCATAACCTTTAAAATATGAGAATGACCACAAATAAAAAGTCTCGGTGGGTTTTCTCTTATAGCTTCTCTAACTCTGGTATTATAAGCACCCGGATATCCACCAATATGGGTCATCCAAACATCAACCTCTTCACACATAAACCTATTATGTTCTGGAAATTCTGTTCTAACTTTAGCATCATCAATATTGCCATAAACACCTTTTACTGGTTTTAGTGCTTTTATAGCATCTATAACTTCTAAATCTCCAATATCGCCTGCATGCCAAACTTCATCGGTTTGTTTTACATACTTTAAAATGTTGTTATCAATATATCCGTGGGTGTCTGAAAGTAGGAGTATTTTGGTCATTCTTAAAAATATTAATCCTTAAATCTAATCCCAATAGGTGTCAGGACATAAATGTGTTTATCTTTGCAGGTGTAGCAAAAGTATTAAAACAGTTTGAGGTATTTCATAGAACTTTCTTATAATGGTAGTCGTTATCATGGGTGGCAAAATCAACCCAATGCTATTTCAGTACAGGAAGTCATCGAGAAAGCACTGTCTACATTGTTAAAAGAGACAATTGCTATAGTAGGCGCAGGAAGAACCGATACTGGAGTTCATGCTCAACAAATGTTTGCTCATTTTGATACCATAGTTGGTTTTGATGAAGCTCAGCTTACTCATAAATTGAATTCCTTTTTACCCAAAGATATTGCCATTCACAGAATTTTTAAAGTGAAAGCCAGCACCCATGCTCGTTTTGATGCTTTAAGCCGAACTTATTTGTACAGAATTACGCTCGACAAGAATGTATTTACATATCATAATGCGCTATATATGAAGCAAGACATAGATGTAAATAAAATGAAAGAAGCAGCGAAAATTTTATTTGAGTATAAAGATTTTCAATGCTTTTCAAAAAGTAATACCGATGTAAAAACGTATCATTGTACCATCATGAAAGCCGATTGGTTTTCAAATGGCGATGAGCTGCATTTTGTTATAAAGGCAGATAGGTTTTTGCGTAATATGGTAAGGGCTATTGTAGGTACCATGGTAAGCATTGGTTTAGGAAAAATTGAGGTTAATGATTTGCATACCATCATAAAATCTAAGGATAGGAGTGAAGCTGGGTATTCTGTACCAGCACATGCTCTGTATTTAACACAGGTAGAATATCCAAATAGTATAAAAATAGATGACTAAAAAGAAAGAAAATATATTCGATTTTGTACTCTTTAAACGTCTGTTTCAATATATAAAACCCTATAAACTTACATTTACAAGTTTGTGTTTTTTGGTATTGTTGTTGGCAGGTATTGGTGCTGCAACACCTTATCTTACCAAAGATGCAGTGGATAAGGGAATTGAATTAAATAAGCCAGAGACCTTCTTGTTTTACATAATTATCATGCTAGCTGCATTGATTTTGCAGACAATATTTCAACTTGTTTTTATCTATTATGCATCATGGTTGGGACAAAGTCTTGTAAAAGATGTTAGGATTAAATTATTTAATCATTTACTTCGTTTTAAAATGAAGTATTATGATAACTCATCAGTTGGTGTATTAATCACTAGATCGGTAACTGATATGGAACGTATTGCCGATATTTTTGGACAAGGGTTGTTCATGATTTTTAGAGATATGTTGGCTATGGTGGTTGTTTTCATGGTGATGATATATATAGATTGGAGACTCAGTATGATTGTGTTTGTCATGTTACCCGTTTTGGTATACGCAACAAGACTATTTCAAAAATATATGAAAATAGCTTTTGAAGAGGTAAGAACCGAGGTCTCTAACCTAAATTCATTTGTTCAGGAGCGTATTACAGGTATGAAGATCCTTCAGCTTTTTACTCGTGAAAAAATTGAACACGAAAATTTTAAAGAGATTAATGAGCGACACAAAAAAGGCTGGCTAAAAACTATTTGGTACAACTCATTTTTCTTTCCAATACCAGATTTAGCATCTTCAATAGTTATTGGTTTGGTAGCCTGGTACGGAGGCATAAAAACAATTGAGGGTACCGATATACAAGGTACTCTAATTGCGTTTATAATGTATATACCTATGTTATTCAGGCCTTTAAGACAGATGGCAGATAAGTTTAATACTCTTCAGATGGGAATGGTAGCAGCCAAAAGAGTTTTTAGAGTGTTAGATACTACCTCACAAATTGATGATAAAGGCACCTTAGTTGCTGAGCATTTTAAAGGCGAAATCAAATTTAACAACGTACATTTTAGTTATGTAGAGGATGAAAATGTTTTAAAGGGTATTTCCTTAACCGTAAATGCAGGTGATACCGTAGCCATTGTGGGTGCAACAGGAGCAGGGAAATCTACTATTATCAACCTACTTAATAGATTTTATGAAATCAATGAAGGTGCTATTTTGATCGATGGTATTGATATTAGAGAGGTAACCCTTGCTTCTTTAAGAACCCAAATAGCGGTAGTACTTCAGGATGTGTTTTTGTTTGCTGATACAATTCTCAATAATATAACATTAAACCACCCTGAAATTACCGAAGAACAGGTGCAACAGGCGGCTAAAGAAATTGGTATTCATGATTTTATTATGAGTTTACCAAATGGTTATCATTATAATGTCAAGGAGCGCGGTGTTATGTTATCATCGGGCCAAAGACAATTAATTTCATTTTTAAGAGCCTACGTAACCAACCCTAGTATTTTAGTTTTAGATGAGGCAACGTCTTCAGTAGATTCTTATTCTGAGCAACTTATTCAAAATGCTACCGATAAAATTACGAAAGGAAGAACATCCATTGTGATAGCACACCGATTAGCTACTGTCAAGAAAGCTGATAAAATCATTGTCATGGACTCTGGAAACATCGTAGAACAAGGCACACATGTTGAACTTCTCAAGAAGAAAGACGGTTACTACAAAAACCTTTACGAAGTGCAGTTTTTACAAGAGGAAGCAGTTATTTAATTTTTGGAATAAAATCCTCTAATGTAATATCGCCTGTAACAAATAGCACAACAATAGTCATTATTGAAACGCCCATATATCCAATAAAGAAAATAAACCAAAATACGGGTATTCTCCATAGCAAGGAAATCTTCTGATATTTGGAATTTTTGTGCGCTACATAAATACAGTAAAAAATCATGAATATAAGATATAACAAAGCAGTGTTTAGGTATAGTTGAGGGTCAACTATTAAAAAATAGCAGCGTAGATTGTTGAAATAATACTAAAGTTTGTGAGTGAGTATATAGAAATTACAAAGTGTTCTGCATAGTTGTAGTTTTTTTTGTTAAACACTAAATAACTTGCTAATGCTATCATTGGAATGTAAAGGAAATACAATAAAGAACTGTATTCCATGGTAGCCGACATGATTTTTTCAGAGCCACTAGCACCAGAACTTGTTTGGGCATAGCCTATTTTCAAAAAGTCAATACTACCCCAAGCCACCTTTTTCATTAAAAACAGAATAAAACCAGAAGATGTTAAAGCAATGGCAAGCATGCTAACAGGGTTTAAATATTTTTTTTCTCACACCGGCAATATAGCCACCACAAACTTCTTGTGGTTTTATTATCATATGCCTAAGAGTTTTAAAAAAGGTATTATCTAGATTAAAATAGCGTTCAAAAAAAACATATAATAAGTTTTTAATAGTAATTCTGTTTCTTACCACTTTTGCTCCGCAATCTGGACAAAAGCAATAGTCTGTTCTTAATGTAGTATCACAATTTCTACAATTCATCACATTAAATCTTTTTTAATCATAGATATTAACTGAGAAGCATCTTCAAAAACAACAAACTCACCGTCTTTAAAATAAGAAATGTGTCCGGTTTCTTCACTTACTGCCAACGCTAAAGCATCAGTCTTTTCTGTAACTCCAATGGCAGCTCTGTGGCGTAACCCAAAACGTTTGGGTATGGTTTTCTCATTATTAACAGGAAGAATTACACGTGTAGCTTTTACTATATTATTACTAACTATGATGGCACCATCGTGTAACGGACTGTTCTTAAAAAATATACTTTCAATAATGGGTTGCGTAACTTTAATATTCATTTCATCACCAGAGGAGGTTAAGAAATCAAGATTGTTGTTACGCTCAAAAACTATTAAAGCACCTGTTTTAGACATAGACATTTTATTACAAGCTGCTACAATAGCATCCACATTGGTGGTATTGGTAGCATCGGTTTTTAAAAACTTAAAACGTTGTAAAAACTTTACGCGTCTTCCTAAATTGGTAGATCCTACCATGAGTAAAAACTTTCTAATTTCTGGTTGAAATACTACTATCAGTGCAATGATACCAACTTCAATAAAACCTCTTAAAAGTCCATTCAAAAGATTCATATCCAAAAATTCGGTCAGTCTCCAGGCGCCGTAAATAATAAGAATTCCAAGAAAGATATTGATAGCAACAGTACCTTTTACCAGTTTGTATATATAATAAAGCAGGAAGGCCACCAGAACAACATCAAGATAATCTATAAAGCGTAGGTTTAAGATGTCGTTAAAGATATTCAATGGCAAATGGTTTTGGTAAATTTAAGAAAATAGAGTTAATAAATAAATTCGTTTTTAGATATGGTTACATTTTCTAAATCTAATTTTAAAAGTTTGGATTTATTGGAAATATAATCTTGAAATGAAGAGGTTTCTTTAAAGCCAACTAGTAGCTCAATATCTTTATTTAAGCTATTTGATATGTTTTTTAAATAGTTTTTTAATCCTACTAGATTAGTTTTTATTTCTTCCAAATGGACGAAGTGTAATATTTCAATATTTTCTTTCGAGTTAAAGTTTAAAATAATTTGATATTTAGTTGGGATATCTGAGATTTTAGAAATAAAATTAATGGGTTCTTTGCTATGATAGGTAATCTCGGTAAACTCCACAAACCCCAAGTTATTTCTACCGGTATCATGACACGTAAAATAATTTTTAGCATGTTCATTTTTATGGCCTGCATTAGCTTTTTTCTCTTGTAGAAATTTAATATAAGGAATGACTTGTTTTAGAGTGAGTCGTTTATCAATATTAACCAGCCAATTGGTTGTACTTATCAAGTTTTTTCTATTTAACAAAACGCTATCGGGTTGGGTTTCGTCATAAAACAAGTAGGCCGCAGAGACATCTTGAATTTCAGTGATATCAGAATGACTTATTTCAGGTAACTCCACAACTTTCTTATTGCAAGCACAAATAACTACAAGTAAAACTAATAGAGTTGTTTTTTTCATAATTTTCATCAACTAAACGGCTTAACGACTCAATATCTCAACCAGTTTAACACATTCCATGGCTTCTTTTACATCATGTACCCGTAAAATGTTGGTGCCTTTCTGTAATGCTACTGTATTTAAAGTTGTTGTGCCATTTAAAGCATTTTCAGGGGTGGTTTCTAACAATTTGTATATCATAGATTTTCTAGAAACACCCACAAGTAGTGGTTTTTCAATCATTTTAAACAATTCTAATTTGTTTAGGAGTTCGTAATTCTGTTCTAAGGTTTTAGAAAATCCAAAGCCCGGATCGATAATAACATCAATAATTCCCAAGGCATGGGCAGCAGCTATACGTTCAGAAAAATAAAAAATAATGTCTTTTACCAAATCATCATATGCTGTTTGCTGTTGCATATTTTGAGGATTTCCCCGCATGTGCATCATGATGTATGGTACTCGTAAATTAGCAACCGTTTGTAACATACTATGGTCTAGTTTACCAGCAGAAATATCGTTTATTAAAGCAGCACCCGATGTAATACATGCTTCAGCTACTTTACTTCTAAAAGTATCAATAGAAATTAAAGTTTCGGGAAAGTGTTTTAGAATAGATTGAACAATAGGAACGATACGTTTCAGTTCTTCATCCTCGCTAACAAAATCAGCGCCAGGGCGTGAACTGTAAGCACCTAAATCAATGAAAGTAGCACCTTCACTCAGCATTTTATCTACTTGCCGTAATATGTCTTTTTCGTCATTGTATTTCCCGCCATCATAAAAAGAATCTGGGGTAACATTTAAAACCCCCATCACTTTTGGTGATGCTATATTAATGAGTGTTCCTTTGCAATTTATGGTCATATTAAAGGTTCAAAATTTAAAACTTGAGGTTTAAAGTTTCATTAAATTTATAAATATTTATAATTCGGAACTCAGAACTTTGAACTCTGAACTATTTAAGCGAAATTTACGCAAAATACTATTTAATTCATGCAAGATACTTCAAAACAATACAATGCTGTTATTGATACCTGTAAAAGTTTGTTTAAAAAGAAAATGACTGATTATGGTAGTGCTTGGAGAATATTACGTTTACCGTCTTTAACTGATCAAATTTTTATTAAAGCGCAGCGTATTAGAGGCCTTCAGGAAAATGATGTCCAAAAGGTTGATGAAGGACAAGAGAGTGAGTTTATTGGTATTATAAACTATTGTATAATGGCATTAATTCAAATTGAAAAAGGGGTTGTTGATCAACCCGATTTATCTACCGATGAGGCTGTTGATTTATACGAAAAACATATAGCCATTACTAAAAAACTTATGGAAGACAAAAATCATGATTATGGCGAAGCATGGCGTGATATGAGAGTAAGTAGTTTAACCGATTTAATTTTACAGAAACTATTACGTGTTAAACAAATTGAAGATAATGCTGGTAAAACCTTGGTAAGCGAAGGTATTGATGCTAATTATCAGGATATGATAAACTATGCCGTTTTTGCTATGATTCATCTTAAAGAAGAATAATAATGAAAGTAATTGTAAGTCTATCAAGAATATTTGTTGGAGTCCTTTTTATCATTTCGGGTTTTATAAAACTTAATGATCCGCTTGGGTTTTCTTATAAATTACAGGAGTATTTTAGCGTAGATGTTTTAAACGTTCCTTTCTTAGAACCTTACGCACTTGGAATCTCCATTTTTGTGGTGGTTTTTGAAGTTGTTTTAGGTGTGTTTTTGCTAATTGGGTACAAACCTAAATTTACTATTTGGAGTTTGTTGTTAATGATTGTTTTCTTTACGTTTTTAACGTTTTATTCGGCATATTTCGATAAAGTTAAGGACTGTGGGTGTTTTGGAGATGCCTTAAAGCTTACGCCTTGGGAAAGTTTCACCAAAGATGTGGTATTACTGTTCTTTATATTAATTCTTTTATATGGACTTGAACATATCAAACCAATTTTTAGAAAGTTACCAACTACAATTTTGGCTTTAATGAGCTTTGTAGTTAGTTTATGGTTTGGTTACCACGTACTTATGCATTTACCTGTTATTGATTTTAGAGCTTATAAAATTGGAAATAATATTGCAGAAGGAATGACCATTCCTGAAAATGCACCAAAACCAGTTTTAGAATATAGCTGGAAATTCAATGTTAATGGTGAAGAAAATATTATTGTAACAGATGGTTCTTACCCTACTATAGATGGTGAGTTTATAAGTGTTGAAACTAAAGTTCTTGATGAAGGTTATACCCCACCTGTAGTTGATTTTTCAATTGAAAGTGAAGAAGAAGATTTAACCGAATATTTTTTAAGTAAAGACAATGTCATAGTTATTGTGTCTTACAGTCTTGAAAAGATTGAAAACGAAGGTGCTAAAAAACTAAAAGTACTGTCAGAAATAGCTATTAAAAAGGGGTATACTGTGGTTGGTTTAACCGCCTCAGGCAAAGAAGCCAAACAATACGTTAATAGAACCTATGGATTAAATTTTGATTGGTACTTATGTGATGAAAAAGCACTAAAAACAGTGGTGCGTTCCAATCCAGGTATTTTAGAGTTAGACAAAGGTACGGTGATGCAAAAAGTACATTGGAATGATATTGAGGATTTGGAGTTCTTGTAAGCCCTTGGTAGAGAAATAGATTTCACTTAAATAAACAAACCATCAACAAATAAAACTTATTGCTTAGATACCTGTTAAATAAAATCACTTATGCTTTTCTCACGTTATTCGGAGTAGTTACAGTAATATTCTTTTTATTTAATGTACTTCCAGGAGACCCTGCTCAAATGATGCTTGGTCAGAATGAGGACAGCGAACAACTGGCTTTGGTTAAACAGAAATATGGTTTTGATAAACCTATTTCCACTCAGTATTTATATTATTTAAATGATTTGTTACCCATTTCGTTTCATTCTAATACAAAAAATGATTATACATCTTTGGATAGTCAAAAATATTCTTTTTCAAAACTATTTTCCATTGGCAATACAACCACCGTTTTAAAGTTTCCGTATTTACGAGAATCTTTTACGAAACAGGGAAAACGCGTTACAGAAGTTTTGGGTGAAACGTTACCAAATACCTTTGTGTTAGCAGTATCTGCCATATTAATAGCCATTTTGCTTGGGATTGTTTTAGGAATTATATCGGCGCTTTATAAAGATATGTGGTTAGATAAGGTCATTCAAGTAGTAAGTACTTTGGGTATGAGTGTGCCTTCATTTTTTAGTGCTATTTTATTTGCTTGGTTATTTGGTTTTGTACTTCATAAATACACCAATCTAGAAATGACAGGAAGCCTTTATGAATTGGACGATTTTGGAGAAGCTATGCATATTAAATGGAAGAATTTAATATTGCCAGCAGTGGTATTAGGTATTCGCCCTTTGGCGGTGGTTATTCAACTGATGCGAAATTCATTATTGGAAGTTTTCAATCAAGACTACATTAGAACAGCTAGAGCCAAAGGTTTGAGTGAGTTTCAAATTATAAAAAATCATGCTATTAAAAATGCTATGAATCCAGTGGTTACAGCAATTTCTGGTTGGTTTGCCTCTATGTTGGCTGGTGCCGTTTTTGTAGAATATATTTTTGGTTGGAACGGTCTGGGAAAAGAAATAGTTAATTCGCTGAATACTTTAGATTTACCTGTAATTATGGGGTCTGTATTGGTCATAGCCACCATGTTTGTAATGATTAATATTTTTGTCGACCTAATATATGTATGGTTGGATCCAAAAGTAAAACTTAGTTAAGTTTTATTTTCACATAGGTGAAAACCCCAATAAATTAAAATAATAAATGAACAAAATGAATTATCTACTAGTTTTATTGATAAATTTTTTTAGCTGTAATGTAGAGAAGCCTACACGGTTTAGTGAAGAAGCTTTAAATGATACATTCATCACTTTAGGGGGAGATGAAGTGTCCTTTGATTTAATTTTGGAAAAACATAAAGGCAAAACAATCGTTATTGATGTTTGGGCATCATGGTGTGGTGATTGCTTACGAGGCATGCCTAAAGTTAAAGAATTACAGGCCAAATATAAGGATGTGGTTTATGTGTTTTTGTCACTAGATAGAGGGCGAGAATCTTGGAAAAGAGGTATTGAAAAGTACAATGTACAGGGAGATCACTACTTTATGCAATCTGGTTGGAAAGGCCCTTTTGGTAATTTCCTGAATTTAGATTGGATTCCTAGATATTTGGTGGTAAATGAAGCTAGCGAAATCGTTGTATATAAAGTTATTGAAGCTAATGACAAAAAACTTATTAAGGCTCTAAAAAAATAAGTACTTTAGCAGCGTTTACAAAAATCAAAAAACCATAAATATATCATTTTATGAGAAAGAATATCGTTGCAGGAAACTGGAAGATGAATAACGACTTATCACAAACCGAAGCGTTGTTATCAGCTTTAACAAACCAAACAAAAACCTCTAATGCAGAGGTCATGGTGGCGCCAACATTCCCTAATTTGTATCAAGCTTTTAATGTATTAAAAAATACAGGAATAGAAGTAATAGCTCAAAATATGCACTTTGCTGAAAATGGAGCTTATACAGGTGAAGTGAGTGCAAGCATATTAAAAAGTGTAGGTGTACAAACTGTAATCTTAGGGCATAGTGAACGTAGAGAATACTTTAATGAAACAGACGAACTTCTAGCTAAAAAAGTAGATGCTGCTTTAGCAAATGATATGCGTGTAATCTTTTGTTTTGGTGAAGAATTAGCAGACAGAAAATCCGGTAACGAGGAAGCTGTTGTTGAAAGTCAAATAAAAAATGCTTTATTTCATTTAGAACCATCGGCATTTGAAAACATCATTTTAGCATACGAACCTGTTTGGGCCATTGGTACTGGCGAAACAGCAAGCCCAGAGCAAGCTCAAGATATGCACGCTTTTATAAGGAAAACATTAGCAGATAAATATGGTACAGACATTGCAGATTCTGTGTCTATTCTTTATGGAGGAAGTGTAAAACCAGCTAATGCTCAAGAGATTTTCTCTAAGCCAGATGTAGATGGTGGTTTAATTGGAGGCGCTTCTCTAAAAGCAGAAGATTTCTTTGCTATTGTAAATGCATTTTAAAGTATAAATCCAAAGTCATACTGAACTTGTCTCAGTATCTCATAAACAACTCATAAAAAACCTCGCAAATTGTTAACTTTGCGAGGTTTTTAATTTTAAATAAAACTCCTCATCATGGTTGAGTCATCATCTAAGTGATCAATCCTATGAAGATGGGAATCTAAACAAATACAGAATGTCCAATATTATTTACATAGGTTATGAGTTTAACGTAACACCTATACAGCCAGCGGTTGAAATTCTAATAGCTGAATTAGGTTATGCCGGTTTCGAGAGTTTTATTGAAAACGAAACTGGTGTTACAGCATATATTCAAAAAGAAGAATGGTATGGGGCAATTTTAGATGACATTCATGTGCTAAATTCGGATGAATTTGAAATAAGCTATACTTTTTCAGAGATAGAACAAACTAACTGGAATGCAGAATGGGAGAAGAATTTTAACCCAATTGTAGTGGATAATATTTGTGCAGTACGCGCGCCATTTCACAAAAATTTTAACACAGAATATGATATTGTTATAGAGCCTAAAATGAGTTTTGGAACTGGACATCATGAAACCACACACATGATGATACAGCATATTTTAAAAAATGATTTCAAAGGCAAGTCGGTTTTAGACATGGGTTGTGGTACAGGAGTTTTGGCTGTTTTAGCTGAATTAAAAGGCGCTAAAACCATTGATGCCATTGATATTGACAACTGGTGTTATCTAAACAGTTTAGAAAATATAGAGCGCAATAGTTGTCAAAATATTAATGTTTTTGAAGGAGATGCCTCATTATTAATTGGTAAATCGTATGATGTTATCATCGCTAACATCAACCGAAATATTTTACTTCAGGACATGGCAACATATGCGACAAGTCTAAATAAAGGTGGTGTGTTGTTTTTAAGTGGATTTTATAATAACGATATACCTACTATTGATGAAGAGGTTTCTAAATATGGGTTTAAAATTCAAGACAATTTAGAACGCAACAATTGGGTTGCTTTAAAGTATGCTTAAATTAAATATTTGCATTTACTTAAGACTTTGTAATACAATTTTTTATAATTTTGAAGTAATGCTATGATGAATACAAAAGAAAAAATACAAGAAGCCTTTAGTGTTTTAGAGCAAGAAGCTAATCTTAACGAAATTGTTTTGTATAACGATGATGTGAATACATTTGACCATGTTATAGAAACACTTATTAATGCCTGTGATCATACGCCTGAACAAGCCGAACAATGCTCAATCATTGTGCATTATAAAGGTAAATGTACTGTTAAAACAGGTGAGTATAATGACTTAGAACCGCGTTGCACCATGTTGCTAAACGCAGGTTTAAGTGCAGAGATAGTTTAAGCTATTTGTTCATCCTTCCAATAGCACAACTCACAAAAGATTTTGCTTTTGTGGATAAAGCGTTTTTATCTCCAACTTCGGGGTAACCCAATTTTGCAAGTAATTTTTTTACAGTGTTAAGTGTGACTTCCTTTTCATAGGAGAATGTAACTGTATTGTCGTTGTTATCAACTTCTACGTTATCAACAAATTCTAATTCGGATAATTTAGTGATAATGGTATTAGCACATCCACCACACTTTAAGTTTTGTATTTCTATTGTTGTTTTCATTTTATAGCGTTGTAGGACAAACATAATTGGTTTTGGGTAAGTTGGTTTTTTTTAGAGCAGCAAAACCACCTGCAATATCAATCACATCAAAACCTCTAGCTTTCAGAATAGAGGCGGCAATAACGGACCTATAACCACCAGCACAGTATAGATGATAGGTTTTTTTGGGGTTTATATTTTTCATGTTGTCATTTATATAATCTAATGCAAAATGATGTACGTTATCACCTTCTAAATGTTCTGATTTGTACTCGCCATCCTTTCTAACGTCCAGAATTTCGATGCTAAATTTTTTAAATCTATCAGCCAATTCTTCCGCAGAAATAGATTCAATAGATTCAATGTCTTTACCAGCGTTTTTCCAGGCTTCAATACCTCCTTTTAAATAGCCTAAAGTATTATCATAGCCTACTCTTGATAATCGAGTGACAGTTTCTTGTTCTCTTCCTTCGGGAACCACCAGTAAAATGGGTTGCTGTAAATCTGTTATTAAAGCACCAACCCAGGGAGCAAACCCACCATGAATACCAATAAAAATAGAGTTGGGAATATGTGCTTTTACAAACTCCTGTTCTGTTCTTACATCTAGTACTAGAGCGCCTTCATGATTAGCAATACTTTCAAATTCTCCAGGGGTTAAAGCTACATCTCCCTTTTCAAGAACGGTATCAAAATTGGTATAACCAGATTTATTCATCATGGCATTTTTAGCAAAGTACTGTGGTGGCGGTAAAATGCCATCAAGGACTTCTTTTATGAATTCTTCTTTGGTCATATCAGCTCTTAGAGCATAATTGGTTGCTTTTTGTTCGCCCAAAACACCCACAGTTTCTTTGCTTAAATTTTTTCCGCAAGCAGAACCTGCTCCGTGAGCAGGATAAACAATAACATCATCAGCTAGTGGCATAATTTTGTTTCGTAAAGAATCATAAAGCATACCTGCTAAATCTTCTTTTGTTAAGTCTGACTTAATTGCTAAATCTGGTCTGCCAACATCTCCTAAAAATAAAGTGTCTCCCGAAAAAATAGCGTGGTCTTTTCCATTTTTATCAATCAAAAGAAATGTAGAAGATTCTAAAGTATGTCCCGGCGTGTGTAGTACTTTTATAGTGATATTTCCTAAATTAAATACTTCATTATCTTTGGCAATATAAGCCTCATAATCTGTTTTAGCCCCCGGACCAAATATAATAGTAGCTCCTGTTTTTTTTGCCAGATCTAGGTGGCCAGAAACAAAATCGGCGTGAAAATGTGTTTCAAAGATGTACTTAATTTTAGCATTCTCATTAGTTGCTTTATCAATATACTGCTGTGTTTCGCGCAACGGATCGATAATTGCTACTTCACCATTAGATTCAATATAATAAGCCCCTTGTGCTAAACACCCTGTATATATTTGTTCTATTTTCATGTCTAATTTTTTTTGATTTTTTGCAAAATTACTAAACCTTATAGATATGTAATGTGATATTTGTCACATAGTTACGTACTTATTTCTCGGTAAACAATGTATATAGCCATTATGAGCGTGAAAACCCCAAAGCTTTTTTTTAATTTTTCACCACTTATAAATTTTGAAAGATAGACTCCAATCAAAATACCCAATACTGATATCAATGAGAATAGTATCAGAAAAGTCCACTCAATATCCAAAGTTTGCACATCTCCTGTAAATCCAATGAGGGAATTAATAGTTACTATAATTAATGAGGTACCCACAGCTTTTTTCATTGGTATATTTGCCCACAGTACTAAAGCAGGAACATAAAGAAACCCACCACCTGCACCAATAATTCCAGTTATAGTTCCAATAGTCAGTCCTTGAATGAATGTTTTATAATAAGCTTGTTTACTTGTTGGTACACTATTGTCGTTTTTGTTTTTTATCATTGAAACGGCTGCCAAAAGCATGATAATAGAAAAGAATACCATGATGCCCATTTCTTTGGTAAGTGTAAAGCCACTGGTGCTTAATAAGGTGTTGGGAATACTGGGAACTAAATACCTTCGCGATAAATAAACTGCGACAAATGAAGGAAATGAAAAAGCTAAACCAGTCTTAATATCTACAAGGCCTTCCCTATATTTTTGAAAGGTTCCTACTAATGATGTCGTGCCAACTACAAATAAAGAATACGCCGTCGCTACTATGGGATTGTATCCTAGAAGATACACTAATAAGGGTACCGTTAGTATAGACCCACCACCACCTATAAGACCTAATACCAGCCCAACAACTAAAGCTCCTAAATATCCTAATATTTGGGTGTTATCCATTTAATGGGGTAACTTACTTTTTAAAATCCCATAGATGAATGTACCTAATAAAGCAGCAATAATAACAATAATCATGCTGTAAATACCTGTTCCTAACAAGATATACATAGGTCCTGGACACGCTCCAATAAGGGCCCAACCCAAGCCAAAAATAGAACCCCCAACTATAAACCTTATAAATCCCTCTTCTTTTTTTGGGGCATCTATTTGTTCACCTATAATATTTTTTAGATGTTTTCTTTTTGAAATTTGTAAAAATAATAACCCTGTTGCTATGGCTGTACCTATGATACCATACATATGAAATGATTGAAATCTAAACATTTCATAAATCCGAAACCATGAAACAGCTTCTGATTTTACTAAAACTATTCCGAAGAAAATGCCAACCAATAAAAATTTTAAATATTTCATGTTTTGAAGATTAATGGTAAAATAAAGTTAGTCATAATCAACCCGCCAATAAAAAATCCTATGACAGCAATTAATGACTGCTTTTGTAAACTACTAAGTCCAGTAATGGCATGACCAGAGGTACAGCCGCTTGCGTAGCGCGTTCCAAAGCCTACTAATAAACCGCCAATAATAAGTAGTATAATGGGTTTTATTGAGGTTAAACTCTCTAAACTAAATATTTCATTAGGTACTAAAGTAGCTCCTGGATTTTCAAATCCCATTTGTTGTAATTCTGTTATAGTGGTTGGATTTAAATCTGTTGGGATATCATTTGAAAGGTATTGAGAGGCAATGAACCCACCAATAATCGCACCTAAAACGATAGTGAGATTCCACCTTTGGTCTTTCCAATTAAACTTAAAAAAATCTGAGATTTTGTTGGCGCCTAGAGCTGAACACATAGTTTTTAAGCTAGATGACATACCAAACGTTTTGCCAAAGTAAAGCAAAATAGCCATTACAAATGCTATTAGTGGCCCTGATATGTACCATGGCCATGGGTTTAAAATAAATTCCATTTTTTCTTAATTTTTGTAAAAGTATAACGCTGTTAAATCTGTTATGTAACAAATGTTACCTAATTAGAAATAACTTCAATTTTGTTTCTTCCAAGTGTTATTTTCTTCTCATTTTCAAGCTGTTTTAAGAGCCTTGATATTACTACACGAGAGGTATGTAGATCTTCGGCAATTTCTTGATGTTTTATCAACAGAGTTGCAGATTCATTTAGCATTGACTTGTTAACTAGATATTTGTATAACCGTTCATCCATTTTTAAAAAAGCAATACTATCTATTGCATCTAACATTTCATCAAAACGTATTTGATAGCTTTCAATAATAAAGTTCCGCCAACTCTCATTCCCGTGAAACCATTCTTTCATTTTTTGAACAGGAATCATTATTAAATCAGAATCTTGTTCTGCTACAGCTCTTATTTTACTTTTTGATTTACCCATGCAACAGGTAAGAGACATGGTACAGGTTTCACCAGCTTCTAAAAAATAGATAAGTAGTTCATTACCTTCATTGTCTTCTCTTAAAATCTTGATATGTCCTTTTAACAATAGGGGAATATAGAGCATAGGTTGATTAATATCAATTATGATATCATCTTTAGAAAAAGATTTAAAAACTCCAACATTTATAATTTCATTTATTAAGCTATCATCGAGTACGTAGCCAAATTTTTGGTAAAGTATTTCTTTTGTCATGTTTCAAAAATAAGCATTTATAAATTTGAAATAAATAGTTTGGTATAGTTTTAATAAATAGTATATTTGCACGCACAAAAAAGGCCACGTGGCGCAACTGAATAGCGCACTTGATTACGGCTCAAGAGGTTGCAGGTTTGAATCCTGCCGTGGTCACCATAAAACCCATAAACTAAAAAGTTTGTGGGTTTTTTTGTGTTTAGTTATTGTAACATTTGTTACATGTTTTAGTATCTCATAAAGTTACATTTGCCTTTGAAATTTAACTTATGAAGCCTTTAGTTCCATTAATTTTATTAGCATTTCTTATTGGCTGTCAAGATTCAAAAAAATCATCCTATGCCATTGAAAGTACTTATCAAGAGGAGCACCCGGGTAAAGTTTTAATGGAACGTCAATGCAATGTTTGTCATAGTCCTACTGCTAGTCATGAACAAAGGTTAGCACCTCCCATGATTGCCGTAAAAAAACATTATGTAGCAGCTCATACTAACAAAGCGGAGTTTGTGGAAGATATACAGAATTGGTTTGATAATCAAACTGAAGATAATGCAAGAATGTATGGGGCAGTAAGAAGGTTTGGTGTTATGCCTAAACTATTGGTTTCAAAAGAAGATTTAAAACAAATTTCAGATTATATTTTCGATTATGATATAGAAAAACCAGTATGGTTTGATGAACATTACAATGAAGAAAAAAGAAAAGGATTTCCAATGCGAAACGGAAAACAAATTTAGATAGTTCATTCTTAAGGCAACCCCCCTGAACTAATTAATAGCATTTTTACTTGAGGGGTTTACAAACCTGTAAGTTATCTTTACATATTTTATTATTTAAAGGAGGCCTTATAGGCTAGCCAATAAGGTAAAGATGTTTGGTTTTTGGTTGATAGTTAAAAGCACCTATTTACAGGTGCTTTTTTCTTTGCGAACTCTTTGTTTATGTAACATTGGTTACTACCCATTGTTGAGTGATAGCATACCTTTACTTTATAATTTAAAACCTTAATAGAATGAAAAACTCATTTATACCTAGTAGCTTATTAATAATAATACTAACACTTTCTATTCTAAGCTGTAGTAGCGGTTCTGATGATCAGAATATTCTTCAAGATGACATTATTCAAGAAGATATTACTAAACAAGATGACACTTTTAGTAATGAAGATAAAGATGCTCTCCTCTTTATGCTTGAAGAAGAAAAATTAGCGAGAGATACTTACTCGTTTTTAGGTGATTTATGGTCTATAAATCAATTTAATAATATAAACAAAGTGAGCAAACGCATATGAATGCATTGTAAGTTTATTGGAAAACAATGATATTGAGTACACCATTTTACCTTATGGTGAATTTAATAATCAAGAACTTCAAGCTTTATATGATGAATTTAAAACTAATGGCACCACTAGTAAATCAAAAGCGCTACAGATTGGGGCGACAATAGAAGATCTAGACATTATTGACCTTCAAAATTTTATAGATAAAATGTCTAATTCATCCATAGTCTCTGTGTTTAAAAATTTGCAATGTGGATCCAGAAACCATTTGAGAAGTTTTGTGAAAGCTATAGAAACGAGCGGAGATACTTACACTCCTCAATATTTAAGTATTACTGAATATTCCAGCATCATTAACGGTAGTCAAGAAAAGTGTGGTCAATAGAACATTCAATACGTGTTTATTGCTGTAACCTATGTTACAAACTTACCCAAAAGACTACTCTATTTTTGCACCAATAAATTTGAGTTTAACACAGTCAACATAATTAAAAGAAGCTCAATAAAACTATGCTTCTTTTATTTATAAGGGGTTACATCCAAATATTTTAAAATAAGAAATAAACACATGAAAAAGATAATAATCTTTTTAACGATGTCATTTATTGGCAGTCCCTTGCTACAAGCTCAGGAAGTAGTTTTAATAACTAAAGCAAACGTCTTATCTAAAGTCTCAGATAGTAATTTATCTATTAAAATTTCTAATGAAGAATTTAATCAAGCAAGAGCAGATTTTAGACAAACCAACGCAGTATTTCTTCCAAGTATTACGGCAAGTCATACGGGAATAGCCACTACAAATCCTTTAATGGCCTTTGGTTCAAAATTAAATCAGGAAATTTTAACACAAAACGATTTCAGTCCAGCATTGTTAAATGATCCATCACAGATTGAAAATTTCGCAACACGATTAGAGATAAAACAACCTTTAATTAATGTTGATGGGTTTTATCAGCGTAAAGCGGCTAAATCTAAAATGGAGGCTATGATTCTAAAAAAGGAAAGAACTACCCAATATTTAGAATTTGAAGTAGAAAAAGCATACATGCAATTACAGTTGGCTTATAAAGGTGTTGAAGTACTTGAAAAAGCTTTAGAAGCTGCTATGACTAATAAAAAAACAGCCGATGATAATTTTAAGCAAGGCTATTTACAAAGAGCCGATGTTTTAAATGTTGAGGTAAGGGTAGCAGAAGTTAAAAACCAATTACAGACTGCTAAAAGTAATGTTGAAAATGCATCCAATTACCTTTCGTTTTTAATGAATGACAATACATATACCATTTATAAACCCACTGATAGCTTGTTAGTGTCTGGTGTGACAACAATAAATAAACGCGTTTCTGAAAACCGATCTGATATTAAAGCTATGGGATTAGCTTCTGAAGCTTATCAAGCAAATTACAAAGCAGATAAAATGGCTTTTCTACCAAGGCTCAATGCTTTTGGGAGTTATGAGTTATATGACGATCAAATTTTTCAAGCTGATGCTAATGGCTATTTGTTTGGAGCTCAATTAAGCTGGGACATTTTTCAGGGTTCTAAACGCATTGCTAAATCACAAAAAAGTAGAGCAGAATTTGAAAAGTCTAGACTGGAATATTCTCAATATGTATCACAAAGTAATTTAGAGTTAAACAAAGCAAACCGCATGTTAACTGATGCTCAAAACACATTAGATTTAACAGCATTGGCCTTAAAACAATCTAAAGAATCTTTAAGAATTTTCACAAACAGATTTAAAGAAGGGCTTGAGAAAACATCCGATTTGTTAATGGCAGAAACTAAATATGCACAGAAACAATTAGAATACTACCAAACTATTTTTGAGTATAACTATGCTCAAGCCTATTTGAAATTTTTAACAAAAGAATAAAACACTATGAAGAAGTATATATTTCGGCTTTCATTAATTGCAACAGGTTTAATTTTATCAAGTTGTGGGAGCGATAAACAAGAAAATAAAAGTAACGATAGAGCTATAAAGGTTAAAGTAGCACAGGTTGTTGATAATATTGATAATCAATTTCTAGCAGTAAGTGGTAAAGTACAAGCCCTGAAGAGTTCAAACCTAAGTACTAGAATGATGGGACATGTAAGTAAAATTCATATTAATATAGGTGATAAAGTTACTAAAGATCAATTACTATTAAGTATTAATAACAATGATCTATCTGCAAAATTAGCACAGGCAAAGGCAAGTATTATTGAAGCTAAGGCAGCTTACACTAATACAGAGAAAGACTATCATAGGTTTGTTAACTTGTTTAAAAACAATAGCGCCTCTCAAAAAGAATTAGATGATATCACAGCGCACTACAATATGGCTAAAGCACGATTGGAGGCCGCAAACCAAATGAAAAAGGAGATAGAGGCTCAGTTTAGCTACGTTAACATTAGAGCGCCTTTTAACGGGGTGGTAAGCAATAAATTTATTAATGAAGGTGATATTGCAAATCCAGGGATACCGTTGTTAGAGATTGAAACTCCGGGAGAATTTCAGGTTGCTGCCATGGTTCCTGAAACCGAAATTTCTCAAATTAAGAATGAAACTAAAGTGGTTGTTCAAATAAAATCTTTAAATGCGTTAATAAATGGAAAGGTAGTTGAAGTAAGTACATCTGCTAAAAATACTGGAGGACAATACTTAGTCAAGGTCATGTTAGAAAAAACAAACCTTAATTTACTTTCAGGAATGTTTGCAACAGTTCAGTTTCCTGTCAACGCCTCAGATAGTTCTAATTCAATTTTAATTCCAATATCAGCCCTTGTAACAAAAGGTGAGTTGTCTGGTATTTATTCTGTAAGTCAAAGCAATACTGCATTATTACGTTGGCTAAGGCTAGGTAGAATTTATGGAGATAAAGTAGAGGTTTTATCTGGTTTGAACGCTGAGGAAAGTTACATTATTTCATCTGAAACCAAACTATTTAATGGCGCTAAAGTAACCATCCAATAACTGTATTATGAAAGAAGGATTAGCAGGAAAAATAGCCAAGGGCTTTATAAATTCAAAGCTTACGGTACTTCTTATGATTGTTTTTATGGTCATTGGGGTGTATAGTTCGTTTTTAATCCCTAGAGAGGAGGAGCCTCAAATAAATGTGCCCATGGCAGACATTTTTGTAGGATATCCAGGAGCGAGTCCTACCGAGGTTGAGAGTAGAGTAATAAAGCCACTAGAAAAGTTACTATCTAACATAAAAGGTGTAGAGTATGTTTACTCAACCTCTATGAAAGAACAAGGAATGGTAATTGTTCAATTTTATGTTGGCGAAGATATTGAGCGTTCATTTGTAAAGCTTTACAATGAAATTAATCGGCACATGGATATCATGCCAAAAGGTGTTACCATGCCTTTAATAAAATCTAGAGCCATTGATGATGTACCCATGTTAGGTTTAACGTTGTGGAGTGAGAATTATGATGATTTTCAGCTAAAACAAATAGCTAATGAACTAAACAATGAAATAAAAAAAATCAATGATGTTTCCATTACTCAAAAAATAGGAGGTAGAGACCGTCAATTACGCGTAGTAATTGATAAAGATAAATTGGCGGCTAGCGGATTGGATTTTTTATCGGTGTCTAAAATGATTCAAACTAACAATCAACAGCTAAGTTCTGGTAAATTTAATAGGGCAGATACCGAATTTCTTGTAACTACGGGTAGGTTTTTAGAAACTATTGAAGATGTAGAAAATTTAGTGGTTGGAATACAGCAAAACCAACCTATTTACCTCAAACAGGTAGCTAACATAATTAATGGTCCAGAATTACCCAAAAGTTATGTGTCTCTTGGGTTTGGGCAAGCAAGTGAAAAATCAGGTGCTTATCAATCAGAATATCCTGCAGTTACTATTTCAATAGCAAAGCGAAAAGGTGCCGATGCTATGAAAATATCCGATATTATTTTAGATAAAGTAGCGTATTTAAAACAGACGTTAATTCCTGACGATGTTCACGTAGAGGTTACTCGAAATTATGGTGAAACAGCTTCACAAAAAGTATCTGAACTCTTAATGCACCTTATTGGGGCAATTATAGCGGTGACTTTTGTGGTAATGCTAGCCATGGGGTGGCGAGGTGGTTTGGTAGTGTTTTTATCTGTACCTATTACATTTGCTTTGACCTTGTTAAGCTATTACATGTTAGATTACACATTAAATAGAATAACCTTATTTGCTTTAGTATTTGTTACAGGTATAGTGGTTGATGATTCCATTATTATAGCAGAGAATATGCATCGTCATTTTAAAATGAAAAAGCTACCCTTTAAAGAGGCTGCATTGTATGCTATTAATGAGGTAGGTAATCCAACTATTTTGGCAACATTTACTGTGATAGCCTCTGTGTTACCAATGGCATTTGTGTCTGGGTTAATGGGGCCTTACATGAGCCCAATGCCAATAGGGGCTTCTATAGCTATGTTATTATCATTATTTGTAGCTTTAACCATTACACCGTATCTAGGAGTCTTATTTTTGAGAGAAAAAGAAAAAAAAGGAAAAGAGTCCATTGAAAAGAAGATGGAGGACTCTTTCATTTATAAAATATATGAAAAATTTGAGCGTCCGCTAATTGAAAGCAAAACAAAGCGATGGGTATTTTTAGGCATAACCATTGTCTTATTATTGGGGTCGTTATCTATGTTTTTTACTAAATCGGTTGCTGTAAAAATGCTACCGTTTGATAATAAGAATGAATTTCAGGTGGTAATTGATATGCCAGAAGGCACTACTTTAGAGCGCACTGCAGTTGTTACTCAAGAAATAGCCCAGTATATATCTACAAGACCAGAGGTTGTGAATTATCAGACCTATGTTGGGACTTCGGCTCCAATAACATTTAACGGTTTGGTTCGTCATTATGATTTACGAGGAGGTAGTAACATGGCCGATATTCAAGTGAATTTAATCGATAAGCATGATAGATCTGAACAAAGCCATGATATAGCCAAATCAGTGCGTCCTGATATTCAAAAGATAGCCTCAAAGTTTAATGCTAATGTGAAAATTGTTGAAGTGCCGCCAGGACCACCAGTTTTATCAACCATAGTGGCTGAGATTTATGGACCGGATTATGATAAACAAATTGAAGTTGCTAATGAAGTTCAAGATATTTTAAGAAACACCCAAGATGTTGTGGATATTGACTGGATGGTTGAGGATAATCAAACAGAATATGAGTTTGTGGTAGATAAAGAAAAGGCTGTGTTGTATGGAGTGTCTCCAGAACAAATAGTATACACCATGAACTTGGCTATGGGTGATAATGTAGTTTCAACATTATATAAAGAAACAGCATCAGAACAAGTAGGAATTGTATTGGCATTAGATGAAAAGGATAAATCAACTTTAACAGATTTATCACAACTTCAAATAAAAACTAAATACGGTAATATGATGAGTGTTGGCGATTTAGTAAGTATTAAAGAACAAGTAAGAGTTAAGAGTATTTACCGTAAAAATCAAAAACGGGTAGTCTATGTTATGGCAGATATGGCTGGTGAACTTGAGAGTCCAGCGTATGCCATTTTAGGAATGGCAGATAAGTTAAAAGCAATTAATCTTCCTGAAGGCTATAAAATAGATGAGCTTTACATGAAACAACCTGATTTTGAAGATGATTATACGGTTAAATGGGATGGCGAATGGCAGATTACGCTTGAGGTATTTAGGGACTTAGGTGTGGCTTTCTTAGGGGTTATCATCATTATTTATATGCTCATTGTAGGATGGTTTCAAAACTTTAAAGCACCTGTTGTAATGATGGTAGCTATTCCTTTATCAATGGTAGGTATTGTATTAGGACATTGGATGTTGGGAGCTTTTTTTACAGCTACTTCCTTTATTGGAATGATTGCATTGGCGGGAATTATGGTACGGAATTCGGTCTTACTTATTGATTTCATAAATCTAAGGTTGGCAGAAGGTGCGCCTTTAAAACAAGCAGTTATCGAGGCAGGGGCAGTTAGAACAACACCTATATTACTTACCGCAGGTACCGTTGTAATTGGCGCCTTTGTAATATTATTTGATCCAATTTTTCAAGGACTGGCTATTTCTTTAATGGGAGGTACCATAACAGCTACTATTTTAACCTTGTTAGTAGTACCTTTGGTATACTATTTAATTGAGCGTAAAAATTATAAATAATAACATTATGATAAATAGATTAATAAGAATTATTGCAGGAACATTTGTTTTAATAAGTGTGATTCTCGCTGTAAAAGTAAACATCAATTGGTTGTGGTTTACTGCTTTTGTGGGAGTAAACCTGTTACAATCAGGAATTACTAAATGGTGCCTTATGGAAACCATTTTAAAAAAAGTATTTAAAGTAAAGGATTAGTTATTCCTTATAATTAGTTTAGAGGTCTTAGTTGACCACAAAAAAGCAAGCTAATTCAGCTTGCTTTTTTATTAGATATATAAAATGATTTATTTGTTAAATGTATAGCTAATACCAAACTGAATCATAGAGGTTGTCATATCATATGAAACAGATGACCCAGGAATGGCTCCAAATGGGTTTGAAGGAGATGCTAACATTGGGTTTAGCATCTGTCCTGATGTTGCGTCTCCACTATCACCATAATGAAATACGGCGTCAAGATTCCAGTTTTCACTCAGTTTGTATCCCAAACCAAACTGGAAAGCATCTTTTATGATAGCTGTAGCTGGTACATTAAAAAAAGTTACTTCTTCTGGTATTGGATTTGAACTGTAGGTATAACCTAATCTTATGGGTAACTTGCTGATACCTTTATATTGAATACCTGCTGAAAGAATGGAGATATTCTCCCATCCAAATCCAGCTACTGAACCCGTTTGAGTCCATCCTGTTATAGAGAAACCATCGGTATTTTCATAATCTACACGTCTAAAATCAAGAGCCAAATCAATATCTCCTTTAGAATAACCTACACCTAAAGAAATAATGGCAGGATAATCCATAGCAAACTCACTAGTAATTGTAGAATTGTCTATATAGGTGTTTTCAAATTCAAAATCGCTAAATTTTTGTGTTGTTTTATAAGAAGCACCTAGTTTAAGTCCTATCCCTGAATCGTAAAACAATCCAAATTGAGCTCCAAAACCTATAGCTGATGCTTTATTTGTAGAAGGGTATCCAGAATTATTTGGGTTTGCAGTAGGATTAGGCATTAATTCTAAGGAAGCATAATCTATATTTGGTTGTATCCCAATAGAAAGTTTATCTGTAATCTCATAAGCATATGATAAGCCCACCTGCAATAGAATATAATCAGATTCTATATGGCCAAATCCTCTTGCTTGTTGAGGGTAATTAATTGGATTTGAATTTACCATTGGGTTAAAGCTTGAACTTAACGGATTATTTACTTCTTCTGGAAAAGTAACCCCAAAACCACTAATACCAAAAGCAGAAACACCAAACGTGTGTTTACTAGACTCATTACCCCAAACCATGGCTAATGCAGGCATAGGAGACATGCCTCTGTCATCTTGCGTTGTTCCACTTACTGCAGGTGCTCCAGCGCCTAACATTCCTGGTGGTAAAGAAGAAGATAATTCTGGTGATGAAAAGAATAAACCTATATCTAGTTTGATAATCTTACCATCAAATGTTGATAAAGTCGCAGGGTTCCATTGTATGGCACCAGAAATATCTAGCGGTTGTGCCGTAGAAGCGCCTCCCATAGACATGTTTACGGCCCCTACACCTTGCATGATATGACCTGCCTGAGAGAAAACGGCTGTTGTAAACATTAATAACAGATAATTTAAAAAATTAGTTTTCATAATTGAAAGTATTTAGGACACGAACTAAATGAAATTAAAATAGCACTTAAGGTTCATGTTTGTTTAAGTAAAAAATATAGTTTCAAAGTTAATCTAAACAGCATGTTTTTTTCTATGATTTTTGTCATATTCTTGACTTGAAATAAAAACTAGAATCCTTGTGTAACCTTTGTTACATAAGGGTTTACATGACTTTTGTCATTTTTTATAATAATGTTTAGGTGTAATTTTACCCAAGATTAAAAAGTTATTTTTTTTCAAATTTAATCATAACAAAATCAAAAAAAGAAATGAAAAATTTAGTGATTTTAGGAGCGGGAACAGCTGGAACTATGATGGCCAATCATTTGGTTTCAAAGCTTCCTAAAAAAGAATGGACAATAACGATAGTTGATCAATATAAAACTCATTATTATCAACCTGGTTTCTTGTTTTTACCATTTGATATTTATACCGAAAAGCAAGTAAAAAAAGACGGTAAGAAATTTATTCCTAGGGGTGTAAATTATATTCAAAAGAAGATTGACAGAATTCTTCCAGAAGAGAACAAAATCAATTTGGAGGATGATATTCTAGACTATGATGTTTTAATTATCGCAACAGGGTCTAAAACTGCTCCAGATGAGGTAGAAGGCATGTTGGGAGATAATTGGTATAAGTCTATTTTCGACTTTTATACTTACGAAGGTGCTTTAGCATTAAGAAATAAATTGAGAGAATGGGAAGGAGGTAAATTAGTGATACATATTACAGAAATGCCCATTAAATGTCCTGTAGCACCTCTAGAATTTGCTTTTTTAGCAGATTCTTATTTTAAGAAAAAGGGAATCAGAGATAAGGTTGAAATAACATATGTAACGCCTTTATCAGGTGCTTTCACAAAGGAGAAATGTTCTAAGTCTTTGGGATATTTACTAAAAGAAAAAAACATCAATTTAGAAATTGATTTTGCTATTGAACATGTTAATAATGATAACAATAAAATTATTGACTATGCAGATAAAGCAATCGATTTTGATTTATTGGTTACCGTACCAACAAATATGGGTGATGAGGTTATTGAGCGTTCTGGTTTGGGAGACGATTTAAACTTTGTGCCTACCCACCATAATACTTTACAGTCTCTTGCACACGAAAATATATTTGTAATAGGTGATGCTACTAATGTACCAGCTTCAAAAGCAGGATCTGTAGCACATTTCCAAGCAGAAACACTTACAGATAATATACTGCTTTATGTAGAAGGGAAACCATTAAAAGAAGAGTTTGATGGTCATGCCAATTGTTTTATTGAAACAGGAGATAATAAGGCTCTTTTAATAGATTTTAACTACGAACAAGAACCTGTTGAAGGCACATTTCCATTTGCTGGAATAGGGCCACTAAGACTGCTTAAGGAAAGTGTTTTTAATCATTGGGGAAAATTGGCTTTTAGATGGATTTATTGGAATATGTTGCTTAAAGGTATTCCCATACCATTTGTTTCAAGAAATATGAGTCTTAAAGGAAAAAATATAGATTAAAATTATATAAAAATGAAAAAAGTAATAGCACAAACGGAAATTGATGTTAATGAGGAAGGGTATTTAACAGACTTCTCTCAGTGGACTAAAGAAATTGGTACAGAAATAGCCAAGGAGCATAATATTGAAATGACCGATAGTCATTGGCAAGTTATAGATTGGATTCAAGAAAAAGTGAATGAAGGAGTCGCTTTGTCAATAAGAGGAATTAAGAAAAGTGGCGTTATAGACATAAAGCAATTTTATGCTTTATTCCCTGGTGGTCCGTTAAAAGTTTCAACTAAAATAGCTGGTGTACCAAAGCCTAAAAGTTGTATTTAATTAAAATTAAAAAGATAAGTCATGGGAACTAAAGTAAAAAAAATGATGTTCATTTTGTCTAAAGCTAACATTGATAATGCATATGCTGCTTTTATAATGGCAAATGGCGCAAGAATGGAGGGTATTGAAGCCGAAATATTTTTTACTTTTTTTGGATTAGAAGCTATCCAAAAAAAGAAGATGGATCATTTACATGTGGCAACAGTTGGTAATCCAGCAATGCATATGCCTACCATGATTGGGGGGTTACCAGGCATGGAAGCACTGGCTACTAAAATGATGAAAAAAGAAATGGAAAAACTTGATATGCCACCTGTAAGTGAGTTTATTGAGATTTTATCAGATTCAGGGTGCAAGCTTTGGGCATGTAAACTGGCTTATGAAATGTTCCATTTAAAAGAAGAAGATTTAGTTGATGAGCTAGATGGTATTTTAACCGTTGGTGATTTTTATAATAGAGCAGATCAAGATGGTTGTCAGATAGTTTTTATTTAATCGCGTATCCACACAAATCAAGATAAAGGCAAGCTTAACAAGCTTGCTTTTTTAATTTATCACACTCAATATCCTTAGTTTTTTCTACTCTTTAATTGATAGTTTAAAATAAGTTAAACTTATTTTAAAAAAAACGTTTTACGCTTATTGAGCTCAATATTCCTTATATTTAATTTCTAATCTTTGGTTTATGACTCATGAGTTGCTTAATATAATTGAATCTGTTATTCAATATCAAGAAAAAGGCATGAAGTGTGTTCTGGTAACTGTAGTAGATTTAGAGGGATCTTCATATCGAAAACCAGGGGTTAGAATGTTGTTGACTAATCATGGTTCCATGGTAGGAGCCGTGAGTGGTGGTTGTGTTGAAAAAGAAATTATTAAAAGAGCACAATCTGTTTTTACAACAGGAACGTCTAAGGTGATGGTTTATGATGGACGTTACCGATTAGGTTGCGAAGGGTCCTTGTATATTTTAATAGAACCAATTTTTGTCTCAGATATTTTAAAAGAAACTTTATTTGAAAATATTAAAAACCGAAACACTTTTACAATTAAGTCATTTTTTAAAAAAGACGATGATTGCGTTGGTAATTTTGGTTCAGTAATTTCATTTAAGAACAATGAATCATATACATTTTCAGATAGCTTTTGTCCAGACAAATTGGAGGTAGGCATTAAAATCTTTACCCAAATTTTACCTCCTTGTTTTAAGTTGTTAATTATAGGAGGGGAGCATGATGCAGTAAAACTCTGCAACATGGCTGCTTTGTTAGGGTGGGAAGTAGAAGTTATTACCTCAATGAGTGACCCCAAGGGATTAAAGGATTTTCCTGGTGCAAAATCAGTCATTGCCTGTACACCAGAAACTTTTACAGGTAAAAATATTGATGATGAATGTGCGGTAGTACTAATGACCCACAATTATGCTCAGGATTTAAGATATTTATTAAAGTTAAAAGAATATAGCCTCTCATATATTGGTATATTGGGCTCAGTAAAAAGAAGGCATCAACTTCAAAACGAATTATTTGAATATGTAGAGGATCTAGATGAAAATTTTATAGAAAGCATTCATAGTCCGGCTGGTTTAAATATTGGAGCTATTACTCCAGAAGAAATTGCTTTGTCTATACTTTCAGAAATTTTAGCGGTGACCAGAAATAAAGAGCCTTTTTCTTTAAAGGTGGTTAACGGTAAATTACACTGTTAAGTGAAAGTTTCTGTACTTATTTTGGCGGCAGGTAATGCATCCCGAATGGGAAAGGCTAAGCAGTTGTTACCATTTAAGAACACCTCACTTTTAGAGCATGCCATTCACAATGCTTTGGCGTCTAAGGCTGATAATGTATTTTGTGTTTTAGGCGCTCATGCCAATGTTATAATAAATCATGTAGGTAAAAGCAAAGTAGATTTTATTTATAATCCAGACTGGAAACAAGGTCTTAGCACTAGTATTATTTCAGGAATAAATTATGTTCAATCACTAGAAAGTATTCCAGATGCTGTTTTGGTCATGTTAGCAGATCAACCTTTTGTAGACTCCAAATACATAGATTTAATTATTGCAACTTTTTTTGAAAAAACCAATACTATTGTAGCGTCTCAATACAAGTATAATAAAGGAATTCCTGCTATTTTTCCAAAGGAATTCTATCAGACTCTTTTAGAATTAAAGGGAGATAAGGGAGCCAGATCTCTATTAAATAATAAGAAACTAAATGTTGTGACTGTGTTTTCTAAAAGTGAAAAAACACTTGTAGATATTGATTTACCAGAAGATTATGATAAGCTTTTACAAGGTTAGTTAACCCAAAGCATTTTTAGTAACGTACCACCGCCACCCAATAATAGCTAGTTGCAGTTTTGAGGCTTTAGCAATGTCTAAACCTCTTTTAGTATAACTGGGTAGAACCACTTTATTAATTTTTGCTAAAATTTTAAATAGTTGCTTTCGCATCTCTTGTAGTACTTACTTTAAAGTGTAAAAATAGTAAAACTTATTCTAGAACTAAGTTTTACTTTTTTTAAGCATTTAGAACAGTGATAAAATTATAAGAATTACGTCCACTATAATTTTGGCAAGTGTCATCATGTTTTTAGGTTTAAAGGGTTAGTAAACAGTTTTTTATATCAATGTTTTTTTAAGATATATAATTTAGAATATGTCCTCCAAACGTTTTTATAAAAATCGATGAAATTGAATATTAAATTGTAATAAAAAAAATGATTAGTGTTTCGGAATGAAAGTTTTTTGCTTCTAAGAAATTTTTATTTTAAACTTTTAAGATTGTTTTTTGTTTTAATTTAAAATAATTTTAGAGGCTTTTGAGAGCTAATTTTAAAAACCAAGGGGGATTTCATTTAAAAAGTGATGAATTTTATGGGTTTTATCTTTTTGATAAATATTTTTACAAAAAAAAGAAACACAGTATTTGCTTGTCTTTTCAAACATTATTTCTACTAACTTTTTGGGACTTTTCGAAATTAATTAGATTTTGACTTAATCTTTTGAAGCTTTTTTTTGGTATAAGAGATTTGAAGTTCTAGCAAAAACCTGTCCGCTGTTATCATTTCCAACACTTATTTGAGGTATTGGCTGACCTCCAGTTTCCCAAGTCTCACTAACTTTGTTAATTTTATTTTCAATAGTTATCTTAATCTTAGTAATCTCTCCTTTTTCATTTCTTTCAACATCTTCAAATTTAACTGTAATTCCTTTTTCTTGCATTTCTTTCACCCACCTGTTTAATCCAGAGTCAGAAATATCTTTATTAACTATATAACTATAAGCACCAGAGTCATATAGATGATAAATTCTACCATACTTTGGAGTACTATTTTCATCCAAGGAATAAGAAGCCGCAGCATTTGTTTTTGGGTCATATATAATTACTTGGGTATTATTAGATGAAGTGGTAATTTTTCTGGAGTTTTTACCTTTTCCAATACTAAAAGTCATTAAATTGCTTTCACTGCGTTCAGATTCAAATATTTTAAAAGTAAAATCAATATCATATTTCTCTTTTAACAGTTTTTGTTGTTCTGTTAAGCTTTCTAAGGTTGTCCTTGGGTTAATGAATATTTTAATTAGATTAGCTTCGTTTTCAATTGTCTTGAGATATTCAACGAAATCAGCTGTGTTAATATTAAAATGATTCTTCTCTTTGTTATACTGTATTAGAATAGTCTTTAAGGGGTGAGGAGAAATCATTCTATAAGAATCTTCTATGCCATTCTTAGTAACCGTAAAATATATGGAAGTAATAAAATTCCCATCATCTCTACTAATCTCTTTTAAATTAAATTTAAATCCTTTAAGACTTAGCTTGTTTTTAAAATTTTCTAGTTGATAATCTGAGAAGTTATTATAAATAACAAATTTATTGCTTTCTTGATTTTCTCTTGAATGGGCTCGAACACCAAACTTTTCCTTGGTTTTGTAAAAGTAGAAAGGTTGTATTGGTCCATTATTATTTATAGCGTTAAATGTACAATGACCACCATTTTGCACTTCAAATTTTGTCTTAATGTAGGTTATTTCATTTTTATCATTCCTTTCTAAACTAGTATAGGTAAATATGATACCATCCATTATTAATATGCTTTCTATTTCCTTGAGTGCTTTTTTTGAAAGGTCTTTATGTATTTTAATTTCTATTGTGTTGTTTGTTAATTCTTGTTTATTTTCTTTAAACAAAATGTTTTCATCTTTACTAACAAAAACTTCTTTAGTGTTAAAACTCATCAAAAACCAGCTTAAAGCAGGAAATATAAAAAGGTACTTTAGTAAATTGATTGATTTTGATTTCGATTTGTGTAACATAACGATTCGTTTTTTGATTAATGAATTATAAAAATTATTGGTTAATGCCAATTGATGAGTTGGCATACATGTTTTAAGTAATATATTTTGATAGCTTTTTTTACAGTCTACTTTTTTTTGAGCTTCATTATCAGCAATAAACTCCAGATTTTGTTTTAAGTCTTTACTATATAACCAGATAAAAGGATTAAACCAAAGCACAATACTAGCTAACTGAGACAAAAGAATATCTATTGAATGGTATTGACGTACATGAACCTTTTCATGAATTAAAATTTGATGCAATTCAGTTTGAGTGAATAATTCTGGGTTGTAAACAATCCATTTAAAAAAAGAAAAGGGTGTAGTAGTGGAATTTGTTTTTACAAGAATAAATTCTTCCTCCCTAGTCCTTTTATACTTCAGTAAAAGAACTATTAAAGATGATAATTGAAACAAAAACCTGCCCAGAAAGAAAGCAATGCCTGCAAAATATAAGTAAGTAATTATATCTATAAGGTTTATGGACTCCTCTACAATTTGTTGAGTAACTGGAATGGAGGTATCAAAAACAAAATTATCTAATAAAACAGGAGTATGTTCAATATAAACAGGAATTATAATTAAAGGAACCAAAAAAGCAGAGGATAAGCCAATTATCAAAAAGCCTCTATTAGATTGAAAAAAAGTATCACGTTGTAAGAACGATTTGTAACAAGCATAAAAAATGGCAATTATGGCACTGGCTTTTAATAAATACTCCATGATTAGTTGTTCTTTTCAATGAGTTCAATAATTTCTTTAAGTTCCTCAACGCTTATCTTTTCTTCTTTAGCAAAAAATGATACTACATTTTTATAAGAATTATTAAAATAGTTGTTAATGGCAGTATTCATAAACCTTTTTCTGTAATCTTCTTTTTTTACAGTAGGGAAGTATTGGTGGGTTTTACCATAGGCATTGTGTGCAACATAACCCTTATCTTCTAAGTTTCTAATGATTGTGGAAAGGGTGTTATAATGTGGTTTGTCATCTTTAATTTCGTTAAGAACATCCTTTACAAATGCTTTTTCAAGATTCCACAGAATGTGCATGATTTCTTCTTCTTTGTTTGTGAGTTTTTCCATAATAATATTTTAACCTCTACAAACATATAACTATATTTATAGTTATACAACTATTTTAATAGTTAAATAACGAATTATGTAGTTAAAAAATCTTTTTACTTTTCGTACTATAACTTTTCTCTTTAACATATCTTCGTAAAAAAAAGTTATATGAGTATACTTTGGGTCATCCTTGGTTTTATTTTACTAGTTATAGGTGGTGAGTTTTTAGTACGTTCTTCAGTAGCATTATCATTTAAGTTTAGCATATCTAAGATGGTTATAGGTATGACAGTAGTATCTTTTGCCACATCTGCACCAGAACTACTAGTAAGCTTAAATGCTGCATTATCGGGGTCACCTGCTATCGCTATTAATAATGTAGTAGGTTCTAATATTGCTAATATTGGGTTGGTGCTAGGGGTAACAGCTATGGTTGGTGTCATAGCAGTAGATAAGATGTTTTACAAGCTTAATTGGCCTGTGATGATGATTTTCTCTATGGCACTTTATTTCTTCTTAAAAAATGATAATACACTGTCAACTTTAGAAGGCGCTATTTTATTTATTGGATTAATACTGTTTCTTTATATTTTGGTAAAGAGTTCTAAAAAAAGTAAAATAGTTGAAGAAGTTGATGATGCCCTAGCCAGTGTGTCTAATTTTAAAATGACACTTTGGTTACTCATAGGTGCAGCAGCTCTTTATTTTGGAAGTGAATGGTTGGTTAAGGGAGCCGAAGAAGTGGCTTTAGCCTTAGGAGTAAGCAAAGGTGTGATTGGGTTGTCATTAATAGCTATAGGTACTAGTGTACCAGAATTAGCAGCTTCTGTAATTGCAGCAGCAAAACAAGAAAAAGCTATTTCGTTAGGGAACTTAATTGGGTCAAACATCTTTAATATTGCTTCAGTTTTAGGGCTTACCGCAATCATAAAACCTATTCCGGTAACCGAAGCCTCAATTTTAAATAACGATATTTTTTGGATGTTAGGTTTTGCAGCTATTTTAATACCGCTCATACTTTTGCCAACACGTATGCAAATTAGTAGAATGAAAGGTATGGTTTTGGTCGCAGCCTATGGCATTTTGATGTTTTTTATTTTTACACGAGGCTAAAGTAAAACTATTTATACAAAAGAAAACGCTTACCAATTGGTAAGCGTTTTCTTTTATGAACAAAATCTATTGTGAAATTAAATCTTAGCAGATTTAACAGTTTTAATAATTCTACCTGCAATCTTATATGGGTCACCATTTGCAGCTGGTCTTCTATCTTCTAACCAACCTTTCCAGCCTTTTTCAACAGTAGCTACTGGAATACGAATTGATGCTCCACGGTCAGAAACTCCATAAGAGAAATCAGTGATGGCAGCGGTTTCGTGTAAACCAGTTAAACGTTGGTCATTAAACTCACCGTAAACTGCAATATGTTCAGCTACTACTGGGCGGAAGGCTTCACAAATAGCTTCATATACTGCTTTGTCTCCACAAGTTCTTAACGTTGTGTTAGAGAAGTTAGCGTGCATACCAGAACCATTCCAGTCCATATCCTTTCCTAATGGTTTAGGGTGGTATTCAATGTAATATCCGTACTTTTCAGTTAATCTGTCTAGTAAGTATCTAGCAACCCAAATCTCATCTCCTGCTTTTTTTGCACCTTTAGCAAATAACTGAAATTCCCACTGTCCACAAGCAACCTCTTGGTTAATACCTTCAAAGTTCAATCCAGCAGCAATACATAAATCAGCATGCTCTTCAACTAAATCTCTACCATGCGTATTTTTACCACCTACAGAACAGTAATACATTCCTTGTGGTGCAGGGTAGCCTCCAACAGGGAATCCTAAAGGTAATCCAGTTTCAGTATCCATTATAAAGTACTCTTGCTCAAAACCAAACCAGAAATCATTATCATCATCATCAATTGTAGCTCTACCATTAGATTCGTGTGGTGTTCCATCTGCATTTAAAACCTCACTCATAACTAAATATCCGTTATGACGATCTGGGTCTGGATAAATAGCTACAGGTTTTAGAATACAGTCTGAGGATCCACCTTCGGCTTGTCTTGTGGATGACCCGTCAAAAGACCAGTTACCAATTTCTTCTAAAGTTCCTTGAAAGTTTTCGTGCTCTTCTACTTTGGTTTTACTTCTCATGTTCTGAGTAGGTTTGTAACCATCTAACCAAATGTACTCTAATTTAATTTTTGCCATAATGGATATTTTAATTTTAAATCTTATTTTCTAATCAGCACAAATATATATTTTTATGTAAATACTTTAAATTTTTGAGGGGTCTTTTAATATTTGGTCATGTTATTTTTGTTTATACCCTATTTTTTTAGGGTATCTATTATAAAAAGTATAGTTTTTTATATAAATATTGAAAAATTGTTAACGGGTTATTTTGTGATTAAATCACTATAATTAATTTTGCAACCACTAATAAATCAAATTAATAAGTCAATGCCTACATTACGTTTTCACGCTGTAAAAGAATCGTTAGCACATAAACCAATAATTTTTGAGGAAACCAAAAAGCGATCTGAGATTTTTGGAGAAAATGTCTTTAATGAAGTTACCATGCGTCAATATTTAACTAAAGATGCCTTTATCAGTGTCAAGAGCGCAATAGAGCATGGGGATAAAATAGGAAGAGCAATAGCAGACCAAGTTGCTGTGTCTATGAAAGATTGGGCATTGTCTAAAGGGGTAACGCATTACACACATTGGTTTCAACCACTAACTGGGGCAACAGCAGAAAAGCATGATGCTTTTTTTGAAACTGTTAGTGAAGGATTTGCCATTGAAAAATTTGATGGTGGTCAATTAGTACAACAGGAGCCAGATGCTTCTAGTTTTCCTAGTGGAGGCATTAGAAACACATTTGAAGCGCGTGGTTATACGGCATGGGATCCGTCATCACCTGCCTTTATTTATGGTTCTACCTTATGTATTCCAACTATTTTTGTGGCCTATACGGGTGAGGCTTTAGATTATAAAACACCACTTTTAAGATCACTTCACGCTATTGATACAGCTGCTACCGATGTGTGTAAATATTTTGATAAAAATGTAAAAAAGGTGTCATCATCTTTAGGTTGGGAACAGGAGTATTTTTTAATAGATAAAACACTTGCTGCCAGCAGACCAGATATTACCTTAACAGGAAGAACCTTATTGGGGCATTCTTCTGCAAAAGGGCAACAACTTGATGACCATTATTTTGGAGCCATTCCTACCAGAGCATATAACTTTATGAGAGATTTGGAAAATGAGTGTATGCTTTTGGGTATCCCTGCTAAAACAAGACACAATGAAGTAGCTCCAAATCAGTTTGAATTAGCGCCTATTTTTGAGGAGGCTAATTTGTCAGTAGATCACAATTCTTTACTAATGGATATTATGGGGAGGGTTGCCTCACGCCATAACTTTAAGGTTCTTCTTCATGAAAAACCTTTTGCAGGTATGAATGGGTCTGGTAAGCATAATAATTGGTCATTGTCTACAGACACGGGTGTTAACTTATTATCTCCAGGAAAAACCCCAATGAGTAACCTGCAGTTTTTAACCTTTTTTATAAATACTATTAAAGCGGTTTACAAGCATGAAGCGCTTTTAAGAGCTTCGGTAGCTTCGGCAAGTAATGAGCATAGGTTGGGTGCTAATGAGGCACCTCCAGCAATAATGTCTATTTTTATAGGAGAGCAACTAACTAAGGTTTTAGAAGAATTAGAAGGAGTAACTAAAGGTAAGTTATCTCCTCAAGAAAAAACTGAACTTAAACTAAATGTAGTAGGTAAAATACCTGATGTTCTTCTAGATAATACCGATAGAAATAGAACGTCGCCATTTGCGTTTACGGGTAATAAGTTTGAGTTTAGAGCTGTGGGGTCTACTGCCAATTGTGCAGACCCAATGACGGTTTTAAATACTATTGTAGCGAAACAACTCATAGAATTTAAACAAGAAGTTGATAAGCTAATTGATGGGAAAGGATTGAAGAAAGATGAGTCGGTATTTAACGTACTTCGAGAATATATTAAGTCTTGTAAACCCATTTTATTTGAAGGTAATGGCTATGACGAAGCTTGGGAAAAAGAAGCGACAAAACGAGGTTTGAGTAATAATAAAACCACTCCAGAGGCATTAAAAGCAAGAGTTTCAAAGCAGAGTATAAAGCTTTTTGAAGAAATGGAAGTAATGAGTGAGGTTGAAGTACGTGCACGTTATGAAATTGCTGTAGAGGCCTATATTAAACATATTCAAATTGAAGGGAGGGTTTTAGGAGATATAGCTCGAAATCATATTGTGCCTACAGCGGTTAAATATCAAAATGTTTTGGTTGAAAATGTGAAAGGACTAAAAGAGATTTTTGGAGCAAGTTTCAAATCGGTTTCAAAAGAACAAATTAGTTTAATAGAAGAAATATCAAAACATATTGAGAGTATAAATGCTAATGTTACTAAAATAATCGACGAGCGCAGAAAAGCCAATAAGCTAGATGACTTAGAAAAACGTGCGACAGCTTACAGTGATAATGTTAGGCCTTTATTCAATGATATCCGTTATCATTGTGATAAACTTGAATTATTGGTTGATGATGAGATTTGGCCACTAACAAAATACAGGGAATTGTTGTTTACACGTTGATGTTTATAACCTATTAAATCCTGCCTTTAAAAGGCAGGATTTTTTAATTCAAAAAACTACCTTTGCAGCACATTATAATATTATGAGTCAAGAAGTTTCTAAACGATATGCACAACGTGGGGTATCGGCCTCAAAAGAAGATGTTCACAATGCTATAAAAAATATAGACAAAGGGTTATTTCCCAAAGCCTTTTGTAAAATAGTACCTGATTATTTAACAAATGACGAGGATTATTGCTTGATTATGCATGCTGATGGGGCAGGCACAAAGTCTTCTCTGGCTTATATGTATTGGAAGGAAACTGGTGATGTATCGGTATGGAAAGGTATTGCTCAAGATGCACTCATTATGAATATTGATGATTTGTTATGTGTTGGGGCAACCGATAATATCATGTTATCTTCAACTATTGGTAGAAATAAAAATTTAATTCCAGGTGAGGTCATTTCAGCGATTATAAATGGAACCGAAGAACTTCTAAAAGATTTAAAAGCACATGGTGTTACCATTCACTCCACGGGTGGTGAAACAGCCGATGTTGGTGATTTGGTAAGAACCATTATTGTAGATTCAACGGTTACTGCTAGAATGAAGCGTAGTAATGTTATTGATAATGCTAATATTAAACCAGGTGACGCTATTGTGGGTTTGGCATCGTTTGGACAAGCAACTTATGAAAAGGAATATAATGGCGGTATGGGAAGTAACGGATTAACTTCAGCACGTCATGATGTGTTTAATAATTATTTAGCTGAAAAATTTCCAGAAAGTTTTGATGCTGCTGTTCCTTCAGAATTAGTATATTCTGGAAATGTAAAATTAACTGATGCTGTTGAAAATTCGCCAATTGATGCAGGTAAATTGGTATTGTCGCCAACCCGAACCTACGCGCCAATTATCAAAAAGATACTTTCGAATTACAATAGTGATTCTGTTCATGGTATGGTGCATTGCTCTGGAGGAGCGCAAACCAAAATACTGCATTTTATTGACCAACATCACATTATAAAGGATAATTTATTTCCAATTCCACCGCTTTTTAGATTAATTCAAGAACAATCAAAAACCGATTGGAAAGAAATGTATCAGGTATTTAATTGCGGACACAGAATGGAGTTGTATGTAAGTCCAGACATTGCAAACGATATTATTAAAATTTCAAAATCCTTTAATGTTGATGCTCAAATTATTGGTAGGGTTGAAGCGTCAAAAGAGAAGAAACTTACAATAAAAAGTGAGTTTGGTGAGTTTAGCTATTAGAATTTTATTATTGATTGTTGAAAATGGAATGATTATTGATAAGTGGTGAATTTAAGAATAACCTAACATATTATCATGCGATACCTACTATTAGTATTAGTTTGCTTCTCGTTTCTTTTTTCTAACGCACAACCCGATTCTCTTTATTTAAAAGAAAAACCAAAAAAATATGATGGTCCTCAATGGAAAGTAAAAAACAAAGCTTCTATAGATCTTAGTGAGGTAGCATTTGTTAACTGGAATGCAGGTGGTGTTAACTCTATTTCTGGGCTTGTTGGATTAGAATCCTCTAGAAACTATTCAGATAAATATTTTACTTGGCGGAATAACTTGGTTATGAGGTATGGTTTGAATAAGCAACAATCTAAGGAGTTAAGGAAAACAGACGATTTAATAGAGATAAATTCTATCATGGGCTACAAACCAGATAGTTTGTCTAATTGGTTTTATTCTGCTCGGTTAAATTTTAGAACACAATTTGCTAATGGATATCAATATCCAAACACAGATGACCCAATTTCAAGGTTAATGGCTCCTGGTTATTTGTTTTTTGGAGGTGGTATGGAATATGGAAGACATATTGATAAAGTGTCTGTTTATTTTTCACCAGTAACATTAAAAGCCACATTTGTATTGGATGAAGATTTAGCTAATTCTGGTGCTTTTGGGGTTGAAGGTGCTGTACTAGATGATGAGGGAAATATTTTAATTCCTGGCAAGCGTGTGAGAAGAGAATTAGGTATTCTGGTGACAAACAGTTATGAAATGGAGGTTGCAGAAAATATCAATATGGTCAATAATATAAGTCTGTATACAGATTATATAAACAATTTTGGAAACATAGATATTGACTGGAGACTCGATTTCGATTTTAAAGTAAACAACTATGTTCGCGCTAGATTTGGCTCTCATATTAGATACGATGATGATGTAAAAACCCAGAAAGAAACTAACATTGAAGGTGAGTTTGACGAAGCTGGAGCCAAAGTACAGTGGAAACAATTTTTAGGTGTTGGTTTTGCAGTAGATTTCTAAAATATCTTCAATTTATTTTTTTAAAATTTGTTAACTTTTTAATGTTGATAAATTTTTATATATCTGATAATCAAATAAATATGTTGTTTTTTGTGTAAACTTTATGATATTTGTCATGTTGTAAGTTGATAAGTTTAAGTATCTTCACGGTTAAATTTTTAATAATCCATTTTGATTTAAACTTTAACTAACCTCATGAAAAACAATTTAACCAAAGCCTTACCAAAAACTTATACCCAAGATCAAGCTTTTAATGCTTCTTTAGAGTACTTTAAAAATGATGATTTAGCGGCACGTGTGTGGTTAAATAAATATGCCTTAAAAGATTCAGAAGGTAATATTTATGAGCTTACACCTAACGATATGCATCGTAGAATAGCAAAAGAAATTGCCAGAGTTGAGCAAAAATATGCGAATCCTATGAGTGAAGAGGAGGTCTTTGATTTAATCAAAAATTTTAAATACATCGTACCTCAAGGGAGTCCAATGGCAGGCATAGGAAATCCGTATCAAATTGCCTCACTTTCAAATTGTTTTGTAATAGGAAACTCTGGAGATTCAGATTCTTACGGGGGTATTATGAAAATTGATCAGGAGCAGGTACAGCTTATGAAAAGACGTGGTGGTGTTGGTCATGATTTGTCTCATATTAGGCCTAAAGGTTCTGGAGTTAAAAATTCAGCGTTAACATCAACTGGTATCGTGCCTTTTATGGAGCGTTATTCAAACTCTACCAGAGAGGTGGCGCAAGATGGAAGAAGAGGTGCTTTAATGCTGTCCGTTTCCATTAATCATCCAGATTCTGAAGATTTCATAAATGCCAAGTTAGAGCAAGGAAAGGTAACTGGAGCCAATGTATCTGTACGTATTGATGATGCGTTTATGAGAGCAGTTAAAAATGAAACCGATTACACTCAAAAATATCCTATTTTTAGTAGTAATCCAAAAACTTCAAAAACCATTCAAGCAAAAGATTTATGGAATAAAATTGTTCATAATGCTTGGAAATCTGCAGAACCCGGAATTTTATTTTGGGATACCATTATTAACGAATCTGTGCCAGATTGTTATGCCGATTTAGGTTATAAAACAGTTTCTACAAACCCTTGTGGTGAGATTCCATTATGTCCGTATGATTCATGTAGATTATTAGCCATTAATTTATTTTCTTATGTTGAAAATCCATTTACCGAAAAGGCAACGTTTAATTTTGATTTATTCAAAAAGCATGTTGCTTATGCACAGAGAATAATGGATAACATCATTGATTTAGAACTTGAAAAGATTGATGCCATTCTTCAGAAAATAGATGCCGATCCAGAATTAGATGAAGTAAAGGCTGTAGAGCGCAACTTATGGAATAATATTAAAAGAAAAGCAGAGGAGGGAAGAAGAACAGGAATAGGCATTACTGCCGAAGGCGATATGCTGGCAGCCTTAGGTATTCAATATGGAAGTGAAGCGGGGAATGCCTTTTCATTGGAAGTACACAAAACTATTGCTATTGAGGCCTACAGAGCATCTGTACATTTAGCAAAAGAACGTGGAGCGTTTACTATTTTTGATGCCGATAGAGAAAAGGAAAATCCGTTTATAAAACGTTTAAAAGAAGCCGACAGTAAGTTGTATTATGAAATGTTGGAGTATGGGCGTCGTAATATTGCGTTACTTACCATTGCACCAACCGGTACTACGAGCTTAATGACACAAACAACATCTGGTATTGAGCCTGTGTTTTTACCAGTATACAAACGTAGAAGAAAAGTAAATCCGGGTGATAAGGATGTGCGCGTAGATTTTGTTGACGAAGTAGGTGATTCTTGGGAAGAATATGTTGTTTTTCACCATAAATTCAAGCAATGGATGGAAGTGAATGGTATTGATACCACCCAAAACTTCTCTCATGAAGAATTAGATGAATTGGTCAAAAAATCACCTTACTACAAGGCAACTTCAAATGATGTAGATTGGTTAAGCAAAGTAAGTATGCAAGGAGCCATTCAAAAATGGGTAGATCATTCTATTAGCGTTACTATTAATTTGCCAAATGATGTCTCCGAAGCATTAGTTGGTGAATTATACTTGAAAGCTTGGGAAGTGGGTTGTAAAGGTGTCACCGTTTACAGAGATGGATCTCGCTCTGGAGTACTCATTTCAAACGACGATAAAAAAGAAGAAGAAGCTAGTAACACCTTAACGCCATTCCCCATTAAGCGACCTCAAATATTAGAAGCAGATGTAGTTCGATTTCAAAATAACAAGGATAAGTGGATTGCTTTTATAGGTTTGATTGATGATAAACCGTATGAGATATTTACTGGTTTAATTGATGATGAAGATGGGATTTTAATCCCAAGATGGGTGAATAATGGGTTAATAATTAAAAATAGAAATGAAGATGGTACCTCTAGATACGATTTTCAGTTTAAAGACAAACGAGGCTATAAAATTACCATTGAAGGATTATCCTATAAATTCAATCCAGAATATTGGAACTATGCCAAACTAATTTCCAGTACCCTGCGCCATGGTATGCCTATTGATAAAATTGTTGATTTAATAAACAGTTTACAGTTAGATACAGAATCTATAAATACCTGGAAAAATGGTGTAGGTAGAGCACTAAAACGTTATGTTGCCGATGGTACAAAAGCCAAAGGACAAACCTGTGCCAATTGTAATTCAGATAATTTAATCTACCAAGAAGGTTGTTTAACTTGTAAGGACTGTGGTTCTTCCAAGTGTGGTTAGCAATCAATGACCTAAAGAAAAAAGGAAGTCAAACGACTTCCTTTTTTTATTCAATTTTTGGATTTTGTTCACTGGTTTTGTGAATGGCTTGTTACGGGAAGTTCTCGCGAATTTTCCGCCGAAAACCGAAGATAGCAAATTTGCGAGGAATTTCCGTGAGGAAAGTCGGAAGCAATGAATTATAGCCGTCTTAAGTTTACAATCTCTTAATTTTAGATTATAAATCAGAAAGAACAAAAGAGAGGAGTAAGATTAATATAGCCGTAGGAACTTGCGATTCCGT
>NZ_QRDX01000005.1:329161-331640 GCF_003386195.1 Seonamhaeicola aphaedonensis | reverse complement strand
ACGGAATCGCAAGTTCCTACGGCTATATTAATCTTACTCCTCTCTTTTGTTCTTTCTGATTTATAATCTAAAATTAAGAGATTGTAAACTTAAGAAGAACTGAGTTAAAAAATATGATTTTTCATACTTCTATAAATTCATTAAATTGCAGTAATTATTGTAATCTGAAAACTTGAAACTGCATACGTTTTTGCATACGATTTTATAAAATAATGGCTTGTGAGCCCAGTAAAACTGTCTTTAAAATTGATTTATTGGAGTTCATAACCCGGAGGTCTCGAGTTCAAATCTCGATCTCGCTACAATTCTTAAATCACCCAAAACAAACGGTTTAGTTCACTCTAAACCGTTTTTTTATACTTGAAATATTCATTTTTAGATTCAAAAACGCAATATTTTAATAGAAAATTATATTTATTTTATTAGCTTTATATTCTACAATACTTACAACAAAAACTGTTTTTAAACTATTTCTATCTGAGGTTTAAGCAAGCAATTTTAAACATTGCCAAATATCTATATTAATAAAAATAACATTGTATATCCGATACTTTTATATATTACAATTTGACTTAAAAACATACTTTTTAGACCAACTACTTGTTCACTCCTATTAACTGTTAATATTGAATCCTTTTATATTATATCTTTGCAACATAAACTATAGCCTATACAATTATGAATAAAAATTACTTTTTTATTGCACTATTATTGTTTTTAAGTGTAAATCTAAATGCCCAAACAACCTTAACTCAGTCTGTAAACCCTAATTTGGTTGAAGGTTCAGGAAATGCCTGTTGGAATCCAGGAGGACTTAACCCAAACACCTATAACGATAATTCGTTTTACAGAGCATACAATCTTTCAGATTTTTCAGTAACAGGAAATTTTCAAATCACTTCCGTTCAGTTTGGACAAGGATCTGCTGATACGGGGAAAGAAATAACATTAAAAATTCATACAGCCAATACCGATGATTTAACTAATGCCGTTTTAACAGAACAAGCTAGTACAACTCATATTTGTAATGCCAGTAATAATCTTCAAGTAGTTAGCGTACCCCTATCTGTATCAATACCTTCTAATTCTACTATTGTATTTGAAGTTTTCGCACCAGATAGTGGAACAAATACAGGTGAACTTTTCTTTATAGGAACGAATTCTGCAGGACAAAATGACGATAGTTATATTAGTTTTTCAGAATGTGCTGGGTGGACAGACCCTACAATAGTTAGTGACCAATACGTTATGAATGTTGTAGGTGATGAAGTTTTAGGGATTGATGATTTTAAAGCATTCAAGCTGTCTATTACACCAAACCCTACGAAAGATATCATTAATATTGATTTAGACAACGCAAATGTAATAAGCAGCATGAATCTGTATAACATTACCGGACAATTAATATACAAAAATATTAAATCGAAACGTGTTGATTTATCTGAACTAAAAACAGGAATTTACCTATTAGAAGTAGGTACTGAAAAAGGGAAAATTATTAGAAAAATAATAAAAAATTAAAAGAATAAAACCAAAATTAAGTTTTATCCTTCAAAAACAAACTTAAAAAACAGATAATCAGTATTTTAAATAGATTACAAAAATTGATAAATATGTATTTTGTCGATTTTTTTTGCTTTTTGTGGATGTTTTTTAAAATATTTATCATATATTCGTCAACGTAAAATAGGACTATAAAAAAATAAAACAACTTACGGGTAGGTAATTTTGCAATGAACTGTTTTACAAGTAATTAATCCATTTAAAATTATGACTAACCTATCTATAGATTAAAAAGGTATTTCAACGAGTATTTTTGTTAATCATAGACCGTAGTAATAATTTTACATCCCTCTTAAAATTGGTTAATAGCACATAAACCTAAATAATTTATATCTTTTAAGAAAATTGTTCTTAAAAGGTATATTATTTGTGCGACGCCCTAAATATTAACTGTTTATGAAGAGAAAATACTTTTTTAAGTTTCTTTATATCTTAAGTACCCTATTATTTTGCAACGCCCTACTTGCAGATAATATTTACTTAAAAAGATCCACTGCACCTTCAAATTATAACTATCAACCGTATTATGGCTTAATTTCTGATTATGCTAAGGTTTTTGGTGGTAACCCTTCAATTCTAGTCGAATCAAGTAATGATAATTTATTTTTAATTTATTACATAGACTCAGACATGGATGGATATGGTGATGAAAATGATACCGGAACTGATTATGGTTCCAATCCCGGTGTCGGTTACAGTCTCACTAATGATGATTGTGATGATGCCAATAGTAGTATAAACCCTGGAGCAACTGAAATACCCTGTAATGGAATTGATGAAAACTGTAATGGGATGGTTGATGACACATTATCCGCTACCGTTAACTCTAATAACTCCAACTGCTTCGGTGCTTCGAACGGTTCCATTACAATTTCTGGTGCCTCAGGTGGCTCTGGTAGTTATGAATATAGATTAG
>NZ_QRDX01000005.1:327844-329069 GCF_003386195.1 Seonamhaeicola aphaedonensis | reverse complement strand
GCTACGGTTAACTCTAATAACTCCAACTGCTTCGGTGCTTCGAACGGTTCCATTACAATTTCTGGTGCCTCAGGTGGCTCTGGTAGTTATGAATATAGATTAGACTCAGGTACTTGGCAGTCTAGCGGTAGCTTTACCGGACTCGCTCCAGCTAACTATAGCGTGCAAATTAGAGATGCCAATGCTACGGCTTGTACCATTACTCTGGATGCTAGTCGTACCATTACTGAACCTGCTGTACTTGCTGCAACGGTTAACTCTAATAACTCCAACTGCTTCGGTGCTTCGAACGGTTCCATTACAATTTCTGGTGCCTCAGGTGGCTCTGGTAGTTATGAATATAGATTAGACTCAGGTACTTGGCAGTCTAGCGGTAGCTTTACCGGACTCGCTCCAGCTAACTATAGCGTGCAAATTAGAGATGCCAATGCTACGGCTTGTACCATTACTCTGGATGCTAGTCGTACCATTACTGAACCTCTGGAACCTACTATTGTAATACAGTCTACAGCAACGACATTATGTTCTAATGAAACTGCTACTTTTAGTGTTGCTTCAACAACTAATTCTGGAACTATATTATCTTATCAATGGAAACTTAATGGAGCTCTAGTAGGAACTAATCCAACTTATGATTATAATCCAATTGATGCCGCAAATAGTAATGGTGACCAAATTTCATTAACGATAACCTCAAATTTATTTGCCTGTGAAGAAGACAGTAATGTTATTAATATGACCGTTAATAACTCCAGACCTGTGTCATTTAGTATTAATGCATCGAGTACATCGATATGTCCTGGAGATTCAGTCACCTTCTCAACAGGTCCAATTACCAATGGAGGTTCAAATCCAGATTATCAATGGTTATTAAACGGAAGTCCTATTTCGGGCGCTACCAATCCAACGTATACCACAAACACACTAACAGGTTCTGAAACTATTTCTTTGCAACTAACATCCTATGTGCAATGTGCTGTACAACAGTCTGGTAGTAATGGTATACAAGTAACTGTTAACCCATTACCAACATTATCTACAAGTAATGGTTCTGTATGCGCAAATAGTCAAACCAGCATAGATTTAAATACTTTAGTTACTCCAAATGGAACTACAATAACTTTCCACACCAGTCAAGCTAATGCTGATAATGATACCGGAGCTATTAGTGCTACGGTTAGTCCAGCTTCTGCTACCACATATTATGTTAGAAGCGAATTTGCAC
>NZ_QRDX01000005.1:316895-327746 GCF_003386195.1 Seonamhaeicola aphaedonensis | reverse complement strand
ACCAGTCAAGCTAATGCTGATAATGATACCGGAGCTATTAGTGCTACGGTTAGTCCAGCTTCTGCTACCACATATTATGTTAGAAGCGAATTTGCAACTGGATGTTATGTTACTGATACTATCGATATTTCTATTGATGCTTTACCTAGTGTGAATGCCGGATCTGACCAAGCCATTTGTCTTGGAGGTTCATTTGATTTATCTACCATTGCAACGGGTACTAATTTAACCTACCATACAAGTCAGGCAAATGCCGATAATGATAACGGAGCTATTTCATCAACTGTAAGTCCAAGTGCTACAACTACGTATTACGTTAGAAGTGAAAACAACATAACAGGATGTTATAATACTGATGATGTTACCATTACTGTGAATCCGCTGCCTACATTATCTACAAGTAATGGTTCTGTATGTGCAAATAGTCAAACCAGCATAGATTTAAATACTTTAGTTACTTCAAATGGAACTACAATAACTTTCCACGCCAGTCAAGCTAATGCTGATAATGATACCGGAGCTATTAGTGCTACGGTTAGTCCAGCTTCTGCTACCACATATTATGTTAGAAGCGAATTTGCAACTGGATGTTATTTGACAGATACCATAGATATTTCTATTGATGCTTTACCAAGTGTCAATGCCGGATCTGACCAAGCCATTTGTCTTGGAGGTTCATTTGATTTATCTACCATTGCAACGGGTACTAATTTAACCTACCATACAAGTCAGGCAAATGCCGATAATGATACCGGAGCTATTTCATCAACTGTAAGTCCAAGTGCTACAACTACGTATTACGTTAGAAGTGAAAACAACATAACAGGATGTTATAATACTGATGATGTTACCGTTACTGTTAACCCATTACCTACAGTAAGTGCCTCTAACAATGGCCCTTTCTGTATAGGAGACACCATCAATCTGAATGCTACATTTACGAGCAACGGTTCTAATAGTGCAAGTTCATGGAGTTGGACTGGACCAAACGGGTTTAGTTCCTCTTCAGAAGACCCATCATTAACTGCTGTATTAGCTTCTGATGGCATTTATACAGTATCGGTTACAGACAATAATGGCTGTGTGAATACGGCGACCACAACCGTTACCGTAACACCAGATCCAAGTATTAGTCTAAATACAGGAAATGATACACAACAAGTATGTTCTGGCTCCGCAATTCCCAACATAACTTACACTATTGGCGGTGGCGGTACTGGTGCAACTGTTACAGGTTTACCAACAGGGCTTTCCTATAGCTTTAGTGGCGACACTCTAACCATTAGTGGCACACCCTCTGTAAGTGGCTTATTTAACTACACTGTAACCACAACAGGTTGTAACCCTATTACAGCAAATGGAACTATTGAAGTATTTTCTGTTACACCTAGTACCCCCGGAACCATAACTAGTAATGCTTCAACAGCAATATGTCCTCCAGCTACAGGCATAACTTATACTGTACCAAATGACCCTAATGTTGTAACCTATCAATGGATTTTACCTGACGGTTTTACTATAATTTCTGGAGACGGCACCAATAGTATCACAGTTAACATAGCTGCCAATGCTGATGAAGATGATGTTTCGGTTAGAGCCACTAACCCTTGTGGAAATAGCGGATTATCATCATTAGAAATAACCATTGGTTCTGGTGCCATTGCAGATGCTGGACCAGACCAATATGTATGTCATGGAACCCCTCAAATAACCCTAGCCGGTTATGTGGGTGGCGCTATTAAAAATGCGAACCAGTGGGATTGGAGTGACAATGGCGCTGGAGGAACCGTACCTAATAGTGGTGGAAATAATGCCCAATTAAACGGCACCTATACCCTGCCAGCAGTTACAACACCAGGACAGATAATAACCATTACTATTGCAACTGACGACCCAGGAGGCGTATGTGGTGATGCTGAAGACGATATGCTTTTACATATATTGCATAACCCGACGGCTTCAATTAGCACGAGTGCTACTCCAATTTGCGAAGGGACCAGTTCTACGATTACTTTTGATGTGGATGCACATGAAAATAGTGATATCATTATTACTTACAATATCAATGGAGGAGCAAATCAAACTATTAATCTAACAACGGATGCCTCGAATCCTTTAGGTACGTCTTCAGGAAGTGCAACCCATGTTTTAAATACTGGAGCTCTTTCTAGTACCACAACCTACAATTTAGTAAGTGTGGCTTATGCCAATAATCCTGCTTGCACTCAGAATATTGGTGCTTCAGCTACTGTTAATGTAGATCCGTTAAATACGGTTGAAGCTGGTGGTCCTGACACGGTTTGTCAATCTCCTACTCCTAGTCCTATAACACTTTCTGGTGCTTCCTTTGGTGGCGGCGCTACAGAAGCTGCTTGGTCTATTGTTTCTGGTGGAGGAACTTTAAGCTCAACAGCTGCAACTTCGACCCCTCAAAACATAACATATACGCCTGCTAATAATTTTACGGGTACTGTAACGTTGCAATTACTCACTAATGCTCCGGATGCATGTCCTGCAGTCAGTGATACAAGAACTATACAAGTTGAATTAGCTCCAACTGTCGATGCCGGTGGCGTACAAATATTATGCGCTGGTGAATCTATTACACTTAATGGAACTATTGGAGGCAGTGCCTCTAGTGCTACCTGGTCTGCACCTTCTGGGACATTCTCTAATGTAAACTCATTAACATCTACATATACCCCTAGTATTTCTGCAGGAACTGTTCAGCTTACTTTAACTACAGACGATCCTTCTGGCTCCTGTACTGCAATATCTGATACAGTTGAAATCACAGTGAATCCTGCTACAATAGTTGATGCTGGCAATCCGCAAACTGTATGTTCAGGCGGAAACATTAACCTTAATGGTAGCATTACAGGCGGAACATCTAATGGAACTTGGTCTGCGCCTTCTGGAACATTCTCTAATGTTAATTCTTTAACATCAACATATACACCTAGTATTTCTAGTGGAACCGTTATCCTTACTTTAACATCTGATGACTCTGATGGAGTTGGACCATGTATACCTGTTACTGATACCGTGGCTATTACAGTAAACGAAAACACAGTTGTGAATGCAGGCAGCTCACAAACTGTTTGTGAGGGAGGCACAGTAAACTTAAATGGTAGTATTACAGGCGGAACCACCAATGGAACTTGGTCTGCGCCTTCTGGAACATTCTCTAATGTTAATTCTTTAACATCAACATATACACCTAGTATTTCAAGTGGAACTGTTACCCTTACTTTAACCTCAGCTGACCCTGATGGTTCAGGACCATGCTTACCAGTAGATCATACTGTTGATATTATAGTAAATGAAGATGTAGTAGTAGATGCTGGTAGCCCGCAAACGGTTTGTTCAAATGGTTCGATTACCCTTAATGGAAGCATTACAGGTGGTACCACCAATGGAACTTGGTCTGCGTCTTCTGGAACGTTTACTAATGTTAATGATTTATCAACAACTTATTCACCGGGTATTTCAAGCGGAACCGTTACCCTTACTTTAACCTCAGCTGACCCTGATGGTACAGGACCATGTGTTGCAAAAACTGATACTGTTATTGTTACTGTAAAAGAAGATGTCATCATCACAACCCAACCTCAAAATGTTGGGGTCTGTGAGTCTGACTCCGCTAGTTTATCAGTAGTTGCCTTTGGAGATGACCTCAGCTATGAATGGTTTAAAGTTTCATCTCCTTCTGACATTTCGGTGGGTACAAATGCTACTTTGAATTTTGGGTCTACCACTTTAAGTGATGCCGGCTCTTATTATGTTATTGTTAGTGGAGACGCTTCCTGTGCTAGCAAGACATCATCTACAGTAACTTTGAACGTCAACCAAGTATTGACCGTTACCGACCATCCTGATGATGTTACTGAATGTGAAGGGAACAGCATAACTTTTAACGTTACAGCTACGGGAGCTCTAGCAGCTACAAACACGTATCAATGGAGAAAAGATGGTGTGAATTATGGTGCTCCTACAACGTCGTCTTCTTTAACAATTGGCCCTTTAACACCTGCAGATGCTGGTGTTTATGATGTTGTTATAGCCAGTGCTGGTGGTAACTGTCCAAGTGTTACATCAAACGGTGCTACTTTAACAGTAACTCCTTTACCAGTAATAACCAATTTAAGCTATTCTAGTTCTGAATACTGTATATCTGACAATACAACCTATAACCCAACGTTAACTGGTGCAAACTTAAGTGGAGGTACTTATTCTTACGTAGCAAATTCAGGAGGATCTATTACGGGATTCAATACATCAACAGGTGCTTTCAATCCAACTAACACTTATATAGATACTTATACAATAACTTACACTATGAATGTTGGCGGAGGTTGCTCTGTGGTTTCAGAAGATTTCACATTTACTATTTACGGAGATGCCTCAGTAGATGCTGGAAGTAATCAAACCATTTGTTCTGATGATACGGCAACTATGAGTGCTACCTTAAATGGTGGCGGTGCAACCTCTGGAACTTGGAGCACTAGTGGAGATGGGTCATTCAATAACACTAGCCTATTAAATGCAGTATATACACCAGGCTCAAGTGATGTAAGCTCTGGTAATGTAACCTTAACATTTACTTCAAATGATCCTGTTGGCCCTTGTTTGGCTGTTTCAGATACAATGCTATTAACAATTAACCCAATTCCTGAAGTTGAAGCAGGAAATGATCAAACTGTTTGTTCTAATGATACAGTTACTCTAAATGGTGCTAATTATTCGGGAGGCGCAAGTACTGCCGCTTGGTCTATTATATCGGGTGGTGGAACACTAAGTTCTTCTTTACAAACGGCAAACCCTGAAACAATTACCTATACGCCTGCTTCTGGTTATTCAGGTACGGTCATTTTAAGATTAACCACCAATGATCCTGGAGCACCTTGTGCTGCTGAATATGATGAGCTTACGCTAACCGTACAACCTTATGTTGCTGGTGGCTTTACTTTAGAAGGTTACGCCTTAGATGACCAAAATAATCAAGGACCCATAAGCAGTGAAATCATTGCTTGTCATGAAGGGAATGGACAACTTGAAGTAAGCGGAGTTTCAGCTACAGATATTGTTGAATGGCAGTATTTGAATAGTACCGTTACTGACTTTACAACAGTTCCTATTGACCCCATTGGTCCTGGTTCTACTGTTGGAAATGCTGGAAGGCTTATATATAATTTCACCGATGTATTAACCAATGCAATTGATGGAGCAACCGCTTTCCGCGTGGTCGTTAATACGGGCAGTGCATGTGGCGATGTTTACTCAGACGTGGCTTATGTGAGCGTTATTCCGTCCGACTTAAAACCTGAGCCAGTTCAAGCGTCTCCTATAGAATATTGTTTAGGAGGTACCTCAACCTTTTCTTCTTCCGTTAATTTTGGCGGCGAAACACTCAATACTGAAGGAGGTTTTGATCAAGGCCAATTAAATACTAACGACCCTGATGGATGGATTGTTGATGGAGAGTTAGGTAAATTATCGGCTTCAGGTAATAGTGTTAATCAAAATAACTGGTCTGTTACCAATGATGGTAAAACATACCATACTGGTGTAACATATGATAATGATATTGTTTCACCGCCTACCAACGAAGGTAAATTTGCCATTGCCTATGGCTACTATAATACAACTGGTGTTGGAGGCCATCCAGTAATATTTGATCCTGATACAGGCAACAGAATTACAACCATGGAAACACCTATTTTTAGTCTTATGACAATTCAAGATGCTGTTTTAGAATTCAGAGAGGCTTATTATTTAGAAGGTGCTCAAAATTGTTTTACTGATGAAACCCATACAAGTACTGAATTAGCGCCTGCTGCCGAATTAATAATTGAATTATCTACTGATGGCGGCGCCAATTACGATATAGAATTAAGACCAACTATTACTGGTCCGGCAAGTACACCAGCAAATTATCAAGATTTCGCTGATGTATCGTTAGACTTAAGTGATTATTTTGGGCAAACTAATTTAAGAGTTAGATGGACTTTTGTAAGAAACTGTTCTAGTAGCTGGGCAATAGACGGAATAACACTTCCAGGTGTTGGAGGTGTTAGTGAAGTAGAATGGACTGATGAATTTGGGAATGTTTTACCTGTGGTAACTGGTACTAACAATGTATTGTATACGCCATATGCACCAGGTTTTCAAAGATATACCGTTACCACATATATTAATGGTTGTAGAAGTTTAGCCCCTGATGGTTCAGAGGATGTCTACTTAACAGTACACTATGCCAATGCAGGACCATCTCAGTCTGTTAGTATTAACAATTGTGGTAGTAGTGTTAACTTACATGCTTATGACAACCGATTATCTCCTCGTGCAAATTATAACGAATATGCGGCAGAAAACTCATGGGAAGGCTGGTATTTATTACCTGGTGATGATCCTGATGAAGGTTGGACTCCACTAAATCCAGATCCATTTAATGGTTCTGACTATGGCCCTACTATGGCACCCACTGACATCCCAGGAACATGGTCTATTTCAAGCTATATTGGTCCGAATATAGTTGACATTAATACTCCTGCGAACTATTTCTCTGACATTAATGATCCAAAAGCTGAATTCTTTGGTCCTGGTGGCGAATATACGTTAACTTGGACGACCCCTAATAGTGGTGATGGTGGTGATTGTTCTTCAGATGTTACTGTTATATTAACTGATTGTAGTACATTAGATTTTGACGGTGAAAATGATAATGTAACCTTTAGAAATAACTATGACTTAAGTGGTTCATTTAGTTTTGAAGTATGGATTAAACCAGATGCTACTACAGAAACAGGTCTAGCAAACAATAATATTCAAACTATTTTTTCTAAACGTAATGCTACCAATTTAACACATGGTTATGATTTAAGATTAGAAGGCAACACCTTATCATTTAACTATAATGGATCAACTGCTGTAACTGCTTCTCCTATTGGAACAGACAGATGGTACCATGTTGCTGTAACTTATGACGGCACCTACAGGCTTTATGTAGATGGTATTGAAATGGATAGCGGCGGTAGTGGTGTTCCAACCTCAAATAACTACGAATTTATACTAGGGGCTATGGATCAAAATCCAGCTGGTGGTAACCCTAACCCGGATAATTACTACAGTGGATGGATGCAGGAATTACGTTTATGGGATGTTGCGCTTACGGTTGAACAAATACGCCAGATGATGAATCAACGCATTCATGATAATGGTTTGGTAGAAGGTGATATTGTTCCTATAGATGTGGCTGGTTTAAACTGGGCTAGCTTAAGGGCTTATTATCAAATGGTTCAAGCTTCTGAAATAGTTGGTGGTTATTTAATTCCAACTGGTGGAACTGGAGCCATAAATGGACAACTAAGAAATATAGAGACTACCCAAGATGAAACCGCTCCACTACCTTATTTCACCAAAGCCATTGGCAATTGGAATACTACAGGTGCTGGAACACCTTGGCAACATGGAGATTCTGTTTGGGACCACCCTAACAGTACAGGCATTAATGGACAACCAATTGATTGGAATATAGCTCAAATAAGACATGATGTCATTTCTAATACCCAGGATGTAATTTTGCTTGGTTTACTAGTGGATGCCAATAGAGAATTGACAGTTACAAATACTGGCACACAAGATGAAACCAATAACGGTCATGGTTTATGGATAACGCATTATCTACTACTTAATGGACAAATTGATTTGATTGGAGAATCTCAGTTAGTTCAAAAACGCTATACGGGTAGTGCAGGTATATCGATAACTTCAGGAACTACAAATCAGGTTACTGAAAGTATTCTAGATGCAAATAGTAGTGGCTACATTGAAAGAGACCAGCAAGGAACCAATAACCCGTTTAATTATAATTATTGGGGGTCTCCAGTTGGACCAAGAACAGTAGGCACGAATAATAACCCTAGAAGCGTAGGAGGAACCATGATGGACGGAAGCACAAGTGCTACGCCTAAAAATATTACTTTTACAGGGACGTATACAGCTCCAGACACTGATCCAATATCTATTAGTACACGCTGGATGTATGCCTATGAAAATTATACGAATAACACCTATGCTGCTTGGAGACGTATTGGCAATACTGTTAACTTTAATGCTGGTTTAGGGCATATCATGAAAGGCAGTGGTAATAATTATGTTCCCTATAATATTGGCACTCAAAACTATGTATTTACAGGTAAACCAAATAACAACACCATTACTACTCCTATCAATGACGGATATGACGCTCTAATAGGAAACCCTTATCCATCAGCTATTGATGCTAATATTTTTCTATTAGATAATGGTCCAACTGGAACTAATGCTATTTCTGGAGCTCTTTACTTCTGGGAACATTATGTGGGTAACAATACCCATATTTTAGCGCAATATGAAGGTGGTTATGCGGTTTTAAATTTTACTGGTGGAATTGCTGCCGCCACCCCTCCTCCAACTGCTGAGGGATATGAAATTTTAGGTGGTCCAGGAACAAAAGTTCCAGAACGATACATCCCAGTTGGACAAGGCTTTTTTGTAACGGCTGCAGATCTCACTGATAATGGAGATGGAAACGGAGCAGGTGGAGATATAGAGTTTAATAACGATCAACGTGTATTTGTTAGAGAGGCTGTAACTGGCTTTGCAAATAATGGTTCGGTGTTCTTGAAATCTAATAATACTAAAAAAGGTGAGACGTCCAAATCTGCACCTCCCAAAAATGGAGAGTCCTCAGATGACATCAAACGTTTAAGAATAGATTTTAAAACGCCCGAAGGTGCTATTCGTCAATTATTGTTAGGTTTTGTTCCTGGAGGTACCGCAACTGACGATGTTGATTATGGTTACGATGCACCTAAGTTTAACAATTTCCCTAACGACTTAACTTGGATTATTGATGGAAAAGGATATGAAATTCAAGGTGTTGGAGAATTTGATGAATCTAAATTATTGCCATTAGGTCTATATTTAGGTTCTGGTGGTACTTTTGAAATCATTTTAAATGACATGGATGGATTAGACCCAAATACCAAGGTTTATGTCTACGATTCATTATTAGGAACATATACCAAAATAAACAATAAGAATTTTGAAATGAATCTAGAAGCTGGTGATTATTTGGACAGGTTCTTCCTAACCTTCGAAAAAAATAATACCTTATCATTTGATGATGACAATGTACTGGAATCACTCATAGGCATTAGCTATTTACAAAACACCAAAGAATTATATATTAAGACTCCAGCAAATATTGGTGTTAAACAGATATACTTAACAAATATACTTGGACAGACTATTAAATCTTGGAATGTTTCAAACACCCCTAATCTGTCTACCAACGAAATTAGGATACCGATAAGTAAAGTTGCTGAAGGTACTTACATAGTAAAAGTGGAAACTTTAGATGGATCTGCCAATAAAAAGATAGTAGTACAGCAATAAAAAGAGTTTAATCTTAATTAAAAAAGAGATGCTTTAAAGCATCTCTTTTTGTTTTTAGTAATATTAATTTATGTATAGAAGTGCATTTCATCGATTTTTTTTGCATTTTATAGGTTTTTAGTAATTTTTATTGTTATATTTGACGCATAAATATGCCGTTCATCGATTAAATATAAATATAATGATGAAAATTACTACTTATCTTTACTACTGTATTATTGGAGTTACAATAGCCTTTTCTTCTATCCACAAAGCTGAAGCTCAAAATGATATGCAAAAGATTCAAATTGATTTCACCATGCCAAATGGTTTTGTGAGACATCTTTTGATTGGTTTTACACCAGATAACGCTGCTTCAGATGGAGTGGACTATGGTTATGACGCCATAAATAGAGATATATTTCCAGATGATCTAAATTGGATGATAGACAACAATAGATATGTTATACAAGGCGTAGGTGCGTTTGATGATACAAAACAATACTCATTAGGTATGTTTCTACAAAATTCAGGAAATATAAAAATTAAACTAGCTGGTACTTATAATTTTCCATCTTCTACAAATATGTACATATATGATAGTGAAGAAAGAACTTACACTAAAATTAATGACACTGATTTTGATTCTCATATGCCAAGTGGTGAATACACAGACCGGTTTTATCTGGCCTTTAAAGAAACTTCAGAACCAATTGTCGCTAAAAACTCGCTATCTACAAATGATGAAATTTTAGCTTCTACAAAAGTTCATTATTCCAAAAAATCCAATGAATTAATTATAAGTACAAATAATAATATTAAGATTGAAGCTATTGATATTTATAACATAGCAAGTCAAAATCTATATTCAAAAAAAACAACTGCATATAGCGGCATCAAAATTCCTTTATCTTTAAATAGTAACGCTTACTACATAATTAACTTACTAACCGATAGAGGATTATTAACAAAAAAGATAATGGTGCTTTAATTGCTATTTATATTTTAACCAGTTTATACATTTATAGTCTCTCACATGAAAAAAATTTTACTCTCAAGTATCTTACTATGCCTATGCTTACAGGTTACTTTTTCGCAAAACTTAAAATACAAACGCATTATAATTAATTCCCCTACCCATGATGTCATACATACATTAAGTGATTTAGGTATGGATTTATCTTGTGGAGCCTTGATTAATAGTCAAGGACTACAGTTAGAACTCTCTGAATATGAACTAAAAAATTTAAAAAATAAGGGCATTGCCTATAATGTGCTTGTTAATGATCTTACTAAGTTTTATGCCGATAGAGCTACTAAAAATCTCCCAACGGCCATTAAAGAACTTGAATCGCAAAAAACAAGTCTAAATGCAAAAGCCGGTTTTGGTAAAAGTAGTGTCTCTAATATTCTTTTCGATAATATAGGACA
>NZ_QRDX01000005.1:36914-316800 GCF_003386195.1 Seonamhaeicola aphaedonensis | reverse complement strand
GGACATTAAAGAACTTGAATCGCAAAAAACAAGTCTAAATGCAAAAGCCGGTTTTGGTAAAAGTAGTGTCTCTAATATTCTTTTCGATAATATAGGACAATATAATGGCTGTGATGAAATCAATTGGCCAACACCTACCAATTTCAAACTTGGTAGTATGGGAGGCTGTTTTACTGTCTCTGAGGCTCTGGCAGAACTCGACCTTATGCGATCTCTATATCCTAACATCATATCCGTAAAGACAGATGCCTCTCCTACCCAACAAACTACGTTAGAAGGAAGAACCACATACTATGTTCGTATATCTGATAATCCCGATATCGATGAACCTAATGAGCCTGAAACACTCTATACTGGAATGACACACTCCAGAGAGCTGTCCAGCCTTATGAACCTAATGTACTACATGTGGTATATTCTAGAAAACTACGGATCTGATCCTGCTATTACTAGCTTGGTTAACAACCAAGAACTCTATTTTATTCCTATTGTAAACTCTGATGGTCTTGCATATAATGAAGCTATAGCTCCTAATGGTGGCGGACTACAACGTAAAAACAGAAATATTTATGGAGGTAGTTGTGGTACAACATCAGAAGGTGTAGACCTTAATAGAAACTTTGGGTACTATTGGGGTAACGGTGGATCATCAACTAATGTATGTAGCGAGATCTATAGAGGACCTTCGTTCTTTTCTGAAAATGAATCACAAATTGTTAGAGATTTCTTTCTAGATCACGACTTTAAATTAGTACTTAACCACCACTCCTTTAAAAATGCTATGCTACATGGTTATGCGGGAGTAGATCCTGCCACGCTAGATCTTGCAGGGGTGGATAGACGTGAAGATGAATTTGCCAAGTATAACCATGACATGACTCATTTTAACCGGTATGCCTATGGACCCAGTACACAGATTAGTGCTCTGAACAGCGGAAATATGAACGACTGGATGATGGGACCTGCTGTAGCGGGTTCTACAGGAGGACCTGGTGCTGGAAAAGATACCATGGCTTGGACTCCTGAGAATGGAGGTGGCTCTGAAGCCGGATCTACTGGTAGTGGCTTTTGGCCTGACCCGCTTCTTATTGATGATATAGCTCGCAGAGCTATGAGAGCCAATTTCCTAGCGGCTTACTTTAGTGGTAAATATGCTAAAATTATTGATTTAACATCTTCTAACGTAACGTCTTTGAACGGAAACTTCAACTTTGGCATTGAGTATCTAGGTCAAACCGATAGTGATTTTACACTGACTCTCACTCCTATATCCTCTAATATCATCTCATTGACAAATCCTCCTGCTCAGTCTGGAATGATTACTCTTGAGCAACGTAACGTATCTGTTCCTTTTACACTAGACGGAAGCATACAACCCAATGATGCTATTGAGTTTAAAGTTGCGTTGAGCAATGACGACGGTATCATATACGAGGCCAACGTAATAAAATATTATACGCCAACCATACTTTTTGAAGATAATGAAGAAACCAATGGCATTGCAAACTGGACAGCATCTGGTGGATCTTGGGGAACTACTAATGACGCCTTTTCTGGAACAGTGGCTATTACAGACTCTCCTTCTGGTGCATATAACAACAATGAAAGCAAAACACTACAACTAAATAATGCCATCAGTACTAATGGACTGATACAAACTGTTATTCAGTATAACGCCAAGTGGGATCTAGAACGTAGTTTTGATTATGTACAAATTGAAGCTTCTACCAACGGATCTACTTGGACACCGCTCTGTGGCACCTATACCAAACCAGGTGCGCCTAACGAAAACAATACCTATTCGGGTAAAAGCTCTACAAACAATAACTTCCAACCTGATGGTGAACAGCTTTATGATGGCGATACACAAGACAAATGGGTTATGGAGGAAATCGTTATATCTGCCTCAGAAAATAGTTCATTCTTTAACCAAGCTAACGTTTTTCTTAGGTTTAGCTTCAATACTGATTCTACAAACAATCAGGACAGCTACACAACGACTTTCGATGGCTTTGTATTCGATGACTTTAGAATCATAACCAATTCAACTAATATCCCACAAACTATTACCTTCGACTCTATTAGTGATAAGTTTACAACCGATGCCCCGTTCCAAGTGAATGCAACGGCTTCCTCTGGGTTGCCTGTTAGCTTCTCCATCGTATCAGGACCTGCTTCGGTATCTGGAAATACCATTACGCTTAATGGTACAACTGGTTTCGTAACCGTTAGGGCAAGCCAATCAGGAAACACCACCTACAACCCTGCTACTGACGTCGAACAATCTTTTGAGGTGATATTCCAACCTCCATGTACAGGCACATTGGTAGACACTTTTCCTTATTCTGAAAGCTTTGAAGGTTCAGGAACTGGAGGATTAGGTGATTGGACTCAAGAAGTATCTGACAATATTGATTGGAATATTAATTCTGGCTCTACTTCAACAGGTAGTACAGGTCCATCTAGTGCAGATGAAGGTTTTTATTATTTATATGCAGAATCAAATGACGGAACAGGAAATCTAATACTTATTAGTCCTTGTTTCAATTTAAACGCAACTTCCAGTGCTTCCTTTTCTTATTCATATCATATGTCTGGTAGCAATATGGGAGATTTAACTTTAGAAATTTCAGATAATAATGGTGCTAGTTGGTCTCAACTTTGGACATTGTCTGGTGATCAAGGAACATCATGGCTTACCAATACTATTAGTCTAGACTCATACATAAATAAATATATAAAATTAAGATTTATAGGCACAGTGCCTTCAGGGCAACCAAGAAGTGACATGGCAATCGATAATATTGGTTTAACAGTAACTCTCACTAACCAAACATGGTATCAGGATTCTGACTCTGATGGTTTCGGAAATCCTCTGGTATTTCAAGATGCCATTACTCAACCTTCTGGTTATGTTTTAGACAATACCGACTGTGATGATAACGATGCCAATGAGTTCCCAGGACAAACTTGGTACATTGGGGTGGATAACGATAACGATACCTTCTTCGGAAGTGTATCCTCAGTGACCGCCTGTGAGCAGCCTGTTGGGTATAGCTTAGTAGCGCCTACTGCAGACGACTGTGATGATAACGATGCCAACGAGTTCCCTGGTCAAACATGGTACATCGGTGTGGATAATGATAACGATACCTTCTTCGGAAGTGTATCCTCAGTGACCGCCTGTGAGCAGCCTGCAGGATATAGCTTAGTAGCGCCTACTGTAGACGACTGTGATGATAACGATGCCAATGAGTTCCCTGGTCAAACATGGTACATCGGTGTGGATAATGATAACGATACCTTCTTCGGAAGTGTCAATTCCGTGACCGCCTGTGAGCAGCCTGCAGGATATAGCTTAGTAGCGCCTACTGCAGACGACTGTGATGATAACGATGCCAATGAGTTCCCGGGACAAACTTGGTACATTGGGGTGGATAACGATAACGATACCTTCTTCGGAAGTGTCAATTCCGTGACCGCCTGTGAGCAGCCTGTTGGGTATAGCTTAGTAGCGCCTACTGCAGACGACTGTGATGATAACGATGCCAACGAGTTTCCAGGACAAACATGGTACATCGGTGTGGATAACGATAACGATACCTTCTTTGGAAGTGTCAATTCCGTGACCGCCTGTGAGCAGCCTGCAGGATATAGCTTAGTAGCGCCTACTGCAGACGATTGTGACGACAACGACGACAATGAGTTCCCAGGCCAAACTTGGTACATCGGTGTGGATAATGATAACGATACCTTCTTCGGAAGTGTATCCTCAGTGACCGCCTGTGAGCAGCCATCGGCCAATCATTCGCTCGTAGCTCCTACTGCTGATGATTGTGATGATAACGATGACACCTTAAATCCCAATGGAATAGAAATACCAAATAATGGTATAGATGAAGACTGTGATGGATTCGATCAAACATTAAGTTCTGAAAACTTTACATTAAATAACTTGAATATAAATCCAAACCCTTTCAGAAATCAAATTAGTATAAACTTACCTTTAAATCTAAATAACAAGAAGTTTCAAGTTAAGTTATTTGATGTTAATGGTAGATTAATATACAGTTCTGCTAGGAATAGTATTAATTCTAAAATTGTAATATTTGATCTAGAAAGTTTGTCTGAAGGTGCATATTTCTTGAAATTAACAAGTTTAGAATTTGGTAAAAGTGTAGTAAAGCAGTTAATTAAATATTAAATCCCTTTAAAATACTAAGTAAATTGATTAGTTTACTTAGTATTTTAAATTACTGTTATTCAATGATTTAAAAACACAAATAACCGTTCATCGATTTTTTTTGTATTTCATGGAGTTAAGTGGTATGTTTGTACCGTAGGTTTTTATAAAACTTAATTAGTCCCAAAAACTAAAACTTAGTCTCTCATGAAAAAAATTACTTATGTAATACTATGCATGTTGTTATGTGTGTTTTGCTTAAAGGGGAATTCGCAAAATCAAGACATAAATGTAAGGGGTAATTCCTTAGATATTCTTAATGGAGATACAATACCAGAAATAGCTGATAACACAGATTTTGGAAGTATTGGTACAGGTGGTAGCATTGTACATACATTCGAAATACAAAACGTAGCTACGGGCTCTGGAAATCCAGCAAACAACAGATTGACTGTAAGCAGTGTTAGTGTTTCCAATACCACTGACTTTACAGTAACGAGCTTCGTATCTGAAGTTGATAGGGAAAAATCAGATACTTTTACAATAACTTTTTCACCTAGTGTTACAGGGCTTATATCTGCTACTGTAACAATTAATAGTGATGATCCAGATGAAGATCCCTATACATTTACTATTCAAGGTACAGGAACCGCGCCCGCGCCCGAAATAGACATTCAAGGTAATGGTACGTCGATTTCTAGTGGAGATATTACACCTGATGTAGCAGACGATACCGATTTTGGACAAATTGATATATCAGGAGGCACTGTTGTAAACACCTTTACCGTATTAAATACAGGAAGTGCCGATTTAAGTCTAACAGGAACAGGACCAACTTACATAACTATAAGTGGTACAGATGCAGCAGATTTTAGCATTACTGCAAACCCATCAACACCCATAGCAGCATCTGGAAATACAACATTCGATATTACGTTTGATCCCTCAACTTGTGGTATTAAAAACGCTACGGTGACTGTTGCAAATGATGACAGTGATGAAAGTTCGTACACCTTCGATATTCAAGGTGAAGGCACAGCGTCGACTACTGGTTTACAAGACATTAATGTTAGAGGTAATACAGTTGACATCCCTGATGATGACACTACCCCTATTACTTCAGATAATACAGACTTTGGAAGTACTAATGTTGGTTTTTCAATAATTAACACTTTTGAAATTCAAAACACTTATACTGGAGGAGGAAGTCAGAATACGAACCAATTAAGTATTACCAGCATCACCTTATCAGGTGCTCATGCTGCCGATTTTACAGTTACAAGTGCCATTACAACTATAAATAAAGATAGTTTTGGAACCTTTACAATAACCTTTATGCCAAGTGCCCTAGGCTTAAGAACAGCGACGGTTACCATAGTAAATAACAGTTCTGTATGTAGTGAACAACCTTATGTGTTTGATATACAAGGTACGGGAACCCCACCATCACCAGAAATCGATGTTTTTGACGATTCCAACAATCCGATTAATGATGGTAGCACCAATAGCCCTGCTTCACTTAATCAAACATTATTTGGAGCTACCGATGCGCTTACGCCCATAAGTACTACGTATACCATTGAAAATAATGGTTCTTTAGCTTTAAATATTAGTTCTATAACCAGCGATAATACAGACTTTGCTATTACAGTAAGCCCATCATCGCCTGTGGCATCTGGAGGAAACACGACGTTCACTATAACATTCACACCATCTGCAGTAGGTATTATTACAGGTAACATAACCATAGTTAATGATGATAGCGATGAAAACCCATATACGTTCACAGTTCAAGGTGAAGGAACCGCTGCTCCACCAGAGTATACAGCTTACTACGAAAACTTCGACATAAATGATGGTGGATGGACTGCAGTAACATCAACCGGTGATTCATGGATATGGACCAATGCATTTCCAGGTACAGCCATTGAATTAGCCGAAGGCGGATTTTGGCGTTGTAGTACTTACGATAATTACTTAAGTAATGTTAATATAGTTGTTGAAAGTCCCCAACTAGATTTTACAGGATTGGATAACCTAAGAGTGAGCTTAGATATAAAATATAAAACAGAAAGTGGAAATGATGGTGTACGCATTCTATACTCCGTTGCCGGAGGCGCCTATACTCTACTGGGTGCCAGTGGTTCTGGAACAAATTGGTACGAAGGAAATGTAAATGCCCTTGGAAGTGATGGCTGGAGTAATAATAGTCACCCAACAAATACATCCTTTACACACAACAAATTTATAAATGCTTCCTTAACATTATCTGATGCTACATTTGCTAATCAAAGTAATGTGAGGTTTAGAATTGAATTCAGTTCGAATGGATCGGGAACAGATGATGGTGTTGCTTTTGATAATTTTAGAGTTGAGGCAGACCCAAGTACCGCTCTAAGCGATTCCAGCATTGCCCCAGCAAATATAACATCTAATTTAAGATTGTGGTTAAAAGCCAATGAAGGTATTGCTGCAACCGACGGTGTCGCCTTAACAAGTTGGGAAGACCAAGCTTATGACACCACTCTCGATAAAGAGGATGCCTCTGCCGCATCAACCATAGCACCTATTTATAGAGATAATGCAAGTAGAAACATGAACTATAATCCTGTTCTTGATTTTGACAATAATAACATTCAATATATGAATGGTAAAGGTGGTTTTTATGCAACCGATTATTTTGCCGTGTTTAGAAGTGATGATATTGTAGATACACAAACCGGATCATTTAGCCCAGGTAGACAGTTTGCTGTTGGGGGAAGATATAGTAATGATAATTTCCATGAAGACCCAACAGGTCTGGGTATGGGAAGTACTTCGGCCAGATTTACAGACGAAATTTTATCTCACAATCTCAATTCGTTCCCTAATGGTTCATCAGCACCTAATGATAACTCATATGGTAGAGCCTACACAACTAATACAGAAACTTATCAGAACCATGTCTTGATTGTCAATGTTAAATCGAATGCTACCAGAACATCTACCGAAATATATAAAAATGGTAAACGTGTGGACAATGCCACAGGTACAGCTGGAAATGGAGCCGATTTAAATTTTAAAGAATTTAATAATACACCCTTTTTAGTAGGTACAGGGCGAAGTGGTCTGGCAGGACGTACTACTTCACAAATGAATGGTATGTTAACTGAAATTATATCATATACTTCTCCAAATTCTGCAATAAACCAACAAAAAATTCAAAGTTACTTGGGGGTTAAGTATGGCGTAACATTGCAAAGTTCCTCCAGTACAGCTACCACATATAGACAGAATGATGTTGATTATATCGATTCTCAAGGTAATGTAATATGGGATACCACTGCAAATAGTGGTCATAATTTTGACATTGCTGGAATAGGTCGTGATGATGCCTCATTATTAGACCAGAGACAGTCAAGAAGTCAGAATGATGAGTCCGATGTAGATGGGCCAACATCCGGATTTCTTACAATGGCATTAACAAGTACTTACGCAACAAATAAAGAGAATATAGCCAATACCACAGCATTAGCAGATAGACAATTTTTAATGTGGGGTAATAATAATGCTGATATTAACGGAGCTCCAATAAATGTAACCGTTGATATGAGTGAAGATATTATAGGAGCTAAACCAACAACGAATGTATCTTTTACAGCTATTCCAAGAATATGGAAGGTTGTAGAAAACGGCAATGGCGGTGATATTCCTGCTGTAGAAGTGTCTATCCCTGTGAGTGCCGTAAGAACCGCTGCTCCACCAGATGGGCGTTACTTAATGTTTATTTCTTCGACTGGTATTTTTGATCCAACTGCTGACTATCGTGTAATGACTGAGACTGGTGGATATTTGTACGCAGAATACGATTTTGATAATACCGAGTATATAACTTTTGGCTGGGCACCTGAAGAAACTTTTGATAGATCTATTTATTTTGATCCAGCCAATGGTCATTATGTAGACGTAGAAGATCATTTAGATTTAAATCCAACGAGTTTTACGGTTTCGGCTTGGATTAAAAGAGGATCAAACTCTTTAGATAAATCCATAGTATCTAAAAGAAATGCCGCTTACTCTGAAGGGTATGACCTAAAGATAAACGCAACAGGACATGTTGAAATGTCTTGGATAAATGGTGGAACTCAAACTATTGTCTCAGATGTTGTAATACCTGAAGACGAATGGCACCAAGTGGCTGTCATTTACAATGGTACCACAGCGAATTTATATATAGATGGTGTATTAGAAAAAACGGAGACATTATCTCCTCCAGTTAACACTTCGCAATCATTCTTTATTGCTGCTGCTGCCAAATTAACCCCAGAAGCTTTTTTCCATGGAAATATTGACGAAGTAAGGGTTTGGAATACCGCATTAACCGTGGACCAGTTACGCTATATAATGAATCAAGAAATCACAGATAATTCGCTTAATGTTGGCCCAGGGTATTTTATTAGCCGTTCAGTAAGTCCAACTAAAGACGAAATATCCACTATACCTTGGTCTAGCTTGGCGGGATACTATCCAATGTCTACATATACTTATACCAATACTAAAGACGAATCTGGCAACGGAAATCAAGGCGCCTTGAAAAATCTGAAAACCGTTGACTGGCAAACAGCACCATTACCATACATTTCAACTCAAGATGGCGATTGGACATCAAACAGTTCGTGGGTAAATGGCGATGTTCAAACCATACCCGGTGCAGCTGCTCTTGCCGATAATTCGGTAACGGTAGATTGGAATATTGTAAGGATAGCTCATAATATAACCGTTGACAACTCTTCTTTACCTTCTGGCAACAATGGTAACCGATCAGTTCTTGGATTATTTATAGATTCAAATGAACTGACACTCAATGGAGATAATTCTTTGGGGACTGGTAATGGATTGACTGTAACCCACTACCTAAAAGTAGATGGTGCAATTGACTTGGAAGGAGAATCACAATTAATTCAGACAGAGGATAGTGATTTAGATGTAACAAGTACTGGAACACTGGAAAGAGATCAACAAGGCACAAAGGACCTATATACATATAACTATTGGTCTTCTCCTATAGGTAGGTCTAATACAACTACTAATAATAACTCATATACTGTTGCTGAAATCTTAAGAGACGGATTAGTTCCTTCTAACCCATTGTCAATAACCTTTTCCGGTTCTGGATATAACGGTTCTCCTGGAGTAGCTAATACAACGGGAGCTACCATAGCAGACTACTGGATATGGAAATATGCCAATAGAATTGGAGACACGTATTCGGAATGGCAACATATGAGAAGTTCTGGAAGCATAAATGCTGGTGAAGGATTTACTATGAAAGGTGTTGAAAATACAGGCGGACTCATTTCGCAAGAACAGAACTATGTTTTTAATGGAAAACCAAATAATGGTGATATAACCCTTACAATAGCATCTGGCAATGATTATCTGGTAGGTAATCCGTATCCATCTGCTTTAGATGCTGATGAATTTATTCAAGACAATATTAAAACTACAGAAACCATTAATGGCAAAATTGGAAGAAATTCTGTAAACGTTATAAACGGCGCCTTATACTTCTGGGATCATTTCGCACGTAGCACCCATGTTTTAAGAGAATATGCTGGTGGATATGCCGTGTACACTTTAATGGGGGGTGCACCAGCCGTGAACAATGATACACGTATTAGTGCAACTGGTGAAACCGGAACTAAAATCCCGAAGCGTTATATTCCAGTCGGACAAGGCTTCTTTGTTGTTGCTAGAGATACAGGTGCATCGGGCACGGTAATACCAGATGGCGGTAACATCCTATTTAAAAATAGTCAACGGGTATTCCAAAAAGAGTCAGGTGGATCTTCAAGTTTCTTGAAATCAACTAATGTTAAAGGAAAATTATCCGAAACTAAATCAAGTACAACTGATACTAGAGAAAAAATCAGGTTGGCGTTTGACTCTCCAAAAGGTTATCACCGTCAATTATTGGTTGGTGTTGACAACAGGGCTTCAAGTGGCATTGATATTGGATTTGATGCTATAATGAACGATGACAACTTAGAGGACATGTATTGGAAATTAAATGATAATAAATTAATAATTCAAGCGGTAGATCATTTTAACAATAATCGCATACTACCACTTGGTATTAAAACAGATGTTGATGGTGTGTCTGTAATAAGAATTGATACTCTTGAAAATATAAACGCCGATACTAACATTTTTGTTTATGATAAAACTCTAGATATCTATCAAAATTTAAAAGAGGATAATTATGAAGTTTTCCTAACAGCGGGAGAATACTTAAATAGATTTGAAATTACATTTGAAAATAAAGCAGAAGCCTCATTAAGTACCGAAGATATTGAAGATAAAGTGCTCAATACCTATTTTTCTAATGAAAAGCAAAGCTTTATACTTCACAACCCTAAATTAAAACAGGTCAAGTCTATTGAGGTTTATAATATTATTGGTCAATCTGTCTATCAATTTAACAATATAAAACAAGACAGTTTTCAAGAATTTAAAACTAGAAATATCAATTCTGGAACATATATTATTAAAGTAAATATGATAGATGCAACATTATCTAAAAAAGTCTTGGTACGTTAATTTTTAGTCAAGTTTGATCTGGGTTAATTAATCAATCCCAAAATATACCCTAACTTTATCTGAATATGAGAGAGGCAAACTAGTAATAGTAGCCTCTTTCTTGTATTCAAAATAAACTAACATATTAATTAGCAATTTATTAACAATGAATTGTTAGAAAAAAAATATAACAAAAATATTTCGGCACTATAAAAATCTAAATTTACATAACTCTAACTTAACTTGTTAATATGAAAAGAAATCTGACCCTTATTTTTTCAATACTTTGCTTAGGTATTGTATATGCACAACAACCTAATTACAAACGCATTATAATTAATTCCCCTACCCATGATGTCATACATACATTAAGTGATTTAGGTATGGATTTATCTTGTGGAGCCTTGATCAATAGTCAAGGGCTACAGTTAGAACTCTCTGAATATGAACTAAAAAATTTAAAAAATAAGGGTATTACCTATAATGTGCTTATTAATGATCTTACTAAGTTTTATGCCGATAGAGCTACGAAAAATCTCCCAACGGCTATTAAAGAACTTGAATCGCAAAAAACAAGTCTAAATGCAAAAGCCGGTTTTGGTAAAAGTAGTGTCTCTAATATTCTTTTCGATAATATAGGACAATATAATGGCTGTGATGAAATCAATTGGCCAACACCTACCAATTTCAAACTTGGTAGTATGGGAGGCTGTTTTACTGTCTCTGAGGCTCTGGCAGAACTCGACCTTATGCGATCTCTATATCCTAACATCATATCCGTAAAGACAGATGCCTCTCCTACCCAACAAACTACGTTAGAAGGAAGAACCACATACTATGTTCGTATATCTGATAATCCCGATATCGATGAACCTAATGAGCCTGAAACACTCTATACTGGAATGACACACTCCAGAGAGCTGTCCAGCCTTATGAACCTAATGTACTACATGTGGTATATTCTAGAAAACTACGGATCTGATCCTGCTATTACTAGCTTGGTTAACAACCAAGAACTCTATTTTATTCCTATTGTAAACTCTGATGGTCTTGCATATAATGAAGCTATAGCTCCTAATGGTGGCGGACTACAACGTAAAAACAGAAATATTTATGGAGGTAGTTGTGGTACAACATCAGAAGGTGTAGACCTTAATAGAAACTTTGGGTACTATTGGGGTAACGGTGGATCATCAACTAATGTATGTAGCGAGATCTATAGAGGACCTTCGTTCTTTTCTGAAAATGAATCACAAATTGTTAGAGATTTCTTTCTAGATCACGACTTTAAATTAGTACTTAACCACCACTCCTTTAAAAATGCTATGCTACATGGTTATGCGGGAGTAGATCCTGCCACGCTAGATCTTGCAGGGGTGGATAGACGTGAAGATGAATTTGCCAAGTATAACCATGACATGACTCATTTTAACCGGTATGCCTATGGACCCAGTACACAGATTAGTGCTCTGAACAGCGGAAATATGAACGACTGGATGATGGGACCTGCTGTAGCGGGTTCTACAGGAGGACCTGGTGCTGGAAAAGATACCATGGCTTGGACTCCTGAGAATGGAGGTGGCTCTGAAGCCGGATCTACTGGTAGTGGCTTTTGGCCTGACCCGCTTCTTATTGATGATATAGCTCGCAGAGCTATGAGAGCCAATTTCCTAGCGGCTTACTTTAGTGGTAAATATGCTAAAATTATTGATTTAACATCTTCTAACGTAACGTCTTTGAACGGAAACTTCAACTTTGGCATTGAGTATCTAGGTCAAACCGATAGTGATTTTACACTGACTCTCACTCCTATATCCTCTAATATCATCTCATTGACAAATCCTCCTGCTCAGTCTGGAATGATTACTCTTGAGCAACGTAACGTATCTGTTCCTTTTACACTAGACGGAAGCATACAACCCAATGATGCTATTGAGTTTAAAGTTGCGTTGAGCAATGACGACGGTATCATATACGAGGCCAACGTAATAAAATATTATACGCCAACCATACTTTTTGAAGATAATGAAGAAACCAATGGCATTGCAAACTGGACAGCATCTGGTGGATCTTGGGGAACTACTAATGACGCCTTTTCTGGAACAGTGGCTATTACAGACTCTCCTTCTGGTGCATATAACAACAATGAAAGCAAAACACTACAACTAAATAATGCCATCAGTACTAATGGACTGATACAAACTGTTATTCAGTATAACGCCAAGTGGGATCTAGAACGTAGTTTTGATTATGTACAAATTGAAGCTTCTACCAACGGATCTACTTGGACACCGCTCTGTGGCACCTATACCAAACCAGGTGCGCCTAACGAAAACAATACCTATTCGGGTAAAAGCTCTACAAACAATAACTTCCAACCTGATGGTGAACAGCTTTATGATGGCGATACACAAGACAAATGGGTTATGGAGGAAATCGTTATATCTGCCTCAGAAAATAGTTCATTCTTTAACCAAGCTAACGTTTTTCTTAGGTTTAGCTTCAATACTGATTCTACAAACAATCAGGACAGCTACACAACGACTTTCGATGGCTTTGTATTCGATGACTTTAGAATCATAACCAATTCAACTAATATCCCACAAACTATTACCTTCGACTCTATTAGTGATAAGTTTACAACCGATGCCCCGTTCCAAGTGAATGCAACGGCTTCCTCTGGGTTGCCTGTTAGCTTCTCCATCGTATCAGGACCTGCTTCGGTATCTGGAAATACCATTACGCTTAATGGTACAACTGGTTTCGTAACCGTTAGGGCAAGTCAATCAGGAAACACCACCTACAACCCTGCTACTGACGTCGAACAATCTTTTGAGGTATTGCCAGCTCCTTGTTTACAACCACCTACCGGGTTAGCAGCTTCAAACATAGCTCCATCGTCAGCAACAATAAGCTGGGATACAGTACAAAACGCCACTTTTAATTACCAATATAGAGAAAGTGGAACTTCGACATGGATAACACAAAACACAACTAGTAATTCTGTGGTATTATCAAACTTAACACCTTCAACGCAATACGAAGTTCAGGTAAATAGTGTTTGCCCAGATACATTGGAGTCATCATATAGTACACCAATAACATTCACAACAGACAGCATTAATTATTGTGTCTCTACTTCTGGAAGCAATAGCAGCGAATATATCGGGAGAGTTCAGTTGAATACTATTGATAATTCATCTGGAGCAACGCTTTATTCAGACTTTACTAATATTTCAACAATCGTTGAAAAAGGCTCCCAATATACGGTTACGATAACTCCAGAATGGACCGGCCGTTCCAGACGCGAAGGCTATGGTGTTTGGATAGATTATAATTATGATGGCGACTTTAATGATTCGGGTGAGCAAATACTGTCTCAGAGCCCTACTAAAAGTAGTCAAATAAGCACTAGTTTCACAGTACCGCAATCTGCTGCCGAAACTTCTTTCAGAATGCGAGTAAGCATGAAATACAACGGAACACCAACCGCTTGTGAATCTTTTAGTGACGGAGAAGTAGAAGATTACACGATTACAATTGAAAGTACAGGACCAGATGTAACACCTCCTTCGGCACCAACTGGTTTAGCTGCGAATAACACAACAGATTCTACAACGGATATATCATGGAATGCCTCTACAGATAATGTAGGCGTTACAGGATACGACATCTATCAAGATAGCAATTTTTTAATCAATGTCTCTGGCACATCTTACCAAGTTAATGGATTAAGTGCAAGCACACCTTATTCGTTTTACGTTATTGCAAAAGACGCAGCAGGTAATTCATCTGCACAAAGTAATACAGCAAATATTACTACCCAAGCCCCACCAGATACTGAGGCTCCAAGTGCACCTGCAAATTTAGTTGCGAGTAATACTACTTTTAACTCAACAGATTTATCTTGGACAGCACCAACAGATAATGTGGGTGTTACTGGGTATGATGTTTATCAAGATGGAAGTTTTATTGGCAATACGGCTTCCACAAATTATGCCGTTACTAGCTTGAGCTCTTCAACCTCCTATTCATTTTATGTAATTGCAAGAGACGCAGCCGGCAATAGTTCTGTACAAAGTAATTCTGTAAATGTTACCACAGATGAATTTATAGATACCAATCCACCTACTATTCCAACAGAGCTAGCAGCTTCTAATATTACGGATAACAGTATTGATTTAAGTTGGAATGCTTCAACAGATAATGTTGGGGTTACAGGATATGATATTTATCAAGATTCCACTTTCTTAATAAATGTTTCAGGCACTAATTACCAAGTTACTAGTTTGTCAGAAAGCACCAATTATACATTCTATGTAATCGCAAGAGATGCCGCTGGTAATAGTTCTGAGCTAAGCAATTCTATTTCACCTACCACTTTAGCTGCACCAACTTGTAATGACGGCATTCAAAATGGAGACGAATCAGGAATTGATTGTGGCGGTTCTGTATGCCCTACTTGCCCTCCAAGTGACACTATTTTACACGAAGGATATTTTGAAACCGGATTTGATGGATGGACTGAAGGCGGAAAAGATGTTTTCTATTATTCTGGAAGTTTTTCTTATGAAGGTGTGTCATCAATTAAATTAAGAGATTCTGGGATATCATCATCTATTAGCTCTCCTTTATTTAATTTATCCCAATTTGACCAAGTAGAATTTAACTTTTATTTGTATGCTAATGGTATGGAATCTGGTGATGGTGTTTTATTACAATATAATGATGGCTCTGGATGGATCACAGTAGTTAACTGGATTAACGGATCTGATTTTAATGATAATATATTCTTTAATGCTGTTTTTAACTTAGATAGTTCCCAATACAATTTAGTAAACAATGGTCAGTTTAGAATTCAATGTAATGCAAATGCTAAAAATGATAATGTTTATATAGATCAGGTTATAATTACAGGAAGAGTAAATAACTCAACCGGAAAAACTAGTATCAGTAAATCTGACCTTTCTGATAGCACCAAACCTGTTGATGATTTTATTATATACCCCAACCCAGTTGAAGGTATATTAAGAGTTAAATTCAAAAATGAATCTATCTATTCATACCGAATAATAAATACTATAGGTAAAATTGTAAAACATGGGGAAAGCATCACTAAAGACATTATTGTTAATGATTTAGAAAGCGGACTTTACTTTATTAATGTTTATAATGAGAAAGAATCTTTATCAAAAAAGTTTATAAAAAGATAAACTTTAAAAAATAATATACAACGAAAAAGGCCTCGATTAATTCGAGACCTTTTTGCTTTATAAACCTATCAAAACAGTTTTTATTATAAGATAAATATCACCTAGATATTGAACAAAATGATTAGAAACACGCTATATATTGATCTTCGGAGAATCTAATAAACTTAAATAAAAAGAGCCACAAAATACATCTAGGGTTTTCTTTTTTATTGTATTTCATCGATTTTTTTAAGCTTTTTGTCGATTATATTAATTTTTTTATTATATTCGGACAAGCTATCGATATAGCTATTAAGCTATTAACCATAAACAAAGGAATTAAAAGTAAATTCAATTCTAAATTCTTAAAGAGCGTTTTAGTAAAGCAATAGTAGTTAGTTTTAGTTTGTTTAGTTAGTTTGAATTAGTTAATGTAGAATCCCAAATCTACCAAAAATCTTTACTATTACTTATGAGCCCTGAAATTCAGGGCTCTTTTTTATTTTAATTTTGAGATTAAATCTTGTAAAGAGACTTTATATTGCTCTCCTAAAGTCATATCTTTTAAAGTATAGGTGCTAGACGTTATTTCCTCCTCGCCTACTAAAACAACAAATGGAATATTACGCCTATTGGCATGTGTCATTTGCTTTTTCATTTTAGCAGCTTCTGGATATAATTCGGCATTAATACCAGCTTCACGTAACACCTTAATGGCTTTTAAACTAAAAAGCGCCTCCTTATCTCCAAAATTGATAAATAGCACCTCAACACTTTTATTTACTGTTTCAGGAAATAAATTCAGTTCTTCTAAAACCAGATAAATACGATCTAAACCAAAACTAATACCAACGCCACTCATATCTTTCATTCCAAAAATTCCAGTTAAATCGTCATAGCGTCCACCGCCTCCTATGGAACCTATTTTTACTTCTTGGGGTGCTGATACTTCAAAAATAGCACCTGTATAATAGTTTAAACCACGAGCTAAGGTAACATCTAACTGCAAGGTAGCAGTAGTTAATCCTAATTCTGAAATGGCTAGATTTATAAACGCTAGTTCTTCAATGCCTTTTAAACCATCTTTGGAAGTTGCTAAAATAGTTCTTAAACTCTCCATTTGAGATTCAAAAGAGCCAGATAATGAGAACAACGGCTGTAATTTAGAGATTCCGTCTTGAGAAATTCCTTTAGAAAGCATTTCTTCTTTTACCTTCTCCTCTCCTATTTTATCAAGTTTATCTAATGCAACTGTAAAATCAATTAGCTTATTGGAAGCACCAATGACTTCGGCAATTCCAGATAAGATCTTACGATTATTAATTTTAATCGTAACGCCTTCAAGTTTTAAGGCCTTAAAAACTGTATCGTATAATTGAATAAACTCTACCTCTTGCCAAAGGGAATCACTACCCACTACATCAGCATCACATTGATAAAACTCTCTAAAACGTCCCTTTTGAGGTCTGTCTGCCCTCCAAACAGGTTGTATTTGGTAACGCTTAAATGGGAATTCAATCTCATTTTGGTGTTGTACCACGTAACGCGCAAAAGGAACTGTGAGGTCGTAACGAAGGGCTTTTTCTGAAATACTTGAGGTAAGTTTATTAGAGTCCTTTGTATTATAAGCCTCCGTATTCGCTTTAGATAAATAATCTCCAGAATTCAAAATCTTAAAAATCAAGCGGTCGCCTTCATCACCATATTTACCCATTAAGGTTTCAGAGTTTTCAAAACTTGGTGTTTCAATGGGTTGAAATCCAAAAGTTTCAAAAGCCCCACGAATGGTATTGAAAATATAATTTCGTTTAGCTACTTCAATTGGAGTAAAATCACGTGTTCCTTTAGGTATGCTAGGTTTTTGAGCCATTTAAATTATTTAAAAGTGGATTCCTATATATGCAGGAATGACAAAATATTTAGAATTCAAACAAAAATACTGTTTTCAATTTTTCAAATCAATATATCAACAAATAAAGGCACCTACTTAATTAATCAAGTTATCAAAATACTTAAATAATTCGCCTTTGGTTATGATGGCACCTTGCTCAATCATTTTAAATTTATCTAAGTTTTTATCTTCAGAGTATTCCTTATGAGCTTGTAAAAATTCAACATTTTCATCCATTAAATTGTCTCGCAACCAATTATAACCCTCTGTTGTATTAATATCTATATCATGCTTTACATTAACAACAATGGCTTGCATATTGTCTTCGCCCAATTTAAACAGATACATATGTTTAGCAGATATATGTTCTAAATACTCTGCAGTATTTAAAACGCCTTCCCAAATTAAATCACTAAAAACATCTAATTCTGTTTCGGCCAATTCGGGTTTATTCTCTTTTAAATTTTTCCATTCCTCTGCAGTTATGGATTGTGTTGCCAAAAAGTTAATAAACTCTTGGTGTAATTCTACAAACTGTTCTTTGGTAAGTCTACTATACTTCATTTTATAAACAAATTATAATAAAAAAACCGTTTAGAGGTCTCTAAACGGTTTTTAAATATTCTAAATCTGAAATTATTTAGCTTGTGCTATAACTTCAAATGGTAAATCAACAGATACTTCTCTGTGTAAACGTATAATGGCACTATATTTACCTAAACGTTTCACATTTCCACCAATTACATTGATGAATTTTTTATCTATTTCTTGTCCTTCTTTTTCTAAAGCTGCTGCCACATCAATATTATTGACAGAACCGAATAATTTATCTCCAGTACCAACTTTAGAAGCTATTTTAATTTCTAATCCTTTTAATACTTCTGCAACTGCATTAGCATCATCGATGATTTTCTTTTCTTTAAAAGCTCTTTGTTTTAAGTTTTCTGCCAATACTTTTTTAGCAGAAACTGTAGCCAAAATAGCTTTTCCTGTAGGAATTAAAAAGTTTCTACCGTAACCATTCTTAACTGTTACAACATCGTCTTTAAATCCTAAATTTTCAACGTCTTGTTTTAATATAAGTTCCATTGTTATCGGTATTTTACTTTAATAAATCTGCTACGTATGGCATTAAAGCTAAGTGACGTGCTCTTTTAACTGCTACAGACACTTTTCTTTGGTACTTTAATGAAGTTCCTGTTAAACGTCTTGGTAAAATTTTACCTTGTTCGTTTACAAACTTTAATAAGAAATCTGGGTCTTTATAATCTATATACTTAATCCCAGATTTTTTGAAACGACAATACTTCTTTTGTTTATTTGTATCAATGTTAAGCGGAGTTAAATATCTTATTTCTCCATCTTTTTTTCCTTTTGCTTGTTGATCTATTGATGCCATAATTAAGCTTTTTGTTTAAGTTTTTCTCTTCGTCTTTCTGCCCATGCTACAGCATGTTTATCTAACTTAACCGTTAAATAACGCATAAAACGCTCATCACGTCTAAACTCTAATTCTAGGTCACCAATTACTTCACCAGCAACAGTGTACTCAAATAAGTGATAAAAACCACTTTTCTTGTTTTGAATTGGGTAAGCCAACTTCTTAAGGCCCCAATCTTCTTTAGCTATCATCTTAGCTCCGTTAGAAACAAGAAAATCTTCGTATTTCTTTACTGTTTCCTTTATCTGATCTTCAGATAAAACGGGATTTAAGATGAAAACAGTTTCATAATGATTCATAAAAATCTATTTAATTGTTAAAAATTGGCTGCAAAATTAGTTAAATATTTCATATATTGCAAGCATAACCCTAACAATTACTATGCGTTTTTAAAATGTTAAATTTTTGTTAAATAACGCATTTTATCGATGATTTTTGGTTTTTAACCGAATTTTTCGTACTATTGTCGATATCTTAACCGAAATAATAAAATGTTATGACTTTAAACTGTGTAGTAGTAGACGACTCAGCGATACAAAGGCTCTCTATTGTTAAATTAGTTGAAAATCACCCTTCGCTTAATTTAATAGCAGAGTATAGTAGTGCTTTAGAGACGAAAAATGGTTTAAATACGCACCAAGTGGATCTTATCTTTTTAGACATTGAAATGCCTGTTCTAAACGGATTTGAACTACTAGACGTATTAAACAAGAAACCTCAAATTATTTTTGTGACCGGTAAAACCGAATATGCGTTTAAGGCATTTAATTATGATGCTACCGATTATTTACACAAACCAATTACAAGAGAACGCTTTAACGTTTCTGTAGAAAAAGCCCTTGAGCAACATAGATTAACTCAGGACTTCAACGAAGAAGAAGGCGAACACATATTTGTGAAGAGCAATCTTAAAAAACGTAAGGTTTATATCAAAGACATTAAATGGATAGAGGCTTTGGGTGATTATGTTAAATTGGTTACCGAAGAAACAAGCTTAGTTGTATTATCTACAATGAAAGCTTTTGAAGCCGAACTACCTGAAGGCAAATTTTTAAGAATACACAAATCTTACATTGTAAATCTTGATAAGATTGATAGATTTAACAGTAAAAATGTTGAAGTGGGCGCTTATGAAATTCCTTTAAGTAGAAACAAAAAGACGCAATTGGTTGACGCTTTAAATAACATTTAGAAACTTGCTTTTTAAACTGAACTTGTTTCAGTTTCTCTTAAAGCAACTAGATTCAAATGAAACTAAAGTGAGATTCCCATTTTTATTGGAATGGTTTTATCTAGAAATTTGAAAAATGAATTTTCATTCAACTAAAAGTTATCGACATTTAAAATTACTTTAACCGACCGAAAATCTTTTATACTCAAGAAGCTATTGTTTATTTTAACGATAGCTTCTTTTGTTTTTGAAAGCGATTGTTTCTTAGGTATTTTAACCAAAATATTTTTATGAAACTGATTCCTTATTCTTCCTATGGGCGGTGATTCAGGACCCAAAACAGCATCACCAAAAAAATGTCTTAAAGACTTTGCAAACCATATGGAAGCAGTTTCTACTTTATTGTAATCTTTATGTTTTAATGTAATTTTTATCTGCTTATAAATCGGTGGATATTTATAATTATATCGGTCGTTCATTTGTTCATTAAACATATTGATATAATTATTGGTTGATACTTGTTGTAAAATGGTATGATATGGGTTATAAGTTTGAATTAAAACCTTCCCACGCTCTTCTGTGCGTCCTGCCCTACCGGATACCTGCACCATTAACTGGAAACTGCGCTCATGCGCTCTAAAATCAGGGAAATTTAACATATTATCAGCATTCATAATTCCCACCAACTTTACGTTTCTAAAATCTAAACCTTTTGTGAGCATTTGCGTACCTACCAGAATATCTATTTCTTCTTGCTCTAAGGCAGTTATTATTTTTTCATACCCATATTTTCCCCGTGTGGTATCTAAATCCATTCTGGCAACTTTAGCATTAGGAAATAGCAATTTCACTTCCTCTTCAATTTGCTCTGTTCCAAAACCTTTGCTATCTAAATCAGGACTTCCGCAGGCCATACAATCTTGTAACATAGCCATATTATAGCCACAATAATGACAACGCAATTGGCTCCTGTATCGATGATAGGTTAAACTTACATCACAATTTGGGCATTGAGGTGAATGCCCACAAGTATTACACTCAACTATAGGAGAAAAACCCCTCCTATTTTGAAATAGAATCACCTGTTGCTTGTTATTTAGCACCTCGGTTATTTCCTCAATAAGCCTATCACTAAAATGCCCGGTCATACGTTTACGCTTATGCTTATCCTTAATATCCACAAGTTCAATATCTGGCATTAAAACGTTATTATATCTATGTGTTAACTCAACAAAACCATATTTATCTTGTTTTGCATTAAAATAACTTTCTAAACTAGGGGTAGCAGATCCCAACAAGGTTTTTGCCTTATGAATACTGGCTAAAACCACTGCTGTATCTCTTGCATGATATCGAGGTGCAGGGTCAAACTGCTTGAAAGACTGCTCATGTTCTTCATCAACAATTATAAGCCCTAAATTATTAAAGGGTAAAAAAACAGATGATCGTGCGCCCAATACAATTTTAGCCTTTGAAGCACTGCTAAGAACGTTATTCCAAACTTCAACCCGTTCTTGGGTAGAATATTTAGAATGAAAAATAGCCACCTGCTCTCCAAAATAAGTCTGCAACCTATTAACCAATTGCGTTGTTAATGCTATTTCAGGTAATAGATACAATACCTGTTTTCCTTCAGCAATAATATTCTCAATAAGCTTTACATAAATTTCGGTTTTGCCAGATGATGTCACACCGTGAAGTAAGGTTACGTTGTGCTTATTAAAACTTCCCCGTATCTCCGTTAAAGCAGTTTCTTGATGATTATTCAAGTTTTTAGAAGCTTCACTATCTGTACCATTATATTGAACCCTATCTGTTTGAATATAGTATTCCTCTAAAATACCTTTGTCTAACAATGCCTTTATGGTTTGTGAGGACGCCTTACTTTCAATACTTAAATCTGTAACCTTAACCGGTTTTCGTGTCGTAGCTGAAAGTGAAAACAGGGTCATGATGACCTCTCGTTGTTTGGGTGCCCTACTCAAATTTTCTAACAAACTCTGTAACCCCTTTTCGGTAGAAAAATTTGATTGTAATTTTACGTATCGAACCAACTTTGGTTTATACTTTTCATAAACTTCCTCATCAACGGTGATAGCCTCTTTTTCAATAAGCCTTTTAATTACTGGTAGCACATTCTTTGTATCAAGAATATTTGAAATATCATGAATCTTTAAAGACGATTGATGATGCAATGCTTCATAAATTAAAAACTCATCATCCTTTAAAATAGATTCATCTATTTCTTTTATAAAGTTTTTAGTAACCACCGTTTCGCTTTCTAAAATAAAAGCCGATGGTAAAGCAGCTCGCATAACATCACCTAAGGTACACATATAATAGTTGGAAATCCACTGCCATAATTCTAGCTGAATTTTATTGACAATAGGAGTTTCATCTAAAATCTGATGAACTTCTTTGGCTTCATAAGCCGTTGGAGCATTATTATGAATGTTAAATACTAAACCAGTATAAATTTTAGATTTTCCAAACGGAACAGCTACCCGTATACCGGCTTTTAAAAAACTGGCCTCTGATGGTGTTATGCTGTAGGTGAATAACTTTTGAAGCGGAATGGGAAGTATTACATCAATAAAATACAGCATAAACTAGCAACTTTTACGTAGTTTATTCAAAGAAGCATTTAACTCATATCCTAACAATAGGATATTGGCGTTCAACCATAGATAAAATAGTAGAATTAACAAGGCGCCAATAGAACCATAAAGCTTATTGTACTGGCCAAAGTTTTCAATATAAATACCAAACAAATAAGAGGACAACATAATAAGTAGGGTGGTAAAAAGTGCTCCTATTGAAAAGAATTTTGAATGCTTTCCTTCATGGGTTCCAAAGTAATATAAAGTAGCGGTGGCCAAATAAACCATAATTATAAAAAAGAAATACTGCGCAAAATTAGCCCAAAACACATTTTGGGAATCTACCTCTAATACCTCCAACAAACCTTGTACCACGTATATTTGAAAATACCCTAAAAAAGCAATGGTGAGGATTAGTAAGAATGCTAATATTAATGCAATACCTAGTGCGTACATGTATTGTTTGAACACATTTCTAGTCAATTGTTCGTGATATGAATTTTCAAACCCAGAAAACACGGCATTAACACCATTTGCCATTAAGGCAATGGATAATACAAAAACAGACGATAATAAGCCTCCTCTTTGAGATTGGTCAATATTCTCAAAAATATTATGAATAAAAAAATCCGAAGTATTGGGTGGCAAAAACGATTCTAAAAAACCCAAAAAATCTGTTTTAAATCCCTCAACCGGAATATAAGGAATGATAAAAAGTACAAAAAGCAAAAACGGAAACAGCGCCATAAAAAAACTAAAAGCAATGGCACTGGCACGGGTTGTTAAAGCTCCTTTTGCAATGCCAATAATATACAGTTCCAATAAATCATATAAAGATAAACCTTCTAAGCCCGGAAGTTTAATTTTTTTGAGAAACCTCACCAAGACATTTATAACTGGAATTTTTTCTAGTTTGTCTTCAATGGGTTTAGTCATAAATAAATTGCATTAAAAAGATAACACAAAGTTATTAAATATGACCTTAGTAAAATAACGAAAAGAAACTATTTTATAGCTTTTAAACTTAAATCCATGTTGTGAACCGAATGTGTTAATGCCCCACAGGAAATAAAGTTTACACCACACTCGGCATAGTGTCTTATGGTATCTTCATTTATGTTACCAGAAGATTCTGTTAAGCACTTATCTCCAATCATTTTTACCGCCTTTCTAGTATCTTCATAATCAAAATTATCAAGTAAAATTCGGTAAACGCCATCGTTTCTTAAAATCTCTTCAACCTCACTCAAATCTCGAGCCTCAACCATAATATTTAAGTTCTTACCAGTTTCTCTTAAGTATAGCTTACTTGTTTCAATAGCTTTGGTAATCCCCCCTGCAAAGTCTATATGATTATCCTTGAGCATTATCATATCATATAAAGCAAACCTATGATTTTCACCACCACCAATTTTCACTGCCCACTTTTCAAGGACCCTAATTCCTGGTGTGGTTTTTCTGGTATCTAAAATTTTAGTATTTGTTCCTTTAATAAGGTTTACAAAATGCCTTGTTTTAGTAGCAATGGCACTCATACGCTGCATAGAGTTCAAAACAGTACGCTCAGCTTTTAAAATTGATTGTGATGGTCCTTCAATATACATGACTACATCTCCATAAGTAACCTCTTCACCATCTTCAATACGAACATCTAATCTCAGATTTTTATCAACGTAAGCAAAAATTTTCTTTGCAAAATTAACACCACCAATAATACCTTTATCCTTTACTAATATTTTAGCCTTTCCTCTGGCATTCTCTGGGATACAGGCTAAGGAACTATGATCGCCATCTCCAACATCTTCCCTAATAGCATTAGCAATAATGGCTCTTACCTCTTGATCAAACTGCTCTTGTGTAATCATATTTTTTTGTTGGTTTGCGACAAAAATAATAAATAGATTTGCTTTTTTAAATTTTAGATTTATGAATTTGCTATTTATTTTAGTTTTAAATAAAAATTTCGCAACTACAAATACTTAATTTTGATTTTATGACGATAAAACTTATTGCCATTGGTAAAACAGATAATAATGAATTACAGCTCCTTATTAGCCAGTATATCAAAAGGCTAGGCTTTTATATTAAGTTTTCTTTTGAAATAATCCCTGATTTAAGAAATGCTAAAAATTTAAGTGAGGAACAACAAAAACAAAAAGAAGGCGAACTTATTTTAAACAAAACCAGCAAGTCTGACACACTAATTCTGTTAGATGAAAAAGGCAAGCAATTTAGTTCTTTAGTGTTTTCAGAATACCTTCAAAAACATATGAACTCTGGTATTAAACAACTAGTTTTTGTTATTGGAGGTCCTTACGGGTTTTCAGAAGCTCTTTACCAAAGGGCAAACAGTAAATTATCATTATCAAAAATGACTTTTTCACATCAAATGGTTAGGCTATTCTTTATTGAACAACTTTACAGAGGTTTTACCATTTTAAAAAATGAACCTTATCACCATCAGTAAAAACATAATAGTGATAAGGTTGCTTTAAAAAATATTTAATAATTAATGACTACTAAAAACTTGCTTACGCTTTTTTAGTTGTATTTCTAAATCCTTTATGGTTTTCTTTACGGCCTCTTCGTATTGATCTTCATTAGAACTAGCAAAAATTCTAGGCCCAGGAGCACTTAATTCAATTTTACATATTTTACCTTTTTCTTTGGCGTTTAGCTCTACTTCAAAATGAACCTCAGCTTTAATAATCCAATCGTATTTTTTGTGAAGATTGTTTAGTTTTTCGGTTACGTAGGTGTTCATAGCATCACTATTGCCAATATGAACGTATTGAATGTTTATATTCATAGTCATTTTCAATTTGATTCAACAATATTATAAAATTAAAATTCTTTGTAAATAAATCAAGTGATATTTATCATTTTAAACAAACATTAGAGTGAATTAATATGAAACTCTAATTGAAGTCCTGTAATGAGGTTTACTCCCTATTTTATATTTAGTGTTATATATATCAATTCTTTTGTAGTTCGTTTCAAAAATTTCTTTGTAATACTCCAAACCTTCTGTAGATTTTACATAATGACACAGTTCTTGATTACTGCCTTTTACCTTACCATAGATAGTTATCAAATATTCAGCCTCAGATTTTGCGCTATCAAATTGAGAAGAATAAACTATTCTATCGACTAAAACTTCAGAGCCTTTGAAAAAAATATTTTCATAGTTGGCGTTAGTTTGTTTTCTGTTTTGAGCCTGGAGATTTACTAATCCAAAAACAATAAACAACAAAACAATTAATTTTTTCATAACTATAAATTTTATTTTTGCTTTGTATTCCATAAAACTAATTAAAAAAAGTTAATGAGGCTAAAAGGCATTTATTTAAAATGAATAAACTCGTATTTGCAACCAATAATTTAAATAAACTTAAAGAAGTACAAGCTTTAATTCCACAAGACATCAAACTTTTAAGTTTAAAAGATATTGGCTGTTTTGAAGATATTCCAGAAACCAAAGATACCATTGAGGGTAATGCAATTCAAAAAGCAGAATATATAAAAACAAACTATGGCTATGATTGTTTTGCAGATGATACCGGATTAGAGGTTGATACCTTAAACGGAGCGCCTGGGGTATATTCCGCACGATACGCTGGTGAACAACGCAATTCTGAAGATAACACAAAAAAACTTCTAAAAGAGTTAAAAAATAAAGACAACAGAAATGCTCAGTTTAAAACGGTTATTGCTTTGATTACTAACAATGAATTAAAAACATTCACAGGTATTTGTAAGGGTGTTATTACCAAAATAAAACTAGGTGAAAAAGGATTTGGATATGATCCCATTTTTAAGCCTAATGGATACAAAGAGACTTTTGCTCAAATGGATTTAAACTTAAAAAACAGCATTGGTCACCGTGGGAAAGCGGTTCAAAAACTTATAGATTTTTTAAATTCTTAAACCCAGTATTACAAGCAATACAAAAAACAGTCTTCTTGTTGGCTGTTACTATTCTTTATATTACTTTTAATCTATGATGACAGCCCAAGAGATTGAAATAGAAAATGCAGCCATCACTAAAGCCTACAAGGAACTTTTAAAGGTAAGTTATACCACGCTTTCTGATGATGATAAAAAACTTATAAGAAGTGCTTTTGAAGTCGCTATGGATGGTCATAAAGACCAGCGCAGAAAATCTGGTGAGGCTTATATTTTCCATCCCTTGGCTGTGGCAAAAATTGTAGCTCAAGAAATTGGTTTAGATGGCACTTCTATTGCAGCTGCACTTCTGCATGATGTGGTTGAAGATAGCCCCGATTACACCATTGAAGATATAAGAAAACGTTTTGGGGAAACCGTAGCCACTATTGTTGATGGGCTCACTAAAATCTCATCAATGAGTAAAGAAAAAGACATGGATGTGTCTTTACAAGCAGAAAATTTCCGTAAAATGCTGTTAACACTTAATGATGATGTTCGGGTTATCATTATTAAAATTGCAGATAGGCTTCACAACATGCAAACAATGGACTCCATGCGTCCAGATAAGCAAGAAAAAATAGCCTCGGAAACACTTTATATTTATGCTCCTTTAGCTCATAGGATTGGGCTTTACAATATTAAAACAGAGCTTGAAGATTTAGGCCTCAAATACACAGACCCTGATGTTTATTTTGACATTTTAGGAAAAATCAAAGAAAGCAAAGAAGAGCAAGACGAATACATCAATCAGTTTAGTAGTGTCATTAAAAAATCTTTAGATAAAGAAAACTTTAAGTATACCATTAAAGGACGACCAAAATCTATTTTTTCAATAAGAAAAAAGATGAGGAGCCAAGGCGTATCTTTTGATGAAGTTTATGATAAATTTGCTATTAGAATTATTTATGAAAGTGACTTAGAAAATGAGAAATTCTTTGCTTGGAAAATCTATTCTATAGTTACAGACCACTTCAGACCCAACCCCATTAGATTACGTGATTGGATTTCATCTCCAAAGTCTACAGGATATGAAGCATTACATATAACTGTAATGGGCCCTAAAGGACGTTGGGTTGAAGTACAGATTAGGAGTGAACGCATGAATGAAATAGCTGAAAAAGGTTATGCCGCTCATTATAAATATAAACAAGGTAAAGAAAAAGAAGATAACTTAGATACTTGGATTAATAGACTTCAAGAGGCTCTTGAAAACCCTGAAACTAATGCGGTTGACTTTGTAGAGCAGTTCAAATTAAATCTTTATTCAAAAGAAATATTTGTATTTACTCCTAGAGGCGATTTAAAATCGTTACCAAAAGGAGCTACCGCATTAGACTTTGCGTTTAGTATTCATACCGAAGTTGGCATGAAAACCAGAGGTGCCAAAGTTAATGGTAAATTAGTACCACTTAGCCACGAGCTAAAAAGCGGTGACCAAGTTGATATTTTAACTTCTGACACTACAAAACCAAACCCAAACTGGTTAGACTATACTACTACTGCCAGAGCTAGAAGTAAAATTAAATCATCACTTCGTGAAGACAAAAAACGTATAGGTGAGGAAGGCAAAGAAATTCTTAGAAGAAAACTTAAACAACTAAAAATTACACTTAATGAATCTTCTGTAAATGAGTTAGTAAACTATTTTAAACTAAAAACTAGTTTAGATTTGTTTTATAGGGTTGGCATTGGCACCATAGATAATACCATGCTTAAAAACTTTGCTACCTCCAGAAGCAATGCCTTGATGAGTTTTATAAAAAGTAAAATAAAGCGTAAGGCTAACGTTAGTAAAGAAGAAATTGAAAGAGAAGAAGTCACAGCTAACTATGATTCGCTTGTTTTTGGTAAAGATGAAGAAAAACTAGATTATAAACTATCTAATTGCTGTAACCCAATACCAGGAGACCAAGTATTTGGATTTTTAACGGTTTCAGATGGTATTAAAGTTCACAAAAAAAACTGCCCTAATGCCTTAAGTTTACAATCTAACTATGCTTATAGAATTATGCCTGCCAAATGGGTTGATTCATCACAAACCGAATTTTTAGCAAAAATTCGTGTATCAGGAATTGATCATATAGGTCTTGTAAACGAGATAACTCAGGTAATTTCATCTAACATGCATGTTAATATGAAAAGTCTAAATTTTGAAAGCAATGATGGGCTTTTTTCAGGAAAAATCAATCTTATCATAAAAAACAATACCATTATAAAAAAGCTTATTGAAAAACTTAAAAAAATTAATGGTATCGATAAAGTTACCAGATTATAAAAAAGGTGTAAATTTGCCACTAAATTATGAGTGCAAAGGTAGATACTAAAAATCAAGAAATAGTTAAAAGCGTTTTTACTAGCTTTTTAGAGACAAAAGGTCACAGAAAAACTCCAGAACGCTATGCTATACTGCAAGAAATCTATAACAATAATGATCATTTTGATATAGAATCTCTGTATCTAAATATGAAAAACAAAAAGTATAGAGTATCTCGTGCCACACTCTATAATACCATAGAATTACTTCTGGAATGCGGTTTGGTGAGAAAGCACCAATTTGGTCAGAACCAAGCGCATTATGAAAAATCTTATTTTGATAAACAGCACGACCATGTAATTCTAACCGATACCGGCGAAGTTATAGAATTTTGCGACCCTAGAATTCAATCAATCAAAAAAACAATTGAAGAAGTTTTCGATATCGAAATCAACAACCACTCACTTTATTTTTACGGAAATAGAAAATCAACCAAATAACTAATTTTTTACAATGGCAGTAGATTTACTACTAGGACTACAATGGGGAGACGAAGGCAAAGGAAAAATTGTTGACGTACTTACCAAAAACTATAATATTATTGCCCGTTTTCAAGGTGGCCCCAATGCAGGACATACTTTGGTTTTTAACGGAAAAAAGCACGTGTTACATACCATTCCTTCAGGGATTTTTCATGATGATGCCACTAATTTGGTTGGTAACGGGGTGGTTATTGATCCTGTGATTTTTAAAGGTGAGCTTGATAAATTAGAAGAACAAGATATTGACTATAGGAAATCACTTCTTATTTCGCGCAAAGCACATATAATCTTGCCAACTCACAGGCTGTTAGATGCCGCAAGTGAAGCTGCTAAAGGCAAAGCCAAAATTGGGTCAACATTAAAAGGTATAGGCCCAACATATATGGATAAAACGGGTAGAAACGGTATTCGTGTTGGTGATTTGGAACTATCGGATTGGAAAGAACGCTACAGAACACTAGCAGATAAACACGAATCTATGATAGCATTTTACAATGTTGAAATAGAATACGATTTAGCAAACCTAGAAGAAGAGTTTTTTAAAGCTATTGATGTTTTAAAATCCTTAACTTTTATTGACTCTGAGGAATATGTATATCAGGCTCAAAAATCTGGTAAAACCATTTTAGCCGAAGGAGCACAAGGCTCTCTTTTAGATATTGATTTTGGAACGTATCCTTTTGTAACCTCCAGTAATACTACAGCTGCTGGAGCATGTACCGGATTAGGAGTGGCTCCCAACAAAATTGGAGAAGTGTTCGGTATTTTTAAGGCTTATACAACAAGAGTTGGCTCTGGTCCGTTTCCAACAGAATTATTTGACGAAGATGGTGAAACTATGGGGCGTGTAGGTCATGAATTTGGTGCTACTACAGGACGTAGAAGACGTTGTGGTTGGTTAGATTTAGTGGCTCTAAAATATGCGTGTCAGGTAAATGGCGTTACCCAACTTAATATGATGAAAGGTGATGTACTATCAGGTTTCAAAACTTTAAAGGTATGTACCGCTTATAAATACAAAGGTGAAGTTATTGAACATTTACCTTACAATATAGAACCAGAAAATGTAGAGCCAGTTTATACTGAAATGAAAGGTTGGGAAGCAGATTTAACTACCATGACAGATGCTTCTCAGTTCCCTAAAGAGTTAAATGATTACATCAACTTTTTAGAAAAAGAATTAGAAATTCCTATCACCATTGTTTCAGTTGGTCCAGATAGAAAACAGACTATTTTTAGGAACTAAGAATTTTAAAAACAGATATAAAAAACGCTCCAAAAATATTTTGGAGCGTTTTTCGTTTCTAACATCATATATGATTATTTTTGCCTCAAATATTTTCATTTTGAATAGACAACTTCTCATATTCCTTTTAATATCTATTGGGTTTAGCAACATTATAAACACACAGGAAAAAAAGAAAATCGAAATAAAATATGCGGGTAGATTAAATGTAGATGAAACCAACTATCCAGGTGCCAGGATTTTAACAAGAGATGATTCTCAACAGGTCCATATCGCTCACAAAGATATGAATATGTGGTGCGATAGGGCCATTCATTATGGCGAGAAAAACTACATTGAGGCTTATGGGAATGTGAGAATGAAACAGGCAGACACTGTTAACATGACTTCAAGGTATGTTGAATATAGTGGTACAACACAATTAGCTTTAGCTAGGGGTGATGTGATTTTAGAAGACCCTAAAACAACGGTTTCATCAGACACCCTGTATTTTGACAGACTAAAACAGGAGGCCTTCTATAGGAGTGGTGGCACAGTTGTGAAAGACTCAACCACTACTATTACTAGTAAAATTGGAAGACATTATATGCAAGAAAACAAATTCAAATTTGTTGAAGATGTTGTTCTGGTTAATGATAGCACTACCATTAAATCTAATTTTTTCGATTTTTACTCAGATACTGGATTAGCCTATTTATTTGGTCCTTCAACCATAACAACCCCAGAAAGTACCACCTACTGTGAAAAAGGGTTTTATGACTCCGAAAATGAAGTTGGTTATGCGCTTAAAAATGCTAGAATTGATTATGATAATAGAATAATTGAAGGTGATAGTCTTTACTTTGATACTACCAAAGATTTTGCTTCTGCTTCTAACAATATTAAAGTTACAGACACCATAAACCATAGTATCATTAAGGGACATTATGCCGAAGTTTTTAAAGGCGAGGAAAAAGATTCTGTTTTTATCACGAAACGTGCCTTGGCTATTACCGTTCAGGAAAATGACTCCATTTACATGCATGCCGATAAAATTATGGTGACTGGTAAACCAGACAACAGAATCATTAGAGCTTATTATAATGCTAGAATTTACAAGTCTGATTTAAGTGGAAAGGCAGACTCTATTCACTCAAATCAAAAAACAGGGTTAACCCAACTTATTAATCTTAATGAATTGGGTTTAAGTGATAGATTCTCATTAGCTAGAAAACCTATTCTATGGAATTTGGAAAACCAAATGACAGGAGATACCATTCATTTAATTTCAAATCCAGAATCTGAAAAAATTGATTCGCTTTTAGTCTTTGAAAATGCGTTCATTATCAGTCAAGATACTGTTAGCAAAACAGGTTATAATCAAATTTATGGCATGCACCTAAAAGGTTTATTCAATGATCAAAATAAACTTCGTCAAGTAGATATTACCAAAAATGCTGAGTCCATTTTTTATGCGAGAAATGACCAACAAGAACTCATAGGTATAGATAAAGCAAAATCAGGAAGTATTTCTATTCTTTTTGATGAAGGTGCCATTGAAGAATACACAAGATTAAACCAAGTTGACGGTAGCCTACATCCTGAATCAGAATATGAAGAACGCGATAAATTTTTAAGAGGATTCGATTGGAGAGGAGAAGAACGAATAAATAGTGTGGAAGATTTATTTAAAGATGACCCACCTTTGGACTTACCTATTATCAAAGGGCTTGAAGATTATATACCACAAGAAGATTTTTTTGATGAGGATAGACTCAAACAACTTACAAAACAAGAAAACAAAGACCCTCATAAAGACACTAACAAGCGGAATATTAAAAAGAAACCGATTCCCACAAAATAACTAAAGTTGAAAAGTGACTTCTACAAATACCAAGCACAAACCACTCCTCACCCTTTGGCCATGGAAATTTCTCATGCCCGGGGCTCGTATATTTATGATGTAAAAAAAAATGCTTACCTAGATTTTGTTGCTGGAGTTTCTGCATGCCCTCTAGGGCACAGTCATCCTAAAATAATTAATACTATTAAAGAACAGTTAGACAAGTATATGCATGTAATGGTTTACGGAGAATATATCCAAAAACCAGCTGTAGAACTCACAAAATTATTGGCTAAGAATCTTCCCAAACCTCTTGAAAAAACTTATCTCACTAATTCAGGTACAGAGGCTATTGAGGGGGCTTTAAAACTAGCTAAACGAGCCACAGGAAGAAGTGAAATAATAGCAGCAAATAAAGCTTACCACGGAAATACTATGGGCTCTATGAGTGTTATGGGTTTTGAAGAACGTAAGCAAGCTTTTAGACCTTTGCTTCCCGATGTAAAATTTATTGAGTTTAACATAGAAAGTGACCTTAATAAAATAACTGATAAGACAGCCTGTGTTATTTTAGAAACCATTCAAGGAGGTGCAGGTTTTATTGAACCTCAAAATAACTACCTGAAAAAAGTTAGAGAGCGCTGCAATGAAGTTGGTGCATTATTAATATTAGACGAAATTCAGCCAGGTATAGGTAGAACTGGTAAACTATTTGGTTTTGAAAATTATAACTGTATCCCAGATATTCTTGTTACAGGAAAAGCTTTAGGCGGCGGCATGCCCATTGGTGCTTTTACAGCTTCAACCAATCTTATGGACTTATTAATGGATATCCCAAAATTGGGACATATTACAACGTTTGGTGGTCATCCTGTTATAGCTGCTTCAGCTTTAGCCACATTAAAAGAAATTACTGAAAGTGAGTTAATCCCGGAAACTCTAAAAAAAGAACAACTCTTTAGAAAACTGCTCGTACACCCACTAATAAAAGAAGTTAGAGGAAAAGGATTAATGTTAGCCATTATGACGGATTCTGCCGAAATAACTAATCAATTAATTTTAAAATCTCAAGACAAAGGATTAATTCTTTTTTGGCTTCTTTTTGAGGAAAAAGCCATCAGAATTACACCACCCTTAACAATATCAAAAGAAGAAATTATCAAAGGTTGCGCTATAATTATTGATGTTCTAAACGAAATTCATCAAACATAGAAAACATGTAAATTACTGATATTCAGTATATAATTTTCATGTTACATTATTAAAATTGTCTGTTCATTACTTTGTTAAAAACATTTGTAGTAATTTCTTTAATAACTAAAATAGAAACTTAACTTTATTGATATAGAACACTTACAAATTGCTTATGGAGTTTAGTCATAACGACAACAACAATTTGCCACTTACCAAGTTTGAATCGATGTTGAAAACAAATCATGTTTTGTTCTTCGATTCTGAAGAGTTTGAAAACATTATTCACCACTATCTAAATCAAGGAAAAATTGCTTTGGCTAAAAAAGCTATAAAGCTAGGGTTGGATCAACATCCTACATCCATTAATTTACGCCTTTTTAGAGTAGAAGTTTATGTTTTTGAAGACAAACTTATAGAGGCAGATAATTTATTAAATGAACTTTATAGCTTAGATCCTACTAATGAAGAAATCTACATTCAAAAAGCTAACATTTTATCTAAAAAAGACGAGCATCAAAAAGCTATTGATGTTCTGAAAAGAGCTTTAGAGTTAACTGATGATATAATTGATATATATTCCCTAATAGGTATGGAGTACCTTTTTCTAGACGAATACGAAGAAGCCAAAACCTTTTTTATGAAATGTTTAGAGGAAGATTTAGAAGATTATTCTGCACTTTATAATATCATTTATTGTTTTGAATTTTTAAATCAGAATGAAGATGCTATCTCCTATTTAAATGTCTTTCTTGATAAAAACCCTTACTGTGAAGTTGCATGGCACCAACTAGGAAAGCAATACATAATTTTAAAAAAATACCATAAGGCTTTAGCGGCATTTGATTTCGCAATAATTTCTGATGATACTTTTGTTGGTGCCTACTTAGAACGAGGCAAAGTATTAGAAAAATTAAAAAGATATGAAGATGCCATTGAGAATTACACCATTACTTTAAAGCTTGACGAGCCTACTTCCTTTGCTCTCCTTCGAATTGGCTCGTGTTATGAAAAGTTAGGCAATAATGAACTAGCTGTTCAATATTACTATAAAACTGTACACGAAGATCCGCTTTTAGATAAAGGTTGGATTGCCATTACCAAGTTTTATAATAAAAAGAAAAACTATCAAAAAGCCTTGTACTATATCAATAAGGCTATTAATATTGATTCTGAAAACGTAATCTATTGGAAATTGTTTTCACAGATTAACCAAAGACTCAATTTTTATGAAGAAGCGGAAAGAGGCTTTAAAAAAACCTTAGAACTAGGTAATTATGAGTTAAACACCTGGTTATCTAGAGGCGATTTATTAATAAAGCTTGGTGAACCTGAGGCTGCTATTTTCAATTTCGAACAAGCCTGTGAGTTTTACCCAGAAAATGCTGAATTAGAATATAGACTAGCTGGATTGTATTTTCTTTTGAATCAAAACCAAAAAGGCGAATTTCACTTAAAAAATGGTCTTAAATTTAATGAGGATTACGCCTTTATTATTGAAGAACTCTTCCCAAAAGTCGCCAATAAAATCCTTGTGAAAAACTTACTAAAACAAAATTAACTTATTTGATTTAAAATACCGTTGATATTTACATTTACCAAAGAATAGCTAGTTTCATTTCCTTGGTATCTACCTAAATTTAATAAAATCATAATTATCGGGTAAATTGTATACCTTTGGTTTTCGTTTTAAAATTCAAAGCAATGCAAAGACGCTTTATTGATTATGCAGTCATTTCTCTTAAAGGATTAGCAATGGGTGCGGCCGATGTGGTTCCTGGTGTTTCAGGAGGCACTATAGCTTTTATTTCAGGTATTTATGAGGAATTAATTACTGCGCTTAACAACATAAATCTCTCGTTGTTGAGAACCCTAAAAAAAGAAGGGGTTCAGGCGGCTTGGAGTCAACTAAACGGCAACTTTTTACTTGCTTTGTTTATAGGAATTGGCATAAGTGTTTTATCATTAGCAAAAGGATTGGAATGGGTTTTAAAACATCATCCTATTTTAATTTGGTCTTTCTTTTTTGGGTTAGTTTTGGCTAGTGTTCTCTTTATCGGTAAACAAATAAAACAATGGAATTTAGGAATAATTATTAGTTTGACATTAGGAGCTTTTGTTGCTTACTATATTACCATAATACCATCATTAGCATCATCAAATTCAAGTCATCTATTTTTATTTTTTGCTGGTGCTTTGGCTGTTTGTGCCATGATTCTTCCAGGTATTTCTGGAGCCTTTATATTAGTGCTACTTGGAGCATATCAACCGGTTTTAGAAGCTGTGAACAATAAAGACATTAAATCTATTTTAATTATTGGCTTTGGCGCTGTAATTGGTTTGTTATCGTTTTCAAAACTCCTAAAATGGCTGTTTAAAAACTATCATAATCTAACATTAGCTATATTAACTGGTTTCATTTTAGGTTCATTAAACAAAATTTGGCCTTGGAAAAAGGTATTATCATACAGAACTAATTCTAAAGGAGAGCAAGTTCCTTTTTTAGAGGAAAGTATTTCTCCGTTTTCTTTAGATGGGGACAACCAAATTTTATTTGCCTTAGGTTTGATGATTTTTGGATTCATAACTATTTTTATACTTGAAAAATTAGGCTCGAAAACACAATAATGCAAAGTACCAGAACGCTTACTGATAAGATTTTTCTATTTCTCAAGGGTTTAGGCATGGGTGCTGCGAACAAAGTACCAGGTGTATCTGGTGGTGTAGTAGCATTCGTTGCTGGTTTTTACGAAGAGTTTATCTATTCACTACAAAAATTCAATGGTAAAGCCTTTAAACTTCTAATTAACGGTAGGTTTAAGAGCTTCTACAGATATATAAACGGGAAATTTATTAGTCTACTTTTTTTAGGAATGATAGTCAGTTATTTTAGTGTATCTAAGTTACTAGACTATCTCATTATTCACTATGAATTATACGTTTGGAGTGTTTTCTTCGGAATGATAGCAGGCTCCATTTATTACATAAGTAAAGATTTTGAGGGTTGGTGCACCAAAGCATTTGTATCGCTATTGATAGGCATTATAATAGGCATTAGTATTAGCTTTTTAGACCCTGCCAAAGAAAATGATAATTTATTTTTTGTTTTTTTATGCGGTATGATTAGTGTCTCAGGAATGACACTCCCTGGATTTTCTGGTTCTTTTATTCTAATACTTATGGGTAATTATGTACTACTTCTAGTAGATTCTGTAAATGCGCTTTATGATACTATGTTTGATGTTTTTTCAGGAGATTTTACATTTATTGATAATGCTTACAGAATTAAAATGCTGGAGGTTTTGGGGGTTTTCACTCTTGGATCTGTGGTAGGCTTAGTAACGTTTTCGCATATTCTAAATTATGTATTAAAGCGCTTTAGAAACATAACGCTTTCATTACTAGTGGGCTTTATTATTGGGTCTTTAGGAGTTGTATGGCCTTGGAAAAAAACTATTTTTAAAACACAAGCAGATGGTTCCTTCAAATTAGACTCCCGTGGTGAAAAAATCATTGAAAATTATGAACGATTTCTACCAGAATTAAATTCAGAAACCTATATCGCCATCGGTTTTATAGTTGTTGGAATTTTAATAGTTTTGAGCCTTGAATGGTACGGACAAAAAACAAGAAAAGTTAAATGAACAAATTAGGCCTATTAGGTAGAAATATTTCATATTCATTTTCAAGAGCTTACTTTAAATCTAAATTTGAAAAAGAACAAATTACAGATACTACCTATGAAAATTTTGATATTGAATCCATTGATTTATTGCCTTCTATTTTAAACAATACAAAGGGGCTCAAAGGTTTAAATGTTACTATTCCATATAAACAAGAAGTAATACCTTTTCTTGATAAGATTAATAAAAAAGCGGCAGAAATTGGAGCTGTTAATACCATTAAAATAACAAAGAAAGGAAAATTAGTTGGATACAACACAGATTGCTATGGTTTCAAAAAATCTATTGAACCTTTTTTAAAAAAATACCATAACAAAGCATTGATTTTAGGTACTGGTGGTGCCAGTAAAGCTATTGCTTACACCCTTAGAGAACTAGGTGTAAATTATCAGTATGTTTCTAGAAAAATGTCTGAAGGTATTGATTTTACGTATGACACACTTTCAGAGAATGACATTAAAGAAACTTTGATAATTATTAATTGTACGCCCTTAGGTACATTTCCTAATATTGATGATTGTCCACATATTCCTTATGATAGCATAACAGACAAGCATATATTATTTGACCTCATCTATAATCCAGAAGAAACCAAATTCTTAAAAAAAGGTAAAGAAAAAGGAGCTGTAATTATAAACGGATTGAAAATGCTGGAGTTACAAGCTGAAAAGGCTTGGTCTATTTGGAATTTACAAGGAAAGCTTAAATAAATAGTTAAATCCACTCTCTATTCTTTGTAAATCATTTTAGTTGTTAGTATCTTTAGTTTTTAAACTATTTTTGAACCTTAACATTTTTAAGAATGTCTGACACGAATAAACTTCATGATGCAGAGGGAGTTGAAGAAAATAACTTAAACACTAACACCTCAGAATCCAATACTCTAGAAAATAATGATTTATCTGAAAATGAAGTCTCTCAGCAAGCTCAGGACACAGCGAGTATAGAGACCAAAGATACTGAGGTGAATCATACTGAACATGATGAAAAGGCACCAAATAAGGAGTCTGAAAATGATGAAGTTTTAAATGAAATAGAAGAATCTAATGCTGAAGATGCTGAAGATGAAGGCAACAAAGAAAGACATAAAATTGAAGTTAAGGACTATGATTCTATGTCTTTAGAGGCATTGGCCATAGAGTTGGAAAAACTTCTAAAAAACGAAAAAGTACAGGCCATTAGGTCGCATGTTGATAAAATTAACAATACTTTCAAAGAAAATTTTCAAGCATTAATTGATGAAAAGAAGGAAGAATTCATCAATGATGGTGGCCATGAAATAGATTTTTATTACTCCTCTCCGGTTCAGAAAAGATATAAAGCAGCTTACAGAGATTACAGAAAAAAACTCAATGAACACTACCAAAACATTGAGAAAACTCTAAAGGACAACTTAAACCAGAAACTTGAAATTATTGAAGAGTTGAAAGGTTTAATAAGTATTGAGGAAAACATAAATACTACTTATAAGCACTTCAAGGAGCTTCAAGAACGCTGGAAGAACATAGGTCCAATTCCAAGAGACAAATACAATAATGCATGGAACAGCTACCACCATCATGTGGAAATGTTCTACGATTTTTTGCATTTAAACAGAGACTTACGTGACTTAGACTTTAAGCATAATCTTGAAAAGAAATTAAAAATTATTGAGCGTGCTGAAGAATTAGCCAAAGATGATAACGTTTTAAGAGCCTTTAGAGAGCTTCAGGAACTCCATAAAATGTGGAAAGAAGAGCTAGGACCTGTGGGAAAGGAACACCGCGAAGCTATTTGGGAACAATTCAAGGCAGCTACTAAAATAATTAATGATAAGCGTCAAGAATATTTTAAAGACTTAGATAAGTCTTATGAAAAAAATCTAGAAAAAAAACTTGAAATTATAGACAATATTGAAGCAATTACGGCCAGAAATGATGCCAATACACATAATGCATGGCAAAAGAAAATTAAAGAAATTGAGAGTCTAAGAAACGAGTTCTTTAATGCCGGAAAAGTACCTATTAAGGTTAACGAAAGTACTTGGGCAAAATTTAAAGGAGCTGTTAGAACTTTTAATAGAAAAAAGAATGCTTTTTACAAAGATTTAAAGAAAGAGCAATATACTAATCTTCAGCAGAAATTAGATTTAATTAAAATTGCTGAAGACAATAAAGACAGTGAAGATTATGATACTGTAACACCACTCATGAAAAAGATTCAGAGTGACTGGAAAAAAATTGGACATGTTCCAAGAAAAGATAGTGATAGAATCTGGAAACAATTTAAAACTGCCTGTAATCATTACTTTGATAGATTGCATGCCAGTAGAAATGCTGTAAGTAAAGAGACTTTAGATGCTTATAATAAGAAAAATGAGCTCTTAAACAACTTAAAATCTCTGAAACCAAAAGGAACCAAAGAAGACGTTATACAAACCGTAAAAGATCAAATTACTCAATGGAAGTCTATTGGTAAAGTTCCTAACGACAAGCGATACATTGAAGGTCAATTTGAAAAAGCTGTTGATGAATTATTGTCTAGTGCAAACCTTGATAAAAATGAGGTTGAAATGATTAAGTTTGAAAACAAACTGGATACATTAAATAATCCTGAAGATTCCAGAAACCTAGACAATGAGCGCAATTTTATTCGTAAAAAAATTGACGAGGTTAAAAGTAAAATTAATCAGTTAGAAAACAACCTACAGTTCTTTACTAATGTTGATGATGATAACCCTTTGGTAAAAGAAGTTAGTAATAACATCAAAGCGCACAAAGAATCCTTAAAACTTTGGAAAACGAAACTTAAAAAAATTAAAGAACTTTATTAAAAATCGAGTTATTCCTCTACAAATAAATTAGAAAGGGTTTAACACTAAGTGTTAAACCCTTCTTATTCTTATAGAAATATGACCTATAATTTACAAAGAAACTTTTGTTCCTACAGGTTTTCCTTCAATAATATCAATTATGGTGTTTCTCTTTTTACCATTTACAATAAATGTAGGTATGTTTTTTGCTGCAGCCTTTTGGGCGTAGTCTAATTTAGAACCCATACCTCCTCTGCCTTCACCTTCTTCTTTACCACCATCTTTAATATACTTTAATAAATCGTCGTTAGGATTTACATTTTTAATCAAACTACTATCATCTTCATTTGGATGCCCATTATAAAGACCATCAATATCTGTTAAAATAATTAACTTGTCTACATCTAAAAGTTGTGCTATTAAACTCGCTAGTTCATCATTATCAGAGAACATAGACATAGTAACTGAAACTGCATCATCTTCATTAGCGATAGGAATTACTCCCTCTGATAAAAGTCCTTCACAACAGTTAATCATATTTTGCCTGTGCACTCCTGGGCTAAAATCTCTCTTTGTAGGCAATACCTGAGCACACTTCATTCCATAATCATGAAAAATATTATAGTACAACCGCATCATTCTAGGTTGTCCAATAGCAGAATATACTTGACGTTTTTGGGTTTTATTCTTTATTTTAGACTTTCCTAAAACTTCTTTCCCAGCTATTACAGAACCAGAAGACACTAAAATAGTCATGATGTCTCTTTCGTAAAGTTCAGCTATTTGCTCCACCAAATGATTTAAAACTGGTCTTACAATTCTATTGTCCTTGTTGGTCATTACATTGGTGCCAACTTTTACAACAACTCTTTGTTTTCTCATTTTAGTATTCCTTACCCAATTCTACTGCACGGTTAAATGCAGAAAAAGCGGCTTCTTTAATTAATAAACTTACATTATTATCTTCCATAGAATCTAAAGCGGCTCTTGTTGTACCTCCTTTTGAGGCTACACGCTCCATCCAAGAATTTGGTGATAAATTAGATTGATTAAACAACTCTACAGCTCCCGTAAAAGTTTGACTCACCAAAGTCACAGAATCATTTTTTGAAAAACCCATTTGTAGTGCGGCTTCCATCATACTTTGCATAAAGTAAAATACGTAAGCTGGCCCACTTCCTGAAATTCCTGTTGAGGCATCTATTAGCTCTTCGTTTGATACTTCTATAGACTTTCCTGTGGTATCTAACAATCCTTCTATAGTGAGCTTTTCGACCCTTGATACTTCTGAAGACACCACATAAGACGTTAACCCTTTACCTATTTTAGCGGGTAAATTAGGCATAGCCCTAACAATTTTTTTCAACCCTGTTAGAGTTTTTATCTTGGAAATAGTTACTCCAGCCATAATTGAAATAATTATCTGTTGAGGCTTTACTAACGGATAAATGGCCTTAAATACATTTTCAGCATGGTAAGGTTTAACAGCTATAAATATGATGTCTGCTTTAGGCACACAGTCTTCAAGCTTGTTAAAAGCATCAAAATGTGATACTGCGTTGAGTTCCTTTAATTTTTCTTCGCTAGTATCTAACACCATGATATTGCGTTTCTTTAAAAGCTTAGATTTTGACATTCCCTCTGCGTATGTCAAGCCCATATTACCGGCTCCAATAACTAATATTCTCATTTAAAATATGTTTGGTTTATATAGTTTTAGATAAATAAAATACAATCACTACAATCTTTTACTTCTCCATAGTAGGTTTTACGATATTTATATAATGTCTTAACAGGAAGACCTAAAATGTGCTTTTTTATATATGTTACATGTGTGATTAATTCTCCCATTTTTATACTATAGCGTTTTTCAACTACTGTTTTTCTCTTTATTTGTATAATTTTCATTGTTTATTTATTTTGTTTTTCGCTCAAGCCGCATTTCAACATTTCTAGATTCAAATCCGAATTTTTTAAACATGTTCATTATTACATCGTCTCTTTGCACATATATAGAAATATCACCTTTACAATACGTCACAATATGTTGTATTAACTTGTTTGCAATGCCTTTTTTTCTGTATTCCTCCTTTACTGCTAAATACACTAATATGTTTTCTGATAGATATTCATTCATTCCAGTCTTATTAACCACAGCCGCCGCTAGTAATTCATTTTTATGCTCCACTGTAAAAACAAAACCACCCAAACCTGGAAGTTCTTTAGTAGCATACATTATTGATTTTCTAATAGCGGTTTTTGTTTCTCTAGTATTACTGTAGTTTCCAACTATGAATCTTGTTACTCTATTAATTTGTATAATTGACAATCTAGAAAAGGCGTCAAAGGTCTTTATGATCATTAAATAATGGGTATAGGTGTTATAATTTCCTGCCCACATTTTTAAAATGGACAATTAAAGTGTATATAGTAAGTACTTAAGATTGGTTTGATTTATCATAAACTTTGACCAACAAACTCTACTTTCATAAAAACTTACTGCAGGGTAAACTAAAGTGAAGGAGGAATAAACTTATCAGACTGATTTCTAAAGACTAGAAAGTTAAAGTTGAAGATTCTATTATTTCTTGTTTCATGTATTCCGCTACTCATGCTGCAAATTTACAAAAACAAGTCTCCATTAACAAATTACTTTTATTAAGATAAGTGTAAGTCAAACAATGACTTATTAAAGTCTTTTTGCTTCTTCCCAAAACACATCCATTTCGGCAAGTGTCATATCTTTTAAGCTTTTGTTTAAAGACTTTGCCTTTTTCTCTAAATATTGAAAACGTTTAGAAAACTTTTTATTGGTTCGCTCTAGGGCATTCTCAGGGTTGATTTTTAAAAAACGAGCATAATTTACCAAAGAGAACAAAACATCACCAAATTCACTTTCCATAGCATCTTTGTTGCCAGTTTTAACTTCATATTGAAATTCGGCTAATTCTTCTTCTAGTTTTTCCCAAACCTGTTCGGGTTTTTCCCAATCAAAACCAACTCCAGCTACTTTTTCTTGAATTCTATTGGCTTTTACCAAAGCTGGTAAACTTTTTGGAACCCCTTCTAAAACACTTTTTTTACCTTCTTTTAATTTTAGGTTCTCCCAATTTCGCTTTACATCATCTTCATTATTAACTTTTACATCGCTGTAAATATGAGGATGTCTGCTAATAAGCTTTTCACAAATTCCATTACAGACATCGGCAATGTCAAAATCATTAGTTTCACTACCTATTTTAGAATAAAATACAATATGAAGCAACACATCTCCCAACTCCTTTTTAACCTCCTCGAGGTCATTATCAAGAATAGCATCACCCAGCTCATAGGTTTCCTCAATGGTTAAATGACGTAAACTCTCCATGGTTTGCTTCTTATCCCACGGACACTGCTCACGTAACTCGTTCATTATGGTTAAAAGTCTATCAAATGCTTTGAGTTGATCTTGTCTGGAGTTCATCTTTGAAGTTTTTGTAAATGTAGTGTTTTTGAAATTTTAACGTAAAGTAACTATCTTAAATGTTAGAAAGACTGTTTTTAGAAAAGATAAACTTTTAATGTGTCATGAAATCCATTAACTTTTTTTTATTTAATAAAGTATTAATTATTTAAAACTTCTTGTAGAGCAAAATCATTATTTTGTCGAGTTTATTATTTTTGTTTAATATTTTTTTTATATTTTTAAACAAAAAATTTGTCTTATAATAAAAAGAAAATATTATCCAAAGCCATTGACCCTATAGGTACCATTATAGGTTCTGTAGTTATCCTAACTTGGTTCTTTTGTTTAGTTTTTTTACTGAATTGGAAGATTGATTACAGCAATATAATAACGTATCTATTCATTTTTATTCAAACACATTTATACACGGGATTATTTATAACGGCTCATGATGCCATGCATGGTACTGTTTCTAAAGAGAAAAGCGTCAATTCATTTTTTGGTCGATTAACCGCTTTTTTATTTGCATTCAATTTTTATGATTATTTATTACGTAAACATCATATGCACCACAATCACGTGGCCTCTCATGATGATCCAGATTACCATGAATCTGGTAAATTCTGGTTGTGGTATTGGAACTTTATAAAAAGTTATATTACCTTAAAACAACTCATTTTAATAACCGTAAGCTTGCAATTATTAAAACTCATCTTTCCTTTGGAAAACCTAATATTATTTTGGGTTTTACCAAGTATTTTATCCACGTTTCAGTTATTTTATTTTGGTACTTATATTCCACATAGACATGATGCTCATAATAACAACCAGCATAAATCTGGTACATTGAAAAAGAATCATTTATGGGCATTTTTAAGTTGTTATTTTTTTGGTTATCACTATGAACATCACGATGCTCCAGGAGTTCCATGGTGGCGTCTTTGGCAAACGAAATAGTATCTTCCTTAAACTTTATTGATCATAACCATCTCGTTTTGAACACATATCTAAAATGACATAAAAGTCGTTAAACCTTTTTTTAACAATTTACATGATATGTAATATCAATCTGTCAGATTTTTATTAATTTCCCTGCCAATAAACGAAAAAGTTTAACAGAACCACAAACTATTTATTTTAAACTAAATAGCCAAAGTAAACTATATAGAATGAAAGCACTGAAACAAGCAACTATACTTTTAATTTTAATTTTTGGAATTCAAGCATACTCTCAAAGCTCATTAAAAAAAGGTTATTATATTGATAATAATAACAAAAAAGTAAGCTGCTTTATTAATGATTTAGATTGGTTAAATAACCCAACAGAATTCAAATACAAACTTACTGAAAATGAGCAACTTAAAATATTGTCGATCGAGTCGGTAAAAGAATTTGGCATTATTAACTCTTCAAAATACGTAAGGTTTGAAGTTGATATTGATAAATCAAGTAATTCACTAAAAGAAATGGATTACAATAAAAACCCAGTATTCAATGAGGAAGTATTGTTTTTAAAAATGCTTGTAGAGGGAAAAGGGAATCTATATTCTTATGAAGACAAAGGTTTAAGAAGATACTTTTTCAACAAAGATAATGATGATGTTGTACAACTTATTCATAAAAGCTATTTAACCAATGAAGGCTTGGTTGGTTATAACAATATGTTTAGAAACCAATTATGGAATACTTTAAAGTGTTCTAACATATCAATGAATCAACTTTCGAAATTGAATTACAGAGAATCCGATTTAGTAAATTTCTTTATAAAGTACAATACCTGTAGCAATTCAGAATTTATTAATTTTAATGAAAAAGTTAAAAGAGATTTATTCAATCTATCCATTCGCCCAGGTTTAAAAAGCTCCGCTCTATTTATAGCAAATGAAAACTCCAGAAGGAATTTTGATCTAGGAAGTGGTATTACTTCTCCTAGGTTAGGTATTGAAGCCGAATTTATTTTAGGCTTCAATAACAATAAATGGGCAATACTTCTTGAACCTACTTATACTAATTTAAAAACAGAGAAAACATTTGTTTCAAAATTCACAACAGGTGAAGAGTTTTTAGTTGAAGTAAATCAACAAGCTATTGATGTTAATTTAGGAATTAGATATTACCTTTCAACTGATAAAAAATTGAATGTTTTTGCAAATGTCCTTGGTACATTAAACCAGAGTTTTAATTCTTCTATTACTGTCACATCTTCAATAGAAGGGAAATCAGCTGAGAATCTAGAAATTACATCGGGTGGTAGTGTTGCCATAGGCGTTGGTTGCAAGCACCAAGCAGGTTACGCTTTAGAATTAAGATACACACCAACCTACAATATTTTAAATGGTCTAGGTGCTTGGGGTTCAGAATTTCGTTATTTTTCATTAATTGTTGGTTATTCTTTCTTTTAACTAAACAAATTTTGATCAAACAGAAAATTAAAATTTTCCTTTACAAAAAAACCCAACGTATAAAAACGTTGGGTTTCAATTTTATAGAAAAATAACAAGGTATTAAAATCCTTGAAGGTTCAATCAGGCGTTTTGTTTTTTTATTAAATTTAAAGCTGAGCCTTCTTTGTACCATGCAATTTGAGCATCGTTATAGGTATGGTTTAACTTTATGATATTAGAACTACCATCTGCATGCACAACCTCGACAGTTAATGGCTTATCTGGAGCAAATTCATTTAAATCTAGGAAGTTGAAGATATCATCTTCTTGAATTAAATCATAATCGGTTTCATTGGCAAAAGTTAAACCTAACATCCCTTGCTTTTTTAGGTTTGTTTCATGAATACGCGCAAAGGACTTTACAATTACTGCAGCAACACCTAAATGACGCGGTTGCATTGCTGCATGCTCTCTAGATGACCCTTCGCCATAGTTATGATCTCCAACCACCACAGTTTTGATGCCAGCTGCTTTGTAGGCACGCTGTACATCTGGTACGCCGCCATATTCACTAGTTAATTGATTTTTCACAAAATTTGTTTGCTTATTAAAGGCATTTACTGCTCCTATCAAGGTATTATTGGCAATATTATCTAGGTGTCCTCTAAAACGCAACCATGGTCCAGCCATTGAAATATGATCGGTTGTGCACTTACCAAACGCTTTAATTAATAATCTAGCACCAGTAATAGAGTCTCCTATGGGTACAAAAGGCTCAAGTAATTGCAGACGCTCAGAGTCTGGCTTTACAGCCACATTTACATGACTACCGTCTGCTTCTGGCTCTATATAACCGTTATCTTTTACATCAAATCCTTTAGGCGGTAATTCCCAGCCCGTTGGTTCATCTAGCATTACTTCTTCGCCATTTTCATTTATTAACTTATCCTTTAATGGATTGAAATCTAAACGACCTGCAATGGCAATGGCTGCAGTAATTTCTGGTGATGCTACAAAAGCATGTGTATTGGGGTTTCCATCCGCTCGTTTTGCAAAATTTCTATTAAAGGAATGTACAATACTATTTTTTGGTGCATTTTTAGGGTCTGAATAACGTGCCCACTGCCCTATGCATGGTCCACAAGCGTTAGTAAATATAGTAGCATCTAGCTTTTCAAATACTTCAAGAATGCCATCACGTTGAGTTGTATAGCGCACCATTTCAGAACCCGGATTGATACCAAATTCGGCTTTGGTTTTTAAACCTTTATCTAAGGCTTGTTGAGCAATGGATGAAGCACGAGATAAATCTTCGTATGAGGAATTAGTACAAGAACCAATCAGCCCCCATTCCACCTTAATTGGCCAATCATTTTCTTTTGCTTTTCCAGTCATTTCACTTCCAACAGGAGTAGATAAATCAGGAGTAAAAGGACCATTCAGCAATGGCATTAATTCAGATAAGTTGATTTCAATCACCTGATCAAAATACTGCTCTGGGTTTTTATAAACGTCTTCATCAGCTGTTAAATATGCTTTTACGGTATTAGCCGCGTCTGCAATATCAGCCCTATCTGTAGCACGTAAATAACGTTCCATAGAATCATCATAACCAAAGGTGGATGTTGTGGCTCCTATTTCAGCGCCCATATTACATATCGTTCCCTTTCCGGTACAAGACATGGCAATAGCACCAGGACCAAAATACTCCACAATAGCTCCTGTTCCTCCTTTTACGGTAAGAATCTCAGCTACTTTTAAAATAACGTCTTTTGGTGCTGTCCATCCAGACAACTTCCCGGTTAATTTGACTCCAATAAGTTTAGGAAACTTTAATTCCCAAGCCATACCCGCCATAACATCAACCGCATCAGCACCTCCAACACCTATAGCTACCATTCCTAAACCGCCGGCATTTACGGTGTGAGAATCGGTTCCAATCATCATACCTCCAGGAAAGGCATAGTTTTCTAGAACAACCTGATGAATAATTCCTGCTCCGGGTTTCCAAAAGCCAATACCGTACTTATTAGATACCGATTCTAAGAAATTAAAAACTTCACTACTTGTATTATTAGCATGCTTTAAATCTGCAGCAGCACCTTCTTTGGCTTGTATTAAGTGGTCACAGTGCACCGTAGTAGGCACTGCTACTTTACTTTTTCCAGCTTGCATAAATTGTAACAATGCCATTTGCGCCGTAGCATCTTGACAAGCAATTCTATCGGGCGCAAAATCAACATAGTCTTTGCCTCTAATAAAAGATTTTGTTGGCATGCCATCCCAAAGGTGGTTATATAAAATCTTTTCTGAAAGTGTCAAAGGTTTTCCAACAATATCTCGGGCAGCGTCTACACGTTCTTTCATGCGTGCATAAACGCCTTTTATCATATCAATGTCAAATGCCATAAGCTGTATTTATTTTATAAGTTAATGTTTGATTTTTTAGAATCACTAATATACAAAATTAGAACACCGTATAAAACCCTTTAAAATAGACTTCTTTTATTCCAAATTTGTTAAAATCTATTTAAAAAGTTCATTTAAAGCGTTAGAAAATGTGGACTACTTTTTTCTTTAAAACATGACACCAAACCACTTGATTTTGTAAGAATTTTTAACTACCTTCGTTTAACGTTGAATATAAGTCATTAAAAAGACACATATTCCTAGAGATGGAACACATTCGCCGATGGCGAACTTTAATCTACGCTGCTTCGCAGACAATGCATCTTAAAGTAAATGTGTTCCATCTCAGGGTTAAACCAAATTACTAACAATCCCTTAACTAAGTAATCACCATCGAAGGGCATCGAGCCCTAACGTGAGCCATCGTGTGCTTAAAAGTAATTGGCTCTGTTTCTCGAATTCCCAATCTATTAAATTCCACAATTTATCCTTCGCTAACGCGAAGCGAATTGATAATCAATAATTAGAGATTATAAGGAAGAGCTTTTCTCTAATTATTGCTAAGGAATTTATTATCTTTTCATTCTTAAAACAGAAATACGTTTAACCCTGAGTTGTAAGTAATTTAAGAAATTAGGCCTTAGAAGATTTTAGATAGGAACTGGAAGCTGGAATAGAGAATATTTTGAGGTTTGAGCTTCAAAAATTTCATTATCAACATTATGGCTTGTAAACGGACTTTTAGCCTGCCGAATTATCAGGAGAAATTATCGTTTCAGATACGCGATGGTCATGAAAAGCATAACTGTAGATTTATGATTTAAAAAAATATAATCTGATTAATATGACCTTGAAAAGTAAATTAGTCCTTGGCTTTCTGACAGCCATAACATGCGGAAATGTTATTGCTCAAAGCTTACCCGAAAGCCAATATTTTGACTCTAATGGTATCAGCATCCATTATGTCGAGCAAGGAGCTGGCGAAGCTGTCATCTTGATGCATGGATATACAAGGAGCGTTAATGATTGGTCACAGTTGGAAATATTCAAAAGCCTTGCACAGGACTATCGTGTCATTGCCTTTGATGCCAGAGGACATGGAAAGAGCGACAAGCCATCCGAGATCTCAGCGTACGGTCTTGAGATGAGTCGGGACATTATTCGGCTATTAGATCATCTCGATATTGATAGAGCCCATATCATAGCATCCTCCATGGGCGGACGGGTTCTTGGTCCTTTGATGCCAACGCACGCCGACCGACTCTTGACTGTGACCTTCATTGGATTTGCCCCCGTTTGGAACTGGAGTGCAGATGTCCAGCAATCTATAGAAAGGAGATCTAACAATATGATACGTAACCCGCCTCAACGATTAATAGATCAGGGGCAGGATATTCAAGCACTCGGCATCCTCGTGTTAGGGTTCTCGCAGCTCGTTGTAACCAAACAGGAACTTAGAAATTTGAAGGTACCAACGTTTGCAATTGTAGGAAGCGAAGATCGGAATCTTGCTCGTTTGGAAGAGCTAAAGACCCTGATGCCAGACATGAAGTTATTGGTCATCGATGGCGAGGGGCACGGGTTGGACAATCTAGCTCGTCATCTAGAGTTTGTTACGTCAATACGATCGTTCATTGCTGATCATTGACATGAACTCTGTAAAAGCTATACTTGCTTGAAATTGACGCAATTGATCTTATTATCATTACACGAACAATTACAAAACTCGACGTTGTAAGTAATATCGTTACTTACGAGTTTTTTCCACTTTAGGTTGTCCTGATTATAGGGTGAACGTTAAATCAAGAATGGAATTATCCAAGATTTGTGCACGGATAATAAATTCCAACTCACATTGAGAATCTCTAGCGAAATTGAATAACACCCACTTCTCGATACATCCCGAAACAAGTTCAAGACACTCGAAGTGACATTTTATTCCAATTCTTGATGCTTTGAATACCCTCGCCACTTTTCAATGCACTGTTGCATATCCTCAGGGATTTCGGAGGTAAAACGCATAAACTCACCAGTTCTTGGATGTTCAAACCCTAAAGTTTTAGCATGTAGTGCCTGACGAGGTAATACCTTAAAACAATTATCTACAAACTGCTTATATTTAGTAAAGGTGGTTCCTTTTAATATGTTTTCACCGCCGTAACGTTCGTCATTAAACAAAGTATGTCCAATGTGTTTCATGTGGACTCGTATTTGGTGCGTACGCCCTGTTTCTAACTTACAGGAAACCAAAGTGACATAGCCTAGGCGCTCTAAAACTTTGTAATGGGTAACGGCTGGTTTGCCTTTTTCGGCTTCATCACCTAGAAAAACAGTGTTCTGTAATCGGTTTTTGGGATGACGACCAATGTTACCTTCTATAGTGCCTTCATCATCTTCAACGTTACCCCAGACCAAAGCTATGTATTCACGTTCGCTGGTTTTTTTTGCAAACTGAGACGTTAAATGCGCCATGGCATGTTCGGTTTTAGCAACTACCAAAAGACCGCTGGTATCTTTATCAATTCTGTGTACTAAACCTGGCCTGTTACTAGAATTATTTGGTAAATTATCAAACCTATAAATTAAAGCATTTATTAGGGTTCCTGAATAATTCCCATGACCTGGGTGCACCACCATACCTGCTGGCTTATTAACAACAAGTAATTCTTCATCTTCATAAACCACATCCAAAGAAATATCTTCACCTACCAACAAGGCTTCATAAGTTGGATGCGTAAACATCACTCTTATTGTATCGTCGGGTTTTACTTTATAGCTAGACTTTACTGGAATATCATTTACAAAAAGTCCACCCTCTTTAGCAGCCGTTTGAATTTTATTTCTATTGACATTTTCAATAAAATTCATCAAATATTTATCAATACGCAGGGGTGCTTGCCCCTTACCAACAGTAAAAGTATAATGTTCGTACAGATTATCTTCCTCGGGAAGTTGTGGTGTGTAATCCTCCATTGAAAAAAATTATTTACTTGGACGGTTCCCGTTGCCTAGTACTAAATCTATGATGGATGTTTTAGCAAGCTTATCACCAGGTTTTAAAAGTTCTCCGTTATGATACATTTTTAAAACTAAATCTTTACCAATATTATCCTCATAGGTAATTTTACCTATTTTAAATTCCAACGCTTCTAAATTTGGTTTAGCCTGCCTAAAAGTACGCTCTCTTAAATCGGGCACTTCAATTTTTCGGTAACCTGATGGATTTAACGTTAAGTATATTTTTCTGTTTTCTTTAACTTGAGTCCCTGCAATAGGCTCCTGCTCTATCACCGAAAACTTTGGGTAATCTGGATTAAAATTAGCAGAGTCCTGTATCTGCATCACCAAATTGTTCTCATCTAATTCTATTTGAGCCACGCTAATGGATTTTCCTTTTAAGTCTGGAACTGTTTCAAAATCTCCATGGTTGGTATATCCTTTCAGCCACCATAACATTAAAAAACACAATACAACAACCGCTACTACTGCTAATAAAATTTGTTTTAAAAAAGCTTTGCTTACTAAGAATTTTATAATGCTCATTGGTAGAATTTTGAATACCGCAAATATATAAAAACAGAACTGCTTTTTCTTTTGCGATATATATGATATTTTAGCTTAACTAATATTACTTACGTTTTATTATACATTTCAGACTAACCTTTAACAATTTTATTCTGTGAAACAAAATATTGCCATCATCATGGGTGGGTACTCCAGTGAATACCAAATCTCATTAAAGAGCGGAAACGTCGTATATGAAACTCTTAATAATTCGAAATACAACGGATATCGCATCCATATTTTTAAAGATAAATGGGTTTACGTTGATGACAATGATGATGAATTTCCAGTGAATAAAAATGATTTTTCAGTTAAACTTAACAATGAAGTAATCACCTTTGATTGTGTATTTAATGCCATTCATGGTTCTCCTGGTGAAGACGGTTATATGCAAGCTTATTTTGAATTGTTGGGGATTCCGCACACCAGTTGTGGCATGTATCAGGCATCAGTAACGTTTAATAAACGTGATTGTTTAAGTATTCTGAAGCCTTACGGTATAAAAACGGCCGAATCTTACTACTTAAATTTAGGCGATACTATTGATGAAGATACGATTATTGAAAAAGTCGGACTGCCATGTTTTGTAAAAGCTAACAAAGCAGGAAGTAGTTTTGGGGTTAGTAAAGTCCATAAAAAGGAAGACTTCCAAAATGCCATAGACGTGGCTTTTAAAGAAGATGACGAAATTATTATAGAATCGTTTCTGGATGGTATTGAAGTATCGGTTGGCGTGATAACCTACAAAGGTGAAACTAAAGTACTACCCATCACCGAAATTGTAAGTGAAAATGATTTTTTTGATTATGAAGCCAAATATCTAGGGAAATCTCAAGAAATAACGCCCGCCAGATTAACCAAAGAACAGGAAGAAAAAGTAAATACGGTTGCTAAAAAAGTTTATGAAACCTTAAAGATGACCGGTTTTTCCAGAAGTGAATACATTTTTAAAGATGGTGAACCCCATTTGCTAGAAGTGAACACGGTACCTGGTTTAACTAAAGAAAGTATTTTACCCCAACAAGCTGCCGAAGCAGGTATTCCACTCGCCGATTTGTTTGATAATGCTATCACCGAGGCTCTTATAAGCCTCCCCTAACCCCTCCTAAAGAGGGAAACTGAATTCTTTAATTAAATCTAAAGATTTGTATATTTACAACACAATCGTTTCTCCCCATAGGGGAGATTAAGAGGGCTTTTATGAAACGTGCCATATTTCCCGGGTCTTTTGACCCCATTACTCTAGGACATTACGACATTATTAAACGTGGCGTAACGCTTTTTGATGAACTCATAGTAGCCATTGGTATTAACTCCGATAAAAATTATATGTTCACATTGGAAGAACGAAAAGCGTTTATTGAACATGCGTTTGCTAAAGAACCTAAAGTTAAGGTAATGACATATGAGGGATTAACAGTAGATTTCTGCAAAAAAAATGATATAGCATTCATTTTAAGGGGTTTGCGTAATCCTGCAGATTTTGAATTTGAAAAAGCTATTGCACATACCAATAGAAATCTAGCTCCAATTGAAACTGTTTTTCTACTAACATCGGCAGAAACATCATATATCGCCTCTTCGATAGTGCGTGATGTTATTAGAAATAACGGTGATTACACAAAACTTGTTCCCCAAAGTGTGAGGATGAAATAGATTTTTACCTTGTAACATTTTCAAATTATTCTATACTAATTAAGTAAGAATAATAGTTCATGTTACACCACATTAAATATTTCCTTTTTAAATTAAGTAATATACAGCCATGTAAAAATGATATCTACAATTGGATGCTGTATCGTTATGTAAATAGAATTGAATATGCACTAAAACATGGTAATTATAAAACCAGAAAACTAGCCGCAGAAGCTTTAGGTGAACTAGGTTCAAGTGCTTCCATTCCTGTTTTATTTAAAAGTATTGATGACAAAGTTCAAAACGTATCAATAGCTGTTTTGAACGCCCTTGACCAAATTGGATGCCAAGATGAATTAGGTGCTACTATAATTAAAAAGCGCTTTGATTGGGTAAAAAAACAACGTAATAAAAAAGCAAAACAAGAAGCCAACAAAGGTAAAAAGTATAATATTTACCGCTGGGAACGTGCCAGCAAAAAAAGTTTTGAAAGAGTTAAAGAACAATTAAAAAAACCTATACGTTAGCTTCTATTTCTTGCGAAGATACAAAGAAACTTTTAGCCAATTTAAAGCTTATACTCAGAAAGCCCTTTGGTAAAAGCCTCAGGGTTTTCAGCTAAATGATAACGCGGGTCATCAATATCTTCAACAATAACTTCCCTAAATTTTGGACTGGACTTGTATAACAACACCTTACAATCTTCACTTAAATGCTTAAGCTTGATTGATTTTCCTTCGGCTTCATATTTATGAACCAAATTATAGATAGCTTCAATAGCTGAATGATCACTTACTCTTGACTCCACAAAATCAACCTCAACATTTTGAGGGTCGTTTTTTGCATCGAATTTTTCATTAAAAGCCTTGATAGACCCAAAAAATAACGGCCCCCAAATTTCGTAAATTTTAGTACCATCGTCTTTCATACGCTTTCGGGCTCTAATACGTTTGGCATTTTCCCAAGAGAATACTAAAGCACTGATAATAACTCCTGCAATGACAGCAACTGCTAAATCTTTCCAAACAGTTATTAATGAAACAGCAATTAAAACTACAGCATCGGTAACTGGAATTTTTCTAAGTATTCTAAAACTACTCCATGCAAATGTTCCTACAACCACCATAAACATCACGCCAACTAGGGCAGCAATAGGTATTTGCTCAATGTATTCAGATGCAAATAATATGAAAATAAGTAATAAAACAGCGGCAACTATTCCTGAAAGTCTACCACGGCCACCACCTTTAATATTAATGATAGACTGTCCAATCATAGCACAACCTCCCATACCACCAAATAGTCCAGTAATAATGTTAGCTCCCCCTTGTGCCATACATTCTTTATTAGCATTACCTCTAGTCTCTGTTAATTCATCAACTAAGTTTAATGTCATTAAAGATTCAATCAATCCTATAGCTGCTAATATGATGGCGTAAGGACCAATAAACTTGAGAGTTTGCCAATTGAAAGGCACTTTACTAAATATGTCTGTTTGAAATTGTGGCAAGCCTCCCTTCAAACCTTCCCCTCCTCCATCTCTAATAAAACTACCCACAGTAGCAACATCCAATTTTCCGAAAATTACAATGGCTGAGACAACCAAGATTCCTATTAAAGCCTCGGGTAGTTTTTTTGTTAGTTTGATTTGAGGTAACACAAACATAATACCCATTGTTAAAGCCACAAGACCTAACATGGTCCATAATTCTGAACCTGCAAAATAAGCACCATCGGCACCTCTAAACATTTTTAATTGAGCTAAGAAAATTACAATTGCCAAACCATTAACAAACCCCATCATTACTGGATGTGGAATCAATCTTACAAACTTTCCCAGTTTAAAAACACCTGCTAAAATTTGTATTAATCCCATTAAAATTACGGTAGCAAACAGGTAATACAATCCAAGGTTATCTTCTGGAGCCCCCATAGCATTACCTTCGGCAACCAAACTAACCATAACAACTGCTAAGGCTCCGGTGGCTCCACTTATCATGCCTGGGCGACCCCCGAATATAGACGTAATTAAACCAATCATAAAAGCGGCATACAAACCTACCAGAGGATCTACACCAGCTACAAAAGCAAACGCAACCGCTTCGGGAACTAATGCAAGAGCTACTGTAGCTCCACTTAAAATATCATTTTTGGCATTTTTAGCACGCTTTCTAATAAATTCTGTCATGGCTCGATTTTTGAGAGTGCAAATTTAAGGCTAATAAAAGAAGTCACAAGTAATTTACTATAATTAAACACATAGAAAGACTAAAACGTTTGAATTTAATTATAATAGCTATTGCATTGCTAACCAACTTAAAGCAATTAATATACACCAAAAACTACTGTTCTTTTTCAAAACCCTAAACCAGAGTTCTAATATTAGCATAGGAGTTCTCTAGAGCTTTTACAGTTTCTTTTTTATTTAACCACTCTACTTTTGTTATACCTTCTTTTTCTTGTGGATATAATTTACCTTTAAATGTAGTTTTCATCTCAAACCAATAGGTGATTTTTATCCGGTGGCGTCCGTTACGCTTAAAAATATGGTAGGTAGTTTCTAAAGGTTTGGTTATTTCCAAACCTTCAACACCTGTTTCTTCTTCTACTTCCCTTATAGAAGTTTCTTCAATGGTTTCCTTTCTTTCGGCTTTACCCTTTGGTAAATCCCATTTGTCATTTCTGAAAATGAACAATACTTCACCCCTTTCATTGTAAACCTTTCCACCACCAGCAATGACATTAGGTAGTTTCTTTAAAAACTTACTCAAAAGCTTATCGGGATTTTTATGAATTAACCTAACCTCACTCCATTGAGAATTACGTAAATCTCTAATCACCTTTCCAATGTTTACGGTGTCCAGTAAATAATTTTTAAAATCAGTTTCCTTTTCAACCTCAGAAGTTAAAACTATAGGTTTATCTCCTACAAAAACTTTATGCATTGGTTACTTTTAGAATTTGGTTTTGGTAAAAATATCATTTTTCAATACAAACCAATCATTGTTGAAAAAAATATTTTTAATGCTAATTCAACTCAAACATTTAATTGTAATTTTGCCAACATGATTTTTAATAAAAACACTGCCAGAAAAACAGCCGAAGTTTTATTGCAGGTAAACGCTATAAAACTAAGCCCAAAAGAACCTTTTACTTGGGCTTCAGGATGGAAATCTCCAATATATTGCGACAACCGGATTATTCTGTCATTTCCTCCCATTCGTAATTATGTAAGAGAAACAATGGCCAAACAAATTGAAAAGCAATATGGTAAGCCTGATGCTATTGCAGGGGTTGCTACTGGAGCTATTGGTATTGGTATGCTGGTTGCTGAATATTTAGGATTACCCTTTATTTATGTTAGACCAGATGCTAAAGGTCATGGAAGAAAAAATCAAATTGAAGGCTTCATTGAAAAAGGTCAGAATGTAGTAGTTGTTGAAGACTTAATTAGTACTGGAAAAAGTAGTTTGAATGCTGTTAAAGCTTTAAGGGATGCTGGAATTAATGTAAAAGGAATGATAGCCATTTTTACTTACGGATTTGATGTAGCCAAACAAAATTTTGAAAAAGAAAATGTAAGTTTACAAACTTTGGGTAATTATGAAAGTTTATTAGAGCAAGCTTTACAAACCCGATATATTACCGAAGACCAATTGGAAACCCTATCTGAATGGAATACGAACCCTAGTGAATGGAACGGAATTTGATTGATCTGCAGCTAAACAGCTTAACAAACTACAACGTAACAAAATAATGAATTTAGAATCTCCTAAAATAAACGTAGAAAAAACACCTGAAGAAGTTTTTAATTTTTTAGATGATGTTAAAAACTTTGAAGCTTTAATGCCTGAAAATATAAGTAAATTTGAAGTTTTAGAAGCAGACACATTTCTATTTGCTCTGAAAGGTATGCCCGAAATTATACTAAAAAAGAAAGAAGTTGTTGCTCCAAATAAAATTGTTTTGGGAGCAGCTGGTGGAAAAATAGACTTTTCTTTAACTGGAAATATTGTACCTAAAGGCGAAACGTCAAGTGAGGTACAATTGCTATTTTCAGGTGATTTTAACCCCATGATGGCTATGATGATTAAAGGCCCCATTAGCAAATTTATTGAAACACTAGCCACCAGTATCCCAAATTCAATTTAGTTTAGTAAAGTATTTCTATTTCTTTTAAGTCGAATTTCTTAACTAATTCATCTTCGAGGGTTATCATTAGCTTACCATACTTTGTAACACCTTTTACAAATCCAGAAAATAAATTTCCTTCAGCGTCTTTAAATGTTGAAGGCTTGTCTTTTCTAAATAAATTAGCTTCATACTCTTTTTTAACAGTATCGTAATCACCTTTTTGTAGCAGCGCAGAGTACTCCATGGTACTTAACATTATTCTATGTAAAACCTCTTCTAAATCATAATGGATTCCTGTAATGGTTTTTAATGAGGCCGCTTTAGGAAGTCCTTTAAACTTTGTTTGGTTCACGTTAACACCAATACCAATAATAGTGGATTCTAACTTATTCTTTATGACATTTTCAATTAAAATTCCACAGATTTTTTTGTTTTCTGACAAAATGTCGTTAGGCCATTTAATCTTTAAATCAGGAATATTCAAGATCTTTAAAGTTTTTAAAATAGACAAAGAAATGGCCATACTTATGTAAAAAGGAAACTCAACAGTATGTACACTTAAATCTTTAAACATACTAAACGTAAGGTTTTTAGATGTTTCAGAACTCCATAAAGTACCCATTTGCCCTCTTCCGTTGGTCTGTTTTTTAGCTACAACAACCGTATAATCTTCAACCTTATTTTCAGCAATATATCTACGGAGGTAACTATTTGTAGAATCAGTGGCATTAAGTTTGATTATGTGCATATACAGGTTATTGTAGGGCTATAAAATCTTATGCTTTTTTTAAAGCATAAAGAACTAAAAAAATAATAACTTTGCACAAATTAAATAAAATTAATGGCGAAAGAAAAAATAAGCGCAGACCAATTAATATCGGTTATTATAAGTGGCATTGAAGATGTAAAAGGAAAAGAAATTAATATTCTAGATCTTAGAGAAATTGAAAATACTGTTTGCGACTACTTTGTAATATGTGAAGGAACTTCTAACACTCAAGTAAACGCCATAGTTAACTCCATACAAAAAAAGGTAAGTAAAGAACTTAAAGACAAACCTTGGCATGTTGAAGGTGAAGATAATGCTGAGTGGGTTTTAATAGATTATGTTAATGTTGTTGTACATGTATTCCAGAAGCATGTTAGAGAATATTATGATATTGAGAGTCTTTGGGGTGATGCAAAAACAACAGTTATAGAAACAAGTTATTAAAGAATTACATGGCAAACGATAAAAAAAATATAAAAGATAAAAAACCAAAGTTTAGTCCATTTTGGATTTATGGTATTCTAATTGCTCTATTTCTAGGATTCCAGTTATTTAGTGGTGAGAGTAGCAGTGGGGGGTCTAAAACTACTACGTCAGACTTTTTTAAATTTTTGGCTAATGGTGATGTCGAAAAAATAGATATTGTAAAAAACACAAGAGTTGCTAGAGTTTATTTAACTAATGAGGCTGAATCTAAAGAAGAGCACCGAAAATCAATTCAACAACCCTTTATTCCTACCGGAAGTGCCTTACCAAATTATAAATTTGAATTTGGTGATCTTCAAAATTTTGAAAATAAACTAAACGAGATTATAGAAGATTTAGACACCAAACCTGTAATTGAGTTCGACACAGAAACAGATACTTTTGGAAATTTATTAATAGGCATCCTTCCGTTTATCTTGTTAATAGGGGTTTGGATTTTTATTATGCGTAGAATGTCTGGTGGTGCTGGTGGTGGTGCTGGTGGACAAATTTTCAACATTGGAAAATCAAGAGCCAAACTTTTTGACCAGAATACAGAGGTAAAAACTACATTTAAAGATGTTGCTGGTTTAGAAGGTGCTAAAGAAGAAGTTCAGGAAATTGTAGATTTCTTAAAATTCCCTGAAAAATATACTACGCTAGGAGGAAAAATACCAAAAGGAGCCTTACTTGTTGGCCCTCCAGGAACGGGTAAAACCCTACTTGCAAAAGCGGTTGCAGGAGAAGCAAAAGTACCTTTCTTTTCTCTATCGGGATCAGATTTTGTTGAAATGTTTGTAGGAGTAGGAGCTTCTAGAGTTCGTGACTTATTTAAACAAGCTAAAGAAAAATCACCTTCTATCATTTTTATTGATGAGATTGATGCTATTGGTAGAGCACGAGGAAAAAATGCCATGTCTGGAAGCAACGATGAAAGAGAAAACACCTTAAATCAACTACTTACAGAAATGGATGGTTTTGGCTCCAATACCAATGTTATTGTATTAGCAGCTACCAACAGAGCAGATATTTTAGACAAAGCTTTAATGAGGGCCGGTAGGTTTGACAGACAGATTTACGTTGATTTACCAGATTTGCGCGAACGCAAAGAAATTTTTGAAGTCCACCTAAGGCCACTTAAAAAGTCCAAAGACTTAGATACTGATTTCCTATCTAAACAAACCCCAGGGTTCTCTGGAGCTGACATTGCCAATGTTTGTAATGAAGCGGCTTTAATTGCTGCAAGAAATGGTAAAAAAGAAGTTGACAAACAAGACTTCCTTGATGCGGTTGATAGAATTATTGGTGGTTTAGAAAAGAAAAACAAGATAATCACTCCTGCTGAGAAAAAAGCGGTTGCTTACCATGAGGCAGGACATGCTACAGTAAGTTGGATGCTGGAACATGCAGCTCCGTTAATTAAAGTTACTATTGTTCCAAGAGGAAGATCACTTGGTGCTGCTTGGTATTTACCAGAAGAAAGGCTTATTGTCCGTCCAGAGCAAATGCTTGATGAAATGTGTGCTGCTCTAGGCGGTAGAGCTGCAGAGCAGGTTATTTTTGGAAAAATATCTACGGGTGCTCTAAGTGATTTGGAAAAAGTTACCAAACAAGCAAGAGCCATGGTAACCATTTACGGTTTGAGTGATAAGATTGGAAATTTAACTTATTACGATTCCTCGGGTCAAAGTGAATACGGTTTCACTAAACCTTACAGTGAACAAACAGCTGAATTGATTGATAAAGAAATCTCAGATATTATTGAAGAACAGTACGAAAGAGCTGTTAAACTTTTAGAGGATAATAAAGATAAACTTATTGAACTTGCTGAAGAGCTTCTGGTGAAAGAAGTAATATTTAAGGACAATTTAGAACGTATTTTTGGTAAACGAGCTTTTGAAAAAGAAGCAGAAACTGAAGAACCCAAAAAGGAAACCAAAACCGAAGATTCTACTCAGGAAGAAGAATAAAGTTTAAAAAAATAAGCTTTCATACATAATATTTTGAAGCTTTTGGTAAAAATCTTAAATTAATCTCAAGGTTAGTTTAAGATTTTTTATCTTTGATTACAATCAATAAGAATTGGGTAATAGCAGCAACTGAATGAGTCTTTTTAGAAAAATTTTTGGTTCCAAATCTGAGCGCTCTGGTGAGGAATTGAAATCTGACGAAAGAGGTAAATATATGCCAGAAATTAAATTACCAATAGACGAAAGGTTTACTATAAACTTTAAAGCTAATGGTGGTAAGTTTTTGTATTGCGAAGACTTAAATGAAGTTTATGAAAACCTCGAAAACATTATTGATGAAAATAAATGGCACGATAAAAAAGTTTTAATTCTAGATACAAACTTAAAGGATAAATTCAGGAACTCCAACCTAGAACCCACGCTTCGAATAAGTGATTCAACATTTTTCTTAACTACCTGCGAAAATTTAATTGCCAACGATGGATCATTACTAATATCTTCAAAGCAAATTTTCGAAAAAAAACTAACAGAACTTCCTTTTAACTTTATTGTATTTGCTACCACCAGTCAAATTGTCGAAAATATAGGTGAGGGACTTCGGGGTATAAAATCTAAAAACAGACAAAGAATTCCAACAAACATTACAACCATAAAGCACTTTAAATCTGGTGATGAAAAAGACTTTTTGAGTTATGGAAGTAGCGCAAAAAACCTTTATCTACTACTTTTAGAAGATTTATAGAACAATGAAGGAAACAATTATCAGAGCTTTTTCAGGTCTACTCTATATTTTATTATTGATAGGCTGTTTACAAAATGAGCATGCTTTAATTGTTCTTTTTTTTATTTTTGGACTTATTTGTTTGGCAGAGTTTAAAAAACTAATTCAATTAAAAAGTGTTTTTCCATACATAATCTTTATTATTTTTTACTTTGTATTTGTTTATTGGAGGCTAGTTCTCAATACACCACTTGGTTTAGATGAAGCTATACAAATACTCATGGTAATTACCATTTTTGTTGAACTATTTTTAATAAAGGATTTATTTTCAGAAAAAACCATTCCTCTGTTTGCCTCGAAAAGATTTATTTTAACAACCTTCTATTTATCCAGCGCATTTGTTTTCCTAATATTAATAGCCAACTTTAGAAACGTATTTAACTCTAATATCCTTTTGGGATGTTTTATGCTCATTTGGATTAATGATTCCTTCGCTTATTTAGTTGGTAAAAACTTTGGCAAGCAAAAGCTTTTTCCCAAAATTTCACCTAAAAAAACTGTTGAGGGGTTCCTTGGTGGTTTGCTTTTCGGCTGTATCGCAAGCTATTTTATCACTACCTTTACAGAAACATTAGATTTTACTAATTGGTTAATTTTAAGTATTATAATTAGTGTGTTTGGTACCTTAGGAGATTTAATTGAGTCTAAGTTTAAAAGACAAGCTGGAGTAAAAGACAGTGGTGTTATTATGCCTGGTCATGGTGGTTTATTAGATAGACTAGATAGTATTATTTTTGCAGCTCCATTCATATATTCATTTTTAAGATTCATAAATTATGTTTCATAAAGAAGGTCATAAAATTATATTTGTAACATTTGTAATTGTAGTAGCTTCCTTTTTATTGGTTGATAGTTTTATAACAATTTTTTGGTTGAGAACTTTAGCTCTCATTGCGTTATTGGTTTTATTAATCTTAATTCTTCAATTTTTTAGAAACCCCAAAAGACATACAGTTTCTAACGACAAGCAAGTTATTGCCCCTGTTGACGGAAAGGTTGTTGTTATTGAAGAAGTTTTTGAAAAGGAATATTTTAAAGACAAACGGTTACAGGTAAGTGTATTTATGTCTCCACTCAATGTGCATGTCACCCGCTACCCGGTAAATGGCAATGTTATTTTTAGCAAATACCATCCTGGTAAATATTTAGTAGCATGGCACCCTAAAGCGAGTGAAGAAAATGAGCGTACTACCGTGGTTATTGAAAATGAAATCTACGGCAAAGTACTTTACAGACAGATTGCTGGTGCCTTAGCTAAACGCATTGTCAACTATGCCAAACAAAACCACAAAGCTGAGCAAGGTGCCGACGCTGGTTTTATAAAATTTGGCTCTAGAGTAGATTTATTTCTACCATTAGACACCCATATAAAAGTATCATTAAACCAGAAAGTGCGCGGCGGAGAAACAATTATTGCGGAAATGTAATGAGCATTGAAGAATTAAATAAAAAATTCCAAGAAGCTGTTGCTAGGGTTAATAAGCATACTGAACCTTTTCCAGCAGACACATTATTAAAATTGTACGCTTACTATAAAAGAGCCACAAATGATTACGGTAGACCCAGGAGTAGGGAAGCCTTAATAAACGCTTTTAAAACCAATGCCCTTTTTCAAGCCAGAAATATTTCTGAATTGGAAGCTAAACGCAAATACATCGAACTTGTTAACAAGTATTTTTTATATAGAGAATAAAGAAGACGTTTCCTTAAAAATATTTATGTTTAAAACCTTGAAAATATCTGATATTAAAAGCTATCTTATAAAGAACAAATACTCAATCTAATTCAGCCTCAAAAAGTTCAGCAAAATACTTTAGAAGTTTTTCCTTAACCTCTCCTTCATCAACAGTTTTCTTACCAAGTTCTACATTTAAAGAAGTTACAGCTTTCCCTCGTATTCCGCAAGGAATAATATTATCAAAATAACCCAAATCGGCATTTACGTTTAGAGCAAACCCATGCATGGTTACCCAACGGCTAGCACGCACGCCCATAGCACAAATTTTGCGAGCAAATGGTGTACCCACATCTAACCAAACTCCTGTTTCTCCAGTACTTCGTTTGGCCTTTAAACCATACTCAGCCAAAGTTAAAATAATCATTTCCTCCAGCAATCTCAGGTACTTATGTATATCAGTAAAAAAGTTCTCTAAATCTAGAATGGGATACCCTACAATTTGACCAGGTCCGTGGTAAGTGATATCTCCACCTCGATTAATTTTATAAAATGTTGCTCCCTTTTCGGCAAGTTGTACTTCGTTTAAGAGTAAGTTTGACAAATCACCACTTTTGCCTAAGGTGTATACATGTGGATGTTCTACAAACAAAAAGTAATTGTTTGTCTGCACATTAGTTTCTTCTCTTCTATTGATTACTTTGGTATCAACAATACCTTTAAACAACTGCTCTTGGTAATCCCAAGTTTCTTTGTAGTCTTTAAAACCTAAATCTTGCAGTTTTACTTGCTTATTCATAGCCTGCAAAATTACAATATTTTTTATGTTTACCTATTAGGATTGTTAAGTATTACCAAGGCTGCAATAACTCCTGGCACCCAACCACATAGCCATAACAGAAATACAATAAAAACAGAACCACATCCCTTATCTAACACAGCTAAAGGTGGACAGATTACAGACAATAAAACTCTCCAAAAACTCATAGAAATAATAATTTGATTGATGATTAACTGTGTGACGTGATTATAACGATTTTGTTACACCAAAATTTATTTTAAAAGCTAGCGATTAATAGTATCTTTGTGCACTAAAATTTCACACACTCTATAAAAGATGTCGCAATTATCAGAGCAAGAGCTTGTAAGAAGAGAAAAATTAGGAAAATTACGTGAGTTGGGTATTAACCCCTATCCAGCAGACTTATACCCGGTAAATCATACTTCAAAACAAATAAAAGAGCAGTTTGAAGAAGGAAAACAAGTGGTTATTGCCGGTAGATTAATGATGATTAGAGTACAAGGGAAAGCCAGTTTTGCACAGTTGCAAGATAGTGAAGGAAAAATACAAGTATACTTTAACCGAGATGAAATTTGTCCAGGAGAAGACAAGACCAAATACAACGACATCTTTAAAAAACTTATTGATTTTGGTGATTTTATAGGGATTGAAGGCGAGCTATTTGTTACTCAGGTAGGTGAAAAAACGGTTAAGGTCAAGGATTTCACTTTACTTAGTAAAGCTTTAAAACCGCTTCCCTTGCCTAAAGAAAAAGACGGCGTTGTATACGATGCATTTACAGATCCAGAACAAAGATACAGACAACGTTATGCCGATTTGGTCGTAAACCCGCATGTTAAAGAAGTTTTTGTAAAACGCACCAAACTATTTAATGCTATGCGTGAGTTTTTTAACAACGCAGGTTATTTTGAAGTTGAAACCCCTGTTTTGCAACCTATTCCAGGTGGAGCCGCAGCAAGACCTTTTATAACGCACCACAATACTTTAGATATTCCGTTGTACATGCGTATTGCAAATGAGCTTTACTTAAAAAGGCTTATTGTTGGTGGATTTGATGGCGTTTATGAGTTTTCTAAAAACTTCAGAAATGAAGGGATGGACAGAACGCACAACCCTGAGTTTACAGCCATGGAAATTTATGTCTCCTACAAAGATTATAATTGGATGATGGATTTCTGCGAACAGCTATTAGAGCATTGTGCCTTAGCGGTTAACGGCACTACAAAAGCTACTTTTGGAGAGCACGAGGTGGATTTTAAAGCGCCTTACGCTCGTGTAACCATGGCAGATTCCATCAAGCATTTTACCGGTTTTGATATTACAGGAAAATCTGAAGACGAGATTAGACAGGCTGCTATAGATTTAGGTATTGAAGTAGATGATTCCATGGGTAAAGGTAAGTTAATAGATGAAATATTTGGTGAGAAATGTGAAGGCAATTACATTCAGCCAACCTTCATTACAGACTATCCTAAAGAGATGAGTCCTTTGTGTAAAGAGCATAGAGACAATCCTGAATTAACAGAGCGTTTTGAATTAATGGTTTGTGGAAAGGAAATAGCTAATGCGTATTCTGAACTAAACGATCCCATTGACCAACGTGAGCGTTTTGAGCACCAATTAAAGCTTGCAGAAAAAGGAGATGATGAAGCCACTGAATTTATAGATTTTGACTTTTTAAGAGCCTTAGAATACGGGATGCCGCCAACATCGGGTATGGGAATTGGAATGGATAGATTAATTATGTTTCTAACCAATAATCAGTCTATTCAAGAAGTATTGTTCTTTCCTCAAATGAAACCAGAGAAAAAGGCCATAACATTGAGTGAAGACGCTAAAGCCATTTTTGAAATCTTAAAAAAAGAGGAAGCAATAGCGCTTTCTGAACTAAAAACACAATCAGGGTTATCAAACAAAAAATGGGACAAATCTATTAAAGAACTCACCAAAAATAGTCTAGCTAAAGTTGAAAAAACTGACGAAGGTCTGTTTGTTAAGGTTGTTTAAAATCTAAACACAGAATTCATTAAAAAGGGAATCAAATTTGATTCCCTTTTTAATGCTATTTTTTTAAACTTATCAATACTTTTTCAATTGAGCTATTAAAATTTTCTGGATAGTCCCAATAAGTATATGAAAAATTTATTTCAAACATAAGTATGATTATGATGTATATAGCTTTATAGATTAACCTTAAACTAATTCTTCTTCACAAGGGTTTATCATTAAATCCTTTACACAAACCCTAATTCATTCTATAATGTCATCAAGAAGACTGATATTTACATACTGAAAACACAATCAGTAAACAAAAAGGAAAACGCAACTTTAAAACTTAAGCACCTCATAATATGAATTTTATATAAAGAACATAAATTCATTATTTTTAAACTTAGTTTATAGATAGAAAATATTAGATGATTTTAATCATAAATTAAAATTCAAATTTTTGTTATCTTATAAGTTTAAATTTTTACAACTTTTTCAGAGTTTTACAAGGAATGAGTGGGAACGATGATTTATTAAATAGCTTACAACAAGCTGTGCTTGACAACCTTCAAAATGAGCAATTTGGTGTAAATCAACTATCTCAAATAGCAGGTCTGAGTCGTTCTCATTTACACCGGAAATTAAAGAAACTAAAATCACAGTCTATAAGCCAATTTATTAGAGAAGTCAGGCTTCAGGAAGCTCATAAATTACTTCAGAAAAATACCATTACCATCTCTGAAATAGCCTATAAAGTTGGTTTTGGAAGCACCTCGTATTTTCACAAATGTTTCCACGAGTATTACGGGTACTCTCCTAGCGAAGCAAAAAAATATTTGAATAAAGAAACTTTTAAACAAACAATAGAAAAGAAAAAGTCTATAAGCTTTAATAATCAGACTTTAAAAATTGTCAAGATTATTGGGGTTTTGGCCACCCTCTTCTTTGTTGGATATTTAATGATTAACCATTTTTCAAAAAATGAAGTTCTAGCTATAAATGAAAAATCAATTGCTGTTTTACCATTTAAAAATATTAGTGGAGATGAGGAAAATCAATTTTTTGCTGATGGATTGGTTGAAGGTATTTTAAACAGGTTGGCTACCTTAAAAGAATTTAAAGTTATATCGCGAACGTCATCAGAAATATACAAACATAACACCACAAAAACCATCCCTACTATAGCATCAGAATTGGGTGTATCCTATATCCTAGAAGGCAGTGTCCAAAGGCATGAGAAAAAAACAAGAATAACGGTTCAGCTTATTGATGCAACTCATGATGATCATGTTTGGATTAAAAGTTTTGACAGAGAACTATCTGATATTTTTGATGTCCAAAGTGAAGTAGCCCTTCAAATAGCTTCAGGCCTTAACGAAACACTTTCAGAGGAACAAACTTTAGAGATTAAAAGAAATCAAACCGAAAATTTAGAAGCATATAAATTATATCAACTAGGGAGATTTTATTGGGGAAAAAGGTTGAAAAAAGATTATGCAACAGCCATAGACTATTTTCATAAAGCCATAGAAGAGGATTCCAATTATGCGACAGCCTATGCCGGCCTAGGTGACACCTACTTTCTAAAAACATGGACGTCTTCAACCAAAGAGGAAATTATAGAAAATAGAAAAAAAGCAGAATACTATGCTTTAAAAGCTATTGAATTAGACCCCAATTTACTGGAGGCACATACCGTATTAGCCACCCTTTACTTCTATATAGACTGGGAATGGGAAAAAGCTAACCATGCATTTACCAAAGCTTTTGAAATAGGTGCCAATTATTCAACACTGCACCACCGTTATTCTGAATACCTTAGTTGCATTGGTGAACATAAAAAAGCCCGATTACATATAAATAAAGCTCTAGAACTTGACCCCTTATCTTATATAGTAAGAGAGGTAAGTGCTAAACTTTATTTAAATAGAGGTCAATTTCATGAAGCTATAGAAGAATCTAAAATTGCGGGCGATTTGAATAAGGATCATATGCGGCCACCACTATACCAGTTTTGGGGGCATTATATGCTCAAAAATAACGAATTGGCTTTAGAAAGTTTAAAGGAGTTAAGAAATGTAATTAAAAATAATACTACAGATGAGGCTTTAAATAGCATTTTTAAAACCGCTGGCAGAGACGGTTTAATGGAATGGTGTATTGATAATATTTACAACAAATATTTTAAAATCAAAAGTCTGGCTTTTTGGGGTGAAAATGAAAAAGTGATGAATGAGCTTGAAGAGTTTTATAATAGTGGAGGTCGTTTAGCGGATGTTCCTTACTGGTATTCTCCAAATAATTTGAAATCTCACCCGAAATTTATAACCCTTATGAAAAAAATGAATCTACCCTATAATACTGATTCTTTGCCTTAAATTTGCTCTTAATTTCTAAAATCACAAACTGTCTTTGTTTTCTGCAACATAGTTTAATTAATCAACATAGTTTTTAAAAAAAATTAAGGTTTTTGCAACATAGCTTCTTTATGTCATATAAGATATTTAACCATCTTTATGTGTATGAAATGTATTTTATAATAAGTAAAACTATGTAATTATGAAAACTATAAAACCTTTTTGTTTAGCCCTATTAAGCCTTTTCATTATAACTGCATGCAACGTTGAAGAGTTGCAATCAGGACAAAGCTTGCTTGAAACAGACAACCTAACTTTAAAATCCAGTATTAAAAAAAGTTTACCTTTTAAAGCTTCATTTACTGTGTGGCGTGCAGAGGCGCCAGGTTCCCAAACATGTGACGCTGGTTCTTTTAGTGAAACCATGGTTATGAAAGGAAACGGCGAAATGACCCATCTAGGTGAATTACAGGGACTCTTTATGAGATTTTGTACAGCACCCACTCCTGAAGTTTTTTTTCCTGTAAACTACTCCTTTATTGAAACCGGTAAATTTGTTGCTGCCAATGGAGACGAATTACACTGTGTCATTGAGTCTGGCCAGATATGGCCATATACAGGAAATAATCCAAAGTATCAATTACATTTTAATGACGAGATACTGTTTATTGGAGGCACTGGCCGTTTTAAAGGTGCATCTGGGTGGGCTAAAACCAATGCCTATGTACATCCTGGAACTACCGATAATGAAGGGGAGGATCCATTTTACACCGATTTCTTCATAGAGGAAGGAGAATTAATTATTGTACCTGGTAGCGCATCAGAAAAGTAATTTATCAAAATTATAAGCCTTAATAAAATGGGCTATATAAGGGGAATCATAATAGGTTCCCTTTTTTATTTAAAAAGTCTTTCTATAATGTAAAATAATTTGGACTCGTAAAAGAGGTTACGGACAAAAGGTCTAAATCGACAAACCTAATCTATCCAAATCATCAAGAACACTGCTATGCTCTAAAATGTCTGAAAACAATATAAAAAACAAAACCCAGTCATTTTCATGACTGGGTTTGTTCGTAAAACTAACTAATAACTTAACTAAATATAATGTTAAATCTAATTTCTTTTAAATGAAAATTAAACTATGTTACAAATTGACGATAAAAAAGTCATTCCGCATAGCTTGTTTAGAAAGGTTTAACAGGATTTACAAAATTTTATAATTTCATTAAGAGATATTCCTCAATTTATTGAACATCTTAATGATTATTCTTGTTTTGGTTCTTTCCCTACATAATCTTTAAGAGGCATATTGTCTATAATAACATCCTTTAAAACAGATTCACCATTTTTAACAAAAACCAACGCATATACATTTTCTATATTTTTTTGGTTTTCTCTAACAACTACTTCGGCGTCATAAGCTTTTCCCTCTTCCATATAAAACCTATTAAAAGGATACGTAACGTGTAGTTCATTATTGTATTCTTTGTACCAATCTACCTTGGCTTCAATAAAATCTTTATTTATTTCAGGTTGAATTTCTTTACTAACCGAATGAATTTTAGCAAAACCTAAACTATCGGTATCTAAATACACATAAACCTTTTCTTTTCTTACCCACAAAGAATCTATAGTTGACCATTTATTTGCTTTGAAACGTAGCGCTATATATTTTCCTCTGAAGGGGTCTGCTGGATCAATAGGTCTTGTTTTAAATTTATAAGGTACTCCTGTATTTAAAACAGCCTCTCTATCAAGAATCATTTGTGTTGGCACAAAAATTTGTGCTGTCACAACAACCAAAAATATGATGAATATATAAATTGATTTCATGTTATCGATTTTTATTTTAAATTCATTTTCCTTTTCTTTTGCTTTTTAAACATAAAATAGTTTGCCAAGAAAAACCCAAGTCCAAACCCTACAAACAATAGCCCTCTGATTATAAATGACATGTCGGTATCAAAAAATCTACAAACAATTAGAATAGCTATAATTAATAGTCCATAATTTAAAATGCCAAAGTGAAATTTATTTGTTCCAATTTTTATAGTAATTAGGGCTATGACTAAAATCAATAGATTTATTAATGCAATGGAAATGTATTTATTCGAAAAAACAACTAGAAAAACAACAGTAAAAATTATAAACGCATAATGCGAAATATTGTAAAACTTTATCTGTTTTCTGATATATGAGTAAACCAAGATTCCTAAAGCAATAATAAACAGCACTAAAGATATATAAGCTTCTTGCGAGTTAAAATCTGATGGCTTTTTAATTAAGTCATCCCAAAACCAGTCAAAACTGGTTATCATTAGCATATAAACAGTTCCTAAAGACCCCAATATTAAATAGCCATTTTGCCTTAATCTCCCATTGTCAAATTTGGGCAGCTTGCCAATATTATAGAGGAGTCCAAATAAAATAACGTACATTAAAATTCCTAGTGCATCTACATCATTAATAAAGGCTATTAAAACAATCGTCAAGCTCAATGGTAATAACCAATTAAAAATAGATGTAATATTTGTATTGAATTGATATTTTATAAGCTGCCAATAATGTGGTAAAACTATAACTAGCAACAATAAATAATACCATGGCGTATTACCAGTTGACAAAAAATCAAAACCAAACTCAATAGCGTAATAAGTCATAAAAACAATATGCAAAATCCCTAGGGTATTTGATTTCAAAAGATATATGAGTGGCGCACACAGTAAAATCCAGGTGAGTAGAAAAGCATTAAAATCTTCTGGAATATTATATATCTGACTTATTAATGATATACTAGACCCTACTGCAAAAAACAAAAAAGTTCCTGAAGCTTCTTTCCATACGGTACTCTTATTTTTTAAAATTGAAAAACCAACAGATCCTTGACCAATAATTAAGGGTAGAAAAGCTAATAATGTTTTAGTGATCTTGGAAAAATTGTCCCAATTGTGGGCTAAAATCAATATGATACCCAGTCCTACCAATAAAGACCCCAGCACTCCAAAAACCGTAAATAATCGGTTTGGACTAGTGGATTTTTTCGAGTGATAATATGCCTCAATTTCTGAAGCTATTTCTTGTGATATGACTTGTTGCTGAACAAGCTCTTTAATTTCATTTTGAATTTTTGAATTCATTTTTATTTCATTTTAAAATGATTCTATAGTTATTGGCATCAAGGCCATGTATATAAATATAAACATAATACCAATCCATAAATAAGATTTACACTTTGTAAAATTCATTTGTTTCCTAAGAAATTTGTAACGTGACTTTAATATAAAAAGGATAATCGTTAAATCAATTGTATATGTAAAAAACACTATCAATGCGTTTTCAGTTTTTGACAAAGTACCTGTCCAAAATCCTGAGTAAAACATTAAAAAGATGAAAATTGTCATAATCAAAATTGAAATTGACAACCCAAAAAACATTGTAAACCTTATCAAAAAATGCCAAATCTCAAAATCTGCTAGTTTGGTTTCTTTATGAACCTTTAGAATTTTTTCAATCATAAAAGCTTAGTTAAGTGTTTAATTTTATTTTTAAAACCCCGCAACCAAAAACTAGCTGCGGAGTTTCAGTTAGCTAACCAATCATCAAAACAAAAAGATCATATAAATAATAATACCTTCTGCAATGCCTGTTATAATAGACATTCCTAGAATATCTTTAATCTTAGTTCTTAAAAAGAACACTATACTTAATACAGTCATTATGGCTGCTAACAGTATTTCTAGAGCGTCAATTAATGATAGCAAATAGGTTATTCCCGTAAACGCTAATGTGATTGACAACGTAATGATACAGAACTTAGTAATTTCCTGCTTTTTATAATCGCCCTCTATAAAACCCTTTCTTAGGTCTCTTAATATGGAAAGAACAAACAACAAGGGTACAACCGACAGAAATGGCGCAAATACAACTTTAATTCCTTTTTCAATAGACAAATTGTTGTAAAAGAAAAAAGCTATAGCGGTAAATGTTAACATACCTATGACTACAATAGATTGAAACATAAATAATAATTCTCTTTTGTCTGAATTATTTTTTTCTCCTTGATTAAAAAATACTTGTTTCATGATTATAAATTTTGATGATTTGAATTGATAAGCGAGATTTGATTTATTAAAATTTTATTTTGAATGATTATATGTTTTAGTTATTTAACAACCTTATCTAAACTTTTTATGCCGATAGAAAAAACACATGTATAGAAAGCGCCAATAATACTCCACTTAAAATACCGTTGGCTCTTAAATTATTGTACAATATGTAATTAAGCACATATGAGCTTACAGCTGTTGAATTGATTAAGTGCGCAAATATTAAATTGTCTTCTAATTTTTGATGTGTTAAAATTTCAACTATTTGCATGAGTCCAACACTCACTAATGTGGTAGCCAACAAGAGTACTGTTGCTGGTTTTTGATTCTTGATCTTATATTCATCAGTATTCTCAGGCAAAAAACGTTCTATTAAAATAAACCTCACAAAGAACAGCATAGGAATAGGAAACACTATGGCTGCAATAATCTTTATAACGTCTTTTAGACTTTTAATCTCATCATAGCCCAGAAAGACCAAATAAATAAATACCACCACTGATATACCTGTGGTTACAAAAAAGGCTGTATTTAAGTTTTTAAATTTCATCTAAAACGGAATCACAACCTGATTAACAAATAATTCAGAGTAAGTATTTAATAAACTTTCAATGCCTTTTAATACTGGTTTAGTTAATACTACAACCAGTAGAACTAATGCAACAAACGTTGTTTTTTGATACAAGTGCTTCATAATATTTGTTTTAATGATTATAAGACAAAACTGCAAAATAACACTGATTCTAAAAAAACTAAATCAACTAATTACTGACGATATATTATCTTTTTATAAATAAAAATATACTATATTTATTGATATAAATAAATATATACTGACGATTAAATGAATGATTTAAATGCTATCATTTCAACATTTTCAAAAGAAGAACAACATCAGTTTTTAAGCCACTTAGAAAAACACAATAAAAGAGGAGATGTTAAAAACATTACGCTGTTTAAACTTCTATTAAATGACAAGTTAGATTCAGAGGAAATATGTATTAAACTTTATGGAAGTCGAAAAAATAATGCCTACCACGCTTTGAGGAAGCGTTTATATCAATCCATTATAGATTTTACCGCCAATCAGAGTTTACAAGAGGAAAGTTCTGTTCAAATAGGTGTTATAAAATATATACTAGCAGCTCGATATTACTTACAACAAAAGGAATACAAAACCGCTTTTAAAATTTTAACCAAAGCAGAATTAATTGCCAAAGAACATCATCTGTTTACCATTCTAAATGAAATTTATCACACAAAAATTCAATACGCAGATTCTAATCCTTCTATCAAACTTGATGAATTGATTTCAACATTCAATAACAATCAAAAAAAGCAAATTTCAGAAGACAAACTCAACATTGTTTACGCCAAAGCAAAACACACTTTAAGTGCGATGACTTACAAAGGAGAAGTTATAGATTTTGAAGCTGTACTCACCAATTTATTTGATGAATACAACATCGATATCAACGAGAATATGTCTTTTAAATCTCTTTACCAGCTTATGAGTATAGTAAGTTTTTCTGCATTTGCTTCCAATGATTATTTAAGAATTGAACCCTTTTTATTAAACACCTATAATGCCATCATATCCTATAAAACAGAAGAAAAACAACCTTTTTATCATATTCAGATTTTATACATAATTGCTAACACATTCTTCAGAAACAAGCGGTTTGATTTGTCTTTTGAGTATTTAAAACTCATGCATGATGAAATGCTGGTTCAACGTAAAAAGTATTACAATACTTTTTCACTAAAATACAATTTGCTCCTTTCTCTTAATTTGAACTTTACTAATAAGCAAGATACCGCTATTAATCTTTTAGAACCGTTAATAAATAAAAAGCACTCAGATATTGAATCTTTATTGGATATTCATATGAGTTTAATCATGTTTTATTTTCAAAAAAACGACTTTAAAAAAGCTCTTCATATCTTTTCAAAATTTTACCATACAGACAAGTGGTATATTGAAAAAGCAGGTATTGACTGGATTTTAAAAAAGAACCTAACCGAAATATTACTTCATATAGAACTTAAAAATATTGACTTAGTGGAATCTAGAATTTTAAGTTTTCAGCGTAATTATTACAAATACTTAAAAGCAACAAAACAGGAACGCGCCATAACATTTATTGAGCTGGTAAAACGCTTTTATAATAATCCTGAAGAGATGACTACAAAATCATTTAAGGATACAGTTAAAAATTCATTTGAGTTCACAAATGCCGAAAGAGAAGATATTTTTGTAATGAGCTTTTATGCTTGGTTAAAGAGTAAAATGACTAAAACCCCCATTTACGAAACTACTTTAGAAGTTATAAAAAAAGACTAGGTTTTGGGTTATTTACAACCCATTTCTAAGCATATCAAAAAAAAGGTAGAATAGAAAAAATTCATTTACTTTTACCCCCATGTTTAAAAAGGCTACCCTATTCCTTATATTAACCTACGCATCGTTAATGTCTGGGCAAACACCCGATAGTTTAGCTATTAAAAACGGCATTGAGAATCCTTCGCTATTAAGCACTCATCATTTTGGTATTTTTAGCTCCAGACTCAATACTAACTTTAAACTTAGTGTGCCTAAAAACAAGACACTTTCATTTAATTACACCAGCGGAAACTTATTTCATCCTTTTGTTGAAGGGTATTTCCCAGAAAATCCAGACATTAGAAAACAGTTTAGCGAAACTATTTGGTATCTGCGTCCTTTTAATTTCATAGACCAAGAAACAACACCAGCTGAGTATATGAATATTGTTATTGATGCTGTTATTAAAGAATTTAGAGCAAATTTCACTATTCCTATTAATAACAATCAGGAATTTACAATTGCGCTTCGCTCTTATCTCATCACAAAAGGGAAGCACCCCTTTTCAGTTTTCACAAGTGATGAATCTATAGAGTGGTTTCACAGTAATATTGCTGGAGGTGAAGACCCTTACGGAAGACGTTATTATGGTTTAAATCAAGTAAATTTTGAATATTTAGACAGAAATGGAAATACTTTAAAACTTGAAAACAATGACTTTTTTATAGGAGGCATTGAATTTTCTCATCACTATTACCCTGCTTGGTCAATATGCCAAAACAGAAATGTTTATTTTAATTTTGGAAGTCATTTAGGAATAAACACTTCAAAATTTAACCCTTCGGTTGATATTGGATTATCTGCAAACGCTGTAAAACTTTTTCCGTTAAAAAATCAGTTTCAACTCAACCTTGGATTAGGTGCTAATATTCTTCGTAAAAACCTTATTAGCTTTAGTGATGACGCTATTGATCTAGGAAACAACACCTATTTAGGAACATTTGAAGGAAATTTAGAACTCTCAAAATCTACAAAGAGAGGCAACTATAATGCGTTAGGAATAAATTTTCAAATACAAACAAGATATAACAAAAAAGAGGAAGCCAATTATTACCATTTAAAAGGTAAATGGCGAGAAATTAATGGTGGCTGGCATCACGGTGTTAGAACACTTTACAATAACTTGTCTACATGGTCATTAATCTACACTTACTACCAATCTAAATACAAAATATCACTTTTTATAAAACAAGATTTAGAGGTTCATAACGCTCCAGATTTTCAAACAGGTATACAATTAAAAGTCCCTATTTTATAATAGTTTATTTCTGCTTCATCTTCATTTCCCATTTATTGATCATTTGTTAATTTATAGTTAAAATTAATTTTTCATTAAACCTTTTTAGCCTAATCAAGTCCAAAGCACAAATAAAACCCATAAAAACTTAAACATAAAAAGAATGAAAAAACTAGTTTTAATTGCAATTGCGCTAATGACCGTTCAAGCGTTTGCACAACAAAAAAAAGGTGAAAGCAACAAAGAAAGAGCTCAAATGATGCGTAATCTTTCACCAGAAGATGCTGCTACTATGCAAACCAAAAGGTTGACTTTACATTTAGACTTAAACGAAAAACAGCAAGCAGAAGTTAAAGAAATACTTTTAGCAAATGCTGAGGCTCGAAAAGCAAAAATGGAAGAGATAAAAGCTAAAAAAGAAAAAGGCGAACTACAAAAGCCCACAAAAGAAGAACGCATTAAAATGGCAAATGCTAGGTTAGACCAACAAATTGCAATGAAAACAAAAATGAAAGAGATTTTGAATGACGAGCAATACGATAAGTGGGAGAAAGCCCAAGCTAGAATGGCTAATAGAGGTAATGAAAAGAAAAAAGAGCATGCCAAAAAGAGAATGCATGAAAAGAAAACAGAATAGAGTTTTAGTTTGTTGATTAATTATAGTTTGAAAGGAAAAAGGCAATTCAGAATGTTGAATTGCCTTTTTGTTTTATAGCGTTTGAGCTACTTTATCTATGGCTTCAATCGTAAAATCTAAATCTTCATAAGTTAAAGCATCAGTTATAAACCAGGTTTCAAAAGCACTAGGTGCAATGTAAACTCCTTGATTTAAAAGTCCGTGAAAAAACTTTTTGAAAGTATTGTTGTTACCTTTAGCTGCCGTATCAAAATTAGTCACTGCACCCTCATCAAAATGAACAGAAATCATGGATCCTACTCTATTTATGGTATGCACAATCTTATTTGCTTTTAAAACGCTACTAATGCCGTTATGAAGGTATGCTGTTTTGTCTTCTAACCTTTTAAAAATACCACCATCACTATTCAACTCATTTAGCATAGCTAAACCAGCAGCCATAGCCAAGGGATTTCCACTTAAAGTACCTGCTTGATATACTGGACCTAACGGCGCTAAATGATTCATAATGTCATTCCTTGAAGCAAAAGCCCCTACAGGTAAACCACCACCAATAACTTTCCCAAAACAAACAATATCTGCTTTAATTCCATATAACTCTTGCGCCCCCCCTTTGGCTAGTCTAAAACCAGTCATCACTTCATCAAAAATCAATAAAATGTCATTGGCATCACAAACATCTCTTAGGCTTTGTAAAAAACCTTCCTTAGGAGGAATACAACCCATATTACCAGCAACTGGTTCAATTATAATACAAGCTATTTCATTTTTATTAGCTTCAATAAGTTCTTTAACATTATCAATATCATTGTAAGTTGCTAATAAAGTATCTTTGGCTGTTCCTTGAGTTACTCCAGGACTATTGGGCATTCCAAAAGTACTGGCACCACTACCTGCTTGAATTAAAAATGAATCACTATGTCCATGATAACAACCCGCAAATTTTATAATTTTATCCTTTCCTGTAAATCCTCTAGCTAGCCTAACCGCACTCATACATGCTTCTGTTCCCGAATTAACAAACCTAATTTTATCAATATTAGGTACCATAGAAACCGCTAATTCTGCTATTTTGGTTTCAATCTCGGTAGGCATTCCAAACGAAGTTCCTTTCTGAGCTTTTTCAATAACAGCATCAACTACGGGTTTGTGAGCATGCCCCAAAATCATAGGGCCCCATGAGTTTATATAATCAATTAAGCGGTTTCCATCTTCATCATACAAATAAGCTCCTTTTGCTTCTTTTACAAAAATAGGGGTTCCACCCACACCTTTAAACGCTCTTACTGGGGAGTTAACACCCCCCGGAATTACTTTTTCTGCTTCGGTAAACAAAGCGCTACTTCTTTTGTAAATCATTATTTAATTGTTTGATGGCTCTACTTTTAATACTTGACCAATGCTAAGCGCCGTATCAGTTAAACCATTCATATTTTGAAGTTCTTTTACTGTTAAATTATATTTTTTTGAAATGGAGTACAATGTATCTCCTTTTACCACAATATAGGTTTGAGGTAATACCGCCTCTTCTACATTTTGATATTTATCTCCCAAAACCTCTTTATCATATTTATATAATTGATAACGTTCAATCAAAGATATTAGCTTCTGTGGATACTTTCTGTCTGTTGCATACCCTGCTGCCTTTAATCCCTTAGCCCAAGCTTTGTAATCACTTTGCTTAAGCTTGAACAAGCCTGCATATCGTTTTCTGTCTTTTAAAAATAGTGAGTGGTCTCTAAACGAGTATTTTGCGTCTTTATACTTTCTAAAACATTCTCCTTTTTTATCGTCATCATGATAAATTCTAGCTCCTATCCAATCATGACATTTAATACCAAAATGATTATTAGCTTCAACCGATAATCTCCCATTCCCAGAACCAGACTCCAGAATGCCTTGAGCTAAAGTAATACTGGCGGGTATATTATACAATTGCATTTCGTGCTGCGCTATGGCTCTATAGGCATCAATGTAACGCTCTGTGTCATTGGTATAAACCTTTTTTAGAGTTACGCTGGGTATTGGGGTTTCTTCTGCTTTTACAACGGTTTGGGTTTTTGTTGTTTCAGGTTTATCAACAATTTTTTTTCTAGTTTTACAGCTAAACATAAAACTGACTAAACATATTATAAACAGTAGTTTTTTCATTTATTTAATAATTGGTAATCCTTTCTTTTTTAAAACTAAATTCATCCCTTCAATCCCTTGCAAGCCACCAGTATGAATAGCCAAAATTTTTGTTCCTCTTTTAAAAAATCCCTTTTTAATCAAATCAAAAATTCCGAATAACATTTTTCCAGTGTAAACTGGGTCTAAGGGTATAGCATTATCGGTTTTGAATTTATTAATAAACGCCACTAATTCTTGGTTTATTTTAGCATAACCACCAAAGTGATAATTGGTAATTAAATCCCAATTGGTCTTGGTAACAAATTTACTAATATCTTCTTTTAAAAAGTCTCCTTTTAAAGCTGGAAAACCTAAAACTTGTTGACTAGGTTTTGAACAATTAATAAGCCCTGAAATAGTTCCTCCTGTTCCTACAGCAGAACAAACGTAATCAAATTCCTTGTCTGCTTGGGTTAGTATTTCTTCACAACCTTTTACCGCCAAATGATTGGTTCCACCTTCGGGAATTAAATAAAAATCTCCAAAAAACTCACTTAAATGTTTCTTAAAGTCATCACTTGTTTTATTTCGGTATAACTCTCTAGTGACAAACTCAAATTGCATACCGTTAGAATTAGCAAAACTAAGAGTTTTATTCTTATGTAAATTACTCTTTAACTCCTCACCTCTAATAATACCTATGGTTTTAAAACCATACATTTTGCCTGCGTAGGCAACAGCTGCAATATGATTTGAAAATGCTCCTCCAAAAGTTAAAAGTGTATCATGCCCTTTATTCTTGGCCTCTAAAAGGTTATATTTTAATTTTCTGTACTTGTTACCTGAGACAAACAGATGAATTTTATCCTCGCGTTTTACATATAATTCCACACCCCAACTTTTAGGTATAACCACCTGTTGATTGACACTATTTTCTACTTTAAAATTCATCTACGCGAAGATACTTTTTACTAATTAAAGTATCTTTGTGATGATGAAAAAAATAATCCCCATAGAAGAAGGAGACTATTACTTAACCCCTGAAGGTTATAAATGTTTTACAGAGCAATATCACTTAAAACGCGGATATTGTTGTGAAAGCAATTGTAGACACTGCCCTTATGGCTACAATCTCAAAACTAATTCTGCAAAAAAATCTACTAACTAGTTGGTATGATTATTGATGTTATTTAACTAACCGAAAAGCAATTTAAAACTGCTTACATAACCTAGCGCAGTTAATATGAGTTTATTAAATTTACTGTAATCATTTAAAAAAATTGCATTATGAAAACATTATTAAGAACCATTCCGTTACTTATCGTACTATTTGTAGTTTCATCATGCAGCTCTGTACGAGTTGCAGCAGATTATGATAAAAACGCAAATTTTGGCGAATACAAAACCTTTGCCTTTTTTAAAACAGGTATTGACAAAGCTGAAATAAGCGACCTAGACAAACGTAGGATTTTAAGAGCTATTGAAGCTAATATGTTAGCTAAAGGATATATAAAATCCGAAAAACCCGATTTATTGGTGAGCATTTTCACCAAATCTAACCAACGTGTTGATGTTTACAACAACGCCTGGGGTTGGGGCGGATGGGGCTGGGGAGCCGGTTGGGGCCCTGGTTTTTGGGGCCCTGGATGGGGCTGGAACCAACCCATGGTATCTACAAGTACCCAAGGTACTTTATTTGTTGATTTAATTGATGCCAACAAAAAAGAATTGATATGGCAAGGTGTTGGTACAGGTTACTTAAGCCGAAATATGGAGAAAAAAGAGGAACGCATTAAAGAGTTTGTTGACAAAATTTTTGAAAAGTATCCTCCCGAAGCTCTTCAATAAAATTTCAAAGCCACTTTAAAAGTGGCTTTTTTTGTATCCAGCTAATCAATTTCTAATTTTGCTTGAGTAGCCTATTTATCAACACTTGATGATTGAGGAAATTTGTTGTGAAAATGTAAGCACGATAAAATTAGTTTAAAGCTTTCTCTTTATTAGGTTTATTTCGAAAATAAACTTTTGCTAAATTATAATTAATGTCTATTAGTAAAATTATAGAATCTCCTGAGGATTGTTTTTCATTTTGAAAATTCAAAATCTACTTCTCACAAAGAAAAGAAATTCTATACAATAAATTATTGAATAGAATAATACATAGAACCTTTAATTATCATAAAAATCAAGTACCAACAGAAATAATGCATAATCAATTCTTCAAGAATTTTGTATTTTTAGTAGAATAACATTTTACTGCACATGATGAAAAATTCAATCGAAATAAACCCTATTTTAAATAAGCTCCCCAAACACTTAAAACAATTCATCAAACCCCAAAATTATGAGGATTATTCTGCTATAGACCAAGCTGTTTGGCGATACGTCATGCTTAAAAATGTAAACTATTTAAGTAAAGCAGCTCATAAATCGTATTTAGAGGGATTGAAATTAACTGGAGTTTCTATAGACAGCATCCCTAACATGTACGGTATGAACAGGATTTTAAAGGATATAGGCTGGGCAGCTGTGGCCGTAGATGGTTTTATCCCCCCGAATGCCTTTATGGAATTTCAGGCTTACAATGTGTTGGTAATTGCTAGTGATATTCGCCAGTTAGAACATATAGAATACACCCCTGCCCCAGATATTATTCATGAAGGCGCAGGTCATGCTCCAATAATTTCAAATCCTGAATATGCAGAATACTTAAGGCGTTTTGGAGAGATTGGCTGTAAAGCAATCTCTTCGGCTAAAGACTACGAATTATATGAAGCAGTAAGACACTTATCTATTATTAAGGAAGCGCCTCATACCCCTGAGAAAGATATAGAACAAGCCGAAAAACATATCGAAGAATTACAACAAAACATGGGCGCTCCCAGTGAAATGGCACTGATTAGAAATTTGCACTGGTGGACCGTTGAATATGGACTAATAGGCACTGTTGAAAAGCCTAAAATTTATGGTGCAGGTCTATTGTCATCAATTGGTGAAAGCGAATGGTGTCTTACTGATGCCGTAAAAAAAATACCGTATACCCTTGAAGCCACCTACCAAAATTTTGATATTACAAAACCTCAACCTCAACTTTATGTTACCCCAGATTTTGCACATTTAAGTTTGGTATTAGAAGAATTTGCTAACACCATGGCTTTAAGAACCGGTGGTCTCTCTGGTGTAAAAAAGCTAATTAACTCAAAAGCTCTAGGTTCTATTGAATTGAGTACTGGGTTACAAATATCTGGTGTTTTCACTAATGTTATTGAAAAGAATAGCAAACCAATATATCTTCAAACTACAGGTAAAACAGCATTGGCTTACAGGGAAAAGGAATTGGTTGGTCATGGTATAGAAACACATAAAAAAGGGTTAGGGTCACCGATTGGAAAACTAAAAGGTATCAATTTAGCTATTGAAGACATGAGTCCACGTGACTTAGCCGCTTACAATATTTATGAAGAACAAAAGGTAATACTTGAATTTGAGGGTGGTATTAAAGTTTCTGGGGAAATTATCACTGGAAAACGTAATCTTCAAGGAAAAATTATTCTAATCAGTTTTAAAAACTGCACCGTTTCTCATGGTGATACTATATTGTTTAAACCTGAACAGGGTATTTATGATATGGCCGTGGGAAAAGAAATCATTTCAGCCTTTTCAGGTCCAGCAGATTTAAATAGTTTTAACTTGATTACTCATGTGCCTTCTGAAAAAACTATTCAGGTTAAAAAAACTAAGGAACGATTGAGATTAGAGGCTTTATATCAGCAGATACGAGACTATAGAGATGACATTAATAGAACCATTTCTAGAACTAAAGTCTTGGAAGAACTAATTGAAAACCACGCAAGCGATTGGTTATTACCATTAGAGATTTATGAATTAGCCTATATTGGAAACGAAATCGAATTAAGTAAAAAAGCCTTGACTCATTTAAATAATGTAAAATATAACAGACCCGAAGTTGGTAAATTAATTGATGATGGGATAGAGATTATTCGTTATAAAGAAAACTATATAACAAATAAATAAAATATCATGTGACTTATTCAATCTTTTAGGGTCATAAAGTCAACACTAACTTAAAATCTAATTATGAAAACAGCATTTACACTTGGAATAGCATTCCTATTATTATTATCCTGTACAGATAAAAAGAAAGAAGAAGAAAAGAAAATGGAACAGACTATTCAAAAAATTGATTCTTTGGAGCAAACTGTTACTAAGGAGATTGAAGAACTAAAAGATTTCACTCAAGAGATTGAAGAAAACCTTAAAGAAATTGACAGTATTTAAAACACTCATTATGAAAACTATAAAACTATTATTCTCACTACTCCTATTGTTCACCTTTATAGGAACACCTCAAATTTATGCTCAAGGAAAAAGTAAGGAAAAGAAATTGGAGCAAGTTCAGAAAAAGAACTCAAAAGAGGTTAAACAAAACGGTAAGGAAAAAGTAAAAGAAGGGAAGGAAAAAGCAATTAGCGAAGGCGAAAAAAGGATAAAAGAGCAGAAGACAGAAAAGGTTGATAAAAAAATTAAAGAGAAAAAGGAATTTAAAGGCGATGGCAATGCATACGGAAGAAATAAAGGCAATCTGAGTGGTAAAGAGTTTGGAAAATTAAGATCTCAAGAAACTCAAGAAAAAATAGAGGAAAAGGAAGAACGCATTAGAAGGAGTGAAAGAACGCTTGATGAGGGTAGAGAACGTGTGAGAAAAGCTAAAGAGCGCGTGGAAAAACAAAAAAAAGAAAAGGAAATTACTGAAGAAGAGGCTAGCGAAAAAGAAGAAAAAGTTCGTAAAGCAGAGAAAAAACTAGATGATCTTGACGAAAAACTCAAAAAACAGAAAGAGAAAACTAAAAGAGAAAAAAAGGCTTTACAAGATATTAAGGTTAAGGATTATGAATAATTAGTATTGCATAGTTTTTTTCTAAAAGAATAATGCTCTTGAAAAACTCCTTAGTTTTAAAGGGCATTTTTTTTAATATAGACAATGTTACTTATCTATATTTATCCAAAATAGTTTTAGTAAACTCACTTAAAACCAACCTTCCGCTTATCCCTGCTCGTTCAGTTAAAAGCTCATCCCAATGCTCAGTTCCTTTCCAAAAGACCTGCTTCATTTCTTTTAAAGCATCAGGATTATAAGAAGCTAATTTTTTAGCTAAAGTATTTACCTCATCATCTAATTCTTCGGTAGTGTTAAAAATTTCGGCATATAATCCTTTTTCTTTAGCCCAATCTGCCGAAAAAAATGTTTCAGCATCAATAGTCATTTGAGACATGGCTGTTTTACCAATTTTTCTTGAAACAGCAGGTTCAATCACAAAAGGTCCAATACCAATACTCAATTCACTTAATTTTACTGATGCAAACTGTGTTGCCAAACAATAGTCTGTTGCAGCGGCTAAACCAACACCTCCCCCAACGGCTTTTCCTTGTACCCTTCCTACAATAGGCTTTGGACATTTACGCATGGCATTAATCACATTGGCAAAACCAGAGAAAAACTGTTTTCCTGTTTCGGCATCTTCAATAGCAATTAGTTCATTAAAACTAGCTCCAGCACAAAAAGTTCGATTTCCTGAACTTTTAAGTACAATAACCTTAATATCCTCATTCTTACTTGCCTCTAAAATAGTTTGCTCCAACTTTTTAAGCACATCGCTGGGCATGGCATTTTTATTAGGGTGAAAAAACTCAATGTATCCAACCTGAGCTTTAATGGTAAGTTTTACGTAAGATTCCATAGTTGTTTTTACTGGGTTGAATATACACAAAATTACGTGAAACTTAATTGGTAACACTTGTTACATTGTTTTTTTAGAAGAATAGAGACATTTGCACAAAAACAAGATGGGATTATTAAGTTTACTATTTGGAAATAAAAAAAGGATGATTGAAGATTTTAAAAGCAGAGGTGCTATTATTGTGGATGTAAGAACACCTCAAGAGTATCAACAAGGCGCTATAAAAGGTTCAAAAAATATACCACTACAGATGCTCAATTCTAAAATTGATGAGCTTAGAAAATTAAACAGACCTGTAATTACATGTTGTGCTAGTGGTATGCGTTCTGGTAGCGCCTGCAGTATTTTAAAACCACATGGCATTGAAGTGATGAATGGTGGTGGTTGGCAAAGTTTATCCAGAAACTTTTAATTTAAACTTATTAGATTTTAAAAGGTTCTTCAAAACAATTAAGGAAAAGTATATAAAACAAAAAAACATTAGTTTCCTCCGACATAAGAAGTCTAACCAATGTGATTATAGTTTGTTAATTAACACTACAAATATACATCTGAGATTATGTAGTTAGTTTAGCCAAAAGTTAAAGAATGATTAAATTAAGTTATTCTTTTTAGCTTTTTGCACAGCCTCTAACTTATTGTGAACTTGTAGTTTTCTGTAAATATTTTCAATGTGTTTCCTGATAGTTCCAGTTGATAGAATCAAGTTGTTGGCAATAGCATTATAACTTAAACCTTTACTAAGTTGTTCTAATACCTCAACCTCTCTATTGGTTAATGTTATGTCTTCGCATTCTTGACTGTTTTCAAAATCAATAGGATTTCTTAGCAACTTTAATGTTTTCATGGCTATAGAAGGGTTCATAGCAGCGCCACCACTTAAGGTGTCATTGATACCTTGATATAAATCTTTTGGATTGACTTCTTTGAGTAAATACCCATCAGCTCCAGCTTTTATAGCATTAAAAATATTTTCATCATCATCAAAAACGGTAAGCATAATTATTTTAATATGCGGATATTTTTGTTTTACTTTTTCTGTAGCTTGAATGCCATTTGCAACAGGCATTTCTATATCCATTAAAATCAAATCTAGATTGTGATTTTCTTCTAACTTAATCAACAAATCACCCCCATGGATAGCTGTAAAACTTACTTTTATATCATCAAAAAAAGACAGCTTTTCTTTTACTGCTTTTATTAAAAAATTATTGTCATCTGCTATAGCAACTTTAATGATCATAGAGTTAAGATAATGTTTGTTCCTTTTCCAGTTTCGCTATTATAAATAATTGTAGCCCCCATATCAGTAGCACGTTTTTTCATATTATTTAACCCGTTACCTGCATTAATTTCATTAAAATCGAAGCCTTTTCCATCATCACTAATTGAAAATAATACGTTGTCATCCTTTTTCTCAATTTGAATATCAATGTTTGATGCTTCGGCATATTTAATAGCGTTATTAACCGCTTCCTGAATAACCCTATAAATATTCATGCCTTTCACAGATGTGAACACAAACGCTTTTGAAAGCGCTTCGGCAATAGTAAAGCTAAAATTTAAGTTTGAAGCAGATACATTAGCTTTGTCTATAAAATTAGAAATTCTGCCCTGTAAATCTTCGAGAGTAATTTCATTTTTATTCATTGCCCATATGGTATCTCGTAACTCGTAAATAGTTTCTTTAGTAAAGGCGCTTATATCTGTTAACTTTCCTTTTAATTTATTGTTAGTAATTTTAAAACCATATTGTAAATTTTCTATGGAAGAAATAATAAAAGTAAGTTGTGCTCCAATATTGTCATGCAAATCTCTTGAAATCCTAAGGCGTTGTTCTTGAAGCTTATTGTGGGTTTCAATCTCTATCAAAGCTTGTTTAAGCTCACTCTCTTTTTGTAACTGTTTGTTCCTTAATTTTTGTTGGTTATAGAGTAAATAACCTAAAACGAATAACAACAAGGCTAGTGATACTAATCCAATTATTTGCGTGTTTTTCCTGTTTAATTTAAGCTCTTTTTCAGCTATTTCGGCTCGTTGGGTTTGAATCTCCTTTTCTCGCTCTGCTGCATTATACTTCTCTTGAACTTCTGCAACTTCTTTGGTAATTCTACTATTATAAATAGTATCATTTATTGATTTAAACAATTGTTTATAATACAATACACTATCTGGAATTCTTTTAAAGGCATAATACGAAGCCAACTTATCGTAAGCGTCCATTGTTAACTCATTTATATTGAAACCTTCAGACAAATTCAAACCCTCATAAAGGTAGTTTCTTGCTGTATTAAAATCTCCTAGATCTAAATACAAACCTGCTAAATGTAACGAGGTACTTGTAATACCATAATTATCCTTTAGCTCTTCTCTTAATTTTAATGCTTTTGTATTATAGTTAATGGCCTTGGTGTATTTTTTCATATCATGTAAAATACCACCATAATTGTTATAAAGTCCGGCTAATTCTTTTTTGTAATCATACTTCAAAGCTAGGTCTATACTTTTTAAATAATAGGTTTCGCTTTGCACCGTATCTTTTAAAAACAGATAGGCATTGGCAATATTATTATATGTTCTGGTTAGTCCTAAATTATCATTAATACTTTTGTTTACCTCTGCAATTTCAAGGTGTGTTTCCAAAGCCTTTTGGTATTGTTTTAAGCCTCTGTAAATATTCGCTATATTACTTTTAATGTAGGCAACATAGCGCACGTGATTTTTATCCTCATAAATTTTTAGTGCTTTTGTAGCGTAAAAAATTGCTGAATCCAATTTAAAGGTGTTCTGATGAATAAGCCCAATTTTATTGTAAAGAGCCGCCATACCCATAGTATCTTTAAGAATACTTCTAATTTTCAAAGAAGCATCATAATATCTTAATGCTTTTGTATAATCTGCCAAATCGTAATGCAGAATACCAATATCATTATATGCCTGCGCTTCTCCAGCTTGGTTACTGGTTTCTTTAGAAAGTTTTAAAGCTAAATTACCATATTTAAAAGCAGAATCTATAGACACCGATCTATAATACCAGCATAAATCTCCGTAAGCTTTTATTTTTATGGAATCTGATGGTTTGTTAAATATGACCGTTTTTAGACTGTCTATTATCTTTAAATGATTCTGAGAGAAACAAAACGATATGAGAAGTAAAAAAGTGAGTGAGAGTAACTTTTTTTTCATAAAAATCATTGACCTTTCTCAAATATAAACTTTTGAAGCGAAAGAAGTTTATTAATGATATCAAAAAAACTTTGTATCAGTTTTGAATTGATTTCATTACACAAAACTATTTTATTAACTAAAGTACTATTTTCTTGTTTTGCCGCTACTAGCTTTTCTTTTAAAATAAAATGATTAAAATCCAACCTAGACTTCATCTTTAAAGTGGCAGCATAAATTTTTATAATGCAACCCATACACGCTACAATAGCTATAGATATAATAACTTCTATAAAGGTATTAAAATCCATTATTTCTTACAATACGGTTATAAAAGACTTATAAAACCATAAAAAAACACCAATTACAAAAACTGAATTTTGCAAATTGGTGTTTTCTATATGAACTGATTAATAGCGATATTAATTTACAATTAAAAATAATTATTATTGTAATTATTCGACGAAATGCTTGTTAAGAAGATTAAGCGTAATAAAATAATTTACCACGCCTAATCAAACAAATCTCAACAACAAGATTTACTTATTTAAATCGTAAGCACTTATATTATTGCCTTTGTCTTTAAAGTATAGAAAGCCTGCAATATCATCAACCTCGTACATAGGGTCTTTATCTTCAATTACAATTTCATTCATGGTTTCACCAGAATCTTTATCAACTTTCACCAATGCAACACCTTCATCAACTTTAGTTAAAATGAATGATGAGTTGGCCGTAGCTTTTGTTGCCTTAAAGCGCTTCATCATTTCTTGAAAGGCTGCATCAGCAATAGCAGCATAGGCATCGGCTGCATCTTCCTCTCTTTGAACCGCAGAGTGATAAGCTGGAACTCCAGCACCTTTCATATAACCTGCTCTAGCAGCGTGTGCAGACCCCATAGCCATAGAAGTAGCCGTTAATGCCCCCATTAAAATAGCTCCAAAAGCACTTTTGCCTGGAGCACGATGGTATACATCCCAATTCGCGCCGCCTTGAAAATCTAACATTTCTAGGTTTTGATCAGAGGTCAATAAAATACCACCTGCCCTAACTTCTATTCCCGTTGGGTCTTCCTTGCCTCCAAAAGTAATATCATTAGCAATTAAGTTATATTCTCCATTATTCCCGTCTACTTCATAAACACCATCTTTACAGGAAATTAAAAAACGATCCATCTTCGAATCATAGGTTGATACTACTGATGCTGAACGCTTATATTTGATGGCTTTTCCAAATACCGATTCTCCTGTTGTCATATCAATTATATCTGCATCAGTTTCGGAAATATATAAAAGCCCCTTAGGCACTGTAGCCATAATTTGAATACCTGGACCTGTTTTTAAAGGTTTTTTCCAACGAGGTGTTCCATCAAAAGCAATTTTATTGATACCACCATCTGATACTCCGAAAATAATACCATCGTCTTCTACATAAAAATGATTTATTATGCCTTTTGTTTTAGGTGATTTATCCCATAAATCAGCTCCAGAATTTAAGTCTAGTAGATAAACCTTTGAAGTCCCTGAACCTTTTAATTTACTGGCTAACTTACTTCCTCCACTCAAAATATTAGTAACAATAGCTAACCCTTGTTGTGTAAATTCAATAGTTGAGATAACACCCTTAATTTTGTTACCCTCAGGCCACAACGATGCTCCATTATCAGCATTAATTTTATAAACTACGGTATTATCTCCTTTTGAACGGAATGCATATACTTCTTTCGAAGCTTCATTTGTAACAATGCTTGTTGCGTTTTTAACATCTGCTGTCCATTTAACAGCACCAGAACTTATGGAGTAACACTCCACATTTTTTAATCCAGGGATAATAATATCATCGCCTAAAATATCAGGTTCACCAGTCATTGGGTTTGTTCCTTTACGTTCAAATATTTTAACCAACTTTCCAGTTTTTAAATCGTACATACCTACACCAGCAGTATAATTTCCAAGCCCTTCCTCTTTGTGCATCCCGTTAACTACTATCATCATTTCAGGATATAAAAAGTATCTGCTTGTAACACCATTTTGCCAATTTTCGGCTTTAGAATCAAAAACAATTTTCCCCTTTACTACGTCAATCACAACAGTATGCATAAAAATACCGCGAGGTTTTATAATAACGTAAGGTGTATTAGGTACAAACTCTAAATGTTCTTCTTTTACACGTTTTAGACGTTCTAACTTGAATGAAACCTCACTACTATTTGGTCTAATTCCTGCTAAAGCCTCACCCGTTGAAGCCAATAGCGTTCCAGACTCATGAAGCATTAGCCATTTCACCTGACCATCAAAAGCGTATTGATAATCTGGAGTGGTTTTTTGAGTCCATCCTGTGTGTGCTAATAACAAAACCATTATTAGCATCACGATTTGTTTTAAATTTCTCATTGTTGAATCTTGTTTACAATTAATAGCTTCTCAAAATTGCAACTAAAGAGACATAGAATCAATACGATAAATTGCGTATTTTGATTGAAATTGAAATAAAATATCTATTTAAAAAAGAGTATTAGAGCTATAAAATTAGCTCATACAAATGAATTATATCTGTTGGGGTAACATTATTGAATAATTAAATTTTAAAGTAACAACTTAACCATTCGTTAGTCAGAAACATACACAAAAAGTGGTATTTTAAAAACTTATATGAGTAAATTGCTTTTGAAGTTGTTGTTTCTTTAAAGATAAATTTTGAAGAAACTCTTGGTGCGCTTCGGATTTTGGATTGAATGGTTTGTGCAACATTCCTTTTTGAACGGCATCAACCTCATCCATTGTTTTTTTAGCACGAGTATCTAACCAAACAGAAATAAACTTTTCCCAAATATAATCTACCGCTGTTTGGTTTGGATGTATCATATCTTCCTTGTAAAAGCGATAATCTCTAAGCTCATCCATCATAATTTCATAAGATGGAAAATAATGTAATTGACTATTTCCTATTGATGACTGACTATTTAAAATTCCATGAATGGCTGTAATTAAATGCGCTTTACTCTGTGTGTTTTCAATAAAACCATCTTTTAAATGTCTTACTGGAGACACCGTAAAAATTATTGAAGCCTTTGGATTTACATTTCTAATTAGGCTCACCGTATTTTGTAGCGATTCCTGAATATCATCAACAGAAAGCAACGCTTTTGAAAACTCTTTTTGGGGTACTCTATGACAGTTAGCGACGACATTCCCAGTCTCTTTAATTCTATAAACCCACGCAGTTCCTAAAGTAACAATAATATGGGTCGCTTTATTAAGATATTCTGATGTTATTTTGGTTTGTTCATTTAAAGTGTTAAGTAAATCTTCTTTTGAAGCATTACTCAATTTTGAATGCGCATCAAAGCAATGCCATTGTTCATTGTTAAAAATCAAATCATCCTTAGAATAAATTTTATTATATAACGTATATTGAATAAAATTTTCAATGGCTTTAGGGTGAAATAAAATACCAAATGGGTTTACTACAGATTGAAATTTGAAATATTCTAGTTTAGCCCCAACATTTTCAACAAAACACGATCCTAATAAAAGAATCTTAGACTCATATCCTATAAAGTTAATAGATTGTCTAGATAATGGTATTTTGGTCTGAAGATTCATATATAATGAGATCCTGAAACAAGTTCAGGATGACAAGTTACTTCAAATAATCTTTAGCTGCCACCAAAGCCTCTTGAATACCTGCTGGATTTTTTCCTCCAGCAGTAGCAAAAAATGGTTGGCCACCACCACCGCCTTGAATATGCTTACCAAGTTCGCGAACTACCTGTCCAGCATTTAACTTCTTACTAGCTACCAACTCCTTAGATATATAGCAAGATAACAATGCCTTTCCGTTTTGTTCGGCACCAAGCAATAAAAATAAATTATCAAATTGATTCCCTAATTCAAAAGCAACATCCTTAATTCCAGCAGCATCTAAATCTACTTTTTTGGCTAAAAACTGAATACCATTTAGATTGGTCAATTCACTTTTTAATTCCCCTTTGATATTTTTAGCTTTATCCTTTAAAAGTGCGTCTATTTGCTTTCTTAAACTCGCATTTTCGTCTTGTAAATTCTGAAGTGCCTTAACAGGCTCTTTGGCATTGTTAAGCAAATCTTTCATTTCAAAAAATGCTCTGTTATTTTCATGGTAAAAATCTTTAACAGCATCATTTGTAATAGCCTCAATACGACGAATACCTGCAGCTACTGCACCTTCTGAAACAATTTTAAAATGCCAGATATCTGCTGTATTCTTCACGTGAGTACCACCACAAAGCTCTACAGATTGACCAAAACGAACCGCTCTTACTGTGTCCCCATATTTTTCTCCAAAAAGAGCCATGGCACCTTCAGCTATGGCTTCTTCCATAGGAATGTTTCGTTTTTCTTCTAAAGGTAGTTTACCATCTATTCGGGCATTAACAAAGTTTTCAACGTCACGTAATTCCTCCACGGTTAACTTAGCGAAATGAGAAAAATCAAAACGCAAGTACTTTGAGTGTACCGCACTCCCTTTTTGTTCCACATGGGTTCCTAAAACTTCACGTAATGCCTGGTGTAATAAATGCGTTGCGGTGTGGTTACACTCTGTTCTGTGTCGCTGTTTAGCATCAACAACCGCTTTAAAAGTTTTGTTGATGTCCTCTGGTAAATTTTTGGTAAAGTGAATAATGACGTTGTTTTCTTTTTTGGTATCTAAAATATAAACCACATCGCCATGAGCATCTTCTAAATAGCCCTTATCACCAACTTGCCCACCACCCTCAGCATAAAACGGAGTTAAATTAAAAACCAACTGATACATGTCGCCTTCTTTTTTTGAAGTTACTTTTCTGTACCTGGCTATTTTCACATTGGCTTCCAGTGTGTCATAACCAATAAATTCTTGATCTGAATCATCAATTAAAATGGTCCAATCATCTGTAGACATTTCACTGGCGGCACGAGAGCGGTCTTTTTGTTTCTGTAGTTCTTTTTTAAAACCATTCTCATCTAAAGTATAACCTTTTTCACTTAAAATAAGTGACGTTAAATCAATTGGAAAGCCATAGGTATCATAAAGCTCAAAAGCTTTTTCACCCGAGACAATATCATCCTTAGTTTCTTCAACAATCCTATTAAGTAAAATCAATCCTTGCTCCAAAGTTCTCAAAAATGATTGTTCTTCTTCTTTAATAACATTCTCAATAAGTTGTTTTTGAGATTTTAACTCTGGGAATGCTTTGCCCATTTTTTCACTCAACACATCAACTAACCTGTAAATAAAAGGTTCTTTTTTATCTAAAAACGTAAATCCATAACGAACAGCTCTACGTAAAATTCTTCTAATCACATAACCAGCACCACTGTTACTAGGTAATTGCCCATCTGCAATTGAAAAGGCTACAGCGCGTACGTGGTCTGATATCACACGTATAGCTATATCAACTTTTTCATCCTTACCATAATCTTTGTTGGTGATGGTTTCCACCTCACGGATGATTGGCGTAAACACATCGGTATCATAATTACTTTGAACACCCTGTAAAACCATACACAAACGTTCAAAGCCCATTCCAGTATCTATATGCTTATTTGGAAGCGACTCTAAGGAACCATTAGCTTTTCTGTTAAATTGGATGAATACCAAATTCCAAATTTCAACCACTTGCGGATGGTCCATATTTACTAAATCCTTACCATCAATTTTAGCTTTTTCCTCTGCAGAACGAATATCCACATGAATTTCACTACAAGGACCACAAGGACCTTGGTCTCCCATTTCCCAAAAGTTATCCTTTTTGTTTCCTTTTAAAATACGGTCTTCTGATATGTGCTTTTTCCAAAAATCGTAAGCTTCAGAATCCATTGGTAGTCCGTCTTCATCATCGCCTTCAAAAACCGTTACGTATAGAATATCTTTATCAATACCATAAACCTCAGTGAGTAATTCCCATGCCCAAGCTATGGCTTCTTCTTTAAAATAATCGCCAAAACTCCAGTTCCCCAACATTTCAAATAATGTGTGGTGGTAGGTATCATACCCCACTTCTTCTAAATCGTTGTGCTTTCCTGAAACACGTAAGCACTTTTGAGTATCTGTTACCCGCTGGTTCTTAGGTTCTGCATTACCTAAAAAGAATTCTTTAAAAGGTACCATACCTGCATTTACAAACATTAACGTTGGGTCATCTTTTAAAACCATGGGTGCGGAAGGCACTATGGCGTGTTTCTTATTTTCAAAAAAACTTAAAAATTTAGATCGAATTTCTTGTGACTTCATTTACTTTAAGGATATTCTCTTTTTTTGTTTCATTACATTAATTGTAAAACAATTTTTATCTTTACTCACCAAAATTTATTTTTTGTTGAAGATGTTTGTGAAACAGTATCTTAAAGAACTATAAACAAACATCAAAATAATTGGTAGGTTTAATCGTTTAGCAATTAATTACAAGTTTAAGGCTTGAATTTTATCGATGCAAAAATAGCATAAATAACGTAATGAGTAAGGTAAAATATTACTACGATCCAGAATCGCTTTCGTACCGCAAAGTTGAGCGTAAAAAAAGGCGTACCTTCAAGTATGTTATGGTATTTCTAATGGCGGCAGCATTATTTGGCTTTTTTGCAAACTTTATTATTGGACAATATATAGAATCTCCCAAAGAAAAAGCTTTAAAGCGTGAGTTACTGAATATGAAATTTCAATACGAAATTCTCAACAAAAAAATGGATGAGGCTGAGGCTGTATTGGCTAATGTAGCCGATAGAGATAATAATATATACAGGGTTTATTTTGAAGCCAACCCTATTCCAGAAGCACAACGAAAAGCAGGTTTTGGTGGTATTAACCGTTACAAAGACTTAGAAGGCTACGATAACTCTAAACTCATTATTGAAAGCAGCAAACGTATTGATATTCTGCAAAAACAAATAGTTGTTCAATCTAAGTCTTTAGATGAAATTGCAGCTTTAGCAGAAGAAAAAGAAAAACTATTGGCTGCTATACCTGCTATTCAACCCGTTAGTAATGAAGATTTAACCAGAATGGCTTCTGGTTACGGTATGCGTACAGACCCCTTTACCAAAGCTAGAAAAATGCATTGGGGAATGGATTTTACCGCACCCAGAGGCACACCTGTTTATGCGAGCGGAGACGGTAAAGTTGTTAGAGCAGACTCCAGAGCTAGTGGTTACGGTAAACACATTCGTATAGATCATGGCTTTGGCTATACCAGTTTGTATGCGCATTTATTTAAATATAACGTACGTAAAAACCAAAAAGTAAAGCGTGGTGACCTTATAGGTTTTGTTGGTAGTACTGGACGTTCTGAGGCTCCACATCTTCACTATGAAATCTTTAAAGATGGTAAACGCATCAACCCTATTAACTTTTACTATGGAAGCTTAACAGCCGAAGAATTTAGTAAAATGTTAGAACACGCTTCTTTAGAAAACCAATCTCTTGACTAATGCATATAGATTTACCCGAAAGACGCTATTACAGTATTGGAGAAGTTGCTAAGGCTTTTGGTGTAAACACATCATTAATTCGGTTTTGGGAAAAAGAGTTTGATGTATTAAAGCCTAAAAAAAATGCTAAAGGTAACCGTAAGTTCACACCTGAGGATATAAAAAACCTTAAATTCATATACCACTTAGTAAAAGAACGAGGATTCACTTTAGAAGGCGCCAAAATTCATTTAAAGGAGGATAAAAAAGAAGCGCTAAGCAACTTTGAAATTATAAGCAAACTAGAAAACATTAAAGACCAATTGATTAAAATCAAAGAACATCTTTAATAAAAAATACCTGATGTTTTGTGTAACTTTTTACAAAACAAAGTGTCATACAATTAACAATTATCTAAAATTATCATATCATGAAAAAATTTTTACCATGGATTATTGCTGCGGTAATAGTATTCGGTTTATTCTCTTGGGGAAAAGGTTTTAATAATACGGCTGTAAGATTAGACGAATCTGTGAAGGAAGCTTGGGGAAATGTTCAAACTTCTTACCAACGCAGAAACGACTTAATTGGCAATTTGGTTAATACTGTAAAAAGCGCTGCGAATTTTGAAAAAAGTACTCTTGAAGGCGTTATAAATGCTCGAGCTAAAGCCACATCAATTTCCATAGACCCTTCCAATATCACTCCCGAACAATTAGCACAATATAATCAGGTTCAAGGAGGATTAAGTGGCGCGCTTAAGAGTTTGTTAGTAACGGTTGAAAGGTATCCTGAATTAAAAGCGAATCAAAATTTCTTAAAACTTCAGGATGAATTAACAAGCACTGAAAATACTATCCAAACGGCTAGAACTCGCTTTAATGAAGCTATTAAACCTTATAACATCCATGTAAGACAGTTTCCTGGTAATCTCATTGCTGGTATTTTAGGTTTTGATGAAAAACCAAACTTTAATGCCGAGGCGGGTGCTGAAAAACCTGTTGAGGTAGATGAGATGAAGTTTTAATAAATTCTAAAAATGTCAAAAATTGAAGATTTCTTAACCACTCAAGAAGAACAAGATATCGTTGAAGCTATTCGAAAAGCAGAACTAAATACTTCGGGCGAAATTCGTGTTCATATTGAAAAAACCTCTAATGGCGATGCTACCAATAGAGCCTTAGAGGTGTTTTACATGCTCAAAATGGAGAATACCAAAGCCCAAAATGGGGTATTGATTTATGTAGCTGTTGAGGATAGAAATTTTGTAATATACGGAGATAAAGGCATAAATGACGTTGTTGAAGATAACTTCTGGGATAGCACTAAAGATGTTATTCAGTCTCACTTTAAAAAAGGCAATTTTAAGCAAGGGTTGGTTGAGGGTATTTTAATGTCTGGAATACAACTGAAAAAACATTTCCCATACACAGATTGTGATACCAACGAACTCTCTAACGATATTTCTAAAGGCTAAAATCAGTATGCGGTATTCATTGATTGGTATGCATTTGCCAGAGTACAATAAACAGTATTTCAAAATGAAAATGATTTCTTTGGCTTCAATACTTTGCATTACTCTTTTTTCTTTTAATATTTCTTTTGCGCAGTTTGAGATTCCAGAAAAGCCTTCAGATAAGAAGCAAACATTTGTTTACGATTACACTAAACCAAAACTTTTATCAACAAAAGATTCCACTTATTTAACTGTAAAACTTAAAAAGTATGCTGATACTACATCTACCCAAATAGTTGTTGCCATAATAAACACTACTAAGGGTGAAAACATAGGCCTATTAGCTCCAAGATGGGCTCACAAATGGGGTGTTGGTCAAGCCAAAGAAGATAATGGTGTTTTTATACTACTAGCCAGAAACGACAGAAAAATTTGGATTGCTCCTGGCTATGGTGTAGAACATAAGTTAACCGCAGGCATCACTGGAGAACTCATTAGAAATGTGATTATTCCAGAATTTAAACTTGGTGATTATTATAACGGATTAGATAAAGGAACTGATGCCATTTTTAAAGTTTTACAAGGGGAGTATCAAGCTAAAAGAAAATCGGAAAAAAACGATTTTCCTATTGGTTTTCTTTTAGTCTTTATTTTCATTTTTGTTGTTATTCTCATCTCCATTTCAAAGAACAAACGAGGTGGTGGTAAAGGAGGAAATCGAGGAGGCAAGTCTGGCGGCTTAGATATCTGGGATATGATTATTCTCAGTAATATGGGACGTTCTTCTGGTAGCCGTGGTGGTTGGGGAAGTTCTGGTGGTGGTTGGTCGTCTGGAGGCGGTTTTGGAGGCGGCTTTGGCGGTGGTGGTTTTTCTGGCGGTGGTGCAGGTGGAAGTTGGTAAACACTTTTTAATAAAATAACTAACAAAGAGAGAAGTTAAAAAACACTTCTCTCTTTTTGTTTTAACTTTTATTACTGGCATTTTTATTTAGACAATTCATCTTTTAAAATCCTTTTTAAACTGCTATTATCCATATGGGGCATTTTTGGTTTTACAATCTCTCCTTCTTTATTCACTAAGGTATAATGTGGAATTCCAGAAATCTTAAACTTTTCAGACAAATAGTTCCATTCATCAGCAGAAACTCTATAATGCTCACCTTTAATATCAACAATAGCATTCTTCCATGTACCTTCTGGTGAGGTTTGGTTAGTTATATATAAAAACACCACATCGTCATTGGCCATTTCTGCTTTTAGTGGTGCAATTCTTTTAATCCCAGACTTACATGGTCCGCACCAAGTAGCCCAAAAGTCTACATACACTACTTTACCTTCAAACTTTTTTAGCATAGAAGCAAACAGCTCATCACCTTCTTTTTTCTCAACATTGTGAACAGTATAGCCTCCTTTGGTTTTGTTTCGTTCTATTTTTTCCTTGGTTTGGGTATTACAAAATGCTAAATACTCATTTAGAAATGGCGTACTTAATGACGCCTGCAACGTTTTTAAATCTTCTTCACCATACACTTCATAATCTTCAAACTTTTTACTAAACGTTTGTGTTTTCATTACGTCTTGTAAAAAGGAATGTTCGGTTCCAAAAAATGCCTGTATTTTTTTATCTCTTTCAGCATTTAATCGCTCTCTGAAAATCTCAGAACTATAATCTTTGTATTTATCATAAAACGTTTTGATAGCATTTGCAAACTCTTTATTAAATAAACGCTCATCTTCAATTTCTGCAGGTGTCCTTAAAACGTTTAGTGCCTCTACCAATTTAACTTCCTCGTCAGAAATTTTAATGTTTTTAGTTTCAAAATAGTCTACTAAATTGAGTATAAAATGATGTTTAGGTTGGTTCTGTGCTTTAATAAACTCTCCAGCATCTTTGAAATGTGTTCTATACTTTCTGTAAAATTCTTGTTCTAAATCTCCATAATCTTTATTGAATTTATCTTCTTTAGCAAGTATTTCAGGAGTTTCAACTTGCTTACTAAATTCCACCATATTAAGTTCATCGGTAGTAAATTCCACACCTTTCTTTTGTAATAATTTTGTTAGTTCTACTTTACCTAATTTTGGTAGTCTATTCTCTTTAAAAATATCGGCGTACATTAACCTATTGGTAAAAAAGTAATAACTACTAGACAAGGTTAACAGCTTATTATCTAAAACATCTTTAGGCAGAAAATCATAATAACTTTCACTCACCTCAAACTCCTTGTAAGGGAGTTTTTCTTTGTCACTTTTAGCTTTTTCATTCTGATAAGCTACAGAACGACGATTCATATTATAACCCAAAAGCATGTTGTAGTACTCCAATTCTATTTCTGCGTTTTTTATTTGTAATGCTTTTTTACTTATAAAGTGATCCTTTTGGTAAGTGCTAAGTTTATTCAGTACTTCTTCCTTAAGTTCAAGACATAATTTTGTGTAATTGTTAGGAGATATTTCACCTATTTTTTTGTAAACCTCCCTACTTAACATCAGCTTAATATCTTTTAAATCTTTTAGGTCTGTATTCACTAGGGCATTATCTCCCATAAAAAACGAGTCTTTATTACTTATGTAATGAAACACTTCCTTTTGAGGCTCCAAAAACACATCGTATCGGTCATTAGGCATTCTTAAGTAAACCGTTTGAGGATATGTTAGGGGTAATTTCACCTTAAAATTTCCATCATCATTTATTTTAACCAAATAAGATTCCTGACCTCCTAAAAAAGGATTATTAACATACAACATTCCCGTTTTTTGTTTCATTCTTGCTGAAAACCCTTTAATATATCCAGAATAAGTGGCAGAATCCATCGCAAAAGCTACAGTTTCAAAAGGCACATCATTTTCCAATTCAAATTTTGGGTTGTATACGCGTTTTAAACCATAATCTTTTAATGTTTTTGGAGAAGTGCCAAAAGCAACCAACCCATTTTTACCTTGTTTGGCATAAATGGTTTTTAGTTTACCATCATGTTCTAAGGTAATCGTGTATTTTTTACCATTTTGCTCTACGGTTTCATAATCCCAAACCTGCCCTTCAACAATAGCATTTTTGGTATTGAAGCCATAGTGCCAATGGTTACTACCATCGGCTAAAAACCAGTTACCTCTTAGCGATTTAGGTAAAAGGGCTATGTTTTCATCTTCTTGCAAAACAATATTATAGACTTGCCAACCTCGTTCTTTATCAACACCAAAATCAAAAGTGGTAACTGCTTTATCAAGTGGGGGAAAATATAATTGATATGTTACTTCACCAGATTCAGGAAAATCATTTCTTCCAAAATTTGCTCCGGTAAGTTTGGTAACAAATTGTTTATCATTGTCTTTACCTGAAATAATATGAGACTCTTTATGCAAGTGGAAATAACCCCAAGGCAGTTTTTTAATTTTAAAATGCATTACCGTTGTGGTATCATGTATTTCAATTTTTAGAATTTCTCCTGGATAAGTTGAGAATCCATATTCAGGATTTTCTATAGTTTTTTGTGCAAAGGAATACAGCGTGACTAATCCGAAGAAAAGCATGGAAATAATGTTTTTCATGAGTGTTCGTTTTTTAATTGATTGATGTTTATTTAAGGAATTTCTATTTCAAAGTTAAATTGCCCTGGTAAACACTGGTGCTTGTTGCAAGACATATAAGTGATTTCACCTTTTACTTTAAATGGTGTGTTATGTTTTATTTTAATACGTTGTTTAAACACCGTTTTCTTTTCAAAGTATTTCACGTTCATTTCAAAAACCTCCTCAAATACTTCTATAGGTTCTTGTTCCGTTGGTTTACCAATACATTGATAATTGTTATTTGGTTCAAACTTGAATATAGTAGGTAATGGCCCACCTTCTTCTAAGTGTTGAGAATATAAATGCCAACCCTCCTGAATAGTGGCAGTAAAAACAATATCGTACTGCTTATTTAAATTTTTTTCTATGGAAGTTGTCCATTTTACTGGCTCAAGCATTTGGGAAAAGCCTGAAAGCGAAATAAACAAAAACAAAAAGGGTAGTTTTTTCATTATAAATGTATACAAGTGTTAAATCGAAGATAAATATAGCTCATTATTTGTAAAATAATTCTTAAACAAAATATAAATTGTACGAATTTTAACTTTCACCATAAAGTTATCTCAGTTAGTCATATTTGTAGATGTTAATTAACTATTTCTAATGTTGAAGTCGTAATGAGTTCTTTTCCGTTGGAGTTACCATTAAAAATTGTATAATGACTAGTATCATCAGATTCAATAATAAGTTTCTGAGGTTTTGTTATTTTAATCTTTGAATGATCTTTTAAAGTAATCTCAGCTTCCTTTAGCTTATCATTAAGCGGTATGAATTTTTCCTCTTTGGTAATGCTGTCAATAACTTTTCTTGTGATTCTCCCAAAACTAATATCAGAATGATTATTAGCATCAATTTTTAATACGTTTATGGAATCGTTTCTTAAAGAACCTTTAATTTTAGCTTTTGTTATTGTTATATTTAGTGTGTCACTGTAATAACCGGATAATCCTATTTCTGAATTTTCTTTACCTATAATTTTGTTCACAGATTGGGTGTTTACATATAACCAATAATTTTCATCTACACTACTTACAAACAGGGTATCATTCTTTAAACTAAAACACTCAAATCCAAAATCTGATTTTGAGCGCCCATCCTTATCTCTATGTTGATAATAAACGCTACTTATAGAATCATTTCTGATCCAGAATTTACTGTTTTTTTCGGCTACAATCACAGAAAAATCATCAAGCAATTTAGAGTCATAATAGCCCTTTACTTTATGTAGTGGCTTTGGAGTTATGGTAATACTTTTAGCATCCAAAAACAACACTAAAGTAGTAGCAAAAATGAATATTAATAAAGCGACTTGTATATATTTTGACGTTTTCATCTAGTCGTTTTTATGTATTTCCTGTATGAGTTTTTTTAGCTCAGAGCTGTTTAATTTTAAAAGTCTAATTTTTTGAAGTATACCAGGTAAATCGTTTTCAAAAAAATACGTTTTCTCTTTTTCTTTTATTTTTTCAATGGCATGTTCTGCAACAAAAAACCCAACACCGCGTTTGTTATCAAAAACACCTTCGTCTTGTAAATGGGCATAACTACGCATAACGGTATTTCTATTAACTTCTAACTCCACAGCTAAATCACGTACAGACGGCACCCTATCATTTGGTTTTAGCCTACCGCCTAATATTTGATTACACAGGTCATCTGCTATCTGTAAATAAATCCCTCTATTTTCCTTAAACTCCATATTAGGTTTCTCTCTCTTTCAATTTAAAGTATGCTAGTGGTAATAAAATCAAACTTAATCCAGCAAAAAGAATCGTAGCATAAATTTGAGTATTGTAAACACCGTCCTGAACCCTATAACTTCTTAAGTTGATTTCCAATAACTCTTTAGAATCATGGTCATAAAATATGTGAGACAGAATTACCATCAATAAAAACCAAGCTAAAACAAATAGCGCAAAAGTTAAAATAGATTTAAATAGTGCATATTTTTTAAAACTAGCCGCACCACAGAAAGCAAATAAAATCAATCCACTGGCAAGAGAAACAAGAATATATATATCCACTTTATTTTCTTGCCATTGAAATGGGCTTAACATATTGTAACTTTCAACATTTTCTGAGACTATCGCAAAAAGACTATAAAAACCATATGCAAGTTTAAACGTAAGCCAATAAAGCGGTAAAAACAATAACACAAACCCCATGATACGAATAAGAAATTGAACAATAAACTTTTCAAAGTTTGAAACCGGGATGAGCAAATAATGTATGCTGGTTTTGGAAGATCGCAAGGCTGAAAAAGATGTACCAGCACTTACAACTCCCGTTAAAACAAGAAAAAATATGAATATAGGAGTGTAATAGTTTCTATTAAAATTCACTCTAGAACTTGCTGTGCTCAGCGTAAAAACATCTACTATAAATAAAACTACAAATAGTCCAAGCAAAGCTAGAGCGTAAGTTTTTCCGTTTAAAGTCAAGTCATACTTGAAGTACTTATAAAACCTATTTAAATTAAAATATTTTTGCAAACCCATAGCTTATATATTAATTTCTACATTATTGGAAATGGCATTAAATAAAAGTTCTATATCCAGCTCTGTTTCTTCGTTTTCTATAACAGGTATAATAACCCTATAACCACCAGGACATTTTTCAGAATATTTAACATCTAATAAGCCACTGATGGTATTTACTGTTTTAAACTGAAACTTCTCTGTTATTTTGAATACGTCTTTTTCAAAAACAATACGTCCATTTTCAATATGAACAATTTTATCTATGAGGGTTTCCACATCTTTAACTTGATGTGTGGAAATAATGACCAATTGATCATCTTCAATAAAATCTACCAATACTTTTCTAAATATTTTTTTTGAAGGAATATCCAACCCATTTGTAGGCTCATCTAATAGTAATACACTACAATTAGTAGACAATGCAAAAGCAATAATAAACTTCTTTTGCTGTCCGAAAGACATATTTTTTAACTTTTTATCTGCTTTGAGCTCAAATGCATCTATAATTTTGTGCATTTTTTCAAAATCAAAATTCTTATAAAGCGCACCATAGACTTTTAGGTAAGCTTTAATAGTTAACGATGGAAGAAAAGGATCGTCGCTTACAAAAAAAATATTAGACAAAAAATCAGGCACTCTCTTAAAAGGTTCAAAACCATTAACCGTCAATTCCCCTTTTTGTATTTCCAATAATCCTGATATTAGCTTTAAAAGTGTTGTCTTTCCAGCACCATTCTTACCCAACAAGCCTATAATATTTCCATTATTCTGGCTTAGGTTTAAATCTTCAAACAAAGGTTTTTGCTTACTGTAACCATAAGACAGATTATTGATTGCTATCATATATAATGTATTAGTATACTATTTAAGTATGACACAAAGATAAGTTTATTATTTAAAAGAACAATGATTTATTGAAAAAAACTACTTCTTTCGCATATATACGCTAATGGGTACTCCAGTAAACCCAAAATTATCACGGAGTTTATTTTCTAAAAAGCGTTTATAAGGGTCTTTTACGTATTGTGGTAAGTTACAGAAAAAAGCAAACTGTGGTTGTGGTGTAGGCAACTGCATAACGTATTTTATCTTAACAAACTTACCCTTATATGCAGGTGGCGGATAATTTTCAATTAAAGGTAAAAACACATCGTTTAGTTCGCTTGTTTTTATACGCTTAGAACGATTTTGATATACCTCAACAGCTGTTTCAATAGCTTTATAAATACGTTGCTTGGTCAATGCTGAAATAAATACAATAGGCACGTCAGTAAAAGGTTCTACTTGCTTACGAATGGCTTTTTCGTACTCCTTAACCGATTTATGGTCTTTCTCTACTAAATCCCACTTATTAACTAGAATTACAATACCTTTTCTATTCCGCTCTGCAAGCCAGAAAATATTTTGTACTTGTCCGTCAAAACCTCTATTAGCATCTAAAACCAATAAACAAACATCAGCATGTTCAATAGCTCTTATACTGCGCATCACCGAGTAAAACTCCAGGTCTTCTTTTACTTTAGATTTTCTTCGTATTCCTGCCGTATCAACTAAATTGAATTCAAACCCAAAGCGGTTGTATTTTGTGTCAATAGCATCTCTGGTTGTACCAGCTATATCGGTAACAATGTATCGATCCTCTCCTATCAACGTATTTATAAACGATGATTTTCCTGCATTAGGACGCCCAACCACAGCAAAACGGGGTAAGTTTTCTTCAACAACCTCCTCTTTTTCTGGTAGTGCCTCTACTAAAGCATCTAATAATTCCCCTGTACCCGCTCCATTAATGCTAGCAATGGTATAATAATTTCCTAAACCTAATGAGTAAAATTCAACGGCATCTTCGGCACGTTTATTATTATCTACTTTATTTACTGCGAGAAAAACTGGCTTATCTACTTTACGCAACAATTTTGCAACATCCTCATCCATTCCAGTTACACCAGTTTCAACATCAACCATAAAGATAATAGCATCTGCTTCATCAATAGCTAACTCAACTTGTTTATCAATTTCAGCCTCAAAAATATCGTCACTACCAACAACATAACCACCCGTGTCAATAAGAGAAAACTCCCTCCCGTTCCAATCGCTTTTACCATAGTGACGGTCTCTTGTAACGCCACTAACAGCGTCTACAATAGCTTCACGTCTTTGAATAAGACGATTGAAAAACGTTGATTTTCCAACATTGGGTCTCCCTACTATAGCAACAATATTACTCATATACTTCCTTGATTTTTGCTTCCTTTTGGAAACATTGTGCAAAAGTACACCTTATTTAGAAACAATTAAGATTTAAATAAAAAATAGTACTTTAACAAAACTAAACTACTAACTAAATGCCAACAACAAACGATATTGTTTTACGCCCTAGGTTTAAGAGAGAAATTAGCGAACATAATGAGGTTATTTTAAAGGCTTTTGAAACCTCTAAAAAAGAGCAGTCTCAATTTATAGTTACGCGATTAGACAACCATGTTTTTATAAAATTTCCGAAAAGAGAGCAACAGTTTTGGACCCCACAGTTGCATTTAGAAATTGATGAAATTGACGATAAAACGAGTATGCTTCATGGCTTATTTGGACCTAACCCTACCGTGTGGACTATGTTTATGTTTTTCCATTTTATTGTAGCATGCCTGTTTATAGCGTTTGGAGCTTGGGCTTACTCCAACTGGAAACTTGAAACCGACTATATTCTACAAATTGGTATTATGATTTTAATGGTGATTATTTGGTTTTCGTTGTATTTTGCAGGCAGTATTGGAAAAGCGTCTAGTAAAAATGACATGCACAAATTAAATGATTTCATGAATGAGGTCCTCAAAAAAACCGTTACGAATTACGATTTAGAACAAGGTTAATTGAATTTATCATCAAATCTAAAATTTTAAAAGGCTTCAGCAGATTAAGAAAGCTAAATCATAAAAAAGAAAAAGTCTTAAATGATAAATTCCATTAAGACTTTTCAACTAAACTAACTAACTCAAAAACCGCTGTACTTGGCGCTGTTGAAGTATCAAACTTTAATAACACAAATCTATTTTAACTATGTAAAGTAATGGTTATGAGAAATTAAAGAATGTTTTAACTTTTAAAAGCTACTAAAAATTTAGTTTATTTTTAGTTATACCCAAATCGCTTTAATTGGTTTTGATTTGAACGCCAATTTTTATTCACCTTAACATAAAGTTCTAAATGAATTTTTTTGCCAAAGAATTTTTCCAAATCCTTTCTAGCCTCAACACCAACACGCTTTAGGGCACTACCCTTATGACCTATAATAATACCCTTTTGAGTATCACGCTCTACCATAATCACAGAGCGGATTCTGATAATTTTCTCTTCTTCGTGAAATTCTTCAGTCTCTACTTCAACCGCATAAGGTATTTCTTTTTTGTAGTGAAGTAGAATTTTTTCCCTGATACTTTCATTTATAAAGAAACGTTCGGGTTTATCTGTTAACTGGTCTTTAGGGTAAAACGGAGGCGACTCAGGAAGCAGCTCAATAATCCTGTTGAACACTTCATTTACTTGAAATCCTTCTAATGCCGAAATAGGATAAATCTCGGCGTTCGGCACTTTTTCTTTCCAAAGTTGCACCTGTTCTTCAAGTTTTTGCTGATCGGAGGTATCAATTTTATTTAAAAGCAATAAAATAGGAATCTCAGAATTGGTTATTTTTTTAAAAAACGCTTCGTCTTTAAGTGCTTTTTCTCCAATTTCAACCATATACACCAAAATATCAGCATCTTCAAAAGCTGATTTCACGAAGTCCATCATAGACTCCTGCAGTTCGTAAGCAGGTTTAATAATACCAGGTGTATCACTGAACAATATCTGAAAATCATCGCCATTTACAATACCCAAAATACGATGTCTGGTTGTTTGTGCTTTTGATGTTATTATAGACAATTTTTCACCCACAAAAGCATTCATCAAAGTTGATTTACCAACATTAGGATTGCCTATGATATTTACAAAACCCGCTTTATGTGCCATATAATCATTTTGTGCAAAGTTACAACCTTGATTGGTATTTGCCCTATGAAAAATAAAAACAAAAAAGCAGGAAGAAAACTTCCTGCTTTTTGCTTATGTTGTCTCTAAGATTAATTACTTAACAATCTCTATTAATTCCACTTCAAAAACTAACGGCGTAAAAGGTTTAATGTGCTCACCTCTTTGTTGATGACCGTATGCCAATTCCTGAGGTATAAAAAATTTGTATTTAGACCCTACAGTCATTAACTGTAAACCTTCTGTCCATCCTCTAATTACTTGCCCAACACCAAAGGTAGTCGGCTCTCCTCTATCAACAGAACTATCAAACACAGTTCCATCAAATAAAGTACCGTGGTAATGCACCTTAACTCTATCGCTTGCTGTTGGTTTATCCCCTTCTCCTTCTTTTAGTACTATATATTGCAATCCACTTTCAGTAGTTTGTACACCTTCTTTAGAAATATTCTCTGCCATTAATTTTTCACCCGCAGCCTTTTCATCAGCATATTGCTCTTCGGCTTTCTTTATAGCCTCAGCTTGTTGCTTTTCATACTGCTCTTGTTGCTTTTTTTGCATGTAGGTTTGAATGATTCCTTGTACTAAAGTTGGGTCTATTTTTACATCAGAGGAATCAGCTACACCTCTGTAACCTTGATAAAAAAGGTCATGATCAAAATTATCATCTTTAAAGGACAAGGCAACATTTCTGGCCACATCCATACCAATGGCATAACTTAAGGAGTCTGATGCTGTTTTCAACTCTTTGTTTTGAGCACCATTCTTATTACAAGAAACTACTAATGTAGCTACAAGCATAATGCTTAAAATCTTCTCTATTCTCATGTGTCTATTTTTTTAGTTTTTAACGTGATGCGAATTAACGAAATTTAAGTTTAAAATAAAAAGAAAAGAGCCGCAATAAATTGCGGCTCTTTATCAACTATAAATATGTAAATTATTTTCTGACCGCCTTAACAATTGCTAAAGCATCTTTTACATCTTGCTCTAACTTAGCGTAATCTTTGTTAGCAATAATATCTTTGGAAATTAATTTAGATCCCATACCAACGCAAGTAACACCAGCATCAAACCATGCTTTCAAGTTATCTTCGGTTGGAGACACCCCTCCTGTTGGCATAATACTAGTCCATGGTTGTGGTCCTTTTATCCCTTTCACAAACTGAGGTCCATAAATATCTCCAGGGAATAATTTTACTATTTCACAACCTAATTCCTCAGCTCTAGTAATCTCAGTTAATGTTCCGCAACCAGGAGACCACAACACTTTTTTACGGTTACAAGCTATAGCTATGTCTTCTCTTAAAACTGGAGTAACTACAAAGTTTGCTCCCAAAGACATATATAAGGATGCTTGTCCAGCATCAGTCACAGAACCAACACCCATAATCATTCCCGGTAATTCTGCAATAGCATATTTAGTTAATTCTCCAAAAACCTCATGGGCAAAATCACCACGAGCAGTAAACTCCATTAAACGAGCACCACCATCGTAACATGCTTTTAATACTTTTTTACTTAATTCTATATCGCTATGAAAAAACAAAGGAATCATTCCTGTTTCTTTCATGGCTTGGGCTACTTCTAATCTTGAAAATTGTGCCATATTTTTTATTGTTTAATTGTTAATTTGTGTTTGTTGTTAAACTGAAAAACCGAATAAACGACTTCTTAACAGCTCAACAACAAACACAAATATTACCTGGCTACACGCCCTGAAGCGTCTCCACCCATTAGTTTTTCAACTTCATCTACTGTTACTAAATTGGCATCACCTTTAATAGTATGTTTTAAACAAGAGGCTGCTACAGCAAAGTCTAATGCATTTTGATCATCTTCAGGGTATTTTAATAATCCGTAGATTAATCCTCCCATAAAAGAATCACCACCACCTACTCTATCAACAATATCTGTTATTTGGTACTGACGAGTCTCATACATTTTTTTACCATCATACAACACCCCTGCCCATGTGTTGTGAGATGCAGAAATAGAACCTCTCAACGTAGTAATAACCTTCTTAGCACGAGGGAATTTTTTAAGCATTTGATCACATACTGATAGGAATGCCTCAGCCTTTACTTCGTGACCATGCTTGTGTACATCCAATCCTTCAGGGTGGATACCAAAATGTTTTTCAGCATCTTCTTCGTTCCCTAATATAATATCACAATAAGATGTTAATTCGGTCATTATTTTTTCTCTATGAGCAGTGTCACAGTACTTCCAAAGTTTTTGACGGTAGTTTAAGTCTGTTGAAATTGTCAACCCTAATTTACTGGCAGCCTTCACAGCTTCTAAACAAACATCTGCTGAACTTTGAGAAATAGCTGGTGTAATACCTGTCCAGTGAAACCAATCTGCACCTTTAAAAACTTCCTCCCAATCAACCATACCTGATTGAATTTCTGCCATAGCAGAATTAGCTCTATCATAAACCACTTTACTACCTCTTGATACCGCACCGGTTTCTAAAAAGTAGATACCTAAACGGTCTCCACCCCAAACAATCTTATCAACACCAACACCTCTTTTTCGCATTTCCATCATAGCACATTCTCCAATATCGTTCTTTGGTAAACGTGTAACAAAATCAACATCAACGCCGTAATTGGCTAATGAAACTGCAACATTTGACTCTCCTCCACCATAAACAGCATCAAAATTGTTTGCTTGCGAAAATCTTAAAAATCCTTGAGGAGATAATCTTAACATGATTTCTCCAAACGTGACTACTCTACTCATTTTTTAATTCTTATTTAAAATATTTATTAGTTATGCTTAAACGTTTAACCATAAAACAAAAAATAAATCAAAACGCTTTTAAATAGGTTAAGTGTTTTGATTTTTCTTACTAAAGTAATATATTTGCTTAAACGTTTAAGCAAATATAAAACAAAATTGGGAAATAAAAAAAAAGCAACAATAAAAGATATTGCAAATGTACTTAATATCTCTCCTGCTGCCGTATCAAAAGCGCTTCATGATGATTCCCGAATTAGTGAAAAAACAAAAAAAGCTGTCAAGCAAGTTGCTAAAAATTTAAATTACCAGCCCAACCACCTAGCAAGTGCCTTAAGGAAGGGAAAAAGCAATTTAGTAGGTGTTATTGTACCCAGAACCAATAGTAACTTCTTTTCTTCTGTTATTCAAAACATGGAAGAAGTTTTAAATAGAAAGGGGTACAATATCATAATCACACAATCTAATGAATCTTATAAAAAAGAATGCGCTAATATTGATACCTTATTGTTTACACAAGTTGATGGAATTATTGCATCTATGGCCAATGAAACCGTTGATTTAAGCTATTATGAAAAGATAAAATCTAAAGGTATTCCGCTGATCTTATTTGACCGGGGCGAAAACGATTTGAATGTTGATTACATTGGTATAAATGATTATGAAAGTAGCCATATGATTGTTGAGCATTTGGTAAACCAAGGCTGTAAACGAATTGCACATATTGGTGGTTATAAACATACTAGAATTTACAATAACCGTATTAGAGGTTATATTGACGCCTTAGGAAAGCACCATCTCCCACTAGAAAACGAATTACTTATTGAAAGCAACTTAACTACTGAAGATGGTAGAATTAAAATGCAACAATTATTAAAATTAAAAAAACGTCCAGATGCAGTTTATGTTGCCGGAGATTATGCTGCTTTAGGTGCATTACAGGTATTAAATGAACAACATATTGACGTCCCTAACGACATTGCATTAGTGGGCTTTGGAGACGAACCTTTTACAGGTATGGTTACACCAACACTATCTAGTGTGAATCAACAAAGTTCTGAGATTGGAAGGTTAGCTGCCCTAACTTTTTTAGAGCATTCTAAGAAAGACGTTGTTACTCAGTCTTTAAATAAACAAATTTTGGATGCTGAATTAATAGTAAGAGAATCATCAAAAAAATCTAAAAATTAGATTTTAAAATGAGTGTTTCATATAAATATCAGGTAAATTATTTTATTCTTAATCTTGGTCATAAAATCCTATTTGTAGAAATAACTAATTTCTATAATTACATCACTTATTTATAAATGTCTAGATTAATTTTTAAAACTCTACTTTAGTTTATAAACCTTTTAATTAAACATACCCAGTCTTATTTCTATAAAACAGGTTAGAACAGGACAGCAAATGAATAGTATTATTTTAATTTTATAGTAAAGTTTACCTTGTTAACTAACCAATGCAAAAGAAAAAAATAAAAGTAGGATTATTCATCCCCTGCTACATTAATCAATTGTACCCTCAAGTAGGTATTGCCACTTTAGAACTATTAGAAAAATTAGATGTTGATGTTGACTATCCACAAGGACAAACATGCTGTGGTCAACCACTAGGAAATTCTGGTTATGAGGAAGATTCTAAAGGGATTTGTAAGCTCTTTGTTAAAAATTTCAAAGAATACGATTTTATTGTGGGTCCCTCAGGGAGTTGTATTTATCATATTAAACATCACTTTGACATTCTAAAACAAACACCTGAAGTAAAGCGGGTGAGAAATAATTCCTACGAACTTTGTGAGTTTATAGTAAAAATATTGGGAAAAACAGATTTGGGAGCTTCATTTCCACATAAAGTTGGTCTTCACAAAAGCTGTCATGGATTACGAGGATTAAAGCTTGGCTCCTGCTCTGAAGTGCAAGAAGAACATTACTCCACCGAAGAAGATTTATTGAATCAAGTAAGAGGCTTGGAATTAATGTCTATCAATAGAAAAGACGAATGTTGTGGTTTTGGAGGTACGTTTGCTGTTTTTGAAGAAGCTATTTCGTCTAAAATGGGTAAAGATCGTGTTCAAGATCACTTAAATAGTGATGTGGAAGTTCTAACAGGAGCAGATCACTCTTGCTTAATGCATCTGGAAGGAATAATTAACAGAAACAAACAACCAATTAAGGTAATGCATATTGCCGAAATACTAAATTGTAGTTTATAGTTATGAGTCACGCAACAAAGGCAGCTGAATTTAACAAAGACGAAGCAAAAGTAAACTGGCATGACAAAGCCTTATGGTACGTTAGGGAAAAACGTGATAAATCTGCTCACAATGTTCAGGGATGGGAGTATTTAAGGCAACTAGGATCTAATATTAAAGCGAATGTTTTATCAAATTTAGATGAATATTTAGTCCAGTTTGAGGCAAATGCTAAAAATAATGGCGTTCATGTTCACTGGGCGTCTAATGCTGAGGAGCACAATAACATCATTAATGATATACTTAGTAAGCACAACGCAAAAAAGGTAGTTAAAAGTAAATCTATGTTAACTGAGGAATGCCATTTGAATCCCTTTTTGGAAAGTAAAGGCATTGAAGTTGTGGATACAGATTTAGGTGAACGTATAGTTCAATTGGCTCAGGAACCACCAAGTCATATTGTATTACCTGCCATACACAAGACTAAAGAAGATGTGGATGAGTTATTTCAAGAGCACCTTGGAACAAAACCTAGTCAAGGTAATCCAGAATATTTAGTAGGAGAAGCAAGAAAACATTTAAGAGATAAGTTCCTAAATGCCGATGTTGCCATTACTGGTGTTAATTTTGCAGTAGCTGATACTGGAGGTGTAGTTGTTTGTACTAACGAAGGTAATGCAGATATGGGTGTACATTTAGCAAAAGCCCATATTGCCTGTATGGGTATTGAAAAAATTATTCCTCAAGAAAAACATTTGGGTGTTTTTTTAAGACTTTTGGCTCGTAGTGCCACTGGCCAACCAATCACCACATATTCTTCTCATTTCAATAAACCAGAAGACGGTAAAGAAATGCATATTGTTATAGTAGATAACGGAAGAACAGAGCAACTAAGTAGAGAAGATTTTAGAGCTTCACTACACTGTATTAGATGTGGTGCATGTATGAACACATGCCCTATCTACAGACGAAGCGGCGGTCACAGTTATGATTATACCATACCTGGCCCCATAGGCTCTATTCTATCCCCTGGAAAAGATTTGAAAAAACACAGTTCGTTACCATTTGCCTCTACATTATGTGGTTCTTGTTCTAACGTATGTCCGGTTAAAATTAACATTCATGAACAACTTTATAAGTGGCGTCAAGTGATTGTGAAAGAACAAAAACAGCCCGTTGTTAAAAAGTCTATTTTAAAAACAGCAGGAGTTGTTTTATCTAAACCAGGCCTTTATAGAGCCGCTGGAAAAACAGCTAGATTTATGCTAAAAAATGCTCCTAGGTTTATGATATATAACAAACTTAATGCTTGGGGTAAAGCAAGAGATTTACCAGAAGTAAAAGGACAAAACTTTGATGATTGGTATAAAAAACGACAAAAAAATGGGTAGAGAAGCTATATTAAAATCAGTAAAACAAAATAAGCCTGAATTACTCCAACTGCCAGACATTAATGAAGCTTCATTTGAAGAAGACATCAATCTTTTAGAAACTTTTAAAAACAATCTTAAGGTAGTTGGTGGTTTTGTTAAAGAAATTGACAAAAAAAGTATTGACACAGAAATTAAAGTACTTCACTCCAACAAGACAAATATTGTTAGTACAACAAAAAAGTCTGCTTTAGGAACTATTACAATAGATAAAAACACGGAGCCTCATACTCTTGAGAACATAGACTTAGCCATTTTAGAAGCTGAACTTGGTGTTTCTGAAAATGGTGCTGTATGGGTTACTGCGAGTAATAGTATTGTACGTGTATTACCATTTATAACTAACGATTTGGTAATTATTCTTAAAAAAGAAAATATCTGTTTACACATGCTTAAGGCATATGACCAAATAGCAGAACGCCATAGGGATTTTGGCGTATTTGTATCAGGCCCTTCAAAAACTGCAGATATTGAACAATGTTTAGTAGTGGGTGCCCACGGCGCTATGAGCTTAGCTGTATTATTAATTTAATAAGAGATTTAAATAGATTTGTTTTCAAAATAAACCAACTCTATAAAATTATATAAATTCGAATCTTTTAAAATGAAAAAATTAGCTTTCATCTTTTTTACGTTTTTTATATTAAGTAGTTTTCAACAGATTTCAACTATAGAAAAAATATGTAATGATATAAACAGTAAGTTCAAAAACATGGAAGTAAAACTTCTAAATTGGCCTAAAGATTTACAACCTCGATTGGGACAATTGAAGCAAACAGCTTTTATGGCTTTTCCAAAAAATACTACAAAAAGTAAATTACCACTTTTAATATCACTCCATGGTGCTGGTGGAAAAACTTGGACGCTTGAAGAACAACTAAAGCGCTCATCAGAAGTAAAAGGACTTTCTATTGTGGAATTAGCAGGTAAAGATTTAATATTGTTGGAACCTAATTCTTTTGATAATTGGGATCCGAATACACTAAATATAATGCTTGACTATATTCTGAAGACATATCCTGAAATAGACGAAAACCGTGTATATGTTATGGGACACAGTATGGGTGGTAAAGGCACATGGGACTGGATACAACAATCTCAATACCGGTTTGCAGCAGCAGCACCTTGTGGTTTTAGTGGTGTATCAGATAATGATAACGTACAGGAACTAGTGAGGTTACCAGTTTTTGGAATGGTTGGTGGTGAGGATCATAAAAACGTTGCTTCCGTAGAAAAAATGACTTCCTTATTGAAAGCTGCCGGTAACAAACATGTACGCTATATTGTCTTTCCTGGAGCAAATCATGCTCAAGGAAACAAAAATGTATTTAGTAATATGGATTGGATAGATTGGATGCTTACTTTTTCTAATAAAAAATAAATATTTCTTATTATAAGAGTAAGCTTAACAGCTAGATAAAAACAAAACACAGCCGAAACAATTGTCTCGGCTGTGTTTTGTTTTATTATTTCTACCAAAATTTAAGCTTAGTAATATTTAGCATAAACCACTTTGGTATGTAAGTATTCTTCCATACCATGTTTACCATCAGCGCCACCTACACCAGATTTTTTCCACCCGGCATGGAACCCTTGAATGGCTTCAAAATGCTCTCTATTTACATAGGTTTCACCAAAATGCAACCCGTCAATAGCCTTCATTATTTTATTGTAATTTTCAGAGAAAATAGATGATGTTAAACCAAATTCCGTATCGTTAGACATGGCAATAGCCTCTTCTAATGTATTAAATTTTAATACTGGTAACACTGGCCCAAAAACTTCCTCCTGTACAATCTGGCTATCTTGTCTACAATTGGTTAAAAGTGTTGGTTCATAGAAATAACCTCTATCAAATCGTTCTGGTCTTTTTCCTCCTAAAAGTACTTCAGCACCTTCTTTTTTGGCAAATTCAACCATTTCGGTAATCTTGTCTAATTGATCTTTAGAAACCAAACTACTCATATCTGCATTTACCCCAGTTAGAGCATCTTCAATAGTAACTTCGCTCATCTTTTTAGTAAGCCTATCTACAAACTCATCATAAATACCGTCTTCTACATAAACTCTCTCGGCACAATTACAAACTTGACCACTAAAAATTACTCTAGATGACACCACTGCATTAATTGCCAAATCTAAATTAGCATCTGCACATACAATAGCTGGTGCTTTACCTCCTAATTCTAAAGACACTTTAGTTATATTTTCAGCTGCAGCACTAATCACTTTTTGTCCTGCCCCAACACTCCCTGTTAAACTAATAATGCCTGTAATTGGACTCGCAGATAGTGCATTTCCAACAGTTCTTCCATTACCACAAACAAAATTTAAAACACCTGCTGGTAAATTAATCTTTTGAATAAAATCAGCAAACTCCATAATGGTATTTGGAGCCTCAGAACTTGGCTTTATCACACAGGTGTTACCAGTAATTAAAGATGCTGCTACTTTACGAGCCATTACAAAAAACGGGAAGTTCCAAGGACAAATACCTACCGCTACGCCTATTGGCACTTTGTGTAAATAAATATGTTCTTTTTCTCTATCACTTTGAATAATTTCACCTTCAATTCGTCTTGCCCAACCTGCGTTATAATCAAAATAATCGGCAGTTACATCAATTTCTATCTGAGCCAAACCAATTACTTTAGCTTGTTCTTTAGACAGTGTTTCTGCTAAAAAAACACGATTTTCTCTAATAACATCTGCCATTTTATGTAAAAATGCAGCACGTTGAATCGCAGGTAAGGCTGCCCAAGCTGGTTGTGCTGCTTTTGCTGCTTCTAAGGCATTATTGGCATCTTCTACTGTTCCTGTAGAAATTGTACTCAATACTTCTTCGGTACAAGGATTTAAAATTTCAATGACAGATGTAGCTTTAGATTCTACAAATTGTCCATTAATGTATTGCTTATAATGTTTCATTTTGATATGTATTTATTATCTTCTTAAGATAAAAATTTCACTCTTAAATCTTCTACTTGTTCATCATTGATTGGCACCATTTCTCCTAAAGAATTTCCTAAAACAATAGACTTAGCACTAAATTCAGCAACTTCTAAATAATCAAACGTCTGAAGTAATTTGTCTCCGGTAATTATAACCGAATCATTTTCAATAATTAAAGCCGTAGGACAATTATCAACTATTTCAGAATTGTTATTTTTTCTGAAATGAGCGCCATACTTTACTGCATTAATATCCTGTAAAAAGATCCAACTCTCTGGGATGGTTCGCACATTTAAGTAGCTATTAGTAACACCAAAAGCCATCAAATATGGAGATTGTGTCATGATTATTGAGTTTACATTGGGGTTTCTATTGTATATCTCTTGATGTATCCATGTAGCTCTACTAGGAATCTTACCAGCTTCTCTGTGACCTCCCCTTATTTGAACAATATCATCTAAATCTATGTCCCATCTGTTAACATTCGTTGGAGTAATTAAGAAATCATTATCCTTCCAGCGCATAGAAACGGTACCGTAAGAACTAATCATTAAACCTTGCTCACAAGAACGCTTAACTATTTTACAAATCTCTAAACGTTTTTCAACTTCATCAGAAGGATATTCTGTTTTATGCATTTCTGGAAGCACTCCTGTGGCTTGTGCCTCAAATTCATCAATCTGATCATCAGTTAAGTAATTTGGTGTTCCAATTTGAGAACCATACACTATAGTTCTAGCACAGAATTCTAAAGCCTCAAAACGCTCAAAAGCATCAGTTAAATCACTTCCTCCTAATACAGTCCCATGATTTTCCATGATGATGGCTTTAAAACCTTTTTTAAACTCATCTGCAATAACATCTCCCAAATCTTCACTACCTGGTAATCTATAATTAGCGTAACCAATAGGTCCGCAAATATGTTTAGCCTGTGAAATAATGTTTGTATTAGGTATTTGACGAACTATACTGAAAGAAACCAATGCAGGCGGGTGTGCGTGAATAACCGACTTGATGTCTGGTCTTGCCTCATAAATGGCCTTGTGAAATGGAAATTCTGATGAAGGCTTATGCTTCCCTATTACCGTTCCATCCTTTTTAACACAAATAATATCTGAAGCCCTTAAAGACCCTTTATCAATGGCTGATGGTGTTACCCATATGTCCCCATTATCATCAATAATTGAAATATTTCCACCCGAGGTGGTTGTCATACCACGTTTATAGATTCTGCTAATGACTTCAGTAATCTGATCTCTAGGGTGAACTAGTTTTATGTTTTTTGACATTGTATTTGTTTTTTTGAATTTGTTTATTTACCCTACAATTATAAAAGGTACATGCTTTTTTAAAGCATAATTTTTCTTTAAAAATTTAGAATTTAATTTTGTATCAGAAATTGAAATTGCGGCACCCAATGCAGATCCCAAAGAAGCATCTGTGGTACTTAATTTTTTACTTCTGAAATTATGTGTTAGTAATTTGATATAAACATCATTATTACTAAAACCACCATCAACATAAATTCTTGAAATATCATCATGACCTATGGCTTGTTCAATACAGTTAATTTGTAGTAAAACAAGTTCACTCATCAACTGATGGTATGCATATTCATAAGTATCATAAGGCATCTGTGTTGTTTCTGGTGCATTTTCATCTTTTAAACCTTCCCATTTATAACAAAGTCTAAAATCTTTGGTAATGTCTTCATAAATATTATAATCAAACTTTACAGATCTATGATAGTCATCACTCACCCCATAATGTTTATCTAACTTAGCAACCTGAACTTTGTATTCGTTTCCTAAAAAAAGTCGAGTTGCCTTTACAGGTTTCCCATTAATACGCATATAATTTATCGTGTCTCCATCATCAGACTCTGATGCTATTGGGTTTTGTGTAAAAGGATTGAAAACAATACTCCACGTGCCAGTTGATACCAATATAAACTTCTTTCTAATACTTCTTACATAAGGCAAAAGAGCTGCTGAACTATCATGAATTCCTACACCAATTTTGATGCGTTTTCCATTGTAGTTCATGTTTATACTTGTTTCAGTAGAAACAATTGGAGGTAGGATTTTATCTAATTCCTCTTTATAGACCCAAGGATGGTAATCCTTTTTCTCATAATCCCATAAAGCAGTGTGACATCCTATACTTGTATATTCACTTAACGGAAGTCCTGTAAAAATATAACTCAAATACTGTGGTAAGTGTAACGAGTATTTAATTTTTTTAAAAACCTCAGGTTGCGAATGTTTTAACCAGTACAACTGTAAACCAGAGTTTAACATACTTAAATCTGCACAACCGGTGGTTTTTAAAAATTCTCCTTTAGGGCCGTATTTACTGAAAAAATCATCAATGATATTTTGGTTAAGAGGTTTTAAATAATTGTATAGAGGCGTTACGGGTTTGCCATTTTCATCAATGTGAACAAAACTTGCCCCATAAGTTGAAAAGTTAATAGCTTTAATATTAAACTCTCTGGCCTCTAATATCCGATCAAATACCCCTTTAATCCACTGTTGTAAAGCACCCAAGTTTTCGGTTGGAAAACCATCTTCATCTACGGTTTCATCAAATGAAGTATATTCTTTATGAACCTCTTTAAAATCTTTATCAAATAAGAAAAATTTTTTATTGGTTTTTCCAATATCAAAAACGGCTGTTACTTTTGTTCTCATATCGCACAGATTATAAGCCTGTTGCTACAGTGTTTTTGCCGCGTTCTTTAATTAGTTGTCCTCTTACATCTAAGCTTCTGTAAGCACTAATTGGGTTTATAACACCACCTGCATCAAGTCTTGCTTTTTCTATTAATGGTCTTACGTCTGTTCTGTAAGCTCCTTGCAATATTTCTTGACATTTCACAACATCATGCGCTAATTGTGCATCTTTAAGGGCTTTTTGATCTACTAATAAAGCTTTAGCATAAGCTTCTTGAATGGCTTCTAAAGACTGGATTAAATCTTCTAATGGATCTTTTACATTATGGCTAGCATCGATCATCCATGCTAAATCAGGATTTTGCGGGTTGTTTTGCATTCCATAAACCAACTCATTGAAAATTAAGAATAAGGCGTATGGTTTAATACTACCAACGGTTAAATCGTCATCTCCATATTTACTATCGTTAAAGTGGAAACCTCCTAATTTACCTTTTAACTGAAGTATAGATACAATTTGTTCAATATTAGAATTTGGTAAGTGATGCCCTAAATCAACAAGGGTATATGCTTTGTCTCCACAACCATTGGCTAGCATTAATGATGCTCCCCAATCTTGTATTACCGTACTATAGAAATTTGGTTCGTATGGTTTGTACTCTACAAGCATTTTCCAATCGTCTGGTAATGCCTTATAAATATCAATTAAGCTATCTTGTGTATTTTGAAAAGCTGTTTGAAAGTTATTTTGTCCTGGAAAACAAGAACCATCTGCCAACCAAACTGTTAATGCTTTTGAACCTAACTTATCACCAATATTGATAACATCAATATTATGCTGAATAGCTTGCTCTCTAACGGCTTTATCTAGATTGCTTAAAGAACCATATTTATAAGTTTCGGCGGCACCTGGTTGATCTTGAAATGTATTAGAATTAACAGCATCAAACTTAATATTTAAAGCATCTGCTTTTTCTTTAATAGCGGCATAATCAGAGGGTATATCCCAGGGTATATGTAAGGATACAGCTCCTGCTGTTTGAGTCAAACTATGGATAACTCCAATGTCTTCAATTTTTTGCTCTAAAGTAGACGGCTCTCCATAAAATGAAAATCTACCAAAACGTGTTCCTCCAGCTCCTAAGGCCCAACTTGGGATAGCTACCTGAAAATCTGATAACTTAGAAACTATGGCTTTCACATCATGTCCGTTCTTACTAAGTTTGTTTGCTAAAAAATCAAAATTTTCCTTATGACTCTTTAGGCTGCTTTTGTTGCTTTCTAATACTTGTTGCTCTTGTATTTTCATACTTATTACTTTTTAAAAGAAAAGAAACTTCCCTAAAATTGCTTTAAGGAAGTTTTTTTTCAAACTAAACTAAACTAATCAAATTACTATTATTTAAATTTTAAATTATCTCACAAAAGCATTTGCCATACCGCCATCTACATTAATAATATTCCCTGTAGATTTATCGAGTATGCCCACTAAAGAGAATACTCCATTTGCAATATCATCTGGTGTAATGATTTCATGCAATAGATTTCTTTTTGCATAAAATGCTGGCAACTCTTCAACGGTAATACCATTTGCTTTGGCTCTTCCTTCAGCCCAAGCACCTTCCCAAATTTTACTTCCTACAATTACACCATCTGGGTTTACGGTATTAACTCTTACTTTATCTTTGGCTAATTCAGCTGCTAATAAACGTACCATATGTTGTTGTGCTGCTTTTGCAGTACCATAGGCAACGTTATTAGGACCTGCTACTAAACCATTTTTACTTGCTATTGAAATGAAATCTCCTCCAATACCTTGCTTTCTGGCAATAGCTGCAAACTGCTTAGCTAAATCAAACTGTCCTTTAACTAATATATTTTGTAATATATTCCAATCTTTATCTGTAGTATCTTCTAGTGGCTTAGAGATAGCTAAACCAGCACTATGCACAACTATATCTACACCCCCAAACTCTATACACGCCTTTTTATAAGCCTCTTCAATAGACTCTGTTTTTGTTACGTCACAAACCGCATAAGTAGACACATCTCTTTTGTAGGTTGCATTGGCTTCAATTAACCTATCTTCTGCTATGTCAGTAAGCACAACATTAGCACCTTCAGCAGCTAATTTATCGGCAATTGCTTTACCTATACCACCACCAGCTCCAGTTACCAGAGCTACTTTTCTAGATAATGGTTGTTCTTTAGGCATACGTTGTAACTTCGCTTCTTCTAGTAACCAGTACTCAATATCAAAAGCTTCTTGTCTTGGTAATGATGTGTAGGCACTAATAGCTTCAGCACCTCTCATGACATTAATAGCGTTTATGTAAAACTCACTTGCCACACGAGTAGTTTGTTTGTTTTTAGCAAAACTGAACATCCCAACTCCTGGATATATAATGATTACCGGATTAGCATCACGCATTGCAGGACTATTGTCTCTTTTACAAGTATTGTAATAATTTGCATATTCCTGACGGTATGCTTCAAATGCAGGCTCTAATTTCTTTAAAACAGCATCTGAGTCTGAAAGGTCCTCAGTTTTATCTAAATCCAATACTAAAGGCTGGATTTTAGTTCTTAAAAAATGATCTGGACAAGAGGTTCCCATTGGAGCCAAACGTTCCAGATCATTGCTATTAATATATTCCATTACCACATCGGTATCAGAAAAATGACCGATCATTCTATTTTCAGAAGAACAAAGACCTCTTAAAAGCGGCATTAACTGTGCTGCTTTTTCTAATCTTTCTTCTTTAGGAAGACTTTCTACTTTTTGTCCTCCAAATACGCTTCCTTTTTCTTTAATTTTTTTATCAATATATTCAGAAGCCATTTCAATAACTTCTAAACTATTCATATAACACTCGTAAGATGTATCTCCCCAAGTAAATAAACCATGACTTCCTAACACTATACCTCTTATTCCAGGATTCTCAGCCAAGCATTTTTCTAGCTGTAATCCTAAATCGAAACCAGGACGTTGCCAAGGTACCCAGCCCATGGTATCTCCCCAAATTTCTTTGGTTACTTTTTCACTATCTTGAGCAGCTGCCACAGCAATTAAAGCATCTGGATGTAAATGATCTATATGAGCAAATGGTAACAAACCGTGTAAAGGTGTATCAATAGAAGGTGCCTTACTATCTAAATCATAAATACAATGATTGAATAGACCAACCATTCTATCTTCATCATGTAATCCTTGATATACGTTTTTTAAATCTCTCAATCTCTTTGTATACAATCCAGCAATGCCAGACCTTGTTAATGTCCCTATGTCACCGCCAGATCCTTTAACCCACATAACTTCAACTTCTTCATTCGTTAATGGATCAGTTTCTATCGTTTTACAACTCGTGTTACCTCCACCATAATTGGTTATTCTTAAATCTGCTCCTAAAATATTAGAGCGATACAGAAATAATTCAACTTGGTTATCATTTAACGATTCAGCCTTTTCCTGATCCCATAAGTAATCAACGTATTTAAAAGTTTTTGTAGTATTTTCCATTTTTCTCTTATAATAATTATTGTTTCAAAAGTATAGCACGTTACAAACTTTTGTATCCTGTACTATACCGCAATTTTAATATTTAAATGATATTAACAATAAAAGCAAGTAGTTTCAAACTTAAAAAACTGAAAAACAATAATATAAACACCTCTAATAAAACCATATTGCTTTGTAAGTTTTTAAAATTATTACAAAATATGAGCTACAATTAAACTCCAAATACATCAATTCTAACTACCTTAATAACCTTCAAGATTCTAGTTCTTTTAACAGGTTCGTTTTTATTAAGACAAACACTAAAATTACAATTCTAAATTTCATCTCTAAACTTACTCCCATCAGTTGAATAATTTTTGCACTACTATGCCTCACATTTAAGCAAGTTATTTTGCACAATAAACACAAACTATTTGTTGCTTTTTAATTGATTTTAATTATCTTAAAACTGTAAATTTGCGACTAAATAATTTCACTTAATGAATGTATGATGGAAATGATGAAATTCATAAAAATTGACGAAAACTCTAGGGTACCTAAATATCAACAGATTATTGATTCTATAATTCACAACATATCAATAGGTAATCTAAAAATGGATGAAAAAATCCCTTCAATTAATATGTTTAGTGAAGAGTTTTATCTTTCTAGAGATACCGTTGAAAAAGCATACAGTATTCTTAAAGACCGAAACATTATTACATCCATTAGAGGAAAAGGTTTTTACATATCCAGAACTAAATTAATCTCTAAGGTTAATATATTTTTTCTAATTAATAAATTAAGTAACTATAAACTAAGAATATACAATCATTTTATTGATACCATTGGTGCTAACGCTCATGTAGACTTACAGGTATATCACTGTGATGAAACCCTTTTTCTAAATCTTTTGGATAAAAATAAAGCGGCTTATGACTACTACATTATAATGCCTCATTTTAAAACAGAGGATTTAAAACATGTTACACTTACTCAAAAAGTTATTAAAGCTTTAGAAGAAATACCCACTGAAAAACTAATAATATTAGACAATGTAAAACCAGAACTTAAAAGTGTTCAAACTGAAATATTCCAAGATTTTGAAAACGATATTTATTTTGCTTTAAAAAAGGGACTAGATAAAATTAAAACCTATGAAAAGATTATTCTAGTATATCCTGAGCAATCTGTTTATCCTTATCCAAGAAGAATCTTACATGGGTTTAGAAAATTTTGTGTTGAATACAAATTAGATTTTGAAATTCTTGATAAAATTTACGATGACATGATTCTAAAAAAAGGTGATTTATTCATTACCATAGAAGAATCTGATCTGGTTAACTTATTAAAGCAAGTGCGTGAAGATGAGTTTAAACTGGGCTCTGAAATTGGAATCATTTCATATAATGACACCCCTCTAAAAGAATTGTTAGGAATTACCGTAATGTCTACTGATTTCAAAATAATGGGTGAAACAGCAGCCAATATGATACGTAATAAATCAAGAGGCACTATAAAAGTACCTTTTAACTTTATTGAAAGAGATTCATTATAACATCCTGTCTTTTTTTGGAATCAATACTCAATAAGAGTTTTTTAGATTTCTTACATTGGTATAAATTAGATGAATTCTATAATTATACTATAGACTGTAATGATACATTTGGATACTAGAAGGACTCCCAACAGGAATTTCATACGGTAACTTGATTAATTTACCAGTCTCAATATTTCTTCTAAATACAACTACATTATTTGAAAATTGATTTGCCACTAATAAAAAATCTCCAGATGGACTTAACCCAAAATTTCTTGGATGTTTTCCATAAGTTGGTTCATGTCCAACCAATACTAGTGAACCATCTTCATTAATTAAAAAAAAGGATATACTGTCTTCTTCTGGCCCTCTGTTTGAGGCATACAAAAACTTGCCGTCAGGTGAAATGTGGATATCAGCAGTCCTATAAATGTCTAATTTTTGTTCATAGGAAGGATAGTCAGCTATATAATCTAACGCCCCATTTTGATAATTAAAAGCAATAATATCCCCGCTTAATTCTGCAACACAATAACCAAACTTGCCATTCGGGTGAAATGCGAAATGCCTGGGACCACTCCCTAATTTTGTTTTTATTTCTATTTGGTTCAAAAGAGCTACCGAGTCTTTACTTTTAAAAAATTCAAATCTTCGAATTTTATCCGCTCCCAAATCTTGAGCAAAAACATAGTTACTTTCAGGAGAAAAATTAGCCGAATGCATGTGTGATGATTCCTGTCTACTTTTAATTATACTACTATCCTTAAATTTTAGAACTTGAGAATAAGGCTCTAAACTACCATCAATATTAGTTTCAAACAAACTTAAACTTCCATCAGAATAATTTGAGTTCACTAAATATTTACCTGTTTTATCAATTTCTAAATGTGCCGGATTCAAGCCACCACAGTCTTGCTCATTAATAAAATGAATTTTTGAATTCTCTGGGTCTATTTTAAAAGAAGCTATTTTTCCATGATAGGGCATTTGACTTTCTGCAACAGCATACAAATACTTTCCATCTGGAGATAATTTTAAGAAAGACGTGTTGATTACACTATCTAAAGTGAATTCTAATTGTGCTTCACCTGTTTCATTATTGAATTCATATACGTGAATACCTTCACCTGCCTTTTTATCTGTAAAGCTTCCAACAAACATCAGTGTCTTACTTTTTGTTTCTTTTGTTTTACACCCGTGAAAAAAAAGTCCTAAGAAAAAAATTACGCTAATAAATAGTGCTTTATTCATTGTTAAATTCTTTATAATACGTATTATCTGATTCTGTTTGGATAGTTTCATTTTTATAATTTAAGGCTTTACCGTCCCCAATATAAATACTCTTTAAGGTTTCATTTTCATCTAAAGTGATTATTGCAAAAGTGCCTTCAAAATAAATATCAAACGTGTCACTTTTAAACACTTGATTTTTAGATTGTGTAATGATATATTGTATCAAAGTTTCAGAGGGAGTTTTACTGATAACTTTTAAGCCTTTATACAATCTATCCTGCTCAATTTTAGTAACTGACTGAATCGATGGAACTTCCATTTCATTATAAGGCTCAAAAACCACTACAAACGGATTCTTCCATGCCTCGCCTTCTTTTCTAATGACTAAGGTTGGTGTTGGCAAACTATCATAAGGCTCAGGAGACTCGAAAGTTGTTGGTGCTTTTACTTTTGTATAGGTTCTGTTTTCAAAACCGGGAATATGTAATTGCATAAAAACAGCACCTTGCTTCAACTTTTTGGTATGAAATGTCCCTTTTACATCATTATCATATGTTTTTGAAGTTTTTATGTCTTCAAAGAAATGCCAACCCGGATGCCTGTAAAGTTTATTTCGCTTCCATGGTTCATTGGCATTTGACATATATCTGTTTGGTGTATTTTTAAGGTCTAAATCCTTATTTTCGAAAGTGAGTTCATCTCCAATGTTGTGATACAAGTAGTCATGATATTCATTTGGAAGTCTAGATTTTGAACGAAATACATCTACATAATAGCCTGATGTTGGCGACGTTCTAATTAAAGCCAAGGTACGCTCTTGTGTTGCTTCCGCCTTATTACCTTTATCGTCTTCAAAACTTGTTAAAGTAAATGAATGATATGGAGAAATAGCTTCCCTTCCCACTTCTGGTTCCATGGCGATAGACTTAACTTTATTAATTCCTAAATTAACCCAGCCACCTTCGCCTTGGGAACTCCCATTAACGATAACCGTATTATGAGCTGCAAAAATCCTGGAATAATTTTCGTGTAAATCTTGTCCATACTTTTTTCTTCCGTGGTCTACACCCAACACTTGTCCTTCTCCATACAATTCTATATTCATTCCTTCAGCATGCCCATGTACCATGTGAGCCCCTCCTACAAAACACATTAAACCATCTTTAGGGCTATTGGTACTACTTAAATTACGTTGTATGATAATACCTGCATGATATACTTTATCAGTTCTGGGCAATTCAATAGTGGCCGGTGCATCTTTAAAATCATTATCATACCAAAATAAAGCCTCCATACTTTTTCGTTTATACTTGCCTTTACTTATAGCTCTACTAATAAGCGGCGCAAATTTATTTTGTAATTCAGTTAGACCATCCATTTGTGCTAACACATAGGCATTATCATAAGCCTCATAAGGTGCGTGAGCACGTCTGTGACCATCTCCCCAACGCACAATCTCGTTATTGGGATATACAAAATAATCCAACCTAGGTAAAGCATGTAAAACATTTGGATACTTCTCCCCTAACTTTAATGATGAATCATATCTGTTTACAACCAGCATTAATTCCGCCAAAAGAGATGTAGAATGATTTAAATATTGAGAGGTTTCTGGCCAAATATCACCTTCTTTTTTATAATTTTTGTACATAATTGGCAACGCATCTTGATTCTCTGTACTTTCTGATAAAAAATAAGACAACCATTTTTCACGCTCGGATTCATTATCCATAGCCAAAGCATTGTAAACTAAATTAGGAGCTTCTAAAACACAATGATTAGAGCCTGTTTGTCCGTAATTAACTGTAATATTTGCATATGTTTTAAATACCTTTTGAGCCTCGTTAAAAGGAAAGCTTACTTTTCTGTTTTCAATGATATCAAAAGATGTACCTTCATTTTTGAGATATGTATGTATGAAATCATATATCAATGGTAACTTGTAACCTATTACCTGGACTTCCCGGAACCCATCATAAGGAAACAACCAACCCCCTCTTCCTGTCCATTGTGAAACTTCTGATTGTTGCACAGATTTTATAAAAGAGTACAAAATACTACTCGCTACATAGGCATATTTTTCATCCTCGGTTAAGTAATACATAATACCGCAGTTTAAAGCCACTTGTAAATTTTCAATTAAAAGTTCTGCGGATTGCCATTCTTCATCGGTGGCATTATCTAGGTTTTCTTGAACGCCATTAGCTATATGTGTTGTTTTTAAAAATGGAGGAAATTGATTTTGTTGTCTTTTAGACCAATCAAACGGCAATTGTTTAACGAATGCCTCAGGATTGTCATAGAAAACCTCAACTTGCTTATCGGTTTCCTTTTGCAAGTTGGTATATATCTCGTTTGCCCAATCTTGTTTTTCTATTTTATCGAGAATTTTTTGACGTTCAGAAGCTTTTACCAATATAAATGGGCGTTCTTGGGTTTGAGACCATACCTTAAACTGAGTTATTAAAATCAATACCAATAATACATAGCAAGCTGTTAGTCTTAATTGTTCTAATTGTTTCATGCGTTGTATTATTTTATGATTTCTATTACTCATATGTCATCAGTTTAATTGGTCCCTCCAAGCCGACTGAAGTTAAAGGCTCATCTTTGTATCTAATCGTCCATCTATTAATAGCGGGAATATCTAAAGATAGGCAATAATTTGCCAAAACAGTGGTATAGTGAATTTCAATAGCGTTTTCGCCTTCTTTTAGAAAATCGGACACAGGATATATGGCACTTCCGTACCAATGTTTACCAACTTTTTCACCGTTTATATAGAGTTCTGCAATGCCTTCATTCACATTGCCTAAATCTAAATGTGTAATAGCGTCTTGAACAGTAATTTTCGTTTTATAGATTAGAGTTCCTGCAAACGTATTTTGTGTTTTATCTTTTGATGCACCAAAATCCTGTAAAGCAGTCATATTCCATGTAAAACTTTCTCCATCAACTCTATTCCCTACTACCTCCCAATTCGTTTGTATTTCTTTTGAAAACACCAACCTGGTTTTCTTATCCTCAGCTGTAATATCTGGTTTTTCATCTTCAAATACTAACAATAAAGATTGAAGTGGCTCTAAACTGATGTCTAATTCATTTGAAGATGTTTCAAAATAATAAGGCTTACGCTCACCATTTTCAGGATTCCAGAGGTATGGATATTTATTTTGAAACGGGAATTTCGCCTTAAAACTAGAAGTCTCGTAACGATTGATATTGGTAAAGAAATAAATAATTTCTTTTGAAGTGTTTTGATGAATTTGAAATACATTTTTACTAGGATTACTAATTTCAACATCTGGTGAGAGTTGAGATTTCTTTAAAACTTCTTCCGTCCATGAGAATAATTTCTCAATCGAATTTGGTGAGTTAACGCTAATAATTGATGACGTATAATTACTTTGAATATCAGTCATAATTCGTGAAATAAGGGCATCGTTAGCCTGATAATCACCATATCCTAAAGACTTATCAGGTAACCCATCAATAACGACAATCTTTCCACCAGAAGCCACAAAATCTTTTAATTTTTTAGCTACTTTAATATCTACTGATTCCAAGTTGGCTAACACCAGCAGTTTAAAATTCATATCTCCATAGGTTAAAACGCCATCGTTTAACTCCGAATTAACCAATACATTTTGATTAATATAATCGCATGAATACCCTAACTGACTTATAGGTTCCCATAACTTATACAAATACTCTGGTTCTAAATGAAACGGCTCTCTTGCCAAACCTTTATCGCCCCACAAATCGGAAGTTGGCCCTAAGATGGCAATAGATTTTTCAGCTTTTGAGTTTTGAAACACATAAGACAATCGCGCATTATAATCTACCCAACTACATAAATGTTTCCACCATGGGTTTTGCTCACTAAAATAAGCACCGTAGCGAATCCAACCAGGAAAAGGCGCATCCTTTGGAGAATAATTATACCCATGTAAAACCGAGTGATTGATACCGGTTATGAAATTCATGTCGTCATGCTGTTTAATCTCCTCCAACGTGGTTCTAAAAACACCATTGGTATTGGTCATAGTTTCGCAACTGGTTATTTTTTTACCCGTTAGATGCGCTCCTGATGAAGCGTATAAATTCCATATCATATAGCCATGAGACTGACTCCATTGCCAGAGCGAATCTTTCATTTTAGCCGAATAAATCCAGTTATTACTTTCAGGAATATCGGGTATCATATAACCATCCATCATTCCCATTAAAAACGGGGTTCCGTAGGCTTGGTAGCGACATAAAATGCCATTTTCTTCACAGAACGCTTTATACGTCTTGGTAAAATTCTTCAAAAACGTTTCCACTAACATGTTATTATAATCAAAACGCACACGCTTAATTTGACTTTTGAATTCTTCCGAAAAATTATTGGTATAGTTACTTTTCGAATAATCTTGATGACCTTGGTAAAACACAAAAGCCATCCAAGGGTCAAGTTTATAGCCATATGTTTTGAAAAACAATTCTGAAAACCCATCACTCCAATTGGCACCAGAGACCTCTATACTATCGCAAAACAAAGCTCGAATTAATTGATTTAAAGGCATCCCCGAACGCTCTGAAATTTTTTTCATCCTATTTAAATAGGCCAAAGTCATTTCCTTTTTGTAATGATCTATAACAGGACCAGCACCTCCTGGCGCTCCCAAAGTAACATCCCTAAAATCTTGTTGTAATAATTGATAGGACAGCATATATTTCCCTTCTCCTTTTATGGTATATAAAATACTACCTGAGTCATCCTGGTGTTCGACAAGGTCAATTATTTGATCTATGGAAATACAATTAGAAGGGATCAATGAAACACCTGATAGGCTCCATATGGTGCGTTCGCTGTTGCGTTTCTCGTCACGGCTATTTTTAAATTTATTCTTGTAATAATTAATTAAATACTGTTCACTTATCTCAATAACATCACCTGCCTTGTACCATATATTATCTGTAACTATGCGTTGGCAAGTTTCATCTTCATTTAAAAATTCACCACCAAAAGGCCAACCCGTTCCTGCAATCATATCGGTAATCATACCTAAGTCTTGTGTTTTTTTACAGGCATGCACTACAAGGTCTACCCACTCATCACTCATCCAAACCAAAGATTTTTCATCTGTTGGCGTCGCATCTGGCATAGCAATGGGATTTATTTCAACACCACCAAACCCCACATTTTTTAAAGATTCTAGCTGCCTGTCTAGTTCCTCTTTTTTTATTTTATTGCCATTCCACCACCAACGTACAAATGGTCTTGCTTCGGCAGGTGGATTTTGAAAACCTGAGAATAAATCTTGAGTTGATTTATGAGATGGATTTATTTTATTTTCACTATCAGAGTCACAATTAAGTAAAAAACCAATACATGAAACTAAAACTATTTTAAAAAAAATGGATTTATTCATTTTACAAGTCTTTAACAACTCAATCAAGAGTTTTCTTATTTGTTGCAATTAATTATTTATAAACTTCAACATCGCCTCTCTGTAATGTAAATAATCATTAGCTGGAGACCCAGCATTATCATCTAGATAACTTTTAATCCATTGGGGATGTGAAATATCATTAGGATTTCCCTCTAGAATATTTTTAAGAAAAGTTCCTGTTGTACCCAATTGTTTTAAAGTACTTACTTTTGAAGTGTAACCTTTTAGGTTTGGCAAGCCCATAAAATAATTAGTCATTATAGCTACGTCTGGAGATTCGGCATAAGGAATAGTCGTTCCTTTTTTAACACCTGGACCATAAAAATTCATGTAAATCTGCCATGAAGATAATTGTTCTGGCAGATGATTACTTTTAGTTAATGTACCCATACCATGGTCTGCAGAAATAATAAAAAATGTGTTTTTCCATAAATTTTCCTCCTTTAAGAAATTTATCAATTTCCCTAATTGTGCATCCGCATTTAAAATGGCTTTAATATATGCTGAATCTGGGTTGGCTTTATCTTGTGGACCTTTCCAGTAGCTTCTAATTTCCTGTAAATGCAACCTTACCAATCTTGCACCATCTTCCTTTATATGTTTTATGCCCAACGCTACCACTTTTTCATCTGGCATAATTTCAGCGTAATACACATCTGGTGTTTTAAAAACGTCATACAAAGTATGACCACCAACATACACTGATTTAATACCGTTTTGTCTTGCAGAAAGAAAAATATCGTCTAAATCTTGGTTTTCAAAAACATGCGTTCCCGTATGCATCCCAATATTTGGTGGCGATGCACCTCCCCAAGGTTCAGTGCCATCTGGTAATTTTACACGCCCCATAGGACTGTTAGAATAAGCATCTTCTACAACGACTCCATTTTCGGAAAAATATTTCAGATGCTCAGCACCGGCGGCAATAGCTGTTTCCGCGGCATCTTTCATTAAACCATCAATAATAAACTGCACTACTATAGGTTGATTTTCCTCTAATGCTTCAGATTCTAAATTCGAAATTTGTTTTGTTTGCTTCGATTGTTTACAACCCAATAACAAAACACTAATAAGTAATAAACCTAAAACGCTTCTCATTTTTGCCTAGTTTTTCTTAATACTTCATTTGTTTTAAAAAGATATTATTCCATTCCACTACTTCGTATAAATTTTGAAGTTTTTATAAATAGCTGTACGTGTGTACATGTGTCGTAACCCTATTCTTCCCTCTGAAATTGGAGCTACTTTGGTAATATCCCATCCAAAATATTGTGTTTCATTTTGATGCTCCATTTTAAAACTGAGCTTTTCTGAAGTTTTGATGGCCGTTATATGATAGATTTTTCCTTTTTCAAATAAACCTTGCATATCGTACGATGGCTCAACTACAATACTATTAAAGGGTTTGTCCTTTGGTTTGGGATAACGTCGTGCGCGCACATAGTGTAAGCCAGCACCATCATTACCAAAAGCTGAAAAACTAATATGAAACGTGTTCATATTCTCGAAATACATTCTCATTTTAGGAACCTCTCGTAAGCGCTTCCAATTAGCAATATCTTTCTCGTAAACACCCTCTTCATCTCCAGTTGCTTGAATGTATAGAATATTTACATACTTATTGGCGTCATCGGTTTTTATGTAATCAAACTCAATTTTTACATCTCCACTATAGGAATCTTTTGTCCATAAAACAGCATGATGTTCATCATTTCCGGCTTCAGGACCTGCGTTAAAATGCATGCCTTCTTGAGTATTTTCAACCGTAGCAATTAAACCATCTAAAGTCCATTGTTTTGTCCAGTCTTCGGTACAATCATCCTGAAAAGCTAATTTCCAATCATCTTGAGTATCGCTGTTCTTTTTGTTAAGAGGCTTGTTTGTTTTGCAAGAAACTACAAGGACTAAAAACACCAATAAGAATACATTCCACTTCATAAATACTATTTACTTAAGAAATCTTTACCCCATTTTTCTCTAAGCTCCACAGCAAGTTGATTTACAGTGTCTTGGTATTCTGGCTTTTCAGCTAAATTATCTAATTCTAAAGGATCTGTTTTATGATCGAATAACATACGCGCATAAGCTATCCCATCATCTTTAACCCATTCCGTATAAAACAAATCGCCTTTTATTAAGGTAACCATATCCCTAAATTTAGAAACTCCCCAATCCTTTTCTGGTATTTCTCCATTTATAATTGGCACAAAACTTTGTCCTTCAACGGTTTTAGGACTATCCAAACCAACTAACTCCGCTAAACTTGGATAAATATCTATGTATTCGGTTATGGCATCCGTTTTTTGCCCACTTGTTTTACCTGGAACTTTTATGATAAGTGGTGTTCTTAAAGCGGTTGCAAAAGTGACGTGTTTACACCATAATTTATGGTCACCTAAATTCCAACCATGGTCACCCCATAAAATTACGATGGTTTCGTCTTCTAACTCTAAACGCTTTAACTCCTCCAAAACCAAACCAATTTGTGCATCCACATAGCTAACACAGGCATAATAGCCATGAATCATTTCTTTAGCCATATCTTCTGGCACATCACCATTTTTAGGGATATTACTATATTTACGTAATTCCCCAAATTTATGAAAGGCCTCTTTAGGTGTCGTTTTTGGTTGCACGTAGCTTTCAGGAAGCTCAATAGTACTTCTATCGTACAAATCCCAATACTTTTTGGGTGCATTGAATGGTAAATGTGGTTTCATAAAACCAAGTGCCAAAAAAAATGGTTGATTCCCTTCTTTTAGTTTTCGCAAGTCTTCTATCCCTTTTTTAGCAATTTTACCGTCAAAATAAGCACCGTCTTCAACAGCTATATTTTCAAAAGGAGGTCCATAACCTGTTGCTATTGCTTGCTCTGAACTTTCAGTTAATTGATAATCTCTAACATTTCCTTTAGGAAACCATCTCGAATCCCAAGCAGCATTATCGTCTTTACCGCCATGGTATATTTTACCAGTTGATATTGTTTTATATCCATTCTGTTTTAAAAGCATGGGCAATGATACAGCCTCTGGGTAATCATGGTCTTTTTCCGTTTTAGCATCAATAAAGCGATGACGCGTTGGTCTAGCACCTGTAAGCAAACTTGCTCTTGAAGCACCACAAACTGGCACGTTACAGTAGGCTCGATTAAACACCAAACTTTCACTAGCTAGTTTATCAAGGTTAGGTGATTTTATATGATTGGCACCATAAAAATTCAATTCTGGGCGCAAATCGTCAACGGCGATAAACAAAATATTTTTGGGTTTTGTTTCTTGCTTTACTAAGGTTTTCTCTTGTGCATTTTTACAAGACACCAATACAAGAAAACAAATGAAAGTATAATTAATTATTTTAAACATGGTTTGATTTTTATCTTTACGACCGATAGACTATATCTTTTTATTCTAAACTAGTTCTTGCCTTCTGCTCTACAAAATAAGGTTGAAACGTATATTGTGATTTTTCATCCCACTTTACATTTCTGGTTGGTAATAATTTTTTTAACTCCTCCATTTTGTCTTTATATTCCGCATTACTTGCAATATTATTCCACTCGTTAGGGTCATTAGCATGGTCATACAATTCTTGAGTACCATCTTCATATTGAATATACCTAAACTGATTGGTTCTGACGGCATGATTATTCATGCCATAGGTAGTTAATGCATACGATTCCTCAACACCTTCATTGTTGGTCATCATAGACACTAAACTTTTACCTTCATTTCTACTATAAGTAGGAAGACCACTTAATTCTAATAATGTTGGGTAAATGGATAAAAATTCCACAGGAGCGTCAATCTTTTTACCTTTTGGTAAATCTGGTCCTACAAACATTAATGGCGCTTTTGTAGCAGTTTCCCAAAGCCCATGTTTAGCAAAGGTTTCTTTTTCACCTAAACGATAGCCGTGGTCAGACAACAAGACAATAATAGTATTATCGGCATATTTGCTATTTTCTAAGGCATCTAAAATACGCCCCAACTCATTATCAACAAAACTAATACAGGCCAAATAGGCTTGTACAATTTTTTTCCACTCACCACTTTCAATCGCCCATTTTGTAGAAGGCATCATAGGTAAATCGTTAATCTGTAAACCAACATCTGGAATATCTACTAAATCATCTGCTCTATAAGGTGGTGTTTCAATGTCTTCTAAAGGATATAAATCGAACCACTTTTGAGGTACATATAAAGGTACATGTACCCTTAAAAATCCAACCCCCAAAAAGAATGGTTGGTCATAATCGCGTTGTAAACGCTCAATGGCCCAATTTGCCGAAGCGTGGTCTGGCATTAAGGTATCATTTTCTGGAAATGCACCCCAGTCTGTACTCGTTCTACCATGTACACCTTTAATTCCCTTTCCGTAGCCATCCCATACAAAGCGTTTTTTAGGTAATGGTCCAAACCCTTTTACACGTCCACCAGATTCATGAAACACACTATCTGGTGCATGATTATGAAATAACTTGCCAATCCCCATGGTATGGTAACCGTTATTGTTAAAATATTCGGGTAAAAAGGTAATGTCTTTAGTGGCAGGGTTTCCTTGCCTTCTTATTTCATTATCATGAACCATTCCATAAATTCCAGTATTAGAGGGTCGCAACCCCGTCATGATGGACGCTCTAGAAGGGCCACAAAGTGGCGCTTGAACATGTGCATTTGTAAAGGTTACGCCCATTTCAGCTAACCTATCAAAATTTGGGGTTTTTACATTTGAAAAATTGTCAATGGGTCCTATCATATTGTTTAAATCATCTACTGAAATAAACAATACATTAGGTTTTGTGTTTTCCTCTGTAATCACTTGCTCTGTCGATGGTTTCGTTTTACAAGAATTGATTAGTAAACTGAAAATAGCGACTATATAGATTAGTTTTTTCATAATTTTAATTTATTCGATGTTTTGATAAAATTTTTGAAGCGTATAAAACGCTTTCTTCTTATTTCCTGTTTCTGAAATTAGCCCTTTTCTGTTCCAGCCGTTTTGGTATGGAATTAAAGTGCGTCTTGGTGACCTAAAATCTACTAGAGTCCAAGGTGTAATGCCACTTATTCCAGGAATTTTTGCCAAAGTAGGCAAAGTTTCCTCATATAACAACTCCTGAAATTCTTCACTCCAACGTGTCATATTATCGGCATGATATCCTTGAAGCGCACCAGCACCAAACTCGGAAATAATGACTGGTTTATCGATATCTATTTCCCAACGTATGTTTTTGATGTTATCAATTTTACCGCCATACCAACCATAATATTGATTGAAACTTAACACATCTACAACCTCAGCAAATTCATCTTCAACAATCATGATATTTTTGTCCTCATCTTTACCATGGTCTTCCAAAGCCGCACTTATGAGACGTGTGTCATCTAGTTTTCTGGCTGCTGAAGCTAAATTGGTTAAAAATGTTAAACGTTCTTTAGACGTTGGGGTTTCATTGGCCATTGACCAAATGATAGAACAAGCTCTGTTTTTATCGCGTTGAATAAGTTCTGTTAGCTGAGTTTCGGCCTTATTATAAGTTTCGGTGTTTGTCCATTGAATCGTCCAATACACCGGTATTTCTTCCCAAACTAAAATACCCATTTCATCTGCCAGACGAATCATGTTTTCGTTATGCGGATAGTGTGCTAAACGCACATAATTACAACCCAATTCTTTGGCCCAACCTAACAATACCTTGGCATCTTCAATAGACCATGCTCTACCACCACGCATGACGTTTTCTTCATGGATAGAAATCCCTTTTAAAAATATTTTTTCGCCATTTAATAAAATCTCCTTGCCCTTTGTTTCAATGGTTCTAAAACCGATTTTATCTGATATCTTATCTTTTGAAATGCTTATGTTTACTTCATATAATTTCGGATTTGTATCACTCCAATAACTTAGACGTTTTACAGGAAATTCAAACCCAACATAACCCTCGTCATCAGTAATAAAGGCTTTATTTATTTTTAATTCTGGGATGGAAAGGTTAACGTTTTGATTTCCTTTATTTTCTCCATTTAATTGAATGTATCCTGAAACCTCCTTATTGTTATTTTTAGTGAGTTGAATTTTATAATCTTCAATAAACGTGTCATCTAACTCATAAATAGTAACATCTCTGGTGATGCCCCCGTAATTCCACCAATCTGTGCTTAGTGTAGGTACTTCATCTGCAGCTCGTTTATTATCTACTTTTACAATTAAAAAGTTGTCTTTTTCTTTTAAAAGATGTGTCATTTCAAAATTAAAAGGTGTAAAACCACCCACATGCACGCCTAATTTCTTGCCATTTAAATACACATCGGCTTTGTAGTTTACCGCTCCAAAATGTAAGTAGTAACGTTTGGAAGCATCGTAATTTTCAACGTTGAAAGATTTCTTATACCAAACCGTACCTTCGTAATAAAACAGTTTTTCTTCTTGTGAATTCCAATCACCAGGAACGACCATAGTTGGCGCTGCATCAAAATCGTACTCTACCCTATCCGTTTTATTTTGTGGTTTTTTATTTAAGAAATAAGCACTAGAACCTGGGTTTTCAGTACCATCATGTGGTTCCATTCTGTAATTGTAATACCCTGTTTCGTAAACATCTACAATGTAATGCCACCTCCCGTTAAGGCTTTGTCCGTTTCTTAAGTAACTGTTTTGTAATAAAGGTTGATTCGCAAATGTGCAAATTGAAATGAACAGTAGGACCGTACTAACAATATATTTCATGTGATTTTAAATAACTTTGATTGTAATTTTAACTTGATTTTTATCTTCAAAAGGCATAATTAATGGTACTGCTTCTACGCCTGGTACCATATTAAATAACCTTTTCTTTGGTGTGTCTTTTATTTGTATGAATGAACTTGAAGTAATTTTTACTGAGCCTTCTGGCTTTTCAATAGTAACTTCTTGTTCTGAAACTTGCATTACTTTTTCTCCGGTTGGAGATACGATTGGTAATACAAAAGCGGTGGGTCTATTTATATCTTCTTTAGTAGTTGCAGTAATTTCTAGCTTTTCTGGAGTAATAGTAAAATTTAAATTGAAATTTGACGCTGTTTCTGTTACCTGCTCAAAAGCTTCGTTTTTTAATTGCACTTTAGCCTTATATACCAAATTATCCTTCTCATCTTTTGATTCAAAAGTGGCCTCTAAATCGAACAAATTGGCGTACCAAACTTCATCTTTATAAGTTTCTATTCTTGGTGTTAGCGCAAAATCTTCTCCAGGTTGTGGTTGCTGGTTATACGCTTCCAACATTTTATAAATTGCCGTACTAGCTGTACAAAGTAACCCCACTTTGTTGTGGTACAATATTCCAAGAGAAGCTCCTGTGGCTTGTCTTACATCTTTCGTTGGACTATATATAGAATCGTAGGCCGAAATGGTTCCTCTCCAATCCCCTTTGCCAAAAAGCGAAACATCTAACTCTTCAAAATACCGCTCTCCATTGGCAATAGCTCTAGGCAAAGGAGTTGATTTATTTATTTTCGGCAAACTATCCCAGTGGTCCAGTAAGGTTGCTAGTGGTTTGGCGTGGGCAAAGGTATGGTGCACACAAGGTTGTATACCATGAGATACATAATGCGGTCCTCCATGTAATAAACCATTGTGGGTACATTGCTTTAAAAGCTCCGTATTTTTAAAAGCTGCTGTACCTAGTGCCGGATTATGGTTAGCCATAAAACTAAATGCTGGCTGCATACCATCGCTTGTTCTACTGCCCCAATAGGTCCATTTAAACATTCGGTTTCCAAAGCTATTGTCAATACCCCCATCAGGTAAAATAAACTCTAAATGAGTATCTAAAGATTTTTTTAGGAGTTGTAATAAGTCCTCATCTTTTTCTTCCAAAGCATATAATACAAGATTATTTAGAGACTCCTCTAAATTATAGCCTAAATCGATACCATATAAGCCTTTTGGACTCAATTTTTTCTTATCCTTACCTTGTATCTCACCAAATAAAAGCGCATTGGGTTCTGTAAAATGGCTTTTAACTTGAAGTACTAGTTCTTTACTTCTTGCTATGTATTTAGGGTTATCCAGCAACTTACCAATTAAATTCAAAGCATAAATGGTTGTTGCACCATAGTTGATATTGGAAGCATCTATCTTATAAAATCTATTATACACAAACTCAGTAGCCTGTTCTAAACGCTTATACCATCGTTCCTGAGTGCCTTCATCCAATAAATCACCATGATACTTCAAAGTTTCAGCCAAGGATACAGCTCCAAAAACAGTAGTACCATCCCATGAATTTGGGTCTAGATCGTTAGTCCAAGCCCCATCATCTCTGGTTACATTTTCACCCCATTCGAATGCCAAAATACCTGCTTCTAGATACTTTTTATCTCCTGTAGCCTTTGCCATATAAAAAAATGGATACACAGCATCCATGATTCTAGCATGTACTGTTTCGCAAGCAGGACAATCTAAAAGTCCATGGATTTTAGGGTCTGATGGTTTTATGATTTGGGTTTTTATCATACCATCGCACCAGTCCTTCAACAAATTAAAAACCAAGGTTCTATATTCAGATGAATGAAATTCTTTAACTCCTGAAGTACACGAACTTAAAAAACTTGTGGCTGACAATGATAATCCTACACCAGTGATAGTTGATAACTGAATAAAATCCCTCCTTTTCATCTGAATATATTTTAATATTTAGTGACTATTAGATTTATTCTGCTCTAAATGCTGTAATTTTTGCTGTTAAATCCGCAACAATATCTGGATTTGCATCTGCTATGTTATGTTTCTCAAACGGGTCTTCTACAATATTAAATAATTGCACCACTTCACCTTTCTTTCTTTCAGGGTCTGGAATGATAATTTTATAAGGCGGGAAAATGGCCATATTATAAAACATACTATTTTCAATGGTATCAAAATCATGTGCATATACTTCTCCAAAAACACCCTTACGTTCTTTTAAAGCTTCTTCATCTAAAACACTAACTCCTGGAAGGTTTTCTGGTTTTTCAATACCCAAAATATCTAACACAGTAGGGACCATATCTATACTACTTGTAATAGTTTTTTCATCCATTTTAGGTGTAATTTTACCTTTCCATTTGTACATAATTGGTGTTCTAATCCCTAAATCGTAAGGCGCTCTTTTTGAGGTTTTCACGTATGTACTTTTATTGGGTTCTTGTACCCAGCCATTATCGCACACATATACAAATAAGGTGTTTTCCATTTGCCCTTTTGCTTCAATCATATCAAATAACTGTCCACAAGTTTCATCAAACCACTCACACATAGCCCAATATTTCGCTACATATTCGGTAGGTGCCTTTGGTAAATATTTATCCAAAAGGCGTTGTGGAGGCGTGTGAGGTGCATGTGGTAAGAATGGTGCATACCATAAAAAGAATGGTTTCTTTTCTTTAGCAGCTAAATTTAAATAACTGCTTATAGTATCTAATCCTTTTCGACCAATTTCAAGACCAAAATCACCATGACGTCCACCACGCTCAGGATCACCGTGCGTCATTCCATAATCAAAACCACCAATTTTGTGGTTACCATGCCACCATTTTCCTGTTTGAAACGATAAATATCCTTTTTCTTTCAACATGTCAGGAAGTGTGGTTTGTTTTTCAAAAGCGGTTATAATTGGCTTATAAGCTTCCGCCCTGTTTTTCTTACTTTCTTCACGATTACCCTGAACACGCTCGTATACCTTATCATTTCCTAAAATACCATGATCTTTTGGATATAACCCCGTTATTATTGTTGCCAAAGATGGCGAACATAACGGTGTTGGTACATAGGATTGTGTAAAAGTTAAACTCTCAGAAGCAAATTGGTCTAAGCGTGGTGTATCAATATGCTCATGCCCCATAAAACTATAATCTGTCCATGCTTGGTCGTCAGATAATATAAACACAATATTGGGTTGTTGTTCTGCTTCCTTCGAATCTTCTATTTTATTCTCAGATGTTTTCGATTTGTTTCCGCAAGAGAAACAAACGGTTATAAGCAGTATTAAGTAGCTTAATCTATTTAGCTTTTTCATTGTTATTGATGTATTAAATTTATAGTTTATTGTTAATTATTATTTTTTAGTACTTGTGTTTCATTTTTATAACGCATCACCGGACCATTATCTCCCAAAAGATACATGTTTTTATATTTAGTCCCTGATTTATGTTCTGCTACAATAAGTCTAGCATTTGGGTGTGGATTTTCAATTAGCGCAGAAATAGCAAAATTTGCTTTTGACTTCTTGAGTAAAACTTTGGTTTTGTTAAAAGTTCCTCCTCCATCTGTACTACTCCATCTAGCGACTTCACCAAAATTATTTTCATCTTCGGCTTCAATATAAAAATCAATGTCATTCACCGATTTAACTTCTAAATCTCCGTTACCTTTTGCTAAACCTGCATTAACTGAATGTAACCATTCTGTGCCATTCCATTTAAAATAATGCATATTTTTTGAAGCACTACGCCTTGAGCCTTCAATCTCCTTACCAATAGTCATCCCTATATGTGGATTTCCATCAGGATCTAAATCAACAACACCTTGAAATGTCCAATTTCCTGGTGTTCTAGCTACCAAGGCTTTTTCATCAGCTTCTTCTCTTGTTACAGGTATTGCCAACGGCTCTTCCTTTATGTTTTTCCATACATTATTTTTGGTGTTAAATACGATATAATATATATCATAACGCTTGGCAATGTGTCCTAAGCCTTTAGTTTGTGGTGTTGTATCACTACATAAATGATAATCGAAAACAATGTGTAGTTCACCGTTATCCCCTTTTGTAATCCATGGATACCAAGAATCAACAGCTGCCATATCCGTTCTGCGTTTGTGCTTTAAAAAAGAGACTGGTTCATCAAATGTTCGTCCATTGTTTGTAGATTTTTGATATACCCAATTGCTTCTGTGTGCACCATGCCTGTAAAACAAATAGATATCACCGTTGTCCATTTTAATAAATTGGTTATAAGTACCAAAAGGTGAAATATTTTCTAATTCCTCCCAACCAGAAATATCTAGTGGTCTTTTAGAAACTACATGTTTGTTTTTACCATAATGATGATTTCCCAAAGGATTCTCTCCTAGCTTTTTTGTACCTCCATGACCCCCAAACGTAATGTGAATATAACCCGCATCATCTATCAGCATGGAGGGTTTTCCGTGGTTATCTGTTTTATGATTGGGGTCTTTACCCATGTCACTTATACCTGCTTTATAGGGACCTTTCCATTCTTTCGTATTATGATTATATGAAGCCACATACGGGTCTTCTAAAGGCCCCTGATAACACACATAGGTGACGCCATTATGATAAATTCCTGCTGGGTGTTGTACTACAGCTACAGCATTTCCGAAACCGTTATCGGCAAAATAATCTACCATTTCGTTATCCTCCAGGGTTGCTTTGGTTTCTTTGGCTTTTGTTGCACAACTAACCAAACAAAGACAAAGCATGAGCGTTTTATAAAACAGTTTAATTTTCAATATTTTTAAGTTTTATATTGTTATACAATTGAATTTTAACAGGACCTAAAAGCCCTGAGGTTTTTAAGATATCATCCTTACTCCAATGTTTCCATGACGGCAAAGTAGTCCTCTGAGATGGCCGTTCTTTATTATTTATTAACCAATCTGGCAAAGTGGATAATCTAACACCTTTAACGTCATAATCTAACGAATAATTCTCATCGCCAATTAACCTATTTGGCCATAAATTGGTCACTTTTACTTCTAAGGTATTATCCCCTTTTTTTATATAATCTGAAATATTTATTTTGAAAGGTGCTTTCCATAAGGTAGCTACATAATTACCGTTTATATTGACCTCTGCAATTACAGCAACAAAACCTAAATCTAATTCTATTTTATTTTCTCCTTTAAAGAATTCCTTTGGCAAACTAAAGGTTTTTGTATAGCCAGCGGTACCTGAAAAATAACGAATATCTTCCTCTGAAGCTTCTGACCAAGATTTTAAGGTATCAAATTTTGTGTTTTTTGTTTTACCGTTAGGCGTAACAAAATTAACATCCCAAGTACCTGTAAGCTCTATTGGTCTGGGTACTTTTTTTACTACTAAAGTTTTAGTTTTACCAGATGTTGTAGTGTAACTTAACTTACCATTGTAAGGTGTTACCAATTTTGGTATTCCTGAGTTTAAAAGCAATTGTGGTTTGGAATTATCTTTTGAAAGCTTTAAAATTTGACCTTTTGGCACCATAATGGTATAAGCTTCCCCATCGGTTTCATAGGTAACTCGAAGTGCAGGTTTGTCTCCTTCAATAGCATTACTGTCAGTTAATTTATCATTGACTTGAATATCGAATTTTCCAGTTTCTATCTTATTTTGAATTACGTTTGTGACATCAATTAACGGATAATGTTTAGGAATACCCCGCGTTTCAGGTTTAAATTTTCCAAATACAGCTTTTAATACCTTTAGGTTCTCATCACCTGCATCAATAGTGATATGCTCGCGTTCTTCAGCATAAAGCTCATGTGTCTTATCTCCAATTTGATACTCCAATCTAAACTCTTTTTTATAACCCATAGCGGGGTCGCAATTGCAGAAAGCTCTAGAAATTATAAAATCCAGTTTATTATCTACAATAGCATTGACTACCCTTTCTGTAATATCAACCAAACCCTCTTGCAAAAATGTACCATATTCTGCCTTCATAATTTTTAAGTTTGAAAGCGGTTCTGGTTTTGGATACTCTAATTCAGTTTTTACTGAAACTAAATTATTTTGGGAAGTTGATGCCTTTTGAAATACAACAAATATGGATTGTTCTGCTTCTAAACTTAAAGGTAATGTTATGGTGCCATCGGCATTATTCTTCCAAACAGCGGGATAACTAATATAACCTGTTTCTGCGTTCCAAAATTCGGGTTGTTTACCAGAAACTCTGAAATTACAGCTTAAATTTCTACTTTGCTTTTTACCATTGGCAATAAAATAGATATCGGCTTCCTCCGTTTTTCTATGAATAAAATTGATATCATCTCCATTATTTTTTTCAATTGTAAAATCTGGTCTATTCTCATTTTGGAGATACTGACTAATTGAAATGGGTTGAATATCATTATTATCCCATAGTTTATTGGTAATCATTTTGACTTCATCATCACAACTCGGGTAATTATTAAGACTTGGTGATTTAAAGGGTTTATTACCGATAACTCTGGCGCCTGCTTTCACTAAACTTTCAACAATTTTAAGTGTTTTGGGGGTTATCCAATCCGATTCTGGCAACACTAAAACTTTATATGTACCACCAACTGGTGTGCATATTTCACCATTTTTTACAAAAAGCTCCGAAAGTTTATTGGCACCTATCAAATCGTAATCATACCCCATTGTTTTAATTTCGGGGAATAAAAATGCGGTATTGGGCGAAGATTCTCCAGTAAACACCAAAACATCGGCCACATTTGCACCTTGTTGTAATAGAAACTGAGAACGGGCAATGTAATTCATGTAAGGCTTACTTTGAAACCACCAAGTATTCAATCGGTTAAAATCAAAACCGTGATAGCTTAAGGCCAAACCAGGCGCTATATCCCAGGGTTGATGCACATAGGTATGAAAAATAAATCGTGTGATGCCCTCTGCCCAAGCTCTATCTCCAATTGACTTGATGTTTGCGGGGTGTTTGTCCCAACCACCAATGCCTGTAAAAGACTCGGCTCCAACAATGGTACTGCCATTTAAGTGTGCTATAGAAGACACAAATTTAGGTGAATCGAAAAATGGATAGCCTCCACTCCAAAATTCACACATCACTATATCACCTGTAGCACCAACCTGCATATTATCAAAAGGGCCCCAGTAAGGTTCTACAGAAAATTTCATACCGTTTTTATGGCATAATTCAGCAAAATAAGCATAATAGTTTTCTGCTATTAAATCGCCTATGGTTCTTCTAAAATCCCATAAAAAACGTTCTGACACTTCACCACTATCCACATAATACCCCGCTAATATTGGTAAATACGTTGTTAAATCATAACCCCTTAAGGCTTCAAATTGAACATCAAAACCAGTAGTCCAATTGGTCGTTTCAACTTCATAACTATCAATCAAGCAATTGTTTACTGTAGTTCCTACTAAATCACCCAACCTATCAATAATGGGTTGTATGCCTCCTTCCCAATAAGCATCTAAGGCTTTTTTACTCATTTTATCTACCTCTAAGCCTTTGGCTTCTGGTGGTGCTGGTCTGTTTGTAGTTCCAATGGGTGTATGCCCTAATCTTAGTATAATCCATTCCCCCTTTGGAACGTTCCACTCTAAACCATCATCTTCGTTGAATTTTGATGTTAAATCAAGGATATCTTCTTTTTGAATAATGGCATCTTTTGATATTTCTTTATCATCAGGCAATAAATGATTTCGAATGCGCTCCGAAAGGTTTTTATAATCTAAACCGTCAATCTTGATATGCGTTTTGGGTTTAGGAAAGGCCAAAACTGCAATATCTTGATAATAATTGAACTTAGTTTTGGGTTTAGGCAATTCACCTTTAAAGATTTGATTGCCTTGCAACTCTAGCTTACTAAACACCACTGTTTGCATTGCATTTTCTTTGGTAACCCAAGGCCCGCCGCTGGACGACCAACCTGCGCTATTATGAAATGCTAATTCGAGCCCTAAACGTTTAGCTTCCTTTGCAGAAAACTCAAACAAATCAAGCCATTCCTCACTTAAATATTTAACTGGTCCTTGAGGAAAACCTAAATGTACATTAAACAACTGTGCTTCTTGAATACCTACAGCTTTCATCGCTTCTAAATCTTTGGTAATTCCAGATTTAGATACATTTCCACTTATCCAATGCCACCAGGTTCTGGCTTTGGCCTGATTAGGTGGGTTTTGAAAGCCTTTATGCAACAGGTTTTCATTATTTTTCTGATTAATTTGAGCTACAGAAAAATAAATGCTTAAAAAGCAAAAAAGCAATACAGAAAGGCTTTGTTTCATTATATAAATACTCTCTAGTCAATGAACAACTCATCAATATAAGGGCCACTTTCCCCTTTGGTAACTAACTTTATATTGTTCGCTCCAGATTTTAGTACAATAATAGCCGGTACAAACTTCCATTCCTTTTCCCAACCGCCTGTTGCAGGAAACTCCATATCTCGAACATACTCGTCATTTACATACAACTTCATAGGATATAGTTTGCCTTCATTGTTGTGCATGTATCTAAAACGAATACTGTAATCTCCGCGTTCACCATCATTTTCTTGATACCATGTAATGGAACCTTCACCACCTTTAAAATCTACAAAACCAGAACCCTTAAAACGATGTGCATTTCTACTCGGTTTAGCTGATCCTGTTAAGGCACCATCTTCAGCAGAAATATTAACGCCTCTACCAATCCACATATCTGCGGAATGTTCATCTCCCCAGAAAAGACCTTCGTTTTTACCGAATGTTTCTTCCATAGTTAAAACAAGAACTCCGTTTTGTTTTACGATAGCTTTTACAGTAGTACCGTCTTCAACTTTAAAAGGTTCCGCGTAAGCTATACCATCCGTTTCTGGGTTTTTGCCATCTATCGTGTAAAGCACTTCAAAATCATTGGAAGCATTATTTCCAAATAACGACACAGATTGTACATCAATAGTAATGTCATCAGAGACATATAAGGCTTTATCCCCTAAAATAGAACCTACAATTACAGAAGCCTCTTTTGCATTTTGACCTTCTTCTAAAAATAATCTGGTTTTCCCAAAAAACATACTTCTATAATCCGATTTTGTTCTGCTGGTTGGGTCTATAGGATTTCCGTTTTCCATAGACACTTTATCCACATCACCAACAATATTATAATACACCCTATTTTCTGCATAAGGATTTAAATTACCATTGGCATCCATTCCTTCTGAAGTTAGTATATAACTCGCTCTAAAATCGCCTTCTGCGTCTAATTTAGTCACTGTATTTTGTAAAGTGGACGGTTGTTGTGCTGTTGAAAAAGACGTTCTATTCACTTCTTTGCCATCAATATATCCAACGGCTTCAATAGTGCCTTCTTCGTAAGGCACTAACCACTCGCATTGCATCTCATTCCAAACGGTTCCTGGTTTGTCTTTCCCTAAAGATTTCCCGTTTAAAAAGAGTTCTACCTCATCAGTATTCGAATAGACCCAAACTGGAATGACCGTTCCTTTTTCCATTCTTGGGTGCGTCCAATGCGGTAGCATGTGAATCATGGGTTCTTGGGTCCATTGACTTTGATAGAAATAGTATAGGTCTTTTTCAAAACCAGCCACATCAAGAGCACCTCCCATAAATAAATTAAAAGGCAAACCACCATGAACTAAACCAGCTTCTCCGTAATAATCAAAACCTGTCCAACGGAAATGACCACTATGCCATGGGGTATCGCGCATAACTTCCCAATATTTTCTTGCTGAAACCCGCACCGTTGCATTATCATAAGACGAATTGTAGCGCTGTTTTCTGTTCTTCCAATCTTTGGGATTTAAGCCTTCATAAAAGAAAATTTCCTTTTCTGTTAAGTTCGGCAATTCGTAGGTTCCTGGTAGTTCATTATCACGCCACCAAGTTTGTGTTCTATAATAGCCTCTGGTTTGCCAAGTGTGAGGCGCCTCGGTAGAAATAAAAGGTTTGGTTAGTTTATTATTTTCTATAAACGCTTTTGTTTCAGAACCACCATTAACACCTTGAATATCCATATCTTCTGGATTTCCTGCTCCTGAGGTAAACAAACGGGTTGGGTCTAAACTTTTTCCAAAGCTCACTAATTCTGGTGCCACATCGCTATGAGTCTCATTCCCTAAACTCCACACAAAAATACTCGGGTGGTTGCGGTCTCTGGTAATCCATTCTTTTACATCAGCTTGCCACCATTCGTCAAAGGCTTGTTTTCCGTAATCTTCTGGTGCTTTTTTATGCCAACCATCAAAAATTTCATCCATGACCAACAGGCCAATTTCATCACAGATATCATAAAACATAGGTGGTGCTGGATTATGAGACGGTCGAATAGCATTAATACCCATCCCTTTAAGTAACTCCAACTTCCAACGTAACATAGGCTTCGTCCATGCACCTCCAACAGGACCACCTTCCCAGTGTTCGCAAACGCCTTTTAGTTTCACATTTTCACCATTTAACCAAAAGCCTGTTTCGGTTTTCCACTCCACGGTTTTAAATCCGAAAACAGTAGTTTTTTCATCTAAGATTTCTTCACCATCAAGAATTTGAGTTATTGCTTTGTACAAGTTTGGTGATTCTGGACTCCACAACTTAGGAGTTTCAACCTCTAAATTTATTTTTGATTTTGATGCTTCAACTCCACTTTTTGCAGATGTTAAAACCGTACCATCAGGCGCTATAATTGTAATTTTACTCTCTAAATTATTAGATGCATTTACAACATTAAGCTTCACATTTACAGAAGCTTTGTCCTCTGCTATACTAGGCATAGTTATGAAAATACTATTGGGCTCAATATGTGTTTGGTTCTTTTCAATTAAAGATACGCCTGCGTAAATACCACAAGGGTGATACCATCTTGCAGACGGTTCTAAACTATTATCTACACGAACAGCAATGGTATTTTTTCCTGCTTTTAAATATTTTGAAATGTCATATCTAAAACTAATGTAACCATAAGGTCTTTTACCCAGAGGATTACCATTTACCCAAACTTCACTGTTCATATACACCCCATCAAAATTGATGTAGGTAGTTTTAGATAAGCTTTCTTTTGCAACATTGAAGTATTTACGATACCAACCAATACCGCCATCATGATAACCACCACCTTGACCTTGGTCGCCTCCTTTGCGCACCCCTTTTTCGAAAGACCAATCATGAGGCAAATCAAGATTAGTCCATGAACTATCATCCAGTTCTTCCTTGGAAAACTCTTCTTGGTCTTCATCTAAGATAAAAAGCCAATCATTGTTGAAATTTGCACTTGTTGTTTTTTCTTGATTATCACAAGAAGCCAGCATTAAAAACGCCAGCGAAAGAATAGAAAAAATAGTTCTCATTGGTTATGTAAAATAAAGGATTGTTTTAGAAACAAACATAACTTTAAATAAAGATAAAATAATCCTGTAGTGTCCTGCACCATCACGTGTTTTAATTAGAACAATACTTCCTTATTTACTCACTGAGAACGACTAAAATAAAATAGTTAAATAAGATAATACTTTAGTTACTAACTGTAAGCTTTTCTTGATACTCCGATGGTGTTACCCCATATTTTTTTTGAAAACATTGACTAAAATACTTAGACCTTTTAAATCCTACTTGGTATGAAACCTCAGAGATGTTTAATTTATTAAGCTCTAATAATTTGGCGGCATGATTTAACCTTATTTCCTGTATGAATTCATTAGGAGTAGAATTAGTCCAAGCCCTTATTTTATTAAAAAGCATGGAACGACTAACACCCAAATCCTCAGAAAACTGAGTTACATTAAAGTCCTGATTCGATAGATTATCCTTTACAACTTTAAAAGCCTTTTTTAATAGTTGTTCATCAAGTGATGTTAGAGACACATCTATCGAGGTAAAATCATTACCAGAGGTAAACTTATCTTTTAATCGCTGCTTCGATTCTAATATATTATGAATTCTGAGATTAAATTCCTTTAAGTTAAAAGGCTTACTAATATAATCATCTGCACCACTTTCTAAACCTTCAAATTTATAAACCAAAGACGATCTAGATGTTAAAAGAATGACGGGAATGTGGCTTGTTGCCAAAGTTGTTTTTATTTTAGAGCAGAGTTCTGTACCTACCATTTTTGGCATGATTACATCGCTAATTATCAAGTCTGGTAAATGTTTTAATGCTTTTTCTAATGCTTCTTTTCCATTTTCTGCTTGAATGATATTGTAATTTGGTTTTAAAATCTCTTTGATAAAGGATCTTAACACTGCATTATCTTCAGCAACAAGAATTGTATACTTTCTGTTTTCTCTAAGCAAATCTTCTGGGTTACTAGTTAACTCAATATCCTTAACATTAATCTGGGCAGCATATTGAGAGACATCATCACTCATTTTGAAATTTCCTATTATATCACTTTCAGATAAATGTTCTTTACCTAATTTTAACTTAACAGTAAATACAGAGCCTTGAGTCTGTAAATTCTTAGCAAATATCTCTCCTTGATGTAACTTAACAATATTACTAGCTATAGAGAGCCCAATTCCAGTACCTTTCTTGAATTCTTCTATTTGGTTATTTTTAGACACTTCAAAAAAGCGATCAAAAATCTTATCAAGATGTTCCTCTGGGATACCAATTCCGGAGTCTTTAACCTCTACAATCAGATTAATGTCATCTTTTAAAACATGAACACTGATATCCCCTCCTGCTTTGGTAAACTTAAAAGCATTCGATATTAAATTGTAAAAAACCCTTTCTAATTTATATCTGTCGTAATACACAAAAATTTCATCTTCAGAGGTGTGAAACTCATAGTTATAATGACCATTTTTGGCGTGCTCTGAAAACGATAAAAATATTTCTTGTAAAAACTTTACTATATTTCCTTCTGCCACTTCCAATTTTAATTGATTACTTTCAAGTTTCCTAAAATCCATCAATCTATTAATGAGCCTCAATAGATGATTAGCACTCCCTTCAATAATTTTTAATTTTTTATAAATCACATTAGACCCATTATAATTATCTAATATATTTTGAAGTGGTCCTAAAATGAGTGTTAAAGGTGTTCTAAATTCATGCGAAATGTTCGTAAAGAATTGCAGTTTAGCTTTATTTAACTCTTCCGTTCTTTTCTTTTCGGCAAACTCAAACTCTAGTTTTTGCCTCAGTCTTGATTTAGATTGTAATATCCAAGAAATACTAAAGAATAAACCAAACGTTAAAACAAAATAAATAAGATAAGCCCACCACGTAAGCCAAGGGGCAGGTTGTATTGTTATGTCAAGCTCAGTTATTTTATTATTCCAAACACCATCATAACCGGCAGCTTTGACCTGAAAAGTATAAGTACCTGCATTTTGCAGGGTATAAAATGCTTCGGTTTGTTTAGTATATAACCAGTTATTATCTAAACCTTTGAGCCTATAGGCGTATTGATTATTATTGGGGTTGATGTAATTGGGGAAAGCATAATTTATAGAAAAACTAGCATTATTGTACGGCAAAACAATTTCCTTTGAATAGTTTAAGTTTTTTAATATGGTTTCATTTTTATTTAAAGCATCAATTTCATTGTTTTTTATTTTAAGATAAGACAATATTACCCGTGGTGTATTTTTTAATGTAACAATATTATCCGGTTCAAAAGTTATTATGCCTTGCTTTGCTCCAAAATATAATTGATTGTTTTCTTTGAGAGCTGCATTTACTCTAAAATCGTTATCCTGAGCTAGTGTTTGTTGGTTATAAATTATACTTTCTTGCCTTACAGGATTATACTCTACAATACCTTTATCTGTACTTAACCAAAGTAATCCTTTATTGCTCTCTAAAATTGCGTTGACTGTAAAAATTCTATTTTTAGCGGAAACAATTACACTTTCATATTTCTTATCTTTTGTAAATTTAAAAAGTCCTCTTGTTCTTGAACCTACCCAGACTATTCCTCTTGTATCTTTATGCAATGAAACTATATCTAATCTACTGGAATCTACTATACTTGGATAATTTGATATTTTAAAATTTTCTTTCTTTTCTGCTTCTAAAAAGCTCAAGTGGTCGGAACCAACAACAATTAAATTTCTTTTGTCTTTATGAATGACTTTAACGTAACTGCTTTTTAAGTGACGTGAGTTAAAAGCCCTCATTTTTTTTTGTTTAGTATTGTATTTAATCAAACCTCTCCCTATGGTTGCTATCCAAATATTATTACCAAAACCCTTTTTAATATCTAATACAGATACGTCTTTTAAAAAATTTATTAACTCAGAAGAAAGATAATTTTCGTACTCTCTTTGTGATTGTAAATCATAAATCTTAATACCATTTTTCATGGCGCCAATCCAGAGTAAATTCCCATCTCTATATAAAGTCTTGATAGGATAAACTGTCGTTTTTGTTTTATTTTGAACATCAAAAAGTTTTGTTACGATACCACTACTATCTATTTTATTTAAATCTCCACCCTCAGTACCATAGTAAATATTTTTTTCGTCATCAGAAACTATACAATTAGCAATATTATTATAGGTACTAGAATTTTTAAATCTTCTAAAATTCTGATTGGCTTTGTGCCATGTCATCACTCCAACATCTTGAGTACCTAACCAAATGGAACCATTATTATCTTTATATATTTTTTTAAAATGGTTTTTTACACTTCCAATATCTTCGTAAATACTGCTATTAACAGTAGTTATTTCTTTTGATGGTGCTACGATGAAAAGCCCTGTTGTTGTCGCTAACCAAAGGTTTTCACTCTCATCTTTATACAAATCTTTAATCTCTATATTTTTAAAAAAATCAAATTCCTCAGGAGAACTAAATTGTTTTGTTTTTTTATTGAATAGTAAAAATCCGTGATACTTTGTAGCTAGTGCTAAGACATCTGGTTCTACTTCTAATATTTTGTAAATAAAAAACCGCTTATTCAAATTCCTTGGACGGTATGTTTGGTGATTAAATTGTCCTTCCTTACTCCTGCTTACTTCTATGATGCCATTAAAAGTAGCCAACCAAACGGTATTTTTCTTGTCAACATGTATATCTAATATCAGTGTAGGTTTTTTACTGTTTTTTAGAAATCTTATAAAACTGTCATGTTTCTTTGTATAAATGGAAATACCATCTTCTGTTCCAAACCATATATTTCCATTTTTCATTTCGAAACTTGCAAAAATTCTATTACCACTTAAGGAGTTTTTATCAGAAGTTTTGAAATATCTTTTAAATTGATCTTTTTGAGGTTCGTATTTGTTTAAACCGTTGAAAGTTCCTATCCATAAATTTCCATCTTTATCTTCTAGGATGTTATGTACATTGTTACTACTTATTGTTGATTTATCCTCAGGTAAATTTCTATAGACAACAAATTCCTCTCCATTAAATTTATTAAGACCGTTATTTGTAGCTAACCATATTTGCCCAAGTTTATCTTGCTTTATATAATTTACGGTACTACTGGATAAACCATCAGATAGATTGAAATTTTTAAAATTAAAATCACCAACCTGAGATTGTAAAAAACCAATCTGAAATAATAAAAAAAAATAAAATATGCTATGCCTCATTAGTAACTCTGATAACCTAAAGCACAAGTTAAAAAATGTTTTAGAGTTATCGATAATTTATTCTCAAAATGAATAGGTCAAGTGTTATATTATAAAAATACTACCTCAATATTATAACATTAATTATGGTTAATATTTTGTTGTCTATAAAACTTTAAATCAAAAAAAGTTTAAATAAAAAGGGAAGCCCTAAAGCTTCCCTTTGCTAACAAAACAACCAAATTCTAAGCAGACTCTCTATCAATAAAGAAGAAAGGCGCTTTTACTTTTTCCTTGATATTTTCAGTAATCATTTTTGCTGCCTGAATTCCCATAGCCTCAAAATCACATGAAATAACGGTAATACCTAAAACTTGTTTTAAAGGTGTATCATTATAAGATATAACTCCAACATCTACACCTAATTTATAATTACTCTTCTTAACAAGATTCATTACTGCCACTAAATCATCCTCTTCTATAGTAATGTATAAATTTTTGTTTTCTAATTTAAATTCATTTGATATCTCCTCTATTATTTCGAAATCAAAAGAAAAATTACAACAAAAAGCCTTGAAGCCATCTACTATCTCTTTAGGATATGGATAGAATGCCGTTTTAGGATAAACTAGAGTTAACTTATTATACTTGTTCGCTATATTATCTTTAGCACTTCTTAAAGCTGAAAAAATATCATTTTCATAATCTTGATACACTTCTATAAAGTTACCTTCTATTTGCGAACTTTTACTATCTAATAAAATTAAATTTTCCTTAGGTAATTCATTTATTACTGCTTCTACCTTCTTTGTAAAACTTCTATGAGATAAACTTTCAGTTCTAAAATGAGGCATAATTACAAAATAATCATACACCGATTTATACTTTGCCATTAATTCTAAAAACAGGGTTTCATCAGAATGATAACTTTGAAGATCTACATGACACCTTTCACCCATTTCTTTTAAAAATGAATTGTAAAGTTGGGTTTTGTAAGGGCTTAGTTTATTTACAAAAAATAATATATTTAATTTTGAGATTAACTGAGTTTTGGCAATGTAAGTACCTTTTCCGGGTACAGAAACTATAACTTTACGTTTCTTTAAAACCTTGTATGCTCTCTCTACAGTATCCCTTGATAAATAAAATTCTTTACTTAGGCTATTTATTGAGGGTACTTGATCTCCAAACTTAGCGTTACCATTTGAAACATTGCGCACTACAGAATTAATAATCTGTAAATATTTGGGTACAATAGAGTTAGTATCTAATTTTATAAGTTCTAACATGGCTTAAATAGTTTTTAGTCATTCCAAAATTATGAAAGCCTACCAAACCAAAAATCTAAATTAGGGTAACCAAAAATTTTTTAACACTAATTCCTACTACATATATATTTAAGTGGTTGTTTTGTAAATGATGAATTCTTGTATTTATTAATTTCTGGGAATATCGTTTTGTGGAAATGGTTTAGCATCTCTTGGGAATTGTGATTCCAAAAGTGTTTTCATGCTTTCCTCAACGTCTTTATAACCTTCATTACCAGAGAGGTTTTCAAAAGATAACAAACTGTTTTTATGTTCATATAATTCTGCTCCTAAAATTTCATGGCTATTAGAATCCCGCCATTCTGTATAACGCCAATTACCATCTGTGGCAGTACAACCCATAATATTTTTACCTCTAGCATACACACTTGTAGCAATTTCATCCCATTTTATTTCAGGATTATTTAATACCGGGATTAAACTTTTACCATCAGATTTAGGACTCTCTAATCCACAAATTTCTGTTAACGTTGAAAAGATATCTACATTTTCCACCAAGGCATTAGACATTTGGCCAGCTACACGATTTTTATCATTGGTTTCACGGCTTATAATTAAAGGTACACGAACATCAATTTCTACATTAGAGTGTTTACACCATGCCCCATATTCGCCAATTTTATAACCATGGTCGCTCATAAAAACAATCATGGTATTTTTACGTAAGTCCAATTCTTCTAAGGTTTGCATCACCTTACCCACTTGAGCATCCATATAACTTACACAGGCATGGTAACCATGTATTAGTGTTCTTGTAATATCATCATTTAAAGGGTCTTCTTTAGGTATACCATGGTATCCTTTTAACTCGCCCCATTGGCTTAAAGCCAATCTGTACATTCCTTCTGGTTTTTCTTTTGAAGGAATGTCAAACTTGCTTTTGTCATGCATATCCCAATACTTTTTAGGCGCATTAAAAGGCAAATGAGGTTTTGTAAAACCTACGAATAGTAAAAATTTATCATCCTTGTATTTGTTCAACATTTTAATAGCATTGTTTGCTATTTCTCCATCTACATAGGCTTCATCTGCAACATCGGCATCTTCGAAAGCGGGTCCTTTAGGATTTTTATTACCCCCTGATTTTAAATCTGCAATAGCTTTTAGACTTTCTGGTTTCAAATATCTCTTGGATGGTCTTACCACCAGTTGAGTCCAACTTTCTTTATCATCTATGGTATGATGATAAACTTTACCTGTACTAATAGTCTTGTATCCATTTTGTCTGAACAATTGTGGTAAAGTAACTACATCTTTATGTACTTTTCGTAAAGGGGTAAAAATGCTATAAATTCCTAAAGTTTCTGGACGCAAACCTGTTAAGGTACTCATTCTGGAGGGCGCACAAATGGCTTGTTGGGTATATGCCTTATTGAACATAATACCATCATTAGAGAGTTTATCTATATTTGGAGTAATTGCTGTTTCACTTCCATAGCAACCTAATTCTGCTCTTAAATCATCTATATAAAACACCAAAATATTAGGGGGCTCTTTTTTTTGAGAAAAAACTAAACTTTGTGCACTAATTAATAAGCAAACTATGACTACTATTTTTTTCATTTTATGATCTTAGATAGTATTATTCAACTTTCTTAACACCTTCTTCAGAGGCAAAAATTTCTTGAATAGTGCCATCTTCATTATAATAGAGATACTCAATAGCTACATTTCTACTAAACTTTGAACCGCCATTCCAATTTTGCCAATGGTAAAAGAAATAATCTTTTCCTTTGTAATTTATAATAGAATGATGGTCTTGCCGTTGTTTTGGATTGATAGCCCCTTTGTATTCAAATGGTCCGTAAGGATTGTCTCCCATTGCATAAAAACCACCTAAACCAGCGTTATACGAGAAGTAATATTTTCCATTACGTTTATGCATATAACTGGCTTCAAAAAAGTTTGTGTTACCATATTCAACGGTTCTTGGTTTTTCATCTAATTCTAAAAGATTATCTTTTAAACGTGCTACTTTAGGCTCTCTAACACCCCAATATAAATAGACTTTGCCATCTTCATCTTCAAAAACACAAGGGTCTAACCATTGGCCTTCTACACCATCAATCCAGCCTATATCCTTAAATGGACCTTCTGGAACATCACTGATGGCCACCCCACATCGCATATCGTCTTTTGAGCCTTTTACAGAATGTGGATAAAGTAAATAGTATTTGTTTTTTTTGTAAATAGCCGTTGGTGCCCACATCCATCCTGGGACGCCCCAAGAAATATCCTTAGAGTGCAACACTTCGCCATGATCTATCCAGTTGACCATATCGGTTGAAGAAAAAGCCCGATAACCATCCATAGAATCGTAAAATGTAGCATCTTCCATATCACGTGATGTATACATCCAAACCTTGCCGTCATTCCATATATGTGCAGATGGGTCTGCTGTACGAATGTGACGAATTACAGGGTTATTACCCTCACTCTGGTTTGGCCAATCCATTTTAGTTGCACTCTCAACTTTTGAAGTTCCTATTTTACTATTGAAACTTAAAAAAGAAAACACTGAAATTAAGAGAATAGCTATTATAAAAAATCCTTTTTTCATGGCAACTTAGATGTAAAACTATATGTTCCTGGTTGTACTAAGAATTCATAATTACCAGCTTCATTGGTTATTGGTTCAATACTATTTGTTTCTTCGATAGACTCTGGAGTTCCTGGTAAAACAACCTTTGCAGTTGTATTTGGAGGCACAACCACCTGTAATTGAAATTCATTTCCTTTTACTTCCCATGAAGAGGATGCTTCTCCGTAAGGTGTATTTAATGATGCTGATGCAGAAGTTAAAGGTTCTTTAGGAACAGGTGCGATTCTAATTACTTTATATCCTGCTTCCAGTGGTGCAATCCCTCCTATTCTTTCATACATCCATTCTCCAATGGCCCCATACGCATAATGATTCAAACTATTCATGCTCATAGGGTTATATCCTTTTTCTTTATCATAACTATTCCAACGCTCCCAAATAGTAGTAGCACCTTGGTTAATAGAATAGAACCATGATGGGTAGGTTTCATTGAACAATAATTGATACATTAAATCCGTTTTGTCCATGTCGTCTAATACTTGAGACAACAACGGTGTTCCTAAAAAACCAGTTCTTAAGTGATTGTCTGCATCCTCCAACTTTCTCAATAAATTGTCTTCCGCATTTTTTCGTTTATTTTCAGGTAGTAATTCGAAAGCAAGAGCTAATAGGTAAGATGTTTGGGTTTCTAAACCTTCTTTTAATTTTCCTGATTCATCAAAAAATGCTTTATCAAAAGCTTTAGAAACTTTTTTAAAGACTTCTTCATATTTTCCTTGCTCTTCTTTTTTGCCTAAAGCTTCGGCTGTTTTAGCTGTTAATTCAGCTGAATGAGCAAAAAAGGCAGTGCCAATCAACTCTTTGGATGTATCTCCTCTTGTACCACCTTCTTCAGGAAATGGTTGTAACCAATCTGAAAAGGACATCATATTCGACACATAGTCTTTAGATTTCAGTTCGTGGTGTGCTACCCACTTTTTCATCATTTCAAAATTATCCTCTAAAAAACCAATATCTCCTGTTCTTAGATAAATTTTCCAGGGAATGATGGTACATACATCGCCCCACCCGGAACTAGCAATCTTATTACCTCGTGCATCAGGAACCGTCCAAGGAATAGCACCATCTTCAAGTTGTGCCTCTCGTACACTTTGCAACCAACTAGCCCAAAATTTATACACATCGGCATTAAACATAGATGTTGGCCCAAATACTTGCGCATCACCTGTCCAACCCAAACGTTCGTTACGTTGTGGGCAATCGGTAGGGATATCTAAAAAGTTTCCTCGTAATCCCCAAACAATATTACTCTGTAATTGATTTAATTTTTCGTGTGAAGAGTTAAACGTACCATTTTCTTCAAAATCTGAAAATTGAACTATGCCAGTTACCCAATCTTTTTGTGGCTCTTTTGAATCATCATAACCACTTAGCTCAATATAACTAAAACCATGAAATGTAAATTTGGGTTGATACTCAATCGTCCCATTCTCAGAAGCCACATAATAATCAGTAGAATGGGCACTTCTGTAATTATCGGTATAAAATGTACCATCTGGTGATAGCATTTCAGAAAACCTTATTTTTAGTGTGTCACCCTTTTTCATGGGCACTTTCACCAAGGGCACTCCAACCATGTTTTGTTTTAAATTGAATATTACGGCGCCATTCTTTTTTACAATCTCCTCAGGCACCAGTTTAATTTTATCTTTAACAGTGGTATGACGTTTTGGCTCTAGTTTTACATGATTATCAATTTGTGTAACTTCAACAGGAGTCCAATTTTTGTCATCAAAATTATTGGTTGTCCAATTAGGCATTTCAAAATTCGAATCATAGATTTCCCCGTCATAAATTTCAGCGAACTGAAGTGGTCCATTGCTTGTTCCTTTCCAAGTTTTATCAGAAATTACAATTTCTTTTGAACCATCTTTCATGGTCATTTCCAACTGCACGAGAACTTTTGGAGAAATAGTATTATCCCATGGTGGATTTCCCCATAGTAAACGGCCAGAATACCACCCTGATGCTAATTCAACGCCAATAGTATTTTGACCAGACTCTATTAAATCGGTAACGTCATAAGTTAATGTTTCTATGCGTATATCATAAGATGTAAATCCAGGAGACATAACATCGTCACTTACATCTTGACCATTAATAACCACATCAAAAACACCTTTTGCCGTGATATATAATCTGGCCGATGCCACATCATTGGATAACTCAAAGCCTTTTCTCAAATATTGCGGTTTATGTATCAAAACTTTCTCTCTTCCTCTTATACTATCTTTAGCAGTATCTAAGCCAGCCCATTGGGCTTTCCAATCCTCATTACTTAACAAGCCCAATTCGAAATGATTTATTTCACTCCAGTTAGAACCTTCTTCATCTTGATTCCAATATTTTACTTGCCAATAAACTTTTTGACGCGATTGTAAAGATTTACCATCGTAGTTTATCCAAACCGATTGGTCTGTAACTTGCTTACCAGAATCCCACAAATCAGGATTATCAGGCAACATATCCTCACTAGATGCCACTACTAAATGATAAGCCGACTGACTTTTTACAGTTTCTAAGACTGGTAATTTCCAAGAGAAGGTTGGATTAGCATCGTAAAATCCTAAAGGATTTTCAAACCCCTCGGAAATGGTTAAATTTTCGGGAGCTCTCAATACAACTTGTTCTTTGCATGATGCCATATTCAAAAAAATAAAAGCGCTTACTGCATATACAAAGAATTTGAAATTTGATTTTTTAAACATGATTTAAAATTTAGTTTGGAAGTTATAGGTTCCTGGTTCTGCTAAAAGTTTAACTACATTTTTATCAGAACTTATTAATTTTACATTTGAAGTTTCCGTGAAATTGTTTCCGTTTACCATTAAATTAGCCTCAGTTCCAAAAGGAATTTGAACTTCGGCCGAGGTATTGGGCGGAATAACCACATCCAAGGTGAATTCACCATTTTCAATGTTCCAAGATGAAGATGCTTCACCATAGGGGGATTTTACACTTGCAGAAGCCGATGTTAAAAACTCGGTATTTGGTATGGGTGCAATTCTTATTTTCTTGTATCCTGGCTCTAAAGATGCTAAACCAGCTATTCGTTCATACATCCATTGGCCGATAGCACCATAAGCATAATGATTCAAACTATTCATAGGCTGTGGATTATAGCCCTCTGCTTGACTATAACTATTCCAGCGCTCCCACATGGTTGTTGCGCCTTGGTTTATGGAGTAAAACCACGATGGATAGGTTTCTTTAAATAGAATTTTATACATCAAATCTATTTCTCCCATATCATCTAAAACCTTGGGTAAAATAGGGGTTCCTAAAAATCCTGTTCCTAAGTGATTGTCTGCCTTTTTAATGGTTGCCAATAAATGTTGTTGCGCTTTTTTCTTGGTTTCAGGTTTTAGTAAATCAAAATAGATAGCAAGCAAATAGCTTGTTTGTGTTTCGTGCTCGGTTTTTAGCTTTCCATGTTGTTCATCAAAAAATTCATTTTCAAAAGCGTTAGCAACAGCTTTATACAAATCTTTGAATTTTTTTTCATCGTCTTCTTTACCTAAAATACCTGCAATTTTAGATATTAAATGTGCCGAATGTCCAAAATAAGCGGTGTTAATTAAATCTCTAGGCGTATCACCTTTATTGCCCTCTTTTCCTTCTTTCGTTGGAAATGGTTGCAACCAATCTGCAAAAGAGTGCATGTTTGGTATAAAATTTTTGGCCTTTGACTGATAATATCCTATCCATTTCTTTCCCATTTCGTAATTTTCATGAAGTAAGCTTTTATCTCCTGTAAGGTGATATAAATCCCAGGGAATAATAACACAGGCATCGCCCCAACCAGAACTGGCATTGTTGTTTTGAAGTACATCTGGAATGATAAATGGAATCAAGCCATTTTCGTGTTCCGATTGTGTTTCCCGCATACTTTGCAACCATGCCGACCAAAACGAATACATATCATAATTAAACATGGCTGTTGGACTAATAACTTGGGCATCACCTGTCCAACCTAGGCGCTCATCGCGTTGTGGGCAGTCTGTAGGGATATCAAAAAAATTATCTCGCAAACCCCAAGTAATGTTACTTTGCAATTGGTTTAATTTTTCATGGGAAGAAGTAAAGGTTCCGTTTTGATCAAAATTGGAATATTGCGCTAAACCTTGCACCCAACTTGCTTCAGGGTTAGCACTTTGATCAAAACCACTTAATTCTAAAAATTGAAAACCATGAAATGTAAACTTAGGTGTATATTCTACAATACCATCTTTTGACGCTATATAATAATCTGTTGATTTTGCTGAACGATAATTTGTTGTATAAAACGTACCATCATTCAACAACATTTCGGAAAATCGAATTTTTAAAGTATCTCCTTTTTTCATAGGAACTTTTACTTTAGGAACTCCTACTATATTTTGCTGGAAGTTAAAAATAGCCGTATTATTTTTTGCAGAAACCAATTTTACATTATCAATTGTAGTCCTAGTTTTAACTGTGTTGTGCCTTTTGGGTTCTAACTTTACAGAATCTGTTATCACATCTGTTTCCGTTTGAATCCATGTTGAGTCATCAAAACTGGTAGTTGTCCAATTTGGCATTTCAAGGTTCGCATCATAAACTTCGCCATCATAAATACTTGCCAATCGTGTGGGTCCGTTGGTTGTGCCTTTCCAAGTGTCATCAGAAATAATGGTTTGTTTAGAGCCATCTTTCAAAGTAATTTCTAACTGGCATAATATTTTTGGTGATGCAAAATTTTCATAAAGTGCATTGCCCCTACTAATTCTTCCTGAATGCCAACCAGAGGCCAATTCAACTGCCAAAACATTATTTCCAGAAGCTATTAATTCACTAACATCATAGGTTAAAGTCTCAATGCGGTGGTTATAGGGCGTCCAACCAGGAGGCATCACATCATCGCTTACATCCTTTCCATTTAGGTGCACATCAAAAACACCTTTTGCTGTAATGTATAATCTCGCTGACGCGACTTCAGTAGAAATTTCAAACCCCTTTCTTAAACATTGTGGCCTGTGCATTAAAAACTTTCGAACGCATTTAATACTATCTTTTGCAGTGTCCAATCCAACCCACTTTGCTTTCCAGTCCGAATTATTTAGTAAACCTAATTCAAAAAAATTAATGTCGCTCCATTCTGAAACATGGCCATCTTGATTCCAATACCGCACTTGCCAATATACTTTTTGGCGTGATTGCAATTCAGTTCCTTTATATTCAATAAAGGTTGATTGATTACTTTCTTGTTTTGTAGAATCCCACAAATCAGGATTATTAGGTAATAATTCTCTTGAAGATGCAACCACTATTTGATAAGCCGATTGAGACTTAACATCTGTTGTAACTGGAAGTTGCCATGAAAAGGTTGGTTTATCGTCATGAAACCCCATAGGATTTTTAAAGCCTTCGGAAATAGTCAGTGATGCTGGTGCTTGATTTAATTCGTTATTACAAGACAATAAAAAAAAAGTAAAAGCAACATATGAAAATATTGCAAAAAAGAGTCTTGATTTTGTCATTACACTAAAGTTGAATTGTTAAAGATTGAGTTAAAACTCAATTTTATATTGTTACTGAAACCGCATAGCAAGATGCTGTTTTTTTGGCAAAAAACTATCCTGTACTGTCATTAAAAAAAGACAATACACTGATACACTTTATTGATTTTAAAAAGACTATTAGAATGAAGGATCCATTCTGTTAGCCTCTTTAATAATTAGTGACAATAATGACCATACGTCTATATTCAATTAAAGGCACTATACTATTATTATCATGCACCTCTAAAATGACATGTAATTCTCTGGCTGCTGCATCTAGGGGGATTTTAAATGATGTTTTAATTTGGGTATCATTTTCAATTTTTATGGGCTTGTTGTATGATTTTTTTCCAGCTTCGAGATATATCCACCACTTATAGCTCAAATTATCACCATCTGGGTCTGTTGAACCGGTAGCATCTAAAATCACCTCTTCATGATAGTTATATTTTGACTTTACTATTTGATTGGTACTATCGCCATTTAATACAGCCACAGGACGGTGATTCGCTTTATTGAAAGGCTGAACACACCAATCCATTCTAGCTTTTAAATCGTTCCAAATAGCTTTGCGCCAACGCCAAACAGGCGTGTATTCATCGGCGTAAACTTTTCCATCATCGGGGTTTGTCCAGGTATCTACAATAGGGTCTCCATCGGTATAAGCCTTGTATGGTAAATACGGTTGTTCATCAGCTTCAACAATTGAAAATCCAGATGGTGGGTTGTCATTTTTCTTCGCTGAGTAACGTCCGCCCCAACCGCCCCAAGAAGTTTCAGACATGTCAGATAATGCAGGATTAACAAGCACCAACCAAGGTATGGTCCCACCACCCCCAATAAAATGAAAGGTGTTATCTACTTTTCTATTTGGATATAAGACACCCAATTTACCGTGATTGGTTTGCAAATTTTCTTTAAACCACTGATGTTGTCCAAAAGGACTATACTCGTAAGGTTGCCAAATATGGGGTCCTAGATTAGTATTTGAAGGTCCTCCAAAACTTTTATTTTGATGGATAGCCCGAATATAAAACAAGTCTGGAAATTCATGACAAATCCAAGCACCACTTTCATCTTGTCCCGAATTATCATAAACTCTTAGTTTAGAAATCAGTGGTTTTAATTTTTCTTTTGGGTAATCATTTCTTAGGTCGAACAACGCTTGCGCCAATGTATTCATACCGCCATTTGAAAGCACAAAAATAGGTCTATCATCATCTTTTAGTAGAGTCTCTATAATCAATTTAGAGCCTTCACTAGTTTTACCTAAACCAACATCTTTCATACCATTCCCCTCTTGACCCGAAGCAACAATGCTATGGAGATACCCTGGTGTTTTCCATCCTTTTTCATGCAATTGCAGATTTGGGTATACTTTTTCATAACCGTCAATATAATAATGAAATAACTCTGGCATCAGCACTTTTACGGTATCCTTGGGATTTGGTCTAAAATAACGTCCTGTTACCGCTATTAATCCTTCCAAATCAAATTTATTGGAGTACATTAACAAATGAACAAATTGCTGTTCATCGTCTGGATCGTGGCCAATATCAGACATTAAAATGAATCTGTTTTTGTTTGAATTTTGGTCTGTTTCCATAACAGATGGGAAAATTTTAGGATTGGTATTGATATCTTCCTTGTTTCCTCTTATGGTTTTTTGATTGTTATCCTTACAAGAGAACAACACAACTATTAAAAGACTATAAATAATAAATCTTTTTACCTTCATATATTAGTTTAATTCTTTAATTGATTTAAGGTCTAATATCTTTAACCATTTCAATTCTGCTTCCACTTCTTCCTGAACTATAGACCAATGGAACAAATTACTTTTTACTCGATAGCCCTTATGTTCTATAGGAACAGGTTGATAAACAGGTTTGGTGACATCTACCAATTTTGACCAATTTTTAGTAGCACTTTCTAAGCACGTCACAGCCTCTTGATGAAATATTTCTTTTTCTGTATTTAAATATCGTTGATATGCTACGGCTGATTTCAATTTATCAGAAAAATAAAGCCCCAAATAAGCCCAAGCCTGAATATCGGCTTTTTCATAAAGTAAATCTGTATTAGTCTCATAATTAATTGGTTGCACTATTCTCAAGGCTTCATTACAAAAAACACTTAATGAATCAGCTAATTGGATGGGTGTAATTTTACCCAAAACTGTCTTCTTTCCTGTATCAACAAATTCCTTAATACCCGTATACCTTGGGTCCATTGGTGTTCTATTGGCTAAAGTTTGTAATGACAATAGTTTTACAGCTGGTGGCCCATCATTAAAGCCTAACATACCTTCGGAATACAAGGTAAAATCCCATTTAGCATTCCAGAAGGAAGCAATAATTAATGGTACTTTACTTGCTTTGGACTGGGCTTCAAACAATGCTTTTCCATGACTTGGAAAACGATTTTCAAAAGCTTGAATAAAATAAGAATCTGGTGTATCGGGATTATAAAGTAAATGCCCCCAAACTTTATAAAACATCCATTGCCTTTCAAAAGCATACGTAGTAGAAGCGCCTTTTAATGAAGTAATATAGTCTTTAGCAGGAATGTAAGTTTCTGAACCCACATAATAGCCATTCACATACGGATGTAAGTTTTCTGCAATATGCTGTCTAATAAAATCTGGTTGTCCCCAACGCAGAATGAAAAAATCTTCGTTACGAATCATCCACGCTAAATAATAGTTTTCAGGCAGTGGGTTCCAATAAGTATCCTTAAGTTCGCCTCCATGTACTTTTACTAATTTTGGTGTTGAATGGCCGTGAGACCAATTAAATTTCAGTTCGATATTTATGGGGCCATCAAAACAGGTTAAAGTGTCTAATGTTCGTCGGGTTAACTTTTCAACCGACACATCTGTAGAACCACCACTACCCGTTCCTGCTGAGAGTGGTACACGATGAATAAATTTTATTTTTCGTTTGGCTTGTCTAGCACCTTCTACCACTGTTTCCAAAATCCATTCTTCACGTTCCTCTGCTGTCATTCCGCCCATACCCTCTCCAAGGGTAATTCCTAAACCTGTAAGGTTAGGATATTTATCAATGGTCTCTCTAACACATTCGCGCATATAATCTTTAACAACTTCAGAAGTATCACCTACACCAACATGAGTCTCTTTCTTTATAGAAATATGAGACACCTTGTGATGTTCAGCAAATTCTTTAGACACAAAAATATTCCAGTTAACCATATAGGTTTCAATACCACGATCTTTAGCCATTCTAAAAAGCGTATGCCATAACGTTTCCCATCTGTTCATTTCTTCATCAGAAAGACTACAGGCTTCGGGATACTTTTCGGTTTTAACCATTCTACTAAATGGATGTAAATTCCACAAGGTTAACTTGTTAAAACGATTTTCAGCCATCATATCTAAAAAATCCCTCCAAAACAGTGTATCCTTACAAGTTTCGGTATGCGCTTCTAATGTTTTACTGCTTCGATAAGCCTCCCATGGCAAATTGAATTTTAGCGCCCTAAATGCCAAATTTGGCGCTTCATCTTTATTTTCAATAGCCTTATTGCCTGATGCTATTTGTTCTTTAATGTCCAACAGTCCGTACATAATGCCAGTAGCATCGCCTCCAGTTACCGTGACTAAGTTATCATTTGAATTAATGGAAAAGGCTTCTGTTTTTAAGGCTGAAGAATCCAAGACCGTTTTTATGATTAAAGCATCATTATTTTGGGCTATGGTAACAGTATTTTTTTCTGCGAAATCCGTCAACTTATTAATACCATGTAATACTTGTGGGGCATTGATAGTATTTTGGATATTAATAGTGAAAGATGATTCTTTTTCACATCCTATGCATAGAAGTAGCACAAAGGTTGCAACAATTTTAAAGGGTAGCTTTTTTTTGATAAACTTCATAAAGTTAAAATTATTCAACGGTTAAAATAATGCGCCTATAATCGTGCAATGAAGCAATACTATTATTGTCTTCAATTTCAAGAATAACATGAATGGTTTTACCTGAAGCATCCTCTGGAGCTACAATCTCAGTAATAGCCTGTGTAGGGTTCTTAATTAATTGTGTATTTCCTTTGTAAGTTCCTGCCTCTCTATAAACCCACCATTTATAGGTTAGATTATCGGCATCTGGGTCTAAAGAACCAGAAGCATCCAATGAAATAGTATCTCCAGAAGTGATTGGTATAAAATGAATTTTTTCTGTGTTATCCCCATTTATTGAGGCTACTGGATGATGATTGGCTTTTTCAAAAGAAGCCACACACCAATCCATTCTGGCTTGAAAATCGTTATAGTAAGCTTGCCGCCACCTCCAAACAGGTGCATAAATTGAATTATACACTAGATTGGTTTCTGGGTCTTTCCAAACATCTGAAACTTCGGTAAATAAATAATAATCACCGTATGCCTCCTCATCAACTCTTACACTTTCATGTCTTGAGGGTACATTTTTAATCGGTTTTTCTGAAAATCTACCACTCCAACTACCCCAACTGGGTTGACTTATATCAGATAATCCTTGATGTATAAGCCCCAACCAAGGAATAGTCCCTCCGCCTTCAATAAAGGCCAGTCTACCCGTTGGTGTTTCTCTCAAAGGAAATAATCTCCCTAAGGCTCCATGGTTTTTGATATGCTCTAGTACCCATTGATGTTGCCCTGTGGCGTTATAGGCGTAGGGTTTCCACGTGTGAGGCCCTTTTTTATCGGCATCAGGGTCATTTCCCCAAGCCCAAGCAGGCCCACCATAGGCATAGGTTTGATAGTTACTTCGTGTCCAATGAATGTCAGGATAATTGGCGCAAATCCAAGCCCCTGCGTCATCTTGTGCACCATTTTCAAACACCCTCAGTTTTTTTAACACATTATTCAAGGTCTCTTCCGAATGACTCGCCTTAAAATCATTTAATGCTTGCGCTAATGTGTTAGAACCTGCATTCACCACAATATAAATTAAACGTGAGTCCTCCTTTTTAAAAATATCAATTAATAACTCCGACCCTTTGGTACTTTTTCCATCTCCAACATCGCCCATACCATATCCAGGTTGCCCTGAGGCCCCAATGGTTCTTAAGTAGGCTGGTTCTGGATAACCTTTGGTATGTATTTTCAAGTTTTCAAAAACCTTTTCATAACCATCAATAAGATTTTCAAACAAATCTGGATATAGCCTTTGTCTTTCAACCAATCTATGCTTGTTATGTAAATACTTTCCGCTCACTGCAATAAGTCCTTCAAGGTCAAATTCATTGGAACACATGAGCATGTGAGCCATTTGCTGTTCCTCATCGGGTTCGTTACCCATATCGGCCAAAATCACCAATCGGTGCTTTGAAGATTGACTCAATGCATACGGCCCGAAACCAATCAAAAAGCCAAGTACTATTATTTTTAAAACCTTCATATTACTGCTCATATTTTGCGATTTCGATATCTTGTTTTACCCATTCCGTAATTTGTTTCCAATCTACTATGCCCACTCTGTTGGTCCACAAAGGGTTATGATTTTGTAACATGGCTTGCTCGACATATTGGTTCCAAAATTTAAGAGCATTCTCTAAAGCTTTTACCGATAATTCTTGATACTCGTTTTTATTGGAATCTCGAAATAACGCTAAATAAGTGGCACCTTCAATTTTATGGGCATAGTACTTCCCCAAAAACGAAACGGTTTGAATATCGTTTAAAGTGAATTGCAATTCCTTATTCTGGATATCCTTAAATTCTTCAATATCTATTAATGCACTATTTGATACTTTTTGAAGTTCTGTTGAAACCTGTAAAGGTGTTTTTAAAGGGGTAGTACTTCCGTTGGAAACCATTTTTACATAATCTGGAATGGATTGATTTCCTGATTTTGGATGTACACCCAGAGAGATGAAACGATTTACATCATGAAACCCAGTTTCGTTTTCTGCTTGACTTGGCCGACTCTTACATCCTTCAATATACCATTGAAAATCGAGACTTCCCCAGTGAAATCCGGTTGTAATAGGATACACCATAGAAGCATTTTGCCATGCAGAAAACAATTTATTAGCATCTATATCAGGAAATCGACTTGCCAATATATCCTTAAAGCGGTCATTTGATATGGAAGGATCATAACTTAATCTGCCCCATAATAGCCATTGATACCAATGTTTTTCAACCTCAATCTGGTTGTGTGTTTCTGGTGCTATAGTTAAAAAATCTCGCCCCCAAATCCACTGGTCAGAACCAAAATAAATTCCTTTTGCGACATCTTCATAGGGTAAATTGTTAATAAACTCCCGTGTGAAATCGGGAGCGCCCCACCTGAAGTAAAAGGTGTCATCATTACGCAAACCCCATAAGGTTTTCATACCTTCAATTTGCTCTAAATAATTGGCATTTTCATGATACGGTTGTTGTGTTGCACTATACACATGGGCTTTAGCATATTTGAAACAGAACAAAAATTCTACATTTTCAGCCTCAACAACCGCCTTAAATTTTTCAGCAATTTCTTTAGCACCAGATTGGTGTTGCCGGTGGATAAATTTAAACTGTCTTTCAGGCATTTCTTTGGCGGCATCTAAAATACCAAGGCCATAAGTGTCATAAGCCCAATCTTCACGCTCCTCATGATTAGCACCTTTCATGTTCTCTCCTGTTGTCAAACCAATACCCGCTAAATCTGGATAGGTAACAAACAATTGCTTAATACTTTTTCTAAAGTAGTCCTTGGTAATTTCATTATCTCTATCGTCGGTTATGCCATATTTCCCTTGTGTGCCATAATCAAAAATATTCCATGTGATTATATGAAAATCAATGTTCCTGCGCTTTCCGTAGGCCATTACTTTTTTCCAAAACTCAATTTTCTCATCTATGGTAATTCTTTTTAAAACTTCGACATTTTCTAAAATTTCTGGAGCATCAAAACCAATACCCATGAGATTATAATGCTCCTCCCAATCTATTGTTGAACGTTGTACATCATCTAGCGCAATTTCTTCATATCCGGGCACTTTCACCAACGACGGAAACGGATGCAAGCTCCACAGTGAAATATAATTATAACGGTAGCGTGCCATGGTATCGATATAGTCTTTCCAAAAGCTGAAATCCCACATGTGTGGTATATTGAATTGAGCCGCATCACAAACATCGGTGTAACTTGGTGTGCGTACATCTAGGGGGATATTAAATTTAGGCCCTCGCATTTCTAAATACGGGTTACGAACCATCGATTTTATACCGTCAAGTCCATATAATTTAATCTGCTCCGCCAGTTCTAAAGTACCATACATCAATCCTGCTTCGTCATAGCCAATAACCTCTAGTATGCTTTTTGTTTTATCAATTTTGAAACCTTCAGGCTTTAATGTATCCATTTTTTTTATAGACAACACTATATCTGCATTATCTACAAATTCTGCATTAGCAAGCCGATATTGAGAACCTAAAGCCAATTCTACATCCTGTAAAGCAAATGAAACCTGAAGTGCATCAGAATGTGTAACAACTTTAACTATATTTTCTTTATGGCTGCAGGAAGGGAGTAAAAGAGATTGTAATAAGCAAATAATAATGAAAGTTTGGAGGGTAAATTTTCTCATTTGATAATAATCTAAGTTTTAATTTCTTAAATCTATCATTTAAAAAAAAGGTGTTCATCCTGCTCTTTACTGCAAGTCTATTTTTCTAAAAGAAAAAGCCATAAAGTTTAAAACTCTATGGCTTTTAAATGCTCTAAATTTTTTATATAAACTACTCTGGGCAAGAATAGTTTTAATATTTAAATTAGTGTTTAATCAATTTAACAAAAACCGGTTTCTCTAAGTTAATTTTTACAAAGTAAATTCCATCTGGCTTGTCCTCTATATTTAAAGAAAGTTTTCCTGAATTAAGTTGTTGTTTTTTTACACCAATTAATTGCGAATGCATATTGTAGATTTCTAAATCAACCATTTTTACGTTATTAGGGACAAAAATTTCGAATAATCCTGATGATGGATTAGGATAGGCCCTAAGATTTTCAAGTAAATTGATGGTTTTAGACATTTTTCCTTGGCAGGCATCCTTACTTTTAACTTCAATATTGTCTCCGTGATTTACATCAATATTAAAATGAGATTGATAGGTCTCTAATATTTTTTCACCATTCTTATATACGGTGTAAGGAGCAGCACCAGAATCAACCAAAACTTCAACCGATTGTTTAACCACTTGTATTTTACCAGTTAAATTTACACCGCCATCAATAGTAACTTCATAACACTGTTCAAACTCTTCACCATCTACAGTAATACATAAACTGTAAGTTCCTGGTGAAAGATTTTCAATGGTGGTAGTATTATTAAAATTGTAAGTTCCTCCATTAATAGTGGCTATGTAGTCAAATGTTGCATTAGCACTAATAATAACTTTTCCATTTTGTTTATCTACACATGTTTCTCCTATTGTTTCGATAGTGAAATTATTTGCTGGTAACTCTAAAGGTCCTGGCACAATACTAAATGCCGTGATTGAAGCCGAAGCAGATTCTTGTCCCGCTAACATATTCACGATATTAAATCGAAGTTTGCGTGCAACAATAAGATCAAAATTAACAGTTTTTTCGGTACCTATTTCAGAATCTGAAACAAGTTCTACCCATTGACTGCCATTCCAATAATCTAATGTCCAATCTTTAATTCGTGAAGAAGCCTCTTTTAAGGTAATTCCTTTAACCGTTTTATTAATACCTAAATCCAACATCAACCATTCTCCAGCACCAGCATTTTCAGATTCCCAAAATGTAGCATCTTCATCATCATTCGCCAATTTGGCTTCGGCATTCATTTTAGATGACGACGCCGACATGTACCTATTATAAAATCGTAACTGCAATTGCGCATCAAATAATGAATTAGGATATACTTGTTGTCCCCGCAACTCATCCAAACCTTCATTTTTAAAATAAATCGTCTCTCCTGGACCAGGCTGAAAACCAACAAAAATAGGATTTGGGAAGGTATGCGTTCTTCTTTCCGATGTGTTGGAAATAAACCAAAAATCGTAAAGCCTAGTGGTAAAAAAAGCATCATGCTTAAAATTCCAAAATGTTAAATAAGGCCCACTATTTGGGTAAGATGTCTCTGCGCCACCATTACCTAAAAGCTTTCCACCCTGAATATTATCCAATAAATTGGCGTAAGGGTGAGAAGCATGACAATCTATGGATTGGTCGGGTTGCATGGGACAATTTACAAAAACTGAACTTGTGGTACTCCAACGCATTCCTGGGCCATGCAACATACCTTTTCTACCATCACTTAGACCTTCATCTGCATTATCAAAACAATTTTCGAAAAGTACGCCATAACTGTATCTAGAAAAATAACTAGTATGGCCTCTTTTACCAGAAATATCGATATTTTTAACAGTTACCGCCATACTTCTATCGATAAAAATATCTTCATTCCAATCTTTAAAATGACAATCTTTAATCCATCCGTTTACAACATTTGTAAAAAACAAAGCTTGCCAAGCATAGTCTACAATATCATTGGCGTGGTGCACGAAGTTTTCCGGATAATCTTTCCAACCACTGGTGAATAAAATATCTTGCACCCCAACCTCTTCAATGGTTTGAAAAGTTTTAAGTACCGTTGTAGAAGACACCGGCATATTTAGCTGAACAGGATTTTTAAAGGTTACTTTATTACCAGATATTTTAGTAATGATATGTTTTTCAAAAGGACGAATACCATCTCTATTAATGATAGTCCATCGTATATTAGGTGTTAATCCAGGCATATTGGCCTCTAGATTATCTGTTGTTTTTTGAAATAAATCTACATATTGACCAACCGATAGATTAGCAGTACTGGCAACTTGAACTTCAAAATCACCCTTTTTTATCTCTGCAGTTACCTGTGTGATGTCATTTGAGTCTGTATTGGATGGTTTAAACATAAAGCGATAATGCGTTGAACCACTACCAAACTTGTTTTCATTGAATTTATCAGCATAAATTTCTGTGCCTCCAGCACCTTTGCCAGCGCCTTTTAATACAATGTGACTTCCGCTAATAATTATGGGTTGCGTTTTAGTTGTTTCACTAGAAACGATGTACCTACCCGCTGGAAAAAACACAACGGTTGGCTCATTACTTGCCTCAGCAGCATCAATAGCTGCTTGAATAGCTGTATCATCATAACCTGTATCATCTGGAATGGCTCCATAATCGGTGACGCTTATCGTATTCCAGCTAGAGACATCTGGTAATTCTTTTTCTGAAAAATGGTAACCTGTATAAGAAAAATCACTCAAAGTAGCTTCAGATAAATTGCCTGTTAACTTTTTAGATGCAAAATCTACCCAAGAAGGTGCTTCAATGTTTTGGGCATACGTTACTAGCCCCATTAAAAAAACTAAAGAATAAATTATTTTTTTAAGGAAGGATACATACCCCTTATTAATTTTTAAATTTCTAAACATTAGCTTTATTATTTAGTCGTAAAACTCCACACTTGTCCAATGGTTGCCCCTCCGTTACCATCTTTAACTACTACCTTAAAGTAATAGGTAGATGCGGCACTTAATCCTGTGGCATCATAACTAGTCCCTGATTGACCCTCTGATACTTTTGTTGATAGACTACTGTTGGTATCTAAATACACATCATAACTCAAAGTATCGCCATCTACATCACTGGCGGTCCAACTCAATGTCGTACTCGTACCATCTATCTCTGAATTCATTGCTGGTGCTACCAACTCTGGTGCAAATGGTAAATGGTTGGATACACCATCGCCTTCAGTTAAAAATTGACTAACCGAGGAATAGCCACTCTCCGCTCCTTTAACGTCTCTGGCCTTTAATCGCCAATAATAGGATTTACCCTTTTCTAAACTAATAACTCTTGAGGTTGTGGAACTTGATAGATCATGTGACAATGTTGAGAAATTACTGTTTTCAGATACCTCAACTCTATAGGTTATCGCATTGCCTTCACTATCGGTAGAGGCGTTCCATTCAAATACAACATTATTGTCTATACATAACGTATTGCTTAATGGGTAAACCAATGTGGGAACTGTAGGTGCCGTGTTCTCTACATCTGGATCTGGACCACCGCCATCACCATCACCGCCGCCACTACATGACATTAAAATACTTGTGAATACAACTAAATATAAATATGCCTTTTTCATTTTATTTCTTTATTAATTTTGTGAATACTGGTTTTTCTAAATTCATTCTTACAAAATAGATTCCGTTTGGACTATCTGTTAGATCTAAACTAACTTTACCGTTATTTATTCTGTATGTTTTTGACTTTATTAACTGTGATTGGATGTTATAAACCTCTAAGTTCAGGGTCTCTACATCATTGGGAATGTATAACTCAAATAGACCATTAGATGGGTTGGGATAGGCCTTGACATCTTCTAGTAAATTGATAGTCTTTGTCATTTTTCCTTGGCAGGCTTCTTTGCTCTTTACCTGAATCTCATCACCATGCTCTACCGCTATTGTAAAATTGGTTTGATGGGTCTCAAAAAGCTCCAAACCGTTTTTGTAAACCTTATAGGGCCCTGTGCCTGAGGTAACGGATACATTGGCTGATTTCTTAACAACCTCTATTTTTCCACTTAAACTTGCGCCTCCCGCTATGGTAACTTCATAACAGTGACTATAATTCTCTCCTACCACATCAATACAAAATTCATATGTGCCTGGAGTTAAATTCTCAACAGTCAATTCCTTGGTAAAATCATATGCTACTCCATTGATTGTGGTTGTATAATCATGGGTAGCATGGCCTGTAATGATAAGCTTGCCGTTGTTCTTATCGGCACAGGTCTCTCCTACAGACTCTATGGTAAAATTATTTGCTGCTAAGGGGTCTTGTGGTACAATGCCTAAATCTATGATTTGAAGGTACAAGGGCATTGCACTGCCTGAGGTGTCCTCCATGAGATAATAATACACTTTACCATCTTTTATATTTATGACACCATGATCAAAAGTTTTACCCGATGTAGCGTGATAAACTCTTTGGAAATTGTTAGTACCGCCTTCTGTTTTATCTACAAAAACACGTCCATTACTTAATCCTATTAGGTAAACATCATTACCCGAAGTATACAAGGCTGAACCCCCAGAAAAATCCTCAGAAGTTATAAAATCTCCAGTTCCTGATGGTTGATACGTGTGCAAGTACTTTGTAACGTTATTTTCATTATCTCTAACTCTACTTATAAAATGCACATCGCCATTATCGGTAACCGTCCAATCGAAATTACCTACAATGTGTACTTTATTTGCTTGAGTTGTTGCTACGTAATCTCCTGGTTCCATTACTTTTATAACATCGGCATCCCATAATGGTAGGTCAAACGGTTCTCCTTTGTAATTTTTCCAACCAGTAGCACCACTTGGATCATCTGAATACGCATAATAAATACCGTTTTGGTATTCATATTTATCATTATTGTTAGAAGACCTTCGTTGAAAACCTATTCGTATTTTTCCATTGGCATATTTAATATCGCCGTATAAACCCCAATTATAAGTAATCCCCGGTTGACTCCTAGCATTTAATCTATTAAAATCTATGAAATTGCCCCAAGTTCCAGAAGCCGCATCATATTTACTAAACTTGTACATACCATTATTGTTCCCACCTTCACGCATAAAAAACAAAAGGTCACCTTCGTCATTAAGAAAAAAGCTCGGATAGGTTAATGCTACAAATTCAGATTGCGCTACGCTTCCAGGTGTTCGCAAATGTTTATAATCACCATCCACGCCATTATCTTTTACAAACTTATCCAATGTAAATTCATTATCTGCAACGGTTGCAGCATTAGGAACCGAATAGGAATATCTAAAATAATCATTAGCTAAACTTCCATCTGAAGGTCTTGTGGCACTGTAAGCATGCATATCGTATAATAGATGAATGGTTCCATCTTTAGGACTAATACCAACAGCACAGGTATTATGCGATTCACCTATCCAATATCTATTTTGATATCCGGTGTGTCTATGCGGAAATTCAATAGTAGCAACAACACCTGTTGATTTGTTATAGCGTGAAAGCATTAAATGTCGGTCTGCCTTAGGACCGCGATACCAAGTCATAAATACGAAATTTCCAAAAGACTTTACCGCATCGCCATGCGCAGATATGTTGCGTCCAAAAAAATAATCATAAGGTGCATTATCTCCAGGGTTTGAGGCACCACCAGTAACCTTGCTACCGTTAAAATGTAAACCAAAGTCGCTTATTTTAACTTCAGTTTCAAGGACAACTTGGGCTTTAAGTAAACTTGAAGATAACAGTAGCATCAACAAAAAAAACATCGCCCGACTTTTCCATTGGAAAGTGCAATTTTTTTTCATAAGTAGTTTTTTTCTTATTATAGCTCAGAATAACTTTGTAAAAATAAGCACTTTAATTTTTATGTGTATCCTGCACTGTTATGATAAAAAAACTAAGATTACTCCATAAAAAACACCTCTTCCAAAGAAATGGAAACTGGTGAATTATCTGGGTTTACTTTCATAATATCTGCCATAAAATCCCACCATTTTTTAACAATGGGGTTATCAGCTAAGTCTTGAGAACCGCCCTCGCCAGATACTTTTTGAAAAGCAAACAAAGTACTGGTTTCCTCGTCAAAAAAAATAGAATACTCACTAACCCCACTATCTTTAAGCAGTTTTTTTAGTTCAGGCCAAAGTTGGTCATGACGTTCTTTATAGGCCTCCTTTTGGCCTTCATTTAATTTCATTTTAAAGGCTAGTCTTTGCATAACAAATATCTTAATTAATATATTTTTTTTAAAAATAGAACACTAACCTACCTCAACTATCCTGCAGCATCCTGTGGTCTTAAAAAACTTAATTATGAAATTTCACATTTTGATTTGTTTTTTATTTCTAACTAAATACCTTTTTCTGATATTTTAAAAATAAGTATTATGTGGTTATCTTTTTAAAACACTTAAAATATCTATTGCTTTTGAGACACTTAAATATGTTACGTTTATGTAAAAAACCTCTATAGATTTTTTTTAAATACCTCCTTTTATGGTTTCAAATCCAGAAAAAAGAATATTCAATTACAAAACTCACCCTTAACACTAGTTTGATTTTGGACACCTTTGTGTTTTTATGCTGTATCTTCCTAGAACCTTGTTTTTAGCAAATTTCACAAATTATCTATTTGGTTATTTCCACAACATAATAAGGTGTCAACACTTTTTTATGAAATAAATCAGGATGCATTATAACATGACCGTTCATATTAACAGAGGTAAAATAAACGAGTAGGTCATAATCTGGATTTATATCCTTTACAGGTATATTGGCACTATAACAGCTGCCATCCCAGGTCATAGACAAGGTTTTAAAGGCGCCTGAAGCCATATTGGCTTGTCTGTAATGAACCATGGGTACTTGATTTTCATTGAGTTTTTTTTCTGTGAATAGCTTAACTTTTATGGGCTTATTTTTTGCAGCTAACTGCGGTACCTCTGCCGAAAAATTCACTTGACCTTGATTGCTTGAGTTTTTAGAACCATTCCAATGGCTTTTAAAGCTATTGTCCTTTGTATCTTCCAGGAGCTCCTCAATTTTCGCTATATCCTTTTCTATTTCCACTAATCTATCTTGCCAGGTGCCATTATCATGTAAAAACTTTGGGGTACTATGATATAAACTACCCGCTAGGTTTATTACATGCTTCCAACTATCCTTTGCATTTTCAAGACTCTTAAGGCTAGATTTTAAATATCCGTGTTGCTCTGTTTCCTGATAAAAAACAACCTCTGTTGCCGCCTTAGTTTTATATGAATGATATTTGGCAAGTGCTGCAGTTACCTGCATATCTATTGTATTGGTTTTGAATTCTTTTAAATATGCCTTTGGTATATCGGCCTTATTAACTTTTGCCAAAGCCTCTAAGGTTTTGTTTGAAAGTGAATCATATAATGCTGCTAACTGAACCGGATTTATTTTACGCTTTATATCATTATTTATAACGTCTTTCACGTAATCATCAATACCATAAAACAAACCAGGGTCTCCGGGTTCGGCAGATTGGTAGGTTCTTCCTTTTTCAATATGATACGGATTGGCATTATGTTCTACAAATAGAGCACCACCACTATCCATTTCTGCCCAATTATAGTTGGCGGGGTGAAACGTAAGATGAGAAGATGTGATTAAAGGCAGTATTTTACCAGACCAACTATAAGCTTCTAAAACCTCCTTAAAGGCGTCTCCATAATGTATTTTAAACGCTCTTTCCCATACCTCAGGAGGCGTGTTTTTTGAATACCCTAACCTTCCGTATAGTTTATACCAAGCCCAATAGCGTTGGTCTTCCCATGTAAAATAGCTTAAGGAATCGCTGTTAAAAAGAGGCCATGTGTTTTGCTTTCTCGCCATAGGCGGCGTCACTTGAAAGCCTTTTGCCTTTCCAAAATTTGTGGTTGAAGAGAAACGTTTTACATAGTCTGGGTCTGCCCATGTAAATAGCCTTATGGTGCCAATACCCCAGAGCCTATTGATGTAATCGAAATTGCGGGATTTATTCAAAAAATCGGCGTACCCGTACCTTTGGCGTAAATCGATATTATCTAAATTAGATAATTCCCGGTGCCGCATTTGGGTAGGATGAAATGGCAACCCAACACCTTCCCAGCTGTATTTACTAGTAACTGTAATGTTCATATCAGTTTCTATAGCCCACTCCCTAATTTGTTCTGTAAGCCCCTTGGCTCTTAAATCTAAAAAGAGTTGCCCGTTACGTTCTTTATAGACATGTCCTACGGCTTCAATGATGGCTTTCCAAAATAATTCGGCCGTATTACCAAAACCACCAACACCAGATTCGTAATTTACCCTGAGCTGAATACCATCAATTTCAGGAATTTTATGTAACAATTCATACATGCCCTTAGAGCAATAATTGGTATATTCCATTGCATCTTCTGGCAGTCCATAAATAAGTTCATTACTTCTGCCATGACCCCAAATACCAAATACAAACTCCAATCCATATTGATCACATAGTTGCCCTATACGTCTCAATTGGTCTAAATATTCTTGAGGTGTTCTATTCAGGTTTTCTCTTATAGATACATCTTCAAATCCAGGGACATCAAAAAGATATGGATAAACAGGTATCATAAAATCCTGTTGTTTACCATCATTGTAACCCGTTATCAAGGTAAGCCTGTTAAACCTATTAGTGGCTAAACTTTTTAAATAGTATTGCCAATAATCTTCTGAAAAAAACCAAACGTCATCGTTCTGGTCTGTTACAAATTTATCCAGCCCCCTTACCTTATTTTCAGGATACTCAAAGGTATTTTCAACTTCTGAGAGGGCGACAAGATCATGTGACTTAATACGTTCTGCTAGTTCATTAAGTGCATACATGAGTCCTTTGGCATCGGTACCCCCAATTACTAGCACGGTTCCGCTTTCGGTTTTCTGCCATTGGTAAAAAACGCCTTCGGGTTTATTTGGTTGTATCTCTGGATTACCTGAAACGAATTTTGCGACTATCTCATTTTCTAAAGAACCTATAACAAGGCTTCTATTTGGGAACGTTTCTCCTATTTCCTGAGTTAAATTTATGCGTCCTCCAGACTGCTTGATGGCTTCCAATAAATTGTGCTTACCAAAAGCTATTGGGCTGTTGGGATTGTTAGAAACCTCAGTTAAATCAATAATATTTATTTCAACATCATTAACTAGTTTACTTTCTTCAAATGATTGTGACTTCATTGAAAGGGTCAAGAAAAAAACACTAGTGAACGCTAAATATTTTATAACATCAAATCTCATGGAAGTTTTTAATTAATCATTTATGGTTACAACAAGATAATGATATTTAACAGTCTTATTCTTTAAAAGCAAACCCACAAAAAATTAGCTAAGTGTTAATTCGCTATTTATATGTATCATCTACAAAAAATACTATCCATTACTTTTCTTGTAACTCTAGTTCTTTCAGTATTGCTAAGCCAAAAAAGCCTGTTGAATAGGCACAGGTGGCATCGTAGTAAAAGCGGTATCCAACCATAGAGGCGTTAGTTCGTCCAACAATACTACCAATAGCTTCCGGATCTGGCCCGAGGTATTGGTTTTCTAGGCACCAGGTAAGTGCTTTACGAGCCGATTCCAAATACTTGGCGTTGTTTGTGGTTTGATATATCCTGTACATCAACAAACTCCACAGAGGCGTCCCTTTATCGGTAGGAATAGCGGTTCGATAGCCTTCGCGTGAATCAAACACAAAATTCCATGAGCCATCGGGGTTTTGGTTTTCCACTAATTGGTCTGCAAGTTTTTTAGCATACTCCAGATAAATGGTATCTGGGAACATTTCGTTCATTGCCAACATGCCTTCCATGGTCCAACCGGTTCCCCGAGTCATTTTTAGCGGAGGCACAGCTATGTTCTTTTCTAACGACCAGCTTCTGTTCCATAAACCATTGTCATTTTGGAATTTGGCCATGTGCTTATCCATGTAACGTTTGGCTACTTCTTTAAAGCTTTCGTCGCCAGTAATTCTATAAAATACACTGTGCCCTTCTGGATCCCAACCCGTTTCATCTAAGATATTTTTGTGAAACTTATTGATATCATACAAATAGTTGTGCGGTAAAATATCGTGCTGTTCTATTAATTTGCCCTTTTCGGTATTCCAAAAATTGGCCGCCTCCAAATAGGCAGTATCTCTTGTTGTTTCATACAAAGGAGCCAAAGCCCATTTATACATAATTCCGGAATCTGATGTTCCTACCCATTTTTCATAGCCACCTGGTGTCCTGAGCCAAATGACTAGAAACGACCCCCGAGATGGATGGTTTTCCTCGCGAACCTGATATTTTAGATAAAGTTTCCCCACTAGGTCCATACGCTGAATCAGTTCTTCGGTGTCATATTTATTGGCAATTTCTGGAACTTTTATGGCATCTAAAACCATTTTTACGATTGGAGAACCACCCCATAGCCAGTAGACTGAACGGTGTAGACGAGCCTCTAAATCGTAAAAAGTAAAAAAGGAACCATAGGTTGGACTGTCTGGATTTAAATTTTGTCGCCTCAAACCATTGTCAATCACGGCACTCAACGATGTTATCAAACGCTCTTTAGACAAGCCCTCTCCCATAAGCTGTTCGAGTTCTTTATTTTTCCATTCAGAATAGTCTGGTGAAATATCTTTACTTGCGAACTCATAAGGCCCATCTTCACCATTAATAAATATACTTACTGTCCCACTCCAATCTTCAGAAAGTAAAGCTATTTCATGCCTGAATTCCTTCAATAATACCGGATAGGTTTTTCTCAAATAAAAGTTCTCTATTTCAATTTCCTTGGAACTTAGCCTTAATGAGTTTTCCCAATGCTCCAACCTACCCGGGGGAAAAATAATTTGTTTTTTTAGTTCATGCGAATCATCGTAATAAGGCCCACCAAAGGTGTAAGTCCCTGTGGGATTGTCTTTAAATACACAGACACCTTCCATTCCCAGCTCTGGACTTATATCAACCACAGGAAACCAAGTTTCATGGTCTGTTTTATTATATAATGTCTTGCGGATTAAACTATCTGGATCAAATGGCGAAACGGAGGAAAACCTAGTCATGGGCTTATTTCGAGAACTTTCAATACGAAGCTCAAATTGCCTTAAATTATCGGGCAACATGGCTTCAACAAAGAGGCTCTTACCTTTTATTTTTAGGTCTAAAATTGGTTTTTCAATAACCTGTGCAGATAAAAAACTAACATGTAATGTTAAAACCAAAATCATCAAGACTTTAGCCACTAGTATCTTATTAAAATCAGCTTTATAGGTGTGCTTCATTGAAGTGAATTTTTATTTAGTTCTCAATCGCAATAAAAGATGTAAATCATCTTAGGTTAACTAGAGCATTAAAGCACTACTCCACTAAGAGCGAAACTTTCTTTAAATCTTTTTCTAAAGAAGATGTCCCTACAGAAATGGTAAAGGTTCCAGGTTCAACCACTTTCACCAAGTCCTTATTTAAAAGATTTAATTCATCAAATCCAAGATTAAAACGAACGGTTTTGGTTTCGCCTGGCTTTAGGCTAATACGCTCAAAACCTTTCAATAGTTTTAAGTATCGGCCTACCGAGGCAAAATCGTCACGCACATATAGTTGTACTACTTCATCACCTTCTCTTTCTCCCGTGTTTGTGACCTCTACAGAAACCGTTGTACTTCCATCTGTAGCAATACTATTATCTTGAAGCTTTGGCTCAGATATTTCAAAAGTGGTGTAACTTAATCCATAGCCAAAGGAGAATAATGGTGATTTATCACTAAAACGATACTTTCCTTTTCCAGAACCTATAAAGTCTGGACGCTCCAAATACGTTACTGGCACCTGCCCAACAGAGCGCGGAAATGACATGGTTAATTTACCACCGGGGTTAACATCACCAAAAAGAACATTAGCAACAGCATCACCAGCATGCATACCTCCATACCATGTTTCAAGTACAGACGGAATATTTTCAGCGATGTAGTTTATACTCAACGGGCGACCATTAATCAAAACCACTATCACAGGTTTTCCTGTTTTATGAATGGCTTCTACTAATTCATTTTGAACGCCATACAAATCTAAATCCGAACGATCACCGCCCTCACCACAGGTTTTATGAGAACTTCCCACAACCAATACAACAGCATCTGATTGTTTTGCTGCAGCAATAGCCGCTGGAAATCCATCTTTTGAAAAACTATCAATATCACAACCTTTGGCGTAATTTATTTTAACATTATCACCCACTTTCTTTTTTAAACCATCTAAAACAGATACATAATATGGCGGTAATCCTGAATATCCTCCTAATAACTCATAGGTTTTCTTTTTTGGTCTTTCTTCATGTGCATTGGGGCCAATAACAGCTAATGATTTAATTTTCGATACATCCAGAGGCAAAAGATTATTGTCATTTTTTAACATGATTATGGATTTTTCGGCTATCTCCAATGCAAACTTCCGATGCTCATCACGACCAGCATTTACGGTTTCTGGATCAATGTCTTTTGGTTCTGAATCAAACAAACCTAATTTATATTTTGCGGTCAAGTTACGAGATACAGCTTTGTCTATATATTTCATTAATGAAGGATCCTGCATCACGGTATCCTTCAAAACATTAGCGTGATACGTTGCTAGTTTTTCGTTTTTCCCTATAACCAAATCCATATCCACCCCTGCTTTTAATCCTAAGATAGCAGCTTTAGTTCTGGTTTCAGCAATAAAATGCATGGTTTCCAACCTTCCAACGTCATTATTATCTGAAACAATAAAACCATCAAAACCTAGCTCTTCTCTTAAGATGTCATTTAACAACCATGTATTCATATGACAAGGTACACCGTTAAAATCTTGATGCCCTGGCATAACACAGCCAACCTCAGCTTCCTTTACTGCCGCCTCGAACGATGGAAGATACACCTCACGCAAACGACGTTCGGACATATCACTAAATCCACCATTGATACCACGGCGGTTTTCTGGGTATCCTACAAAATGTTTGGCAGTTGCAATCACATGATTTTCATCAAATTGCTCATCGCCCATACCTTGTAACCCTTGAATAAATGCCACGCCCATGCGCGACACTAAATAGGGATCTTCACCATAAGATTCTTCAACACGACCATAGCGCGCATCACCTGCATAAACATCTAAGTTAGGAGAGTAACAATGTGTAATACCCAAAGCACGTGCCTCTATTGCCGTCTGAGATGCCATTTTTTTAATGAGTTCAGGTTCCCAAGTTGAAGCACAAGCTACTGCTTGCGGATAAACGGTTGTATTACCATAATAATCAAGCACCAACCATAATCCATGTAATGCTTCTCCGTATTTCATAACAGGAATACCCAATCGTTCATTGGCTGGAGCGTCCTGCGTCATTTCTGCAATTTTTTCATCTAATGTCATTTGAGCAAGAAGCGCTTCAACCTTTTGTGCAATTTCTTGATCTTCTGGACTAGTAGAACTGATGGCTTTTGAGTTTGAATTACAACTAAAAAGGGCTAAAACCAGTAAAATTAATAGGGGTGCTTTTTTCATTAATTATTATGTTTATGTGTTACTATTATTTAAAATTTCTAATTCCTGGAACAATTTTTATGTTATACGCCTCCTTATCTAAGGGCCATTTTAAAATAACAAGTTTTTGAGCATATGAGTCCCATATAAAATCTGATGGATTGACTCCTTTTGGTACTTTATAGGTTTCTAACCCAACATTTTTTAATGGATTGTAATACATAATAAAATCTTCGTTTATAATTATGGAAAATCCATCGGGGTAATGTCTATTAGCGCCTATAAATATTTTAGAGGCCCCTTTACTATTATCTGAAATAATGTTTAAGTAAAGCGTTCTGGTGGCATGGTTGAACATAAAGTTTTGAATATCACCAGCAATGGCTTGTGGAAAAGGCCTCGAAATCACATCTGTGATGTATTTACGTTCAACGGTTCCTGCATCGGTGCTATCACTAAAAATAGCCCAAGTTGAAGGGCCTCCTGGAAGAAAATTCTGCATACTTCTATTTCCTAAAAACCAAGCTTTTATAGAGCCCACACCCATTTGATCAAAAACCTCGGCGGTTTTGATGTAAAGCTCCCTATATTCTAATTGACCTAATTTGCCACTTATTAAAGTGTCAGTTTTTGCAAAGGTGGGAAACCCCCATTCACCGATAAGTATAGGTGCCTTCATCATATCTGATTCTCTGTCAAAACGATCCATATTTCGTTTTATAAAATCTATTTTGTTCTGATAAATATGAGGTGCGAAGATGATATTTTTTCTATTAATTGGGGCTGTAATTTCTGCATATTGATTATTATCTATTTTCTCACCCTTATTCATGAAAATAGATTGCAGTAATATTTTTTTGTCAGGGTTTATTTTTTGACTTTCATCAATTATGTATTGGTATAATGGAATGAGATACTTTTTGGTTAAGTTGTTATAGGAGATATCCACGGTTAATTTTCTGGGTTCATTCACTACATCATATCCTAATACTGCTGAATCTTCAGCATATCTGTTCCAAATGACTTTCCAAGCATCTATATATGTACTGTATTCTTTATTTTTATTCAACCAAAACGTCTCCCACTTAAATTGATCAACACCATAAACGGTCATTTTAAACACGGTTTTAATACCTACATTTTTACCCATGGTCACTAAAGAATCTAATTTCAACAAATAATTAGGTTCTAATTGCCCACCAGGAAAATCACTTAACTTACCAAGTTCTAAGCGTATTACTTGAACATTGGCCCCCATTCTAACCATTCTGGTATAATCATCGGTATTAAAAAAAACTTCACCTTTATGGTCGTTCGTATTTATAACAAATCCCCTAGGAATTATATGTCTACCTAATTCATCTCGAAGCCCATGCTTAATCTGGGCTAATACATTTAGCGTGCTTATAAGATAAATGGAAACAAGAATAAAGAATTTCATAGAATGCATTTGTGTATAAAAGTAAAATCCTTAACGAATTTATGTATCCTGTACTATACTGAGAATGGCTAAACTGAACGTATAAAAAAAAGCCGAAAGAATTTTTCTTTCGGCTTTTTAAAACTAAACAATTCAAAAAAACAAATTACTTGCTATTAATTACTTCTATACCCATTATTGGTTGGGTCTGACTCCAACAAAGCTGGGTTGTTAATAAGTTCCTGTAATGGAATTGGCAATTTTACATGCCAAGGTCTGATATTGCCTGCCGGATTCCAGAAACGGTATTCTAAATCTTGAACCACATCTAACAAGATACCCCATCTAATAAGGTCATATCTTCTCCATGCTTCACCAGCTAACTCCCACTTACGCTCATCATAAATAGCTTCTCTAAATTGTTGTTGAGATAGCCCTGATAATTCCCACTCTGCCTGAGTTGCATACGCACGTTGTCTTATTGGATGAATATATTGGTAAGCGTTTGCTGGTCCGTTTAATTCATTTTCACACTCTGCAGCCATTAAATACACATCTGCCAAACGGAATACCATTCTGTTATCTGAGTGGTTAAAACGCGGTGATGTAGCCACCTTTAAATTCATGAATTTAGGCATGTAAGGAAAGTTTAATTGAATTCCTTCATAACGGTCATTAACATTTAAAGGTCGACGTAAATCGTTCATTGGGAATTTCTCAGCAAAATCCTTTGACGCCACCTGTAACCCTGTACCATCAAAAGCCTCTCCATTTGCTGCTAAAGCCGCAATTAAAGCAGCTCTGTCACCATTGTTTCTAGGCTCATCTCTTATACGAGGGTTAAACATACTAGGTCTCCAGTTACCGTTACCTGCAAAACCAGGTAATGAACCATCGGCTCTAAGTACACCTTCTTCAAACTGTCCTCTAATATCTTTAGCAAAGTCTAAAGACCATATAATTTCGGCATTATACTCATTATTAGGATCAAACACTTCAGCATAGGTTGGTAATAACTCATGAGGCGATTGGTTAATAATTTCTAAACATTTATTTAAACCAGCTTGCCAGTTTCTTCTCTGCATATGAATTTTAGCCTCTATTAAAGCCGCGGCCCATTTAGAAGCTCTTCCTGCTTGATCCCCTGTATAAGCATCTTTTAAATTTGCCTGAGCGAAAGTTAAATCATCCAATACAGCATCTAAAATAATAGCCTCATCTGTTCTTCCTAAAGATCCAATCTCTTCAAGGGTAAGCACCTCTGTGTAAAATGGTGCATCTCCCCAAAGATTGGTAATGTGCCAATAACATAAAGCGCGTACAAACCTTGCGTCTGCAATAAAATCTGTACGTTCCTCTTGTGAAATATTCTCATTATCAGCAATTCTATCAATCAACGTGTTTGTATTCAGTATAACTCTGTAAAAATCTTTCCAAGTATCAGATACACTCATCTTTTGTACGGATCTATCGGCACTGGCTTCATTCAGCTCATAATTACCTATACCTGCAACAAAGTTAGCGATACGGTTAGGTTCTATAATGTCACATCCGTTATCATAAAAATGGTCTAGACCAACTTGCCCATAAATGGAGTTGTTCTTTAAAATGGCATAATAACCATTTATGTATGTCCTCGCATCACTTGCCGACGCTAAAAACGTTTCTGGCGAGATTAATGCTCTCGGTTCTTCTTCTAAAAACTCCTCACATGCAAAACATGAGAAAACCATGAAGATATATAAAAATATGTGTTTTGTTTTCATAATCTATTTTTTTATTTTTTAAAATGTTACGTTAAGACCAAGGGTTAAAATACGTGGATTAGGGTACTGACCACCTAGGTATCCTTGTGCTATATTACCTAAACCATTTCTCCCAAAATTACTTGCTTCAGGATCAATTAAACGTGTACTAGATAATAGTAACAAATTACTTCCTGAAAAATAAATGGTGGCATCTTTAACCCCATTCAATCCCCAAGTATCAACTGGTACATTATAAGCTAATCTTACAGATCTTAGACGTAAGTGGGACCCATCCTCAATATACTCCGTGTTTGGCGGTATACCACCTACCGTATCCGTTCCTGCTCTTGGAATATCAGAGGTTTCATTAACACCTTGTATCCAACGATCTGCAATACCACCAAATTTGGTAGTTTCTCCACGATTGAAGTAATTATTACGCATTAGTAAGTTAAATACTTCGTTACCAACAGTTCCTTGGAAATAGAATGATAAATCCCAATTCTTATAAGAAAAGTTATTTTCAACTCCAAATATTAAATCTGGTGTAGGATCCCCTGCTATTACGTAATCTTCTGTTGAGATAATACCATCTCCGTTAACATCCTCAAATCTCGCACCACCTACTGCTGCAGGTCCTGTAAATCCAGAAGCATCAATTTCTTGCTGACTTTTCCAAGTGCCTAAATATCTAGCACCAGTAAATACAGGTACAGGCTGCCCAACAATTAAACGCGTGTTATCAGACCCTAAAATTTCATCTACTGTTACATCAATAAACTCAGCACCACCTAGGTCTAATATTTTGTTCTCGTTTTTTGATAAGGTTACTGTTGAGCCCCAAGTAAAGTCTCCTCTGCTTATGTTAGTAGAATTAATCATTAACTCCCAACCTTTGTTTTCTAATGAACCAACGTTTTGTAATTGACTTGTAAATCCTGTCTGTCTTGGTATCGTTACATCTAATAACAAATCGTTTGTTTTCTTATAGTAGTAGTTAAACTCTGTAAATACCTTACCACCAAACAAAGACGCTTCTATTGCAATATCATAAGAACTGGTAGTTTCCCATTTTAAGTTAGGGTTTGCAGGTCTTCCGATTGTTAAACCAGGTAATTCAGCCCCACCTAAAGTGGTATTAGCTTCTGTTAAAAGTCCTAACGTTCTGTAGGCTTCAATAGCTTGGTTACCAGATTTACCCCAACTAGCTCTTAATTTTAAATCTTGGAATACATTTTGATTTTGCATGAATGGCTCTTCAGTAATTTTCCAAGCACCTGCAATAGATGGGTAGAATTCATATTTATTACCGGGCGCAAAACGCGAACTACCATCGGTTCTTCCTACTAAGGTTAAAAGGTATTTGTTTTTATAAGAATAATTTAACCTTCCAAAGAAAGATGCAATTTGAAATCCGTCAAAATCACTTGTTATAGTAGCCCTTGCAGGATCTGAAAAGCCTAAGTTATTGAATCCAGTAGCATCACTAGTAATACCAAAGGCTTGAGCAGTCGCTGTTTCAGTTGTTACTTTTTGGAAAGAGGCTCCTGCCAATGCTACCAAACTATGATCTTCATTAAAATCTGTAGTGTATTGAATGGTATTTTCATTATTCCATCCTGTACTAGCCACAGATCTTACACTAGCTTCACCACCATCAGGCACATTGAGTGCCAAAAGACCTGGTAACTGACTTGAATTGAATCTGTTTTGTTTGATGTTGTTAAACTCTGGACTAAAAGTAGAACGGATAACTAAGTTTTCAATAGGGCTATATTCTAAATATGCTGTTGCTAATAAGTTATTGGTAAACGTCTCATTGGTATTTAACTCTATAGCTGCCAATGGGTTGTTAAATGGTGCCCCTATAACATCATTAAATCCACTATAGGTACCATCATCATTAAAAATAGGTTGTGTTCTCAATGTTCCAAAAGCACTATTAAAACCTACAACCCCATTATCTTGATTAATTCTCGAATAGTTTACTCTAAATCCAGCTTTTAATTTATCGCTTAACGTGTAATCTAAATTAGATCTGAAAACAAATCTTTCAAGAGCAGAGCTTTTAATAATACCGTCTTGATTAAAATAACTGATAGAGTTATAATAGTTTAAGTTGTCTGTTGCTCCAGAAATAGAAACATCTGCACTATATATAGGAGACGTTCCCATTATTAAATCAAACCAATCATTATCAGGATAGGTTGAAGGATCGTTAGGAAATGGTATAGCCGTATTTCTAAATGCAGCATCTTCATTCGTATAATCGATTTGCTCTTCTTGAGTAAGCATATGTGGTAATTCTGGAACCATCTGTGAACTCGTGTAAACATTTACGCTTACTTGTGGCTTCCCTGTTCCTGCACCTCTACCACTTTTTGTAGTTACTAACACCACACCATTCGCCCCTCTAGACCCATAAATAGCAATAGAAGAGGCATCTTTTAAGATTTCAATAGATTGAATATCATTACTATTAATGTTGTTTAGGTTAAAGTTAGTACCAACAACAATACCATCAATGACCCAAAGTGGCTCATTACTACCCGTAATAGAGTTACCACCACGAACACGAATAACCGTACCTGCACCTGGCGCACCACTTACTTGTGTTACCTGCACACCAGTAGCTCTACCCTGTAAGGCTTGATCTACCCTAGATACTGGCACCACAGTTAAATCTTCAGCACTTACTGAGGATACAGATCCTGTTAAGTCTGATTTTCTTTGCGTACCGTAACCAATTACAACCACTTCATCTAAAGCGTTGTCTGCTTCTAGCACCACATTAATGACTGTTTGATTTCCAACAGCCACTTCTTTTGTAGCATAACCTACGTAAGAAAAAACAAGTGTGCTGTTAGCATCTGCATTAATACTGAAGTTTCCATCAAAATCAGTACTGGTCCCTGTTGTAGTTCCTTTAACTAAAACGGTAGCCCCAGGGAGCGGCTGACCATCTGCTGTAACAGTTCCTGTTACAGTTTGGGCAAACGACATTGCCACACACGAAAAAAACAAAATGGTAAACAACTTAATTTGCCTCAAATTAAGTGCCTCATTTAGCGTAGTTCTTAGTTTCATAAATTTTTAAGTTAATTTGTTAATAGGTCACTAAAATATTTGTTAAAATTTTGTGAAGTATCCTGCACTACCTGTTATGCCCTGTGCTGCTAGGTGTTTTTTCTTATAAAAATCTGGATGTCATTACCTCTAATAAAAGATCTAATTATCTGAATATCAAAACCAAATTAGTTATTATAACTTTCTTCAATTTTTTAATTTTTGATAAAAAATCACTAAAAAAAAAGCTGTAAATCACACAAAATTTGCTTCCAAAAGAGTGTTAAATATTTAAAAAACCAGCACACATAATCGTTTAAAACACAACATAAATAGCTTAATTTTTTTTCTACAATTTTATGTATTTACGTACTTATCAGGATAGCACAGGTTAACATATTAAATCCACTAATTTACTTTTATTGCATGTTTTAGATAAACCAAACAATCATTACAAAACATACTTTAATAATATTAACTTTTCAAACTTTTAAAAATGAATAAAATATTACTAATACTAATTACTATTTTACTACTCAATCAGACCATTTCTGCACAGCAAATAGCCCCTCCTTCGGGTCGTATCGCTGTTGTGGCCGATGGTAATTCGCCAGACCCTGATGACCTTGGAGGCACTGCAGTTACGCTAGCCTTATTGCGCGCTACAGGATTGGAAGACAGATTAGTACACTATTCTCATAGTTGTGATTTAATCAGGGACGATAGGATATCTGTTGGTGCTGAAAAGGAACGTCATCATTTGATGCAAATAGCTTGTGATATGACTGCCAGACGCTGGGGCGGTTTTGAATTGTTAACTTTTTACGATGCCATGTGGCAAAGAGAAGCTACTATAAATGATTTATGTTGGGCCATTAACGCCTCTACAGAAGACGACCCGCTTTGGATTATTGAAGCTGGTGAACCTGATATTATAGGAATAGCCTTAAAAAAAACACCTAAAGAAAAGCACCAATATGTTAAGGTTGTAACACACCATCCTGCCAATGATAATGCAGGCGATTTTTATTCATGGCAACAAATTTTAGATTTTGGTGTTGAGGAAGTACGTATTCCAGACCAGAATATTAATTTAAAACTAGACCATGACCAATGGGATTGGGCTAAAGAGCATGAAGATCCACGAATTAGACTTATTTGGACCATAGGTAATATTGCTGAAATAGATAATATTGTGAACTTTCAAAAAGGTAAATGGGACTGCTCCGACGCTGGCATGGTATTATATTGGATTACTGGAGCCAATGTTAATGATGGATTAGAAGCTGGAAGTTTAGAGGTTGTTAAAGGCTTTTTAGAGAACTATGTTAATGGTAATCCAGAGAAAAAGAAAAAATAGGCTTTTAAGCAAAAACTTAAAAATTAATCGCTCATATACTACAACAGAACACTCTTTAAAACTTAAACACAAATTGTGCAAGAATTTAAATTTCTGAATATGAGAATATTAGTCTTTAAAATTATTTTTTTTTGCTTTTGCTTTTCTGCTTCAAGTCAAAACATATTGGTATTTACCAAAACCGGTCATTACCGTCATGACTGTTTACCTAACGCCGTAAAAAGTTTTGTTGAGATGGGAGAAGAAAACGGGTGGAAATGCACCTTTACTGAAGATGCTACCTTTTTTACAAAAGACATATTGCATAAATTTGATGTTATAGTTTTTCTACTTACCAATAAAGACATTTTGAACAATAACCAGAAGGAAGCTTTTAAAAATTACATTCAATCTGGTAAAGGATTTGTAGGTATCCATTCCGCAACAGTAACTGAATTAAATTGGCCATGGTTTGGAAATTTGGTAGGAGCCAGATTTATTGGTCATTCTGGTATTCAAAAAGGCAGAATTAACATTGAGAATAATACGCACCCAGCCACTCAACACTTAAAAGCAGAAAGTATGGTCTGGGAAGACGAATGGTATTCTTTGAACAGAAGCCCTAGAGATGATGTCAATGTTCTCATCTCATTAAACGAAAACTCTGTTGAAATGAAGAACTTTCATGGCAAAAACATGACCATGGGAGACCACCCAATAGCTTGGTATCACCTATTTGAGGGTAGTCGCGTTTTTCAAACGCAATTAGGACACAGACCGGAAATTTATGATGATATTGTATTCAGAAAACATATCATAGGAGCAATCATATGGGCCAGTAAAAAAGTTATGGAATAAGTTACCATTCTTTCAAAAAACTGAAGACTTTTTAGTTTCAGTGAACTTTGCCAAATTAAAGGTGCTTCAGCTTTATATCTTTATATTCTATTTTCATTGGAGGACCCACATGAACCTGCACTCCAATATAACCTTTTATAGTTCTATTTATAGTATCTAAATCGGTTACTTCACTCATTAGAACACCGTTTACATAATGTTGCATGTTATTTTCATGAACTTTGATATGAACTTGATTCCAATCATTTGATTTTATATTGGATTTTAATTGGGCTTTAGTTCCGAGGGTGTCCATAACCAATCTTGTTTGCCAACAATTCTTCTTAACATTATCACGAATATTACTTGTTGGGATACTATCAGGCATCTGCGGAATAGTTACAGTTTCGCCCATATAAGCCAATGTGGTGCGCTTTCTTTCTTCATAATTCTGCCCCGTAAACCTATTTCTACCATCTATATCACATTGGTAACCTCCTAACGCAAAAGGCATACCTTCAATAATCTCACTTCGGTAATTAATACCGCTATTTCCCAATGCGCTAACACGATATTCTAATTTTAATTCAAAGTTTTCAGGTTGTTCCTTTTTATAAATGATGAATGAATTTCTTTTCAATATAGTCTCTGGAGTCACCTCACCAACTAAATTACCATTCTCAACACGCCAATAGATGGAGTCTCCTTCCCAACCTTCGAGATTTTCTCCATTGAAAATTGTGTGATACGCATTTTCATTACTATTATGATGATGATTTTTTTCATTTCTACATGAAAATATATTCAGTGCAGATAAAATCATTAAAACAAAAAACATAATTTCTTTTTTCATAGCATATTTTAGATTTAGACTTTTGGCAATTTATGTTATGATTGATATATATTTATCCTGTACAGTACTGATTGAAAAATCCACCCTGTAGTCTTTTTATTTTTTGTATTGACAACCAAAATTTATAGCATTTTTAATACTCTTTATAAACAGCGTAATTAAAACAGTATTGTACAGGATAGTGATATCCTTTTTTGATTCTATATTGAACTACCAACTAACGTATAGTATTTTAAAGCCAAAATAGAACTAACTAAATCAAGACACCTTTTTATTCAAACTTACACTCTATATATTACTGATAAAGTTTGCTTTTGATTTAGGTCAATTAATAATATGAACCCGAGAGAAATTCTTTTTGAAATACGAAATAAGAATCATTTAGCTTTTAAAGAACTTTTTCAAGAGCATTATTTCGAGTTAGTTGTTTACGCAAACCAATATTTGTTTGACAAAGGCTTAAGTGAAGATATTGTTCAAGATGTGTACGTTTGTCTTTGGGAAAAAGCTGAAACTATTGAAATAAAAACAAGCCTAAAAGCATATTTATATGCCATGGTAAGAAACCAGTGTTTAAATAAATTAAAAGCGCTTAAAATATCTTACACGGATGATGTGTTCATTTTAGACTATGCTAACAAAAATGTTCAAACCCCCTATACCTTAGAAGATAACAACAAACAAATTCTTTACCAAAGAGTTTTGGAATCAATAGAAAGTTTACCCAACAAAATGAAGCTGATTGTAAAGTTGCGGTTTGTTAATGACTATCAATATAAAGAAATAGCAAACGAACTCAACATATCTGTAAACACTGTTAAAACTCAATTAAAACGCGCCAAGGTAAAATTAGCACAGTTTGTCCTATTTACTACCACCTTCATTTTAACAATACTGCAATTCTAGATAGAATAAAGCACTTTTTTTTATAAGTTTTTGTCACCCTTTTTAAGCATTCTTTTGTCTATTAATAAATCATCATTGATTTTAACACTATGGATTTTAAACTAATCATAAAGAAAATAAAACAAACGCTTTCTGAAGAAGAGGAGAAAATTTTTGAGACTTGGTACAATGAATCACCAAAACATCGTGATTATTTTAAAAGAGTTCAACGAAATTGCAATAGAGGTATTGACACCGTCAATTTAGAAAAGGGGTGGTATAAAATTTCAAAAAGAACTGATATACAAAAAAGTGTTTCAAACTTTAAATATGCAGCAGCTGCAGCCATATTTATTTCTTTGGGAAGTTTGTGGTATTTCAATTCCCTAAAGGATAAATCTAAAATTCATCAGGAGTATGAAGTAGCCAAAGACAACCCAATAAAAATAGGAACTGATAAAGCAACCTTAACACTGGATGACGGATCAAAAATAGCTTTGGAAAAAGGTATGGTTTATAATAACAAAGAAGCCTCTAGTAATGGCGAACAGCTTATATATAAATCGGCTAAATCTCCATCTAGTGATTTGATTAAACAAAACATACTAACCATCCCAAGAGGAGGACAATTCTATTTAGTACTTGCAGATGGCACTAAAGTTTGGATGAATTCTGAAACCAGGCTTAGATATCCAGTAGCCTTTACTCCTAATAAAACCAGAGAAGTTGAATTAGTTTATGGTGAAGCTTATTTTGAGGTGTCCCCAAGTACAAAACATAATGGTTCGGGTTTTATTGTGCATTCTGAAGGCCAAGATGTACAAGTTCTAGGTACTCAGTTTAACATTAAAGCCTATAAAGACGAAAACACAATCTTTACTACCCTGGTTGAAGGAAAAGTGCTAGTTGACAATTTTAATAATCAGTATCAAAAACTAGTACCAGGTGAGCAATCAAATTTAAACCTTGGTTCTAAAAGCCTAAGTGTTACCAAGGTAGACGTTTACAATCAAATATCTTGGAAAGATGGCTTATTTAGTTTCAAAAACACCTCATTAAAAGAGATTACAAAAGTATTATCCAGGTGGTACGATGTCTCCATAACTTTTGAAGATGAAACAAAAGAAACTATAGAGTTTAATGGTGTTTTCAGGAAAAACTCAAACCTAAAACAAATCTTAGATATTATTCAAAATACTAATGAAGTAAAATACCGTATAACCAATAAAACTATAACTATGATATGATAACAAAAAAATGGGTGGTGTCTAGACCTGGAAAATTTAAACAACCACCCGAGATTCATTAAAAATCAATTAACTAATTATTAACGAATATTCAAATTTATGAAAACCAAGCTAAACTGGTGCTGTTTTTCACGTCTAAAAGCACCTCTACTTTTTACCATGAAAGTTCTTATATTTTTCTTTTCATTCTTAACTTTTGCCTTAAGCACTGAAAATGGATTTTCTCAAGACGAAAAAATCACCTTTCCTGAAAATGCAATAATGTCCATTGAGGAGGTTCTAGATGTTGTAAAAAAACAAACAGAATACAATTTTATTTATCGATCAGGAAGTTTTGATAAAACCCCAAAAATTAAAGTTAAAAAAGGGGAAATCAAAATAGTTGACCTGTTCAGAGAAATATCAAAACTAAGCCACTATAATTTTAAACTCACAAAAGAGGGCGCTATTTATGTTGAAGAGCCTGTTAAAGAATTAAGTACCAAAAAAGATATTCAAAAAACTGTAACGGGTACGGTGTTAGATAGCAATAACACCCCTTTACCAGGAGCAAACATTATTGAAAAAGGAACTAGTAATGGTGTTACATCAGATTTTGATGGAAATTTTTCGCTTAATGTTTCATCAGATAATGCCATACTTGTTATCTCTTATATAGGCTTTACTACTAAAGAAGTTACCGCCAATACCTCTACTCCAATTACTATTAGACTTATAGAGAATGCTGCTGGTTTAGATGAAGTTGTAGTTGTTGGATATGGTTCGAAAAGTAGAAAGAAAATAACATCTGCAATTTCTGAAGTAGATTTAAAAGGGGCTCAAGACATGCCCAATACTACAGCTGGTCAAGCTATGCAAGGTAGAGTATCTGGTGTTATTATCAATGATAATTCTGGAACACCTGGAGAAGCCCCTGCAATACGAGTAAGAGGTATTAGTTCTATTAATGCAGGAACCCAACCATTAGTTGTAATTGATGGTTTTCCTATAGGGAATGGTATTCCTCAGAGTCTTAATCCTAATGACATAGAATCAATCACAGTTCTAAAAGATGCAGCCTCAACATCCATTTATGGAGCAAGAGGTTCCAACGGTGTAATTTTAATTCAAACTATAAAAGCAAAAGAAGCCGAAACTCAATTTACCTACTCAGGTTCTACAGGTATTCAAAGTGTTCCAAATGGTTGGAGACCTAAAGTATTAAATGCCCGTCAATATGCTCAGTATAATGCAGAAAGAGTTGCAGAACTTAATGACCGTAACGGTACAAACAACGCTGTTCCTCAAATTTACCTCGATGCTTTAAATGACCCTAATCTTAAAACTGTTGATTGGCAAGATTTCATTTTTAGAGATGCACTCTTTCAAGATCATAACGTCACTTTTAGAGGTGGTAACAGTAAATTTAAAGGAGCTGTATCAGGAGGTTACCTAAGTCAAGAAGGGGTGCTTATTAATAGTGATTTTAAAAGATACTCCTTACGAACAAATTTAGACGCCAATGTAAAAGATTGGTTAAAAGTTGGTTCTAACGTAGCCGTTTCATTTTCTGAAAATAACTTATTACCAGAAGATGGCTCTAGAGGTATTATAATGAAAGCAATAACCTCCAGTCCGCTAAAGTCTCCTTATGATGAAAATGGAGATATTATCCCTTTTATAGCGGCAGATTCCCCTGGCTACTTTGCACGAGCAAACCCGCTTTTTGAAGCTTTGGAACGTAAAAACAATACTATTCAAAGAGACATCAATGCTAGTATTAACTTAGACATTACCTTATTGCCAGGGTTACATTATAAACCACAATTATATGGTCGTGTATTAACTATAGAACAGAACACCCTTACACCAACTACTATAGGACAGTTTAGAATTGGTAATGCTTCTAACTTATCGCCAGGCGCCCCTCCGTTTGTAAATACAGCCACTAATTCAAAAAGAGATATAACAAATTGGGGAGTTGACAATCTCCTAAGTTATGATAACATGTTTGGAGACCACTCTGTTAGTGCCTTATTAGGATACACAGCTCAAAAACAATCTGGCGAGAACACCAATGTTACAGGGAGAGGTTTCCCGAGTGACGATGTTTTGAATTATCTAGAGGCTGCTGAGGTTACTGCTGCGGTAACCGATGGAAGTAACTGGTCTTTAGCCGCGTTTTTTGCGCGTGTGGGATATGATTATAAATCAAAATACCTTGTAGAGTTAAATTTTAGAAGAGAGGGTTCGTCTAGATTTGGAACTAATAATAAGTATGGAAATTTCCCCTCTGCTTCTGTTGGTTGGCGAGTATCTGAAGAAGACTTCTTTCCTGAAGATGGTATTATAAATGAACTAAAGCTTAGAGGTAGTTATGGTATCACAGGTAACTCCGCAATCGGTGATTTTGATCGTTTTGGTAACGTAATTTCAATTCCTAATGCAAATGATTTAAGTAATAATTTTAATTATGTTCTAAATGATAATGTTGTTCTAGGGAAATCTTTAACGTCTTTACCGTCAAGTACATTACAATGGGAAACCAGTACGCAACTGGATATTGGAATGGAAATGGCATTATTTGATAGTGCGGTAAGCTTAAATGTGAGCTATTTCAAGAAAACCACAGAAGATATGCTTTTTAATTTATCAATTCCAGCGGTTTCTGGTTTTGGTACTGTAAGAACCAATGTTGGTGAAATGGAAAATACTGGATTAGATCTAGAACTAGGGGCAAACCTTTACAGTGCTGATGGTAATTTTTCATGGAATGGTAATTTAAATTTATCTTTTTTAAAGAATGAAGTAACGTCGTTACCTGATGAAATTTCAGAAATCAACTCAAGGTTTAATGTTACCAGAGTAGGCTTACCAGTTGGTTCGCTTAGGGGCTGGACAGTTGATGGCATATTTACCACACAAGCACAGTTAGACGACCCTAATTTAGGGGCTGCACCAGGCTCAAGAGACTTTGGAGCCTATATTTTTAGAGACATTAATGAGGATGGTACTATAGATGGGTTAGATCAGTCAGATATAGGAAATCCACATCCTAAAGTTATACTTGGGTTTAACAATGTATTTAACTATAAGAATTTTTCATTATCAGTTTTAGCAACAGGTATGTTTGGGTATGACATCTTACCACAAGCAAATGAAGTTTTATACAATGCCAAAGGACGTTGGAATGTGAGTTCAAAGTTCTTGAACAGATTCATTTCACCAGATGAGCCTGGAGATGGTTTAATCCCTGGAATTCATTTTCGAAACACACATCAAGCCGGAACACATTGGCTTGAAAAAGGAGATCACCTATGGATAAGAAATATCACATTTGGTTATAAACTACCACAAACACTTTTAGATAAGGTTAATTTTTTAACTGAAATGAGATTATTCCTCAGTGTACAGAATGCTGCCAAATTTACCAACTATAGTGGTTGGAACCCTCAAGTAAGTCGTTTTGGAAATAATGTACAACAACTAGGTATTGATGAATTTGGATACCCTACCAACAGAACATTTACGTTTGGTGCTAACATTAAATTTTAAAAAGAAGATACAATGAAAATATATAATTCAATTTTAAGGTTAAGAAATGTGTCATTTCTTGTTATCGTTTTCGCCATTACTGGTTGTAACGAAGAGTTTTTAAACATCCCACCTGAGACTTTTCAGACAGATGGTAATTTCTACAAAACTGAGGCAGATTTTGAACAAGCCACCATTGCTGTTTACTCTGCACTACAGAAATATGTAACAGATGCTTATATTTTCGAAGAAGTAAGATCTGACAATACCATGCCCGACCAACTTCTTGATGGTGGTCAACTTGGTGGTAGCCGACAATTCAACTTTATAGATCGCTTTACTATGGATTCTGGAGCATTTTGGATAAATGTATATTGGACTTTAATTTATGATGCCATTAAAGATATTAACTTTACCCTATCTTTTTTAGAAGGTGCTGATCTTAATGAGGACTTTAAAAAGCGCACCGAAGCAGAACTTAAATTCTTTAGAGCTTATTTTTATTTTGTCGCCGTTCGCTATTGGGGAGACACTCCCTTGGTATTAGAACCTATAACATCTCCTGAACAAGCATTTGCAATTACTAGAACTCCTGCTAATACAGTTTACGAGTCTATTATTTCTGATGCTAACTTTGCTGTGTCTGCTTTACCAGTATCCTACTCTGGAAGCGATGTAGGAAGAGCTACTCAAGGAGCTGCTAGAATGTTACTAGCTAAAGTATATTTAACCAGACAAGACTATGCCAATGCGCAATCCCAACTAAGCAGTATTATTGGTTCTAATCAATATAGTTTACTAGATGATTATGCAGCAGTTTTTGATCCGTCAAACAAAAACCATGATGAATCTATTTTTGAAGCACAATTCAAAGAAGGTCCAGAAGGTGAATCTAGTAGATTTATTTACACGTTTGCGCCATTAGATTCTAGAGGTGTGGTTGTTGTAGGTCCCGATGGGGGGGGTGGAAGAAATATTCCTACAAACAGTATTGTTAACGCTTATGAACCTAATGATTTAAGAAAAGATATCTCTGTAGCCTATTTTGACAGAAACCCAAGCCCTGTTTGGTATATTAAAAAATATGATAATGATTCAGATCCTGAGTTTGCTAGAACACCAGATAATTGGCCAATTTACAGATATGCTGATGCTTTACTCATGCAAGCAGAAGCCATCAACGAGCAGGGATATCAAACCGATACACCTTTTAATTTACTCAATATGGTAAGAACACGTGCTGGTTTACCTGCATTGACTCCTACAGATTTGCCAAATCAAGCCGCTTTTAGAGATGCTATTGCTCAGGAAAGACGAGTTGAACTAGCCTTTGAAAATCATCGTTGGTTTGATTTGGTAAGAACTGGTAAAGCTGTTGAAGTAATGACTGCACATGGTCAAGAAGAGCTTGCAAACCCAACTATGCCTTCATCAGACATTGTTGGTATAGAACCAGAGTCTTATATAATTACGGCTGATGAGCTACTCTACCCCATCCCCATCAGAGAATTAGAAGTTAGCCCTAATTTGCAGCCACAAAATCCTGGATATTAATATGATTAAAATAAATGTAGTAGTTAGTTAGTTTTGTTTTAGTTTTTTTGAAAAGGAGATGTTCATATTTCATCTCCTTTTTTTATTTACACTCTTAATCTTAATGGCATAGACAAATACAAAACTGCTTAATCCTTATAAACCTGACTACCCCACCAATCATCATTAGGTTTAAAATCTGGAGATAACATTTCCAGTCTTTGCGCTTCCAAATTTGGTAGTTTTTTGTTTACCATATTTTGCAAATATTGTTTGCGCTTAGTAGCGTTAAACTCGGTATCTGTGATTGGATAGGCCGCATTCACTTCTTTTAACCATGTGAGAAGTTCATTTTTTAAATTATTAGCGATATCCGAATACTGAGATATTACATTCTCATTATCTTTTTCTTCGGAAGGTAACTTAAACAATTCTTCCCGTCCGTCTTCCCAGTAATGAATAAGCTTCCAACCATTTTTTTGTATGATGGAAGAAGGCTCTCCTCCTTGATTACCATAATGCGGATAATGCCAAAATAAAGGTCTATTGATTTCTTTTTGAGATCCCTCAAGTAAAGGCTTTAAACTTACACCATCTAAATGTTGCTCATTTTTTAAGGGAAGATTTGCCAAATCCAACAGCGTAGGATATAGATCGGTACTCACCACAGGTACTTCCGTAGATTTTATGTAGTTTAACCAAGGTACCTTAACAAAAAAAGGTTCTTTTATGCCACCTTCCCATTGGTAGCCCTTACCACCTCGTAATGGCAAATTACTAGTGGCATAGTTATCTCCCGAGGCAACACCACCATTATCTGAGGTAAATACCACAATGGTATTTTCATCCAGTCCATTATCTTTTAATGCTTTTAAAACAACACCAACCGCATCATCCATAGATTCCACCAAACCACCATAAACAGGGTTATCCTGAATTCTTCTAATGGGCAATACACGTTCCATCTCGTAACCAGTTTCGGCAATCCCCATACTATCGGCCTTATTTCTGTACTTAGCCCATTTTTGTTGCGTGGTTTGCACGGGTGCATGCACTGCATAAAATGACAAGTATGCAAAAAAAGCAGAGTCTTTATGTTTAGTTATAAAATCTGCCGTTTCGTTTGCTAACCGCATAGTTAGATTTTCGCCTTTTTCCTTATTTTTTAATTTAGGATTACTCCAAGGCGAAAAGAAACCACCCCTTGGTGACCCTGCATCAATACCTGCAATATTAATATCAAAACCATGATCTTCTGGATAAGACCCTTTGCCTCCTAAATGCCATTTACCTGCAAAAAAGGTTATATACCCATGCTCTTTAAACGCTTCGGCAATCGTTACATCTTCATTTGGTAATTGCATCACATAATTTGCTGGCAACATTTTATCGTGTCTGTTTCTTATACGCCATTCTTCTCCTGCCTTTGCCCCTATCCAATCTGTTATGCCATGACGTGCCGTAAATTTACCAGTCATGATACTAGCTCTAGATGGACTACAAACCCTACTTGCTGCATAACCATTGGTAAACATAACCCCTTCGGTTGCCAATTTATCTACGTTTGGTGTTTCATAAAAATCACTTCCTGTGACACCCAAATCGTGATAGCCTAAATCATCAACCAAAATGAATAACACATTTGGTTTTTTATCAATTTTAACGACATCTGGTTGGTTGCTTTTACAACATAAAACGGTTAACAATAGAGCAATTTGCAATAACTTTATATACTTCATAAGTAGTTTTTAATTTAAATTTTTATTCTTTTGCGGCTTTTGGCCCATCGTAATCATAGGTAAACCAATCAACATCAATGTAGCCAGCATCTTCTTTTTCGTTCCATGAAAAGAAGCCTAAACGGTCACCGGTCCATTTACCAAACGCAATAGTGAAGGTTGGCCCAAAATCTGAATAATATTCACCATCTACACTATATTCGTAATTCGCTTGATTACCATTATTAGTAGTGCGTACGTAAAAATCTGGACCAACAATCTGTGGACCTTGTGTTTTTTCACCAAACGTATCCATATAAAAAATGTGCTTTTCTCCGTTTTCATCCACCTCAATACCTAACAAATTAAACACACCTCCGTAGCGCACAAAGCCTGCCAGTTGATGTGGTTGCATACCAGAAATATCGAACTTTGCCACCGCAGTTCCAGTGGTTGTGCCCATAATACGTTGACTTAAGGTATTGCATGCACGCCAAAAATCGGAATCGGAACCATCGTTGTTAGTCCACTCATTAATATTTGGCCCATAGCCTTTTTCGTTAGGTAATACTTTACTTGCTTTTAGACGCAACCAACCAGGACGTTCTGTTAACGACCAGTGTGAAATTCTAGGGTTGTGGTTCCATTCCCATTGAAATCCTAGTTTTGGGGACGAAAAATCATCATCGGAGCTTGGTGCAGTAATCGGGAAGCCATCAATTGGCTTTTTGTATTGTTTTACTGGCTCTCCAATACCATCATTATCTTCATCAACCCCAATAATTGGCCAACCATCTACCCAGTTTACAGGCTCTAAACACTGTGGGCGCCCCTGAAATGGAATGGTGTCATTTTGAATAAGTTGATGCATATACCACCACGATTTATCAGGAGCTTGCATTAAAGCTCCTTGACTAGCACTACGATCATTAAACGCTGTACCTTTTTCTAAGACAGTTTTTACTTCGTAAGGACCATAAATACTTTCTTTGGAACGCAGTACGATTTGTTTTCTATCGTTTTTAGGATTTTTAACCCCAGGTTTTGTAGAACGGTCACCCATGGTCCATTGTGCCAAAAAGATATACCAAATACCATTTATTTTATAAATTTTGGCAGCTTCTGCACCCATACCTGTATAAACTAATTTACCTTCGTCTAGGATTTTTGTACCATCCCAACTCATTTCATATATCCGATTTTCGTTGCCTTCAATTTTGTTATCTGGACTTTTTTGTTTGCCTGCTGTGTTTACTATAACATATGCTTTATGGGTCTCTTCATCCCAGTACACAGCGGGATCATCTAAAACTTCCGACTTAGGCAACATAAAAATTGGTTTACTCCAAGGTCCTGTAATATATTTTGCTGTTGCAACCATTAAACCATGTTGGTAATCTATTTGGTAACAGTACCAAGTGCCTTCATGATAAGCTAAATCGCCTGCCCAAGTGCCAAAAGAATAGCCATTCATTCTATCCCAATTGTATTCTGGTGCCCAAGACAAACTATCAAACACATGCCCAACATTGGTCCAGTTAACCATATCTTTAGATTCCAAAACAGGCATTCCCGGAGACATGTGTTGTTTGGAAGTAATCATATAATATGTGTCTCCCACCTGTTCTACATCAGAATCGGGATAATCCGCATTTAGCACAGGATTGATGTAAGTACCATCGCCTTGGTCACCAAAGCTTCCTGTTTTAGCCGTGGTTATTTTTTGAATAACTGTAGTTTCTTTTTTTTCTGTTTTAGACTGGCATGACACCAAAGTAAATCCCAATACAAGAGCACACAGACCCAATATTTTACAATCTATTATTTTCATTCAGATTATTAATTTCTAGATATCATATTCAGGCAACCATTTTACAATTTTTTCATTACGAATGGCATCATTTGCCAAATGAACCGAAATGGCACTTTGGTAGCCATCCTTTAGTCCTAATAACAAATCTTCTTCACCTTTTATGGCTGCTACAAAATTTTTATACAAACGCCAGGTAACGTTAAAATTATCATTGTCTGTTGGATATACAATATGCTCGTTTTTGGCTGGGTAAATTTTTCTTTTTTTATCGTTATCAAGTATCTTAATTGAAGCTCCCGTTACACTATCCACACTATCCTTCCATTTTTCGTCAACCTTTTTACCCTCCGGAATAATTTCGGCACTATTCATACCATGACATATAATGGTTGCTTTATCTCCATAGATTTTCATCTGATACCCTTCGTAACTATTACTTAATTGAGAATAAAATCCTACCTTAACACCATTGGGGTAATCAAACAAAACATTCACATTATCAAACGTTTCACGTCCATCTTTCCAATAATCTATCCCTCCAGTACCAACAATTTTTGTTGGATGTGCTCCCAATAAGTTATCTACCATATTTAATAGATGAGAACCTAATTCAGCTACTAATCCTCCTGAGTATTCTTTGTACATACGCCAATTCATTTGACGTTCAAGGGATTGGTCTGGTAACTTTCTTCGCCAATTACTATGTCTATCCCAATAACAATCAATGCGCGTAATAGTACCACAATATCCTTCATTGATAATGTTTTTTATGGCATTAAAAACTGGATGCAATTGATATTGATAGGATACCTGAAAAACTTTATTGCTTTGATCTCCTCTTTTCTTAATCTCTTTGCATTGATCTATGTTGTAGGCTAAAGTCTTTTCACATAAAATATGTTTATCTGCTTCAAATGAAGCCATGACTATTCTAAAATGTTCATGCAATGGTGTTGCAATGATTACAGCCTCTATATTTTGTAATGTTAAAAGTGCCTTAAAGTCAGTAAACGTTTTTACTTCATTTGCTATATATTGTTTAGCAGTATCCATTTGAAATTCTAAAGTATCACACAATGCTTCTACTTTAATCTCAGGCACAAACTCTAATGCTTTTAGTATGCTTTTCCCACGGTTTCCTATACCAATAAGACCAACCTTAATACGTTCTGAATCTGGAACTTCAGCTAATTTAAAATTCTCTTTAGAATTACAAGCTACCAACCCCAGACCAATAGCCGTAGCAGATAGTGAGCTTAATTTAATAAAGTCTCTTCTCGTTCTTGCCATTAAATGTAATTTATAACTTAGGCTCCCAGCCTTTGGCGTACTCTCTACCCCAAAGTTTCATGGCATCCTTATCTAACATTTTACCAGTTTTGGAATCTACTTTAAAGTCTTTATTAATACGATATCCCACATTACCATAGTGTACTAATGCCATACTAATTGAGGCATCATCTATTGGAGCGAATAAAGACGCTTTGCCCCTAATGGCGTCGAAAAAGTTCTCTACATGCAACGTGGTGATACCACCACCGCCTCCAAGTGCTAAACCACCTTCTTTACTTTTGCTATCTACAGTTTTGACTAGTTCTCCTTTGCGGTCGTAAAGATGGTACAAACCTCTATCAACAAAAACAGTACCCTCGCTACCATAGATAATCGTTCCGCGCCCCGCTCCATAAGTAGAATATGAATTTCGGCTTTTACCATCCCAAACTATCGTGGTATTATTATCGAATTCAAATTTTGCTTCCATAGTATCATACATTTCCCACCCATCGTTAATGAATGCTGTTTTTCTACCATCAACCTGAACAAAATTTGGATAATCAACGCCTAGTGCCCAACGTGCTACATCTAATTCGTGTGTGGCATTATTTCCTAACTCGGCTGTACCGTAATTCCAACCATACCAATGCCAATTATAATTCCATGTTTCTGAGGTATATTCTCTTCTCACTGCTGGCCCTTGAAACAAGTCCCAATCTAAACCATCTGGAACTGGAGCTGGCTTTTGTAAAGGCACTTCGCCTCTTCTATTATTATAGAAAGCCAAGGCTTTATATGGTGTACCGATGATACCGTTTTTGATTTCCTTAACAATTTCAATGGTATGTTCTGCCGAACGTTGTTGGTTACCCATCTGTACCACTTTGTTGTACTTCTTTTGGGCTGCAACTAGTAGTTCATTTTCGGCCATATTATGGCTACAAGGCTTTTCTACATAGACATGTTTTCCTTCTTTTAATGCCATAATAGATCCTGGTGCATGCCAATGATCTGGGGTAATATTAAAAAATGCATCGACTTGCTTATCGGCCAAAACCTTACGAATATCATTTTCTAGTTTAGGTGTATAATCTAATTTGTCTGATAACGTTTTAGCCGCTTTAAGGCGTTGACTTTCCATAACATCACACAGATAAACCAGTTCTACATTATTTTTTGCCATGGTAATGGGGGTATAAATACCTCCTACTCTGCGTCCTAAACCGGCAATGGCGACATAGATTCGATCGTTTGCACCTATAATCTTCCTATAACTTTGAGCAGACATTGAAAGACCTCCCGCTATTATTCCAGCGGTGCCAGCCGCCGTTTTCTTAATAAAATTCCTTCTTGAAGTACTCATAATTATAATTCTTTAATTTTTATATTTTTATAAAACACCTGATCTCCATGGTCTTGAAGCAGGATGTTTCCTGATTCGGCTTCACCAAAATTTGGCCAATCTTTGTATTTACTCGCCGCTACCTGGTCTCTCCATTGTTGACCGCTACGATTATATTTCACTACTAAAATGTCATTTAGATAGTGCTCAACATCAGCTCCATTGACTACAATTCTTGCACGATTCCAAATGTATTTACCCTCGTGCACACTGACAAGTTTTTTATTGTAAGGTAAATCGGGATTAAATTTTTGAGCATTCGCCGTGATGATATCATATAGTGATGCTAAAGTTCGGTTGCCATCCTTCCCCCTTTTAGCGTCTGGATGCCGTTTGTCATCCAGTATTTGAAACTCACATCCGATGGATGACCCTTTACCTTTGTTGAGTTCTGTATCCACAAAATATTTGATACCACTATTAGCCCCTTCAGTCAATAGAAAATCTACTTGCAACTCAAAGCTTGAGTACTCTTTAATAGTTACTATATCGCCTCCATTTTCAGACTCTTCTCCTCCTGAATCTGCTACAATTAGCATGCCATCTTCAATAGACCAACCTTCTTCGGGAAATGCATCTAGTTTAGCGCCTCTCCAACCTTCAGTTGTTTTTCCATCCCAAAGGAGTTTCCAGCCTTCTGCTACTTCTCTTTCGGAAAGCTGATTGGTGAGGTAACTATTTTGGGCAATAGGTGTTTCAATCACCTTTCGGTTTTGCTCTAAATTCGTTGTGCATATTTTGATATTCTTGAATTTCACCTGCCTGCCTTCAATCTCCTTTTTCTTTCCTATGGAATGCACCTGTAACCCGATAAATCCAGAGTCATCCATATCATCAACCAAGTCTGCAGTTTGTACTCCATTAACCCAAACTCTGAGGTTGTTTCCGATTGCTTCAATTCGAAACGTATTCCATTCGTTGAGTTTGAATGCATTCTTTGCTTCTGGATTTCGTTCAAGATTGTACAACCATTTTCTTCTGGCCTCATCATAAATACCACCCGTCCATTTTCGCTTAGACGGATCCATTTCCATTTGATAACCATGCACCCTACCATCCATATAGTCAGGTCTGCTCTGAGCTCTGAACATCACCCCAGAATTCGCATCATCTTCAAGGTAGCTTTCAAATGTGAGAATAAAGTCTGAATATGATTCTTTAGTACACAGAAATGTATTTGGTGTATTTCCTACGTAAGTTCCCACAATTACACCATCTTCAACAGTAAAAGGTGCTGTTCCATTTTTAACTTCCCAACCCTCTAGGTTTTTGCCATTAAAAAGCGGTACAAAATCACTCTTTTCAACTTTACAGGATGATACAATGCTCAATAAAAGTAAGCCCATTAAAAAGTTTTTCATTTAATTAAATTTAATTTATTTGTCATTTAGTTATTATATGTTTCACTCAGAAACCAATTCATAAATAAAGAGAATCCAGTCCTATTCTAAAATAATCAGCAGCCTGATGATTAAGTTTAAAAAGCCGCATAAAGCTACTTAATTCTACTGTATTTTAAGTAATATTAATTCACTAATGGGCCCCTCTGGAATAACTTTAGGTGCATGCTGCCTAAAGCCACCATGTTTGGCTTCCCATTTCAGTACATATTTTGAATTATCATTAACAATTTTCCCCTTATCATAAGCCATTCTAACCAGCATACCCTCTCTATTGGTTAAAGGTTTTTCTATACCTTTAGGGTGTTTAAGCTGAATTTCAGCTGTACCATCGATATGCTTCAAAGTTTCTAAATCCATTAAATACTGACCTGATTCACCCTTTTCCGTTTCCCAATCTATTGCCAATATATTATCGTTTGAAACACCAACAAAATCAAATTTACCTCCAATAGTCATAAAAGCACCACCATCAACAAACTTCCATCTAAAATCCCAATTTGATATTTTCTTTGAAACCCACTTGCCTTCTACCAATTTTGCTAGATACAATTGTGTCAATCCTTGTTCATCATACTTAGTGTAACCAATTATAGGTTCATCATTGTGTGTTAAAAACAATTTATACCTACTATTATGCAAACCACCTTTTGATGGTGTGGCATCCACCATCACCTTTTCGTCTTCGGGTTTAAACGGTAAATTCACTGTTTCTCCTGCACCATTTACCCAATTCACCAAATCGGGAGTTTTTGCATAGGCTATATTATGGCTGGTCTCCACAGCTGGGGTCCAGCGCCACATCCAAACAAAGTGGAAATCGCCTTTAGAATCTTTAACCCACTTGTGGTAAGCAGCTCTATCATCATCTTTTTCAATGCCTTCAAATAATGGTTTATTTAAATAACGTTCCCATCGTTGTTCTTTTGGTAAAAAATGATTGATTAAAATATTACCGTTGCCACAACTCCCTGACCTATAAGAAAATAATAGTTTTCCAGATTTATCATTAAAAAACTTAGGATATGTTACCCTTGTTTCATCATCACCTACCATGGCATTTAACTCAACCATAGTAGTGATATCCCAAGGTTTTTCACTTTTAAAATAAGCCAAAGGGTCTACATGCATATTGCCACTCACATGAATGTACCCCATTTCATCAATACCCAAACTTACATAATTATGAGAATCCCAAATAAGCTGGTTAGGTAAGGTTTTTTTAATCCATTTATCGCTATCCAACTGCCTTGAAGCCACAGTCATCATTCTATCTCTATCAAAATAGGCCACATACTGTTGATTCCCAACCGTTTTTAAATCGAAAGCAACGCCATTGGCAGCCCAGACAGAATCGACAGTTATTTGCTCAACAATGGTGGGTTCCTTTATATTTTCTTCAATTACTTCTGAGGAAACTACTTCAGTTTTTCCTTTATGTTTGCATGAGTTCCACAACAAAAACAAGCCACCAACTAAACCATAAATCACATATCTCTTCATCGTAAATTCATTTTTAATTAACCTTAATTACCACACGCCTATAATCGACTAAAGGAACTATTTTATTATCATCCCAAACTTCAAGTATCAGATGCAACACTTTACCTTGCGCATCATCTGGAGTTTCAAACGCTATTTTACTCGCTGAAGCATTTTCAATAGGGAGTGCTTTGTTATATGGCATATCCCCTGCTTCTGAGTATATAAACCAATTATAACTCAAACTATCATTGTCAGGGTCTGTGGACATTGACGCATCAAAAGTCAATGTTTTACCTGTTCTACTTTCCAAAAATAAAATAGCATCACTTTCATCACCATTGATTACTGCTGTAGGGTAATGACTAGCTTCATCAAATAGCTTTACACACCAATCCATTCTTGCTTTAAAATCATTCCACATGGCTTGTCGCCATCTGAATATACCCACATTTTTATCGGCGTATTGTTTACCTGTTTCAGGGTCTGTCCATCTGTCCTTAGCGTCAGTGTACATCGCCCAAGTCCTAAACTGTGCTTCTTCTTTAGCCACAAAATCAAATCGCGCTGGAATATTCTCTACTTTTTCAAGGGTGTATCTTCCGCTCCAACCTCCCCAAGTTTGCTGTGTAGGGTCTGTTAGCCCTGTAGATACAAAGCGCATCCATGGTATGGTTCCGCCTCCTTCAATGAAATTGGGCAATGCTTCTGTGAAATAGGCATTTTCATTTATATAAGCTCTCACAGGATACAGTTCACCTAAAGGTCCATGCCCTGTCCTTACGTGTTCATTAGCCCAATCGTCTTGTCCTTTGGCACTATAATCAAAAGGCTTCCAATGATGAGGACCTAAGTCATGCGCCCAAGGCCCACCATAAGCTTTGGTTTGGTAAATACTTCGAACCCAATGGATGTTTGGAAACTCCCTACACGTCCAAGCCCCAAGTGTACTTTGTCCAGCATTTTCAAATATGTAAAGCTTCTTTATAGCTGATTCTAATTCAGCTTCACTATGGGTTGATCTGTAGTCTAAAAGAGCTTGAGCTATGGTTCCAGCGCCTCCATTACAAATGATATGAATGGGTCTATTATCGTCCTTATTTAAGGCTTCAATTATCAAATTAGAACCCTCTGTGCTTTTTCCTTCACCAATACCTATGCGCCTGTTGTCTGGTTGGCCAACCACCACAATACGCCTTAAATACTCTGGGTCATGCCAACCACTAGCATGTAGCTTTAAATTGGGTAGCACCTTTTCATAGGCATCTATAAGCTCATGAAATAATTCAGGTTTTAAAGTTTGATATTCCGGATTTGGATGATTTAAACCTCGAAACGGACTGGAAACCGCTATAAGACCTTCTAAATCGAAAGTATTGGAACACATCAACATATGTAACATTTGCTGAACCTCATCCGGTTCATTACCCATATCGGCAAGAATAATGACTCTAGACTTTTCAATGTTTTTAAATTCCATTTCAGGAGCACATCCAAAAAAGGAAATGATAAAAACAATAATTAATATGGGTTTAAATGATTTCATAAGCAATATTTCAACTTAAATATTCTATATAACTGACTTAAAACACACCAACATCATAAAATTTTATGAGTTAAGATTTTGAATAAGTTATTTCATAATCTCCAGAACCAATAATTACATTTGAGTTTTCCTCAATTTCTAAATTGTATTCACTTTTCGCATCAGCAAATGATTTTCCATTAATCACTAATGATTCTAATTCTTCCTGACTTAAAACTAATTTAGCTTTGGTATTGAATGGTACTTTAAGATTCATTTTAAACGTATTGTTTTCAAACTTCCAAGCATTATGTATGGTTCCATAAGGCGTTGGCACCTCAACAGTTGTACTTGTTAGTTGAGATGGAAATTGCGGGTTAACAACAAACTCTTTAAAACCAGCGTTTTCTGTAGATGTTTGTATGCCTCCTAAACTCTCATAAAAATACGTTGCAAAACCCGTATGCATGGGGTGATTTAAAGAATTGGTTGGCCCTTCCATGTCTTCCCAAACAAACTGACGCTCTGGCCATGTTGTAAAACCTGAATTCATAACATACGTTTGACTAGGAAACTCGGGTGTGGTTAAGATATCATAAGCTAAATCGGCTTTTCCGTAGTTAGACAAAACGGTATAAATATATCTGTTGCCATGGATTCCCGTGGAGTGATGCCCGCCTTTAACAGCAACAATATCGTGCACCAATCCGTTTACCACATTATCGACCTCATTTTCTGGTACGATTCCAAATTGTAAGGCTTGTACCGTTGCTGTTTGACTTTGATACCATTTGTATTTTGTACCCGGAATTTCAACCAAAAATTCTTTATTAAAAGCTGTTTTTAAAGCTTCTTTTTCTTGTTTCATTTTCAACTCATAATCTGTATCATTATTCATCTTAGCAAATCGTTCCATAATACCCAAGACATCATAAAAATAAGCATTCGCCGAAATGATTGGATCACACTCCATAGCAGAAGGGTTTAATCTTCTATCCCATCGTGGTGGACACCAATCGCCCATACCATCTTGCATAATTCCATTTTCCCCTTTATAATTTAGATAGAAATCTGTTAAGCCTTTCATGGCATCGTAATACTCTAAAACAATGTCATCATCTCCATAAAATTTGTAGTTGTACCAAGGCAAATACATGGTGGCTACACCCCAATCTATTTTTGCATAGGTAGAGGTGCGTTTTCCTGGAGCAATCATGGTGGGTACTTGAAACTTTATTTCTGGATTATTATACCCTTTTGTTGGTCGCATTTGTGTACGGATGTCATCCATATATTTCTTGTAGAAATCGTACATATCGTAATTATAAAGTGCATACTCACAAAATGCATGGGCATCACCCAACCAACCACATTTTTCACGGTGTGGACAATCTTCTGGTATGCCATGAATATTGTCTACAATAGTCCATTTACTAATACTATGCATTTTGTTCAACAGTTCATCAGAAGAGCTAAAACTTCCTGTTTCCTGAATATCTGTAGCGACTAAAACTGCTTTAATCATATTAGCATCTGGTTTTGTAGAAACACCTTTCACTTTAGCAAACCTAAAACCATGATAGCTAAATTTTGGTTCCCAAGATTCTAGCTCACTTCCTTTACAGATGTATTCATAAATTTGAGGCATTCCGTTAGCACCCCCACCTGTGGATCCCAAAAAGATATCACTTCCATCGGTCAATAACGCTTCTGTAGTGATTACTTCAATAAATTGGCCTTCTTTCTCTTTAACGTTTAACTTAATCCAACCTGCAATGTTTTGACCAAAATCTACAATCCATTCGCCATCGGCACCTTTAAAAACGTTTTGAGGTTCCAATTCTTGCAATTTTTTAATTGGTGGGATTTGTTGCGCACTAAACTTTTTAATTTTTGGTGAAGCTTCTTTAGCATTACCCCAGTCTGAATCGTTGTAATCCTCTGTTGTCCAATCACCAATTTCGAATCGTGCATCATAAGTGTCGCCACCATAAATATTATTAAAAACAATAGGTCCTGTAGATTCTTTCCAAGACGCATCAGTATAAAAATCGGATTCAGAACCGTCAGCAAATTTCAACTTTACTAAACAACGTACCGTTGGTGGTCCAAAAGCTAAATCTCTATCGGATTCAGGGTCATTTTTCCAAGAAATATTTTGTCCGTAAAACCCATTTCCCAAATTAATTCCAAAAGCATTTTTACCGAATTTTAGATCATCGGTAATATCATAATTCACATAATAAGCTTGCTTATCATAATTTGACGGTGCTGGGTCTAACACATGGTCGCCCACCTTTTCACCATTTAAAAACAATTCATAATATCCCAATCCACAAATGTAAACTTGCCCATTCTCAATATCTTTTTCAACATTCAATTCTTTTCTAAAATAACTTGCAGGAAACCCCTCTACAGGAACTGGCTTATCCATGCGCCCTGTTTTATAATCTCTAAAGCGATATTCTGAAGTTCTGGTATCCTTATTTAGGGTAATCCATTTGGCTTCTCCCCAATTAGCTTCATTCATCAACCCCATTTCAAAGGTTTGAACATCAGACCACCTAGAAGATGTTCCTTTCTCATCCCAAATCTTTACTTTCCAAAAGTACTTTTTAAGAGCCTCCAGAGCTTCACCTTCAAACTTTACATGTGCAGATTGAGTACTTTTTATTTTTGAAGAATTCCAAATATCACCCTCATTATTATTCAACTTATCTTCTGCAGAGGCCACTAAAATTTGATAGGCCGATTGGGACTTGTTAAAACCTTCAGCATTAACCTCCCATGAAAAAACAGGAGTTTCACTCTCAATGGTTTGTGGATTTTCTTTGGAATTTACCAATACTTTGTTAAAAACCAGAGTACCTTTGGCTTCATATTTTTCATTACATGATACGGTTAATACCAGTAGTAACAAAACGTATAGTTGTCTCATTTTCATATTATAAATTTTAATTTAGAATTTATGTTCGAAAAATAATATAATTATTGGGTTCCATTATCCTGCACCCTCCCGCTCTGAGTAAAGAAAACTAGATGGAACAGGATACTAATATTTTACCAAATTTTTACCTTTAACTCTAAATAAGAGCATGAACTCAATAAAACAATGACAAAGCATCTATTAAAATACCGTATTAGAGGTACAATTGTACTAAGCATTTTTCTACTTTTTTGTATATCCTGCTCTAGTAAACCTACCTCTGAAGTAGAACAAGAAGACTCTGCCACTGAAGAACCCAAAGACAGCATAACGCCTGAGAATAATACACCAACTAATCAAAACTGTGATGACCCCTCAGATTTTCCAAATCTTGGACCTAGTGCCTTAGGGTCAAAATCCTGTGATGATGTTTCTAACCCAAACAATAAAGGCACCTTAGATTGCAGAACCGATAGTACTCTTGGAGGGTATGAAAACTTGGCTGATGGTTGGGGTAGTTATAAAATTATTGGTGGCCCCATCCGGTACGATGGTACAAAGACTCGAGTAGAACGCTTTTTCAAACGCCTACAACAAGGTACCAATAAAAAAATGATTCTTTCTGGGTCGTTAAAAATTATTGATTTAAGCGATGGAAATACTTGTATCATACAATCACATGCTAATGGGGATATATTAAAAGGAGAGGAAGCTGGAAGCGCCAACCGAAGCGCTCAATTTTTAATTTATGCAAAAAAAGGCGCTAATAACAAAGTACAACTTGAAACTCATACTACTACAAATCCTTACACCTCAGATACTGGTGGAGCAAGAGATGTAAAAGATTTTACAACGTTAAACTATCATCAAGATTATGATTTTGTTTACGAAACTGGTTACGATGCCGACGGCACAGCATTTTCAAAAATAAAAATAGGGAATATTAAAGTATTTATTGAACACAATCATACCACAGAAGACGTTGTTACACGCTATGGTGCTTATGGCGCAAGTGATGAGGGTGATGTTACGGCTCACGTGGAATTTAAGGATGTAGAATTATGTCGAGTAGAATAATTCAATTTTAATTTGCTAAACATCGATATAACGACTACAAAAAGAATTTAATCTTTTTTCATCCAGCTCTAGTCCAAAACCTGGTTTTGAGTTCATTTTATAATAACCATCACTTCGTTTGGTAGTAGAAGATTTTAATACACATTCCATATAGTCTTTAGAATCCTCTTCTTTCTCAATAGCCTCCACCCAAGTGGCCCCTGCTCCAATAGCTATTTGTTGCCATGCAGAACATGCAGGTCCAACTAAACTATCATCACCAATCATTACTTTTGCCCCCATGTCTTGTACTTTATTTACCAACAGTGCAGTATGGTTGAAACTCCCCATAGTAGAAGGATGAAGATTGATAATTCGCCCCATGCCTTTTTGTAGTTTATCTACACCCTCCCAAGCGGGTCGCATAGGTGCATCTGGAATTAAGTCTAAATCTCTAGTCGTATTTTGAAGTGCAATCCATTGTTCTGTGGTTAATGGTGCAGGGTCTTCAACAGCATTAAGTCCATTTTCTCTAAAAATGTTTAGAATCTCAGCCAATTCTTCTAACGATTTCCATTTTTTATACCCTTTATTGACATCAGAAATCACCACAGCCTTTTCACCTAAAACCTCACGAATAATTCGCAATAACTTGAGATCGACCTCCATATCTCCATACATTTTAAATTTCATGTGATGCCCTAGGTTTTGCTCTAAACTTTTTTGAGCTTCTTCTCTAACCTTATCTTCATCTTTATGTAAAATACAATATAACCCAGGCACTGGCTCTCGATGATTTAAACCAAGTAGCTCTATAGCTGGCTTATTTTCTAGTCTTCCTGCTAAATCAAGCAAGCCCATATCCATTAGCTCCAAAAATTTTAAAGATGTTTTTGAGCCTTTTACTTGTTGCGATTGTAATAACTTTTGCGCTTCTACAATACTTAAACCCTTGAATTGTTTCACATAATGTACCCATGGACTCAAATCAACATCTGGATTATTTCTGGAAGCAGGAATTTCAGACCAACCATACTGGTCGCCCGCAGTTATTCTCATAAATATGTGCTGACGATTCAACCATGTACCAAAAGAAAAATATCGCGGAATATTAATATTGTACTGATAAAATTCAATCCTAGTGATTTTTAAAGTCAATACATCTTTATTACTAATACATGATGACAGTAAAGGATATGATAAACTGAACAGCCCTAGACTAGAGATACCTTTGATAAAATTTCTGCGGTTAATTTTCATTATTAAAGTCTAGGTTTACCAAGCGTCGTTCATAGAGGTTAGTAATTCTGCTAATTCAACTTCCATTTTATGGTCAAGATTAGGGTTTTTACCCCAAATATTGGTCATTTGATAAGGGTCTTTGGCATCATGATAGAGGTAATGAAACTTCTCATCATTTTCACCCTTTACCACAGCATAGGTATAATCTTTGGTTCTAAACCCTCGAGTATCTCCTTTTGATGCAAAACTTTTTCCTCCAAAGTACAGTTGCTTCTCTGGACGAATGACTTCTTTATCGAAAAATAGATTAGAATAATCTAGACCTTCAACAGCATCTGGAATTTTATTCTTTAAATCCATTAACCCTAACAGTGTTGGCATATAATCTGGTACAGAAATTAACAAATCTTCTGTTTTGGGTTTGAGCTTCTTCGGATAATGCACAATAAAAGGTATGGCATAAGCTTCTTTAAACCATACGTTTTTGTGCATCAAGCCTTGGCTTCCTAACATTTCACCATGATCGGCAGAAAACACAATAATAGTATTGTCATATAATCCTGAGGTTTTTAGTTGTTCTATAACTCTCCCTATTTGGTCGTCTACACCATTAACTGAAGCAAAATAGTCTTTAGCTTCATGTAATCGGGCCTCTACACCTTTATCACCGCGTTTCAACTCATGGTTATCGCTAAACTGAACGTTTGGACGATTTAATACTTCTTTATAATCCAAACCTTCATAGCGTTTTTTATAACGCTCTGGAACTTGGGTAAAAGGTGTGTGGGGTGGATTGATAGACCAAAATAAGGCAAACGGCTCATCATTTTTACGTTGATTTTCGTTGTTTTCTAAATAATTAATAACCACATTGGCTTCGTGTTCTGCCGACCATTGTTTAGGGTATACTTTATCTTCTTCCCCGCCATCGGTGGTCCAATAATACGGGTCGTTATGCCTGTTATGAGTACCGTAAGCATACCAAAAAGAGAACCCATGTCTTCTATCTGGTGGACACCACGTATCCCAAACGCGTTTTACATCGGGTGGTGTTGGCTCTGGACCGTCTAAATGCCATTTACCAACATAACCTGCGCTATAACCATTATTAACCAAAACATCAGAAATACAAACTTCATCTTTTTTTAAATAATTGCCGTACGCTGTTCTTTGTGAGTTGCAATTTTCTACAACTCCAGTAGAAAGCGAATAGCGGCCGGTCATGAGCATAGCTCTATATGGACTGCATAATGGATTATTTGAAACAGCTTCACTAAAAAACACCCCCTCTTCAGCGAGTTGATCTATGTTTGGTGTGTGCACAGGGTCTTCATTTAAAAACCCTAAAGAGGCTTGCCTGTATTGGTCGGCAAAAATAAATAGCAGATTAGGTTTTTGCTCCTTAATATTTTCTTCGGAGGTTTTATGTTTACATGAGAAAACCACCAAAATCAATAATAATAAAAGATAAATTTTTTTTGTTTGATGAGTCATTATTTTGAATTCAACTTGGATATTAATCTAACTTTTGAAAAGTATAAAACAATAGCAAGTTGATTATCCTGTACTGGCCTGTATAATACAGTAATTTTAAAGAACTAAACAAAAAAAAGACAAGGAGAATCGCTTGCAGAAAATGTTCTCAATAGGTGTCACAAGATAAAATTGTTATTACCCAATTAAAGCCTCTTAAAAAAAAACATGATACAAAATAAATCATTCATAATCTATTTTGTATCATGCTAATAACTAACCTGAAGCTTCAGGTTAAATTCATTATCTAGATTGAATTCCCAATTCCAACCAAAACCACAGACAATAAAATCACCACAATACCTGCTGTTATGGTTATCTTAGTCTTTTTAGCAACACCTTTCCACTCTTTACGGTAAATACCCCAAAAATTAGCTGTTAAAATAATGGTAGACATATGTAAAATCCATGAACTAGCACCGCTACCTAGTTTGCTTTCACCCATTCCGTAGAAAAAGAATTGTAAAAACCAGATGGTTCCTGCCATTGCAGAAAATATTATATTGTTGCGAATTGGAGTACTCTTATTTGTAAAATCTTTATAAGATTTATTTTTAATACTCAAAATGGTTGTCCAAACTAAGTTGGTTATTAAACCTCCCCATAAAATAACTACAAATGTTACATTGTTAGCAAATAGATGATCATAACCGGCTTCTACTGCAGCATCTGCAAGGGGCTTTCCCGATTCAATACCAAAACTAAAAAAGGAACTTAAAATACCCGAAAGAATGGCCACTACTAATCCTTTAACTAAATTAAACTCTGAAACAGATTTCTTTTTTTCTTCGTCTGAAAGCTCTTTTTCTTTTAAAATACCGGCTCTTCCACATAATCCAATACCTAGAAGACAAACCAAAACACCTAATAATACTATCTGTCCCCCTGAAGAACCAAGCATATCTGTAAAAGACACTTTCCCTTCCATAGGACTAAAGTTGTAATATATAGAGGGCACTATAGCTCCAAAGGCAGCACAAAAACCAAGAACTACTGAATTACCTAAAGACATTCCTAAATAGCGAACTCCTAGTCCATAGGACAAACCTCCTACACCCCAGAGCAGCCCCATTAAAAAAGTAAACCATACAATGGTACTAGAACCTGCTGCTATAATATCTAAAAACCCTGGAACTGTTAAATAAGCCGCTAGTGGAGGCACTATTAACCAAGACATTAAACCACCAACTATCCAATAGCTTTCCCAGGCCCAACCTTTTACTTTGTTAAACGGCATGTAAAAACTACCAGAAGCAATTCCTCCTAAGGAATGAAATATAACACCTATTAATGCTTGCATATTTTCTTATTTAAGTTTATTTGTAAGGCTTAAAAATAAATCTTGATGTCTTTTAAACTATCCTGCACTATCATGAGAATTAAATAAACATATATAATCCTGAGCCTACCATTCCTTATTACCTTCAAATCTAGCAACATACATATTTGTTTTAATATTTTACTGTTGAGGTAAAATAATTTTTAATCCATGATAAAAGTTTTTTGAATTTCTAGTAATCGTCATTTATCTAAAATCATTTAAGACGAAATGAGGTCTTCTGATATTCTTGAGACGATGTACCTAACATTACTTCATAATCTCCTGCCTCTATAATCGGTTTCATTTCTACTCCTGTAAAAACTAACATATCTGGAGTAATTGTAAATTGAACTGTTTTTGTTTCTCCAGGTTTTAATTCAATCTTTTCAAAACCTTTCAGTTCCTTATCAGGTCTTAGTACAGAACCAAACATATCTTTAATATACATTTGTACCACTTCTTTAGCGGTTACCTTTCCTGTATTCATAACATCTACAGTTACTTGTATTGTTCCATCACGTTCTAAGATATCACTTGTTAATTTAGGTTGAGAATAGCTAAACTTAGAATAACTTAAACCATAGCCAAACGGATATAATGGACCAGATTCTAAAAATAGATAATCTTTAAAGAAACTAATCTCCTTCATGCTATAGTGATAAGGAATTTGACCAATTGTACGTGGCACAGTAACCGGTAATTTCCCTGAAGGCGAAAATTCACCAAAGAGCACTTTTGCTACAAGTTCGTCTCCAAACTCGGTCATTTCCCAACAATCCAAGACAGCATCTGCATTGTCATTGATTACATTGAATGATAATGTTCTACGGTGTTTCAACACCACTATTACCGGTTTACCCAATGCTTTAACTCTTTGAATTAACTCATCTTGAACACCAACTGGTTCTATAGTAGCCCGATCTCCAATAACCCACTTGAAAAAAGTAGCCTCTTGAGCTGTAAAGCGATCTCCTCCAACAAAAAGAATTGATACATCTGCATCTTTAGCAAGTTCTACCATTTTGTCTAAAGCCGCATCGTTTCTGGGTGTTAGTTCAGGATGCTTTGAGTTTCGGTTTGTCAGCTCATATCCTTTTTCAGCAACAAAAGACACTTTATCTCCAGCTACACTTTCAAATGCTTCTTTCGTGTCTTCGCCAAGTAAAGGTCCAATTAATGCTATTTTACGTGATTCTTTTTTATTTAAAGGTAATATCTGGTTTTCATTTTTAAGTAAAATCATGGATTCTTCATCCATTTCTTTTGCCAATGATAGGTTCTCTTTAGAACGTACTCCCTTTTTTGTTTCCTCAACGTCAATGTAAGGATTATCAAAAAGGCCCATAATAAATTTAGTACGTAGCATATCACCAGCTGCTCTATCAATATAGGGTAACAAGCTAGGGTCTTTCTTTACCATTTCTGGAAGCAGCTCGTAAACATCTTCACTATATAAGTCTAAATCTACACCTGCTTTTAAACCAAGTTTCACTGCTTCTTCAATATTTTCTGCAACTTTCATTAAAAAATTTAAGCGTCCAACATCATAAGCATCTGAGACGACATAACCGTTAAAACCCCATTGTTTTCGTAACAAATCTGTTAATAACCAAGGGTTCCCATGACTAGCCACACCGTTAATATCACCGTGCGACGGCATAATAGCAAGAGCATGACCGCGTTGAACAGCCGTTTTAAAAGGTGGTAACAACTCATCAAGTAAAACACGAGGAGACACCTCTACAGCTGCAAAATTACGACCTCCAACAACTTGGCTATAACCAGCAAAATGTTTAACCACTGCACCTATATGAGACGTATTAAATCCTGTTCCATTGTAATCTCCTTGTACCCCAGTTACAGCAGCCACCAACATTTCTGTGGTTAAAAAAGTATCTTCTCCATATCCTTCGCTCATTCTTCCAAAACGAGGATCGCGCGCAATATCTCCAACAGGAGAATGCACCATGTGCCAACCACGTAAACGAGATTCGCGACCAATAGCACTCCATACATCGTGCGTTAAGTTTACATTCCAAGAAGCAGCCAAATTAAGTGGACGACCAAAACTTGTACATCCTTTGGCATCTACACCATTATAGGCTTCTCCAACAAATAATGCTGGTATTCCAAATCGGTTGGACGCTATAATCTTTTTTTGAAGTTCGTTATTTAGTCTTGCTGACTCTTCTGGAGTTTCTTTCTGAAAAGGAAACTTTAAACCACCTAAACCATTCGTAAAGTATGGTTTACCCCAATCGGTAATGACTAACGAGCCATCTTTACCTTTTCTTGCTACTCTTTGGGCGCCAAACATGAGCATTTGTCCAACTTTCTCTTCTACTGTCATTCTATTAAGTAGATCATTTACCCTATCTTCTATGGGTAAAGAAGCATCTTTATAGATTAATTTTTGTGCAGTTATTAAAGTTGGAGCTACCATTAAAACAATTAGTAATAAACGTGTTATGTAATTAAATAAAAACCTCATTTGCTAAAATTTTATTTTAAATTGATACACTTTTGCCTCTGGCTTTACCTTGTACTTTTGTAAAGGACTAGGACCACAACTACCATTACCAACGGGACCATGCTCTAAGTCGATATTCAAAATATTGAATTCATTCTCTTTAAGTTGATACGTAAAACGTGATTTTGCCAACTGATATGCATCAAACTTTTGAAGTGAAAAATTAATTGGTTTTGCCCCTTTTATTTCAATTGGATTTTGATTACCAACCTTAACCCATCTTACTTCTGAACGATTACCATTGGCTTGTGGTTTGATATAATTGGTAAACAAATCGTCTATTGAGGCTTGATAAATACCCATTCGCATACCCGTTTTCCTATCATTGTAAGAACTTCCTGGTCCTTTTCCATACCAATTTACTTCATCATAACTCTTTGGTATTTTAGCAGTGTAACCAATCCGCGGTAAAGATTTTGGTAAATCATCTCCAAAATATTGCACTTTTAAAGCAACTAAAACTACTCCATCACCAGAAATAGTAAACATTTCATGGGTTGAAATCCCCGACTGACTATTCTTTGAATTATAAGTTTTAGCAATCGAGAGTTTTACATTACCTTCAAGAACTTCCACATCAAACGAATTAACTTTACACGCTAAACTATCAGGTCGAAAATTTTCCCAATCCTTTTTGAAAGAGAGGTCGTTATCAACAGGAGCCCGATAAAACGAAAGTGCCATGCCATCAAAGATTGGTTCCTCATCATTTTTAATTACCTTTTGAAGCATCCCTTTTTCTTTATTAAAGCTAAATAGATGTTCTGATGCTGTAATTATTAATTGATTGTCCTTTTCATCAACCTTTACTTTGGAATCAGACTTCAACGGTAATTCAGGTTGGTTTTGAGGTGCCATTACCCATTCTTCAAAAGCTATTTCAAATCCTTTTGAAGCCCATTTCTCTTCATTTTTCAGCATTGCTGAAATTTGAAGCACGTATTCGCCTCCAGAATCTGTTTCAGGTTTCCAATCTGGAAGTTTGATATCTATTTTTGACAAACCCAACAAGTCAACCTCAAATGGAACCCGCTTAATCTCTTCACCATTCTTAAGTAATAGCCATTCAAAATCAAAACTTTTAAGATTTGTTACATGGTACTTATTGCTGATTTGAATCTTGCCTTGTTTAAAATCTATTAACTTGAAAGCAATGTCTTGATAGGCTTTTTTAACCTCTTGGGTTTTGCTACTTGGCGTTAAATCTGGAAAAACTAAACCATTAATACAAAATCTTCCCGAATTTGGGGTATCTCCAAAACTGCCTCCATAAGCCCAATAAAAATCTGTTCCAGGCAATTTACTTTGCTCATGAGACGCATTCTCATCTTCAATTTTATTTCCATAAAGACCACTGGTGCTTTTAGTTAATCCTTGGTCTACCCAATCCCAAATACAACCACCAATAAGATTAGGGTATTTTTCAAACACATCTACATATTCTTGTAAATTGCCCGTACTATTTCCCATGGAATGCGCAAATTCATTGAGCAAATATGGGCGGTCTGTACCCGTTTTGCCAAGGTATTCCATGTCATCTACAGACTGATAACGTCCAAACGTATTTGGTTTTCCAAACTTTATAATACCACCGCCATAGGTATCGTATGCCACACCTCCATCTATGATATGATAGTGCGTAGGCCTGCTCATATCTATTTCTTTGGCTCTGCGTTGCATGGCTTCCATATTGATACCATTACCTGCCTCGTTGCCAAAAGACCATAAAATAATAGAAGGATGGTTTTTATCGCGTTGCATCATCGCTTCTAAACGTTCTACATGAGCTTTTTCCCAACTAGCGTCTTTGGCTAAAGATGCTTCTTCGTACTTCATCCCTTGAGATTCTACATTGGCTTCATCAATCACTAACATGCCATACTCATCACATAATTTATACAGGTAAGGATCAGCTGGGTAGTGTGCTGTTCTTATGGTATTGATATTGTATTGTTTTAACAGCTTTATCTGCTTTTCCATACGGTCTTTGGTGATGTATTTACCTTGAATAGGATCGTGTTCTACAATATTTACCCCTTTAATGATGAATGGTTTTCCGTTAAGTAATAATTCATTTTTATCTGAAAGGGCTACTTCTTTAAAACCAATTTTAGATTGTACCTCATCAATGAGTTCTTTTCCTTTTTTAAGTTGAATATCTAAAGTATAAAGATGAGGCACTTCATTTGACCATGGCTTTATACTGGAAAATTCACTTGATAAATTCACTTGTGCATCAGCATGCACTTCTTGTTGAGCTATCGTCTTTCCATCACTATCCTTTAAAGATATATGAATGTTATACTTTTTTAATTTTTGACCTAGATTATTACTTAAATCTATTTTTAAGTTAAGTTTAGCCCCAGCAGCAATCAAATCTGTCTTTGCAAAATAATCTTTAATATGAACTGCTTCTTTTTCTACCAAAAATACATCTCTAAAAATACCACTCATGCGCCAGCCATCCTGATCTTCAAGATAGCTACCATCACTCCAGCGAAATACTTGCATGCGTAAGGTATTTTTACCCTTTTTTATATAAGATGAAATATTAAAGGTGGCCGGTGACCATGAATCCTGACTATATCCCACTTTTTGATCGTTTATCCACAAATAGAATGCAGAAGCGACACTACCAAAATGTACATAAATTTGCTTATCCTTTATTTCTGAAATATCAAATTGAGTTTGGTAAACCCCCACAGGGTTACCATTGATACCTGCAATAAAAGGCGGATTTTTATCGAAAGGATAAATTTGATTCGTATAAATTGGTGTTCCATAACCTTGCATTTCCCAAGTACCTGGTACTTCAATTTTATCCCACGCTTTTGGTTTTGCATCGTTAGGGACTTCACTAACATCTTTATAATAGGCAAAATTCCATGTACCATTTAGCGATGTTACGTCTTGTGAGCTATCGTCATAAAATAGTGTTGCTGTTGGTTTTTCTTTATTGATTTGAGTAACATACTGGTTTTCCCAATCGTTGTTTTGAGAACAAACACTAATTGCTAAAAGGCCTATAATTATTTGTAAAAAGATTTTTTTTGAGTTCATCTTTTTTAATTTTCTGATTGTTTTTCTATAGAAAAAATTTCTTGAATTGTTTTTACACCCACTGTCACTTTTGGATTAAAACTATCTGAAGATATATATTTTAATAAATTATTTCGCAACAATTTAGTTACCGGACGATTTTCTAAATCTGTTTCAATGTCTATAGAACAAATAATCAAATTTCCCTTTCCAACTTTTGCTTCAGTTAAAAGGGCTAATTTTCGGTTAATCTTCCAGCTATCAATGGGCTGTATGGGCGATTTGTAGTCTTTTGGCCAAGATAGATTAGAATCATAAGAATCTAAAACCATAGGGTGTGCATAAGTCAAAACATCCCACCATTGCCAGTTTACGTGTTTTTCTGTAGGAAAGTCCTTAAAAATTGGATGCGAAGTATCGAACAATACCCCTGTTGCCGAAGATTGTCCTTCGTTTTTACCAAAACTGGTCCAATAGTGATTGGTAAAACAGATAGGTAATTGGTCTTTTAAATCATTCTGTTTTGGTAATAACAATACCGTTTTTCCTTGCTCTAAATAAGCCTCAATATTCTCATCCCACACTCCGGAAACTATTATTTTATGCGGGTTTTCAGCTTTCTTAACTTCCGGAAACACCCACAAATCATATTGATTAACAAACTGATTGTCGGCTGATTTAAGTTCTAAAATCAAACGGCTTGCTTTGGTAATTCTCAGATTCGATGCAGAAACCTCACCCAGTTTTTGTCCGCTGCCTTGAGTAATTTCTTTTTGAGGTAAGCGCCATGATTGAAAGACTTCTCCTTCTTGATTTTTCAATTCAGCAGTCACTTGTAGATTCAATTTTTCTTTACCAAAATGACTTATCAGAACATCTGCTTTAAAATCGTTAATGGAAGTAAGTATTCGCTTTGGCATTGCCGCCAACAGAACAGTAGGCCCATTCCATTGGCGCACCTTTGCAGTATTTACATAAGATTTGGCATCATAAAAAGCATCAGTAAACCCAACCGGAGCCGTATGCTGTCCTGTAAAATCGGCTAAGCCTAACCAATGAAATCCTGCCAAACCCGGGGTTCTGTAAGCTGCTTCCATTTCTTCACGAGTAAGCTCTACCTGCCATTTACCAGATGCTTCAACAAAATCAGGCAACTGATTGTACAGGCCTCTTTCTTTCATTTGCTCTTTTGCAATTTCCAAATAAGTGGCTTTCAGGTAGCCGGTATATTTGGGCAGTTCAGCTTCAATATTGGGGAAAGCACAAATCTGTGCCGTTTCGTGCTGAATAATGGGACGTTTTTCTCTCATTACTGCCTCTTGCCAATTGATCACCGTTTGAGGAGCTCGGTTTATAAAGGCAGAATTTTGTGGCTTTGGAGGCCATCCTGCTTGATAGCGCGCAGGTACTGTAGGCTCTTTGCCTGATTTTCTAAGCACTTCAAAATCTGCTCCTTCATTTGCAAATCCTTTGCCTTCATAATTCGCATTTGCTTTTATGGTATATAAATGGCGACTATCCCAGGCTTTCCAGCGATCTAATAATTCTTTGAAAATTTCAGCTTTTCCACCTTTTTCATTGCCTAAGCCCATTTGAATAAAGGAGGCATGATTGCCATAGGTTTCCAGTATTTTTTTTGATTCTTCAAGGAAAAAGTCCAGTTGGTCTTGTGTAGTTACAGATGCCCATTCCATTACTTCCGGTGCCAGGTAAATTCCCACTTCATCGGCAGCGATGAAAGCAGCACGTGGAGGACACCAAGAGTGAAAACGAGCCATATTTAAACCAAAATCCTTGTATGTTTTCCATACTTTTTTCCAGGACGCCACATCCATTGGGGCATATCCTGTTTTGGGCATTACAGCACAATCGGCATTTCCTCTCAAAAAAGTTTTTATCCCATTGATGGTAAATTGTGAGCCATCTATTTTAAACTCCTTTACCCCAAAACTTTGTGTGTAATTATCTGTGAATTCATTTCTTTTCTGCTTCACCTTCATGTTTAGGGTTAACTCATACAGATTAGGATCAAATTCATCCCATAATTGCATTTCTTCACCCAAAGGGTAAGTTAATTTGACAAGCATAGAGGAATCTGTATCTATCTTTCCTGAAAAGATTTTTGGTTCAAGGGTGTGTTTGTTGCCATTATAACCCTTAACGTTCACTTCAATTTCCCAAGTGGCTTTTTTGAGCTCTTGCAATCCCGTAATTTGCACTTCGATGCTGACTAACTTCTCGCTAATATTAGGAAAGGCGCGTACTCTTTTTATATGAATTGGAGTTTGTTTTCTTAACTCCAACTTACCCACAATACCATTCCATGTACCGGCAGTTTGGTCAGATGTTGCATGAGCCCTTGATCCTAAATCCACTTTACTGGAATTATCAACTCGCAATACAATTGTATTCTTTCCATCTGGTAAATTCCCCAATAAGTATTCATGAGGTGTTCCCAAACTTCGGTTTGAACCGATGAATTTTCCATTTATCCAAAGCTGAGTTTCCCAATGGCAACGCTCTAAAAACAGCATAGCATTTTCATTCTCCCAATCTTTGGGTATTTCAATTTCTTTCTTAAACCATGCAGCACCAATGTAATATCGGTCGGGCACTAAAAAGGCCTGCGTTTTGAAGTTTTCAGCGGTGTTGTACTTTGGGTTTATCCAAGGACGAGATGTGAACCATCCCTCTAAGGTTTTTCCATCCCACCAAATGGTGTTTGGTCCGGGAACTTCGCCATAGCCCTGTTCCTGAATACAACCGGGTAAGGTTAACATATCTTTAAAGGAACTTTCAGTGAACCATTGCTCTTCCATTCCTTTGTTTTGAGGATCCAATTTCACCTGCCATTCTCCGGCAAGGTTTATTTTTTCTTGACCGAAAGCAAGTGAAGTTGAAATTGCTAAAAGAACAATTAGTAGTATATCTTTAATTCTTATATACATGGTTTTCTAATTGTCAATTGGCAAAGCATTCGATTTAAAATCTATTTCTTTTGCCGGTCCTGTTTCTTTTTCGAATACTTCTGCAATTGCTTCGGGTTGAATCTCCCATTGAGGATTAAATGCGGAAGTTGTGAGGTAGTTTAACAGAGATTTTCGGAACTGACGGGTTGCAGGACGATTTTCTAAATCACTTTCAATATCGATGCTACAAATCAGCAACTTCCCTTTGCCCACTTTTGCCTCTGCTACCAATGCTAATTTGCGGTTAATTTTCCACGAATCCACAGGCTGAATGATGGAGCGGTAGTCTTTTGGCCATGGATTTTTAGCGTCAAAGGCGTCTAAAATCATAGGCTGTGCATGATTCAAAATATCCCACCAGTTCCAGTTCACATGTGCATCGGTTGGAAAAGCCGCAAAAAGTGGATGTTCAGGATTTATCAACATGCCCGAAGCCGATGATTGTCCACCTTTTTCACCTATCGCTGTCCAGAAATGGTTGGTAAAGCACGAAGGCAGGTTACCTTTCATATCACCAATTTGAGGCAATAGCAAAACGGTTTCACCCGCTTCAAGTCGCTTTTGCGTTTCCTCGTTCCAGGCTTTGGCAACATGAACATTTGCAGGGAATGTTTCAGCTGGCGCATCAGGATAAACCCAAATATTCCAATCGTTCATAAGTTTATTCGCTTTAGACTCAACTTGTAAGTTGATTTTGGCCAGAGCAGCAATACTTCCAAGTGCCAATTCAATTGAAGCGATAGCCTGTGCACTTTCTTGTATAAATGTCTTTTTAGGAAGCTCCCATGTTTTTATCACTGTACCATCGTCTTTGCGAAGTGTAGCTGTAAGATCATTAAGGACTAGCTCTTCTTTGCCAAAATGTGTGACTTCGAGGTCGGCTTTGAAGGTTTCACTTTGTGTTAATACACGTTTCGGTATTCGCGCTAAAAGTACAGTTGGGGCACACCATTGGCGAATGTATTCCAAATCCACGTATGGACGAGCATCGTAAAATGGGTCGGTTAAACCAACCGGGGCACTGCTTTGCCCTGTAAAATCGGCCAACGACAACCATTGGAAACCTGCCATATCAGGAGTGCGATAAGCCGCCTCAAAGGCCTCACGGATAAGCTCTACCTGCCACTTGCCCGATGACTCCACAATTTCAGGAAGCAAGGCGTACATGCCTCGCTCTATAAGTTGATCACGGGCTATTTCAAGGTAATCCGCTTTCAGGTAACCCGTGTACTTTTTGAGTTCGGTTTCCACATCGGGATAGGTACAAATCTGCGCAATCTCGTGTGACATTACCGGAACTTTGAATGAGGATGAAGCCTCACGCCAGTCGATAGCCGTATTTGGAGCAGAAAGATTATATTCCGTACGATCGGGTGTTGGAGGCCAACCAAACTGGTAGCGAAGTTTAGTGGTGCGCTCAGGCCAAATGCCGCGTTGCACCTGATAATCTGCCTCGGCGGGACTCCATGAATTGGCTTTAACCATATAAAGCTTAGAGTTATCATAAGCCTTCCATTCCTGTACCACTTCTGTGAAGAAGTCGTGATTTCCATCGTATTCATTTCCCAACCCCATCATTACAAAGCTTGGGTGGTGTCCAAATTCATCCAAAATACGTTTGGCTTCGGCACGCATAAAATCAAACTGCTCTTTTGTTTTAACAGTTCCCCATTCGCCCACCTCTGGTGCCATATAGATTCCTATTTCATCAGCTGCAATAAATGCTGCTTTTGGCGGTGTCCAGGAATGAAAACGAGCCAGATTAAGACCAAAATCTTTATAGGTACGCCATACTTTGCGCCATGATTCTACATCCATTGGGGCATAGCCGGTGGCAGGCATCACAGCACAATCGTTATTGCCTCTTATGAATGTTTTATTGCCATTTACACTAAAGTGCATACCATCTACAGATATATCACGCAAACCAAAAGTCAGCTGACGGGAATCGTTAGACTTTTTTGTTTTTAACTTCGCTTCTATTTGGTAAAGATTCTGTTCATATTCATCCCACAACAGAGCTTTATCTGTCATTGGATAATCAAAATGGAGCATTTTACCATCAATTTCATTAACATTCCCTTTTAATACCAATGGTTCAGGGTTATGCTCATTACCCTTACTTATTCCAATGGCATCCAGAGTCAGTTCCCATTTTCCTTTTGCTGTAATAGTTTTTCCTAATTGAAGGCTCACCTTTAACATACCATCAACCGGCTTTGGAGAAACAGTAAATCTTTCTATCCAAACTTCAGGTCGTGCTTCTAATTTGATATCACCTACAATACCATTCCATGTTCCGGCGGTCTGCTCCGATACTGAATGAGCATTATATCCCATATGCACATATTCAGAATTGTCAACACGTATAGTGATGGTATGTGAGCCGGGAGTAAGTTGACCTAAACTATATTGATGCGGTGCAGCAAGACTTGTCGCTTTGCCAACTTCTTTGCCATCGAACCAAAGTTGTGAAACCCAGTGAACGCGTTCAAATGAAACAGCAATCTGCTTGCCTTCCCATGCTTTTGGTACTTCGATGCTACGTTGATACCATACAGCACCGATGAAATGCCTTTCGGGATGTAAAAAGTGTTGCATTTTATAGATACCCCGCTCTTTGTACTTGCTCAGGTAATCAGGTCCCCAACCATTCAGACCTCCGGAACCTGCCCATTCAGTGTTACCATACCAAGGGGTGTTTGGTCCGGGAATATTTCCATAACCTTGTTCCTGAATACAACCCGGTAAGGTTAACACATCGGTAAATGTGTTTTCATTGAACCACTGTTCTTCAATTCCCTTATTTTCAGTGTCTAGTTTCACTTGCCATTCTCCGGCAAGATTAATTACTTTCTGTCCGTAACAAATTATAGACAAAAAAGCAGTTAAAACTGTAAAAAACATATACTTCATAACTCTTCCTAAAAAATATATTTTTAATTGATATTTATTCTATGCATATTAATAACTAACTGAATCGTTGACTGATAGCGTATTACTCACTAAAACCTACCAATTAAAAGTACGATTAAGGCTTCTGGATTAAAAAATCAACCCCCGTTTTTAACTGAACAGGACCTAAAAGTCCGGAAGGCATCAAATTTTTGTCGGTTTTGTAAAAATTAAATACCGTAAATGTATGTCGATCCCCTGCTGGTTTGTGCTCATTATTTGTATACCACTCAGGCATATTTTTAGCATTTTTATCATAACCACTAGTATCGGGTAATGCCTCATCTCCAACTAACCTGTTGGTCCATAGGTTAGTCACCTCAATTTTGAGTTCATTAAGACCTTCCTTGGCAAAATTAGTTATATCCACCTCATAAGGAGCTACCCATAAAACACCCAAATCTTTTCCATTTAAGAGTACCCGTGCGGCTATACAAACCTGACCTAAATCGAGGTATAATTTTCGATTTGATTTTAATAATTCTTTGTCAATCGTAAAATTTTTAGTGTATATAGCCGTGCCTGAGTAATACTTTATCGCATCTAAATTATGATCTTTCCAATCGCTTAATGTTGAGAACGTATGTTTTGCCTCGTAGCCGTCTTCCTTTCTAAATTGGACTTCCCAGCTACCTCCAATGGAATAAGGAGCTGCAATATCGTTAATCTTAAACTGCCTTTTTTCACCTTGAGACGTAAAAACCTGGTAGTTGCCATTTTCCTTAATTTCAGCTTGTATCACACCATTATCTTTATAAACATATTGAACATCAGTTTGAGGTTCAGCACTAACATTTAACGTATTATTAATTGGCTGACGAAACACCACAAATACAGCACCTGACTGCTCCAAAAATATAGGCACATGTGTTTTTCCTTCCTTGGTTGTAAACTGCGCCAATTTAACAATTTCACCTGTTAATGGATTCCAAAGTTCAGGTATTTTTCCTGTGATATTAAACGTACAATCTAACATCTGAGGGGTATCATCCATATTGTAAAAGAAATAAATGTCCTCTGTTTCGGTTTTTCGATGAATATAATCGTAAGTTTCTTTCCCTTTTACCGTAAAATCGGGAATCACCTTTAGTTTTGGTAACAATACTTCCCAATTCATTTCATTGTAAGTAGTTGGTTTGTTCCAAATATATTCTACCAAGGCATTAAACTCGTCTTTTTCTGCCTGACTTATCTGGTATTGGGCAATAGTAGTAGGACGTTCACCAATAAGAACCGCTCCTTGATCAGCCAAAACTTTTAAGCGGCGTAATGTGGGCCATTCAATTTTTTGGATATTGCCTAATATTAAAGCTTTAAAAGTCGTTCCTTCAGGAAGTTTCAATTGGCCTTCGTCTACAATAACTCTGTTAATAAGAGCTTCACTATTGGTATTCAAATATTTAATTTGTGCAGGTAGTTTAGGATCAAATGATGGGTTAGGAGATGCATCGCCAGGAAAAAGAAGAAAATCGTATACCGGATTCCCTTGACGAAGCATATATTGCCCGCGTGCCAAATATTTAAACCAAGCTTTGCCGGCATTATACCACCAGGTGTTTGTACGGTCGAAATGCGAACCCCAAGGCCCCATAGTCATTCCCGGTGTAACGTGTGTATTTGGCTGGTGCGCAAACCTGTGAAACATGAACTCATTAACACCTAAAGTCCAAATACGATCTCCCGATTTTTTAAATTCCGCAGGATTCCCTTTCCAATTTAACTTGGCAGAGGCTGTAAAAGATTCGGCCGACACAACATTCTTTCCATATAAATGGGCCGATTCAACCGCTGCACTAACAATAGTAGGCGGATTGCTTTGCGCAGAGGCTCCTGGAAAACTTGTCCAAAATTCACCCATGGGTATATCTGATTTACCACCTGTAGCTAAATTATCCATGGGTCCATTTCCATAAGGCTCAATGTAAGTTTTTATGCCATCCTTATTGCTTAATTCTGTAAAGTAACCAAAATAGTTTTCTACCATCAGCTCACTATTTAGTTTTCTAATGTCATAGGTAACGGCTTCTGTTACATCGGCATTTTTTATAAATCGACCTGAATAAATAGGTAAAAAAGGTATTAAATCATATCCAAAACGAGATTTAAAAATACTGTCGTAATCTGTCGTCCAGTTCTGACCTCCCATTTCATAACTATCTATTTCAACATATTTCATGGCATTTGGTGCAATTGGCATAGCTGCGTCTATCACCTTTTTTGTAAACGCGTCGTAATGTATTTTTACAGCCTCTCGATTGTATTTATCCACCTCCAAACCTCTGCCTGAATCAGATGCCGGATGATTAAACGCTGCGGTAGTAGTGTAACCAAAACGCATGACCGTCCAATATCCTTTAGGAAGTTTTACAGTTAAGTTGCCATGCTCGTCCATTTGCTTGCTTAAATCTATAACTTTAGAAGGATCTATAATCATTTCCCTTGAAGGAATACCAATTGGTGTAACTTTTGAAGCGACGGTTTTTGAGATAGACACACGCCCCAATTGATCACCAATTAATTGGGTTGAGGAAAATGACGTTTCATATAGCCTTACCTTAGCCGTAGTTTCAACTTTAATAAATTGCGTGGTAACGCCGTCGTATATTTTTGACAAACTATATTCATTTTTTCCCGGGCGAGGATTGTCCGGTTTTTCAATTTCTGTAAAATCCTGCCCATTGTTCGATACATAAATTTTTATTTTTGAATGTCGTGTACCTGTGGAAATTAAAAGGGAACGTAAGGTAAAAGGCTTAGAATAGGCATAGATAATACTCGCCGGATTTTTTTCAGAACCATTTATTACTGTAAAAGTGTCAATTTTGCTATCGGTTAATTTTTTAATATCCAACTTTTTGTCCGAAGAGCTTATGGTAGGTATATTATTGGCGTCATCAAGTTCTGATTGAAAAGATGGATATGCCAATACAGCCAAATCTCGATAATACCCTTTTCGTATAGTAGGTTGTGGCAATTTTAATGTGCTTTTTTTACCTCCTTTTACGATCGTTTCACTGTGAACCACCATTTTCATGGATTGTTCAGGCGTTATCCAAGGCCCGCCACTTGCAGACCATCCATCGCAATTGTGAATGCCAAAATTTAGACCTAATCGTTCAGATTCAGCAGCAGCATGTTTTAATAAAGCAATGTGCTTTGGCGAGTTATATGTTACTTTGCCATTTGGAATCCCATAGGAAATATTAAATAACAACACACCTCCCACACCAGCATCTGCAAGTGCCTCCAAATCTTTAGTTAACCCCTCTTTTGACATATTGCCGTCTAAAACATGCATCCAAGTTTGTGGTCTATATTGATTTGGTGGGGTTTGAAAACTTGACTCTAATAACTGATTCGTTTGGGCAAAGCAAACAGAGATGCTAAGCATCATTAAAACAACTGTTAATGTGTGTTTTTTAATCTTTTTAATTTTACAAATTGGTTGATTGAATACTACCTTATTATTAAAACTAATTTTCTCGGCTTTGTGTATAACTATTTTATTTTTGTTTTCAATGTTCATTTTTAGGTGCTTGATTTCATTTGATTCGTTGCTTGAAAAATTCTTTGGCACATCTTCAACTTATATTTTAAGATGTTTTTAAAAATTTAAAATCCTTTCCGATAATTTGCAAGAATAGTGACAAAAATTATCCATAATAAACTTAACTGCCTATAAATCAAGCGCTATCACTTTTATTCTCTATATTCAGGATTTAAATCTGTTGGAATAGGGGCATTGGTTTGTTTCCACCAATTTTTTAAATCGTCAAGTAATTCTTCTTTCTTTTCTAAATTGATAGTTGCTAAATTATTTCTCTCACCAATATCCTGAGACAGATTATACAGTTCCACACCATTATCTTCAAAATAATAATGTAATTTCCAATCCCCTTTTCGCATCACAGAGCCTGGTCTTGTTCTAAATAAAGGGTCTCTATTTTCATTATCCTTTTTATTATAAGCCTGTAAATAAATAGGGAAATGCCAAAATAAGGATCGCTCAAACGTTTCTGTTTCCCCTTCTAATACCGAAGACAGATTAGCACCATCTAGTTCAAGTTGGGTGTTTTCAATCCCTGCATATTTCAGCATGGTTGGAAAAATATCAAGATTGGTAATTGGTACTTCGCTTTTTGAATTTGGTTCAATTTTTCCGTTATAAACAAAGAAAAAGGGTTCCCGAATGCCACCTTCATAGTAACTTCCTTTCCCTGCCCTTAGTGGTTTTTGTTTGGTAATACCATATAAACCCCCATTATCTGAAGTAAAAACAATAAGTGTATTATCAAAAAGGTTTCTTTCTTTTAATTTATTGATTAGCAACCCAATATTTCTATCAAGATTATCAACCATGGTTGCATATTCCGGATTTCCTTGACCATTCCATGGTGCTTTCTTTTTATATTTAGGCAAGAGACTATCCACCGGCATTATTGGCGTATGTACTGCATAAGGCGAATAATATAGAAAGAATGGTGAGGCTATAGTGTCTACAAACTTCAAGGCGTTTTCCATGACCAAATCGGTTAAGTATTGACTGTTACCCTTTGCAATATTTACATTTTTATAGGGCGGATAATAACTTGAAGGGAGACCATTATGGCCTCCACCTATATTGATATCAAAGCCATATTCTAAAGGGTTTTTACTTAAATGCCATTTCCCTGCATGACAGGTTTTATAACCATTACGCTTTAAAAGTTTTGGTATAATGTCGTGCTCTGGTGCTAATATAGTGGTATTAGGTGTTGGGATGAGTTTACGGTCTTTAGACTCTCCTCTTTCGGAAGAATTCACAGTATAAATTCCATGTCGCGGTGTCCAAAGTCCAGTCATTAAACAAGCTCTACTGGGTGCACAATTAGCTGAGGCTGCGTAGCCATTAGTAAACACCATGCCTCGACTTGCCAAATAATCTATATTTGGGGTTTCGTAATATTCACTGCCCATAAAGCCAACATCTTTCCACCCCATATCATCAATATTTATAATCAAGATATTTGGCTTAGTGTTATTTTTAGGTTGACTATCGCAGGAGCTATAAAATGCTATTAGTATCGTTCCAATAATTAGTTTTAATTTCATTTTAGTGGTTTTATTTGATACTTAAGGTTATGACAATAAAATATTTAACATGGGTGACAAAAATTAATAATTTGGTTTTGCAATTTCAATAATTATTTTTTCTTTAAAGTCTTTTTTACCAAAGGAAACTCGGGATGCTCAGTACGAGAATTGTTAATAAAGTGAAGCAACTCCTGTGCCTTTTCAGGATATTGTTCTGCAACATTAATTTGCTCGCTTATATCCTGATTCAAATCGTAAAGCTCAACAGGCTTTTTATCAAATTTCACTGCTTTCCAATTATCTTTTCTAACGGCTTGTATTGGACCTTGTCTTTCATTAAACTCCCAATACAAATAATTGTGTTTCTCTTGCTGATTATCGTTTCCTAAAAGTGTTGGTGCGTAAGAAATTCCATCAATTTTATCAGAAGGTCTTATACCTGCTAATTCGCATGCAGTGGGTAAAAAATCCCAAAATGCGGAAATGTGATTAGTTTTTGAACCTGCCTTAATTTTATTTGGCCAATAGGCCACAAAAGGTGTGCGGATACCACCTTCGTACAAATCGCGTTTATGCCCTTTAAAATCGCCATTACTATTAAAAAATTCGTTCTGTAAATCATCATATTCGTGTCCATTATCACTAGTAAAAACAATTAAAGTATTGTCTGCTAACCCAAGACTTTCCAACTGTTTTAAAAGATTTCCAATATCTCTATCCATGGTAGACACCATAGCAGCATAGGTAATGTGGCCATCTTCATCATGACGATAATGCCCTGGTGTCATTTTTCGTTTTGGCCAACCTAAATTCTTGTATTGCTCTTTTTCTTTTTCGAGAATTGTTAATTCAAAATGCGGAATCGTATAAGACAAATACAAAAAGAAAGGTGCTTTATGGTTTTTATCAATAAATTCAGTTGCTTTTTCTGTTATTAAATAATGAATATGTTGCCCTTCTTTTGTTTGAGGGTCGTTACCTTCTATAGTTAACTCATTTTCATTCTCAAAAATCGTTTTTGGATAGTAATGATGTGCTGGTGAATGCTGATTAAATCCATAGAAATAATCGAAACCTTGTTTATTAGGTAAACCATCTCCAAGATTTTCTGCTAACCCCCATTTACCAATAATACCTGTGGTATAGCCGGCTCGTTTTAGTTCTTCGGCTACTGTAACATCTTCTGCATTAATATCTACAGGATTGCCACTTGCTGTCCATCTAGGATTGCCACGAACGGTAGCATGTCCTGTATGCTTCCCTGTCATCAAAACTGCTCGAGAAGGTCCACATACCGTAGAACCAGTGTAATGGTTGGTAAAAACCATACCGTTTGCTGCCAGTTTATCAATATTTGGAGTTTTTATTTTGTCTTGACCATTGAAACCCACATCGCCATACCCCAAATCGTCTGCTAGAATAAAAATAATATTAGGTTTTGAAGCAACTTCTTTTTCTACATCAACTTGCTTGATCTTACAACTTATAGTTCCCAATATGAGAACCATACAAAGGATGTTGAGGATTATTAGTTTTAGTTTCATTAAATATTTTTAATTTAATTCAAAATTAATATGCTACAGATTCAATAACCACAGGCCCTAATAATCCTGACTTTTGTAGTTTTGATTCTGGCGTAATATCGTCGGTAACTAACCAGGTATATTTTTCATTTTCTGGTAGCTGTTTATCTCGTATCAGTTGATTTCTCCATAGATTTACTACTTCTATCTCTAGTTTGTTTTCACCTTTTTTAATAGCTTTTGAAATGTTTAATCGGTAAGGAGCCATCCATACACCTCCAACATATTTTCCATTTAATTTTACTTTAGCCATTACTGATACGTTTCCTAAATCGATATACATTTCTTGGTTCTCAGGAAGTTCGTCAATTGCAAAGGTTTTGGTATAAGTTGCTGTACCTGAATAGAATTTTATTTGTTCATTATCTGAAATTGACCAGTCTTGTAGCTTGTTAAACACGAGCGGTTCTTTTGGTCCAATCTCTTTATTTTGAAAATCGACTTTAAAATCTTTGTCTAATGTTACTAGCGGTTTGTATTCAGGAAAATTAGATGTTTTATCGGTTTTAGCTTCTTTACTAAAAACAACAAACCAACTTTGAGCACCTTCAAATTGCAATGGTACTTTAATTCCCGTTGGAGTTATTTCATACTCTGGTAAATCTCTAATTTCTCCACTTACAGCATTCCACAATTGTGGTTTTAACTTTTTATCGGTTCTAAAAACTGGTGCTATGTTTAGCTTATCATCACTTTGATTGCTTATAAAATAAATATCCATCTCTGATGATTTACGGTGTGTCCATAAAACAGGTGCATCCTCGGCAACCTCAATGTCTTTTGCTAGATTTATTTCATCAAAAACTTCTGATAATTCATAACCATCCCAAATTTTTCCTTTTCCATAAGTTGCTTTCATTTTGCCATCAACATAGCTAGCATTCCACATTTTACTTGCCAAATCTTTTACTATGTTATCAGATGTAGGATAATTTGTTAAACTTGGTGATTTTTCCGGTTTTTGTCCTAAAATTGTTCCTCCTTGTGCAACTAATTGTTCCAATTTGGTCAATAATTCTGGACGCATGGTTTTAAAAGGTGGCAATACCATTACTTTATAAGACATACCATCTGGCAATACAAAACGACCATCTTTAACAGTAAGTCTATCTAAAATTACTTCTGCGTTAATATAGTCATAAGAATAGCCTTTTGGAATTTCTGGCACGCGACCTCCTGTCATTATTGGTGCATCCTCACCAATAAAATAACATACATCGGCTACATATTTTCCTTGTTGTAGTAAATGTTGACATCGACGCAAGTAATCAAAATACGTATCTGCTTGACTGAACCAAGTATTATGACGATTGAATTCTGTACCAAACCAAGCATTCATCCCTGGTTTTCTTGTATCATCTGGCTGTTGAATGTACAAATGCAATACAAAATGATTGATGCCTTCCGTTAATGCCCAATCGCCTCGTTTTTTTAGCATTTCAGGATGCCTTAAATACATTTTTCTTGAGGAAGTAAACGCTTCTGCAGAAGTTATTGGTTTTCCATACGTATGCGCCGTTGAAGAGGATGCTTTACATTCGATATTACCCAATGTTCCTTCATTCCAAAATTCGCCAGCAATTAAATCCGACTGGCCACCATACATCATAAATTCACTAGGAAAACCCCAATGACCATAATTTTCCAGCCATGTTTGAAGATTGTGTTTGTTACTGGCTTTTTTTAACCCTCCTACATATTCATAGGCTACATCATCTGAAATAGAACGACGTAAATCCCAGAGAAAACGCTCGGATAATTCCACACTTCCTACAATTCTACCAGAAAGCACTGGTAAAAATGGAATAGGGTCGTATCCGTATTTTTCTTTGAACCTAACTTCATAACCATCTGTCCAGTTTTGAGAGCCTTGTTCGTAACTATCTGCTACAACATATTTAAAAGCAGATTTGCTTTCTTCGGGAATACGTTTTAAAAATTCACCTACAAAATTATCGAAATGATATTGAGCCAAACTACTATTCATTTTATCAATTTCATAACCTACACCCTGAGGTGCAGCTGGTGCATTTTTTGTACCTGTTGGGGTCATTCCCATTCGCATAATCGTCCAATTCCCCTCTGGTGCATCCCAATTGAGAACGCCATTTTTATCCAGTTTATCACTCAAATCGATAACCTCCTCTGGGTTCACTGTAAAACTCTTGTCTTTCAGTGCTTCTTGTCTTCCAAAAATGTAGGTATCCCAATCAGGTTTTGGTGTAGAGTGCATTTTACCCAATTGTTTCTCTATGTATTTATCTAATACAGGAGCTTCTGAAATAGTAATTTCGGCAAAGCCAAAACCTGTATTTCTCTGGGTTCTCAAGTTGCTACATTTTAATACATACTGCTGTGCTTTTTTTTCTGGAAGTATGGTAGCAAAATCCCCTGTTTCTATGGACGCTACGTTTGGTGTAATGCGAAAACGGTCGAACTGAAATTCTTTGATAAGTTCTTCTTCACCGTTTACAACTGCAAACAAACTCATATTACATTTAAATGCTTTACTCGGAATGATAGTTATAGAACGTGCTGTAATTGGTTCAGCAAGGTCAAAACTAATTTCTAAGGTTTCTCCCTTTTTTGGTTCAAAGCTCGTGTCTGCTTCTTTAATGCCATCAGTCAAAACACTTACATCAACATCGTTCCAGTTAGCAGTGATTTTTGTAGGAATAAATTGTGTGCTTCGTTTTTCAACATCTGAAGATTTGAACGCAAAAGTATGCGTGTCTTGAAACTTTTCTTTTGGCTTTTTCAATGATAATGTTAACGCTTTACCACCTTCAACTTTGGTTTCGCTAAAAGTTAAATAACGCATCGCCTTGGTATCATCTACCCAAGGGCCACCACTTTGACTCCAACCAGGACAATTGAAAATACCAATATCTACACCAATACGTTTGCCTTCTTCTACAGCATGCACCATATGGCTCCACCAATCTTCACTCAACATCGGTACTTTTCCATCTTTATGTGCAGGATTGATATTACCAATTAAGGCACCACCAATTCCAGCTTTTTTCATCGCCAACAAATCTTTGGTGATGCCTTCTTTTGAAATATCATCATTTATCCAATACCAATAACACCAAATGGTGTTGTCTTCGGAAGGCGTAACAAAATCCGATTTAATGACTTCGTAATTCTGTTCTGAAATTTGTTGACTCTTTGATTCATTACATGAATATAGTAGAACAAATACTAGAAGCAACAATAATTTTGGTTGATACGTTGACATTTTTTTCATGAGTAAAGTTAGTTTTATATTGTCTGTTTCAATAGGTTTAATTGAAACTATTTCATGGTTATTTTCTTGGTTGTTTTTATTGTGATTGGTCCGATTAAACCTGCTGACAGCAAGGTTCTGTCACGTCCGTAAAAATTGGTAATTGTAAACGTAGAACGCTTTTTTAAAGGAGCTGACTCGTTGTTTAAAAACCAATCTGGCATCACTTCAGCTGTTCGGTCAAAACCCGTTTCATTCGGGTATTGCTCATCACCAATAAGACGATTTGTCCATTGGTTGCTCACTTCTACTTTTATATTATTGATCCCTTTTTTCAATACCGAAGTAATGTCTATTTCAAAAGGTGCTTTCCAAACTACTCCTAAATCAGTTCCATTTACAGTAACTTTTCCTGCTATGGCTACTTCACCTAAATCTAAGGTATACATTATGTTTTTAGCTAGTTGTTTTCTACTAATTTTGAATTTGTTTTCATAAACAGCAGTTCCTGAATAATATTTTATATCTTCAAATTTGTGGTTTGATAAATCTATCAATTCAGGGAATTTGAAACGTTTTTCTTCAGAATTTAAGTTATGAAAAGTGACACTCCAATCATCTTCAAAAGTTAGGTCGATACTTTCTGCTGATTTTTCTTCTTGCAATGCATTAGTAGAAGTTAAGACATAAGATGTCGATGAAAATTTATCAATATCTGTAATCGTAGGTACACCTACTGACGCCTCTTTAAATACCACAAATACAGATTCTTCAGCCTCCAAATGAATCCAAACTTTGGTTTTACCATCTTGATGTTTAAACTGAGCCGTTTTTATAATTTCCCCATTCATTGGATTCCATAACTCTGGAACTTTTCCATTAACATTAAAGTTACATTCAAACAGTTGCTTTGAATCATCTGGATTGAAAAAGAAATACATATCCATCTTCTTATCTTTTCGATGAATAAATGGAATATCGTCTCGACTTTCAATAGTAAAATCACTGACAATCTTTTCCTTATTCATCATTTTTTCCCACGCAAAACCAGCATATACATTTGGTAAGGCTTTTAAAGCTGCTACAGTTTTTGAAAACTCAGCTTTTTCTTCAGTTGTGTTGAAGTAGCCTGCTACTTGCTCAGGTAACTCGCCAATTACAGGAACTCCTGCTTTTGCTATTTCATAAATCCGTTTTAAACTCGACAGACTTAATTTTTTAGAATTTTTGAGCACCAACGATTTATAGGTTGTCCCTTCTGGAAGTACTAAGACTTTGTTTTTACTCCTAATACGATTGAAAAGCACATCAGCATTAGTACAATCAAAGTTTGTGCCTGCTGGAATTGCTGGTTCAAAATCTTTACGTAGATACACCGAATTTGGAGAACCATCGCCAATAAACACTAAAAAGTCGGATACAGGAACTCCTTGACGTAACAAGTACTGACCACGCATCATGTAAGTAAACCAAGCTTGTCCTGCATTATCCCACCAAGGCTGAACTCGGTCAAAATGAAAACCCCATCTACCCATAGTCATTCCAGGAGCAACATTTGGGTTGGCTTGATGTGTAAAACGATGAAACATAAATTCGTTGATACCATATACCCAAGCCAAATCACCCGAAGTTTTAGCTAGTGCAGGATGCCCTTTCCAGTTAATCTGTGGATTTGATGTAAAGGATTCTGCTGAGGTCACATTTTTACCATAAATATGAGAGGCAGATACCGCAGACTGAACCGCGGTCATTTCACGACCCATCCAAAATTCTCCCATATTAATATCTGCTTTAGCGCCAACATCTAAATCATTTAGCGGTCCAAAACCGTAAGGTTCTATATAACTTTTAATACCATCTTGTTTACACAACTCCGCAAAATAACCAAAGTAATTCTCTGCCATTAAATGACAGTTAAATTGACGCACATCCCAAAGTATAGCATCAGAAATCTCCTCACTTTCCACAAAACGTCCTGCGTAAAGAGGCAAAAAATCTAACAAATTATAACCATACTTTTCTTTAAATAAATGCTCATAATTATCAGTCCAGTTTTGTCCACCCATCTCATAGCTATCTATTTCCGCATATTGCATAGCATTTGGTGCTATTTTTTTGGTGTTCTCAATTACTTTTTTAATAATAGCATCGTAATGAGTTTTAAAAGCGGGTTTGCTAAATTTATCACATTCTAAACCTCTACCAGCATCTGAAGCAGGATTGTTAAACGCTCCTGTTGATGTATAACCAAAACGCATTATCGTCCAGTCACCTTTTGGTAATTTTGCTTGCAATGTACCATCAGATTTTAGATATGATGTTAAGTTTATGATACTGCTTTTATCAATAACCATTGACTTTTTAGGTTGTCCAATAGGTATCAAATTCGAGTCTTCTGTACGCCCCATACTAATTCGACCCATGACATTATGAATGCTTTGCGTATTGGATAAACGGGCTTCTTGCAAAGACATTGTTTGGTTAAACGTTATCCTGAAATACTTTGACGTTACTGCCTCAAAGCTATCATTAATAGTCCACTCCCTTTTTCCTGTACGTACTGTATAAAGTTCTCGAACTGCTGTAAAGTTAATCCCATCATTAGATACTTGCAGTGTAGCAATTGGGTCGCGTTGGTTACAAACAATTAAGATAGATTGTATCGACTTTTCTTCTAGGTACTCATACTGTAACCAAGGAAGTGCATTCTTCTTTTTAGGAAGTACTAATCTACCATCAAGTAAGTCATCAACTAAACCATCCGTTTTTAAATTTAGTTCTGAGGAGGTAATAATAGGCGTATTGGTAGCATCATCTAATTCTGAAGGTAGTGAAGGATAAGCTAAAACAGTAACATCTTTGTAGTAGTCTTCCCTTTTTGTGGGTTGTGGTAATTTTACATTTAACTGACCTCCTTTTATTTGAAGCTCGCTCCAAACCAGCATTTTCATACTTTGTTCTGGAGTAATCCATGGACCTCCACTAGAAGACCAACCATCACAATTATGTATTCCAAAACTCAAACCCAAACGCTCACATTCTGCTGCTGCATGCTTTAACATATCGTGATGTTCAGGTGAGCCGTATTTTATTTTTCCATCTGGAATTTTTTGGTCGATATTGAATAATAAGATACCTCCAATACCTACACGTTGCATCGCCTCTAAGTCTTTGGTCAAACCTTCCTTACTCATATTGCCATCTATGGCATGCATCCAAGTACGAGGCTTCACTGAAGCTGGGGGATTTTTGAAGTTTTGCTCTAATTTTTTTGATACTGTTTGACCCATACAAAAAAGAGGTACAAATATGAACAAACTAATTAGTGAAATATATTTTCGCATTATTAAAAATTATAATTATTACTTTTTATTTGATTTATTTGTCTCCGCTGCATTATAGGCCTTATGTCCTGTTGAATTTTCACCAAGTACTACATGGCATTCCTCAGGTATTTGTTGCCTGTGTAAAGCTATCTGCTCTTTATATTTAGAATTGTTTATTTGGTTGTACCATTCATGCGGGTCATCTTCGTGATTATAAAACTCTTCAGCTCCATTGTTATATTTTACATATCTATATTGTTCTGAAACAATAGCATAATTACCAGGTCCAAAACTTGTTCGGGCATAATGTGGCCAATTTAATTCATGATTCTTGAGTAATGGAACTAAAGAATTCCCTTCATGTAAACTATCTGGATTGAGTCCTATTAATGCTAATAATGTGGGATAAATATCTATAAGTTCTACCGGCTTGGAGCATTGACCAGGTTCAATTCCAGGACCAGCAATAATTAGTGGTATTTTGGTGCTGTCTTCCCAAATGCTACGTTTGGCGAAGCGCTCCTTTTCTCCCAGATGAAACCCGTGGTCGCTATACAAAACAATATAGGTATTGTTAGTATAACCTCCTGACTCAATGGCATCTAATATCCTGCCTATTTGAGCATCAACAAAGCTTACACAGGCTAAGTAGGATTGTACTAATGGTTTCCATTCATTGTTTTCAATAACCCATTGGTACATAGGGGCTATATGTTTTTTTCGTGTAATATCAATTCCATACTGTGGGATGTCCACTAAATCGTTAGGTATGGTCACAGGCAACTGAAGTGTTTCTATTGGATGCAGATCAAACCATTTCTTTGGAGCATATTGGGGTACATGTGGTCTAAAAAATCCAACACCTAGCCATAAGGCAGTATCGTATTGCTTTTGAAGTTGTTTTACAGCCCAATTAGCTATTTCATGGTCTGGCATTTGTTCATCGTTCTGGGGATAAACTCCCCAATCCCAAAGTTTATGTCCTTGAAACGCAGTTAATTTCTCTTTAGGATAAGGACCAAACCCACCAAAGTCACCACCATAATTTGGAACGTATTTTTCATTTACTCCATTTGCATTATGAAACAACTTTCCTGCACCTGTTACAAAATATCCTTCATCCTGAAATCTTAGTGGCATCAGTCGGTTATTTTTAGCCACCTCTGACTCTGCTAGGTCGGGATTTAAAAAATAAATTCCAGAAGTACTCGGATATAAAGAGGTCATTATGCTTACCCTTGAGGGGTTACATACTGGAGACTGACAGTGTGCATTCGTGAAAAGAACGCCTTGTTTAGCTAACCTATCAATATTTGGAGTTTTTGCCTGTGGATGTCCACCTAAACATCCTACCCAGTCATTTAAGTCATCAATTGATATGAGGATAATATTTGATTTTCTGGGTTGTTGCCCTATCACACTAAATGCAACCATTAAAAAACAAACAATAAATACCGACTTTTTACTTTGCATTTTTATATATAAATTGATAAGAACCACTATATATGTTATCCAAAATTAAGGTATTCCCTTCTATCCCGAACTTTGTGCTTTTTCCATTGAGTGTTACATCTTGGGAATTTTTACTAAATAATGGGATTTTGATTTTAGCACTTGTATTTGGTGGTATTCTAATATTGTAAACAAAATCACTTTCTACAAATTTCCAAGATGACTTAATTGTTCCATACTGCGATTCATAACTGCCTGAACCCTCTTTCAATTTTAAGTGAGGCATAGGCGCAAATAAAATCTTCTTATAGCCTGCTTCTAAAGGTGCAATTCCTGCAATGCGCTCGTACATCCATTGCCCAATTGCGCCATAGGCGTAATGATTAAATGATAAGGCTCTATCTGCAAAACCATTATCGTGCGTGTAACCATCCCAACGTTCCCACATTGTGGTAGCTCCTTGATTGATGCTATAAAACCACGAAGGATAGGTTTCTTTGAATAAAATTTCAAACAATTTATCAGTATGACCTGTCTTATCTAAAACTGGCGCTAGTAAAGGCGTGCCAATAAATCCTGTTCTTAGATGATTATCAGTTGCTTCTATTTCTTTTAGCAAATGATAAATAGCCTTATCTGCTTTTTCTTCTGATAAAATATCAAACCCTAAAGCCAATAAATAGCCTGTTTGTGTTGGTGTATAAGGTTGTTTTATTTGACCTTCATCATTAAAATATTCGTTTTCAAAAGCCATTGAAATGGAATCTAAAAGTTGCTCATAATACTTTTTATCTTCATTTAAACCTAGAATTTCAGCCGCTTTCATTGTCAACTTAACGGACTGCGCGTAAAATACCGTAGAAATTAATGTATTAGGCGTATCACCTCTTCTATCGTCTTTTTGTTGAGAATAGGGTTGCAACCAGTCGCCTACAGTAGACATATGGCTGATGTAATTTGTTGCTTCGGAAGTATGATAGGCACACCAACGTTTCATCATCTTATAATTATCTTCTAAAACACCTTTATCACCTGTTCTAAAATACAATTCCCAAGGCACAATAGTGCAGGCATCAGACCAACCTGCTTGTGCAAATTTCCCTGTAAAATTTGGAACAACAACAGGAATACCTCCATTAGCAAATTGCTCTTCTCTCATACTTGTCAACCAAGCTGACCAAAACGCGTGCGTATCTGATAAATACAATGAAGTTGGTATAAATACCTGTGCATCTCCTGTCCAACCCAAACGTTCACTTCGTTGTGGGCAATCTAAAGGCACATCAAAAAAGTTCCCTCTTAATCCCCATTGAATGTTGCTATGCAGTTGGTTGAGTTTAGAATTAGAGGATTTGAATTCACCTTCCATTTCAAAATCAGAATACTGAACTAATCCTGTTACCCAAGATTTTTCTGGTTTGAGAGCTGAATTAAATCCGCTTAACTCCACATAACGAAATCCGTGAAAGGTAAATGTAGGTTGCCAAGTAACTATTTTATCTTCTTTTGCGATGTAATAATCTATTGATTTTGCAGAACCTAAATTTTTTGTGAATAATTCACCCTTGGCATCCAACATTTCGCCATGTCTTAACTTAAGGGTGTCACCTTTTTTAACAGGCATGTTTAATTGCACAACTCCTACCATATTCTGACCAAAATCGAATAAAACTGAATTATCATCTTGTTGCATCATTTGAACAGGTTGCAACTCCATTTTATTTTTTAAAGGAGCTTGTTTTTTAGGAAATAGTTGAGTTTTTAGATTTATATCTTCGGTTTCAACAGTTTCCCAAGAACTGTCATCAAAATTAGGTTGACTCCAATTCAGCATTTCAAAGTTCGCATCATATACTTCGCCATCATACAATCCTGATGTTCGTATAGGCCCTTTTCTAGTAGCTTTCCAATTTTTATCTGAAATTATTGTTTTTACATTTCCTTTAAGGTCTTCAATTTCTAACTGACAAATTACTTGAGGAGGCGCAACTACAGTGTCCCATCTTCTTCTAGGTCCGAATCTTCCAGAATGCCATCCTTCAGCGAGGATAATGCCTATGGAGTTTTTATCATTCTGTAAATTTTCAGTAACATCATAGGTTAGTGTTTCAATGCGTTTATGGTAAGGTGTCCAACCTGGTGTAAGCACATCATTACCAATTTTTTGCCCATTAATGTTTGCTTGAAACACCCCTTTTGAGGCAATATACAAGCGTGCTTTTTTTACTTCAGCATCTAATTTAAAATCGTTTCTTAAATATTGTGGTCTGAATAATCGTGTACCATATTGGGTAGTATTCCATTCTTCAGGGTCTGGTATTTTTATCCATTTGGCTTTCCAATTAGAATTAGATAATAAGCCCATTTCAATCTGAGCGGTTTCACTCCAATTTGATGGGTTATCATTTTCATCCCAATATTGAACTTGCCAAAAAACGTTTTGTCTTGATTTTAAGGGTTTTCCCTCGTATTTTACAAAAGTAGATTGATTTGAGGTGACCTTACCTGAATTCCAAATATCTGGTTGATTTGGTAACAATTCAGGTTTTGAAGCTACAACAATGGCATAAGCCATTTGTTTTTTAACGGTTGGAGCTAATTTCCATGAAAATGAAGGTGTAGCATCATAAAATCCCAAAGGATTTTGAAATCCTTCAGAAACTAGCAATTGTTCTGGAACTTGAACTGTATTTTTGGATATTCCATTACAACTTAAAAACAGACATTGCAATAATGCTATAAATATGATGTTAATTTTCATAGGTTTTTATGCTACTATATTTAAGATTTCATAGTTCTTTAATACTTTAATACTTTCAATTTTATTCTTCATTAATGTGTTTTAAACGTAAAAGCGCTTCTAAATAATAGTAATCTGCATAATTGATTGAAACATCAATCTCGCCATTTCTAGGAAAATTACCAACACTATGCTCTAATATAAATCCGCCATTTTTACCAAATTCAGAAAAGTAGGCATCCGAACTTAAAGACTTCAAAATATTTTCTGCCAACTCTTTATATGCTGTGTTTTTGGTATAGGTATACAGTTCTAAATATGCAGAAGCATAAACAGCAGCCGCAGAGGCGTCTTTATACATAATGTCTTTATCTTTCACATCAAAATCCCAAATTGGCACAAAATCTTCTGGTAAATTTGCTTTAACAAATGCAGCAATATTTTTGGCTTGCTCTAAATATTTAGGGTCTTTTGTGTAACGATAACACATGGTATAACCATACAATGCCCAAGACTGCCCTCTTGCCCAACTGCTTTCATTATGTAAACCTTGGTGTGTTAGTTTTTTAAATACAGACCCATCTTCTGGATTGTAATCTACCACGTGCCAAGTACTATAATCGTCTCTAAAATGATTTTTCAGTGTAGTATTGGCGTGATTAATAGCTATATGTTTATATTTATCATTTCCAGTTAAAATTGAAGCCTCAAATAGCATTTCTAAATTCAGCATATTGTCTATAATCACAGGAAACGTCCATCTGTCTTTACCAAAATCCCAACTTTTAATACAACCGACTACAGAGTCATATCGAGATATTAAGGATTCTGAAGCATCAATAACCACTTGTTTATAGGCTTCGTTTTTGGTTAATTTATACCCTTCACCAAAAGAACAATAAAACATAAAGCCTAAATCGTGGGTTGTATTGATATCTTTAGCATCAATAAATAGGTTTTGAAAATGGTGAGCGCCTTCTTTCCATTTTGCATCTTGCGTATGCTCATATAATTTCCAACAAGCACCAGGAAAGAACCCTTGCGTCCAATCCATTTTTCGTTTTGCCCAATCTATATTTCCGTGTTCATCAAGACTTCTTGGTATTTTATTTTCGGCATAGGATGCATCTAATAGCACCGAAAACTGATTTTCAGCTTTTTTTAAGGTTGCATCGACATCAAAATCTTGATTTTTACAGGAACTCAATCCTGCTAAAACTGTCAATACTATAATTAGTTTCTTCATTTTATATTTTTTCAATCATTTATCTATTGTTTGTTTTTTATTCCGTTTTTATTGATTTTTTTAAAGCGTAAATATCGTTTCTAATGTCATTCAACTCTCCCACAATTAAGTAATAATCAAACTCATACACCGTATTTTTATTCAATGTTGCAGGATGGATTGGAGCCATATACGAAGTTGCACTGTCGTTTGCTTCGTAACCTGGGTCTTTAGCCATACCTGCTAAAAAGTTAGTACATTTTGGAGAATACACTCCTATTCCCCATAAATCATCATTTACAAAAGCCATCCAACTTTCGGTAACCATATTGTTTTTGTATTTGCCCCAAAAACCACTTCGTAAATTTATCACTTTTGGATTACTCAAAGGCGCTCCCGTAAATGGCTTATCGCCAAAATAAGAATACAAATTATTTAAAGCTGATATTGGATACACTGCTGGCAACTCTTGATTATGGGTTTTCCCTTCGCCATAAATAGTATCTGTCCGGTGGCAAGTTAACTTATTCTGAACTTTAATAACATGACCTTCTAAAGTTGTCCATTGTTCCATAATGGCTTCTGCTGCTTTGTTTTTCATATCCCAAAGCATAGGAATACATTTTACATACAGCGTGTTTCCTTCTTGTTTGTACTCTAGAATTTCTGCTCTATTTCGATAACAATCACCAACTTGAATGGGATTCCAAGACCAAGGAGACCAAGCTCGTTTTTGTCCTTCACTTTGTCTATTAATAATCTTGCCTCCATAATACGATTGCTGAATGTATCTACCTTCGTCATGAACGTTTACAATATTTCTATCCACGTCTGATTTAGAAATATAAGCAATAGCTCCTCCTCTTCTTAAATCTAATTTTAAACGAAGTTCATTATTACTCAACTCCATAAAAGTGGGAATGGTAGGATTTATCAATCCATAAGCCTTTCTAACATTATTAAAAAACAATTGTTCCTCGCTCAAATCGTTTCGAGATTTACAATATGCTTCTAAAATTTGAACTGCATTATTGTAGGTTCCTCGTAAACTTGACAAAGGCCAATTGCTACCAAATAGCACTCGATTTGGACCAAAAGCCTTGTGATTAGCATCTAATAAAGGTTTGTAATATTTTAGTTTTTTAGGAGCTTTATTTTTTCCAGAAAGGGTATAAAGCGCAGAAATCTTCATAAATACATTTGGAAAGGATGCCACTTCTTGAAGTGCTTTTTTGTAATTTTCTTCATTTTGCAATACGCCATTTTTTAATTTTCCCCCTCCAAAATGATTGACTACAATAGGCATGTTTGGGTATTGTTTAGCGATGGTTTCTACATGTTTTAACCCATTAATTTCAAGCACTAAATTACGTTTGTCTAATTCTTTTAATTGTTTTAATACTTCAGGATTTGAAAAATCCAATCCCTTATATCTTGGACGAACGCCTCTAAACTTGGTATTCTTTTTTAAAGAATCTAAATCACTTATAAAATTAGCATCCAAAGGATTTAAATTCACTGTAAAACCGAGTATATGCTTTGATTCGTTAGCTATTTGAGATAGCCAAAAGTTATCTTCCCTTCTGGTACTTGCTTCAACAAGATATGCATAGTTAAACCCTGATGAATTGGCTACCTCTAAAAAGTCTTTTTCTAAATGCGGACGAAATAGCTCTGGGTTGGTATCTTTATTTTGTTTGTTTAAAAAAGTAAAACTACTGTCTCGATTAATATCGTAAAGGTGAATATGTGCATCTATTCGAGCAGTATTGTTTTGACCAAAAGCGGATACGACAAACGCCAAAAGCGAAAGAAAAATTACATATACTTTTAAATTAAACGTCATAAAACATTATATCTATTTTGTAACCACATCCCAAACTTTAGAACGTATGGATTTACCGTTTTTATTTTCTACTGTGAGTACCACAGTCCAGTGGTCTGCAGAATTATATTGATGAACCGGATTTTGTTCATTAGAAGTTGTTCCATCTCCAAAATCCCAAGTCCACTTTTCAACGTCACCCACAGATTCATCTTTAAAAGCAAAAACACGTCTTTCTCTATTTACCTCAACAAAAGACCAATTGGCTTGAAGTTCAGGTGCAAATTCCTCAATCAGTGGCATTAATCTAAACGCATTCATAAAATCGGCATCATGAATCATATTAATATTATGCGAAAGACTTGTAAAATCCTTTCTTTCTTTGTTATCATTATCATAATCGATAACACTCCAAGACATAGCAATAATTTCATTTTCTTTAAGCGTTGAAATAGCGGAACGATTGATACCCTCAATAGCGGCATAATCGAATGGTGTAATCCAAAATTCCATTTTAAGTGCTCCAGATTTACCCTGTTTTAAATTATGCTGATAAGCAGCATTGGCATAAGGAAAGTCTTTAATCCAAGGCGTATTACCCCAAACCATGGCCCAGTCCTTATTTACGGCAGGCATAAAAACATGATAGTTTTGAGCATGCGCTCCATGACCTCTAAAGTGCAATTCTTCGATAGGAATATATTTTTTGTTGGCGTTCCATTTTTTTATAAAATTACCACCAGAAACATCGGCGTCAACGACCAATTCAAAAATATCCTGTTTAATATCAAGTTGTTCAAATTCCCAGAAATCATCAAAAACCTCAACATAAAAATACAATCGGTTCAAGTCTTTTACCCACCCTACTTTGACTGAAATATCTAAATCGGTTGCATCCAGATTAAAACCATTGCCATTGATAGCTTCCTTCATTTGGTCTAAGCCAATGGCATAGGTGTCTGGAACCAGATTCCAGTCGGAAAAGTCACCATCTATTCGAGGCATTTTGTGTTGTGGAAATTGAAAAATGGGGTAAATCGTATCTCGAGTGGATTGGGCATTACATGTAATAAAACCCAAACCAAAAACCACTACTGATACAAAACAAAACAGTGTACGCATTTCCTAATTTTTAGTTCTATCAATTCTCTTTGCTACTCGTAAACCACCCTTTTGAATACCTACAGTTTCAGGATGGTATTTTTCTGGTTCGAATGCAGGATTTACAATTGGTAAAACAGCATTAGAATCTTGTAGATGCGCTTCAATTATGGCATCTAATTGTTTTACTTTTTCTGGATACTTTCCTGCAAGATTGTGTACTTCTCCAATATCTTGCTTTAAGTTATATAAAAAGTATTGATGAGCAAAATCTTTTCCGTTATGAAACACTCTTATGAGCTTCCATTCACCTTCATGAACTGAAGCCGATGGCGGTAACCAATTTGGTATTTTTGGTTGATGCGGAAAATAGGTAATGATTGGCCCTCTATTTTGGTTTTCGCCCTGTAATGCTTTTGTAATATCTACACCATCAATTTTATGTTTTTTAGGGAATTGGATTCCTAATTGATTCAATATTGTTGGATAAAAATCGGTGGATTGAATCATCACATCTGATGTTGTTCCTGCTTGTGTAATTTTTGGCCATGCCACAATACAAGGCACTCTTGTACCGCCTTCATAAATGGTGGCTTTACCTCCTCGTAAAGGACGATTGCTTGTGGGTTCTGTAATGAATTCTTCTCCTGATTGCGTTGTTTCTCGGATTCCATTATACATGTTTCCTCCATTATCACTAAAGAAAACAAAAGCAGTTCTGTCGCTAATACCTAACCTGTCTATTTCATCTAATAATCGACCTACAGCTTGGTCTAGAGAATGTACCATAGCTGCGTAGGTTGGCGAATGTTGTAAGTCTGTAAAATCTATTTTAGACTGATAATATTTAATCAAACTTTCCTTAGCATCAAAAGGAGCATGCACCGAAAATTGCCAATAATTCATGAAAAATGGCTCGTTCAAATCAATGGAACGTAACCAGTTTATAGCTTCATCTGCCATTCTATCTTCAATGTGTTCATTTTCATAATTCGCCTTAAACTTTGGATATTTCCAAGGTGCTACAAAACTACCTGCTGGTCCAGGTCCTGGCCAGTGTGGGATATCTACATCGAATCCATGTTGAAGAGGTGTGTAAGGTTCTTTACCTAAATGCCATTTACCAAAATGAGCCGTATTGTAACCATGAGCCTTTAATAATTTACCAAGTGTTGGAATAATAGTATCCAGTCTTGTAACAGGTTGGCAGGCAACTGATTTAGAATCTGGAGCCGCTTTTGGAGGTACGGATGCTTTTAATTGTACTTTAGGTTGATGTGCAGCAGGTGAGGTAATTCCCGTTCTTGCGGGTGTTTGCCCTGTTAAAATACTGGCTCTTGTTGGAGAACATAAGGGACTAGCAGCATATGCACGAGTAAACGTTACGCCACGAGCAGCCAATCGTTCTAAATTTGGTGTTTCGTATAGTTTTGTTTTGCCATATAATGTTACATCTGCCCAACCCAAATCATCGGCCAAAATAAACACTACATTCATTTTTTTGTTGTCAGTTTCTTGTGCTTTAACAACAATAAACATGAAACTCAATACTAAAACAGTTATTATTTTTTTCATTTGGTCTTTTTAATTTGAAACGTATACTCGCCTTCTTTTTGCAATGACTTTGCAGTAAGAGTAAGCCTGTAAATAGTTGCCCCCCAAACACCACTCAACTTTTTCTCATTGAGCGGAATAGATTCTAAAGCGATCGAGAATTCTTGTTCATTATAAAATAAGTCTATTTTTTCTTTTTCAATTTGAATTGAAACTTTGCCTGGATTATCTATATTAACTTTACCCCATGTCATAAAATTTAATTGATTGGGGGCTAGTGTTTCGGATAATGAAAATTTATCCTTTATAGTTAGCCCATCTTTTTTTAGTTGATAGTTACGTATCCATGACGTAACCTCAGCACTTTCTGGATATGCTTTAGAAATATCCGTAGTAAATGTCTTTTTATTTTTATTAAAACGTGTGTTGGTAGCTTTAAAAATTGCTCCTGGACTTTGTGCAACGCCATTAATCATTGGCACATTGTGATAATTACTTTGCATGGTCCAAATAGTATAACGATCTGGCCCAAAGGTTTTGGCGGTATAAGAACCTACTCCTGTATCAATAAATATGGGTGTGGCATTTACATAAAACATAAATGACCCAACATCATTATGGTTATGATTTTCTTGATTATACCCTCCTTTTGTAGCCAGAAAAAGACCTTCCTCATTACTCATAAAACAGTATTCTGTTTTAGGATACCAAGAATATTCAGGAGTTTTAAAAACAGGTGTTGTATCTTCTAGTACTTTAGATATGGTTGCATTTCTTAAAGCTCTATCAATATCTCTATTGTAAGCAATGTTTATCTCAGGGTTTTCTTTTTTCAGATAAGCAGCAAATTGCATCATATCTTGACTTGCCACCGCTTTACCAAAACCATAAACAAAATAAGGATTTCCTTTTGACTTTGCCGAGGCATCTGAAAAATTAACGACCCAACCTTTGCCAACATTAGCTCGATAAACATATTCTGCCATGGCTTTTATTTCAGGCTTATCAAAAATGGAAATTTTACCTGCTGTGAGTTTTTCTAATAATGACAAATAATCGTACATTTTTCCTGCAGCAACACCCCAATATCCAGGGCCTTCATCGCAAGCACCGTCTTTATCTTCGTTAATAAACATATCTACCGATTGCATAGACCGATACACTGCTTTTGCTAATTTGTCCTTATCATTTTCCATCAACATAAAACACTGCAATAAATTGGCATTACACCAAGGATTCCAATTGTTTACTTTTGGTTTTTTGTTTTCATAAGGAGGAAGTGCTGTCCACCAATAGTTCATATTCATATAAGGCTCTAAAATGCGCTTTTTTACTTCAAATTGAATACGATCTGAAATAAGTGGATTGACCTTATCAAACTCATTTTTAAAAAAATAATGTGCCCAAGATAACATAGCTCCAGTTTGCGAGGAATACAATCCAATTAAGTTTTCGTTTACATCGGGAAAATGGTTTTTAACTTCTTTGGACGAAATTTTAAAGTGAGCCGATAGTACCCAAGACGTCATTTCGCAATTCATAAATATACCATCAATGATCTGATCTAAAAAACGTCCTTTTCCTTCTGCTAATTCAGCTAAAATTAAAGCGCTTATCGCATCTTGATTATCAAAATATGGGTCTTGCATGGTTTGACGATTACCCGTTCTCGAATAATCGAGATAATCGGTTGCTTTAACCACTTGCCATTCGTAATCTAAATAAGCTTCTCCGTTTTCAATCAAGCTTACTTTATGACTTCCCAATAAATTGTCCCATGCTTCGCGATTGCTGTAGTCTGGATAAATTACCCATTTCTGATCCATCACTAACATTTCCTGCAACTCTTCAGGAGTACAAGATGCTACCAAAAAATCACGTTGTGCATATATTGAAAAATGAATAGAAAGAATTACTAAAAACAAAAAAATCAATGGTGTATTCATCGATTTAGCTTTAGCATTTTCAACTAAAGACTTTTGTTTATTTCTTGTTAAACAACTGGCATTCATCTTACAGTTCTCTGATTTTTAAATTTCTCCAATGAATAATACCTTGTTTCCCTCCATGAACCTGTAGACCGATAAAACCTGTTGGATATTCATTTTCTTCATCAATCCAATGTGCCGCAGGAATTCCATTTACCCAAGTTTTAAAAACATTTCCTACTACTTTAATGGTAAGTCTGTTCCAGCCACTTCTATCAATAGCATTCTTTAGTAGTCTATGTTCAGGGGCTTTTAATGGATAAAACCAACCACCACAATTTTGACCATAAATACCTCCAGACCAACCACGTCCTTTTTTTGCCAAATCTTCCATTTCGGCTTGTGGACCAATTACGGTATTTCTATCGGGGTCTTTTCGGATTCGAGAACGAATTTGAACACCTGAATTTCCATCAACTTCCCATTTCATTTCACAAGTAAAAATAAAATCTGTATACGTTTTATCGGTACATAAAAAAGTACTTGGTCCTGCACTACAAGTACCGACAATATCTCCATTGACGACCTCAAATTTCATAGTTCCTTGTTTGGGCGACCAGCCATTTAATGTTTCTCCATCAAACAACGATTTGAATTTTTTACTTTTTAACTTTGGCTCTTTATCTGTATTTAGTAGTTGTTTTTTATTTTTTTGATTATTCTGTGCTAAAGTGCTCAAACCAATTAGAATAGCACTACATAGAATAAAAATTTGTTGTTTGGTTCTCATAAGATTTTTTCACATTATTTATATACAGCTGTAAAATTCCAAGTTCCTTCCTCAACCTCAAATGAAATAAAATCAACATCTTCATCAATGAGACTTAGATTTTTTAACTTGGTTTTCAATTTCCCCTTTTTCCAAATTTCTTTACCATTTACCAAAATTTTTGAAATTGCTTTGTCTTCTTTAGGAATGTAAACTGTAGCTGTGGTTTTATCTGGAGAGATTAAATCTAGTTGATATTTGCTTGCTGTTTTATTAACTTCCATAGTGATGTCTCCTTTTACAGAAGGTACAACCTGCTTTACAGAAGTCATGTGCGCTAAATTTGGTTTTACCTCAAAGGTTTTCCAAGCAACACTTGTTGGTTTAATACCTGCAATGTATCTAGACAACACGTAGTTGGGAGCATTCCAAGCATGATTATAAGTACCCCTTAATTTTGGCAAAAACTTCTCATATAAAGTAGTTAGCCATTCCATATTTACTTGTTCTTCGTAACGCACTTTCATACGTTCTAAACCCTTGTCATATTGACCAGTAAGCATAATGGCTTCTTCTGCCATCCATTCCATATGCGGACTCGATTTTCGCACGGGTACTAAAACACTATCTACCAAAATATTGTAATGTTCTTTTTTGGCCAAACCACTAATCATGGCTAAAGCACTTGTACGTTCTTCAATGACCTTATCTTTACTACCATAACGGTTCCCTTGCCAATACTCGTTTTCAAAATTGGCCTTAATACTCTCTATTCTTGGATTTAACCATTCTAAATCCTGCTCTTTATCTAAAGTAGTCGCCATTTTTTTTGTGGCATTCAATGCCATGTAATACAAAATAACATTTACGGGAACTTGGTCTGGGTCTATCCCCCAATCAATCCAATTGGCATATCCCTTGCGATGTTCGGGTAACCCATTGGATTGCATTTCCCAGAGTTTTAAATACTTCAAAATGGCCGGATATGCATTTTCTAAAGTTTTTTTATCACCTGTATTGTAATAATACTGCCAAACAACTTGGTCTATAAATTGTAAACTTTGTCCTGTTAGCTCACTACTTTTACCTCGATAAGCACCAAAACCAGGCGCTAAGCCTTGTATGGTATCTCCCGCTCTATAAGCAATAGTATTGTCTATTCCTTTTTTTAAGAGTTGCTTCCCTGCATCATCAAGGGAATAAAAAATGGCACCTGTTTGGTCGGCCACATCGCCTATCCACAAACCACGTTCTCTATCTGGGCAGTCCATAAAACCATCTCTTGCACAAACATAAAGCGTATTTCTTGCCATCCACCACAGTCTTGAAAAGTAAGGGTCACTACATTCAAAATTACCAGTCATTTCTCCTACTCCGGTCCATCTGTATTTTAGTGCTAATACTTCCACTCCAGCAGGAATTGAATATTCTACAACATGTCCATTTATCCAAGAATAACTTTCAAATTCCTGTACACCATCCTTAGTGATAAAAGTTCCCTTAAGCATATTGAAGGGATTTTCCATATCTGCTACAATAGTTTTACCAGCTTTACTATTTACTTTTAAATAGGGCGTTATTTGCTTGTTAAAAGGCAATTTGGCACTAATAACGAGTAATGAATCCGTTGTGTTCTTAAAAGGTAAATTAATCTTCTCTTTATTCGATTTTAGTACAAGAGATTCGTAGTCTACCAAACCCCTATCATTCCATTGTGGAATGGCTCTTTTCACTAAAGTCCCCCAAGGTTTACCATTGGCAACACCTTTTAAAATGGGCTTATCCCAATTTTTATCATTATAATTGTTCGAGTACCAAGCATTATCTGTCCAATCACCTAAACTTTTTTGGGCATCAAATTTTACATTGTAAGCATTGACGCGATTGGCACTACCTCCTCCTCCTCCGCTTTTGGGGTCATACGCAGGGTGCACTTTCATTTTCCAAGTATCATCTGATTTTAAAACTTGCTGTCCAAAATCGGCATAAAATAACAAACCACCTTTACCACTATCGTCATGAACTTTTCGGGTTCTTCCCCAATACCACACTAAAATGGCAATAGTATTCTCTCCTTTTTTTAAATAAGATTTTAAATCAACCTCGTCGTAATAATTAGTATTTGGGGCAGCACCACGTGCTAAGCCTCCTTCAAACAATACCATTTCACCATTTACCCAAAGCCAATATTTGGTATCTACAGCAATATTTGCCAATGCGTTTTTAGGAATTTCTTTAAGGTTGAATTCTTTTCTAAAGGCTACCCAAGTATTAGCAGGTCCAGCTTCTTCTTGCCAAATCCATTTTGCATTCTCCCAGATAGGCGAATTTGCAATTGCTGAAATTGAAGTTAATAAAGCAAATAAAAATACGAATGTGCTTTTTTTTAGTTCCATGCTATTTTCTGAGAATCCATTTATTTGTACTCAGCATTTACACTCCATTCTCCTGAAGATAATTTAAATTTCAAAAATTGATCATCTTCACCAACATAACTTACACCTGCAATCCTCTTTTTTGCTTTCCCTTTTTTCCAAACTATTTTTCCGTTTATTTCAACTGAAGCAACTTGTTTTTCTGATGTAGGAATACCAATAATTGCATCAGTATTATTTGGTGATTCTAAGTTTAATTGATAAGAGCTATCTGATTCATTAATCCCAATAACAACATTACCCTTAACGGTTGGGATTGTTTTTTCTATCTTCTTAAAATGTACCATTGTTGGCATAATTTGAAATTCACTCCAAGCCACTTTAATTGGTTTTACACCTGCAACGTATTTGGATAATATGGTATTGGAACCATTCCAAGCATGATTGTAACTTCCTCCATCAGGAAACTTCTCGTAAAGCGTCGTCATATTCTTTTTATCAACTTGACTTTGATACATTTCTTTCATACGCTGCAAAGAGGCTTTTGGTCTGCCTGCTATAAACATGGCTTCTTCTGCCATCCATTCGAAATGCGGGCTAGAAAACCGGTTCGGAATTAACACATTGTCAACAATTTGATTGTAATATTCTGGGTTTGCAATACCTGATACAATAGCTATAGCATTGGCACGATCGTCTTTAAACTTTGCTGCATTACTACTGTAAAAACCATCTTTCCAAAATTCTTTTTCATAAGCCGATTTCATGGAAGTCATGCGCTCATCATACCATTGTATATGATCTTCTTTACCCAAAACTTCTGCCATTTTTTTAGCTTTTCTTAAAGCTAAATAGTAGAAAGCCATTTGTATCGGTTGCTCGTCTATAGTACCTTTTACGCCCCAATCCAACCAGTTCCAAGTATCTGGACTTTTACTTTTTCTATATTCTGGAAATCCATTGTCTCGCATTGGAAATAAATCCAAATACCTGTACAAATACGGATAAGCAATTTCAAGGGTTTCTTTATCACCTGTATTCAAGTAATATGGCCAAACCACTTGAGCAATAAACTGTAAACTTTGGCAAACCAACTCCCGAACTCGCAATGGGCCTAAAGCGCCAATGACATCATTCTCACTAAAATACACTGTTTGCAAAATGGCCTTTTTTAAAAGTTTACGCCCCGCATCATCCATAGCATAAAACAAATAGCCTGTTTGGTCTGCTACATCACCAATCCAAAGAGCACGTTCACGGTCTGGGCAATCCATAAAGTTATCGCGAGCACATACAAAAAGTGTATTGTTACCCATATCCCACAAGCGGTTGTAAAATGGGTCGTCTATTTGAAAATTACCCGCCATTTCACCTACACTCATCCATCGGTATTTTAACGCCTTTACTTTTACGCCTGCAGGAATGGTATATTGCACTTCATGGCCATTAAACCATGAGTAGCTTTCAAACTTTTGTAATCCGTCTTTGGCAATGTATGTAGCATGGATACTATTTCTATTATTATCGGTGGTGATAAAAATACTATCTCCTGCTTTGGCTTCAATTTCCAGATAAGGCGTTACCTGCTTATTGAATGGTAACCTCGCTTTTATAGTTGTACCATCACTAACAAAAGGGATTTTTAAATCTTCATGATTTGCATAATCCTGCAATCCATGATTGATTAAATGTGGCACTATATTTTTTTCAACATTATACCATGGAGCTACTCCTAATTTTCCTTTTTCTGAAGCGTCTGCCCAATTAGCATCGTTAAAACTTTGGCTGTACCAAGCTTGGTCTGTCCAATCATTTAATCCCTTTTGAGCATTAAACTTTACGCTATATTGAACTAGCATTCTGCTAGCAGGTTCAATGGTATTATCATAACCTGGATGTTGTAGAACCTTCCAAGTGCTATCAGAAACCAAGTGTTGATTTCCTATTTCTGAAGAAAATAATAAACCTCCTTTTCCACTGTCGATATGGGTTCCTTTGTGGGTTTCACGTCCCCAATACCACACCAAAACAGCAATGGTATTTTCTCCTTTTTTTAAATAAGGTTGAATGTTTAACGTTTCATACCAAGAGTTGGCTGGTGTTATTTTTTCTTTACGATTCCACTCACCAGCTTGACTTGGCCCACGAGATAAACCGCCTTCAAAAATTACCATGTCTCCATTGATCCAAAGCCAAAATTTACTATCTACTGAGATGTAAGCTTCAACGCTTTTAGGAATTTCGTCTAGTGTTACAGTCTTTCTAAAACTCATCCAAGTATTAGAAGGGCTGTCTTCTTGTTGCCAAATCCATTGGGCATTGTCCCAATTTGGATTATTAGCAAAAGCTGAAGAACTAATGGTTAAAAAAAAGACTATAATTGTGTTTATCAGAAATTGAATTGTTTTATGTGATGTTGACATTACTGATAGTTTGTGTTAAATACTTTCTTTGATTTAAAAACGGAAAATTAACCAAAGTTTACATTATAGTTATCCTGTAATGTCATGGACGAGAATGAAATTTTAACAAACCCTAACTACCCGTAATTTCAATAAACTTCCCAATTTCTTAATTTTATTAGAAATTAATCATGCTAATTATATTCAATTTAAAAATATCCCATACACAGCTAGTATTCGATAGAGAACTTAAAAACCGATTTACTTTGGTAAATTTCACCTGGATTCAGAATAATTGATGGAAATAATTCCTGATTTGGAGCATCGGGGAAATGTTGAGTTTCCAGCGCAAATGCTTCGCGATAGTTATGCCTATTACCATATTTACCTGTGTCGGAGCCGTTAAAGAAATTTCCACCATAGGATTGTAGACCTGGTTCTTCTGTGAAAATTTACATCTTTATTCCGTTTTTTGGTTCTACCACAACGGCGGCCAACATTATTCCTTCATTACTTTTATTCAACACAAAATTATGGCCGTATCCTTTCCTTTTTTAAGCTGTTCGTTGCTTTCTTGTAATGGCAAATCTTTACCAATTATATTTCCTTTTCTAAAATCGAATGGAGTACCTTCTACAAAAGCATTCTCTCCAAATGGAATTAGGATTTCGTCAACAGAGGTAAATCTATCGGCATTTATTTTAAGAATATGATTGTGTATAGTTCCAAAGGGCTTTCCTCCTAAATTGAAAAACGCATGGTTGCTAAGGTTGACAGGTGTTGATTGCGCCATTTTTTAAGAAATAAAGTCCAACATCTTTGCCATTGATAATAGTCTTAAAGTTTTCTGCTTGAAGATTGAAAAGAATATTTTTCTGACACTCCACCTTGTACGACCAAAACTAAAACAAATGCTACATATTAAAAAGATTCGATGTGTAGGATTCATTGTTTTATTTTCTTCTTTCTATTTGAACCAAACCAATTTTTTTGGAATAGTGTGAAAACTAAATTTTAACGATATAAGAATACATTCCACTTTTTACTTCCACTGTATTATTTGGCAACAGCACTTTAGCCCGACAATTTGTTGGAATCTCAATTTTGTATTCATAGGTTCCATCGTTTACCTTTTTCCACTCTGCTTTAATTGTACCATAAATTGAAATGTAACTTCCTTTGGCAAAATACATGGCTTTAATAAAATTTGGTTTTAAAATGATGCTTTGAAAACCTGGAGCTTCAGGGTCTGAATTGATGCCTACCATATGACGATAAAAGAAATTATCTACAGCACCCATAAAATGATGAATGTCTGAAGACTCAAATTTGTAACCTTCGGGTAGTGTAGTTGCCCCCTCTTTAATCATCCATCCAAACGATGGCCAGGTTTCATTAATCAAAACTTTGTGTATTAAATCGGCATAGCCATTTTTGGGTAAATATTCGTAAGCAGAGTGTACGGTAAACACCCCACCCCACAGATGATTGTCTTTATCGATAACTATATTGTCAACTACTTTCTTTTCTAACCGACTGCGATACTCTTCTGGTACAATGTTGTAGTTGAGAGCAAGAATATTAACCACCGGTAAAAACTCATCGAAATATTTTAAGCCTGCATACTCCACTTTCTCTTTGTCAAACGCCCATTTTTGGATACCGGTATAAATGCGTTCAACTTGTGTATGTAGTCGTTTTGCATCTTCACTTTTACCTAAAAGATCTGCCATATAGGCTAAGCGCTTTAATACGAGGTAAAAGTTCATAGAGGCAATCACCTCATTACCACCCGGTTTTCCTCTACCTTTATAAGTTTTATCATACGGAGGGCACCAATCGTTATATGCTTCTGAAAACATGCCATCCTTTTCAATCGAATTGTTATTTTTCCATGAAAAATCAACCCATAACATCATTTTGTCCCAATACTTTTCAAATAGCCGGGTATCGCCATAATAATTATACATGTACCATGGAATGTGTACTGCAGCTGAAGACCATAATGTTGAATTGCCGTTGCGGTAATGATTTGCTGGGGCGATAGCAGCCATTCCGCCTTTTTCATCCTGAGTGTCGAAAATATCGCGGGTAAATTTGGTCATGAGTGCAGCCAGATCATAATTGGCCATACCAAACTCCATGCCTGTAACGGCATCGCCAAGCCAGCCGTTTTTCTCACGATGGGGACAATCAGTTGGAATACTGTGTAAGTTGAATATTAGCGACTTTCTGCATATTTCGTGAACTGCATTTACCGTTTCATCAGACGATGTAAATTGTCCAACTTGAGGAACATCGGAATGCACATATTTTATTTCAACATCCTCCAAATCAAACTTCATTCCTTTAAAACCCTGAACCTGAAAATAACGAAAGCCTTTGTATGAGAATCGACATTCAGCAAACTCTTCAGCGTCTCCTTTACAGATGTAAGCCATTTGCTGCAGACGCCCAGGCTGTCCTGACGACAACGGATCTTCATGCTCACCAAAGAACACATTTACGCGTTGTCCCTTCTTTGCATTTTTAATGCGTAAGCGTACCCAGCCCGACATGTTAGTTCCGGCATCGAACCATTGTCCGTAACTTCCTTTGCCTGCTGTTTTAATGGGATGAAACGTTTTTGTAACCCTGATAGGCTGGCATAATTGAGCGACCAACTCTCCGCCCGGATGCGGTGCAGGATTAACGTTTTCCCAATCGCTATCGTCAAAGCCAGGCTCATTCCAGCCATTAATTTCTTTAGTAGCATCATAAATCTCTCCCATATGCGGACCGTCGTAAATAACAGGTCCTCCGGTAATTTTCCAGCTTAGATCACTGATTATATCCGTGACCGTACCATCATCATATTCCACTTTAATACGACATAACAATTTGGGCTGACCAACGTATCCGTTTTTCTTATAAAACCCCCAATGATCGATCGCTAACTGGCCATAAAACCCACGACCTAACATTACACCTGCAGTGTTTGTTCCATCTTGTAGGTTTTTGGTTATATCGTGAGTAGCATAAAGTATTGTTTTTCGGTAATCAGTCCACCCCGGATCAAGCACTGAGTTGCCTATGCGTTTTCCATTGACGTATAACTCATAGTATCCTATTCCGCTAATAAAGGCATGAGCTGATTTCACCTTTTTATCTATGTCAAAACTTTTGCGTAAAAGCGGTGCAGGATCGTGGGGTTTATCATGGTAAAAATGATAGCGCTCAAACATATTCATACGAGCACCAAAATAACTTGGCAATCGAAACTCGGCACACTGTTCTTCAATTTCCTTTTTACGCCACCATTCTTTTGTCCATTCGTCATTATCTCGCCAGGCAATCCATTGTGCACCTTTCCAATCAGCAGCATCAAAAAGTCCGGTTGTAAACGTTGCGGTTTCACTCCAATTTGAAGCCTGTTTGTTTTTATCCCAAACCATTACTTTCCAAAAGTACTTTGAGGCAGGTTTTAATGCCAATCCCTTGTATTCAACTTGGGTACTGGCAGAGCCTTTTATCTTTTTTGAGTCAAAAGCATCACCTTTATTACTTTTCAAATTTTCAATTGAGGTGGCTACCAGTAAACGATATGCAGTTTGATACTGTTCGGATTCATTGCTTTTGCATTTCCAGAAAAAACGTGGTTTCTTTACATCTACACCCTCTGGATTTTCTCTGTACTCTAATTTTAAATCGTAAGGTACGATTTGAGCAAATAATGTAAAAGGCAATACTAAAATGACTAATAATACTATTAATTTGTTAAAATAGTGCATAATTGTTTTTTATAATTGATTTCTTTTTTTACATAAACTAACACTAAGAGCTTCCTGTTTGTTAGTTGTAATTTTATGCGTTAGCGTAGCATTTTCTTTCAACTTAAACAAGTTTTATTCCAGATTTTTGTGCTTTACTAACAAATACGAACCACCCGCAATTTTAATATACTACCCAACATCTCAATCTTATTTCCAATATGCCCAACACCTATGGCACAGTGATGCGATGGCCCTTGTTTGGACCATTCATTCATAAAAGCTCTTGCACCGATAGAAAAACGATAACGACTGTTGGTATTACCAATGTGAAGTACTGGACCTTCAACCGATTCGCCTTCGGCAACTAATAAAAAGACATCTTCTTTTCCTTCTACAACAGAAAGTAAGGTTACAGGACCATGTTTCACCGTCATTTGAATAGATAGTCCTTTTCCTGGTTTTCCATGATAAACAGGCAAAGGTACTAGCTGCACTTTCCCTTCTGCAATAGCAAAATGTGCAGGACCATCATGACCTAACATGACGATATCATCATTAAAATCCATGGCATAAAATTCTGAAAACGAACCGCCTACTCCAAAAGCATCCATAATTTTCATAGCTTGGGCATTTTTCACTTCGTACTCTCCTGCAACTGGAACATTTTTACCTGTTAGTAGCGTATTTCCTGCGATGACAGATGTTACTATATTTTCATATTTGTTAGCCGTTTCCCCTTCATAATAATAAGCCATAGACCCCAAATTATGGTTTTCAACCAATTTATCTAAAGCTATAGAAGTTTTTGCGGCACGCACTAATTCAGATTGTTCACAGGCATCAATTACTTCGAAGGCACTTCTAAATTCGGTGATTTTTTCTTCAACCTCTTGCTCAGTCACAGCATCGCGGTATTTTTTTACTTCACACATTTCTACAATTTCAATGTGTGTACCAAAAGCTGCCGATTGTTTTGTTAGATCCGCATATACATCTAGCATACCACAGTAATAATGCCCTAAAACACCCAAGCGATTATTCGCCATAACTTTAGCTACTTTGGCGGCATCGATCCAATCTTGAATGTCATCCCAAACCGATTGTTCATCCAAATAACCAGTAACAAATTCATAATCAATTCCTGAACGATTGAGTACATTAGCAAATTCAGGTACAGAGCATGCTTGACAATGTGCCAACCATTCACCTGTCATTTTACCTCTATCACCCAGTTTATTGAAGTTCTCGTAATCTATGGCTGCTACGGGTTGAATATTTAAAATTATTACAGGGCATTTCACTTTTTGCACCACAGGTAATATTGTAGATGACAAAGCATAAGTAGATACATATAAAAATAAGATATCTATATCTTCTGTTTTTAATATCTGTGCTTTCTCTCTTGCTACCTCAGGAGAATCTACCAAACCAACATTTATCACCTCAGCCCCAAAGCCTTCCATTTTATCTGCAATTTGCTGCTGATAGCCTTCTAATCGTTCTAATAAACCTTCAAACTGCGGCCAATACGTATCTAAACCGATACCAAATAATCCTACTTTCATCTGTTACTATTTATTTAAAAATTTTAATTTCTTTAATGGAGGGTGCTTTATCTGCTGCTTCAATGAATACCCTACACTTATTGGAAGTTACCGCATCAAAAACATGTTCTTTATTTGCTCCACATTTAGAGCCGTTAGTCAAAATAACCCATTCATTATTTTGAAAATATTCAATGGTATACTTTGAAATATTTTGTCCGTATTCGTCAATAAGCACTTTGCTAAATGTTTGAGGCTTTACCCACTCTACCTCTAAATATTGATTCGTTTTACCATTGGCAAACCACTGGGTTTCTTCGTTGTTATCATTAGCTTTGAAGGCTTCAAATCCGGGTAGTTTTTCTGTTTCAATAAACATAGATGAGGCATTCATCCTACCAATAGATGCTAAATTGCTTGGTAAATCTATTGGGTCTGGAAATTCTGTTTTTGGTAATGCATTCACTTTAAAATCATAAACACCTGACGCTACATTGTATATGATGTAATTACCAACCGCTTCATTTTTTTCTGAACCGACATATTCAACACCTTCAGATTTCTCAGCTAATTGTTCACCTTCATAAATATCATTTTTATCATTTGAAGGTAAATACACCTTAGCCGAAGTGTTTGCTGGAATTTCAATATGAAACGAAGCACCATTATCCTGTTTTTTCCAATTAACAACTACCTTTCCATACATGGATTGATACTCGGTATTTGCAAAAGTTAAGTCGCCAACTACAGCAGGTTTAATAAGCATGTGCTGCATCCCCGGTTGTTCTGGATTGGGACGAATACCACCAAATCCTTTTATAAAATAGCCTCCAATACCTGTATAACAGGTATGTATTTGACTATTGCCTATGGCCGACCATCGTTCTGGCCAAGTGGTATGCCCTTGCTCTAAAAAGTAACCGTAACTTGGATGATGCTTGTCTTTTAATAATTCGTAAATTAAATCCATACGCTCACCAGATTCTATAAAATAGCGCGTGTAAAGGGCTTGCCCAGAACTCCCTGTATCGTAGTACGGAAAATCATATAACACGTTGTTTTCCAATTGGGAGGTTACTTTTTGGGTCTCCTCTGTTGGAGTTACGCCTGTTAGTAATGCAAACGCTTGATTCACCTGAATACCATCTAAATACTTTCCAGAATCTGTGTTATATGACAAAGCATGTGTTGCTTTTTGTTGTACTTCCAATCTATTGGCATAGGCGTTTTCATCTTCAGTTTTACCCAAAGCCTTTGCTATACCTTGGGCACAGTGCAACATATAAGCATATAAACAATTATTGAAATGTGCCGCTCCCGGAGAATTACTGCTATCCCAAAAATTACCACGTGGTGTACACCAATCACCTAACCCAGGCATCTCCCGTTTACCACGCTCGCCAATTTTTAGAGCACCTCCTTGACTAAAATTGGAATTCTTGTATAACCAATGCATCCATTTTTGCATGGACTTGTAATTATCTTCCAACACTTTTTTATCACCCAACATACGGTAGGTTTCCCAAACGGTTAAAGGACTGTTGGCTTTCCACATTAAAAATGGGCGGTCTTCTTCATTTAAAACCGCGCGTATTTGCCCATCTGATAATTGTGCATCGCGTGTAAACTGTAAATACTGATCCATATAGGCGCCACTTTCAAAATTTGGCAATGCATCACCATACATGGCTGCCACAGTAACTTCGCCCCAACCTCTTCGTTCGCGATGTGGACAATCTACCAAAATACCGTCCATCGTATTTGCGAGATAGGTATCCAGATTTACTTTGTAAATTCCATTTAGCAATGAATCGGAAGATTTAAATTGGCTTATTTGCTTTCTATCATTAGTTACTACATAACCTTTGGCGTCATATACCCTAGGTTCGTATTTAAAACCATAAACCGTGATATAGCGCCCTCCAGCTACATTAAAACGATTGGTAAATATGCCTTTTCCAGATTTTCCAAAAATGTATTTGCTCTTTTGTTTCCAGTTCATCACCACTTCTTTCTGGTCGCTAACTTCAAAAAGTACAGAATCGCCTTCTATACCATTATGCAATTTCATTTCGAAGAACCCTGTATAATTTCGTCCCATATCTATACGATAAGAGCCATCTCTATTATTTCTGATAGCCTTAGCCCTAAATGCCTCATATTTTACCTGAGGCTCTACCATTTGTGCACTTAATTCTGCCTTTATGGGTTCGTATAAAGCTCGCAACTCCCTATCCTTATTACTATTTAATGCAAAACTAATGTTATTACCCTCGGGTATTTTCGCGTTTAATACTTCGTGATTATATATAGTAGCTTTTATCCAATCGCTATCATCATAATCGGCGTTACACCAGTTATCTTCCTTTAATCTGTCATCAATGGTTTCACCGCCAAAGCGCAAAATATCCCAATCGCCATAATATTCAGAATGACTTTTTTTGGTTTTCCAAGTCGCATCAGTTTTTAAAGTGATATGCTCATTTCCTACAACAATTTCAGCTTGTGCTTTAAACACAAAAGGAATATTTCGGTATTCCCTAATACGTCGCCATCGAGACCAACCCGCAGCATGCCAAATGGCAATCACATTATCACCTTCCTTCAATTTATCAGTAATATCATAAGTGAGGTACGGAATGCGTTTTTTCATGTATGAAGACACAGGATTCAACACATTATCCGTGATTTTTTGACCATTTACATATAATTCATGATAACCGAAAGACCCCACAAACACAAATGCCGAAGATGGATTTTCTTTTAATTCAAAATTCTTTCTGTACCAGTTATGGTCTTTCTTTTTTTGGTCTGGTTTCATAATCCAATCGCCTTTCCAGTCAGATTGGTTTAATAAGCCCATAGAAAATATAGCGGGTTCGCTCCAGTTTGAAGGGACTTCATCTTTATCCCAAATTTTCACCTTCCAGAAGTATTGTTTAGCCGATTCTAATGTTTTTCCTTGATAATTGACATTTACCGATTGGTTGGTTTCAATTTTATCAGAATCCCAAACATCACCATTATTGCTTTCCAAATTTTCTAAAGTACTAGACACTAAAATTTGATACGCCGATTGTTTCTGACCCATTGTTTGCATATCTTCTAAAAGTTTCCAACTTAACCTTGGCGCCGTGTTATCAATACCCAAAGGGTTTGATTTATATTCACATTTAAGGTCTGTAACCTTTACTTGGGAAGGTTTCGTATTACAACTACCAAACAGATTAAGAGTCAATACAATGATTAGATATGTTCTAAAATTCCTTAGATACTTCATTTTAACACTATGATTTTTTATTTTGAATTTGATATTCGTATAATGTGTTTACCTGATGATACATTAAACATATTAGCTCTAACTGATGTATTATTTAATTTGATTTGTTCATTTTGATAATATGGTAACTGCACAATAGCTTCTGATTGTTCTGGTACTGAAATGGTCCAAATAATTTCTTCACCTTCCTTTTTCCACGAACTTTCTATCGTGCCTTGCGGGGATTTGTGTGTTACCTCAACCCAATCTACACCTTCAAGAAATGTTGGTTTTAGATAGAACTTTTTAAATCCGGGATAATCCTCATTAGGTCTTATGCCTCCTAAACTTTCATGAAACGAAGCAGCAAATCCACTTTGCATGGGGTGGTTAAATGAATGTCGATAATACCGCTCGTTCTTATCCCAATTGCTAACGCCTTCTGGCCATACGGTTAAATCGTGCTCCTCGGTCATAAATCCTAAGCTAGGATAATCGGTAATACTCCATAAGTGCTTTGTCACCGCATCATGTCCGTAATCATTTAATACGGTGTATAACGGACGATGCCCAAAAATACCCGTGCTGTAATGCCCATTTTTATCTTTCATGATAAGGTTTGCTAAATCATCAGCAACCAATTGCTCTAAGCCTTTAGGAACTAAACCAGAATACAACGCAAAGGCATTACCTGTTTGAGAACCATAGGACTTCGTTTTTTCTTTAAAAAAGGTTTTATTAAAAGCCGTCTTGACCAATTTCGCTGTTTCAGCATAATTATTAGCGACTTCTCTTTTTTCTAAAACCAATGCCATTTTTTCCATAGATACTAAAGACTGATAATACAGTGCAGTTGACGTTAATGCGGGTGCTGTATCCATTTCTGGATTACCTCCTGGAGGACACCAATCGCCAAATCCACCGTTTATAATACCGCCTTCTTGTACTTTTTCATCTAGGTAAGCCATCCAACCTTCCATCATCTCCCAAGCGCCTTGAATAATTGACTTATCTCCATAATACACATACGAAAACCATGGTACCATAATGGTGGCAGCCCCCCAGTCTGGTCGTGCTTGTAAACAGAGACGCTTTCCAACGGAAATATTTGCAGGTGTGCGCGCATCATAAGGAAAAGGGTCTTTAAAATGTGCTTTAGACACCCCTAAAACCGTTTCCATATCGGCAGATGTTTTTTGCCACAAGCGTTTTAAATCGAAATTAAAACTAGCTGCTTCGGCTACTACATAAGCATCGCCCATCCACGCACAGCGCTCGCGGTGCGGACAATCACTCAACAACCCTTGAATATTATCTTCGATAGTCCACATGGACACATCGTAAAACTTATTTATAAGTGTGTCCGAAGATTTAAAAGTCCCTATTCTCTCTGCATCGGTGCGCACTAACCATCCTGTAAATTGACTTAAATCTGGCTTTTCACTGAGTCCTTCAATTTGAACATAGCGAAAGGCATGATAGGTAAAACGGGGTTCCCAAGTTTCAGTTCCATCACCCTTACAGATATATATATCGGTTTGGGTATTTCCAGTAACGTGAATACCAGTAGATGCAGGGTCTATGTTTTGTTTATCAGGCATGAGGTGTTCGGCAAAACGCATTTTTACAACAGTACCTTCCTTTTCTTTTACGGAAATGGCTAACCAACCCGTCATATTTTGTCCCATATCCAATATCCATCCCCGTTCTGCTTTCCAAACCGCTATAGGTGTAACTGTTCTAATCTTTCGGATGGGTTCTAAATCCTGCTCCAATAAATTTTGTGTTGGTGCTTTCATTATCTCAACAGGTTCCCAAGAGGTATCATCAAACTTATAACTACTCCAACCAGTTATCGCTTCACGTGCATCGTAAGTTTCTCCATGATAAATATTATCGAAAAGAATAGGACTGCTGTGTGCTTTCCAACTTTCATCAGTCACAATTTGTTCTTTTGTCCCATCTTTATAGAGGATATTTAACACCATTGTTGCTCGAGGTTTTCCATAAGAAAGCCCAGGGGCAAACGCCATATTTTGTCCGTAAAACCCATTACCCAACATTACTCCCAAACTGTTGTTTTTACGAAGCGCTTTGGTTACATCATGACGTACATAAAAAGCACGTTTATCATAGGAGGTTTGTGCTGGGTCGAGCACACGGTCGCCTACTTTTTCACCATTTAAATACAGTTCATAAAGTCCTAATCCACAAATGGCTACTTCTGCTGATGCTACTTCCTTAGTTATTGAAAACGCTTTTCTTAGAAGCACAGAAGGATGGGTTTTACGTCGGGTTACTTTTAGGTCCTCTTCCGTGGGCTCCCAAGTATTAATATTCATGGGTGGTTGGTTACGTACCAAATCTCTCGCTGCCCATTTTTCGGGACGATGGTCTTTGGTATAACCAATCCATTTGGCGCTGTCCCAGTTTATGGAAGTGAATACATCTACATGTAATGCCGTCTCGGAATCCTTTTTCTTGGATTGCAAACAACTACTTGAAAGACAAATTATTGTTCCAAAAAGAAAGGCCTTAATTTTGTTTTTATTTAAATACATTTTATTATTCATTTCAGTTTTGAAAATATTTAGTTTGAATAATTTATTTCGATTTCTGAAATTTCAGGTATAGCTCTCGAAGCTTCTATTAGTATTCTACATTTTGAAGCCGTTACACTTTGAAATTGATGCATTTTATTAACCCCGCAAGAGGTATCTTGCACCAAATCTACCCAAGTTTCATCTTCAAAATATTGAATTTTATAGTTTGAAATATTATTCCCTTTTTCATGAATCACAATTTTGTTAAAGGTCTGTGGTTTAAACCATTCCACTTCCAACCATTCGTTAGTTTTAGAATTCGCTTTCCAGTGTGTTTCTAACTTTTCATCATTTGCTCTAAATGCTTCATAAAGAGGTAGTTTTTCAGAATCGATAGTCATTGTAGAAGCGTTTATACGCCCTATTAATGCCAAGTTATCAGGTTTATTTATTGGGTCTGGGTATGTTACTTTTGGTAATTTTGATACTTCAAAATCATACACACCAGAAGCCACTTCAAAAATGATATAATTACCGACCGCATCGCTTTTCTCTGAACCGATATATTTAATACCTTCTGATTTTTCAATACTCATCCCACCTTCAATAACTAAGTCGATTTCATTTGATGGGATATAAATTTTAGCTGAAGTATTTACAGGGATTTCAATATGAAACGTTGCAGTATCATCAGTAATTTTCCAATTTGAAACGACATCTCCATAAGGAGATTGGTAACTGGTATTTACATAGGTTAAATCGCCTACCGGAGCTGGTTTCACGATAAATTGTTGCATTCCTGGTTGCTCTGGGTCTGGCCTAATTCCCGCAAAACCTTTTATGAAATAACCGCCAATACCCGTGTAACAGGTGTGAATTTGACTGTTCCCGATTGCCGACCAACGTTCTGGCCAGACGGTTTTACCTTGTTCTAAAAAGTATCCGTAACTCGGGTGACGTTTATCTTTTAACAGTTCATAAATTAAATCCATGCGTTCACCATGCTCTATAAAATAGCGCGTATAGAGGGCTTGTCCCGAACTACCGGTGTCGTAATATGGGAATTTATATAAAACTTGGTCTACTAAATTATCGTATACCTTTTGTTGTTCTGACTTGGGAGTAACTCCAGAAAGCAAAGCAAAAGCTTGATTTACCTGATGCCCTTCGCCATATTTCCCAGTTTGGGTATCATATATCTTTTGATGTGTTGCTTTTCGTTGTACTTTCAAACGGTCTGAAAATAGTTTTACATCGTCCTTTTTATTGAGGGTTTTTGCGATTTCTAAAGCCGATTCTAGCATAAAAGCATACACACAATTATTAAAATGCTCCGACTCTGGTGAATTACTCGACGTCCAAAAATTACCTCTAGGGGTACACCAATCGCCCAATCCTGGGAATTCTAGAGTACCTCGTTCACCAATTCTTAAAGCATCTTGAGTTTCATAATTAGAATGTTCATACAACCAATGCATCCATTTTTTTAAAGTCGGATAGTGGTTTTCTAACAACTGTTTATCTCCCAACATACGGTAAGTTTCCCAAATAGTAATTGGGCTATTTGCCATCCACATTAAAAACTCAAAATCGTCGCCATTAATTACAGCTCGCATTTTACCATCTTCAGCCTGTGCATCTTGCATAAATTGTGCATATTGCATCATGTAGGCGCCACTTTCAAAATTAGGTAGTGCATCTCCGTAAATGGCGGCCACGGTAACTTCGCCCCAACCACGGCGTTCGCGATGCGGACAGTCTACCAAAATACCATCTATTGTATTAGCGATGTAGGTATTCAGATTCACTTGATATATCTTATTTAACAACTCGCTTGAGCTTTCAAACTGACTTATTTGTTTACGATTATTCGTAATAACATAGCCTTTAATATCTTTTAATTCGGGTTTATAATTAATACCATAAATGGTTACAAAGCGGCCTCCTGCCAAATTGAATCGATTGGTAAAATGGCCTTTGCCGGTTTCATCATAAATATATTTACTGCGCTGTTCCCAAGACGTGGACACCTCTTTATGGTCGGCAATTTCAAAAGTAACGGTATCGCCCGCTTTACCGTTATACAGGTTCATTTCGAAGTAACCGGTGTAATTTTCGCCCATATCAATCACATAATGGCCATCTTCAGTTTTTGTAACACCAATAGGTTTCACTTCTTTAAATTTCACTTGAGGTTCTACCATTTGTGCACTTAAGGTCGCTGTAATTTTACTTATTGGTGGGTTAGCATCTGTACTTGGTGCTCGTATAGCCCCTTTAGGTCCCAAATTGATATTGGTTACTTCAACTTCTTGCATTTCTGTTTCATCAAAAACAACTGCATTTGCCCAATTACCATCATCGTATTCAGCAGTATTCCAATCGTCTTCACGTAAACGTTCATCAATAATTTCACCACCAAAATCCAATATATCCCAAGAACTATGGTAAGCACTATAGCTTTTTTTGCATTTCCATGAGGCATCTGAAACTATGACAATCCTGTCTTCACCTAAATCAATATGAGCCTGAGCCTTAAATACAAAAGGCGGGTCGAAATAATCTTTTACACGTCCCCATCTTGCCCAACCTGCTGCATGCCAAATAGCAATAACATTATCACCTTCGTTTAAATAATCCTTAATATCATAAGTGAGATAGGGTAAGCGCTTTTTAAGGAATGAGTTGACAGGATTCATCACCTCATCACCAACTTTCTTCCCATTCACGTACAATTCGTGATACCCAAAAGATGCTACATGAATAAAGGCAGATTGTGGTGTTTTATCTAAAGACACGTTCTTTCTATACCAATTATGGTCTTTTTTATTTTGGTCTTTTTTGTATATCCATTCGCCTTTCCAATCTTTTGGGTTCAATAAGCCCATTGAAAAATTAGCAACCTCACTCCATTTGGATTCTAAACCACTAGCATCCCAAACTTTCACTTTCCAGAAATACTCTTTTCCAGATTCTAAAGGTTTTCCTAAAAACTCAATGTTGACCGATTTATCCGCTTTCAATTTACCCGAGTCCCAAACATCACCTTTATCATTTTTTAATCCTTCAATATTACTAGACACTAATATTTGATAAGCGGTTTGTTTTTGTCCTCTCTCGTTGTTTTCATCAATTAATTTCCAACCAAATCTTGGCATTGTATTATCGATACCGAGAGGATTTGTACGGTACTCACATTTTAAATCTTTAACTCTTAAAAGCGATTGCCCACAAGAGATACATATTAGTCCACTTATAATTATTAACAATAATATAGAACTTGGAAAAATGCTGCCAGCGTTCTTTAGTTTCATGCGATATACTATTTGGTTTAGTTTGAAAGTAATAAATAAAACGAAAAACACATAGATTACTATCCTGTCCCCTCCCGCAAGATTTCAATCCACTTCATTTATAACTTGTTTGTAAATTTCTCTTAATTTCTTAAAATTAACAATTAACAAATTGATATATTAGTTGCACAAAATGATATGATAAATAAATACAGAAAATACTTAATAACCAGTAGAATAGAAACTTCATGGGGTTTTTATATTAATAATTTAGGACGAAATGTTATTGAAAAAAACACAGAATATCCTTCTAAAGACCACCCAGACCAATATATATTTACATGGGATAAGGGGCGTATATTAAACGAATTTCATATAGTTCTAATTACTAAAGGCGAAGGTATTTTTGAAAGCAAGGCTACGGGAAAAATAAACGTATCCGATGGTGATGCTTTTTTATTATTTCCTGGTATCTGGCACCGTTATAAACCAAAAAAAAGCACCGGATGGACTGAACGATGGGTAGGATTTTCAGGTAAGATTGCTTCTCAATTCCTATCAAATGGGTTTTTCAGTACAAATGAACCTGTAATATCAAAGTGTAACAAACCTTCTATATTACAACATTTTAATTCGCTCTTTAAATTATTTGATGAAGAACCTTATGGTTTTCAGCGCACAGCATCGGGTATTTGCCTACAGCTTATGGCTGATTTATATAATATTAAAAGTGGTGGCAGTAATATTGAAAGTTTAAACTCGCTAGTAGCAAAAGCCAAAAGCATCATGTACAAAAATATTTATTCAACTTTAAATTTGAAAAAAGTAGCACAAGAATTAGGTGTGAGTTACTCCAAATTTAGGATTGATTTTAAAAAGCAAACAGGTATTTCGCCATTACAGTACCATTTGCTTCTAAAAATTGAAAAGTCTAAGGAATTACTGTTAAACACCAATAAATCTCAAAAAGAAATTGCTTTTGAATTGGGGTTTGAATCAGATGTTTATTTTAACCGTTTATTTAAACGAAAAACAGGTTTAGCTCCTGGGATATTTAGAAATTTATCCAATTAACTAACAGTAATGGATATTACCAAGGCCTTATTATCTTCAAAAAAGATTTCAAATGGTAGAGCCTCTACACCTGGCACCATATTAAATGTTCTTTTACCTTCAAGTGCTTTCATATTGATTGGTGAATTTGCCTTGATGGTAACTAACCCCTCTGGTTTTTGAATGGTAACTTCCGTATCGCTTACACTAGAAATAACCTCATTGTTTGGCGAAACAATAGGTAAGACAAAAGCAGTTGGCGAAGTAATATTCTGGTCTGTTTTTACTGAAATTACCGTTTGATTTAAATCACACTTATATCTAATATCGAATTTAGAAGCTGTTTCTTTTACTTCTTCTCTAGCTACATTTTTCAATTTTACATCTGCAACCAATTCAATAGTGTCATTTTCATCTTTAGAAGTAACTGTAGCTGGTAAATCGTATAAATTGGTGTACCAAACCTCATCTACAAAAGTTTCTATCCTTGGTGTTAAACAAATATCTTTTCCTGGTTGTTCTTGTTGATTATTTTTTTCAACCATTTCATATTTTGCCATACTGGCAGCACAAAGCATGCCCACTTTATTGTGATACAATACACCTAAGGCTCCACCAGACGCCTGACGAAAATCTTCTTTGTAATGGTACTCTGCATCATAAGCACTTACTGTTCCTCTCCAATCGCCTCTGGCAAATAAAAAGACATCTAAATCTTTAAAGTGTTTTACCCCATCTGCGGTAGCTCTTGGTAATTCTGTGTTTGCATTTATTTCTGGCAAATGCTCCCAGTGATCCAATAATGCTGTTAAAGGTTTTGTATGTGTGAAGGTATGGTGAATACAGGGTAAAATACCTGCCGACACATAATGCGGTCCGCCATGAATTAAACCATCTGATGTACATTGTTTTAAAAGCTCTGTATTTTTAACCGCTGCTGTACCAAAAGCTGGGTTGATGTGTGCCATCATTCCGAATGCGGGTTGGCTACCGTCACAAGTTCTACTACCCCAATACGTCCATTTGTACATGCGGTTACCCCAACTATTGTCCCATCCACCATCGGGCATCATAAACTCTAAATGGCTATTCAAAGATTTGGTTAGAATTTGCAATAAATCTTCATCTTTTTCTTTTAGCGCATACATTACTAAACTGTTTAAGGTTTCCTCTACATTATACCCTAAATCTACACCATGCAATCCTTTTTCACTTAGTTTACTGGAACTCTTTTTACATTCACCAAACAACAACCCTTCATTAGGTGTAAAATAGGCTTTTACTTCTAATGCCAATGTCTTACTCTTGGCTTTAAAATCATCTCTATTTACAACATCTCCTATTAAATCTAACCCATAAACTGCCGTACCTGGATAATTGATATTGGTAAAATCGATGGTAAAGGTATCATGGATATACTGCCCTGCTTTTTCAAGGCGACTCATCCACGCTAACCTAGTTTCTTGATCTAAAACATGACCGTGATAGTGCAATGCTTCAGCCAAGGCAATCGCTCCAAAAACCGTAATACCTTTCCAAGATTTAGGGTTGGTAATTACGGTCCAGCTACCATCCTCTTGAGACACATTGTTTTCAGCCCAAAGCATTACCAATTTTGCACCTTCTACATATTTTTCGTCTCCTGTTTTGTCTGCCATATATAAAAAAGGATACACCGCATCCATACAACGGCCATGTATGTGTGAACAAGAAGGACACTCTAAAGCGCCGTGTTCTTCTAAATTAGATGGATTTACAATTTGCTGTTTTAACATCCCATCACACCAATCTTTTAAAAGACTGGACGTTAAATTTTTAAATTCTATTGAGTGCTCTATATGGTTTTCACAAGCGTTTAAAATACCTGATATAGGTAATGAAAGCCCTACGCCTGCAAGAGTTGATAATTGTATAAAGTTGCGTCTTTGCATTTTTTATATTATGAGATTATTGGAATTTGAAAGTACCAAAAATTGATTTTACATCTATCCTGTTTTATCCTGAATGGATAAAAAAAACCAGAATTTAGATTCTGGTTTTGTTATTATTAGTGTTTCAACTTAGAATAAGTTGAGAAAATAATTTAAATTATTTAGTCTTAAAACTCCACACTTGTCCAATGGTTGCCCCTCCGTTACCATCTTTAACTACTACCTTAAAGTAATAGGTAGATGCGGCACTTAATCCTGTGGCATCATAACTAGTCCCTGATTGACCCTCTGATACTTTTGTTGATGGACTACTGTTGGTATCTAAATACACATCATAACTCAAAGTATCGCCATCTACATCACTGGCGGTCCAACTCAATGTCGTACTCGTACCATCTATCTCTGAATTCATTGCTGGTGCTACCAACTCTGGTGCAAATGGTAAATGGTTGGATACACCATCGCCTTCTGTTAAAAATTGACTAACCGAGGAATAGCCACTCTCCGCTCCTTTAACGTCTCTGGCCTTTAATCGCCAATAATAGGATTTACCCTTTTCTAAACTAATAACTCTTGAGGTTGTGGAACTTGATAGATCATGTGACAATGTTGAGAAATTACTGTTTTCAGATACCTCAACTCTATAGGTTATCGCATTGCCTTCACTATCGGTAGAGGCGTTCCATTCAAATACAACATTATTGTCTATACATAACGTATTGCTTAATGGGTAAACCAATGTGGGAACTGTAGGTGCCGTGTTCTCTACATCTGGATCTGGACCACCGCCATCACCATCACCGCCGCCACTACATGACATTAAAATACTTGTGAATACAACTAAATATAAATATGCCTTTTTCATTTTATTTCTTTATTAATTTTGTGAATACTGGTTTTTCTAAATTCATTCTTACAAAATAGATTCCGTTTGGACTATCTGTTAGATCTAAACTAACTTTACCGTTATTTATTCTGTATGTTTTTGACTTTATTAACTGTGATTGGATGTTATAAACCTCTAAGTTCAGGGTCTCTACATCATTGGGAATGTATAACTCAAATAGACCATTAGATGGGTTGGGATAGGCCTTGACATCTTCTAGTAAATTGATAGTCTTTGTCATTTTTCCTTGGCAGGCTTCTTTGCTCTTTACCTGAATCTCATCACCATGCTCTACCGCTATTGTAAAATTGGTTTGATGGGTCTCAAAAAGCTCCAAACCGTTTTTGTAAACCTTATAGGGCCCTGTGCCTGAGGTAACGGATACATTGGCTGATTTCTTAACAACCTCTATTTTTCCACTTAAACTTGCGCCTCCCGCTATGGTAACTTCATAACAGTGACTATAATTCTCTCCTACCACATCAATACAAAAATCATATGTGCCTGGAGTTAAATTCTCAACAGTCAATTCCTTGGTAAAATCATATGCTACTCCACTGATCGTGGTTGTATAATCATGCGTAGCATTACCCGTAATAATAAGCTTACCGTTATTTTTATCGGCACAGGTCTCTCCTACAGACTCTATGGTAAAATTATTTGCTGCTAAGGGGTCTTGTGGTACAATGCCTAAATCTATGATTTGAAGGTATG
>NZ_QRDX01000005.1:0-36817 GCF_003386195.1 Seonamhaeicola aphaedonensis | reverse complement strand
TTTATCGGCACAGGTCTCTCCTACAGACTCTATGGTAAAATTATTTGCTGCTAAGGGGTCTTGTGGTACAATGCCTAAATCTATGATTTGAAGGTATGTAGGCTGTGTATCATCAGTATCTGAAGCATTATTCTCTAACAAGTAATAGTATAATTTTCCGTTAGATATATAAACTTGTCCTTTTTGGAATCGTCTGCCAGAAGTTTGCTCGTAAATTCTAGTAAATTGATTTGTTCCTCCTTCTGCTCTCTCTACAAAAGGGCGTCCAGATGAATTTAAGCCAATTACGAAAACCTTATCTCCAGAGGTGTATAATTCTGATGCTCCGCTGAAATCTTCTGAGATAATAAAATTGCCAGAACCATTGGGTTGATAGCTGTGAATATTTTTGGTTACATTATTTTCATCGTCTCGAACCTTACTGATAATATGAACATCACCATTATCAGTAACCGTCCAATCAAAACCTCCTACAATATATACCTGATTCTGTTTTGTAGTTTGCACATAATCTCCAGGCTCGTACACTAATACTTCCTCTGCTTTTACTAGTGGAGATGTGATTGGCTCTCCCTTGTAGTTTTTCCATTGGGATGCGCCTGTAGGGTCGTCAGAGTATGCATAATATACACCGTTTTGATATCTGTATTTATCAGTCCCATTATTTAATCTACGCTGAAAACCGATTCGTATTTTCCCATCGGCATACTTAATATTGCCATAAATGCTCCAATTGTGCGTTTCTCCTTTACTACCAGCTCCTAGTGCATTAAAAAATTTAAATCGCCCCCATTTTTGTGCGTCGGCATCGTATTTAATAAATGCTTGAGCGCCATCATGTGAGCTACCCTTTCTTAAGGTTAAAAATAACTCGTTGTCATCATTTAAGAAAAATGACGGATAGGTAAACCTATTGTAATGCCCTGGGTCTCGAACACCATCCATTGTACAATGGCGGTAATCATTATCAATAGGGTCTTTAACAAATTTGTTTAATGTAAACTCTTCATCAGAAACCTCTGCAGCACCACTCACTGAATAGGTATATCTAAAATAATCATTTACAAAAGGGCCACTATTACCATAAGCGTGCATATCAAAAACCATGTGAATAGTACCATTTATTGGGCTGATTCCGATGGCAATGGTATTATGCGTTTCACCAATCCACCATTTACCGTTAAAACCTGTATGCTGGTGTGGAAACTCAATAGTTTTCATGCTTCCTGTTTCAGTGTTATACCGTGTTAGCATCATGTGTCTATCTAATTTCCCACCTCTATACCACGTCATAAACACATATTGCTTGTAAGTCTTTATACAATCACCATGAGGTGATAAAGTACGACCATAAGCATAATCATAGGGTTCAGAGGCACCTTGTCTAGTACTACTTTGATTTTTAATACCATCAAAATATATGGCTAAATCTGTTATATGAATTTCCTTCTCTAGTTTAACTTGAGCAGAAGCAACGAAAGTCACTATCAATGCAAACGATAGAAAAATAGACTTGAGCATAATTTTCTTAGTTATATATTATTAAATTTTAATCTTTTTTTGATTTGTAAAGATATTTCAACATGCATGAAATGGTATCCTGTACCCTCCTGAACATCAGGCATATCCATAGTGAAATCGACAATATGTAAATTTTAAATAAAACTAAGTATGAAGTAAACAAAAAACAATTACTAAATAATCAATTAGAGTAAACTTTTAATAACTACAGGACCGACTAAACCAGAAGCTTCTAATTCAGTTTCATTGGGTTTAGGCCCTGCAGTGGTCCATGTTTTCTTTTGTCCTTTAGGTCGGGAGTTATCAAAAATTAATTGATTTCGCCATGTATTAGTCACTTTAATCTCAAGTTCGTTTTCCCCTTTCTTAACATACTCGCTAATATCAAACTCAAAAGGAGGCGCCCATTTTACACCTACTTTTTTACCATTGCACCAAAGTTCTGCTATGTTCGCAACTTCACCCAAATCCAATACAGTATGTTTACCTAAGCTTTCAATATGTATAACTTTTGAATAGATTGTTGTTCCTGAGTAATGTCTTACGGCATCGTTTTCAAACTCAGTAAGCGATTTTAATTCTGTAGCTTCTATTGATTTTGGGGTATCCCAGCCGTCTTCAAAAGCTAACTTCCAATTGGTTTGGTATGGAGTTTCTTTTAAAACAATAGATTTTTTGAAGGTATTATCATTTTGATAAAATACAAAATCACCTGATGTTGAAGCCATAAATTCATCTTCTTTGAAGTCAATTTGAATATGCTCATCTTCTAGATGCTTTTGAAACCAACCCGTTTCGGTATTTAAAATTACCTTATTATTGTGAGTTACTTTTGAAGCCAAAGGGGGATTATTTTCTTTTGAAAACACAATAATCGCACTTCCATTTGACGGTAATGACACAACTATATTAATTCTATCGTTTTCTTTTTGCCAAATTTTAACATTTTGCTGATGCCCTGTAAAAGCATCCCAAATTTGAGGTGTTCTATTTGATACTCTAAAACTTAAAGCAACGTCAATCGGATTATTCTCTTTTGAAGCCACAAAATAAATATCGGCATCATTAGTTTTTCGGTGAATCCAATTAATATCTAAACCTTCAGGTACAATTACATCTGGAGCAATACGTTCTGTCTCAAGCACCTCATCTAATGTTTTCCCCCAATACACACGGCCTTTACCTACTTGCTTTATGCCACTTTCAGTATCTCCCCAAAGCAAATCAGAAATAGCAAGTAATTCTTTTACATCATTTTCATCATCCATTAAACTTGGTGAATCTTTGGGTTTATCACCTAAAATCACCGCGCCATTTTCAACCAACTCCTTTAGTTTTTGAGCGGTTGAAAGCAACATATTCTTAGAATCTCGTAATTGGATAACTTTGTAATCACCACCATTTTCAACATGAATTTTACCGTTTTTCACGCTTAGTTTTTCTTGTAAAATTTCAGCATTTAAATAATCAAATCGATAACCTTTAGGAAACTCATCCAAATCAAACGGTGGACGTTCATAATGGTCGCCATAATACCAAAGCACATCAGCAACATATTCTCCTTGTTGCAATACATATTGATTTCTAGACAAATAATCTACCCAATCTGGCATGTATTGCCACCAAGTTTGCTCTCGAACTAATGGAAAACCAATTCGCCCCCCAAAACTAGAACCTGGGTAAACATCGGTTTGTGGCGTATGTGAAAACGTGTGAAATACCAAATGATTTACACCTTTAGCAAAATTATAATCAATTAAATATTTTACAGAAAACGGATGTTCATTCCATTTTACACCTACTTGTGTACAAGCCTCTGCTGCTAATTTTGGTTTGTTGTACAAATGCGTTGCAGAAGCTGCATTGTATATTGGTTTTGCATATTCATTTTGATCAGAAGGCGCTTTTGGATACCAAAACTCCGTCATCGGGATATCACTTACACCATAATAACGCATGGGGTCTATAGGTAGCACTTCTCCTCCTGCCCCTTCGGTATATACCTCGGCTCCCATTTCGTGTGCTATCGTTGCAAAATGTTTAAAGAAATTATCAATAAACACTTCGTCCATAGTATGACGTAAATCCCTCAAAAACTTAGTAGTTATTTTAGGGCTTTCAACAATGTAACCCATGGTTGCTGGCATGTAATTTTTCATGCTGTAGCCACGTCGTGTCTCAAATTCTGAAAATAAATCTTCAGAATTCATAGTCCATGTTGGCACATGACTTTCCCAACTATCAATCAACAAACCATGCAATTTCCCATCACCAATAGGCCCACCATCTTTTATTAAATTACCAATCATACCTTTTCTTAAATGGTTTTCAATAGTAATTTTATCTAATTTACTCGATTCCCAACCTGTAGCTTCTGGAACTGCAGGTTTATTAGTTAATCGCATATTAATATGTCCAAAACGAACCACCGTCCAATTCCCTTCTGGAACCTCCCAAGTGAGTCTACCATCGGCAGTCATTTTATCGGTTATGTTAATAATTGAATTGGCCTTAATAACGGTATTTTTGGCATATTCAATTTCTACATCTTTTTCTAAACGGCGTAATACTTTTGCTGCTTTGGCTTCGTGATTATGCAATCTTGGTTGTGAATTTAAACGAATAAATTCTGGAGCGATATTATGACTACCTTTAAAGGTAAAAATAAACTCTTTTGCAGTAGTTTCAGGAATTGTTAGTGTAAGGTGTTTTCGGCGGTCATTCCAGTTGGCATCAGGAATATTTAGCGTGGTTATTTCTGCGCGTTTGTTATCGATTAATGCTTCAACTTGAATATTAACATCTATAACAGGATATTCTGTACCCATAGTCATATGGCGTATTTGTGGGAAGGTTATAGTTCTTAAGGTAACAGGTGCCTCATAATTTAGTTTTACCCAAGTATCTTGATCATTTACTTTTGAAATACCACTAGCTCTGTATACGTCTAATGGCATGTTTAACCGGGTTGTGGTGCGGGTAATGGTGAGTTTTGAATTAGGATTAAAAATAGCTCCCCAAGGTACAATTGTATTATTGGTTTCAAAGCTTGAAGGATTTAAAGGTTTTAAATCATCACCTTCGACTGTCGGGAATGCCAATACTTGAATATCTTGATAATTGTAATCTGCTGTGTGATACAAGGAATCGATTTCTAAAATTTCATTGAAATTCTTACCACCAGAAATGTGATACGTAGTTTCTACCACTTCGCGTTGTGCTTCTTCAACGGGCACCCAAGGGCCGCCAGTCATAGACCACCCTGGGCAATTTTGCATGGTGAATTTTAGCCCTAAGCGTTTACATTCATCGGCAGCATGCCTAATCATGTCTTCCCATTCTGGTGATAAAATTTTTATAGGCTCAACATTTGGATATGGTTGTCCTGCTTTGTTGAATAAATGAATACCTTGCAAACCCGCGGCTTTTATGGCTTCTAAATCTAGGGTTAATCCTTCTTTACTTATATTATTACCTATTAGGTGAAACCAAGTTTCTGGGCGGTATTGCTTATCTGGAGTTTTAAAGCCTTTGGATAATTCTTGAAATGTTGGAGAGGTATCAACTAACGATACGACTTCATCTTTACTGGAATTACAACTTAAAATTATTACTAAAAAAAAACTAAAAATTACCGCTAAAAATCTCATATTATAATCTTATTTGAATAAAGTTTGAAATTAAATAATGTTTAACGATTACCTATCCTGTATAGTCCTGAATATAAAAAGGGTAACTTCTTTAAGACACCCTTTCATATTTTAAAATATTAAACCTCCTATTTTTTAATCACCTTTAAAAAAGAAGGTTTTTCTGCATTCACTTTAATAAAATAAATTCCGTTTGGCTTATCACTTATATTAAGACGAACAACACCATTATTAACTTGATATATTTTAGATAGAATGGCTTGTGATTGAATATTATAAACCTCTAAATGAATATATTTAAGATTTTCAGGCATAAACATTTCAAATTCACCACTTGACGGATTAGGATAAGCTTTAAGATTTTCTAATAAATTAATGTGCTTTTCAAGTTTTCCTTGACAAGCTGCCTTACCAGTTATTTGTAGGTCATCACCATGTTGAATGTCTATTGCAAAACTTTTATTGTTAGTTTCTAAAACGGCAACTCCATTCTTTAAAACAGTGTAAGGTGCCGTACCTTTGGTAATGGTAATTGCTGCTCTTTTCTTATCTACATTAATTTTACCTGTTAAATTAGGTGCACTTTCTATAGTTGCTTGATAACATCGATTATAAATATCTCCTTCAATAGTAATGCAAAAATCATATACCCCTGGATTTAAATTTTCTATGGTTGCTGTTTTTGTAAAATTAATTGTTTGACCATTAATGGTAACTACATAATTTCTACCTATTAATGCATTTATAGTAATACTACCGTTTTTCTTATCTACGCATGTTTCACCAACAATTTGTATTGTAAAGTTATTTGGTATTGTGGGTGAGCTTCTTCTTTCTAGCTGCGCCAAAAACAAATCTGGTTGCGCAATACTTTCACCAACCCCAGCAACTTCAACTAATTGGCTATTAACCTTATCAATTGGTTCATTTTGTTTACGTGCACCCTCAACACCTATATAGTTTAGAAAAGCAAAACCATCAGTACTCGCTGGTTCAATTTCAATATCGGGAACAACATTTTCGTATGTAATATTCCAATAGGTGGTCCTAAATCCAGCATTAGGTCCTCGCTCTCTTCCAGCTACACCTGGTTGGTTAGAACCACTATTAAACCATAATCGTTCTGGCCTTCCAATATCTATGTTCGTCCAAAGATTAGCATAAGGTGCATTTCTATGATTATCAAAAGCCATTGCAACACCTTTTCCACTTCTAAAAACATTAAAGGCAGCAACCCCTTCTACAGATAATTCGTGCCAATGTACTTCCTTAAACTCAAAGTCTTCAAAAAGATTGTAAAATCCTTGAAAAACCTCTAAAGGGTGGTGGCCACCTCCAGCCTGTTGTTTCATTCTGTTAATAAACGTGCTTTTGGGCTCTACTGGTGGTAGCGACACACTTCTTTGTACATCCTGTATTAGAACGCCACTTACTGTATTGTGGGCACTTTTTCTGTGTATGCGGATGCCGTACTCTAAATCTATCAATTCAACATTTTTCACCCAACAGTTAATAACTTCATTTAGCTCCATAATTCTAAAACCTATGTAATCATTATGTACAAACGCCACATTATTATTACACACAAATGAAATATTTTCTATACCCATTTCTGAGGTAGTCGTATCCATATTCATTTTTCTAATAAAAGGGCTCCACTCTGTTCTAAGTTCTATTGGCAAGGGTCTGTCGAACGTTATCGTATTTCCATTAACTGCTGTAACATATGCATACCAATAGAAAATTCTGGGATGAATAAAAAGATCTTTAGTACTAGGACCTATTGCATCTAAATTTCCATGCAGGTAAGACGAGAAAGAATCATCTGCCGGATCCTGTTGTTCCAATTGAACAAAATCTCCTACATTTAGAGAACTTCCGCCCGCTACGTTAAACTCATTAACACCCTGCGCAACATTAGCACTTACATTTCCAATATTTGTGGTTTCAAATTTTCCTAGCATCCTTATATGATAGGAAGTTAATGATGGAGTACCATTAGGGAAATAAAATGTGGTTAGTGGCCTACCATTGGAGTCCACCTCACCTCTGAGCACTACTCCTGAAACATTTAACTCTAACTGATTATCAATTACCCATCTTCCTTTAGGAATAAATATAGCTCCTCGCTGATTTCTCGAGAGCGTAGCTTGCTGATTAATTAAACTCTGTAAGGCAGCTGTATCGTCTAATTCATCATCTGGCATTGCACCTGTTGTAGTTAAATTAGCAACTACTGGTACGTTTGGTATACTTTCATTTGAAGACTTATAGCCAGCATATGAGAAATCGGGTAATCTTCCTGCAGGATCCCAATTAATACCATTAGGGCCCCATAAAGAACTTTCCCTAACTTGCCCCTGAGATAATAAGGCGCATCCAAAAATAAAAAGCAAGCTGCTTAAACGGGTATTAATAAATATCTTTTTCATAGTTTTAAAGTATCACTTTGTGATGGTAATGTTTTCTTTCTAAATTATTTTAAAATTAATGATTAATTCACTCTTCTTAATTTAATACCACTCAATCGAGTGTCTCCTTTTTTAGCGTTGAATTCAACATTAATACCCTTATCCTCCTCAACAGTTATTAAAAAGCGTTTGGTAACACCGCGGTCAGGTCCGTAGGTTTGTTTTAAATTAATAGCATTCCAAATCTGTTTTCCATTCACCGAAATAGTCATCACATTCTCACCTTTGGATTTTAATTCAGCCATCAATAACGACAACTCATAAGTTCCATCGGGCACATCAAACTTGTAAGCCTCTATGCCAATGCGTTGCGTTTGGTAAATAGGGTCATTTTCTGTTCCTTTTACACTTACGTCGGTACCAATATTATTTCTTCGACTGCTTTTGAATCTTAAAAAATCGCCCCCTACATAACCAAAACTTCCTTTTTCATAAGGCTTATCAGGCATCCATAAATAATCCATATTATCGGTTTCGATGAAATAACAGTAAGAACCCACATTAATGGCTATTTCTTTAAATGGATTGGTTTCACTTTTTAGGTTTTTAGGCTGAAGTGTAAAATCTATAAATGCGACATCTTTTAAAGTTACTCCATCTTTTTCTGAAACTACTTCAATTAGATTTTGACCCTGCTGAAATGGTACGTTGAATGTTGCAGTTGAAAAATCGAAGGTTTGTTTTCCTAGTGATTTACCATTTGCAAATAATTCTACTTCTTCAATGTTACCTACTACAGTTATAGGTTGGTTAGCAATATTGGCACCTTCACTATCTTCTATACCAGATCGATTAGTCCATCCTTTGGATGCAATAGCCAAAAAGGGTGTTTTCTTTAAGAGTGCTTGGTACAAATAGTAAGCATCTTTTTTCTCTCTAGTTGCCGACACCAAACCTTTATTATTAATGTGTGGCACCGCATCCTTTCTGTGTTCTACCTGAAAATCGGCATAGTTCCATACATTGGCGCCAACTATTTCTGGGATATTGAGAATGGCTTTCATATAAGCTTTGTGTAATAAAAACTGATATTCTACACTAAAGTCGAAACGAGTAGGGTTATATGTTCTTAATCTAGGGTCTGCACCACCCCCATATTCACTTAAAATAAAGGGTTTATCAGGGTCAAGTTCTAGCGAGCGTTTCACTAAATCTCGTAGGTTTTTATCTATATCTTCTAATTCTTCAATATACCAACCGTAATATTTGTTATAACCAACTATTTCTGTTACTCTAATACCTAATTTATCTTGGTAGGCAGGTTCTCTAAAGAACACCGTATAGGAATATCTTGTTTTATCCTCTTCCTTAATAGTTTTTGCTAAGGCCTCGTGCGTATTTTTAAAATGTTTCACATAGTCTTCTCCTAAACTTTCAGGTGCTTTCATAGTGGTTTCATTCCCTAAATTCCATGCTACAATAGCGGGATTATTATAATTAAAACGAATGGCCTCCTTTAGCATATTTATGCTATTTTGTTTTCCTGCTTCATTAGCCGCCGCTTTATCTACAAAAGGGATTTCTAAGGTAGCAATAAACCCCAATTTGTTACACATTTCTAATATAGCAGGGTCTTGTGGGTAATGTGCAATCCGTAAAAAATTAGATCCCATGTCTTTTAAAAGCTTCATGTCGTTACGGTGAATTTCATCACTCACCGCATTGGCTTTACCATAAAAATCTTGATGACGACACGTCCCAATTAACTTGGTTTGCTTACCGTTAATAAAAAAACCTTTGTTGGCATCAAAACTAAACCATCTAAAGCCCACTGGGTTTTCAATTTTATCATAAACAACTCCTTTTCTATCTACAATTTCTGAAACGAGTTTATACAAATACGGGCTTTCAGGCGACCATAAATTTGGATTGGCTATTGAAAATTCACTATAGGTATCTTTTCCGAATGTGGATTTAGATTTTACATGCTTTACCAAGTTGTTATTCGCATCAAATAAGGATTGCTGTACGTAATAATTACCCTTTTTAGGTCTCACTAATTTTGATTGTATAGATACTTTTGCCTCAGTTTCTGAAACTTCAGGGGTTCTTACAAAAATGGCATTGGCACCTAAATTGGCCACTTCAAAATGTACAGGTTTAGTGATGATTAAATGTACATCTCGGTAAATACCCCCATAAAATGAAAAATCGGCTGCTTGCGGTATAATTTCATCGTTATGTGAATTATCAACCTTGACAACTATTTCATTTTTATCAGCTTTTAAAACTGAGGTGATGTCTCTTGCAAATGTGGTGTAGCCACCAATGTGATCGTCACCCACAGTTTGACCATTTACGTAAAGAGAGGTGACTTGATTTGCTGCTTCAAATAGTAAAAACACTTGTTGGTTTTCATAAACTTGTGGAACATGCAATGTTTTTTTATACCAACCTTCACCTCTGTAATAGCCATCTTCATCATCTAAAATATCCTCGGTATTCCATGAATGCGGAATAGTTACGTTTTCCCAAACAACAGTCTCATCTGTATTAAAAGGTGTCTCTAAACTTCCTTTGTGAAAATACCACGCTTCATTAACGGTTTCTATATGTCTTACTTGTTGCGCATAGCTGAATGCTGTAAGGATTAGTGCAAGTAGTGATAGAAGTTTTTGCATTTATTTTGAATTGTTTTTTAAAAAATGATTTAGTTAAATTCTGCAACTTCGCTTGGCATAAAACCAATGCGATGTGCTTGAACTATGAGTTTAGAACCTTCAGGTAATTGAATAGGATTTTGATATACTTCCCATGAATTTGGAGTTTTACCATCTATACCAACAATTTTGTAGCCTATAGAAGCACCCTCGGTTTCACAAGTCACTTTTACAAAGCTGTTTTCAGAGGTAATAATGGGTTGTGATGTTACTGGTTGTGTACTTTTACCAGACCACAATTGTTCAATGAGTTTTGCTTCATCAAGGTTTGGTTGGTCTCCAATATCTGCCAACCACCGATCCATTTCAGCACTTAATTCTTTAAGTTTTTCTTGATTTTCTGGGTTTGCTGCAAGATTATTGAGTTCATATGGGTCAGCTTCACAATCAAACAATTCTTCCTTGGGTTTTTGTTCTCTAAACCATTGCATTTGAATATCATTTAATTCCCCTTCTGCTTTTAGTCTTAATAACTCTTGCATTGTCGGGATTCTCTCACGGTATTCTACTGGCAAATAATAGCCCTGTTCTGGTCTGTAATTACGAATATATTTAAATCTGCTATTACGAACGGCTCTTATGGCATCGGTAAAGCCATCAAACCTGTCGGCTGCTGCATGAATATATGTTCGTTCTTCTGCCTTGTACTTGCCTAAAAAGGCTTGCCCTTGCATGTATGGTTTTGGTTCTTCATTTATAAGTGATAATAATGTCGGTGCAAAATCTACAAAACTGATGAGTTGCTCATCTTTCGTACCTGCTTTTAATTTATTTGGAAACCGAATAATCATGGGGGTATTTAAACCGGAATCGTAAATCAAACGTTTTTCTCTAGGTAATGGGCCACCATGGTCTCCATAGAAAAAAATAATGGTGTTTTCAAGCAAACCATCAGCTTCTAACTGTTTTAATATGGCTCCCACTTGATGATCCATTTCTCCAATATTGTTATAAAGTTTCCACATATCTCGCTTTACAACATCGGTATCTGGAAGGTATGGTGGAATATTAAATTCGGTGTCTTTTGGAAGATATACAGATGTTTCTTCTTCCGTTTTATTGCCTTTACCCCATTGATAGTTTCTATCGCCAGCTTTATAATGTCGTGTTTCTATATACCTATGTCCATAGGGCTCAAACAGACCCGATTCGTGGGTGTCGGTAAAATTAAAGACTGCGAAGAATGGTTGATCTTTTTCACGATTTCTCCAATGCGCGTAGGGACTACTTTCGTCCCATGCCGTAACAGGGTGTTTAAATTGATAATCTGTTTTAAGATTATTGGTACAATAGTACCCTTGTGTGCGCATCCACTCACTTATCATTTTAACATCTGCTGGTGGCACCGCTTCATATTTGGGTAAACCTGTTACTTCGGTATACGAATTGGTACGCATATGGTTAGCGCCAATACTGGATGGGTACATGCCTGTGGCTATGGCTGCTCTACTTGGTGCGCAAACCCCAGAGGTGGAATATACATTTGGATAAATAACGCCTTCACTTGCTAGTTTACTTAAATTGGGTGTTACTACGGTTGAATCACCAAAAGGTGGAATATAAGCCCCCATATCCTCGGTAACTAACCAAAGTATGTTTGGGCGTTCTTGAAGATTTAATATTGAACTATTTGCTTTGGAATTGACATCCACTTTAGTTTTATTACCGCAACTTAACACCAACAAGTACAGTAAAATAATAGACATTTTAACAGGTTTCATCTCTTTGTTTTAGCGAGTTAAAATTAATAATATAGTGTAGCATTACTGTCCTGCATTGTCCTGACACTTCTAAACAAAAAAACAGTCAGATTTAAAAAAACCCGACTGTTTTGGTATAAAAAACTACTTTAACTTTTATAATCCTATCTCTTAATAATTTTTTTAGTTATAATAGACCGTTCCCCAGATAATATAACCAAGTAAATACCACTTGATAATACACTAGCATCTAAGTTTAATGAAGAAACACCTTCCGCTTGTTTTACTATGAGAGATTTACCTAATAAATTAAATACCTCAACTTTATTTATATTGCTTGATAAACCTTTAATTTGAATTGTATTATTAACCGGGTTGGCTACAAAAACTGAACTTTTATCAAATTCCAAACTACTAAGTGAATTAACACTTTCTAAAAACCATTTTGTATTAGTTCCAAATGAAGTTATATACCTAACATTACCAGAATCATCAAAGGAAATTCTTGGAGTGGTTGTTTGCGGAGTATGAATATCATAGGCGCCAGAACCATTAGAAATAAATTCAAAAATTCTTGTATTATTTGTATCAGAAGTTGGTGTTAAAGTTGTTGTAGGATACACATTTTGCCCTTCAAACCTTACAGCATCCCAATTAGTTACTGTACAGGAAATATTGTAATAACCAGCGGTTCCAACAGATTTTATCTCAAAAATTTGTGTGTCACTATCTGGTAAAATCTCATCTGCGGTGATTATATTTTGATTTGGAGATGCCGCTACCGTCCAGTACTTACCAGTTACGCTATGTTTTATTTTATAAAGCCCTTCAAGTCCTTCTGATCCATTATTACCGGCAGAATCATCAGGTAAAGCAGATTCTAAAGTAGTTGTGACGCGCATATCATCAAAATCTGTTATCACCTCAAAATTACATGCGTTTTCATTATAAGAACCCCACTTTGGGTAAACTTCAACACCGTCAAATGTTTTATGATAGGCTCTTTTATCAGAATCTGCCAAAACCACTTGATATTCATTAAAATTAAGATTTGAAAGTGTTTGCTGTACTCCATTAAACCAGAACTCCAAATAGCCTTCATATCTATTATTAACCACATCAAAATTATCATCAACCTTGACTTTTATAACAAAAGTCACCCATTCATCTTCGGGAATTACATGTTGCCATAATGTTGTTCTTCGCTGGGTTATAGACCCTGGCCTGTTCCAATTCGGTTCTGCTGGTCCGAAGGCATTTAAACTTAAAGTTGTGCCATCGTAAGACATCGTATAAGGATAATTTTGTTTATTCGTGTTAATATCTCCACCATCAGTAGTTTTCCATTGAAACACAGCAATACCAGCATTTAAATTTGGTTCAGAATTAAATCTCCAACGCCAACCATAATAATAAGTTCCGCCTTTTTGAGGGGTAAATGTATTTACGTCGCCCGTAGTTCTGGCAAATTCTGCTCTCTTTCTAGAAACAGGTTTAGTTATACGCCAAAATTTACCAAACTCAGAATCTATAGGTGTAGTGACAAATGGTGGATTATTGGGATCATCAACACAATCATCACCACTTGGGTTGCTATTACCATTAGGGTCTAGGCGTCTAAAATTATCATTTACAGATAAATTAGGGTCTCCGTACCATAATACTTGTGCATTAAGCGCATTTGATAAGAATATAACAATTAAATACAACAAATAGGTTTTAATGTTTTTAGTTTTCATAGCTGTTTTTTTAATCCATTATTGCACGTTACAAGAAGATATTCATATGGAATTATTAAACGTTCCAAAGAGCATATTAAACATCAATTTTATTAGCCCCACTTCGATTCAAAAAAGGCTCGGTTTTAAACCAAGCCTTTTCATCATTATTAATCCGAGTTGTGCTAATTGCTTAAGCAAAAACTACCCTCAGTACTTTAGTATTTTATCTCTTCACAACTTTTCTTGTTGCAAATGTATTTGTTCCAATAAATTTAACGACATAAACACCGCTTGATAAGGCTGTTGCATCTAAAGACAAAGATGATGCACCACTTGTTGATTTTTGTATTAAAGACTTTCCTACCAAGTTAAATACTTCAACTTTATTAATGTTGGATGACAACCCTTTAATTTGGATAAAATCGTTTATTGGATTAGAAATAAATACAGAACTTAAATTAAAGTCATCATTACTTAACACTGCAGCTTCTATAGTCCAAATTTGTCTGTTGTCATTTGCATCAAGTGGAACAGCAGTGATAGTACCTACATTATCACCATCTATAGTTTGATTAGTTTCATTCTCGCGAACGTAAATGTCAGCAAGATGAAATCGATAATCATTACCGCTAACATTAACAAAAATTGCTCTTCTATCTGCGGCAGGAGAATAACCATTAGTTTGTCCAAGAGCACCATAATTAGGACCCGATATAAAAATTTTCATTAAACCTCTTGATCCTAATACTTCGAACGTACCATTAGCATCTAGAGCTGTAAGATTAAATGTAGTCTTAGCCCCATTTAAACTTGAACTAGTTTCATACCGCCAACCTTCCTGAGTACCCGTAAGGGCTGCCAATTCAGCGCCTCCTGTGGAGAGGTATTTACCAGTTTCTTTATTTTTTATGGTATAATCACCATTTTGAATCTGAGCTTGTGTCTGAAAAACAGCTGCAAAAAGGATTAATACTGTAAATTTAAAAGTAAAATTTTTCATAAAATACGTTTTTTAGTTAGTATAAATTTTAATTGTTAATTGGACCTTACCTTAATTTAGTCAAGTCCTAGCAACAACAAACATAGCAAAAAACCGGGGTTCAAAATTCCTTAAGATGTGGAAAAAACTCCTTTTTAACCTCTAAAAGCCCTTGTATTACATGCATTAGACCAAAACCCCAGACTTAATTCTCTAAAAAGGACTGCGCATACTCACTTGGCGTTTTTCCAAACTTAGCTTTAAAACTTTTGCTGAAGTATTTTTGGTCTTTAAAACCTACTTTAGCACAAACTTGGTTAATGTTGGCTTTACCCTTTTCTAAAAGTTGGGCTGCACGGATAAGCCTTATATGTTGTATAAATTGTTTAGGGGTATAATCTGCCCAAGCTTTAAATTTGGTAAATAATACAGATTTGCTAACCCCTAATGCTTCGCAAAAGAAGGGGATATCAAAATTGTAATCACTTATGTTTTGCTCAATGATATCTAGTGCCTTATTGTACAAAGTTTCATCTAAAGACGACATTCGTATATCTTCTACCTTAAACACATCATGTGTATTTAGATTAGATTTAATGTTTTGAATGGATTTTAAACTATTATTAATACGCAACTTTAATTCTTGAACGTTAAAAGGCTTGCTAATATAATCATCAGCACCACTTTGTAGACCCTCTATTTTATGTGTTATATCTGATTTTGCAGTTAATAATATAACCGGAATATGGCTGGTGCGAATATCTTCCTTAATTAATTTACACAACTCTAAACCTGTAGTTATTGGCATGACTACATCGCTTACAATTAAATCTATAGGTTCTTTAACGGCCATTTTAAAGGCTATCTTACCGTTTTCAGCCTCAAATACGTTATAGTCGTCTATCAAAATATTATGCATAAACATTCTGAGTTCCTCATTATCTTCTACCAATAGAATTGACATTTTTTTATCGGAACGAATTTTTGAAGAAAAGTTTCCTTCAAAAGGGACATCTGTGCTTTCTAACTGATTTTGATAAAAATCAATTTCTTCTTTAATATGTTTAGTCTCAGTAATTTCATGGGGTTTGAAATGTGATGCCCCTTTAAATAATTCAACTTTAAAAACCGAACCCTTTCCTTCAGAATTTGACGCTACGCTAATTTTACCTTTATGTAACTCTACTATATTTTTTACAATAGCCAAACCTATTCCTGTCCCTTTTTTAAGGGTTCTATCGGCAGCATTATTATCAACTAACTCAAAAAAGCGGTCAAATATTTTTCCCCAATACGCTTCAGGAATACCAATACCATCATCTTCAACCAGAAGCAATACCATTTCTCCTTCCTCCTTTATTTTAACGGTTATTTGACCTTGACTATCTGTATACTTAAAAGCATTAGAAATTAAATTAAAGAACACGCGTTCTAACTTATTTTCATCTATGTAAAGCCGAATTTCATTTGAAGGAGTTTCAAAATTATATTGATAGCCTTCACTAATAGCATAATCTGAAAAAGATTCGAAAACCTTCTTTAAGACATCTACTATATTATGCTCTGCTACTTGCAATGCCATTTGATTGCTTTCGTATTTTCTAAAATCCATTAACCTATTGATAAGTTGATACAGATGATTACTATTTCTTTTAATAACCTGAAGCTTTTTATATATACTACTACTCCCCTGATAGTTATCTAAAATTTGTTGTAATGGCCCTAAGATTAACGTTAAAGGTGTTCTAAACTCGTGAGATATATTGGTAAAAAACTCAAGTTTAGCTTGGTTTATCTTTTTTATTTGTTCTGCTTCTAAATGCTCTAATTCTAATTCGTGTTTTAATTTGGTTCGAGATTTTGAAATACTATATAAGTAATAAATTATTGAAATAACTATTAATATATATATAGCATATGCCCACCAAGTAAACCAAGGCGCAGGCCTAACATAAATATTTAATGTTGTTGGTGTTTCATTTATAACACCATTGCTATTAACACCTTTAACTTCAAAAACATAGTCTCCCGGCTTTTGTATGGTATAAGATGCTTCATTATTGCGTGTTTCATTCCAATTGGTTTCTAAACCCTTAAGACGGTATTTATAACTATTACTTTTTGAATTCACAAAACTTGGTATAGAGAACGACAGACTAAAATTTCCTTGATGGTGTTGCAATTCTATACTTTTGGTATAACTTATTGTATTTTGAAGCACCTTATGTGTATCATTCACCAAAACCGACTGATTATTAATTTTGAAATCAGTAAGTATCACTTGTGGTGCATAATGGTTTTTCACAATTTTACCTTCATTAAATACAGTTACCCCTGATGTCCCTCCAAAATAAAAGTCATCACCCAATCTCAAACCGGCATCTCTATTAAACTCGTTACTTGGTAAACCTTCTTTTATGGTATAATGCGCTACTACGGTCTTACTCGTAAAATTATATTTCACAATACCTTGTGTAAAGGTACTCATCCAAAAGCTGTTATCATCAGCTCTAACAATGCTTCTTATACCATCAATTTTTTCGTTACCTACTTTTAGATCTATATATTCAAACTGGTTGTTTGTAAATTTAAATAAACCGTCTTCAACAGTACCAATCCATAGGTCTTTATTAACATCTTCATAAATGGTGTTTATTTCAAACTTAATTTTAGAATCATTCTCATAAACAAAATTTTTTACTTTATTATTAGGAGTAATACAGTTTAAACCGCGTACTGTTCCTAACCAAATATTTTTAGCGCTATCTACCATTATAGTCTTGATATTACTATTGGTAAGACCAACAGGTTGAGATTTGGCGTTAAAAAGGAAAAAGTTTTTCTTTTTAAAGTTGTATTTAAGCAGCCCTTTACCATTGGTTCCCATCAAAATAGTATCATCAGAATATTGCACAAGTTTTAATACCCCTGCTTCACTAATAAAGTCCTTTAAATTATCAGGAAAAGCATTACTTATAAATTGTTGTGTTTTTAAATTGTATACAAAAGCTCCTTTATCAAAAGTACCAATCCAAAGAAAATCATTGGTAGTTACGCATAACGATTTTATGTTATCGCTTTTTAATTCTGAATTGTTTTTGGATGTTAAATGAACCGTTGTATTTGTATCTTTATTTAATATGGAAACTCCACCTCCTTCTGTACCAAATAGCATTAAATTTTTATAATTTTCTATGGAGCTTACAACCCTAAAACTTAAGCCCTTTTCGTAGGAATTCTGTGTTATATTAACAAAGTTATTATTAAATCTATTATAAATATTTAAGCCTCCATAGTAGGTGCCCACCCAAATGGTTCCAATATTATCTTTAAATACTGTTTTTATAAAATTATCATTTAAAGATTTGTTATTGTTCCCATCATGATATAGCGCATTTATATTTCTATCCTCATCAACAATATGAAGCCCGTTAAAAGTAGCAACCCATAAAAGACCGTTATCATCATAAATAAGTTTTCTGGCGTTTTTACTTTTTTTATCTATTTCAGATTCTTTAAAGTAGGGTTGAATTTTCTTGTTATGAATATTATATTCTAGAACACTTTTGGTTTTTGTTGCGAGCAGAATATTGCCATTTTTAGATTCTAGTAAATCGTTTATATTAAAGCCTTTAGAGTCCGGTATTAACTCCATTTGAAATGTACCATTATCTTTTCTAAAAAACTGATACAATCCTTTATTCGTACCAATATATATAGCTCCATCTTTTGTTTCGACAATGCATGAAGGTAATTGTAAGTTTGATATTCTAAAAAAATTATCTTTTGAAGCATCATAGATTGAAACCCCACCAAAATGACACACCCATATTTCTTGATTAGATAGTTGCCTAATGGCTATAATCATATTATTACCTAATACAGATTGATTATTATTTAAAAAATAGGATTTAAAAATATTCTTTTTTGGATCAAATTTATTTAAACCGAAAGCCGTACCAACCCATATAAAACCAGAGCTATCTTGCTCTATGTACTCAATACCATTGTTACTAATTGAAGTAGGGTTATCCTTTTCGTGACGGTACACCGTAAACTCAGTACCATTGTACTTGTTCAACCCGTCTTTTGTACCAATCCAAATCTGACCCAAATTATCTTGATGAACAGCCATAATGGAGTTTTGAGACAATCCATCTGCATCAGTAATATGACTGAAATTATAATCTGTATGTTGTGCTTGCCCTAAATGCAACAAAACAAGAGCGAACAAAAAACAAATATTTCTAAGTTTAAATAGTTTCAAAACTGTTTATAGCCAAAAAACGGGAACAACATGTTCCCGTTCTATATTATGAAAATTATAGTTTTAATCCAAATTTAAAACTTCGCTACCTGCCATTAAAAAGGCTCCGGTACCAAAGTTTTGCCAACTATCTGCCGATGCTGGCTCTGGGAAGGCACCAATATTCTGTACCCAGCCTACGCGACCATCTTCATGTTGGCAGGCCTTAAGTGCTTTCCACGCTTTTTTAACTGCCGGCGTATGCTTCTTATCCAATAAACCATTATTTATACCCCAAGCTAAAGCAAAGGTATGGAAGCCACTACCACTTACTTCACCGTGATCGTAAGACTCCGGACACAACAAACTAGTTCGCCATAAACCGTCTTCTGGTTGTATTTCTAGTATTTTATCAGCCATTTCTTTATACAGATTCTCATAAAACGGACGGTGTTCATAATCTGTTGGCATATCATCTAAAATTAAGGCTAAACCAGCAAATACCCAACCATTACCTCTAGACCAAAATACTTTTTTACCGTTTGGTTCTTTAGTATCTTTATCGTTGCCCTGCCAAACAAAACGCATATCTCTTGCAAATAAACGTTCTTCTTTATCATAAAGCTGATTATAAGTTTCCATATAAAACTTATGCATCTCATCTAGATACTTGGGTTGCTTAGTATGTTTTGCATACAAGTTTAAAACCGGAGGCGCCATAAATAAGGCGTCACACCACCACCACAAAATGGTTTTACCCATATTGCTTTTATCAGTACCTGCTTTCCAATTATCGTCATCATATAGATGTGCATCCAAGAATTTTTTGGTTGGTTCTAAGTCCACAAAATTTCTTCTTCCGCCCTTCATATCTATATAAATATAACTGTATGAAATGGCCACATCATCAGCATGATGTAAACGTTTATATGTTTGCCAATTGTTCCAATACCCTTGATTTTTTAAGGCTGCCATGTATATCATATCATTGGTGGACTTATGCGCTCTAGCAACACCAACATAATAAGCTCCTGCCGTCCAATCGGTTGGTGATATAGCAAAAATTGGGTGTGCTTCTTGCCACTCTAAAGCTTTAATCATTGATGCTTTTATATCGGACTTATCAATTGTTGAAACTACTTTTGGAGCTTCTACTGGTGTTACTTTCTGAGCCGTAGAGCAGTTGAATAATAACACTACCGCTACTAATGTTAAAATGGTTTTATTCATGATATTTATTTTTTTAGTTTAAATGTAGTTTCTAAATAATCTTTCGAAGAAGTTCCTACCATAACCGTATAATCTCCTGCTTCTAAAACTTTTTCCATTGAAATGCCTGTAAATTCTAACATTTTTGGTGTTATCGTGAATGAAACGGTTTTACTTTCTCCTGCGTCGAGTTCTATTTTCTCAAAGCCTTTTAACTCTTTATCTGGACGAGTAACCGAACCTATCTCATCTTTAATATACATTTGAACTACTTCCTTGGCTTTAACATCGCTTGTATTTGTAACTGTTACGCTCACTTCTAATTCAGTATCTGGTGTCATTTCAGAATTTGAAATTTTAATATCAGAATATTTAAAATTGGCATAGCTTAAACCATGACCAAACGGATATAATGGTCCTTTACCAAGGAATAAGTATTCCTTCTTATAATTGATTTCCTTCATACTATAATGAAAAGGCAATTGCCCTATAGATCTTGGAATGGTTACAGGCGATTTACCCGAAGGCGACACTTCTCCAAAAATAATTCTGGCGGTTGATTCATCACCAAATTCACTTAAATCCCAAGTGTCTAAAATAGCATCAGCTTGTTTTGCAATGGTATTAATAGACAACGTTCTTCTATGTTTTAGTACTACAATAACAGGTTTACCTAATGCTTTTACACGCTCTACTAATTCATCCTGTGGACCTACAGGATCTATAGTTGCTCTATCACCTAAAGCATGATTAAAGAAGGCTTCTTTTGATGTAAACTCATCACCTCCTAAAAATAAAACAACAACGTCGGAACTTCTAGCAATGTTTATCAATTTATCTAAAGCTTTACCATCTCTTTCCAACAATTTAGGTTCTCCACCTTTTTCATCTGTTAAATGGAATCCCTTTTCTGTAATAAATTTAATATTATCATCTACTACAGATTCAAACATCTCTTGAGTATTCTCTTTAACAAGTGGCCCTAACAGTGCAACTTTGGTGGATTTGTTTGGGTTAAGTGGTAATGTATTGTTTTCGTTTTTAAGAAGTATTATCGACTCTAAATCTGATTCTTTTGCTAATTCTAAAGACGCTTCTGCTCTATTACCTTTTTTAACTGCCTCAATATCTATATAAGGATTATCGAACAAGCCTAGAATAAATTTTGTTCTTAAAACACGTCTTACAGATCTATCAATTAACTTTTCCAATTCCGGGTTTTTCTTAACCATTTCTGGAAGATAGGCATACGAATCCTCAGCATATAAATCGATATCAATACCTGCTTCTAAGCCCATTCTCGCAGCATCTTCTGGAGTTTCTGCTACATTCATAAAATAATGAAGACGAGCAATGTCATTAGAGTCTGAAACCACATAACCTTCAAAGCCCCATTGGTCTCTTAAAACACCTGTGAGCAACTCTGGATTACCGTGAGAGGCCACACCGTTGATATCACCATGAGATGCCATAATCCCCAGAGTGTTAGCTTCTTTAACAGCCGCTTCAAACGGCGGATATATTTCATCAATTAACGTTCTTGGCGAAATTTCGATAGCAGCAAAGTTAGACCCCCCAAGTACTTGCCCATAAGCAGCAAAGTGTTTTGCCACCGCACCAATATGGGTACCGTTACCCAACCCTTCGTAATTACCTTGCACTCCAATAATGGCATTTTTAACCATTTGGGTGGTTAGATAGGTGTCTTCACCAAAAGCCTCACTCATACGTCCAAATCTTGGATCGCGCACTAAATCCGCTTCAGGTGAATGGCACATGTGCATGCCTCGTAAACGTGCTTCTCTTCCTACCACATCCCATTGTCTTTGAACAAGCTCTGGATTGAAAGATGCCGCCGATGTCATTGGCCTCCCAAATTTAGTGCAACCTTCAGCATCTACACCATTATACGATTCGGTTACAAATAACGCAGGAATACCCCATCGGTTATTTTCTATAATGTACTTTTGTAGTTTATTATTGAACTTTGCCGCAGAAACCGCATCAATATGTTCGCCTGGATTTTTAATCCCTGCAATGCCTAGTTTTAATTTTTCAACGACTTTATCGGAAAGTTTAAGACTCCCATCTTCATTATGCTTAGCGCCAATATTGGCGTGAAAAATTCGCATTTGAGCCACTTTTTCCTCAAGTGATAACTTTGGAAGAAGAGCTTCCACTCTTTCGTCTATAGATAATGAAGCATCTTTGTAATCTTTGGGATTAGAATCTCCCTTATCACAAGAAGCAAAAATTGATAGTAGTGCTACAAAAAATAATTTTCTCATTAGTATTGAATGTTTGTATAGTTTTAATTTTTGAATTTGAATCTATTAAGTGATAAAGAAGCATCTGCCTTAAACACAAAACATAATGATGTTTTATCCTGCAAACCATTTACAGCAAATTGTCTTTTTTGAAAGGTATAAATATCATTTTTAGGTATTTCTAGGATTGCTAATAATTTACCATCCGCATTAGAATCTCTTAATTCAATTTTACTAGCCTCGCTTGATAAAACTTCTAACTCCAACACTGTTTTATCATCCAACCCTTTCACATTAGGGTAAATCACATAACTGTTATCTTTTAATGGTTGAATAGAAAATCCTCCTAATGTATTTTCCACTTTTTTGATGCCTTCGGCTTTAAAATAATCTTCGGCTTCAATACTATTATTGGCATTATAATTTCCCACACCAACGCCATCAACTCTTATAATTGCCATTTCTCCGTTGTCTTTGTAATGCACATAACTTATAAAGCTATCTCGAAAATAACGATTTCCTGTTTGGCTAACATCACAATATATAAAATACCATTGGTTGTGCCACTCAAAAAAGGACCCATGACGCCCTTGTAAAAAACCATTTGGCCATGTTGGAGTATCAAAGCCTACGGCAAAACTCTCTTCTTTTATAACTGTGTCTTTGTAATCATAAGGCCCATATACATTATCTGCCATGGCATAGAAACAACCCCAAGACAAGTAATACTTTCCGTTATATTTATGCACAAAAGGCTTATCGTCTGTTGGCATTTTTTTGTTTTCGCCGTATGGATTATAGGGTCCTCGTGGATTTTTAATTTCAATTTTCTTTGGTGATTCTGCTAAACTTATCATGTCATCATTAAGTTTAGCTATATAATAATCCCATACACCAAATATGATATAATGTTCACCATTGTCTTCAAAAATGGCCATATCGTATTCATGAGTAGGTGTTAAATCTGAGGACAATAGTGGTTTACCTAAAACATCCTTCCAAGGGCCTACTGGTGTTTCTCCAACTACCACCCCTGTTTGTTCGTTCCCTTCGGAAAAATAAAAATAATAGTTCCCATTTCTATAGGCCGCATCTGTAGCCCAACATCTTGAAAATTCTTTTCCAATATAGGTATCTTTAGGACTTAAAATACTGCGTTTGGTCCAATTCACCAAATCCGGTGAGGACCACACCCACCAATCTTCCATGATAAACTTATCGTTTTTAATGGATTTGTCATGTGAAGCATACACGTAAGCGGTATCGTTGAAAATATGAATATGCGGATCGTTTAACCCGACGTTTGGGACTATTGGATTTTGCGAGCATACGGATGTTACAACCAATAACATTGCACCTATAATTCCATTTGTTATTTTAAAAACTCTAGTCATGATCTTATTCAATTCCGCAAAAGGTATCCATAATTTTAGTCACCACTGCCGCTTCTTCTACCGAACATGGGTTTTCATTTTGTCCTAGAAAATAACCTACCACTTGTTCTATCATAGGTTGTTGCACATGTTTTGGATTTTCAAAATTGAAAGTTTCCGTTTTATTATCGGTTTCAACTCTTATTTCATCGCTATAAAAAGAAAATGTTATGGCACCCTTTTCCCCTTTTATTACACACCTGTCGCTATCTGCCTCAGCTGCAAAATTCCAACTTCCTTTAAAATGTACACCATTTTCAAATTGAACTTCACCAATAACCCAGTCCATCGGATTCGTATCTTCGGGAACACTCCCCTTAGTAATCTTAGAAACAGCTCCAAAATAATGATACATTAAATCTATTTGATGTGGTGCTATATCATGAAAATAACCACCACCCGAAATTTCTGGATTAAGTCTCCAATTTTCATCAGTTTTAGCTATTAAATTGGCGTTTTGAGATTGTGCAATATCAATTTCTACCGAAGATATTTTACCAATTACATTGGCATCTAACAATTCTTTAACTTTAATAAATAAAGGTAAATTTCTACGATAATGCGCCACCGTAACTTTTACATTACTATCTTTTAAAACCTTCAAAAGCTCATCAGCTTCTTTACTATTGAGTACCATAGGTTTTTCTAAATAGACATTTTTACCTGCTTGAATAGCTTGTTTTGTATAGCTTAAATGTGAAGCAGGTGGCGTTGCAATGTAAACTGCATTTACTCTTTTATCATTAATTAATTCTAAAGCACTGGTTGTATAATTTGGCACCTGATGTCTTTTCGCAAAGTCTTTTACCTTTTCTTCATTCCTTCTCATAACGGCGACTAAGGAAGAACCTTTTAGCTTCTGAAAAGCAGGACCACTTTTAACTTCGGCAACATCGCCACAACCAATAATTCCCCAATTGATAATGCTCGAATTCATGTATTTTATCTAGATGAAATTTAAAAGCTAAAGATAATTTAGGGCACACCAAAACCCGTCCTGTACTGTTATGTTATTACCAAAGAAAACTGACTAAATAAAGCCATACCTATAAAGCGTTTTCTTTTTTAAGCTTCATTCATCAATATTGGTTCATTGCGAATGAAGTAAACACTTCTTATCTAAATCTTTTGAATCAGAATAATCCAATCCTTTTCGGGTGAAGATGGCGGAGCTCCTAATTCTGCATTACCCGTTGCAATTACTGAAGTATTCGAACCTTCTTGAAGCGAGCCTCCATTTCTGGGGTCAAACCATTTTATATCGAACGTTTTTCCTGAATTCCCTAAATCTAATGTTGCCTTATCTGCATTAGCTTCAACATAAATTGCGTAAACTTCATCCATTTTTGCAAAACAATAAGCTATGGCTTCACTTGTAATCAAATCATCTTTAGGTTCCATATCCCAAAATGGGATATAGTTGTTGAAAAAATCTAAAGCATGTTTATTTTGATCCCAAAATAAATCACGGCTTCTAAAATCTTGACACGTTAAATCAGAATTTGGACTGGCATAGCCAAAATACCACTCAACACCATATCCACCAGCCATCAGTGTTCCGTACATGGCTCTGCCTCTCGCATAATTGTGCTCTGGGTCTTCATCGTCTGGTAACAGTGCAATATTAGCTTTCCCTGGTTCATCAACTGCTAACGCCCATTTTCTCCCTGTGGCGTTTGATTTGTTTCGCCATTTTAAAACTCTTGGATGAACATCAATAAATTCTGGATGACTTAACTGGAGAGATGCTCCTGTTAATGGGGATTTATCGCCAACAAAATCATGGTATCTATCGTCTTTATTAGGGAACGTATGCAACACTAAATGACTCTTATACGCATCTAATTTTGAAACATAATTAGCTACTTTCAATACTTCCTCTGTAGGTTGATTATTCTCTTCACCTAAATTCCAGTTCATGGACAAATGATGCCCGAAACGTGCAATAAGTTCACGATAATATAATTTACCCTCTGTACCAAACACACCTTTGTCCATTAAATGATCTGTTTCGGTTTCGTGGGTTTTAAAATGTAAAAACATGCCTTTAGTTTCGGCATATTCAAAAACACGCTCCCATTGATCCAATTTCGACACATCGAAACGGGTTTTATGAAACATGGTTTCCCAGGCTTCTTTATTTTTCTTTACACTGGCATACCTTTCATAGTCTTCAATAGGCACTTTCAAAAGGTGCGGAAAGATATTTCTATCATCACCATCTACATTAAAGGTTAAAAATGAAAACACATTTAACTCTTCACTTGCCAAATAATTAATAGCGCCTAGTAGGTTTTTACCTTTAGTTTCTTGCCATATATAAGGTGTTGCACTTTCTTCAAAATCTTTGGCATGTGGTTCCCAAGCCTTTTGAAATCCGAGTGCATTTGTAGATACATCAAAATCTGTGTAAGCCAATAAATTCTCAGGCGCATCCACGCCTAATTTAATAAAATACTTTTGGCTGTCTGCAAATTTTAAATAGGATTCCCCAACATATTCCAGTTTACCCTTTGCTCTATTATCTATACCAGTTTTATCAGATTCTGCAATCACAAAACTTCCTGTTTGCCCATCCATAAAACCAGCGCTGGAGGCATTAGTAATATCTTCAGTTATGGCAACATTTTCGCCTTCTTTGAAAGAAACTGCATACGTCCATTCTCCTGTAATATTTGGTATAAATCTAACTTGCCAGATATTACCAGTATCGCTACTGGTATCAGCTGCATTGCCATCGGTAGCATAAAATCCGGGAATTACGAAAGTTTCTTCCCCATTGTTGAAAGTAACATCCAAACGGTAGTTTAAAAATGGATTGTTCTCATCCATCTCACTAGTTTGAGGACCTTCAAAATTTAGGGTAACTCTATGCCATTTTTTTAATTCCCCATCAATGTTTACTTCTTTATAATTTTCACAAGAAAATAAGACTAAAACAGCACATACAATTATGAAAAAACGTTTTGCCATTACTTAATTAAAACGAATTGATTTTAAGCTGAATCGTATGTTTACCTGGTGACAATCTAATATATTCAAAAGCAGAAGGCACTTTCTCTCCATTGTGAATTAAATCTTTTCCATTTAAATCATTCAACGTAAATTCAGCCACCATATTACCTGGAATTTCAATTTCATAAGTTTGTAATCTGGCACCGTTGTACTTGTAACTCGCTTTTATGGGTCCTCTAACTGTTGGGACTGTTATCTCACTAGATTTCAATTTACTCATTTGTGGTTTAATAGTCGCTATACCAAAACCAGCTGTTTTTGGTTTTATACCCCATAATCCTCTAGGTATCGCGTTTGCAGGTACTGCGCCCCAAGCGTGATTCCAATCCTGATTATTTTTAAATCTTAACGCCCATGCTTCCCAAGTAATTGTTGATCCTCCACGAATCATGTTGTACCAACTTCTTTCTTCTGTACTTGCTAATAATTTTAAAGCATAATCTGCTTCACCTGCATTATATAAGCCATCCATCAAGAATTGAGAGCCATAGACACTACAAGCCATACCTCTAGATTTCACAAACGCTACTACAGAATCAAAATATTCTTCAGGAACTAATCCAAATGCTAAAGGCATCATATTGGCGTGTAGTGATGAATGGTCGGTACCAATCCCATCTACATAAACACCGCGTTCTTTATCAAACATTTGTTCGTTAACCGCCTTTTTAGCTTTAGCGGCTCTATATTCAAAATCTAAAGCTTCTTGCGTTTTACCTAAAATTTTAGCAAAATCCGCCATAATTTTCATGTTTTCGTAGAAAAATGCGTTTATAACCGTGCTATATGGCTTAAACACAAATCCATCACGTTCACCTTTGTTATTTGGGTCTCCTCCCCAACCTGCGGATGGCCAATCTACAATATCAGTTAAAGGTTTATGATAACCAGGTTTAAAACCAAGTTTATACATAAAAGCCTCGTCTACTTTTGTAGAGGTAATCAATCCATCTTCATTTGATAACTCATAAAGTGTTTTATGCTTTAATGGCTCATAATAACGCTCTATAAGCTCGGTATTACCAGTATACATATAGTCTGCATATAATAATAATGCTACATGTTGCTGCCACTCTGTTGGCCATGTGGGATGCTCCATAAAATACTCGATAGTACGTCTTGCCATAGCGTATTCTCTGTCTGTAGTATAATGACTTAATTGGTTTAAGTAAGCATCTGCTTCATAAGGAATACGTTCTCTATCGCCATCAACGTACAAACCGTTGAAAGTTGTAGCTTTAATCGAGTATTTACATAAATCCCAAACCTGATTTAAAATATCGTTATCACTTTCAAAACTACTAGCATCTTCGTTCCAATAGCTAAAATGTGCTAGTTGCTCAAAATCATCTGAATTTAAAGGCTCTTGCGCCCCTTCTACTTCAGCATATCTAAACGGCATTAATACAGGAAAACCTTTAGGCAATGCAATAGCTTTATTAGGAAGTGTATTTCGTGTATCGGGCAAAATTTGAATTTGATATTCGGTCTTACCAGGCACAACGTTAACGAGTACTTCTTGATATCGAATATGGCTTTTGGCTGGTGGGGTTCTGTTTATATTACCATTATTATCCAGCATTTCACCAATTCTTATTTTAAGCGTATGTGCTGTTTTGGCATTATAAGTGTAATTAATCGTTGCAAAGGCTGCTTTTCCAAAATCCATAAAATACACATCACCGCGTTTCTCAAACTTGGCTGGTTTTATCTTTTCAATGTTATATTTATTCTCTGTTGAAATGATATAACTATCGCTTTTACCTGTGGTGAATTTTTGAGCTTCAGAATAATCTACTACTCTGTTTTCTTGCTCCCAAATTCTAACTTTCCAATAGTAGCTTTTACCAATTTCTAGAGGACTACCTTCATACTCAACATCTGTTGATTTTGTGGAGGCTACTCTTCCACTATCCCAAACATCGCCATTATTGTTATTAATATTCTTTAGGCTTGATGCCACCAATATTTGGTAAGCCCCTTGGAATTTAGAACCTAAAGGTACCGTCCATCCAAACTCAGGCTTTAAATCGAAAATTTCTACATCAGACTGTGGTTCTCTAATTAATTCAACTGTTAAATCTGTTGGTGCAGCACGGTATTCATCACTGTTTTTCTTAATAAGTTTATCAAGTTTAGCTCTTAACTTATCGGCTACAGCTTTGTATTTTTTCTTACCTATTAAATTTTTAACCTCTTGTGGGTCTTTCTCTAAATCGTATAACTCTTCTAAAGATTTATCGTTTACATATCTGAAATACTTCCATTTTTTTGTACGCACCCCTTCACTTGGTGGAATAGGTTCAAAATCCCAAAGATGCTCAATGAGTATAGTATCTCTATCAATACTATTAGTTTCTTGTTTAACTATAGGCATTAAACTTTTTCCTTGCCAAGTATCAGGCGCTTTTACTCCAGCTATATCAGCAATGGTTTGTGGCACATCAATGTTGAGTACCATGTCTTTAATATCTTGATGTTTATCTACTCTAGGATCAAAAACAATTAATGGTACACGAACGGAATTATCGTACATTAACCATTTCCCAGCAAATTGGCGCTCTCCCAAGAAATAACCATTATCTCCCATTAAGATAATCACCGTATTTTTATCTATACCCTTTGATTTAAGTTTTTCTCGAATTTTTTTGATTTCTAAATCAATTCCAGAAATCATTCTATAATACCCTTTTAAACTATGCTGATATTTTTCTGGAGTGTCATACCGCCAAGTCCAACGTAATCTATTAAAACCATCTCTTACCATTTTAGGTTGCGCTAGGAAATATTTATCATCGCCTAGTGCTGGTTCTGGAATGGTAGTATCTTGAAGAAGCCCATTAGTGGTATTTTGCCAAAAGTACTGCTCTGGGGCACCATCATGGGCATGTGGAGCACTAAAACTTAGGGATAAACAAAACGGTTTTTCATTGGTAGCATTTTTATCTATAAAATCTAATGCTTGTTGCCCTGTATATCTTGTTAAATGTACCGTGTCATTGTCTATAGTTTTGTAATAATACCCTCTTCGGTCTTTAAAACGATTGTTTCTATCATACTCATCATATTCATCAAATTGTTTCTCTAAACCGTTATAGCGCACACCATACTTACCAAAAAAACCTGTGTAATAGCCATTATTCTTTAGCAAGGTTGGATATGAATTTGCCATATATTCCTCCCTAATGTTACCCGTTTGGAAATTGTAGTTATGTGTACGTTCATGTAATCCCGTAAAAATACTCGCTCTACTAGCTGCACAAATTGGTGTAGTAACAATGGCCGTATGAAAATAGGTTCCTGATTTTGCTAAATTATCCATTTCAGGAGTCTCAACAAATTGGTTACCTGCATAGCCAATGGCATCAAAACGCTGATCGTCTGTAAGAATAAAAATAATATTTGGTTTTTCTTGAGCAATTCCAACATTTAAGCTAACAATTGCTAATATTAGTCCGAAGAATAAATTGGTTTTAGACATTAAATTATTATTAACGGTTAAAAATTTTAATAGTGTATAAAACTAATTTATTTCTAAGCTTGCTTTATCCTGCACTATCCTGAATAAGATAGGTATTTAAACAAAAAAAACTCTCCATGATGAAATATTCCTATCATGGAGAGCAGTGACTAACTCAAATAATATTACTTACTCTAAAAATTTAAACTCGAATACAATACAAAAATAAAGCACTATAGAGTTTAATCTATCCTGTAGTATCCTGAATATGAAAAAAATAGCAAAAAATCTTAATATATTCAAGAATTTGACACACTACTTTTAGTTAACTTTATTCAAATTCTACTAAACCAAAAAGCGAGGCTAATGCCTCGCTTTTTGGTTTAGTTATAAACTAAGTATAATTTGATGATAAATCATTAATTCGTAGTAAGTTCTATGACAAACTGCTCAAACTTCACATTTCTATTTCTAATTACTAACGTATCTTTAACTGCATGTGTTTCATTATTTGCCGCATCAGTATAAGAATAATCTAAATAGATTACATCACGTGGCTCACCGCCAAAAGCATCACCATCTTCAACAAATTGACCTGATCCAGAAACATTATATAAGTCGCCATCAGCGCTAGTTACTATACATGTATCATCACCATTAAATTGTAATTCTATATTAACATCTCCTGGGCTATTAAGTTCTCCTCTACGTACACGATTTGAGTAGCTTACATTAGATCTCCCAGTTGTCATTAACTCAGTCAACTCATCGTCTACCACAAATTCTGCTCTATACTCTGAAGTAGTCACCTCACCAGAACCATTTGTCATAACATCTGCTCCTCGGCGTAAATATATTCCTTGATATTTATTCATAAATTTTATACCAAAAAGTGTGTAATCCTTAGGAGGTGGATTCCAATTATCATCTAATATTTTAATAGGATTACTTACAATAGGCACACCTGTTAATAGAGAATCTAATTCTTCATAATCTGTTATTCTTAAAGGAATCACGTAATGTGTTTCACCTTCTTCAGCAAAAGCTAAAGGATCATCAAAAAAGGCATCTTCTAACTGAATAGGAATGCGTCCGTTTACAGAACCTGCAGGAATGGTCACAGGACTTGTTTGTTCTATAGTATAATAAGAAGACGGTAAAGCTTGAACATTTACAGAATCGACACCTAACAAATTGGCATCTATCAATTCTGGTGCTAATTCAAAAAACACCCTTCTATCTCTCTTATTCTCAAAAACTCCAGACATCACAACACCAATTTCAAATCTACCATTGTTGTCGTTATCGTTAAATCCCAAGTCGTAGTTACCCTGAACTAATGTTCTAGCAGGTCTTTGATATGGAAAATAGACTGAGGTAGAGTCAAAATCTCTAACTGCAAATTCTTGATTTTCACAAGCCAGAATACTTAAAAGCATTGCGAAAACTATAACTAATTTTATTTTCATGTTAAATATGTTTTAATTCTTTTAAATTATGCTTTTACCATCCAGCATTTTGCTCTATTTCTGGAAACTTCAAAACTTCATCATTAGGGATTGGCATGTATAATGAAGGATAATCTCTATCCTCTACAGAGGGAATGCTAATATAATCACTTCCATTAAAGAAATAACCAGCAGCTGGTTCATTTAAAGATAAGCCCCATCGTCTTAAATCCCAAAATCTATGTCCCTCAAAACTAAGCTCTATACGACGCTCATTTCTAATAAGATTACGCATAGCTTCTTTTGATGTAATAGAGGCTAGGTAATTATCTGGCTGGTCAAGTCCAGCTCTTTCTCTTATAGCTGCAATAACATCTCGAGCAGACATACCATTTATTTGCTGGTCTGGTCCACCAACTTCGTTAGCCGCTTCAGCAAATATTAGGAATAATTCTGTATATCTGAAATAAACATCATAGTGTCTTTGACCAACAGCTGTACCATCATCATTCAATCTTACTCCAGGATGTAATGTTTTTTTAAGATAATAACCTGTTTTAGTTGAGAACTCAGGAATAGAATCTAATCTATCAATGCCTCCTCCAACACCAGTATTAATATTACCTCCTCCAAAAGAGCTTCCATTAAGCACCACAAACTCAGCTAATCTTGGATCTCTATCAGCATAAGGATCTTGTGGGTCATAACCATTAGCTGCTGTTGCTGGGAATCCGCTTTGCATAGGGAACGCATCTACAAAATTTTGCGTAGGATTGATTTCTCCACTACCATTTACAGAAGGTGGAAACATACGTCTCTCTATGCCTGCACTTGGACTACCTTGTATATTACCTCTCCAAATCATTTCGGCATCATTATCTTCATCATAGGCCTTGTAATAATCAAGACCATTTGCCGCTAAACCAGAAACACCTCCAATTGTATTTAACAATTCACTTGCGAATGAGGCCGCCATAGAGTAATATGACTGATCATTCAAGAATGATGGACTTGCTGCAAAAAGAGCTAAGCGTGCTTTTAGTGCTTTCACAATTCTACCGGAAATTCTCAAGTTGTAGAAAGAACCATTAACAACTTGGTAATTATTAAAATCATATTGTTGATATATTGGATCTACAGCCCCTGGATCATCTGAATAATCTGTAGGCAATAAGGCAAGCGCCGCATCAAAATCGGCCATGATAGCTTGAACCGTTGCCTCAAAAGACAAACGCGGTGTGTTAAAATTACCATCAGACTCTATAAACTCAGTAAAATAAGGGACTCCTAACAATTGCCCAGAAGTACCAAAACCTGCATGTGCCTGTAAAGCGTAAAAATGATGTAACCCTCTCAAAGCAAGTGCCTCACCTTCCATACGCATATAAAACATTTCATTTATCTCTTCGTTTGGAGACCATACAATCTCACCAGCATTGATAATTTCCAAAAATTTGTTTACCCATAATACACTTTCAAAATTATTCCAACGTGAAGCAGGGTTAAACTGAGCATTTAGCTCTGTCGCCATACGCTTAAAATTATCAGAATTTTGGTTACTTACAGCATCATCTGTTGCAGCTTCAATAAATGTAAACTGATCTACCAAACGAGAATAGCCATTCAATAGTATACCTTCAGCAGATGCCGGATCAGAACTCACAAAGTCATAGTCCAATCTGTTTTCATCAATAGGCTCTAAGATGGTATCACAGCTAACTATGCCCGCAAAGACCGATATAATTACTATATATTTTATTAAATTTTTCATTTTATATATCTAATTTTTTATTTTATTAAAATGACATTCTTATACCAAGCGTATATGATCTAGCCTGAGGCCCACTACCAACGTTTAACTGACGGATTCTTCTGTTTTCAGCTACTTCAATTAAGTTAGTTCCTTGTAAATTCAAACTAAAATCTTGAACACCAATTTTATCACATAGCGCATCGGTAAACTCATACGTTAACTGTGCACGATTAATTCTGAAAAAACTGTTATCGTATAACCAGAACGTTGATGTTCTAAAGTTATTTTGATTATCTCCAGATGATAATCTTGGGAATGTTGCTGTATTAGCTGTTTGTGGAGTCCAACGTCCTAATACCTCTTCAGAGTATTTATCGGTTCCATTTGGGCTAAAGTAATTGCTAAAACCAGTTAACTTGTTAGCATCTCCTCCAGTTTGCCCAGTCCCTAAGACAAACAAATTAAATCTTTTATATTTTAAATTAAGATTAACACCATAGGTCCATGGACTAGCTGACTGACCTATAGCAATTTGATCATCTTGGTCTATAATGTCATCACCATTTTGATCGGCATACCTAATGTCTCCAGGTTGAACCGTTGCAAAGTTTGGTACAGGTAATCCACTATTTAAAACAAGATTTCCTTCTGTATCCGTTGTAAAATCAGACGGTGTGTAGAACCCTAGATCTTCATATCCAAATATTGAAGATAATTCAAGTCCTTGTCTATTTTGATAAGCAAACTCATTGGTTTCTGATCTTTTTGTAGCTTCCGTTTGACTATACAAAACGTTTGCTCCCAGACCAATTGAAAAGTCATTAAATGTTTTATTAAAATTCAACCCTAATTCAAAACCAGTATACAAATCGGCATTAAAATTATCTCTTGGTCTAAATGTATTGTAGTAAGACGGATATTGATCGGCTAAAAACACTAATTGTTTATCCAATTCTGTTCTAAAATAATTAGCTTCTAACCAAAGTGAGTTCATTAAATAACTTTCAAAACCTACATTTAGGTCTATACGCTCTTCAAATCCCAAATTAGGATTACCTCCTTGGGTTATATCTTGTCTTCTGTTAGAGTATAAACCATCTGCCCAACCAAAAGAAGCACCGTCTCTATAATTTTCTTCGTAAAGATAATAACCTCCAATTCCTCTATCAGAACTAATAATTCCTCCAGAAGCCTTTAACTTTAGGTAGTTTACAAAATTACTATCTTTTAAAAATGATTCCTCACTTAAAATATAACCTAATCCAACTGTTGGTGAAAAACCGCCTCTGTTGCCTTCAGGTAATTTAAGCGAGTGTGCATAAGCTCCAGAAAAATCAACAAATAATTTTTTCTTGAAGTCATAGGTCAATTGAAACCCTAAATGAGAATCTCTATCTGTTTGAACAGTGCCGTCTCTTTTTTCAGAATTATAATACCCTAAAAACGTTGTATTTATAGAGTGATTTTTAGCAAAGGTTTTGTCATAATTTACCAATGCATACATACCAATTCTGGTTACAAATCCATTAGAGGCTACATTTTCAGAAAGGTCTCTTCTATCTTGACCAAAATCTTGTAACCCTGTTATTTTACCATCTTCCCAACCCGTAATTGCATAGGCACGGTATTGATTTGCTATAGATGTGGTATAAGTATCGAAGAAATCAAAACTTATATAGGTTTTTGCAGACAGTCCTTCCGTAATTCTGGAAAGATCAAAATTGATAGCATTATTGAATTGTGTTACACGAAATACTCTGTTTTGATAACCACCAGCTATAGCTCGTGCAACAGGAGCATTTTCTTGAATTTGTTGAGCTGTACCCAATAAATTACCATCAAAAACGTTTGCACCAGCTAATAACGTTGCAAGGTCTGGATTATTTTCTGTATCGAGAAGACTTACAGGAATTAAAGGCGCATAATCAAACGGTAAAAATGTTGTGTTAGCATTTAATAAGTTTGATCTAGAACTTTTATCAGAACTTAAAATAGCTACACCATCAATACTACTGGTAATCCAATCATTAACCTTAAAATCTATATTACCTCTCACGTTAAAACGATTGGTTCCTGCATTGATATCTTCGTTTATATTAATCCAGTCTTCATTATAAAGCCACCCAACATTCACATAATATTGTGATTTGTCATTACCACCTGAAAATTCAGAAATAACATTATGGGTAGTTATAAATGGTTGAATAAAATCATACAAATCAGCATCTGGGTATTCTATAGGATTTAAACCACTTCTTGTATTTTGGATTTGTTCTTGAGGAAACCCAACCACATCTAGGTCTAACCCATCATTAAGAAAAGCTTCATTACGCAATTCCATAAACGTAGCAGCATCTAAGTAATTAGGTAACGCTAAAGGTGTTCTAATACCAGAACGCACATTCACATTAACCTCTTTCTTGTTTATCTTACCTCGCTTTGTATTAATAACAATAACACCATTTTGTCCTTGGCTACCATATAGGGCCACAGCATTGGCATCTTTCAGTACGGTTATTTGCTCCACTTCTTCCATGTTCAACACATTAGGGTCACGACCAAAAACACCGTCAATTACAAAAAGTGCATTGCCTATACCTCTAACATTAGCAGTTCCTCTTACCCCTACCGTTAAACCTGCAATATAATCTCTAACAAACTGGGTATTATCATACGTTAAACGATCTTTAGTGTTTACCGATGACACAGAACCAACCATATCACGTCTATTTCTAGTGGCAACACCCATGTTTATTTCGTCATCTTCTGAAGCCAGAAAGTCTGACTTTACTAGCGTAATATTACCTGCAATTGTAGACAAACTAACAAATTGCGATTCGTAACCTTTTTTCTCAACAACTACGATTTCATCGTTAGGTAATGTTATATTGAAAAGTCCATTGTCGTTAGTAGATGCTCGAGAACCTCCAGGACCGTAAATATTAACTCCGGTTAAAGGGTTTCCTTGTTCATCAACCACGGTTGCCGACAACTCTGTACCTGCAGATTGTGCAGTCACCATGCTAGAAAAGCACAACATGGCGAAACATACAAGGGTGTACAACCTATATAATTTATTTATCTTCATTTTTATTTCTTTAGTATTTTGCATTAGTTAAAACAAATTTAATCAAGTTTTACCACCCTGGGTTTTGTGGGAATCCTTCATAGAACTGTGTTTGGTTTGCTTCAAAAGGCAACCAATAGTGTTTAGGATACTCACAAATGCGCTCTACAATAAGGAACTCTTCAAAGAAGGTCCAATCTTTATCAAAATATAACCC
>NZ_QRDX01000004.1 GCF_003386195.1 Seonamhaeicola aphaedonensis | reverse complement strand
ATTTACTAATGGAGGGTTTCATCAGTTTACATTAGGCTATAACTTTAGTTGTAGGCGTTCAAGATATGATTGTAACTGTCCTGCAGTAAATTATTGATAGCTGAAACATGATATTGGTATATCGTGTTTTGTAGTAAAAGGGTGTTTTTTGTCCTTTAAACAGGAGCTTTTATCGAATATAAAGTCATATCATATTAAAATACTCAAATTGAGTATTGACAGCTGTATAATTATTTCGCACCTTTACCTTGCTATTAATTAGTTCTTAGGGAGAATTAAAAAAAGTGCTGTAAAGTTTTAAAAAAAATGGAAGCAGCACTTTTTGTTTTATAATACATCAAGTACTCTTTCCAAGGCCATGCCTCTGGAACCTTTAATTAAAAGTGTGGTGTTTTTTAGATTATAATTGGTGAAATTACTTTTAAAAGCATCAAACGACTTAAATTTTGATGCTTTAGAAGTATTCAAGTTAGTCTTAAAAAAGTTTTCTCCAATAAAAATAACTTGGTCAATATCCAAAGAAGTGGCCAGATCAACTATATTTTGATGTTCTTTTTCGGCGTCATCACCAAGTTCAAACATGTCCCCAAGGATTGCAATTTTATTGCCTTGTTGTTTTTCAAAATTAAGTAAGGCAGCTTTCATGCTACTTGGATTGGCATTGTAAGCGTCTAAAATAATTTTAAGGTTGCCTTTGTCAATAATTTGAGAGCGGTTGTTGCTAGGGATATAGTTTTCTATGGCTGCTTGTATATCGGTGTCGGTAACTTTAAAATAATTGCCAATTGCAATAGCATAAGCTATATTGGTAAAATTATAATCACCTATGAGTTGGCTTTCTATTTGTAAATTATTGTATTGAATTTTTACAAACGGATTAGCATCTATAATTTCAATATTTACATCCTGTTTGTATGTTCCAAAAGTAAATCTATTCGCGTTTTTAGATTTCTCTAATTGAATCTCATCTTCAGCGTTTATAAACAAGACTTTATTATGAGCTATAAGATGATTGTACATTTCACTTTTACCTTTAATAACCCCCTCAACACCACCAAAGCCTTCTAAATGGGCCTTACCATAATTAGTGATAAGCCCATAATCAGGTTTTGCAATATGACATAAAAACTCAATTTCCTTTTGGTGATTAGCACCCATTTCAACAATGCCTATTTCGGTGTTGGTATTCATTGAAAGTAGGCTTAAAGGAACTCCTATGTGATTGTTTAGATTCCCCATAGTAGCTGTAGTTTTAAACTTTTTAGACAAAACAGCATTAATAAGTTCTTTGGTAGTGGTTTTACCATTGCTACCGGTTAATGCAATAATTGGAATGTTTAAATAGTTTCTATGAAATGCAGCTAGTTTTTGAAGTGTATTAAGAACGTTATTAACTAAAAAAACATTTGTACCGTTTGCAAAATCCTCTTCATCTACCACAGCGTATTTAGCGCCTTTTTCTATAGCTTGTTCTGCATATTGATTGCCATTAAAGCTTTCCCCTTTTAAGGCAAAAAACATATCACCTGTGTTAATTTTTCTGGTATCTGTACTTACAGAATTACAGTCTAAATATAATTTATGTAATTGTTCTATTTTCATAAAATAAATGTAACTCGCTGTACATTTTAATTAAATTCTGTCAATTCGAGTGGATTTCACGATTGAAATGAGTGAAATTTGTATCGAGAATTAAGAATTTGTAATAAAAAAGTTCTCGATACGATTTTTCATTCCTCAAAATCACTCGAACTGACATTACTTTCATTTGTTTGCTTGCTTCAAAATGTACAACAAGTTAAATGTATTAAAAAAGTCCTAACTATATAGTCAGGACCTTTTTAATTTCTTATTATGGATAAGTTTTAATTCTTAGTCTTGTGTTTTCTTTTGGTTTTAGAACCTACGCGAGACATAGCACATCTAAACCCAATATAATCAGTAGCCATATCTTCTGGGTAGTAGCGTCTTTGTGCTGGGTCTAACCAATATTCTCTGTCTTTCCAAGAGCCTCCTTTATAAACTCTTACTTTATCATTAATTAAAGACGTTCTGTTATTGTTTTTGTCGTATTCTCTAATAATGTTACCAGCAGAGTCTCTTTCAATTGTATGCTGGGGTGAGTTGTACATTTTTCTGGTGTGAGAGCTTTTTGTTTCTTCTTCGTCATCTCCAAAATTTTCATAATATCTAGAAGAACGTCTGTCACCATCTCTAAAGTTAATATGGTTACTTCTGTCAAAGTTAGTACGTAAATAGGTTTCATTTTCATCAACCTTTACTTGTAATATTTCTCCAGGTAAATTTCTAGCAATAAGCTTACCAGTTGACAACGTGTCATAAACGATATCTTCAGTGGTTACAATTTTAACCGTACCATCTTCATCAATGGCGTTTTTTGTGTAGACGTTTCCTCTAAAGTAATTGAAATCGTTAAATTCATCATCCACTATTGGACGGTAAACATCAGCCACCCATTCAGCTACATTACCTGCCATATCATACAAACCATAATCATTAGGGTCATAAGATTTAACAGCGTTAGTGATATCGGCACCGTCATCAGACCAACCTGCAATACCACCATAGTCACCTTTACCTTGTTTAAAGTTAGCTAATTGATCACCGCGTATTCTGCGCTTACCAGCACGTGTGTATTGTCCATCCCATGGATATTTTTTTCTTCCTCTATAAATGTTATAGCTTCTTACTTCACTTAAGCCTAAAGCAGCATATTCCCATTCAGCTTCGGTGGGTAATCTATATTTTAAAGGTAAAATTCCAGATTCTCTTTTAGCATAAATGTTAACAGGATTACCATCAGCATCTAGTTGAGCATTTCTGGTATTTCTTCCGCCATCAGGATTAATGACTTCTTCATTGCCACCGTAGGTTAACGTAGGAGCATTAATATAGGTGTCAATATCGAATGTAGCATCAGCAGAAACATCTGTTAGATGAGCACCTCTTTTGGCATAACCCTCTTTTTGTAGAGCCATTTCACCAACACGGTTAGATCTCCAATTAGCAAACTCAACGGCTTGAATCCAACTTACACCAACCACAGGGTACTCAGCATAACCTGGATGACGTAAATAGTTTTCGGTCATAATTTCATTAAAACCTAAACGATTTCTCCAAACAAGAGTATCTGGTAAAGCGCCATGGTAAATAGCTCTAAAGTTTTCATCGGTAGGTGGATACACGCGTTTAATCCAGTCTAAGTACTCCAAGTACATAACATTGGTAACTTCGGTTTCATCCATATAGAAGGATTGTACGTGCTGCTGATTTGGTGTGTTGTTCCAATCATGCATCACATCATCTTGTACTTTACCCATTGTAAAGGTGCCACCTTCAATAAACACCAATCCAGGTGAAGTTTCCTGTTCTTCAAATCTGGTATTGTATTGAAAACCACCCTCTCTGTCGTTTATTTGCCATCCAGTAGCTCTAGAGGTATTTTTAGAACTAGAGGAAGATTTTTTGCTACAACTAAATGTGGCAAAAGACAAGGCTAAAATAAACAGAGTCTTAAAAGTTGTTACTTTTCTCATATCCATATCTTTAAGTAAGCTAATATTATTTTGGTGCTGCAATATAAGAATTAAACCGAATAACGCAAGCTATTTTTTACATTTTAACCAAAAAAAAGTGTATTTCATCTTATTTTTGATGTATTTCATCGATGATTTTGTTGTTTTTTGGTGTTCTATTGTGATGTTTAAACGCGCATTTTACTAAATTATTATTGTATTTTTACTGCGACTTTTAAAATTATTGTTTTTTTGAATAATAACAGATTCACAAGGGCGTTATTTTAGCAATGAAAAAGAAATACCTATTAGTTTTTTTAATGACTTCAGTGTTTGGGTTTTCCCAACAAAAACAATACAATTTGGCTTGGGATGGTATGAAAACCATTTCTGGAGGTAATTTTAAACTTAAAATTCCTGCATTTAACAGCAATCATTTTAGTTATGGTTTTGAAGAAGGTTTGTTGTTTACAGATCAATGGGAAATTAGTGGAACGGTGAATGAAGCCTCCGCTACCGTGAGCAATATATCTTATGAAACAATTTCAAAGAATGAATTGGGAGATTTGGACTTGAATACAATTCCCAATGAGCTTAGTTATAGCTTAAAAAATTCTTTAGGAAGACATAAGAAGTATGCTTTTTTTCAACTGACTCCTATCATCAAATATGATAATGAAAATTATAAAAGAGTAACTTCGTTTCAATTAAATTATAATTCTGGAGGAAGCTCAAAAGTTACTTACAGTAAGAAAGATTTTGTTACATCAAAGATTATTTCAAATTCGGTTTTGAATACTGGTGAGTGGTACCGTTTTTACGTAGATACCACCGGAGTTTTTAAATTATCAAAGGCTTTTTTACAGCGTTTAGGTGTTAATGTGAATAGTGTAGACCCTAGAAACATTAAGCTATACGGTAATGGTGGACGAATGATTCCATATGCTAATTCTGAGCCCTATCCATTTGATATCATGGAGAACGCTATCAAGTTTGTTGGTGAAGCTGATGGGGTTTTTGATAACGATGACTATATTTTATTCTATGCTCAAGGACCAAAGGAGTATAACCAGGAGAGTAATACCCACATTAATTGTTATACAGATAAGACCTATTATTTTATTAATGTAGGTTCTAGTCAGGGTAAGCGTATTGAGCCTTTTAGTCAACCTACCGGGGTAGTTGATATGCAAATCAATGATTATGATGATTACCAGTTTCATGAAATAGATGAATATAATATTGCCTTTTTAGGTAGACGGTGGTTTGGAGACAGGTTTGATATTGATAGCAAAAAGTCATTTGAATTTGATTTCCCTGATTTGGTAACTTCAGAACCTATTAGCTTAAAGGTTTATGTGGCAGCAGTTTCGTCAACGGTATCTTCTATGGGGATAAGTGTAAATGGAAATAATGTGACATCACTAAGCATGTCTGGTGTCTCTACGCCAAGTTTAGCAAGCGACTCCTACTTTGATGGTAATGTTAATGTTAATGTTAACTCTTCATCAGTTACTGTGGAATTAGATTATAATAACCAAGGAAATCCTAGTGCATTGGCCTATTTAGATTATATATCTATAGAGGCTAAAAGATTATTGAGGTTTCATGGGAATCAATTTCAGTTTAAAAATAAAGCAGTTGTTCTAGCATCGGGAATTGGGCAATATAATATTACTGATGCCTCTGGAGTTTCAGAAATATGGGATGTGACCGATATTTATAATGTAACCAATTACATCAATGAATCATCTAGCCCCAATCTTAGTTTTACATCTTCTTTAGGAAGCATAAAAACTTATGTAGTAGTGACGCCTCAAGACTACTATGAGCCTAAATTTGATGCAAAAACAACCATCTCTAATCAAAATATAAAAGGAACAATTTTTCAAGATAGTCAAGGAAATTTTCAAGAGGTTGATTATGTTATTGTATCTCCCAATAACATGCTAAGTCAAGCTGAAAGGTTGGCAGAAATAAACAGAGAACAATATAATTTAAATGTAAAAGTTTTAGGACTAGATGAAATCTACAACGAATTTAGTACAGGTAATCAAGATGTAGGTGCTATCAGAAATGTGGTTAAGTATGTCTATGATAATGCCACTAGTACTGAAACTAGGATTAAGTACTTGTGTTTGTTTGGTGATAGTTCTTTTGATTATAAAGATAGAATACAAAATAACACTAATATAGTTCCATCTTGGCATTCATATAGCAGTTTTAATCTAACAAGCTCATTTATTTCTGATGACTTTTATGGTATGATGGATGATAACGAAGGTACTATGTCTACAAGCAATAGGTTAGATATTGCTGTGGGAAGAATATTAGCGGATACCCCACAACGAGCTAAAGAGATGGTGGATAAAATTGAATCTTACTATACTAAAGAATCTCTAGGTAGCTGGCGCAATAATTTTGTTGTGGTATCTGATGATGTTGATCAAGATTGGGAAGGAATATTGCAGGAAACTACCGATAATGTAGGTAATTTGGTTACACAGGAGAAACCCTTCATTAATGTTGTGAAGATACATAGCGACGCTTTTCAGCAAGAAACTTCGGCCGGAGGTGATAGGTATCCGCAGGTAAATAATGAGTTTGTAAATGCGGTTGATAATGGTGCCTTGGTTGTAAATTATTTTGGTCATGGAGGCGAGGATGGACTAGCTCAAGAACGTATTTTCGCAAAAACAGATGTGACAGGGCTTCGTAATTTTTGTAAGCTTAACTGTTTTGTAACGGTAACCTGTGAATTTACAAAGTTTGATAATCCTTACAGGGAGACAGCAGGAGAGTTTACTTATTGGAATAAGCAAGCAGGAGCTATTGGACTCATCACAACTACAAGACAGATTTTTGTGAGTTTTGCTATTACATTTAATAACATACTTGGGCAGTATCTGTTTTCTTACAGTGGTAACGATAATTTTAGTGATTATGAATATCCAACCATGGCAGAAGCGCTAAGATTGGTGAAAAATGACCCTTCAATATCTAATGCTAGTCAAAGACGTTTGGTGTTTTTTATTGGAGATCCGGCTATGAAATTGGCATTTCCAAAACCAAATATTCGTTTAACTAGAATTAATGACACCCCTATTGGGCAAGCTACTGATACACTGAAAGCTTTAAGTAAAGTGAAGTTAACAGGTGAAGTAACCAATCTTTCAGGTAATTTGTTGTCTGATTATAATGGAACGGTTTTAACCACTATCTATGATAAGCCTGTCAATAGGGAGACTTTAGCCAATGATGGTACCCGTTTAAATGGAGAGCTTGTAAAACTTAATTTTTCAACATTAGGAGAAGTTATTTTTAGAGGACAAGCATCAGTAACAAATGGTGTTTTTGAATTTGATTTTGTAGTTCCTAAGGATATTGGTATTCCAGTTGATTATGGTAGGGTAAGCTTCTATTCAAAAAATGAGGCGCTTACTGAGGATCAAGCAGGAGCAACTAATAACACCATAAGAATTGGTGGTATAAATGAAAATGCTGAAGCGGATAATATTGGGCCAATTATTACTTTATACATGAACGATGAAAATTTTGTGTCTGGGGGAATTACTAATGAATCACCTACATTATTAGCTAAATTAGAAGATTCGAATGGTATAAATACTGCTAGTGGTATTGGACATGATATTGTGGCCATTATTGATGGCGATGAAACCAACCCCATTATACTTAATGATTACTATCAAACAGAAGTTGATAGTTACCAAAAAGGAGTAGTGAGTTTTCCTTTTAGAGATTTAGAACCGGGGCTACACACCTTAACCTTAAAAGCATGGGATGTTTATAATAATTCTTCCATTGCTGAAATTCAGTTTGTTGTTCATGATCAAGATCAAGAATTAGTTGTAAATAATGTTTTAAATTATCCTAACCCGTTTGTAAATTATACAGAATTTTGGTTTAATCACAATAGTTCGGAGGCTTTGGACGTTTCTATACAGATATTCACTGTATCTGGCAAACTGGTAAGAACCATAAACGGGCAAACCTCTGGCGGTTTTAAGTCTACCAGTTCATTGTCCAGAGACTTGGTATGGGATGGAAGAGACGATTTTGGTGATAGAATAGGAAAAGGTGTTTACGTTTATAAACTAACAGTACGTTCACCTTTATTGAACAAGAAAGTAGAAAAGATAGAAAAACTAGTAATTCTATAGCTTTTTAAATGAGGTTAGCGTTCGTAATCGATAAATTTGACAGCTTAAAGAAATAACTATTGAGTTATAAAATAAAAATTATATTTGTTAAGATAAATTTGATATATGAAGAATAAAATATTGCTACTATTAGCGTTTGCTTTTGCTATAAAGGTTGGTGCCCAAACCACAATTATAGAACCTAATTCAAATGATTCAAGAGTGATAACAACAGGTATTCCTTTTGTTTTAATTGCCCCTGACGCTAGGGCAGCAGCCATGGGCGATATGGGGGTGGCAACTTCAGCAGATGCATTTTCGCAACAATGGAATTCTTCTAAATATGTGTTTTCTGAAACTAAATCGGGCATAGGGGTTAGTTATACACCTTACTTAAGTAAATTGGTTAACGATATTTTTTTGGGGAACATTACTTATTTTAATCGTATTGATGAACGCAGTGCTTTTGCAGCCAGTTTAAAATATTTTTCTTTAGGAGATATTGAATTTGTTCCAGATGAATTTGCGACGCCTTTAATTCAGAGACCGAATGAGCTTACTATTGATGCGTCATATGCATTGAGGTTATCAGATCAATATGCCATGTCTGTAGCTATGCGCTATTTAAGGTCTGATTTGAGATTGGATGGTGTTGATGGAGATGCTACACCTGCCAGTACTTTTGGAGTGGATATTTCGGGATATTATCAGAGTGAAGAAGAAGCTTATGCAGATTTTAATGGGCGTTGGAGAGCCGGTTTTGCCGTTCAAAATATTGGTCCAAAATTTAAGTATGATGAAGGTGGACAAGAGAATTTCCAGCCTACTAACTTAAGATTAGGTGCTGGATTTGATTTTATATTTGATGATTACAACAAAATTTCTGTTACTGCAGAGGTAGCGAAATTGTTAGTACCTACCCCCCCGATTTTAGGGACAGAGTTTGAGGATTTAAATGGAAACGGAACCTATGAACCAGGCGAAGATAATCTGGTTGCAGAGAATATTATATACAAGGGGCAATCCCAAGACGTAAGCTTTCTGTCAGGTATTTTCCAGTCTTTTGGTGATGCTCCGGGAGGATTTAGTGAGGAGTTAAAAGAGTTTACTTGGGCTTTAGGAGCTGAATATGTTTATGAAGATTCATTTGCTTTTAGAGCGGGTTATTTTAATGAGGCTGAAGAAAAAGGTGCTAGAAAATTCTTAGCCTTAGGAGCTGGTTTTAAGGCTAATGTGGTTAATATAGATTTATCTTATTTATTCTCGGCTTCAAAAGTGCAAAGCCCTTTAGAAAACACATTGCGATTTTCTCTTACCTTTAATATTGGTGAAGGAGAATATCAAGAATATTAATAGAATTTAAATACACTAACATGAAGAAACTATTGCTTTTGGCAATAGTTTTTTTGTTTAAAGGTATTTTTTGCCATACTTGCTAGGGTGATTTTATAAATTGATGATAGACATTGATTTATTGCTTAAATTTATATTCTAATGAAAAAAATAAAAATAAAGTCTACCATTTTTGTTTATGAAAATATGGAAGCATTACCGGAACAAGATTTTATCTTAATGCAAAAGGCTATTGAAGCTCGCTCTAATGCCTATGCACCTTATTCAAACTTTCAGGTTGGTGCTGCATTGCTTCTGGGCAATGGAGAAATTATAACAGGAAATAATCAGGAGAACGCTTCTTACCCTTCGGGTTTGTGTGCGGAAAGAACAGCAATTTACTATGCTGGGGCTCAATTTCCCAAAGCAAAAATTATGAAAATGGCACTTTCAGCAGGTTCTAAGAATAAGGAGTCTAATGACCCTATACCCCCGTGTGGTGCTTGTAGACAGGCTATCGCCGAATATGAGATCAAGCAAAAATCACCTATTGAAATTTACTTCATGGGCAAAACAGGGAAAGTGGCAAAATCTAATTCACTAACAAATCTACTACCGTTAGTTTTTGATAAATCCATGCTATAGTCAACTTACAATCAAGTTGAATTTTTAATATTATACAATTACATAAAAAAAATTAATAAATCAATAACATTCAAGGTTGGCCGCCTTTTATTTGACATTTTTTACTACTTTAACGAAATTAGGTTTTTGCAATAAAACTCAATGTATTACTTTTGTACTCCGCATAATTAAAACCTATTATTAGTAGATGCAAAAGATCACTAAAGAGACATACTTAAAATGGTATGAGGATATGCTGTTTTGGAGAAAGTTTGAGGACAAACTTGCAGCAGTATATATACAACAAAAAGTTAGAGGATTCCTTCATTTATACAACGGTCAAGAAGCTGTGTTGGCAGGTGCTTTACACGCTATGGATTTGACTAAGGACAAAATGATAACAGCATATCGTAACCACGTACAGCCAATTGGTATGGGTGAAGACCCAAGACGTGTTATGGCAGAGTTGTATGGGAAAGCTACCGGAACATCTCAAGGATTGGGTGGTTCTATGCATATATTTTCAAAGGAATACCGTTTTTATGGAGGTCATGGTATTGTAGGAGGTCAGATTCCTTTAGGTGCAGGTATCGCTTTTGGTGATAAATATCACGGAAAAGATGCTGTAACACTCTGTTGTTTTGGAGATGGAGCAGCAAGACAAGGATCATTACACGAAACGTTTAACTTGGCTATGTTGTGGCAATTACCAGTTGTTTTTGTTTGTGAAAATAACGGTTATGCTATGGGAACTTCTGTTGAGCGTACGGCTAACCATGATGAAATTTGGAAATTAGGTTTAGGTTATGAAATGCCTTCTGCTCCAGTAGATGGCATGAACCCTGTAAAAGTAGCCGAAGCTTTTGATGAGGCTATTCAACGTGCTAGGAGTGGAGGTGGACCATCATTCTTAGAATTGAAAACGTATCGTTACAGAGGGCACTCTATGAGTGATGCACAGCATTACAGAACTAAAGCTGAGGTTGAAGAATATAAGAAAATTGATCCTATCACTCAGGTAAAAGACGTCATTCTTGATAAGAAGTATGCTACTGAGGATCAAATTAAAGAAATAGATAAACGCGTTAAAGCTAAAGTGGCAGAGTGTGAGAAATTTGCTGAAGAATCTCCATTCCCAGATAAAAATGTTATGTACGACGTTGTTTACGAACAAGAAGATTATCCATTTATACAACACAAAATATAAACTATGGCCATAGTAGTAAATATGCCGCGTTTGAGCGATACCATGGAAGAAGGTACCGTTGCAAGTTGGTTAAAGAAAGTTGGTGATAAAGTTGAAGAAGGTGATATTTTAGCTGAAATTGAAACAGATAAGGCCACCATGGAATTTGAATCTTTTAACGAAGGAACTTTACTTCATATTGGTGTTCAGGAAGGTGAAACTACCAAAGTAGATGAGCTTCTAGCTATTATTGGAGAAGAAGGTGAAGATATTTCAGGGCTTTTAAGTGGAGGTTCAGCACCAGCAGCAACTCAAGCTGAAGAAAAGGTAGCTGAAACTCCTGTAGCAGAAACGCCTCCAGTTATTGAAGAGAAACAAGAAGAGGCTCCTAACCAAGAACTTCCTGAAGGTGTTGTGGTTGTAACTATGCCACGTTTAAGTGATACCATGGAAGAAGGGACGGTAGCACTTTGGATTAAGAAAGAGGGTGATACGGTTGAAGAAGGTGATATTTTAGCTGAAATAGAAACAGATAAAGCGACTATGGAGTTTGAGTCGTTCCAATCAGGAACGCTACTTCACATAGGTTTAGGAGAAGGTGAATCAGCAAAAGTAGATGAACTTTTAGCTATTATTGGTCCTGCAGGAACCGATGTGTCTGAAGTTGCAAAAAACTTTAAAGTTGTTGCATCAGCTGAATCACCCAAAGCTGAAGCACCTAAAGCCGAAGCACCTAAAGTTGAGACTCCAAAAGTACAAGAAGCAGCAAAAGTTGAGTCTAAAAAGGAGGCAAAGGCCAAGAAACCTGTCAAAGGGGAGCGTGTTTTTGTATCACCTTTAGCTAAGAAAATGGCTGAAGAAAGGGGTATTAATTTATCCCATGTTACAGGTACTGGAGAAAACGGACGTATTGTAAAATTTGATATAGAAAATTTTGTTCCTGCTTCTGGAGCAGGTGCTGTTGGTAAGTTTGTGCCGGCTGGTCAGGAAGATTATGAAGATGTTCCTAATTCGCAAATGCGTAAGGCCATTGCCAAATCACTTACAAAATCTAAGTTTTCTGCGCCACACTATTATCTAGCTGTGGAGTTTGATATGGATAATGCTATTGAATTCCGTAAACAATTTAATTCAATTCCAGATACCAAAATTTCATTTAATGATATTGTAGTCAAAGCTTGCGCTTTGGCATTAAAACAACATCCTCAAGTAAACTCACAATGGTTTGATGATAAAATGCGATTAAACAATCATGTACACATTGGGGTAGCGGTTGCTGTTCCAGATGGATTGGTTGTTCCTGTAGTACGTTTTGCAAACGAGCAATCCTTACCACAAATTGGCGCTGAGGTCAAAGAATTAGCGGGTAAAGCTAGAAACAAAAAATTAACGCCTGATGAAATGTCTGGTAGTACCTTCACAGTTTCTAATTTAGGAATGTTTGGTATAGATTATTTTACATCTATTATCAATCAGCCTAATTCTGCAATTTTATCGGTAGGTTCTATTGTTCAAAAGCCAGTGGTTAAAGAGGGTCAGGTGGTTGTTGGAAACACCATGAAGTTAACCTTAGCTTGTGATCATAGAACAGTTGATGGAGCTACTGGAGCTGAGTTTTTGCAAACATTAAGAGGTTATATCGAAAACCCTGTAACTATGTTGGTTTAATTATATATACAGGGTGATATTTTATAAAAAGGCCTGATTAATTTATTAATCAGGCCTTTCTTTTTATTCAGAAGTCACAGGATCAATAATAGTAGCTACTTCACTTATTGAATTGGCAGGGAACCCTCCTTGGTTAGCATGTTCCAGAACCATTTCTTTGTTTGGAGCAATATAAACGCAATAAATTTTATCTCCAGTCACATAGCTATGTATCCAGTTAATTTTAGGTCCTAAATTTTCTAAAACGGCACATGAAGTTTGTGAAATTTGCTTTAAATCCTCTTGAGTTAATTTTCCAGCTCCCGGAATTTCTCTCTCAATAATGTACTTTGGCATGGTAAAGTTTGTTTAAATTAATTATAATCATCTTGTATCTTAAAATTTAAGATATGTACAAATTCTATTCTAGAATTTATTTTATACAATAAATAGACAGCAATTTATTGATAGAATTTGGGGAAATAAATTATAACGAATGTTGTTGAAGGTACCTTGAAGGTAAAATTTCAAACCTATCTTTAAAACATCTGCTAAAATAACTCGGGTTAATAAAACCACTATGTTTGGCTACTTCTGATATTTTATTCTTTCTGAAGTGCATCAAATACATCGCTTTATTTAAGCGGTAATTTTTAATAAAAGTACTTAAAGGAACTCCTGTTAAAGAAATCATCTTCCTGTAAACTTGTGATTTTGAATATCCAAGAGGTTCATAGAAGTCATCAATACTAAAGGTTGGATTATTCCAAACGGTTTCAATATAATCCATTAATCTCGTTAAGAAAGTAATCTCCGAAACTTTTAAAGTTCTAAAATGGTCCTTATTTATAAAGGAGTTTTTATTTTCTTTCTGATATACATTTTTTACCCTTACTTCAATAACAACTTGATCTTTTATATTTTCACACATTCTAGTGGCTAAGGTGATGCCTTTTCCATTTCCTTCCTCGTAGGCAATCCCAATTTTTAGGCGCCTTATAGAGTGGTCAAACTTAGGAGTTATATACTTAAAATTGTATTGTAGTTTTATGGCACATAAAATAGCGTCTGTAACTTGATTAAAAGATATTTTATAAGTATTATCATTATGGCTTATAATACGCCCTTCAAATTTATTTAATACATTGAAAATCCCGTTGTGGAGTTTTTGGGTAAATAAATTGAACTGATTTGCTTCTAGCCTGTGCAGGTAATCACTGGTTTCTAACACCATTATATAGCTAGCTTGAGAGTTCATAGAGATTAATCGCATTTTATCTATACAAGGTAATGATTTTTAAGGAATTAAGAAAGTGTTTAGAGTTAGTCTTTAAATAGAAAATAATTAATTGTTAAAGCTGTTTTAAATGAAACGGGTTTTTTTATCTTTATTTTTTTAAGATTTATAGTTATGTATAAAACATTATTGTTAGTGCTAACAGTATTATATACCACTTGTAACACAGCACAGAAATATAATCGATCAAATGATATTGGTTCTATAGATTCAGATAATACAGTTATATCCCAAAGTATAAGTCCAGAAGAGCATGAAACTTCTATAGAAGCTAGTATGAAATTCAATATGGAGTATTTGGCTTCAGATCATTTAGAGGGCAGAAGTACGGGAACAAAAGGTCTTGAAAAAGCAGCGGTTTTTATTGAAAATTTCTTCAAGAATAGCGGAGTTAAACCCTATTTCAATACCTACAGAGATACTTTCAATATAAAAAAGCTTGTTGGATATAATATAATAGGTTTTGTTGAAGGTCAGGATGTGGAACTAAAAAATGAATTTATAATTCTAGGGGCTCATTATGACCATATTGGAACTGCAAAAGTAGTAGACGGAGATAGTATAGCGAATGGAGCTAACGATGATGCTTCGGGTACAGTAGCAGTTATGGAGTGGGCAAAATATTTTGCTCAGAATAAAACTAATAAACGCAGTATGCTTTTCACGTTGTTTGACGCTGAAGAGATGGGGCTGAAAGGTTCTAATCATCTAGCAAAGCGTTTGCAAAAGGAGGGTTTGAATCTCTACACGATGATTAATTTTGAAATGATAGGTGTGCCTAGGGCCAAAGAAGAAACTATGGCTTACATTACTGGATATAAAAAATCTAACATTCCATCTAAGTTAAATGAATATGCTGGCTCTGAAATTATTGGTTTTTTTTCAAAAGCTAAAGAGTATCAGTTATTTATGAGATCTGATAACTATCCTTTTTATAAACAGTTTGAAATTCCTGCACATGCTATCTCAACTTTTGATTTCACAAATTTTGACTATTACCATCATGTAGATGATGAAGCAGATAAAATGGATTACACACATATGGCTAACTTTGTAAAAAGTATGATTCCTGCTATAGAGGGAATGACAAATAGTGTGTCTAAAGAAATTAAATTGAACAATGAGTAATAAGAACGTCATCATCACAGGGACTAGTAGAGGGATTGGTTTTGAATTAGTGAAACTATTTGCAGAGGCTGGTCATAAAGTCCTAGCATTATCTAGAAATGAAAAACCGATATCTAATTTAGGTTTAAATAATGTAACTGCTTTTTCCTTCGATTTAAGTAGTCCGTTAGATTATAAACGTGTTGAGACCTTTATAGATTTGAAGTTCAAGAAGGTTGATATTCTTATTAATAATGCTGGAGCATTACTCAATAAACCCTTTGCAGAAACCACTATGGCAGATTTTGAACAAGTTTATACAACTAATGTTTATGGTGTTTCAGAAATGATTAGAACTTGTTTGCCTTTTATGGAAGCAAAAAGTCATGTGGTTACTATTAGTTCTATGGGAGGTGTTCAGGGTAGTTTAAAGTTTCCTGGTTTAGCAGCCTATAGTTCCAGTAAGGGTGCCGTAATTACCTTAACAGAGTTGTTAGCGGAAGAATACAAAGAGTCTAAAATTTCATTCAATGTATTGGCTTTAGGTGCTGTTCAAACAGAAATGTTAGAAGAAGCTTTTCCTGGTTATCAGGCCCAAATTACTGCATCTGAAATGGCACAATATATCTTCAATTTTTCTCTTACAGGAAATAGATATTATAACGGAAAGCTTTTGCAAGTCTCAAATTCCACGCCTTAAGTAATTTATGAGCCAATACAAATGTATCATCTTCGATTGTGATGGGGTTTTAATTGATAGTGAATCTATTGCTATTGGTGTTTTGGTTGATATGGCTAACGGTCTCGGAGCCAATATGGATTTTAAAGAATCTTTAATCAATTTTAAAGGCAAATCGTTAAACTCATGTATGGCAATTATTTCAGATCTATTAGGGAAGCCTATAGGTAATGATTTTGAGAGAGATTATCGTGTTCTTTCGTTTGAAAAATTCGAAAATGAAGTAAAGCCAATTAAAGGAATCAAAGAAGTTCTTAAAAATTTAGAGGTACCATTTTGTGTAGCCTCCAGTGGACCTGTAAACAAAATAAAACTTAATTTGGAAGTTACAGGTCTTTTACCCTTTTTTGGTAATAATATTTTTAGTTGTTATACCATCCAAAAATGGAAACCGGAGCCAGACGTATTTCTTTGGGCAGCACAAACAATGGGTTTTAGCACAAACGATTGTTTGGTAGTTGAAGATAGCTTATCGGGAGTGAAAGCTGCTATAAATGGTGGGTTTGATGTGTTTGGATATACAGAACACGATTATAAAGACGAATTAAAAACTTTAGCTACCTATACCTTTGATAGTATGGATAAGTTTTTAGATATGATTTAATATCCATTATAAAACAAAAAGCTTCCAAATAGGGAAGCTTTTTAATCTTTTTTAATGATTCAAAATTACTTTTGTCCTTTTTTAAATCCATAGATATTTTGACCAATAAAGTCTTTAGGAAATTTATCATCGCCTTTAAATCCAATCTCTATGGTACCACTATCTTCAGGAATGTAGTTTGTCTTAAATATGTAATCCCAAAGGCTTAAACTAATGCCATAATTAACGCCATACTTTCCTTTTGGTAATGTGTAAGCATGGTGATACAAATGCATCACAGGATTATTAAAGACGTATTTTAGAGGGCCCCAAGTTATTTTAATATTAGAGTGATTAAAATGCCCAATAGCAATGGTTATAAAGTGGATAATAAAGGCTTGTTCTGGTTCAAATCCACCAATAAGCATAACTCCAAAGGTTTTGAGAGGTTTATACAATACATTTTCCATCCAGTGGTATCTTAAATGGGCTGCAAACCCCATTTCCTTTACACTGTGGTGTACTTTATGAAATTTCCAAAGGAAAGCGTATTTATGGAGTAAAACATGTGTAAACCATTGAACAAAATCAAGAATTATAAAGAATATTAAAAGTTGCCCCCACATTGGCCATTGCGAGATATCAAACAAGGCAAATGTTTTTGCAGTAATGTTTATTTCGGCAAACAAGAGTCCTAAAATCTTATAGAAACCACTAATAACGATAGAAAAGATGAAGAAGTTAAAGAACATATAGAAACCATCTAACCAAAAATCTTTTCTGAAAATAGATTGATTTTTTCTCCAAGGAAATGCTATTTCTAACACCCAAACGGCAAGAGAAATAACCACAAGACCCCAAAAATAATTTGTATACCACGGAACTTCAAAAATTATGGATTTCCATGTCCATTCAACCGTACCTGTAAATGCATTGACAAATGCGTCTAAATATTTATTCATGACTACTTTATATTATTGATTTTTATAATAATTAATCTTTTAACTCATACCAATCTATATCTGTTAAATTAGAACGTCTTCCAACTTCTGGCGGTGGGTAATTGGTTACCAAATAATTTACAATTATACTTTGGTTATTGCCTAAATCCCAAAGGTTTTGTGTTTCTTGCATCCATTTAATGGTGGCATTCCACCGTTCTTCATTCATCCTATTTTGAATGACCAGTTTTGCTGAATGACAATTGGTACAGTTATTAACAACGGTCATTAGCCCTTCGGCCTCAACTAATCCAGTTCTCACATGAATTCCATTTTCAATTTTATCAGAGTCTTCTTCAACGGCAACATAGACTGGTGTTACAGGTTCTTTTTTAAAATTAAATAACCCGGGACTTATTGAATATATAACAAGTAGCCCGCCTGTAATTATGAATAGACTGGAAAATAATGCCGTGAGCTTGTAAACTTTTCTTATATACTTTCTAAAATCTTCGTCTTTAGACATTAGATATCTATTTTACTTTAACAGCAATTCTATGGCAAGCGTTATTTAAATAGCCTTTAGGGTTCCACCCAGGCAATAACATAGGTTGAGACACACCATTGGAATCTGTAGCTTTAGCCCAAACTTCGTAATAGCCTTTTTTTGGAAACGTAACTTCTGCTTTAAAATGTTGCCAAGCCAATCTGTTTACTGGTTTTTCAATTTTGCATATTTGCCAAGTAGCACCAAAATCAATAGAGTATTCCATTTTTGTAACTTCTAATTCTCCGGCCCAGGCATGACCTCTTATTTTTAATGCATTTCCTTCATTAATAATAGCTCCAGTTTTTGGGTCAGTAATTAAAGATTTTACGGGCATTGATTCTATAATGCACATATTTTCATCTTTTACTTTTTCACCAGGAGCAACCGGTTCACATGGTACTCTGTATGCGGTTCCTGTCATTTTAGTACCATCATGCACTTTATTTCTAATGCTAATTCTATTTATCCATTTTCCTGAAACCGAAGCAGGCCAACCACCAGCAACAAGTCTTAAGGGATAACCATGAGCTATCGGAATATCTTTACCATTCATTTTAAACGCTAAGAGTGTTTCGTCTTGAAGGGCCTTAGACATTGGGCAGCCCCTTGAAATTGGTTCTTTTGTAGGGTCCATACTTAAATGAATATCTGCTGCATGGTATCCTATATAGACAGCGTCACTTTCTATACCGGCATCTTCTAAAACATCTTTTAAACGAACACCAGTCCAATTTGCACAGTGTACTGCACCAACACTCCATTGGTTTCCTTTTGCAGGCGGGTTAAACTCATTTCTACCATTTCCACCGCATTCTAAAGTTAATTGGTAGGTATATTGCTTAAATTTAGTTTTTAAATCTGCCAAAGAGTATGTTTTTTTGTTGGTCACAGACTCTCCATCAATGGTTAATGTCCAAGCTTTAGCATCAATATCTTTAGGTATCAGCCCATTATTTCTAATAAACATACAAGCGTTTGGAGTGACAGCGTCATCTAGGAGATGTGCTTGTGCTTCAATATTCCAAGGCTTGTCATTTAAAACTACCATGTCTTTATGTTTATTGAACATTTTAAATGGATCTGGATCTTGTAATGCCAGAGGAATATAATCTTCAGGCAAGTTGAGTCCGTAAACAATTTCTGCTCCAATGATAGTTGAAATTGTGCCTAACCCTGCTCTACTTATGAATTCTCTTCTCTTCAAAATTATTTATCTAAAATGTAATTAATGTTTTAAACATGCCTAGAATTTGATGTAAGTTAATTAAAAAAATAAACCCTTATGAAACAAAAGTTACATTACAACTTATTGTTGTGTAGTACTTTACAAAATATTTAAATAAGTTTATTATGAAAAAAGATTTTGAAACTAAGTTTACAGCATGGTCATTTATTGCTGCAGCTCTTATGTTATGGGGTGGTTGGGTATTATCTTCACATCATGTTGGTGAATATTTTGTAGCCGAAGACTTTACAGCCATTGGAGAAAATGTTTGGTATTGGATTTGGATGTATCGCATACATATTTTTGGCTGGGTTACAATGGCTATAGCTATGTTTGCAATAGTTGCGGTTATAAGTAAAAAACCATTTAGGGTACTCGTATTACCAGGAGCAGGTATGGTGGTTGTAGGTACTTTTACTTTGGCAATTGCAAATGCGTATTACTATAATTATGGTGCCTGGGGTGTTGGTCAAACTGCTGGTAAATCGGTCGCTGAAATTAAAGAATTCATGAACAGTATTTTGTACACAAATCAATATGTTACATGTTTCATTCGTTTTGGACGTATTTTCTCTGGAGTAGGCCTGGTGTTATTAGGGGCTGGTTTAGTAAAATGGAAAATTGTTAGTGCATGGTTAGGTTGGTTCACAATTTTATTTGGGTTGTTAGCTATGGGGATTATTTTATTGATTCCTGATAACTTTGAAGTATATAAACCAATGTTTCATGTAAAAGTAATCTGGTTAGCAGTTATGGGTGTTTTCTTGCTAAGAAAAGGTGTTAATCTTAACGAATCATAGCTTTAATTTTAAGGTGACTAATTCTAAAAGGCTTCCTTGTATTTTGAGGAGGCCTTTTTGTTGCTCTAATGAATATATTTTAAAATTATATTCTATTCTTAATTGAATTCTTGTAATTTTACATCAATGCAAACCCAAATTCAAGAATACATACCGCAACTAGCCATAGCAAAGGTATTAAAATTGTTAGAGCATGATAATTTGGTAATAAAAATTAAAAAGGAACGTAAAACCAGACATGGAGATTACAGGCCTTTACCTAACGGAAAACATCAAATAACGGTCAATTCTAACCTAAACAAGTATCGATTTTTAATAACCCTAATCCATGAAATAGCGCATTTTGAGGCTTATAAAACTTATGGAAGGTTAATTAAACCGCATGGTATGGAGTGGAGGCGTACCTTTCAGCATTTAATGTTACCATTTATTAACCCTGAGGTTTTTCCAAATAATTTACTGCCTTTGTTAGCTAATCATTTTAAGAATCCCAAAGCTAGTAGTGATACCGATGTTAATTTAGCATTAGCATTAAAACAATTTGATAAACCCAATAATAAAACTTATATTTTCGAAGTTCCGTTTGGTAGTTTATTTAAACTTTACAACGGAAAAATATTTAAGCAAGGTAAAAAGCGGGTAAAACGGTTTGAATGCTTGGAAATAAAAACAGGCAAATTATACCTTTTTAACCCTAATGTAGAAGTAGAAATATTAAAAGATGAATAAAAACTATTACGCCATTTTAATGGCAGGAGGCGTGGGCTCTAGATTTTGGCCGGTAAGCACCCAAGATTTTCCAAAGCAGTTTCATGATATGTTAGGTACGGGAGATACCTTAATTCAAAAAACATTTCAGAGGTTATCGCATATAATCCCAAAAGAGAATATTTTCATTTTAACCAATGAGCGCTATAATAATTTGGTATTAGAACAGTTGCCAGAAGTAGCACAACGTCAAGTGGTTTTAGAACCAGCCATGAGAAATACAGCTCCTTGTATTTTGTATGCTGCTTTAAAAATTCAAAAGGAAAACCCCAATGCGGTTATGATAGTAGCGCCAAGTGATCATTGGATTGAAGACGAAGCTACCTTTGCAAAAAACGTACAAACAGCATTTGATTATTGCTCAAATAATGATGCCTTAATGACACTTGGAATAAAACCAACCTTTCCTAATACCGGTTATGGATATATTGAGTTCGATAAAACATCTTCAGAGGAAATTAAGTCTGTAAACCAGTTTAGGGAAAAACCTGATTACGAAACTGCTAAACAATTTTTAGCTCAAGGAAATTTTTTATGGAATGCGGGCATTTTTATGTGGAGTGCTGCAACGGTCATTAAGGCATTTAAAAATAATCAACCTGAATTATATGCGCTTTTTGAGTCTGGAATTCAAGCATATAATACAGAAAATGAAGGTAGTTTTATAGCAGAGAACTATCCGAAGGCAGAAAATATTTCGGTAGATTATGCCATAATGGAAAAATCTGACAATGTTTGGGTCATTGGAGCAGAATTTGACTGGAATGATCTTGGCACTTGGGGAAGTTTGTATGATAAGCTATCCAATGAAAATCATAAAAATATAGTTTTGAATGCTCAATGTTTGGCTGAAAATGCCGAAGGTAATATTATTAGAACATCAAAAAACAAAGTTGTGGTTGTTGATGGATTAAATGATTATATTATTGTTGACCACGATAATACTCTACTTATTTACCCAAAGAGTAAAGAACAAGGAATTAAACAGGTTCAGCAGCAAGTAAAAAATAAGTTTGGATAAATTTAAATGTAATTTATTACAAAAAATTATACTTATATTGGTGTGTGCAAGTTAATCCAATATCTTTATGGAAGAAAATAAATTTAACTTCAGTGATGAAGAGGCTTCAGGAAAAGATCAGGTATCTCAAAGCAAAGAAGCAGTAAAAAAAGAAGCACGTGGTTTATATGCAAGTGTCACAAAGTTTTTAAGTGAACTCCTTGATTTTAGGGAAGATACCGATAGAGATGCTACTATACTGGCCATAAAAGGAGATATTCCTTTTAAAGGTGCCACAGCTTGGATTTTAATTTGTTCTATTTTTGTAGCTTCAGTGGGTTTAAATGCAAATTCAACAGCAGTGGTAATTGGTGCCATGTTAATCTCACCGCTAATGGGCCCTATTTTAGGAGTTGGATTATCCATTGCAATTAATGATGTAGACACACTTAAAAAATCTATTATAAACTTAGCCACAATGATTGTGCTGAGTTTATTAACAGCATTTTTGTTTTTTAAATTTTTTCCTTTAAGTGAAGACACTTCAGAACTTTTAGGAAGAGTTAAACCAGATATTAGAGATGTTTTAATTGCCTTTTTTGGTGGTTTAGCGCTTATAATTGCACGTACTAAAAAGGGAACAATAGCCTCGGTTATTTTTGGTGTGGCCATTGCTACGGCATTAATGCCACCACTTTGTACTGCAGGATATGGGTTAGCAAAAGGTAATTTTGAATACTTTTTGGGAGCCATGTATTTATTTACCATCAACACAATTTTTATTGCTTTAGCAACATTTTTGGTACTAAAATTATTGCGGTTTCCAATGCTAAAATATGTTAATTCTAAGAAAAGAAAGCGTATTGGGCAATTAGCTTCTTTATTAGCTATTTTGGTTATGATTCCTGCAGGCTTTACTTTTTTTAATGTTTATAATGAGAGTAATTTTAATAGAGATGCCAACTTGTTTATTAAAAACGAATTAGAAGGGTTGCCGCATGCAGAGTACATTAGGAACAATGCCTCTTATGTTTATGATGGAGAGGGTAGGAGTAAAATAGAGTTTAACTCTTTTGGACTTGATGAAATACCTGAAACCACTATTTCTATATTAAAAAATAGAATATCTAATTATCCGGCCTTAGAAAAGAATTCAACACAACTTATCTTTAACCAAAGTACACGTAAAGGTATGGATAACTTCAAGTATATGAAGGAGTTACGTTATAGGGATTCTCTCGATATTCTTTCGCAAAACCAAAAAATTACCTTTCTTGAAGATAAAGTACGACAGCTGTCAAAACTAGAGAAAAATTATATAGCCTTTGAAGAGCTAACCAAAGAGGTAAAAATAAATTACCAAAATGTTGAAAATATTGCCTATTCAAATCTCATTCGGTCAAACTTCGCTCAAATGGACACTATTTCTGTTTTTGAAGTTAAATGGATAGATTCATTAACGAATGAAGCTACTAGAAAATCCGAAAGAGAAAAATTAGAAAATTGGTTTAAGCAAAAATTAAATTTAGAAAAATTAGTTGTAAAGCGAATAAATTAATGTTTTATTCACTTCAACATTATAAAAATAGAACTGCTAGTGCTACTCGTTTTCTTCTAAGTACATTTGGCGTACTTTTTTAAACAGATTAGATGAGTAAACAAAATCTGTAACGGCTTTATTATCGGTTTTAAAAATAGTGTCTTTAGAACCTTGCCATTCTTTTATGCCATGTCTTAAAAAAACAATTTTTTCTCCAATTTCCATAACAGAGTTCATGTCATGAGAGTTAATAACTGTTACCATTTGATATTCATCGGTTATTTCCTGAATTAAATTATCTATGACAATAGCTGTTTTGGGGTCTAAACCAGAGTTAGGTTCATCACAGAATAAGTATTTAGGGTTATTTACTATGGCTCGCGCAATGGCTACACGTTTTTGCATACCACCTGATGCCTCACTTGGCATTTTGTTATGAGCATCCGGCAGGTTTACTCTTTTTAAAACAAAATCGGCTCTATCCTCCATTTCGCTTTTACTCATTTTAGTAAACATTTTTAGAGGGAACATTACATTTTCTACAATGGTCATAGAATCAAATAGAGCACTGCCTTGAAATACCATACCAATTTCTGCGCGTAAATCTCTTTTTTGGTCTTCAGATAATTTAGAAAATATTTTCCCATCATAAGAAATAATACCTTTTTCATAAGGAAAAAGACCTAATAAACACTTTAAAAAAACGGTTTTTCCAGAACCACTTTGCCCTATAATGAGGTTTGTCTTTCCTTTTTCAAAAGAGGTGCTGATACCTTTTAAAACCTCAGCATTACCAAAAGACTTGTATAAATTTTCTACTAGTATCATTAGCCTAACAACATTCCGGTTAAAATATAATTTAATAGAATTATAACCACTGATGTCCAAACAAAAGCGGTTGTACTTGCTTTACCTACCTCTAATGCGCCCCCTTTCATATAAAACCCGTAAAAAGAAGGAATGGTTGCTAATACAAAAGCAAAAACATACGTTTTAATGAAAGAATAGGTAACGTGGAAACCATCAAAATCTGTCTGTAAACCTAAAACGTAATCTTCTAAACTGGTATACCCTCCAAAAACACAAGCTGCCATACCACCCAAAATGCCTAAAAACATACCAATGGCAATAGCAAATGGGTATAGCATCAATGCAATGGTTTTAGGAAATACCAAATAATTTAAAGCGTTAATACCCATAACTTCTAAGGCATCGATTTGTTCCGTAACTCGCATGGTTCCAATACTGGAAGTTATGAAAGAACCTACCTTTCCAGCCATAATAATGGAGGTAAAGGTTGGAGCAAACTCTAAAATTACGGATTGCCTTGTAGCAAAACCAACAAGGTACCTGGGGATGAGTGGATTTTCAATGTTTAAAGCTGTTTGAATGGTTATTACGCCTCCTACAAAAAAGGATATGAAGGCAATAATGCCTAAGGAGCTAATTATTAAATCATCAATATCTTTTAAAATTAATGTTCTCATAACCGACCATTTAGTGGGTTTGCGGAACATTTCGGCAATCATTAAAAAATACCGACCAGTATTATGAAGATATCGCATATAAAAATTTCTTAGTGCTAAAGTAAAAAAAAGTTAATGGTATTTAACCTTAATTTTAAATTATGATGTTTTAAAAGCAGTATTTTTGAAGTAATAAATATTCATTGAAATGAAGCAAGTAATGTTATTGTTTTTGGTTTTAACCATGAGTTTTGTCAGTAAAGCACAGACTAATGCACAAGAATCTCAAGTAGAAATAATTAACGTTTCAAATGACAAACCTAAATTGGTAGTAGGTATTGTTGTAGACCAAATGCGTTATGATTATTTAACACGCTTCTATCATAGATATGGTGAAGGAGGTTTTAAGCGCATGATAAATGAAGGTTTTAATTGTAAAAACAATCATTTTAATTATATACCTACAAAGACAGGTCCAGGACATGCTTCTGTATTCACAGGAACAACTCCCAAAACACATGGTATTATAGCCAATGACTGGTATGATAAACAAACCAAAAAGATGATATACTGCGCTGGAGATACTAGTGTATTGGCAGTTGGGAGTAGTTCTGAGTCCGAGCGTATGTCACCACACCGCATGAAGACAACCACTTTTGCCGATGAAAATCGCTTATTTACCCAAATGCGAGGGAAGAGTATAGGTGTATCAATAAAAGATAGAGGTGCTGTGTTGCCAGCGGGTCACTCAGCAAATGCAGCTTATTGGTTTCGCGGAAAGAAAGAAGGTAATTTTATAACGAGTACTTATTACATGAACGAATTACCAAAATGGGTGCAGGATTTTAATGAATCAAATACAGTCCAATCCTATTTAAAAGAGTGGAATACTTTATATGATATTTCTACTTACAGTGAAAGTGGTAATGATTTAAATAATTTTGAACTTGGGTTTAAAGGTAAAGAAACAGCAACATTTCCGTATGATTTAAAAAAATTGAGTACTCAAAATGCTGGTTTCGACATTATTAAAAACACGCCTTATGGTAATAGTATTGTGGCAGATTTTGCAATTGTAGCTTTAAAAGGTGAAGGTTTAGGAAAAGATGATTATACTGATGTTTTAACGGTGAGTTTTTCAAGTACTGATTACGTAGGTCATAATTTTGGAGTAAACTCCAAAGAAATACAAGATACCTATCTGCGCTTAGATAAAGATTTAGAACGTTTTTTTAATGAACTTGATGCAGAAGTTGGAAAAGGGAACTACACGGTCTTTCTAACGGCTGATCATGGTGCTATAGATGTTCCTTTGTATCTAAAATCTGAAAAAATACCCGCTGGATATTTGAATTTTGATGAGACAAGAAAAAAACTAAGCGCTTTTGTGTTGGATAGATTCAAGTCTAATGATTTAATCGAAAATATAAGCAATAATCAAATATTTTTAAACAGAGATAAATTAAAAATTTTAGGTTTAGATTTAACTGAGGTTCAACAAGCCATTGTAAATGAAATTATTGGTTATGAGCATGTTTACAAAGCGTATTCTGCAACCACTTTAAGTACTACTTTTTTTACAAATGGTATAGAAGCCTTGTTGCAAAATGGTTATAATCAAAAAAGATCGGGTGATGTTTTAGTCATTGAAGATCCAGCATTTATATCCTATCCAAAGACGGGGTCAACCCATGGTAGTGGTTTAAATTATGATACTCACGTACCTTTATTGTTCTTTGGTAATGGAATAAAAAAGGGAGAAACATTCCAAAAAACGGTTATTCCAGATATTGCTCCAACCATATCTGCCCTTCTAGGTATTAGTTTTCCTAATGGAGCCACAGGTAAACCATTAGGTTTTGTTTTAAAATAGTATGAGTAGAGAAAAGGTGTTTTCAATACTGGCAATATTTATTCTTTTAGGTGTTTTAGGATATGAGTATTTTTTGGAAGAGAAAGAGCGCGCTGATATCCAATCTTTAGGTGTAAAGCCAAAAGTTGATACGAATACCTATTTTTTACCAACCAGTACAACAGGTCAAATTATTCATCACAGCAGTTATTCGTTGTCCTATGATGAAGACCACGAACAAGCTGAATGGGTGGCTTATGAGTTAAAAAAGTCTCATTTGTCTACTAGAAAATTTAAGAGACCTTATTTTGAAATTGATAAAGCCGTGAAAACAGGGGCGGCTCATTGGCGCAGTTATAAAAATTCAGGATATGACCGCGGACATTTATGTCCTGCAGGAGACCGTAGCTATAGTAGAGAAGCCCATGATGAAACTTTTTTAACGAGTAATATTAGTCCACAAAAGCATGATTTCAATTCAGGGATATGGAACAGATTAGAGCAAAAAATACGGTATTGGGCGAATAAGTATGAAGGGGTTTTTGTGGTAACAGGTGGAATTTTAAATGGTGAAATGGAAACTATTGGACAAGATGCTGTGTCTGTCCCCAATCAGTTTTATAAAGTACTCATTGATAACAATAAGGTATTACCTAAAATGATTGCTTTTTTAATACCTCATGAAGATTCCGACAAACCATTATATGATTTTGTGGTTTCGGTTGACGACCTTGAAAATTTAACAGGAATAGATTTTTTTCCACAACTGGATGATACTATTGAAAACAGATTGGAAGCTTCTAGTAGTTATAAAGGTTGGAGTTTTAACTAAATTTATTTAACATGCCTTTCCAGCGCAATTGTCTTATAAATTTGCCTTGTTCTTTGGTGACTAACTGTTCAGGTTTTTCTTTTTTTGCTTTAAAAAAGCCACGCATATAATTTATAAACAATTTAAAGTTTCCTTTTTTAAAGGCCAATTTTATAGCAGAAATTAAGGTGATCATAAAACCATAACGCATTTTATACATGGCTTCTCCTTGTAAATATTTAGAAGCTTTATTATAAGATACACCTGTTGGTTTTAAATGTTTCACTTGCAAAGAGTCATCGGTTAAAATTTCCCAGCCATAATATTTAGCTAGTAGTTCGTCAACGGTATCCCAACCCATAGATGGCTTTAAATTACCAATATCTAAAAAGCACTGTTTTCTGTAAGCTTTTAAAGCACCACGAATATGGTCTTTTCTGGTTAGGTTTTCTAAAATCCAATGGCCATTTTTCTCTATATAACAAAACCCAGAAGCCATACCAAGACGTTCATTTTCTTCAAAATGACACGCTAACTTTTCAAGGTAGTTATCTGGAAAAACCAAGTCTGCATCAAACTTACAGATAATATCATAATTATCATCTAAAATGTTATAACCACAATAAAAAGCATTGATGATTTTAGCTCCAGGTAAATGATCATTGGATGATTTTGAATGAACCAGTTTAATGAAATCATGTTTAAATGAATAACTTTCAACAATATCTTGTGTGCTATCGGTTGAATTATCATTAACTACAACAACTTGTTTTGGTATTAGAGTTTGATTGACTAAAGAATCTAAGGTAAGACCAATAGAACTTTCTTCATTATGAGCAGGTATAACAATGTAGAATTTCAATTAATTTTTTTTTAAAGTAAAAGAATTAGTCAAAAGTATTACTTTCGTTGCAAATAAATCTAAAGTGACCTCAATTATAAAGAGACTTTCCCTAGTACTAATCAGTTTTTTTGTTATTTCATGTAGTTCGGAAGATATAATTATTATCGACGAAGAAGGTAGTGTTATCATTGATGAAGAAAAGGAGGAAAATCATGCTTCTAATTTAGTATACGATAATATTTCTGAAGGAAGTTTAAATAGTTTTTTCCATAATGCTTTAATTTCTGATTTATACAATAATATTGAAAGGCAAGAACCAATTGAGATAACTGAATATGACATAGGTAATAATAGAATAAAAACAAATTACGAGCATATAGAAAATTTACTTGTAAAGGCCTCTAATGATCAATCTTGGTTTGTTACTCAGGGCAGAGAAGCTACTGCAGTTGTTGAGGTTAAAAGTGTAGATGTTAATAATGGTTGGGTTAATCTAGGGCAAAGGTATTCTGGATCCTTTAATTCTAAAGTTGGGGCAAGATTAGAGTTTTTTAATCCTTTTGTGAATTACAAAATAATAAATGATAGTCCGTTATTTAGTCCCTATCCAACCCAAGTAGATGAGGGTAATTTTAATTATATTCAATCAGGTGGTTTAATAGAAAAAGCTAATGGAACATACGTTCTACTTACTCCCGTTGTTTTTGGTAGTCATCAAAAAAGAAGTATTTATTACGCCATGAGTTCTAATTTGGAAGACTGGGATTTTAAAAATGAAAAGTTATTAGGAACTGAAACGATATCGTTTGCAAAACCTAGTGGTAATGTATTTTCAGTTGATAATCCGTTTAAATTGGACGATGGAAGGTTGTTAGTTTTACTAGGAGTTGAGCAACCAAATGGTAGTTATACATCTGCTTATATGATTATAGATGAGGGTTTAAATATTTTGCAACAACCTAAGGAAATTATGATTCCAGGGTGGTATGGAGAAAATCAAAACAGTTTCCCTTTAGCGCTTACAAAGTTTAATAATCAATACAGGTTACTGCTTCATAGAAGAAACTCTAGCTTCATTGATAGAGAGATTTATGAATTGGTTTTTTCGGATTTATTTAGTGCTTTAGAATCAAACAAAACTATAGTATCTTCTAAATTGGTACACAGAGGATCTGAAAGCGCTGGTTATTTGGAGGGAAAAGCTGATGATGCATGTTATATTAAGTTTAATTCAGAATTATATATAATTCTTGGAGGCGAGGAGGTAAGCTCTAATTATTTAACTTCTAACAATAGAGAATATGGGCTTATGAGATGGCATGAAAGTTTATGGAAACATGATCCTAGAAGTCCTCTAATAATAAACCCTGTTCAATTGCATAAAAAATATCCAAATTATAATTGGGCATGGGATCATTTAGGAGGTTTTGTATCACCTATTATTCGTAATAATACACTTTATCTATACATGGCTTTTGGAACCGATAACCCCGATTATTACATTACAGGCATTAAAATACCTTTGCAATAGACTTCTAAATTATTTATAAAACTCAATAATGTTTTGAAGTTAATAATATGAAAAAACATTTGTTAACTAATATGTTTTATACTCTTTCAGCATAAACAATATAGTATCTTGGAGTAAACCATCTTAAAATTGGCCTAATACCAATTTTTTTGGTTGGGTTGGACCATTTTTTAGAATCTATAATCTGCCACCCAGTTTTTTCTAACAACCAATCAAATTGCCAATCTTCAAATTCATGATAATGTCTGTCCCATGTATCAGTTTTACTTCTATAGGCTGAAGAAAACCATAATTTAAGAGGCACACTGGCTACCAATTTGTTAGTCTTTATTTCTTTCAGAACAGTATATGGATTGAGTAAGTGTTCAAAAATTTCAAAGGCAGTTACAACGTCAGCTTTTGAGTTTATTATAGTAGATTGATTTTCGTCTAAATCTTCGCCCTTAGTGTTTTCAACAGCATAGCCGTGTTCTATCATGATTTTAGAAAACGGATTTTCTACCCCTAAATCTAAAATGCTTTCAGATTTTGAAATATGTTTTTTTAAAAATGAAATAGTGTGCTTAAAGCGTTTGTTAGGATATGATTGCTCGTACATTAATGATATTAATATTTGTAAACAATAGCATTGATGTGCATACCAGCACCCACACTAGCAAATATAACAACATCACCTTTGGTTAAGCTATGGTTTTCCATTTTATTATTTTTTACCAAATCAAAAAGTGTTGGAACCGTAGCTACAGAACTGTTTCCCAAAGTTTGAATACTCATAGGCATGATGTGCTCAGGAATAAGGGTTTTATAAAGTCTATAAAAACGCTTTAAAATGGCCTCGTCCATTTTTTCATTGGCTTGATGGATAAAAATCTTTTTGACATCTTTAATACCATAACCACTATTATCTAAACAGGTTTTCATTGCTTTTGGAACATTCAATAAGGCAAATTCATATATTTTTCTGCCATCCATTTTAATGTATCGCGTATCTTTACATAGATCTTGATTATTGGAATTTCCAAAGTAGAGATAATATGCTTCGTCGTATGTGAAGCTCGCTGTTTCATGAGCTAAAATACCACCGTCTTCATCGGTTGCTTCCACAATAGTAGCACCAGCGCCATCAGAAAAAATCATAGAATCTCTATCGTATTTGTCTACAACTCTGGATAAGGTTTCTGTGCCTATAACCAAACAACGTTTAGCCATACCAGACTTGATAAAAGCTTTAGCTTGAATTACACCTTCAACCCAACCTGGGCATCCAAATAGAATATCATAAGCCACACATTTAGGATTCTTAATTCGGAGACTATGCTTGATACGAGATGCTAAAGAAGGCAACATATCACTTTGGATAGTGTTGTTTTTTACATCTCCAAAATTGTGTGCAACTATTATATAATCAATAGTTTCGGGGTCTATTTTAGCATCTTCAATGGCTTTTTCAGCAGCAAAAAAACCAAGATCAGAAGAATTGTGATGAGGCTTAGCGTAACGACGTTCAGCAATACCTGTGATAGCCTCAAACTTTTCTACGATGACTTCGTTAGGAGTATTTATACTAGAACCATCAGTATTTAAAAATTCATGATTATGAAAACTTTCATTTGTCTCAATGGTGTCAGGTATAAAGCTTCCAGAGCCTGTAATCTTGATATTCATAGAACGGTGTTTTGCTATTAATTTTTAAATTTGAAAGCTAAGATACTGGCATTAATAAAAAACTCAGTTTTAAAGTGTTATTCATTACGATGTTCAACAACCTAAATTATGCTTCAACATATTCTTCAATTGGAGCGCAGGAGCATATTAAGTTCCTGTCTCCATAAGCGTCATCAACACGTCTTACACTAGGCCAAAATTTATTGCTTCTAAGGTATTCCAAAGGAAATGCTGCAAATTCTCTAGAATACGGGTAGTCCCATTCATCAGAAGTAATCATTTCTAGGGTATGAGGCGCATTTTTCAAAACATTGTTGTTGTCCTGGTTTGAAAGTTGTTCTATTTCATTCTTTATGGAAATCATAGCATCACAGAACCTATCTATTTCCTCTTTACTTTCACTTTCGGTTGGTTCAATCATTAAAGTACCGGCTACTGGGAATGAAACCGTTGGCGCATGAAACCCATAATCCATTAAACGTTTAGCAATATCAGTCACTTCAATCCCATTAGCCTTAAACGGACGGCAGTCTACAATCATTTCGTGAGCGGCTCTACCTCGTTCTCCAGAGTATAGTGTATTGTAGTGCCCATCAAGCCTATGTTTAATATAATTAGCGTTAAGGATAGCTACTTTGGTAGATTCTGTGAGTCCTTCAGTACCTAACATTTTTATATAGCCGTATGAAATTAAACATGCCAAAGCAGAACCAAATGGTGCTGCAGAAATAGCTGTGATTGCTTTATCACCTCCAGTTTTAAAAAGGGGGTTGCCCGGAAGGAAAGGCGCTAATTGTTTAGCAACACAAATGGGTCCAACTCCTGGTCCACCACCACCGTGTGGAATAGCAAATGTTTTATGAAGGTTTAAATGACATACATCGGCACCAATATTTCCAGGATTGGTTAAACCAACCTGCGCATTCATGTTGGCTCCATCCATATATACCTGTCCGCCATTATCATGAATAATTTTGGTGATTTCTTTTATGTTCGATTCAAAAACTCCGTGGGTCGATGGATAAGTAACCATTAATGCTGCTAAATCATCCTTGTGTTGAATAGCTTTTTCACGTAAATCATTCACGTCAATATTACCCTCGTCAGTAGATTTTGTCACAACTACTTTCATGCCTGCCATAATAGCACTTGCAGGATTAGTACCATGAGCAGACGAAGGAATTAAACAAATATTCCTATGGGCTTCACCACGAGATTCATGATACGCCTTAATTACCATTAAACCAGCAAACTCTCCCTGAGCACCAGAGTTTGGTTGAAGTGATGTGGCTGCAAAACCTGTGATTTCGGTTAATTGATTTTCTAAAGTTTTTAAAACTTTTCTGTAGCCTCTAGCTTGTTTTTTAGGCGCAAACGGATGGATGTTCCCCCATTTAAACCAACTTAGTGGCAGCATTTCAGAGGCTGCATTTAATTTCATGGTACAAGACCCTAAAGAAATCATGGAATGGTTAAGCGATAAATCTTTACGTTCTAAAGATTTAATATAGCGCATCAATTGTGTTTCAGAGTGATGTTGATTAAACACATCAAGTTCTAAAAAAGGTGAAGTTCTTTTAACGGATTCTTCAATATTATCTGCTGGAGATACTTCAGAAAGAATTATAGTTTCTTTGTTGGCTGCTTCTGCAAAAACTGAAATTAAATAATTGAGATCTCTGATGGATGTGGTTTCATTAATTGAAACTGTAACCGTGTCTTTATCTGGGTAGCAAAGATTAACTTTCTTTTTAGTTGCTACTTTTTTTATTTTTCTGGCTTTGGTTTTTATTTGAAGTGTATCAAAAAACGATATGTTTACTTGTTTATAACCAAAACTTTCTAAAACTTCGGCTAATTTTGAAGCTTTATTATGAACTTTGTTAGCAATGAATTTTAATCCCTTTGGACCGTGATAAACGGCATACATGCCTGCCATAACTGCCAGTAAGACCTGAGCAGTACAGATGTTGGAGGTTGCACGGTCTCTTTTAATATGTTGCTCTCTGGTTTGTAGGGCCATTCGAAGCGCCCTATTACCATTGGCATCTTTTGTAACCCCAATAATTCGCCCTGGAATTTCCCTTTTATAAGCCTCTTTTGTAGCAAAATAAGCCGCGTGCGGACCTCCATATCCCATAGGAATTCCAAAACGCTGCGTAGTGCCAACAACTACATCAGCACCAAAATTACCTGGAGCTTCAAGTTTTACTAAACTTAAAATATCAGCAGCTACAGCAACTTTAATTAGTGCTTCTTTGGCATTTTCAATAAAAGATTTTATGTTAGTTATTTGACCATCTCTTCCAGGGTATTGCAAAATAGCCCCAAAGAATTCTGATGAGAAATCAAAACTTTTTTCGTTGCCAACTACCAATTCAATACCTATCGGGGTTGCTCTGGTCTCTAGAAGAGATAATGTTTGTGGTAAAATATTATCGGAAACAAAAAATTTGTTGACACCTGCTTTCTTTTGATCACGTTCACGTACAGCAAATAGTAAACTCATAGCCTCTGCTGCAGCTGTACTTTCATCTAGAAGGGAAGCGTTTGCAATTTCCATTCCAGTCAACTCTGTAATCATGGTTTGGTAATTCAAAAGCGCTTCTAAGCGCCCTTGTGCAATTTCTGCTTGATACGGAGTATAAGCTGTATACCAACCAGGACTTTCTAGTATGTTCCTTTGAATAACTGCGGGCATAACTGTTGGGTGATACCCTAAACCAATGTATGTCTTATAAGCTTTATTTCTTTTTGATAAATCATGAATATGAAGTAAATATTCATGTTCTGTCATTGGCTCTTCTAAATTCAATCCGTTTTTTAAACGGATATCTGCGGGTATGGTTTCATTTATTAATTGATCTAATGACTCAAGACCTAAAGTCTCCAACATTTGTTTTTGATCATTTTCATTAGGGCCAATATGACGTAAAGCAAAAGCGTTTGTGTTCATTTAGTTGCAAATTGTTATACAATTTGCAAAAATACGCATTATTTAATGTTGCTTATTTCTAAAAAAGGAAAGTTTTTAACCATTTGAGAACGTTATTAACAGTTTATTTATTTTTGTTTGATGGGGGCAATCAAACAACTACTTAATTTTTATATTAATAGCAGCATTCATGTGGCTTTGGCTGTTTGTGCATTAACTTGGACTACCTTTTTGGAATTTCAAGTTCCCATAGATAAAATACTTATGTGTTTTATTTTTTTTGCCTCTGTAACAGGGTATAATTTTGTGAAGTACTTCGGATTAGCAAAATTTCATCACAGACGTTTAGCAAATTGGTTAAAAGCCATTCAGGTTTTTTCTTTTTTTTGCTTTTTATTGATGGTTTATTATGCTGTTAAATTACCTGTAAACACTTTATTATATACCTTAGGTTTTGGAGCAGTAACCTTTTTTTATGCCATTCCGTTTTTACCAAAACGTTTTTTTGTAGATAAGCAACAAAATTTACGAAGTATAGGTGGACTTAAAATCTACCTTATTGCTTTTGTGTGGACTGGGGTTACTGTTTTTATACCTCTAATTAATGACGCTTATCAATTATCTGCAGATGTTTTTATAACAGGTTTTCAACGCTACATTTATGTTGTTGTATTAATGCTGCCTTTTGAAATTAGAGATTTAAGGTTTGATAATTTAAAACTATCAACTATTCCACAGAAAATAGGAGTGCCTCTTACTAAGATTATTGGTGCACTCTTATTATTTCTCTTAATAGCTTTAGAGCTTTTAAAAACTGAATTTAAATTTTCTCAGCTATTAATAATTACGGTTATGGCATTTTTAACTTGGGTAGCAATTAAATTTTCTGAAACGAATCAGGGAAAATATTACAGCTCTTTTTGGGTAGAAGGATTACCACTATTATGGCTGCTATTGATGCACTTGTTTATTTAATTTGCTTGTTCTTTAATAGCTTTATCAAGCTCTTTTTTCATATTTTTTTTACTGGTGCTGTCTAAACATTCCACTTTAGATTCTTTTATCCTCTTTGTTAGCATAGCATTACTTTTGTAGTAAGCTCTGGTAATTTTGCAGTAGGAGAGTCTTATATTTAACTTAAATTTTTCCCATGAGCTAGCTTCATCATATTGCGCTTTGTCACAAATATGTTGTGCTTCATCACAGCTAACAAATAAAAAACTTTGCTTTTTCATCATTAAAACCAATTTTCTTTTAGGCAATCTGCCATGGCGGTGCGCGCTCTATGGATAATTACCCAAAGATTAGACGCTGTAATATTTAGTTCATTACAAATAACTTCGGTTTCAATACCTTGTATGGTTTTCATTTTAAAAACGTCGGCTTGCTTTAAAGGAAGTTTGCTTAAACAATTGTATATAGCATTTCCCAATTCACTGTTTTGCATGGTGTCTTCTGCAGTTTTATCAAAGGGGTCTGCAACACGTTCTTCTAGCCAATCGCCTTCGCTTTCTTCATCCTTATAATTAATTCTAACCTCAGCTTTACCTTTGTTAGAATTAATTTTCCGATAATGGTCAATAATTTTTCTTTTTAAAATAGATATAAGCCAAGTACGTTCACTGGCTTCACCTTTAAAATTTTTCATTGACTTTAGACCCGCTAAAAAAGTATCTTGAACTAAATCCTGAGCAACTTCTCTATCATTAATACGAGCAATGGTATAGTTGTAGAGATAATCAGAATATGAATCGATCCATTTGTTTGGATTAATCTCGTGTTTGGGCATTGTCTAGCAATTGTTTTATAAAACCAAAAATAAGATAAAAAATCGAATATTTTCAATTGTTTAAATAATACTAAAAATTATTGAAGAATTGCTTTTTGAGCCTGTATTTCAGAACCATTAACCAGGCATTTGTATATATGGTTAAGATATTTAAAATGGGGTAGTAATAGTTTGAGTAATTTTGAATTGAAGTTTAATATTATTGTTTTATAATCTTTCTATAATTGATAAAAAAAAGTGACACCTAAACGAAATTAGGTGTTACATTATTTCAGCAACCCCGCACGTTTTAATAAAGCTTCAGGTTTTGGTTCTTGACCCCTAAAACGTTTGTATAAAGTCATAGGGTTCTCAGTACCACCTTGACTTAATATGTGGTTTTTAAATTTGTTGGCAATTTGTTTATCAAAAATACCTTCTTCTTTAAAATATTCAAAAGCATCAGCATCTAATACTTCAGCCCATTTATAGCTGTAGTATCCTGAAGAATAACCTCCCTGAAAAATATGAGCAAAAGCAGTACTCATACAATTTGTTTGAACATCAGGGTATAGATTTGTATTTTCAAAAGCTTTAGATTCGTATTCTTTTACGCTCTTGATTGATTCTGGTGAATCACTTGCATGCCAACTCATATCCAATAGACCAAAACTTAATTGTCTGAGTGTTTGCATCCCTTCATGAAATGTAGCCGATTCTTTGATTTTTTCAACCAAATCCATTGGTATAATTTCGCCAGTTTCATAATGTGTTGCAAATAACTCTAAAGCATCTTTCTCATAGCACCAATTTTCCATGACCTGACTTGGTAATTCTACAAAATCCCAATAAACACTTGTTCCAGATAAACTTGGGTAGGTAGTATTGGCTAACATACCGTGTAGGGCATGACCAAACTCATGGAATAGCGTCGTAACTTCATTAAAAGTTAGTAAAGAAGGCTTGGTTTTAGTAGGTTTTGTAAAGTTACAGACTATTGAAATATGAGGTCTTGAATTTTCACCATTTTTGATATACTGAGGTTTGAAGGACGTCATCCAAGCACCGTTTCTTTTTCCTGGTCTTGGATAGAAGTCAGCATAAAAAACAGCTATAAATTCACCTTTTGTATTGGTAACTTCATACGTTAAAATATCCTCATGATATTTGTCAATATTATGAATCTCTCGGAAATTTAAATCGAAAAGTTTATTAGCAATGGTAAAAGCTCCATTAATAACATTTTCAAGTTTAAAATATGGTTTTAATAGCTCGTCATCAAGATTGAACAGTTTTTGTTTTAATTTTTCAGAATAATACGCTCCATCCCATTTCTGTAGTTGCTCAATACCGTTTAATTCTTTTGCAAAGTTTTGAAGATTTGTAAATTCTCTTTCGGCAGCAGGTTTGGCCTTTTCCAATAATTCATTCAAAAAACTGAGAACTTTCTTGGGGGTTTTTGCCATGCGTTCTTCTAAAACGAATTGAGCATGTGTTCTATATCCTAAAAGTTTAGCACGATCATGACGCAGTTTCACAATCTCTAAAACAATTTGTTGATTGTCTAAATCATCATTTTTAAATCCTTTGCTTCCAAAGGCTAGAGACATTTTTTGTCTTAACTCCCTATTGTGAGCATACGTTACAAACGGAATATAACTAGGGTAATCTAAGGTGAATAACCAACCTTCTTTTTCTTTTGATTCAGCCAGTTGTCTAGCTGCTTCAATAGTGCCTTCAGGTAAACCACATAAATTCTCTTTTTCTGTAATGAGCATTTCAAACTTATTGGTTTCGGCTAAAACATTTTCACCAAATTTAAGTTTCAGCTGACTTAATTTTTTGTCAATTTCTCTGAGCTGTTCTTTTTTATCCTCTGGTAGGTTAGCACCATTTCTTGAGAAGCTTTTATATTTTTTATCAAGTAATGTTTGTTGTTCAGTGGTTAATTTTAAATCATCTTTTTTATCATAAACTGCTTTTACACGTTCAAACAAATCTTTGTTTAAAGTAATATCATTACTAAATTCAGAAAGAAGCGGAGATACTTCGTGAGCTATTTTTTGAATAGTTTCATTAGTTTCTGCAGAGTTTAAATTGAAAAATATACTTGAAATTCTATCTAATTTTTCGCCAGAAAAATCAAGGGCTTCAATGGTGTTTTCAAATGATGGTTCGTCAGTATTGCTTACTATTGCATCAATTTCGGCTTTAGCATCATTGATAGCTTCCTTGAAGGCTGGTAAAAAATAGTCTTCTTTAATTTTCGAAAAAGGTGCTGTATTATAAGGTGTTTGAAACGGATTGAGTAATATTTTATAAGACATTCTTATGAGGATATTGTAAATATTTATAATTTACTATGCATACATAGTAAAATTTTTATATTTTTGTTTGTGAAAGTTATAAGAGTGACTAACTCGAATAAAATTATATGTTAATATAGCTAGTGAAATCCTGAGGTTTATCTCAGGATTTTTTATTGTAAATCTTTTGCGGATTCGTTTACTTTAATTTTTAAGCCTTCTTTATAAGCAATTATTTTGTCTAACACACATTTATCTGCAGAGCCAATAATTTGTGCCGCTAAAATACCTGCATTTTTTGCACCGTTTAGGGCAACAGTGGCAACAGGAACACCACCTGGCATTTGTAAAATAGAAAGCACAGAATCCCAACCATCAATAGAGTTGCTGCTTTTTACAGGAACACCAATAACTGGAAGTGGTGACAATGAGGCAATCATACCAGGTAAATGTGCAGCACCACCAGCACCAGCAATAATAACCGATAAACCCCGTGTATGCGCATTTTTGCCATAATCAAAAAGTTTATCTGGAGTCCTGTGTGCAGAAACAATATCAACTTCAACTTCAATATCAAATCCTTTTAAGATGTCTATGGCATCTTGCATAACTGGGAGGTCACTCTTGCTTCCCATAATTACACCTACTTTCATAATACTTTATTTGTTCAGTTGTTTATTTATTAGTTTTATATAGCTTAACAAATAAACGATTCAACTATTACACTTTACTCACTTATAACTTTTATACTTTTCTTTACCGCTTCTGCCACACGTCTGGCTTCATCTAAATCTTCATTTACTATGGTAACATGTCCCATTTTTCGGAATGGTCTCGTTTGCTTCTTCCCGTAAATATGTGGGGTTACACCATCCATTTCCATAATGGTTTCAATATTTTTATAAACTACATTTCCTGTAAAACCTTCAGCGCCAACTAAATTTACCATAACGCCACCTACTTTACTATCGGTTCTTCCTAACGGTAAATTTAAAATAGCTCTTATGTGTTGTTCAAATTGAGACGTATAACTGGCTTCAATGGTTTGGTGGCCAGAATTATGTGGCCTTGGTGCTACTTCGTTAACTAAAATTTGATCATCTTTAGTTTGAAACATTTCAACAGCTAGTAATCCAACATGATTAAAAGCTTCAGAGACTTTCAGGGCCACTGCTTTTGCCTTATTTGTCACAGCATTATCAATTCTTGCAGGACAAATAACATATTCAACTTGATTGGCTTCTGGGTGAAATTCCATTTCAACAACTGGATAGCTTTTAATATCACCAGAAGCATTTCGGGCAACAATTACCGCTAATTCATTCTTAAAAGGAACCAAGTTTTCCACTATACATTCTACGTTTGGTAATCCATCTAAATCCGCAATGGTTCTTACAATTTTAACACCTTGCCCGTCGTATCCAAATTGGGCACTTTTCCAAACAAAGGGCAGTGATAAACCACCATGATTTATAGATTCTTTTATTTCAGAGGTATAAGCAAACCTTGAGAAAGGAGCCGTTGGAATATCATTATCAACGTAAAATAGTTTTTGTTTCGCCTTGTTTTGAATAGTTCTCAAAGTTTTAGAGGCGGGATATACTTTTATGCCTTCTTTCTCTAGGGTTTCCAGAGCATCAACATTTACATTTTCAATTTCAATAGTAAGTACATCTACTTTTTTACCAAAGTTGTAAACCGCTTCGTAATCCATTAAGTCACCAAGTGTAAACTCATTACAAGCAATTTTACAAGGTGCCTCATTACTGGAATCCATCACCGAGGTGTTTATATCAAATTTTCTAGTATTGTAAAGCAGCATTTTACCAAGTTGGCCGCCACCAAGAATTCCCAATTTAAAATCAGAAGAAAAAAAGTTCATCAATGTCTTTTAAATAAAACTGTTTAAAGATGTTGCAAAAATACACTTAAATATGAAATTAGGTTCTAAATCCTAATTCAAAAAATCGGTATTACTTAATCTATTGATTATCTTTGCTGCTCAAAACAAGTTTAGGGTGATAAAATTACACGACAAATTTTTTAAACCTCTTATTTCTGCAGCACAAATTGAGAAGGCCATTGATAGATTGGTCAAAGAAATTTCGGCTGATTTAGGCGATGAAATTCCAGTATTTGTAGGTATTTTAAATGGGTCTTTTATGCTAACAAGTGACTTTGTAAAAAAGTATCCAAAACCATGCGAAGTTACTTTTATTAAACTAGCTTCTTACGAAGGCTTACAATCCTCAGAAGATATTCAGCGTTTAATTGGCCTTACTCAAGATCTTACAGGTAGAACAGTTATTATTCTCGAAGATATTATAGATACGGGAAAAACTTTGGCCGAAGTGTACAGAATTTTTAAGAATGAAAAAGTAAAGACCCTTAAAATTGCAACGCTTTTTTACAAACCTGAAGCTTATAAAAAAGACTTTAAATTACATTATGTAGGTATTGAAATTCCAGATAAATTTATAGTTGGTTACGGATTGGATTATGATAATTTAGGAAGAGATTTACCAGAAGTATATCAAATAAAAGAAACGCAACATATGACAAACTTAGTGCTATTTGGTCCTCCGGGAGCAGGTAAAGGAACCCAAGCAGAATTTTTAAAAGAAAAGTATAATCTCGTACACATTTCTACAGGTGATGTTTTTAGGTACAATATTAAAAATGAAACCGCTTTGGGTATGTTGGCCAAGTCTTATATGGACAAAGGCGCATTGGTGCCAGATCAAGTAACTATTGATATGTTGAATGCTGAAGTTGAAAAGAATGCTGACGCCAATGGGTTTATTTTTGATGGATTTCCACGTACCGATGCCCAAGCAAAAGCATTGGATGAATTAATGGATACAAAAGATTCCGCTATTAATGCCATGATTGCTTTAGAGGTTGATGATGAAGTACTCGTAAAACGATTATTAGAAAGAGGTAAAACTAGCGGAAGAGCTGACGATGCCGATGAGTCTATTATTCGAAATAGAATTAAAGAATATTACAATAAAACAGCTATCTTAAAAGATTACTATTCTGCCCAAAATAAGTATTTTGGTGTTGATGGTGTGGGGAGCATTGAAGATATTACCGTGCGTTTAAGTGGTGTCATAGATAATCTCTAACTTATACTTTAAGAGCTTGAGTTTAAACTTTAAACTTTAAACTTAAAACTTTAAACTCAAAATATGACTGAAGGGAATTTTGTTGATTATGTAAAGGTCTATGTGTCGTCTGGAAACGGAGGTAAGGGGTCTGCGCACTTGCATAGAGAAAAATATATTGCCAAAGGTGGTCCTGATGGAGGTGATGGTGGCCGAGGCGGCCATGTGATTATTCGTGGTAATGCGAATATGTGGACGCTCTTTCATTTAAAATTTAAAAAGCATTTTCGAGCAGGTCATGGCGAACATGGTGGCAGTAGTAGAAGTACGGGTGCCGATGGAGAGGATGTGTACGTTGATGTGCCTCTGGGAACAGTTGTTAGAGATACTGAAACAAACGATATACTCCTAGAAATTACAGAAGATAAGGAAGAGCAAATTCTCGTTCAAGGCGGAAAGGGTGGTTTAGGGAACTGGCATTTTAAAACGGCTACCAATCAAACCCCTCGTTATGCACAACCTGGTTTGCCACTTGAGGAAAAGTATATTACTTTAGAGTTAAAGGTATTGGCTGATGTAGGCTTGGTTGGGTTTCCAAATGCTGGGAAATCCACACTTTTGTCGGTTATGACCTCAGCAAAACCTAAAATTGCCGATTACGAATTTACTACTTTAAAACCCAATTTAGGTATTGTTGAATACAGAGATTTTCAAACCTTTGTTATGGCTGATATCCCTGGAATTATAGAGGGTGCTGCTGAAGGTAAAGGCTTAGGACATTATTTTTTACGCCATATAGAGCGAAACTCTGTGTTACTGTTTTTAATTCCCGCAGATGCCGATGATATTAAAAAACAATACGATATTCTTTTGGATGAATTGAGACGTTACAATCCAGAAATGCTTGATAAAGAACGACTGATTGCTATATCAAAAAGCGACATGTTGGATGATGAGTTAAAAGCAGAACTTAAAAAAGAACTGGATAATGAACTTCCTATTCCTTATTTGTTTATTTCGTCGGTAGCGCAACAAGGCATGGTTCAACTTAAAGATGCTTTGTGGAACATGTTGAATCCTTAGTATTTAAAGCTTTTCTATTTGCAGTATTTTTTGAGTACCTTTAATGAAAAATTTGCTTCAAATGAAATCATTAAAACTCATATTATTTGCTTTACTCCTAGTTGGTTGTGCGCCCATTCGTGTAAATTATGATTTTGACAGAACTACTGATTTTACAGATTATAAAACTTATCAGTATTAAGGTGATATGAAAACGGGTTTGAGTGAATTAGATGCGAAACGCTTATTAGATGCCATAGATTCTAAAATGAACTCCTTAGGTTTCCAAATTTCTGAAACACCAGATTTTTTAATAGATATTAGAAGTATTGAATATCAAGGAGCACCTAGGAATACTGTGGGTGTTGGTTTAGGTGGGGCCGGACGTAATATGGGAGGTGGAATTTCTTTGGGGATACCTGTTGGTCAGGGTAATTTAAATAGACAAATTAGTATTGATTTTGTTGATGAAAAAGGCAAAGGTTTATTCTGGCAAGCTGTTAGTGAATCTAGCTTTAACCCTAATACCACTCCAGAAAACCGAGAGGCACAATTAAAGGCTATTGTTGCAAAGGTTTTGGCTGGATATCCTCCTAAAAAAAGTTAGTTTTACTATAAACCTCTAGTATTTGCTTTAATATTTTTATTTTTATGAACTAGATGTTTCATCTAAATCGTGCAATTCATTTAGAGTATTTCTATGCGAGACTATAAAATTATTAGATATTCAAAGGAATACTTCCAAATCTGGAATGAATTTATTTCTAAATCTAAGAATGGTACTTTTTTATTTCATAGAAATTTTATAGAGTATCACAAGGATAGATTTGAAGATTTTTCATTATTAGTTTTTAGAAAAAATAAACTTGTTACGGTTTTGCCAGCAAATAAGGTTGATAATACATTACACTCTCATCAAGGGTTGAGTTATGGAGGTGTAATTGTTAAACCAGAACTCAAATTTAATATCCTTATTGAATTATTTAGAGAAATTCTATCTTTTTTAAATGGTCTCAATATTATCTATTTTGAAATTAAAATGCTACCCTCAATATATTCTCAATTCCCTAACGACGAACTACTATATATGATGTTTTTGCTAGATGCAGAACTAATAAAGAGGGAGTCTCTTTCTGTGATAAATAATGAAGCTGTAATAAAGATTTCAAGAAATAGAATGGAGGGTGTTAAAAGGGGTGAAAAACATAACCTTAGAATAATTGAAGAGAACAGTTTTGATGCATTTTGGAATGAGATTTTAATACCAAATTTAAACTTAAAACATAAAGTATCTCCAGTTCATAGTTTGGAGGAAATTTTATTGTTAAAAGAATACTTTCCTAACAATATTAGGCAATTTAATACTTACTACGAAAACACTTTAGTTGCTGGAGCTACAATTTTTGAAACAAAAAATGTAGCTCATTGTCAGTATATTTCAGGGAATATAGAAAAGAATATTCTGGGAAGTTTAGATTTATTGCACTATCATTTAATTAGTAACGTTTTTTCAGACAAAAAATATTTTGATTTTGGTTCCTCAAATGAAAATGATGGTAAACAAGTTAACAGAGGATTACAGTATTGGAAGGAAGGTTTTGGAGCTAGAATTATAACTCAGGATTTTTATAGAATTAAGACTGAAAATTACAAGCTATTAAATGGTGTGTTTATATGATTAAGTTTTTAGATTTACAAAAAATAAACGCTCGCTTTGAAACTCAATTTCAAGAGAAATTTCAAGACTTTTTAAGTTTGGGTCAATATATCTTAGGAGAAGAAGTGAGTACTTTTGAAAGTGAATATGCTAAATATTGTGGAACAAAATATTGTATAGGTGTTAGTTCAGGTTTAGATGCTCTTCAGCTTATTTTTGAAGCATACAAAATATTAGGCAAATTGGAAGATGGTGACGAAATAATTGTTCCAGCAAATACATATATAGCATCCATATTGGCTATAAGTCATAAAGGATTGAAACCTGTTTTGGTTGAACCTAATTTAGAGACATTTAATATTAATCCTATTGAAGTTGAAAAAGCTATAACACCAAAGACAAAAGCTATTTTAGGAGTTCATTTATATGGAAAGCTTTATGATGTTGCTGCTTTGAATAAAATTTCTAAAGCATATAATTTATTGTTGATTGAGGATGCAGCTCAGGCTCATGGGGCTGTATATAGGGATGGAAGAAAAGCTGGAAATGTTTCAAATACGGCAGCTTTTAGCTTTTATCCAACTAAAAACTTAGGAGCTCTAGGAGAGGCAGGAGCTATTACGACAAATGATTCAGCGCTAGCAGAAGTTCTATATAGATTAAGAAATTATGGAAGGGGAACTTCATATAAAAATGATTACAAAGGATATAATTGCAGATTAGATGAAATACAGGCAGCCTTTTTAAGAATTAAATTAAACTACCTTGATGAAGATAATAATAGAAGACGAGAAATAGCTAGTCGGTATTTTCAAGATATGAATTCTGAAAATGTTAAATTACCTTATTCCAAAGACTTAAACGAACACGTATTTCACCTTTTCGTAGTTAGATCTAGGAGAAGAGAAGAACTTAAGGACTACTTATATAAAAATGGCATCGAAACTTTTGTGCATTATCCAATACCAACCCATAAACAAAAAGCATATCAGGGACTAAATAATCAAAAATATCCTATAACAGAAAAAATTCATAAAGAGGTATTGAGTTTACCAATAAATCAATTATTAGAAACTCAAGAAGTAGAGAAAATAGTTGCAGTTATTTCTAATTATAAATAGTTTTTTGAACGAAAATAAAAACTCATATAAACAAATATTAAAAGCTACAACATTATTTGGTGGCGTTCAAGTTTATAATATTTTGTTATCTGTTATAAAAACAAAGATAGTAGCTGTTTTAATAGGCGCTAATGGTTTGGGGGTTTTAGGTTTGTTTAATTCATCTATTAGACTGATAGTAGATGTAACAAAAGTTGGTTTAGATACAAGTGCTGTTAAGGAATTATCTGAATTAAATTCAAATGCTGAAAGTTGTGAAATCTCGGACTTTATATCGGTTTTAAATAAGGTTATTTGGATTACCGGAGTTTTGGGAGCGTTTTTAGTGGTGTGTTTTTCTAAGCCTCTAAGTGTTTGGACTTTTGGAAGTGATAAATATACCATCCATTTTACATGGTTGGCAATAGCTATTATATTTAATCAGCTTACAAAAGGGAAAATAGCAATATTTCAAGGGAATCATCAGTTAAAAAAGCTTGCAAAGGCAAATTTAATGGGTAGCTCATTAGCGTTGTTAATTTCACTTCCTATATATTTTTATTTTAGAATGGATGGTATTGTACCTGCCATAATAGGAAGTTTTGTAATAACATATTTAGTTTTTTTAAGGTATTCTAATACTAAGAAAACAAAAACAATAAAGCATAGTTTATCTGAGATTTACCAAAAAAGTAAAGCAATGTTTTCATTAGGGTTAACTATGAGTTTTACATCCATTGTAGGGGCTTTAACTCTATGGTTAATTCAAATTTATATCAGAAATCAAGGAGGTGTTGAAGCAGTAGGCTTTTATAGTGCAGGGTTGGTAATAATAAATTCTTACGTTGGAATGGTTTTTAGTGCTATGTCAACAGATTATTTTCCCAGACTTTCGGCAATAAATAGAGATAAGGTTGCAGTAAATGAAGTAGTAAACAAGCAAGCCAACATTGCTGTTTTAATAATTACGCCTATAATATTATTATTTTTAACTTTTGATTTTTTAATAATTCGAATATTATACACAAAGGAATTTCTAGTTATTTTAGGTTTAGTAACTTTTGGGGTTTTAGGAACTCTGTTTAAAGCAGTTTCTTTTTCAATTGGTTATGTAATTATAGCTAAGGGAGATTCAAGAATTTTTATAAAAACAAGTTTGTTTTTTAATGCTATTTTGTTTTTAATATGCGCGTTATCATATCATTATGGGGGACTCAAAGGTTTAGGAATAGGTTTGTTATTGCATTATTTTATACATTTTACAGTCTTAAAAATATTAACTCATTATTTATATGGACTAACCTTAAATAGAGCCTTTTACAAAGTATTTGTTCTTTGTGTTTTCTTGTGTTTTATAGGTTTTTTAGGAACTCTTGTTGGGCAGAAATATATTCGTTTTTTGGTAATGGTTTTAATTGTGTCGATTTCAGTTATATTTACTCTAAGAGAATTTAATAAACAAATTGATCTGAAGGAGATAATGCACAAATTTTTAAAGCAAAATAAAGAAAAATAAAAGGGTATGCTTGGGCTTGGAATAAAAAGAAAACTAAAAATTTTTGTTAAAGTAAATTGGATAAAGACCTTGTATTTTAATTTTAAAATGTTTCCTTTTAATATTGCCAAGAAACTTCCTGTATTTTTTTATGGAAGTGTTAAGTTTTCAAACCTTAGTGGAGAAGTTATAATTGATGCTCCTGTAAGATTAGGTATGTTTGGTTTTGGTCAACAGTTTGAGGTTTTTACACGAAGTAAAAAAACATCTGAAATAAACTTGTCTGGGATACTAAAAATAAAAGGAAATGTACATATTGGTAAAGATTGTTTTTTATACATTGCCAAAGAAGCTTATTGTGAGTTCGGACATATGACTTGTTTAGGGTATAATGTCAAGATATTATGTACCGATAAAATTATTTTAGGTAAATGGGCAAGGGTAGCTTATGAATCACAAATTTCTGACTCAAATTTTCACGACACTTATAATACTTTAACTAAAGAAAGATATAGTAAGAGTGGCTCAATTGTAATTGGAAATTACAATTGGGTAGCCAATAGAAGTACTATTATGAAATCAACTGTAACTCCAGATTATTGCATTATTGCATCAAATAGTTTGTTAAGTAAGGACTATTCAAAGTTGGGAAATTATATTTTGATAGGAGGTGTTCCTGCTAAATTAATTAAAGAACATGTTTCTAGAGATTGGGAAGGGGAAAAAGCCACTTTAGAAAAAAATCTGATTATAAGGATTTAAATTATGATTGATTTTCTAAAGATAATAGATATACCAAAAGTAAAAGATGTTAGAGGTAATCTAGGTGTAGTTGAGTTAGATACAATTCCTTTTGAAATAAAAAGGGTTTATTACTTATTCGATGTGCCGAGTTCTGCCTCTAGAGGGGGGCATGCGCACAAGGAACAGGAGGAACTTTTAATTGCTGTTAGTGGTAGTTTTGATGTAATTGTTGATGATGGTAATGTGAAACAAAAAATTACACTTAATAAACCCGATAAAGGATTAATGATTTCTACTGGAATATGGAGGGAATTGGAAAATTTTTCTTCGGGATCTGTTTGTTTGGTAATTGCTTCTGGTGTTTTTGATGAAGAAGATTATATTAGGGATTATAATGAATTTTTAAAATTAAAATCTTAAGATAGCCAACAGTCAATATATTGTTGTGCAACTTTTTTATAGTCGTGATACTCTAAAATATAGGCTCTAGAATTTTTGCTTATTTCTTCAATTTTCTTAGGGTTTTCTATTAAGTAAATTAAATCGTTTACAATTTTATCAACATTAGGTATGGTATGAATGCCTATTGTTTTATTAATGTTATAATATTCTGTGAACTGCTTGCTTATACCTGTAAATACTACCTTTCCTTGTGCCATAGCTTCAAGTGCATTGTAGCCTTGGTCATAGGCATAAACCTGATCTAGAAGAATGTGGCATTTGTTATAAAGTTTTATGTATTCTTTATAAGGAATACTTGTAACTTCTGTGATAATTACACGGTCTTTATACTTGTTTTGTATGTGTTTTAAAGCTTCGCAAAAATAATCATTCCCCTTTTTATAAAAATTAACTCTATTAATACCGTGGAAGATGTGAATTTTATCTTTTACTTTTAAAGGATTGTACTTGATAGCATCGGTGTTTATAGGAAACGGAATGAGTGGTTTAGCAATAGATAAATCCTTATATGCCATTTCATAATCCATATCCGCAGGTATAAAGCCATTACTGTGCTTAACGACATAATCATGTAGTTTTTTATGGGATTTACTTAAATAGTTTAGGCTAAATTTAAAGTGCTTTTTTAATTTAGGGTTTTTTATGTACGGAGTTAATATATGATGAGGTAATGAGGTGTTTAATAAATAATTCAAGTAAATAACATCATCTCCACATGCAGAAATAAAAACTTTATTGTTGTGTTTAAAAATGCTTTTTAAGAGGAATCTATCAAAAAAAGGAGTTGACTTAATAGGATATTCATTTATGAACTGAACAACATCAAAGTTTTTGAGTTTTTTTTTGTTCTTTAAAAATAAGAATACTATTTCGTAAATAGATATATCAAATTTACATACTCTGTATATAATCCCTCTAATGTATCTTAATGGTTTTTTTACTGTGACAACAGGATCAAAAGATATATCAACAGGGTATGATTTAAAGCCATCGTTTCTACCAGCAATAACTACTTTATGACCTAAACTTTCAATACCTTTTTTTAAGGAGTTATGAAAGTTACTATATTCACCTAGTAAAAGAATTTTCATAAGTTAATTTGTTGGGGGTAATTTAGTAGATTTATACTATGGTACAAAATTTTAGAAGAAAAGTATGTCTAATAGTCGATTGTTTAAGTGGTGGTGGAGCGGAACGTATTGCAGCTTTATTATCAATTAAATTAACAGACTTAAATTATGATGTTTCTATTATAAGTATTAGGAATGAAATATCTTACGAATTTAATGGGATACTTTATAATTTAGGAATTAATGAGCCTAAATTTAAAATATTAAAGCAGGTTAGTAAATTTTTCGATTTCAAGAAAGTCTATAAAGATATCAATGCAGATGTTTATATTGATTTTAGGATGAGAAATAGGGTTCTTATGGAATGGTTATTTCATGTATTTGTATTTGATGTAAAAAAAATGATTATGGCTATTCATAGTTATAATATTTTTTATCATATGCCAAAGCATAAGTTTTTTTATAAAGAATATAACAGTTCGGTTGCTATTGTAGGGGTTTCTAAGCATATATGTAAGTGTTTAGAGCAGGTTTATGAGTTTAAGAATTTAGTCAATATCTCAAATTTTTATAGTAGAGATATTTTGAATATGAAATATTCTGATGGGTATGTTGATATTGACAAAGAGTTTGTTTTAGCTGTTGGTAGGCTAGATAATGAAATTAAACAATTTGATAAACTTATTTTAGCTTATAAGAACTCTATTCTTATAAATAAGAGCATTTCATTAATAATCATAGGAGAGGGGAAAGATAGGCCAGTTTTAGAAAACTTAATTTTAAGAAATAATTTAGAAGATTATGTTAAGTTATTAGGTTTTAAGGATAACGTCTATTCATATATGAAGGCAGCTAAGTTTTTATTGTTGAGTAGCAAAGTAGAAGGTTTCCCAAATGTTATATTGGAGTCTCTTGTATTTGGAACACCGGTAATATCTTTCAATTGTAAATCTGGTCCATCAGAAATGATTCAAAATGGTGTTAACGGAATTTTAGTTGAAGACCAAAATTTTGAAGCTTTTACTCAGGCTATGAATAAGATGATATCCGATAAAGGATATTATGAAAATTGTAAATCAAATACTCTAAGTTCTGTAAAAAAGTTTTCTGAAAAGAATGTTATGGATAAGTGGATAAATCTAATTGAATCCTAGTTTGTTGAAACTCTTATTCTATACTTTAATAAAGACATTTTTAAATTTCGTATTAATTTTACTAAAAAATAGGGACTATTCAGCATCAACTTTTGTTTGAGGGTTAAATGATTAGGGTTTATTTTTTTTATGTAAAATTTTTTTAATGACTTGTTTCTTTCCTCTATGCACTTGATTACATATTTATATAATTGAATTGATATATACCTTTGAATAGAATTATTGTTTTTATGTAAAGTTTTATAAAATTCAAAATCTGGTAGTTTTTTATTAGATATGTATGAATTAGACATTCTATTAGCTACATCAAAATTCACATATGCTAAAGGTGAATAAAAAATAGCAACTTTATATTTGGGGCAGTATTTTAAATAGAAATCAACATCTTCATGGTAGGTTAAATCTTCATTATATGGAGACGTTGGGAAAGCTTTTTTTAATAAAGCTATGGTACTCTGACAAGGGATGAACTGCTTTGTGTTATAAATGAAAAAATCATTAATTATAAATGAGGATTCCTTTAAACTATTACTAATGTTAACATTTATATTTAAGTTTTTTTTTGAATAAGTTTCATAATAGCTAGTCCCATATATTTGAGCCTTTGGGAATTCATTGTACAAATTCTTAATAGATTTTAAAAAATCTACATGCCAATAGTCGTCGGCATCTAAAAATGTGACAATTGTACCTCTAGCCATATTAAAACCTTTATTCCTTGACGCAGAAAGGCCTTTGTTTTTTTGATTGATTATAGTTAAATTTTGAGCTTTGATAGTTTTTACTATTTCAAGACTATTATCTGTTGAACCATCATTTACGATAATAAGCTCAAAATCAGTGAAAGTTTGTTTTAAAACACTATTAATAGTTTCTTTAATATAAAGTGCTTTGTTAAATAATGGTATGACGACAGAAAAAAATGGCATTAGTTGTTTTTATTAAACGAAATCATCTTTAGTTGTTCAAATGAATTTTTTTTGCTATAATCTTGGCTGCCTTAAGGTCGTTGTCAGTTATAAATCCATCTATTAAATGATTATAAAAAAGTTCTTGTAAAAAAATGTTTAGGTATTTTTTGTTAGGTATAAAATTAAGAGCTTCTTTTAAAATAGCTTTTAAAAACTTGTTTTTTGTATATGGCAAACATATTTTCTCCTTTTTGTAGTAAGAGTTGCCTAAGACTATTAATGGTTTTTGGTTGATTAGGGCATCAATACCCACCGTTGAGTTATTAACAATAACAACATTTGCCTTTTTAATAGTGTCTTGAAGACTACTTTCATGTTCTATATAAATATGATGCTTTTTTACAAATTGGTATAATTTTTTTTCATATTTTCCCATGTAAACAGGGTGTTCTCGTATTACAAGTTTTGAACTTCTAGGTAGGTTAAAAAAAACCTCTTTTACAATATCATAATGCCTTTTAAAATACGGACTATGGTAAATCATATTAACATCTTCGGGGACTTGAAGAACAAGTAAATAAACGTTAGAATTTATTTTTTTTTCTGAATCTACTTTCCGCTGCTTGAACTGTTTAAAAATTCTGGGATATGTGTCAGTATATCTTAAGTCTGGTGGATAAAGGATAGTCTTTTCAAAAAAGAAACTTATAAGCCAATCAAATCCTCGGTATAAAAAAGATCTTCTATATGGTCTTGGTTTAGGCTTTTTAATTAACGTCTTTATTAATTCATCATTATCTTGCTCAAATGCAGTAGATGTATTTATAATATAATCAGAAATTGAATGATTGGCATTAACGCCTTTTGAATCAAAAAAAGTAGTGTTGTAAGGCCCTTGTTCAATATAATATACCTTAACATGAAACAATAACGCTAGTTTTTTTGTAACTTCAAAAACTAATCTGGAGTCTCCTATAAGCAGAATGATATCTGGTTTAAACGTTTCAAATTTTTTATATAAAATGTCTATGTAAGAAACACATTGTAATAATAAAGAAGTTCTTGAAATGTTTTTGTTAAGATTTGTATGATAATTAATTAAAGTATCTAAAGTAATATTCTTATAGCTATTCTTACTTATAGCGGTAAGGAATTTTTTTTTATGAAGTAATACATTAAGCCAAGCTTTGAACGTGATAATAGATGACTTGTGTTTTCTTAAACAAGAATAAAAATAACCACTAAAAAAAAGACTTATAATATAGAACCTTGCATTTGGACGCTTTTCTTTAAGTTCTTTTTTTATACCAATAAAAAATCTCGAAAACTTATCAAAATAACCTATGCAGAGTACGTTCATTACACTTTATAATTTTGTTGTCATCCCTTCCTTTGCACCACCTCGTACACTTGATTATCATCACATTTCAATGTCTTACTGGGGTATTTTAAAAGTAAAGCATAATCATGAGTGGCCATTAAAATGGTGTTACCATTTTTGTTGATTTCTTGAAGAACTTCCATGACTTCAACACTGGTCTGTGGGTCTAAATTTCCAGTAGGCTCATCCGCAAGAATTAACTCGGGGTTATTCAGTAAAGCTCTAGCAATAGCCACTCGTTGTTGTTCACCACCAGAAAGCTCATGAGGAAATTTAAAACCTTTGGTTTTCATACCAACCTTGTTTAAAACCTCTTCAATGCGAGTATTCATTTTTTCTTTATCCTTCCAGCCCGTTGCCTTTAAAACAAACAACAAGTTATCGTTGATAGTTCTATCAATAAGCAATTTAAAATCTTGAAAAACTACGCCTAGTTTACGTCTTAAAAATGGGATATCTTTTTCTTTTAAACCATGTAATTTAAAATCAACAATCTGTCCCTCACCTTCAGTTAATGGCAAATCGGCATAAAGCGTTTTCATAAAACTACTCTTACCAGTGCCTGTTTTTCCAATTAAATACACAAACTCTCCTTTATTGATTTCAATATTTACGTTTGAGAGTACCAAACTTTCACCTTGATAAATAGCGGCGTTTTTTAATTGTAAAATTGGGTTTGACATAAGATTTGCAAAGCAGTTTTATGTTGGTAAATGTATTGTTAAAAATTTCAAATCACAAATTACAAAATCCAAATCTGTCAAATAATAATATCACAACAATTTTAGATTTAATAGGTTGGTTTATAATTATGGCACGATTATTTCGTTATAGGTTCTAAAATTCTTCAAGATTTTTAAATCTTGATTTCATTTGAATTTGTCATTCCTGCGAAGTCAGGAATCTAAACCTTATGTTTATCTTTGATTTCAAATTAAATAACGAATAGTTATAATGACTAAAAATAGTTTTATTTTCCTTTCTCTGGCTATCTGTTTCAGTTTTTCCCTTTTAGCCCAACAATCGGCAGCCTATACCAGTAATATGGTTGACTATCAAAAAGCCCTTTCGCTTTATAATAATAACCAGTTTTTAGCAGCTCAATCTTTATTTGGAAGTGTAAAAAAAACAACAAAAGAAGAAATTCTGGAATCTGACTGTGCTTACTATATAGCTAATTGTGCGGTGCGGTTAAATCAGCTCAATGCAGACCAATTGGTTGAAGATTTTGTAAAAGAGTATCCTACCAGTACAAAGCGCAATACGGCTTATGTAGACGTAGCCGATTACTATTTTGAAAATTCAAAATATGCCTATGCCAGAAAGTGGTATAATAAAGTTGATGAAAATGCTTTGGCTAGGAAAGAAAAAGAAAAGTTTTATTTCAACAATGGGTATTCGGCATTTTCAACCAAGCAATACCGAGATGCTAAAAAGTACTTGTCTAAGGTAGAAACGTCTCAAGAATATGGTTCGCAAGCCAAATATTATATTGGTTTTATGGCGTATGAAGGTGATGATTATAACCAAGCCAATGCATATTTTGAACAGGTAAATGATCAGGAGCGATACAAAGAAAAATTGTCTTACTATCAGGCCGATTTAAACTTTAAACTCGGAAACTTTCAGAAGGCTATTGAACTGGCAAAAGAAAGGTTGCCTGAAAGCAATGATGAGGAAGTCTCGGAATTATCAAAAATAATTGGTGAGAGTTATTTTAATTTAGAAGAATATGCAGCCGCAATCCCTTATTTAACTGCCTATAAAGGGAAAAAAGGTAAACGTGAAAAAACTGCTAAATGGAATAATACTGATTTTTATCAATTAGGGTATGCCCATTATAAACAAGGTGACTATGAAAAGGCTATTTCAGAATTTAATAAGATTATTGACGGAAATAATGGTATAGCACAAAATGCTTATTATCATTTAGGGGAGAGTTACATTAAACTCGATAAAAAACAGGAAGCCTTGAATGCCTTTAGGTATGCTTCTGAAATGAATTTCGATGAGAAAATACAAGAAGATGCGTGGTTAAATTATGCAAAGATTAGTTATGAAATTGGTAACCCATACCAGCCAGCACCTCAAGTTTTAGATGGTTATTTAGAGAAATACCCCAAAACCCCTTATAAAGAAGAAATAGAAACCTTATTAATTGATTCCTATATCACTTCAAAAAACTATAAAGAAGCCCTTAAGTTATTAGAAGGCAAAAACAGTTTTGAAAATAAGGTCGCTTACCAAAAAGTAGCTTTTTACAGAGGTATAGAACTGTATAATGAAAACCAGTATTTAGAGGCCGAGTCGCTTTTTGATGCTTCTTTAAAAGAACCAAGAGACGATAAATTTACCGCCAGAGCAACCTTTTGGAAAGCAGAATCTGATTATAATTTGTCGGATTATGAAGATGCCTTGGTTGGGTTTAAGGAATTTCAGTTAATAGGTTCAAACACGCCTGAAACAGAGAATTTAGATTATAATCTTGCCTACACCTATTTTAAATTAAAGAATTATCCAAAAGCCACTGAACATTTCAATAACTTTATTTCTAACAAAAAAGATGATAAGGTAAGATTGAATGATGCCTATTTACGTATGGGAGATACCCATTTTGTAACTAGTAACTATAGTGCAGCTGTAAGTGCCTATAACAATGCCATAAAAATTGGGGCTATGGATGCAGACTATCCCGCATTTCAAAAAGCTATTAGCATTGGCTATTTGGGGCAATCGTCAAAAAAAATAAAGGAACTGGAGCAATTTATCTTAGATTACCAGACGTCAAAACTTCGTGACGATGCTATGTATGAATTAGGTAATTCTTACGTAAAAGCTAATGAAACGGATAAAGCCATAAAAATATATGACCGATTGAACTCTGAATATAAAATGAGTTCATTTGTTCCAAAGTCTTTATTACGCCAAGGGTTGGTTTTTTATAACCAAAATGAAAACGAACGAGCGCTTAATAAATTTAAAACAGTTGCAAACGATTACCCAAAAACACCCGAAGCTGTTCAGGCGGTTTCTACAGCTAAATTAATTTATATTGACTTAGGTCGTGTTGATGACTATGCCAATTGGGTAAAGACACTAGATTACGTTGAAGTAACCGATTCTGAATTAGACAACGCTACTTACACTGCTGCCGAAAAACAATATTTAGATGGTAATACAGACAGAGCTATTAAGCAATTTAATGGCTATGTAAACGAATTTCCCAACGGATTACACCTACTACAAGCCCATTTTTATTTAGGACAGTTGTACTATAAAAAAGATTTGGTGGCAAATGCAGCACCTCATTATACGTTTATTGTGGAGGCGTCTCAAAATGAATATACAGAGGAAGCATTATCTAGATTGTCCCAATATTATTTAGAAGAAAAAAATTGGAATCAAGCTATTCCACTATTAAAACGTTTAGAAGTAGAAGCTAATTTCCCTCAAAATGTGGTTTTTGCACAATCTAATTTAATGAAAGCTAATTATCAGTTAGAAAATTATGACGAAGCCGTTTCATATGCAGAGAAAGTACTGGCAAGTTCAAAAATTGACAATAAAATAAAGAGTGATGCATATGTTATTATGGCACGCTCTGCTATTAAAACAGATGATGAGGTTAAAGCTAAAAAAGCGTATGCAAATGTTGAAAAAGTTGCAACCGGTGAAACGGCTGCTGAAGCACTTTTTTACAACGCCTACTTTAAAAGCAAAGATGCTAAGTACGAAGCTTCAAACATAGTTATCCAAAAACTAGCTAAAGATTATTCAGGTTTTAAATATTACAGTGCCAAAGGTTTGGTAGTAATGGCTAAGAATTTTTATGCTTTAGATGACGCGTTTCAAGCCACCTATATTTTAGAAAGTGTTATTGAAAATTTTGCTGAGTTTGAAGATGTAATTGATGAAGCTAAAGAAGAACTAAGCAAAATTAAAACGGAAGAAGCTAAAACAAATTCATCTATTCAACCTGAGTAAACCAATAAACAGTATGCAGCTTTCAATTTGCAGTTTGCAACCAACAGTAGTTAGTCAATCATATGTCATGCTGAGCGCAGTCAAAGCATCTCAATCGTCAATCATTAACCTGCCCTGAACCTAGTCGAAGGGTCATAATCGTAAATCAAAATTATGCGAAAGCACATCAAACATATATTAAGCATTGTCACCATTTTAAGTGTAACATTGGTCTTTTCTCAAAACAGGCAAAAAGACACCATTGATACCGGCGTTATTGATGTTGTTAAACCATATACGCCATCAATTTCAGATGCTTTTAAAGTAAAAGAAATACCTTCATTAGATGATGAAACAACCCAAAATAAAAAGGAAGTAAAATATAATATTTTTTCATTTCCTGTAGCCTCTACTTTTACTCCAGCCAAAGGAAAAGCCGCTGCTGTAGAAAAAGCAAAACCCATCAAGCTTTATGATAATTATGCAACTTTAGGTGTTGGTACTTATACAACTATTTTAGGTGAAGTTTACTTAAATCATGCTATTAACAGAAACGAGAGTGTTGGTGGTTATGTAAGTCATAATTCTTCACAAGGTGGGATTGACGGCGTTTCTTTTGATGATAATTTTTCCATTTCAAAAATTAATTTAAACTACGCTAGCAGGTTACGAGATTTATCATGGAAAGTTGATGCTGGGTTTAAACACCAAATGTATAATTGGTACGGAGTGCCCAATTCTTTTGTTGATACAGCTATTGCTGATGCAATTGATGAAGAGCACAGTTTTTACGATGCTCATTTTGGAGGTGATATCACATTTGAAGATACCTATATAAATTCGGGAAGTTTCTTTTTCAGACGTTTTGGAGACAACCAAGGTTCTGGTGAAAATAGGTTTTTGGTAAATACCAAAATGGATATACCTATTAATGACGAAGAGATTTCAACCACTTTTAATTTTGATTATTTAAAGGGAACTTTTGACAGAAGTTATGAAGTAGATGAAGAACTTCTATACGGAAATTTTATAGTAAGTGCTTCACCAACTTATGAGATGAAACAAGATGATTTAACCGTGAATGTTGGTATTACAGCTGCATATTCTAGAGATTCAGAAACTAAAGAAAGTAAATTTTATATCTACCCCAATGTGACGGCTACTTATAGATTAGTAAGTGATATACTTATTGCCTACGGTGGTATTGAAGGCGGACTCATCCAAAATTCATATTTTGATTTTGCCTCAGAAAATCCGTTTGTATCGCCAACCTTGAATGTTATGCCCACGGACGAACAATACAACGCGTATATTGGTTTAAAAGGTAAGTTGTCTAGTAATATGAGTTATAATATTAGCGGACTTTATAAAGCAGATAGAAACAAAGCTCTGTTTAGGAACAATGATATTACATTGATGTCAGACCAAGCTTATTCCTATGGGAATTCCTTTGGAATTGTCTATGACAATGTAGATACGTTTGGTGTTGCTGGTGAAATTAATTTAGATGTAAACCGAAACTTTAAATTAGGCATTAAGGCCGAATATTTTAGCTACTCTACCGATGACGAAGCCGAAGCTTGGAACCTACCTGATTTTAAAGGGTCTTTATTCATGGATTATCAAATTGATGAACACTGGTTTACTGGCGCCAATTTATTTTATGTAGGCGAAAGAAAAGACCAATTCTTTTTAAATGATGGCATTACAGTAGCGTCTCCGTTTACGGTGGTATTGGATAGTTATTTTGATGCCAATGCGCATTTAGGATATCATGTTAATGAAAAGATTTCGGTATTTGCCAAAGCTAATAACATAGCGAATAACGCTTACCAACGCTGGCAAAATTTCCCGGTACAAAGTATTCAGTTTTTAGCAGGAGCTACTTTTAAGTTTGATTTTTGATACATAGTGTCATCCTGAACTGTCAGACTGAGCGTAGTCGAAGTCTTGTTTCAGGATCTCATTTTTGACATTCCCGCGAAGGCGGGAATCTCATCGTTTGAACCGTCACTCTGAACTTACTTGTTCTAAACTTTTTAAGGAAGGTCGCATGTTTGTGTGCCAGGATTTTTCGAAGGAAACTCAGATGTAAGCAAACATGCATTATTTTTAGATTTAGGAATAAACTTATACATTATTTTTATAAAATGTTGTCTGTAGTTATTTTTAGTTCAGCGATTCCATATATCTAATTGGAAATATTTGCCTTATTTCTTGCCATTTTATTATGTCCTCTTGCTCGTTTGAGTTTAGTAATTCCGTTAAACTTTTGTTGAATTTCGACATAGAGAAGTCATTACGGACTTCATTGTAAGCTAAATAAAATTTGTTTCTAATTTTTTGATACTTTTCATAGTTTAATTCTTTGTGATATTTAACAAGGATAGTGATATTTTTGTGAGTATTAACCTTTCCAGAATATTGAAAACTCTTCTCAGTTGTCATTGGCATTTTTTCGTCAGTTGGGTTTGGTGTTATATATTTTTTGAATTCAGATATTATTAGGCTGTCTGGAATAAAATTGTCCTCAATTGTCGTTTCACCATTTTTATCAACATAAATTAAAACGATATTTCTTTGTTTGATTATTAATTGTTCGGATTTATCTCTGATATTTCTCATATAATTGTCAAATCCGTATTCCAAATCAATAACCTTATAGTCAGCCTCTAACTCTAATAAAGAGTCTAAATCTTTCTTACAAGAAGTTGAAACTAATATTAAAGTCAGAAGAAATATTTTTAGTGAAATTTTTGTCATAATTACAGGTAACGTATAGATAGACTTGCGTTTTAATTGAGTTTAAGGATTGTTAAACGAAGTTAGTAGAAGTTTATTACAAAATCAAATTAAGTGTAAGGTCTTATTTATTTAACCGCGCCAAATAATCAAAATGTTCCCCTTCCATAATCAATTCGCATTGCAGTCCAACCGTTTCACAAGCCAGTTTTAAAGTGTTAAAATCTAAATACAACCATGTCATGGGCACTTCTTTTTCACCTTTATAACTAATAAAATAATCTATTTCCCCGTAGTATTCTGCATTGGTATCCATCCAAATTCCGCCATCGTCATCTTCGTACATGTATTGAATATCAGAAGAATCGATTAAAATGTGTCCGTTTGGTTTCAACAGACTTTTCAAGTGTTTTAAATACTTGGCAACCAGATTTAATTTTTGGAAGATGCCGGTACCATTCATTAGTAAAAGAATAGTGTCATAAGTTTCGGTTTCATCTAGAATATTTAAAACCTCGGCATTTTTAACACCCCTAAGCTTAGCCACTTCAATAGCGCCTTTAGATATATCAATAGCTTTTACCGTTAAGCCTTTTTTTTGTAAATAAAGACTATGACTTCCAGAGCCGCAACCAACATCAAGAACTTCTCCTTTGGCAAGTTCCAAGGCCTTTTGCTCCAATTTTGGCATGTCAGGATAATTTCTAAACAAATAGGGAAGTGGTAAAACATCATCATTAGAAATACTTGTTGAGGTGATGATGTCTTCGGTATAATCTCTGTTTTGATAATCTAGTAAAGCCTTACCAAAAATGTCTCGCATATTTTTTTTGTCATTCCCGCGAAGGCGGGAATCAATATTGGTCACGTTGGGCGCAGTCGAAACATCTTAATAATTATTAAGATTCTTCACTTCGTTCAGAATGACAGGTTTGTTTATTTTTGCGCTATGCAAGACATTATAAAAAATCTTCCAAAGCAGGCCAAAGATAAACATAACGAGAACAAAAAGTTCTTTCAGAAGCTTAAAAAGAAGCCGCCAAAAAATCTAGATTATATCATGCAGGAATTGCATGAAAACGAATTTAAACAAACAGATTGTCTAGAATGTGCCAATTGTTGTAAAACAACAGGGCCACTTTTTACCGATAAAGACATTGGGCGTATCGCAAAATTCTTTAGAATAAAACCACAGCAGTTCATTGAGCAATATTTAAGAATTGATGAAGAAAACGATTATGTGTTACAGAGTGTTCCTTGTACATTTTTAGGTGCCGATAATTACTGTTCAATTTATGAGGTGCGTCCAAAAGCATGTAGGGAATTTCCACATACCGATAGAAAAAAGTTTCATCAAATCTCTAATCTTACCTTAAAAAATGTAACCATTTGTCCGGCGGCATTTAACATTGTAGAGGAAATGAAAAAACGAATTAAATAATTATATTTAGTACATAAATTATTTTGATTGGACCACATTCTGAATTATTTCGAAACCATTCCACCTCCACATAGAGCAATGCTTATTATTGGGGGGGCTTACCATTTTTTGGATTATAGAAGGAGCTATTCCTTTATTTAAGTTTAAGTACAACAAATGGAGGCACGCCATTCCTAATCTGTTTTTTAATCTCACATTGATGTTGGTTAATTTGCCTTTAGCATTTTTACTTTTAAAGACATCAGATTGGGTTAGGGATAATAATTTTGGAATTATTAATTGGCTTCCAGAAATACCATTATGGTTATATGCTTTTCTAGGTGTTTTGTTTTTAGACTTTTTTGGAGCCTATCTTCCACATTTAATAGAGCACAAGGTAAAGCCGCTTTGGATGGTGCACTTAGTACATCATACCGATCATAAAGTGGACACAACAACTGCAAACAGACATCATCCTATTGAGAGTGTTATTCGGTTTTTTTTCACACTTATGGGTGTATTTTTAGTTGGAACGCCCATTGGAATTGTGTTTTTCTATCAAACACTTTCTGTAATAGCAACACAATTTAGTCATGCCAATATAAAGTTGCCCAAACATGTTGATAAAGCAATCAGTTATGTGTTGGTGTCTCCAGATATGCACAAAGTTCACCATCATTACAGGTTACCTTATACCGATTCTAACTATGGAAATATTTTTTCGATTTGGGATAGGCTTTTAGGAACTTATATGGAGTTGGATACAGAAAAACTGATTTACGGTGTGGATGTATTTCCGGATGAGAAAAAGAATCAGCACATTGGAGAATTGTTGAAACAACCGTTTCAGAAATACGACAAACCAACCTTGGAGATCGATGAGAATTTATAAATCAATTATTGTTACCACTTTAACTTCTTTTATGAATTGCCATTCAACCAAAACAATAGATATTCAAGGCCACCGTGGGTGCAGAGGGCTTATGCCCGAGAATACTATAGAGGCTTTTGTAAAAGCTATTGATTTGGGTGTACATACTTTAGAGTTGGATGTAGCTGTTTCAAAAGATAATGTGGTGGTGGTCTCTCATGAGCCGTTTATAAGTAGAAAATATTGTTTTGATTTGAATGGAAATAACATATCAAAAGGTTTGGATAAAGCATTCAATTTATACCAAATGACATTTGATAGCATTAAGCAGTTTGATTGTGGAAGTAAATTCTATCCCAAGTTTCCAGAACAGAAAAAAGGGAAGACTTATAAACCCTCACTAAATGATGTTATTAAGGTGTGCAAAGCAAAAAAACCAAAAATAAAATTCAATATAGAGTTAAAGGCTCGACCAGAATATGACAATATTTACACGCCAATCCCAGATGAATTTGTGAAACTAGTTTTAGAAGTTGTAAACATAAATGATGCTTTTAAAGAAACTAATCTACAAAGTTTTGACCTTAGGGTTTTAGAAGCCATTAAACAGCAATCACCTAAAATGAAAGTAGCATTATTGGTTGATGAAGATGAAGTTGTTTGGGTAAAAATGACAAAAATGTCGTATTTGCCTGAGATTATAAGTCCGTATTTCAAATTATTAGATACCAAAACGGTAAGAAATCTTAAAGCTGAAAATTTTAAAGTAATTCCTTGGACAGTCAATAAAAATGAGAATTTGCAGAGAATGAAAGACTTTGGAGTTGATGGTATTATTACCGATTATCCCGATAGGTTGATTAAACTTTTAAACTAATAAATTTTCATTCTTGTGATTTGTGTTGAACTTGTTTCAGTAAGACAGTAATCCACTTTTAATCATAAAGCAAGTACTTTTTTCTGGTCTTTTTAAAAACTTCTAAATTATCTTTCCAAGTGGTCTTAATGTCAGCCTCGCTCATACCAGATTCAATTTGCTTTTGGAGTTGATCTGTACCAGCATGTTTCGTAAAATTATCAATATTAAAGAACTTTGATTTATCTGTTGAGTTTTGATAAGCCTTGATAATCCATTTTAAGGTCATTTCGCCATCAATATCCTCACTTCTTAAATCTTCTCCATAGCATAACTCATTTTGATGTTTCGGGTATTTAGCACCAAAATTAGCAACGGGGGTGTAAGTAAAATGCATAGTTTCACTGTTTAGAAAAGGAGCGCCATACCTTTGAAACTGAAATTCTGTGCCTCTACCAGCGTTAACATTGGTGCCTTCAAATAATCCCAAACTAGGATACAATTTAATGGATTGATCATTAGGAAGGTTAGGTGAAGGTCGGATTGGTAAACTATAAGGCGTATGATGATTATAGTTTTTTAATGGAATTATGGCAATGTCACATTGTAATTCATGAGCTAGCCATTTTTCTCCGTTAATCATTTGAGCATATTCGCCAATGGTCATGCCATGAACCAATGGAATGGGGTGCATTCCTAAAAAGCTTTGGTTTTCCATTTTTAAAGTAGGACCATCAATGTAGTGTCCGTTAGGATTCGGTCTATCAAAAATTAAGACAGGGATATTTGCTTCTGCACAAGCTTCCATGACGTTATGAAGTGTTGAAATGTAAGTATAAAATCGTACGCCTACGTCTTGAATATCAAAAACGACAATATCTAAATCTTCAAGTTGCTCTTGCGTGGGTTTTCTGTTTTTTCCATGAAGGGACACAATGGGTAGATTTGTTTTGGTGTCATAGCCATCTTCTACATGCTCTCCGGCGTCTGCTTTTCCTCTAAAACCATGCTCCGGTGCAAATACTTTTTTAATAGCGATGTTTAATGTAAGTAAGGAGTCAACTAAATGGGTATATCTGTCATTGCGAGGAGCACTGAGCGACGTGGCAATCTCTTTTTTAAATATTACACTCGTTTGATTCGCCACAATACCCACTCGTTTTCCTTGTAACAAAGGTAAATAAATTTCAGTTTGATTAGCACCTTCAACAGGCAGATTGTCATTCTGAACAAAGTGAAGAATCTCGCCTTCTGTCTTCTGTCTTCTGTGTTCTACCTTCTTTATGTTTCCACAAGAAATAAGTACAATAACAAATAATAAAACTGTATTTTTGAAAATAGTAAACTTCATTAAAAAAATTGAATTACGAGTATTTTATAGCTAAACGCATTATTAGTAGTAAGTCGTATAAAAGTAGTGTTTCGGCACCAATAATAAAAATTGGTATTGCGGCAATTACTATTGGTATTGTGGTGATGATGATTGCCATTGCCACCGGTATTGGTTTACAACAAAAAATACGTGATAAAGTAGTGGCATTCAATGGTCATGTGCTTATCACAAATTATGATAGTAATAATTCAGAAGAAAGTATTACACCTATTTCTATTAATCAGGAATTTTATCCTGAGTTTAAATCGGTTGAGGGTATTGAACATATTCAAGCTGTAGCTTCCAAGTACGGTGTTATTAGAACTGATAAAGATTTTGAAGCGGCTTATTTAAAAGGTGTGGGTGCGGACTATAATTGGATGTATTTTAATGAGTTTTTAATTGAAGGGAGGTTGCCTGACTATACCCAAAAGAGGAATGAAGATGTTTTAATATCGCAATATTTAGCCAATAGATTAGAACTAAAATTGAATGAAACCTTTCAAATGGTCTTCCCAAAGAACGACCCCGAAAAATTGCCAAACATGATAACATATAACGTAGTTGGTATTTATAACTCTGGGTTTCAAGATTTTGATGCCAACTATATTATTGGTGATATTAGACACATTCAGCGTATTAATAATTGGAAAAAAGATGAGGAAGGCAACTTTATTGAAGTTGGAAATTTTGAAGTTTTCATAAGTGATTATGATGAGCTTGAACAAAAGGGTTATGAAATTTATGATAATACACCTTCGGTATTAAACACCCAGATCATCACAGACAAGTATAGTTCTATATTTGAATGGATTAAAATATTTGATACCAATATTTATGGAATCATTGGTATTATGATTTTAGTGGCAGGAATTAATATGATTACGGCGCTGCTCGTTCTCATCTTGGAACGCACCCAAATGATAGGTATTTTAAAAGCTTTGGGAAGTAATAACTGGAGTATCAGGAAAGTGTTTCTTTACAATGCTTCCTATTTAATTCTTTTGGGATTGTTTTGGGGGAATTTGTTGGGACTAGGATTACTGTTTGCGCAAAAATATTTTAAAATTTTTCCTTTAGACCCTAGTGTGTATTATGTAACCGAAGCTCCAGTTTACATCAGTGCCGGTTACATAATAGCTTTAAATATTGGTACACTGCTATTGTGTTTATTGATGCTATTAGTGCCGTCTTATATCATCACGAAGATTTCTCCCGTTAAAGCAATCCGGTTTGATTAATTCTATTGAGATTAAGAGCATTCATAAATTTTGAAAAGTTGGTTTCTTTAGAAAGCTTACCTTAAAACAATCGAATCGATTTCTAATTTAAAACGTTCTTCTTTTTTGTTGCCAATTAAAAATGCAACCATTTCAAGTTGTTGCCCTGGATAGTTTGCTTTATCAAGCTTGCGCCCCCGAAATGAAGGATACATTGTGTTTAAAGGTATTTCGATGGTCTCCCACGCTCCAGTGGTTTTAAAAGGGATAACATACGAATAACTGTCATCGATACTGGATTTAACCCGAAACTGATACGTTTTTCCATCTCCTTTCAGATAAATAGATACTCTGGAGAAACTAGAAATATTTTTCGTTTCAAAAGCATATTGTACCATAGAGAATCCACCATTATTCTCAAGTGAAACATAACCTGAAAAAATACCGTTTCCAGCATCGTTTAAATCAAAGTTTCCATTAGAACGACCTCCCATAACTACATCATCAACAATGCGCCAATTAGTGTAATTACTATTTTTGTTAAAATCGAATAGTATCATTTGATTTTGCAAGATAGTTAAGATTATAAGAATTATAATTACTTTCATTTTTACTTACCCTCAATGTCACTTATATGATGCTCTAAAGCCTTAACAGAAATTTGTATTTCCCAAATTAAAAAGGCTAACGAAAGGATTAACAAAATTAGAGCTAAGCCAAATACCCAAATAGCAACAGTTTGCTGTTCTATGTATATTAAAAACATGGTTAAAACACAAAGTAGTAAACTGCTAATTCCCAGAATTTGCATAGACCTAGTTAAGTATAAGCGTTTTTTTATATTTTGTATTTGTGCCATAAGCACGTTGTCTTTATTCTTAACGTATTTAGCGTGTAAACTTCTAATAGTAGCAGCATAGGCTAAAAACCTATTTGTATAAGCTAGCATTATTAAAGAAATAGCAGAGAATAAAAGAGCAGGCGTGGTGAGTGTAAGAGCTTCCATAAAAACGGCTTTGTGACAAAATTACAAAGTTTAGGTTAAGAAATCGAAAGATTGAAAGTTGATCTTATTTTAAATATTAAAAGACAGTCTCAAGGAGATTTTTTTATAGTTTGTTTACAATAACCTGTATTAGTATTTTTCATTCTATTAAATGAGTATGAAGACCTAATTTGTTTAATAGTTATTTAAATAATACACGAAATATTTGTGTGCCTCAAACGTTATTAAAACAACTTGCATTATAGGTTTATATTACTATTTTTGTATCCATCTGAATAAAATTTACTTCATGAAATTAAGATTTTTGTTTGCGTTAATATCAGTATTGTTAACGGCAGTTAATTATGCTCAAGATAATCAGGAAGATGTACTTTTTTTGGTAGATAATGAGCCTATTTATGTTTCTGAATTTATAAGGGTTTACAATAAAAACCTTGATTTAGTTCAGGATGAATCTCAAAAAAATGTTGATGAATATCTAAAACTATTTACGAGCTATAAATTGAAATTAAAGGAAGCTAAGGCTCAGGGGTTACATAATAAACCCTCCTATAAAAGAGAATTGTCTACTTATAAAAAACAGTTGGCTCAAAGTTTTATGTCCAATACTAAAGTTACAGACGCATTAGTAGAAGAAGCCTACAAAAGAATTTCTTTTGATATAAAGGCTAATCATATTTTGGTCAAGGTAGCTGAAAACGCCAATCCAAAAGATACTCTTAAGGCCTACAATGAAATTACTAAATTTCGCAATAGAGCCTTGAGTGAAGGTTTTGAAAAAGTTAGAAAGGAAGTACACAATGGGCAAACTATTTTTGGAGAAGAGTTGGGATATTTTACTGGATTTAGAATGGTTTACAAATTTGAAACAGCTGCTTTTAATACGCCAGTAGGAGAAATATCTCAACCATTTAGAACCCGGTTTGGATACCATATTGTGAATGTATTAGATAAAAGAAAAGCTAGAGGTGAATGTACTGTGGCTCACATTATGGTAGTCGATAACAAAGAGGAAGCAATTAGCAACCCTGAAGCTGAAGTTAGAATTCAGGAAATCTATCAAAAAATACAGCAAGGAGAAGATTTTGAAGCTTTAGCAAAACAATTTTCAGACGATAAAAGTTCAGCATCCAAAGGCGGAGCACTTGCACCATTTTCCAGCGGACAATTAAGTGCGCCAGAGTTTGAGGAAGTCGCTTTTTCATTAGTTAATAAAAATGACATTTCAGAGCCTTTTAAAAGTGCTTATGGTTGGCATATAGTAAAGCTAATTGATAAAAAACCAATACCATCATTTAAAGATATAAAACCTGAGTTGGAAGTAAAAGTTAAGAGAGATGATAGATCCAAACTCATAGATGAAGCGTTATATAATTCACTAAAAAAAGAATACAACGTTAAGGTTAATGAATCATACTTAGATTATTTTGCTTCTATCATAACGGAAGATTATTTTAAACGGACTTGGAAATTGCCCGATAATTTCAAAGCAGACCAACCTTTGTTTAAAATAGGAAAGAAGCAGTTTTACTTCAAAGATTTTGGTGAGTATTTATTAAGTGGTCAGAAAGGGAGAGTGCTTAGAGAGCCATTTGATACTTTAGTAAAAGACAAATACAATACCTTTTTAAATGAAAGTTTAGTGCAGTATAAAGAAGATAATTTGGAATACGAAAATCAAGAATATGCGCATATCTTATCAGAGTATAGAGATGGTTTGTTGTTATTTGATTTAATGGAAGGCACTATTTGGAATGCGGCTAAAACTGACTCTGTTGAAATAAAAAAATTCTATGAAGCTAACAAAAGTAATTATGTATTGCCTGAGCGTGTTGATGCAGTTTTAGCGTCTTCTTCAAAGCAAAAAACACTTAAAAAAGTGGCAAAATTGTTAGAGAAAGGTATGGAATTAGACAAGATAAAAAGCCTAATTAATGGCAATGATAACATAGAGGTGATTTTTACTACAGGCATTATGGAAGCAAATAATCAATCAATACCTAAATCATTACCATTTAAAGAAGGCATTTCAAAAGTATACAAACACAATGAAAGTTTTGTGTTGGCTCAAATTAAAGAGGTGCTTCCAGTAACTCAGCAAAGTTTTGAAGAATCAAAAGGTAGAGTAATAAGTGATTACCAAACCTTTAAAGAAGAAAGTTGGGTGGAAAATTTGAAAGAAAAGTATGAGGTTATAATAAACCAGGAAGCCTTGAAAAGAGTAAAAGCAGATCTTAAAAGCCAATAGGTGTGCAAAATAAATTTGTTTTATTTTTTGTATTAATATCAATACAGTCATGTACGTTTTTTAAAACTCAAGAAGAGCTATCTGCCATAGCTAGGGTTAATGAGTCTTATTTGTTTTATGACGATATAAAGAATTTGGTTTCAGAAGGAACCAGTACTTCAGATAGTGTACTTATAGTTCAAAATTATATAAATAAATGGGCAACACAACAATTATTGATGGATGGTGCTATCTTAAACTTAAGTGAATCTAAACAACTGTTTTTCAATAAATTGGTTGACCAATATAAAAATGATTTATATACTAAGGCCTATATGGAAGCGTTAGTGAAAAAAAACATTGATACTGTAGTAACTAATGATGAAGCTCAAAAATATTACGAGAATAACAAAGAAGCCTTTAAACTAAACGAAGAACTTATTAAGTTTAGATATATCCACGTTGATGAAAGTATTATTGATTACGACATTATTAAAAAAAAGTTTAAGCGCTTTGAAAACCAAGATAAAAAGGAATTAGATTCTATATCTATTCAATTTCAATCTTACTCATTAAATGATTCTATTTGGATAAAACTGAATCAGATTATTGAAAAAGTCCCTGTTGTAAATTCAGAAAACAAATCAGAACTGTTAAAAAAATCTAATTTTATACAACTCAAAGATTCATTAGGAGTATATTTGATGCAAATTAATGACGTGCTGTTAAGAAATGACGCTGCTCCATTAGAATATATAAAGCCCACAATAGATCAAATAGTTATCAACAAAAGAAAACTGGAGCTTATAAGGCAATTAGAAAAAGACATTACAAAAGATGCTATTAAAAATAAACAATTTGAGATATATAAATAATCTAAAAATAACGAGTATTTTACTTTTTGCCCTATTATTTTATAGTTCAATTGCTGCTCAAGAAATAATAGAGGACAAACCTAAACAAAAACCTTTACAAAAAACGGATAGTGTGTTTTCGTCCTTCAAAGCTCTAAAAGTAGATGGTGTAGCTGCTGTGGTTGGAGAGTACATTGTTTTAGAGTCCGATATTCCAAAAGAACGGGAACAAATTCTTGCAGCAGGAGGAAATTTAGATGGTGTAACAGATTGTCAGTTAATGGGGTCTTTGCTAGAAAATAAGTTGTATGCACACCATGCCATTCAAGATAGTATTCAGGTGTCTGATGCTGAAATTAGAAGTCAAGTAGATTATCAAGTTCAACAGTTTTTACAATACTTTAATGGTTCTATGGAAAGGCTTCTGGAATATTATAAAAAAGACGATGAAGCTAGTTTTAGAGAGGAAATGTTCGAAATTAATAAGAACAATCAGTTGGCAGCTAAAATGCGAAGTAAAATTGTTGAGGAAGTAGAAATAACACCTGAGGAGGTCAGAGAATTTTTTAATGCTATCCCTGTTGATAAAAGGCCACGATTTGGTACAGAATTAAAAGTTGCACAGATAGTAGCAGAACCTAAAGTTTCTGAAGAAGAAGAACAAAGAATCATAGACAGGTTAAATGGCTTTAAAGAAGATGTTGAAGTCAGAGGCTCCAGTTTTAGGTCAAAGGCAGTTTTATATGGGGAAGATCCAGGTTTGAAACAAGCAGGATACGTTTACACATTAGATAGAAATAAGCCTAGAATGGTAAAAGAATTTAGGCAGGCTGCTTTTGCATTAAAGGAAGGTGAAGTTTCAGAACCATTTAAAACCGATTTTGGATATCACATAGTCTATTGTCAAAAAATTAAAGGACAAAAGTACGATGTTAGTCATATTCTCTTAAAGCCTAAGGTGTCATATGAGGCTATTGAAGAAGCAAAGAACAGACTTGAAAATATTCGAAAACGTATTATAGATGGCGATATTTCGTTTGCTGACGCTGCTAAAGAGGCAAGTGATGAAAAGGAAACTAGGAATGATGGTGGCCAATTGATAAACCCAGAAACTCAAGATTATAATTTTGAACTCACAAGAATGGATACTGAACTATACTCTCAAATTCAAAATTTAAAGGATAATGAAGTAAGTCTAGTTTTAAAAGATGAGGATAATAGAGGTAATGTTAAGTATAAAATTTTAATGGTTTCTGATAGAATTGATGAACACGTAGCAGATTATGCAAGAGATTTTCTTAAAATTAAAGAATTGGCTCTGAAGGAAAAGCAGCTAAAAGCAATTGAAAAATGGCAAGATGAAAAAATATTGGATACCTACATAAAAATTAGTGGCTCCTATAGAGATTGTGAATTTTCTGGTAATTGGCTAAAAAAATAAATTATGTCAGACGTTGCTACCGTAGAACGGTTTGTAAAAAAATATCAAGAGTTAAAACAAGAAGTAGCCAAAGTTATTGTTGGACAGGATGACGTTGTAAATCAAATTTTAATTTCTATATTTTCTGGAGGACATTCATTATTAATAGGAGTTCCAGGGTTAGCCAAAACTTTAATGGTTAATACTATTGCACAGGCTTTAGGATTAGATTTTAAACGTATTCAGTTTACACCAGATTTAATGCCAAGTGATATTTTAGGAAGTGAAATTTTAGATGAAGACAGGCATTTTAAATTTTTAAAAGGTCCTATTTTTGCTAACATTATTTTAGCAGATGAAATTAATAGAACACCGCCAAAAACTCAAGCCGCTTTATTAGAAGCCATGCAAGAAAGAGCGGTTACCGTTGCTGGACACCATTATAAATTAAACTTGCCTTATTTTGTGTTGGCTACACAAAACCCTATAGAGCAAGAGGGTACCTACCCGTTACCAGAAGCACAGTTAGATCGTTTTATGTTTGCTATTAATTTAAACTATCCTTCTTTTAACGAAGAGGTAGAAGTGGTAAAAGCAACTACAAATGATGATATTGTAGAGGTTAAACCGTTGTTTACTGCTGAAGAAATATTGACTTTTCAGCATGTCATTCGTCGTATTCCAGTAGCAGATAATGTTATAGAATATGCTGTAGCTATGGTTGGTAAGACCAGACCTGATAATGATACTGCCGTTGATTTAGTAAAACAATATATAGATTGGGGGGCAGGGCCTAGAGCCTCTCAAAACCTAGTTTTAGCAGCTAAAACTCATGCCGTAATAAACGGTAAATTTTCCCCAGACATAGAAGATGTTCAGGCTGTAGCAAATAGTATTCTTCGTCATAGAATTATTAAAAACTACAAGGCTGAAGCTGAAGGTGTTTCAGAAGACCAGATTATAAAAAGCTTATTTTAGTAATTGTCTAATATCTTTTTTTAACCTTTTAACAGAAATTGGCTTGAGTAAATCGTAAAATCCTCTTATGAGTTGCTCCTTATCCACTAAAGCGACAAATGATGAGTGGTAAAAATCCATTCTATCTTCTTTGCGTGAAAAGCTTGTTCTAAATAGTTTGGCTGTATGTTCAAGTTCTTTTTTTCCCCGGTTAGGAATAGCCATTTGTTACTAGCAATATTTGTAGCGTTTGAATATAGTTTTAAAACACTTGGAGTGTCATTTTTAGGATAGATACTAATGGAAATAATTTTAAAATTAGAATCTTTTTTAAAATCGTTGGCAATATCTTCTATAACAAATTTCATTTTTGGGCATATACTAGGACAACGGGTAAAGAAAAAATTAGCAATATAAACGTTATTATTTACTTCATTTTCATTGAAATTTTGATTGTTTTGGTATGTAAAATTTAGATCATTAATCTTATAGATAACTTCCAGACCATCATCATTGATGTATTTACTTAGAATGGGTAATTTAGTTTTTGACGAACAGGAATCTAACAAAAGCATAATAAGAACTAATATAAGCCTTTTAGTTTGCATTGTAGTACGACTTAATTTTTAGATCTATTTCGTTATCGTAAAAAAATAAAAACATACTAGCCATCATATCCTGAGATTTATTGGTAGTATTGTGAGTAGTTAACTCTATTTGATATTTGTGTTTAGGATACATCAATACCCCTGCCTTACTTGAAAAGCTAGGGGTGCTAGCTAATCCAATTCTGTTAGTATGATTTTTTACTTCACACTTGTAAATTATAGAGTCAGTAGTCATGTCTTTTAAAATAAATTCTTTCGCAAAAGGGTGTAAGTGGGGAGTGATTTGATGTAAACGTATAGTGTCTTTAATAGCCAATTGATTAGTTACATTACTTTTGAAGGTTTGTAAGCCAGGAAAAATTTTCCAATGTCCGGAAAAATATTGACCATTTTCGTTTTTATATGTATGATTTTTTGTTTCAACAGGAATACAGGAATTTGCACCATTAGAATAATCTACATTATTAATATCGAAGGGAAGTGCCATATAGATGGTTTTGGGCAATAATGGTTTAAGATTCTCACTTTTTGAGTAGTTTATTGAAATATTGTGCTTTATTTGAAAAATACTATCCTTAATGTTATGATTTAATGATTGCGTTACCATAAAAAAAGTTTCATTACCCCAAAAAGGAAAGCCATAACCATCTGGAAATTTTATGGATTCTATACCATGAGATAAGGATATTAATCTAGGGTATTGATTGTTGATTCTGTTTAATAAGTTCCAACGACCATGGTGCTCTTGATCAATATAGTTAATATTCATATGGCATATAAAATCATTAGATATTGCTTTGTTACTTTTAGTGTGTTTTGCATTAACCTTAAAACCTGTCATCCAAAATAAAGAATCGTTGTCAGAGTCTATGTTAAAGTATTGCATAGTTTTAGGGCCCTCCATAGACTTATAAATTCCATCAATTAGTAAAGAAGGGGATTCGAAATTTAACTGTTTATTCTCTATAGTTTTATCCCAATCACTATCAATTATTTTAAGAAAATGTAGGGTTCTGGTTTTAACTATAGCTTTATGTCTGTTAGATAAATTAAAGTAGTATATTAGACCAACAGTAGAAAAGATTAAGAATATTATCAGGAATATTTTATAAGTTTTTTTCATCTGCAAAATTAAAATTCCGTCTATTCAAATGTACTAATATTTTACTGCCAGAAATTACTAATACTAATGAATTACAAGTTTCGAGAATTAATTAGCAACAATGATGAACTTTTTTGGATTAGATTAGCCGCTTTTTTAGCTTTTGTAATACCTATAGGCATGGCTCCATTAATTTGGTTTTCTAATCGAGATTTCCCCATGATTTCAATGTTTACGGGATTTTGGAAGTTAAATTTCTATTTAGATTTAGTAATTATTTTAGGATTTGTTGTTTGCTTTTTATTTTTTGTGTTTAAGCCCCAATGGATTGCTGGTATTATAGTAACAGTCATTTATTTGTTTTGGATAGTTTTAGATCAAAATAGAATACAGCCGTTCTATTTTGAAATAGTTTTCGTGGTGCTTGCGTTAACCCAATTTAAATCTGGTAGGCAGGTGGCCAAGCAATGTTTGCTATTAATATTAATTGGTACTTATTTTTGGAGTGGCGTACATAAATATAATGATGTTTTTTTTGAAAAATGGTTACTAGGTCTTGAAAACCGAATTCCATATGTTCCTAGCTGGATAAAAAAATGCTTTACTTATGCCATTCCGTTTTTGGAAGCCTTTTTTGGAGTGTCCTTAATTTTTAAAAATACTAGAAGAATAGGTGTTTGGCTAATTGCAATCATGCATCTCATGATTTTAACAACATTAACATTGAGTGGGACGGGATTTTTGATTTTTCCTCTTACTATCTTTAACGTGTTTACATTGTTTTTCTTATTCTATAAACAAGAAGATGCTCTTTTTAATAAAGATTTTAGGAAACCGAAAATTTTGTTTTTTTCTATTTTAGTCTTTGTATTACCCGTTTTTAATTTTGTTGGGTTTTACGATCATTTACCATCTTTTAGTTATTTTTCTGGTAAGCCCAAATACGCCATGGTATATTTTGATGAAGATACAAACCTAAACAATCTGCCCACAAGTATCACAAAACATATATTGGTTCATGAAGGAAGGAATTATATTGATTTTAACTATTGGTCTGGTAATACTATAAAAGTTATGGTTTATCCAGAGAATCGAGTTTATAAAAAAATACAGAACTATATTGATTCTTACTTTGATGAACCCAAAACGCAATTAGTTTATTATTGATGACGTCTGAATTAAAACGAAATTTTGGGCTCGATTTACTCAGGTCAATAGCTATTAGCTTGGTAGTTATATCGCATTCTACGTATCTTCTGTTTCCCCAAAACACGTCCTTTTATGTGACCTTTTTTAGAACAATAGGAGCTGTGGGGGTAGACTTGTTCTTTGTTCTAAGCGGATTCTTGATAGGTGGGATTTTATTAAAATTGATAACGGAAAGAAAGACAAATTTTAATAAACTATTCAAATTTTGGAAAAGACGTTGGTTTAGAACTTTACCCAATTATTTTTTAATACTAGTGGTTAATATTCTTTTACTGCTTATTCAAGGAATTGGTTTACCAGACAATATATTCTTGTATTTTGTGTTTTTACAGAATGTTTTATCACCTCACCCAGATTTTTTCACAGAAGCATGGAGTTTATCTATTGAAGAATATGCATATTTACTTTTACCATTTTTGATTTTTTTAAGCTTCAGACTTTTTAATAAAGCAAGCAAAAGAGCCTTATTTATATGGACTTCTATTCTCACAATAGCATTATTAATGTTTTTTAAATGGAAATACTTTAAAACAGTCAGCGTAATTAATTATCAAGAGTGGAGCGCTACTTTTCGAAAGGTAATTATTTATAGGATGGATAGTATATATTTTGGATTTGTTTTGGTTTATCTTATAAGAACTTTTCCTAAATATATAAAGGAATATAAAAACCTATTATTTGTTTTGGGTTTTAGTTTATTTGTTTTATTGCATTTAGTTATTTATTACTTCAATATTCAACCCCAAAACAATTTATTTTTTTACACTTTTATTTATTTACAAGTAATCATTATCAGTTTGGCAATGTTATTTCCATTTTTTTTGAATTTAAAAAATGTGAAAAAATGTATCAATAAAATGGTCTTATTTGTCAGTACTAGATCATATGCAATTTACCTTATTAATTACTCAATAGTGTTGTTAAGTGTTGAAAAACTAATGCATACTTTTACACCATCAATGTTTGAAAAATGGTTATTGGTAATAATATTTATGGTAATTACTTTAGTTGCCTCTAATATTATATATGTTTACTTTGAGAAACCGATATTAAAATACAGAGATAGAAAATTTCCAAGATAAACTTGAAAGCAGAGAAAACTAGGATATACGGTTTAGACTTAATACGAGCCATAGCTATTACCATGGTAATCTTTTCACATACACTATACATTTTTCAAGGATATGATAATTTAATGACCCAAGCAATGCAGATTCTAGGAGTTCAAGGAGTAGAAATATTTTTTGTATTAAGTGGGTTTTTAATTGGAGGAATACTTTTAAGGTTATTCAAAAATGGGAATTTCACAAAAAAGGCAATGCTGCATTTTTGGTTAAGACGATGGTTTAGAACCTTGCCATTATATTTTTTGATGTTGCTAGTTAATATCACTGTTGCTTTGATTATAGGTTTAAGTTTACCTCAAGACCTTTGGAAGTACTTCTTCTTTTTGCAGAATTTTGCTAAGCATCATATTCCTTTTTTTCCTGAGTCTTGGAGTTTGTCTGTGGAGGAGTATGCCTATATATTAGCTCCAATTTGTATATATCTTTTCTTTATGTTATTGGGTAGAATAATTAAAAAGAAAGAAACGATATTTTTATACACATCCATATTTTTGGTGTTATTTTTTTTCGCCACCAAAATTAGTTATTATGTCTCAACTCAACTAGAATCTCAATCATTGAAATTGTGGAATTCAAATTTAAAGGCTATTGTAATTTATAGGATGGATGCTATTTTTTACGGTTTTGTGTTGGTTTATACATTCAATAGATATAAAAATATATTTTTTCAGAATAAAGGTAGACTTTTAGTGGTTGGAGTGAGCCTTTGTTTTTTAGTCATAGTTTTAATACCTCTTATGGGTGTAAACATTCAAGAGTATCCTTTTTATTGGAATGTACTCTATTTACCTCTAAACTCCATGGGAATATGTTTGATGTTTCCCTACTTTTATTTTTTAAGGAAACCAGATAGAAGGATTGCAAGCCTAGTTAAGGGAGTAAGTTTATATTCTTATGCAATGTATTTACTACACTACACTTTTATACTATATGTGATACGGCTTTATTTTAACTTTGAAACCTTTAGCTTCATAGAACGTCTTATCTGCTCAATCATTTATGTTCTGTTAACTTACACGTTATCCAGAACGGTATACATCTATTTTGAAAAACCCATCACCAATTTAAGAGATTCCAGATTTATTGTAAAATATTTTAATTGTTAGTCTAATAAATCATCAGTTTAATTCAATTTTACTGTTAAAAAAAGCAATCATTTTATTTTAAAATGTCACAATAATAATTAAGTATAAATACGTATTCTTAACTAATTTTTAGTTTTAAATCTTTGCATTTATTTCGTATTTTGCGTCGCTTTAAAAAATACTTTTATTTTTAAGTCAATAAAATTATTGAAACACTTCATTTTTTATGCAGACATATAACAATTATATTAAGGAGATTCAGGAAAGAAAAGCTCAGGGATTGCATCCTAAGCCAATTGATGGTGCTGAATTAACAAGCGAGATTATCACTCAAATTAAAGATTTAAATAGTCCAAACAGAGAAGATTCTCTAAATTTTTTTATTTACAACACGTTGCCAGGTACTACTAGTGCTGCGGGTGTTAAAGCAAAATTTTTAAAAGAGGTTATCCTTGGTGAGTCGATTGTAGATGAAATCACACCAGCTTTTGCATTTGAGCAGTTGTCTCACATGAAAGGAGGGCCTTCAATTGAGGTATTATTAGATTTAGCTTTAGGAAATGATGTAGCTATAGCCGAGGAAGCTGCCAAAGTTTTAAAGACACAAGTGTTTTTATATGAAGCAGATACTGATCGTTTGGAGGAAGCCTTTAAGGCAGGAAATGCTATAGCCAAAGATATTATTGAAAGTTACGCCCAGGCAGAATTTTTCACAAAACTTCCTGAGGTTGAGGAAGAAATAAAAGTAGTTACTTTCATTGCTGGTGTTGGAGATATTTCAACTGATTTGTTATCACCTGGAGCCGATGCTCACTCAAGATCTGATAGAGAGTTGCATGGGCAGTGCATTTTTGAGCATAATAAAGACATGCAAAAAGAACTTTTAGAGCTTAAAGCACAACACCCAGATAAACGCGTGATGCTCATAGCCGAAAAAGGAACTATGGGTGTGGGGTCTTCAAGAATGTCTGGTGTAAATAACGTTGCCTTATGGACAGGAATACCATCGAGTCCGTATGTGCCATTTATTAATATTGCGCCTGTAATTGCAGGCACCAATGGTATTGCGCCAATCTTCTTAACAACTGTAGGTGTTACGGGAGGCATAGGAATCGATTTAAAAAACTGGGTAACTAAGAAAGATGCTGAAGGTAATACTGTTTATGATGCAGATGGTGAGCCCGTTTTAGAGCAAGTATATTCCGTTGAAACAGGTACTGTTTTAACAATCAATACAAAAGAAAAGAAACTTTATAACGGTGATAAAGAATTAAAAGATATTTCAGCAGCACTGACCCCACAAAAAATGGAGTTTATAAAAGCAGGAGGCTCATATGCGGTGGTTTTTGGTAAAAAACTGCAAACTTTTGCTTGTAATGTTCTAGGTATTGAGGTACCGCAAGTATATGCGCCATCAAAAGAAATATCAATAGAAGGGCAAGGTTTAACGGCTGTTGAAAAGATTTTTAATAAAAATGCTGTTGGAACTACTCCAGGAAAGACCTTGCACACGGGTTCTAACGTTCGTGTAGAAGTTAACATAGTAGGATCTCAAGATACTACTGGATTAATGACCTCTCAGGAGTTAGAGATGATGGCAGCTACTGTTATTTCTCCAATTGTAGATGCTGGTTACCAATCTGGTTGTCACACCGCTTCGGTTTGGGATGATAAGTCTAAAGCTAACATTCCTAAACTAATGAAGTTTATGAATGATTTTGGTTTAATAACAGGTCGTGATCCAAAAGGAAAATACCATGCCATGACCGATGTAATTCATAAGGTATTAAATGACATTACAGTTGATGATTGGGATATCATTATTGGTGGAGATTCACATACACGTATGTCCAAAGGTGTGGCCTTTGGAGCAGATTCGGGTACAGTAGCTTTAGCTTTAGCTACGGGTGAGGCTACCATGCCAATTCCAGAATCGGTTAAGGTTACCTTTAAAGGTAATATGAGAAGTTATATGGATTTCCGAGATGTGGTGCACGCAACACAACAACAAATGTTAAAACAATTTGGTGGTGAAAACGTGTTCCAAGGTCGTGTAATTGAAGTGCACATTGGCACTTTAACATCAGACCAAGCGTTTACATTTACAGATTGGACTGCAGAAATGAAAGCCAAAGCTTCTATTTGTATTTCAGAAGATGACACTTTAATTGAATCTTTAGAAATTGCCAGAAATCGTATCCAAATCATGATTGATAAAGGAATGGATAACGATAAGCAAGTCCTCAAAGGATTAATTGATAAAGCTAATTCTAGAATAACAGAACTTAAAACGGGTATTAAACCAGCATTAAAACCAGATGCTAATGCTAAGTATTACGCTGAGGTTACTATAGATTTGGATGAAATAGCAGAACCAATGATTGCAGATCCAGATGTAAATAATGAAGACCCATCAAGACGTTATACACATGATACCATCCGTCCGTTATCATATTACGGAGGGACTAAACAAGTAGATTTAGGCTTTGTTGGTTCTTGTATGGTTCATAAGGGTGATATGAAAATATTAGCCCAAATGTTAAAGAACATAGAGGCTCAACACGGTAAAGTAGAATTTAAAGCGCCATTGGTGGTGGCGCCTCCAACCTATAATATTGTAGATGAATTAAAAGCAGAAGGTGATTGGGAAGTATTGCAAAAATATTCAGGATTTGAATTTGACGATAGCGCACCAAAAGGACTGGCGCGTACAAAGTATGAAAACATGTTATACCTAGAGCGCCCTGGATGCAACCTATGTATGGGTAATCAAGAAAAGGCTGAACCAGGTGATACGGTTATGGCAACATCAACGCGTTTATTTCAAGGGCGTGTGGTTAAGGATTCTGGTGAGAAAAAGGGAGAATCGTTATTATCATCAACACCTGTAGTGGTGCTATCAACCATTTTAGGAAGAACCCCTACTATGGAAGAGTACGAGGCAGCTGTAGATGGCATTGTTTTAACCAAGTTTAAACCATCTCAAAAAGAGTTGGTTATATAATTTAAATTTGTAATTCCCGAAAAAGCGGGAATCTATAATAAAAAGCCTGAGTTTTATACTTGGGCTTTTCTGTATTTTGTCATGCTGAATTTACTTGTGCTGAACTTGTTTCAGTATTTCAATATCTCATTTTGAGTAGTTGGGCGTTCCCTACTTTGGTCGGGTCGGGCTTTCACTAAGCAATCTTTTTAAAACGCCATTGCGAAGTAGGTACGACTGTGGCAATCTATAGAATTTTATTTCTGTCCTAGTAACAATGCTCCTTGCCAGTTTTAAAAAGGATTTCAATCATACCGTTCAATCCCTAACACGCGTGCTTGCTATTGAAGTTTTAAATTCTAACCTTTTGGATTTTTGGAGAGTTTAGTTTAACCCTGAGATGGAGCACATTTAATTTAAGGTGCATTGTCTATGAAGCAGCGCAGATTAAAGTTCGCCTTTGGCGAATGTGCTATCATCTCAAGAATATGTGTCATTTTAATGACTTATATTCGACGTTAAACGAAGGTAGTTAAAAAATTCTTACAGAATCAAGTGAGTAATTCCTGTTTTTAACATTTTTAAAAGTTGTTTACTAATTGTAAATTTGGGTCATAAACCATATTGTATATGAAATTAGTTTTATCACCTGCCAAGTCATTAGATTTTGAAAGTGAATTGCCAACCACTTTAAATACCGAAGCCTGTTTTTTAAAACAAGCCGAACTATTAAATAAGCTGCTTAAAAAGAAATCTGCCAAAAGTTTATCTAAACTTATGAGTATTTCAGATGCTTTGGGGCAATTAAATTATGAGCGAAATCAAGAGTGGACCTTACCGTTTACTCCAGAAAACTCAAGACCTGCGGTGTATGCCTTTAGCGGTGATGTTTATAGAGGATTGGATGCTTATACCATTACACAGGATAAATTAGAGAAATTGCAAGATACGGTTAGAATCATTTCAGGCTTATACGGCATTTTAAAACCAACCGATCTAATACAGCCTTACCGGTTGGAAATGGGAACTAAATTTCCCGTAGGGAAAAATAAAAACCTCTATGAGTTCTGGAAAAAAAACATTACATCTGCCTTAAATGACGAGTTAGAAGATGATGAACTATTTCTAAACCTTGCGAGTAATGAATACTTTAAAGCTATTGATGCCAAAGCTTTAAAAGTACCTGTGGTGACGGCTAATTTCAAAGACTTTAAAAACGGAGAATATAAAATGATTTCGTTTTTTGCTAAGGCAGCACGTGGTATGATGGCACGCTATATTATTGATACCAATGCCAATACTTTAGATGATATAAAAGGCTTTAATTATGAAGGTTACGGATTCAGTGAAAAGATGTCTTCTGATACCAATTTGGTTTTTATACGTTAGTTCTGTCATTCCAGCGTGTCACACTGAGCGCAGTTCATGTGTAGACAGGAATCCATTTTAAAAGAGTTGTTTTAATGTTTTATTATCTAATTATTGCCTTACAGGGGTTTTCCATTTACCACGTTATATTAGATATAGAATAGCTTACTGCTGGATATTGTTGATTTTGTTACTTCCTATGATTAGTTCTATTATCTATTTTACAGGAATACGATCTCAGAAGTTGAAAAATTGTTGGTAACTCTGTAATCATTTAGGATTGACTTTAGTGCTAATATCTATTTTAGTTTCTACTGAAAGCTTCTTTTTAACTCTTGGACGTCTTACTCCAAATGTACCCCGGTTAATTTTTCCTCGTTTAGTTTTTTTATCGCCTTTCCCCATAAATTAAATTATTTTTCAAGTAACTTAGTAAAGAGTACTGTATAAGTACAATTCATATAGTTTTACATTGAACAATAAGATAATAAAAATATATTTACATGACAAGGTTAAGAGATTGGTTTTGTATTAAAACAAAAAATAATTCCGGCAAACCCCCATTAAGTTAGAGGGTTGAACCGGAATTGCTATTATATATAGTTAGTGGGAATTTACATAGCAGCTTTGTATATACTAATAGTGTCTTCTAATGTTACCTCTCTTGGATTTCCGCCAGTACAAACGTCGGCTAGAGCATTTTTAGCCATTTCTTCAAAATCTTCTTCTTTCACACCCAGCTCTCGTAAACCAGATGGAATACCAACAGATTTTGATAGGGTTTTAATAGCTTCAATAGCTGCATTGGCGCCTTCTGTATCACTCATTCCTGATACTTGAACTCCCATGGCTTTAGCTACACATTTTAGTTTATTTGCACAGCCAGGAATATTAAACTGCTCTACATGTGGTAATAAAATAGCATTGGCAACACCATGAGGTAGGTCGTACATGCCACCTAATTGATGCGCCATTGAGTGCACATAACCTAGTCCAGCATTTGAAAATGCTTGACCTGCAATAAATTGTCCCCAGGCCATTTTATTTCGTGCTTCAAGATCATTACCATCAACAACAGCTTTTTCTAAACTTTGTGAGATTAATTTTATAGCCTCTAGAGCCAAGGCATCAGACCATCCAAAAGCACCTTTGGTTACATAAGTTTCAATGGCATGTGTTAGTGCATCCATACCAGTAGCAGCAGTTAAAGCTGCTGGTTTACCTATCATCAATTTAGGGTCATTTACAGCAATTGACACTAAACAGTTTTTGTCTACCATAACCATTTTTATATGGCGTTTTTCATCAGTAATCACATAATTAATGGTTACTTCGCTTGCCGTTCCTGCAGTGGTATTTATAGCAATAATGGGCAAAGAAGTATTTTTAGATACATGGATACCTTCATAATCTGCAATGTTTCCTCCATTGGTGGCAAGAATACCAATAGCTTTACCGCAATCTTGTGGTGAGCCGCCTCCAAGTGTTAAAATAAAATCACATGAATTATCTTTTAGTAATTTTAAACCATCATCAACATTTTTAACAGTAGGATTTGGTTGTACATCGTCAAATAAAACAATTTCAATATTTGAAGATTTTATAATATCAAGTACTTTCTCTACAATACCTATTTTGACCAAAACGTTATCTGTAACAAAAAGAGCCTTTTTGTAAGGAAGTGTTTTTAATTCTTCTGCTAAATCCTCTAGTGCACCTGGACCTATTAAACTTAATGGAGGTAGATATATTCTTTTACTTTGTGTCATTTCTATGCGTGTTATAAGATTATTAAAATTTATTTACAGCACAAATGACTTAAAAGTTGAATTCTTATTTTATGATTTTTATCACTTAACCCAAAACATTAAGTACTTTTAGTTTTTATAGTATTAGCATCTTTTTTTAATGCGGCAATATAATGTTTGTTCTTGTTAATGTTTTGTGATAAATATGATTGAAATGCTAAAGAATTTGTTAAAAAAATAGATTAATAAAAAAACCACCTTGATTTAACAAAGTGGTTGCTTTTAGTTGTTTATGTAGTATCAGTTTATTAGTCTACAGAAATTAAATTAATATCAAAAATTAGTACGGCACCACCGGGAATACTTCCGTTACCAAAACTACCGTAGGCTAAGTGTGATGGAATTAATAGGATACCACTACCACCTTCTTTAAAATAGGTGATTCCCTCTGTCCAACCTGCTATGACTTGTTGTAAATTAAATGAAATACCTGAGGCATCACTTTCGTCAAAAACAGTACCGTTTGTAAAATAGCCTTTATATGCTACGGTAACATTATCTGTAAATGTGGGCTGTGTGCCTGTTCCTTGTTCATTAAGGACATAATACAAACCAGAGGTACTACTTTGGGCGTTTAAGTTGTTTGCTGTTATATAATCTTGAATTTCTTTATCGTTTTCCGCACGATAATCTTTTGGGGTATTATCGTTGTTTGAAGTACATGAAAGAAAAAGGACTAAGCTAAAAGTCAGAATTAATTTTTTCATAGAAATTTTTTTAAGAATGCAAATATAATTTAGAGTGTAGTATTATCAAAAAAACCACTTTGATTTAACAAAGTGGTTTTAGATTTATGTAAGATGAGGTGCTGACACCAGTTCAGCATGACAAAAAACCTCTACTTAATCATATCATAACTACGTTTAATGAAGTTTGTTAGTTCTTCGCCTTTAAGTAAACCTTGAGATAAACGTGCTAAGTCTAAACTTTGGTTAATTAAACGTTCTTGTTTTTTACGTGTTTTGGTATTCAAGATTTCGCTTACCAATTCGTGATTGGTATTTACAACAAGGTTGTACATTTCTGGCATATTACCCATACCAAACATGCCACCACCTCCAGTAGCTTGCATTTCTTTCATCCTACGCATAAATTCTGGTTGCGTAATGATAAAAGGGGAAGCTTCACTATCCATTGCCTCTAACTGAACCATGAATTTTTCTGAAGGAATCACTTCTTTTAATAATTCATCTAAAGATTTCTTTTGGTCATCATCTAATTTAGAAATGGTTGTGTCTTCTTTTTTAATTAAGTTATCAATATGATCTCCGTCTACACGAGCAAAAGAGACTTTCTCTTTAGTTGTTTCTAATTTTTGAATTAGATGAGATACAATTGGAGAATCTAACAATAATACTTCATAACCTTTAGCCTTGGCAGCTTCAATATAGCTGTGTTGAGCATCTTTATCAGCTGCATAAAGAATCACTAGTTTGTCATCTTTATCAGTTTGGTTTGCTTTTATCTTGTTATATAATTCTTCGTATGTATAATATTTACCATCAACGGTAGGGTATAAGGCAAAAGCCTCTGCTTTTTCAAAGAACTTTTCTTCAGAAAGCATTCCGTATTCAATTACAACTTTAATGTCGTTCCATTTAGCTTCAAAATCTTCACGATTATTATTGAAGAGTGATTTTAACTTATCTGCTACCTTTCTAGTGATGTAAGATGAAATCTTTTTAACCGCACCATCGGCTTGTAAATAAGAACGAGAAACGTTTAACGGAATATCTGGAGAATCAATCACACCTCGAAGCATGGTCAGGAATTCTGGTACAATACCTTCAACATTGTCTGTTACAAAAACCTGGTTTTGGTATAACTGAATTCTATCTTTTTGAATGTTTAAGTCGTTCGTCATTTTTGGGAAGTACAAAATTCCCGTTAGGTTGAACGGATAATCAACATTTAAGTGAATATTGAATAGCGGTTCTTCAAACTGCATTGGATACAATTCGCGGTAGAAGTTGTTGTAATCTTCATCTTTTAAATCGGCAGGTTGTTTTGTCCATGCTGGATTAGGATTATTGACAATATCATCAACTGTAATCTTTCTATAAGGTTCTTTGGTTTCTTTACCGTCTTTATCGGTAATAGTTTTAGGTTCATGCTCAGGGTCATTAATCTCCTTCGTACCAAACTTAATTGGCACAGGCATAAACTTGTTATACTTGGTTAAAAGTTCTCTAATTCTTCCTTCTTCCAAGAATTCTTTTTCATCATCTGCAATATGAAGAATAATTTCAGTACCTCTCTCGGTTTTATCATGTGGTTCTATTGTAAACTCTGGAGAGCCATCACAAATCCAATGTGCTGCAGGTTCATCTTTATAAGACTTGGTAATTATTTCCACCTTTTTGGCTACCATAAAAGCAGAATAAAATCCAAGACCAAAGTGCCCAATAATACCGGAATCTTTCGCAGAATCTTTGTATTTATCTAAAAACTCTTCAGCACCAGAAAAAGCCACTTGATTGATGTACTTTTCAACTTCTTCGGCTGTCATACCCAAACCTTGATCAATAACATGAAGCTTTTTGGTATCCTTATCAATTTTAACTTCAATCTGAGGATTGCCATATTCTACTTTGGCTTCACCTATATTCGTAAGGTGTTTTAGTTTTAATGTAGCATCTGTAGCGTTGCTAATGAGCTCACGAAGAAAGATTTCGTGGTCACTGTATAAGAATTTTTTAATGAGAGGAAAGATATTCTCTACCGATACATTAATACTTCCTTTTGTCATGATAAATAAATTTATTTGCCATTCCCGCTAAGGCAGGAATGTAATTAATTATAAGTTTAATTTCTTGAGAAACATTTAGACAAAAAAAATACCAAGAGCAAAAAAGTGACAAACTGACACAACTTTTGTTGAAAAAGTAAAACACAAAAGATAAATATCCATAGAGCAAAAGGATAAACTATGTTAGGGAATTGTTGTTTTGAAATTGGAATTTGTTTGTAGTTATTGTATTTTGTATTACTAAAATAAAGTTTCCTTTCTTCAGGGGAATGACAAAAACCGATTCGTTATGTATAATTCTAGAATAATTGGTCTTGGAAAGTATTTACCAGATAATGTGGTGACAAATGATGATTTGTCTAAAATGATGGATACCAATGATGCGTGGATACAGGAACGTACTGGAATAAAAGAGCGGCGCTGGATTAGGGAAGGTAGTGACGACACATCCGCAGTAATGGGGGCTAAGGCTGCTAGAATAGCCATTGAAAGATCGGGGTTGACCAAAGATGATATAGATTTTATAGTGTTTGCTACCTTGAGTCCAGACTATTATTTCCCGGGCTGTGGAGTGCAAATTCAAGATATGCTAGATATGCCTACAGTTGGAGCTTTAGATATTAGAAACCAGTGCACCGGTTTTGTGTATGCCGTGGCAGTTGCGGATCAATTTATTAAAACCGGTATGTATAAAAATATTCTGGTTATTGGGTCTGAATATCACTCTGGCGGTTTAGAAAAATCAACTAGAGGTAGAGGAGTTACTGTTATTTTTGGTGATGGCGCCGGCGCCGCAGTTATGAGTAGGATTGAAGATAATACAAAAGGAGTGTTGTCATCACATTTACATTCGGAAGGAAAGTATGCCGAAGAATTAACGGTTCTAGGGCCTAGCATAAAGCATTGGGTGCCACAGATATTAGAAGATAATGACCCTAATGACACATCGTATTACCCTTATATGAATGGAACCTTTGTTTTTAAGCATGCTGTAGTAAGATTTAGTGAAGCTATTGTAGAAGGTCTAAAAACGAATAATCTTAAGAAGGAAGATATTGATATGCTTATTCCGCATCAGGCAAATTTGAGAATCTCTCAATTTATTCAAAGGAAGTTTGGTTTAAGGGATGATCAGGTTTATAATAATATTCAAAGATATGGTAATACTACGGCTGCTTCGGTTGTGATTGCTTTAACTGAAGCATGGGAAGAAGGTAAAATTAAGGAGGGAGATACTGTAGTTCTAGCTGCCTTTGGTAGCGGTTTTACTTGGGGTAGTGTTATTATTAATTGGTAAACTAAGATGACTAATTGTATTTCTGTCATGCTTAACTTGTTTTAGTATCTTAAAATAAAAGTAAAAAGCATTATATAAGGAGACCTTGAAATTAATTCAGGGTGACAATTGTAAAATAAAAACCCAAAACTTTAAGTTTTGGGTTTTTCAGCTATTAATCAACTCCAACTAACACTAATGTGAAGAATCTTATCTATTAGACGTACAAAACGTCACTTTATTGCACGGATTTTATAATTTAACGCTTTTTAACACTTTACAGAGAAAACTCGGAGTATTACGCTCCGAGTTTTATTGTGAAAATATACTAATCTGATTACGAAATTTAATGTGTAAGACGACTAACTCTAAATAATTATTCTTCGCTTTGGCTAGATTGTATATATTTCAAATAACGATAAGTTATTATATTTATTGTATAGGGATTAAAGTTTTTAAAACAAAACCCCAAGGTTGTTAAACTCTGGGGTCTTTTATTTAATAACCTAACTTAACACTAACCAACAAAAATTATGCAGGTTATTAAATTACTTTTAAAGAAAACCTCCGCTACCAGATTTTGTGTTGTTATCGCGTTGCTTTCTTTTTAGAGCCCTGTATTTGCCACCACCAAACCTGTAAGATAGCGCAAGGTTCCAGGTGTTGCTTTCCCAGTTAAACTCACCTTGGCTTGGGAACGGAGAAACACCTTCAAACTCAAATTTCATACTATTAAAAATATCGCTATAGTTGAAGCTAAAAGTAGCTCTATTATCTTCTAAAAAGCTGTATCGCATACCTGTATTGACCATTATCATGGGTTTTCTGGTAAACTGAATACCTTTTTCTTCGCCTCGATACATTGCAAAAAGTGAAAAACTCAATTTTTCAGAGGCTTTAAAATTGTTGAACATTCTCAAATTCCAAATGACATTATCTACAACAGTTTTTCTAGATTTAATATCATCTATTGTGGCATCTTGGATATTAGGATTGTCAATAAACTCAGTAATACCTGTTTGTTCCTGCGAGTATAAATCAAAACTTCCATTAATGTTCCACCATTTTGTAGGGCGATAGTTGCTAGATATTTCAATTCCATAAGCAGAGGTGTTGTCAAAATTATCATATGAAAGAATAACGTTTCCGGAAGTTACATCGGTTCTATCTATGCTAACAAATCTATTAATGTTATCTTCAATAATTCTAAAAAACACACCTCCGGTTATACTGCCTCCATTCAAATTTCTGGTATAATTCGCTTCAATAGAATTAGTAAATTGGGGTTGTAGATTAGTGTTTCCGAATGATGAAACCCTTGGTGTACTCCACTCCCTAATCGGATTTATCTGCTGCAACCCTGGTCTGTCCACTCTACGGCTAGCACTAATTTGATAGGTGCTTTTTTCAGAAGCCTCAAAACTTAGAAAGATCGATGGATATACTTGAAAATAGTTATTATCAAAAGGGATCTCTTCATCGCTGCCATCAGAGAACATTCTCAGAGCTTCAGCATCCTCGGTAACCGATTCTACTCTGGCTCCAATTTGGTAGCTCCATTTGTTAATTTTTTTACTATAGGTGGCATAAGCAGAGTAAATATCTCTATTGTATTCAAAATCTGTATTAGGTGTTGGAATGATGGCGCCTTGTTCAGAAAAACTGAATCCTGTTGAGGTATAATCTACATCGGTACTGAACAAACGGGCTTCGAAACCTAATTCTAATTTTGATTCGTTACTTAGTGGTTTTACATAATCTATGTTAACAGTAGTTTGATTTCGTTGCGTGTCTACAAAATCGAGATAGTTAGGAGGGAAATTAAAATTGATAAAATCAAAACGGGCATCTTCGTCATTAATGAAATCATTGTAGTCTATCTCTACATCAAGGGTTTCATCCTCATCTGCAAATTCATGCTTGTAAACTAAATTATACTGACTTGAAGTGTTTTTACTATTGTTAGAAAATAATTGTCTTTGAGATAAGTTGGGATATGTTATAAAAGTATTGCCAAAACCATCGCCTCCAAAAGTATTTTGATTAGTGAAAACTGAAATAGTATTTTTATCATCCATATAAAAATCTACACCAAATTTGTAGAGGTGAGATTTGTTGTTGTTCCCAAACTTGAAGTCCTGACGCGAATTGTCATCTAGTCTGTCTATACCACCAAAATTGTCGTATTTTCCAATATTATTACCATAATTACCATAAAAATTAAATTTTCCGTTACGATAGTTCATATCAATAGAACTATTGAACTTAGCAAATATCTCTTTAGTCAAACTTAGGTTTAGGTTCCCATTAAAGCCTAACTGTGTGTTTTTGTGCAGCTTTATGTTAATGATACCACTCATGCCTTCAGGGTTGTATTTTGCTGAAGGGTTGGTAATAAGTTCTATTGATTTTATTGAAGTAGAAGGGATTTGTCTTAATAGTTGTGCAACTGGAACATTACTCAATTTACCATCAACCATAACTCGCACATTTTCGTTGCCTCTTAAACTAATATTACCAGATTGTTGGTCTACACTAATGGAGGGTATGTTATTCATAATATCGCTGGCCGTAGCTCCAGCTGTTGTTAAATCTTTACCTACAGTAATAACTTTTCTATCTACTTTCTGTTGAATAGTAGAGACTTCAGCTGTAACGGTTACAGCTTCCAAACTTTCGGTTTCTTCTTCTAAATAAATATTACCAATATTTATTCTGTAATTACCTTTACTAATGTTAATCTTTTCGCTGTAAGTTTTGTATCCTATATATTGTATACTTATGATGAAGTCCCCTTCTGCTATTTTGTTAATCTTAAAAGATCCGTCATCCTGTGTGATACCGCCAGTTATAATCTCATTTTGATTATTTTTAATCACAACATTTACATAAGGTAAGGGTTGATTGAGTTTAGCGTCTAAAACCATTCCAAAGATGGTTCCGTTTTTTTCAATATTTTTTTCGAGGTCATTGTGCGCATTTACAAAAATTGAGAAAAGTAAAAGACACATGAAAAAGAAATTTTTCATAATTGATTAGATTGTTTTTTGATTGATGAACTAATTTAGTTACGATTAAGACGCTTGATAAACGCTCATGTTACCGAAATTTTAAAACTTAACACTATTTTAACAAATGACTAAGAAAACACTTGTACTCGGAGCTTCCTTAAAGCCTAATAGATATTCTAATTATGCCATACAAAGGTTGGTAGCGAATAATATTGAAACCGTAGCTTTTGGGTTGAAAAAAGGCATAATTTCTAAATTAGAAGTTGATACTGATTTATTGGATTATGATGATATTCACACCATTACGCTTTATCTAAATCCTAAAAGACAAAAGCAGTATTATGACTATATAGTGTCTTTAAAACCTAAGCGCGTTATTTTTAATCCGGGAACTGAAAATCCTGAGCTTTATAAAATATTAGAAATAAACAATATTTATTTTGAAGAAGCTTGTACGTTGGTATTACTTTCTACGAATCAGTATTAAGCCAATAAAAGTCAACAAGCCATTAATAGGCAGTAGTTCATAACCCAAAACATAGCCTCCTAAATATTCTGCCGGAATAGAACCAATTATTGTAATTAAGACTACAGAACATAACGCCACTAACCAAACATATTTGTCTTTAATCTGATAGTTTGTAAAGATGCCGAAAGCAAACAAGCCAAGTAATGGCCCGTAAGTATATCCAGCTACAGTTAATAAACTATCAATAATGTTACTGTTGAGAACATATTTAAAGATAATTATAACTATGACTAATAATATACTCATGGCAATATGTGTGCTTTTTCTAATTCGTTTTTGTATATTTTTTGGTTTTTTGTCAATATTTAAAAAATCTACACAAAACGAGGTTGTTAATGAGGTTAAAGCGCTATCTGCACTACTGTAAGCAGCAGCTATTAAACCAAGCATAAAGGTAATTGCTAAAGTAAGTCCTAAGCCACTATTTAATGCTATTTCAGGAAATAATAAATCAGTTTTTGGTTTTCCGTCCATTAGTGGGATAGCAATATTGTGTTTATTGGCATAGATATACAATAATGCTCCTAATAGCATAAATAAAAGCGTGACAACAACCAATACTATACTGAATGATATCATATTTTTTTGTGCGTCTTTCAACGATTTGCAGGTTAGGTTTTTTTGCATCATGTCTTGATCTAAACCAGTCATACAAATGGTAATGAACATGCCACCTAAAAAAGATTTTATAAAATGATTTCGTTCTAAAAAGTTTTCGGTTACGAATACTTTACTATAACTCTTTAATTCGGTAGAAGCAAGAAATTCTCCAAAGCTCCAATCTAAACTTTTATTAATGAAATATATGGATAGAATTACAGCCAAAATCATGAATAGTGTCTGCAGGGTGTCTGTCCAAACAATAGTTTTAATACCACCTTTATTGGTGTAAACCCAAATGAGTAAAATGGAAATAACTACGGTAATTTCAAACGGAACATTCCAAGCATTAAACACAAATTGTTGCAGTACTATGGCAACCAAAAATAATCTAAAAGAAGCACCTAAAACTCTTGAAATAAAAAAGAAAAAAGCACCTGTTTTATGGCTGACCACACCAAAACGTTCAAGCAAATATTCGTATATAGATATGACGTTCAATCTGTAATAAATAGGAAGCAAAACATAAGCAACAATGAAATAACCAACCATATAACCCAAAACCACTTGAAAATAACTGAACTGAGACCCTTCAATCCAACCAGGAACAGAGATGAAAGTAACGCCAGAGAGAGAAGCTCCCACCATCCCGAAAGCTACCACATACCAGGGAGATTGCTTTCCAGCTTTGAAGAAATCATCATTATTATCGTTTTTTCCTGTAAAATAAGAAATTACTAACAACACAATGAAATAGGTAGCTACAAGAAGGAGAATTTGAGTGGCGCTCATAAAAATTTATTTGGTTTTCAAAATACAAATTAATCCTGATAGTTATTGGGGTAAAAACAAATTCACCTAAAAGAAGAAAAACAGATGTAAACAAATTAATATTATATTGTAAATTCGCAACCATGGAATTTTCTTCTAAACTGCTTGAGCAAGCTGTAAATGAAATGTCACAATTACCAGGCATTGGAAAGCGTACTGCATTGCGTTTGGTATTGCATTTATTGCGCCAACCAAAAGAGCAGACCTTGGTGTTATCTAACGCTTTACAACATATGCGTAATGAGGTGAAGTTTTGTAAATCTTGTCATAATATAAGTGATAATGAGCTTTGTGAAATTTGTTCAAGCCATAACAGAAATACAGAAATTGTTTGTGTTGTTGAGGATATTCGTGATGTTATGGCTATAGAAAACACAAGCTCATTTAAAGGTTTGTATCATGTGTTAGGTGGTAAAATTTCCCCAATGGATGGTATTGGTCCTCATGATTTGAATATTGATTCTCTAGTTAAAAAAGTAAGGGAAGGAACAGTTAAAGAACTCATATTTGCTTTAAGTTCAACCATGGAGGGGGATACTACTAATTTTTATATTTTTAAGCAAATTCAAGATTACAATGTTTTTACATCAACCATTGCCAGAGGGATTTCTGTTGGCGATGAACTTGAATATGCCGATGAAATTACTCTAGGAAGAAGTATTGTTAATAGAATTCCGTTTGAAACTTCCTTAAAATTGTAGTTTTGTTAACATGGAGGTCGTTACCTTAAATCAAAAGAAATTTGAAGAATCATGTGGAGTATTGTTTTCTATGATTAAAAACAAGCCAGATTTAGTGGTTGGAATTCTAGAAGGAGGAGGTTATGTAGTTAATCGAATGATAAAAGAAAGTAAAATTGACTCGGTTATTTTTAAATCAGTTAAACTTCAAAGAGATAATCCATTTAAAAATAGCAAGATTATCAAGTTTTTTTTAAAGGTTTTACCCTACATAGTCCTTAATAAAATAAGAGTTTTTGAATCTAAAAAGGCAAAAGAGTCTATAGACAAAATAAATCTAAGTGAAATATTAAAATGTGAAATTAATGTAGATTCAATTTCCAATATTATAAATGTAGAACAAATTTTGATTATTGATGATGCAATTGACACGGGGAAAACTATGTCTATTGTTAAAAATAATTTGAGTAAAATTTTTCCTGGTACTCGTATAGAAATAGCTGTTATTTCTTGGACACTTACAGGCTCAATTATAAAACCGGATTATTATTTGTACAAAGAAGAATTAGTTAGATTTCCCTGGGCGAAAGATTATAAAGGAAAAGATTTTGAAAAAAAGTGTTTTAGTAGTTGATTTAGATGGAACGCTATTTTCAATTAATACGTTTCATTATTTTATTAAGTTTCTATTTCAAGATAGTATAAAGAAGCGTAAACTATTTTTTGTTTTAAAATTAAGCTTTATCCTTTTACTAAGACTGTTAAAAGTTTTTACACATGCTAAAATGAAGTATTCCATTTTAAAAATGGTGTCTAAAACGAATATAGATTTCATAGAATTTGTAAAGCTAATAGAAGCAAAAAAAAACGATATTTCTGTTTTAAAAGATTTCTTTAATATTAAAATACTGGCTACCGGAGCACCTAATTTGTATGCAAATATTATTGCTAAGAATGAAGGGTTTGATGTTTGTTTAGCTACTAATTTTCCTAGGACTGGTTTTGACCAGAAGTTTGAGAATATTAAAGAAGTCAAAAAAAATACAGTAATGAATTATTTATCCGGAGAAAGTATTCAAGAGATTGATATTTTCGTTACGGATCATATAGATGATTTACCACTCATGAAAAATGCCAAGCGAAATATTTTAGTGGCTCCAAATCAGGAAACAAAGTCCTTTTTGGAACAAAATAAAATTTCGTTTGAAGTTTTGAAATGACTTTATAAGATATAGGTTTGTCTTAGATTAATGTGAATAATTAATAAAAATCCCTGTTTTTTAGTTAATTTTGCAAGCGCAAACTAGAAAAGAACTTTTACGTTATTAATATGGCAAAATTTGAACTCAAGCTACCAAAAATGGGCGAAAGTGTTGCAGAGGCAACTATTACATCTTGGTTAAAAGAAGTTGGTGAAACCATTGAAATGGATGAGCCTGTGGTTGAAATTGCTACTGATAAGGTTGATAGTGAGGTTCCAAGTGAAGTAGATGGCGTTTTGGTTGAAAGGTTTTTTAATGTTGACGATGTGGTTCAAGTAGGACAGGTTATTGCTATTATTGAAACAGAAGGTGATGATGAACCAAGTAAAGACCCAGAAACCAATCAGGTTGAGGTAGAGGAAACCGTTGTTGAGCAATTGGAAGAAGCTATAACTATTGCTAAAGAAACAGTGACACCTGTGGTATCAAGCGGGAATCGTTTTTACTCGCCATTAGTTAAAAATATTGCAAAGCAAGAGGAGATTTCTCAAGAAGAACTAGATGCTATTTCGGGTACTGGAAAAGATGGTAGGGTAACCAAAAATGATATTTTGAACTACGTTGAAAATAGAGGAAGTAAGTTACAGACACAACAAAAAGTTGTAAAGCAAATAGTTGCTCCAGTTCAAAATAAAATAGAAGCTCCCATAGTTGATAGTCAACCCTCAGTTTCTAATGGAGATGATGAAATCATTGAGATGACTCGTATGGGTAAACTCATTGCGCACCACATGACAGAATCGCTTCAAACATCGGCGCATGTTCAAAGTTTTATTGAAGCCGATGTAACTAGAATATGGAATTGGCGTAATAAAGTTAAAGACAATTTTGAAAAACGTGAAGGTGAGAAATTTACCTTTACACCTATTTTTATGGAAGTAGTGGCAAAAGCACTACGCGATTATCCATTGCTTAATATTTCGGTTCAGGGAGACAAAATCATAAAAAAGAAGAACATCCATTTAGGTATGGCTACGGCCTTAGCTGATGGTAATTTAATTGTGCCTGTAATTAAAAATGCAGATCAACTTAATTTGGTAGGTATGGCTAAACAGGTTAATAATTTAGCTAATAAAGCTAGAAACAATCAGTTAAGTCCAGATGATATTCAAGGAGGTACTTACACTGTTACTAACGTAGGGTCTTTTGGAAGTATCATGGGTACTCCCATAATTAATCAGCCACAAGTAGGGATTTTGGCTTTAGGTGCTATTAGAAAAGTACCCGCTGTTATTGAAACTAATGAAGGCGATTTTATTGGAATTCGTTACAAAATGTTTCTATCACATTCGTATGACCACCGTGTGGTTAATGGCGCTTTGGGTGGTATGTTTGTAAAGGCTGTTAAAGATTATTTAGAGGCTTGGGACGTTCATAGAGAAATATAGATATTTAAAAAAATAGTTAACTAAGGCCTAATCATTTTAAATGGTTAGGTTTTTCTATTTTTGCAGTTAACTACTTAAAATAAAGGCAATTTATGCAACTCAATCTAAATAAACCCATATGTTTCTTCGATTTGGAAACTACTGGTGTGAATATAACAACCGACAAAATTGTAGAGATTTCGGTCTTAAAAGTGTATCCTAACGGAAAGGAAGAACGAAAAACATGGCGTGTAAATCCAGAAATTCCAATACCAAAAGAAGTAACTGCTATTCATGGTATAGCAGATGAAGACGTGGCAGATAAGCCTACATTTAAGGAGTTGGCAAAAGAGGTTTATAATATGATTAAGGATTCAGATTTGGGAGGATTTAATTCCAACCGATTTGATATTCCTTTATTGGCAGAAGAAATGCTAAGGGCTGAGGTGGATTTTGATATGAAAAGCCGTCAAGCCATTGATGTTCAAACCATTTTTCATAAAATGGAACAGCGCACACTTAGTGCTGCTTATAAGTTTTATTGCGATAAAAATTTAGATGATGCGCATAGTGCCGAGGCAGATACCAATGCTACCTATGAAGTTTTAAAAGCCCAAATTGCAAAGTACGATGAATTAGAAAATAACACTAAGTTTTTGGCGGAATTTAGTTCAAGAAAAAAGTTTGCAGACTTTGCTGGTTTTATTGTGTATAACAAAAAGGGAGAAGAATGTTTTTCATTTGGTAAGCATAAAGGAAAATTGGTAACTGAGGTTTTAGAAAAGGAACCAGGGTATTTTGGATGGGTTTTAAATGCTGATTTTCCATTGTACACTAAAAAAGTATTGACTAATATTAAATTGCGTAGTCTAAATAATAAATTGGTATAGTTTTATGAAGCTAATTTGTATTGGTAGAAATTATACCGAGCATATTGAGGAATTGGAAAATGAGAGGCCTTTAGAACCCGTTATTTTTCAAAAACCAGACTCTGCTATTTTATTAAAAAAACAACCTTTTTTCATTCCAGATTTTTCAGATGATATTCATTATGAAGTTGAGGTTTTAGTGAAAATAAATAAGATAGGTAAGTACATTGATAAAAAATTTGCTCATAAATATTATGATGAAATTGGTTTGGGAATAGACTTTACAGCCAGAGATTTACAAAGTAAACTAAAGGCAAAAGGGTTGCCATGGGAAAAGGCAAAAGCATTTGATGGTTCTGCTGTAGTAGGTAAATGGATACCAAAAAATGAATTTGAGGATGTTAATGCCATTGAATTTTCCTTAAAAAAGAACGAAAATATTGTTCAAAAAGGAAATACCAGCCACATGTTATGGAAAATTGATGAAATCATAGAATATGTCTCAAAATATTTCACTTTAAAGATTGGAGATATTATATTTACTGGCACTCCGGCTGGGGTTGGCAGAGTAATTGCTAATGATAAACTAAAGGGTTTTATAGAAAACAGGGAAATGTTTTCAATAACAGTTAAATAATGGAACAACATTACAAATTATTCAGAGTAAAGGAATTGGCTGATAACGATGCAGATTTCATTGCAACTTTAGCTGAGGCGTTTCTTGAAGAAGTAGCACCAGATTTAGAGCGATTAAAAAATGCAGTAGCGGCCGAAGATTACCAAGAAGCCTATCAAGCTGCACATAAAATGAAGCCAACAGTAGATTTATTTGAGCTTGGGGTTTTAGATACACTTATAGAGGTTCAAGATTGGGGTAAGTTCACTAAAAAGGGAGAGGATATTACGCCACAGTTAGCTATTGTGGTAGATGCTGTTGAAAAAGCCTTAGCAGAAATAAAGTCGGATTTTAATTTGTAATGGATGCAAGCAGAAATAATTACCATTGGCGATGAACTTTTAATCGGGCAGGTAATTGACACCAATTCTGCATTTATAGCAAAACAACTCAACAAAATAGGCGTTTCTATATATCAAGTAACCTCAGTTCAAGATGATAGAAACCATATTCTTAAAGCTTTAAAAGAAGCTGAAAGCAATTCAGATATTATTATTTTAACCGGTGGTTTAGGTCCCACTAAGGATGATATTACTAAAAAAACGATAGCAGAATATTTCAATGATACATTAATTAGAGATGATTCGGTAATGCAAAATATTGAACATCTATGGAAAAGCTATGTTGGTGGTAAATTACTTCAAGTAAACAAAGACCAATCTTTGGTACCATCAAAATCTACAGTCTTAATGAATAAGTTGGGAACCGCTCCAGGCATGTGGTTTGATAAAGATGATAAAACCTTTGTATCTCTTCCGGGTGTCCCTTATGAGATGTCAACCTTAATGGAATACTATGTCATTCCTAAATTAAAAGAGAAGTATAATTGTCCGTTTATTATGCATAAAACTTTGTTGGTTTATGGGTTAGGAGAAAGTGCTTTGGCCGCCAGAATAGAAGCTTGGGAAGACGCCTTGCCAAAAGATATGCGGTTGGCCTATTTGCCTAATTTAGGTAAAATGAGGTTACGCTTATCAACAAAGGGGTTTGATGAAAGAATGCTCAAGGAAAGGGTAGATACTGAAATTGAAAAGGTTATTCCGTTAATCAAAAACGAATTTTTTGGTTTTGAGGACGAAGAAGGTTCTGCCGAAATAATCATAGCAAAACAACTCACAAAAATAGGAAAAACACTTGCAATAGCTGAAAGTTGTACCGGAGGTCTCTTAGCAGAACAATTTACAAAACATTCAGGAGCATCGGCATATTTCAACGGGGGTGTAGTGACTTATTCCACAGAGTCAAAAATGACTGTCTTAGGTGTTTCAAAAGAAATTATTGACAAACATTCTGTTGTTAGTAAACCTGTTGCAGAAGCCATGGCGAGCCATTCTTTAAAATTATTTAATTCAGATTTTGCGGTTGCAACCACTGGAAATGCAGGACCAACCAAAGGAGAGTCTGATGCCGAAGTTGGTACTGTATACATTGCTATAGCTAGTAAAAGTGGGGTGTATTCAGAAAAATTCAACTTAGGAAATCACAGAATAAAAGTGTTGAATAAAGCCGTTAATAAAGCTCTAGAAATGTTGCTTAAAGAAATTTTTAAAAATTGATAATAATAAGATTGTCATAATATAAAGATTTTGTATATTTGCACCTCGATTTTAAGCAACAAAATTTAAAGTTATATATAATGTCAAGAGTTTGTGAACTTACAGGAAAGAAGGCAATGGTTGGTAACAACGTGTCTCATGCATTAAACAGAACTAAGCGCAAATTTAACGCTAACTTAGTTAAGAAACGTTTTTACATTCCAGAAGAAGATAAGTGGGTAACTTTAAAGGTATCAACATCTGCATTAAAGACTATTAACAAAATAGGTATTTCTGCTGCAATTAAGGAAGCAAAAACTAAAGGTTTTTTAAAATAAAGAGCTGCGTTAAAAAAGATATTTAGAAATGGCAAAGAAAGGTAACAGAATTCAAGTAATTTTAGAGTGCACAGAGCACAAAGCTTCTGGTGAACCAGGAACTTCAAGATATATTACTACAAAAAATAAAAAGAATACGCCAGATAGAATGGAACTTAAAAAGTTCAATCCTATTCTTAAGCGTATGACAGTTCACAAAGAGATAAAATAATTGAGTCATGGCAAAAAAGGCAGTAGCATCGTTACAAACAGGATCAAAAAGGTTAACTAAAGCCATTAAAATGGTAAAGTCCCCTAAAACAGGAGCTTACATGTTTGTGGAGTCTATTATGGCTCCAGAACAAGTTAACGACTTCTTAAACAAAAAGTAAACATACTTATATCAAGATATTACAAACTGCTTTCTTTTTTTAAGAAAGCAGTTTTTTTATGTTTATATTTGACCAGTTTCTGCCAAAATATCAGTAATGAATTATGGTAAAGAAATTGTTATAAACATTAGGATACCTGTCTAATTGCTCAATGGCAGGCAGGTTATCAATAGGTTAAGGCTTATGTTAGTCGCTCTTTAAAGAGAACTCCTGAAAGCACTTTAAACCTTAACAAATATTGAATAATTGTTTAGTTTTTACTTAACATATAAAAAAAATCAACGTATAAAGAGCAAATGAGTCTTTTTAAAAAAATATTTTCCTCCGAAAAAAAGGAAACTTTAGATAAAGGTTTAGAGAAGTCTAAAACTAGTTTTTTTGGTAAATTAAGTAAGGCAGTTGCTGGAAAATCAAAAGTAGATGATGAGGTTTTAGATAATTTAGAAGAAGTACTTGTGACCAGCGATGTTGGTGTAAACACAACTTTAAAGGTCATTGAACGTATAGAAGAACGTGTGTCTAGGGATAAATATTTAGGAACCGATGAATTAAATCAAATTCTTCGTGAAGAAATAGCTGGCTTGCTGAGCGAAACCAACATTGGTGAAGACACAGAGTTTGTAATACCAAAAGACAAAAAGCCATATGTTATCATGGTGGTTGGTGTAAACGGCGTTGGTAAAACAACTACTATTGGTAAATTAGCATATCAGTTTAAAAAGCAAGGGTTCAAGGTAGTTTTAGGTGCAGCAGATACTTTTCGTGCAGCAGCAATAGATCAACTTCAAGTTTGGGCAGACAGAGTAGAGGTTCCAATCGTAAAGCAAAGTATGGGTAGTGATCCTGCTTCTGTAGCTTTTGATACGTTGCAAAGTGCAGTAACTCAAGATGCAGATGTTGTTATTATTGATACAGCGGGACGTTTACACAATAAAGTGAATCTTATGAATGAGCTCACAAAGGTTAAACGTGTCATGCAAAAAGTTGTAGTTGATACTCCAAATGATGTGTTACTAGTTTTAGATGGTTCTACTGGTCAAAATGCCTTTGAACAAGCCAAACAATTTACGGCGGCCACTGAGGTAACATCATTGGCTGTAACTAAACTTGATGGAACAGCAAAGGGAGGTGTCGTCATTGGTATATCAGACCAATTTAAAATCCCTGTTAAATATATTGGAGTTGGTGAAGGCATTGAAGATTTGCAAGTATTTAATAAGTATGAGTTTGTAGATTCATTTTTTAGATAAAAAAACCTTTTTTATTTGAATTAGAAAGCAAAAAACTTATTTAGTTTGTCCCATAATTCATTATCAAAATTGCTTGGTCCAAATCTTGTTTTTTTAGCTTTGTCTCCCATTCTAACTATAACGAGGTTTTTACTAGGTACCACATAAAGTTTTTGATCATTTTTACCAAGACCCGCAATGAGGTCATCAGGAGCATTGGGTATAAGTTTACCATTAAAAGTTTTGGTAAGCCCAGGTAGTTTAAAATTGTCTTTGCCATTGAGCCACCACAAATATCCATAACTTTTGTTCAGATCTTGGGATGTATTTGTCATATCACTAAAATACTTAGAATCCTTCAGAATAGGTGTGTCTCCCCAATAACCTTTGTTTAGGTTTAATAGCCCAAATCTAGCCATACTTCTAGCGTTGCTGTAGTATGGTTTAGCAAAACCTAAGCGTTTCCATTCTCCTTGCATGCCTATTTTATCTCTTAGTTTTTTGTTAAAATAATCCTCAAAACTTTGGTTTACAGCTATTGTTACAATAGCTTGTATTTTAGTATATGCGGCATTGTGGTAATACCAGAACTCACTAGGATTATATTTAAAATTTAAACAGCGAGGAGCCGTACAGTTTTTGTTAAAAATCGTATAATCTAATCCTGTGGTCATGGTCATATGGTGCTTCACAGTAATTTTACTTTCTTGGATTTCAGTCATATTAGACCAGCCTGTTCCTAGATGAATACTTGAAGAGTGGTTTATGTTTAAATGCCCTTCATCCTGGGCAATTCCAACGGTAAAAGCCACTAACGTTTTACCTGCAGAATACCAAGGTAGGTTTGATTGCGCATTGGTATCGCTATCATACCATTCTAGAACAATTTTTCCATCCTTCAAGATAATAAAGGCTTTTGTGCTTTTTTCTTTAATATAATCCATTAAGTGTTGTAGATATGAGATATTCCATCCAGTTTTATTAATATCAATCTTCTCCCAACTATCAGAACTTAACGGAGGAAAATATAAACTTCCTTGGTTTTCACTTTGTGAAAAAATATTAGCTATCACTATGATTATTAAACTTAAGGAAAGAAACTTTCTCTTCATAATTAATATTTTTAAATAAGACACATCAAAATATTAAAGGTTTAACTTTAAAATATGCAATAATATATCATAAACCATTCCGTATCTTTGCGCCTACATCTAATTATGGTATGAGAACAAAGAGTTTAAAGAAAAATAAAATCAATGTAGTTACTCTGGGTTGTAGTAAAAATGTTTACGATAGTGAAGTGTTAATGGGACAACTTAAGGCTAGTGGTAAAGATGTAGTTCATGAAGAGGAAGGTAACATTGTTGTGATTAATACCTGCGGATTTATAAACAATGCCAAAGAAGAAAGTGTAAATACTATTCTAGAATTTGTTCAGAAAAAAGAAGAAGGTGAAGTAGATAAGGTATTTGTAACAGGGTGTTTAAGTGAGCGTTATAAACCAGATTTACAAAAGGAAATACCTAACGTAGATCAATATTTTGGAACAACAGAACTCTCTGGATTATTAAAAGTTTTAGGAGCCGATTATAAACATGAATTGATAGGCGAGCGTTTAACCACTACTCCTAAAAACTATGCTTATTTAAAAATTGCTGAGGGATGTGACAGACCCTGTAGTTTTTGTGCTATTCCCATTATGCGTGGTAAGCATAAAAGCACCCCCATTGAAGAAATAGTCATAGAGGCTGAAAAATTGGCTGCCAAAGGCGTCAAAGAACTTATTTTAATAGCTCAGGACTTAACCTATTACGGCCTCGATTTATATAAAAAACGAAATCTTGCCGAATTACTTGAGGCCTTGGTTAAGGTTGATGGTATAGAGTGGATTCGTTTGCATTATGCTTTTCCAACAGGTTTTCCTATGGATGTTTTGCAGGTTATGAAACGAGAACCAAAAGTTTGTAATTATATAGATATTCCGTTGCAACATATTTCAGATACTATTTTAAAAAGTATGCGTAGAGGTACAACCAAAGAGAAAACCACAAAACTTATTAAAGAGTTTAGAGAGATGGTTCCTGAAATGGCAATAAGAACAACCTTGATTGTTGGTTATCCAGGAGAAACGGAAGAAGATTTTAATACCTTGAAAGACTGGGTTCAGGAAATGCGCTTTGAGCGTTTAGGTTGTTTTACTTACTCTCACGAGGAGAATACACATGCATATACTTTGGAGGATGATGTGCCCGAAGAGGTTAAAATAGCTAGGGCTAATGATATTATGGATATTCAATCTCAAATTTCTTGGGAGTTGAATCAGGAAAAAATAGGGCAGACCTTTAAAGTTGTTATTGATAGAAAAGAAGGCAATTATTTTATAGGTAGAACTGAATTTGATTCTCCTGATGTAGATAACGAAGTACTGATTGATGCCACAACTACTTATTTAAAAGCAGGTGAGTTTACAACGGTTAAAATTACTGAAGCAGAAGATTTTGATCTTTACGGAGACGTTTTAGATTAGCACATTGATAGTTTAGCGCATTGTCACCCTGAGCGCAGTCGAAGGGTTTTGTTTAATCATCCAATTTCTTGTTTAAGAATAGATGCGATTAAAAAACTTTTCAAAATTATTAAAGAACCTAAGCATAGAACCGCTTCATGTGCTTGATACTTCTATTCCTAGATCTCAATACACCCCAATCAATTTATCTGAGAATAACCACGATTTGAATATTGTAAACGTATCTTCAGTTAAAAAATTAGGCAATTTTGTAAGCAACCATATTAAAATTCATAAGGCTTCTGTAGCCTACGGAGGTTATTTAGAAGTCAGGAACATTTACAAAAGAAGTCAGCACTTTAATAAACAAACAGAAGAAGAGCGAAATATACATTTGGGAATTGACTTTTGGTCTCAAGAAGGAACACCCATTTATGCGCCTTTAGAAGGACAAATTCACAGCTTTAAGAACAATATCAATTTTGGTGATTACGGGCCAACAATCATTCTTGAACATAATATTGATAACATTTTGTTTTATACACTATACGGACATTTAAGTTTAGAGTCCTTACAAAATTTAAAAGTAGGACAAGTTTATAAACAAGGTGAAAAAATAGCAGTTTTAGGTGATGAGAATATTAATGGAAATTATCCATCACATCTGCATTTTCAAATCATTAAAGATTTACAGGGTAATCAAGGCGATTACCCGGGAGTTTGTTCAAAAAAGGATTTAGAGTTTTATTCTAAAAATTGTCCTGACCCTAATCTGCTTTTGAAGATTTAAGATTTTTCGTTGATTAGTATAACTGGATAATAATAAAAACCCCAATAGCCTACTATCGGGATTTTATTGTAATGTTAGGTTGAGTAACTTACGTCTTTTTTAATTGTTTTTTAATTTTAGAAATAGCATTTTCAATAGACTTTTCAGGTTCTATGATATTGTATTCCCCCCAAAATTCAGGGTCTGAAAAACCAGATGCTTGATCTGTTAATATGGTAGATGGACGCAACATTTGGTTTTCAATTTTCGCAAACTTTGTATTAGTTATTTCCCAATCAGTTACAGCCATTTCACTATTCAAGGTGTATATACTATTAAATAATTTACCTTTCCAATTCACTTTAAAGCTTAGTAAAATATTACTGTAAGCATAATGCCATTTTCCATTTTGAATACGATAATTGACTCGGTAATTGGCTTTAGTAGGATATACATCAACTTTTCTTGGTTTTTTGCGTACAAACATTTGACTTGCCAGATGTCTATTCTCAACATTTAAGCTATAAACCGCATTGGTTAAAGCTAAAGTAGCGGCATCTATATAAAGTTTACCGTAATATAACGGGTAATTGATAAAAGAACTCTGTTTAAAGTTAACCACATAAACTAATTTTTTATCAATGTTTGTAGACTCTCCAAAAGAAAATTCGTAATCGTCAATATCCTCTTCTGTAAAGATGTACTCTGGATATTTAACTAAATCGGTGTAGAGGTTACTAAAAGGGCCACCTTGAAGTTTCAAAGCTAAAGTATCTAATCTATCATAATTGGTGTTTTTTCTAGCCTTTATCAATTCAATATTATCTTTTCTATAATTAGTATATGGTTGTTTATGAATTTTAACAACGGCTTCAGAAAGTGAGGCATTTTTTCTTCTTTTTTTAATAGTTTCTCGGTAAAATGCCGTCATTAAGGTATTATCGTTGTTGTATAATCTTCCTTTTTTTTGAAGCGTTTGCAGAACTAAGTCTTTAGCATTTACAGGTCTAGCTAATAAATTAACAGCATCTAAAGTAGTGACCGCAGGAATGAGTTCAATTTTTGTTGTTCCTTTAAAATAAGTAATGTCTATTTCCTTGGTTTCATAACCTAAATGAGTGATAACAACAGCCCCCTCACTATATTCAATAGGTACTTTTAAAAGAAATTCACCATCAATATTAGTAACCGTACTAATATTGGTTCCTTTTATAACCAAATCGGTGAAGACCAAGTGATCATTATTACTTGCATCAACAACAATGCCTTTAACTTCTATGAATTTTGATAAGTTTTGGGATGTAGAACTATTGGTGCCCCAAATAATAAACACACAAACTGCCACCAACAAACGGTTATAAAGATTTTTCTTTTTCATGGCTTAGGGTTATTTAACAAATTAACTGCCAATAAGATACGAAAAATACTAATGATTTAATAGTTTAGTTTTACGATTTAACATTTGTTTAATAAGTTACATTTACCAAACTATAATTAAAAACCACGAAAGGATTTAAATGAACTCTTAACTTAATTTTTAGGATTTTTGAATTTTAATAACAGTATCTTTATGGTCAAATTGTGTTTTTTATGTCAATAGGCACTTTGTCGTTTAAAAATACAGGCTATTTCTCGTCATTAATCTGTGATTATTTAGCTGAAAAACCTGAATTGAAGACGTTTTACAATAGGTTTCCTAATATTGATAATTTTAGGTATCAGATTCAGGAGAAACAAAAGGTTTTTAAAGCCCAAACTAGAAATGTACTGGTTAACACCTTAAACAAACAGTATCAGAATACTAGTACTTCGGAATTAACCGTTCAAAATATTAAACTTCTTGAAAAGGACAACGCTTTTACAATAACAACAGGTCATCAGCTCAATTTATTTACTGGTCCGCTCTATTTTTTGTACAAAATAGTGTCTGCAATAAATCTTTCTAGGGAATTACAAAATAAATATCCTAATTACCACTTTATTCCTGTGTATTGGATGGCAACCGAAGATCATGATTTTGATGAGATTAATTACTTCAATTTTAAGGGAAAGAAAATACAATGGAACAGAAGTGCAACAGGTGCTGTTGGAGAACTTTCAAATACTGGTTTAGAAGATGTTTTTAAGATACTTGAAGGCGAATTTGGTATAAGTAAAAATGCCGATGAGTTAAAAGCACTTTTCAAAAAGGCTTATCTAAGCCATAGTAATTTAGCTGATGCTACCAGATTTTTGGCAAATGATTTGTTTAAAGATTACGGGTTGGTAATTATTGATGCCAATGCCGCCGATTTGAAAAAGTTATTTATACCTTTTCTTAAAGACGAGTTACTGAATCATAGATCTTTTAATGAAGTTTCTAAGACTAATGCACAAATTAATGAATTACCAAAACAACCATATAAAATACAAGTTAACCCAAGGGAAATTAATCTTTTTTATTTAACTGAAAATTTACGAGAACGTATTGTTTTTGAGGCAAACAGCTTTAAAGTTTTAAACACAGATATTAATTGGAGTTTGAGTGAGATACAAGAAGAACTTTCTCTGCATCCAGAACGCTTTTCTCCAAATGTCATTATGCGTCCTTTGTATCAGGAAGTGATTCTTCCAAACCTTTGCTATATTGGTGGTGGTGGTGAGCTGGCCTATTGGTTTCAGTTAAAAGCTTATTTTAAAAAGGTTGATGTGCCTTTTCCAATTTTACTGCTTCGTAATTCGGTCTTGATTCAAACTAAAAATCAAGCTAAAAAACTTCAGAATTTAAAGATTTCAAAAGAAGATATATTTTTAAAACGAGATGCCTTCATTAATAAAAAGGTTAGAGAAATATCTAATATCAATATTGACTTTTCCGAGCAAAGAGTGTATTTAAAACAGCAATTCGAAAATTTATATGCTTTGGCAGAACAAACCGATAAGTCTTTTTTAGGAGCGGTAAAAGCGCAGGAAGTAAAACAACTTAAAGGTTTGAATAAGCTTGAAAAACGACTCCTAAAAGCTCAAAAAAAGAAATTATCTGACCAAGTTTTACGTATGACTGACATTCAGAATGAATTATTCCCCAATGGTGGTTTACAAGAACGAAATACTAATTTTTCTGAATTTTATTTAGAATATGGCAAGCAATTAATACCTCAATTAATATCCCATTTAAAACCTCTTCAGGGAGAATTTTTAATATTAACTATGTAACTAGTTCACAAAATCGAACACTTTTTACTGATTTACTAGTTAATAACCTTTTTAAAAAAATCTAAAATCCTAAATCGTAATTATAAAAACCTTTTTATTTTTGCGCATGCAACATGACAAGGTACTAATTTTAGACTTCGGATCGCAATACACGCAGCTTATTGCCCGTAGAGTTAGGGAACTCAACATTTACTCCGAAATTCATCCGTTCAATAAGGTTCCATCAAATATAGAAGAGTATAAGGCCGTAATACTTTCGGGTAGCCCATTTTCTGTAAGAGGTAAAGAAGCTTTACATCCAGATTTATCAGAAATACGGGGTAAAAAGCCTTTATTAGCAGTATGTTACGGAGCTCAATATTTAGCTCATTTTTCTGGAGGAGAGGTAGCACCGTCAAACACACGTGAGTATGGACGTGCTAATTTATCCTTCATTAAAGGAAACGAACCATTTTTTGCGCACATCCATACCGGTAGTCAGGTTTGGATGAGTCATTCAGATACTATTAAACAATTACCAGAAAATGGCGTGTTAATTGCTAGTACCCATGATGTTGAAAATGCGGCTTACAGAATTAATGGCGAAGAAACGTATGCTATTCAATTCCATCCAGAAGTATACCATTCCACGGATGGGAAACAGCTTTTAGAAAACTTTTTGGTCAGTATAGCAGGTTTACATCAAGATTGGACACCAGATTCCTTTATAGAAGAAACGGTGGAATTCATTAAGGAAAAAGTGGGTAGTGATAAAGTAGTACTTGGTTTATCAGGTGGTGTAGATTCTACCGTTGCCGCTGTATTGCTAAACAAAGCTATTGGTAAGAACTTGTATTGTATTTTTGTTAATAATGGATTGCTTCGTAAAAACGAATTTGAAAATGTTTTAAATCAATACGAAGGTATGGGGCTCAATGTTAAAGGTGTTGATGCCTCGGGTCGTTTTTTAGAAGCTTTAAAAGGTATTGAAGACCCTGAATTAAAGCGAAAGGCCATTGGTAATGCTTTTATAGAAGTTTTTGATGACGAAGCCCATAAAATTGAAGATGTAACTTGGCTAGCTCAGGGTACTATATATCCTGATGTTATTGAAAGTGTTTCGGCAACGGGAGGGCCTTCGGCAACCATAAAAAGTCATCATAACGTAGGTGGTTTGCCAGATTTTATGAAGCTAAAAATAGTAGAACCATTACGAGCTATCTTTAAAGATGAGGTACGCAGAGTAGGGAGGTCTTTGGGTATAGACCCAGAACTTCTAGGGCGTCATCCTTTTCCTGGGCCTGGTTTAGGCATCCGTATTTTAGGAGATATTACTGCTGAAAAGGTGCGGATTTTACAAGAGGTTGACCACATCTTCATTAAAGGACTTAAAGAATGGGGGCTTTACGACGATGTTTGGCAAGCTGGGGCTATGTTACTACCAGTAAACAGTGTAGGTGTTATGGGAGATGAGCGTACTTATGAAAAATGTGTGGCGCTAAGAGCCGTAGAAAGTACAGATGGTATGACTGCTGACTGGGTAAATCTTCCTTATGAATTTCTTCAAAAAATATCAAACGATATAATAAATAAGGTAAAAGGCGTTAATAGAGTAGTTTATGATATTAGTTCTAAGCCACCTGCAACCATTGAGTGGGAGTAATGTGTGACTTTAGTTTCTGTGCAGAGTCATAAACATAGATTCCATGTTGATGAATGATTAGGGTTTTTGTTGTTGGTATTGCAAATCATAAGTTTAAAAACTTTTATAATACCAACATCATCTTAATATTATAACATATCGTATATATTTACGAGAGTTTAATAAAATCATCAGGTTTTATGTTGTATTTGCCTGCTATTGTCTTTAAATACAGGTATTATTTTGGCACGTTATATGATTTAACTTAAAAGGTAATAGTAGATGTTACTGCCTTTAACACCATAAAAATAGTTATTATATGAGTAAATACTTTTCCATTTTTTGTTTCTTACTTTTTTTTAGTTTTAGTTTAGTCCATGCTCAAAACCATACTGTTCATAGAGTAAAAAAAGGCGAAACCATTGAAGGTATTGCAAAACGTTACTATGTAACCCCTTTCGATATTTATACGCTTAATCCTGAAGCGAAAAAGGAATTAAAACCCAACACTATTTTAATCATACCAAAGTCTAAAGTTGAGGTAAAAAAAACGATAATAAAAGAATTGCAAGGTTTTAAAACGCATAAAACCAAACGAAAAGAGACGTTATATAGTTTAGCTAAAAATTATAATGTTTCTGAAGATGATATAAAGAAGCACAATAAGTTTTTGTATGCTAATCCGTTACGTAAGGGAGATAAATTGCAGATCCCCATTTTTAAAATCACCGAAGTGGTTGAAAAAGTAGATCCTTATAAAGCTTATATTGTGCAACCAAAGGAAGGCAAGTGGCGTATTGCTTATAAGTTCGGAATTACTGTGGCAGAGTTAGAATCTTTAAACCCAAACATGGGAGAGATTTTAAAAGAAGGTCAAGAAATTAAAGTGCCTAACATTGAGGATGACGCCGAAAAAGAAATTGATGATCAATATAGTTATTACAAAGTACTACCTAAAGAAGGTTTTTACCGTTTAAAAATAAAACTTGGTTTAGAACAAGATCAGTTAGAAGCTTTAAATCCAGAATTGAAGGAAACAGGGTTAAAAGCAGGCATGATTTTGAAGATTCCTTTTAACGAATCGATTTCTGTTGAAGAGGAAAAAGACAGAATTACTTTGGTAGATAGTATTTCAGATTATACAACGAAGCGTATTGCTATCATGTTACCCTTTAGATTGAATAGGGTAGATTTTGATTCTATAGCTGGCATAAAAAGAAGTATTAAAAGCGACCCTTATTTAGATGCGTCGTTGGATTTCCATTCTGGGGTTTTAATGGCAGTTGATTCTCTACAAACATTGGGCATTTCACTTAAAGTTGATGTTTACGATACCAAGAACGAGGTGAATGAGGTTAGCCAAATTATTAATAATCATAATTTTGAAGATGTTGATGCGGTAATTGGACCATTAACTTCTAAAACTTTTGAAAAAGCTTCATCAGAATTAAGAAAGTATCATGTGCCTATCATATCTCCTATAGGATCAGATTTAAAGTTGTATGATAACGTGTTTCAGTCTAGAGCGTCAGATGAGTTACTAAAGTCTAAAGTGTTAAATTTTGTAAAGTCAGACACCTTGATCAGTAATATTGTGATTGTGGCAGACTCTAAGCATGTTATTGTTTCCAATAATTTAAAGCAGGAATTTATAGCAGCTAAACAAGTGTTTTCTAGAAAAGACAAAGAAGGTGTAGACAAGTATTATTTGAACAGGCAGGATATAGAAGATGTTTTGAAACCAGGTAATAACATGGTGTTTTTAGAAACTAAAGATGTTGGATTTGCTTCAAATGTTACTAGTATTTTAGCTTCTTTAATTCAGAAAGAAAATGAAGAAGAACAAATTGAGCAAAGAGATATTGTACTAGTAACAACAGATTTTAATAAGGCTTTTGAAGGAGACGAAATTTCCAATGAACATTTGTCTAAGCTTCAATTTCATTACGCAACCACGTCAAAAAACTATATTGAAAATGATGCCTTTGCCAAAAAGTATGAGAGTGTCTATCATATAACTCCAAACAAAAGAGCTGTAAAAGGATTTGATTTAACTATGGACGTAGTGCTGCGATTAGTAACATCAGACGATTTGTTTTTATCAGTAAATAACGCCCCTTTAACAGAATATGTAGAGAACAAATTTTCATATAAAAAGAAGCTTTTTGGAGGCTTTTATAATGATGCTGTATATTTGGTGAAGCATCAAGATTTAGCTATTGTTGAAGTGAAACGATAAGAATTTGGTGTTCTTGTTGGTGGCTTTGATAGAAGTTGTTTTGATGAGAACTTAATAAAAAAACCTACTTATGTTAATTAGAACTTGTTTTGTTTTATGCTGTTTTTTGTTGGTTCATAAAGAACCTGTTATATCATGGCGTGATTCTTATAAATTGACTTGGTCTGATTTTAAGGCAACACCAGATAATCAGTCTAATGCTGTGGCCATAACCGCCTCAGGAATTACTCTTGGTTTTTCAATTAAACAAACCGATGGAAAGGTAGTTAGTTTTAAGACAGAAATTGATGCTCATTTTTATCCAGAACAATCTTGGTATAAACCAGAAAAAGCCAACAACCATGTTTTGCAGCATGAACAGTTACATTTCGATATTACGGAGTTGTATGCTAGAAAGTTTAGATACAGAGTAAGCAAGTTAAAAGAGTCTGCTAATATCAAAAGGATTTTGCAAAAGCTTCATGATGATATAAACAAAGAACTAACATCTGTTCAGAATAGTTATGATACTGAGACTAATTATTCAAGACATGTAAATGCACAAGCTAAATGGCAAGCCTACATTAAAGAAGAGATCAAAAAGTATTCTAAATACAAATCAAATTAATGCTCCCAGATAAAGACTTTCTTATAAAATTAGCACAGACTAAAATGCCCTATGGAAAATATAAGGATCGTTATTTAATAGACTTACCCGAATATTATGTGGTTTGGTATCACAGAAAAGGCTTTCCTAAAAATAAGTTAGGTGATATGCTCACTACGGTTTATGAGTTAAAAGTTAATGGATTGGAATATTTGGTGAAAAATATTCAGAAGCAATACCTTAAGTGAGTTTTTAGGTTTTGTGTATTCCAAATATGTTGTCGTCTTAATACTAAAATAAATTCAACTTAAATAATGGTATATGACAATACAAGTTTACCAAAAGTTAAGCAAGGGGTCCCTAAATAAAATAGTTTTTAGATTAATTATTATACTTTTAAGCATTATTCATATGAACTATGCAACAGACTACTAATACGATTTTAATGGTGCGCCCTATTCATTTTAGGATGAACGAACAGACGGCAGTAAATAACTATTATCAAAAAGTAATAGATAATATTTTGCCAGCTTCAATTAATAAAAAGGCACAAGAAGAGTTTGATGCATATGTTGAAAAACTAAGGTCTTTTGGTGTTCAAGTGGTTGTAGTATCTGATACAGAGGATTTTGACACTCCAGATGCTATTTTCCCCAATAATTGGATTTCATTCCACCAAGATGGTACCGTGGCTATATACCCCATGTTTGCTGAAAATAGACGTTATGAACGTAGGGAAGATATTCTAGATATACTAGAGGAAAGAGGTTTTCTGATTAAAAATGTAGTTGATTATACTGCTGCTGAAGATGAAGATATTTTTTTAGAAGGCACTGGAAGTGTTGTTTTGGACAGGATAAATAAAAGGGCATATTGTGCGTTATCACCCAGAGCTGATGAAGATTTGTTTATTGAATTTTGCGAGGATTTTGAATACACCCCAATCATCTTCAAGGCTAACCAAACTGTTAACGGCACACGTAAACCTATTTATCATACTAATGTGATGATGTGTGTGGCAGAAACTTTTACTGTAATTTGTTTAGAAGCCATTGACGATAAAAAAGAACGCAAAAATGTTGTTAAGCATTTAAAAGATACCAATAAAGAGGTGATTGCTATTACAGAAGCACAGGTAAACAGTTTTGCAGGTAATATGCTACAGGTGCGTGGTAAAAATAACCAGTTATATGTAATTATGAGCCAAGCGGCTTATGATAGTTTAACGTTAAATCAAGTCAATCAAATTGAAAAACATTGCCCCATTATTTCCAGTTCTTTAGATATTATTGAAGCTTGTGGTGGCGGTAGTGCCCGTTGTATGATGGCTGAAGTGTTTTTACCCAAAGCTTAATTTTAAGCATTGGTCGGTTTCGATTTTGGTAACTGTACATAGAATGTACTGCCGACATTTAGTGTGCTTTCAACCCATATTTTACCATGGTTTAATTCTACAAGCTCTTTGCAAATAGAGAGTCCTAGGCCAGTACCTTTTTCATTACTGGTTCCAGTAGTTGTAAAAGATGTGTTTTTAAATAACTTCCCTAAATTTTCCTTAGAAATGCCAACACCTGTATCAGCAATACTCACAATACTACTACCATTGCTTATATGGTTTGAAATAGTTATGGTATCCCCTTCTTTACAGAATTTTATGGCGTTTGCCAAAAGGTTTTGAACCACTATTTCAAACATGCTACGGTCTGCATAGGCAAAATCTCTAAGAGAATGATCAATTAGTGTAATACCTTTATTTTCCAGGCGCTGTTCAACAAGTTTTACCTTGTCTTCAAACACTTCCTGAATATCAAACAAGCTTGGTTTAGGTTCTAAAGATTGCATTTGAGACTTAGACCAATTTAATAAGTTAAATAATAACAAAGAGGCATTATTAGCATTTTCACTTAGCTCTGGTATCAGCTTTTCAAATTCTTCTCTAGATAGAGAACCATCACTTAGCAAGCCAATAAAACCATTTATAGAAGACAAAGAATCCTTCAAATCATGTGATACGATGGAGAATAATTTGTCTTTTACATTGTTAATACTTTCAAGGTGTGCTATTTGTTCTTCGTAAGCCTGTTTTTGTAAGTCGGTTTTAATACTTTTTTCTTCTAATTCTTGCGTATATTTAATTGTCTCATTTCGCTTTAAATATGCTAAAATTAAAAAAGTAGCCACAATAGCTAGGGCGGCTAACAGGGCGTATAGAAGTATCTTGAACTTACCAAGGGTATTTGAATCTTCAGTAGAAATATTTTTTTTAACATCTTCGGTAGTTGAATCTGAATGCAGTTGATCAAAATTAGGATCTAATTCAAGTCTAATCTCAGCCTCAGTGTTATCGTTTAAAGGAGATACTTTTTTATCCAATTCATTTTTTAAATTATAATATTCACGTTGCCATACAAAAGCTCTATCGAATCGTCGCCTAGTAGAGTCTAAGGCTGTCATGAGCTTGTAATGTTTCAATAGTTCTTTCTTATTATCCAACTCTTTGGCAATAGCACCTGCCTGCAATAATTGGCGTTCGGCAACATTAAGTCTGCTCTTACGTAAATTTAAATCAGCAAGGTTGTTTAAAACTGTAAGTAAACCAGACTTATCCTCACTTCTTATATTAATATTATACGCCTGAACCAAGTATTCGGTGGCTTTGTTATAGTCGTTAAACTTAAGGTATTCTCCTCCTAAATTAGAATAAATAGTTCCACGAATGGAAGTATCGGTGTTATTAGCCAATACTTTTTCATAATACTCAATAGCTTTTCGGTGTTCCTTTTTTAGTGAATACAATTCGGCTAAAGCCATGTTAGAAGTAGTTATACCATCAGCATCCTTTAATTGCTCTTGAACATGTAAAGCCTTGATATAAAACGCAATGGCTTTATCATGAGCATTTACATTACTATAAGCTTTTGCTAGATTACTATAAGCTAATTTTAGTTCTTCTTTTAAGTCTTGCTTTTCAAGTTCATTAATAGCCGCTAGAGAATATTGAAGCCCTTCAGAAAAGTTCCCTCTTTTAATTTCAATCAAGCCAATATTGTTATTTACTTTGGCAACTCCTATTACATCATTTAAACTCTTAAATAAATTTTTAGCTTTATTATAGCCTCTTAGCGCATTAATGTAGTCGTCCTTTTGAGCATAAATCAAAGCTTTGTAATAAGTAACTTCGGCAGTACCTTTTTTGTAATTAATGTCATCCGAAAGTTTTTCGCTTAACAGAATATAGTCAGATGCCTTGTTATAATCTTCAAGGTTATATAGTGCTTTTATGAGCTGTAGGGAAGTGTCAACTTTTAAGGAATCTTGCTTTTGATACGCTAATTTTATAGTAAGACTATCTATTTCCTTGGTTTGTGAAAACCCCAGAAACGTAATCAAAATTAAACCTAACGTAATTAATTGCTTCATATAATGTTCACCTTGAAACTTCTTCTATATCTAAAGTTTTCTGCTATTGAGGGAGAAAAGAATACTTTAATACGTGTTAAGTTAAAATGTTTGTTAGTTGACTGCGAAAATGATTTTTTAATGAATAATTAATAGCTCTGTTTAACAAAATTTCAAAAAAGACCTTTTAAAATCTAATTTCTAGGTTTTACTACCAATATATTAGATAAAATGAAGCCTTAAAATTAGCCTAAAAATCGACGAATAGATTAACGGCAGAAATCATAGAAAAAAAGCACTTTTATCGATGAAATGCGTATGCTCTAATATTCATTTAAGGGTATGATTTAAGGGGTGCTATTGATTGTTTTTTTTTGTTAATTTATAAGAATTGATAAGGTAGTTTAAAGCCTGTATTTTTGCTACAAAGCTTTTATAAAAGTTTTATCTTTGCGCATCTAAAATAAACACCTATACATGAACCTTCAAGACACCTTATCAAACCAAGTGAAACAAGCGGTTTTAGCTTCTTTTAACGTTGAAATTGAATCTGTGGAATTTCAGGCAACCAGAAAAGAATTTGTAGGAGATATTACAGTGGTGGTGTTTCCTATGCTAAGGTATGTAAAAGGGAATCCAATAGTCATTGGTGAAACCATTGGTAATTACCTAGTTGATAATGTAGATAATGTTAAAGCGTTTAATGTTGTAAAAGGCTTTTTGAATATTGAAATTAGCGATTCTTATTACTTAAACTTTTTTGACACTATAAAGGATAATGATACCTACGGATTTGTAAACTCAAGCCCTAGTGAAAAGGCTGTTATGGTGGAGTACTCATCTCCTAATACTAACAAACCATTACATCTTGGTCATATCAGAAACAACCTTTTAGGGTATAGCGTTGCTGAAATTTTAAAAGCCGCTGGTCAAAAAGTTTATAAAACCCAAATTATTAACGACAGAGGTATTCATATTTGTAAAAGTATGTTGGCTTGGAAATTATTTGGTCATGGCGAAACACCTGAAAGTACAGGATTGAAAGGAGATAAGTTGGTTGGAAATTACTATGTAAAGTTTGACCAAGAATATAAAAAAGAAATTGAAAGCTTAGTATCTAAAGGAAAGTCTGAAGATGAGGCTAAAAAGAGCGCTCCAATTTTATTGGAAGCCCAAGAAATGTTACGAGAATGGGAGAAAGGAGATGATGAAACAGTAGCACTTTGGAAAAAGATGAACGGTTGGGTTTATGAGGGTTTTAATGAGACCTATAAAAACTTAGGTGTTGATTTTGATACTTTGTATTACGAAAGCAATACCTATTTATTAGGAAAGGAGTTTGTGGCAGAGGGTTTAAAATCAGGTGTATTTCATACTGAAGAGGATGGCTCGGTTTGGTGTGATTTAACAGATGAAGGTCTCGATAAAAAAATAGTACAAAGAGCAGACGGAACGGCGGTTTATATGACTCAAGATATCGGTACCGCTATTCAGCGTATAAAAGATTTTCCAGATGTTGGTGGAATGGTTTATACCGTTGGAAATGAACAAGATTATCATTTCCAGGTATTGTTTCTAATCCTGAAAAAACTAGGTTTCGAATGGGCTAAAAATCTATATCATTTAAGTTATGGTATGGTAGATTTACCCAGTGGAAAAATGAAGAGTAGGGAAGGAACCGTTGTGGATGCCGATGATTTAATTGATGAAATGGCTGCTACTGCAGAGGAAATTTCCAAAGAGTTAGGTAAGTTAGAAGGCTATTCTGACGAAGAAAAACAAGATTTATATAAAACCATAGGTTTAGGGGCTTTAAAATATTACATCTTAAAAGTAGACCCTAAGAAACGCATTCTTTTTGATCCAAGGGAATCTATAGATTTTCAAGGGAATACAGGGCCTTTTATTCAATACACCTATGCCAGAATTCAGTCTATTTTAAGAAAGGCTACTTCGAGTAAGCTCAGTGACCAAGTTATAAATGCGATAGAGCTTCACGAAAAAGAAAAAGAATTATTAAAGCAATTGCAGTTATTCCCTGAAGTAATTCAAAATGCGGCCTCACAGCATAGCCCAGCGTTGATAGCCAATTATACGTACGATTTAGTTAAAGAGTTTAATTCGTTTTATCAAAATGTTTCCATTCTTGGAGCAGATATCGAAGATGAAAAAATCTTTAGGGTACAACTTTCTAAAGTTGTTGCCAATACCATTAAGAACGCTTTTGGTGTTTTGGGTATCAAGGTGCCAGAGCGCATGTAACATATTAAGGCTTAAAAAAAGCTGCTGTCTAAAAAATCACATTTTTGTCAATCTGAACTCGTTTCAGATTCTGAAATAAATTCAGAATAACAGGTTCTTATACTTTTTAGACAGCTTCTTTATGTTTATGAGATTCCTGCTTTCGCAGGAATTTTTTACTCATCTACCAAAACCCAATCACCTTTAGCAATTAAAGGTTCGGCTTGTTTATATTTTAAAGTCTTGTTTTCACCATTAATAACATGTTTTATGGTCACACGATCGTTACGTCCAATTTTTGGTTTGTCACGTACAATGGTTTCTATCACTTGTGGTTGGCGTTGTGTATTACCTGCGGCTCTACTTTCAGCAGCACGTTCATCTAAATTAGGAATTTCTTCTTTAGAGGTTTGCACTTTTTCTTGCTTTCTGGTGCGTGCTTCCTGAATATTATTTTGAGTTTCTTGAGGTAACTCGCCTTTAAACAAGAACGAAATCACATCTTTGTTCACTTGGTCAATCATTGATTTGAATAACTCAAAAGCTTCAAATTTATAAATCAATAAGGGGTCTTTTTGCTCATGAACCGCCAGTTGTACCGATTGTTTTAATTCATCCATTTTACGTAAATGCGTTTTCCAAGCATCATCAATAATGGCTAAGGCAATATTTTTTTCAAAATCAGTAATCAGTTGCTTACCATTGGTTTCATAAGCTTTTTCAAGGTCTGTAACTACATTTAAACTTTTTACACCATCAGTAAACGGCACCACAATACGTTTGTATTTATCACGTTGGGTTTCATATACATTTTTAATGACTGGGAAAGCCATATCGGCATTACGTTCCATTTTTTCACGATAGTGTTCAAAGGCAGCTTTATATATTTTTGAAGTGATTTCTTGTTCGGAAAGTTTACCAAATGTTTCCTCAGTAATAGGTGAACTCATTGAGAAATAACGAATCAGTTCAAACTCAAAATTCTTGTAATCATTAGCAGCTTTATTTGTTTGGGCAATACCTTCAGAGGTATCAAAAATCATATTAGCCAAATCTACACGAAGGCGTTCTCCATGAAGTGCATGACGGCGACGTTTGTAAACCACCTCACGTTGGGCGTTCATCACGTCATCATACTCTAATAAGCGTTTACGAACCCCGAAGTTGTTTTCTTCAACTTTTTTCTGAGCACGTTCTATAGACTTAGAAATCATAGAATGTTGAATTACTTCACCTTCTTTTAGTCCCATGCGGTCCATCATTTTGGCAATACGTTCGCTACCAAATAAACGCATAAGATTATCCTCTAAGGATACATAGAATTGTGAACTACCTACATCACCTTGACGACCTGCACGACCACGTAACTGGCGGTCTACACGACGGGAATCATGACGTTCTGTCCCCACAATAGCTAAACCTCCGGCTTCTTTAACTTCATCAGTTAATTTAATATCGGTACCACGACCCGCCATATTGGTAGCAATGGTTACTTGGCCACTTCTACCAGCTTGATCTACAATTTCGGCTTCTTTTTTATGTTGTTTTGCATTCAGAACGTTATGAGGAATCTTTCTAATACTTAACATTTTTCCTAATAACTCTGAAATCTCAACCGAGGTTGTTCCAATTAACACAGGGCGACCTGCTTTTGATAATTGGGTAACTTCATCAATGACTGCGTTGTATTTTTCGCGCTTAGTTTTATAAACTAAATCCTCGCGGTCATCACGTGCTATTGGTTTGTTGGTTGGAATTTCAACTACATCTAATTTATAGATTTCCCAAAACTCACCGGCTTCCGTAACGGCTGTACCTGTCATACCAGATAATTTACGGTACATTCTAAAGTAATTCTGTAACGTAACGGTGGCAAAGGTTTGGGTAGCATCTTCAATCTTTACATTTTCTTTGGCCTCTATGGCTTGGTGTAAACCGTCGCTATAGCGGCGCCCATCCATAATACGACCGGTCTGCTCATCAACAATCATTACCTTATTGTCAATAACCACATACTGCGTGTCTTTTTCAAAAAGAGCATAAGCCTTTAATAACTGGTTTAGGGTGTGAATACGTTCTGATTTTACACCAAACTCTTTAAATAATTCTTCTTTAAGTTCTGCTTCTTTTTCTGTGGTTAATCCTTGACTTTCAATTTTTGCAATTTCCATCCCAATTTCTGGCATTACAAAAAAGTTTGGATCATCCTTACCAGATAAATAATCAACCCCTTTATCGGTTAACTCAATCTGGTTGTTTTTTTCGTCTATGACATAGTACAATTCCGCATCTACTTTAGGCATTTCGCGGTTATTGTCTTGCATGTAGAAATTTTCGGTTTTTTGTAGGAGTTGTTTAACGCCTTCTTCACTCAAAAATTTGATAAGTGCTTTATTTTTAGGAATACCTCTGTAAACACGTAATAATTGAAAACCCCCTTCTTTCGTGTCTCCTTCTTTAATGAGTCTTTTAGCTTCGGCTAAAACACCTGTTAAGTACTTACGCTGAACACTAACGATGTCGTCAACTTTTGGTTTAAGTTCGTTAAACTCATGGTGATCTCCTTTCGGAATAGGGCCAGAGATAATTAATGGCGTACGAGCATCATCCACTAACACAGAATCTACCTCATCTACAATGGCATAATGGTGCGGACGCTGCACTAAGTCGTCTGGCGAATGCGCCATATTATCACGTAAGTAATCGAAACCAAACTCATTGTTGGTTCCGTAGGTGATATCAGCATTATAAGCCTTTTTACGCGATTCAGAATTGGGTTGATGGTAGTCAATACAATCAACACTCAATCCGTGAAACTCAAAAATAGGTGCCATCCACGCACTATCACGTTTTGCTAGGTAGTCGTTTACGGTTACCAAATGCACACCTTTACCGGCTAAGGCGTTTAAGTACACAGGAAGGGTAGCTACTAAAGTTTTACCCTCACCAGTTTGCATCTCTGCAATTTTACCTTGATGTAGGGCAATACCACCAATTAACTGAACATCATAATGAATCATGTCCCAGGTAATGGGTTTTCCAGCGGCATCCCAAGAGTTTGACCAGGTAGCGCTATCACCATCTAGTGATACATAGGTTTTTTCACCAGACAGTGTTCTGTCAAATTCATTTGCTTTAACAGTAATAGTAGTATTATTCACAAACCGCTTAGCCGTTTCTTTAACTACGGCAAAAGCTTCGGGTAAAATGTCATTTAAAACCCCTTCGGTAATGTCATATACAGTGTCGTGAAGTCTATCAATTTGCTCATAAATATCTTCACGAGCATCTATATCTTCTGTGTTTTCAGCCTCTTCAGATAGTTTATTGATTTGCTCGTTTACATCTTTGCAAGCTTCAGCAATTTTCGATTTGAATTCTACTGTTTTATGGCGTAACTCTTCATGTGTTAAGCCTTCAAGTGAAGACTCAAACGATTTTATTTTATCTACAATTGGCATGATAGCCTTGACGTCTTGTTTAGATTTGTCTCCAACAAAAACTTTTAAGACCGAATTTAAAAAACTCATAATGTGTTATATATTTTAACTAGGTTTTACCTAGGATATTTTTTTTAATAAACGTATCCAGTTAAGCATTCAAAGATACATTATGTTAAGGTGTTACGTAAGGAATAAAATAAAAAAAAGCCTCAAACTAGAGACTTTTTAACCATTCTTTATGTTTTTTTAATATTCATCTTCGTTCCAAAGGTAATCTTCGTCTGTTGGGTAATCAGACCAGATTTCTTCAATAGAATCATAAGAATCACCTTCGTCTTCAATAGACTGCAAATTTTCAACAACTTCTAAAGGTGCACCAGTTCTAATAGCGTAGTCAATTAACTCGTCCTTAGTAGCTGGCCATGGAGCATCACTTAAATAAGATGCTAGTTCTAAAGTCCAATACATTTCTTGTAGATTTAATTTTTTGCAAAAATAATTTTTTAGTTTAAACGTGCAAGAAAAATTTCATTTAATTATCATTAATTTTAAAGAGCGTTTTTCTTGAGCATACAAACATTAAAATAATTTTTGTAGACTTAAAAAATTGGACAAACTTAAAATCTAAGAAGTCTTTTCAGGAATCCACTTCACTTCATCTGCTTCTAAGTCTTGGGTCAACTTTCGTGCCAACACAAAAAGGTAGTCAGAAAGGCGGTTTAAGTATATTAAAGCATGAGATTCTACAGGTTCAATGTCGTTAAGTGCTGTAGCTAAACGTTCTGCTCTACGGCAAACACAGCGTGCTATATGACAGAATGACACCGTTTGATGACCACCAGGTAATACAAAATGGGTCATGGGAGGTAAAGCCTCATTCATGGTGTCCATTTCATCTTCGAGCTTCTGAATATCATCTGAAGAAATCTTTTCAATATCCAAACGTTCTTTACCGCTTTTTAAGATGGCTTTTTCGGGGTCTGTAGCTAAAATAGCGCCAACAGTGAATAAGCTATGTTGAATTTCAATTAGGATGTCTTTATGTTGCTGATTGATGTTTTGATCTCTAATTAAGCCTATATGCGAGTTCAGTTCATCAACCGTACCATAACTTTCAATTCGTATATGATGTTTAGGAACTCGGGTACCTCCAAATAGGGCTGTGGTTCCTTTATCGCCTGTTTTTGTGTAAATTTTCATCTGATAGTTAATATTGTTTTAGAGGTCATACTTCGGCTGCGCTCAGTACAGGAATGTAATTCGCTATTAATATTTTGGAGATTAGCGATACGATTCTGGAGTGCTCATTTCATGTTTCAAAGTTAAAAGTTAAAAGTTAAAAGTTAAAAGTTTTATTGTAAAAATGATTTTGTCATTCCTGCCTTTAGACTTTAGCCTGTCCTGAGCTTAGTCGAAGGACTCAAGATAAACTTCAGCAGGAATCCAGAATGTAAAAGTGGATTCCGCATCACACTTCGACTGCGCTCAGTGGGACAGTGCGGATGACAGCTAAACGACTTAACAACTAAAGGTCTAAACTCTAATCGTAAAATGCTCTTTAGCTTGTTCTTCTCTAAAAAACACCATACCCCAAAAAAAGGTGTCAATAGTAACAGTAACTTTGGGGTGTTGTTTGATGATCTTCCATGCTTCAGTCATGTCTTTGGACCAGTAGATGTCATCAAAAATAAACATAGTGTTGTTGTTTATAGTTGGCAATAACGTTTCAAAATATTGTAAGGTAGCTTTCTTTTGATGATTGCCATCAAAGAAAATGAGGTCATAATGCTCGCTTGTAAGCTTTGGAATAACCTTTTTAAAATCTCCAATCTTAAATTCAATATTCCTGTACTCATTAAGTTGTTTTTTTGAAAGCGAAGCTATCTCTGGACAACCTTCTATAGTGGTAATTCTAGCTTTCGGGTTTCCTAAACTGAGTGCTTGTGTAGCAATGGCCAATGAAGTGCCGAGTTCTAGTGTCTTGTCTGGTTTGAGATACTTTGCTATTCGAAAAAGGAGTTTGGCTCTTTTTAAGGTAGTTCCAGAAGTTTTAGCAATTTCATTTACTTGCCTCATATTGGTTTTAGTTTTTCTGGAACCAGGCCCCAAATCATGAACTTTAATGGTGTTTTTGTTTTGTAAAAGTTGATTACGGTATTTTTCAATAGTATGATACTCGGTATGTTTGGTTTGGTCATAAAAGCACTTCGTAACTAACTCATATACAAATGGTGAGTGCACCCCATGCTGGTTGGTAGATTTAAACAGGAATTTTAGGTATTGACTTATTTGGTATAACATGTTGTTCAGTTGTTCTCGATACAAAATGCTTCATACTTCAGAATTTCACTCGAACTGACATAAAAGACAAATTTAAGTTGTCACTTCGAGTGTCCCGATTTAATATCGGGATGTATCGAGAAGTTTACTCCTTATTTAAAGGTTTTTTTGGCTAAGTTAGGCAGCTTTTCAAAATCATTATTAATAAGAGCCAGTTTTTTTGCTCTAGACCATTTTTTAATCTGTTTTTCAGTAGAGATAGCTAGTTCAACATTTGTAAATTGAGCATAAAACTGTAAGGTTACTGGTCTCCGTTTATAAGTGTAACTGCTTGTGTGTTTACCTGTTTTATGATCCATAATACGTTTGGTTAAGTTTGATGTAATGCCCGTGTAAAATGTTTTGTCGGAACACTTAAGAATGTAAACGTAATATATTTTCATTTGCATGCTTTTAAGTTGTTCTCGATACAAAATTCTTCATCCTTCAGAATTTCACTCGAACTGACATTAGTATTGTTAGGTTGGTCACTTCGAGTGTCCCGATTGAATATCGGGATGTATCGAGAAGTCAGCCTTCCAATTTTTCCGATAACTCAAACCAACGTTCTTCTTTAGCTTCAATGGTATTAATAATGTCTTGAAGTTCTTCCGATAATTGATTAATGTCCTCCTGAGACAAATCAGGATTAAGAAACTTATCTTCCAATTGTTTTTTATCGTAGGCTAAAGATTTGAGTTTACTTTCAATGTTTCTAAGTTCTTTTTCTTCGTTGAAAGACAGTTTAGAAGCCTCGTTTTGTTTCCATGAAGTATGTTCCTTTTTATCTTCCGTAGCTTTAGAAATAACCGGCTGACTATCCTCATAAACCCGATAGTCGGTATAATTGCCAGGGAAATCTTCAATCACACCTTCGCCTTTAAACACAAACAGATGATCCACCACTTTATCCATAAAATAGCGGTCGTGGGATACCACAATTATACAGCCTGGAAAGTCTAACAAGAAACTTTCAAGGACATTAAGGGTAACAATATCTAAGTCGTTAGTAGGTTCATCCAAAATTAAAAAGTTGGGATTTTGGATTAAAACCGTGCATAAATACAGGCGTTTGCGTTCACCACCACTTAGCTTTTCAACAAAATCATATTGTTTTTTTCTACTGAATAAAAAACGTTCCAGTAATTGTTGTGCACTTATCTGTCTTCCTTTTTTTAAAGGGATATAATCCCCAAACTCTCTGATAACATCAATAACTTTCTGCTCTGGTTTTATGGTAATGCCACTTTGGGTGTAGTAACCAAATTTAACCGTATCACCTTTAACCACTTTACCGCCATCAGGTTTTGTGGTTTGGGTTAAAATATTTAAAAAGGTCGTTTTGCCAGTGCCGTTTTTCCCAATGATGCCAACACGTTCCCCTTTTTTAAAAGTATAGTCAAATCCTTTTAAAATAACTTTGTCTTTGAAAGATTTTGATACATTATGGAACTCCATGATCTTGCTCCCCAAACGCTCCATATTAATTTCAAGCTGAACTTGATAATCTTTTCTACGCTGATGCGCTCGGTGTTTTATTTCAAAGAAATCATCTATCCTAGATTTTGATTTTGTGGTGCGCGCTTTGGGCTGCCTGCGCATCCATTCTAATTCCGTTTTAAATAATTGTTTGGCTTTGTTTGTTTCTACAGCTTCTCGTTCTATTCTGGCGTCTCGCTTTTCAAGGTAGTATGAATAGTTGCCCTTATAGCTGTAGAGTTGTCCTTCATCTAACTCTATAATCTCATTGCAAACACGCTCTAAAAAGTAACGATCGTGCGTTACCATAAACAGTGTGATGTTCTCCTTAGCAAAAAAAGCTTCCAACCACTCAATCATTTCCAAGTCTAAATGGTTAGTAGGCTCATCCAGAATCAATAAATCTGGTTTATTTATTAAAGCATTAGCTAGTGCCAAACGCTTTTTTTGTCCGCCAGACAATAACCCTACTTTCTGATTGAGATCTTCAAGTTTTAGTTTAAAAAGAATCTGTTTGTATTGTGTTTCAAAATCCCAAGCTTGATGTTGTTCCATAGCTTCAAAAGCCTTTTGGTACGTATCGGTGTCTTCAGGATTTAAAAGCGCTTTTTCGTAAGTATGAATTATTTTTAATATAGGATTGTCACTGGCAAAAATGGTTTCTTCAACCGTCAGGTTATTATCGAATTTCGGATCTTGTGATAAAAAAGAAACTTTGATCCCTTTTCGGTAAATAATATTACCAGAGTCCGCTTCATCATCACCCGAAAGAATGTTTAATATAGAGGTTTTTCCGGTACCATTTTTAGCTACAAAGGCTATTTTTTGGTCTTTATGAACACTAAAGGATAAGTCTTCAAAAAGAACCAGTTCACCGTACGATTTTGATATGTTTTCAACTGTTAAGTAGTTCAAAAGAATGCTTTTTTGCAAATATGGGATAAAATGGGGATATATTCATTTTTTTGTTTAACTAGATGAGTGTTTGTGAGGCGTCGAGATTATTCCCGGGGCAGAAAAGTAAGTTAACTATTATATTCAAGCTTAATTCACCTATACAGATCCCCTTGTCGTGTCATGCTGAACTAGTTTCAGCATCTAAAGAAGACTCATGTACATAGACCCTGAACCATACTTCGACTCCGCTCAGTACAAGAATTCAGGGTGACAATGCGAAAGGGGGTGTCAAGTATTATTCACTTCGTTACTCTCAGTGTCTGAATGACAATAGGATTCTTATGTTTCGTAGTTTTGCTGTCTGAAAGACAAATTAATCTAGTTTTGTCATGCTGAATTCATTTCAGCATCTAACAACAAAGACTGGTTAGCATAGACATAGACCCTGAACTATACTTTGATTCCGCTAAGTACAAAGAATTCAGGGTGACAATGCGAAAGGCGTTTGTCAAGTATTATTCACTTCGCTACTTGCTTCGCAAGGTACTTGCAATGCAAATATATTTGATTTAAACCCACCGTCTAAATGCTAAAGCATTTAGCCACCTCCCTTTGACCAAAGGGAGGAGCTTAAGAGTTTAGGGCATGAATAGGAATAATGTAGGGTGCTTAAAAACAAAAAAAATATGTAGATTTGTTTTTTGTCAACTTGCCTCAATATGAAGAGAACGTTTTTTCTTGTTTTAGTTGTGATTAATACAGCATTTTTTTCCTGTATTCCATATAAAGACACGGTATATCTTCAAAATAAATCTCAGGCAACAGATTCCATTCAAAAAATTGTAGAGCAGCAAAAACCCTACAGGGTACAAATCAATGATATTTTGAATATTCGCATAAAAGTAACCGATCAGGATAATGTGCAAATATTTAATCCCATTGGAATAGGCAATCTAAACGCCAGTGGTGCAGAACGGGCCTATTTTGATGGCTTTACAGTAGATTTGCATGGTAATATTAGAATCCCCGAATTAGGCGACATGAACGTGTTGGGGTATACGGCTACAGAAATAGAAACCCTTATCACAGACAAATTGTTAGCAGACCAGTTCAAGGAAACCGCCAATATTTTTGTAACGGTGAAACTTACGGGGCTACGTTATACGACCTATGGTGAAATTGGTAGTGGCATGCAAACCATTTATCAGGAACGTGTTAACATATTTGAAGCCATTGCGAATGCTGGAGACATCACTGATGTAGGTAATAAGAAAGATGTGTTGATTATAAGGCAATACCCTGAAGGGCAAAAAATCCACCATATCGATTTAACCCATGTTAATGTCATGAACTCTCCCTATTACTACATTCAGCCCAATGATATGATTTATGTCAAGCCTTTAAAGCAAAAGTCTTGGGGTACGGGTACCAATGTACTTCAAAATATTGGAGCGGTTGCTACCGTTTTATCATTAATCACTACGACTATTTTGGTTTTTCAACGCATATAACTCATGTCTTATAACGAATTTGAAGATTTAGATCATGTTGAAAGCAAAGGAATGACCTTTGATTTTAAAGGCTTTTTATTTAAAGTCTTACACCATTGGAAATTTATAGTTTTAAGTATTGGTATCGCTTTAGTAATAGCGTATTCTATTAATGTTCGCAAGGAAAATATCTACCGTTTAGGGGCTTTGGTTTCTATTGAGAATGACCAAAACCCTTTTTTTACTGCTAATACCAGTATCTCTTTTAACTGGGGCGGGGTGTCCGGTAAAGTGGGTAAAGTAATCACTACCTTAGGTACTAGACGACATAACGAAAAGGTAGTAGATTCTTTGCAGTATTATACGCGTTACATGATACAAGGAAAATATAGAATGGTAGACGTATACAAGAGCGCTCCTTTCTATTTAGAAATAGACAAGTCTAATCCACAAGTTTTAGGTAAGTATATAGGAATTCGATTTTTAGATGAAGAACAATTTGAAATCTTTATGACGTCTGAAAGCGAGTATGGTACAGGGCAAATTTATTCTGATAAGAGAAAAGAAAGGGTATCTATACCCAAAGGTAATTTTAAAAAAACATATAAAATTGGGGATAAGGTAACATTATCATTTGCAAATTTTACATTACATAAAAGAAGTTTAGCATCTATTACACCCCAATCGGAGTATTATGTGCAATTTTTGGATTTCGATGGAATCGTTAATCAGTATAAGAATGTAGTAAAGGCGTCTCCCAGTAGTAACACTTCTTCGGTGTTAAGGCTTTACATGAATGGAACTAATAAAGGGAAAATAGTAGACTACTTAAATGCTACCGTAGCGATTCTGAGTAAAACAGAATTAGAACATAAAAACCAATATGCTACCAATACCATCAAGTTTATTGATAGTAGTTTGGCCGCTGTTAATTTAGACTTAAAATCTGTAAATGAAGAAATGAATGATTTTAGAAGGCAAAGTAAGGTCTTCGATGTCGATGAAGAATTACAGGAAGTGTCTTCAAAACTAAAGGGTTTAGATAAAGAAAAGGAAGCAGTAAATAACAAGATAAAGTATCTTGATGTATTAGAAACCTATCTCAGAACTAAAACAAATTACACAGAAATAGCGGCACCAACGTCTGTAGGGATTGAAGAATCTAATATTTTGGCAAGTGTGAGCAAGTTGACCAATTTGGCTATTGAGCGACAAAATTTAGAAGCCACCACTAAAGAGGGCTCTAGTTTGTTCAAAGAATTGGATAATCGGATTGATGCTGAAAAAAATGTGCTGTTTGAAATTATTAGGGGTACTAAAAGTACGGTTAGTATTCAGTTGAATTCCATAAATAATCAAATTGCCAAATTGGAATCTAAATTGAATAATTTACCAGAGGATCAGCAACAGTTTTTAAAAATTCAACGGAAACTGGATTTAAGTCAGGAGGCTTATAATGTGTATTTGGCAAAGCGTAGTGAGGCGGCTATAGTGAAGGCTGCTAATGTCTCTGATATATCTATGATTGATGAGGCTAAAGACATTGGTAATCCTCCCATAGGTCCTAATAAAAGTTTGAATTATATGATGGCGCTCATGGTTGGTTTTTTTGCGCCTTTAGTACTTGTTTTTGTGGTGTTTTTATTAGATACCACCATTCATGGCTCCGATGAGGTAGAACGTTTGTCTAACATCCCTATTTTAGGTTTGATTGGAAAATACAGATATCACAATAATTTAGTAGTTTTTGAAAAACCCAAATCGGCGGTAGCCGAATCCTTTCGCTCCATTCGGTCGAGTTTACAATTCTTTTACAAGAAAAATGATAAGGAGGGTGGTAGAACGCTTATGGTCACCTCTTCGGTGAGTGGTGAAGGGAAAACTTTTTGTTCTATTAACATTGCTACGGCTTATGCTCTGTCTGGTAAAAAAACTATTTTACTGGGCTTGGATTTACGAAAGCCCAAAATCTTTAATGATTTTGATTTAAATAACGACAAGGGAATGGTTAATTACTTAATTGGAGACAGTCAATTTGAAGCGTTAGTAAAAAAAACCCATATCGATAACTTAAGTGTGGTGACTTCCGGTCCTATACCACCCAATCCATCCGAATTGTTAATGGGAGGAAAATTACAGGAACTTGTTGCTGCTTTACGTCAAACTTATGATATCATTGTTTTAGACACGCCACCACTAGGTTTGGTGACTGATGCTTTAGAGCTATCTAATTATGCCGATGCGACCTTATTTGTGGTACGTTTAGACTATACAAAAAAGGGCATGTTACAATTAGTGAACACGAAATATAGAAAAGGCGAGTTAAAAAATATCAGTTTTGTGTTAAACTTTTATAAACATAAAACCAATCAAAATTATGGTTATGGCTATGGTTACGGTTATGGTTACGGCTATGGAGTTTATGGCGAGACCTATCATGAAAAACAAGACAGCTCTTTATTTGGGAAAGCAAAGCGGTTTATTAAGAAACTATAACCCCTGTCATTCCTGCGCAGGCAGGAATCCACAAAACACATTTTCAAAAGTAAAAACTACCAAATATAATATTGAGCCAACAAGGTTCTTCAGTGGATTCTAAGTCTTCTTTTGAGCGTCTAACATCTTATCATCGGTATAGAATACACAAAACAAAAAAAATCTGTCATTTTGAGCGAGAAATATTTCGAGCGTAAGAATCTGTTAAATAAATAGTCTAGTTTGTTCTTAAAAACAAATAGATTGTCACGTCATCCCGATAGCCATCGGGACGCTTCACAATGTCGGCATCTTGTATCGAATCGTCATTCTGAGCGTTACACGAAGGAAAGCATTGCTTTCTTGAGGGTACATTGCGAAGCTAACGAACGTAAGAATCTGTTTAATGTATTAACAAATCTGCTATTTTAGTACCCTTTATGCCAAGAGGTTGCACGTTCCCAATAGCTGTTGGGACGCATAACAATGACGATTTACTTGCTATGACTCGTCATTCATAGCACAACGAAGAATCCCCCTGTCATTCAGAGAGTAGTGAAACGGAACGAAGAATCTCTTCCATAATGTGAAACATGTCTATCATTCAGAGCATTATTTAAATGTAAATAAATTTGCATTGAAAGCTCCTTGTAAAGCAAGTATCGAAGAGGAAGAATCCCCTTCCAAACCGTACAACATAAAATCTAACAAAATGTCTCTGTCATTCAGAGCATTGCGAAGAATCCCCCTGTCATTCAGAGAGTAGTGAAACGGAACGAAGAATCTCTTCCATAATGTGAAACATGTCTATCATTCAGAGCATTATTTAAATGTAAATAAATTTGCATTGAAAGCGCCTTGTAAAGCAAGTATCGAAGAGGAAGAATCCCCTTCCAAACCGTACAACATAAAATCTAACAAAATGTCTCTGTCATTCAGAGCATTGCGAAGAATCCCCTATCATTCAGAGAGTAGTGAAACGGAACGAAGAATCTCTTCCATAATATGAAAACAAACAACATGCTAATAGTAGAATAAAAACCGTTAAAACAAGTTTAACGGTTTTCAACACACATCGCTTCTTAAATATAAGAAACTTTATCGTGATACATAGTCTAAATGCTATAGTTAACACAACCGCTAACCAACCACTTGTATGGTCATAGCATTGTCACTAGCCAATTCATAAAGCACCCCATTAATATCCTGATAAAAGATGATACCGACAGTAATTACTACAGCTACACTAATAGGTAGAGCAGATGAAAACCCTAAATCGGTAGTTAAGGTAGTGTCACTACCAACAGGTCCGGTTAAGGGAATCTCATTACTAAAAACAATATTACTGGTTTCATTTTCGCCTGGATTTGTAGGGGTATATTGTTTAAGGTCATTGTTATAAGTGTAATTGCTTAGTACAGAGCAGCCTAATACAAGCTTAAAATGAGTAGCGCCTTCAGGAGCATGAATATAGTCCAAGGTATTAAAATCAGGTATTAACCAGGTACAAATACTTCGGTTAGTATCTAATGTAGGGGTGCCAAAAGGAGCAAAGAAAACACTTTCCAAGGGCTTTGATTTGTTAAACTCAAAACCTTCTAAAAGTGCTTTATTGGTTAATATATCAAATTCGCGTTTACCACGCACACCTGTTCCATTAGCATTAATACGTTTCATAATGGCAGTTAACCGTCCTACAACGGTACGGTCACTCATAATAGGGATAATAGTAGCAAATCCATGCCGCAATGCTTTGCCTACCGTAGCACTACCACCAAACTCCGTCATATTTTCACGTGTTCGTTTAAAATTAGACTCTTTTAAGATGCGGTCTTTATTAATAGCACTTTTGGTTTTAACAATAGATTGTCCACCACTTTTATAAAAGGTAAGTCCTCCCAACGTACCTTCTAAGTCAATATAGCCTTTTTGTTTTGCCATAATTAAAAAATTTATGTTGTTATAAATAACAACGGGTTATACAATAATTAAATACAAAGGCCTTTTGTATATGGAAAGTCTATTATAAAGCGAAGCGTGTGTTATAGTATTACGTCTAAGTAAGAATTTTAGTATTATATAACTACGTTAAAAACATGTTAAACTTTTTAGGTGTTTCAATTAAAAGATTTTATAATGTACTGTAAGCCCAATGAATTCAGTGAATGAAACAAATAAAATTTGTATCGAGATCTACGATATATACCTAAAAATATTTTTATTGAGAGCATTTATCTTGAGTTTGTCAAAGTGTCACCAAAAACCTGATGCCATTCCAACACTTTAATGAAGTGTAAATATAGTCATATTGAAAGTGCCTTGATAACCCAATATTGAAGTGAAAGAATCTCCTTGGTCATTCAGAGCACAGCGAAGAATCTCTTTCGGGTAGTCAAAGCTTAAACCAACAGGCTATTTGATTTATATTTTAACGTGAATTCGACGTACAAAACTCATTTTTATTCCATTTATACAATAAAATTGGAGCTTGTCACCTTGAGCATTGCTAAGTGAAAATATATTTTCAACGAAAGCACCTTGTGAAACAAGTCGAAAGGTCTTTAAATAGGGAGTATTTCAATGAGGTCTCGACTGCGCTCTACCTAACACTTAAGTTATTTTTTTGTTAATCAATTTAATAGATTTAACTTTACATGTAACTCACGTTATTTTAGAGGGTATATGTATCTTTATTGTTATCTTAGCACGATTAAAACCCCAAAGTGTGCATACTTCTAAAGAAAGCCCATGGTTGTATACCATCTCTTCAAAGCGAAAGCTGGTAGATTTCAACTTTAAAGAAATATGGCAATATAAAGACCTAATGTTTTTGTTTGTAAGACGGAACGTGATTGCTGTATATAAACAAACTATTTTAGGGCCATTATGGTATTTAATACAACCTTTGTTTACAGCACTTACCTTTACCATTATTTTTAATAAAGTTGCCAATATTGATACGGGAACCGTACCACCTTTTTTGTTTAATTTGGCTGGTATATCGGTATGGGCCTATTTTAAAAACTGTTTAACAGGAACCTCAAACACGTTTAGTGCCAATGCTGGTATGTTTAGTAAAGTTTACTTTCCACGTGTCATTATACCGTTATCTGTGATTATTACAAATTTGGTGAAGTTTGGTATCCAGTTACTCATTTTCATAGGGTTCTATGTATATTATTATAGCACGGGTTCTCAGATACAAATTAATAAACTCATTGTGCTATTCCCGGTTCTAGTTATGGTTATGGGCTTATTTGGCTTGGGTATAGGAATGCTTATTTCATCCATGGTGACCAAATATAAAGACCTTAAGTTCTTAATTGGGTTTGGGGTGCAGTTGTTAATGTATCTGTCTGCTGTGATGTACCCCTTAAGTTTAATGCGAGAAAAATTACCGCGTTTTGCTTGGTTAGTGGAGTATAACCCTATGGCTTATGTGATAGAAACCGCCCGATATATGCTGTTGAGTGATGGGGTTATTTCTTGGCCTGGATTAATCTATACAACTATCGTTACTGTTCTAGTATTATTTTTTGGTTTGCTGGTTTTTAATGCCACTGAAAAACGATTTATAGATACCATTTAAGTATGTCAAAGCCTTTTAATCATTTTGTGATTACGCGTTTTAATTTAAAGCAGTCTATATGGGGTTCAGATAAATTAGGGGCTCAGGTAAATAGTGACGTTTGGTTAAAAAGCAGGTATGAACTTTTTGAAACATATTGTTTTCCCTCTTTACAAAACCAAACCAATAAAGATTTTAAATGGCTGGTGTTTTTTGATGAGACTACACCACAAATTTACAGAGATAAGAATACTGCTTTAAATACCATTTTTAAAAATTTTATACCTATATATGTAAAAAATTTTGAAACATTTCACATTACAGTACCACAATTTGTTAAGGATCATTCAGAGAAGGGGGTCAACTATGTCATTACAACCAGATTAGATAATGATGACTGCTTTCATAAGGATGCTGTAAAGACTATTCAAGATCATTTTACAACCAAAGAGACTGCTATTATTGATTTGTGTAACGGATTAACACTTCAGACTACGCCTGCATATAAATTGGCTTTGAGGGAACATGTCATATCTGGACCATTCATAAGCCTTTGTGAATCTTTGAAACCAAGTAAAAACCCGGTTACGGTATATAAGCAAGAGCATACCGCTTGGTTAGGAGAGGTCACTTATATTTCCGTAAACAAAGGATTTTATTGGCTACAAATCATTCATGACCGAAATATTTCAAATGCTTTAGGAAAACAACTCACTTATAACAAACGTTATTTAGAAGGCTTTGATTTTTTAGGAAGCATCCCATTTAGTTTAAGATATTATATATTTATCCTCTATAAAAAAATACGACGTTTGGTTAAACATCGTATTAGAAATAAAACAAATGATTTAAATCTATGAGCGCTATCATTTTAAAGATTGATAATATATCTAAGCAATACCGTTTGGGGCTTGTAGGAACGGGGACTCTCAGCGATGATTTAAAACGCTGGTGGTTCAGGATTTTAAAAAAACCAGATCCTTTTCTTAAAGTAGGTACCATTAATGATAGAAGTAAAAAAAGTGATTCTAACTATATATGGGCTCTTAAAAATATTAATATAGAGGTAGAAGAAGGTGAGGTGCTAGGAATCATCGGCAAAAATGGCGCTGGGAAATCTACACTACTTAAGATTTTATCCAGAATCACCATGCCCACTACAGGCGTGGTCAAAAGCAAAGGCAGAATAGCATCCCTGTTAGAAGTGGGAACTGGGTTTCATCCTGAGCTCACAGGAAAAGAAAATATTTATTTAAATGGTGCTATTTTAGGCATGACCAAGGCTGAAATCAAAGAAAAAGAAACCGCCATTATTGAATTTTCTGGTTGTCAAAATTATATTGATACCCCCGTTAAGCGCTATTCATCGGGGATGCGGGTACGTTTAGCGTTTGCAGTAGCCGCTTTTTTAGAGCCTGATATTTTGGTAATTGATGAGGTATTGGCAGTGGGTGATGCCGAGTTTCAAAAAAAAGCCATAGGAAAGATGCAGGATATTAGTAGAGGTGAAGGGCGCACGGTCTTGTTTGTAAGCCATAATATGGCATCGGTAAAGGCATTATGCACTCGGGCCATTGTTTTAGAACATGGTGAGATGGTTTTCGAGGGAGGTACCGATGAAGCCGTGAGTTTTTATTTAAAAGGAGGCGCCGATTTAATAAATCATAGACAATTTGGAAACACTATTAATAAAGAGGTGTTTCAATTACACCACATAAGTATAAAAAATACCACGAGAGCCATAGAGGACGCTATAGTAGAGGATGAAGCTATTGAGTTAAAAACAGCTTTAAGTTTTAAAGCCTCAAATCCAGAAGATTATCATATTACCTACCATTTATTTAATGAAATGGGAGAAGCCATGTTTTCTTTTTCTAATACGTCAGAACCTTTACAAAAAGGCAATAATGTGTTGTGTTGTTATTTACCAAAAGGGTTTTTACAGTCCGGACAATATTTTCTGTCTTTTTTCTTCGTTAAAGACAGAAGGAAAGCTATTTTTATTGAAAAGGATATTATGAGTTTTGTAGTAGCAGATGGCAAACGCGATATAGGCGTTTATATGGGTAAAGAGCCCGGGTATATCCGGCCACAATTTAAATGGGAGCGATTGGATGATTAATGTAACCAAAACATTTTTACCACCTCAGGAGGAGTACCAGTTGATATTAAAAAAAGTCTGGGAGGATGGCTGGATAACCAACCGAGGCGCGTTGGTGAAGGCGCTTGAAGAGCAACTTAAAGCATATCTTAGCATTCCTAATATCATTTGTATGACTAATGGTACGCTACCATTACAAATAGCTATAAAAGCTTTGGGCTTACAAGGTGAGATTATAACCACTCCCTTTAGTTATGTGGCCACCACCTCAAGTATTGTATGGGAAGGCTGTAAACCTGTTTTTGTAGATATTCACCCAGACTATTTAACGATTGATGAAACTAAAATAGAAGCAGCTATTACCCCTAAAACTTCGGCCATATTAGCCACCCATGTGTTTGGGAATCCTTGTGATGTAGAGACCATAGACGCTATAGCCAAAAAGCACCATTTAAAAGTAATTTATGATGCTGCCCATTGTTTTGGAGTACAATACAAAGATCAATCCATATTCAATTATGGCGATATCAGCACCTGTAGTTTTCATGCCACCAAATTATTTCATACGGGTGAAGGCGGCGCTATTGTTTTTAAGGATGATGGTTTATACAATGACTTTTACTACCATCACAATTTTGGGCATAAGGGAAACGAAGATTTTTTTGGTTTAGGTATTAATGCAAAAATGAGTGAGTTACAGGCTGCTATGGGGTTGGCTTTATTTCCTTACCTCAATATAATTTTAGAGAGTAGAAGGAGTATTGTTGATTTTTATAACAGGCAACTTCAAGATACTAAACTAAAGTTTTTAAAATTTAGAGATCATACCAATTGGAACTACAGTTATTATCCAATTATTTTTAAAAATGAAACGCAACTCCTCAATGTTGTTCATGCTTTAAATGCTGCAGATATATTCCCAAGACGCTATTTTTATCCAAGCTTAGATAATTTACCATATCTAAAAAATCAACATTGTCAGATTTCAAATCAGATAGCAGCTTCTATTTTGTGTTTACCATTATATCATGATTTAACTGAAAAGCAACAAACTAGAATTGTTGAATTGATTAAAGCACATTTATGAAAATAGCCATAATGCAGCCTTATTTTTTTCCTTACATCGGTTATTTTCAATTGATAAATGCTGTGGATGAGTTTGTGTTTTATGACGATGTTAATTTTATAAAAAAAGGATATATCAACAGAAATATGATATTAGTTAATGGAGATAGCTATCAATTTACTCTACCAATAAAAAAAGCATCCCAAAATAAGTTGATAAATCAGACTGAAGTAGCTCTGTCAAAAAAATGGATTGAAAGTTTTCTAAAGACCTTAGAATTTGCCTATAAAAATGCACCGTACTTTAAAAGTGTTTATAATTTGGTGCAAAATGTTTTAGAAGAAGATTATAAAAACGTATCTCAAATTGCCATCAATAGCGTAAGTAAGGTGTGTGCTTATCTAGGATTAACACCATATTTTAGTTTAAGTTCTCGCGATTATTCAAATAGCAAAACACTAAAAAAAGCAGATAGATTAATAGCAATAGCAAGAGAGGCAGGTAAATGTAATTATATTAATCCTATTGGGGGGCAAAAATTATATACTAAGACTTATTTTAAAGATAGAGGTGTTAATCTCAGTTTTTTACAACCCGAAACCATTTGCTATAGTCAAATGCAACATCAATTTGTAGACTCTTTATCAATTATAGATGTATTGATGTTTAATTCTAAGGATTCTATTTTAACTCTTTTAAATCAAAGAAAAATAATATGAAAAGTAATAAGGTAATAATATTTGGAGTGTTAGATACTGCAGAACTTGCTTATTATTATTTAACAAATGATTCAGACTATGAGGTTATAGCTTTTACATTAACTAAAGACTACATAGATAAAGTAGAATTTTGTGGACTTCCAGTGGTTGCTTTTGAAGATTTAGAAAGTTTATTTCCTCCAGAAAATTATTTACTTTTTTGTCCAATGACAGCTAAGAAAATGAACACTTTAAGAGAGAAAATTTATTTAGAAGGTAAGAAAAAAGGTTACAAATTTGCCACATATATAAGTAGTAAAGCAACAATTTTTAATAATGAAATAGGGGAAAATTGTTTTATTTTGGAAGATAATACCATACAACCTTTTACTAAAATAGGAAATAATGTGGTCTTATGGAGTGGGAATCATATTGGTCATCACGGAGAAATTAAAGACCATGTTTTTTTTACATCGCATGTAGTAATGTCTGGTCATTGTATTATTGAATCTCATTGTTTTTTTGGAGTAAATGCTACAATTAGAGATTATTCAACTATTGGCAAAGGTACTTTGATTGCTATGGGAGCTTGTTTAACAAAACAAAGTACAGAAGAATGGAGTGTTTATGCAGGTAATCCAGCAAAACGTTTAGGAGAGAAAAAGAGTTATGACTTATATTAAATCAAAATGGGAAAAGAAAGGTTTGATATTTAAACCTAAGGGTAATTTAGACTGGAGCTTAACACATGCTCAAGTACCCTTCGCACATCTTATTAATGATGATATTCTAAGAATCTTTTATTCAACTAGAGATAAACATAGTTGCTCTTCAGTTTCATTTATAGATGTAGATCCTGGCGACCCTTCAAATATAAAATATGTTCATAAATTACCTGTGCTGCAAAAAGGTAAAAGAGGGTCATTTGATGACTCAGGAACAATGCCATCTTGGTTTTTAAATCATGAAAATAAGCTTTACATGTATTATACTGCTTGGAATAAGAGTATCGATGCATCGTATAGACTATCTATTGGTTTAGCAGTAAGCGAGGATAATGGGTTTTCATTTGAGAAACTATTTAGAGGGCCAATTCTAGACAGAAATATGTATGACCCTATTTGGGTAGGGCAACCATGTGTGCTTAAAGAGGAAGGCGTTTGGAAAATGTGGTATTTATGTTGTGAAAAAATTGAAGTTATTAATAACATTCCAGAACCATTTTATAATGTCAAATATGCTGAGTCTAATGACGGTGTTAATTGGTTAAGAGAAAACCGTGTTTGTATTGATTTTGATTTTGGAAACATTGATGCTATAGGTAGACCTTGCGTTTTTAAAGATGAAGGAATTTATAAAATGTATCACTCAAATAGAAAGGCTTTAGGTTATAGAGAAAATAAAGAGGCAGCATACTCAATTGGGTATTCAGAGTCTGAGGATGGAATGTATTGGAAAAGATTAGATGATTTGGCAGGGATTGAAAAGAGTGACGTTGGATGGGATAGTCTTATGAACGAATATTGTACAACTTATTTGTTTAATGGCGTTAGGTATTTGATATATAATGGGAATGGGTTTGGAGAAAGTGGTTTTGGATATGCAGTTTTAAGAAAATAGACATGGAAGATGTATTAGTAAGTATTATAGTTCCAACCTATAATCATGAAAAGTATATATCAAGTTGTTTAGATAGCATATTAAAACAAAAGACAAATTTTAATTATGAGGTTATTGTTGGAGAGGACCAAAGTAGAGACAATACTAGAGAAATTTGTGAAATTTATGCGCAAAAGCATTCAAATATAATACGCTTATTTTTATGGAATAGGGAAGGTGAAGCATATAAAGAGGATCAGTCAACTGGAAGAAATAATTTTACTCAATGTTATAAAAAAGCTAGAGGAAAGTATATTGCAATTTGTGAAGGAGATGATTACTGGATAGATGAACATAAATTACAGAGGCAGGTAGACTTTCTTCAAGCCAATGAAGACTATAGTTTTTGTTATACTAGATTCAACACATTTAATCAAGAAAACAATAGCTTTAAAATTGATTTTAACGGAAAGTATTTTAAATCTAATCAAGTTTTCATAGATTTTACTCTTGAAACATTTCAAAAAGGGTGGCATATCGGTACTCAAACTTTGGTTTTAAGAAAGCAAAGTTTCAATATTGAAAATTCTAAAAAATTTAAATATTTTAGGGATATATACATAATAGTTGAGCTGTTAAAGAAAGGTAAAGGGGCCTGTTTAAATTTTGTTGGGGCTGTTTATCGCATTCATGGAGGAGGTGTACATTCTTCGGTCTCTGTATTCAATGGGTTTAAAAAAGGTTATCAATGTCATAAAGAGTTGTATTTAAATAATAAAAAAAATGTTTTTTTAAAGAAAAAAATTATGCATTCAGCTCAAAACTTTATTGAAGCTAATATTCAAAATAAAAATATTTTCAAAGCTCTCATATTAAGTATAGAACTGTTTTTTTTAAACTGGTCCCTCGTAGGGTTAATTAAAAACTTTAAAAGAATTGGTTTCACGTTTTTTAATTTTAGGAAATGAAATCTCTAAAAATTGCTTTTGTTGTTGGAGTATTTCCAGCAATTTCAGAAACTTTTATAGTAAATCAAATAGGCGCTCTTAAAGAACAAGGTCATCAAGTAAAGATTTTTTGTACAAGGGAGGTTAACAAACCCCCAGTGATTAATCCACTGGTTACCAAATATAAACTTTTAAAATTATCAACAGAATTTACACCAAATGGTTTCTTAAAAAAGGGCAAAGGTTTTTTAGGTAAATTTAAAATACTTTTAAAAAGCTCAGGCACCAAAGCATTTTTTCCACTACTTAAAACATTTAAGTATCTAACATCGGGTAATATAGATAGAACTAATCAACAATTTTTTAAAGTTTATTTTAAATATTACTTGGTTGTTCATCGTTTTGATGTGGTGCATGTGCATTTTGCTGATAATGCAGTACACCTTCTAGAACAATTGAAAAGATTTAATGGTAAATTGGTCGTAACCTTTCATGGTTATGATGCCCATAACTATCCAATGGATTTTTTTAAAGAATTACATGGCCTAAATCACATAAATTATACAGTTAATACAAATTATATTAAGCAAAAGGTAATACAATTGGGGTTTCCTGAAAATAAGATACAAGTTTTACCTGTCGGACTGGATACATCGTTATTTAAGCCAGAATGTAAGAGTAAAAAAGATTCTTTTATTATTTTATTTGTAGGTAGGTTAATACCTTTAAAAGCACCTCTTTTAGCCATTAAAATTGTTGAGCAGTTAATTGAAATAACGGACAAAAAAATTACTTTCTATATAGTTGGTGAGGGTGATAGTTTTTTTGAGTGTAAAACATACATTGAACAAAATAGCCTTACTGAGTATATTCATTTATTAGGGAGTAAGTCACAAGTTGAAGTTAAGAAGCTAATGGATAGTTCAGATGTGTTTTTGTTTCCAGGTATTGTTGATGATAGGGGGCATTGCGAAGGTCAGGGGTTAGTAATCCAAGAAGCACAGGCTATGCAAGTTCCCGTGATTGTTTCTGATGTAGGCGGCATGAAAGAAGGGGTGCTAGATGGAATTACAGGATATGTTTTACCTACAAAAGATATTAAAGCTTTTGTGGATAAATTATTGTTTTTGAAAAATAATTCTGAAAGAAGAAAAGAAATGGGGGAAAATGGAAGAGCTTTCGTTGTAAAGAATTATGATTCAAGATTTTTAAGTGAAAAATTAGTACATATTTATCAATAACATTTAAAATTCTTATCGCAATTTGAAAATTGATTATAATTTTAGTACTCTTTTTTTTGTTAAAAAACTAATACAGTTTTTACTGGTTTTATTGGTTTTAAGTATTGCAGCAGATTTCATTGTTTCAAATAGAATCAAAAAATCGAATAGTTATGCTAATGGGGAAATACAGATATGGAAAGATATATTAAGTGGAAATGTTAATGATAATCTTCTAATTTATGGCTCATCGAGAGCCATGGTGCATTTTAATTCTAAATTAATTCAAGAACATTTAAAAACTAGTACTTATAATATGGGTATTGATGGCCATAATTTTTGGCTACAATACTTAAGACATAAAAAGATACTGAAGCATAACAAAATACCAAAATATATTATTCTCTCAGTAGGAGATTTTACTTTAGCAAAACGTGAAGATTTATATAATTCGGAACAGTTTTTACCTTTTTTATGCGATTTCGACATCTACAAATATACAAGTGATTATAAAGGGTATTCAAAATTAGATTATGTCATTCCAATGTTAAGATATCGAGGTAAGTTAGAGGTAATTTATGATTTTATTATTAAGGAAAAAAAAGATGTTCCGTACAGGATAAAAGGGTTTAGAGGGATGAAAAGGAGTTGGAACAATGATTTGGAGAATGCCAGAAAAGATATGGAATCGATTCATATTCAGTTGCATCCTGAATCAATAGCATTAATGAAGCAGTTTTTAAGAGAGTGCCAAGATTTGGGAATTAAAACCATTATGGTATACCCGCCTGAATTTATAAAGGGACAGCAGTTTGTTTCTAATAGAGAGGAAATAATTAATATTTATAATGACATAGCAAAATCATTTGAAATTCAATTTATCGATTATTCAAATGATACTATGAGTTATAATAAAGATCTCTTTTATAACAGTATGCATTTAAATGAAAAAGGAGCAAATGCATTTACGCTAAATTTAATTGAAAAAATAAAAGAGATAGAGTTTTTTAACCAATAAGAATGCTATTTAATTCATTAGATTTTGCCATTTATCTTCCAATTGTTTATGCAATATATTGGGGCTTAAATAAAAAATTAAAAGTTCAAAATTTATTCATTGTACTAGCCAGTTATGTGTTTTATGGTTGGTGGGACTGGAGATTTTTAGCGCTTATTACTTTCAGTACATTTATAGATTTCTTTGTTGGTTTACTATTAGTAAAAACAGCACTCACACAAAAGAAAAAACTGTTATTAATTGTGAGCATTGTAACTAACCTAGGGTTATTAGGTTTCTTTAAATATTATAACTTCTTTGTTCTGAATTTTTCACAGGCATTTTTGTTCTTTGGTAGAAATATAGAGGTAGATACTTTAAAAATTATATTACCTGTTGGGATAAGCTTTTATACGTTCCAAACGTTAAGTTATACCATTGATGTATATCGAGGTAAGGTAAATCCAACAAAGGATTTTTTTGCTTTTTCTGCCTTTGTATGCTTTTTTCCTCAACTAGTAGCAGGACCCATAGAGCGTGCTACTAATTTTTTGCCTCAGTTTTTAAAAAAAAGACAATTTGATTATGATTTAGGAATTGATGGTTTAAGACAAATACTATGGGGATTGTTTAAAAAAGTTGTGATAGCAGACAATTGTGCTGTTTTCGTGAATTTAATTTTCAATCAATCTATTGAATATTCTGGAAGTACCTATTTTCTTGGAGCTGTTTTTTTTGCCTTTCAAATTTATGGCGACTTTTCTGGTTATACAGATATAGCTATTGGTACAGCAAAGCTTTTTGGATTTAGGCTAAAACAGAATTTTGCATACCCTTACTTTTCAAGGGACATTGCCGAGTTTTGGAGACGTTGGCATATATCACTTACAACATGGTTTAGAGATTACTTGTATATACCCTTAGGAGGATCAAGAGGTGGGAAATCACAAACTGTACGTAATGTGTTAATTATTTTTTTGGTAAGCGGGTTTTGGCATGGAGCCAATTGGACGTTCATTTTTTGGGGAGCGGCTAACGCTCTTTGTTTTTTGCCTATTATATTACGTAATAAGCATAGAAAATATTTTAAGATTGTTGCAGATTCATCAGTATTACCATCATTAAATGAGGTAGTTAGAATGTCAACTACATTTTTGCTCACTACGTTATTATGGGTGTTTTTTAGAGCAGATTCAATAAATCATGCGTTTACAATATATTCTGAAATATTTTCATTTTCCATGTTTAAAGTCCCTCTATTTCAAGGAATAAAAAAAGCCCTGTTTGTAATTGTCTTGATTTTTGCTTTTTTACTCGTAGAATGGCATGGTAGAAAACAACAATTTGCTCTGGCTAAAATAGGTTTTACATGGTACAGACCGTTTCGTTTAGCGTTATACTATGTGCTGATAATTATGATTTTTTGGTATAGTGGAAATCAACAAGAGTTTATTTATTTTCAATTTTAGTAACCAATTCAATATAAAATTTAAGGCTTTCTAAATACTTGCAGAATCTCATTTTGTATATTAGCAAAATTAGATTTTAAACTCATGCAGCCTCTAATTTCTATTATTATACCTAACTACAACAGAGCTTCTTTAATTACAGAGTCTTTAGATTCTGTTCTATCCCAAACATATAAACATTGGGAATGTTTGGTTGTTGATGATGGTAGCACAGATAACAGTGAGGCTGTTGTAAAAAAATATACTGAAACAGATAAACGTATAAGGTTTTATAAACGTCCTGAATTTAGAACAAAAGGTGCTAATACCTGTAGAAATTACGGTTTAGAATTAAGTCAAGGAGATTACGTTAATTGGTTGGACAGTGATGATATTATGCATCCTGACAAATTACTTAAACAGTTGGAAGCATTGGAACTATCAAGTTTAAATTATTCCATATGTAAATCTTATGTTTTTGAAAATACAATTGAAAACCTTAATGGGTTAAAGTCTAAGAATATTGCTGCTAAAAATCCATTTCAAGCATTCATATCTAAATTCATAGTAATTCCGGTTCAAGCCTCATTGTTTAGAAAATCATTCTTGTTAGAAAATAATTATAGATACGATGAAGATTTACAAGCGGGTCAAGAATGGTTTTTTTTAGCTAAGATTTTTTTTAACTATCCAGAATATGCAGTTGTAGATGAGCCTTTAGACTATATTAGGAGTCATCCTAATAATATTTCAAATCATACCTCTAATAAAAAATATTGGCATTATTTTTTAGCTAGATTTAAACTCTATAATGAGCTTAAAGATCAGTTAACAATTGAGAATACACACACCTTGCATATTTTCTTTCTGTTTGTTTTTAAGTTATTTGTAAGGTTTAAAGATTTTAAAGAGGCATGGTATGTTTGGTGTAAATGTTTAGTGCCATATCATAAGTTAAGTTTAAGAGACCATATAAATTTGGTCTTTGGTAGTTTATTAAAATACTTTTTTAATAAAGGAGATGGGTATTTGGGTAAGGTCTCTTTATATGAATAGTAATAAAGGTTATGGGTTTTAGAAGTAAGATATCAATAACTAATGTCAAAAAATTCACTGCGCTTTTAAAGTATGCCTTTAACCTTAAAAAAAATCATGCATTAAATAAAACAGTAAGGCATCAAATTAAAAATTACAAAGCGATTCCCATAATAATCATAAGTTTTAATCAATTATATTATTTGGAGAAACTCATTACTTTTTTATTAAATAATGGGTATGCTAATATTGTCATTATAGACAATAATTCTACTTATAAACCACTTTTACAATATTTCAAAACTATTAAAGATAAGGTTACAATATATCGTTTAAAAACCAATCATGGTCATCTGGCACTATGGAAAAACCAAACTATTTTTAAGGCGCATTGTAAGGGATATTATGTAGTAACTGATGCCGATGTGGTTCCTGTAACAGAGTGTCCTGAAGATTTTATGTTACATTTTCGTAAGTTGTTGAACAAAGCTTGGGACAGAACCAAAGTTGGCTTTTCCTTAAAGTTGGATGATATTCCAGAAACTAACCCCAGCAGATCTAAAATCATGAACTGGGAGTCTAAATATTGGACCACTAAAATTCACGATGTAGCTTTTAAAGCAGAGATTGATACCACTTTTGCTTTATATAGGCCGGGGTATAAATATAAACTTAAAGATTTTACAAAGGCATGGCGAACCGATTATCCTTTACAGGCCATTCATGGGGGGTGGTATATCGATATTGATAATTTAACCGAAGAACAGGAATACTATATAAAGACAGCCAATCAATCGGCTTCGTGGAACATCAATACAAAAGGTGAGTTGGTTAATAACATTCATAAACCACTTTATAAGGATGAATGATAAGTCAACCCCCTTAGTCTCCATATGCATACCCACCTATAACGGGGAAACCTATATAGCCAAAGCTCTCGAGTCAGCTATTGCTCAAACCTATACCAATTTAGAGATTGTCGTGTCTGATGATGCATCTACAGATAACACGTTACAAATAGTAGCGACCTTTAAAGAGAAAACCGCCATTCCCATTAAAGTCTACCAGCATACACCAGCAGGTATTGGTGCCAATTGGAACCATTGTGTAAAACAGGCTCAAGGGAATTATATCAAATTTTTATTTCAGGATGATGTATTAGAACCCCATTGTATCGAAATCATGATGGACTTAGCACTAAAAAACCCTAAAGTGGGATTGGTATATTGTAAGCGTTCGTTTCTATACAATCATTTAACCTCAAAAATTCAGGAGTTTGTGGCTTATTACGGTAATTTACACACCTATTGGCAGGATATTAAAGTAGAACAAGGGGTGCTACATGGGAAGTCCTATTTAAAAGACCGCCAGTTTTTAAATAGCCCCAAGAATAAAATAGGCGAACCCACAGCCGTGTTATTAAAAAGGGCATGTTTTGATAAAGTAGGCTATTTTAATAAAGCTTTAAAACAAACGCTAGATTGTGAGTTTTGGTATCGGGTCATGAAGTACTATGATATGGGGTTTGTCAATGAAGCTTTAGTTAAGTTCCGTTTACATGATGCGCAAGCCAGTGCCATAAATAAACAACGCCCTATTCCAGATAAAGCCTTACTGTATAAGCAATATTACAAGCATTTGTTTTGGTATTTACACCCCAAAAACCAATTAAAACTATTAAAATTATACCACCCGGTGTTTAAAGGATTGGTATCTTTAAAACAAAAATGGCATGCTCAAAAGTAACCCCTTAGTGACCATTTTATTACCGGTATATAACGGCGAAAACACCATAAAGGCTACTTTAGAGAGTTTATTGGCGCAAACCTACCCACATTTTGAAATCTTGGTAGGCATTGATGGAACCTATGATGGCTCTCAAGCCATTGCAGAAAGCTTTAAAGATGCCAGAATTAAAATCATACAACACCCCCAAAATTTAGGACTAGCCAATAACCTAAATGCATTAATACAAGCCAGTGCACCACAGTCTGAGTTTTTAGCCATGGCAGAACAAGATGATGTCTATGTGCCCGAGCGACTACAGTGGCAAGTAACCGTCATGCAACAACACCCAGAGGTGGGTTTGGTATCTGGCATAGCGGTCTTTAAAGGAGATAGCAAGGATGTTCGCTTTCCTGGTATTTTATGTAATGGCAATCCATTTCCACAGGGAGAGGTGCTGTTTAAGTATTTATATGAAAACCAACTAAAGGTGGTCAATACCTGTATGATGATACGTAAAACGGTACATAAAGAAAACCAACTGCAGTTTAATAACACCTATGGTAATTTTAATGTAGACTGGGATTATGTATTGCGTTTTGCTTTGGTATCTCAGGTATATGGTATCCCTAAAGTGTTGGTACACATGAACCGGTCTACAAAAAGGCAATCGGTTACTACCAATAAATGGGGGCAGTTTAAAGCCTCTAGACAATTACTCAAAGATTTTAAAAAGGAGTTTCCTGAAATGGTTAGCAGGAAATTGTATTCTAAAGCACTTAAAGTACACCGAAAAATTGAGTTGGGAAACCGCAATAAATTTAGTATGGTATGTTATGGTCTATGCTATTTTTTGTTGTATTTTGATTTCTATTATGTTAGGTATGTAATGAATAGATTTAAAAAAATTAAATGGGAAAGGAATTAAAATTAAATGACATAGGGGTGGTGATACCTGTAAGAGAAGGTAGTTCTAGAATTAAGAATAAAGTATTATTACCTTTTGGTACGGATGAAACATTATTAGAATGGAAAATAAATCAATTAAAGCAGGTGATTTCAAGCCATCAAATTATTGTTAGTACCGATTCACAAAAGTTAATTGATATAGCAAAAAACAACAATGTTAAATATAGTGTTAGGGAGAAATATTTATGTGAAGATCATAAAGCTAGTTTTAATGAAGTCATTTGTGGAGTTGTTAAATCTGTTGAATATCCAATTATTGCTTGGGTAACTGTAGTTGTACCTTTAATGAGACCAAAGGAATATTTAAATGCTTTTAAAAAATATCTTGAGATAGTTAATGATAAAAATTCTACCTATGATTCCTTAGCTTCATTTAATTTACTAAAGGAATATTTATGGGGAGAAAACCAACCAATAAATTACAGAGCAGACAAACACCATACAGTAAGTCAAGATTTACCTAATATATACAGAATAACTAATGGATTGTACATGTATGATAAAAAGAGTATTTTAAAAAAAGAGTATTTTTTAGGTCATAATCCTTATAAATTTTTAGTTGATAAAGTTTCTGGAGTAGACATCGATGAAATCGAAGATTATAATATGGCTTTGAGTTTGTATTCCTATTATCTAGAAAATATCTAATTATAATTTATGACAGTTGGTTTGGCTTACAAAAAAAAGGTCAATTCTATTTGGAGAAAATGGCTTAAAGTAGAGCACTCAGGATTAAATATTGGAAGATTAATGGCTAATGAGATTTTCTACGTTTGCCATTATGATAGTAAGTTGAGAAAACGTTCTAAAGATAAAACTTACACTCTTATTTTAAGACTCCTAAAAGCAGTTATTTTTACTAAAATAGAGACCCCATTTGATTTTAATTCAACTTTCAAGGATATTTTTTTTCTTCATCAAGAAGATAACAGAAAAGACTATCAAGAACAATGTAATTACGTTTTAAAGCAATTAAAAAATTATCCTTTTACCGAAATTTTTGTAAATAAAGACAAAGTTTTGAAAGAAAAGATTAAGCCTGTACAGTCTTTTAAAAAAGTGGGGCTTCTAACTAAACTAATGTTTTATACTTTTAGTAGTAGCAGTAATTATGATTCTCATGGTGCATATCATAATTTGAAGTTTTATAGAAACTCTCTTTTGTACTACGATTACTATTTGTACTTGTTTAAGGTGCTTAAAGAAGCTAAAATAAAAATACTAATAACTTTTTGTGATGCCAAAGAGTATGCGAACTTATTTACTCAAGCTGCAATAAACCTAAAAGCAGTGACTGTTACTCAACAACATGCTTTATACATAGGAATGAACGATAGCAGCTATTCACAACCTGTCTTAAATTATAGAAATTTAATATCTGATTATTTTATGGCATGGGGTAAGTCAATTAATGAGCAATGGAATGGAGTGGGGTTTGATTTTACAAAGATTGTATACTCAGGAACGAATTTACCCAAGGGTATTGACATACAAGAAAAAAAGGGTTTTTATATGCCAAAGAAAAACGTTTTTGGGGTTATTCTAAGTGCAGAGTATTGGAGAAAATCTAATATTGAAATGTTAGAAATTGCCCATAAATTTTCACAAGAAAACAGTTATGAATTTCAAGTTTTATTTCATCCATCTAATAAGATTTTTGAATATATAGATATAATCAATTATATAAATGAAAATCAGTGCTTTCAAAATCTTAAAAATCTTGATGATTTTATTATGGAAAAGCGATTTATACTCTGTCATACAACAAGTCTATATTTACGTTCATTAATTAATAAGAGAAAGTGCTTTAGATTTAAAGATGATAATTTTATTGATGTTGGAGGGATGCCTGACGATATTTTTGAAAGCAAAGCAGATTTCGAAATGAAGTTTAAAAATGGATTGGAATATTCAAACATTGAATTGAATGAAATTAGCTCTATAATAGCATCGCATTATGGAGAAGAAAACATGAATTATATTAATGCTTTGGAGACTATATTAAAAAAAGAAAGAATTAGTATTAATAGGAGTTAACAAAATTATTGAAAATGAAATTAATTGGTAAATCCAAATACTACTTGAAAAAGTTAATCTTTCCTATGCTAGAAGCCATTATAGGAGATTTTTATTTTAAATGTAAGGGGTTTTGTCCTTGTTGTGATAAACAAGTTGAATTTGTTTCTCATAATAGTTGGCTTAGAGATTTCTTTAAGTGTAACAATTGTGGTTCTATTCCAAGAGAGAGAGCTTTAATGTTAACAATAGAAAAGTATTACCCAAATTGGAAGCAGTTAAAAATTCATGAATCATCACCAAACAATAGAGGCCATAGTCAAAAACTTAGGAGGTTGGCAAAATATTATAAAGAGACACAATTTTATCCAAATGAACAGTTAGGGGCATTAGTCAAAAATGTTCAAAATGAAAATTTAGAATGTCAAACTTTTGATGATTCTAGCTTTGATTTAGTTATAACTTCTGATGTCATGGAGCATATTTATAATCCAGAAATGGCATTTAGAGAAATACACAGAACTTTAAAATCAGGAGGCGCTCATATCTTTAGTGTTCCTTTAGTTAACAAGTTCAATCCAACCCAGCGATGGGCTAAAAAAGGCGAAGATGATAGTCCTGTTTTTTTGTATGAACCTGAATGGCACGGAAATCCCATAAATAAAAAAGGCTCTCCAGTAACTATGCATTGGGGATATGACATAGTTGAGTTTATTAAAGAATATGTTGATGCTGATACTAAAATAGAGTATATCAATAATTTAGATTTTGGAGTAAGGGCTGAGTATATAGAGATTGTAGTTGCCAAAAAGAAGAATAATGAGTGATTATAATATCGATTTGACTAAAAAATGTAATTAAAAAATAGTTTGTTGAAAATGAAGGTTAGATTAATTGCTTTTGTATTACCTCAGTTCCATCCTATACCTGAAAACGATAAATGGTGGGGTTTAGGGTTTACAGATTGGACCAATGTAAAAAAGGCTAAACCCCTATTTAAAGGGCATTACCAGCCCCATGTACCAACAGAATTAGGATATTATGATTTAAGAGACTCTCAGGCCAGAGAAGCACAGGCAAATTTGGCAAAAGAATATGGTATATATGGATTTTGTTATTACCACTATTGGTTTAATGGTAAACGCCTACTTAATTATCCTTTAGATGAAATGATTAAATTAGGTAAACCTAACATGCCTTTTATGTATTGTTGGGCTAACGAAAATTGGACCAGACGTTGGGATGGTAAGGATGATGAAATTCTTATCAAGCAAGAATATTCTAAAGAGGATGATAAAGCGCATATGAGATGGCTATGCGAATTTGTTTTTTCTGATGAAAGGTACATTAGAATAAATGATTGTCCTGTTTTTATGGTTTACAGAGATGAGTTACTGCCTAATATAAAAGAGACGGCAAGTACTTGGCGTCATATAGCAATGAAAGAGTTTGGTTATAAAGGGTTATATTTATGTGCTACAGAAAGTTTTAGAAATGTTAAAGACCCAGCCAGTATAAATTTTGATGCAAGTGTGGAATTTGCTCCACATGAGTTAATAAAACATAAACTAAAGAATACATTCATAGACAAGATTTTATTTAGACTTAAGATAAAAAAAAGAGATGGTTTGCATAAACGAAATTATAAATTGGCTGTAGAGTTTAGTACGCAAAGAAAAATGCCAGACTATAAACTTTACAGGTGTGTAGCACCATCATTTGATAATGTTGCAAGAAAACAAGAAAGTGGAGTTGTGGTATTAAATAGTTCTCCTAAAAGATATTATAATTGGCTTAAAACATTAATTGAAAATTTTCATCCATTTTCTAAAGAAGAAGATTTTCTTTTTATTAATGCCATGAATGAGTGGGGGGAGGGTAATCATTTAGAACCTTGTAAAAAATTTGGAAAAGCCTACCTTAAAGCCACAAAAAAAGCTTTGACTAAAGCTAAAGTAAAATTAAAAACTTAGATAGATTGGCAGAAGGTGGAGATAAATTAAAATTATTAGTAATAATTCTGAACTTTAATAGTTATAGGGACACTATTAATTTATACAGGTTAATTAATGATTTTCTAGCATTCAGAAAGTCGATATTAATAGTTGATAATAACTCAAATAAGATAGATCAGGAGTTGTTAAAGAAAGAAATCCCCTCAAAAAATTTAATAATAAATAAAAAGAACAAGGGCTATGGTTCAGGAAATAATATTGGGTTAAAAAAAGCAGTTAATGAGTCATATGATTACGCACTTATTTTAAATCCAGATATTAGATTAGAGGAGAAAACAATTTTAGAACTATTAAAGGAACTGGAAAAGGATTCTGAACTTGTGGCTGTAGGGCCTAGAATTTGTTTTAGGAATCAACCTGAGTTGATTTACTCAGATGGAGGACTTGTTAATGCCTCTCTGGGGTTTAGGTCATCACACTTAAATTACAAAAAGAATGTTAAAGATAAAAGCCTGTTAAAAAAAACTATAGATTATATAAATGGGAGTTGTTTGATGGTACGTATTTCTTCTTTGAAAAATATAGGAATGTTTTTGGATACTTTTTTTCTATATTATGAAGAAACTGAATGGTGTTTAAGAGCCAAACAGCTAGGTTATAAAATAAAGGTTAATACAAATGTAATAGCTTACCATTCTACAAGTAATAAAAATGGATTATACCACTTTTACATGACAAGAAACAGGCTCTTAATAGCAAAGCGGTTTAATAAATATTTTTGGAGAACTACTAAAATAGTGTTAATGGGTTTAATTAAGGAATCTAAGAACGTAATTTTAAGTAAAAAGCAAAGGTCTCCTTTTTTGATTAAAAAGTTTAAAGGTTTTATTAGCGGAATATTTTCCAAAATTGAAAGATATGAAGGTGTTTTTACCCTTTCAAAGGAACAACAATAGTTTTATTGATGAAATTGAATATTATTTTGAAGGAAGCTTTATTTATGGAGATTTGTATGATTACAAAGCTGACTATCAAATAGTAAATATTCATTGGCCAGAAGCCATATTTAGGTGGCAAAACCCAACAGATGCAGATTTAGAAGAGCTTGAAAGGTGTTTGAAACTATGGAAAGCTAAATCTAAGATTGTATATACTTGTCATAATACTTTACCACATAATACCCAATTGACTAATGCAGAAAAGCTTTATTATTTAGTATTAAAATATGCTGATGGATTTATACATTTGGGAACTTATGGAAAAAATCAATTAATTAATACTTTTGATTTTATCAAAAATAAAAGTCATACAATAATACCACATCCACTATATTTAAAATATAAAAAGGAAGTAAAGATTAATAAGGCTAAAAATTATTTAGGGGTAAATGAAAATGCTAAAGTTGTTTTAGTTTTTGGTAAAATAAGAACGAAGCAAGAACGAAAGCTTATCTTGGGAGCTTTTGGTAAATTAAACGTTAAAAATAAACTACTTTTAGTTTCAAGAATGCCTTATTTTTTAGATTGGGTGCCCTCATGGCGACTTAAAGTTTTATTAAAAAAAATAGTTAGATTCTATTACAGTTTGTTTTCTAAGTATAAATTCTTTTATGATTTTGTTAAGAAAGAAGATGTAGCTTTGTTTTTTACTGCTGCTGATGTAGTGTTTATTCCAAGGTTTAATCATTTAAATTCGGGTAATGTGTTCTTGGCTTTTTCATATAATAAAACCGTAGTAGGTCCAAAAACAGGAAATATTACAGAGAATTTAAACAATGAATGTCATTATTTATATGATCCTTCTAGTATAACATCTGCAAGTAAAGCTTTAAAAAAAGCATTGTGTCATAGAAAAACGTATAATTATTTAGAAGTATATACACCTAATCTGCCGTTTAATGTTTCTAAAAGTTATAGTAATTTTTTGTTATCCCAGTTAAATGATTCAAAATAACCTGATATCCATTATTATACCTACTTACAATAGAGCAAAATTATTAGGAGCCACTATAGAATCTGTTATAAACCAAACCTATACTAATTGGGAGTGTATTGTTGTAGATGACGGCAGTACAGATGATACAGAAAAGCTTGTTAAGTCTTATTCGTTAAATGACTCAAGAATAAAATATTTTTTACGTCCAAAATCGTACCCTAAAGGGGCTAGTTCATGTAGAAATTATGGTTATAAAATGTCTAAGGGGCAATATATTAATTGGTTAGATAGTGACGATTTAATTCATGAAGATAAGCTAAAGTATCAGGTAAAATGTTTAAATGATAATGAGAAACTGGATTTTGTGGTGTCACAAACGTACTTTTTTAAAGACGAAATAAAAAAAAATGATACAGTTTGGAATCAAAAATTAATAAGTAAACTACCATATAAAGATTTTATAATGAATAAAATAGGGTGGTCAACTAATGCTCCATTATGGAGAGAATCGTTTTTGAAGGGAAAAGAACTTTTTAATATAAACTTGAAGTCTTCGCAAGACTGGGAGTTTCATGCTAAAATGTTACTTTTTAAGCCGATTTATGAAATAGTGAAAGGGAAAATGGTTTTTGTTAGACTAGAAAATAAAGATAGAATAGGTAATTCAATAAATATTAATAGACGCTATAACAGGTATCAATCATCTAAGCTTGTTTATAAAAAGCTTGAAGAAAAAGGATTTTTAGATGAAGAATTAAAAGAATATTTTTTTAATTACCAGTTTGAGAATTATACAAAATTCTTAAGAAACTACGAACCTATTTGTAAAGAAATAAAAACCGAACTTCATAAAATAGATTCTAGAATATTGAATTATACCAAAGTTGAATTAACTAGGGTGATATATTATTTCCTATTTCAGTTACGTTTGATAAAGCGGTTTTTTAAAATAAAATTTTAATATGTGCGGCTTTTTAACGGAGTTTTCTTTTAATAATCATGCTGTTACAGATAGTACAGTATTTGAGCAGTTATTGCAACTATCGCAACACCGTGGACCAGATAACACCACCATAAATACCCAACAAAACTACCGCTTAGGGTTTAACCGTTTGGCTATACTGGATTTAAGTGCCCAAGGGAATCAACCTAAGTTTAGTCCCTCACAACGCTACCATGTGGTGTTTAATGGGGAGATCTATAATTACAAAGCCTTAAAAGACCAGTACCAACTTACCAACTTAAACTCAAGTTCTGATACCGAAGTGTTAATACACCTATTGGATATTTTAGGGGTTGAAGATACCCTAAAAGCCCTTAATGGGATGTTTGCTATGGTCATTATGGATACGGTCTCACAAACGCTATATTTAGCTCGGGATTTTGCGGGGATAAAGCCGTTGTTCTATGGGGTTTCTAAAAATGGCGTGGTAGCGGCTTCGCAGTTTAATCAAATATTTAAGCATCCTTGGTTTCAAAACAGTTTAGCCTTAAAACCTGAGGTAGTGAAAGCCTATTTTGGGTTTGGGTATATGCAGTCGCCTCATACCATTTTTAAGCAAATATTTCAGGTAAACCCAGGGGAGTATATTAAAATTGATAACAAACAACAGATAACAACCGTTAAATTTCAGGAGTTTTTTCAGGGCATAAAACCAAATATATCATTCGATATTGCTAATACAGAAACAGTTCTAAAAGAAGCGGTTTCCAGACAATTGGTGAGCGATGTACCCTTGGCCTCTTTTTTAAGTGGCGGTATTGATAGTCCGTTAATAACGGCGATGGCTAAAACACAAAAGGCAGATTTGGAAGCCTTTACCTTATCGGTTAATGATGACCAACTTGATGAGGGGAAACAGGCCGAAATATATGCCAAAGCATTGGGGATTAAACAGGAAATTCATAAGGTGAATGAAGGTGATTTACTAGAGGAAGTAAATAATCATTTTAAATATTTGGGAGAACCTTTTGGTGATTATTCCAGCATTCCTACCTATGTAATTACTAAAAAAGCAAAGCAAAGGCATACCGTGATGCTTTCGGGTGATGGGGGCGATGAACTCTTTTTTGGCTACCCCCGAATGTTGGATGTGGTTAAAAACAGACGTTGGTTTAACATACCGTTTTATATTAGAAAACCACTGATTCGTGTGGCCAATAAATTAAAGTTAAATAACACCTGGGGGCCCTTTCATTACAAAACCATAGGTGAGTGGGTGATGGGTAAGCATCGCTATATATTTAAGGAAGACCTGAATACTTTTTTTAAGGACGTTACCTTTTCAAAAGATATGGAAGCTTTGTATGGTTTTGAATGGGTTCGCTCTAAAAAAGGATTACTTGGTAGGCTTAGGTACAATGAGTTTTACGGACATTTACAAAGGGTGCTAATTAAAGTAGATAGGATGAGTATGGCGAACAGCTTAGAGGTGCGGGTACCGTTTTTGGATAAAGCTGTATTGGCAGAGGTTCATGATAAGTTACCCGTTACTTATAACAGTAAAGCCGACCTTAAAAAGCTCTTAAAGGATTTAATGCTAAATTATTATACTATAGATAGTATCAATCACCATAAAAAAGGCTTTGCCGTTCCTATGTATGACTGGTTGCATAATCAATTAAAGTCTGATGTAGAAACCATGGTGTTTAAAAAAACTTTTTATGGCAGTGATGTTATTAATGTAGAAGCGGTAAAAGCTTACGTGAAAAAGTTCTATAACAAAGAGCATGATGCCGCTTGGGGTATTTGGCATATTTATGCATGGCAGAAGTGGGCACAAGCAGAAGACTTAATTTAATATTTTTATTAAGCTCCTCCCTTTTGTTAAAGGGAGGTGGCTAAATGCAGTGAAGCATTTAGACGGAGGGTTAGATATTCAAATTCCTAAACGCTCTTGAGGTTACAATCAAACGCCCCTTTTTTATTTTTCACATGGCGCTCCTCCCTTAAACTTAAGGGAGGTGTCTGAATACTAAAAGTATTCAGACGGAGGGTTTGCAAATAAGAACAAAAATGATACCTGTCATTCAGACCCCGATGTATCGAGGGAAGAATCTCAAGAATATATTCAGAAAGTTTAGTTTTTTGATGTTTAATATCAAACTCCCCTTTCTTTCACTGCGTGAAATTCATTCCCCTCTTTATCTCAAGAGGGGAGCTTTTTGTTTTTACATGGCGCTCCTCCCTTAAGTTTAAGGGAGGTGGCTGAATACTAAAAGTATTCAGACGGAGGGTTTGCAAATGCTATATATAAATTTGATTATCAACTTAACCACAAACACCATGAAAAACTAGATTAATTTGATAATTGATTTATCTTTAACCTGATAAATAAATTGTAATCTTTGAAAATAGCCATCTACTCCGGATCCATACCAAGTACTACCTTTATAGAAAATTTAATCAAAGGTGTAGCTTCAGAGCATGAAGTGTTATTATTTGGTAAACAAACGGCTCACGTAAAGTATGACTCCCCCAACATAAAAATTTATGGCACCCCTAAAAATAAGTTCGCTAATGTAATAATGACCTTGTTTAGGGTTTTAAAGTTGATGGTATTATACCCTAAGCGGTTTGTACTACTTTGGAAAGAATTGAAGATATATGAAGGGGAGTATAAAAGGTGGAACATATTATCTCGATTGGTTCCGGTAATTTTAAATAAACCCGATGTGTTTCATATTCAGTGGGCCAAGGATATCAAACAATGGGTGTTTTTAAAAGATAAATTTGGTGTTAAACTTGTATTAAGTTTAAGAGGAGCCCATATAAACTATTCGCCTATAGCCGATGAGGAACTGGCAAATACGTATAAACAGTTATTTCCTAAAGTAGATAGGTTCCATGCCGTTTCACAAGCCATTGCTTTAGAAGCACAAAAATATCATGCTGATAAAGATAAAATAGAGCTCATTCATTCGCCAATAGCGAAACCAACTTTTGATGCGTTTAGAGTTTTTGAAAAAAATAACAGTGATGGTTTTCATATAGTATCAGTAGGGCGTTTTCATTGGAAAAAAGGTTATAAATATGCTATAGATGCGGTAAAACTTTTAAAGGAACAAGGTGTTCAAATACATTACACTATTATAGCTTCAAATGTGGTGTCGGAAGCCGTTTTATTTCAAATCCATCAACTTGGGCTTGAAAATGAGATTACTATTATGAAAGGGTTGCCTCAAGAAATATTATTTAAAAAAATGCAGAGTTTTGATGCGGTAATTTTACCAAGTTTGGAAGAAGGCATTGCCAATGTAGTATTAGAAGCTATGGCATTGGGAGTTCCGGTTATTTCAACAGATTGCGGGGGTATGGCAGAGGTGGTTATTCCCAATAAAACGGGTTGGTTGGTGCCAGTTAGAAACCCGGAAGCTTTGGTTCAGGCTGTTATTGAGCTAAGTCAAACATCAGAGTCAGAGTTACAGAATATTACAAAACAGGCGCATGAGTTTGTGAAGTTGCATTTTAATGCAGAAGATTCTATTAAACAGTTTTTGGAGTTGTATAGAGAAATTGTTAATTAGACTAATTTCGATTTTTTTTGTAGACAGATAAAATAAATAAGCTTCTCCCTTTTGTTAAAGGGAGGTGGCTAAATGCAGTAAAGCATTTAGACAGAGGGTTAGATATTCAAATTCCTAAACGCTCTTGAGGTTACAATCAAACGCCCCGTCCACACCTAGAGTGTGGCCACCCCGCTTTGCTCAAGAGGGGAGCTTTTTGTTTTTACATGGTGCTCCTCCCTTAAGTTTAAGGGAGGTGGCTGAATACTAAAAGTATTCAGACGGAGGGTTCTGATTTAAAATGTAAAACGATTTCCTGTAGCACAGAAGCTAAATTCTCAAAAACCATTTTGTTTTCAAACCGTATTACTTTATAGTTTAATGATTCTAAAAACGTCGTACGTTTTAAATCATATTCTTGCGCTATTGGGTTATTATGGACTTCACCATCCAATTCAATAATCAATCGTTCTGAAGCACAATAAAAATCTACAATATAATTATCAATACTATGCTGTTTTGTGAAACGTTTGCCATTTAGTTGTCGGGCTTTTAAATGTTTCCATAAAAAGGCTTCAGCAGGTGTTAGGTTTTTTCTAAGTTCTTTTCTTTTTTCTTGAAGTTCCTTTTTTGTATGGAGTTTTTGTTTTGGCATGTTATAAATTTAGAAAATATTTTCAAACACTCCGTCCACACCTAGAGTGTGGACGCCCCGCTTTGCTCAAGAGGGGAGCCAATAAATAAAAATATAGTATTAGGAACCTGAACTTAACACTGAAAATGTTGCTTTTTGTAACCATGTAAAATTGTATATTGCGTATGTATTACATGAAGACCATTACCACCCCGATAATTCCTGAAAAACAGACCTTTTTTAAGGTAAATGCACCTCACGAACTGGATTTAAAAGCCATTTGCGTTTTTGCGGCCATTGGTTTTTTTTTAGATGAAGACACCTATTACCATGATACCAAAGTATTACGCCCTGGAACCAAATACACCTTAGATGAAAATGATAAGGTGGTAAATTCTAACACATATTTTAATTGGTATTATGAGCCTAGAAATATTAGTTTTGAACAGGCACTAGACGAATTCTCTACACTTTTTGAAGCTATAATTCAAGAACAAACAGCAGGTAAAAAAGTTATTTTACCATTATCAGGAGGTTTAGATAGCAGAACCCAAGCTGTAGCTCTAAAGAAAATGGGAGCCCAAGTGTTTTCATATAGTTATGAATTTGAAAATGGTTATCCCGAGACCAAAATAGCCGAAAAAATAGCAAAAAGCTGTGGATTTGAATTTCAGAAGTACAAGATAAAAAAAGGCTATTTATGGGAGGTGATTGATGATTTGGTAGAAATAAATGGCTGTTATTCAGACTTTACAAGTCCGAGACAAATGGCTATCCGGAATGAATTTGCAAAAATGGGAGCTGTTTTTTCATTAGGCCATTGGGGGGATGTCTTATTTGATGCCATGAACCTACCGGAATTATCACATGAACACCAGGTAGATGTTCTAATGTCTAAATTATTAAAACGAGGTGGTTTGGAATTTGCAGAATCTTTATGGCAAGTTTGGGAACTGGAGGGGCACTTTAAAGATTACTTAAGGAATAGGGTAACTGATTTATTGAATACCATAGATATTGACGATACGAATGCCCGATTAAGAGCTTTTAAATCAAAATACTGGGCACCACGATGGACCTCAGTTAATCTAGCGGTGTTTAATAATCAAAAACCCATGAGCTTACCGTATTATGATAATAGGATATGTGAATTTATTTGTACAGTTCCTGAGTCTTATTTAAAGGACAGGCAATTACAGATTGAGTATATGAAGAGAAGCGCACCTGAATTGGCGAAAATTGAATGGCAGGTTCACAGACCATTTAATTTATATAATTATCATTTGAATAAGCCACCTTACAATTTACCCTATCGCATGGTTAATAAATTAAAGCGTGAGATAAAGGCTTTATTAGGAAATCCTTATGTGCAGCGTAACTGGGAATTACAGTTTTTAGGAAAAGACAACGCGTTCTTTTTAAAACAATATATTTTGGAATCGGGTCTTGATACATGGATATCTAAGACCTTTTTAAATGCTCAATTAAGTGCTTTTCTAAAAGGTGATGCTTTAAAATATGCTCACACTATTAATATGTTATTAACGTTGTCTTTGTTTAATAAAAAACAGCGGCATGCCTAAACGTATTAAAATATTATTTACCATTCCTAATTTTGATACAGCTGGTAGCGGTAAGGTGGTTTATGATTTGGTAAAGGGCCTTAATAAAGATTTGTTCGATCCCGAGATATGCTGTTTTCACAATCGGGGCGGTTTTTACAAACACATTGAAGCTTTGGGGGTTAAAATACATGTGTTTCCTTTTGCAGTTCCATACAAGCCCTATTGGTCCTTACCCTTCAGGATCTTGAAAATAGCTCGATTTTTTAAACGGCACCAATTTGACCTTATACACTCTTGGCATTGGAGCTCTGATGTTACAGAACCCTTAGCAGCCAAAATAGCCGGCATTCCTTTTGTTTATTCAAAAAAGGCCATGGGATGGGGTAACAAAGCATGGCTATGGCGTTCTAAATTGAGTAATAGAATTATAGCCATTAATAAGGATATGATATCTCAGTTTTTTAATAGACTAGAACCTAAGGTAGCTTATATACCACTTGGTATAGATACGAACCATTTTAAACCTCAGAAACCAGATAAGTCTTTGGCAAATACTTTAGGAATTAGGGATTCTAATTTTGTAGTTGTTACAGTCGCTAATTTGGTACCTGTAAAAGGGATTGAGGTTTTAATTGAAAGCATTACACAAATAAATGACTTCTCTGTTAAGCTATTAATTGTTGGGGATTATGGAAATGATTATGGGTTAAGACTTAAAAGCAAATATGAAAGTGAGGCTATCAGGTTTATTGGCAAACAAAATGATGTGCGTCCTTATTTGGCTTTGGCGGATGTTTTTGTTATTCCAACAAAAGATGAGGGGCGTAAAGAAGGTTTGCCTATTGCCCCCATTGAGGCAATGGCTAGTGGTAAAATTGTTGTTGGTTCAAGAGTTTCTGGTGTTAAAGATGTTTTGAGCGTGTTTGAGAATCATTTAGTGACGCCATCTAATGTAGCAGCACTATCTTTAAAATTAAAAGAACTGAAAGCTTTGACAGAAAAGGAGCGAGAGACCCTAGGTTTACAAATGCGAAGCCTTGTATTAGATAAATACAATCTAAATGAATGCATTAATAAGCATGAGGTTTTATATAAATTGATATTAGGATGCGAATAGGCATAGTGCTTTCTGAAACCCCCAGTTATTCTGAAACCTTTTTTACATCTAAAATAAAGGGGCTACAGAAGCATGGTTTTAAAGTAACGCTATTTGTGCAGCATAAAAAAGATGACTTCAATTTGTGTGAGGTAAGAGTGGCTCCAAAAGTGTATAAACGTAACTTAATATTGCTATTAGGAAGTGGTTTAATAGTATTTTTTAGGGGTTTCCTAAAATATAATCGATTTTTAAAGTTTATTGAGTTGGAAAGGGAATATGGTCGCTCTAAAAAACAAATGTTAAAAAACCTTTATAATAATAGTCATTTACTAACAGCCGATTTAGATTGGATACATTTTGGTTTTGCTACCATAGCCATACAAAGTGAGCATGTAGCTAAGGTCATTGGTGCTAAAATGGCAGTTAGTTTTAGGGGATTTGATTTGGATGTTTACCCTCTAAAGTATACAGGGTGTTATGAATTACTATGGAATCAAGTGGATAAGGTGCATAGTATCTCTAATTATCTACTCAATACAGCTTATAATATTGGGCTTCCAAAATCGGTTTCGTACCAGATTATTACACCAGCTATTTGTGTTCCAGAGCATTTTAAAAAGCAAGATTCCGAAAAAACTTCTGCTTTCAAAATAGTTACAGTAGCTAGATTGCATTGGATGAAAGGGCTGCAGGACACGCTAGAGGCTTTGGCTATGCTTAAATCTAAACAAATAGCCTTTAAGTATATTATTATTGGTTCTGGTATACAATATGAAAACTTAAAGTATGCTATTTTTCAATTAGGTATAGAAGATTATGTAATATTGGAAGGCCAAAAGACACACGAAGAAACTATGGCAGTACTTGAAGATTCAGACATGTATATTCAATACAGTCATTCCGAAGGATTTTGTAATGCAGTATTGGAAGCTCAAGGCAGAGGTCTGTTATGTATAACTTCAGATGGAGGCGGATTACAGGAGAATATTATTCATGGTAAAACAGGATGGATGGTGCCTAAACGACAACCAAAATTATTAGCAGAAACGATAATAAATGTCATGAACTTACCTGTTGAAGAAAAACGTAGGATGAGGGCTAACGCCATAAATCATGTAAATAGTAATTTTGATGTAAAAAATCAAGCTGAACAATTTGTAACGTTTTATAGTGAACACACTGATTAAAATATACAATGCTGTTCCCTTTTCTGTGAAGCAGTTTATGCGTAAATCAATGCTATTAAAGCGCTTGTTTGAAAGTGTAAATTTTAAGTTGTTAAGAGCAGAAATTAATCGTAATTATCAGCAATATGTTGTTAAGTTCAGCTTTATTGCACCAATAAAAGAGGCTTCAAAAGCTCAAAAACAAGGCGTAGAAACTACCTTGTTAAATAATTCTATCAAGCTTTGTAATTTGCATAAAACAGACAGACAAGACTTGACGGTACTTGATATTGGAGCTAACTTTGGATTTTTAAGTTTGGTTTGGGCTCAAACTATTTGTAAGGAAAACGGAAGGGTTGTTGCCTTTGAACCCAATCGTTATGTGTTTGAGTCGTTTGCAAAGTCCATAGTTAAGAATAATTTGGGAACTACTATCATGTTGGAACATTCAGCGGTAGGATTTGAGAACAAAATGGTTAAACTTTTTTTAAATAATACCACTTCCAATGTTTTAATGTCTGAAGTCGCAATAGATTCAGTGAGTAGCCCAATGGTTACTATTGATACCTATATGGACACGAATAACATGAATAGATGTGATCTTATTAAAATTGACGTAGATGGTATTGAACTGGATATTTTAAAAGGGAGCATTAAAACCATAGAAGCTTTCAAACCTATATTTATCGTGGAAACCAATAATAACTTAGAAATAATTAATTTCTTTAAAGAGAAGAACTATAAGGTGTTGGATATGGCTTTAAAGGTATATGTTAGTGGATCTGTGTTACCCCCAAACATTTTTTGTGTTCCAAATTAGAATAATTTGATAAAAATTGTAACCTGTTGAGCATTTTGAAACAAACAAAATTAATGTCAGTTCGAGTGATTTTCTGTCAGACTAAGCATTACCAAGAACAAATTATATTTTATGCGGAGGTAGCAAATAAAGTTTGTCGAAGTGTAACCTAATATGATAAAAACCCAAAATAGATGAATTATGTTTGCTGTTCGGTTATTTTAAATGACAACATTTTTTTTGAATGTCAATAATTAGTCATAAAAGTTCATTGTCAACCTGAACTGTCACACTGAGCGCAGTCGAAGTGTTGTTTCAGGTTCTCAATATAAAACATCAATATTTACAGTCGTTTTAAGATGCTGAAACGAGTTCAGTATGACATCTCAACATTATGATACAAACGGACAATCAGACTTTTTTAAGTAATATAACAAACAAGAGTTAATAATTATTTATGTTATTTCAGTTTTTAAAATATTTGCAGCCCACTCATTATTTTACGGTTTTAAAAAATAATGGAACCTCTATATTTCCTGATGTCAATAGTCTATCGGAGGATGTTTTAAAAGCGGTTACGTTTGACAATAGGTATACCAATGACCTAGCAAAACAATATGATGCGTCGTGGCAACTCATTCATAAAGGCTATATAGGACATGCTAAAACTATAGAAACCATTGAAACTTTGCCTCTAATGGATGAGTACCGATTTATTAGAAAATATTTTAATCCAACATGGGTGTTTTATGTTTTGGTGATTCGGGTGCTTAGTTTTTATAACCCTTTTAAAGAGTTTAAGTCTTGGTACAGCACCAAACATATCAAACGTGTGCCAATTTTAAAAACTCCCATGAAATACAAAGATTGGGAGTATAACAAGGCGCCACTTATTGAAGAAAAACCCATGGTTAGTGTCATTATTCCAACCCTTAACAGGTATGCGTATTTAAAGGATGTGCTTAAGGATCTGGAGGTGCAAGATTATAATAATTTTGAAGTACTTGTGGTAGATCAGTCCCAACCGTTTCAAGAAAGGTTTTATAAAGACTTTCATCTTAACTTAAAAGTACAGCAACAACGGGAAACTGCCTTATGGCAAGCCCGTAATTGGGCCATAAAACATAGCAAGGGAGACTATTTACTTTTTTTTGATGATGATAGTCGGGTAGCACCGGATTGGATACAAAAGCATTTAAAGTGCTTGGATTTTTTTAATGCGGATGTATCTTCGGGTGTTTCCATTTCCAAAGTAGGGGATAAGGTACCGGAACATTATTCGTTTTTTAGGCTTAGTGATCAGTTGGATACCGGTAATGTGATGATCAAGAAGGCGGTTTTTAAGGAAACAGGGTTGTTCGACCGGCAGTTTGAAAAACAACGCATGGGCGATGGCGAGTTTGGGATGCGGGCTTATCTTAATGGTTTTAAAAATATCTCCAATCCCCAAGCCAAACGCTTACATTTAAAGGTGGGTACAGGAGGCCTAAGAACTATGGGGAGTTGGGATGCTTTTAGAACAAATCATGTATTTCAACCAAAACCCATACCCAGTGTACTCTATTTTTTTAGAAGCTATTTTGGAAATACCAGAGCCCGATTAGCGTTGTTACGATTGGTGCCTATTTCTATAATGCCCTACCGATTTAAGAAAAATAAAGGGATGTTGATACTGGGGGTGTTTGTTTGTATATTGATACTACCATTGGTTGTATTTCAGGTGTGTAAATCCTGGAGATTATCGAGTATTAAAATAAAACAAGGCCCTTTAATAGATACGTTGGATGCACTCTAACAAAGAACAGATCCTTATAGTTACGTCTGAATTTCCACCTCAACCCGGTGGTATAGGGAATCATGCCCATCATTTGGCGTTGCACTTGCACTTGAATGGTTATAAAGTCACTGTTATAAGCGATTGTAGGTCGAAAACAGGATTGGAAGAGGCAGCTTTTGATGACAATCTTGCTTTTCAGGTGGTTCGTATTCCTGTTACGAATCCGCGTTTATTTATGTATGTAAAGCGTTTGTGGTTTTTATGGCAGCAAGCCAAACAACATGAGGTTATCATTGCTTCAGGGAAGTTTTCCCTGTGGAGCGTTGGACTGTTGTGGTTGTTTGAAAGTAAGAAGTGTTTGGCGGTTATACATGGCACGGAGGTTAATTTAAAAAATGCTTTTTTTAATTGGGTTACCTCTGAATCGCTAAAGCGGTTTGACAGGGTTATTGCTGTTTCGAACTTTACAAAACAATTAGTGTCAAATCTTCTTTTAAAGCATATGACGGTTATTCCGAATGGAATTGATACAGCAAAATGGCTTGATTTGTCGGCCATAGAAAGTATGCCTTTAAAAGGCGCTCCCAAACTTATTACGGTGGGGCGTGTTTCAGAACGAAAGGGTCAGTGGCAAGTAATCCGCCATTTGCCCAGATTATTGACGCAGTATCCAGAATTACATTATCATTGTTTGGGCTTGGCTAACGATTTGGATGCTTGTTTACAAGACGTTCAAAAACTGGGTGTTGAAGACCATGTGACTTTTCATGGTGCCGTGTCCCATGATCGATTAAAAGCTCTGCTTAAGGCCTCAGATATTTTTGTGATGCTCAGTTCTGAATCTAAAACAGGGGATGTGGAAGGGTTTGGTATTGCCATCTTGGAAGCTAATACTTTAGGTATTCCCGCCATAGGTGCTACAGGTAGTGGTATTGAAGATGCGATACTTGATGGAAAGTCGGGTATACTTATTAGAGGGAATGATACCAGTACTTTTTTGAGTGCTATAGAAACCATTTTGAATCATAAAGCTGAGTTTTCAAAACAAGCATCTATTTGGGCAGATAAACATCGATGGGAGGAGATTATAAAGCGATACGTGGACGTTATTGAGGAGGATTATTAGGGAAAAGATTCTTATGCTTGTACCTCGTTCAGAATAACAGCGCAGGGTAAACAAACCGTCATTGTGAGGAACGCAGTGACGTAGCAATCTTTTCTTTTAAAAACTAATCAAAATAAAATAGCCATCCATCAGACATGTCTATCCAGTTTGGATTTTCTTTCTCAATCAAGTAAATCTTTTTATAACGTTTATAGTTTTTAATCTGTTTTTCTCTTTCAATAGCACTATTAATGGAGTCAAAAGCTTCAAAATAGACTAATTTTTCGCAGTTGTATTTGGCCGCAAAACCTTTAAAAGTTTTGGACTTATGTTGATACATACGTTTTGTCAAATTACTTGTAACTCCAGTATACAAAACAGTATTGTTTTATTCGTGATAATGTAAACGTATGATTGTTCCATAAATAAAATTTAGACGAGTTTTTAAAAAGATTCTTACGCTCGTGCCTCACTCAGAATGACGGCGCAGGGTAAACATACCGTCATTGTGAGAAACGAAGTGAATTAACAATCTTTTGTTTAATGGCACAAGTTAAATAAGATTGGTCAATTCATTCAACAGATTCTTACGTTCGTACCTCACTCAGAATGATGGCTCAAAGCAAATATACGTCATTGTGAAGAGTCCCGATAGATATCGGGATGACGTAACAATTTCTTTACTTTAAAAGCAAACTATTTAATAGCTCCTCCCTATCTAAGCCCTATCTAAGCCCAGTCTAGTTGCTGTTAAAGGCATGTCAAAATATTAATGCTAATGTTGGAGAATTGTTATATAATGATAGCCTGTCCTTAACAGAATAGAAAGGTTTTGAATGAACATGGTTTTTGTCATGCCGAACTTGTTTCAGTATCTTCTTAATTTCCAATACTTTTATTAAGAGGCTTTTTTAAGGTTTTAAAAGAGATTCTTCACTTTGCTGTGCTCGTTCTGAATGAACATGGTTTTTGTCATGCTGAACTTGTTTCAGCATCTTCTTAATTTCAGTATATTTATTTAAGCAAATTTACTTACATGCCAAAACGAGCTTATCACAACTATTGGGTCTATATAATTACCAATAAACCAAAAGGTGTTTTGTACATTGGTGTAACAGGAGGGATTGATGATAGAATGGAAAGGCATGTTGAGGCTAAAGGAAGTTCTTTTTTCAAGTAAATATAAATTAAAAATGCTTGTGTATTATGAAGAGTTTCAATTTATTGATGATGCCATAAAACGGGAAAAGCAATTGAAGAATTGGCATAGACAATGGAAAATCAACTTAATTGAAAGTATAAACCCTAATTGGGATAATCTATGGATACCATTAGACCCTGAAACGAGTTCAGGGTGACAATCAATATAAGTATCGATATTTTCACCTCACTCACATGTCGTGCTCAACATGTTTCAGCATCTTCTTAATTTCCTATTCACTATACTCTGAATGACATGCAACTGAATGATAAATACTAAAAACACTTTTTAAGTTAAAATAAAAATAGCACCTTTGTTTAGCAATGAAACTGGCCATAATATCTCATACCGAGCATTATATTTCTAAGGATAACCAACTTGTGGGATGGGGTGCTACGGTAAGTGAAATAAACCATTTGTTGGACATTTTTGACGAAGTATATCATATAGCTATGTTATATGATACGGATGCGCCTGCTAGTGCCTTGCCTTATGTGTCTGAAAAGATTCATTTTATTCCCATACCATCGGTGGGTGGTAAAGGTGTTTATAATAAATTGAAAATCATTTGGCAATCTCCTAAAACTATAAGGGTAGTTTCTAAAACCTTAGAAGAGGTAGATTGTTTTCAACTAAGAACGCCAACAGGGATCGGTGTGTTTTTGATTCCTTATTTGAGTTTATTTGTAAAAAAAACAGGTTGGTTTAAATATGCCGGTAATTGGAATCAAAAACAACCACCATTAGGTTATAGATTACAACGTTGGATGCTTAAATGTCAAAAAAGAACCGTGACCATGAATGGGTATTGGGAGCATCAACCTAAACAGCATTTGAGTTTTGAAAACCCTTGTTTAACCGAGGTTGATATTGCTTTAGGAAGACAAATTAGACAAAAGAAGTTTTTGGGAGATAAAATTTCCTTCTGTTTTGTGGGGCGCTTAGAGCGGGAGAAAGGGGTGGAAACCATTTTAAAAACCTTTGATGGCATGAATGCCAATTTGGTGTCACGTATTGGGACCATTCATTTTGTGGGCACAGGGGAAGAATTAGCATATTTTAAAGCTTTGGCTAACAAAAGTGAATGTGATATTGTTTTTCATGGAGCCTTACCTCGAGCAAAAGTGTATGATATTTATAAACAATCGGATGTGTTTTTATTGCCAACAAAGGCTTCGGAGGGGTTTCCCAAAGTGATAGCCGAAGCCATGAATTTTGGCTGTATTCCTATTGTGTCGAATATTTCGGCTATTGGACATTATATTAAACAGGATGACCATGGGTTTTTGCTTCATGAGGTAAGCCAAGACGCACTAATGGCAATGATTGATAAGATGTTTAACCTTTCTGAAGAAAATTACAGGAAGATGCTAGAAAGCTTTGATGCTGTGGTTGAAAAATTCACCTTTTCTCATTATAATAGCAGAATAAATCTGGATATTTTAAAATTGTAATAGATTGAGTCCTAGAGTTAGAAAACCATCTACTGATTATTATATACCTCAAGTAATATTTCATATACTATTAGGAGGAGTTTTGTATTTCCTAGAGCCATTTTCTAAGCTGTATTTTTTACTAGTGATGGGCTATTTTATTATTCGAATTGTTTTAGAACCATCACACAAAAAAACACAAGCCGTGTTTTTGGGTTGCGCTTATTTTACTGGAGCAGAGGTGCTTTTTAGAATGACCGATGGAGGGATTGCTTATGAAGCCTCCAAATATCTAGTAATCTTATTCATGGTATTGGGGATGTTTTTTAAAGGCTTAAGCGGAAAAGGATACCCATATTTTATATACTTGATTTTATTAATACCTTCTATTTTAGTAGCTTCTGGAACCTTAAGCTATTTTGTAAACTTTAGAACCAATATAGCATTTGTATTGAGTGGACCTGTATGTTTGGGAATAGCCGCTTTGTTTTGTTATGATAGGAAAGTGACTAATAAACAATTATTGGACATTATCATGTATTTGTCGCTTCCAGCTATTTCAATGACCACCTACTTGTTTTTATACAACCCCAGTGTTAAAGATAAATTATCTGGTGCTGTTTCTAACGCGGCATTATCAGGGGGATTTGGACCCAATCAGGTGTCAACTGCCTTAGGATTAGGGATGTTCGCCATTGTGGTGCGTTTGTTTATGAAATCGCCTACCTTATTTTTAAAAGTCCTGAACGTTGCTATTTTAGGAGCTATGACCTTTAGAGCTATTGTAACTTTTAGTAGGGGTGGGGTTTTTGCTGCCATTATTGTGATAGGCGCTTTTTTATATACACTTTTTTATCATGCGTCAAACCGAATGAAAAATCAAATTATTGTTTCTTTTGTTTTGTTAGTACTAACCAGTGGCATATCATGGGTGGTGAGTTCCAACCAAACGAGAGGACTTATAGATAGGCGATATGCCAATGAAACTTCAGCAGGTATAAAAAAGAAAGATATCACTACCGGACGATTAGACTTGTTTATTGAAGAAATTGATGGGTTTTTGAGTAGTCCTTTTTTAGGCATAGGAGCAAGCCGCGTTAAGGATAAGCGCGTAGAAGCTTATGGAACAGAGTTGCCGTCTCATAATGAGATAGGACGCTTATTATCAGAACATGGGGTTTTAGGCATTGTTATTATTTTAATACTTATTTTTAAACCTATTGGATTTAGAACCGGCAATAAACGAAATTATTACTTTTATGCCTTTTTAGCCTTTTGGTTTGCTACCATTAATCATTCGGGTATGCGGATTGCTGCGCCATCATTATTGTATGCTTTTGCCTTGTTAAATGTAGTGCCAGAACGAGTCTATTTAAAATCCCTTACTAAGAAAAAGAAGGCAGTGAAAGCTTTAGAAGACCCTGTAATTGCTACCTGATCTAACCTCTATTGTATTTTAAAACAAACAAACGAGATTAATGTCAGTTCGAGTGATTTTCTGTAAGACTGAGCATTACCAAGGACAAAATATATTTTGTACGAAGGTAGCAAACTAAGTTTGTCGAAGTCAAGAAAATCGTATCGAGAACTTTTTTTCTTACAAAATTTTAATTCTCGATACCTGCCAGCAGGCAAATTTCACTCATTTCAATCGTTAAATTTACTCTAATAGACAGAATTTGATCAAAATTAGCAAGGAGTTAATTTATTAGTTTGTAACGCGTTATTAGATTATGATTTAATTAAGAAGCCTACAGAATGGCTAACGTTTAAAAATATTTTCCTACATTTATAACATATCCCGTTGTTCCAAATGCTTAAAATAGGAAAGAAAATAACTTGGTTAATCAAAAGGCATCCCTATTTATATTACACCAGGTTCAAGTTATTATCTAAAGATGCTTCTCAGGAAGACATCAAGGCACAGACCTACAACCTTATTAATAAAAAGCAGTTTATTCCTAAGAGTTTTCATATTGTTAATTCTATTATCTTGAAAGAGAAGTCGCATTTAAATACCTTTGAGAAAGTTTTGGAAATAGCTGAATGGTTACGTCTTAACATTAAAGGAGGATCTGGACTGAGTCTGTCTTCAGAAAAAGCTTTGCAAAAAATGTTAGCGGGCGAAGGTGGTGTTTGTAGTGACATTTCCCAAGTATTTAATAATTTTTGTGTAGTTAATGATATTGAAGTACGAGAATGGGGAATTACCTCATTACCATTTAGTGCGGATTTTGGTGGACATGCTTTTAACGAATTTTATTCTAAAGAGTTTGATAAATGGATATTGATAGATGTGTCTAAAACCATTCTATTCTATGCCAAAGGATCTAATATTCCGTTGTCTGTTATGGAATTGTTTGAGTATAACAAGTCGGGACGGGATGTAATCTACACATCTTTTTTAGCATCTAATGCTGTGGATGATTCTCTTATATCTCATTACTTTTTGAATGATGCACGGGCACCCTTTTTAATATGTAATTACCATAATAAGACTTATGATGCTTATTTGGATAGGTATCAGACGTTTTTACCCATTTTTGTCATTCACTTTTGGTTGTTCCTCATCAAGAAAAGCTACTTCTATATTTTTCCAGTAAATAATATTCGGAAGGAATTAGTATATCAAACGTAACATCATTTTTGAATATTAATTCTTGTATTTTTACCAAGTGAAATCCATACTATACATTGGAAACAAGTTAAAAAAGCATAATAAAAATGCTTCTGGTATTGAGGTCTTAGGGGCTTTGCTTGAAAAAGCATCTTATACAGTGTATTATGCCTCTTCAAAAAAAAACAAGTTACTTCGTGTTTTGGATATGCTATGGGCATGTTTTGCTTACAGACATATAGCAAACTATGTCATTATTGATACCTATAGTACTCAAAACTTTTATTTTGCCTATGCCGTATCACAGTGCTGCAGGCTATTACAATTAAAGTACATCCCAATTTTACATGGTGGTAATTTAGCTAAACGTTTAAAGCGCAATCCTAAACTAAGTCAATCAATATTTTTAAAGGCCTACATAAGTATAGCACCATCTGAATATATGATGGAACAATTTAAAAGTTATGGCTATCATAATATTGTTAGTATTCCTAATACCATAGAAATAAAACATTATAAGTTTGAAGCAAGACCCTTTAAATCTATTAATTTACTTTGGGTACGATCCTTTTCTAAAATATATAACCCACAATTGGCGGTTGAGGTATTAAAAGCTTTAACAGATGAAGGTATAAAGGCCTCGCTTTGTATGGTGGGTCCCGATAATGATGGTTCTTTGAAAACTCTCAAGAATTTAGCAGATAAATATAACTTAGATGTCAGGTTTACAGGTAAATTATCAAAGGAAGCATGGATTACTCTATCAAAAGAATATAATGTATTCATAAATACTACTAATTTTGACAATATGCCAGTAAGTGTTATTGAAGCCATGGCTTTGGGGTTACCTGTTGTTTCAACCAATGTTGGCGGGATACCTTATTTGATAGAACATAATAAAGAGGGTATTTTAGTGCCTCCTCATAATCCTCAAGCCTTTGTAAGTGCCATTAAAACTATAATAGATGATGATATGCTTAGAAATAATATTATTAACAATGCCCGCAAAAAAGTAGAACAATTCGATTGGGATCATGTTAAAACGCTTTGGCATAATGTTTTAAATTAAAGGGAGTTCGATATCATCTTAATTTATTATCTAATTAAAGGTTGCAGTTACTTTAGTTTCTATAAACTTTTTTCAATCGATTTGTCATTCCTGCAAAGGCAGGAATCCATGGATAAAACTGGATTCCGCATCAAGTGCGGAATGACAATTGAGCGTTGAAAAAGAATTTTATTCTTTTGTTTAAAACTATGGATTTCAAATCCATAGTGGTTTATTTAATTAAATATAAACAAATTAACATCTGTTGTCAGGTTGAGCGCCGTCGAAACCTGATTGAAATAGTGTTATTTAGACACCTTCCGACGTGTTTCACAAAGTGCTTTCGTTGAAAATATATTTTCACTTAGCAATGCTCAAGGTAACAAAGTGCCTGTTTTATTTCACTTTTGGCTATTTTTTATGAATTTTATGTTGAACTCACGTTAAATTAAGTAAGGGATTATAAAATTATACTTTATATTAGTGGTTGCTATTAATCGTTGTCCTCATGCCTCGTCTAAATATTCATTTTAATATTTCAGAACGGAAACTTCTACTTAGAATTTTTGACCTTCTACTTGTGTTGCTGTTGCTTCACTTAGTAGGTACCGGGTTTCATTTTGACTATTTTACTGTAAGTAAAGAAAATTGGTCTTGGGTTTTTGTGTTGGTGTTATATATCTCGGTGTTTGGAACCATATTTGAAATGTATGATTTGCAAAAATCCAGTAAGTTAGAAAGTGTTTGGACTACCATTGTTCTTACTACATCAACTACAGTACTTTTTTATTTACTAACACCTTTTTTTACACCGTTTTTACCAGAAAATCGATTACAGATTTTTTTCTTTTTTGCCTCTATATTAGTGGCTTTATTGGTTTGGCGTTTTGCTTATATAAAGCTTATAGTTTCGCCGCGTTTTAATAGAAAGGTTTTATTGGTAGGTGAAACTTCAAACATTAAAGCCATCTTAGATACTTTTAAAACGGCTGATCCTAATTATCAAATTATTGGTTTTATAAACTGTGAGAAAAGTAGAGGAGATAAAGTTAAGTTTTTGGGGTTAACCGAATACTCCCCAAAAGAAATTTATCAAGTTATCAAAGATGAAAATATCTTTGAAATTGTGGTAGCGAGTTACAACTCTGAAAATATTACTCCCGAAATTTATACAGATTTGATTACCCTTTTAGAGGGAGGCTTTCCTATAAAGGAATATACACAGGTTTATGAAGATTTAACCAAAAGAGTTCCTGTTCAGTTTGTTGGTAAAGATTTCTATAAATACTTCCCTTTTAGTAGAAGCAATCAAAATAAAATGTACTTGTTCTTCCATCGTTTTTTTGATGTAATTATTGCTGTTTTGGGACTTATAATAGGTGTTTTACTTTTACCATTAATCGTTATAGGTAATATTATAGCTAACAGAGGGGTGTTATTTTACACGCAAGAACGTATTGGTAAAAATGGTCGTCTTTTTAGGATCATTAAGTTTAGGACCATGATAAAACATGCAGAGCCCAATGGAGCGACTTGGTCAAAAAAGGGGGATTCTAGGATTACTTTTTTTGGAAAGTTTTTAAGAAATACAAGATTGGATGAGATACCTCAATTTTTAAACATACTTAAAGGGGATATGAGCTTAATTGGTCCCAGACCAGAGCGTCCGTATTTTGTTAGAGAGCTCTCACAAGTATTACCTTTTTATGAAACACGTCACATTGTAAAACCGGGTTTGACCGGATGGGCGCAGGTGAATACAAGATATGGTTCCTCGGTAGATGATAGCTTACTTAAACTTCAGTATGATTTGTACTATATTAAACATAGAAGTTTTTTCTTAGATATCAATATTCTTATAAAAACGTTTAGTACGGTAATTTTCTTCAGAGGACAGTAACTAAATTGGCTATTGGCTATTGGCTATTGGCTATTGGCTATCGGAATAATGTTTTAACAAAAATAAATATCGAATTCCCAAAGCAATTAACAAAGGAATTAAAGCAATAGCAAACACCTGAACCCCGATAATCCAATGTAATGTCATGAGACAAAGCATAATGATTAAAAACTTCACGTATTTAGTAAACCACTTTTGGGGAGTCTTTTTTGAAAGTTGTCCAATCATTAAAATATTTAAAGCAAAAGCCCATAGTAGATTGTAATTATGATGGGTGCCTGTGTGGTCGGTTGCAAACCAAAGGAATAAAATAAGTATTCCAATGATTCCGGTAAAACTAAATAAGAACACGTCTAACCAAATGGTTCTCTTATTTTTTTTGAAGTCTTTATAGGTAAGGAATAATATGAAAAAAGAGATGATTCCTAAAATACACAACGGACTTTTGAAAAAGGAGTTTGAGGTTTTAATAGGTCTTTTAGTAAAAATGACGTTGTTTTTCTTTACCAATCTAGAACGATCGTTTTTTGTGGCAACTTCAAAGAATTTGTAAATGTTTTCAGGTAAAAACATGTGTTCTTCAGGGGTTGCTTCTCTGTCAATAACCGAACCTAAAGCCACATCAATACCAAGGCTTCCCCAGGTATTTTTGTCAACATTATCATAAATTAGGTTTCTAAACGTTTTGGTTTCAAAACCCTCAGGACTGTTAAATGCAATAGGGGTGTCTGTGGCTATTTTAACGACGTCTTTAATTTTGGTAGCGCAATTGTCAAAAAAGAATTCGTATAAATAGGCTCTATTTTCAGGTTTATAATTGGTTATTAGATAATCATAAAGTTTTTGTTTTTCGCTTTGCGATAGATTTAAAACCTGCTCTTTTATTGTTCTATTAAAATATATATATATCTGATAAAACCTACTAAAACTATCTTTACCCATAAGATAGTTTAGTTTTCCTTGGGCGAATTTTAAATAGAAATTAGGCGCATCAAAATCGTACTCGCCATAGCCATAAACTACATCCAATCCATAATTTGGATCTTTTATTCTGAAGGCACTATGACCAAAAGCATCATTAAGAGATGTGCCAGGTCCAACGGTTAATACACTAATCTCTGAGGTGTTTGACAATGTTAATTGTTGTCCGTATACGAATGATGACAGCGTTAATAAAAAGAGTAGTAATTTTTTTGTCATTACCTAAAAATACTAAAATCTAGTTTTAATGAAAATACGTTGGAATAGAGTGCCACACTTTGGTCGCCAATGTCTGTAAAGGCGTAATCTATTTGAATACCATTGTATTTAAAACCAACCCCAAAACTTGGTTGAAAGGTTAATTGCTCTGTGTTGTCTATTTGTAGTTCATTTTGAAAATTACCCATACCAGCGCGTAAATAAACCATGTCTACATATCCAAACTCAAAACCTAAGGCCGGATTTATACTGGCAAAAGATGTTGAAATAATATCGTTATTTTCTTCAAAACGCACATTTAAATTGGCTGCGGCTAGAAGTGTGTAATCATAATTAAAGTTTAATAATTTTGAAACACCTATTTGTAATTTAGGGATGGTAATTTCGGTGCTTTCGGGGAGTTCCTGGTTTTGACCTTCAACGGCATCCCTGATTTTTTCAAATTCACCTTCATCAATGGCCCAAGCATTAAAGGTTGTGGTAATGTCGCGCGCCATGATACCAAACTTCCAACTGTTGTTAGTCTCAAATTGAATGCCGGCATCTAAACCAAACCCCCAAGCCGATGCAAAATCTCCAATAATTCTGCGGATTACTTTAGCGTTAACCCCATAATTTAAGCCTTGAACAGGTAATTTTCGGGCATAAGAAAAGGTGAGCCCGTAATCAGCAGTAGAGAAGAGGCTAATTCTATCGTAATTGATATTGCCTTGTTCATCAATGAGTTGAGTAGTATTTAAAATATCATCAACCGCAAATCTAATTAATGAAATGCCAATAGCACTTTGGTTATCTAAAGGCATGGCGTAAGCCGCATAATCGTAATTGGCAATGTTGGCAAAATAACTGGAGTGCATAAGCGCTAACTGGTTGTCTTTTAAAGCCAAAAGTCCGGCGGGATTCCAGTACCCAGAATTTACATCAGCAGTATGTGATGTTACGGCACTACTCATACCTAAAGCAGCTGCATCAACACCTATATTCATGAACTCATTAGAATATTTTCTAGTGGTTTGACTGAATAACGAAACCGATAGTAAACAAAGTAAAATGCTTATGTAAACTCGCAAATGCAATTTTTTTACAAATATAAATCTATAAACTGTAAAATATAACAGATATTGTTTAATAGTTGTATATGATTAGAATTGTTTGTTATTTTGGATTCCCGCCTATGCGGCAATGACAGTTGTAATGGAATCCCGGTATGGACGCCGGGGTGTTCTTTTTAATTAATTCTATATGAAGCGATATATTCCTAATGCTCTAACATTATTAAACTTGTTGTGTGGAAGTATTGCGGTTATTTTTGCTGTAAACGATAACTTTGTTTCGGCGGCTTTTTTTGTATTTCTAGGCATCTTTTTCGATTTTTTTGATGGTTTTGCTGCTAGAAAACTAAATATTCAAAGTGAGATAGGACTGCAATTAGATTCATTAGCCGATGTTGTGACCAGTGGGTTAGTACCAGGGATTATCATGTATAAATTGTTTCAATTAGTTGAAATAGAATTGGGAAGCTGGGATAATTCACAGATATTATTTGGCGTAACCCCTTTAGCTTGTATAGGGTTGTCAATCACTTTAGCCTCAGCCTACCGTTTGGCAAAATTTAATGTAGATACCGAACAGCAAAACTTTTTTAAAGGCTTGCCTACGCCTGCCAATACCTTATTGATTGTATCGTTACCGTTAATACTGGAATTTCAAAATAATGATACCATCAATGCAATGATTTTAAACAAATGGTTTTTAATTGGGGTAACCATCTTAAGTTGTTGGTTACTAAATTCTGGTATCAAGCTGTTCGCTTTAAAGTTTAAAACTTGGGGTTTTAAACCCAATGCTACTAGGTATATTTTTATTATCCTTTGTGTGGTGTTATTAATTGTGCTTCAGTTTGCAGCTATTCCCTTAATCATTTTACTTTATATAATCATGTCGGTTCTTGACAATATGACTTCAAAATAAAAATATGGCTTCTGGTTTTTTTGCATTATTAGATGATGTTGCAGCACTCATGGATGATGTTGTTGTAATGAGTAAAATTTCAACAAAAAAAACGGCTGGTATTTTAGGTGATGATTTGGCGGTAAATGCAGAAAAAGCAACAGGTTTTGTGGCTTCTAGAGAGTTGCCTGTACTTTGGGCTATAACAAAGGGATCTGCTCTTAATAAAATCATCATATTGCCTGTTGCCTTTTTATTAAGTGCCTTTTTACCCATTGCAATCACTATTGCCCTAGTGCTAGGTGGTATCTATTTAGCTTATGAAGGCGCTGAGAAAATATATGAGTATTTTTTTCATAAAAAACAGAAAGTTGAACCCAAAGAGGATATTATTAATGAATACAATTTAACTAAAGAGGAACTACTTCTTTCAGAAAAAAAGAAAATTAAGTCGGCTATTTTTACTGATTTCATTTTATCTGTTGAAATAGTAATAATAGCGTTAGGTACTGTTTTACAAGAACCTCTTTTAAATCAAATATTAGTAGTAACCATCGTATGTATTATAGCTACGGTAGGGGTTTATGGTATTGTAGCCTTATTGGTAAGAATGGATGATTTTGGATACAAGCTGGTTAAAATAGGAAATGGCAAAGGCTTTTTGCATTCTGTTGGAAATTTTTTAATTAGAGCCTTACCTTTAATTATTAAAAGTTTGGCAGTTATAGGTACTATTGCATTGCTATTGGTTGCTGGTGGTGTTTTTGTGCATCATATTGAATTTGTACACCATTTAGTTGAAAATATAAATTTACCTTCCTTCTTAATTGAATTTAGTGTAGGACTGGTGGTGGGTATTATGGCTGTAATTTTAATGCAAATAATTAAGCCAATTTTTAAAAGAGGTAAAACTAAAAAATAGAAAATTCTATTCTCTAATCTTCTTTTTATATAGCTCAAAATTTAGCTGTCATTCCTGCGAAGGCAGGAATCCACATTTTACTCAATGAAATGTATAAAACAATCCATCAATATTATCTCTATATTCTAACAAATAAAAAGAATGGAACATTATACATTGGTGTAACAAATGATTTAGAAAGAAGAATGTTTGAACATAAAAACAAGCTATTTGAAGGTTTCTCTAAAAAATATAGTTTAAATAAATTGGTGTATTTTGAAACGTATCAATATGTGAATGATGCTATTAAGCGTGAAAAAAATATGAAAAAGTGGAAACGACAATGGAAAATAACCCTAAATGGGATGATTTATCAAAAGATTGGAGTTTTTTGTCAGAATGATTAATGGATTCCTGCCTTCGCAGGAATGACAAGATGATGCCCATTATAAGCATGTACTTGGTATGCTGAATTTATTTAAGTATCTGTTACTAGGTAGTTAGTTTTGATTTTGTGGATTTGAGATTCATAGCAAAGTTTATCTTGAACGTAAGTCGACAGGTAGGAATAACAAAATGAATTTATACTTGAAACAAAAAAAGTAAGGTGTTTAATTCAAATTATCATTTTAATTACTCTAAAATTAATATCTTAATAGTATTATGGTTTCACTGTCATTCCTGCGAAGGCAGGAATCAAGATTTTACTTAATGAAGTGTATAAAACAATCCATCAATATTATCTCTATATTCTAACAAATAAAAAAATGATATATAGTGTCTAATCCCTAATTTTCTTTTTACGTAGCTCAAAGTTTTGGCCTAAATATACTTTACGAACCATTTCATCATTAGCAAGATCCTCAGGCTCTCCGGCTTTTAGGATGCTTCCCTCAAACATTAAGTAGGTTCTGTCTGTAATGGCAAGAGTTTCCTGAACGTTGTGATCTGTAATAAGAATACCTATGTTCTTTTTGGTAAGTTGTGCTACAATACGTTGAATATCTTCAACTGCTACAGGGTCAACACCTGCAAAGGGTTCATCTAATAAAATAAAATTGGGGTCGGTTGCTAGGGCGCGGGCAATTTCCGTTCTTCGGCGCTCACCACCAGAAAGTAAATCGCCTCTGTTTTTTCTGATATGACCTAAACCAAATTCCTCAATTAAAGATTCCATTTTATAGCGCTGTTCTTTCTTACTTAGTTTTGTAAGTTGTAATACACTCAAAATATTATCTTCAATACTTAATTTTCTGAAAACCGAAGCTTCTTGAGCCAAGTAGCCAATACCGTTTTGGGCACGTTTGTACATGGGGTATTTGGTAATTTCTGTATTATCTAAGAAAATTTGACCACCATTAGGTTTTATAAGACCCACAATCATGTAGAATGAAGTAGTCTTACCAGCACCATTGGGGCCTAACAACCCTACAATTTCGCCTTGATTTACCTCAAGAGAAACATCTTTTACAACTTTACGTCCGCTATAGGACTTCATTAAATTTTCAGCTCTTAAAATCATACTTGCAATAACGTAAAAATTGGTTAAATATTGGCTCTTGAGTTTTGAGTGTTTTTTGCTTCTTTTCGTTTTTGTTTTCTAACAACAAGTTTTGAAATATAAATACTTACTTGGTACAGAATTATGATAGGAATAGCAACAATAACCTGACTTGCTATATCTGGAGGCGTAATAATAGCAGAGAGTATTAAAACCACAACCAACGCATACTTTCTATATTTCTTCAAAATTTCTGGGGTTACCAATCCTATTCTAGTAAAGAAATAGATGATAATTGGTAGTTCGAAAATAAGCCCAGAGGCTAGAGCAGACGATCGTACTAAGGCGATATAAGAACTAATATCAATTTGATTATCAACCGTTTCAGAAACGCTATAATTAGCTAGGAAGTTGATGGATAAGGGGGTTACAATATAATAACCAAATAACACACCAATAAAGAACAAGATAGATGAAATGATAATGAACCCTCTGGAGTGTTTTCTTTCGTTTTCATGCAAACCAGGACTAACAAATTTCCAAAGTTGATAAATAACGTATGGAAAAGAAATAACAAAGCCTCCTAAAATAGCCGTCCATATATCTGCTGAAAACTGGCCAGCCATGGTACGGTTTTGTATTATCATAGGTACTTCTTCGTTACAAAAAGTGGTGTCAACCCCAATAAAAGTAGCCGCTCTACATAAAAAATCATAAGTTGGAAAACTCATGTTTAACGGTGCAAAAATAATCTCGTCAAAAATAAAACGACTAAAAATAAAAGCTAAGGTGGCTACTATAATAACTGCTAAACAAATTCTAATTAAGTGCCATCTTAAATCTTCAAGATGGTCTAAAAACGACATCTCGTTTATGTTCTTTTTCGTCATTATATAATGCCTTCTTTTATTAAATCATGTAAATGAACCACACCTACATATTTTCCGTTGTCTTCAACCAAAACTTGAGTAATTTCATTGACCTCCATAAGTTCTAGTGCGTCAACAGCCATAGTTTCGGCATTTACCCGCTTGGGGTTAGCACTCATAATATCTTTTGCTGATAATGAGGTAAAATTATCAGAATTACTCAACATACGTCTAATATCACCATCGGTTACAATACCAACAATTTTCTCGTTTTCAACCACCGCCGTAACCCCTAATCGTTTTTCAGTAATTTCAATAATAACATCTTTAATATTGGCTGAGGGGTGTACTTGAGGTTTTTCGTTAACCGATGAGATGTCTTGAACCCGTAAATACAGTTTTTTTCCTAAAGCACCGCCTGGGTGATATTTAGCAAAGTCTTTACTTGAAAAGCCTCGCATTTCTAATAAACATACAGCTAACGCATCGCCCATCACTAATTGTGCCGTAGTACTTGTGGTTGGCGCCAGGTTATTTGGGCAAGCTTCCTTTTCAACATAGGTATTTAAAACGTAATCTACTTGTTGCCCTAAAAAAGAATCTTTATTTCCCGTAATGGCAATCATCTTGTTTTTGGCATTTTTAATTAGTGGAATCAAAACTTTAATTTCGGGTGTATTACCACTTTTAGAAATACAAATAACTACGTCGTCTTCTAAAATAAGTCCTAAATCACCGTGAATAGCATCGGCAGCATGCATAAATATGGCAGGTGTACCTGTGGAGTTTAATGTAGCAACAATTTTGTTGGCAATTATGGCACTTTTACCAATTCCGGTAATAATAACGCGTCCTTTAGAATTGTAGATGAGTTTTACGGCTTCGGCAAAATCATCAGTTATTAAGTTTGAAAGATTAAAAATGGCTTTACTTTCAGCCTCTATAGTTTGTTTAGCAATTTGTAAAATAGATGTCTCGCTATTCAAAATTTATTTTTTTTTAGTTGATGCTTTTAAAGATTTTATTATCTTTAATGGTGTCCAAATTTTAAACTTTGTTGTTATTTGGATTCTCTGTACAAAAGTACATGAATTTTTTCATGTGTTTGTAAATATTGATTTTATAATAATAGTATCTAACCCTTGATGTTGATAATAATGGTTCCAGTATATGGAGGTTATTATTTTTTACGTTGGTTACAAAATCAAAAATTATAAATAGGTACTTAAAAATAAGAGGGAGTCTTTAAATTATGTTAGAAAATATTCTTTATAAATTGAATATTTAATGTAATTTCAATTAGATAATTAATAGTAATTTTATTCATGTTAGTAGCAAAAAGTGACTTGCACTCTGCACTAAAGAAGTATTTTGGATTTAACAAATTCAAAGGGTTGCAAGAAGATGTTGTTGAGAGTATTATTTCAGGAAACCATACGTTTGTAATTATGCCAACAGGCGGCGGCAAGTCGTTGTGTTATCAACTTCCTGCCTTAATGCAAGAGGGCACGGCTATTGTGGTGTCTCCCTTAATAGCTCTGATGAAAAACCAGGTAGATGCCATTAGAGGTGTTTCTAATGAAGAAGGTATTGCCCATGTTTTAAATTCATCATTAAACAAAACCGAGGTTAAACGTGTTAAAGAAGATATAACAAATGGTGTTACCAAACTTTTATATGTAGCTCCTGAGTCTTTAACCAAGGACGAAAATGTTGATTTTTTAAAGAGCGTAAAAGTGTCGTTTATGGCTATTGATGAGGCCCATTGTATAAGTGAGTGGGGGCACGATTTTAGACCAGAATACAGGAATTTACGTCATATAATTGGTAGAATAGGAGAGAATATACCTATAATTGGGTTGACTGCAACGGCTACACCAAAAGTACAAGAAGACATTATTAAAAATTTAGGTATTACCGGTGCTAAAACTTTTAAAGCATCTTTTAATAGGCCAAATTTATACTATGAAGTTAGACCTAAAACCAAGAATGTAGATGCTGATATTATTAGGTTTATAAAGCAAAATGAAGGTAAGTCCGGTATCGTGTATTGTTTAAGTAGAAAACGTGTTGAAGAACTTGCACAAGTATTACAAGTTAATGGTATTAAGGCAGTTCCTTACCATGCTGGTTTAGATGCCAAATCTAGAAGTAATCATCAAGATATGTTCTTAATGGAAGATATTGATGTAGTGGTAGCTACTATTGCCTTTGGGATGGGAATTGACAAACCAGATGTACGCTTTGTTATCCATCATGATATACCAAAGAGTATAGAAAGTTATTATCAAGAAACTGGGCGTGCAGGACGTGATGGTGGTGAAGGTCATTGTTTAGCATTTTATTCTTACAAAGACATTGAAAAACTAGAAAAGTTCATGTCTGGTAAACCCGTTGCTGAACAAGAAATTGGTCAGGCACTTTTGCAGGAGGTTGTTGCTTTTGCAGAAACTTCAATATCTAGAAGGAAGTTTATTTTGCATTATTTTGGTGAAGAATTTGACAATGAAACGGGTGAAGGAGGCGATATGGATGATAATGTTAGACATCCTAAAAAGAAGCACGAAGCCAAAGATGATGTGGTGGTACTTTTAAAGATTATAAAAGATACAAACGAAAAATATAAGTCTAAGGATTTAGTAAATGTTATTGTTGGTAAGGAAAATGCTCTAATCAATTCACATAAAACTAATGAGCAACCATTTTTTGGTATAGGAAAAGACAAAGATAAAAACTATTGGATGGCACTTTTAAGACAGGTGTTAGTTGCTGGTTATCTTAAAAAAGACATTGAAACTTATGGTGTTATAAAGCTGAATGATAGCGGACGCTCATTCATTGAGAAACCCACATCATTTATGATGACTGAGGATCACATTTTTGATAGTACTCAAGATGATTCTGGAATCGTTACTGCAGCAAAAGGAGGTGGTGCAGTGGCCGATGAAACACTTATGAATATGCTAAAAGATCTTCGAAAGAAAAATGCGAAAAAGTATGGAGTTCCACCTTTTGTGATTTTTCAAGACCCCTCGCTTGAAGATATGGCGCTTAAATACCCTATTTCTTTATCAGAACTTGGAAACGTTCATGGCGTTGGTGAAGGAAAAGCCAAGAAATACGGAAAGGATTTTGTTGACTTAATAGCAAAGTATGTAGACGAGAATGATATTATAAGACCAGATGACTTGGTGGTTAAATCTACAGGTAGCAATTCCGCAAACAAACTCTACATCATACAGAATATTGACAGAAAATTACCTTTAGATGACATTGCTTCTGCTAAGGGTTTAGAAATGAATGAGTTTATAAAACAAATGGAAGCCATAGTATATTCTGGCACAAAACTCAATATAGATTATTGGATAGATGAAATTTTAGATGAAGACCAACAAGAAGAAATTCATGAATATTTTATGGAGTCTGAAACCGACTCTATTGATGAGGCCATCGAAGAGTTTGATGGTGACTATGACGATGAAGAATTGCGTCTCTATCGAATTAAGTTTATAAGTGAAGTAGCTAATTAGCAAACATTAGACAGTCCACAGTAGGCAGTCTCCATATGTATTCATTTTTATGATCTCATTAAAGTTTTGAGTTTTCGGTCACCAGTTATTGGTCTTTTATAAAACTTCTAGTTTCAAACTTCTGTCTTAAAACTAAATAATATATCTTTGCCTTTTCTTAAAAAATAGAACAATGCAAGACGGACTATACGCAAAATTTAACACAACAAAAGGCGAAATTTTAGTTGCTTTAGAATACAAAAAAACACCAGGAACGGTTGGTAACTTTGTTGCTCTAGCAGAGGGGAATCTCGAAAATTCAGTAAAGCCGCAAGGAACGCCATATTATGACGGATTAAAATTTCATAGAGTAATACCAGATTTTATGATTCAAGGTGGTTGTCCACAAGGAACAGGTGCAGGTAACCCAGGGTATCAGTTTGATGATGAGTTTCATCCAGATTTAAAACATGATGGCCCAGGAGTCCTATCAATGGCTAATGCAGGTCCTGGAACTAACGGTAGCCAATTTTTTATAACACACGTAGAAACACCTTGGTTAGATAATAACCACACAGTTTTTGGTAAAGTAGAACAAGGTCAAGATATAGTAGATGCTATTGCTCAAGGTGATACCATTGAAACTTTGGAGATTGTTAGAGTAGGAGCTGAAGCTGAAGCATTTAATGCTGTTGAAGCTTTTAGAACTTTTGAAGGCGCCAGAGAAAAAAGAATCGCTGAAGAAAAAGCCAAAGCAGATGCAGAATTAGATAAGCTTGCTGCTGGTTTTGAAAAAACAGAAAGTGGGTTACGTTATCAAATTATTCAAAAAGGTGATGGTGTAAAAGCGGAAAAAGGAAAAACGGTTTCTGTACATTATAAAGGACAATTGGCAGATGGTACGGTTTTCGACTCTTCTTACAAAAGAAATCAGCCCATAGATTTTCCATTAGGAGTTGGGCAAGTCATTCCAGGTTGGGATGAAGGTATTCAATTGTTAAAGGTGGGAGACAAAGCACGCTTGGTGATTCCTAGTGATTTAGGTTATGGCAGTAGAGGAGCAGGTGGGGTTATTCCTCCAAACGCTACCTTAATTTTTGATGTAGAGCTCATGAATGTGAAATAACGTATTCATTTTTTTATAATATTCTAAGCACTTCATTTGAGGTGCTTTTTTTATATTTAAACATGACAAATCTAGATTTAGAGCAACTAAAATATCCTATTGGAAAATTTGAGTGTCCAGAGCGCATTACAGACCAACATATTAAAAATTGGATTTTAGTTTTAGAACAATTTCCTATTCGTTTGGAAGCTTTAGTTAAGCACTTAACAAAAGAACAGTTAGATACCGTTTACAGACCTGATGGTTGGACCATTAGACAAGTAGTGCACCATGTGGCAGATAGTCATCATCATTGTTACACACGCTTCAAATGGGCATTAACTGAAGATAAACCAACTATTAAAGCCTATAACGAAGCAGACTGGGCGGAATTGCATGACAGCAAACAAGCACCCATACAAATGTCTTTAGAGCATATTAAAGCTGTTCATTATAAGTTGGTGTATTTGCTAAAAAGGTTAAATAGTGAAGATTTAAAGAAAAGCTTTATTCACCCTGAAACTGAATCTGAGGTTTTGTTATCATATAATATTGGAAGCTATGCATGGCATAGTAATCATCATTATGCGCACATAGAAAATTTATTAAAACGTAAAGGTTGGATATAAATGATTAGAGATTTTCAAATAAGCGACACACAACAATTGTTGGATATTTATAATTATTATGTTTTAAATACCGTGATAACTTTTGATGATGTAGAACTGTCATTAGAAACATTCACTGAAAAAGTTAATGCTATAAATTCAGAATATCCATTTATAGTTTTTGAAGAGAATAATGAGCTTTTGGGCTATGCCTATGGAAGTCAATTTAGATCAAAACCAGCCTACAAGTATAGTGTTGAAGTTACTATTTATGTTAAAAATAAAGCCCAGGGTAAACAAATTGGTACTCGTTTGTATGTTAAATTGTTGACAGAATTAAAAAACCTGGGCTACCATGTTGCTTTAGGAGGAATTACATTACCTAACGAAGCCAGCGTCTCATTACATGAAAAATTTGGTTTTTCTAAGGTGGCACATTTTAAGCATGTAGGAAAGAAATTCGGTACTTGGTTAGATGTCGGATTTTGGCAGTTAATCTTAGACTAAACCTTCCACTTGATATTACAACCAATACTAGGTTTCTGAATTTCAGTGTTTTCTTTTCCTGTAATTAAACAGTCTAGGGCATTTCTTAAATCAGATCCATTTAAAGGTTTTCCGTTATCTGGTCTGGAATCATCCAATTGCCCTCTGTAAACTAATTTGTTATCAGCATCAAAAACATAAAAATCTGGTGTACAAGCAGCATCGTAAGCTTTGGCAACCTCTTGTGTTTCATCATATAAATATGGAAATGGATATCCTTCATTTTTGGCGTGAGCTTTCATTTTTTCAGGGCTATCTTGAGGGTAGTTAACTACATCATTGCTTGAAATTGCAGCAAAACCAATCCTTTTTTCCTTGTAAGTATTTGCAATGTCAATAATTTCAGAATTTACATGAATTACAAATGGGCAATGATTACAGATAAACATGATAACCGTTCCTTTTTCACCTTTTATATCATTAAAATTTATGGTTGAATTAGAAATAGTATCGAAAAGTGAAAACTCTGGTGCTTTTGTCCCTAAAGGAAGCATATTTGAAGGTGTTCTGGCCATAATTTTATATTTCTTCAAAGTTCGTGATAATTTGTATTTTTTCTCCTGTAAAAAGCTAAATTTTGTACAATACATCTACAAAACATAGTTTCACTTCAGTAAACACCTGGTTAGTACACTAATTTTTTTATTTAATTCTTGTGAAATTTTATATAAAAAAATTGGTGTACTTTTAAAAGATGAACACTGAAATAACTTTTGAAGATTTTACTAAAGTAGATTTAAGAGTGGGAACTATTATTGGAGTAAATGATTTTCCCGAAGCGAGAAATCCTGCCTACAAATTAACAATAGATTTTGGCGCATTGGGCATTAAACAATCTTCGGCGCAAATTACAACACGTTATAAAATGGAAGATTTGTTACAAAAGCAAATTGTAGCTGTTGTTAACTTTCCTTGCAAGCAAATTGCCAAATTTATAAGTGAATGTTTGATTTTGGGGGCAGTAAACGGTAAGGACGTTATTCTTTTAAAGCCTGAAAACAAAGTAAAAAATGGAAGTTTGGTATCTTGACACATGCAGGAGTTAGATTCAGTAAAAATAAACTTTGATAGTGGTGGTCTCTGGATACTTAATATTGCCTTGGCCGTAGTTATGTTTGGTGTGGCCTTGGGTATTACACTTAACGATTTTAAAAATTTAATAAAACAACCAAAGCTGGTTTTAGTAGGTGTGATGTCGCAATTTGTATTATTGCCATTAGTAACTTTTCTTGTCATTATGCTTATAAAACCACAACCCAGTATTGCTTTAGGGATGATGATGGTTGCGGCTTGTCCAGGGGGAAATATCTCAAATTTCATGACCTATTTAGCAAAAGGTAACACGGCACTTTCTATCAGCTTGACAGCCTTTGCTACGTTTTTTGCTATTTTCATGACACCTTTTAACTTCCAGTTTTATGGTAGTTTGTATCAGCCTACGTCACAAATCTTAAAAGACGTAGCATTAAATCCGTTAGAATTACTAAAGTTAGTAATACTTATTTTGGGTATACCTTTATTTTTTGGGATGTTGATTAGGTTTTATACTGAAGCGGTAGCCATAAAACTCTCTAAATTTTTAAAACCTTTTTCCATATTTATTTTTGGAGCTATTGTACTCATGGCATTTGCCAATAACCTAGATGTTTTTAGTGTTTACATTCATCATGTATTGCTTTTAGGTATTTCACACAACATCATTGCTATTTTATTAGGGTTTATGTTGGCAAGATTATTTAAATTATCATTTAAAAATCAAAAAACCATAGCTATAGAAACAGGCATTCAAAATTCTGGATTAGGTTTACTACTTATATTTACATTTTTTAATGGTCTTGGAGGTATGGCCATTTTAGTAGCTTTTTGGGGTATATGGCATATAATTTCAGGATTGTTGTTGGCATTTTATTGGTCAGGTAAAGAAAAATAAATCATTGGTACTTGAAAAAACTTTGGTTACATAGTGTATGCGCCTATTTAAAGTTGGGAATGTTTTTCTACTTTAAAAAAATAAGGATTCATAATATTGAAAATATTCCTACAGATAAGCCAGTACTGCTTTTAGGAAATCATCAAAATGCGCTTTTAGATGCGCTTTTAATTGCGGTTTATGGTAACCAGTTTTCATATTTTTTAACAAGAGCAGCTGTATTCAAAAAAACACTAGTAAGTAAGTTGTTAAAAAGTTTACAAATGCTTCCAGTTTATAGAATTAGGGATGGATGGAATAACCTAAATAATAACAATGCCATTTTTGCTACTTGTACTGAATTATTGAATCAAGGGGAGTCTATTGTGATATTTCCAGAAGGAAATCATAATTTGGAACGACGAATAAGACCATTAAGTAAGGGATTTACACGTATTGTTTTTGATACTTTACAAAAATATCCAAGCTTGGATTTGCAATTGGTTCCTGTTGGATTAAATTATAAAGATGCACTTAGTTTTCCTGATAGTGCTTCAATGTTTTTTGGTAAACCAATAGCGGCTAAGGCGTTTATCACTGAAAACAAAACTAAAGCCGTATCCAATTTAAAAAACAAAATTCAATGGGAATTGATGCAATTGACAACTCACATTCCTGAAGATGATTATAAAAGTAGTTTAAAGCGACTTCAAGAGTTACAAGTTGATTTTTTAAAACCTCAGGAAGTTAATGCTTGTCTTAAAAGTGGTTTTAAAAAAGTAAAAGCAGAGAGAAAATCAAATACAAGAATCATAAACAAGCTGTTTAAGTTGCTGCTTAAAATTAATTTGATATTGCCATTTGCTATATGGAAACTTGCCATTGAACCAATAATAGAGGAGTTAGAGTTTAAATCAACGTTTCGTTTTACAGTAGCTTTAACTTTGGTACCAGCTTGGATAATGTTTATTACCTTTATCTTATTAATATACTTTGGTTGGTTTATAGCTTTATCATATTTTGCTCTAAGTTTGTTAATCGGGCTTTTAGCAATAAAATTGTAAAAAAAAAAGCTGTTATACTTAGTATAACAGCTTCGAAAATTGATAATTAAAATCAATTATATATCATCAAAGTCAACATCAGTAAAACTTTCGGTTGTTTTTAAGGTATCTTCAGTTTCAGACTTAGAAGAATTATAATCGTTGTTCTCCTCTTTCTTAAAGTCTTTTTGGTGGCGTTCGCTTATAACTTCGTCTCCTTTTTCATCAATTATATAATCCGTCATTTCAGCTAAAATATCCTTAAACTCAATAAAGTCTTCTTTATAAAGATAAATTTTATGCTTTTTGTAATGGAACGACCCATCATCGTTTGTAAACTTTTTACTTTCAGTAATGGTTAAGTAATAATCATCTGCTTTTGTGGCTCTTACATCAAAAAAATAAGTACGTCTTCCAGCTCTTAAAACCTTAGAAAAAATCTCTTCTCTCTCCATCATATCATTATTATTCATAGTTATTAGAAATTTATTTGAATTATCATTTGCGTATCAAAAATCTAAAAAAAACCGATATTAACCAACAAATTATGAAGTTTCTTTTTTTTAACTTCCTTTTTTAACTGAGTAACTAATTTAAAGTTTATGTTGCTGAGGTTTCACTTATTTGTTTTAAATACAGATGCTTGTAGTAACCTTCTGAGTTAATTAGTGTTTCATGGGTGCCTTCTTGTACAATTTTTCCATCTTCAAGTACAATAATTTTATCTGCATTTTTAGCTGATGATACCCGATGACTCACAATAATGGAGGTTTTTCCTCGCGAAATTTTGTTAAGATTTTTAAGAATTTTTTCCTCAGTTTCCGTGTCAACCGCTGAAAGGCAATCATCAAATAATAAAATTTTTGGAGATTTTATGATAGCCCTAGCAATAGATACACGTTGTTTTTGTCCACCAGATAATGTAATACCACGTTCACCTAAAATGGTGTCATAACCTTTATTGAACTTTATAATGTTTTTATGAACTTGAGCATTTTTGGCGGCTTGAATAACATCATCATCAGTAGCCTCTTCTTTACCAAACTTAATGTTATTTTTTATAGTGTCTGAAAACAGAAAAGCATCTTGAGGTACATAGCCAATGCTATTTCTTAAATTGTAAAGATTATGTTTTTCAATAGCCAATCCATTAACAAGAATTTCGCCTTCAGAAATATCATAAAGCCTACCTATTAAATCTAAAATGGTAGATTTTCCAGATCCAGTTTTACCCAAAATAGCAAGTGTTTCTCCTTCTTTTATCTCAAAACTAATCCCCTTTAAAGCTTCAATATTGGTATCGTCATAGGTAAACGATACATTCTTAAAAGTAATAGCTCCTATAATATCTGTTGGTGTATTGACGGTGTTTTTAATTTCTGGCTCAATTTTTAAGAATTCATTGATTCGTTTTTGTGATGCTTCTGCTTGTTGCACAATTGAGGTCACCCAGCCTACAGTAGCAACTGGCCATGTGAGCATATTTACGTAAATAATAAACTCAGCAATAGTTCCTAAACTCTCAATGTCTCCATTAATATATTGCATACCACCTATATAAATAACTAGGAGGTTACTAGTACCAATAAGGAGTATCATCATGGGGAAAAACCAAGCCTGAACTTTAGCTAAATTCACTTGTTTTTCCTTACTTTCACTTGCGAGTGAATTAAAACTAGAGGCTGTTTGAGGTTCAATACCATAAGCTTTTATTACTGAAATACCACTGAAAGATTCTTGTGTGTAAGTAGACAACTTAGATAAGTACTCTTGAACAATAGTACTTCTTTTGTGAATTTCTCTACTCAGTTTATAGATAACTAATGAGAGAATGGGTAGTGGCAAAACGGTATAGAATGTTAATATAGGAGCTGCTTTAAACATGTAAATTAACGCCACAACAAATAAAGCAACCGTATTAATACTATACATAATAGCAGGACCTGCATACATACGCACTCTGGTTACATCTTCGGTAATGCGATTCATTAAATCTCCCGTTCTGTTTTTTTTGTAGAAATTTAAAGAGAGTCGCTGGTACTGTTCATAGATTTCATTTTTAAGGTCAAACTCAATGTAACGCGATACGTTAATAATAGTTTGTCTCATAAAAAACGTAAGAATTGCTGCAATTAAAGCGGCGCAAATTATCCAGATAATAGCCTCGGCTAGTTCAGATTTAAAAACACTTTCTGAAATTGTTTTATTATCAAAACGTTCTATAGCAATAAAAATCTTTTTGACGTATCTAGGGGTATAAAGCAAAAATATTCTAGCAGCAACAGTAATTATGCTTCCTAAGATAAGATGAGTTTTATACTTTAAAAAGTATTTGTTTAAATGTTGTAATTCTTTCATAGAAAGTAGCAAATATAGGGCATATAATGCTATATCTAGCCTTAAAAACAGTTTAGTAATTGTTAAAAATACCCTAAAGTTAAATTGACAATAATATAAGATTGAAAATAGAGCTACTATTTAAAATAATATTATTTTTGCAGCGTAAAACGGAAAATATTTTACATTATTCTAAATTAAGTTCTTTGTAATTATGCTAAACAGAAGACATATTCGCGTAAAAGTTATGCAAACGTTGTATGCTTTTAAAGGAAATGAAAGTGACGACTTTAGTAAAGATCAAAAATTTTTATTGTTTAGCATAGATAATATGTACAGCTTATATCTTTTACTTATTTCTTTACTATTACAGGTTAGGAAAAGAGCTGTAACAGATTTACAAAAGAAGCAACAAAAACTTCTTGCTACCAAAGAGGATAAAAATCCTAATAGAAAGTTTATAAACAATCAGTTACTCGAGTTATTAAGTAATGATTCAGAGCTTAAAAACCAGTTAGAAACCTATAAAATTAATAACTGGGAACATGATAGTGAGTATGTTGAAGTTATTTTTAAAGCTATAACGTCAAGTGAATTGTATCATGAGTATATGCAAACCAGAGTTTCTGATTTTAAGGAAGATAAAGCCTTTGTTATAGATGTATTCAAGGATATTATAGCTCCTAATGAAAAGCTTTATGACTATATTGAAGATAAAAACCTAACTTGGTTAGATGATCTTCCAACAGTAAATACTACCATTCTCAAACTTTTAAGAAAAACGAAACTTACAAATACCAAGTATCATTTTACACCCAAATTGTATAAGGAGGAAGAAGACCAACAATTTGCTCTTGATTTGTTTACTAAAACCCTACTTAACCGAAGTTTGATAAACAAAGAAATAGAACAAAAAACAAAAAACTGGGATGCAGATCGAATAGCAGATATTGACTACACATTGATGCAAATGGCTATTTGTGAATTGAAAAATTTTCCATCAATACCTGTAAAGGTTACCATTAATGAGTATTTAGAAATTGCAAAGGAATATTCAACCCCAAAAAGTAGTATATTCATTAATGGTATTTTAGATAAACTGGTAAAAGAATATCAGCAAGCAGGCACTTTAAAAAAGATGGGGCGAGGTTTACTATAAAATCTTGTTAAGAAGCCTTTAAAAAATTTTTAATCGGTTAAATAATTAGTACTTTTACGCCACTTAACTTAAAAACTTATAATAATGAAGAAACTAATATTAGGTTTAAGTGCTATATGTTTAATAGCCTTTACTTCTTGTAAAGAGAATGCGGCCAAAAAGATTGACGAAAGTAATATTGCCGCTGCAGCAGAAAGAGATGCTAACGCCTCAAAATTTCCTGTGATTGAGTTTGATAAAACAGAGCATGATTTTGGTGAAATAGAAGCCAAAAAATCAGTATCAACTACTTTTAAGTACAAAAATGTTGGTGACGCGCCATTGGTAATTACTGATATTAAAAGTTCTTGTGGCTGTACAGTACCAGAAGATTGGAGTAGAGATCCTTTAGCCCCTGGTGACACTGGAGAGTTTTCGGTTAAATTTAACGGTAGTGGTTCTAATAAAGTATCTAAGACTATTACGGTTACCGCCAATACAGAAAAAGGAAAAGAAACGGTAAAAATAACTGCATTTGTAAAAACAGACCCAAATGCTAACAATAATACTACAAAAACGGTAGTTCAATAAATTATAAAAATGGGAGAAGGAATTGGGGCATTTATGCCATTTATTTTAATGTTTGTAGTCGTGTATTTCTTTATGATTGCACCGCAAATGAAACGTGCAAAAAAAGAAAAGAAATTTGCTGCAGAACTTAAAAAGGGAGATAGAATAGTTACCAAGAGCGGTTTACATGGTAAAGTTTTAGAGCTTAATGACAAAGACGGAACTTGTATTATTGAAACCATGTCTGGAAAATTAAAACTAGAGCGCTCATTTATTTCAATGGAAATGAGTAGTAAACTGAGTGCTACTGCTAAATAATAGACTATCTCAAAAAAAGATACATGTAAAAAAGGCTTCCTAACAAGGAAGCCTTTTTGTTTTCAAATAAAACTCAGGTTATTGTAATAAATCTTCAACAGAGAGGTAGCGTTCTCCGGTGTCGTAATTCATGGTTAAAACAGTTTTGCTGTGATCGATATCTTTTAGTTTTTTTCTAACGGCAGCCAAAGACGCTCCAGTAGAAATACCCACGAGGATACCTTCTGTTTTTGCAATCTTTTTAACTTCAGAAAAAGCTTCATCTTTGGTTATTCTAATGGCTCCATCAATTAAGTTTTTTTCAAAAACTTCTGGTATAAATCCAGGGCCAATGCCTTGTAATGGATGGGGTCCAGGTTCGCCACCAGATATTACTGCAGAATCATCAGGTTCAACGGCAAAAACTTTTAAATTTGGAAGTTTATCTTTTAATACTCTGGACATTCCAGTTATATGACCACCCGTACCTACTCCTGTAATTAAATAATCTATACCATCTGGAAAATCATTAGTTATTTCAATTGCGGTAGTTTTTTGGTGAATTTCAGGGTTGGCAGGATTAGTAAATTGAGAGGGCATCCATGCCTTACTATTGTTAGCAACTAATTCATCGGCTTTAGCTAACGTACCCCCTAAACCTTCTTCTTTGGGAGTTAACACAAGTTTAGCTCCATATGCAGCCATTAAAGAACGACGTTCAACAGACATGGATTCTGGCATCACTAAAGTAAGGTTATAGCCTTTGACAGCCGCTACCATGGCTAAACCTATACCTGTGTTTCCAGATGTTGGTTCAATTATTTCGGTATCATCTTTAATGAGTCCCTTTTTTTCGGCATCTTCAATCATAGCAAAAGCTATTCTGTCTTTAATACTGCCTCCTGGATTTGCTTTCTCAAGTTTCATCCATACATTAGCCTCGGGAAATAGCTTTTTTAATCTTACCACGGGGGTGTTTCCTATACTTTCTAGAATGTTATTGAATTTCATAATGTTATTAATTAGTTATTATTGGTTGACTTTTTTTTTGGTAGACGGAAAATATTTTCATTAAAACATTCCCAGTCTTATATAGACTTGATTTAACTAAGTTAGAACTCTTTATAAATCTATTTCGTTTAAGTTTTTATGGCTGTTAATTCAGCGATTTTACAAATAACTTCAGTAGCTTTAATCATGCTTTCGACAGGAACATATTCATAACGGCCATGAAAATTATGACCCCCAGCGAAAATATTAGGACAGGGTAAGCCCATGTAACTTAATTGAGACCCATCAGTACCTCCTCTAATAGCTTTAATTATTGGCTTAACACCTACTTGTATCATAGCTTCTTCAGCAATATCAACGATATGCATGACGGGTTCTATTTTTTCTCGCATATTATAATATTGATCTTTAATTTGGGTAATAATAATTTCACTTCCATACTGAGAATTGAGTTCATTAGTAAGGTTTAGCATGACTTCTTTTCTCGCTTCAAAGTGTTTTTTATCATGATCTCTTATAATGTATTCTAGAGTGGTTTCATCAACAGCTCCCTTGACTGAACATAGATGAAAAAATCCTTGATTGTCTTCTGTGTGTTCTGGAGTTTCCATTTTTGGAAGTGAATTGATAAACTCAGTAGCTATATACATAGAGTTTACCATTTTGCCTTTGGCGTATCCTGGATGTACAATTTTTCCCTTTATTTTCACTATGGCTGCAGCAGCATTAAAGTTTTCGTATTCTAGTTCGCCAATTTGACTACCATCCATTGTATAAGCCCAATCTGCACCAAATTTTTCAACATCAAATTTGTGTGCCCCTCTACCAATTTCTTCATCGGGTGTAAAACCTACCCTAATTTTTCCATGTTTAATATCTGGATTTTGAATTAAATATTCCATGGCAGACATTATTTCACAAATACCAGCTTTATCATCGGCTCCTAAAAGTGTAGTTCCGTCAGTAGTAATGAGTGTTTGTCCTATATATAAGCGTAGATCTTCAAAGTAATCTGGCGAGAGTACAATCTGTTCTTCTTTATTAAGTAAAATATCGCTTCCCAAATAGTTTTTATGTATTTGAGGTTTTACATTTGAGCCAGTAAAATCAGGCGAAGTATCAAAATGAGCAATAAATCCAATTGTTGGTACTTTGTGTTCCACATTTGCTGGTAATGTAGCCATGACATAAGCGTTTTCATCAATACATACATCTTGCATACCAATAGTTTTTAACTCTTCAGCTAATTTGTTGGCCAAATTCCATTGCTTTTTTGTACTTGGGGTAGTGTTAGAGTTAGGATCAGATTCTGTATCTATGGTTACATAACTTATAAACCGTTTGATAATTTGTTCTTTAGAGATCATCTATATTTTGAGTAATATTTAAAGATGCTTGAATGTAAGAAATAGTAGTTCTTAGGAGTCTCTAAGATACAATTTTAAACGTTTTCATTTTATAAATCACATCATTTTTTATTTAGACTATTTCGGAGTACTTTTGTACAAATAAAAGAGATGTATAAATTACTCCTTCGACCCATATTCTTTTTATTCGATCCTGAAAGTATTCATCATTTCACATTTTTTTTAATAAAGTTTACATCTAAAATACCTGGGATTCCTGCAGTATTTAGAGCATTGTATAATGTTCATGATAAGAAACTTGAACGTAATTTGTTTGGATTGAAATTTAAAAATCCTGTAGGTTTGGCAGCTGGATTTGATAAAAACGCCATTTTATACAATGAATTGTCAAACTTTGGATTTGGTTTTATTGAAATTGGCACCGTGACTCCTAAAGGACAACCAGGTAACCCTAAAAAGCGTTTGTTTAGATTAAAAGAAGATAAAGGCATTATTAACCGAATGGGTTTTAATAATGAAGGTATAGAAGCCGTTATAGAACAGTTAAAAAATAATAAAGGTAGGTTGATTATTGGTGGAAATATAGGAAAAAATACTGCTACCAAACCTGAAGATTATACTAAAGATTATTTAGAGTGTTTTAATGCATTGCACCCTTATGTAGATTACTTTGTGCTGAATGTTAGTTGTCCTAATGTAGGTAGTCATGCAAAACTAAACGATAAAGCCTATTTAGAAGAATTGATAAGTGATGTACAAAAGGCTAACGCTAACTTTGAAAAGCCAAAACCAATTCTTTTAAAAATTGCCCCAGATCTAAACGACGGTCAATTAGATGAAATTATAGATTTAGTTAGAGATACCAATCTTGATGGTGTTATTGCAAGTAATACATCAGTTGATAGGGCAGGCTTAAAGGCTTCAAAAGAAAGTTTGGATATCATTGGTAACGGTGGACTTAGTGGACAACCCATTAAAGACAAAAGCACTAGAGTTATTAAATACCTTTCAGAAAAAAGTAATAAAGATTTTCCTATTATTGGAGTGGGGGGAATCCATTCTGCAAATGATGCCTTGGAAAAAATAGAGGCAGGAGCTGATTTAATTCAAATTTACACTGGATTTATTTACGAAGGCCCTAGTTTAATCAAGAGAATCAATAAAACATTGTTAAGGAGTTAGAACAGATACTTCTTTAAGAATAATATCTAAAGTAGCCACTTTACTATCATTAAACGGCATAATGCCTTTTAAACTTGAAATGGAAACATGAGGAGTGATGTCAGAGTTTGGAGCACTATAACAAATTCCGCTATCAGTACCTGCGTCGTAAACAAATAAGTCAATTTGTATAGAATCTTTCCAGTTTGAATCATCAGTATTTCTTAAATGGAATCCATTAATAAACACCATCCAATCTGGGCTGGGAGCTATCATTGACACTAAAGTTAAAAAAGGAAAATCTTGACTAATTTCTAAATCCTTAATCTCTATTACGTTTCCATTAGATAAATATAGACTGCTTCCACTAATATACTGTTCAGAATTTCCGTTTGAAACACTTTCTAACACATCATTTTGAAAATTGGTATTTACACCATCTTCTGCAATATCTTCTATACCTTGACTTGCAATACCTCCTATTTCTAGAAAAGTAGCTTCGCTATTATGATTAACACCAACTAATGGTGACCAATGCGAGTTATTTGGCAAGGGACCGTGATCTGTTTCATTCCAGTAATTGGTAAAAATAATATCATAAGTAGCTACTGTTTTATTTGGTTCAACTATTTGTGAGCCATCATCAGAGTTTGAACAAGTTAATAAAGTGGTAGTTGTAAAAAGGAGTAAAATCTTATTTTTCATATAATAAAAAGTATAAACTCAACGTCGCAAGATAGGTTGTTACCTTACAAAAAATAGTATTATTTTTATCGTTGAAAATAAGTTTAAATGCCTAGAGGTATCAAAATAATTGAGTGTCCACGAGATGCCATGCAGGGCATTAAGCAGTTTATTCCAACATCTCAAAAAGTGCAATATATTCAAGCTTTGTTACGTGTTGGTTTTGATACCATAGACTTTGGAAGCTTTGTATCTCCTAAGGCTATACCACAAATGAAGGATACAGCAGAAGTTTTATCGCGATTAGATTTATCAAAAACTACAAGCAAATTGCTGGCTATTGTAGCAAACCAAAGAGGAGCTCAAGATGCATGTCAACATAAAGAAATAAAATATTTGGGATATCCGTTTTCAATTTCTGAAAACTTCCAAATGCGTAATACTCATAAAACCATTGCACAATCGGTTGATATTTTAAAGGATATTCTAGAATTGGCCAACAAGAATGATAAAGAGTTAGTAGTTTATATATCTATGGGATTTGGTAATCCTTATGGAGACCCATGGAATGTTGATATTGTAGGGGATTGGACTGAACGTTTAAGTAACATGGGCGTCACGATATTATCTCTTAGTGACACTATTGGAAGCTCTACTCCTGAAAGCATTAATTATTTATTTTCAAATTTAATTTCAAAGTATTCTAATATAGAATTTGGTGCCCATTTGCATACCACTCCAAGTTCTTGGTTTGAAAAAGTAGATGCCGCTTTTAATGCGGGTTGTAAACGTTTTGATGGGGCTATTCAAGGTTTTGGAGGTTGCCCAATGGCTAAAGATGAACTTACGGGTAATATGCCAACAGAAAAGTTACTTTCTTATTTTACCTCAAAGCAACTTAATAGTTTAAATGCGCTTAGTTTTGAAAGTGCTTTTAATGAAGCTTCAAAGATTTTTAACAATTATAAATAGAAAAAGGCGCATTATTTTAGCGCCTTTAATGATTTAAATTTATTTGTTGCATTTTAAAAATTAAACTCTAGACCTCCATAAGCCCCAAAAGGATGTCCAGGTCTCAATCCAGCAGGAACTCGAGATGCAGCATATGTTTCGTCTAGTAAGTTGATAATATTTCCAGTAATACTTAAGTTTTCTGTTAAATGGTACTTTCCAGAGAAATCTATAATAAAGTTTGAGAGAACTCCATTTTCGGAGGTAATATCTCCAGTTCCAGCAAGCGTTCTAAATGCACCGTTATAACGACCATTAAGATTTAATACAAAAACTTTATGTTCTAGTGATATTGAGGTATTAAACTGATGTTTAGCAATATAAGGTATTTCATCTCCCATATTCACTTCGCCCCAAAGATCTTCATCACTTCCAAAGCTTGATAAGAATTCTGTATCTGTATAGGTGTAACCAAATGTAACTGGTAAATTAAAATGACTATTTGTAGATAGGAATTCATAATTAAGTAATAATTCTAATCCTCTTACGGCAACTTCTCCTGCATTAAATTGGTCTAAAGTTCCTGTTCCTCCAGAGGCAGCTAAGTCACTTCCTAATAAGTTACTATAATCGTTATAAAACAATACTGCATCACCTCTAAGCCCCTTATAATTGAATCTAGTTCCTAGCTCATAGTTTATACTCTCTTCTGCTTTTTGGTCTGGAGAACTTCCTGGAGGAGAAAAACCTTTGTGAACACCACCATAAATTGATGCTAATGGACTAAAGTTAAAATTAAAACCAATTCCAGGGATAAATATGTCAACATTGTTTTCTCTTGTGCTTAAATCAGAGCCTCTTCTGGATACATCATTTTTTCCAAAATCTTCCCTTTCTAGTGAAATATTCTCATACCTGATACCAGGAGTTAAAGTTAGCTGGTCATATTTAAATTTATATAATACAGAACCTGCAAATGCGTTAGCACTACTAATTCTATTAGCATCATTACCAGGAGTACCAGCAGTTGTAAGATTCATTTCGCCATTTAAAATATTGTATCCATCTACCCATTGAAAGCGATCTTCTTCATCGTAATGATATCTTAGACCAATCTCCAAATCGTGGAAAACATTTTTAGTAACCCAATGCTGATCTATTTTCATTTGAATTCCTTTGGAAATATAACGTCTATTATTAGCTTTTAAAATTATAGCATCATCATCAGAATTTACGCTACCTTTTACAATATCAAAATGATTTGGGTAAGACTCTGGGCTATCAACAATTGATGAAATACCAACCTTTTCTCCGTTAAATATAACATCATTTAATTTGTACCAATTTCTTGAGAATCCGTTGTAATAAGCATCTGTAGTAATCCTAAATTGTTCAGAAAACTCTAGTTCATGACTTACCATAAATTGAATATGATCATTGGTCATTTTATCATCTTGAGAGCTACTATATCTACTAAACGGACTATTTTGAAAATCGTTTTGGGATAAACCAAGATAAGTTTCGTTGGATACCTCGTCTGAATATTGAAACTTAAAGTTTAATTGTTGTTTAGTTTGAGCCTCTGCATTAGAATTCAGTCTAAATTTAGCTACAACATCATTTTTGTCAAAACCAGTATTACTGCCATCAGGTAAATTTTTGAAGCCATCAGAATTAAAGTTTAAAAATTCCAAAGCGTATCCAAAATTACTTTTACTATCTCCCACTTTAGCATGAATTTGCCCAGTATTAAAACTACCATAGCTAGCCTTAATGCCTCCTTTAAAACTATTAGGTATTTGTGTGCTAACTAAATTTATTGCACCTCCAGTAGTAAACGGACCATATTGAATTTGACTACTCCCTTTCAGTATTTCTACGGCTTGCATTCTAGCTACTGAAGGAAAATAATAAGCTGCAGGAGCACTGTAAGGAGCAGGGGCAATTAGTACGCCATCTTCCATAACTGAAATTTTAGCACTACGCTCTGGAGATGTTCCCCTTAAACTAATATTGGGTCTAAGGCCAAATCCATCTTCTTCATAAACGTTAACACCTGGAACTGTTCTTAATATTCGAGTAATATCAGTGTAGTTAAATTTTGCTAACTCTTCTGGTGAGATGTAGAATGATGAACCTGTTCTGTTTTTAGCTTCATATTTATTACCAAAAATAACTTTTGTACTTATAAGTACTTGGTCAAGTTTTTGAATAGAATCATTTGTTGTTACTCTTTTTTGAGCATAAATAGCACTTGTAAAGATTAGTATTATTAAAGGAAGTTTAATTTTCATTTTATTTAGACTTAATTAAAATAATAGTTAATTTATAAGGCAAAAATAGTAAGTATAAACACTTTTACAAAGTTTATTTAGAATAAATAAAAATAAAATTTTTAAGATATTGATTTGTAAATATTTAGAAATACTAGTTAATTTTCAGATATTAATATTAAACTATTGAAAGTCCTTTTAGTCTAAGTCACAACAAACCTATACAGATTAAGATTGAAAGCTCAAGCCCTATTCGTTTTACTATTATTATCTACATCATTATTTGCGCAAAAGTTTACATTAGAAGGTTTTGTTATTGATGATAAGGAGAATAAATTAGAAGCCGCAACCGTATTTCTGCAGAGTGTTCAAGATAGCCTTGTTTTAGCTTATGGTATTACCAATAAGGACGGACAATTTTCTATAAAGGTAAGTACAGAAGAGGCACTAGTAGTAATATTAAATGTGGGATATTTAGGATATAAACCTTATTCAAAAAAAATTGAGGTTCCTAAATCAGATAATTGGAATGTTGGCTTTATAACACTCGATGAACAAATAGAGGAGCTAAATGCGGTATCTGTAATAGCTAGGGCAGCACCCATTGTTATAAAAAAAGACACCATTGAGTATAATGCAGATAGTTTTAAAACTCTTCCGAATGATAGAGCCGAAGACTTACTTAAAAAACTTCCAGGAATAGAAATAGATATTGATGGTAATATTACAGTAAACGGTATAGATGTTGAGGCTGTCAATGTAGATGGTATGCGCTTTTTTGGTGAGAAAAAAGGTGATATAGCATTAAAAAACTTACCTAGTAATGTTATTAGTAAAGTTCAGGTTACCGATTTTAAAACTAATATGCAAAAGTTTACTGGTGAAGAATCAGATTCTGGTACCAAGGAAATAAATTTAAAGATTAAGAAAGGTAAAAACACAGCATTTTTTGGAGATTTAAATGGAGGTTATGGTACAGATGACAAATACCAAGCCAATGCCAACTTGTTTAAGTTAATTGATGGTAAGCAATTGGGTTTGGTTTCAGGCTCTAATAACATCAATATGCGTAGGGGCTTCAATGCACTTCCCAACGCACAATCAAGTGTTGGTTATATAGAATCAGATTTCTTGGGTGCTAATTACACTAAGGGTAGGTGGAATGAAACTAGAGTGAATGGTAATTACCGTTTTAATTCTAGCAATGTAGATAATGCTCAAAAGCGTATTAGACAAAACTTCTTACCCAATTTAAACTATATATCTGAAACAGAGAGTGAGAGCTTTAGGGACACTGATAATCATATTGGTAATTTAGATTTGAAATATATTATAGATTCTAAGAACGAATTTTCAAAAAATAAAGTACAGCTATCTAATGAGTTCGATTTTAACTCAAGTGATACCGATGCCTTTTCAAAATCAACCACAAGTTCAAGGTCTAATGATGGTGATTTAATAAGTGATGTGAACTCTAATAATCAATCTACATCAGGAGATAAAGAGTTTAAAAATCAAATTGGAATTATTTCTAGAACAGGTAAAGGAACTGATTTTTTTACTTTAAATCTAAATACAAATTTTAGCAAGTCTAACACAGAATCCCAAAATTACTCTGAAAATATACTTTATGAAAGAAATAGAACGAGAATTCAAGACCAAATAAGATCAACCGAAAACACGAATACCAATATTAATTTTAATGGTATGTGGTTTAAACAATTGTTTGATAATTTTAGAATAATTCCAAAGTATAATGTTACTATAAATCATAACAACAATGAAAAGTATGTTTTTGATTTTAATGAAGCTGAAGATGATTATACTAACTTTAATGATTTGCAAAGTTTTGATAGTAGATATGTTACAAATACCATTAGACCAGGGTTAAGATTGCGGTATGATTACAATAACTTACGTTTTGAAATTGAAGGTGCTTACACCAACACCTACAGAAAATATACAGACCAATTGATAGAGGCTCGTAATTTTAAAGCCGATTTTGAATATTTTACATATTCTGGTAGAATTCGATATAGAGATAAAAATGGGTATAAAAATGTGAATTTAAATTATAGGCAGAATGTAGATTTACCATCGGCATCACAACTACAACCAGTTGAGGATGTTAGTAATCAAACACATATAAAAATAGGAAATCCGTTTTTAAAACCAGAGGTCAATCATATTTTAGCCTTTGAGTATCAAAACAATTTGGCCTATCATAATATTAACATTACAGGAAATGCAAGAGCACAATTTGTAGAAGATAAAATTGTTAATTCAACAGTTACTGACGAGGATTTAATACGAAATACTACTTATACTAATGTTAATGGTGATTATACTTTAAGTGGTAATACGGCTATATCAAAATCTTATTTTAATAAAAACACCAATTTAAATTTCAATTTAAGGTTTTTTGCATCTTACAGAAATAATATTTCCTTGCAAAATGGCGTAAGATTTGTATCTAAAAATACCACTTTAAGACCCTCTGCGTCATTTCGATATTCCTATGACAGTAAATTAGATTTAAGTGCTACTTACAGTTATTCCATAAATGATAATGTTTTTGATACAGATATGTTTGATGACAACAATTTTTTTGTTCAGAATGTTAATGTAGATGCCACTATTTTCTTTTTAAAAAATGCCTTCTTTGCTAATAAAATATCTTATAGATACAATAGCAGGGTAGGAGACGAATTTGATGGTGATGCTGTTTTTTGGAATGCAGGTTTAGGTGTACAACTATGGGATGATAAAGGCACCTTAACACTGGTTGGCTATGATGTTTTAGGTAAAAATAATGGTTTCAATAGGTCTGTTACTGAAACCTATATTCAAGATGTAGAAAACAGAATTTTGGAGCAGTACTTTATGGTAACTTTTGTTTTTAAATTTGGTAGAATTGCAGGTCAAAATATGAATAAAAGACCGAGGGGAATAGGTCAAGGACAAGGATTTGGAGGCACTAGACGTTCTAGTGGTGGTATGCGTAGAAGATAAAATCTCTTTAAATATACTTAACACTTTTTTGAGGTTTTAATTCATTAATAAATTGTATATTTGCACGCAATTATAACGTAATTGCACATGACTGCACATCAAAACAAAATAGTAGGTGAAGGTCTAACCTACGATGACGTCCTTTTAGTTCCAGCATTTTCAGAAGTACTTCCGCGCGAGGTAAATATACAAGCTAAGTTTACGCGTAATATTACCATCAACGTACCTATTGTTTCGGCAGCAATGGATACCGTTACAGAAAGTAAGATGGCTATTGCTATGGCCCAAGAAGGCGGTATAGGGGTTCTTCATAAAAACATGTCTATTAAAGCGCAGGCAGACAAAGTAAGACGTGTAAAACGAGCTGAAAGCGGGATGATTATAGATCCTGTTACATTACCATTAACAGCTTTAGTTAAAGATGCTAAGCGCGCTATGAAAGAGCATAGCATTGGTGGTATTCCTATTGTTGATGAAGAAGGTATATTGAAAGGTATTGTGACCAACAGGGATTTGCGTTTTGAGCACGATAGTAAAAAACCTATCGTTGAGGTTATGACAAGTGAAAATTTGGTAACAGCAGCGGTTGGCACATCATTAAAAGCTGCTGAAAGCATTCTTCAAAAGCATAAAATTGAAAAATTGCTAATAGTTGATGATAACTATAAATTATCAGGTTTAATCACATTTAGAGATATTACAAAATTAAGTCAGAAACCAATAGCTAATAAAGACCAATATGGGCGTTTACGGGTAGCTGCTGCCTTAGGTGTTACTGGTGACGCTGTTGAACGTGCCGAAGCTTTAGTTAAAGCCGGTGTAGATGCGGTGGTTATTGATACGGCTCACGGACATACAAAAGGTGTGGTAAATGTACTTAAAGAGGTGAAATCGAAATTTCCTAATTTAGATGTGGTTGTTGGAAATATTGCAACTGGTGCGGCAGCAAAGTATTTGGTAGAAGCTGGAGCGGATGCGGTTAAGGTTGGTATTGGACCCGGTTCCATTTGTACCACACGGGTTGTAGCTGGTGTTGGGTTCCCTCAATTTTCGGCGGTTTTAGAAGTAGCAGCAGCTATTAAAGGTACTGGTGTGCCTGTAATTGCAGATGGAGGTATACGTTATACGGGAGATATTCCAAAAGCTATTGCGGCTGGTGCAGATACAGTTATGTTAGGATCATTATTGGCAGGAACCAAAGAATCGCCAGGTGAGACTATTATTTATGAAGGAAGAAAGTTTAAATCTTACCGCGGTATGGGTTCTGTGGAAGCTATGAAGCATGGTAGTAAAGATCGTTATTTCCAAGATGTTGAAGATGATATTAAAAAATTAGTACCAGAAGGTATTGTGGGTAGGGTGCCTTATAAAGGGGAATTAAATGAAAGTATTCATCAATTTGTTGGGGGCTTACGCGCTGGTATGGGTTATTGTGGTGCTAAAGATATCGAAACATTAAAAGAATCTGGCCAGTTTGTTAAAATAACGGCTAGTGGTATCAATGAAAGTCATCCTCATGATGTAACTATCACAAAAGAGTCGCCTAATTATTCAAGGTAGAATTTAGATAGATAAAAACAAAAAAGCTGCAATTTAATTGCAGCTTTTTTGTTTTTATTATTGCATAAATATGATTATCCTTCTTCTATAGCAGGCTTTCCAATATTATCAATTTCATCCATCTCTGGTGCCTTAGGGTCTGGTCCATATTTGTTAGGTCCTACATTACCATTTTGCGCCATAAATATTAATATAATCAACCCTCCAATATAGGGTATGAATGAAATAAGGAAAAACCATCCACTTTTTCCAGTATCGTGTAATCGCCTTACGCAAACAGCTATATAAGGGATGATGGTTGCTAAACCATAGATAATTAAAGGAATCATAACTGTTAAAGACTCAGAGCTACCAGATAAAAAACCAGAAACAAATGCCAGAATAAATACAATTAATATGTGAAATAGGTAAAACATCCAGAATTCTTTTCTTCTTGCTCTACCGTTAAAGTTAGCGTAGTTGTCTTTAATTACTTTTAAATACCAATTCATATTGCGTTAGTGTTAATAGTTAGAATTTTATTGTAAAGTAAATATCTATTTTAAAATTGAATTAACAAAATTAGGAATGGTTTCAATACCTTCATTGGTAACATGTTTTACAAAAGCACTACCAATAATGGCGCCCTTTGCATAAGTGGTAGCAGCCTTAAAAGTTCTGTTATTACTAATTCCGAAACCGACTATTTGTGGATTTTTCAAATTTAAATTATCAATACGTTTAAAATATTCGGTTTGCTCATTGCCAAATCCTGATTTTGCACCGGTTGTACTCGCGCTACTTACCATATAAATGAAGCCATCTGAGACAGAATCAATAAACCTTATCCGCTCATCACTAGTTTGAGGTGTAATAAGAAACACATTTATAAGTCCGTAGCTATCAAAAATAGCTTTATATTCTTCGTGATATACATCAACTGGTAAATCTGGGATGATCAAGCCGTCAATTCCAATTTCTTGACATTTTTTACAGAAATCTTCAACGCCATATTGCAGCATTGGATTAAAATACCCCATGATGATTAAAGGAATATTAACAGATTTCCTGATATTTTTTAACTGATTAAAAAGAACTTCAGTAGTCATACCATTTTTAAGGGCTTGTGTTGAACTGTCTTGAATGGTTGGCCCATCGGCTAAAGGGTCACTAAACGGTAAGCCAATTTCTATCATGTCTACGCCACTTTTTTCTAAATCATGAATGATTTTAGTGGTATCATCTAAATTTGGATACCCAGCAGTGAAATATATAGAAAGCAGTTTTTTGTCTTCTTCTAGTTTTGTTTGTATACGATTCATTTTTGTTTTGTTTTCGTCATTGCGAGGAACGGAGTGAAGAAGCAATCTGTTCATGAGATTTCTTCGCTTCGTTCAGAATGACGCTATATTTTAAAGTAATCAATATAATTTTGTAAGTCTTTATCACCTCGTCCTGATAAACTCATAACCACTATATCCTCTTGTTTAAAGGTTTTATGCTTGAAAATAGCTAAGGCATGGGAGGTCTCAATAGCAGGAATGATGCCTTCTAATTTTGAAAGTTCTAACCCAGCTTCCATGGCATCACTATCGGTAATAGACATAAATTCTGCACGCCCCGTTTTCGATAAATGTGCATGCATTGGTCCAACTCCTGGATAATCCAATCCAGCCGAAATTGAATAGGGTTCCGTAATTTGACCATCGTCTGTTTGCATTAATAAGGTTTTACATCCGTGAATGATACCTTCTTTGCCTAATACAGACGTGGCGGCGCTTTCACCTGAGTCAACTCCAAGACCAGCTGCTTCAACAGCAATAATTTTTACATTTTCTTCATGCAGAAAATGATAATAGGTACCAGCTGCATTACTGCCACCACCAATACATGCAGCCACATAATCTGGGTTTTCTCTACCTTCCTGTTCTTTTAATTGCCATTTTATTTCTTCTGAAATTACCGATTGAAATCTAGTAACCATATCTGGATAGGGATGTGGTCCTATGGCAGATCCAATTATGTAGTGCGTATTTACCGGATTGTTAATCCAATCGCGAATAGCTTCATTGGTAGCATCTTTTAAAGTGCGACTTCCCGATAAAGCAGGAATAACTTTAGCGCCCAACATTTTCATTCTAGCTACATTTGGTGCTTGTCGTGCAATGTCAATTTCACCCATATATACAATACATTCTAGCCCCATTAAAGCACAAACGGTAGCTGTAGCAACCCCATGTTGCCCTGCTCCTGTTTCAGCTATAATTCTGTTTTTTCCTAAACGTTTCGCCATCAAAATTTGTCCAATGGTATTATTGATTTTATGAGCACCAGTATGGTTTAAATCCTCACGTTTAAGATATATTTTAGTATTGTAATTTTCCGATAGTCGTTTTGCAAAATATAAAGGGGAAGGCCTACCAACATAGTCTTTTAAAAGTTGATCAAACTCCTTTTTAAAGTCAGGATCTCCCATGATCTTTAGGTAATTTTGCCTCAATTCCTCTACATTAGGATATAACATTTCAGGGATAAATGCCCCTCCAAAATTACCGTAATACCCTCTTTCGTCTACGTTATATTCTTGCATTTTTTTGTTATTGCTCAGTTTGTTTATAAATTCTCTTAAAACACCTATATTTTTAAGACCAGGTTCTAATTCAAATTTACTATTTACATCTAAGGCGTAGCAATATTTAGAAGCATCACTTTCCTTGAATTTCCTTATATCTTCTACTTCATCTATGCCTATGCCACCACTTAAAAAGAATAGTTTTGTTGATGGGTAATCGTTTAAAAGGCTCCAATCAAACGTATAGCCATTACCACCAGGAAGCTTACCTTTGGTATCAAAGAGATAGTAGTCGCAAACAGCCTCGTACTCATCCAAAATCTTAAAATTGAAACCATCCATTACTGAAAACACTTTAATAACTTCCACGGGTTTTTTAAGTAGTGTTGTGGTTCTAAGCATGTTACAGTAGAAAGGTGCTTCCTCGCCATGCAGTTGAACAGCTTGCAAGTCAAATTCGTTTATTTTTTGAATGACTTTATTTAAATCCTCATTTACAAAAACCCCTGTTTTTTTAATATCACTAGAAAGTTTTGGAATTTTAGTGTTAAAGTGCCTAGGTGTTTTTTCATAAAATATAAAACCAAGATAATCTGGTTGAATTGCAGCAACTTGCTCAATATTATCTTGATATTTCATTCCACATACCTTTAGTTTCATCGGTATCAATTTTATTATTTTTTTATGTCAGATGTAATTCGCCATTAAATACTCTGGTGTTTATTACCTTTTAGTTTGATGGCTCATTTCATAGCTCTAGTTCTTTTATAAATTCTGTAGCACTGGCCCCAGGATTATCTGTCTTCATAAAGTTTTCTCCAATTAAAAAACCTTTATATCCATAAGGTTGTAATTCTTTAATGGCGTTTACATTACTAATACCACTTTCAGATACTTTAACGAAATCATTAGGAATGATACTGCTTAATGATTTACTGGTTTCTAAACTAACTTCAAAAGTCTTAAGGTTTCTATTGTTAACACCTAGCATATCTAAACTGGGCATAATAGATTTATGCAATTCTTCTTCGTTATGAACCTCTAAAAGCACATTAAGATTTAAACTTTTTGCAATTTCAGATAATTGTTTGATTTCTTCTCTGGTTAGAATAGCAGCAATTAGTAAAATAACATCAGCTCCATAAGCTCTTGCTTCAAGAATTTGATACTCATCAATTATGAACTCTTTTCTCAATAATGGTAAATTACAACTAGCACGAGCGGTTAATAAATCATCTAAAGAGCCTCCAAAATATTTTCCATCTGTTAAAACGGACATTCCACATACACCAGCATTTTCATAACCCGAAGCAACATCTTGGGTATTTAGACTGTTGTTGATTATAGATTTTGAAGGGGAACGTCTTTTATGTTCTGCAATAATTCCAGATTTACTAATTTTTAATCTTTCTGCTAGAGACACTGTTTCTCTTGAAAATAAAACGGATTGCTCGAGTTGGGAAACGGGTATTAACCCTTTTCTTAAATCAACCTCCTTACGTTTATCAAGTACTATTTTATCTAAAATATTCATTTACTCAATTCAATTAAAGTGTCTAAACTTTGTTTTGCTTTACCAGACAATAAAGACTCTTTAGCCATTTCAAATCCTTCTTTATGTGATATTTGCTCAGATGTAGCAATAGCTAAACCAGCATTGGCACAAACAACATTATTTTGGGCTTCGGTTCCTTTTCCACTAATTATATCTACAAATATTTTAGCTGCATCCTCAATGGTATCACCACCATAAATGGCTTCTTGCTTGATTTTATTAAGCCCTAAATTTTCAGGTGAGAAAATTGTTTCTGAGTGATTAGAAACAATTTTAGCCTTTCCTGTTAATGAAATTTCATCGTAGCCATCTAAAGCATAAACAATACTGTAATTTTTATCTGTATTTTGATATAGAAAGTTATATAAACGTAATACTTCTAAATTAAAAACTCCTAATGATTGGCTTTTTGGAAATGAAGGGTTTACCATAGGTCCTAGCATGTTGAAAAAAGTCTTAACGCCTAATTCCCTTCTAATAGGTGCAACGTTTTTCATTGCGGGGTGAAAAAGCGGAGCATGTAAAATACAGATTCCCGCTTTATCTAAGCAACGTCTCAAGAAGTCTTCGTTGTTTGAAAACTTAACCCCTAATTTTTCCATAACATTAGATGAACCCGATGTTGAAGAGACCCCATAATTTCCATGTTTTGAAACATTAACTCCAGCCCCGGCAGTTATGAAAGATGATAAAGTAGATATGTTAAAAGTATTTTTTCCATCACCACCAGTTCCAACAATATCAATAGCATTAAAGTCTTTTAAATCAACCGCTACACACAATTCTAAAAGGGCATCTCTAAAACCCTGAAGTTCTTCAATGGTTATACTGCGCATCATATAAACTGAAAGGAAACATGCAATTTGGCTTGGGTTACACATATCGTTAGATATGTTGAAAATAACCTGTTTAGCCTCCTCTGTAGAGATGGTCTCATGGTTTATCAATCTATTGAGTATATCTTTCATTGTTGTCATTCCTGCGAAGGCAGGAATCTATTTTAAATTACACTTTTTTATTTCCCATTCATTTTTTGTTTGTCCAAAAAACGAATCAAAAAAGGACATCCAAGTCAAGGAATTTTTTATCCCGAAAATCGGGATAAAAACCGATTATAAAACTCCGCGTCTAACTTTGTTCTCCTGATTTCGGAGCTTTTCTTCATCTATTCTTAGCCTTGGCTATCAATTCTGCGAATTGAATTGGGACTTGACTTTCTTTATATTTATTTTTCATTCAACTATTTATATTTTCTTCAGCTAACTATTTACCCAATTTTCTAATATTTTCTTTCCTTGTGGTGTTAAAACAGACTCAGGGTGATATTGAACACCTTTTACATCATATAATTTGTGTCTTAAAGACATCACTTGTCCGTTGTGATCAAAAGATGTAGCTTCTAGACTTTCTGGTAAATCAGCATTAACAACCCAAGAGTGATATCGACCAACTTCAATTTCTTTATCTAGATCTTTAAAAATTGGTTCATCATCTACACTAATTTCAATTTTCGTGGCAACACCATGATAGACTTCATCAAGATTTACTAAAGAGCCACCAAATACTTCACCAATAGCCTGTTGACCTAAACAAACACCTAAGATACTTTTAGTTGGTGCGTATTTTTCAATAATAGCTTTTAATAAACCAGCTTCATCAGGTATACCTGGTCCGGGTGATAATACTATTTTATTAAAAGGTTCTACGTCTTCCAATTCTAATTTATCATTTCTGTAAACCGTAACATCACAATTCAAATCTTCTAAATAATGAACTAAATTATAGGTAAAACTATCATAGTTATCAATTACTAAAACTTTTTTCATAACTAAATATCTTCTGCTAATTGAATAGCTTTGTTTAACGCTCCTAATTTATTGTACACTTCTTGTTTTTCACTTTCAGGATTTGATTTTGATACTAATCCTGCTCCAGCTTGCCAGTTGAGTTTATAATCTTTACTTAAAAATGTTCTAATCATAATAGCGTGATTGAAGTTTCCATCAAAATCCATAAAACCTATAGCACCTCCATAAAAACCTCTACTTGTTTTTTCATATTGCTCAATAAGTTGCATAGCTCTGTGTTTGGGAGCACCACTCAATGTTCCTGCAGGAAAAGTATCTGCAACCACCTGCATAGTTGAGGTGGTGTCATGCTTTTGTCCAGTCACCTTACTGACCAAATGAATAACATGCGAAAAGAACTGAACTTCTCTGTAGGTTTCCACTTTTACATGGCTACCATGACGACTTAAGTCATTTCTTGCTAAATCAACAAGCATAACGTGTTCTGCATTTTCTTTTTCGTCTTTAACCAATTCATCAGCTAAAATAGCATCCTTTTCATCATCCCCTGTTCTTTTAAAGGTACCTGCAATAGGGTGAATTTCTGCTAAACCATTACTAACGATTAACTGTGCCTCTGGTGAACTGCCCATGATTTTAAAATCACCATAATCAAAATAGAACAGGTAAGGAGATGGATTGATGCTTCTTAAAGCACGGTAAACATTAAAGTCATCACCAGTAAATTCTTGAGAAAAACTTCTAGATAATACCAATTGAAAAACATCGCCTCTGGCACAATGTTTTTTTGCATAATCTACATGTTGCAGAAATTCATCATCTGTTAGGTTAGATTTAATTTTTCCTTTAGAGCTAAAACTGAAAGAAGCAAAGTTTTGTACATTGATTAATGTCTCAATTTCATCAATATTACTATCAACACTTTCAAAACAATGAGCAAATATGTAAGCCTCATTTTTAAAATGATTAATAGCAATTATGTTTTGATAAACGGCATAATAAACATCAGGTATTTCAACTGAGCCTGCCTTTTTGCCTATTTCTATATCCTCAAAATAACGAACCGCATCATAAGCTGTATAGCCAAAAATTCCGTTGTTAATAAACTTAAATTTTTCTTCTGATGATACTTCAAATTGCTTTGTAAACTTGTAAATTTCATCAACAACATCAACATTGTTAGTTATGTTTAATGTTGTTGAAGAGCTATCAGGAAATGTTTTTTCAATAACCTCATTTTCTATTTTAATAGATGCAATTGGGTTAAAACAGATGTAAGAAAAGTTCTTATGATTTCTATGATAATCACCACTTTCTAGTAAAATACTATTTGGGTATTTATCTCTAATCTTATAATATACCGTAACAGGGGTTATGGTATCTGTTAGAATACGTTTATAATGGGTAAAAAGGTTGATTTTTTTCATTGTTAACATAAAAAAGGCTTGTCGTGAATGACAAGCCTTTTTGATATTTTAAGTTTTAAATATACTAGGATTTTACTTCACGAATTTTAGTTTCGAAAGCACCACCACCAAGTATGATTTAAAATGTTGTTCATTGATTTTTTATTTCTAATGGGTCAAATATAGAAATGAAAAAATAATTATACAACAGTTTGAATTATAAATTAAAAAAAACTGCCATATTTTATATGGCAGTCTTGTACGATTATTAGTTTAAAGAGAATTATTTGTTTGCTATTAACCTAATCTTGTCTAATAATCTAATCATATTATAAGCCTCATCTTTAGTTAGTGAACTTATAATGTCTTTTTCGGTGCTATCAATCAATTTACTTATTTCTTCTAAAAACAATAACCCTTCATTGGTTATTGAAATATCAATCTTTCTTCTGTTATCCTTATTAATTTTCTTTTCAACATATCCTTTTTTAGCGAGCTTATCAACTAACCTTGTGGTATTACTCATTTTTGCAATCATTCTTTCTTGTACAGTTGAAAGTGTGACAGGATTTTGGTTTTGGCCTCTTAATATTCTAAGAACATTAAACTGTTGTAAAGAAACCCCATATGGCTTAAGAACGTCATTTAGCTTGCTATTTACTAGACAAGTCGTATGAATAATGCTTATTACAACTTCTTTAGATATTGGAAGATTGGCATTTATTTTAAGAATCTTTTTAATCCCCATACCATTGTTGTATATACAAATATATAAAAATTATCTAATGTTTAAAAAATTGTTAAATAAAAGATTATATATTGTCAATTAGTTAAATTTATGAAGCAAATAATATTGAATTATAAACTTGATGAAATCATCAGTTATTAGAATTGTACTTTTAGTAGTAACTTTTTTGGTTTTTAGCTGTTTTAACAAAAAGAATGCAAAAGTTTTAGATAATGCTGAACAGAAGACTGAACTAGAAATTTACGATTTTGAGCGTTTAGAACCAATTTTATATAAAGAAGATAATACTATTTATGTGATTAACTTTTGGGCTACATGGTGTGCTCCTTGTGTTAAAGAGTTGCCTTATTTTGAAGATTTATATGCCAACTATAAAGATAAAAATGTTGAAGTTATTCTGGTGAGTTTAGATTTTCCGCATCAATATGAATCTAAACTCAAGCCGTTTATTAAAGAGCGAGATCTGAAATCTAAAATTGTGGTTTTAGATGATGTAGATTCCAATAGTTGGATTCCAAAAGTAAATAAAGATTGGTCTGGTTCAATACCAGCAACCATTATATATAAAGATAACAAACGACAGTTTTATGAGCAATCATTTACGTATAATGAGTTAGAGGAAGTATTAAAGGAATTTTTAAATTAAAATAAAAATGAGCAAAACAATTAAGTTAATCGCTGTAGCGTGCTTGGTGCTACTTATTGGAGCATTTACCATTCCTGAAAACAATTTGGGAGAGGGTTATAAAATTGGTGATATAGCCGAAGATTTTTCACTTGAAAATGTTGATGGCAAAATGGTGTCTTTGTCTGATTATAATGACGCTAAAGGGTTCATTGTTACGTTTACCTGTAATACATGTCCCTATGCAGTCATGTATGAAGATAGGATTATTGCATTAGACAAAAAGTATGCACCCAAAGGTTATCCAGTAATTGCCATTATGCCCAATAACACATCTGTAAAACCTGGAGATAGTATGGATGCTATGAAAGAAAGAGCAAAAAGTAAAGGCTTTACTTTTCCTTATTTAATTGATGCTAAACAAGAAGTTTTTCCGAAGTTTGGAGCAACAAAAACACCGCATATTTTTGTGCTAGACAAAACAGAAAGTGGTTTAGTTGTTCAATATATTGGAGCTATTGATGATAATTATAAAGATGTCTCTGCAGTAAATACAAAGTATGTTGAAAACGCGGTAGATGCTTTAATTGAAGGAAACGAGGTGCCACAAAAAGAGACTAAAGCTATTGGATGTACCATAAAAATTTAATAGATAGTTCAAGTAAATTTATTAAATCTGAATTGTAATGCTTCAGATTTTTTTCGTCTGTAAATTATTTAAGCACTAACTTTGCATTTATAATTAATTCAATTTTTTAAATGGAAGATTTAACACAAGAAGAGTGGGCAGAACAATTGGCTACTGATGATAATGCGGTTATCTTAGATGTAAGAACAGAAGCCGAAGTTGCAGATGGCATAATTCCAAATGCTATTCATATAGATTTTTACCTAGGTGAAGAATTTCTAGATAAAGTTGACGAGCTTGATAAGAGTAAAAATTATTATGTGTATTGTCGCTCAGGTAACAGAAGCCATAAAGCTTGCCTAATTATGGAAGAGTTAGGGTTTGATAACGCTTATAATCTTGAAGGAGGTATGTTAAATTGGACAGGTGATGTAGTCGATATGTATTAAAATTATGAAACATTTTTTAATTTTTGGTTTTTTAGTTTTTACAACTTTTATAGCATGTAATAGTACGGCACAAAATAAAGCACTCATTTCTGCTGATAAGATGAAAACGATGCTTCTTAAAGATAAAACCATTCAATTAATTGATGTTAGAACGCCAAAAGAGTTTGAAGAGGGACATATTAAAAATGCAAACAATATAGATTTTTACTCAGAGACATTTAAAGAAGAAATTACAAAACTAGACCCAAATAAAACACTCTTATTGTATTGCAGAAGTGGGGGAAGAAGTGGTAAAACTAGTAAAATACTTCAAGAATTAGGTTTTAAAAAAGTGTATGATCTTGAAGGTGGTATTTTAAAATGGAAGGAAAAAGGTTTTAAACTTGTTAAATAAAGAAAGCTCTCAATTTTGAGAGCTTTTTTTATGATTTTATTCAAATAATGGACTAGTTGCTTCATTTTTAGTATTGTTTAAAAATTTATATATTTGATTGACTCCAAATAATTGAGCCTTCATCTCAAGTGGTATTCAAGAAACATGGAGAAGGTAAGTGGTAATATTTTTTAGATCTACCCCAACTTTTTTATAATATATGAGATGAAATATCAACCTTCTGTACTTACAAGAGTGGAAATTAGAAGGATTGTATGAAGACATAAAGGATATTTAACCGCTCGTCGATGATTATTTCAGTTTTTTATCCTTTGTCTTGTTTTTGAGTTATTTAACTTAGAATTTTTAAAAGTAATTGTCTTTTCTTTAAGTTTACACTAACTAAACTATTAATATTAAAACTTTTGAATTATGAATATGATGAATGGTTGGCTTATTTTGAGTATAGTTGCATTGCTTTTTTTAAGTATGTATATATATGCTTATATTTTTGTGTATTTTGAAAAAATCAAAAACAAAAAGCTTAAAAAACTAGAAGAAAAAAGAGCAGAAATTGAACGTCAGGAAAAGGTTAAGAAGGAAGAACTTAGAGCTGCAAAATTTGATAAGCTAAAAAAGCGAAGTAAAGAAATAAAAGAGCAACTTAAATGGCTAGAAAAAATGAATAAAACCATAGCTAAAGAGCACAATGTTTAATTAACATGTTTTTTATTTTAAAACTTCACTTTTACATTTGTGAATTTTACACCTCCTTTGTCATTAGCTTTTTTATGATCTAAAGCTAGTTTAATGCCTTTAAAATCTTGGTAGTTTTCAAAAGTATTAATTAAAGAGGGTTCAGGTTTGTTACCTTTTCTAAACACCCACTCTTTTATAATTAGGTCTTTGTCAAAATATATATCGTAAGCATCTCCAGGTGTATAACCGCCTTCTGGTGGATAGGTAATAGTAATTTTGTTCATGATGTTTTTGCTAATTGGAGCTAATTTTTGCATTGGTTTTGAGATAGAAGCTGAAGCGTCCCAAACCAATTGAAAAGGAATTAACAACCAAAATTTATCATTAATAAATGCACGGTCTGCTTTTAAATAAGTACTGTCTATAAATTTTCTGTTATAAACTATAGTGTCGGTGTCTGTAGTGAGTCTTACGTTATCGGTTTTTGGATTCCAATTCCAAAGTCGATTTTTTCCAAATTTAAATTGAATTTCTTTAACCTTATCCCAATTTTCAAAGCCATGGGCGTTAGCTATTTGTTCGGCAATCGTTAATTCTAACGTTTCTTTAGTTTTTGCATCTCCTTGTTTGCAAGAGCAACAAAGCACTAAGAAACATAAAGCGAATACTGATTTTTTCATGAACTGAAGTTTTAACAAAGATAATTAACTTAGTTATATAAAAACTAAGGATAATTCATATCCACCATTTTTGAAATAATTAAGCAAAGCTTTAGCGTATTCTATTTAGTAGTTAGTATGTATATTAATGAGAGCACATCACTTTAATGTGTTTCTTTTAAATATTTCTCAGGAAATTTAGACTTGAATTTATTCAACCTCGGAATGGAAATACGTTGAATATATGGATGATTGGGGTGTAGTCTTTCATAGTTTTGGTGATAATCTTCAGCAATCCAGAACTTTTGAAAAGGATATACCTCGGCTGCAATTTTTGCTTTTAACTGTTTAGCTAAAGCTGCTTTTTTTTCTAAAATGATTTGCTTTTGCTCGTCGTTTTGATAAAAAATTATGGAACGGTATTGTGAGCCGTGATCTGGACCTTGACCATTAACCTGTGTTGGGTTTTGCGAGGCAAAATATACATCAACCAAGATTTCAAAGTTTACAACTTTTGGGTCATAAATAACTTCAACTGCTTCGGCATGACCTGTGCGTCCCGTGTTACTGGCTTCATAGGTTGGGTTTTGGGTATATCCACCAGAATATCCATTAATAACCTCGTCTACACCTTTAATGCTTTCATAGATAGCTTCAACACACCAAAAACAACCGCTTGCAAAATAGGCTTTAGCTTTTCCATTCTCTATAGGGACTTCAATAGCTTTAGCATTTTTGATACTTTCTTTTTGTTGTTTTGATTGTGCTGAGTTCTGACAACTGAACAATAAAGTGATAAATAAAAGAGTAAAGATATTTTTCATAGAGTTTTATTATTGAGACGTATAAAAATATAAAACCTTAACTTTTTAAAATAAAAAAAGCCTTTACATTCTTAAAGTAAAGGCTTTCTATATATTTACCTAAAATAGAACTATAGTTTAGCAAACAATTTTTCCATTTTTTCTTTTTGTTCTTCGGCAAGAACAGCGTCTACTAAAATTCTTCCACTGTGCTCATCTGTTATTACTTTTTTACGGGATGCAATTTCAACTTGTACTTGTGGTGGGATGGTGAAAAAAGAACCTCCAGAAGCTCCTCTTTCAATAGGAACAACCGCTAAACCATTTTTAACACTACTTCTAATTCTAGTATAAGCAGCTACTAAACGGTCTTCTATTTGATCTTTGTATGCCTCAGATTTCTCAATAAGTGCTTGCTCTTCTTTTTCTGTTTCAGCTAAAATAGCATCTAACTCACCCTTTTTATGTTTCAAATGAGTTTCACGTTCTTTTAAACGTTCTTTAGTTTCAGAAATAACTTCTTTTTTCTGTTCAATTTGAGCCTTAAACTCTTTTATGTGTTTTTCAGCTAGCTCAATCTCTAACTCTTGAAACTCAATTTCTTTTGATAAAGAATTGTATTCTCTGTTATTTCTAACATTTTTTTGTTGTTCGTTGTACTTCTTTATTAAAGCTTTAGACTCTTCAATAAGATTTTTCTTAGCATTAATATCGTTATCTATTACCTCTAAACTTGCAACAAGTTTTTCTAGTCTGATGTTTAACCCAGCTACTTCATCTTCTAAATCTCGAACTTCTAAAGGAAGTTCACCTCTTACATTTCTAATCTCGTCTATACGAGAATCTATAAGTTGTAAATCGTATAAAGCTCTTAAGCGCTCTTCTACAGTTACTTCTTTCTTTTTAGCCATACTTTAAAAATACTTAACGGGATTGGTATTGGTGTTTGATAAAACGACTGCAAAATTAGTAATTTTTTTTGTAAGATACGTCACTAAAAGATTTTTTGTGAATTGTTCACTTTCGTAATGTCCAATATCTGCTAAAAATATGGTATTTTCTGCCATAAAAAAGTCGTGATACTTTAAGTCTGCGGTTACATATGCATCTGCACCAGCAGTTTTTGCTGCGTTTATAGCAAAACTCCCTGAACCACCTAACACAGCTACTTTTTTAATAGATTTATTTAAAAACGATGAGTGTCTGATGCACCCTGTTTTCATCCGTGACTTTAAATAAGCTAAGAAGTCTCCTTCATTCATAGGGTCTTTAAATTCTCCAATCATTCCCATACCAATATTTTGGTTCTTATTTTCTATAGTAACCACTTCGTAGGCAACTTCTTCATAACTATGTGTATCAATCAGTGTTTTTATGATATCAGACTCTAAATGTTTTGAAAAAATAACAGACACTTGTATTTCTGTCTCATGATGAGTTTTACCCTTTTCACCCAGTGTAGGGTTAGAATTCTCATTTCCTTGATAGGTTCCAATTCCATCAACATTAAAACTGCAATTACTATAATTTCCTATGTTGCCTGCACCTGCATTAAATAAAGCAGTTCGTAAATGTTCTGCTTCATTTTGTGGAACATATGTTGTTAATTTTTTTATGGTTTCAGATTGCGGAATTAAAATTTTTCTGTTCACCAAACCAAGTTGTTTACATATCATATCATTAACCCCTTGTAAAGCATTGTCTAAGGCAGTATGAATTGCATAAATAGCAATCTTGTTCTTAATAGCTTTGAGAACCACTCGCTCAACGTAGGTCTTACCCGTTATTTTTTTTAGTCCTTTAAAGATAATAGGATGGAAACTTACTATCAGGTTGCAGTTTTGTGAAATAGCCTCATCTACTACACTTTCTAGCGTATCTAAAGTAACTAAAACTCCGGTTAGCTTTTGATTTTTATCACCTACCAAAAGTCCAACGTTATCAAAATCTTCGGCGTAAGCTAATGGGGCTAATTCCTCTAAATGATTAATGACATCTTGAATAATCATAATATTTACTGGATTTGATTATTAAACAAATATAAAATATTTACTTTGCTGTAATGAATTTAATTAGAAACATCCTTTTCCCATTTGTTCCGTTGTACCATTTTGTCACTTGGGTAAGAAATAAGCTATATGATTGGGGTGTAAAAAAATCAAGTTCTTATGCATTTCCTGTTATTTGCGTAGGAAATTTAAGTGTTGGTGGCACTGGGAAAACCCCAATGATAGAATACTTGATTAATTTGTTGAAAAAAGACTATAGAGTAGCAACCTTGAGTCGAGGTTACAAGCGAGTGACTGATGGTTTTCAATTAGCCAATAAAGATTCTAATGTTGAAACTATAGGGGACGAACCTTTCCAGTTTTATAGTAAGTTCAAAAATGATGTTATGGTTGCTGTTGATGCCGATAGAAACAATGGTATTATAAATCTTAAATCAATTGAAAATTCACCAGAAGTTATCTTGTTGGACGATGCATTTCAGCATAGAAAAATTAAGGCTGGCTTAAATATTTTACTAACGACATATACTAACCCGTATTTTAATGATTTCACCTTACCAACTGGGAATTTACGCGAACCTAAAAGTGGTGCAAAACGAGCTGATGTCATCATTGTAACCAAATGTCCAGATGATTTAAATACTGAAAAAAAACTGACTATTATAAAGAAAATAAAACCCAAAAAACATCAGCAAGTGTTTTTTAGTTCTATAAAATATTCTAATAATGTTTTTTCTGAAACTGACTTTAAGAAAATTAATGAGTTACATAAATTTACTTTGGTTACAGGAATTGCAAATGCAAAACCATTGGTGAAATTTTTAAAAGATCAACACCTAGATTTTGAGCACTTAAATTTTAAAGACCATTATACTTTTACTCAAAACGATATTGACAATCTTATTGATAAAGCGCTAATTATAACTACAGAAAAGGATTTTATGCGTTTAAAACAATACGAATCTTTGAAAAGTAAATTGTACTATTTACCTATAGAAGTAGTTATTGACAAGGAAGCTTCTTTTAATAAAGCGATAAAGGGTTATTTAAAAAATTAAGCCGATTGCTCTTCTTTAGAAATTAAGGCATTATATAGTTTTTTCTCAAACTCCTCTTGCTTAAAAGGTTTGGGGATAATATCTGTAAATCCAGCCTCTTCAAACTCATGCATTTTATCCTCAATAGTTACAGCCGTTAAGGCAAAAATGGTTAGTTCTTTATCAAAAGTTCTAACAATTTTAGTGGCCTCAATACCGCTTATACCAGGCATGTGAATATCCATTAATATAATATTATAATTGTTAGTTTTAATCATATCTACCGCGTCAGTTCCATTATCAATAATATCACATTTTAGATTCATTTTAGTAAGAATCTTTTTGGTAATCATTTGATTGATTTTATTATCCTCAACGACTAAAATCTTAACGTTGGTTAAATCTAATTTATTAGTTTCTTTGTCAAAATAAGACACCTTAGCTTCAGTAGCTTCTTTAACAGTAGTGTACTCCATTGGTATTTCAAAGAAGAAAGTAGTCCCTTTTTCTAATTCACTTTTTACATGAATCTCACCTTTTAGAATATCTATAAGCCCTTTAACAATGGAAAGGCCTAATCCGGTACCACCATACTTTCTATTTATTTGAATTGACCCCTGAGAGAAGCTTTCAAACATTTTGTCTTGTTTTTCTTGACTAATACCAATACCATTATCTTCAACTTCAAATCTAACTTTGTAAATATTGTCTTTTACTTCTAGTTTGTATATCCGAATCCAAATATCACCATCCTTTGTAAACTTGATAGAGTTGCCAATTAAATTGATTAAAATCTGAGATATCTTAATTTGATCTGCTATAAAGTTTTCTGGCAGATCTTTATCAAACTCAAAATGAATTTTAACATTATTATCTTCTGCTGAATTATTTAAAGCTAAAATAATATTGTTTATTTTTTTCTTAAGATTGAAAGGTTCTGGTTCTAAATCAACTTTATTGGCTTCAATTTTATTAATTTGAAGAATGTCATTAATGAATGTTAATAGGTAGTCTCCAGAAAATTTTAATGATTTTAAATGTTGAATTTGAGAAGGTTTAGGGTCTTCTTCTAATAACATATTACTTAGGCCAGTAACTGCATAGAGTGGTGTGCGCAGCTCGTGTGTTACTGTAGACAGAAAATTAGCTTTTGTTTTGGATGCTAATTCAGCCTTTTCTTTTGCAACAATAAGTTCACTGTTTTTTTTGTGAAGCATATTATTGGATTTTAACCTTATGTTGTTGTTTTTATATAGCGATAAAGTTAAAAGTGATAGAATGGTAATTAAGGCTACACTTAAAATTGAAATTAAATTTCTTACACCATCATCCTCTTTTTCTTCCTGAGCTTTTTCTTTTAATAATTTAATTTCCTCATTGGCCTTATTTAAAAGAAACTCTGTTTCTTGGTCTTTTGTATAACTTAGCCTTGTTAAGTTTCTTATGGAGTCTGATAGTGTTAAATGACTCTTCAAGTAATCTCTAGAGAGTTGATAGTTACCAAAATTATTATGTAATTCGCTTAATACTAAATAGGCATTATTTAAAATAGAGGTGAAGTTGTTTTGTTTTGCAATTATTAAACCTTGTTCAGATAACTCTATAGCTTTTTCTTTGTCTCCTAACTTATGATATACCAAGCCTTGATTTACAAAGGCTTCACTTTGGGTTTTTAGCAACCCAGTTTTTTTTGCTAAAGCAGAAGCTTGCTCTAATATAGATCTGGCTTTCCTAAAGTTTTTTAATAACATAAAGGTTTTACCTTCTAATAAGAGAGTTTCTGCAATGCCTTCATCTAACTCTTCTTGTTCAAAAAGGGTTTTCGCAGATTTAAAATAATCTGAAGCTTGGAAATAATCTTCTTTAGCAATGAATACTTCACCAAAGGTTTTATATGAGTAAGCTAAATTAACATTATCATTAGTTTCGGTTTGAATCTTTATGGCTTTTCTTAATGAAGTTATTGCGTTATCCACCTCTTCAATAATAAGCTGAAGTTTACCTTTTCTTGCATGAATGATACCAATACTCTTTTTATTATCTGTCTTTTGAGCCAGACTTAAAGCTTCATCAAGCTGCTTTTGAGCTTCTTGATAATCGAATTTTTCCAGAGCATTTTGGGATTGTTCAATGCGAAAATCTATACTATTTTGTTGAATCTCAGGATCATCTTCCATGGTTTTTTGAGACCATACCAAGACACTAAATAACAAAGTAAATGTTAAGATATATCGTTTTATTCGGGACATTTTAATTCAATAATACCAACAAATATAATTATTTTATCGATTAAACACACTTTTTTATCGATAAATTACATAATAAATCAATGATTCTTTTAGAATATCCTGTTTCATTATCGTACCAACCAATAATTTTTACCATATTTCCTATTACAGAAGTCATTTGAGAATCAAATATACAAGAATGTGTATTACCAATAATATCTATAGATACAATGGGGTCTTCAGTGTATTCTAAAATATTCTTATAACTGTTTTGGGCAGCCTCTTTAAAGGCATTGTTAATATCCTGAATTGAAACTGTTCTTTTAACATTGAATGTAATATCAGTTAACGATCCATTAATTACAGGAACTCTAATCCCACAGCCTCCAATAACATTAGATAGTTCAGGAAAAATTTTTGTTAGAGCCTTGGCGGCACCAGTGGTTGTTGGAACAATAGATTGTCCTGCTGCACGAGACCTTCGTAAATCTCTATGGGGCTGATCGTGTAAGCTTTGATCTGTAGTATAAGAATGTACCGTTGTAATATAGGCTTGATTAATACCACAAAGTTTATTGACAATATCAATCATAGGTGCTGCATTGTTAGTAGTACATGAGGCGTTTGAAATAACTGTCTCTGAGCCATCAAGACTCTCATCATTAACCCCTAAAACAATGGTCTTTATATCATCCTCAAGAGGAGGAACACTTAAAACAACCTGTTTCGCACCGTTTATTAAATGATAATTTAAGTCTGATTTTGTTTTGAACTTTCCAGTAGATTCAATAACAAAATCAACATTAAAAGGAGACCAATCAATATCTTTTGGGTGTTTTTGGTTTAAAAGAGAAATCTTTTCATCATTAACAACAATGTGATTATAATCAGAAGTAATTATGCCATTAAAAAGCCCATGAACACTATCGTATTTAAGTAAATGACTTAATGTTTTGGCATCAGCCAAATCATTTATAGCAACAACTTTTATGTTTTTATAATCTTGAAGTAATCTAAAAACACGCCTACCAATTCTACCAAAACCATTAATGGCAACCGTAATCATTTTAATGAATATGTTTTTGTGCTCTATAAGAAGATCGTACTAATGCACTACTTTCTACGTGGCGAAACCCCAGTTTTAAACCAATTTCTTCGTATTCTTTAAACTGATCTGGATTAATAAATTGTTTAACTGGTAAATGCTTTTTACTCGGCTGTAAATATTGACCAATGGTAACTACATCCACGTCGTTATCTTTTAAATCATGAAGCGTTTCTATTACTTCCTCTCTAGTTTCTCCCAAGCCAAGCATGATGCCAGATTTGGCACGTCTCTGTCCGGCCTGTTTTAAATATTTAAGAACCCCTAAGCTTCTATCATATTGCGCTTGAATTCTAACTTCTCTAGTTAATCGTCTCACCGTTTCAATATTATGAGATACTACTTCTGGTGCAACATCTACAATTCTATCAATATGCTGTTCTATACCTTGAAAATCTGGTATTAGGGTCTCCAGTGTAGTTTCAGGATTCATTCTTCTTACCGCTTTAACGGTTTCAGCCCACATGATACTTCCCATATCCTTTAAATCATCTCTATCAACACTTGTTAAGACAGCATGCTTTATATTCATGATTTTTATTGAACGTGCTACCTTTTCGGGCTCGTCCCAATCTACAGATTCTGGTCTTCCGGTTTTAACTCCACAAAAGCCACAAGAACGTGTACAAATATTACCCAAAATCATAAAGGTAGCTGTTCCTTCACCCCAACATTCGCCCATGTTAGGGCAACTTCCTGAAGTGCAGATTGTATTTAATTTGTATTTATCAACTAGCCCTCTTAATTCTGTGTATTTTTTACCCGTTGGGAGTTTTACACGTAACCATTTTGGTTTAGGCTTTCTTTCAGGTAAAATATTAGATGCGCTTTCCTTTTGCATAGTCAAAAAATGAAATGCAAAGATACAAAGTATTCTTTTAAAAAGTTGAGAGATACCAAATACTAAATCCTATTAAAAAGATAATACCACTCCAACTTAATATGTGCAGTTTTTTATTAGGACGCCATTGCTTTGGTGTATGTTTTCCAGAAATTAATTTATAATTGATTATGGCATAAAAGGGTGCTGTTATAAAAGAAAGAATGGTAGCAATCTCAATTAATAAACCCATTTCTGATGCAAAGAAGAAAAAAATACAAACAGTTCCTAAAACTAAAAGAAGAATCCATGCTAAATATCCATGTGTGTAATCTTTACTAAATAAAAGTTCCAGAGTTCTATCCATAGCTCTTGGTGAGGCATCTAAACAAGTAAGTGTTGTACTAAACATGGTGGTAAATGCAGCAATACCAATAATTATATAGGCCCAATCACCCAAGCTTGTAGTATACATTTGTATTAGCTGACTTGAGAATCCTCCTGCTGAATTACTAAATGTTTCACCACTCCCGAACATGACTAGACAGCCTAACAACACAAAACCAATTCCCAAAATTATAGTACCAATGTAACCTATGTTAAAGTCGAACAAAGCCGTTTTAGATTGATACTTTTTATCTCCTTTTTGCTTTTCAACGGCCCATAATGAATGCCAAATTGATATATCTAATGGTGCTGGCATCCAACCCATAAAAGCGATTAAAAATGCAATTTGAGTTGTTTCTTTGGGCAAAACTTGCACTAGTGAAATACCAGTGTTATTTCCGTAAAGCGCCATAGCTACAGCAGAAACTGTACTAATAGATAACAAAATAATGATGAGTTTTATTAAATTATCTAAAAACTTATATTTTCCAATAACGAGTAACCCTAAGCAAACAATTAACACAATTACTGTCCATATTTTTACAGCTAAAACGGGATTGAAACCTAAATTCCCAAAGATTGAAGTGGCTAAACCTGCAGTAACAATGGTTACCGCGGTTTGAATGGTAAACATGGTGGCAAATGTTAGTATAAAATATGCTGCCAAAACTCCTTTCCCCATTTTTTTATAACCATCTAACAAACTTTCTCCTGTTGCTGCCGCATATCTTGGGCCGTATTGAAAAAATGGATATTTAAATAAGTTGGCTAATAACAAGGCCCATAGTAAACCTAGGCCAAAATCAGCACCAGCTCTTGTAGATTGCACTAGATGTGACACCCCAATGGCTGCTCCAGCAAATAATAATCCGGGACCTAAGTTTTTTAGTTTGGCAATCATTTTGATTTCTGAATAATCTCAGCTAGTAATTTTTTAGCTCGTAACAACTTAACTTTTACATTATTAATGGGCTCATTGAGTTCATCTGAAATTTCTTTATAACTCAATTCTTGAAAATAACGTAGATTTATTACTTTCTGATAATGTGGCTTTAGTTTTTTTATATCGCGCAAAAGCTTTACCAGGTGCTGTTCTGAAATTAATTTATCTTCTGCAGAAGGAGATTCATCTAGAATTTGAAGCACTGACTTTTCATCATTCGTAATGGTTTGCCTAATAGTTTTTTTCTCTTTTCGCAATAAATCAATATGAATGTTTTTTGAAATGGTAATTAACCACGTTTTGAATTTGTATGAATCATCAAAGGTTTCAATTCTATCAAAAGCTCTAGAAAATGTTTGAATGGTAATATCTTCAGCATCATTTTCATTTTCAATTCGTTTTAACTGAAACCCATATACATCATCCCAAAAAGTATCTAGTAAGAAATTAAACGCCTTTTGGTCGTTTTCTCTGGCGCGCTTAATAGCTTCGTTTATTTCCAATGGTTAGGTTTTGAAATAAGATTATTCATAAATATAACGAATTGCGTAAAAATTAAAAAAACTTCTAAAAAAGGTAATATCCAAAGAATGTCTTTCTCATCCAATTTTCTGGCTGAAAAACCATAAACTAAATATTGGACAATAATTCTAGATAAAAACAGAGCTACCACAATGACCCAATTGAATAACGTAGGTAACAAAATTAAGGCCAACACCCAAAATAGTAATGTAGAGGTATAAATAAAACCTAATAATAATTTATGCATTAATCTATAGTGCTTTGCTGTAGAAACATGCCGTCTCTTCTGCTTAAACCAGTCTTTAAATGTAGTTTTAGGGACAGACTTTGTAAAACTATTTTTTGAGTAGCAAATGGCTGTATTTGTTTTAGAAGCCACTTGGTTAATAAACAAATCGTCATCACCAGAACGCACTTGAATATGATTTATAAATCCGTTGGCATCAAAAAACTCTTTTTTAGCATAAGCCAAATTTCTACCAACACCCATATATGGTATACCCAATTTAGCAAAAGAAAAGTATTGAATTGCAGTTACCAAAGTTTCAAATCTAACTAGCTTATTAAGTAACGAGTTTTTAATTTTTGAATAGGCACCATAACCTAATACAATAGTTTTCTTATTGCTAAAATGAGCGGTCATTTCTTTTATCCAGTATTTTGAAACAGGTTTACAATCAGCATCAGTGAATAAAAGATAATCATTTTTAGAAGCTTTAATACCCAGTGTTAAGGCGTATTTTTTATTACCCCAAAAGGCCTCCACATTTTTTACATCAACTATTTTAATGTTGTCATACTTTTTTTTGAATGTTTCCATAACCTTTAAGGTTCTATCATTAGAAGCATCGTTAATAAGTACAATTTCAAAATCTGAGTACTCTTGTGTAACAATGGAAGGCAATAAAGTTTTTAAGTTTTTTGCTTCATTTTTAGCACAAATTATTACTGAAACGGCAATTTTTTTTACCGATTGTTTTTTTTGTTTTGAAAATGAAAAACTACCGAAGAGTATAATGTAAATTATTACTTGAATACAAACTACACCAATAAATGCATAGTAAATAAAATCAAGTACGCTCATAAAGGATTATATGTGTTGAGGTTCATTGCAGTCGGCATATTGATCGGGAGTTCTACCGCAAAAGCCACAAGTTTCTCCTTCTTTATTTAATATTGGGTTCTGGCTTGCACAGGTACCTGCAAATTTACCATCCTTTTTTGCCCAAATTTTAATAGCTATTCCTGCAATAGCAAGCCCTAAAATAAGAATTGTAATTAAAAAAAGTTTCATCCGAATTATTTTGTGCAAAGGTAATACTTTTATCAATTATTTAATAGTGAAGTTATTTGTGACTAATTCTTTATTATTGTATGTATAAAAAAATTGTATCTTCAAATATTAACCAATTAAAATATAATCATGAAACAACTATTTGCTGAATTTTTCGGAACATTTTGGCTTGTTTTTGGTGGATGTGGTAGTGCTATTTTTGCCGCTGCATTTCCAGAATTAGGAATTGGATTTGCTGGTGTGGCACTGGCGTTTGGTTTAACCGTATTAACAATGGCATATGCTGTTGGTCATATTTCTGGAGGACATTTTAATCCAGCGGTTTCTTTTGGTCTTTGGGCAGGTGGGAAGTTTGAAGCTAAATATTTACTAGGTTATATCATTGCTCAGTTAATAGGAGCGCTAGCAGCTGCAGCATGTTTATATTTAATAATAACAAATAAAGCAGGTTTCGAATCTGTTGGAGGTTTTGCAGCTAATGGTTTTGGAGATTTATCACCAGATGGGTATTCTATAACGGCTGCATTAATTGCAGAATTTTTATTAACGGCCTTCTTTCTTTTAATTATCTTAGGTAGTACTAATGAAAGAGCACCAAAAGGATTTGCGCCAATAGCTATTGGTTTAGGGCTAACATTAATACATTTAATTAGTATCCCTATAACCAATACTTCGGTTAATCCTGCGCGTTCTACAAGTCAAGCATTATTTGCGGGTAGTGAATATACTGCTCAATTATGGTTATTTTGGTTAGCACCAATTGCTGGGGCTATTGTTGCGGGAATTATTCATAAAGCTTTATTTGATAAAGAATGACTTTTATGAAATACATAAAAAAAGCCTCGCTTCTTAAGTAAAAACGAGGCTTTTTTGAATGGAAAATTTATGGTTTATTGCAGACTAACTTCTGCTACTTTATTTTCTAATGAGGCTATTTCATTGCCACCTTTGGGCTCTATAGTAATATTTAAGGCTAAAGCGTCTTCGGCATAAGGAATATTTATCAACTGCCTGTCAGCTTCATTCAAAATACCAAGGCTAACCATTTTGCCTTGTAGTTCTGCCCAAATTTGATAACATTGCTCTTCTGGTAATTCTGGTAATGATACTACATCAATCATAGAGGTTTTCTCTTTAGGATTTATGTATGCAACCGTTTTAAGATCTTTGGCTCTTTCATTACCATTAATTATGTATTTTGCAGTTTCAGGATTATTGAGTTTTAATAATTGACGCATCACATTATCAAGCATTTTGTTGTTTTGAGCTATATCACTTCTCAAATCAAAAATTTCATCAACAACCACTTGATTTTCTTCAGCTAATTTTTGGTTTTGGTTATAGAAAAGATATGCTGTTCCAGCAAAAATTAATGCCGCAACACTTGCCGCAACACTAAACTTGTACCATTTTTGATATTTTTTATAGCTATTCATTCTTACAACTGGAGCGTCATCCAACTCTTCTAAAACATTATTTAAAATATGTTTAGGAGCTTCAACAGCATTACTTTTGGCTATAATCTCTAAATTATACTGTAAAGTGTTATATGCATTCTGTACTTCTGGATATTTTAAAATATAAGTTTCAACCATTTCTGTTTCTGCAGAATTAGTGTCACCTATTAGATATTTTTCTAAAAGGCCAGAATTTAAAAAAGTAGTTATTTTCTCATTCATGACTTTGTTTATTGAGGATTGTAAATCTTTTTTAATTCACGTAATCCAATTTTTAACCTCGATTTTATGGTTCCTAACGGAATATCTAATTCATCGCTAGCTTCTTGTTGGGTCATGCCCTCAAAAAAGAGTGCATTAATAACAATTTGATATTTTTCATCAAGGGTTCTTAGATGTTTTTTTATATCTAAAACGTCTTGATTTATACTATCTGCTGTAAATGTATATACGACAGAAGTCTCAATCTGGACTTCCTTTCCACTTTTATTTTTTAATGATCTTACCTTATCAATAGCAGTATTGTATGCAATTCTGTATAACCAAGTAAATAACTTAGCCTTAGTAGCGTCATATTTCTTGGCGTATCTCCAAATTTTCACAAAACTCTCTTGAAGTACATCTTGTGCAGTTTCATCATCAATAATCACCTTTTTTATAACGCCGTACAGAGCATCTGCATAATTCTCATAAAGCAAAGAAATTGCCTTCTTATCGCCTAATTCTAGCAGTTTTACTATTTCTTTTTCAATGGGTGCTATCAAGGTAAGTTTATTTTAAACTGTGAATATAATACTAAAGTTAGAAATTTATAACAGATTATAAGATATTTACTTCAGCTTCAATAGTAATATTGAATAGTCTCTTTATGGTCTTTTGTATTAATTTTGAGAATTTTAAAATATCTTCTCCTTTAGCATTTCCGTAGTTCACCAGAACTAAAGCTTGATTTTTATGAACACCATAATCATCAAAACGTTTACCTTTAAAACCTGCTTTTTCTATAAGCCAACCGGCAGGAACCTTTACTTCTTTTTCTGAAACAGGGTAACTTGGGATATCACAAAAATTTTCTTGCAGAGTTGCATATAATTCTTTTGATATGACTGGGTTTTTAAAGAAACTACCACTATTACCAATTTCCTTGGGGTTTGGCAATTTCCTTTCGCGAATAGCTATAATGGCATTTGAAACATCTTTTATAGTTGGGTGTTTAACGCCCATGTTATGTAATTCTGATGTTATAGCTCCATAATTAGTATTGAGTGTATGATTTTGTTTAGTTAATCGAAAATCTACACTTGTAATAACATACTTTTCTTTGGCTTCGGTTTTAAAAATAGAACTTCTGTACCCAAAATTACAATCTGATTTAGTAAAAGTTTTGATTGACTGATCTTGTAAATTCATGGCCTCACAAGACACAAACGTATCTTTAAGCTCAACACCGTAAGCTCCAATATTTTGAATGGGAGCCGTTCCAACATTACCCGGTATAAACGATAAGTTCTCTATACCTCCAAAATTATTATCCAAACACCAAAGCACAAATTTATGCCAATTTTCACCAGCATTGGCCTTAACAATTACATATTGGGAGGTTTCAGAAATTATTTTAATTCCCTTTAAATTTATATGTAATACCAGTCCGTTAAAATCTTTTGTAAGCAGCATGTTACTACCACCACCAAGTATTAATTTATTAGGAAAATCTTGAAGCGCTAAAACCTGTTTTAATTCATCAATACTAGAAACTGAAACGAAAAATTTGGCATTGACATCAATACCAAATGTATTGTATGGTTTTAAGGATATATTTTGTTTAATATGCACTAGTCTTTGTAAACTTTTAATGCTTCTTTTAAAATGTTAGCCGCTTTTACCAAGCTTTCTTTGTTAAGTACGTAAGCAATTCTTATTTGGTTTGCTCCTATACCTTCGGTAGAATAAAAACCGCTGGCAGGGGCTACCATAACTGTTTCGTTATCAACGTCGAAAGATTCTAAAAGCCATTGTGCAAAACGATCAGCATTTTTAATAGGTAATTCTGCAATACAATAAAACGCTCCTTTAGGCGTAGCTATTTTAACACCATCAATTTTATTTAACTCTGCAATTAATATATCTCGTCTATTGATGTACATTTCCTTTACTTCATCAAAATAACTTTGCGGTGTTTCTAGAGCAGCCTCACTGGCTATTTGTGCGTAAGTTGGAGGACTTAATCGTGCTTGAGCAAACTTCAATACAGTATGTCTCACAGTCTCATTTCTGGTAACCAAACAACCTACTCTAGCTCCACACATACTATAACGCTTGGAGACAGAATCTATCATAATGGTATGCTCGTCTAATCCCTCTAATTCGAGTATGGAGTAATGCAAATTGCCATCATAGGTAAACTCACGATAAACCTCATCTGAAATTAAAAATAAGTCATGACGTTTTGCAATATCAGCTAATTGTTTAATTTCATTTTCAGAATATAAGCATCCGGTAGGATTTCCCGGATTACAGATCATAATAGCCTTTGTTTTTGGTGTTATTAGCTTTTCAAACTCCTTGATAGGAGGTAGGGAAAAATTATCGTCTATTTTTGAAACAATTGGTACTACTTTTACACTGGCTGCTGTTGCAAAAGCTATATAATTAGCATAAAATGGTTCGCAAATAATCACTTCATCATTAACATCCATAATACTCCCGAAAATAAAAGCTATAGCTTCACTAGCCCCGGTGGTAACAACAATATCTTTATGAGATACACTAATATTATGATAATCGTAATAAGCGGCAAGCTTTTTTCTATAGGTTTCTGAACCTTCAGAACGCGAATAAGACAAAACCTCTACGTCATTCTCTTTTACAGCTTTTAACGCTACCTCAGGAGTTTTAATATCGGGCTGACCAATATTTAAATGATAAATATGCTTACCACTTTTCATAGCTTCTTCGGCATACGGAACCAATTTCCTAATAGGAGATTCCGGCATTAACTGTCCCTTTTTAGATATAGTAGGCATCAAATTTTAAATTAGTGTGCAAAGTTGAGAAAATTATCTTAAAGTTTTTTTAAAAAGCCTCTTAAATACTTTTTGACAATTAAAAGATTTGTAAATTAATTAGGTATAAATTGTAAGTGCTAAATGATGAAAAAGTTTTTCATTCTTTTATTATTGCTTTTATGTGATTTTTGTTTTTTAACTGCCCAAAGCAAATTTCTTATTCACAATAAACATAAAACAGATAAAATTAGTTTTAAGTTAATTAATAATCTAGTAGTAATTCCTGTTGAAGTGAATGGGGTAGAGCTTTCTTTTATTTTAGATACAGGTGTAAGTAAACCATTTATATTTAATAATATTTATGATAGTTTAAAGATAAAAAACACTGAAAAAATTTTTATACGTGGTTTGGGTGAAGGAGAGCCTATAGAAGCACTGAAATCATCTAATAATATTTTTAAAATTGGTGATGCCATAAAGTTAAACCAAGATTTGTATGCTATTAAAGAACTTGGTTTGAATTTTGCTCCACGGTTGGGTGTGTTGGTGAATGGGATTATTGGTTTGGATTTGTTTAGAGATTTTATTGTAGAGATAAATTATTCTTCTAAGTTTATTAAGTTAACAGAACCCACATATTATATATACAAAAATTGTAAAAGATGTGAGCGTTTCAACTTAGAGTTTTATAATGATAAACCATACATAAATGCTCAGGTTAGCTTAAAGAGTAAAAAAATTCCTGTAAAACTACTTATAGATTCTGGAGGCAGTGACAGTTTATGGCTTTTTGAGGATGACTCTCTTGGAATAATTTCTGGAGACAACTTTTTTAGGGATTTTCTAGGACATGGTTTAAGTGGCAGTGTTTATGGAAAGCGAGGAAAAGCAGAGTCTTTTTCTTTAAAAAGTTTTACATTAAAAAAAACCAACGTGGCATACCCTGATGCTAACTCCGTGTTTTTTGCAAAAAAAGTAAAATATAGAAATGGAAGTATAGCAGGAAATATACTAAAGCGTTTTAATATAATAGTTGATTATAGAGACTCTTTAATTACGTTAAAAAAAAATAAGTATTTCAAAGAAAAATTTAATTACAATAAAAGTGGTATTGAACTAGCTCATGATGGGCTTAGATTTGTAAAAGAGTATGAGCCTTTTATGTATAGATTGAATATAAAGGAGGGCAATAGTATCAATAATAAGGGAGGGATAAAACTGGTGTTTGACAAAAAATATAAAATGAGTTTAAAACCAGCTTATGCTATTGTAGAATTGAGAAAGGATTCTCCAGCAGAAAAAGCTGGATTGAAAAAGGGAGATATCATTATATCCATAAATGGCAAATCAAGTCACCTTCTTAAATTACAGCAAATAATGACTATGTTTTATGGTAATACTGGTAAAATCATTAAGTTAAAAATAGAAAGAAATAAGCAAATTTTAAATTATAACTTTAAATTAGAAAATTTGTTAAAATAAAATAAGGCTTAAATCATTGATTCAAGCCTTATCAATTATTTCCAAAAAACGCTTGTTTATTGTTGTACAATACTTTTATCTTTTTTTTCTAGAACACTAGCTTTACTAGTGTCTACTACCAAACCTTTAATTTTAAGCGCTACTGTGGGGGTTTCAGCATTAGATATCACAGTAATTGTCTTTCTAATGGGATTTACTCTATTAGTATCATACTTTACTTTAATCTCACCAGTTTTACCAGGCAATATAGGCTCTTTTGGCTTAGAAGGAATAGTACATCCACATGAGGATTTAACATCAGATATGATAAGAGGTGCATCTCCAGTATTAGTAAACTCAAAAACTCTTACTCCATCTGATCCTTTCTCAATAGTTCCATAATCTATGGTTTCAGATTTAAACTCAATTTTAGCTATTTTTTCTTGGGCATTTACAGAAAAACTTATTAATCCTATAAATAAAATTGTAATTAATTTTTTCATGGTTTTATTTTTTGATTACTGTTTTTTACGATTTAAAAATGAACAAATAAATAAACTATCTGTCATAAGTCTTAGTCAAACATACTCACTTTTTGTACAACTGGCAAAAAAATTAGATGTAATGCACACGTGTTAACATATAAACTTATTCAAAAGTATCAATTACACCCCTATTTTTATTAGAAAACCAATCAGTATATAGCTTTCACAGAAAAAGAAATATAAGTACTTTTGCACATCTAAGTTCAAAAACTATTCCAAAGTATGCAAGTTCCGTCTAAATATGATGCTAGCAAGGTAGAAAATAAGTGGTATGATTACTGGATGAAACACAATTATTTTCATTCAGAACCAGATGAAAGAGAGCCTTACACTATAATAATTCCACCACCGAATGTTACTGGGGTGCTTCATATGGGGCACATGCTAAACAATACTATTCAGGATGTATTAATTCGCAGAGCACGTTTGAAAGGAAAAAATGCTTGTTGGGTACCAGGAACAGATCATGCTTCCATAGCCACAGAAGCAAAAGTAGTAGCTAAATTAAAGGAGCAAGGTATTGATAAAAATGATTTAACTAGAGATGAGTTTCTAAAACATGCATGGGATTGGACATACGAGTATGGAGGCGTCATTCTGGAGCAATTAAAAAAGCTTGGGTGTTCATGCGATTGGGAACGAACCAAGTTTACTATGGATGATGATATGAGCGAAGCGGTCATCAAGGTGTTTGTTGATTTATACAACAAAGGTTTAATTTATCGCGGCTATAGAATGGTAAATTGGGATCCAGAAGCTAAAACTACGCTATCAGATGAAGAAGTTGAGTATGTTGATAAACAAGGAAAGCTATATCATATAAACTACAAGATTGAAGGTTCTGAAGAAGTATTGACTATAGCTACAACACGACCAGAAACAATTTTGGGTGATACTGCTATTTGTATCAACCCTAATGATGAACGCCATTTCAATTTGAAAGGGAAGAAAGCCATCGTGCCAATTTGTAATAGAATCATTCCTATTATTCAAGATGAGTATGTAGATATAGAATTCGGAACTGGGTGTTTAAAAGTTACTCCAGCTCACGACGAGAATGACAAAGTTTTGGGTGATAAACATCATCTAGAAGTGATTGATATATTTAATGAGGATGCAACACTCAATAGTTATGGACTGCATTATGAGGGTCAAGATCGTTTTAAAGTTAGAAAAGCCATTGTAAAAGAACTGGAAGGTTTAGGATTGATTGCCAAAATTGAAGATTACAACAATAGAATTGGTATTTCAGAGAGAACCAAAGCTATTATTGAACCAAGATTATCAGATCAATGGTTCCTTAAAATGGAAGATTTGGTAAAACCAGCCATTGAGGCAGTTTTAGGAGAGAATAACGATATTCAACTATTCCCCAAGAAATTTGAAAATACGTATCGTCACTGGATGGAAAATATTCGCGATTGGAATATTTCGCGTCAGTTACTGTGGGGACAACAAATTCCCGCATATTATTACGGTGATGGAAAGGAGGATTTTGTGGTTGCAGAAAATATAGAAGAAGCTTTAAAATTAGCTAAGGAGAAAACATCCAATCCACAACTTCAAGCTTCAAACTTAATTCAGGAAACAGATGCACTAGACACATGGTTCTCATCGTGGTTGTGGCCTATGAGTGTGTTTGATGGCATTAGAAACCCTGAAAATGAGGATATAAACTATTACTATCCAACTAACGATTTGGTTACTGGGCCAGATATTTTATTTTTTTGGGTTGCCCGAATGATTATTGCTGGCTACGAATATAAAGGTAAGGAGCCTTTTAAAAATGTCTATTTAACAGGCTTGGTTAGAGACAAACAACGCCGAAAAATGAGTAAGTCTCTGGGTAACTCCCCAGATGCTCTAAAATTAATAAATGATTTTGGTGCCGGTGGTGTTCGTGTTGGTTTATTATTGAGCTCTGCTGCTGGAAACGATTTATTATTTGATGAAGCTTTGTGCCAACAAGGAAAAGCCTTTGGTAATAAAGTTTGGAATGCCTTTAGACTAATTAATGGCTGGGAAATAGCAGATATGGCACAACCAGAATATGCTAAAGTTAGTATAGATTGGTATGCCAATAAATTTCAACAAAGTTTATCACTTATAGAAGATCATTACAACAAATATCGCATAAGCGATGCTTTAATGGAAACTTATAAATTAATTTGGAATGACTTCTGCTCATGGTTATTAGAAATGGTAAAGCCTGCCTATCAACAACCAATTGATAAAACTACCTACAATGCTGTGATTGGTTTACTAGAAGATAACTTAAAGATTTTACACCCATTTATGCCTTTCTTAACAGAAGAGATTTGGCAGTACATATCAAAAAGAACACCGGAAGAGGCTTTGATAGTGGCTGAGTGGCCTGAGCTAAAACCAGTTAATGAAGCCTTAATATCTGAATTTGATTTTGCTTCTGAGGTATTGTCTGGTATCAGGACTGTTAGAAAAGAAAAGAACATTGCCTTTAAAGATGCTATCACATTTTCAGTCATTAATAATGAAGATATGACCAAGAATTTTGATGCCATTATCAAAAAGTTGGGTAACCTTGAAAGTATTGAATATGTAAACGACTCCATTGATGGCGCTTTGACTTTTAGAGTAAAATCTAACGAATACTTTATTCCAATGGCAGATGCTATTGATGTAGAAGTCGAAATTAGAAAGCTTACTGAAGAATTAACTTATACTGAAGGTTTCTTAAAATCGGTGCAGAAAAAATTATCAAACGAACGTTTTGTAAACAATGCCCCCGAACAAGTGGTGGCTAGTGAAAAGAAAAAGGAAGCGGATGCATTGGCTAAAATAGAGACCTTAAAAGCTAGTTTGACAAGTTTGAAGTAAGTTTTAAAATTTTATTGGATGATTTGAGGCTATTTGTCGACTTATTTTTTTGTATTATTATTTCTATGAGTATGAGACTTAAAATATGAGTGGCTAATATTTCACATTGAGAATGCTAGTTTAGAGACGTATTCTGTAAGATGCGCTCAGTTTAATAATAGGTCCGTCTCCCCAATTAATAGAAGAAAAATAGTCTTTGTTATTGACGCCTTTACGCATTTGTCTAAAAATCCCATAACCAGGTTCAAAGGAGATACAGATTGTTTTAGAGATGTAGTAATCTATATACACAGAAATTTGGTTATCATCAAGTCTTATGAATTCTGAATTGATTAGTCTGTAACTATTTGTTATAGATCTGAATGTTGCACCTATATAAGTCTTACCATTGTATTGATATTCATAACTAAGTCGTCCCGGTAGTATTCCAAAAAGATAATTCTTTTCATCAATCTTCCAGTCAATTCCGATAAGAGGAACAACAAAAAGACCGAAAAATTCTTTATTAGTGTAAATCCCCAATCGAAATTTTTGCTTCTGTTTTAATGTATATGTAGCAAAAGCAACGCTGCCAAATTGTAAGCTATTACTCTGAAAAAGATATTCGCCATTCCATCTCAAGATAGGTAACATAGTGAGAGACCATTTCGGGTTTTTTAATGGAAATATAATACCTGCTGCTAGTGCGAGGGACTCTAAGTTCACACCAATCTCATTATTGGAGTCAGATTCAATTTGCCATAATTCATAATAAGGACTAAAAAGTAAGTAGGTATTTTTTTTAATCTCAACAGGAATATCACTTCCAGTCCATAAGTGATTAAAAGGCGTTGCTTCTGCATTTCTGTTTTTTAACGCATAGGTATACCGCATTTGTATTGGGTCAACATAAGGTTGCGAAAAAACGTCTGAAATAATTAACCCTTGAAACACAACTAGTAATAGTAATAGAATATTTTGTATTACCCAATATTTTCTAAAAGTCACCATTTTACACATTTAAAATCAATTACTTTAATTTATAAATTGTTGAGGACAAAAAATTGATTTACAGCAGATTGTAATATTATAACTAAGATAGTAGAAAATTTGTCAAAACCAAATCATATGTTTTTTATACTTTCAGTAAGAATTTACTACCTTTAATTTATGCAAGAAGACTTTTTACACTACTTATGGAAATTTAAAAAGTTTCGATTGAACAATCTAAAAAGTACCCAAGGAGAGCATATACTGATTAAATCTTTTGGAGATCACAACGTAAATTCTGGACCTGACTTTTTTAATGCTCAAATTATAATAGGAGATCAACTTTGGGCGGGAAACGTGGAAATTCATATTAAATCATCCGATTGGTTTTTACATAGCCATGAAAATGACAAAGCGTATGACAATGTTATTTTGCATGTAGTTTGGGAAGATGATACTCAAGTATTTAGAAAAGATAATTCTATTATCCCTGCTTTAGAACTAAAAGGATTGGTAGAGAACGAGGTTTTATATAATTACAAAAACCTTTTTATCAAACAGGATAAATGGATAAACTGTGAAAGTGATTTTGCTAACATTGATGACTTTATTTTATATAATTGGTTGGAACGAATGTACTTTGAACGTTTAGAACGAAAAGCTAACGATATCAATCAACTACTTCAAGATACTAAGAATGATTGGGAAGCTGTATTATTTAGAATGTTGATGAAAAATTTTGGGTTGAACATAAATGGAGAATCCTTTTTAAGTTTGGCACATTCCATTGATTTTTCAATTATTAGAAAAGTGCAATCCAAACAACATACTATGGAAGCCCTGTTGTTTGGTCAAGCTGGTTTGTTAAATGATGATATTGAAGGTGCTTACTTTTTAAGTTTAAAGCAAGAGTATCATTTTTTAAAGCAGAAATTCAATTTACAAAACCATTCAGTATTACCTTTAAAATTTTTTAGGTTACGCCCGTTAAACTTTCCAACCATTAGGTTGTCGCAAATAGCAAGTTTATATAACACGCAACAAGGCCTATTTTCAAAAATAATAGAAACCCAAGCTATTGATGGTTTCTATGAGTTGTTTAACCTTGCAACTTCAGAGTATTGGACAAATCATTATACATTTCAAAAGACATCTAAATCAAGCAAAAAGGTATTAACAAAATCATTTATCAATTTGCTACTTGTAAATACTATTTTACCTGTAAAGTTTGCTTATTCAAAACAAAAGGGAGAAACTTCCGAAAATATTATCATGGATATTTCAAATGCTATAAAATCAGAAAAGAATAGTATTGTTTCAGCCTTTAATAATTTAAAACAAGTTTCAAAAACGGCATTGCAATCGCAAGCTCTAATTCAATTAAAAACAAAGTATTGTAATAATAATAGATGCCTACAATGTGCTATAGGGAATACAATTTTAAATAAATAAACTTTTAAACTTCTGAAGTAAAGTTTAAATTGCAGCATGAATATTTACAGGCCATTATATTTTTTTCAAAAGCATGGGTATTATGTATGTCAGCGAATAGCTGATAGGCTAGGAATTAGGGCAAAGGTGGTACGCACTACTTTTATGTATTTAACTTTTGTTACTGTTGGTTTTGGGTTTGCATTGTATTTGTTTTTGGCATTTTGGATGCGTATTAAAGATTTAATTTATACCAAGCGTTCATCAGTTTTCGATTTGTAGTGTATGAGTAATCCGTTAATAAGACTTTTTAGATCAAAAATATATGCCGCCCTAACACTACTAGTTGTTTTAATGCTAGTTGGTATTGCAGGTTTTATGGTAATATCAAACTACTCATGGATTGATGCCCTTTACATGACCGTAATAACAATGACCACGGTTGGTTTTGGTGAAGTAGAGCCCTTAGATGAGCAAGCTAAAATTTTCACCATATTCTTAATTCTAGCAAGTGTTGTTATTGTAGGTTATGCCATATCAATAATTACAGAGTACATCCTAAGTAAAAATGACATTGAAGAAATAAAACAAAAAAAGATGCAAAAACAAATTGATGGTTTTAATAATCACGTAATAATTTGTGGTTATGGAAGGAACGGTAAGCAAGCTGCAAGAAAACTTACGGCTCATAATAAATCTTTTGTAGTAATAGAAAAAAACAAGGAAGTTGAAGAGCGTTTACGTGCAGATGATGTGCCTTACGTAATTGGAAATGCCAATGAAGATGAAACATTATTGTTAGCTGGGGTAGACAGAGCCTCTAGTTTTATTTCGGCCTTACCAAATGATGCCGATAACTTATTTGTAGTATTATCTGCAAGACAGATAAACAACAAAATCAATATAATAAGTAGGGCATCCCAAGAATCATCATATAAAAAGTTGAAGTTCGCTGGTGCTAATAATGTAATTTTACCAGATATGATTGGTGGAGATCACATGGCATCTTTGGTAGTTGTTCCTGGATTAATGGAGTTTATTGATAATTTATCGATTGTTGGGGAATCTAACATTAATATTGAAGAGGTTGCTGTTGAAAAGTTATATAACTCTAGAAAAGCTAGAACCATAAAGGATTTAGATTTAAGAAAAAGAACGGGTTGTACTATTATTGGTTACAAAAGTTCAAATGGTGAGTATACCGTAAATCCAGAACCAGAAATGGTTTTAGAAGTAAATTCAAAGATCATTGTATTAGGTCGCCCAGAGCAAATAGAAGAGTTAAATACCGCCTTCGATATCGAAATTGAAAATGGTTAATTAACTAAGCTAAATTTTATATAGTCAATTATTTTTAGCATCTTGCCTGTTTTACTGGCAACATTTTAGAAGAAAATTACAGAACCTTAAATATTATGAAGAAATATATTCTTTCTGTTTTAACACTCATTTTACCATTTTTAACTTATGCTCAGGAAACAACTTCCGAAAAGATTGATAGAACTTTCAAAGATTATACAGGGTGGTTTGTTGATGCAATTTTTTACGAAATCCCATTTTCTGAAGAGTATCAAATACCATGGGTGTTAATTGTGTTAATTGGAGGGGCTATATTTTTTACAATATATTTTCGTTTTATAAATGTTTCGGGTTTTAGAACAGCTTTAAGAGTGGTACAGGGTAAATATGAAGATATTGAAAAACACGGAGCTGATACCTTGTATGGAGACCCTACGGATAATGTTGATCATAATATTATTGAAACATTAAGAGATGATAGTGCTCATGGAGAAGTCTCACATTTTCAGGCTTTAACTGCAGCTTTGTCAGCAACTGTTGGTCTAGGTAATATTGCTGGTGTAGCTGTTGCGCTTTCTATTGGTGGGCCTGGAGCAACCTTTTGGATGATATTAGCAGGGCTTTTAGGTATGGCTTCTAAGTTTGCTGAATGTACTTTAGGTGTAAAATATAGAGATGTAGGTGAAGATGGAACGGTTTACGGAGGACCTATGTATTATTTAACAAAAGGTTTTGCAGAGAAAGGAATAAAGCCTCTTGGTAAAGTGCTTGCCGTGTTGTTTGCTATTTTTGTCATTGGAGGATCATTTGGTGGCGGAAATATGTTTCAAGCTAATCAAGCAGCAGCACAGTTTATAAAACTTTTTAATTTTGAAAGTGATAACGCTGGTATGTATTTCGGAATTGTAATGGCTATAATTGTTGCAATTGTCATTATTGGAGGTATCAAACGTATAGCTTCGGTAACCGAAAAAATTGTTCCGTTCATGGCGGGGATTTATGTTTTAGCAGCTTTAATAATTCTTGGAGCTAATTGGAGTCTGATTGATGATGCTTTCAAACTGATATATGAGGGAGCTTTTTCAGGATTAGGAATAGCTGGAGGATTAGTAGGTGTAATGATTCAAGGTATAAGGCGAGGCGCTTTTTCCAATGAAGCAGGAGTAGGTAGTGCTGCCATTGCGCACTCTGCTGTACGTACAAAGTATCCTGCTAGTGAAGGTATCGTCGCTCTACTAGAACCTTTTGTTGATACCGTAGTTATCTGTACTATGACAGCTTTGGTAATAGTGATAACTAATTTTGATGGTAGTTTTATGGAATACGGTGTGCCAATTAAAGAAGGTGTGGAACTTACAGCAATCGCTTTTGACAGTGTAATTCCTCATTTTTCAATCATATTGACCATAGCCGTAATATTGTTTGCATTTTCAACTATGATTTCATGGTCTTATTACGGTATGCAAGGTTGGGTGTTTTTGTTTGGTAAAGGAAAAGTGAGCGATTTAATTTATAAAATATTGTTCTTGTTTTTTGTTGTTGTGGGCTCATCCATAAGTCTTGGTGCAGTTATAGATTTCTCTGATGCCATGATTTTTGCTATGGTAGTTCCTAACATAATTGGGGTAATTGTGTTGTCTCCAATTATTAGTAAAGAACTTAAAAAATATATGAAAGCCATAAATGTAAAGCATGATGCTTTAGATGAAGGTGCTGAGGATCTTACCAAACACATGTAATAATAATTTTGATGGCTATGAAATCCCATTTCACGTTTACTAAAGAACAACGAAATGGGATTTTTTTATTAATTCTACTCATTGTTTTTTTTCAATGTGCTTATTTTTTCATAGATTTTGCCTCTAATGATATTAAAATAAATAAAGAAGAATTAGCAAAATTTCAGAATGAAATAGATTCGCTTAAGCAAATTGAAATAGATGCTAGAAAGCCAAAAATATTTCCTTTTAATCCTAATTACATTACAGACTATAAAGGAGCTTGTTTAGGAATGTCTAATGAGGAAATTGACAGATTACTTGAATTTAGAAAACAAGGTCAATGGATAAACTCTACAAAACAATTTCAACAGGTTACAAAAGTTTCAGATTCACTATTAAACACTATTTCTCCTTATTTTAAATTTCCAGAATGGGTTAACAACTCTTCATTAAAATCAAAAACAGTTTTCCATCTAAATTCAAAACTTAAAACATTTACCCAAAAGCAAGATTTAAATAAAGCAACAGCATTTCAACTCCAGAGAGTAAATGGTATTGGGAAGGTTCTTTCTGAACGAATAATAAATTACAGAAGTAAATTTGCTGGTGGTTTTATTGCAGATGTTCAGTTGCAAGATGTTTATGGTTTAACCCCAGAAGTTATTCAACGTTTAACCAATGAGTTTACAGTAAAAACACCTAGACCTATTAAAAAATTGAATTTGAACAAAGCAACGGTTGAAGAGCTTGTTACGATACAATATATAGATTACGAGATTGCTCATAATATTATTGAACAGCGAGTATTGAGAGAGGGCTATAAATCCTTAACTGATTTAACAAAAGTTAAAGACTTTCCCGTAAATAAATTAGAGATAATTCAATTATATTTGTTCCTTGAATAAAAATAATTGTTATGAGCAGTATGTACTTCAATGAAGAACATCAACTTTTTAGAGATAGCCTACGAAATTTTTTAAAAAAGGAAGTAGTTCCCCATATAGATGAGTGGGAAAAAAAAGGTAAAATTGACTTTAAAACTATTTGGAAAAAAATTGGAGATATGGGCTTCTTTGGTATTCATTACCCAGAAGCTTATGGTGGATCAGATCTTGATATCTTTTACACAGTTATACTTCAGGAAGAACTTCAAAGAATAAATTCAGGTGGATTTGCAGCAGCTGTTTGGGCGCATGTTTATTTAGCTATGACACATCTTAATGCAGAAGGTAGTGAAGCAATAAAACAAAAATATTTAGTGCCAAGTATTTCAGGAGACAAACTGGGGTGCCTATGCATCACAGAACCCTCTGGAGGAAGTGATGTTGCTGGAATGAGAACTACTGCTGTTAAAGATGGGGACTCATACATAATAAATGGCTCAAAGACCTTTATTACTAATGGGTTTTACAGTGACTATTTGGTACTCGCCGCCAAGACAAACCCAGATATTGGTAATAAAGGGATAAGTATCTTTGTTGTAGACAGAGATGCATCAGGTATTTCTGCAACAAAATTGAATAAGTTAGGTTGGAGAGCATCTGATACCGCCGAAATTGCTTTTGATAAAGTAAAAGTACCGGCAAGTAATCTGTTGGGAGAGGAAAACAAAGGTTTTTCATATATCATGCAGCATTTTTCCTTAGAACGCTTAGTAATGGGTATTAATGCACATGCCAGAGCAGAATTTGCCTTAGAGTATACTTTAAACTACATGTCTGAAAGAACCGCATTTGGTAAAGAATTGAATAAGTTTCAGGCTCTACGTCATAGATATGTAGATATGTATGCTGACATGGAAATTTGTAAAGCATATAATTACTCAATTGCGGCTAGGTTAGATAAAGGCGAGTATGTGGTAAAAGAGGCTTCAATATCTAAGCTAAAATCTACTAAAATGGCGGATGATGTCATTTATGAGTGTTTACAATTTTTAGGAGGCTATGGTTACATGGAAGATTATCCATTAGCAAGAATGTTAAGGGACAGTAGATTAGGGCCAATAGGAGGAGGAACATCTGAGATTCTAAAAGAAATCTTGTCTAAGATGGTCATCGATAAAAAAGAGTATAAACTCAAAGTATAAGTTTACTTGGCAAATATTGTGTAAGCGTAAAATATTGTTTTCTAGCATATTTTTCTAAATATTCAATTAATTAAGCATGGAAAAAATGGTGCTATTGCTGTTGCTTTTACAATGCTTTAAATAAAACTAATTTTTAATTGTTAATTATTAATTAGTTTTTATATTTGCAGCCCGTTTTAGAAACAAACGGAATACTAAAAGAGAGGAGGTTAAGAACTATGTTAATTATACCAATAAAAGAAGGAGAAAATATAGATAGAGCGCTTAAGCGTTATAAACGAAAATTTGATAGAACTGGTACAAAAAGAGCATTACAAACTCGAAAGCAGTTTACTAAGCCTTCAGTAGCTCGTAGAGCGCAAATACAAAAAGCCCAATACATTCAAAGATTAAGAGACGCAGAAGAAATTTAATTTCATGCATCTTTATAAGAATTAAATCCCACTATGAGTGGGGTTTTTTTTGTGCCCAAAACTTCGTACATTTAACTCATCATATGTCTCTTAAATCATTTACAGATTATCTACTATTAGAGAAAAAGTATTCTCAATTAACTGTAAATGCTTATCGAAAAGATCTAGAAAACTTTTCAGAATTTGTTAGTAAAGAATTTCAAAGCACTAATATAGAAAACGTAAACTATACACAAATAAGAAGTTGGATAGTTTATATGGTAGAGAATGGTATTGCAAATCAGAGCATCAACAGAAAAATATCTGCACTCAACACGTTCTATAAGTTTTTGTTAAAAGTAGGTTCCTTAAAAATAAACCCACTAGCAAAACATAAAGCTCTAAAAACTAGTAAAAAAATACAAGTGCCTTTTTCTGAAACTGAAATATTTAATGTTTTAGATGAATTTCAGGAAAACGACTTTGAAAGCATTAGAGATAAATTAATAATAGAACTGTTTTACTCTACTGGAATTAGAAGGATTGAGTTAGTAAACTTAAGAGTGTCAAGTTTAGATTTGAATAACAATATGCTAAAGGTTTTGGGGAAAAGAAATAAGGAACGTTTGGTACCGTTATTAGGCTCTGTAAAAGAAACCATGTTAAAGTATTTAATTGAGAGAAACAAGCTTGAAAATATTAAAGAGAGAAATAACTTATTTCTAACAAAAAAAGGAGCAAAAATATACGAAACACTTGTTTACAGAATAATAAATAACTATTTTAGTAAGGCATCTTCTAAAGTCAAAAGAAGTCCTCACATACTAAGGCATTCTTTTGCAACCCATTTGCTAAACCAAGGTGCCGATATCAATGCTGTTAAAGAACTTCTTGGACATTCTAGTTTGGCTGCTACACAAATATACACTCACAATAGTATAGCCGAATTAAAAAAAGTGCATATTGAAGCGCACCCCAGAAGTAAGAAATAGCAGCAAGAAATTATTGTCTAACCATAAAAAGAAAAGTATGAAGGTAAACACCCAATCAGTTAATTTTAGTGCAGACAAAAAGCTTTTAGATTTCATTCAAAAACGAATGGATAAATTAGATTTGTTTTATGATAAGGTTATTAAATCAGATGTTTATTTAAAGGTAGAAAACACAAGTGACAAGGAGAATAAAATTTTTGAAGCTAGACTTAGTGTTCCAGGAGATAGTCTTGTTGTTAAAAAGCAATGTAAAACCTTTGAAGAAGGTGTTGATATGGCCACTTCATCTTTAGAGAGACAACTCAAAAAACGAAAGGAAAAACTAAGAGCACATTTATAGTAAAATTTTTAAAAAAATGTTTTGAATACAAAAATAAATCAATACATTTGCAGTCCGTTAGAAATAGCGGACTTTTTTTATGCACAAAAATGTGTAAAAAAGCCGATATAGCTCAGCTGGCTAGAGCAGCTGATTTGTAATCAGCAGGTCGTGGGTTCGAGTCCCTCTATCGGCTCAAAAGAAGAAAAAAGTTCTTTAAAATATTGACAAATTTAAAAATGGGAAGATACTCAAGCGGCCAACGAGGACAGACTGTAAATCTGTTGGTTTTCACCTTCGCAGGTTCGAATCCTGCTCTTCCCACAAAAAACCAAGCAAGTTTTTGAAATTTGCAAAATGCGGGAGTAGCTCAGTTGGTAGAGCGTCAGCCTTCCAAGCTGAATGTCGCCGGTTCGAACCCGGTCTCCCGCTCTAAATTCCTGCGAAGGCAGGAATCTCATTTAATTTAAATGAGGATGTAAACACTTTACGCCGGCGTAGCTCAGGGGTAGAGCGTTTCCTTGGTAAGGAAGAGGCCACGGGTTCAAATCCCGTCGTTGGCTCAATTTTTTGAAAAAAGAATTAGAATACACTAATATTATTATATAACTAAGATTAAATTATTTTAACATGGCAAAAGGAACTTTTGATCGTTCAAAACCACATTTAAATATAGGTACTATTGGACACGTAGATCACGGTAAAACAACTTTGACAGCAGCTATTACTAAAGTTTTGGCTGATGCTGGATTTTCAGAAGCAAAATCGTTTGACCAAATTGATAATGCTCCAGAAGAGAAAGAAAGAGGTATCACAATTAATACTTCTCACGTAGAGTATCAAACAGCTAATCGTCACTATGCACACGTTGACTGTCCAGGTCACGCCGATTATGTAAAGAACATGGTTACTGGTGCAGCTCAAATGGATGGTGCTATTTTAGTGGTTGCGGCTACTGATGGTCCAATGCCACAAACTCGTGAGCACATCTTATTAGGTCGTCAGGTAGGTATTCCTCGTATCGTTGTTTTCTTAAACAAAGTTGATATGGTTGATGATGAAGAGCTTTTAGAGCTTGTTGATATGGAGGTTAGAGATTTATTATCATTCTATGAGTACGATGGTGATAATGGTCCTGTAATTTCTGGTTCTGCTTTAGGTGCTCTTAACGGTGAGCAAAAATGGGTGGATACGGTATTAGAATTAATGGAAGCTTGTGATACTTGGATTGAAGAGCCAGTACGTGATATGGATAAGCCTTTCTTAATGCCAATTGAAGACGTATTCTCTATTACTGGTCGTGGTACTGTTGCTACTGGTAGAATTGAAACTGGTATTGCTAAAACTGGTGATCCAGTAGAAATTATTGGTATGGGTGCAGAGAAGTTAACTTCTACTATTACAGGTATTGAGATGTTCCGTCAAATATTAGATAGAGGTGAAGCTGGTGATAATGCAGGTATCTTATTAAGAGGAATTGATAAAAATCAAATCTCTAGAGGTATGGTAATTACTAAGCCAGGATCTGTAACGCCTCACGCTAAGTTTAAAGCAGAGGTTTATATCCTTAAAAAAGAAGAAGGTGGTCGTCATACACCATTCCATAACAATTACCGTCCACAGTTTTACGTACGTACAACTGACGTAACTGGTAACATTGCTTTACCTGATGGAGTTGAAATGGTAATGCCTGGAGATAACTTAACTATCACTGTTGAATTAATTCAACCAATTGCAATGAATGTAGGTTTACGTTTTGCAATCCGTGAAGGTGGTAGAACTGTTGGTGCTGGTCAGGTAACTGAAATTTTAGACTAATACAGTTAAACATAGTGTAAGCTAAAGGTATTCCGGTTTTTTTCGGAATACCTTGACTTATGTTTACGGGTTTAGCTCAGTTGGTAGAGCACTGGTCTCCAAAACCAGGTGTCGGGAGTTCGAGTCTCTCAACCCGTGCAAATAAAATTATAAATGGCAGGATTTGTAAATTATATAAAAGAATCATTTAACGAACTTAAAACTAACGTAAGTTGGCCTACTTGGGCAGAAGCTCAAAGTTTAACAGTGTTGGTTGCCGTATTTTCAATTATTTTCTCATTAGCAATATGGGGAGTAGATGAGGTTTTTGCTACGGTTATTGGGTATTACTATGACTTACTCAAATAATAAAAAGTTATGTCTGAAGTGAGTGAAAAAAAATGGTACGTTGTTAGGGCTGTAAGTGGTCAAGAAAACAAAATTAAAACCTATATAGAGAATGAAATAGCTCGTTTAGGTTTACAAGATTATGTTGATCAAGTATTGGTTCCTACAGAAAAAGTGATTCAAATTCGCAATGGGAAAAAAATAAGTAAGGAAAAAGTTTACTTCCCAGGATATATAATGATTCAAGCTAATTTGTCGGGAGAGATTCCTCATATCATCAAATCGGTTACTAATGTCATAGGATTTTTAGGTGAAACAAAAGGAGGAGATCCTGTGCCTTTAAGACAGTCTGAAGTGAATAGAATGTTAGGAAAGGTTGATGAGTTATCTTTAGAAGAAACAGCTAATGTAGCTATTCCGTTTACTAAAGGAGAAACGGTTAAGGTAATTGATGGTCCGTTTAATGGTTTTGATGGTACTATCGAGAAAATAAATGAAGAAAAGCGTAAGCTAGAAGTAATGGTTAAGATTTTCGGAAGAAAAACTCCATTAGAATTAAGCTATATGCAAGTAGAAAAAGTATAATAATTGTTACACTATATAGGTGCGTTCTTGAGCTTCCAAATACAAAGAATCGTATCAAACTAAATTATTAAAAATGGCAAAAGAGTTAAGTAAAGTAGTTAAGCTACAAGTTAGGGGAGGTGCAGCGAATCCATCGCCACCGGTAGGACCCGCTCTAGGTGCTGCTGGGGTAAACATCATGGAGTTTTGTAAGCAATTTAATGCTAGAACTCAGGATAAAGCTGGTAAAGTGTTACCAGTTGTTATCTCTGTTTACAAGGATAAGTCTTTTGATTTTGTGATCAAGACCCCTCCAGCTGCAGTACAATTATTAGAAGCGGCCAAGGTGAAGAAAGGTTCTGGTGAACCAAACAGAAAAAAAGTAGCTAAAGTTTCTTGGGATCAGATTAAAACCATTGCAGAAGATAAAATGCAAGATTTAAATGCATTTACTTTAGAATCTGCTATGAAAATGGTTGCTGGTACAGCAAGATCTATGGGAATTACTGTAACAGGACAATTTCCTAATTAATCTTTAAAACATTAAAAATGGCAAGATTAACAAAAAAGCAAAAAGAAGCTGTAGCGAAAATTGAAAAAGGAAGACTTTATTCACTAAGTGAAGCTTCAGCATTAGTTAAAGAAATTACCAATACAAAATTTGATGCATCTGTAGATATAGCAGTTCGTTTAGGAGTTGATCCAAGAAAGGCAAATCAAATGGTAAGAGGCGTGGTATCATTGCCTCATGGTACTGGTAAAGATATGAAAGTATTAGCATTAGTAACGCCAGATAAAGAGGCAGAAGCTAAAGAAGCTGGTGCCGATTTTGTGGGGTTAGATGAGTACCTTGATAAAATTAAAAATGGCTGGACAGATGTTGATGTAATCATCACGATGCCTAGCGTTATGGGTAAATTAGGCCCTTTAGGACGTATTTTAGGTCCTCGTGGTTTAATGCCTAACCCAAAAACAGGTACAGTAACTATGGATGTTGCAAAAGCAGTAAGTGAAGTTAAAGCTGGTAAAATTGACTTTAAAGTTGATAAAACTGGTATTGTTCATGCTGCTATTGGTAAGTCATCATTCAGTGCTGATAAAATTGCAGGAAATGCAAATGAATTAATTCAAACATTAATAAAACTTAAGCCAACTGCGGCAAAAGGAACTTACGTAAAAAGCATCTACATGTCTTCTACAATGAGTCCTAGTGTAGCTGTTGATCCTAAAGTTGGTTAATTTAAATAGTTAAAACTTTTATTATGACAAGAGAGGAAAAATCACAAGTAATTGAGGAGTTAACTGTAGAATTAGCTAACAATACAAATATCTATTTAACAGATATTTCAGGGTTAAACGCAGGAACAACCTCAGATTTGCGTCGTGCTGCTTTTAAAGCAAACGTAAAGATGGCTGTAGTTAAAAATACATTACTTGAAAAAGCAATGGAAGCTTCTGATAAAGATTTTGGAGACCTTCCTTCTGTTTTAAAAGGAAATACATCTGTGATGTATTCTGAAACAGGTAATGCACCAGCAAAGTTAATTAAAACCTTCCGAAAAAAGTCGGATAAGCCTTTGTTAAAAGGCGCTTTTATTGAGGAAGCTATTTACATTGGTGATGAGCAGTTAGACACTTTAGTAGATATCAAATCTAGAGAAGAGTTGATTGGAGACATTATTACATTATTACAATCTCCTGCTAAGAATGTTGTTTCAGCGCTTCAATCAAGTGGAGGAAAACTGGCTGGTATTATTAAAACACTATCTGAAAAAGAAGGATAGAATTAAACAGTACGCACTTTTTACAAAAATAAATTATTAAAAAAAACATTTTAAAACGATAGAAAAATGGCAGATTTAAAAGATTTCGCAGAACAATTAGTTAACTTAACAGTAAAAGAAGTTAATGAGTTAGCTACTATATTAAAAGATGAGTATGGTATCGAGCCTGCTGCTGCAGCTGTAGCTGTTGCTGCTGGTGGAGGTGCTGCTGCTGGCGGAGATGCTGCAGAAGAAAAAACTGAATTTGACGTAATCCTTAAAGCAGCTGGAGCTTCTAAATTAGCTGTAGTTAAGTTAGTTAAGGAATTGACTGGATTAGGTCTTAAAGAGGCTAAAGGATTAGTTGATGAGGCACCTAGCGCTATTAAAGAAGGTGTTTCTAAAGACGAAGCAGAAGGCTTAAAAGCTTCATTAGAAGAAGCTGGAGCTGAGGTTGAGCTTAAGTAAGCTTAATAACCTAAAAACACAAAGGTTTAGGTCTGGAGAGTTGATCTCTAAGACCTAAACCATTTTGCGTATATAAAGAATACATACGCTATTTTCATATTTTTTTAATCAAAATTCCGTTCATTGATGTTGTCAACACAAGCTGAAAGATTAAATTTCTCGTCTATTGTAAATAGAACAGAATATCCAGATTTCTTGGATATTCAAATTAAATCCTTCCAGGATTTTTTCCAATTAGAAACAAAATCAGATGAAAGAGGTGACGAAGGTTTATACAACACCTTCATGGAAAACTTTCCAATCACAGATTCTCGAAATCAATTTGTTTTAGAATTTTTAGATTACTTCATAGATCCACCAAGATATACTATCGAAGAGTGTATTGAAAGAGGACTTACTTACAGTGTACCCTTAAAGGCAAGGTTAAAATTATACTGTACAGATCCAGAACATGAGGATTTCGAAACCATTGTTCAGGATGTGTACTTAGGAACTATTCCTTATATGACGCCTAGTGGAACTTTTGTAATTAATGGTGCTGAACGTGTTGTAGTATCTCAGTTACACCGTTCTCCAGGGGTATTTTTCGGGCAATCTTTCCATGCAAATGGAACTAAATTATACTCAGCAAGGGTCATTCCTTTTAAAGGTTCTTGGATTGAGTTTGCTACAGACATCAATCAGGTAATGTATGCCTACATTGATAGAAAGAAAAAATTACCTGTAACAACGTTATTCAGAGCTATAGGTTTTGAGCGTGATAAAGATATTTTAGAGATTTTTGATTTAGCTGAAGAAGTTAAAGTATCTAAAACGGGGTTAAAAAAATACTTAGGAAGAAAATTAGCAGCACGTGTACTTAACACATGGCATGAGGATTTTGTAGACGAAGATACTGGAGAAGTTGTATCTATAGAGCGTAATGAAATTGTGCTTGACCGTGATACTGTGCTTGATAAAGACAATATCGAGGAAATTTTAGAAGCAGAAGTTAAGGCCATTCTTTTACATAAAGAAACCTCTGAGCAAGGAGATTATGCTATTATTCACAATACGCTTCAAAAAGACCCAACAAATTCTGAAAAAGAAGCTGTTGAGCACATCTACCGTCAATTACGTAATGCTGAACCACCAGATGAGGAAACGGCTCGAGGTATAATTGATAAATTATTCTTCTCAGACCAACGTTATTCTCTTGGTGAAGTTGGGCGTTACAGAATGAACAAAAAATTAGGTCTTGATATTGGAATGGATAAGCAAGTGCTTTCTAAAGATGATATCATTACGATTATAAAATATTTAATTGAACTTATTAACTCTAAAGCAGAGATTGATGATATTGATCACTTATCAAACCGTCGTGTACGTACTGTTGGTGAGCAGTTGTCATCTCAATTTGGAGTAGGTTTAGCACGTATGGCTCGTACCATTCGTGAGCGTATGAATGTTCGTGATAATGAGGTGTTTACACCGATTGATTTGATTAATGCGAAGACACTATCTTCTGTTATAAATTCATTCTTTGGTACAAACCAATTGTCTCAGTTTATGGATCAAACCAATCCGTTAGCAGAGATTACTCACAAGCGTCGTTTATCAGCTCTAGGACCAGGAGGACTTTCAAGAGAACGAGCTGGTTTTGAGGTTCGTGACGTTCATTACACTCATTATGGAAGACTTTGTCCTATAGAAACTCCTGAGGGGCCAAATATTGGATTAATTTCTTCATTATCAGTATACGCGAAAGTGAACTCAATGGGATTCATTGAAACACCTTATCGCCCTGTTGAAAATGGTGTTGTAGATATTAAAGGAAATCCTATTTATTTAAGTGCAGAAGAGGAAGAAGAAAAAATGATTGCTCAAGCAACTGTAAAGGTTGATGAAACTGGTAAAATTCTTCATGATAAAGTTATTGCACGTCAAGAAGGTGATTTCCCAGTGGTTGATCCAAGTGAGCTTCATTATACAGATGTTGCTCCAAATCAAATTTCATCTATTTCAGCATCATTAATTCCTTTCTTAGAGCATGATGATGCAAACCGTGCGTTAATGGGATCTAACATGATGCGTCAAGCGGTGCCATTATTAAGAGTAGATGCACCTATTGTAGGTACTGGTCTTGAGCGTCAAGTAGCATCAGATTCTCGTGTTTTAATTAACGCTGAAGGGTCTGGAGAAGTACTTTATGTAGATGCTAATGAAATTCAAATTAGATATGATCGTACTGAAGATGAAGCAAAAGTGAGTTTTGATTCAGACGTTAAAACCTATCAATTAGTTAAGTTTAGAAAAACTAACCAAGGCACTTCAATTAACCTTAAGCCTATTGTTAAAAAAGGAGATAAAGTTACTAAAGGTCAAGTACTTTGTGAAGGATACGCTACCCAACAAGGAGAATTAGCACTAGGTAGAAATATGAAAGTTGCTTTTATGCCTTGGAAAGGTTACAACTTTGAGGATGCTATTGTTATTTCTGAAAAAGTTGTTCGCGAAGATATCTTCACATCCATTCATATTGATGAGTATTCATTAGAAGTTAGAGATACCAAATTAGGGAACGAGGAGTTAACAAACGATATTCCAAATGTATCGGAAGAGGCTACAAAAGACTTGGATGAACATGGAATGATTCGTATTGGTGCAGAAGTAAAACCAGGTGATATTTTAATTGGTAAAATTACACCAAAAGGTGAGTCTGATCCAACTCCAGAAGAGAAATTATTGCGTGCTATTTTTGGTGATAAAGCTGGAGATGTAAAAGATGCCTCTTTAAAAGCCTCACCATCATTAAACGGTGTTGTAATTGATAAAAAATTATTTGCTAGAGCTGTTAAAGATAAACGTAAGAGAGCACAAGATAAAGATGATATTTTAGCATTAGAAGCAGAATATGACAGAAAGTTTGATGACTTAAAAGCTGTTCTGGTTGATAAATTATTTAATATAGTTAATGGGAAAACGGCTCAAGGTATTTATAATGATTTAGGCGAAGAAGTATTACCAAAAGGTAAAAAATTCACTTTAAAAATGTTAAATGCTGTTGATGATTATGCTCATTTAGTTGCTGGAAAGTGGACTACAGATGATCATACCAATAAGTTGGTTGACGATTTAATCCACAACTATAAAATAAAAGAAAACGATCTTCAAGGAGCATTAAGACGTGAGAAGTTCACTATTTCTGTTGGAGATGAATTACCGGCTGGAATTATTAAGCTTGCTAAAGTTTACATTGCTAAAAAGCGTAAACTAAAAGTGGGAGATAAAATGGCAGGCCGTCACGGGAATAAGGGTATTGTGGCTCGTATTGTTCGTGAAGAAGATATGCCATTCCTAGAAGATGGAACTCCTGTTGATATTGTATTAAATCCATTGGGGGTACCTTCTCGTATGAATATTGGTCAAATTTATGAAACTGTTCTTGGTTGGGCGGGTCAAAAATTAGGTAGAAAGTATGCAACACCTATATTTGATGGAGCCACAATTGATCAGATTAACGAATTAACTGATGAGGCAGGTATTCCAAGATATGGTCATACTTATTTATACGATGGAGGAACTGGTGAACGATTTGATCAAGCAGCAACGGTGGGTGTTATCTATATGTTGAAATTAGGACACATGGTTGATGATAAAATGCATGCTCGTTCTATTGGACCTTACTCATTAATTACGCAACAACCGCTTGGTGGTAAAGCACAATTTGGTGGTCAGCGTTTTGGTGAGATGGAAGTTTGGGCACTTGAAGCTTATGGGGCATCAAGTACCTTACGTGAGATTTTAACTGTAAAATCTGATGATGTAATTGGTAGAGCTAAAACCTACGAGAGTATTGTTAAGGGTGAGCCAATGCCAGATCCAGGTTTACCTGAGTCATTCAATGTATTAATGCATGAATTAAAAGGTTTAGGATTAGATATTAGATTAGAGGAGTAGTAAATTAAAAATCATTTCATCCATATATTATGGCAAGAAAACAAGATAAAAATACAGTTAAGAGATTCAATAAAATCTCAATTGGTTTAGCATCACCAGAATCTATTCTAGCAGAATCTAGAGGTGAGGTTTTAAAACCAGAAACTATCAATTATCGTACACACAAACCAGAACGTGATGGTTTGTTTTGTGAGCGTATTTTTGGTCCAGTAAAAGACTATGAGTGTGCTTGTGGAAAGTATAAAAGAATTCGATATAAAGGTATTGTTTGTGACCGTTGTGGTGTTGAAGTTACCGAGAAAAAAGTACGTAGAGATAGAGTAGGTCACATAAATTTAGTGGTACCTGTCGCACATATTTGGTATTTCCGTTCTTTACCAAACAAGATAGGTTATTTATTAGGGTTACCGTCTAAGAAATTAGACATGATTATTTATTACGAACGTTACGTAGTAATTCAACCTGGTAATGCAAAAAACGAAGATGGGGAACCATTACAAAAAATGGATTTCTTAACAGAAGAAGAATACTTAAATATTCTTGAAACACTTCCACAAGAAAACCAATATTTAGATGATTCAGACCCAGAAAAGTTCATTGCTAAAATGGGAGCTGAATGTTTAATTGAGCTTTTAGCAAGAATTGATTTAGAATCGTTGTCTTATGAATTACGTCATAAGGCAAATACAGAGACCTCTAAACAAAGGAAAACAGAGGCTCTAAAGCGCTTGCAAGTTGTTGAAGCATTACGTGAGTCTAACAATAATCGTGAAAATCGTCCAGAGTGGATGATTATGAAGGTGATCCCTGTTATTCCACCAGAATTACGTCCGTTGGTTCCATTAGATGGTGGCCGTTTTGCTACATCTGATTTAAATGATTTGTACCGAAGAGTAATCATCAGAAACAATCGTTTAAAGCGTTTGGTTGAAATCAAAGCACCGGAGGTAATTTTACGTAATGAAAAACGTATGTTACAAGAATCTGTAGATTCATTATTTGATAACACGCGTAAATCATCTGCAGTAAAAACAGATTCTAACAGACCATTAAAATCATTGTCAGATTCATTAAAAGGTAAGCAAGGGCGTTTTCGTCAAAACTTACTTGGTAAACGTGTAGATTATTCAGCACGATCTGTAATTGTTGTTGGTCCAGAATTAAAATTATATGAGTGTGGATTGCCAAAAAATATGGCTGCAGAACTTTATAAACCTTTTGTAATTAGAAAATTAATTGAAAGAGGTATTGTAAAAACTGTAAAATCTGCAAAGAAAATTATAGATAAAAGAGAGCCAGTGGTTTGGGATATTTTGGAAAATGTTCTTAAAGGACACCCAGTATTACTAAACCGTGCTCCCACTTTACACCGTTTAGGTATTCAAGCGTTTCAGCCTAAGTTAATTGAAGGTAAAGCTATCCAATTACACCCATTAGTGTGTACAGCATTTAATGCGGATTTTGATGGTGACCAGATGGCGGTTCACTTACCATTAGGCCCAGAGGCTATTTTAGAATGTCAATTATTAATGTTGGCATCACACAATATCTTAAACCCTGCCAATGGTTCGCCAGTAACGGTTCCATCTCAGGATATGGTTCTTGGGTTATATTACATGACAAAGGAGCGTAAGTCAACTCCTGAAATGCCAGTAAAAGGAGAAGGATTAACATTCTATTCGCCTGAAGAGGTTGTTATTGCTTTTAACGAGAAGAGAGTTGATTTAAATGCGGGTATTAAAGTAAGAACCATTGATTTAAATGATGAAGGAAAACTTGATAGAATGATTGTTGAAACCACGGTTGGACGTGTGTTATTTAATCAACATGTTCCTCAAGCTGCTGGATACATAAATCAAGTGTTAACTAAAAAGTCTTTAAGAGATATTATTGGAAACATTTTGAAGGTTACCTCAGTTCCTGAGACAGCAGATTTCTTAGATTCTATTAGAACATTAGGATTTAAATTCGCTTTTCAAGGAGGTTTATCGTTTAGTTTAGGTGATATTATTATTCCACCGGAAAAACAAGGAATGATAGATAAGGCTAACGGTTTAGTTGATGGTATTACAGGTAACTATAACATGGGACTTATTACCAATAACGAACGCTATAATCAAGTTATTGATATTTGGACATCTACTAATGCTGAGTTAACAGAACTTTCTATGAAGCGTATTCGTGAAGACCAGCAAGGGTTTAACTCTGTGTTCATGATGCTAGATTCTGGAGCTCGTGGTTCTAAAGAACAAATTCGTCAGCTTACTGGTATGCGCGGGTTAATGGCAAAACCAAAGAAATCTAATGCCGGAGGTGGAGAGATTATTGAAAATCCTATCCTTTCTAACTTTAAAGAAGGACTTTCAATTTTAGAATACTTTATCTCTACGCATGGTGCACGTAAAGGACTTGCCGATACCGCTCTTAAAACAGCAGATGCAGGTTACTTAACACGTCGTTTAGTTGATGTGTCTCAAGATGTAATCATTAACACTGAAGATTGTGGAACCTTAAGAGGTGTTGAAGTAGAAGCATTAAAGAAAAATGATGAAGTTGTAGAAACTTTAGAAGAAAGAATTGTAGGTCGTGTTTCTTTAAATGATGTTCATAATCCATTAACAGATGAATTGTTAGCCTCAGCGGGTCAATTAATTGATGATGATATAGCTAAAGTTATTGGAGATTCTCCAATTGAAAGTATTGAAGTACGCTCAGCATTAACATGTGAGGCTTTACAGGGTATTTGTGCTAAATGTTACGGTCGCAACTTGGCTACTGGTAAAATGGTACAACGTGGTGAGGCAGTTGGTGTAGTTGCCGCGCAATCTATTGGTGAACCTGGAACACAGTTAACCTTACGTACATTCCACGTAGGTGGTATTGCAGGTAACATTTCTGAAGATAACAAACTTGCTGTGAAGTTTAATGGTATTGCTGAAATTGAAGACTTAAAGACTGTTAAAGGTCTTGATAATGAAGGTAATGAAGTTGATATTGTGATTTCTCGTACATCTGAAGTTAAGTTAGTTGATGAGAAAACAGGTATTACTTTAAGTACTAACAATATTCCTTACGGTTCTAATCTTTTAATTAAGAACGGACAAAAATTAAGTAAAGGAGATGTAGTTTGTACTTGGGATCCATACAACGGTGTTATTATTTCAGAATTTGCTGGTAAAATTAAATATGAAAATATTGAGCAAGGTATAACATATCAAGTTGAAATTGATGAGCAAACTGGATTCCAAGAAAAAGTAATTTCAGAATCTAGAAATAAGAAATTAATTCCTACCATTCACATTGAGGATGGTAAGGGAGAAACTATACGCTCATACAATTTACCAGTAGGTGCTCACTTAATGATTGATGATGGTGAGAAAATTAATGTTGGTAAAGTATTGGTTAAAATTCCTAGAAAGTCTGCTAAAGCAGGCGATATTACAGGAGGTTTACCACGTGTTACAGAGCTATTTGAAGCACGTAACCCATCTAACCCAGCAGTTGTTAGTGAAATTGATGGTGTTGTTTCTTTTGGAAAAATCAAACGTGGTAATCGTGAAATTATAGTAGAATCTAAAACAGGTGATATTAAGAAATACCTAGTTAAGTTATCTAATCAGATTCTTGTTCAAGAAAATGATTATGTGAAAGCTGGTATGCCATTATCTGATGGTTCTGTAACTCCTGATGATATTTTAAATATTAAAGGACCATCTGCAGTGCAACAATATTTAGTAAACGAGGTTCAAGAAGTATATCGTTTACAAGGTGTGAAAATTAATGATAAACACTTTGAGGTTGTTGTAAGACAGATGATGCGTAAGGTAAGGATTATTGATTCAGGAGATACTATTTTCTTAGAAGATCAATTAGTTCATAAAGCAGATTTCATCAAGGAAAATGATGATATCTTCGGAATGAAGGTTATTGAAGATGCGGGTGATTCTGTAAATCTTAAAGCGGGTCAAATAGTAACACCACGTGAGTTAAGAGATGAGAACTCTATATTACGTAGAGAGGATAAAAAGCTTGTTGAGGCTAGAGATGCTAAACCAGCAACTGCTACACCAATATTACAAGGTATTACAAGAGCATCACTTCAAACGAAGTCATTTATTTCTGCCGCATCCTTCCAAGAAACTACCAAGGTTCTAAATGAAGCCGCTGTTGCAGGTAAAATTGACGATTTAGAAGGACTCAAAGAAAATGTAATTGTTGGACACAGAATTCCAGCTGGTACAGGTATGAGAAGTTATTCTGATATCATTGTAGGTTCTAAAGAAGAATTTGACGAAATGATGCAAGTAAAGCAAGAGTTGAATTATAATTAAATGAAGACTCTAATCTCACAAGCAGAAGGTGCTGTGATTTAAGTTGGTCGAATTTATCCCGAACATGTTCGGGGTCTTAAAGGGGTAAAACCTCTAAGAGAACAAATAATAATAAAAGCCTTCATGTAATTAACTTGAAGGCTTTTTAATTAAATACTAAAGAAATGGCAGACGAAACGGATAAACCAAAACAAGGTCAGATAAATATCGAGTTAGATGAAAAAGTAGCAGAAGGGACTTATTCTAATTTGGCAATTATTAATCATTCTGTGTCAGAATTTGTAGTAGATTTTGTAAACATTATGCCTGGGGTACCTAAAAACAAGGTGAAATCTAGAATTATCTTAACGCCTCAGCATGCAAAACGTTTATTAAAAGCATTAGCCGATAATGTAGCTAGATTTGAAAATGCTCATGGAGAGATTAAGGATTATGAGCAACCACCAATTCCTTTAAATTTTGGTCCAACTGGACAAGCGTAAAAAAAGCCTTGAACTACTTATTTTAGTTCAAGGCTTTTTTTATGAGGCTTGCATCCTTTTATTTTTAAAATAATTTAACGCACCAGTTGGACATCTTTTAACTTGTTCAATGATTCGTTTGGTTTCAGTGTTGTCTAAGTTTACCCAAGGAATGATTGAGTTACTAAATACATCAGAGAGTTCTTTGGCGCAAATTCCAGATAAAACACATTTACACGGATCGTAGGTAACAGTAATATCTTTATTACTGAATTCGTTGGCTTTAACTTCCATAAGTAGAACATTTTTGGGGTTATATTCTTTATTAAATGTAGAAATTCATAACTCTACAAATTTAATTTTAACGACTAAATGTATAAAAACATCGTTTAAAAACAAAATATTTCAGAAATTATCGATGAAACACAAAAGGTGATTAGTTAAATTCAGATGTAAAAAGGAACTTAATGCTCGGGTATTTTTGCTGTGTCATTTGTAATGAAAACAGTGAATCTGCTAAAAATACTAATTGTCCTTGTTTGTCTTTTGCAAGAAAACGCTGCTTAACTTGGGTGAATTCTTTATATTCATCATTTTTATCATCTTCAGGATCTACCCAACAGGCTTTGGCTACATTTAAGTTTTCATAAGTACATTTGGCCCCATATTCATGTTCCAATCTATACTGGATTACCTCATATTGTAATGCTCCTACTGTACCAATTACTTTTCTGCCATTTAATTCTAATGTAAATAATTGAGCTACACCTTCGTCCATTAATTGATCTATACCCTTAGCTAATTGTTTAGATTTTAAAGGATCAGCATTATTAATATACCTAAAATGCTCTGGTGAAAAGCTTGGGATACCTCTATAATTTAGAACCTCACCTTCGGTGAGAGTGTCTCCAATTTTAAAGCTTCCAGTATCTTGTAAACCTACAATATCACCAGGATAAGATATATCTACAATCTCTTTTTTTTCAGCAAAAAAAGCATTCGGACTGGAGAACTTAAGTTTTTTGTTGTGTCTAACATGAAGGTAGGGAGTATTTCGTTTAAACGCTCCAGAAACAATTTTCACAAAGGCTAATCGGTTTCTGTGGTTGGGATCCATATTAGCGTGGATTTTAAAAACGAACCCTGTAAATTTGTTTTCTTCAGGGTTAACCAATCTTGTATCACTTTGCTTAGCTCTTGGTGTAGGCGCAATTTCTACAAAACAATCTAAAAGTTCTCTTACGCCAAAGTTGTTTAATGCAGAACCAAAAAATACCGGTTGCAAATGACCACTTCTGTAGGCTACCTTATCAAAATTTGGATAGATACCTTCCACTAATTCAATTTCATCTCTTAAGTTACTTGCAGGACTTTCACCTACTAAATCATCCAATTCTGAAGATGATAAATCTGATATTTCAATAGTTTCTTCAATATTTTTTCTGCTGTCTCCACTAAATAGATTAATATTCTTTTCCCAAATATTATAAATGCCCTTAAATTCATAACCCATACCTATTGGGAAACTTAATGGTGTTACTCTCAAACCCAACTTTTGTTCTACTTCATCCAATAAATCAAATGCATCTTTACCCTCTCTATCCAATTTGTTAATAAATACAATCATGGGAATATTTCGCATTCTACAAACTTCAACCAGTTTTTCAGTTTGCTCTTCAACACCTTTGGCTACGTCAATTACAACGATAACGCTATCAACCGCGGTTAAGGTTCTAAAAGTATCCTCAGCAAAATCTTTATGACCTGGTGTGTCAAGAATATTAATTTTAATATTATTATACTCAAATGCCAGCACAGATGTAGCAACCGAAATACCACGTTGCCTTTCAATTTCCATAAAATCACTGGTAGCACCTTTCTTAATCTTGTTACTTTTTACTGCTCCAGCTTCTTGAATAGCACCTCCAAATAATAATAATTTTTCAGTTAAAGTGGTTTTACCAGCATCAGGATGTGAAATAATCCCAAAAGTACGTCTGCGTTTAATTTCTTTAAAAAAACTCATGTTGATATTCTTGAATGGCTGCAAAGATACTTTATAATTTACTTTTCATTATTCGCATTTTTAGTTTTTATCGCAAACATTGTAAATATTAATTATTACTTGGTATTTTTGTTGTACTATGGAAGAAGAAAAAGTAATTCTTGTTAATGAACAGGACGAACAAATTGGGTTAATGCCAAAAATGGAAGCTCATGAAAAGGCTTTATTACATCGTGCATTTTCTGTTTTTATTTTTAATCATAAAAACGAATTGATGTTGCAACAAAGAGCTTTAGATAAATATCACTCACCTGGGCTTTGGACTAATACTTGCTGTAGCCATCAGCGTGATGGAGAAAGTAATATTGAAGCAGGAAAAAGACGCTTGCAAGAGGAAATGGGCTTTGTTACAGAATTAAAAGAATCTATTTCATTTATTTATAAAGCGCCTTTTGACAACGGATTGACTGAACATGAGTATGACCATATACTTCTTGGTAAATATGAAGGAGAACCAATCATTAATGAAAATGAAGTAGCCCATTGGAAGTGGATGCCATTAGAAGATGTAAGGACTGATATAAAACTAAACCCACAAGAATATACAGCATGGTTTAAGGTTATTTTTGAAAAATTCTACGAACATATAAACGTAACTACCAATGAGAGTAACAGTAAGTAGAAAAGCGCACTTTAATGCTGCGCACAGATTATACCGAAAGGATTGGAGCAATGAAAAGAATGAATTGGTTTTTGATAAATGTAATAATCCTAATTTTCATGGACACAACTATGAACTTATAGTGAGTGTAACAGGAGAGATTGATAAAGAAACAGGTTATGTTATTGATATGAAGGTACTCAAGTCTTTAATTAAAGAAGAAGTAGAGGACGCTTTTGATCATAAAAACTTGAATATTGAAGTACCCGAGTTTAAAAACTTAAATCCAACAGCCGAAAACATTTCGGTTGTAATCTATAATAAAATGAGGCCAAAAATAGATGGCAATTTGGATCTGGAAATCACGCTTTATGAAACACCAAGAAATTTTGTAACCTATTCTGGAAAGTAATTCTATAAAATTATTTTCTATATTTAATTTAAACTAAAAAAACGTAAAAATGGCAAGTGTAAAAAATCTTAAAAAAGATATTAATAATGTTCTAGGAGATGTTATTGGAGCAGTATGTGATTGGGAGTTGGATAATACCGATAAAGACACTAAAAAGAGTGAAGCTATTATTGATGAAGCAATTGATGTTTTTGACGATTTAATAGCTAAAGTAAATGCTAAAGATGTAGAAAATGCTAAAGCACATTATAGAGCAATTAATAATGAACTAGAGGAAAAAGCCCAAGCGCTTATTGATAAGGTAAATAGCTTAAAATAGTTTAATGGAATAGTTGCAAATTATAATTTTGCTTTTATATTTGCACCCGTTAAATTGCCGATATAGCTCAGCTGGCTAGAGCAGCTGATTTGTAATCAGCAGGTCGTGGGTTCGAGTCCCTCTATCGGCTCAAAAAAGTTTACAGAATAGTGCCTCCTGAGGTCATAAACAACAAAGCCTTTCATTTCTGAAAGGCTTTGTTGTTTTATAGAAATTATTGAGATGACTTATTGTTTTTGCGCTTTAATTTTGGTTACAAATTCATCTAATTGTTTGCCGTATTTTGAACCTTTTACCTTTGTAGTTAGGGAGTTATTAATTGTATCTAACAAATTAAGTCTAGCATCATAAATCTCTGTTAATGCAAGATATGGTGCAACTTCACTATCATTATGGTTAAGGGCAAAATTAACGGTATATAGATATTTTCGTTTTAATAAGTTATCCATATCTTTTTTAGTTGCGTATAATTTTGTGGTATCACCATCTTTTTGGGCTTCTAAAGACGCTTTAATTAATTCTAAGTTTTCATTATTAAACCGTGATTCCATTTTTAGGTAATCTTCTAAAACTTTTTGTTGTTCACTACCATTAATTTTTGGTTCAAATGCAAAAGTTTTAAGCGACGTGTTGATTTCAGTAACCCCTTTGTCTGCAAAAAAAGTTATTCTGTCATCTTCTTTGCTATTTTTATCAAGGTATAAATAGAAAACTTCAGGAGACTCAACATCACTATATAATTCAAATTGAGAGTTTCCGTTAATGATTACAGAATCTACAGTAACCAAATTAGTGTCAATGACTTTTTTTAGATAAACAGTTCCTTTTTTTAATCCTTTAACGTGTGCTTTTACCACTAAATTACGTTCTTTTTTTCCACATGCAGCAATAAATAAAACTAAAAGTATGAATATAATTTTTTTCATTTAAAATATTGTTTGGGCGCAAATATCATAAAATAAAATTTAAAAATGATGCTGTAATATGAATTCCATTAAATTAGTTTGTTAACAAGTATAAGGAATGGAAACAAGTAATTGAGTTAGTTTTTTGTAGTCAAATAAAAAAGTAACATGTTTTAGTTTGGCACAATGTTTGTTAATTATAATTTAATTACACTTAATGAAAAAGTTTATTGAGTGGTTACTTTAAACTTAATAATTGTAATTCATATTTTTGGTTAGTTAGTTAGTAAAAAAAGCATCTATTATTTAGATGCTTTTTTATTTTATGTAGAAGATAGCATTAAATTAATAGGGACAACCACAATTATTATCATTTTTGAACAAATCAGCTAAACTTGTTCCGTCTGTTCTAAAAAGATCTATAAATAAACTTAATCTGAGCATTTTAGGTTTATAAACTCTCAGATCAGCAAGATTAACTCCATATGCAGAATTATTAATATCTAGAAGTTCTTCTTCAGTTTCATTGGTGCTTATTTCATACCTTAAGTCAATACCAAACCGATTGTATCTAAACATAACGCCAAAGTTTAGACTTATGGACTTATCTTCAAGATCAGGACCACCATCACTGAATGAGGTTACCTGAACTCCATCTAGAATAACTTCATCAAAAAAGTTAAAACTTGGACCCGCATAAATGGATATAGGTTCAAAAACTTCAACACCTAGTAATATAGGAAATTCAATTTTTGAAGTTTCCCAATTAGCTTTTCTTAATGGGAAATCATAGTTGTTTTTTAATGATACATAATTAAGTTCAGGTCTAATAAAAAAGCTTCCAAACTCTGCCATAAAATAAGCTCCAATTTGATAACTAATCTCTTTGTTAGGACCAAAAACCTCATTAGGTTTTCCTACAGCAATTGACCCACCTCTTGAATTAATATCACCAATAGTATTATTATTTAGTCCAGCTTTGACACCGAAAACATAATCTTGAGAAAATAGTGAAGAAGACTGCAGAAAAAGTGCAGCAACTAGTAGGTAAATTAGTTTCATTATTACACGATTTGGTTAAAATTTAGTGTAATATAAAGCTTATGGTATGAAAATTATTCAAATAACGATAAGACGTTAATTTTTACTACGAAATGATTAATTGGTTGATTTTATGAAGGTTATAATTGTATTGATAAAGAGGATTGAGAGTTATCTGAGAGAATCATAATAAGATTTAGAATATATAAATTTTTTCCTTTATTGAAACAAGTACACGGTATAATATCTAATTGAGAGCTGGAAGCTGCTTCATAAAGTTAATGAGCTTCTTTTTAGTTTATTAAACAGAAGTTTACCTAGCTTGATATTTTGATTTTCTGGATATACATTAATAAATGTCAAGAAAGTGATTAAAACCAATTTTGGTTTCAATAGAAGCATAATGATTGCTTAAAAGTAGTACCGTTAATTAAAGAATGATAAGTTTTATTACTTCTTAATATTTAAAATTCAGAAAAATATCCATGTATCATTTTAATCTAATTTATTTGCATTTCATCTTAAAATGTTAAAATTATATGCATTACATCGATTAATAGTGTTTTTTATCGTTTTAAATGAAATATAATTTTACTTTTGAAGTGTACTAAATAATATACTTTTTAGTTCAATGGATTAATTAATTAATATTTGCATTATGTTGTTGATATGGATACCCCAAATCTAATACATAATAAAAAAGCAAATTAAGAAAAGACCGAGTTTGAGGGAACTCGGTTTTTTTGTGCCCTATATTTTGATTCATTATTTTATATAAATTAGTAGTAATGAAAAAAACTGTTATACTTTTCTTATTTCTACATGGTTTATATTCTTTTGGACAATTACCTGAAGGGTTTGTTTATGTAAACAATATTATACCAAATTTAGATGTTGAACTTCGCTATTATTCTCAAAATAATTTTGTTGGAAAACCCATTGAGGGCTATAATGCTAACAGACTTATTCTTACCAAACAAACTGCCGAAGCTCTAAAATTAGTCAATGAGTATTTAAAAAGTAAAGGTTTATATTTAAAAATTTATGATGGTTACAGACCCCAGAGCGCTGTGAATCATTTTATTCGTTGGTCAAATAACTTAAATGATACTATAAATAAACTAGTATTTTATCCAGATTTTAAAAAGAAAAATCTTTTTAAGGAGGAATATATAGCAGCTAGGTCAGGACATAGTAAAGGCAGTACTGTTGATTTGACTATTGTTATTGCAGATACCCAAAAACCCTTAGACATGGGAAGTATTTATGATTTTTTTGGAGTTCAATCTTGGATAAATTACAATGGTATTACTGATGAGCAAAAAGCAAATAGGCAACTTTTGCAAGAAGTTATGGTTAAATTTGGTTTTAAAAACTACCCAAGAGAGTGGTGGCATTTTACATTAAAAGACGAACCTTTCCCAAATACCTATTTTAATTTTCCAATAGAATAATCAGTTTATAAAACGAATCAAACTCTGGTAAGTTTTCTGATGATTTTAGAATGTTGAGGAAACATTGAAATTAATGTTTCTCTCTTTGGGAGTTCAAAATCCCTGAAATCAAACCCAGGCGATACTGTACAACCTACTAGAGCATAATCACCATTATCTGCAACTTCTGAAGCAAACCAATCTCTGGCGTTAACTGTAAATTGAGGTACTTCTCCTTTTTCTATGTTGTTGCCAATGACAACATTGGAGTAGGTTCCCATTTCTGAAATTATATGTAATTTTAAAGGAGTGCCTTTGTAAAAATGCCACATTTCATCTTGGTTAATTCTATGAAATGCTGAAAAGGAATCTGAAGTGAGTAAAAAGTAAATCCCAGTACAATAGTTTCTTCTTCCATTGATGTGATTATTTAAATCTTTTTCTCCTATAGATCCTTCGCTTCTATAAGTTTCTTTGAAGAAGCCACCTTCAGGATGCGGTTGCATTTTCAAAATGTTTGCAATTTTTTCGGCTTCGCTCATCATAAAAATATTTTAAGTTTTTCACGTTTTCTTAGAGGTAGTGAATTATTGTTAATGATGGCTTTAATGAGCTTTTTATCTTTATTTTTTGTAAAAAGTAAATTAAAAAATTGTGTAGTTGTGATACTATTTTTAGCTTGTTTGTTTAATTGAAATGTATCACCCTTACTCACATAGCCTTCTTCTAAAATACGAATATAAGAGCCAGAATAACCATAATCAATAAACTGTTTTATTGCTTTTTGTGAGCCAAATTTATATCCAAATTTAAAACAGGGTTCGCGAGGTTGCGTAACTTGAATCAATGCCTCTCCAACCTTATATATATCACCTATATATAAATTATCTTCATTTAAACCTGAAATGGTTAAGTTTTCACCAAACATGCCCCAATTCCAATTTAGGTTAGGATATAATTTTTTCCAATAATCATAATGATTTTCAGAGAACAAATAGCATGCCTTAAATGCTACTCCATTATTTTTTCTATCTACAACACAGTCGTTCTTAACGTCAAATGTACCTAAGAAAATAGGTTTGTTTGTTGGTAATTTGTTAATGCCTGTACTAATACTTTTACCATTCCAAATAAAGGTAGTTGGTATTGATATATTAGTGGAGATTACTAGTATGTCTTAAAAATACATAAAAGCTATTAATATAAATAAAACTTATTTTTAATAATAGTTTATGATTAATCTGCTTAAAGTATTCCTCTTTTATATGTGTGAAAAAAAAGCTTAAATATTTTGGATAAGTAATTATAATTATACGGATGAGTGAGTTAACCTATTAAGTCGTCTTGTCTTCCTTTTAAACGCTTTTCAATTTTTTGTTTTATGGTTGTAAGACGTTTCATTAACTCCATGAGTTCAGGGTCTTTAGTTTCTTTATAGATGTTATTTATCTCTAGAATAAGTGCTTTTACCTCACGAGACGATTCTATACGCTCACTTGTAGTTTTAAAGGTATGTTTGCGTTGTTCAAACTCTAAAGCTCTTTCAATAAGTTTCATATATTCATTATAATTTATAACCGATTAAGACATCGAATTTTGACAATATAATAAAATCTACGAAACTTATGTTTTCTGGGCTAAATTATTATGCAAAATTTATGATTTGAATATATGAAGAATTTTCAAGTTAATATCTGTGCTCATTTAATTCAGAGCTTTCTTATAGAATTCCAAACAACGTTCTCTTGCAAATTTGTGTTCTACTATAGGTTTTGGATAGGTGAGCTCTTGGAATTCTGGAACCCATTTATTTATATACTCTAAATTCTTATCAAATTTTTTAACCTGCGTTATAGGATTAAATATTCTAAAATAAGGAGCAGCATCCACACCACATCCAGCTACCCATTGCCAGTTACCTACATTGCTTGAGAGTTCATAGTCATGTAACTTTTCTGCAAAATAGGCTTCACCCCATCTCCAATCTATCAGCAAATGTTTACAAAGAAAACTTCCTACCAACATTCTCACGCGGTTGTGCATAAAGCCAGTTTTGTTAAGCTGTCGCATGCCAGCATCAACTAGAGGATATCCTGTTTGACCAAAGCACCATGCTTTAAAATCTGTTTCGTTATTTCTCCATTCTAGTCTCTCATATTTTGTTTTAAAACAATAGTCTACAGTATATGGGAAGTGCCAAAGAATTTGCATGAAAAATTCTCTCCATATTAGCTCATTTAAGAAGGTAGGGTTTTCTTGGGAAAGAGATTTTTTAACAATTTCACGAATACTTACAGTCCCAAACCGCAAATGAGGGCCTAATCTAGAAGTAGCATCTTCGGCAGGAAAATTTCTTTTGGCTTCATAAGTTTCAATTAGCTCTGAATCAATATTATAAGCTTTTATGTATTGACCTGATTTTTTAAAGCCAATATCCACAAGTTCAAGATCTTTAGTTTGTTTTGAGGAATATAAATTATTGAAATTTTCTTCAGTTTTGTACTTATCCAAATGTTCTATAGTAAACTTTTGTTTCCAAGCTTTCATATAGGGGGTATATACCATATATGGTTCTCCATTGTTTTTTACTATCTCAGACCTTTCAAAAATAACATGATCTTTATATGTTCTAAAGGCTATTTTTTCTTTTTTAAGAAAGTGTTCTATGCTTCTATCTCTTTCTTTTCCATAAGGTTCATGGTCATGATTTGTATAAACTGTATGTATGTTGTAAGTTTTTATGAGGATTTTGAAGACTTCTAATGGTGTACCGTAAAAAAGAGCAATATCTGATTTGTTATTTTTTTGTAAACTCTCACGCATGGTTTGCAGAGTATTATAGATAAATGTTACTCTAGCATCATCTTTTGGTAACTTGTCTAAAATATTCGAATCAAATATGAATATTGGTAATACTTTGTAGTTACTTTTTAGGGCTTTTGAAAACCCATTGTTGTCATAAAGTCTTAAGTCTCTTCTAAACCAGAATATATTAATAGGCTGTTTCATGTGTAATTAATAGAAACCAAATAGCGCTTCTAACTTTTGCTTTCTGTAGTTAAATATTTCTTCTAATTTTGGCTTTACCAGAATAGGATGCATTAAAGAACCTAAAAAGCCAAAAGGAAGTTTATAATCAATAATATCTTCCATTTCAACACCGCCTTTAATTTCTTTTATAAAATGCTTGTGATGCCATAAAGCATAAGGACCGAAGCGCTGCTCATCTACAAAATAATATTTATCAACTACATGCGTAATTTCTGTGACCCACTTAGTTTTAATTCCTAAAACAGGTGTTACAATATACTGAATAATCTGTCCCGCATACATAGGTCTATCAGCTCCAGATAAAATGTTGAAACCCATATAATTTGGTGTAATAGTTTTTAAATTTTTTGGATCCGATAAGAAGTCCCATGCTTCATCAACACTAATTGGAATTTTTTGTTTTCTGTGTAATGTGTAAATTTTCATTTTTAATTATTGAAATATATATAACCATTTAACGAGGATGCAATGATTAGCCATAACAAATAGGGGATGATTAATAAACTTATACTCTTTAGCGGTTTAGCATATAGGTAAAGGAACAAGGCTAATAATAAAGTCAATAACAGAATTATAATAAAACCTAAAGCAATTAGCCTTCTGTTGAAAAAAACATAATTCCAACTAACATTAAGAATAAACTGAATACTGAAAAGTATAATGATTTGATAATCAGGTATGAGCTTGTAAAGGTAAGCCATATAAACTGAAAAGCAGACCATTATGCTAAACCAAGCCATACCAAAAACCCAACCCGGAGGTGTCCATGGGGCTTTATTTAAGGATAAATACCATTGAGTTTGTGGTCCGTTTACCATTAACCAATTACCCAAGGCCAGAGCTCCAAAATTAATAACTAGAAATATAACAAATAAACTAAGCAGCTTCATGTTTCATATTATACAAAATTTGAGCAATCTTTTGAGCTTCAGCATATTTTTTATCGCTGGCAGCTCTATTAATTGATGACAATTTGTGCCATTCTTGCATTAATTTTTTAAACTTTTCTTCTAATTTTTCTCTTTTTGATTTCCTTTTAAATAGTTTAAACATAGCTTTTTATTTAAGATACTTGGTGATTTTTGAACTCATAGGATTAGTAATTGAAAAAAAATAGTCAATTAATTGTCCTTTGGGGTCTAATAGATATTTTTGAAAGTTCCATTTAACATTTGAACTTTTAACACCATTATTTATTTTTTCAGTAAGCCAGCTGTAAAGTTCGTGCTTGTCCTTTCCTTTTACCTTTATTTTCTCTGTAATGGTAAAGGTAACTCCGTAGTTAATCTGGCAGAAAGTTTCAATGTCATTGGCACTTCCAGGTTCTTGATTACCAAACTGATTACAAGGTACACCAATGATTTCTAATTTATCTTTATATGTATCGTACAATTGCTGTAAATCTTTATACTGCGGTGTAAAACCACATTTTGATGCTACATTTACAAACAGTAAATACTTCCCTTGGAAATCTTTGAAATTTATAGGATTACCATTCAGGTCATTAATGGAAATATCGTAGATACTTTCTTTATTAAGTCTTTTCAGAGGTGTGTGCAATCTAGAAACAAAGGCTTTTAGTGTATTCATAATTTATATTTTTAGATTTACAATGCCACAATCCATTTCAAATATTTGACCAGAAATAGAAGCCGCTTTATTAGAAAGTAAGAACGTGGCCATTTGTGCAACTTCCTTTGGGTCTAAGAATTTTTTTAACGGATGACGTTCTGTAATATTCTCAATCATTTTTTCATTTCTTAATAACTTCGATGCCAGATTTGTATTGGTCACTGTAGGAGCTATGGCATTTATTCTTACTGTTGGTGCCAATTCGGCTCCTAGAGATTTTACTAAACCTTCAACACCTGCTTTTGATACCGCTACACTGGCATGAAATGGCATTCCCAATTTAGTTGCAACCGTACTAAAAAAAAGCATAGCAGGATTTTTACCCTGTTTAAGAAGAGGTAAATATTTTTGAATAGCCTTTACAGCTCCTAAGACATTTATATCAAAATCACTTTGAAAATCTTCAATACTCAATCTCGAAATGGGTTTCAAATTTATACTACCCGGACAATAAACTAACTTATCGGCACGTTCAAGGTCTGGTAAATCATCCTGCGTCACATCACAATCATAATGGGTTAAGTTATTATGTGAAAGCTCTGGAGCCGATCTGCTTATATTAATAATCTTGTTGTTGGTTATTAATTCTTCTAGAATAGTATTACCAATACCTTTACTACCACCAACTATAACTATTGTTTCCATTTTTAAATTCCAGCTATCAGATGTTTACCCATTAATCGTTTCTCAACTTTTCTTTTTATTGCTGTTAAACGTTTCATGATGTCCATGATTTTTTCGTCTTTTTTAACCTTGTAAATCTGATTAAGATCTAAAATTAGAGTTTTAGCTTCTCTAGAAATTTTAACTCTGTCACTTGTTGATAAACCACGCATTTTTCTTTGTTCAAACTCTAACGCTCTGTTAATTAATTCTAATTCCATAATGTTAACCGTTTAAATAATTTTGTAATTCTTTAATCTTATCTGAAGTATTAAATTTTCCGCCATAATACGCGGTAACCGTCGCAGAGGTATTATCTTTAATTCCTCTTGATGATACACAAAGATGTTTGGCGTCTATTATAACAGCTACATCTTCTGTGTCTAAAATAGATTTTAATTCGTTGGCAATTTGATTGGTTAGCCGTTCTTGAACTTGTGGACGTTTAGCATAATACTGAACGATTCTGTTTAGTTTAGAAAGCCCAATAACCTTACCAGACGAGATGTAGGCTACATGTGCTTTTCCTATGATTGGTACAAAATGATGCTCGCAATTTGAATAGAACGTTATATTCTTTTCAACCAACATCTGATTGTATTGGTATTTATTATCAAACAAGGCCACCTTCGGTTTATTATCGGGATTTAAACCTGAAAAAATTTCATCTATATACATTTTAGCAACACGTTTTGGGGTGCCTTTTAATGAATCATCGGTTAAATCTAAACCCATAACCTCCATGATTTCTTCAAATAAAATGGCAATGCGCTCCTTTTTTTCAGTGTCACTAAGTTTAAAGGCATCTTTTCTCATAGGTGTTTCAAGTCCTGTGAATAGATGATCATCACCAATGTCATCAATTGTAAAACCGTTTAACTTGTGACCGTTTGTCTTTGTCTTTAATTTTTCTAATTGCATATTATCTTTTTTATGTGCTGTCTTGATTTAAAACCAATCAAAGCACGTTTAGCGTTTTGAAATTTTATTATGTGTTATTTGTTTTTGTCTACTGCATTTAAAACGTCCTTTTTCAAATGTTCTTAATTTTTCATGTTTTGTTGTTCTTCCTTGTACACGTTTTCTCCACATTCTGAAGCTGCTAGGTTTCATTTCTCTTCGCATTAATTCAATGACCTCCTGTTCGTTTAGGCCAAACTGAAATTTTATAGCTTCAAAAGTGGTTCGGTCTTCCCAAGCCATCTCTATAATTCTATCGGTTTCTTGAACACTCAGTGTCATGTGTTTTGAAAATTATATTGATTGTCATACTTTATTTTTTCATCTAACATTTTCTCAAAAAACTTTTTATTTTCCCTAAATGTTTTACTATTTCTAAAATGAATAAATTTGCCCTGTGCATGAATGCTAGAACCATTTGTTTTATAGATTACTAACTGATAGTAGGGGATTACCCAAGTAAAGCTTTGTAAGCCTTTGTTAATGAATATTAGAATGCCTTTTTGACGTAATTCTATATTGGCATAATTAACATCAGAGACATTATTCATAAGTCTACTTAAATTGGGACTAACATCTTCAATAATCATACGTTTTGATCCGACACCTTTCATTTTAAATGCTTCTAAAAATGTAAATGAAGGCCCCACCAAGTCTTGTATTAATTGTTTGTGTTCTTTGTTAAAATGTGTAGTATTCAGAATCATTTTCTAAGCCTTTGTGAAGTAAATATACAAAATGTTTAACTTTAAATAAAAAAAGTTAAACAAAAATTAACATGCAACTATTGATAAAACTTATGAGGTTAATAACTATAAGTTAATTAGCTGTTCTATGATTTAGTTAGCCGGCTTTTTAAGGTGTGCTTTCGTAAAATTCTTTTGGTTTCTTCAAGTACAGTTTTATCTTTTCTATATTCCCAAAGAGTGTCGCTTGCTTTTCTGCGAGAGGTTTCTACGTCTACAATTGGTTTGGGATAGTCCTTTCCTAATTTGAAATTATAGAACTGTTGTTCCATTTCAGTCATCAAATAAGGCTGATGAACAAAAGGTATATCCAGTGCCTTTAATTCTGGCACCCATTTTTTAATAAATATAGCTTCAGGATCGTGCTCCAAGCTATTTTTAATTGGGTTATAAATGCGCAACATGTTTACACCGGTTTCACCAGCTTGCATTTGTAGTTGCGGGAAGTGTATACCGGGCTCAAAATCTAAAAACATTTGTGATAAATGAGTAGTGGCTTCTTGCCACGGCTGCCAAAGGTTATGAGTAAAGAAGGAAACTACCAATGCACGCATTCTAAAATTTAAGTAGCCAGTTTCATTTAAACAACGCATACAGGCATCTACAAGCGGATAGCCAGTTTGTCCTGTTTTCCAAGCATATTTATATTGTTTAGAAATACTTTTTTTAAGCTTGTGGAAACCTCTGTTAAGACTAGCTTCTTCCATAGTGTGCTCCATTTCAAACTTTTGAATAAAATGGGTTTGCCAGCGTAGTCTAGACATAAAAGCTTCAATAGCTTTTTTGTGTCTGGCAGTTTTTTTAAAATGATTTGCTCTGTGGTAAATCTCACGAATCGATAAATTTCCCCATGCCAAGTATGGTGAAAGTCTACTACAACTCATTCTTGCCAATTCTGGTTTGGAGATATGTATCATATAATTAGGATAGCGCTCTTTAAAAAAAGAGTTTAAATATTTTAAACCTGAAGTTCTACCTCCTTTTTGAAATGATTTTGTATTTAGAGTATTTAAATTGGGAATTTTAAAATAATTCTCTAAAGTTTCAATTTCATCTATTAGCAATAGTTGGTTTTCCTGTGGCGAAAAGGAGAGGGGTTCAATGGCATAAAACGCCTCTACTATTTCATTCCATCCATCCCTGTTTTTTAAACCACGCTGCACCCCATTGTTTATATTTTCATGCCACTGTATTAAATTGTTCTTGCAATAGCGCTTAAAATTTTTATCCCGTTCATAAGTCACTAAAATTCCCGTTTCTTGGTGAGAAAAAATATTTGAAATCCTATATTTGGAAAGCAATTGATTAATGGTTGGAATTATATCCGACTCTACCGCCAAAATTTTAGCGTTGTAAGGTTTAAGAGTCTTGTTTAAATCTGTAATAGATTCTTTAATAAAATTCCAATGACGTTGACTATAATGAGAATCTTTAAGTAATATAGGTTCAAAACAATACAAAAGCAAAACACGTTTTTCAGAATTTAAAGCATTAAAAATAGCTTCATTATCCTGCAAACGTAAATCACGCTTTAGCCATACAAGATGTATTTCTTCTCTATTTGTCATTATCTAGGGCATTAAAAAAAGTTTTAGCGTTTTTAAAATGTTTGCTTTTTGTTTCAGGCGTCATTTTATCTAATGTGCCAATCAGCATACCTAATCTAGGGTTGGTTGAGAAAAAATCACGATGTTTGTCCATGAAGGTCCAAAATAAGCCATCCCATGTGTTTTGCCATTCTCCTTTTGGGTAATTGCTCATTTTTAAAATGTAATTGCTACTACTTATATAAGGTTTTGTGCTCATTAAACCTCCATCGGAAAACAAGCTCATACCATACACATTAGGCACCATTACCCAATCATAAGCATCAATGAATAATTCCATAAACCACTGGTAAACATCATTGGGGTCGAATTCACAAAGCACCATAAAATTCCCTAAAATCATTAGTCTTTCAATATGGTGGGCATAACCAGTTTTTAATACTTTTTTAATAACCTCATCAACGGGTCTAATTCCAGTTGAACCATCGTAAAAGGATTTTGGTATTTTCCTAGAGAAGTTCCAAAAGTTTTTGGTGCGTTCTTCAGTTCCTTTTACCTCGTAAACACCTCTAATAAATTCCCGCCAACCTAGTATTTGACGCACAAAACCTTCTGTTGAATTTATGGGAATATCATGAGTCTTAGCATAAATAATGGCTTTATCTACTATATCTTGCGCATCTAAAAGACCAACATTAATTAACGGAGATAATAAACTATGGTTTAAAAAGTGCTCTTCTTTAACAATAGCATCTTCATACTTACCAAATTCATGGAAACGTTGTTCTAAAAATTGGTTTAACCAAGCTTCAGCAGATTTGAAATCGATTGGATATACAACAAAATCATTAAGCTCCCCATAATTGTTTTTAAAATTTTGGATTAGGTAGTCTTCTGCTTCTTTATGATATATTGTTTTCTTTTGAAATTGTATACTTGGAGGTTTTTTACCTTTAGGGTATTTTTGTCGGTTTTCAGTGTCAAAAGTCCATTTACCACCTGCTGGTTGGTCGCCATGCATTAAAATATTTCGCTTTTTTCGTTGGTTTTTATAAAAAGATGTTTGAAAAAATTTTTGTTTAGATGGTTTAAAAAATAATGATAAATCTTCTTTAGAATTTATAAAAAGCGGATTCTCATACCATATTATTGTGATATCTTTTGAGGCTGATACAATACGCTTTTCCAACCAATTATCTGTTGGATTAATGATATGAAGGGTTGAAACGCCCGTTTTAAAAAGTTTGGGAAGTAAGATTCTTATATCCGATGTGTCTTCTGTAGCATTAACATAAGTTACTGATTTGCCAATTGATTTTAGGTAGTTTTCATAGGCCTTCATACTAGCACGATGAAAAGCTATCTTTTGTTGGTGGAATTTATATTGCTTAAAAAATAAAAATTCCTCAACTAAATAAATATGGTTTACTGTTTCAAGAACTTCAGTTTTCTTGAATAATTGATGTGGAAATACTATGTGAATATCCTGAGCACTCATTTTTAAAACAAGACTTTTTGTAACCACATATTTTGAAATTTTCCTGAGGGATCATATCGGTTTGCTTGCTGGTTTACATTAAACTTTCTATCTCTAGGGTCATTACCCACACCGGCAACGTACATCCAATTTCCATAATTACTATGTACATCGTAGTCTAAGAGTAGAGATTCAAAATACGCAGCACCAATTCTCCAATCGAGCAGCAAATCTTTGGAAAAATATGATGCCACGTTTTGTCTACCCCTATTGCTCATCCACCCAGTTTCCTTTAATTCTATCATATTGGCATTCACAAAAGATGATGATGTTTTACCATTAATCCATTGCTTAATTTTAGCATTGTTTGTATCCCATTCATAAGTTTTACCCAGAATACCTTCAATTTTAAAAATAGTATTACCATGTTTTAAGGATATGTACTTAAAATAGTCGCGCCAAATAAGTTCAAATAAGAGCCAATATGTTGATTGGTTTTTATAATGTTCCTTTTCAAATTTACTAATGTACCAGTAAATTGTTCTTGCTGAAATGCTTCCGTTTGCTAACCAAGGAGAGAATTTTGAGCTGTAATCTTCACCAATTAAACCGTTTCTAGTTTTTTTGTAAAAACCTAATTTTTTAGTTTGAAAAAAGTAATGATTTAATCGATTTATAGCTGAGGTTTCACCGCCGTTAAAAGGAAAAGCCGTATTTGGGTGTGTTTTAAAATTCTCAAACCCTAGGTTTTCAAGTGTAGGAATATAAGTTAGGTTTGAAAGGTTTTGTATGGGCTCTGCCGCTGTGGGTTTGTTTATTGGTTTAACCAGACAGTATTTTTCAACATATTTTCTGAAATTCGTAAATACCTGAGGAATATCTTCAAACGGCATTTTAATATCCTCTGGATGAAATAAAAATTGATCATAATACTCTTTGAATGCGATATTAGTGAGACAATTTAATTTTATGCCTTCAAGAACTTCAACTTCTTCATTTGTCCATTCCTTTTGAAGATAAATTGAATTAATTTTAAATTGATTAACAAGTTTTGGGATTACCTTTTCAGGTAGTTCATAATAAACAAAAAGTTCAACATTTAATCTATTCAAACTTTGTTTTAAATTCTCAACTGTTTCAATTAAAAATTTAGCTCTATACTTTTCTGTTTTTTTAAACCCAAAAAGTTCCGTTTTAAATTGTCTTGGATCAAAACAATACAATCCAATAACATGTTTATGATTTTCTAAGGCTTTGTTTAAAACTTCATTATCATTAACTCTAAGGTTATTTCTAAACCAAACTAAACCGTTGGTGTCTTGTTTTTTCGGCATCTTTCGCTACAATATTTAACCTGTTCCCAATGTTTTGCCCATTTCTTTCTCCAAGAAAACGGACGTTTACAAATTGGACATATTTTCTGTGGTAAGTGCTGCTTTTTGTGACTCAACTTTAACTAGTTTATTAATCATTCCAGAAAAAATAAAACCGTGAAAGGGTAGAATACTGTACCAATACAACCTACCCCAAAGTCCGCGTGGTCTAAAAGTGGCCGTTTGTATCAGTTCATTATTCCGTATTTTAAATTCTAGCCAAGCCTCTCCAGGTAGTCGCATTTCGGCATAGAGCAATAATTTCTGTTGATCTTTATCAGCATATATAACACGCCAAAAATCTAAAGCGTCTCCAGCATCTAACTCTGAAGGGTTTGTTCTTCCTCGTCTTAATCCAATCCCACCAAATAGTTTGTCTAGATACCCTCGTATGCGCCATAGAATTGTACCATAATACCACCCGTTTTCACCACCTATTCTCCAAATCTTGTCTATGGTTTGTTCAGCATCTATAACATATCGTTTCTGTGTATCTCTAAAGCATCCAAATTTTGGAACGTTTACATATTTATGTAAACTTTTGCTTAGTCTTCCACTACTTACCATAGAATCTTTCCAACTGGAAACAATACTATTTTGCTCAATTCTTTCGAACGCTAATTCTACAGCCTCTTTGTAGGTTATAGGGTTTACATTGAGTGATTCATTAATATTACTTGGTTTTCCTATTATTTGAATGCCCATACTATCTACTAATGAGGTAGCCAATTTATATGAGGTTGATGTTACAAAGTACAACCAATACGATGACAATTTTGGCGTCATTAATGGCACTGTTAATATGTAACGTTTTAAGCCTCTAACCTCGGCAAATTGCAACAACATTTCCTTATAGGTTAAAATTTCTGGACCAAAAACATCAAACGATTTATTATAAACCGATGTGTTGCCCGCAGCACGGTACAAAAATGCTAAAACGTCTCTTACGGCTAATGGTTGCGTTTTCGTGTTTAACCATTTTGGGGCAATCATAAAAGGTAGTTTTTCAACCAAATCTCTAATGATTTCAAAAGATGAACTACCAGAGCCTACTATGATTCCTGCTTTAAAAATGGTTAAGGCATACTTATAAGATTTTAAATGTTCCTCTACATTTTTTCTTGAGCGTAAGTGTTTTGATAAAACATCTTCATTGGTAATGCCACTCAAATAAATAACTTGTTTGGTATCGGTTGTTTCAATGTAATTTTTAAAATTGATAGCACAGTGTTCCTCAAGCGATTCAAAATCCTTTGAGGAATTAGACATAGAATGAATTAAATAATACGCAACATCTATTTTTTTTGGAATGTTTTCAAGTGTTTCAGGCTTTAAAAAGTCAGCCTCAATCACGTAAACATTATCCTCATCAATGTAACTTTTGTCTGCTCGTAATCTGTCTCTAACTACACACACAACCGTATGTCCTTGATTCAATAAAAACGGAATCAAACGCTTACCAATATAACCTGTTGCGCCTGTTACAAGAATTGTCATGAGTTCATTATTAAAGCTTTTGGTCTTTGATAACCATAGCGTGTTTTTTCTTTGGGTATAACATAGCCATCCAATCCGTTAATAGCAGCAACTTCTGCTTTAGCAAGGTTTATAAAACCATCTTCTTCTATTAAATCATCATTTACATATAGGCCCGTAACTTTCCCAATAACCAGAATGGTATTGTTGGCTTTTATAGGGTATTCTTCTACATATTTCATGGCTAGTTGAATAGGAGCTCCTTTTACAAAAGGTGCCAAACAGTTAGGTTTGTATTCTGCTTCTAAATCAGTTACATCAAATTCTGAAATGTCCACATCATATTTTGCCGAAGTATGATGAGCTTCACTAACTATGGTTTTGTGAATATGGTTTATGGTATAAACGCCTGTGGCCTTTAAATTTTCATAGGTATTTCTTAAAACTGTTGTTGGCCTCAAAAAAAAGCCTAACAGAGCTGGACTTGATCCAATGTGTGTTACAGAACTAAATACAGCAACATTTTCTTTGCCGTCTTTTGAGGTGGAACCTATTAAGTTGGCAGATTTGTAGCCAGAACAACTATTAATCAAATTGATTTTATAGATATGATTTAACTCCTGTATGTCGCTTTCGCTGAAATACTGCATCTTATGATAATCTTAGATAATTATTGATTTTGATGTTTTCGGCTTTTAAATCGAACATTAAATTGTAAAGCCCAAAAAAGGTACGATTGATGTATATAAAATGTTTCGAACCACGATTACCGTTCATTTTCTTTAAATCTGTGCTTTTAGAGTAACGCTCCCCTAGTTCTGCAATTTTTCCAAAAAATGTGGCATCCGAAAAATTAAAGGTTTCATTATGAAATGGTTGGGTAAACAAACTCAGCATCTGGTGAAACATGGCAGTAAAAAATTCTAATTCTTCCTTACTGTCGTCATCTTTCAATATTTCCAGCTCATATAATTTGTTAACGAACTTTTCTTGATTGTTTATGTTTTCAGGCAATGCAAGCTCAAAATAAGGTGTGTAGAATTCTTTGGGAATAGCTTTCATACATCCAAAATCTAGCGCAATTAATTCTCCTTTTTCAGAAATTAGGAAATTACCTGGGTGTGGATCGGCGTGTACCTTTTTCAAATTGTGTATTTGAAACATGTAGAAGTCCCAAAGAGCTTGTCCTAATTTATTTGCTTTCTCTTGATCTTGGTTATGAGCAGTAAATTCAGAAAGGTGTTCGCCCTCCATATAATCCATAGTAATGATACGCTCAGAGGATAAGTTTTCATAATATTTCGGAAATTTTAAGTTCGAAATATGACTGCAGGCTTTGGATATTTCCTTGCTTTGTGATACCTCTAAAATATAATTAGTTTCCTCAACCAATTTACTTTCTACCTCCTTAAAATACTTATCAGAGTCTTTTCCTTTGATATTAAACATACTCATAGCCACTGGTTTCACCATGGCTAAATCTGATGCGATACTTTCCGCAACTCCTGGGTATTGGATTTTCACAGCAAGTTTTTTCCCATCTTTAATTGCAACATGCACCTGTCCGATGCTAGCAGCGTTTACAGAAGTTGCGTTGAAAGTATCAAATATGTCATTTGGATGTTTTCCAAAGTACTTTTTGAATGTTTTAATTACTAATGGCGGTGATAAAGGTGGAACCGAGAATTGCGCTAATGAGAACTTCTCAACATAGGCTCTTGGTAAAATGCTTTTTTCCATACTAAGCATTTGGGCTACTTTTAGAGCACTTCCTTTTAGCTGTTTCAACCCGTCGTAAATATCTTCAGCATTGTTTTTGTTTAGGCGTTCTTTAGCCTCAGCTTCTGTTTTTACAATTTTATCACCGTAATATTTAATATAATTCACGCCTACCTTGGCACCTGTTGTTACCAGCTTTGTAGCACGTTGAATTTTTGATGTAGGTATGTTATCAATGGTTTTCATAAACTAATTCATGCTAAATCTTTCTTTGAAAAGAAATTTTCCTAAATCTATCACACTCTTTACAGGCGCAATATCTAATACATCAAATGTGGTATTAACAGATTTTTCTATAAAGATGTCCGTTTTTTCAAATGAAGGCGAAGTATCATTTAACCAAAATTTCATGGTCATTAGTAACTGTAACCATGCTGATTCTTTGAGAGCTCTATCTTGTAATTTTTCTATCTGCTCTTGTTTGATATCAAGCATTTGTATTTCTAATTGCCCCACATAGCTTGTAAAATGAGATTTTAATCCCGACAGTATTTGCAATCCCTTAAGATCATTTTTGTATTTATCTAATATGTGTTTTACATAACTTCGATTAGCGGTGAGGTTTTCGAAAAAGGTGTAATAAAAACTTAATAGTTTGTTTCTAGCATCGAAAATTACATAGTCTTCGTTTTTTTCAAGTACTTTTAATGAGTTTATAAAAAATACTTCAAAAATACCTTTTTCAATAGCCTCAAATGATGTAAAATGTTTGTAGAAATGTACTTCTTCAAAATTCTTGATTTTGGCAAAAGCAAATACTGTTTTTGGGTTTTCATCGTGTTCTAGCACATAATCCATGTACCATGTGACGATGTCGTTTTTAGATATGGATTTCTTCTTTGCCATAATTTGAATATTTATGGTAAAGATACAAAATGTTTAACAAAAAATAAAAAAAGTTAAACAGAATATAATATAAGACTATAGAAGTTATCTATTGAAGCTTAGCAGCATTGCTCATCCTTCACTAATTTACAGCTTGATACCGCTGTAATGGCTCCTAAAATAGGCGCTGTTATGTAGAGCCATAAATATTGAAAATTTCCAGTAAATATAGCAGGGGCTATGGATCTTATTGGATTCATAGAGGCTTTGGTCATAGGGCCAGCAAATATAGCTTCTAATAAAATAACACCGCCAATAGCAATACCTGCCATAATCCCAATTTCTTTACTACCTGTAGATACGTTAATAATAACTATCATTAAAAAGAATGTAAGCAGAAACTCTAAAATGGCAGCTTTAAAAACAGGAAATCCTTTGGCGGGCGTAGTTTCACCCAAAAACTGACTTTCAGGAAATAAAAACCAAAGTAAAAAAATTGCAAAAATAGCTCCAATAGCTTGGAAGAAGACATATTTTGGAACATTCTTCCAAGGAAACTTTTTTGCAAAGGCAAATCCTATAGTTACTGCGGGGTTGAAATGTGCTCCAGATATTTCACCAAAGGCGTATATCATGGCCATAACTATGAGCCCCCAAGTGGCAGCTAAACCAACATGTGATATAGCACCTCCAGTAATTTCATTAATTGTCATTGCTCCACAGCCACAAAATATCATGGTAAAAGTACCTATGGTTTCTGAAAGATATTGTTTCATCTATACATTTATTTTAGGAAGTTTAATGAAATTTTCTTTTTTTAGAATTGAAAAAGTTCATACAAATATACAGGCTTATTTAAGGTTTTATTAACATTAAGCCGTTATTTAATCGTTAATTTTAACAAGTATAAACTTAAATTTAAAACAATCAAAAATGAAAAAGTTATTATTACTATTTATGGCATTTGCTACAATTAGCGTTGTAAGTGCACAAGTTGAAACCCCTGCACCCAGTCCGTCAGCCAAATTAGAACAGAAGGTTGGATTAACCGATATTACCATTGAATATTCTCGCCCAGGAGTAAAAGGGAGAACTATATTTGGTGAATTAGAGCCTTGGGGAACTATTTGGAGAACTGGAGCTAACAAGAATACCACTATAACCTTTAGTGATGATATTACTTTTGCAGGAACCGAAGTAAAAGCTGGAACTTATGCCATTTACACAAGGTTAAATTCTGCTACCAATTGGGATGTTATTTTATACTCTGACACCAATAATTGGGGAACACCTCAAAATTGGGAAGAAAGTAAGGTAGTTGCTTCTGCTCAGGTTGAAGTAGAAGAAATTCCTTTCAACGTAGAAACGTTTGCTATTGATATTAATCATATAAAAAACGATAGTGCCATTTTAGAATTGATTTGGGAGAAGTCTTATGCTGCTGTTCCTTTTACTGTACCAACAGACGCTAAAGTTTCTAAGAGTATTGAAGCTGTGATGGGTGGACCCAGTGCTCAAGATTACTTTGCCTCTGCAGTGTACTATCTTGAATCTGGAAAGGATATAGAAAAAGCTGTAAAATGGGTTGACAAAGCCGTTGAAATGACCAGCAAAAACCCTCGTTTTTGGTTTATTCATCAGCAGGCATTAATTCATGCTAAAGCAGGAGACAAAAAAGGTGCTATTGAGGCTGCTAAATCTTCCCTTGAGCTTGCTAAGAAACAAAATTATGCACCATACATCAAAAAGAATGAAGATGTCCTGAAGGAATGGGGAGCATTATAAGATATCTAGAACACTAGATTCTAGATAAGTTTCAATGAGAAAGCGCAACTTTTGATTGCGCTTTTTTTAGTATTCTAAGTCAATGATATTTCGAACCTTATCTAGTAACTTAATAAGGTTTTTACTAAACTCAAAAGTCATAACATTACTTTCGGTTTTACCCTCTCTTAATAATTGATTGAAGTGTAGTACTTCGTAGTTATAGCCAATGGTGCTGTATTCAAAATCAATGGTTTCTTTTTTAGCTTCGGTAGTAATGGTTACTGTTGATGGTTGATGAAACATGGTATTAATTTTAAGGATACCATTTTCGCAGTAGAAAGTTGCCTCGGTAGGTGTGTCCTCAATTAATGAACTTTGTAGAGAGGCTGTTACGTTGTTTTCATAATGAAATTTCATTTGGCAGGTAGAGTCGGCACCATTTTCAAAAAAAGTAGCAACTGCTTCAATGTTGTCAGGAATTCCTAGAGTAGACAAGGCTACAAAAATAGGGTAGATGCCAATATCTAATAAGCTGCCTCCACCAAGGCTTTTATTGAAGAGTCTTGCGTTATTGTCAAAGGCTCTGTAAAAGCCAAAGTCAGCCTCAATTTTAAGTAACTTCCCATATGTTTCATTTTTTAACAAGTTGACAACATATCGATAGTGCGGTAAAAAATAGGTCCAAAGGGCTTCCATGAGCAGTACATTGTTTTCTTTTGCCTTAGATATCATTTCACTCACTTCTTCACTATTCATTGCAAAAGGCTTTTCACATAAAACGGCAATACCGTGTTCTAAAAACAGCAAGGTGTTTTCTTTATGGAGTGCATGAGGTGTAGCAATGTAAACCGCATCAATATTTTGGTCGTGGGCTAATGCCTCATAACTAGAATATGCTCTGGTGGCATTGTATTGCAAAGCGAACTCATTAGCTTTTTCCTGAGTTCTGGAGGCTACCGCTAATAGGTTTGCTCCTTCAATGGTTAATAAATCTTTGGCAAATTTGTGAGCAATACTTCCAAGGCCTATGATGCCCCAGTTAATAGTTTTATGTTGTGACTGTTTTTGGTTTTCCATTTGAGGTTTGGATTATAATTGCTATAATAATAACGATAGCGCAACCTACAAAATTTAACCAAAGAAATGGCAAATTAATGTATTCAAACTCGTTAAGAAAATACAAACCAATAATAATTACTTGTGTTATAAGTGCACTCACAAATACGGCATTGCTTTTTATAAATTTGAAAAAGAACGCTAACAAAAAGACCCCCAATACATTGCCATAAAAAATAGAGCCTATAATATTAACGAGTTGTATTAAATTTTCAAAGAGGTTCGCAATACAAGCAACTCCAATGGCTAGAATACCCCAAGCAAAAGTAAACCAACGCGATATCTTTACTTTTTCTTCTTCGGTCTTTTCTCCACTATTTCTAATATACAAATCTATAGTGGTCGTAGAGCCTAATGCGTTGAGCTCACTGGCAGTACTAGACATCGCTGCACTTAATATAACTGCCAATAATAAACCAATTAATCCTCTGGGGAGATTGTTTAAAATAAAATTGATAAATACATAATCCTTATCATTACTTACAACTTTTTCATTGAGTTCTTCGGCTGCTTTCTCAATAAGTAATTTGGCATCATTTCTTATGTCATCATTAGCCTCATTGGCTAAGGCTATATACTTTTTAGACGTTTCGCTATTAGTTTCTATAAAAGAACTAATTATTTTTTGTTTATCATTGAATACCTGATTTTGCTCTATTTCAAGTGCTTTATAAGCCTCTGCATATTGAGATTTAAGAACTATTTCCTTTCCGTTTGGATTAAAATTAATGGGTGCTTCATTAAATTGATAAAATACAAAAACCATAACTCCAACCAACAAAATAAAGAACTGCATTGGTACTTTTAGCAAACCGTTAAATAATAAACCCAATTGCATTTCTTTTATTGATTTACCCGATAAATAGCGTTGTACCTGACTTTGATCTGTTCCAAAATAAGACAACATTAAAAATGTACCTCCAATAATACCGCTCCAAAACGTGTAGCGATTGTTTAGGCTGAAAGAAAAATCTAAAATTTCCATTTTACCGCTAGCACTTGCAATACTTAGGGCTTTACTGAAAGTAATATTTTCGGGAAGCTTACTTACAATTAGAAAGAAGGCAACTAACATACCAATAAATATCACCACCATTTGATGTTTCTGAGTTACGTTTACAGCACGTGTACCACCAGAAACGGTATAAATTATTACCAAAAGTCCAATGGCAATATTGAGTATTATTAAGTCCCAACCTAAAACAACAGAAAGAATAATAGCTGGTGCAAAAATGGTAATTCCAGCAGCTAAACCCCGTTGAATTAAGAATAAAATTGCTGTTAGTGTTCTGGTTTTTAAATCGAATCTGCTTTCTAAAAACTCATAAGCTGTATACACTTTTAACCGATGATACAGTGGAATAAATACCATACAAATAACGACCATAGCTATGGGTAGTCCAAAGTAAAATTGTACAAACCCCATACCATCATTAAATGCTTGACCAGGAGTAGAAAGAAATGTAATGGCACTTGCCTGAGTAGCCATAACAGACAAACCAATAGTCCACCATTTAGATTTATTTCCGCCTCTTAAATAATCTTTTACATTTTTACTACCTCTGGTTTGCCATGTACCATATGCAACAATAGCAAATAAAGTAGCGCTGAGTACCACCCAATCAATCCAGTTTAACTGCATATTAAAAAGCTTTCATAATTAGGTAAAACACCATAAAATAAACCACATTAGCTATTAAAACAATGGAGTAAAGTTTAAGCCACTTTTGTTTAGGTTGGTTATCACGAGCCATATTAGTCATTTAGTTTAGCTTCTAATTTTAGGTCTTCTTTTCCTAGAGAAAGCATGTTTGCAAATAGGCGATATGCTCCAGAAACACCTTCAGGAAATTCCCTAAAGAAGCTCAATCCTGTATAAATATAATAACCTTTCCCATGTTTAGTTACCAAAAGACTTCCTTCTTTAGGAGATTCTCCTTTGTCATTCATAGATAGGATAGGAGTGAATTCATCCCCCCAATTATTGGCGAAATATAAACCACGCTCTTGTTTCCATCCTTCAAAATCTTTCTGAGTTATTTTATTTGGAAAATTTAATACTTCATGGTTTGGATTTAAAAAACGGACTTCAGCATTTTCATTGGTTACTCTGTCCCTTGATAGCGATAATTTATAAGGAGCTATTTGTTCGGTTTTTAATCTGTATGACGTATTATATTGCACAATCATATTGCCACCATCTGCCACAAAATTAAATAGCTGTTGTTGTTTAAAATCAATATTGTCTAAAGTATTATAGGCTCTAATTCCAACAACAAGAGCGTCAAACTTGCTGAGGGTTTGATCATCAATTTCATTCAATGTTAATATGCGAACATTGTATCCTAATTGCTCTAAACTTTCAGGAACCATATCACCAGCGCCTTGAATATAAGCAATATTCTCACCTCGCTTTTTAATATCTAAACGAACTACTTTACTTTCACTTGGTAGTATAACCGTTTGAAATGGGATATGGTCATATTTAATTTCAATAAGTTCTTTGCTGTAAGCCTTATCACCAATATGAACAATAGGACTTATAAAACCTTCACTTTGATATTTGGGAGGAAAAATGGTAAAGGTGAGCGATTGCTCTTCTCCTTTATGCTTAATAAAAACTTTCTGATTTTTGGGATATACATTCCAGTCGTTTGGATGACTTATTTCTACATAACCTTCTAAATTGTCTTTTCCGGCTTTAACTATAATGCTGATATCATGAGGCTTGTCGTTTTCAAAAATGATTACCTTTTGGGATATTTTAGCTGAAGCTTCTGGAGTAATTTCAAATGGACGATATAGCTCCCCTTTATCTGGTTTAGAATAACGATGTGTAACATTCTTTGTTATGGTTAATGGAAAGTCATTTATTATCAAATTAAAATTGATGTTGACACTTCTTGGTGTTTCTGGCTTACCAATAAGGCTTTTACTTTCTACCTCATACATCCCAAGTGAGCCCTTTTTGTTCAGCCAATAAGGAGAAGTATAATCTTCTTCTGTTGAAATATAATATTCGGTTTTAAAAGTTTGTTTTTGGTTGTTTTTTAGGGTGATGTTTTTGTTGACAGTATTTCCATCCCAAAGCATGATACTCTCTAAAACAATATTTTGATTGCTTCGGTTTAATGCCTCAATATTTATGTTAATGTTTTGATTGAGGGAGCTTGAATAAGTTTCCGCCGATGCCTCTAAATACAATCCAGCACACATTTCAATGATAGCTTTAAATTCTTTGGTTTTTTGTGTTTTCCAATGCTTGTTATCAATATTTTGTAACAATTTGTAAGCCTCAATGAGTTGCGGTATGTGTGTTGATGGATTTTTAAAATTGAAGTTATTTTCAATGGTATACAAAATATCTCCAATAGCTTTTCCTCCTTTAATTCGATTCCAAGACGTGTCAATGCCAGCAAATATATCATTTCCATTTAGGGGTTCCCCTTTAATAAGCTCAATGTATTCTTGCTGCGATCCGCGTTGTGCTAATCTACCAAAACCTTGGCATAAATGCTGGCTACTTGCTAAGGCTGCCACTTCATTATTAGACATGCCTTTTAACGGGTAATAGGTGCCAATATCAAAATTTATCATATTGGTTTTGTCAGCGTTTTCAAAGTTTTCTTGACTACCGTAAAACCACCAACTAGTATTAAAAAACAGACGTTTGGGTTGCCACTCACTGGCATGTTTTATTAAATCTGAGTTGAAGTCTTTATCACCAGCTAAGTCAAAGGCTTCATAACTCAACATAGCCGAACTTGTATGATGTCCATGGGTGCTTCCAGGAGTTCTATGGTCAAAACGGTTGATAATAACATCTGGTTTAAATTTTCTAATGGCCAAAACCACATCACTTAAAACCTGCTCTTTATTCCAAATAGATAACGTTTCCTCAGGGTTTTTTGAATACCCAAAATCATTAGCTCTAGTAAACAATTGCTCTCCACCATCAATGCGTCTTGCGGCTAGTAACTCTTGAGTTCTTATTACCCCAAGAAGCTCTCTAAGTTCTGGACCAATGAGGTTTTGACCACCATCACCACGAGTTAACGATAAATAGGCTGTTCTAGCCTTTAGTTGGTTGGATATGTATGAAATTAAACGAGTGTTTTCATCGTCAGGATGTGCTGCTACATACATTACCGAACCCAAAAAGTTTAGTTTTTGAATAGACTCGTAAATATAGGATGCTGATGGGGTTGTGGGTTTTTGAGCATTAATAGATATAGGTGCTAGAATTAAAAACCCAACAATTAACAGGTGTTTTCGCATAATGAATTCCTTTGCTAAAAATCAAAGATAACAAAGAAACCAGCCGAAGGACTGGTTTTAATCTTTATTTAACAGATAATAAAACTAAATTTGTTTTGTATTTTTTATAGGTTTCTCCTTTTCGGGTTCTGCAGGTATAATGGGGGTTAATCTCTTGTTAAAGAATAATTGCTGAATGGAATCCATTCGTTTCATCATATCCTCTATTTGCTTGTTGTGATTTATGAAACCGTTATGAAAAAAGTTATCGGGGTAAAAACCACCAAAGCTAGAGTCTTTTCCGAAGAAATCATCAAAAAAGGAATCGTTAAAAAACGAATGATTGTTAAAATGTTTTTGAAACTGTAGTGAAAGACTATCGCTTATTTTTCCATTAGATGAATAGCTGTACGAGTAAATGGAATCGTAACGCTTTAAGTTTCCAAATTCATCATACTCCTTGTTTACCGTAATATTTTCATCGGGTTTTAAATTAGGGTCTTCAGTTTGTTTTTGTTTGTCTTGTCCGGAACAATTAAAAAATAACAGACAAAACAATGGTAATATTTTCAATGCTTTCATCTTTGTTGTTTTTTTGAAATAGACATACCTTTTAAAACATATTTTTTCAAAAAATATGCCAGCGTAAAATGAAAACAAAAAAAATCAAGAAATTGTCAAAATGACAGAGCTAAAGCCATTTTTTTCTTTTGAAATAGTAAAGCATTGCTAGGAAAATAAAAATCATAATGCCCCAAATTACAAAATAACCATAGCGAAATTTTAATTCTGGGATATATTCGAAATTCATTCCGTAAATGCCAGCAATAAAGGTAAGAGGAATAAAAATAGAAGCCATGATGGTTAGTACTTTCATAACTTCATTCATCTTATTACTAATAGATGTCATGTACATATCCATTAAACTCCAGGTCATTTCTCTATAAATTTCAATATTTTCAGAAACCTGAATAAGGTGGTCATAAACATCTCTGTAATAGGTTATGGTTTTATTTTGTATGAGTGTATTATCATTTTTTTCTATGCGGTTGATAACTTCTCGAAGCGGAAATATGGCACGTCTCAACCTTAATACCTCACGTTTTAAGTTTTGTATATCCTTATTGGCGTTATCTCCTATATTACCGTTAAATAAATTTGTTTCAAAATTTTCTATTTTATCACCAAGAACTTCTAGAACATGGAAGTAATGATCTACAATAGCATCAATAAGAACATACAATAGATAATCAGACTGCTTGTTGCGAACTCTACCTTTTCCGTGACGAATTCTATCACGAACAGAATCAAATACATCGCCTTCAGATTCTTGAAATGTTAAAAGATAGTCTTTACCAAGTACAAAGCTAACTTGTTCAGATACAATAATTGAATTAATATCGTAATACAACATTTTAAGAACTACAAAAATATAGTCATCATACTCATCTATTTTTGGTCTTTGCGAAATATTTACAACATCTTCTAATACTAACGGGTGTAAATTGTAGTTATTCCCCAATGCCTCAATTTCTTTTACATGATTTAGACCATTAACATTAATCCATGTAATAGCATTTTCTAACCCAAAAGTAAAAGCTTCTTCAATAGACTGTAATTCAATTTCATTACAAAAATCTTTGTTATAATCGAAAGCCTCAATAAATAATTTTTGGGAATCTTTTTTACCAGTGTAAATAACAGAACCAGGTATTTGACCAAGCTGTTTCTTGTAGTTCTTAGGTTTGATTTTCTTTAATTGAATTTTCATGAGTATTTCATCAATAAATATAGCTATTAATTAAACAGCCTCTCCGTCATCTTCAATTATTTCTTCAATCGCATCTTTTTGAACTAAGGTTACTGCTTTTTGAAGCATCAAGTTGTTGGGGTAGGTTACTAAGTCTCCATTTTCTAACCTCAAATGTAATTGAAATGACCTAATATCTTCAATAATAGCTTTCACAGGAAAATCTTTATCATGGATTTCAATTTTGTCACCCACTTTATATGGAAAACTAAAAAACATAATAATACCAGAGGTTATATTACTTAAAATAGACCAAATAGCAAATAGAGCTATACCTAATATGGCAAAAACTGATGAAAAAATTACTGCCAAATCCTTAAACTCGGCACCAAAAATAAAGGCTTCAATTAGAATTACGATTAACATCAAAACTACAGAAGTATATCTCTGAATAAGCCTTATTCTAGCAATGTTAATACCATTTTTCTTACCAATTTTAGCTATGGTGAAATTAATTATAAACCTTAAAACAAGAAGAGAAATTATTACAATTCCAGATTGTATTAGTTCCCATTTAAAGTCATTTATATCCATAAATATATCTATTCACGTTATCCTACAAAGATACACAAGCTAATGCAATAATCATTTAATTTAAATTCAGTGAATCTCTAAGTGTTTCGTGTTTATTACTATTTTTATTCCAGTATGATGATTTAATACGCTTTGATAAAGTAGCTTTTGTTGTGAGTGTTTTGGCATTATAACCAAAACCACTTTTAAAAGTTTCTTCCCAACTTAAAATATGATGAGGAAACTCAGGATTGAAATTAATTGATAATGTTCTATTTAGTTCAGGATAATCAACCAAATATTTGTTGTCTTCTAATTTAGCAATGGCTTTGTATGGCTTAATTTCTCGATGTCTTAATCTGCAAAATTCAAATGAGGGAATAATTTCTAGCGAACCCACTGGTAAAGATTTTGGGTTAATGCGCAATTGGGTAAACAATTCGTTTTCTAAAACAGACTTATTTAATTTGAATTCTTGGTCCGCTTCGCCTTCAAAATAGGAGTGAGACATGATTTCGAATTTATCACGATTGTTTAATTGCGTATAAACATGTCCACACCACTCTTGAATTGAACTAGAAACCTTTAAAGCATGTTGATTGTTAGACACTGGATAAAAGACACTTTGCATTATAGAATAAGGATAGATGCCCGTATTGAAATTTTTTGTGGCATTTAATTTTAAAACAGATATGTTTTTAGTATAGTAATGGTCTGCTTTAACCTGAATTTCAGGTAAAAAATCTTCAGTTACATATATTAACACGGCTTTTCCAGTTCTAATTTCTCCGTAACGCGCTTGCTCTAATTCATACGAGGAAATTTCGGCTTCTCCAGCATACCAATAGTCTTTAAATTCTTGTGAAAGTTTTTCTGTTTCAAATGGTTCTCCAATTTCAAAATGAGTTTTCCAATTATGGGCTAAATCTTCTTGAGGCTTTTGTTCTTTACAGGAAGTGAATAATAGTATTAGAAAAAAGGTTTTAATAATGAAATTCATAACAACTTATTTTGACTTAAAATTAAGGCGTTATGATCGGTTTGCAATATCATTTAACGTTTTATAAACAAGGTGAACGGGTAAACCAACCACGTTAAAAAATGATCCCTCAATTTTAGTAACCCCAATTTCACCAATCCATTCTTGAATACCATAGGCACCTGCTTTATCAAATGGCTTATAAGTTTTTATGTAGTGCCAAATTTCTTCGTCAGTTAATGGTTTAAAAGTAACTTTGGTAATACTATGTAGTGTCTTTTCATAGTTTTTTGAAGTAAAGCAAACCGATGTTATGACTTGGTGTGTAGCATTGCTTAAGGATTTTAAAATTGAGAAAGCATCGGCTTCTTTTTTAGGTTTTCCTAAAGCTTCGTTTTGATGCCACACAATGGTATCGCTTGTAATTAAAATATCGTTTTCTTTTAATTCTTTTTTAAACGGCAATGCTTTGAGTTGAGCCAAGTAATTGCTTATCTCAAAATGGGTTAATCGCGGTGGATATTCCTCTTTTACAGGTTTCAATCTAATTTCAAAATCTAGCCCAAGACTTTTTAAAAATGCTTGCCTTCTGGGAGAGCCCGAAGCTAAAATGATATGGTAATCTTTAAGTTTATCGTTAAGCATTTAAAATGAAAACTTATATAAAATTAAGGAAAGCATTCCTAACAACATTACTAATTTGAGTATGTTGCTAATGTGATGGAATTCTTTTTTTGTTTTGGCACTAAACGTTTTTATAGATATGTATATAAGTGGGCCAAGTATACAAACCAAAAAATAAATAACAGCTATTTGATTTTGATAAATTTTGTAAACTATATAATATCCTATGGCTAAAATAGGAACAAGTGTTAATGCAAATAGAATATTTGAGGCTCGCTCTCTACCGATAGCAATAGGTAAGGTTTTCATGCCAACTTTATAGTCGCCATCAATGTCTTCAATATCTTTAGTTAATTCTCGAATTAAGTTGATTAGAAAAGCGAAAAAGGCATAGTCTAAAACAATTTTAAAATACACCAATTGTAGTTGTTGATTTTCAGAAGTAATATTTGGTATTAATTCAAAGATTCCCACAATTAAAACACTTAACCCTACCAAAATAGAAATAACCACATTACCTAGAACAAGGGTTTGTTTTAAATAACTTGCATACACATAAAGTAATGCAGAAATGATGACGAATAAGGAGAAAAAACCACTTTTTTCAACTAAATGAGATAGATAATATCCTAGTGCAACTCCCAAAACATTTAAAGTAATGAATAAGTTGAAAGCTGTTTTTTCTGAAATGGATTTACCTACAATGACTTTATCTGGTTTATTTACTAAATCGGTCTCAATATCGTAAATGTCATTGATAATATTTCCTGCAGAAGCAATACAAATGGTGGCTAAAATTAAAATAGTGATGCCCAAAGAACTTAAACTGGTTAAAGCACCTAAAGGTTCTAAAAGCGCATATTTAACAAGTAATTGCACAAGGGCAATCATGATTAGGTTTTTCCAACGGATAAGGTTTAGAAAGTTCAAAATTTAAAATTCAAAGTTTAAAGTTATCACGATTTTCACCAATAGTATTTACTGCAAACTTAAACGGAATACTCTTAATTTAATATTAATCATATTTCGCAACAAAATTTCCATTCCATTTATCATGTACTTTGAGTACTTGTTCAATAACATCTCGTGCGGCACCTTTTCCTCCATTTTTATGAGAAATATATTTTGAAATAGACTTAATTTCAGGAACGGCGTCTTGCGGACAGCAGGGTAACCCAACTAGTTTCATCACAGGAAAATCAGGGATATCATCTCCCATATACAACACATGGTCTAGAGCTACATTATTGTTTTTAATGTATTCGTTTAACTGATCTATTTTGTTATGAGCGCCAAGAAAAATATCTTTAATACCCAAACCAGATAAACGTTTTCTAACCCCTTCATTAGAACCACCCGAAATAATACACACATTAAAACCGGCATCTACAGCTGTTTTTAAAGCATATCCATCTTTGATGTTCATAGTTCTTAGCATATCACCATTGGTCATAATCGTTACACTGCCATCAGTTAAAACGCCATCAACATCAAAAATAAAGGTATTAATATGCTTTAGGTATTCTTTATAGCTTTTATCTTCCATGTGTTTTTTGGATTGATTCGGTTAGTAAATTGTAAATATTTAAGTGATGTTCACTTTTCAATAGTTTTAAATGCTTTTTGATGGTTTTTTTGTCATTTCGTTTTGCTGGCCCCGTTTGAGCCATATATGGTGATAATTCTTGAACTTTTCTGGCTGTTTCCTGTATTAAGGGTTTGAGCAAATCAAATTCAGCACCTTCACTTTCGGTAATTTCATGACCTATACGGTACAACTGATTGGTGAAATTATTCACATATACGGCAGCCAAGTGAAGCACTTGCCGCTGATTACTATTCACTTTTTTTACCGTATTACTAATTGAAGTTGCTAAGGATTTTAAAGTGTGATAATCTTTTTTGTCTATAGTTTCAATACAAATAGGAATATCTAAAAAGTTTAAATTGGTACTTTTACTAAACGTTTGTAGTGGATAAAGTACACCTCTTTTGTGTTTTTTATCTAAATCATGCACATTGACACTGCCCGAGGTATGTACTACTAATTTATTTTCAAAAGGAATTTTAGATGATACGTTAGAAACAGCATCATCACTTACAGCAATGATGTAAATATCTGCATCTTTAAGTTTAGAAAAATCATCAGTAACATCAACTTTATTCTTATAACCATTTAAAGATTTAATATTCCGATTGTACCATTGTTTTACAGAGATATTTTCAGCCTTTTTAAAAGCTTTGTATAAATGGGTGGCTACATTTCCTGCACCAAGAATAATCACTGAAATCATGTTGCTAAAATAAGTAATAATGTGGTAAATAAAAGGGTATTAATGTATCTTTGTTTATATGTCAAAATCAGATATAAAAACGAGGAATGATGTTTATTTATTAGTGTCATCATTCTATAAAAAAGTAAGGAAAGACAATGTTTTAGGACCTTTTTTTAATAATCTTATTGAAGATTGGGATGCTCATTTGGAAAGGTTGACTAGCTTTTGGGAAGCTAGTTTGTTTTTGCAAACCAGATATTACGGAGATCCACTTGAAGCGCATATTAAAGTAGATAAGGAAAACAATAACTCTATAACCGAAATGCACTTTGGTTTATGGTTAAACCTTTGGTTTCAAACTATAGATGAACTTTTTGAAGGTGATTACGCCGAGAATGCCAAAAGACGCGCCAGAAAAATGGGTACATTCATTTATTTAAAAATATTTGAAGCAAGACAGTCTCTGTAAGCAGTCATCAGCCTACGGCCGCTGGTTCTTTGTAATCAGTCATCGATCATTATAGAAACGAAACTTTAACACTCTAAAATAAACTTAAATACGTAAATTTGCACCACCTTAAAATAGGTAAATACTATGCAAAAAATACTCGCTAACATTCTTTTCTCAACACGTCTTACAGGTTTTTTATTTTTAGTTTTTGCTGCAGCCATGGTAACAGGAACTTTTTTGGATGCAGGACAAGAAACATCACCAACACCTTATACCAGAAATTTAATTTACAATGCATGGTGGTTTGAGGCCATCATGGGGTTATTTATTATTAATTTTTGTGGAAATATTGTGAGGTACAGATTGTACAAAAAAGAGAAATGGGCAACATTGATTTTGCACGTGGCATTTATTTTTATTTTTATTGGTGCTTTTATTACCAGATATGTCAGTTTTGAAGGAATGATGTCAATTCCAGAAGGTGGCACTGAAAATGTATTCCTTTCGCAAAAAACATATGTAAGTGCTTATGTTGATGGTGATTTTAAGATTGATGGTGTACAACAGCGATTGCCTTTGGAGTATGAAGTGGATTTTTCAAAAAGACTTAATAACCATTTTAAGGTTAATAGGGATTATAATGAACAACCATTTACGATTGAATTAGAAAAGTTTGTTGTGGGCGCCGAAGAAACCATTGTTCCAGATGACCAAGGTGAAGCCTATCTAAAACTTGTTGGAACCAGCGGCGGCGGTAGGCATAATCACTTTTTAAAAGTGGGTCAACAAGCAAGTATTCACAATGTTATTTTTACATTAAATAACCCAGCCAAAGGAGCAGTAAATATATTGTATCAAGGCGATTCGTTAGCAATAGAGTCTCCATTTGAAGGCGATTATATGGTCATGGCCACCCAAGAAAAAGGAACTTTGGTTAAAGACAGCTTACAAGCTTTAAAATTGCGATCACTTTACAGAATAGGTGCTATGCAAATTGTTATTCCTGAGCCTGTAATTAAAGGTGTTTTTGATATTGTTCAAAAAGAACAAGTCAATAAAAATGATGAAGATGGTATTGTTTTAAAAGTTTCCACAGGTGGCGAAACAAAACGTGTTGCTGTTTTGGGAGGACAAGGAATGAACAGGCCCCATAAAAAAATACAAGTTGGAGGGCTAGATTTTGCATTTCAATATGGCGCAAAGGTTTTGGAGTTACCTTTTAGTATTAAATTAAATGATTTTCAGGCAGATAAATTTCCAGGTTCCGATATAAATTCGGCTTATTCAAGTGAGGTTACCGTCTTAGATGAACAAGAAGGTAGTTTTGACTATAAAATTTACATGAATAACATCTTAAATCATCGAGGGTATCGGTTTTTTCAATCTAGTTTTTTTCCAGATGAAACAGGAACCATTTTATCTGTAAATCACGATTATTGGGGAACATTATTTACCTACATTGGTTACTTCATGCTATATTTTGGATTGTTGGCTATTCTATTTGTGAAAGGAACAAGGTTTTCATATTTAAGAAAGCAACTTAATAAAGTAAAAGAGAAGAAATCAAAATTAATTACTGTAGTGTTTTTATGCTTGGGCTTAAGTGGTTTTTCGCAACAACATGCTGAACATGATGGGCATAATCACGAACATACTAATGCCATTATAGCTAAACCCACTAAGTCTCAAATAGACTCAATTTTAGCGGCTAATATCACTCCAAAAGAGCACGCCGAAAAATTTTCACATTTGGTCATTCAGGATTTAGACGGACGCATGAAACCGGTGAGTACTTATGCTTCTGAAATGCTTCGGAAATTAAGTAAACATGATACTTATGAGGATTTTGATGCGCATCAAGTATTCCTGTCAATGCAGGAAAGTCCTAGGTTGTGGTATAATGTTCCGGTAATATATTTAGCAAAGAAAAAAGCAGATACCATAAGACACATTATTGGTACTAGCGTAGAAGAAAAATATGTGACTTTAGCCGATTTCTTTACAGATAAAGGGGAATTAAAAATACAACCTTATTTAGAGGATGCTTTTAATACCACCCAACCTAATGGGTATCAAAAGGAGATACAAGAAGCTTATAAGCGTGTAAGTCTGTTGTATAATGCCATTGAAGGAATGTCTTTGCGTTTGTTTCCTATTCCAAATGACTCCAATAATACATGGATGTCCTCTTATGATTATAGATTTCAAGCTAATAAAATTAAAGATTCACTTTACGGTAATTTTATCAAGAATGGTTTTCAGGCTTACCTTGTAACTTTAAATCAAGCAAAACAATCAGGTGATTATTCTGAAGCTGAAAAACTGTTAGAAGCCTTTAAAAAAACTCAGCACAAATATGGCGGAGACGTTATGCTTTCTGATGATAAAGTACATACAGAAGTATTGTATAACAAATACGATATTTTTGAAAGACTGTTCAGTTGGTACATGTATGCTGGTAGTTTGATGTTTATTTTATTAATAGTTCAGATTTTTAGGGATAAAAGTAAAGTACTGAACAATCTTATATCAGTTTTTAAATGGATCATAGTTGGGTTATTCTTTCTCCATTTAGGAGGGTTAATTTTACGTTGGTATGTGTCTGGTCATGCACCTTGGAGTAATGCTTATGAATCTATGATATATGTGGCGTGGTCTACCATGTTATTTGGTTTAATTACAGGAATTACCAAGAGAAGCAAAGGCTCTAACTTAACTGTAGCTTCTGCAGCTTTTGTTACTTCCATGTTGTTAATGGTAGCCCATTTCCAATGGATGGATCCTGCCATAGGCAACTTGCAGCCAGTATTAAATAGTTACTGGCTCATGATACACGTGGCAGTAATTGTGGCCAGTTATGGCCCGTTTACTTTAGGGATGATTTTAGGAGCTGTTTCATTGTTTTTAATGGCACTTACCACTTCTAAAAATCGAAAAAAAATGAATTTAAATATTAACGAACTTACCATTATAAACGAAATGGCATTAACTGTTGGCTTAGTCATGTTGACCATTGGAAACTTTTTGGGTGGCATGTGGGCTAATGAAAGTTGGGGGCGTTATTGGGGATGGGATCCTAAAGAAACATGGGCTCTTATAAGTATTATAATTTATGCCTTTGTAATTCATATGAGATTGATTCCAGGACTCCGGGGGCGTTGGTTATTTAACCTCAGTTCAGTTATTGCAATTTCATTCATAATTTTCACTTATTTTGGGGTAAACTTCTATTTAGCAGGATTGCATTCTTATCAATCAGGTCAGCAGCTTGATAGCTTCAAAATTATTGCTATCGCCTGTTGTTTTGTTGCCTTGTTAGGCTTCTTTAGTTATAGAGGTTACATTAAATACTACAAGAAGTAAAGTGTATTAATATTAATTTTTTTAATCTTCAACTTTAAACCTATAGTTTTGTAATCCAAAAATCTATAGGTATGCATTTAATAAAAGAATTTAAAGAATTTGCTGTAAAAGGTAATATGATGGACATGGCCATTGGTATTATAATAGGAGCAGCGTTTAACAAAGTCATAGATGTTTTAGTAAAAAACGTAATGCTTCCACCATTGTCATTACTTACCAGTGGGGTTAATTTTGAACACAAAAAGATAATTCTCAGAGACGCTGTTTTAAATAGTAAAGGTACTGTTATCACAGACGAAGTTGCTATAGGTTATGGCGCTTTAGGAGAAGCATTTTTAGATTTCATAATTATAGGATTTACCGTTTTTATAGTGGTAAAATCTTTGAATAAACTAAAACAAAGAGCTCAGGATACAAAAGATACTACAGTGGTTACCCCAAAAGACATAGAATTATTAGACCGACTTACTATATTAATGGAAGAACAAAATCAGCTTTTGAAAGCAAATAAAAAGCTTTAAATTTAATCTATCATTAATTTAAAATACTTGATAGATTACCATAGGATATCTCTTTAAAATCGGTAATGGTTTTATTGGCCTTTGAGTAATCCTGATTTTTTGAGTGGAAACTATCAAAACCTACACAGTAAATTCCAGCAGCTTTTGCAGCCAAAATTCCGTTGGTAGAATCTTCAATGACAAAACATTCTTTAGGTTTAAATCCTGATGCTTCCGCAGCTTTTATAAATATTTCTGGATGAGGTTTAGATTCTTTTAAATCAGCGCCACTTAGTTTTGCCTTGAAATATTGATTTAAGTCAAAACGTTCAAAAATTTGATTAATACTGGTCATTGCTGCCGAAGAGCCCAAAACCAAAGTCAATCCATTACTATGATAGTCTTTTATGAGCTCTAAGACACCATCAATTAAAGTTAAATTAGAATTACTCTCAAAAAATTGTTTATAGTACTTGCGTTTTAGGGCTACTAAGCTTTCTGGCGTTTTCTTTAAGTTGAAATGCTCACATAAACGTTTACAAATATTGATGGTTGATTGCCCTGTAAAAGATTCATATAGTTCATTAGAGACAGTTATACCTATTTCATCAAACATATCATGGTATGCCTTGTAATGCATGGGTTCGCTATCAATAATAACACCATCCATATCAAAAATTACCGCTTTAAGCATTTCAATTTTTTTTTTTTTTGCGAAGATATGTGAATCTAAAAATCTTGCCTAAAAAAATACATTTAAATCATTTATAATAATCTAATCAACTTATGATTTTTAAAGTGAAATTGAGAATAGGCAGTTTTTTTGCTTCTCAATTTTTTCAGTTTGAATTCTCTGTTTATTTTACTTACTTACTCTTTCTAATGAAAAGGGTTGTTCAATTTAAGATTCCTACTATTATTTATTCTATATTTAGAATGGCCAAATCATTGGTACCAGCACTAGCGAAACAACTAAGAACAAGAGTAATAATGGAGCACCTACCTTTAAATAATTCATAAACTTATAACCACCTGCGGTCATCACCATGGCATTTGTAGTAGTGCCTATTGGTGTTAAGAATGCTGTTGAAGCACTAATGGCCACTACAATCATAAATGGTTCTGGTGATAGGTTTAATGAACTAGCAGCTAAAATGGCAATAGGAGCCATTAATACGGCTGTAGCAGAGTTATTAATTACCTGACTAAAGGTAGTGGTTAAAAGAAAAACACCTCCCAATAATGCTACAGGGTGTATGGCACCTAAATAATTTACAAGTCCGTTGGCTATTACCTGTGCAGTTCCTGTTTTTTGTAAAGCAATACCCATAGGAATCATGGCAGCAATCATAACCACACTTGTCCAACTAATGCCTTTATAAGCTTTTGCCATTGGTACACATCCTGTTAGTAAAATAATACCAGCAGAGATTAAAGCCGCTATTGAGCCCGGTACTACCTTAAAAACCATAAACGCAATCATGAGTAATAAGGCTCCCATGGCAATGTAAGATCTGTAGTTGAGGTTTTCAACGTTTTTTGCCATTCCCTCTGGGCTACCACATATTACTAAGTTTTCGTGTTGTTTTTTTAGGTCATCAATACTAGCCCAAGTACCCCTTAACAAAAAGGCATCTCCAACTTTTACGGTTATCTCTTTATCCTGTATAGGCTTTTGGTTTCTTGAAACAGCTAGTAGTTGAATATTAAATCTTTTAAAATAATCTGCTAAATTATATTTTCTACCAACCAACATAGAGTTAGGGTTTACTAAAACTTCAGTCATACCAACCTCTTGGTTGATAAGATTATTTTTTAACTCTTCTGTAGATTCTTCTTCTAGAGGTAATAATCCCAATCTAAACCTAATCATAAGGCGGTTGATAGCTTCAGTATCACCTTTAACCGTTATAATATCATGGTATCTTAATTCCGTACCTAAATCTGGGAATTCTTCAAATTTAGGATATCCTTTTAATCTATTAGGATGTCTTCTTTTTAGTCTAATAATGGTTATATTAAACTCTTTTTCAAAATTCCAATTTTCAATTTTTGTATTAATTAACGGCGATAAAGATCTAATACGAAGCCTATAATAATCGTCATCTATTTTATAAGCCTCTATCCAGTTATGTAAAGTAGATTCAATATTTACAGGTTTATTGTTGGTTTTATTTTCTGGGAGTAATTTGTAACCAACATATCTAAAGTATAGTAAAGCGATGATTAACAGAGGTAGCCCTATTAAACCAAATTCAAAGAATGAAAAGCCTTCATGACCTGCTTCAACCAATGAGTTACTGGCAATGATATTAGGAGGCGTTCCTGTTAAAGTAAGTAGGCCACCTGTGTTGGAACCAAAAGCAACTGGCATTAACATTTTAGAAGGTAAGGTACCTATACTCCACGCAGATGATATGGTTAGCGGCATTAGGGTAGCTACTGTACCAGTATTACTAACAAAGCCTGATAATACCCCAGCACCTAAGCTTACTATTACTAGTAATTTGGGTACACTTTTACCAGCCCATTCAACAAATTTCTTACCAGCCATAGCTGTCCAGCCTGTTTGAGCAATTCCTTCTCCTATAATAAAGAGGGCAGCAATCATGATAACGGTTGGATTACTAAATCCGCTTAAAGTTTCGGTGGGAGTTAAAATACCTGTTAAATACAAGGCAATCATAGATATAAGTGCAACAATATCTGGAGTGAATTTTCCCCAGACAAAAAGTCCAATTGTTACCACTAAAATAAAGAGCATTAAATACATGTTTCTCGTGTTTTCTTGTTTGATTAATTATGGTGTAAAATTACTATTGAATACTTCTCATTATTATGATTAATGTCATACTTTAAAACAGGAAGTTATTTTTCAATTATTGTTATATTTAACCTATAAAAATTAGGGAAACCATTAGCGAATACGTTTTCGTATTTCTAAGTTTTATGAGTTTGCCAATTTATATAAAAAAATAGTTTATCCTATTTAAAAAACAATTGGAAAATTAGAAAAAACATATGTAAATCAGTCATGTTTTGATTGATAATATGATATATTAAAAGTATGAAATTAGATATTCTTGCCATAGGGGCTCATCCAGATGATGTAGAGTTAGGTTGTGGTGCTACCATTGCTAAAGAAATAGCTCAAGGTAAAAAAATTGGTATTATAGATTTAACTAGGGGTGAGTTAGGAACTCGTGGTACTGCAAGAACAAGAGCAGAAGAAGCTGAAGAAGCAAAAAACATTTTGGGAGTTACTGTTAGGATGAATATGGAGTTTGAAGATGGTTTTTTTGTTAATGACAAACAACATCAAATAGAACTCATAAAAATGATACGTAAATATAAACCAGATATTGTATTGTGCAATGCTATTGATGATAGGCATATAGACCACGGGAAAGGAAGTAAATTAGTAAGTGATGCTTGTTTTTTAAGCGGATTAATTAAAATTAATACTAAAATTCAAGATGATGATGAATGGCAAGAACCATGGAGACCGAAGCAAGTGTATCACTATATGCAATGGAATAATTTAGAGCCCGATTTTGTGGTTGATGTTACTGGGTTTATGAATAAAAAAATAGAGGCGGTTTTGGCTTACAAAACACAGTTTTTTGATGCTAACAGCAAAGAACCTGTTACGCCTATTTCTAGCCTTAACTTTAAAGATAGTGTAACATACAGGGCTAGAGATTTAGGACGCTTGGTAGGTGTAGAATATGCCGAAGGATTTAATGTAGAGCGCTATATTGCTGTTGATAGTTTATTTAACCTTCAATAGAATGTATATATATTAATTAAAAACTAAAAAAAGTCTTTGTAGAAAAATCGAAATCTGTTACATTTGCACTCGCATTAATAATGCGTAAACATGGTGGTTGTAGCTCAGTTGGTTAGAGCGCCTGATTGTGGTTCAGGAGGTCGTCGGTTCGAGACCGATCTTCCACCCAAAAATACAAGCCTTTCAAGAAATTGAAAGGCTTTTTTTGTGGTTTGATATTTACCCAATAAAACTCTAAAACTACAGTTTTTTATTGACAATTGTTTTGGTGTTTTTATAAGTTCAAATGTTTCTGCTAAATTTTATCCAGCAAAAACCTCATAGTGTGTAACTTTTTCTTCAAACTCAAGTAGAAATTTTTTGTCTTCAGGATAATATTTTGCAACTTCAAAATCATCACCCGCAAAATTCTTTATTACATCTAAATTTTCCCAGTATGTTATTAAAGTAAAATGAGCTATACCATTATCAATGCGCCTTAAAAAAGTTAAATTAACAAATCCTTTTGTTCTTTCATAGTCGGGGATTGCTATAGATTTCATTAACTCAGTATATTGTTCAAAATCTTTCGCTTTTGTTCGGCCATGCCATATTCTAGCTATCATGTTATTCTTTTTAATGTTCATTACCCTTATATATCCACATGGGTTTAGTTTCACCAGCCTTACTAAATCCAACTTTATTATAAAATTCAATAGCTTTACCATCAGCGGTTAACATTTGCATATGAAAATCTTTATATTTTTCTAACATCCTATTCATAATCATTTTTCCAATTCCTTTACCTTGATAATTAGGGTGAATTAATAAGTGAGGGTAATAGACTACCAAATGACCATCTGAAATTGCGTTTCCTAGACCAATTAAATTATTCTTATCCCAAGCGGTTATCAAGGAATGTGAATTAATCAAGGCTTTAAATAGTTTATTTGGTTTTTCAGCAGCACTCCATTCATTGGCTTTGTAAAGCTCAATGACTTGTTCAAGTTCAAGCTCTCGAGTCTCTAAAACATCTATTTTCATTATCTAAACATTAATATTAAGTTGTATTCAAGGTCTAACACAACAAAGCGTTGTTAAGGGTTATTGATCCTAAAAAATCGCTCAGTAAACTTTTTGAATTAAATTGAATAGTATTCTTACTAACTTTTAGGGTTCGTTTTGATGAAAATATTTTAAGAAAGAGTCCTATTATTAAAAAAAATAAGCCAATAAATCCTAAAAGTTCAAAACCATTAAAAACAATAGACTTTATAATTGCCCCAAGACCTATAGTAAAAACTGCAATTGGTAGATATAATTGAAATTTATAATTAGTAGTAATCTCAAAATTACTATGTGGGTTATGTAACTTATTAACCAATTGTTGTTAGCTTAGCTTCAATTTCGGTTATACGAACAAGCAATTTCACAGATTGTAGTTGTTATTAATAAATCTACTCTTTCTTTTTGTCTAACTTTATACGCTCCTGCCTATTGGCTAGTTCCCAAGCGGTATGGAAAATTAATTTGGCTCTTGCTGCTAACAATTCGTATTCAATTTTATCTGGGGTATCTGTTGGTCTGTGATAATCGGCATGCGTACCATTAAAGTAGAAAATTACAGGAATGTTGTTTTTTGCAAAGTTGTAGTGGTCTGAGCGGTAATAAAAACGGTTGGGGTCTCGGTCACTATTGTAGGTGTAATCAAATTTGAAATTGGTAAATCTCTTATTTACATCTTCAGAAATGTCATGTAGTTCTCTACTCAGTTTATCAGACCCAATTAAATACAGATAATTTGGATTGCCTTCATGTTTGGGGTCTATTCTACCAATCATATCAATATTTAAGTTAGCAACTGTGTTTTCTAAAGGAAATACAGGGTCAACATCGGTGTAATAACGTGAGCCGTAAAGTCCAATTTCTTCACCGGTAACATGTAAGAACAAAATTGAACGTTTGGGTCCGTGCCCCTTGATAGCCGCAGTTTTAAATGCTTCAGCAATTTCTAAAATAGCCACAGTACCAGACCCGTCATCATCTGCACCGTTATTAACTTCACCTACTTTTGAAACCCCAATATGGTCTAAATGTGCTGAGATGACTATAATTTCTTCGGGTTTTTCAGAGCCTTTAATATAGGCCAAAACATTTTCAGAGGCTTTGATATCTCCTTTAAAAAAAGATTCTGGGATTTCTTGAAAATAATCGCCTTCTTTAATAGGCGAGGGAATACCATTAGCTACGTATTGAGATTTAATGAATTCAACTGCTTTTTTCTGTCCAGGTTCTCCTGTTTTTCTACCTTCATAAGCATCAGAAGCATAAATGTATAGCATCTCTTTTAACTCTGAAGCAGTTATGGTATTGGCATAATTAATTCGATAAGCTTCCTTCTTTTTTTCTTTATTCTTTGAAGAACAGCAAGAAATAATAACACAGGTGACACAAAGGAGTAGTAAAATGTTTCGCATAGTTATGAATCTGTATTTAACGCTATAATACAAAAAAAGCCTTTATGGAAAGGCTCCATTCAACTTATTTTAACAAATCGTTGTCTTTATCTAAAACGACTCTGTGTTCTTGATTGGCTATTTGCCACGCAGTAGCAAATACAAGTTGTGTGCGTTTTTGAAGCAACGGATAGTCAATTTTGTCTGGAGTGTCAGTAGGTCTGTGGTAATCATCATGTTCTCCATTAAAATAAAATATTACTGGCACGTCTTTTTTTGCAAAATTATAATGGTCTGATCGAGTATAGTAATTGTGACTTTCTCCTTTAATGTTATACCTGTAGTCTAAGTTGATTTTGAAATACTGGTTATTAATTTTTTCAGAGATATAGTGTAATTCTTTACTTAACCTATCAGAGCCTATCAAATAGATGTAATTTTTGTTTTCTAGGTGTAAATCATCAACCCTTCCAATCATATCTATATTGAGATTTGCCACTGTGTTTTCAAGTGGGAAAACAGGATATTCAGTATAGAATGCCGAACCTTTTTTACCTAATTCTTCTGCTGTAAAGTGAAGGAACAAAATGCTTCTTTTGGGACCAAAGCCATCATTTTTGGCTAACTTGAATGCTTGAGCCATTTCCATAAGCGCTACAGTACCAGAACCATCATCATCTGCACCGTTGTTTATTTGACCATCATCTTCAATTCCTAAATGGTCTAAATGAGCCGATATCACCACAATTTCGTCTGGTTTTTCAGAACCTTCAATAAATGCCAGTACATTATCTGTGTCCTTGGCTTTATTGGATAGAAATTCAGACGGAATGGTTTGAAAATAATTGTTACCTCCGTAAGCAGACTCAATACTCTCATTTTGATAATATGTCTTCAAAAAATTAGCAGCTAGCACATGACCTTTTTCACCAGCTTTTCTACCCTCAAATTTATCAGAAGAAAATGTATAAAGATGTGTTTTTAGCTCACTAGCTGTTATGGTGTTGGCATATTTTATAACAGCAGCACTATCTACAAGTTGAATACTATCTTTTAAATTTTTAATTTTGGTAGTGTATTTTGGGGTAGCACAAGTACCTACAAGGGTTAGCATTGAGAGGATGCATATGATTTTCATCTGTGTATAATCTGTATGTTTTTAATCAGATGTATTAACACGCTAAAACGTGCTAATTTTTAGTTTGCTCAAAGATACAAATAATAGCGAAAAAACTTACTCCTATAGTTCTATATCTTCTAATTCGGAGGTGTCAATATCTATATCCTCAATTTCTAAATCTTCAAGTTCTTCCAGAGCTTCTTCTTTTGATTGTGATTCTGTAGCTTTTAACTCCTGGGTGTCAGCTACTTCAGTTATTGAAAATAACGCTTTATATGTAGTGATTGCCAGAGCTATGATGGTTAAAAAGAAAGTAAATTGAATTATTTTTTTTACTTGTCCGGTTTTTTTTGAAAGGTAAAAAGCCAATAAACCAAATACAAGTGCCAAGATTGATGGTATGATTGCTAAATTGGAAACAGGTAAAACAGCTAGTATAATTGCTAAAAACGAAGCGATAATTGCCAGTACAGTGAATAGTTTTTTCATTTTATTAATTTTTTAATCCAGAAGCTGATTTTATTTTTAGCTCCCCGTTACCAACAGGAATTTTAAATTTTCCAAAGACTATAATTTTATTGGCATCTGCCGTAAGCCATAACAAATTGGAGTTACCGCCCTCTAAGGCCTTTGAATCACTTCCAATTGAAATCTTGTAACATGTTTTTGTCCCAATTGCGGTATTTAAAGTCTCTTTACCTAAATAGGTAATGTATCCTTTGGTTTCTTTTCTATCAAAAATAACATGAATTGTTTTTTGTTGCCCAACCCTCATGGTTTCGTAGTCTAGCGTTCTTAACTTATATAGTGTTGAAACAATATCGTTAGACCCGGCATTAAAAGTGAAATCTTTGTTTTGAACCTGATTATTCTTTTTAGTTTGAACAGACTTTATAGTATTTGTTTTATGACTGTAAGTATACTTCATAGCTTTGAAATAGCTCCCTTCATTAATATTTCGTTTATATAAATAGGGTGTTAAGGTTTTGGGGTTTACGTAGCTTTCATATAGGTCTCTAATCTTAAAAAAATTATCCCATTTACTATAGGTTGCAGCGGTACACTTTAATCTTAAAAGTGTAGCTTTAGAGGTTTGCACATTACTAGTTTCCATGGTTACTTGTGCAATATCATTAAGTATCCCAGACATATTATAAGATGCTGTGTATACTAATTTTTCTCCTGGGGCTATGGCAGTGTTTTGAGCGTTACATGTAAATGACCAACAAAGGATAACTAAGAAAAGAAAACGCATCATAAAAAGGTGTTTTTAGATTATAAGAGTAAGGGGTACCATTTATTGTGCCGAAAATACAATGCTTTGATATATTTTACTAATTTTTATTTGTAATACTGTAACGTGTTGTACAACTGATAATTGTCATAGTTTTTATTATATCCTAGATATATATTTACGTATCATCAAAGTTTTTGTAGCAATGAAAACCATACTATTACCTACAGATTTTTCGAAGAATTCCATAAACGCCATTAAGTATGCTACCAAGTTGCTTAAAAATGAGGAGTGTGATTTTTATATTCTTAATGTTCAAAAAGCATCCTCATTCATTTCCGATGATATGATGTCGGTGTCGTCATCTACCACAATCTATTCTACCTTAATAGATGCTGCCAAAAAATCTATTACAAACATTATATCTGGTCTTAAAATAAAGCAACATAATGATAAACATCAATTTCATTCTATTGTTGATTACGACAATTTTATAGATTCTATAAACCAGATTTCAGACAAACATCAAGTAGATTTAATTATTATGGGAACCAAAGGAGCTTCTGGTCTACAGCGCGTTCTATTTGGAAGTAATACAGCAAGAGTTATGCAACGATGCCATGTGCCTGTTTTGGCAATACCTGATGGTTGTAGATATACCTCTTTAAAGAAAATAGCTTTTACAACCAACCATATAAACTTGTTTTCTATTGAAGAATTAAAGATACTAAAGGATATTTTAGTGCTTAATAATTCTAAACTTTATATTTTACATGTAGCTGATGAACATCATTTGGCACAAAAGCAATTACAGAATATGGGTTTCTTTAATACGTATTTTCCAGAGGCAACCCATGAATTTATTGATGTAAATAAGAAAGATATGTTTGAAATAGTGCATCAGTATATTTTTGAAAATAATATAGATATGCTATCTATGATTAGTGAAAAACACTCATTCATAGATAGATTATTTACTAGGCATGCGCTTGAAACCTTTGCTTTCAGTATTGATGTTCCCTTCTTGGTGGTAGAGAGTTCTAATGAATAATATGTAATAGCGCCATCCCTTCCGTTCAAAATTTTATTTTACATACCTTTATAAAATATAATCAACGGTTTTATCTTACTTGACGAAATACAAACTTACATTATTAGTCTGCATTGTTTTTTTTAATTTTTCGATTTGTCAAATCGAAAAATTAGATAGCCTAAAGACTATTTTTGAAAATCAAAAAGAAATAGATTCAATTCGATTTGAAGCTGGGTTAGATGCTTTTATGGTACTTTTTAGGAAAGATCTAGATTCAGCTAGGGCTTTTGGTAATAAAGTTTTAAAATTTTCTGAAGACAAAGAAAACAAGAAATGGGAAGCCACTTCATTACGTTTTGTAGGTAATACATATGCCATACAGGGAAGATATAGAGAGGCATTGAAATACTTTACTAGGAGTCACGAATTGCATGCTCAATTGTCTGATGAAAAAGCAATGGCAACTACTTATAACAATATTGGTACTGTTCATTACGAGTTGGGTAATTTTACAGAGGCTTTAGATAATTTGTTGAAAGGCTTAAAAATAGCAGATAAAATTGATGATAAACCCAATTTAGCAAGGTTGTCTAATAATTTAGGAAATGTTTATATCAGACAAAAAAATCAGGAAAAAGCCTTAGAATATTATTATTATAGTTTAAAATTAAAAAAAGAATCTGGAAATAAATATTCTATTTCGCATGCGTACAATAATGTAGGATTAGTATATACTAACTTAAAGGATTTTGATAAGGCTCTCGATAATTTGTTAAAATCAGCAGAACTTGCTATTGCTGTTGAAGACAAAAGAGGGCAAACACGTGCTTATGGTAATATAGGCCAATTATATAACATGTTCGGTAAATTTCAGGAGGCACTAGAGTACCTTAATAAATCTATTAAAATAAAAGAAGAGATAGGTGATAAAGAAGGATTAATTTCAAATTATTTATATAGGGGAGGAGGTAATTATTTCTATACCAATAATTATCAGTTAGCGAAAGCAGACTGTGAAAAGAGCTTAAAGTTAGCTCGAGAAATGAATGTGTTGATTGCAGAGCAAGAAGCTTGCGAATGTTTAAGCCGAGTTTGGGAAAAATTGGGGAATTATAATAAATCATTACAATATTTTAAACTTTCAGCAGTAGCAAAAGATTCATTATTTAATAATGAAAAATCGCAAGAGATTGCACGTCAAGAATTACAATATCAATATGAAAAACAGCAATTAGCAGATAGTTTAGAATTTAATAAGCAAAAGGCAGCGCGAGAATTACAATTTGTAAATGATTTAAATAAACAACGTAATAAAGTTAATTGGGTCATTTTTGGAACACTGGGACTACTTGTAATAGGAGGTGTTTATTGGAGGTCTAGACAAAAAAGTATAAAACTAAGGCAAGAACGAAATGTTATAAATAAGCTTAAGCAAGTAGATAAACTAAAAGATGAATTTTTAGCAAATACCTCACACGAACTACGTACACCTTTAAATGGTATCATAGGGCTATCTGAATCATTAAAGGATGGTGTTGCTGGTAAATTACCTTCAAAGGCCATAGAGAACTTAGACATGATTGCTAATAGTGGTAAACGTTTATCTCATTTGGTGAATGATATTCTGGATTTTTCAAAACTTAAGAATAAAGATATTACCTTGTCTTTACGACCAGTAGATTTGTATACAGTTGTAGATATGGCATTGAAAATTTCTGAGGTATTTGTTAAAGACAAACCAGTAAAGTTGATAAACACCGTGCCAAAAGATATTCCTTTGGTTGATGCTGATGAGAATAGACTACAACAAGTTCTTTATAATATTATAGGTAATGCCATCAAGTTTACTGAAAAAGGAAACATTGAAATTAGGGCTGAGGTTAATGATAGGTTTATAAAGACTTCTATAATAGATACGGGTATAGGCATTCCAGAAGAAAAGTTTGAAACCATATTTAAGTCTTTTGAACAAGTTGACGGTTCGACAGAACGGGAATATGGAGGTACGGGATTAGGTTTATCGGTTACCAAACAATTGATAGAATTACATGGCGGTGAAATTAAAGTAAATTCAATAGTTGGAAAAGGATCTACATTTAGTTTTACAGTTCCTAAGAGTTCGGAAAATCGTGGTGACTATTCATCTTTTAAACCAACCAATGAAAATCAAAAAGTTCAGTCTTTAGTGAATCAGGATTCTTCAGAATCTAAAGAGGAAATACCTCAATTAAAAGCCCATATAAATATTTTAATTGTTGACGATGAGCCTATCAACCGTCGTGTTTTAGAAAATCACCTCACAGTAGCTGGATATAAGGTTCACGAAGTTGGAAGTGGCAAGGAAGCATTAGATCTTTTAGATAAGGGCTATGTATTTAATTTAGTGTTACTAGATATTATGATGCCTAATATGTCTGGTTATGAGGTATGTGAAATTATTAGGACACGTTACCTAAGTAGTGAACTACCAATAGTATTATTAACTGCAAAGAACAGGGTAAGCGATTTGGTAACTGGGTTTAATGCTGGAGCTAATGACTATTTAACAAAACCTTTTTCAAAAAATGAATTGTTGAGTAGAATTAAAACGCATTTACGATTATGTAGTATTCACAGAGCGACGAGTAAGTTTGTTCCCTATGAATTTTTAAAATCAGTTGGAAGGGAGGCTATAACTGATGTGGTTTTGGGAGATTATACCGAAAAGGAAATCACAGTTTTATTTACAGACGTGAGAGATTATACTCGCTTGGCAGAATCTATGACTCCTGAACAGAATTTTAAATTTGTTAACGCCTATGTGGGTAGGATGGGACCTGTGATTCATGATAATAATGGGTTTGTAAATCAGTATTTGGGAGATGGCATTATGGCGTTATTCCCCAATCATGCCGAAGACGCACTTAAAGCATGTATAGATATGCAAAAAGTGATACAGCAATATAACGAAAGAAGACAAGGCGAAGGTTATGAAACTATTCAAGTGGGTATGGGCTTGCATACTGGTCAGTTGGTAATGGGTATTATTGGAGACCCTAACAGAAATGATACAGCCATTATTGCAGATACAGTTAATACGGCGTCTCGTATGGAAGGAGTGACCAAGTACTATGGTGCTAATATTATTTTAAGTGAAGCCAGTATTGATACTATCACAAATAAAAAAGATTTTAATTTTAGGTTTTTAGGAAAAGTCATGGTTAAAGGAAAGCAGAATGCTATGCGCATTTATGAGTGCTTTGATGGTGATGATTCAGAACAAATAGAACTTAAGAAGAAGACGTTTGAAAATTTTGAAAAGGGTTTGAAATGTTTTTTAAACAAAGAATTTCCTAAGGCCTCAGCCATGTTTGATAAAATAATACGTGTTAACCCTAAAGATGAAGTGGCTCATTATTTTTTGACTAAATCTGCCGAATATACTTTTTCTGGTGTACCAGAAGATTGGGAAGTGATTAATAAAATGGATATGAAATAGCTTAATAAAATATGTGTTTAGTTTTATTTGGCATATCGTTTCATTTCAGAGGTTACAGTTTCCAGAGCTTGTTTCCAAGCCTTTAAAAGTTGTGGGTTACTCATGCTTCCCAATTCTTCCTTAATGGTTTCCATAAGACACTCTAAAACAACAGGATAATGTTCTTCATGAACACCATATCGTAAATGACTTTCTCCTAAGAGTTTGAGTCCTAAAGTAAGATGTTCTGGTCTGCTCATAGAATAAACAATACCTCCCAGCATGTGGGTTAGAAGTCTTCCTTGCGAAGCCATATTGTTTTTAAATAGCGCTTTAGCATCTGGAGCTTTAGTAAATACTTTATCGTAGAATTTGCTTGCAAAGGCATCTTCATTTCTCAGTAAATAATCAAGAGACTGTTGTAATTCCAATTGAATATCCATCTCCTTAAAACTTAGCAGTTCATGTAATACAGTATCATAATCATGACCAGCCATTTGGTTAGTAAAAGTTCTACCTATTTTTAAGGTGTTGAGAGGAACACTTTTAAAAACAGAATCTGATATAAGGATATTAGTTTTTACTTCTTTATTAAATGACTGAATTCTACTGGCCGTATTTACAGGGTCTCCAACCACAGCAAATTGTTTATGTTTTGGGTGACCTAAATGCCCTATGTAAGCCCTTCCAAAATTAATACCTATTCCTAATTTTAGATTAACATTAAAGTCAACCAATTCAATATGATTAAGTCTTTCTACAGCATATTGCATGCCTAGTGCAGCTCTAACAGCATCTTTACAGTTTTTATGTTTCATACCACCTGAAACTCCAAATAAGCCAATAATCTCATCACCAACATATTGGTAAATGACACCATTATTAACCAAAATAGGATCTCCTAAAACCGTGTAAAACCTGTTTAAAATATGAGCTACATCAAAAGAGCTATTTTCAGAAGCTAGTTTTGTAAACCCTCTAATATCACAGAATAAAATGGCAATAGGACGTTCTTCAGCTACTCCTTCAGGAATGGTTTCAAGTTGTAATCTGTTAACTTCAGAATTAGTCCAAACCAAGCGTTGAATACTTACAGGACCTTTAGCGTAGCATTGACAGGCTAAACGAATGGAAGGGTCCCATTTGCGCACTCTTGCAACTTCTTGTTCCTTTAAGGTGCGAGGGTTTAAATTACTATGGCCGTCCATCACTCTAATACGGCAGGTTGTACACAAACCATTGCCTCCGCATTCATGAATGTGTGGAATTTGGTTCATTATAGAACATTCCAAAAGCGAAGCATCAAGATCATGATGTTCAACTTGTTGGTTAATTCCCGTATAAGTTATAATAGGCGCTTTTACTTCAGGCATATCAAAAGATTGAAGTTAAAGTTACTAAAAAACTTTTTTGGGTTAATGATTAAACGCAAAATGTGTACAATAATGCTTTTTTTGTAATGAGTTAACCATTAAAATTAAGCCTATGAGAACATAAATAATTATCTAAAGATTATTATCATTAGTGTAATCTACTGTTTTTATGATTCATGTCTCAAAACCATTTGAAATTTTTTATTTTGAATAAGCTTTGTTCTATTATTGATATTTGATGAAGCAAGTGCTAAATATTTATTATACCTAGTATCAATGTGTTTTTGAATTTGCCACATTAAAGTTAGAAAGTCCGCAGGGTTATAGTTTAATAGTTTTGAAAAGCGTTGTTCTTTTTTTAGATAGTCTTCAATTTTCAATGAAGGCACTTTAGAATCTAGCTGTAATGCATTAAGTCTGTTTTCTGCTCTTCTAGGATCATTTCTGTATAATAACCATTGACCAGAATTTACCGCCGCTTTATGATATTGACTTGGGTTTTTCATGTCAATACCATGTGATTCACTATGGCAATAGGCAATGATTATTGAAGGGCCATTAAAACTTTCAGCTTCATTAAAAGCTTTTAAAGTTTGCTCTTGATCTGCACCTATAGCTATAGACGCTACATATACATTATCATAATTCATAGCTAATAAACCTAAATCTTTCTTTTGCTTTTGTTTTCCCCTAAAAGCAAATTTAGCTTGGGCACCATAAGGCGTTGCTTTTGATGCTTGCCCTCCAGTATTGTCATAAACTTCATTGTCTAAAACTAAAATATTAACATTTTCACCTGATGCTAATACATGATCTATACCGCCAAATCCAATATCATAAGCCCATCCGTCGCCACCAACAATCCAAACACTTTTTTTAACAAGGGCATCGCTAATCAAAATTAAATCTTTCGCTTTAGGAGTATTTAGTTTTTGTAGTTTGGCATTAAGCTCAGCAACTTTTTGTTTTTGTTGATTAATTTGTTGCTCTGTATTTTGAGTGTTATTAAGAATATCAAAAGATAACTCAAGGCCTACTAGAAATGATAAATTTTCTAAGAGCTTTTTAGCTTGTTGTTCTTGTTGTTTGATAGATAATCTAAACCCTAAACCAAATTCGGCATTATCCTCAAATAATGAGTTAGACCAGGCAGGACCTTTACCTTTATTGTTTTTAGACCAAGGTGTTGTTGGTAAAGCACCTCCAAAAATAGAACTTGCACCAGTGGCATTAGCCACTAAAAGTCTATCTCCAAACAATTGTGACATGAGCTTTAAATAGGAAGCCTCACCACAACCTTCAACACCAGTTGAATATTTGAATAAAGGTTCTTGCAGTTGTTGTTGACTCACCTTTGATGTGTCGATTAAGTTTCTGTCTAATTCAGGAATGGTCTCAAAATACTCCCAATTAGATTTTTGTTCATTATAAATGCTTTCACTTTTTTCTAGTTTCAAAGCTTTTACGGGGCAAGCATCCACACAGCTATTGCAACCATTACATTGGTCTGGATTAATTTGAATGGTATAATTCATTGGATCGAAATCTTGAGAAACCATATGATTTAAAGTTTTAGGAGCCTCATTTAAATGATGATTACTAAAAACTTTTATTCTTAATGCAGCTTGCGGACACGCCATACTGCAAGCACCACATTGGGTACAGGTGTCTGTGTTCCATTTTGGAATAAATTCAGAGTTTTGTGCAGGATTGTATTTTGAAGTGTCACTTTCAAAAGTGCCATCTACAGGAAATAGGCTTACAGGAATATCATTTCCTTTGTTATTTAATAATCTGCCTAAAAGAGAGTGGTTAAAAGATTCGTCATAACTATCCAAAGTAGGTTCTTTTATTTTGATATGAGTAGTGTCTACTTTGTAAATAAAATCGTTTAAATTATGTATGGATTCTGAATAAATTACATCTTTTTTTAGGGCTAGAAAGCAAGCGTGTAATTCAGAGATAGTGTCGTTTTTAAATATTTTTAGTTTCTCAATATCATTAATATTTACAATGAGTAAATTGATACGATTTTTTTTAATTTCTCTTTGAACATTTACAGATAAAGATTGCCAGTATGTTTTAGATGTTAATGAAGAGTTAGCCAGTAGCGTACCGCCGGGTTTTAGTTTTTTTAACGTGTTGTTGTTTAAAGTGAAATTAGCTTGCTGGCAACCAATAAAATTGGCTTGTTCTATTAAGTATGGTGCTTTTATAGGGTTGTTGCCAATACGTATATGCGCTATGTTATAGGAGTTAGACTTTTTATAATCTAACTGTATGTACCCTTGAATAAATGTGTTTTCTTTTTTTGAAATACACTTTAAAGTGTTTGTGAAACTTTCAGTTTGCTTAATGTTTTTTTTCTGATAAAATATAGCTTGATAACTGTTATTGTCTATTTGGATAGATTCTGAAACATCCAAACTCAAATTCAATACATCATCATTAATTCCAATGGTAAAATTATTTTTAGGATAGTCTTGTTTTAAATTTTCAAAAATAGCATGTACCATACTTGGCATGAATTCTTTTGAAGATAATCCATATCTACCGCCAACAATTTTTGGTAAAGTGGTTAATTGATTGTTTTGATAGGCTTCGGTAACCGATTTTAAAATGTCTAAATACAAAGGTTCTCCATTAGATCCTGCTTCTTTTGTTCTGTCTAAAACAGCAATGGATTTTATGGTTTTTGGTAAGGCTTGTAATAAATGTTTAGTGCTGAATGGACGGAATAATCTAACTTTAATTAAACCGTATTTATTTCCTCTTTTATTAAGAAGCTGAACGGTTTGTTCAATAGTTTCTGTTGAAGAAGCCATCGATACAATAATATGTTCAGCATCTTTTGCACCTATATAATCGAATAGGTTGTATTGTCTGTTGGTTAAGGATGCGAATGTGTTCATTTTATTTTGAACAATATCAGGGCAAACCTGGTAAAGTGGGTTGACCGCTTCTCTACTTTGAAAGCATACATCAGGACCTTGAGAGGTGCCTCTAATAACAGGACTGTTAGGGTTTAAAGCATTTGCTTTATGGTTTTTAATAGTTTTTTCATCCATCATAAACTGGATAACACTATCAGGAATTGCTTGAATGGTTGCAATTTCATGCGAAGTTCTAAACCCATCAAAAAAATGTACGAAAGGAATGCGTGATTCCAAAGTTGACGCTTGAGCAATTAGCGCAAAATCTTGTGCTTCTTGTACAGATGCACTACCTAACAAAGCATATCCGGACTGGCGTACCGCCATGATATCACTATGGTCGCCAAAAATGGATAGAGCATGCGTAGCAATACTTCTGGTGGCAACATGAATAACGTTAGGTGTTAATTCACCTGCTATTTTATACATGTTGGGAAGCATTAACAATAAGCCTTGGGATGCTGTAAAAGTGGTTGATAGCGAACCTGTCTGTAAAGCACCGTGCATGGCTCCTGAAACCCCTGCTTCACTTTGCATTTGATATACTGTTGGGATATTGCCAAAACAGTTTGGTTTATTTTCAGCACACCATTGCTCTACTAATTCACTCATTTCTGAAGCAGGAGTGATTGGGTAAATAGGAAATACCTCATTAGTTTGATAAGCTATTCTGGCTACTGCTTGATTAGCGTTGGTAATGTGCTGTGTAGAAGTTTTCATTTTGGTGATGAGTTAACTTTACTGAAGGAATGAGAAAAGGCTACTACAAAAGGGTAGTAGCCTTTATTTTAGTGTTTACTACTGTTTTATTATTTCTATCTTAACAGGAGTTGGATTGCTTATCATATCGAATACCGGAGAAAATTTTGCTAGTCTCTCAAGTTGTTCTGCAGTAGCATCCGATTTAACTTTTAATTGCATGGTGATACCATCAAAACCAGTTCTTACTTCAGGATCTAATCCTAGGAAACCGTGTAAGTCTGCAGTGCCTTTGATTGTTGATTCTGCACCTTCAATATCGATACCATTAGCGGCAGCGTGATATACCATAGCGCCAGTTAAACAAGAACTTAAGGCGTGCAATACTACTTCTGGAGGTGTAGCAGCTTCATCTGCACCAAGTAACACTTGTGGGTGGCTACATTCCATAGTGAATGTTTCTTGACGCGTGGTGTCTTCTTGACCTGCTCCATAGAATTCTTTAACACTAGATACACAGTGCCCACCATCAATCCAATTGTTTTTAGCTCTAAATTCAAATTTTGCTAATTCTGGTTGCTCTTGAATGTGGTTGATGGTTTCTACTAATTGATCAACGTTTACGCCGTTTTTTACATTTGCTGTTGTAATCATGTTTTCTAAAATTTAATTGTTAATATTGATTTTTTTAAATGTTTGACTTGTATAAAGCTATTGGCGTGCCAAACTTTACAAAATATTAATAATCAAATAGTTACATGTATTTTACATCAACAAAATTATTACGAAATATCGTGAATTAGCGACATGTCGTAAATAAATTGACGATATATCGTGAATTAGATTGGGCGCTCTATACCTAAGGCTTTTATTCTGGAAGTTAAAGTAGTTGGGGGTATTTGTAGTAGTTGTGCAGCACCATTTTTACCGGAAATTTTCCATTTGGTCTGCTTTAGAGCCTTTAGTATGTTTTCTTTCTCTAGTGCATTCAGCTCCTTTATTGTTAAGATATAGCTTTCATTGTTTTGAAGATTAACATCTTGGTGTATTGAACTATTAGGTATTATGGTATGCCATTGGATTGATTTGTTCTTAGAGATAATAACGGCGCGCTCAATTAAGTTTTGAAGTTCTCTAACATTTCCAGGCCAATGGTATGCAGATAAAAGTACCTTGTCTTCATCGGTTAAATTAGCAATGGGTTTATTAAGTTTTTTTGAAAATTGCCCCAACATTTCTTCGGCAATTAGGTGCAGGTCGTTTCCTCTATCACGAAGCGCGGGTACTTCAATGGGAAATACATTTAAACGATAGTACAAATCTTCTCTAAACTTTCCTTGTTTTGAAAATTCTAATAAGTTACGATGGGTAGCTGCAATAATTCTAACATCTACCTTCATGGTTTCTGAGCTTCCAACAGGGTCAAATTCGCCTTCTTGGATAACACGAAGTAGTTTGGGTTGTAATTCTATAGGCATCTCTCCAATTTCATCTAAAAAAATGGTGCCATGGTCTGCTAATAAAAAGCGTCCTTTCCTCTCTTCAGATGCTCCTGTAAACGCCCCTTTTTTATGTCCAAATAACTCACTTTCAATTAAATTTGCTGGAATTGCTCCACAGTTAATACGTATTAGTGTCTTATCGTTTCTATTACTTTCTTTATGAATGGCGCGGGCAATCAATTCTTTTCCAGTACCTGTTTCGCCATGAATTAATACGGTGGCATCGGTTTTGGCAACTTGTTGTATTAAATTCAATACCTGTTTCATGGCTTTGTTTTCAGCAATAATGCCGTAGCTACTGGTCAATTCTTTAATTTCTTCTTCTAAATACTCGGTTTGTTTTGTGAGCAAATTAATTTTATCCTCAGCAATAAGACGCTCTTCAATATTGCGAAGAATAAGCGTAAAAAAAGTTTCTGAACCACTGCCATATTTGCTAATAGTGCCTTCGTTTAAAGTTTCGGTATTGTTAGAACCTATAACCTTTACAATACGAGGTAAATATTTATTTATGGATGTATTATCACTCAATCCAGATTTTACAATGTCTTCTATTAAATTAGCACTATCATCATCAAAAAAGAACAAAACATTTCTTTGTAATACATCCTCATTCTCTAAAAGTGTATGCGCGGAAGGATTGGTAAGTACAATTCTAAACTCACCATTAAACATAATAATAGCATCCATAGCGCCATTGATAAGTCCGCTCATTTTATGGTTAGCAATTTCAAGGTCTTGTTTAGAATTGGCTAACCGTTCTTGAATGGTATCCAATTCTCTGTGGCGTTTAATCATTACCGCCAAAATGCCTTGAGCAAAACCACTATCATTAATCATTAAATCTAAAAACTGTTCACGCTCAATGATTAAAACTTCGGTTTTTTCTAAAGCAGTAATAGATGCTGATCGTGTTTCATTATCAATTAAAGCATATTCTCCAAAACAATCTCCACTAGAAAGTGTTCCGTAAATGTGTTTTTTATCATGAACTTTAACTTTCCCAATTATAATGGCATACATAGAATTGCCTACCTCATTTTTATTCACAATAACATCATTCTTAAAGTATGAAGCTTTTTGGGAGTTTTTACATAGTTTGGATAACGATTGTGAAGTTACTTCTGAAAAAAAGGGAATTTCAGATAAAAATTCGATTAAATTATCGGCGGTTGACTCAGACATACAAAAAATCTTATGCTAAAGATATTAATATTATGGCACAATTTAAGAGATGACAGCAATTTGCAATTATTTGAAAGTTTAAACTGTAACATTTTTATAATAAATACGTCATACAGTTAATCAATCAAAACAATCAATACAATGATGCGTAAGGACAATCAATTAATCGTTTTAACACATTTAAGTCAGCTAATATCTTTGGTTATAGGCTTTGGCAGCTTAATAGTACCCTTAATTTTATGGGCTACTCAAAAAGAGAAAGTATATCAAATGGATGAGCATGGTAAGAATATTATCAATTTCCAATTAAGTTTATTGGTATACTTTATCATTTGTATTCCGTTAATATTACTTTTTGGTTTAGGTATATTAGGTTTTATAGTTTTAGGAATCGTATCATTTGTATTTCCTATAATAAATGCCATTAAGGCAAACAACGGAGAAGTGCCTAAATATCCCTTAACTTTTAATTTTATATCTTAGTTTTATTAGTTAGTTTATTTAGATATAAAAAACGCTCACCAATTGGTGAGCGTTTGTAGTTTTGTATAATTAGTGTTTGTTTACGAGTTTAGCATCACAGGCATTACAAGCATGGTTACTTGTTCACCATTGTCTAAGCCATCAACAGGTGTTAAAATACCGGCTCTATTGGGCATACTCATTTCTAATTGTACTTCATCAGAGCTAAGATTGTTTAACATCTCTGTTAAAAAACGAGAGTTAAAGCCAATTTGTATATCATCACCTTGATAATCACATGTTAAACGTTCCTCTGCTTTGTTACTGTAATCTATATCTTCAGCAGAAATATTTAGTTCGGCACCAGCAATTTTTAATCTTATTTGATGTGTGGTTTTATTTGAGAATATGCTAACACGTTTTACAGAGTTTAAGAACTGTGTTCTGTCAATCACTAACTTATTAGGATTTTCTTTAGGAATTACAGCTTCGTAATTTGGGTATTTTCCGTCAATGAGTCGGCAAATCAATACTGAGTTTTCAAAAGTAAATTTCGCATTAGACTCGTTATACTCAATGCTTACTTCATCTTCACTGGCTGCTAAAATACCTTTTAATAAGTTTAAAGGTTTTTTAGGCATAATAAATTCTGCTACTTCATTAGCTTGCACATCTTCACGCGTATATTTTACCAATTTATGAGCATCTGTAGATACAAAGGTCAATCCTTGTTGTGAGAACTGAAAAAACACACCACTCATTACAGGGCGTAAATCATCGTTTCCTGCCGCAAAAATCGTTTTACTTATGGCCGTTGCCAGTACATCTCCCATAACCACTGTTTTACTTGGGTCTTCAAGTTCCACCGCTTTAGGGAACTCATTACCATCAGCATAGGCTAAGGCATATTTACCGTGATTTGAGCTTATTTCTACCGTATTATTATCCTCAATAACAAAAGTTAAGGGTTGTTCTGGAAACGTTTTTAAAGTATCAAGTAACAAACGCGCAGGAATTGCAACACTTCCGCTGCTACCACTTTCTACATCAAGGGTAGAAGACATCGTAGTTTCTAAATCACTGGCAGAAACGGTAAGCGTATTATTGTCTAATTCGAATAAAAAATTATCTAAAATAGGTAAGGTGTTTGAGTTATTAATAACACCACCTAAAACCTGTAGTTGTTTTAATAGATACGTACTAGATACAATAAACTTCATGAATTTATGTTGGATTTTAATTTTTGAATAATGCTATCTACAAATATATTCTTTACCGCTAAATATAGGAAACAAACTTATTAACATTTAAGACGCATATTTTTTCTTTCTAATGAAATTAAATACGAATCCAAAGAGCGCTAATAACACCAATGGTAATGTGGTGTTTATAAGTTGCCATTTGGTTTTTTCTGCTACAATTTTTTGTTGGTTTAAAAAGGCAACAGCTATTTCTTTAGAACGAATGTTTATAAGTCCGTTATCGTCAAGTAGGTAATTTACGGCATTCAGTAAGAACTCCTTATTTCCTACTTCTTGGTTACTGGAACGATCAAAAGCTAAATCGGTCGGACCATTTCTATCTACATTATTTCTTATAATGTCGCCGTCGGCAATTACAATCATTTTGGTTAGAGGACTTTGGTCTTTAATATCTTCAAGCTTCAGAGGCTTAATAAGGTTTTTATAAGCCGAATTAAACTCTCCTTCCAATAACACCGCTAATATTTGATTGCCTTTGTTGAATGATGCTGTTTCTGGTTCTTTGGTCGCTATTTCCAAATTAATTTCCCTAGGTACACCTTCTAATTTAGACAACTCAGAACTTCGTAAAAGCACGGTTTTTTTTACTGAATTTTTTAGCGTGTCTATTTGGTTTGCAAAATCGAATTTAACCAGATTTAAATTGTTGGTTATGGGATGATGTGGATTGCCTTTAGCTAATGGCGAATAAGGCCATCGTAAACGCATGAAACGCGTATCATTGTCTTGACCCGTAGCCAGCATAATGGGAGCCGAATAAAGATCTGCTACAAGGCTAGGGTTAATTCTAATACCGTATTTAAAGAAAAAATCGGTGAGGTTTAAATCTCTAGAAACGGCATAATTTTTACCCGCGTCGTTGTATAAACTGTCTTTTTCAATAGCCACGGCATCCAACAACCATAAACTTTTACCGCCGTTCATAGTAAATTGGTCTAATACCAATTTTTCTTCTTCACTAAAGGCCTCAGTAGGTTTAGCAGAAATAATTAAATCAAATGTGTTTAAATCGTTTAATGTTTTTTGGGCATTAGTGGCTACACTGTCTAATGTAAAAGGCGCTATATAATAATATTCCCCTAGTTTTTTTACAAAATCGGCAATATAGATATCATCTAATTGTTGGTTGCCTTTTAAAATGGCTATTTTATTGCGTTTGGGTTTAGTAAGTTTGCTAAAACCATCTGCAAAGGCATATTCTAAGTGTTGTACCGAATTAGAAACCAATTCCTGCTGTGAGGCTCCAATTTTGTTTTTTATAAGCGGAATGCTTACTGTTTGGTCATGAAAACTAGCCAAAGCCCATGGAAAAATAATAGCTTTAGATGATTTGCCACTTTCATTTACACTTAATTGCATGGGGGTTAACCCTCTGTTATTTAACTGCTTGATATTTTGATCGTGGGTAGCTTCGTCCTCCAACGGATTAATAAAACTAAAAATAATATTGTTGTTAATATTTGAGAACTCCTCTAACAATTGTTTGGTTTCAGCTTGTAGCCTTCTAAATTCAGAAGGGAAATCATCACCATCTAAAAACACATCAATTACAATGGGAGCATCTACATTTTCTATGATAGTAATAGTAGATTCACTTAAGGTGTAGCGTTTATCTTTGGTTAAATCGAAACGTTTAAAAACCCCATTTCCAATAACATTTACTGCTATTAAAACTATTAAAGTAATGGCTATATGTTTAATCTTCTTTTTCAAAAACTTGTCGTAATTGATATGCTCTAATTTGGTTTACTTGGTCATCTTTAAAAAAGATTTCTATGCATTCTTGCATGTTATTAAAGGCACCGGGTTTAATGCCTAAGTTATAATTCCATTGTTCTTTAGAGTTTGCTTTTATACTATCATTCCACCCATACCATTCACTATCACCTAAAAGGGTTTTTACGTCTTCTTTAGTTTTATTTATTAGTAAACTATCTTGTAACAAATTGCCAACCATTTCATATCTAAACGCTGGTTTTTTCTTCCAAACCTCTGATGCAAAATATTTTTCATGGTGATAGGAACTAACAATATTCATAATAGCATATACCACATAAAAGTATAAAAAGGGCGTTAGTACCAAAGAAATTAAAAACGATACCCATTTACGTGAGTCTATAGTAGTGGCAAACCACCAAACCAATACAAAAACTACCAAGATGGATATAATAAATACGGGCGTTATAATCATTTAGTATTTATTTAAGTTTAGCTTGGTTAACACCATAAAAAATACGGTTACACTTACAAAGTAAATAATGTCTCTAGTATCAATAACGCCTCTACTCATACTTTTAAAATGATAGCTCATGCCCAATTTCTCTATGATGGTACTGGAGGTAAAATCTGCTATACCTTCAAAACCTATGTAAAATATAAAACACAAAAAGACCGATATGATAAACGCTACAATTTGATTATCTGAAAGTGTAGAGGCAAAAACGCCAATAGCAGTGTAAGCAGCTACTAAAAATAGCAAGCCAAAGTAGGAACCCAAAGTGCTTCCCATATCTAAATTTCCAACAGGATTTCCTAATTGATACACGGTGTAAACATAGAGTAGGGTTGGTAAAAGTGCCATGATAATTAAAATAAAAGCTCCTAAATATTTACCCAAAACAATTTTAAAATGACTTATGGGTTTGGTTAACAGGAGTTCTAAAGTACCTTGTTTTTTTTCATCTGAAAAACTGCGCATGGTCACGGCAGGTATCAGGAAAATAAGAATCCAAGGCGCTAATAAAAAGAAAGACGATAGGTCTGCAAATCCGTAATCTAGAATATTGAATTCGCCTTTAAAAATCCATAAAAACAATCCGTTTAAAACTAAAAAAATGGCAATCACCAAATAACCGATGGGCGATGCAAAAAACGAATTTATTTCTTTCTTTAGTATAGCAAGCACTACAGTTTTTTTAAAATTAATATATCTTGAGATGAAAACGTATTGCAGGTTGTTTTTCGCCCAGACCAGTTTCCCTCATGGAAACTCTCAATCTCGAATCCATTATTATTTATCATTTCAAATAAAAACTCCTTTTTGTAAGCAACGTTCGCTTCTTTCACTTTCTTGTCCATCAGGGCATAATTTTCAAAATTATGTTTAAAATTTTTCTCAGAGTTTATCATTAAGTTTGAAGAAATTGTGTCTAAAATAAAAAAAGTTGCAATACATTTTTTGTTTTGCTTAAGAACTCTATTAATTTCTTTTAAATAATTATTAACATCATTTGGTAACATATGAGTAAATACAGATGTTAAGAAAACAAAATCAAATTTATTATTCTTGTATGGAAAGGTAAAATTATTAGCCGTGTTGTTAGAGGCTGTATTGTACAAATCATTTTTAAGAGAAACATACTCAAATTTAAAATTAGGATATTTACTCGATATGTTGTTGGTACACCAATTTACACCTTGTTCTACAATATCAAATCCATAGTAACGCCCTTTTTTACTTAGGTATTTGCTAAAAGGGATGGCCACTCTGCCAATGCCAGAACCAACATCAAGTATAGTAAAGTTTGGATTAATTTCTCCATGCTTTTTAAAATATTCAAAAAATGAATTTCCAATTTTTACAAAATCGCCACTTCCAGTATAAATCATACCTTTTGGAGGTATCAATGTTTTTTTATCTCTAAATAAATCTTGTGGAAAATGGATTAACTTACGAACAGTATATCTTTGTTTAACAGAAAGCCTATAATATAATTTTCTTAAGATTGCCAACATTACAATAGAATTGGTGCTTTTAGGTTTATTTGTTTCATAGTATTTAAAATTGCCATTTTACAAACGTTAAATTTTGGATGTTTTCTTAATTTATTCAAGAGTTTCCAACTTATCAACACTCCAAGCTTCGGGTTTTTTATTAAATAACACTTTGGTTTTATTCCAAACAGAGGTAAACAAGCTAGATTGCCTGTATTGTTCCAAATGGTTTTCAGATTCCCAATAGCTATAAGTAAAGAATATGGTAGGGTTATTTTTATCTCTGTAAAGCTCTAAAAACTTACAGCCTTCAAAATGTCTAATTTTGTCTTTGTACACATTAAAATGTTCCAAAAAGGTATCAATATGGGCGTCATGAAATCCCATTTTCACTATTCTAACCAACATATACTTCTTCTTTTATAAAATGAATGCTTACGGTATCCATAATGCGCATTCCCATTAAACTACTAGCACTACCAACGGTGGCAGTATTACTTTTGTAAACGGCAATTTCTAAAAAATCACCCGAGTTGAAAACCACCATACCTTTGCCTTCGTCATGACGTTTCTCTTCTGGAATTTCAAAGTTTACAATATCGCTGTACTTGTTAAATATTTTCTTAAACTTATAACTACGTGCCGAAATCTCAAACGCACGACCTTTTTGAATGGTTTCAAAAAAGTTTCGTTTAATATTGGTTACCACATTTCCGTAATTATCAATATAAATAACGCTGCCAATAATTTGAGTTTTATCGTCATTAACATAGGGCGCAATATGCTTTATAGGTTTAATGGTATCAATGGTTTTTCCTATCACTTCTAAAGTACCACCACGGGCAATGTGGCAAGCTACCTTAACAAACACATCTAAAACCGGAAAACTGGTTTGAATTTTGTCATGAATGTTAATTTCAACAATTTTTTCAGGAGCAATTTCAGAGCAAATCATACTCATAATGCCATTATTGGCACAAACAAAGTAATGGTCGTCTAGCTTAATGGCAATATGTTTGTTTTCCTGATTAATTTCAGAATCTATCCCAATAATGTGAATTGTCCCTTTTGGGAAACTGCGGTAAGCATTTTGGATAATATAAGCGGCCTCTGGAATGTTAAACGGCGATACCGAATGCGAGATATCAACAATTCTAACATTGGGGAGTTCACTGTAAATAGCGCCTTTTGTAGCGCCAGCAAAGTGGTCTTTTTCACCAAAATCTGTCGTTAAAGTTATGATTGCCATTGGCAAAATTGTTGATATGTTTTTAGCTTAAGGTCGTTCAATTTGTGTATTTTTGAACTATTCAAAAGTACAGGAAATTTTTCATTTTGAAAATGGAATTAAGCGAAATGAATAAATATAATGTGCAAAGAATAAAACCGTATTTGCAATTAATTTAAGAAGTTATTTAAAAACAAGACAAGGCCTTTGAACGAATTAATTTTTGAACTTGAAGAAATCTCTCCAAAAGAATTTTTTGGAGCCCACAATGTAAACATTGAACTTTTAAAAAAGTACTTTCCAAAACTTAAAATAGTAGCTAGAGGTAATAAAATAAAAGCCTTTGGCGATGAAGAATTACTAGAGGAATTTGACCGTCGTTTAACCATGCTACTAACCCAATACGCAAAATATAACAAGCTTGATGAAAATACCATAGAACGTGTTTTAACAAGCGTAAGTAGCGAAGACTATAACACCTCTGAACAAAGCGGTGAAGTTATTGTTCACGGGGTTGGCGGCAGAACCATAAAAGCGCAAACGGCCAACCAGCGCAAGTTGGTAGAAAGTATGCGAAGAAATGATATGGTTTTTGCCATTGGGCCTGCAGGAACAGGTAAAACCTATACAGGAGTGGCACTTGCGGTTCAAGCCTTAAAAAATAAAGAAGTTAAACGTATTATTTTAACACGTCCGGCGGTTGAAGCAGGGGAGAACCTAGGGTTTTTACCTGGCGATTTAAAAGAAAAGTTAGACCCCTACATGCAACCATTGTATGATGCCCTGCGCGATATGATTGCCCCCGAAAAATTGGCACATTACCTTGAGAATGGCACCATTCAAATTGCGCCATTGGCATTTATGCGCGGTCGTACCTTAGATAATGCTTTTGTGATTTTAGATGAGGGTCAGAACACCACCCATGCACAAATGAAAATGTTCCTAACACGTATGGGTAAAAATGCTAAGTTTCTGTTAACGGGAGACCCAGGGCAGATAGATTTACCGCGCAGAACCATTTCTGGACTAAAAGAAGCCATGCTCATATTAAAGAACGTTCAGGGGGTGGGTATGATATTTTTAGATGATAAAGATGTGATTCGTCACAAACTGGTTAAAAAGATTATTGAGGCTTACGATAATATTGAAAATAGAGGGTGAATTCATTGAACAGTATAAAGTAGGCATTTGGCAGTATGTCACACGGATTGCAGTTGAAGTGTCTTAATCAGGGTTAAAATAATCGTCATTGCTAGACAAATTTTTAGATTTGTCGTGGCAATCGCTTCATTATATAAGAGAACCATACAAATCAAAATCATTCGAACTGACGAAGCAATAATAATTATATTCCTGCGTATTCCAATAGCTATTGGGAAGGAAACCAAAACAAATAAACAAATACACGCATCAACGAATTAACATTACAATGAGTAACACCATAATAGACACCAATTTTAATTTTCCCGGGCAGCAAAGTGTCTACAAGGGCAAGGTAAGAGAAGTTTATAATATCAATAACGAGCAGTTGGTTATGATAGCCACAGACAGGTTATCGGCCTTTGATGTGGTAATGCCCAAAGGTATTCCTTACAAAGGGCAAATACTAAACCAAATTGCCACCAAAATGATGGCTGCCACCCAAGATTTAGTGCCTAATTGGCTGATGGCTACCCCAGACCCTAACGTGGCCGTGGGGCATTTATGCGAACCGTTTAAAGTAGAAATGGTAATTCGTGGTTATATGTCTGGGCATGCAGCACGCGAATATAAAGCGGGCAAACGTACGCTTTGTGGTGTGCCTATGCCCGAAGGTATGAAAGAAAACGATGCCTTTCCAGAGCCTATCATAACCCCTGCTACCAAAGCAGAACAAGGCGACCATGACGAGGATATCTCTCGTGAGGATATTTTAAAACGCGGTATTGTGTCTGAAGAAGATTATCTGGTGTTAGAAGATTACACCCGTAAACTGTTTAACCGTGGTACTGAAATTGCTGCAGCACGCGGATTAATTTTAGTAGATACCAAATACGAATTTGGTAAAACTAAAGACGGACACATTGTGCTTATTGATGAGATTCACACCCCAGATTCATCGCGATATTTTTATGCCGATGGTTATCAAGAACGCCAAGAACAAGGCGAGCCACAAAAACAACTTTCTAAAGAGTTTGTACGCCAATGGCTTATCTCTAATGGGTTTCAAGGGTTAGAAGGACAAACCGTACCCTTTATGAGCGATGCATATATAGAAACTGTTAGCGACCGCTATATTGAACTTTATGAAAACATTACTGGCGAAACTTTTGTAAAAGCCGATGTGTCAAATATTCAAGCGCGTATTGAAGCCAATGTTTTAGCGTATTTAAAATAAACCTTGCTTTAGCTTGGTTTGATAGTCTCAATTAAAGAAGGTATTAAAAAATTATTTTTGTGTCAATCTAAACTGGTTTCAGATTCTAAAATGTCTGCCTGCTGCTAAGTAGGAATTCAGAAAGACAGTTTTCTACTTTTTTAACATTAGCGAGCATTAGTATCCAGCGTTAAGCAATTTATATTTTTATTTCTTTTAATTCTTTCACAAGTTCAATTAGTTCTTTTAAGTTTGATTCAGATTGGCGAGAGTTCTTTGATTTTAAAATTTTATTCGTTGTTGGAGATTCATATAGTTTATTTACAGTTTCATGAATCAGTTGATCTTTACGATTAGGATCTCCTTTAATCTGGTCAGCATACGCCATTAATGAAGTAGCAATACTTTCTCTAAATGCATACTCTTCTTCGAGATTCCTTGTTTTGTTAAATTGTCTTATTGTAAAATACAAGACAGTTACTATTGGCAACAAGCGTAAACCTGCAACTATAACTTTTTCTATTTCAAATGAAAAATCTTTGCTATCAAATAACTGATAAACATACCAAGCTAAAAACCATGTGGCTCCAATTGAAAGTACTAGCCAAACGATTGTTGATATAAAAAGCCATTTTTTTCTTTTCTTAAAAGTGGATTGTAAATCACGTGCGATTGCAGGTGAGAGCAGTTTATCTAATTGCTTTTGTATTCTCTGAGCCTCTTTTGAAAGTTTTGTTAGATTCTCAGATTCAGTGGAGTTTGAGCTTGCAAGTGCTTTAGCTTTTTTTTCCTCCTCCACAATTCTATTCTCTATACCTTCAATAGTAGAAGTATGTTTTGTAATTTGTTCATTGTATAATTTAATAGAAGCTTGAACTTCAGCTAATTGTTTATCTATGCTAGATTTAATGTTTGAAATACTTGTGTTTGTTTGTTCTATTTGGTTCTTGGTCTGGTTCGTACTGTTTAAATTATTTGTAATCTGTGTTAACTCCTTTTCTTTTGCAGATTTGAAGGTTTCAACCTCTTGTTTTAAACTCTCAAAAGATTCTTTTAGTTCTTTTGCCTTATTAAAATTAATTCTTAACTCTTTGTTTAGATTTTTATTTTCAGTTCTAAGTTTTTTTAGTTCAGTTAAAACCTCTGGTTTTTCATTTTTAACTAACAACGAAAATATACCTGATTGTAGAATATACGTTTGAACAAGTAACGCCCAAGATTCAATTCCAGTGAGATTCTTATTTTTAATGACCTGTACAAGATTTTGGATAACTCCGTTAATATCTAGCATGGAATTGTTTTCCCTCCTGATAAAATATCTTGAACAAGCATACAAAATATTTAATTCATCAGCTTCTTTTAGGGCAGTTATACTTTCTTGTATTACAGAAATTAATTCAGATGCTGTTAGACGTTGAATGATATTAGTTCCATCTTTCTCTTTTATAATAAAGCTTAAGTCTTCATTGTCAACTTGTTCAATAAAAGTTCTTAGCTGATTAATTTCATTTATTTCCATCTACTATTTTTTATGCCCAACCAGATTATAAATTACGCTTAAATAGCTTTTATAATCAGATAAGCTGAGTTAGGTTTTATGTTTTTAAAAGTAAATATTTATGTCTTGTTTTGAAAGAAAAGTTATAAACACTAAATTGTTAAAATATGACAGCATAATTAAAAAACCCTTGTTTTTTATACCCTTTTTTAAAGGCGTTTATTTTTAATGTTCTATTGAGAAATAGATTATATTTACCCACTTTTTAAAACTATTTGAAACAGTGCCATACCCTAGAGAATTGGCTTTCCTGGATGGATGCCCTTTCTTTACATGATTACGTAATTATCGATAATTTTTTAGATGCTGGTAGGTTACATACGGTGCAATCGTTTTTTCAATCGCATCTAGATGTATTTACGAAAGCCGGTATTGGCGCCTTGGGAGACCATACCATTCGTAAAGATATTCGGGGAGATTTTACTTACTGGTTAGACAGACAACGAGATACTGAATTGCAAGATATTTGGAGCTTGATTGATGAAACCATCTACATTTACAATCGTTACTGTTATTTGGGTTTATCTGGTTATGAATTTCACTTAGCACATTACCCCAAAGGCGGACACTACGATAAACATCTTGACCAGTTTAACAACAGAAACAACCGTACCATAAGTATGGTTATTTACCTCAATAAACATTGGCAACAAGGTGATGGTGGTGAAATGGAGATTTTCTTAAGCAATGGTTCTTCATTGTTGGTAGAACCCATAGAAGCAAGGTGTGTTATGTTTAAAAGTGGCACGGTGCCCCATGCGGTACTAGCCTCTCATAAACCACGGTATAGTTTAACGGGGTGGTTATTGCAACAACCCTCGGCATTGGGGCAGTTTTTGGGGTAGCAATTTTATGCTTGTTTACTTTATTGATACAAAACCTCCCTTGTCGGTTTTATGTCATTTTAATCAGCAAACCATTCTATAACTCCAGATAGAAAGAGTGAAATGGCACAAAATTGTCCTAATGCACTTATAAGTATTGGTTTCCAGACAATTTGCTTTCTTTTTAAAATAATGTAAACCACCGATGATAATAACCAAAACGCAAGAGAAAATACCCAGATATTTCCAGTGAAATTAATGATTGGTTCATAAAAAAAGTATATTTCAAGTTCTTTAGGGTCTGGTTGGTTATACCTTGGAAGTCTTCCAAGAATTAGTCCTGCATGAAAATAAAATGTTAGTAAAGACACACTAAAAATAATAGGGATTATCCCCAGTACATAAAAATAAGTTTTCCATGATTTCATAGTGATTGTTCTTTTTTTCATTTTCCACTAAAGTCAAATCTAGTTATAGATTCATTATACTTTTTAATAATTATAAATCACTGCAACCTCGTTAAACATAAACAAATTAGGGCTTAGTTTGAGTGTTTTTTTACTTGCAATGTTTAGTTCATTAACGAATACTTGTTTGGTTTTGGTATAAGGATAGGTTTCCTTATAGGTGTTGCTGTTGTATTGATAATTAAAATTCTTAAAAATAAAGGGTCCTCTGTACGTAGGGGTAAGCTGTGAGTCGTCAATATACAGGTTGTCCATAATGATAGTTTTGGGCATAAAACAGGGGTAGCCAAAATCATGTTGACCTGTGTTAGTGCCAGCAATGAGTTCTAGTTGTTTTAAGTCTTTTTTTAGGGGTTTAAACACGCAATCTTTAATGTGTATTTGTCCGTTCCAGGTGCTGCCATAATCTTCGCGTAAGCTTAAAAAATGATGCGAATACACAGTAGTATTTTCAACTATAAAGTGGCCAGAACCTATAATGCGCAATCCCATATGACCAATATTACAGTTCTTTAAAGTGGCATTGTAAACCCCTTTATGGGCATCAAACCGAGACCATGAGCAATTTTCTAAAACCATATTTTTAGAATAGTTAGAAGCCATAATACCCCAGTAGTTTCTATCATTGATATCATTAGTTTGAGAACAGTTTATAAAAGATATATTGAGTGCTCGGTTTACCGTAATATCATAAGTTCCTAAAGGGTTTTTACCGTTTTTGTATATTTTATGTCCCGTTAAAACGGTATTTTTTACCGTAACATTGGCACAAGATCTTATATGTATAAAACCAGAATAGGGAGCTCCTTGGTCGCCTTCGCCATCAACAAAATGTTGTAAGCCATCTATAATCACGTTGCTTCTTTTTACTACTAGGTTTCTACTGTAATAATTAAATCTTGGTATGGTACTGTTAGCCATGGTGGTAAAACGCCCCCCTTTAATATAAAGCGTATCTTGGTCTATAGGTTGTGCAATGATGGACGTTATTTCATCAAAATCCCAAATAATAGGAGTGTTGGCATCTACATAACCATTTTCATCCACCATAAAAACATCGGTTTGTGAGGCACCTTTATCTACATAATTAATACCTTTTCTAATGTAATTTTTCTTTTTAGAATTCACGACGGTTATCATACAGGGGTGTGAAAGCGTGATATCTAATTTCGATTGATTTTTTTTTAGACTTGAAACCGACGTTATAGGAAAAGCTTCAAAATTTGACTGTACTAAAAACACTGGTGTTTTTCTATTTTCTACTTGGGTATCGTCAATAATAAAGGCGGCATTACCAAAATGTGTATTGGTTTTGATTATGACGGTATGAGATTTCCCGGAAATGTAATAGGTAGCACTATCTTTGGCTTTCACGCGTTTATGGTGTGCATTGGCAAAGGTATGTGTAGCTGCAATGGCTAATATATCATCTGTTTTTCCGTTGCCAATGGCTCCAAAATCTTCGTAGTTTAATGTTGTTTTATTCAGTAATGCAGTAGAATCATCTTTGGTAACGTTGAGATGTAAAACACCTTTGGTATCTACGAAGACGGATGTTTTAGAAGCATCATAATTTATAACGGCTTTAGGAGATAGGTCTTGTGCATGAGTTTTATTAAAAAAAGCGAATGCCGCAATTATAAGAAATAGATGTTTCATAGTTTTATTTTACTGCGCCTTTAACTTTTGCTTTAGGTAAACAAAAGCCTCGTCAATATGTTCAAAAACATCATCTGTTGGGACTAAATCTGGAATAATATCTACGGCTTCTAACATATCTTTGGGTTGTGCTTTTAACCCCACCAAAAGCACTTCAATATCTTCATTATTTAAATCGAAAATAATATCCTCTAAAGCATATAACCCAGATTGATCCATGTAAGGCACCCGATCCATTCTTAAAATAACTGCTTTAATTTCATTGGGCAATGCTTTAATTTGATCTTTAAAATAAGAGGTAAACCCAAAAAATAAAGCGCCATACAAGTGTTTGATAATAACTTTGTCTTTGTATGTTTCGTAAAATTCAATTTCGTCTTGCCATGGTTTATTACCATCAATATCGGCAACCGCTCCTATCTCTAAGCCTTGCTCACTAATATCTCCAGATTTTTTCATAAACAACAAACAGGCCAAAGCTACACCAATACCAACGGCTTGTATTAAGCTTCCGAAGGTGGTAATTAAAAGCACCAATATTAAGACCACCGCATCGGCTCGGGGTACTTTTAGTAAATGTTTTAAACCTTTAAAATCTACAATTTTAAAACCAATAGGAATTAACAACCCTGCCAACACACACAGCGGAATGTGTGCTGCCAATTGCCCAAGACCTAAAAGCACTGCTAATAAAAAAACACCATGTAAGATACCCGATAAACGTGTTTTACCACCAGCATTGATATTAACCACTGTACCTTTGGTGGCACCTGCTCCGGGAATGCCTCCTATAGCCGCAGCCAACATATTACCTATACCTTGGCCTATTAACTCCCTGTTACTATTGTGTTTAGTTTTGGTCATATTATCGGCAATAACCGATGTGAGCAACGAATCTATACTACCAAGTACAGCAAAAACAACCGCATATTCTAGAATGGTGCTGTAGGCGCTAGCATCTATTTCTAAAATACCTCCTAATTGAAAAGAAGGTAATCCAGAAGGAATGTTACCAATTAGAGGAACCTCTAATTTAAAAAAGAAGGCGATTAGTGTGGTTATAATTAGCGCTACTAACGCACTAGGTATGGCTTTGGTTATTTTAGGAAATACAAAGTAAATTATAATGGTAATGGCACCCAAAAGCAGTGCATACACATTAGCTTCGCTAAAAAGTCTTGGAAACTCTTGAATAACTTTTACAGTAGATTTTGCGGAGTCTAGTCCAGCAAACGGAAAGAGCTGAAGTATGACAATAATGAGACCAACACCACTCATAAACCCCGAAACTACTGGGTAGGGAAAATATTTTACATAACCCGCTATGTTCAAAAACCCAAAAATAACCTGAAATAAACCACCAAGTAAGAAGGCTGCTAATATAATGCTTAATCCATTTTCAAGGCTTCCAGTCATTTCAATGGCAGCGGCTACAAGGGTTGCCGAAACTACTGTCATGGGGCCTGTTGGTCCGCTAGCCTGAGTTTCCGTACCACCAAACATAGCAGCAAATATACCCACAGCAATGGCGCCATATAATCCTGCAGTGGCACCCATACCAGATTGCACACCAAAAGCTAAAGCTAACGGAAGTGCCACCACTCCGGCTACTAAACCACCAGTGAAATCTCCTTTAAAATTTTTAAAATCGTAGAATTTTGAAAGCATATTTTTAAGTTTTTTAGATTTTGAAGATACTAAAAAACACTAGTAAACTGCTTATGCTTTCTTGTTATGTTTTTATGAAGTTAAACACATAATAAGATTACTACTTATTTAACGAATACCACTAAAAGAAGGATAGTGTTTTTATTAATAGTAAAAAGTGATGACAGACTTATAGAATTTCAAGCAGATCTGCAGGTGTGTTTATAATAAAATGAGCGCCTTCTTTCACAAGCTCTTCTTTATCTCTAAAGCCCCAACTAACACCCACCGCAACCATATCGGCATTTTTTGCCACTTGAATATCGGCTTTGGTGTCTCCCACATACATACATTCTTCTGGTGTAACATTAAGAGTTTTGCAGAGTTCCAGTAAAACTTGAGGGTTAGGCTTTTTCAGTGCTTCTTCAACCAAACCCAAAGTAGGGTAAACGTAATCTGGAAGTATTGCTTTGGCTACCTTTTTTGTTAAAGAGTCTTCTTTGTTAGAAAGTATGGCAAGCTTAATATTTTTTGATTTTAAATCATCTAAGAGCTTCAAAACACCGGGATAAGGCGCTGTTTTATCGGTGCAACAACTACTATAAATATCTAGCATTTCTGTTAAACATACATCAACAAGTTTAGCCTTTTCAGGTGATTCTGGAACTGCTTGCAGTATTAAGCTCCTAACACCATGACCCACAAAGGTTTTATAAGTTTCGTAATCATAGGTGTTAAAATTGCGTTTACGCAACACGGTATTCATGGCATCGGCTATATCATAAATAGAGTTCACCAAAGTGCCATCTAAATCAAAAATAACGGCTTTGTATTTCATGCATCAAAGCTAATAATTAAACTCTACAATTCTATTGTTAACAGATTGTTCGTTTCTATAATTATTAACAGGCATGTTATTTCTGAGTTTAAGAACTTCTTCAACTGATAGTATGATAGGATGTTTAAACACCACCCAACTAACATTTTCTGTACAAGGAGGGGTGGTTAAAGACCCTCCGTAGGTATAGTAGTCATCGCTATGTTTGAATAAGTCTGAAAGATCTAACTTTTGATGAATGGTTTTGGTTTCTCCGTTTTTAAGCGGTAAAAAGCTTTCTAAAAATTCAAAAAGTTGACTTTCATCACCTTCTTCTCCTAAAATACCTAAAACAGTAATGTTTCCATGTTTGTTTACATGTACCAAATGAATTTCAATGGGGTAAATAACCCCGTTAATTTTATGTTCTGATGGTTCGTGAAAATGAATTTGCTTTAAAAAGTAGGTGTCATTTTTATAGTGAATAGAATCACCAGCTTCAAAATTAAATTGTATGGAGTGTCCGTTGTTTTCAACTTTTTGAATAAATGTTGAAGGTGAATAATGTATTTTTAAATCAGACTTACCATGAACTGAATCTGTTAATTTATGAATGATATTTATGGGCGATTGCCTATTACCGTCACAGTCTGAATTCTTTTCAATTTCTGCCCAGTGAATAGGTGAGGTTTCACCTTCATAACTCCAGTGGGTTTCATGGGAACTGTGTTCTGCAATTGTTTTACTTTTTGAGTTATTACAGGCTGTTGTGAATAAGAATACAATGCAAAACAGCAATTTCAGTATCGTTTTCATTTAGGTATAGTTTTGTTTATAACAACAAAATTACTTCTACAGGATGTATTAAAACCTAACCTTTGTCAGTTTTTAAGAATTATAAACAAAAGTTATTAACTATTGCGTTTTCTTAAGGCTAGTTAACGAATGCACTATGCCAAAATGAATCACGGTTAGCAGTTTTTGGCTGTAACTGGTAAACATCATGCTTCTACTTTTCTTTGCCTTAGGGCAACTAATAGGGTAATTAAAACCATACTAAAGAAAATCACGTAAACGAATTTAGGAACAGGAACGGGATCACCCGAGGCATAACTATGCAAACCAGATAAGTAATAGTTAACCCCAAAGGAGGTCATGATAATAGACCAAAATGCAAACATACTGGCAGCATTTAATGTAAAAACGTTGTTTAGTTTGGGTACAAACCTTAAGTGCAGTACAATAGCATAGACAATAATACTAATGAGCGCCCAAGTTTCTTTAGGATCCCATGCCCAATAGCGCCCCCAACTTTCGTTGGCCCAAACACCACCTAAAAACGTTCCAATGGCCAAAGTAAATAACCCAATGGTCATTGACAGTTCATTAATATAAGAGAGCTCTTTTATTTTTATCTCTATGATCGATTTGGTTTTTTTGGTTTTAAACAACATAAGCAACAATGCCATAATCCCCAATACGGCTGATAAGGCTAAAGGGGCATAACTACTTACAATGGTGGCTACATGTATTTTTAACCAATACGATTTAAGCACTGGCATTAAATTGGTTATTTCAGGATTTAACCAATCTAAATAACTCACAAATAGCAGGGCGCCACTAAAAAGGGTTGCAAGGGGTAGCGCAAAGTCTGATTTTCTAAATGTAATCAATCCACTTAATAACAAGCACCACGCTACAAATACCAACATTTCATAGCCATTACTCCATGGTGCATGTTGTGCTACATACCAACGTAAAATAATGTTGAACGTAAATAATAAAAATGAAATTAGAGTCAGTAATATAGAGCCATTCCATAGTATGTTTATCAATTTATTTTTAGAAAACATTCTAATAATAGACATGATGAGAAGTATAAAACCAAGGGTGAAAAAAACCTGAAACAACCAGAAATTAATATTGGCTTTGTTATACCATAATTCAGCTTCAATGCGCTCTGAAGATGGTATAATAGAGGTTCCAATCACCTCCTGGTACTTTTTGATATAATTCAATTTTTCATAAGCTTCATTAAAGTTTCTTTGGTTGAGATCTTTAAAATAGGCTGGTAAAATGGTTTTTGCAAATCTGCCATCCTCCTCGGTAAAATCTTTAAAATCATATGTATAACTGTACCATGTATTGTTGACGTCCTCTTTATTTGGAAAGATTTTTAAGTAATTACCTGAAAACAGATTATACAGAATATTGAAACGCTCATCAATTTTTAAAACTTCTTTATCAAACTCGTTACGTTCGGCAGGTTTCTTTTTATTGGCATTTTCGGCGGCTTCAGAAAGCAAGTAATTACCATTGTTGTCAATAAAGCTTATAAAGGCATACAAACCATTTTTACCAACGGGAATATTATTTAATAAATTGCCAGTTTTCTCAGTATCAGCCTTTATAATTGGTATTTGCTGCCAAACGCCAGGGGCCATATGCATGCCAAGAAAAACTTGATTAACATCTAATTTTACGATGTCTTCTTGAATGGGATATTTAAAATAGGCTTTACGAGATATTTTTCTAATGCATTCCGAAGCCAATGTATTTATCGGCTTAATACGTCCGTCTAAATCTTGTACTAGTAGTCTTCCAAAAAAATTGGCTTGTTGTTTATCAATTTGCTGCGATTGTACTAAGGCCTCTATAGAAACCCTTGGAATACTATCTTGTTTTGTTGAGGCATACAAATTTTGGAAACCAAAAAACAATACTAATATGGCGGTTGTCATAGCCGCCTTGGTTTTTAACTTTTTCAACTTTTTATTGATAATTTGAAAACGCGAGGTTTTTCCAAAAAAAGTAAAAAACATACCAAGACCCATTAAAAAATAGCCTAAGTAAGTAATCCAAGTTCCTATGCTATCGTGATTTACAGATAAAACGGTTCCCTGTTCATCGGTATCATAACTAGCCTGAAAGAATCGGTAGCCTTTATGGTCTAATATGTTGTTCATAAAGATTCTATACGGAATTTGATCATCTCCATCCAAAATCATAACCTCACTGGCATATGCTGATGGACTAGATGAACCTGGGTAACGCTCTAACTGAAAATCATTTAGTTTTAATGAAAATGGTAATTGGATGGCCCCAGAGCCATAGGATAAAATTATTTCTAAATCATCATTAAAATTTGAAATATGTTTGATAGGTAGAAAACCTTCGCGGTAGAGTAGGTTAGTTTCTTGAATAGGTTCATTGTCAACCTTAACGTCTACAATAAGTGCATCGTCTAGAGTGGCATCATTATCAGTATTTGTGGCTGCTGAACTTTTAAGTTTAAAGGTGCCATTTGGGTAAAAAGCGGTTGGGACAAAGGAAAAGTCGCCAGAACGGAACAAGGTTTTTAAAGAGATGTCTTGCAGTGTATCTTGCTTAATTTTACCGGCTTGCTGACTCGCCATAATAAAAAAGTCTATAGGGTGATGCGGCGATTTTATTTTAAACTGCCCATCTTCCTCATGGATATTGATAATGTCTTTTTTGTTAGATTCAAAACCAACTTCGTGTTGGTGTGTGCCAATACGTTCAATTTCACCTTTTTGCAGGTATATGGTATTTCTCCCATCACCAGCGGTTACTACCATTTCTAAAAGAGGCTTACCTTTTAGGTTGTCGGTTACTACTTCTGGAGCAGCATCTGGAATATAATCCTTATATGAAATACGAATGTGCTTACCGTTAAATTCTGTATCTATATCAAAATGATTATTCTCTAGTGGAGAAAAGCTTAATTTTTTATGAATGGTCTTTTCAGACTTACCATCGCTTAAAGTAGCTGTTAGAAGTTTGGTGTCAGAAATAATGATGTTTGACGAAGCACCTTCTCTAATTCGCATAATACCACTGTAAGCGGTATACCGGGTAATTCCAGCGCCAAGAATAATGACTATAAATGCTATATGAAATAGGAAAATAGCCCACTTTTCTTTTCTATATAGTTTGTATTTAAAAATATTGAAGAAAAAGCTAATGGCTAATCCTACCATAACAACTTCAAACCACCAAGAGTCGTATATACTAGACCAAGCTACAGCGGTTCCATAATCGTTTTCAACAAAAGTAGCTACGGCCATAGCTATTGCAAAAACCAATAATAAAATCAATGCTAATCCTGAAGAGGAAAAGAATTTGTATAATTTGCTCATACCATTTGATTTAAAAAAGATAACCTCTGAAGCACACTTCAAAGATTATCTTTTTCTACCTGTAAAAGGTGAAAACTATTAACTTAATATAATCTATTGTGCTACGGAAACTTGCTTACTACCATAAGTAGCTTCTCGTTTTTTTGCTGCTTCTAGCCACTTTGGAAGCAGGTTTTCTTTAAACTCCTCTTTCTCTTTGTTTAGTTTTTCCATATCTAAACCAATGTATTCTTGAGCTTTTTCTTTAGATGAAAGGTCTGGCATTTCAACAGGTTTATTATGCCCTAAATCTGCTAATAAACGTGCTAATTTTACACGACCCTCTATTGCCTTATCTAAACCACTGCTTAATACGCGTGCTGTTTCAACAGGAGAGTGGAATGAAGCCCCATGTGCAGCGGCAGCATAATCCCAACGCCATTGCGCATGACGGATATCCATTAAGATATCTTGCATTTGCGCCTCGGTAGCACCCAAATCCCAACATTTTTTGGCTTCAACATGCATTTTTACCAGAGCATCTTCTAATCGTAGTCTGCTTTCTGCTGCTTTTTGTTGGCGTTCATAAACATTAGTTCTAAGTTTTTCGGCTTCCTCACGGTGACATACTTGGCAAGAATTAGCTATGTTGTTAAGAGGTGATTGAATATGGTGGTCTGTGAATTTCTGTCCACCTTCACTTTTATAAGGCATATGACAATCGGCACATGAAACACCTCTGTCAGCATGAACTCCTGTTAAATAAGTTTCATAACCAGGATGTTGTGCTTTAAGCATAGGTGCTTTACTTAATTTGTGCGTCCAGTCTTTGAAGTTCATATCGTCATAATATTTTTCCATAGCTTCAACCGACATACCATCTTTCCACGGAAAGGTTAAATAAGGAACACCTTCTTTACCAGGGGTATTTTTATTGAAGTAATATTCTACATGACACTGTGCACAAACTAATGAACGCATTTCTTGATGGGTTGCTTTGTTGATATCTTTACCCATAGCTTCAAAAGCTTCTACCAAAGCAGGTCTGGTAATGGTTAATTTCATAGTTTTAGAATCATGACAATCTGCACAACCAATTGGGTTTACTACCTCTTCACCTTTATCGGCCCATTTTCCGCTGTAAAACTCGGCAATTCCAATTTCGTTCATTAAACGCGGTACATCTGGAGATTTACATGTCCAACAAGTGGCTGGCATGGGACCATCTCCTTTTCCTTTTGGTCCGCCAGTTCGTAAAGAATTATGAATATCCTCTACAGCGTATTGATGCCCACGACCTTGATTGTAATCTTTAGCGAATCCATAACCTGCCCAAAGTACTGCTAATCGCGTATCTTCCTCCAGCATATCTCTCATAGCATTACCGCCCTGAAATGATACAAAGTTACCTTGCTCAGTTTGTAAAAACGATTGATATTCGGCTGGAAAATTTTTACCCCATTCCTCATTTCTAGGTTCATTTTCATTTATTTCTACTTGAGGAACATATTTGTATTTAGCCTCATTTTTTCTATTTACAATGCTGGATGCTAGCAAACCTAGTAGGAACACTACAATTACAGTTACTATAAATAATACCTTGTTTTTCATTTGTTTAATATTTGTGGGTCGTGTTAATTAATTTTTACTACTTATTTTATTGTCTAACCATTGAGGGATAACTGTTGTTAAAGTATCGGTTGGTATAGGCGCAATATTATTTCTTATGGTTGAGATACCATGAACGGTACCATGTGGGACTTCTTGATGACATTCCCAACATTTTCTTTCTATTCTATTGGCGTTGTGGTCATTTATCCAACCATCGTATTTAGTTTGGGTAACTTGTTGTACGTGACAACGGATACAGTTATTTTGTACCACTTCTATAGAGGCTTCTCTCATAAACATTACCTCGGGCTCCATTCTAGCAGTAAAAATGGAGGCATGAAATAACCCATCTTTTGCTTTAAAATAATATTTGTTAAAAGTATTATCATGTGGTACATGACAATCGTTGCAATTAGCATATTCTCTATGGGAGCTATGCATCCAACTATTATACATAGGTGTCATAACATGACAATTAACGCAAGCCTCTGGTTTGTTGGACATATAGGAAACTAATGATGCTTCCTTAGCCATAAAAAAGCCCAAGCCAACAAGTGATGCAATCATTACAACAGCCACTGGACGCCATCTGGACTTTTTGTTTGGGAGAATTTCTTTTTTCTTTAAGTTCAAGTTATTACTAATTTAAAGAGTTTTTTATCTTAAATGTTTTAGTGTCAAAAATACAAGCAGAATAAAAACTAAAAACTAACATTTATCATGTTTGTAATTTTTTTTATTCATAATAATAATTTAAAACTATTCTAAATAAAAGATATAAAACTCTTTTTAAGTAATATATTAATTTGAATAATTAAAAAGGTATCAAAATTTAATAATGATTTTTTTATGTTTTCTTTATGAATGCAACGTAATTAAGACTTCTTCTTTTTAGGTTTGCTCGCTTTTGCTAGGGGATTAAATGCGATACATAAATCTAACCAGTAGCTCAAATCGTCTTCAGAATCAAAGCCCTCAGGAGTCACGAATATATATCCTTTCATGGGTCGACCAGTAAAATCCATGGGCAAGCAATAGGGTTTTTTTAGTTCCTTTTCATAAACAGCCTCACCAATACGTGCCATGAGTAAACTATCGCCATATTTCTTATCAATATGGATACCACAGAGCATTTTACCATCCATTTTAAATAATAAACCTCCCATCATTTTTTGATCTGTAAAGTTGGCTTTTTTTTCTTTGAGATTAAGCCTAATGCGGTCTGCTAAATATTCATCGTATGCCATATTGTGATAAATTCATTAAGATAATCTTACGGAATTAAAAATACGTTTTTATATTTTTAGAGAGCATAATCAACTAAAAGTAGGAATAAAAAATAAAGCAAAGGCCTATTGGAAATAAAATATCTATTTAGCAAAGTTAAAAGCCCAAGACACGCTCGGTTTGTCTGATGTTATTATTTATAACGTCATGATTGAGAAAATCTAATATGTCATTGAAATGATTGTGCATGGGAACACTCGATCTTTGATGTGGTTCTGCAATAAACGACGTTAAGAAATAGCTTTTACCAAGTCCTTTTAAGCGGTCTGCAATGGCCCGAGAACCATATAAAAGTAAATAACCAGAATCTGCTTCTTCACAAAAATGATGCGCTGCAATGTAATACGGTACTAAGTTATCATTGGTTCCATGGAATAATTGAGTAGGTATCGCAGTAGAAGCATTGATATTATCAAGTGATGTTAAAGCCCCCGTTAAGCTAATAACACCCGCAAATTTGTGGTTTTTTGGTAAGATATTGTTATCATACAGATAGACTAGATTTAGGATAGCTTCGGCTCCAGAACTGGTACCGGCTAAAACTATGTTGTCTGTATTTATTTTTAAGTCTTTACTATTTTTCATTAAGAATTTAGTGGCATAACTAATATCTTCCGAAGCTTTATCAAACGCTTTTAATTTTTCTTTAGCCTTTATATCACAACCAAAACCTTTATTTTTCATTGTTAATCTATACGAAATTGAGGCAACGGGAAAGCCATGTTCTGCTAGTTTGGTACAAAATTGAATGGTATGAGATTCATCTCTTGAACCACTGGCAAAACCGCCTCCATGAACGTAAATGACTAAAGGTTTTGAATCATTGAAATGTTTAGGTTTATATAAATCTAATTTTAAGGTGTCTTTTTTTATTACTTTATAGGCGAGTGTTGTGTTGGTAACGGTGTAAAGACTATCTGTTGAGTGTATTTGTGAAAAACCAATTTGAAATACAGAGGTGATGATAAGTGTTTGTAAAATTTTCATAACTATATAGTCGAAACAAGTACTAATTACTTTTCACCTTATCAATTAAAAATTTTATTTTGGAATATAAAAATGCATTCGTTTTAGCATAATAAAACGCAATTATACACACAAACATCACAAAGAGTAGGGCGCCAATGACAGCTTCTTGTGGGTTTAAAATTTTACTTAAATATCTTTTTAACCCATAACCTGTAAAGCTACCAAACAATAGAATAAAATGAAATACGTAAATAGAAAGTGTTTTTTGTCCAATTTTTGTAATAAACGAAGCTTTAAGAAACCGTTCTAGGCTATAAAACAATCCAAATAAAACAAGAACATTACCAAATCTGGTAAATAAATAATTGTAATTGGCACTTTGATAAAATAACTCTATACCAGAAATATAGAATAGCTTATTCAAAAACCATGAAGAATGATAAATGAGAAAATAACCAACCATAAAAAAAACAACTATAGTTAATAATTTGAATTTATACCGGTGTACGTGTCTGAAAAAAACGGTGGCTGTAAATGCACCAAATGCAGAATAACCAAACCATGGTAGTATAGTAAAAACAGAACCATTACTTTTTGAAAAGTAATTGGCTAGAACGAATGGTGTATTAGTTAAGCTTAAATCTCTATAAAGTGGTTCAGTTAGAAAGCACAAAAAACCAATAGTAAATAAAACTACTGAAAATAAATAACTGTATTTTCTTAAAAGTACATGTAATCCTATCAAAAGAATTAAAGAAAGACCAATACATTGCAACACATCAACTACAAGAAAATTGGTATTAAATTCACCAGATAACCAACTCAAAAAATTAATACGTAGTACATAACCTGTAAAAATAAGGAACAAACTTCGTAATAATCCTTTTTTAATTCGGGGTTTGTCATCATTTTTAGCATATGCTTTTAGAAGCAAATAAGTGAATACTAAACCAGAAATAGTGAAAAACACAGGAGCAGTGATACCTCTAAAATAGAGCCAAACGGAGTAGGCTATGTTGGTGTTGTCTCTATAAATAGGATTTAAAAGCGTGTCAATGAAGTGCCCTTGAAGCATCATCAGAATCGCAAAAGCCCTTACTGCATCTATAAAATATAATCTGTTTGTTTTATGCATAAAAAAAGCAGTAAAGATAAATATAGGCTTAAAAATTTAAACTAACCCTTTAAGTTGAATAAATTTTATTTGAATTTATTATTTTAGACCATCATATTTAATCAACTAACTAATGAGTAACTACCACATCAAACATTTAGAAGAGTATTAAAAAGCCAGAGGTAAAATGGTAGAGGGAACGAAATTAAATATTACTATCAAATGTATTGACAGACTTTTAATAACAAACTCAAATAAAACGGTGTTTATTTGAGACTAACAACCCAGAGGAATAGACTCAACAAATCACTTATAGGCAACTACATAAACGTGTTTGTCAGTTTACCATATATCTAAAACAATAAAACTAACATCATTTTTTGGTCAGTAACATTTATTCTTTTTTCTCTGAGTTACTTTCTAATGTAATCTGCTAAATATTCATCTTATACTATGATATAAGCGATTGATTGCATAAAAATTATGGTATTAAAAATGCGTTTTTATATATTTATGAATTTAACCAACTAAAAATGACTAAAAAAGATAAGGCAAAGGCCTATTGGAGAGAGAATATTAAATATGTTTTAATTCTATTGGCTATCTGGTTTCTGGTTTCTTACGGAGCTGGAATATTATTTAAAGACGAATTAAATACCATTAAGGTTGCCGGGTTTAAATTGGGGTTTTGGTTTGCACAACAGGGCTCTATGTATGTATTTGTAATCCTCATTTTTGCGTATGTGCACCTTATGAATAAACTGGATAAAAAGTATGGTTATGATTCTTGATGCTATAATGACTGCTATAGGCGTTCAGGATTGGACCTATATTTTAGTAGGGTTAACTTTTGCACTATACATTGGTATTGCTATTTGGTCTCGGGCAAGTTCTACTAAAGATTTTTATGTTGCTGGAGGCGGTGTATCACCTTGGGCCAATGGAATGGCAACAGCCGCTGATTGGATGAGTGCAGCATCCTTTATATCTATGGCTGGTATTATTTCTTTTGCTGGGTATGACGGTGCCGTATATTTAATGGGTTGGACAGGAGGGTACGTATTATTGGCACTTATGCTAGCACCTTATTTGAGAAAATTCGGGAAATTTACAGTACCCGATTTTATAGGTGATCGATATTACTCAAATACCGCTAGAATTGTTGCCGTAATATGCGCTTTATTAGTGTCATTTACTTATGTAGCCGGACAAATGCGCGGGGTTGGAATCGTATTTTCTAGATTCTTAGAAGTCGATATTAATGCTGGTGTCATCATTGGAATGTTTATTGTGCTGTTTTATGCCGTTTTAGGTGGTATGAAGGGCATTACTTATACGCAAGTAGCACAATATTGTGTGCTTATTTTTGCGTTTATGGTCCCGGCTATTTTTATATCCTTTCAAATGACAGGAAATCTTATTCCTCAATTAGGGTTTGGTTCTGAATTAACTGATGGTTCAGGATATTTATTAGACAAATTAGATGGATTGAGCTCAGAATTGGGGTTTTCTGAATATACAGAAGGTTCTAAGTCTACCATCGATGTTTTTGCAATTACTTTGGCACTTATGGTTGGCACTGCTGGACTACCACATGTTATTGTCCGCTTTTTTACTGTTAAAAGGGTTAGAGATGCTCGTAAATCTGCTGGAATTGCCTTATTGCTCATAGTATTACTTTATACCACAGCTCCAGCAGTAGCGGTCTTTGCTAGAACTAATATGATAGAAACCGTTTCAAATAAGCCTTATGCCAATATGCCAGAATGGTTTAAGAAATGGGAAACTACTGGGCTCATAAGCTTTGAAGATAAAAATGATGATGGTAATATTCAATATGTAGCTGATGCTACAAAAAATGAACTTACAGTGGATAGAGATATTATGGTCCTTGCAAACCCCGAGATTGCAAAGCTTCCTAATTGGGTTATTGCTTTAGTGGCGGCAGGAGGATTGGCAGCGGCATTATCGACAGCAGCAGGATTGTTATTGGTGATTTCGGCATCGGTCTCTCACGATTTGATTAAAAAAGTAATTAAGCCTTCAATTTCTGAAAAAGGCGAATTGGTAGCAGCTCGTTTGTCAGCAGTTGGAGCGGTAGTAGTAGCGGGGTATTACGGTATTCATCCTCCAGGATTTGTGGCGGCCGTAGTAGCTTTGGCCTTTGGTTTGGCGGCAGCCTCCTTTTTTCCAGCGATTATTTTAGGAATCTTTTACAAACGAATGAATAAAGAAGGCGCCATTGCTGGTATGGTGATTGGCATTGTAGCAATGCTGCTTTACATGATAAAGTATAAGTTAGGTTGGTTTGATGACACACTACCCGATAAAAGCGAGTGGTGGTTTGGAATCTCGCCAGAAGGTTTTGGTACTGTGGCCATGGTATTGAATTTTGTAGTGTCAATTACAATTATGAAATTTACAAAAGCTCCTCCAGAAGGGGTTCAGGAAATTGTAGAAAACATTAGAATACCTAGCGGAGCTGGGGAAGCTAGCAGTCATTAATAAAAAAGAGGTCGTAATACTAACGACCTCATATAGTATATATATTAGGCTATATTATAGAATAAAAGACAAACTCAAAATGAGTTGGTCTGGTCTGGTGTCTAACCTATCATTGATATTATTGATATTGTTGTTTAAGAATGTGGCTTCATTGTTGTTAAACCCTCTTTCGTACCTAATATCAATACCAATTTTTTTTAGGTTAAGTCCTATTCCAAAATTTAAACCAACTGAAAAGTCATTTTCGATATTATTAATAGAAATATTATCAAATTCAGAATCTAAAATAAATTGAAATGATGGTCCACCAAAAACACTTAAAGGACCAATAACTTTGGCACCAATTAACATAGGGACATCAATTTTTTGCATTTTAAAAGTGCCATCATCATAATCACTTTTTGTACTAGTAAAAACAGCTTCGGGTTTAAAATATATTTTGTTTCCAACTTTTCCAAAAAGTCCAAAATGGTATCCAATGTTTCTGTCAGGGTGTTTGGCATTTTCACTTACAGAATCAAAATAGTTACCATTAGCATTATAGTTTAAGCCGGCTTTAAAACCAAAACCGGTTGCTGTTTGTGCTTTGGATGTAGTAGTTAGAAGTAACGCAAACAATGCGATTAAAAATACATGTCTCATAATTGTTCGTTTTTAAGATTTGTTTAACATAATCAAAAACGCTGCCAAAACTAAATTATTTTCTTTTTAATACAAACGTTATCATTTTTCAGTTAATTATATTTGCCCATTGAATAAGTATAAAGATGAAGTTTCAACTAAACGCTCAAGATAACCAAAGTAAAGCCAGAGCAGGAAAAATAACTACAGACCACGGGGTGATTGAAACCCCTATTTTTATGCCTGTAGGTACAGTGGCAACTGTTAAAGGAGTGCATCAACGAGAGTTGAAAGAAGAAATAAACCCCGATATTATTTTAGGTAACACTTATCATTTATACTTACGTCCGCAAACCAATATTATTGAAAAGGCGGGGGGACTTCATAAATTCATGAATTGGGATAGAAATATTTTAACCGATTCTGGTGGGTATCAAGTGTATTCGCTTTCGGCTAATAGAAAAATTAAGGAAGAAGGGGTTAAATTCAAGTCTCATATAGATGGAAGTTACCATATTTTTACACCTGAAAATGTTATGGAAATTCAACGTAGTATTGGAGCAGACATCATTATGGCCTTTGATGAATGTACGCCTTACCCATGTGATTACAATTATGCTAAACGCTCCATGCACATGACTCATAGATGGTTAGATAGATGTATGAATCATTTAGAAAAAACACCTTTTAAGTACGATTATAGTCAAGCCTTTTTTCCAATTGTTCAAGGTAGTACTTATAAAGACTTGCGCATACAGTCAGCCGAATATATAGCCAATGCCGGAGCCATAGGAAATGCTATTGGCGGCTTATCTGTTGGAGAACCTGCCGAAGAAATGTATGCCATGACCGATGTTGTTTGCGGTGTTTTACCTGAAGATAAACCTAGATATTTAATGGGGGTTGGTACACCAATCAATATTTTAGAAAATATTGCGTTAGGTATAGATATGTTTGATTGTGTTATGCCAACACGTAACGCAAGAAACGGGATGTTATTTACGGCACATGGTACCATCAATATTAAAAATAAAAAGTGGGAGGATGATTTTTCGCCCATTGATGAAATGGGTATTACTTTTGTAGATACTGAGTATAGTAAAGCTTACTTACGTCATTTATTTTCAGTTAATGAATTGTTAGGAAAACAAATAGCCACTATTCATAATTTAGGTTTTTATTTGTGGTTGGTTCGCGAAGCAAGAAAACATATATTAGCTGGAGATTTTAGAATATGGAAAGACACAATGGTAAAGCAAATGGATAAACGTTTGTAATTGTTAATGAAGATATTAGACTGGTACATATTAAAGCGATATCTGCTCACATTTTCAATGATGCTGTTATTATTTATTCCTATAATGATAACAGTGCATTTAGCTGAAAAGATTGGTAAAATTCTTGAAAATGAAGTGCCTCTTTCAGAAGTTTTGTTATATTTTTTAGATTTTACTATCTATTTTACACATTTATTATTCCCACTATTTTTATTCATATCAGTAATTTGGTTCACTTCAAAACTAGCTAATAATACCGAAGTCATTGCCTTTTTGAGTTCTGGTGTTTCTTTTACTCGTTTTTTAAGACCCTATTTAATAGGAGCTTGCCTTATAGCCGTTTTTTCTATGGTATTAGGTATGTTTTTGGCTCCCAAAGCTAGTGAAGGCTTTAACGATTTTACTTATAAGTATTTAAAAAAGGGAAGAAAAGCAGTTAACAATACCAATGTGTTTAGAAAAATAAATGACAACGAGATTATCTATGTAAGCAGTTTTGATATGAAAACCAACAAGGGCTATAATTTTACTTTAGAGCATTTTGAAGATAATAAGCTTTTATATAAGATAACTGCTGATAATATCAGATATATTGAGGAAGATACCACGTATAGGTTAACAAATTATGTGAAGAGAAGAATTCTTGAAAATGAGGATGAATTAGAAAGTATAAGAACCAAGGATACACTTTTTGATTTCACGGTAAAAGATTTAACCCCGCCTATATTCGCTGCAGAAGTTTTAAGCTATGGTGATTTAACAAAATTTATTAAAGAAGAAGAAGCTCGGGGTTCTTCAGAAGTGGGAAGATTTAAATTAGTTTTGTATCGAAAGTGGAGTTTACCTGTTTCGGTATTTATCTTAACCATTATAGCGGTGGCAGTGTCTTCAATAAAAAGAAGAGGAGGTATGGGGGTTAATTTAGCCTTAGGTATTTGCATTGCTATGGTTTTTGTTTTTTTCGATAAGGTTTTTGGGGTCATGGCTGAACAATCAGACTTTTCTCCCCTCACAGCTGCTTGGTTTCCTAATACTCTTTTTGGTATCTTAGCAATATACCTTTTAAACAATGCCAAACGCTAGAGAGTATGTACAGCTTTAAGATGATTAGAAGACCTGCTATACCTTATAGTTTGTAAAAGAACAGAAAGTAAAATGGATAGATTATTTCATAATAAATCCCATCTTAAAAATTATCTTCATTTACATTTTTTAGTTTTCATTGCTGGGTTTACGGCTATTTTAGGAGAGTTAATCTCAATTACAGCTATTCCTTTAGTTTGGTTTAGAATGGTCATGGCATCAATTTTAATGTTTCTTTATATTAAATTGGCAAAAGTTAAAATAAGAATCAAACCTAAGTCTATTTTAAAATTATCTATAGCAGGTGTTATAATTGCAGCACATTGGATTTGTTTTTTTGGAGCAATTGATGAAGCTAATATTTCCATAGCTCTAGCTATGTTTTCAACGGGTGCATTTTTTGCATCTTTTATAGAACCCATTGTTTATAAACGAAAAATAATTTGGTATGAAATTATTTTCGGAATCATTGTGATTATTGGTATTTTTATTATCACACAAAGCGAGATAAAGTATCTCAAGGGGATTATTTTAGGTATAGTATCAGCATTCTTTTCATCGCTATTTGCTGTGTTGAATGGTAATTTTTTAAAACAACATACAGCTACCGTCATATCATTTTATGAATTTTTAAGTGGAGTTTTTTTTATATCACTATATCTTATTTTTTTTACTGATGGTTTTAGTCTAGAATTTTTCAATTTAAGCAAATTAGATTTTATTTATTTATTCATTTTAGCTTCAGTTTGTACAGCTTATGCATTTATAGCATCAATATATGTGATGAAATTAATTAGCCCATACACAGTTGTATTAACTTATAATTTAGAACCTATTTATGGGATATTAATGGCAATAATATTGTTTCCAGAGAAGGAAATAATGAGTAATTCATTTTATTATGGAGCTATTGTTATAATAGTAACAGTATTATTAAATGGTATACTTAAAAATTCTAAAAAACTAAAAAGTAAATATTCTTGAGGCTTAATCAAGATTAAAGTTTTTATATTTGTAGCCTAACCAAAATTAATAGCCAAAAGGAATTCTTATGGAATATTTAGAATTTGAACTCCCCATAAAAGAATTAGAAGAACAGCTTCAAAAGTGTAAGGTCATTGGAGAAGAAAGTGAAGTTGATGTTACAGAGACTTGCGAGCAAATAGAGAAAAAATTAAAAGCTACCCAAAAAGATATTTACAAAAAGTTAACGCCTTGGCAACGTGTTCAGTTGTCACGTCATCCTAACAGACCCTACACTTTAGACTACATTAAAGCTATTTGTGGTGATACTTTTTTAGAGTTACATGGCGATAGAAACTTTAAAGATGACAAAGCCATGATTGGTGGTTTGGGAAAAATAGGCGACCAGAGTTTTATGTTCATAGGGCAACAAAAAGGATATAATACTAAAACCAGACAGTACAGAAATTTTGGAATGGCTAATCCAGAAGGTTATCGAAAAGCACTTCGCTTAATGAAAATGGCTGAGAAATTTGAGATACCTGTGGTAACATTGTTAGACACTCCAGGAGCGTATCCAGGTTTGGAAGCTGAAGAACGTGGACAAGGAGAGGCTATTGCTAGAAACATCCTCGAAATGACAAGGCTAGAAGTACCTATCATCACAATTGTTATAGGAGAAGGAGCTTCTGGTGGTGCTCTAGGAATTGGCGTTGGAGATGTAGTTTTAATGCTTGAAAATACTTGGTACTCTGTGATTTCTCCAGAGTCTTGTTCTTCTATTTTGTGGCGCAGTTGGGAGTATAAAGAACGAGCAGCAGAGGCTCTAAAATTGACGGCTACAGATATGAAAAAACTAAAATTAGTAGATCAAATTATCAAAGAACCTCTAGGAGGCGCACATAGAGATAGAGAAAAAACATTCACATCTGTCAGCAATACTATTGTAAAAACTTATGAGTCTTTAAAAAACTTATCACCAAAAGAATTGGTTGCAAAACGTATGGATAAATATGCTAATATGGGCGTGTTTAAAGGCTAATCCTTTTAAAACCAAAGATTACAAAATCTGGAGTTTAACACTTCAGGTTTTTTTTATGCTTATTCACAATATAATTAAGTTATTAACATTTAAATTGTTAACTGTTAGTTGAAATCGAATATTACTCTATTGTCAATTCAATCTTCTTTTTAATTACTTTCGTAGCTATGAAACAACCCAACCAAATTCAAGGATATAAAGTAGATAAAAGTACGTTGATTACCTTAGAGAAAGGTAAAATACCTCCTCAAGCTATTGATTTAGAGGAAGTTGTATTGGGAGCAATGATGATTGATAAGAAGGGGGTTGATGAGGTAATAGATATTTTAAGCCCCGATGCATTTTATAAAGAAGCACACCAACATATTTTTGAAGCTATTTTTGAGTTGTTTGAAAGTAGTGAGCCTATAGACTTATTAACCGTTTCAACACAATTAAAGAAGAATGCGAAATTGGAAATGGTTGGTGGCGATTTTTATCTCATTTCTTTAACACAAAAAGTATCATCTTCAGCGCATATTGAGTTTCATGCACGCATCATTTTACAAAAGTTTATTCAGCGCAGTTTAATTAAGATTTCAAGTGAAATTATTGAAGATTCTTATGATGAAACCAAAGATGTTTTTGACTTATTAGATAAAGCCGAGGCTAAATTATATGAAGTTACACAAGGCAACATAAAAAAGTCTAGTGAATCTGCTCAAGATTTGGTAATTCAGGCCAAAAAGAAAATCGAAGAAATTTCTAATAAAGAAGGGTTAAGCGGAATTCCAACAGGCTTTACTAAATTAGATAAATTAACCTCTGGTTGGCAACCGTCAGATTTAATCATTGTAGCGGCACGTCCTGGTATGGGTAAAACAGCATTAACGCTGTCTATGGCTCGAAATATTGCTGTTGACCAAAATATTCCGGTAGCTTTTTTCTCGTTAGAGATGTCTTCGGTACAGTTAATTACACGTTTAATTTCTAGTGAAACAGGGTTATCTTCAGAAAAACTTCGCACTGGTAAACTAGAAAAGCATGAATGGGAGCAATTAAACGTTAAAGTGAAAGGGTTAGAAAAAGCCCCACTTTTTATTGACGATACCCCATCGTTGTCCATTTTCGATTTAAGAGCTAAAGCACGCCGTTTATCCTCACAGCATGATATAAAATTAATCATGATTGATTACTTACAGCTTATGACAGGTGGAAGTTCGACTACTGGTAACAGAGAGCAAGAAATCTCTATGATATCACGTAATTTAAAGGCATTGGCAAAGGAACTAAATGTTCCTGTAATAGCTTTGTCTCAGTTATCACGTGCTGTTGAAACTAGAGGAGGCAGTAAGCGACCTTTATTATCAGATTTACGTGAGTCTGGAGCCATTGAGCAAGATGCCGATATTGTGAGTTTTATTTACAGGCCTGAATACTACAAAATTGATGAATGGGATGATGAAGAACGTTCACCAACCGAAGGTCAAGCAGAATTTATCATAGCAAAACATAGAAATGGTGGTTTAGATAATATTAGATTAAAATTCATTGGGCATCTTGGTAAGTTTGATAACTTAGATGATTTTGATTCACCTTTCGAGTTCCATTCAAAAATGAATGCCGCTGCTAATGATGATACTTTTAAGCCAGATAGTTTTACTGCAAGTCCAGATCAGGCATTTGGTAGTTCGTTTAATGAAGATGATGATAACGAGGTTCCTTTCTAGCAATTAATCTTCTGTTAAATACATTTATAAAATCACATTTTTAAGTATCTTTCGGTCTATGAAAAATGCTTTAGCCTTTGCACTATTTTTTTTACTATCATTAAAAGCCTTTGCATCTTATGTGCTTATTCCAATGGATGCTGATAGCCAAAAAAATCATTTAAAAGCTTATGGAATTACATATTGGACTTTAGAGAAGCAGCTAAAAGTAAAATGGCTTCTAAATTATCGAGGAGGTTCTTTTCTGTTGCCAGATACGGAAAGTATCCAAAAAGAATGTCAAATACGTGGTATTTCTTTTGAGGTAATTTCTAATACTATGGCTGAAACTATTCTTGAAGACATTAGCAGCCCAAGTAAAAATATGGAAGCAGTGGTTTTAGAAAAAGCGCCAAAAATTGCTGTTTATACACCTAGTGGAAAACAACCTTGGGATGATGCAGTAACTATGGTTTTACAATATGCCGAAATCCCTTATGAGACGGTTTATGATGAAGAGGTATTAAACGATAACTTACTGTTGTATGATTGGTTACACTTGCATCATGAGGATTTTACAGGACAATACGGTAAATTTTACGGCATGTATAGAGCAGCTTCTTGGTATATAAATGAAAAGAAATCGGCTGAAGCCTTAGCTTCTAAATTAGGATACGATAAAGTATCACAAGCAAAATTAGCAGTTGCTTTAAAAATTAGAGATTATGTTATTGGAGGTGGTTTTATGTTTGCTATGTGTAGCGCCACAGATAGTTTTGATATAGCATTATCTGCTGAAGGTATAGATATTTGTGAACCCATGTTTGATGGTGATGGTAGTGAAGCTGGATACCAAAGTAAAATAGATTACAACAAAACGTTTGCCTTTAAAGATTTTATTTTAGAACGAAGTCCATTAATTTATGAGTTTTCTTCAATCGATATGACTAGAAAGCGAAATGTGTCCAAAACCACAGACTATTTCTCTTTAATGGAGTTTTCTGCAAAGTGGGACCCCATTCCAACCATGTTATGTCAAAATCATACAGCCTTGGTAAAGGGCTTTATGGGACAAACAACATCTTTCACCAGAGATGAAATAAAATCTAATGTGTTAATAATGGGTGAAACAAAATCAAATGGTGAAGCAAAATACATTCATGGTATAAAAGGAAAGGGTTTTTTTACCTTCTATGGAGGACATGATCCAGAAGATTACCAGCATAGAGTAGGTGATGCGAAAACAGAACTTGATTTGCACCCCACTTCACCAGGATATCGTTTAATTTTGAATAATGTTCTGTTTCCTGCTGCAAGAAAGAAAAAGCAAAAAACCTAAATATCCACTTCTTCCGTTACTTTTTTAAAAGTATATACAAACCCATCGGCTCCAGTGCCACTTGTAGTAATATTTTGGTCAATTATTAGCTCTGTATCGCTAATTGAATACGAACCAAATTCAGCCCCGTCAATATATATAAAATAGCTGCCGCTGTTTAGAGAAACGGAAAATGAATAGGTGCCAGACGGCAAACCATCTTGTTTAGTGTCGTCTGTGTTGTTATTTTGAATGATTAAAGTACTGTTCACTTCATTAAATGACCAAATAACTTTATCCAAATCAAATTGGTCGTCAACACCAGCCAGACCACCACTTGTATTTGTTAAGTGCCAAAAAACTATGGTTATCGTTCCGCTTTCACTGTTACTTCCATTGTCTAAAGAACAATTGGAAAGCATAAAAAGGCAAACCATTATTTTAATGAAATGATGTTTCATGGAAGTTATTGTATTTAAATAATAGATGATGTAAGTTGAAAATGGTTGCGTAATAGAATTACAAAATAACTTTGATTATTTTTGAATAAAAAAAGGAGCATGTTATTTTTTCAAAAGGAAATTAAGTTGACGTCTTTTTCAAGAGGATTTCACCTCATTACAGATGACATTGTTAGGGCTATACCTGAATTAAACGATATAAAAATTGGGCAATTGCAGGTGTTTATCAAACATACTTCGGCCAGCTTGACCATAAATGAAAATGCCGATTATACAGTAAGGATAGATTTTGAAAGTCATTTTAATAAAATGGTACCGGAAAATGCACCTTACTACAAACATACCTATGAGGGTTCGGACGATATGCCAGCCCATATTAAAAGCTCATTGCTCGGCGCTTCGGTACAAATACCCATAACTAAAGGTAAACTTAATTTAGGAGTTTGGCAAGGCATATATTTATGTGAGCACAGAAATTATGGCGGTTCAAGAACGTTAGTGTTAACTGCTTTTGGAGCATAGTAAGTTAATGTTCTTAATGTGCGCCACAACTACAGTGACCGTAACTGGTTGTACTTTCATGCCAAGGGAAAGAAGTATTATATTTATTGTTTTCCCAATAAAATTTGGTTCGACTTTTTGGTTCGTTTCCAATCTCATTCATAGTTTCTGTGTCATATAATCGGCCATTTACCATGGTATATATAACACTTTCAGTATTTCGAATATTTTCCAAGGGATTTTTATCCATTACAATTAAATCTGCTAATTTGCCAACTTCGAGGGAGCCAATATCTTTACTTGCTCCAATATAATCCGCACCATTTATGGTTGCAGCTCTTAGGGCTTCCATATTGGTCATACCACCTTTAGCCAACATCCATAATTCCCAATGGGCACCTAAACCCTGTAATTGGCCATGTGCACCTAGGTTGACTTTTACACCAGCATCAGTCAGGGCTTTGCAAGTTTTGGAAACCAAAATATGCCCATTTTCGTATTCTTCTTGAGGTATTTTCATTCGATGCCTAGAACGAGAATCGATAATACTTCGTGGCGTATATTTTAACAACTTTTCGTTTTCCCAAACATTATCATTTTCATAAAAATAAAACTCCCCATTAAGCCCTCCATAATTAACTATTAAGGTTGGGGTATATCCTGTTTCGCTTTTTCCCCATAATTCCAACACATCTTTATATACTTTAGTTACGGGGATGTTATGCTCAATTCCAGTATGCCCGTCCATGATCATGGACATATTATGAAAGAAATGTGAGCCGCCTTCGGGCACAACAAAAATGCCTTCTTCCCTTGCTGCTTGAATGATTTGTTGCCGCTGATTACGCCTAGGTTGATTATAACTCTTGACGGATAAGGCTCCAAACGCTTTTGTTCTTCTTACAGCAGACCGGGCATCATCCAAATTATTGATTACAGCTTTAAAATCACCATCGGCACCATATAGAATAGCTCCTGTGGAGAAGAGACGTGGCCCTACCATGTTGCCGCTTTTTATAAGTTCAGAAAAGGTGAAAATTGACTCGGTATTTGCAGAGGGGTCGTGCGAAGTCGTAACACCAAAAGCCAAATTTGCATATAGTTGCCAATGCTTTTGAGTTGTAATTCCCGATCTAAAACCACCAACATGGGCATGAACGTCTACAATACCTGGCATGATGGTCTTTCCTTTAACATCAAATATTTTTGCATCCTCTGGAATTTCAATTTCAGAAGTCCCTATGGCTTGGATTCTATTGCCTGATATCACTATAGTGCCATTTTCTATAACCTTGTCACCATTCATAGTAATTATGGTTGCACCAGTAAAAGCTAATGTCCCCTTAGGCTTATCAGTTAGGGCAATTAAATTAATTTTAGTGCCTTTTTCTATGATAGGCGGGATAGTATCAGGCGATCCTTTAAGGAATGTAAATCGCTCGGATAGGGTATTTGTAAAATATTCGTCACCTATTGTCCAATGAATTTTATCACTCTCCTTAGACCAATGGATACTAATGCCAGCGTCTTTCGATACTTGGGTAATAGGAACAAACTCTTTAGCTCCCTTTTTTAAATCAAAAGTCACTGTTTTTCCAGTTTTAGGCAAAGGTGCAACATAGGCTTTGTGAAGGTTTGAAAACGCTATCCACTTATTATCCGGGCTTAAAACTAGGCGATTGGCATATTTTAGAGACACCAAGATTTGTTCGTCTTTCCCGTTAAGATCAACGCTTTTTAATGTTTTGGTTAAATCCCCAAAGAACTCGCCTCCCGTTTGGTATACAATTCGGTTTCCTTCTGTGTTAAAAACTGGATAAGCTCCTTCTTTAGTTATAAATTTATTGTTGTTTCCATTAGAGTCCATAATATAAATACCCGTTTTTTTGGAGTATATATAGCCTTGATCGCTATTTCCTGGTTCTTTTTGATAGGTTATTTTGCTGCCATCGTTTGAGTAAACAGGGGTTCTAAATATACCCTTGGATGTATTAAGCTGTATGGGAGTGCCTCCATTACTGTTTATTTTAAAAATGTTGCCTAGATTTTCGTCATTCCAACTCACATACACTATGTTTTTTCCATCGGAAGAAAATGAAGGTTCGAACTCATAATCCGAAGAATTTGTTAGTCTTTTTGGCGTTCCGTTAGGTAATTTTTTTACCCAAAGATGTCCCAAAGCACTAAATACAATGGTTTTTCCATCAGGGGAAGTAACCGTATTACGAATCATTTTAGCAGTAAAATTCTCTGGAGCAACAGGGGTTTCAAATTCCAAAGCTTGGGCGATTTTAATTGTGGTATCAATTTGAAAAGGAATGTTAGTTAGCTTTAATGTATTGATGTTGATTTTATTAATCTTTCCCCCAGACCAAAACACAAGTTCTTCATTATTTGGCATCCAACTATAATCGGGGTAAACGCCAAATATGGCCCAAGCTTCTTGTTGGTCTTTATCCAGCGCATCATATATAGGCCATTCCTCGCCAGTTTCTAAATTATGGATATAGAGTACGGATTTTGCCCTAACACGTTTAACAAAGGCTATTTTTTTGCCATCCCTTGAAACTTGTGGTCTTGCAGCACCTCCAGGACCGCCAATAATCCTTTCTGTTTTACCCGTACTAAATTCGTAACGGTTAACAACATAGATTTGATTATTGGGGTCTTTATTGTATTGAAAAGAGCCGCCAGGATACACATCTTCGCTATAATATAAATACTTCCCATCTGGTGATAACGAGGGCTCGTTAACATCCTGTTGGTCATTTTTACGTTTGGTTAGTTGTAAACCAACACCACCAGTAATATGGTACATCCATAACTCCCCGGCTCCTGCAGAGCGTTCAGAAGTAAAGTGTTTACGTGCAATCAGGTAGTTGTTGTCTGGTGTCCAAATAGCATTATTAAGTAATCTGAAATCTTCTTTTGTTATTTGTTTGGCGTTAGCACCATCAATATCCATTGTCCAAATATTGTCTCCACCCCCAGCATCACTTGTAAAGGAAATTTTTGAACCGTCGGGGCTAAATCGGGGCTGTACTTCAAAAGGCAATCCCTTCCTTAATATGTTTGCTTTACCTCCTTCAATGGGCATGATGTAAATATCTCCTAATAAATCGAATGCTATTTGGGAGCCATCTGGACTCACATCTATATTCATCCAAGTGCCCTCATTGGTCGAGAGTTTCAAGTCTTTGAAATTCCAATTGCCTTCTGGGTTGGAAACATCCCAGTTATTTTTTGCTTTATCCTCTGTTTGGGCTTGAATGGATACGGTTGCGATTAGAATAAAGATAAATAAGGATTTGATTTTAGACATGACTGATTAGATTAATTAGGAAATTGATGACAGAAAGATAACCAATATTCTAAGGATATCAATGATAGGATTGGGCAAAAAAAATCCGATTCTTTTGGAATCGGATTTTCATTAAGCGAATAATATGTTTTACAATAGGCAAAAGCCTTATTTTACTTTCTCTACGATAGCTTTAAAAGCTTCTGGGTTATTCATAGCTAAATCGGCCAAAACCTTACGGTTTAGTTCGATGTCGTTAGCTTTTAATTTTCCCATGAATTGAGAATAAGATAAACCGTGTTCTCTGGCTCCTGCGTTGATACGCGTAATCCATAAAGCACGGAATGTTCTTTTTTTGTTTCTGCGGTCTCTGTACGAGTATAGCATCGCTTTGTCAACCGCATTTTTTGCTACTGTCCAAACGTTTTTACGACGTCCGAAGTAACCTTTTGCTTGTTTTAGAACCTTTTTTCTTCGGGCCCTTTTTGCTACAGAATTTACTGATCTTGGCATAATTTTAATTGTTTTTGTAGCGGGCGTTCTGAACTTGTTTCAGAATCTTTGTATTAGCCACGCTCCAGGGTTTATAAATTGTTTTAACCGATTAAAACTTGTGTTACTTTAAACGTAACATGGTTTTAACATTATCTTCGTCACTCTTATGTACTAAAGTATCATGAGTTAACGCAAGCTTACGCTTTTTAGATTTTTTTGTCAAAATATGACTCTTAAAAGCGTGCTTTCTTTTAATCTTACCAGTACCCGTTAACTTAAAACGTTTTTTGGCACTAGACTTTGTTTTCATTTTAGGCATTTCTTTTCCTAGTTTTTAATTATCTCGCTTAATTATCTTTGTTATGCTGAACTCGTAGTTTCAACATATTATATTATTTCTTTTCTTTTTTAGGAGCTATGAACATCGTCATACGTTTACCTTCTAGTTTTGGCATTTGTTCTACTTTACCAAACTCTTCTAAATCTTGAGCTAAGCGTAATAACAAAATTTGTCCTTGCTCTTTAAATATGATGGAACGTCCTTTGAAAAACACAAAGGCTTTAAGTTTTGCACCATCTTTTAAGAACTTTTCAGCATGTTTCTTTTTAAATTCGTAATCATGGTCATCAGTTTGTGGTCCAAACCTAATTTCCTTAATAACTACCTTACTGGCTTTGGCCTTTAAGGCCTTATCACGTTTCTTTTGTTCATAAAGAAACTTTTTATAATCCATAACCTTACACACTGGAGGATCTGCTTTTGGCGAAATCTCAACCAAATCTAATTCTTGGTCTTCAGCAATTGCTAATGCTTCTCTAACTGTGTAAATACCAACTTCAACATTATCACCCACAATACGTACCTTTGGTGATGTTATTTTAGAGTTAATTCTGTGTTTATCTTCTTGTATAACTCTTTGAGGCTGTCTTCTTCTTCTAATTGCTATGGCTTATCTGTTTTAAATTAAACTTTGTTTCTTTACTTTAGAACGATTTTAACGTTTTACTAATCTCTTCTTTTATAATTTTTGAGAATGATTCTATGGTCATCACACCTAAATCTTCTCCTCCATGTCTGCGAACAGTCACTTTGTTTTCTTTTTCTTCTTGCTCACCAATTATGAGCATAAAAGGGTGTTTTTGCATTTCGGCCTCCCGAATTTTCTTCCCTATAGTCTCATTTCTATGATCTACAAGGGCGCGAATTTCGTCATTTTCTAGCAAATTTAAAACTTTTTCAGAGTATTTTTCATATTTCTCGCTAAGAGACAAGATAATACATTGCGTTGGTATTAACCAAAGCGGAAAATTACCTCCAGTATGTTCTAGAAGTAAAGCCACAAAGCGTTCCATACTTCCAAAGGGCGCTCTGTGTATCATTACAGGGCGGTGTAATTCGTTGTCACTTCCTTTATACGTAAGATCAAAGCGCTCTGGTAAATTGTAATCAACTTGAATGGTTCCTAATTGCCACTTTCTTCCTAAAGCATCCTTAACCATAAAGTCTAGCTTAGGACCATAGAATGCAGCTTCGCCTTCTTCGATGTTATAATCTAAGCCTTTATCGTTTGCCGCATTAATAATGGCTTGTTCTGCTTTTTCCCAATTTTTAGTATCACCTATATATTTGTCTGGGTTTTCAGGATCCCTTACAGAAACCTGTGCTGTAAAATTTTCAAATCCCAAAGAACCAAACACATACAATACTAAATCAATAACATTTTTAAACTCTTCATCTAATTGGTCTGGTGTGCAAAATAAGTGGGCATCATCTTGAGTAAATCCTCTAACTCGAGTTAAACCGTGTAATTCTCCACTTTGTTCATATCTATAAACCGTACCAAATTCGGCATATCGTTTTGGCAAGTCTTTATAGCTCCATTGAAAACTATTATATATTTCACAGTGGTGTGGACAATTCATGGGTTTTAACAAAAACTCCTCATCCTCTTTGGGTGTTTTTATAGGCTGAAAACTATCTTCGCCATATTTAGCATAATGACCGGATGTAACATATAGCTCTTTTTGCCCAATATGAGGAGAGACAACCATTTCATACCCAGCTTTCTTTTGTGCGGCTTTTAAAAAGTTCTCTAAGCGTTCACGAAGCGCAGTTCCTTTAGGTAGCCATAAAGGCAGCCCTTGTCCAACTTTTTGTGAGAACGTAAAAAACTCCAATTCTTTCCCTAATTTTCTGTGGTCTCGTTTCTTCGCTTCCTCAAGTAAGTCTAAATACTCGTTAAGCTCTTTTTGTTTAGGAAATGAAATCCCGTAAACTCGTGTTAATTGAGGCTTAGTTTCGTCACCACGCCAGTAAGCACCTGCAACACTTAAAACTTTAACTGCTTTTATAATACCTGTGTTAGGTATATGACCGCCTCTACACAAATCAGTAAAGCTAGAATGATCACAAAATGTTATGGTGCCATCTTCTAAATTTTCAATAAGCTCTGTTTTAAATTCATTATCCTTATATAAGGAAAGAGCTTCAGATTTAGTGACAGAACGCATTTTAAAATCATGTTTACCCCGGGCAATTTCTAACATCTTGTTTTCAATAGCCTTAAAATCTTTTTCAGATATTACATGCTCACCAAAATCAACATCGTAATAAAATCCTCTTTCAATGGCAGGACCAATAGTAAGTTTTACACCTGGATACAATTCCTCAATAGCCTGCGCTAAAACGTGAGCAGAAGAATGCCAAAAAGCAGTCTTTCCTTCATCATCTCTCCAGGTATATAATATTAATGTACCGTCGGTGGTTAAAGGGGTAACGGTTTCAACAGTTGTTCCATTAAAACTTGCCGAAATTACATTTCTAGCTAACCCTTCGCTAATACTTTTAGCAACATCCATAGGTGTAACGTTTTCCTCAAACGTTTTTACACTACCATCTGGTAAAGTAATATCTATCATCAAACAAAATTAAAATCAGGCTGCAAAGATAATAGTATAAACAAATCCACACAATATATATATAGGTATAATTTAACAGCCATAAATCAGGTAATGATTTTTAGCGTTACCTTCGTCCCTCGGTCCGGGCTTTCACCACGCAATCTTTTTGCCTTCGCCAAAAAGGATTTTACAAAGGTCGTTCAATCTCTAACGCATTAATAAGCTAGAAAACATAACACAAACAAAAGATGATTGTATGTGTTGATTCCAATAATAAGTATTAGTGACACAAGAGGAAGCGCAATTTTTCAAAATCAGTTTTATAGCTAGAATATTAAACTCAGACCTTTTGTCTTTTAAAGAGATTTTCCGTATATTTTATATTCCAATTTTGTCCCACTCATTTATTTTTTAATTTTTTGCTACCAAAACTATTCAAGTTTAGGGCTTCAAATGTTGTAAGATTAATTTTTCTTATATCTGTAAGTTATTGATAATAAGTATTTAGTGTTGATTAAAAAAAAAGGTTTAAAAAAATGCAAAAAAAGTTCTTGTGGAATGAGAAATAGGTATTATGTTTGCACCCGCAAAACGGGGGATTGTTTTTCGGTTTTGCGTTGTTCACGATAGGTATTTAGGAATAAAGAAAAGTATTAA
>NZ_QRDX01000003.1 GCF_003386195.1 Seonamhaeicola aphaedonensis | reverse complement strand
ACGGAATCGCAAGTTCCTACGGCTATATTAATCTTACTCCTCTCTTTTGTTCTTTCTGATTTATAATCTAAAATTAAGAGATTGTAAACTTAAGACAGCTATAGTTCATTGCGGTTGAATTCCTAATCGGAATTCAACGCTTATTTGCTATCTTTCGGCTACGGCGGAAAGAATCCTGCGGATTTTTCCGCAACGAAATCATAGCCGAGACCGATGGAACACATTCGCCGATGGCGAACTTTAATCTACGCTGCTTCGCAGACAATGCATCTTAAAGTAAATGTGTTCCTTCTCAGGGTTAAACCAAATTACTAACAATCCCTTAACTAAGTAATCACCATCGACAGGCATCGAGCCCTAACGTGAGCCATCGTTGGTTAAAAGTAATTTGATCCTGCTTCTCGAATTCCCAATCTATTAAATTCCACAATTTATCCTTCGCTAACGCGAAGCGAATTGATAATCAATAATTAGAGATTATAAGGAAGAGCTTTTCTCTAATTATTGCTAAGGAATTTATTATCTTTTCACGCTTAAAACAGAAATACGTTTAACCCTGAGTTGGCATTAATACGGAACGAATTTTGATATTTCAATAAAATGTATTTACTTTGTAATAACATTTAAGAAATTATGGAAACATCAATAATCAAAATCGGAAATTCTAAAGGACTTCGTTTGAGCAAGACCATTCTGGAAAAATACAAAATAAAGGACAAGGTAGAACTCATCCTTGAAAAAGGACAAATAATTCTCAAACCAATCGATTCGCCTCGAAAGAATTGGGAAAAGGAATTTAAGAAAATGCGTGAAAACGGAGACGACAAATTGCTAATGAACGATGTATTCGATGACGAAAATCTTGGGGAATGGAATTAAAACAATACACAATCGTTCTTGTAAACCTTGACCCAACAATCGGTAGTGAAATAAAAAAGACAAGACCTTGTGTTATCGTTTCACCAAATGAAATGAATAAATATTTGAACACAATCGTACTTGCACCAATGACAACGAGCCTGAAAAAATATCCGACAAGGGTTTCAGTTAAACATAACGGAAAAAAGGGAATGATTGCAATCGACCAAATTCGGACAGTTGACAAAATAAGAATTATCCGAGTTTTTGAGAGTTTGACAAAATCGGAAATTGAAAAATGCAAAGAAGTAATAAAAGAAACCTTTGTGGACTAAAAAAATTACCAATGCCATCTCAGGGTTAAACCAAATTACTAACAATCCCTTAACTAAGTAATCACCATCGACGGGCATCGAGCCCTAACGTGAGCCATCGTGTGCTTAAAAGTAATTTGGCTCTGTTTCTCGAATTCCCAATCTATTAAATTCCACAATTTATCCTTCGCTAACGCGAAGCGAATTGATAATCAATAATTAGAGATTATAAGGAAGAGCTTTTCTCTAATTATTGCTAAGGAATTTATTATCTTTTCATGCTTAAAACAGAAATACGTTTAACCCTGAGTTGGCAATAATTTAGAAATGATTCATATTTGGTGTATATTTACATCAAATAATTAAATTATGTCGAGACAAAGTATATCTTTTACAAAACCAAATGATGAATGGTTAAAAGCCCAAGTAGACAATAAAGAATATTCTAGCAAAAGCGAATTAGTTAACGATTTGATTAGACAAGCAAGAAAACAGCAAGTTCAAATTGACTGGATTCGAGCTAAATTGGAAAAAGCTGAAAATAGCGGGTTTACGAATGACAGTAAGGAGAGTATTTTAGCCCAATCAAAGTCTATGATTAATGGCTAAATACAGATTGACCAACGAAGCGAAAAATGATTTGATTCGGATTCACCATTTCGGAGTCGAAAAATTTGGAATGACCCAAGCGGACAAATATTTTGAATCGTTTTTTGAATATTTCGACATTATTTCCGAGCGACCTTTTTCCTTTGAATCTGTGGATTACATAAAAAAGGGATATAGACGTTGCGTATGTGGAGTTGACAGTATTTACTACAGAATCAATGATAACATTGTAGAAATAATGACAATCGTCGGAAGGCAGTATTTGAATACAAAACTATAACTGAATAAATAAAAAAACTGTTGCCAACAACGGCTATCCCCTAGCGGCAACTGAATCGGTAATTGGAAAGTTTTTGCTACTTTTAGACCAAACAACAAAACACGGAACTGAACATCTCGGCGGCTCCGAGGCTATCTTATTCGTACGTGGCGTTTTACGCCACTGCCGCTTGCTTCGCAAGCAAGCTTCCGAAACAGCCGCCCAACGCCGCCAGAGGGATAGCCAGGACCGATGGAACACATTCGCCGATGGCGAACTTTAATCTACGCTGCTTCGCAGACAATGCATCTTAAAGTAAATGTGTTCCATCTCAGGGTTAAACCAAATTACTAAAAATCCCTTAACTAAGTAATCACCATCAATATATGAGAACAACTACCGTCCTTTTTCCTCTTTTGATAATCCTATTTTTTTGCTGTCAAACGGATAAGAAAGAAAGAAACAAGAAAACCAAAACTGAAAATAGTACTTCCAATGACTATCAGGATTTAGTTTCGTTGTTCAAAGAATGGAGAAGTTTTGAAACGCCTCCAGAGCACGAAGGTTCACCCGATTATCGTAAAGCTACATTCACTCAGCGAATACCTGCTTTCAATCAATTAAGAGCGCGCCATGCTGCCATTGACACTTCGGGCTGGTCTATCCCCAATAAAGTGGATTGGATGGTCATCTGGGCAGAGATGAACGGTTTTGATTTTAACTATCGCGTACTTAAGCCATGGGAACGTGACCCTGCTTTCTACAAGACCATATGGACCTACAAGAGTGATGTACCGGCGCATGAAGGCCCCACTAATCATAGCACCTTGGAATTGTGGACTTATGAATTTCCGCTAAGCACTGCAGAACGTAAAAGAATGCTCAATGATCTGGCCGTTATACCATCATTGAACAAACAAGCCAAAACTAATCTAACAGGGAATGCTAGAGACCTCTGGATCACGGGTATTAGAGATATCAAGGAGCAATCTGAAGTACTCGAGGACATGAAAAATGCTGCAGGTGTGCGTGCTGATGAAACCATGATATCCGCTATTGAAAAAGCCCAAACGTCTACCAATGAATTAGTAAAATGGTTGGAAGCCCAATCCGATAAGAAAACCGGTCCTTCAGGTATAGGCAAGGAGAATTATACCTTGTATATGCAAAATGTGCATTTGGTTCCGCTTACTTGGGAAGACGAGGTGATGATTCTTAAAAGAGAATTGGCTCGTGCATGGTCGGCTTTGAAATTGGAAGAACATCGCAATCGTAATCTCCCCCAATTAATCGCCGCAGATTCTCCAGAACGTTATGATGCCCTTGCCAATCGTGCAGCCAAAAGCTTCATCAGTTTCCTAGAGAATGAAGCTATTTTAACGGTCAAGGATTATTTTGAGCCTGCTTTAAGAGAGCACTTAGGTACATTTGTTCCAGAGGAAACAAGAAACTTTTTTTATATCACTTCGCATTATGATCCTCGCCCATTGTTTTCTCACTTTTATCATTGGTTTGAACTGGCTAGAATGGAAAATGAGCCTAATCCAAGTGAGATTAGAAAAGGGCCACTGTTGTACAATATCTTCGATTCTAGGAATGAGGGTACTGCCACTGCTGTGGAAGAAATGTTTATGGATGCTGGCTTATATGATGATGATCCTAGAGTGCGTGAGATTGTCTACATTATGATAGCACAAAGGGCTGCAAGAGGATTAGGTTCCCTCTATGCACATGCCAATGAAATGACTATGGAAGAGGCTGGCGGTATACATTCTGAATATACGCCTAGAGGTTGGATGAAAACGGAAAAAGAGTTATTGATATTTGAGCAGCACTTGTATTTAAGACAGCCGGGTTACGGTACAAGCTATATCACAGGGAAATACTTGCTGGAAGCCGCTATGGCAGAATATGCGCGTAGCAAAGAGCAGCAGGGAGAGGCATTTAAACTCAGTGATTTTTTTGATAGCATCAATTGTATTGGTAATATCCCTGTAGTGTTAACGCAGTGGGAAATGACTGGTAATGCTGACCATATGATCATGATGAAGTAATTCGATATTAGATAATTTTTGAAACAAACGCATGAACTATATTTCTTTTTGGCAAAGATGGGCAATAACAGTCCTTTTAATAGTGATAACCGGAACCGTTACAGCACAGGAAACAGCGCTCACCATTGATGCTATTTTTGCATCACCAAAACTAACAGGGACAACGCCGTCAAAACCGGTATGGGCACCAAACAGCGAGCGCTTTGCTTTCTCTTGGAGTAAGCCAGGAACTTCAGGGCGTGGCCTCTGGGTATCCTCAAAGGCGGGGAATGAGGTACGCCTCATATCCAATACGGAATCTGCGCCAGTGCGCGATATCGTCTGGGCAAATAAGAATACAATCATCAGTCTCCGTGGTAAAAATCTATGGCAGACAAAGTTGCGTCAAGGCGAAGACTCGGAATTGATGACTGTAACGGAAGGCGCACATAACCTGTCTATTTCACCAAATGGAAATCATTTGGCATATATAAGCAATGGTGATTTGTGGCTTGCTGACTTAAAAACCAAACAAAATCGGCAGCTTACCAAGATTGGGATTGCAAGTCTATCTAATTTAGGAAAGGGCCGCTATAGCAGACCTGAACGTGAAATTGGTCCAGGTATTTGGAGTGGTCCAACCTATAAGTGGGCTCTAGATGGGAAGAAAATTGTTTTTCATTCTGTTAATAGACGTGAGATGCAAAAGGTACCATTCCCTAATTATCTCGCTACCGAAACCAACCCTAATGAAGTACGCAGAAGTTACCCAGGCGATCCCAACGAGATACGTAGGGTTGGCCTGCTCCATATAGAAAGCGGAGAAATCACTTATTTAGATTTGCCAGAACCAAGCGCTAATCAGATTATCGATTTTAACTGGTCATCAAGTGGTTCGTTGCTGATTGATGTAGCTTCTGATACTGCAGTGGAACGTAAACTTTTCGTTGTAACTCCTAATGAATCCAAACCCCGTGAGATTTGGAAAGGAGTACGCGAGAGTCGTATGTACACCTCGTTTGGGTCTACCTGGCATCCAGATGGGCGGCAGGTTATTTTTTTGAGCGATATGGGTGATAGGTATGGGCTTTATACGATCGACCCATCAAAATCTAAAAGGAGTCCACAACTCCTGACAGACCCCTCTTTTGATGTACTATCCGCTCCAATGAGTGCTGCTGATTGGCTATTTTATACAGGGAACGGCGTTAATCCTTACGAACAGCACGTGTATCGCCTGAATATGTCAGGTGGCAAACCTGAGCAGATGACGCGTTTAGCAGGCCAAAATGTTGGTTATCCTTCACCAGATGGCCAAAACTTGATAGTCTTGCATAGTAATGACATAGCACCTCCTGAGCTTTACGCAATAAATAGCAAGGGTGGCAAAGCCAAGCGAGTGACCCATTCTCCATTACGAGCGTTCACAGAGAAAACCTGGACAAGTGCAGCATACGTTACTTTTCCCAGTCTTGTAGATGACTACACGCTGCATGCCCGGATTCTAAAACCTGACAACATGAAGCCTGGCAAAAAGTATCCAGTAGTTTTTGGTCCCGTATATTCCAATACAGCTAGGAACCGTTGGGCCGGTAATTACAGCCTTGTACAGCAACTACTAGTCAAGAAAGGGTATATTGTTGTGCAGGTAGATTCTCGAGGTAGTAACGGTTATGGTAGAGCATTTCGGGAAGAGTTTTTGTTGGGCTTTGCGGACCAGGACATAGAAGATTATGCAAGTGCGGTTGCCTACCTAGAGTCTCTAGATTACGTAGACCCCAATCGTATTGGAATCTGGGGCAGTAGTTATGGTGGTACACTCGCCGTTTATTCGCTGTTGATGAAGCCGGGCTTATTCCAGGTAGGTGTTGCGGCGGCGGCGGCTGTTGACCCGGTGTTCTTTGGTACGGACGATGTTGCGATTGTTCGTACCCCACAAACACACCCTGAGGTCTTCGAAAGAAAAGCACTCAACTATGCAGCAAACCTGGAGGATAAACTCCTGTTCATCCATGGCATGCAAGATCATGTGGTACCTTTCAAAACAACAGCCGTGTTAGCTGAAGAACTGATTAAACAGGGCAAAGACTTCGACTTTGCATTTGCACCGGGTGCGACGCATGGATGGAGCCGTGAGCAGCATTACGATCGCTACCTATTTGGTAAACTAATCGAATACTTCGACCGATATCTAGCCGAGCCATCTGAGTAGATATTTGTAGGTGTCTTGTTACCAGACGTTGGGGAACACGAACTAAAGGTTTGTTGAAATACCCTTCTGAAATTTTTACAATAGAGTTATAGGTTTTGATGGTATTTTCACAATACGGTTTAACCTGCATTATTTTCACAAAGTTAGGAATGCTTATAGTCAATGAATTTTCAACTAAATTAGTTTAAAAGAATAAAAGATTTGAACAAAAAAGTAGTTGAATTAATAAATAAATGACGAAAGGCTAACAATGTGTATAATTCATTGCTTCTGATTTTCCTTTCGGAAAATCCAGCGGATTTTCTTATTGTTAGTTCCTATTTTAGTAAGTTAGTTATATAGAAACCATATAAGTAGGTTGAGATATCTCCGCATGTTTATCAAAAAGTATGTAGAAAAGGTTCATAAAGGTGCTGCTAAAGGTGCCGACTTGAAAAGTTGGTGATATTGATTTTTTTGTTTATCTATAGATGTTTTATTAATAAATAGAATAAAATTTTCCATATCAAGGTAAACTTAGAATCAAGTTATGAGAGAGATATATAAAATTTAAACTGGAAAATAAGATCAAACATTATAAAACTATAACCATGAGAAACATTCTTTTTTTACTTATAATTTTAACTATTGCCTGTAAAAACTCACAAACTAAAAATGTAAATGACCTGGTTGTAACTAAACATCTAGATTCTCTAGCTAAAGCTCAAGACTATTTTAAATTAAGACAAAGCCTTAATTCTAAAAAGAGCCTAATATCAAAAGAGCTATGTCTTTATTACGAAGCCATTGTTTTAAATCTGTTCAATGATTTATCTAAATCAAACTCTAAAATAGAAGAGTTGCTGAGTATAGAACCGCTAAGTTTAACAGACACCATGTTAAACAAATTATACTATACTAAAATTTTAAATCATATAAACCTGTATGAATATAAACAGGCTAAAGAGGTTAGTGAACTTATTTTAAAAAACTATAGCCATTTAAATGATTCTTCAAAAGTTCAAATGTTAGAAAACGAACTGAATATCTGGAAATCTTTAGAAAATATACCTACTCAAGAAATTGAAAAAAATTCTGATGTTTCATTTCCGATGACAAAAGATAAAGTAGGGCTTTTTAATATTGATGTATCAATCAATCACCAAAATAAGCATTATATTTTTGATACAGGAGCAAATATTTCTGTCATAAAGAGATCTCTTGTTAAGGAGCTAGGGCTAACGTATATAGAATCTGATTTTTATGTTACGGCATTCACAGGAGAAAAAGTAGATAGTGATTTGGCTATCGCTAATGAGTTGATGATTGGGGATCTCACTTTTAAAAATGTTGTGTTTTTAGTTTTAGATGATGAGGATATTTCCTTTCCTCAAATAGAATACTACATAAATGGTATTATTGGTTTTCCTGTAATTGAAGCTATGGATGAAGTGCGCATTTCAAAAAACAATACCATTTTTACCCCAAAAGATCCAATAGATTACAAACAAGAAAACTTTGCTTTAGATGGTCTTACGCCAATAATAGCAATTAATTATAAAAAAGATACTTTAAGTTTTAGTTTTGATACAGGTGCTAGAACCACTTCTTTGTATGCTCCCTTTTACAGAAAATATCAAGATACTATTGAAAAGAACTATACACCTCAAGCATTAAAATCAGGAAGCGCCGGTGGCATTGTTGAATTTGATGGGTTTTTATTAGATAGTCTAGTATTGTCTGTAGGTAATTCTAGTGCTAGCCTAAAAAGTATACGAGTTCACAAAAATGATATCAAAGGAGACGTTAGTAACTTTTACGGAAACTTAGGTCAAGACTTTATAAAACAGTTTGACGAGATGATAATAAGTTTTAAGTATGGTTCTGTAGTTTTTAAATAAAAGTGATGCAAAAAAATCAATATATACTTTCTATTAAGAAAATAACGTTTCAGGTTCTATAGTCATTATGGGAAATCTAAGTGATATCTATTACCGAATCTATTACCTGTTTTATTTTGTAAATTAGTGACTAAACCGTTGGTTAATTAAAAATGAACATTCCTATTTCATTAATATTGTTTAGGCTATTATTAGCGCCTGTTATTTTATGTTTAGCCTATTTCATAGGAGAAAATGCTAAAATAATTATTGTAGTTCTAATGTATTTGGGACTTATATCTGACATATTAGATGGCATCATAGCAAGAAAGCTAAGTATATCTTCGGCTAAAATAAGGCGAATGGATAGTCAAACCGATATGATATTTTGGTTATCGATGGGGTTTGCAACTTGGATACTCTACCCTAAATTAATTTCCGATAATTCTGTTTATATCTGGACAATTCTCGGGATGGAAATGAGTTGTTACATTATAAGTTTAGTAAAATTCAAAAGGGAAACTTGCACACACGCTTTTCTTTCAAAATTATGGGGAATTACTTTATTAATTGCCTTTACTTCGTTAATAGGATTTAACTATGCAGGAATTCCTTTCAATTTAGCTATTATTATGGGCTTGATATCTCATATTGATAGAATTTTAATAACCCTGATTTTACCCAAATGGACTCATGACATACCAAGTACATATCACGCTTATTTAATAAGAAAAGGAATTGATTTTAAGCGGAATGAATATTTAAATGGATAAAACAAGTTTTGTTAATACCGGCTATAGTTAATTGCTTCTGAATTTCCTCTCGGATAGTCCATGCAATTTTGCTATCTTCTGTTTAAGTTGAAAACTCATAACGGATTTTGCTGCGCTCGTGTCACGCAACAAAACCATAACCAAACAAAATCTATAAAACCGAAATGTGAATGAACAAAACAATATTTAAGATTACAAAAATGGACTGCCCCTCTGAGGAAAATCTAATCCGAATGAAATTGGACGGAATCTCAAGTATTGTGAATTTGGTCTTTGACATTCCCAACCGAAAACTGACCGTTTTTCACAGCGGACAAATCGACCAAATCGAAAAGTCGGTTCTCGAACTGAATTTAGGCGGAAAGAAAATCTCGACTGAACAAACCGACCAAACTGAATTTAAAGAAAACGCAGACCAGAAAAAACTACTCTGGACAGTACTTGGAATAAATCTCTCCTTTTTCTTAATTGAAATAACAACCGGAATAATCTCAAAATCAATGGGATTAGTTGCGGACAGTTTGGACATGCTTGCGGACAGTTTTGTCTATGGAATTAGTCTTTTTGCGGTTGGTGGAACTTTAACAAAGAAAAAGCGAATTGCTAAACTTGCTGGATACGTTCAAATAATACTAGCAATAATAGGATTTATAGAGGTTTTTAAGAGATTCTTCGGAGAGGAGAAACTTCCTAACTTTTCAACAATGATTGTCGTTTCGGCTTTCGCTCTTATAGGTAATGGGATTTGTCTTTACATTTTACAAAAGTCAAAAAACAAAAAAGAGGCACACATGAAAGCGATTATGATTTTTACGTCTAATGATGTGATTATCAATTTGGGGGTGATAATAGCAGGTGTTTTGGTAAATTGGTTAAATTCAAGCAAACCTGATTTGATTATTGGAACAATCGTTTTTGTTTTGGTTACTCAAGGAGCATTTAGAATATTAAAACTGAGTAAATAAAAATACTTAACAAAACATACAACTGAGTTAAAAAACAAGTAATTTTAAGCTAATTTGGTAACAAAATTCTCGGTGTAAGGCAATTCATTTTTTCTATTCCAAATACCTGTTTCAATAGCTTATTTAACACCTCCTGTACTTAAAGGGGTTTATTCAATAACTTAGCACAAAAAATTAAAATTTTAGGATGTGAATCATAACCTATAGAAACTAAAAACATATAAGCTAGCTAAAAACATTTTTGACATTATTTAGTATACAGAGGTGTTCTCTTTGCCAAAAATTTCAAAGTTATCTTGTAGGCATCATCAGATTGCCAAAAGGATTCGTGATCCTTGCTAAAAATATTCTCGCCCTTATCATTATAAACGTTCATAGTAATTGTAGTTCTGTAATTTTTGATAGAGGTGCTAGATCTGCTAGTACTAATATTTGTACCAGAATTATCAAACAATTTACCAACAAACGTTTTTGCCGGTTTTTTGTCGTTTTTTTGGATATTAGTATTAGATGCCGAATAACTTGAAACACTTGTTTCTTCTAAAGAAACCAAACCTTGCACAACAAATTCAACTCCTAGTATATCACATAACTCTCCCATAGAGTAATTTTCTTCATCCTCAGCTCCAATACCTGCTTTACCAAGCAATCTGTTGGTAGTCATTGGGTCTTGAAAATTTAAGACCCCCTTGTGAGTATTAAATATTGAATAGGTTTCCTGTTGAATCTTTTTAGACATAGCACTAGAGCCATTGTCTTTATTTTTTAAAAAAGCAAAGGGTAAAATCGCCACTTTATTGTGATGATCTGCTAAACTAGAAGATTCATTATAAAATTCAACGCGCCCAGATGAAAAGGTAATTTTTGCAATTTTGATCTTGGGTACTTTATACTCAATAGTTTCATCTTTGTAGATAAAATTAATACTTGTTTCGCCAATGGCTATGACTTTTCCAATCATTTCAGTACCATCAATTTTTAAAACTATATCATTTTGTGCTATAATGTTGTCTGTAAATACTGTTACAAATAAAAAAGCTAAGAAAATTTGAATTAATAGTTTCATTTCAATAAATACTTTATTTTAAGCAAAGTACAAAAACTGATTTAAAATACAATAGATTGAATTAAAATACCATATAAAATTGCTATTGTGCATTGCTTATGACCTTCCGCTTGTAAATCTTATCATGCTTACTATCTTCTTTTAAAGGCAAGGAAAGTAAACTTTTAATATTGAAATCATTTTTTCTAAAATTTCGCTCATAGAATATGATTCTCTTACGATTCTAAAACAAAAGCTTTTTCTTTAAACTTTTATTTTGGAATAGCACATTACCAATAGATTATTTATAATTTCCTTATTTTTGACAAAAAATTCTAAAGTCCACTCTGTGCCTAAATAATAAAAATAAATGACAGAAAAATTCAATTCAAAATATCCAGATATTCCATATTTAAGAGAACGTGCTAAAAAAAGAATACCCAAATTTGCTTTTGAATATTTAGATGGTGGTTGTAATTCTGAAATTAATTTACACAGAAACACTAAAGAAATTAGAGATGTTCAACTTAAACCATACTATTTAAGAGACTACAAAGGAGCATCTTTAGAAACTACTTTGTTTGATAAAACATATAGCGCTCCGTTTGGAATTGCCCCTATAGGTTTACAAGGTTTAATGTGGCCAAAAGCCTCTGAGATTTTAGCTAAAGCTGCTTTTGAACATAACATTCCTTTTATTCTCAGTACTGTGGGTACGGCTAGTATTGAAACCATTGCCGATATAACTGAAGGTAATGCCTGGTTTCAGCTATATTATCCTGTGGAAGCCAGACTAAGAAACGACATTATACAGAGAGCTGCTGATGCTAATTATCCCGTTTTGGTATTATTATCTGATACTCCTACGTTTGGCTATCGCTCCAAAGAGATTATAAACGGACTTTCTATTCCTCCAAAAATGACGGTTCAAAATATGATTCAAATTCTTTCTAGACCTACATGGGCCTTTAATACATTAATGGCTGGTCAGCCTGAATTTAAAACGTTAAAACCTTACCTGCCTAAAGGATTAAGTCTAAAACATTTAGGTTTATTTATGAATAAAACTTTTAATGGTCGATTAACCCCAGAGCGTATTAAGCCAATAAGAGATAAATGGAAAGGTAAATTAGTCATTAAAGGTATAACCAACGATGAAGATGTAGAAAAAGCCATAGCCTTAGGTTTAGACGGAATTATAGTCTCTAATCATGGTGGAAGACAGTTAGATAGAGGAGAATCTACCATAAAACCACTGACCCATATTGCCCAAAAATATAAAGATAAAATTACTGTAATGATGGATAGTGGTATCCGCACGGGCCCAGATATTGCTGCCACCATGGCTTCTGGTGCCGATTTCACCTTTTTAGGTCGTTCTTTCATGTATGGAGTGGCCGCTTTAGGAAAACAAGGAGGAGACCATACCATTAACATCTTAAAAAGACAACTTGGTCAAGTTATGGAACAAGTAAGTTGCGAGAAGATAAAAAACTTCCCTGATTACAAGTTGTAAAAATTAACATTAGAAACAAGTTCTAACAAAAGTTTTAATTCACAGTTTCTTAAGTTCCTACCTAATTCTGAAAATCGTCACTGATGTTCATGACGTTGCTTTTGTTTTTTTGTAAGTTAGTGACAATATTGATTTGCTAACTACAGGTGTTCATCTAATAAATAAAAAATGAAAGAAAGGAAATTAGGTAACAATGGATTTCAAACAAGCGAAATAGGCCTTGGTTGCTGGCAATTGGGTGGAGATTGGGGTAATAAAATAAATAAAACCCAAGCTAGGAAAATTCTTGAAAAAGCCATTAATAATGGTATTAATTTCTTTGATACTGCTGATGTTTATGGAGATGGTAGAAGTGAAGAAGTGATTGGAGAATTTATTCAACAATCGAATATCGATGTAAAAGTTGCCACAAAGTTTGGCCGTAATGCCAATGTGTATCCAAACAATTATAGTGAACAAGCACTTAGAAAATCTGTTGATAATTCCAGAAAACGACTTAACAAAGACTGTATTGACCTATTACAGTTACATTGTATACCAACAGAGGAATTAAAAAAAGGAGCTATTTTTGATTGGCTAAGAACCTTAAAAAACGAGGGGAAAATAGCGCATTTTGGCGCTAGTGTTGAAAGTGTTAATCAAGGTTTGATATGTTTGGAACAAGAAGGGCTTCAATCACTTCAGGTTATTTACAATATTTTCAGACAAAAATTAACTCATGAGCTACTGCCATGTGCCTACAAAAAAGGGGTAGGAATTATTGTGCGTTTACCTTTGGCTAGTGGGTTGCTTTCAGGTAAATTTACAAGCCAAACAGAGTTCAAAGAAAATGACCATAGAAATTTTAACCGTAATGGAGAAGCCTTTAATGTGGGAGAAACTTTTGCAGGACTTCCATTCAAAATTGGTGTACAACTATCGGATGAATTAAAAGCATTTTGTCCAGAAAATCTGTCTATATTGGAAATGTCATTACGCTGGATATTAGATCACAAAGAGGTAACAACAATTATTCCTGGAGCAAGTTCAACAAAGCAGGTTATAGAAAATTCTAAAATAAGTAATTTACCATCGCTTTCTAGCCAGTTAATGAAACAACTAGAAGACTTTTATCATAATAAGATTCACAGTCATATTAGGGGGGTTTACTAATAAATGTAGCTACCAGAATCATATTATAAGTCTATTTTAATACATGTCGGATGATGCTTACAATCACTTCACAGGAAATGAAAGATGTGCTTTATGCACTCTTTAAAAAGTATGAGTTTACTGAAAGTAAAGCACATCTCTTAGCCGATGTTTTTACACAGAATACCCTATACGGCGTAAATTCTCATGGAATCAACCGCGTTCCCTTTTTCATTGAAACGGTTAAAAAAGGCATAGTAAAAATAGATAAAGAAGCCAAAAAAGTAGAAGCCTTTGGGAGCATAGAAAGATGGGACGGCCATCAAGGACCTGGAATTATTAATGCCATTACATGTACTAACAGGGCAATAGCCTTAGCAAAAAAAAGCGGAATGGGACTTGTTGCTCTTAGAAATACCAATCATTGGATGAGAGGAGGCTATTACGGCTGGCAAGCCGCCAATGAAAATTGTATTGGCATTCTTTTTACCAATACACAACCCAATATGCCAGCATGGGGTGGTAAGGAAAGTCGTATTGGAAATAATCCTTTTATAGTTTCTATTCCAAGAAAAGAAGGTCATATTGTATTAGATATGGCGCTTTCTCAATTTTCTTTTGGTAAAATAAATAACTATAAATTAAAGGGTGAACAACTGCCTTATCATGGTGGTTGGGATGAAAACCATAAGCTCTCGCGAAACCCAGAAGAAATTCTTAAAACAGAGCAAGGACTGCCTATTGGCTACTGGAAAGGATCTGCTTTTTCTATAGTTCTTGATATGATAGCAACTTTACTATCGGCAGGAAACTCTACTTACAGAATTGGATTAAACAATTATGAAACCGCCATTTCACAAATCTATCTTTGTATTTGTCCTGAGATATTTCCTGATAAAGAATTACAACAGGCACTCATAAATGAAATTATCAATTACACACATGATGCTACACCCACTGATAATGGAAACAGAACCTATTACCCTGGAGAACGATCAGCAAACGCCAAAAAATACAACACAAAAAATGGAATGAATGTCAATACAGAAATTTGGAAAAAAGTACTTTCTTTATTAAAAGAAGAATAATATCTAAAGAAATAACAGACCTTTTATTAGAATAATAAACCAAAAATAGCTTGTCATTTTTTATTGTTATAATTAAAATCGCAAGACTCTAAAAATTGCTGTACCATTTTTCTTTTTTATACATAATCGTTTTAGCTACACGCTCTCTATTATTAAGCCTTAAATGGGTTTTGTCTGTATGTCTGCTTCGGTAACCCAACAAATGGAAAATAGCTTTGGCATAAAACTTAGTAACTTTTAAGTTTACTTTTAATATCCCTTCTTTTCTGTTTAACCAAGAGATTCCAGGTAACAATACAAGCAAGTTATCAACTCTTATTCGTCTTAAAAATGCCGATAACCTTAAAAAAAATGGTTTAATGGTTCTTATGATAAAAAAACCTTCGCTACCTTGTTTTTGATAGAGTGGCATAAAAATAATACCATTGCGTTTTGAAAACACATTGGCGCCATTGCTAACCGCTAAAGGAACTCCTTTTTTTATGGTCTGGAAACTTTTGAAACCATTTAACATTTTAAACTCTTCATTCTTTTCTATTTTATGTAAATAAATAACCTCTAAAAAACTTTGTTGATTTTCAGATTGAGTTTTCAATAAGTTAAAACAATCTATAAAATCTACATCATCCTTTTTCAAAACACCAGCAACAACTAAGGCCATTTTTAAAAAAGCCACACTATTGGTAATAGCTTGGGCTTCGACATGTTGACCAGATTCAAAACCTAAAGACACATAACCCAATTGGTTTACATAACTTAATAAAGGCCCTATTAAATACTCCTCTATACCCAATACAATAGGTACTGGAAAATGTTTTGAGAACTTTCTGTTTATCAAAGCGTCATTTATGGTAATAAAGGGTAGTGTTTTACTAGAAGTTGTATGTAAATCAATAAAATAAAAAGGAGGGTTTCCTGTGACTATGATGTTATTTAAAATATCTAATAAAGCCACAAGTTCTTCTTCATCAGCGCTTAAATTACTCTTTTGTTTTATAGATACTATATTTTCAGGTGTCCAAAGGCGATTTAGATCGGTGTCAATAAAACGCTGATTTTGTTTAAGTGCTTTTAGGTTTCCTGAAATAGCATAAACGGTGCCGTTTATTTTTTTTGGCTTGATTGTTTTTAAAATAGCTTTAGAAGCAAAAACACCAGCAGTTTCATTTCCGTGAATACCTGCAAAAACTACAAAAGTAGGACCCTGTTTATCACCAAACGCCTTCCCTATAAATCTTTCAACTTGTATGGTTTCATTCAATGCTTTACTATAGATATCTAACATTCCATTAAAAATCATTTAAAGTAATTAAACCTATTAATTCTCCTTGATTAACAACAGGTAAACTACCAATACCATGTTGTTCCATTAAAGCTTTAGCCTCTTTAGCAGGTGTATATTCTTCAGTAGTTATGATATCGGTTTTCATAACACTACCAACACTACTGTTTAATTTTTTGGGTATTTCCAAATAATCTTTAACATCATTCCAACTAATGAGGCCTATTAGTTTTCTATTACCGTCTATAACTGGCATATGATGTATATTTTTCCATTTCATGATATTTAAAACCAATTCTACACTGTCTTTTTTCCTTACTGAAAAAATATCGCTACTCATAATATGTTTAACAACACGTTGATCTTTAAATCGAGATTCTGTACTATGATGCAACATACCCCAGGTGGACACCGGATATCCTTTTTGTTGTTTTTCATACATACTGGCCGTTAACACTTGCATAGCTTCATAACGCTTGTGGTTTTTGAGTAAACTCCTGTAATTTCTAGTTATCCATTCTGAGCCATTATTATTATGTACTCTATTTTTAATAATTTTTAGATAATACTCTGCATCTTGAGGCAAAATACCAACTTTATATAAGCCTTTGTATGCCATTGGTAATAGTTCATTTACAATTAAATCGAAACTAGAAACATATTTTCCGTCCCAATAAAACTGTGTAGCCATACCATATCGGGCTGCATTAAAGAAATTAGTTTTCACGTCCTTAAAATCCCATTGATCATGAATGTTTTCATATTTTTTTGGTTTTCCAAGCATAACACCAACCCAAAACATAAGATTTGCTATTTCGTCTTTTATAGTTGGCCCAGACGGAATATATCTGTTCTCTATTCTCAAGTTTGGCTTACCGTCCATAACACCATAGCAAACTCTATTCCAAGGGTATACCGTGCTATTATGAATCCCTAAAGCTCTTAATTTGGGCACTTCGCCCCTATTCAGCATTTCAATACTATCTTTAATAAAACCTGTGGTCATAAAGCTTCTAAATCTTGAAATGTTGTCCTTAAATATATCTGTTATAGATCCTGTTTGCCAACGGTTACCAAAACTAACTCTAGATTGTTTTTCATTTAATAAAAAAGAATTGGCTCTGGTATCAACACTTTGAGTAAATAAGGCTATTCTAGTTTCCATCCAAAGCTCTTGTCCAAATAATAGTGGAGAATTGGTACAAGCGCTCAATATAGGGCCTGAAATGGCTTGTGCCCAATTATAATTGTCTATAAAATTATTAGGCCCCACTTGTAGATGCATTTGAAAACTAGTGTTACATCCTTCTAGCATAACAGAATCACTTAATAAATTGAGTTCATCTACACCTTTTATATGAATATCAAAGTTTTGGCGTCTATGACTCTTTAAGGCATTGTTTAAAACAGCATAACGTTCTACTTCGGTCATGTTTTGTTCATCGGCATTTTTTACAGTTAATGAGGGTAAAATACCTGTTAGAATTATATTAATACCTTTTTTTGACGCTTCTTCTCCAGCTTTTTCTAGTAATGACTTTAGCTGATTATACATTTTAGAAAAACAATCCCCTTTTAAATCTTGAGCATCTAAATTAATTTCTAAGTTATAGTTGCCTATTTCGGTTGTAAAATGATCATCATTAATAGCTTCTAAAAGTTCTAGTGATTTATTTTCTGGTAAAAACTGTTCATTTACCAAACAAAACTCTTGCTCGGCTCCTACCCTTAGGGAGCCTTCTTCTATTAATCCTCTTTCAATCATTAAATCTAGAGCCTTTATATCATTCAGTAAATGGTAAATATAATTAGCTCTATCTTTTTTGTTCTTTAGTTGTATAATATTAAAATCTCTCATGACACTGTATTTTAAAACGCTTTAACTAAGCTAAGTTAGCTCTGAAACACCTTTTAAACTATGACTTATATCATGACTAAGCAGTTGCCAATATATTCAGAAACATAAAATATTATAGCTTATAAAAACTCTAAAAGTCACTTTATATCTTAGTGGTTTTTATTTTTCTACCTTTGAATACTAAAATCAACCTAACTTGAATTTCACTTACGGTAAAAAAGAAAAACTTAAAAGCAAAAAGCTCATAAATCAATTGTTCGCAGAAGGGCAATCGGTGTCTAGTTATCCCTTACGGATGGTGTTTTTAGAAATGTCTTTTGAAGAGAATGTTGTAGCCAAAACAGGGGTTTCGGTAAGTAAAAAACATTTTAAAAATGCTGTGGATAGAAACCGCATAAAACGTTTACTAAGAGAATCTTATAGATTAAACAAACCCTTATTTTTTAACAACATTACAACACAATATGCGTTAATGATTTTGTACATTGGTAAAGAAAAACCCACTTTTAAACAAGTGGAAACTAAAATGAAGGTGTTGTTTGAAAACTTTTTAAACAAAATCTCATAATAAACATAAATCCCATGAAAAAAGTTCTCAAAAATAAATTTGTGCTACTAACAATGGCAGCAACCATTTTTTTTAGTACTACAGCTTTTAAAAACGACTTCTTTGAAATAGCCAAACAAATTGAAATATTCACTACCCTTTTCAAAGAACTCAATATGAATTATGTTGATGAAACCAACCCTGGAGACTTAATGGATACCGCTATTAAAAGTATGTTGGCAGACTTAGACCCCTATACCAACTTTATGAATGAGCAAGATGTGGAAGCTGCAAGAATAAACAATACTGGAGATTATACGGGTATAGGTGCAAAAGTGAAAACATTCAAAGATAAGTTGGTCATTGTGGAGCCTTATAAAGATTATCCCGCTGATAAAGCAGGATTAAAAGCTGGCGATGAGATACTAAAAGTAGGTAATATAAATATTGAAGATTATAAGGAAAATAGCGGCGACTTACTTAAAGGAACATCGGGCTCTAAGGTAGAAGTCACCTATAAACGCCAAGGAAAGATAGCAATTGCTACCATTGAAAGAGCTGAAGTTGAAATTAAAGCTGTACCCCATTTTTCTATGATTAATGATAAAACAGGATATATTGTTTTAAATAAATTTAATAATAAAGCCTATAAAGAAACTAATTATGCCTTGCGTGATTTAAAAGCTCAAGGCGCAGAACATATCATTTTAGATTTACGTGGAAACCCTGGAGGATTATTAAATGAAGCTATTAAAATTGTAAACCTATTTGTACCAAAAGGACAGTTGGTGGTAACCACAAAATCTAAAGTTAAAAAATATAACAAAACCTATTATACGCAAGGCGAACCTATAGATACCGAAATACCTTTAGTTGTTTTAATAGACGGTAATAGTGCTTCAGCCAGTGAAATTGTTTCTGGTTCTTTACAGGACCTTGACAGAGCCGTAATTGTAGGTTCACGTAGTTTTGGAAAAGGTTTGGTACAGCGCCCTAAGCCTCTTACTTATGGTACACAGGTTAAAATTACCATTTCACGATATTACACACCTTCAGGACGTTGTATTCAGTCACTAGATTATTGGAATAGAGATGAAAAAGGTGAAGCAGTTCGTGTAAAACAAGAAAATTATAATGAGTTTAAAACTAAAAACGGCCGAAAAGTGTTTGATGGTGGAGGGGTATATCCCGATGTTGTTTTTGAGGCTTCAAAAAATACAACCATTACCAATGCTATTTTAAACGACGATCTTATTTTCAACTTTGCTACATCGTATTATTACAACCATAAAATTAAAAATATTAATACCTTAAAAATGAATGATAGCGATTTTTCATCTTTTAAAAAATATTTAAAAGACAATAATTTTTCGTTTAAAACCAAAACTGAAACAGCGCTTTATAAAGCTTTTGAAACCGCTACAAAAGAGGAATTAAATGATAATATTGAAAACGATTTTAATACCTTAATTTCAAACTTAAATAATTCAAAAGTAGATGTGATTGCGGAAAACAAAACATTTTTATTGGAACTTTTAACAGAGGAAATTGTAAAAAGATATGTGTATAGAGAAGGGTTGTATGAGTATTATAAAATTCATGATCAAAAAATAAAAAAAGCTACAGAAATACTTGATAACCCATCTACATATAGTAGTTATTTAAAGTAATATTAAATTGAAAATACAGTTCTAATATTAATAATTCCTTAAAAATAGTATCTTTATATACTCGTTTTTTATCCCTATGAACAAATTATTTGTTTTATCATTTATGCTTCTAGCAAGTATGTTGGTTTTAGCTCAAAAAAACCTAACTCATGAAGTTTATTTCGACACCGATAAATATGACGTTCCACCAACCGAAGAAAGTAGGTTATTACTCTTTATTTCAAGCTTGAATGAAGTTGAAATAAAGTCTATTGCCATTTTTGGTTTTTGTGATGATGTAGGGGCACCGTCCTATAATTTAAAACTATCCCAACAACGCGCCAATGCTATAAAAACTATTTTCTCGGAAAATGAGATTAGTGAAAGTTTAATTACACATGTTGATGGAAAAGGTGAGATTCTATTAAAAATAGTTGAAGAAAAAAATATTAATAAGATTCGTGGTTTAAATCGTAAAGTTGAGATTATTGTAAACCCCAACCCTCCCATTCTTCCTGAAAAAGAAGAAGCACCCAAAGTTGTTGAAAATAAGAAAGATGTTCCAAAACAAATAAAAGGAAAACTAAACGTTGGCGATAAGATTGTTTTTGAAAATATCTTGTTTAAAACAGGTTATGCAACTGTTTCTCAAGAGTCTAGAAAAGATTTAGAATCTATAGCTAAAGCCTTAGTTGAGCGAGATGATATTTACTTTACTATTCAAGGGCATGTGTGTTGTACCCAGTTTAGCAGAGATGCGGTTGATAGGAAAACCAAAAAGAGAAATCTTTCTGAGGCTAGAGCAAAATATATTTATGAGTATTTTGCAAAAAAAGGAGTCAACAAAAAAAGAATGCGATATATGGGTATGCGTAGAAAATTTCCATTAGGTGGCGACCCAAAATATGATAGACGCGTTGAAATATTAATAACTTATGTTGGTGGTGATTAAATTTACTTAATCATAGCAACATGCAGAATATTATCTTCTAAATACTCCGGTCCAGTGGCTATAAAACCTAAATTATTATAAAAATGCTTGAGATAAACCTGAGCAGATATTTTAATTTTATTTACATTATAATAAGCATTAATAGCTTTTATTGAGGCTTTCATTATATCATAACCATATTTATTTTGGCGTTGATTTTTAGCTACCACTACCCTACCAATACTAGCCAATTCAAAATAGTCTCCAGGTTTGAAGATACGTGTATAAGCAACCAAAACATCATCTTTAAAACCTAAAATATGCATTGCTTTTTTATCTTTATCATCAATATCTTGATAAACACAATCTTGCTCTACTACAAATACTTCGCTTCTTAATTGCAATAAATCATAAAGTTCTAGGGTAGTTAATTCTGAAAATGGTTTTGTTTTAATTTTTAACATAAATGATTAACTGATAAATTAAAACAAGTTCTTTATGTAAAATAAATAGTTTATCAATCTTGAACAATTACATCTTTAGCATCTACTTTACCAAACTCCGGTTGAATATTAACGTGGTTAATTTTATATTTTTTAAAAACCAAAACTTCTATCTCTTGTAAAATATCATCAAATTGAGATAAAGTAATATCCTTGTTAAAATCTATATGTGCTTCAAAATGAACTTCATCTTCATTTAATTGCCAAATATGAACATGGTGTATATTTTTAATAGAATCAAAATTATTGATTTCATTTACTATTTCCTTAACCGGAATATTATCTGGTGTAAAAAGCATAAGTACTTTTGTAGATTGTTTTAAAAGATCAAAACCCATCCAAATTAAGTATAATGCTATTAACAAAGTAAGTACACTATCTACCCAAAATACTTGATAGTACTTCATTAATAAACCACCTATTAAAACTGCCACACTTGCCATCATATCAGTAAATAAGTGGAGATAAGCACTTTTAATATTCATATTTAACTCAGAGTCCTTTCTTAATAATAACACACTAAAACCATTACCAAGGATAGCTATAGTAGATAACCAAATTACCAGATTAGACTTTATTTCTTGCGGATTAGAAAAACGTTCAACGGCTTCCATTATTAATAAAATAGCAATAACTATTAAAGAGACTGCATTTATAAAAGCTGCTAAAATTTCAGCGCGTTTGTAACCAAATGTTTTTTGTAAAGAGGCTTTTTTTCCTACTAATTTATTAGCACCATAACTTATTATAAGTGAAATTACATCACTAAAATTATGAAGTGCATCACTTAAGAGAGATAAACTGCCCGATAGAAGACCACCTATTACTTGAGCTGTAGTTATTATAATGTTTAAAAAAATAGATATAAGAAGATTTCTACCTTTTAAACTTGTATGATTATGGGTATGTGCGTGACTCATTTAACAAGATAAAGGGATTTTATCTATTCTTTTTTTATGACGCCCACCTTCAAATTCGGTATTCAAAAAGGTCTCAACCATTTGAATAGCTTGTTGTATAGCAGTAAATCTTGCGGGAATACATAATACATTAGCATTATTATGTCCTCTAACTAATTCTACTATTTCTTTATTCCAACATAAACCTGCGCGTATTTTTTGGTGTTTATTAGCAGTCATAGCCACCCCATTAGCACTACCACAAATTAAAATACCATAAATAGATTTTCCAGTCTCAACATCCTCAGCAACAGGATGTACGAAATCAGCATAATCTACACTATTATTAGCATTAGTGCCATGATTTATTACCGTAATACCTTTAGATTTTAAAAAATCTATAATAGCTAATTTATATTCTGTTCCAGCATGGTCGTTTCCAATTGAAATAGTCATAATTTACTTTATGTTTTATACTTTTAACAAAGGTAGTAATATTAAACATTGTGAACGGTGTTATTAATTACTTGTTAATAACTGTTCATTATTTTCTAAAAAATAAAATTGCAAAATTGGCTAATTTTTACAATTCATAACATTCACATAACATCCAAATAAGTTTATGTAAATTTTTAGTTAAGTTATCAGTAATAAAATGTATAATTATAAGCTATGTTAATTTAAATAGTTATTAAAAAAATCTTGTTTAATTAGAATATAAACAATTGTTGATAGTGTAATAAAAGTGCTTAAAAAATAATAAGTTACCTATATTTAAAGCTGTTAATTTCTTATCAATAAACAACTATAAAATACATTTCAAAATAAAACTAAAAAAAGTTATCAGCCTTATTAACATACTATAATAACCATCATTTTATTTTTAAAATTTTTAAAAGAATATAGTATTATGATATATAATGTTTATAACCTTTATTTTCTAAATTTAGCATAAAGAAAATATGTTTAATATTAAAAGTGTAGTTTTGTGTAAAATAAATAGCTAATCTTCTCCTATAAACAATGCTATTTTATAACATAATTTCCAGTAACATTGGAAATACAAATGATTACAAAAATTAAATGAGTAAAAAGAAAAAAGGGAAATCCAGAAAAAAAGGTATTTCTAACTTAACTAATACAATCTTAAGTATATTAAAGAAAGATAGAAACCAAGCCTTTAACTATAAACAAATAGCTGCAAAACTAGGAGTTAATGATGCAAGTAGTAGAAATCAAATTATAAAAACTTTAGCCAAACTTACTGCAAAACAAGAAATACAACAAGTAGATAGAGGTAAGTTTAAAGCTATCATAAATACTGAATATCATACTGGTATTTTAGATTTATCTACTAAAGGATCTGGTTATGTTATATGTGATGATTTTGATGAAGATGTATTTATAGCATCAAACAACATAAATAAGGCACTAAGTGGAGATGAAGTAGAATTTTACGTATACAAACGTAGAAAACGAGGGAAAATAGAAGGAGAAATTACTAATGTTATAAAGAGAGAAAAAAGCGAATATGTTGGTGTTATTCAAATTAATAAGAATTCTAGCTATGCTTTTGTAATACCAGACAGTAATAAAATGTACAAAGATATTTTTGTGCCTATAAATAAAACTCTTAAAGCCGAAGATGGAGATAAGGTTTTAGTAAAACTTGAAGATTGGCCAGAAAAAGCTGATTCTCCTTACGGAAAGGTTATTAAGGTTTTAGGTAAACCAGGTGAACATAATACCGAGATTCATGCGATACTTTCTGAATATGGTTTACCTTATGAATTTCCAAATCAAGTTGAAGAGTGTGCTAATAAATTAGATACTTCTATAACTAATCAGGAAATTGCTAAGCGTAGAGATATGCGAAAGGACTTAACTTTTACAATTGACCCTAAAGATGCTAAAGATTTTGATGATGCCCTATCATTTACTGTATTAGAAAATGGTTTGTATGAAATAGGAATTCATATTGCAGATGTATCGCATTATGTAAAAGAAGGAACAATTTTAGATGATGAAGCTTTCGAGCGTGCTACTTCTGTATATTTAGTTGATAGAGTGGTACCTATGTTACCAGAAGTACTCTCTAATAATGCTTGCTCTCTAAGGCCACATGAAGAAAAATATACCTTTTCTGCTGTTTTTAAAATTAATAATCATGCAGAAGTAAAAGAGCAATGGTTTGGTAGAACTGTAACGTATAGCGATGCTCGTTTTGCTTATGAAGAAGCTCAAGCTATTATTGAACAAAATAATTCAGTTATTCCTTTAAAGGAAGGAATCTATAATATTGATGAAATAAACACTCAAATACCCGAAGAAGTATCGTTAACTGGTAAAACATACAAAACAGATCCTAAAATTGCTCAAGCTATTTTAAAAATCAATGGCTTAGCAAAAATTATGCGAAAAAAACGCATGAAAAATGGTGCTCTTTCTTTTGATAAAGTAGAGGTTAAATTTAATTTAGATCAAGATAATAATCCAGAAGGTGTTTATTTTAAAACCAGCAAAGATGCTAATAAACTTATAGAAGAGTTTATGTTGTTAGCTAATAAAAAAGTAGCTGAATTTATAGGTAAACAAAATCCAAAAAAGACATTTGTATATCGTGTTCATGATGAACCAGATGTTAGTAAATTAGCTTCACTTCAAAACATTGTATCAAAATTTGGTTATAAACTTAATTTCAAGGATAAAAAATCTACCTCAGCATCATTAAACAGTTTATTATCTGATGTTGTTGGAAAAAAAGAGCAAAATCTTGTAGATACTTTAACTATTAGAAGTATGAGTAAGGCTGAATATACCACTCATAACATAGGTCATTATGGGTTAGCTTTTGATTATTATTCACATTTTACCTCACCTATTCGTCGTTATCCTGATGTGATGGCACATAGATTATTACAACATTATTTAGATGGTGGAAAATCTGTAAATGAAGAAGTTTATGAAGAGAAGTGCAAACATTCTAGTAATATGGAGTATTTAGCCACTAAAGCAGAACGAGATTCTATAAAATATATGCAAATTCGTTTTATGGAAGATCATAAAGACCAAGAGTTTTTAGGTGTAATCTCAGGAGTAACAGATTGGGGAATTTACGTTGAAATTATTTCTAATAAATGTGAAGGTATGGTGAGTATTCGTGATATTACAGGTGATCATTACGTGTTTGATGAAAGTCAGTTTGCTTTAGTTGGAAGACACTCTAAAAATATGTATCAATTGGGTGATGAAGTGGTTGTAAAAGTAAAAAACACCGATTTAATTAAAAAGCATTTAGACTTTCATTTAGTTAGTAAAGCTGAAGATTGAGTGTAACATTTTATAAAAAATACTAACTTATTATAAAATTTAAATTATGGTACTCACAACAACAGACTCTATAGAAGGTTATAAAATAGAAGATTATTTAGGTATTGTAACAGGAGTTTCTACAGATATAAAAAAGAAGTATTCTTTTCGTACTGATAAAAATTTAGAAATTACATCAGATATCATAAATAAAGCTAAAGAGGAAGCTTTTCAAGATTTAAAAACTAATGCTTTAAATTTAAAAGCAAATGCTATTGTTGGTATTAGTTTAGATGTAGAAACATCATCTGGTGTTTACTTTTTTGTTTCGGTTACAGGAACAGCTGTAAGAATAAGTCAGTAATTAATTTTTTTTAAAGTTTAATAATTAGGAATAATTCTTGATAATTTTACGTTTAAGGTTCAAATTAAAAAACATTATAAAATGAAATATCTATCAGTACTACTAATATCAATTTTCACTACCACCTTAGTTGCACAAAACTCTATAGAAAAAGAAATTGGAGAATTTAATGAACTTAAAGTTTATGATTTAATTAATGTAGAATTAATAGAATCAAAACATAATAAAGTTGTGATTACTGGAAAGAATACAGAAAATGTTTTATTAAATAATAAAAACGGAACATTAAAAATTAAAATGAATCTGAAGGAAATTTTTGATGGCAATGAAACCCAAGTAAAGTTGTATTATTCAAAAGTTGATGTGATTGATGTTAATGAAGGTGCTACAGTGACATCAGAGGATAACATAAAACAATTTGAAATAGATTTAAAAGCGCAAGAAGGCGGAAAAATTAATGTTAAAATTGATGTAACTTATGCTAATATTAAGTCTGTTACAGGTGGCATTATAGTTGCTACTGGAAAAGCTAAAAGTCAGGATGTATCCTTGTTAACAGGAGGTGTTTATAAAGGAGCTGAATTAAAAACCGATAAAACTGAGGTATCAATTAAAGCTGCCGGTGAAGCTCATGTTAACGCAAAGGAATTGGTTGATGTTAATATAAGAGTTGGTGGTGATGTATATATTTATGGAGATCCTGAAAAAGTGAATGAAAGCACTGCATTGGGAGGTAGAGTAAAACGTATGTAAAAAAGGTGGCTAATAAAAGCCACCTTTTTAAATCAACTTAAAAAGAACTACAACTAAAACCTAACAGGCTTTTTCATTTATAAATAACTATACTTTTTTGATTTATTTATTTTTCTAAAGAAATACCTTTATTTTTTTTATTGATAGAGAGTGTTTACTGTAAAACTTTGGTTGTTCATGCTTATCCCATAGTCCCCAAAAGGCACCAACATCGCCCTCAGAACCCACTTTCCAAGATTCATCAAACGATGAAAAATAGAATATATCAATATCATCTTCTTGAGACCAATGCTGGGTATTTATAAAATACTTCATGGCATTTTCATAAGATGGTAAAGCTCCATAAAGACCTTTACCTTCACTAGGCCAGCCAGTTTCTGTGATGATTACTTTTTTACCATTAGCAGCTTTTAAAGCTTGGTTATACATATCCTTCATATAAATGAGAGCGTATTCTATACTACAGCCTTCCCAATAAGGATAACAATTAGCTAAAATAATATCACATGTTTCCGTTATTTTAGGTCGTTGAGTAAATTCATAATAAGCATCAACATAACCAACAGGAACATTGGTGATTTTGCTTTTTACCTCTTGAAGGTATTTTATTAGTTCTTCTTCGGTAAGATCACCACGATACATAACCTCATTACCAACAGCTGCAATGTCTACATAACCATCTTTAGCAAGTTTTATTAAACCAGAAATTTCTTTGTTATTTTTCTTGATATCTTTCCCTAACCAAGCGCCTACCAATGTTTTTATACCATATTCTTTAGCTATAATAGGAATTAATTCATTGCCTTCGGTACAAGAAAACGATCGTATCCATTTGGTATAAGGTTTAATTATTTTTAAACGTTGCCTAATTTGTTTTTCAGTAATTTGATCGCCAGGTTTTTGACCTTCTTCATACGGACTAAAGCACAAGCCATGCATACCATTATTTAATACACGCTTAAAAATATTTTGTAATCCTTTAGCAGTTTTATTCTGAAGATGTCCTCCTGATAATGCAAGTATTTTATCTGCTCTGTATGACATAATTGTAAAGTTTAAATTCTATAGTTCACCTCTTCTGGCAACCAATTCTTCTTTAATTTCTCTAGCTTTTTCTTCTGTTAAGCTATAATTCCACATAACCCAAATGGCTAGTGCTGCAGTAACCGATGGAATAATTATATCTGCTATTCTTAAGCTATGCATAGTTTCTGCGGTTTGTACTGGTGCATCAGAGATGAAACCAACCAACTGTAACACAAGACCTCCTAAAAACAAGGCAATAGATTGCCCTATTTTTACCATCCACCAATAAATAGCGCCAAAAGTGCCCTCTTTACGAGGCATGCCATTTTCTAATTCATCCAAATCACAAACATCAGCCGTCATGCTCATCATTAAAGTAAAAAGACTTCCCATACCAAATGCTATCAGTGGTACAGGCATTAAGATAAGCCATGGTACTCCCTGACTAGTATCTATATTAAACCAAGACATTCCTAAACTCTCTAAAAATGGATTAATAGTTTCAAAAAAACTTCCAAGACCATTGTTTAACGATTGTGCAAGTGCTGTTTCATTAAATTTTTGATTGAGTTCTATATCAAACCCCCACCATTTTAATAGGTAGCCGATAATTGAAATTACGGTAGCTATTATAAATGCTTTACGCTTTCCTACCACATTAGCTATTCTTGATACAATGGGTATTACTATAAAAGCTGTTAACAATGCCGTAATGGTTGAAAACCATGCAGGCCAAGTGCCTGCAGCCTCATAACTGCCATTGTACATGTAAAAAACTATAATGTATACGCTGAATGCAGCAACCATTTGAAATCCATTGAATACCAAAAAAGTTGTAGCGCACAATTTTACAAAAGGCTTGTTTTTGGCGACTTCCTTAATACTTTTGAAAAGCTGAATGATATTCTTTCCCAACGTTTTTAGGTTTATTTCCTTTCTATTTTTTATAGATGATGAATCGATACCTTTGCAAAAAAGTGCTGGTAAAATTCCCAAAACAATACATACAAGGGCAACATAAACAGACATTTCACGGACACCTTCAGCTTGATTATTAAAGAGGTTGGGATCTGCTATAATTACCCAAAACCAAGGGACTATCATCCAAGCAATCTGCCCCATAGTATTCGCATAAGCCATAAGTCTAGTACGTTCGTTATAATCTGATGTCATTTCGTACCCCAACCCAACCAACGGCGTAGCATAAATAGTGTTTCCAATAATGAATAAGATTGAAAGAATTAAAAAGTACCAAAAATTGTATGTCTGCGAGTTGGTTTCATCCATTTGCCATAAAATCATGAATAGAATACCACTAGCTATAGCCCCAACTAGAATATAAGGTCTTCTTCTTCCCCATCTAGAATTAGTATTATCTGAAATAAATCCCATGATAGGATCTGTGAATGCATCAAACAGCCTAGGTAAAGCACCTAAAATTCCTGCATATAAAGGTTTCATTCCAAAACCCGTCAAGAGAAAAAACATAAAAAAGCTTAGTGCTCCAGGAAGCAGGTTCAAGACAAAATGACCAGAGCCAAACGCTGCTTTCTGAGCTATTGGAACTCTATCTTTTTTAGCTGTTTTATAAGTTGACATAATTTTTAAACTTTTGGAATTAAAATAGTTTGTATGGATTGAGCACTAATGGAAAACGTCATTGTGCTTTCATTTAAATTCAAGTTGATGGACTTGGATTCTTCACTTTCATTAAAGAGTACAACAACAATACTCTTGTTAGGATTTACTACTGCCGTTGCCATAAGTTGGTCATCAGATTTCTCTAATTCAATAACCTTTGCTCCAGGTCTTATATATTTACTAAAATGGACCATTATGTAGTATAATGGCGTAAAATAAACCTCATCTTTTTCAGGGTTTACAATTATGGGAGCAATACACCAGTTTTCGAACCAATTAGGGCCGCCTTGTTTATCTAGAACCATGTTCCAGTCTACCCAACCGTCAACCCAATTATTTAAGCATCCAATAATGTCTCTCGCATATCTATTAACAGGCGCATATTTTGGGTGTAAATATTTATCTTCTTCTGCAGCCCAGTCCCAACCCCAATCAGTGGCTTCTTTTTTCCAGTACCAAGCATCGTCTTTCCATACAGGAACTTGAGAGTCAATACAGCCTTCGGTTTCAATTAAATACTTATCAGGTGCTTTGTTGTGGGCATACTGTAAAGCTTCAGGAAACACTTCATAGGTACTCTCATACCAATGAATGGCCGTTCCATCAAAATATTTTGAAGACTCTTCATCTCTGTACATTTCATCTACCCATTCTTTAAGTCCTGCTCTATTTTGATCATAACCCAGAATAATTTTATCACTGTAACCATCTGCTTCTAATTTTGGCCCTAAATGGAACTGAACAAAATCGGTCATTTCTTTTGGAGAAAAATGCATACTTTCCCAGTTGTTACCATTTCCATGTGGCTCATTTTCTACTGTAAAACCCCAAATATCTATACCTTCATTTTTATAAGCTTCCAGATATTTTGAAAAAAATAAAGCCCATGTGTCATAATATTTTGGCAATAGTTTGCCACCAACCCAATGCTTGTTATCTTTCATCCACGGAGCGGCTGTCCAAGGTGATGCAAAAATTTTAAATCCATCTTCAGAAATTGCCATAGCATCTTTTATCATAGGGATGAGGTCACCTTTATCTTCTTCTATGGTAAAATATTCTAGGTTTTTATCATTTTCAACAGGGGTATAGGAATAATTGGTTAAAGAGAAATCGCAGGAGTTCATATGCGTTCTAGTTAAGGAGTAATTAGCTCCTTCTTTTGAAAAATAAGCTTTTAAAATAGTGTCCCTGTTCTTATTACTAAGCTGATTGAGCAAATAAGCCGAAGATTCTGTAAAAGCTCCTCCAAAACCAGTTATGGTCTGGAATTCTCTGTTGGGATTTAATTTAATTAATGAGACTGTTTCAGATTTTTGAAAATGAGTTATTCGGGTAAGTTTATTTCCTGCTTCAGAGGTTTCATAAACTTCAATATTCAATGTGTTGTTTTCATTGTTACAACTTGACAAAACTGCGATAGCCATTATTAGTGTTATATAATTGAGAGTTCTCATTAATTTTTTTTTGTGTTGGTGTATATGGTTTTGACTACGGCAAATGTTTCTTTTTTGTTTCTATCAATATCTACAATACCCCAATATTCCTCGTTGGGAGAACCGTCATAAGGAACACCACTGCTATTGGGTGCCCAACCACCAGGATCTTGGTGACTTGGGTTTCCTGCTTTCCACCAACCGTCTGTGAATGAAAATAGAGTAACACCAGAGCAGATATTGGTGTTATTAAATATGTTTTTTAAAATGTTTGCATTAGCATCAGCTTGAGCTTTTTCATTTATACCTTGTTTATAACCATCTTTAGCTATAGTCATATAGCTGTCACCTCCAGCTTCAGATAGATACATTGGTTTTTTACTTACAGTACTCCACTGGTTGTAAATATCCCCAGGATTGTCCCAACGGTATACATTCATGCCCCAAACATCAATATTTGGAGATGTGTTTAAAGCTAATGCATCGGGAAGTTCTCCATGAGCGGTTGTAACCGGATGATTTGTGTCATTGTCATGAATCATACCCGCTGCGTTATTCATAGCTTTATACCAATTTGTGATATTGCCTTCAAACCATTCGGGATGGTAGTTATATTCGTTTCCTAATTCCCAAAGAAGTATTGCTGGGTGGGTCTTGTATTTATTAACATAATCTATAAATGTTCCTGATTTAATATCAAAAAAACCTCCTTGATCATATCCAAAACCTATAATAATTTTGATATTGGCTTGATGTATATTATCTAAAATGTTAATATCATCAATAGGTGCATATACTCTAATAGTATTTATACCCGCCTCTTTCATCAATGCAAGGTCTTGGTCTAAAGTCTCAAAGTTTCTTTCTTTTTTACCCTTTGGAACAGGATGATAACATATACCTTTGATAAAGTAAGGTATATTGTTAACTAATATTTGGCGCTCGTTTACAGATACCTTGTTAAATTGTACTTCACTATTACATGAGACAAAAATTAACATAACGATTATAAATACTATTTCTTTTGATATCTTCATGGTTTCGCTAGTCAATGCGTTTGTAATTCATAGGTTACTGGAGGCGCAAGCACAGTTTCTTTAAGTATATTTATATTCCCATTAAATGTTTTTTTTATAGTTTGTCCATCTCTGGTTAAACCTTTAAATGCACCTTGGTCTACCAAGTTCCAAACAGCGTATTTGGCTTCACCTTTTAAGTTTATTAACCCAAAATGATTCTCAGAACCTTTGGGGTTTTTGGCATCTTTCCATTGCTCGTCAAAAGCTTCAAAATAAAAGCAGGAAATATTTTCTTTATTAGTCCATTCTCGCATTAGCTTGTAATAGCGCCCCGATTTATACTCATCAACAGCTCTTGATCTGGTTTCTCCATAATGCCCATTAGAAACCGTTGCCCAACCCGTTTCGCCAATATGTATGGGTTTGTTTACTCCTAAACTTTTCATATAATTTGTAACACTATCATATTGTTTTTTGGCAAATTCCAATGAACGTTGCATTGCAGATTCAATCTTTTTATCATCAGATAAGTTTATTTCATCTTCAGGCACTAACCAAAAAGCAGGATTGTAATGTGTGTTATGCATGGGATACGTATGCATAGAAATATAATCTACCGCCTTTATTAGTTTATTTAAATCTTCAGTATGATAGCTTTGATCTCCACCTCCCCATGAAGCAAAATCGTCTGAACTTGTTATCCACAAATCTTTTGGCAGTTTATCGTTTGCCTTTAGGTCTTGTAAATGATTTACCCATTTTAGAATAACACTAGGTTGTACATAATAGCTAGTAGCCCAATGTACCATGGCTTCGTTACCTACAGCTAGAATTTTTACAATGTCGGGATATTGATTGGCCAATAAAACGACTCGGTCAATTTCTTCAACATTTTTTTCACTTTCGATATTGTGATCCGGTTCTAATTCTGTCCAGGCATTTTTACAATCTATCCAGGCACCAAGCATAACGTACATTTCGAAATCGGCATCTTCCTGCTTTAATTCCCTAATAGCTCGTAATACATTGGAGGCATGTGGTAATTGAACATTATAGGTGCGCAATATTTTAACCCCCATAGCTTGAAGGATTTTCATATCCTCTTTTAATTGAGCTATTGTGGGCTGATCATCTCTTGAGGTTGTTCTATAGCCGCCATAAGAAATAGCTAAATATTCTGGGTTACCTAAAATGTTTGCAGCCGTCATGTTTTGTTGTTTGTATAGTGTTTTATTTTCTTTTTTTGGTTCATTTTTGCATCCCATCATTATAATTGAAAGGATTAACACTTGTGTTATTTTTAAAAGGTGTTTCATTAAAAACACTTATTTTACAATAGATACTTCAATTTGTTTTATAGTTCCAGTACGTTCAAATACTTGTTTAGAGGTGTTTTCATCAAGTATTAATCTATCCTGTTCTAAAACAGAATCGTCATTGAAGATTATTTTTAGATTTTCTACTTCCGATAGTTTGTAAACTACAGGTATTTGACAATAAGTAAAGCACAATGTTTCTTCACCTAAGCTGATTTGCTTTTCTTCCTTGTTAACATTTATATAGTGGAATGTTTTAGGAGCAGTAATAAATTCTTCTTTACGTAACAATTTTGGGTTAAAATGGATTTTCCCATCTTTTACGAAAGTTCCCAACTCACCTATTCTACAAAGCACATCTTCTTTTACTTGCCCGGTCATTCCGGGTTGTTGTGCACCTTTGGTAGCAGGCGTATGGGAATAGGGATCTGTTGGGAAAGCACCGTAAAGTTCTGGTGATTTATGAACCCCTATACCTGCTTGAATTTCGTAATAGTGCTCTAATAACCTACCGATGGTCTCCTCACTTTCTTTATTATTAATGGCTAGCAAGCAATTTTCTTGAACAGCCAATAATAATTTTGAAACCATATGCCAATAAATAGAACCAAGCCCTTCATAGCCAAAGAAGGTTCCTGAGCGTCCGGTGAAGGCTTTATGATTAAAAACTTTTTCAAAAACATCTAACACCAATTGGTTTTCATCATCTTTTAATGACTTATATTGTTCGGGGAGTTCATTAAGCGCCTTTTTTAAATCGCTGGCGTTGTTAAAATTACCATTGAAATGGTAATGTCCTTGAACATCTTTTTCAACAATTTGTGTGTTTTTATTCTTTATTAGCTGAGAAAGGAGTGCTGATTTTTCAACCTCTTTTTTAGAAATGTTATTCTTAACCTCAAAACCTGGTAAGTTTTTATTTGGATATAAAATGTAGCTGTATTGATCATGCCTGAATAAGGCACTGTTTTTTAACCCATCCAATAAAGTCAAAGATGCTTTTGGCGATAAATATCCAGAACTTAATACGGCCACTTGACCTTCAAGCATTTCAGGTAAGTATGAAATTGAAATTTCAGAGTCGTTCTCAACAGTCATTAAATTATAAGCATGGTATAGATTATCAGCTCTTTTATTAGCCCTAATACTGTGCTCTAAATATTGTTTTGTGATCTTAATAAAATCTAAGATGTTGTTTTTATTAATGGTTAGTTTTTTATTGGAGAATCCATGATTATAAATGGTTTCCCTATATGTGCTTCCGGCGGTACCCAAACCATCTAAAACAATCTTTCTGTCCTTATTTGATATGTTTGCTGAAAGTATACTTTTGTTCGATGTTAACGCAAGTAAAATACCATCAAAACAAGCTTTTAATTCCTTTGAAATAGCAACTTCATTTAGATTAGAATTGGCAATTAGACCTTCAAGATAATTTAGAAAACGCTCTAGATAATATAATGTAACCATAGAGACACCGTTGCCTACTAAAGCATTGTTGGCATCATTCCATTCTGGCCGTTGTGTGTTTAACCAAATGCCGCCCTCTGGAATGAAATTACATACTTTTGCAAGTACAGTGGCTAATATTTTTTCTATGAAATTTACATGATAAATATTATTATCCTTACTTGTTAATAAAGCAGCATCTGCCCCCAATACTTTTTTCCGTTTGTTGATGTTTTTATCTAATACGTAATCAAAGTCTATAGTATCTTTTGGGTTGACTAAGATGTTTTGATAAGATTTTATTTTATAGGGTACATTGGCATAGACAAATACATCCTTTTCGAAAAGGGTTTCCAGTTTTCCAGGATAATAGTCTTCAATAAACTCTAAGAATTTTAAAAGATAAATAATTTGATGGTCACCCCAATAACCTATGTATGACCAAGGATCGTGTTCTTCAATGACTTCCCAATCAAACCCGTCTTTAGTTACACGGTATGGATTGTATCCATCAAACGTAGTGGCATTCAAAAACTTATGAATCATACTTTCAATAAACTCAGGATATGCATGAGCTAATGCCTCCCAGTTTTGAAAAATATCGCGCCAGTTACCCTGATAATCTAAAATTTTTGAACCGTCAATTTCGTTTCTTGTGTTAATTGAGAATTTGTTCCAAGGCCTACTTGGGTCACCATGACGTCTACTAAATTTCAAAGGAAGATATTCTAAGCATAGGCGAGCAAAATCTTTATCATTGTTAGATTCTGCTAATTGTTTAATATCTTTTAGGCTAAAAGTATCAGGTAGCGCGTTCAAAATACTTTCTTGGGTATTAGAAACCTGAGTATTAGCTCTCGAAATGTATTTTAAAAAATCTCCCTTTTCAATTTGATAGTTGTCATCAAAAATACCGCCTCTCATGATGTTGAAAAGTGTATTGGCAAAATGGCGGGTGTTTGTAAGCGCATCATTAGTTATTTGTAGACCGTCTGACGCTCCCGTTAAACTTATTAGGTTTTTGGTGCCTTGTTGAATATCTCTTTCAACAATCTCTTTTAGGTTATCAGTATTCTCGATGAGTTCTGATAGTTCTACTACGTTAGTGATAGACTGGTTAACATTAGCTACAAAGTTCCATGACTTTGCTTTTCTAGGTTCTAAGGTTACTGAAGCATGGACAAAATAAGCACCTTTTTCGGCTTTAATATCTTCTTCCTGATTCAAAGGCAAACCTTGTCTAAAGTTATCCAATTGAAGCGATGATAGTAAGTAAACAGGATTTTCCAGTCCAAAAGACCAAACGGTATTGGCTTTTAAGGCTTCACTAGGTTCCGCTTTATCTACTATAACAGCACTAAGGGCATAAATACCTATCCCAGCTTTAGAATTTAATTCGTTTCTTTTGTAAGCATCTACCAAATTGCTTCTGGAGTTTTGAAGCTCTGTACCTACACTAGCCGGAATGATGTTTTGTAAACCGTCTAAAATAGTAATGTTTACTTCTTTATCATAATTATTAATAATGGTTGATTCTTTTATAAAACCAAATTTGTTACTGGAACTCCATTTATACCTATAGGTTAACCCTAAATCTTCATTAATCTCTTCAAAAATGATTTTATTCCCGTATGTGTTTTTGTAAAGATTCTGATGTGTGGTATAAAGCCCCATTTGCCGAATAGAAAAAGGCTCCCATAAATGCGTTTTATTATTTATCGAAACTCTAAATATTGCTTTACTTCCAGTGCTATCAACAGACTCTGTAATCTTATCGTCGGTATAATAAGGAAACAACGCAAAATCACTATTTTTTCTACCAGCAGTTAAGCCTCCATTACTGGATATGAACATCCAATGGTTAGAATCTGAAACAATACTCATAAAAAATGGACGCATAAGATGACTATTGGAAATTTTATAATATTCCTCATTTCCAATAGTTACCAAGCCTCCTTTAACAAAGGCATCGTTAGTGATTTTTTCTTTTTCTATATATGTTGTGCTACTCATGTTTATATTAATTTTATTATAAATAGCTGACGTCAAATAGCTAATTTTGGACATCAAGAAGGGAACTATGTGGAAGTAGTATCCCTACTTGAATCCTGTCAACTAAACTACTATTGATAAACTCTTACATAATCTATTTCCATAGTGTCCTCTGTAAAACCTGAATCTACGGTGCCTCCTAAAGTTCCTCCCATGGCCACATTTAAAATCAGAAAGAAATTTTTGTTAAAGGGTAAACTTTCATTCAATGTTATTTCATAGAACTCAACATCATCTAAAAATATCTTTATGAATGTTTCTGTCCACTCCATAGAATACACATGAAACTCTGAGGAAGCATTAGAAATGTTGCTTTCAAGTCCATAACTTGCATTACTACCATTATTAGACCAATGGCAAGTACCTAAAACTTTGTTTTTGTTATCGCCTGTTTGTTCCATAATGTCAATTTCTCCGCACACGGGCCACCCTACGGTGTCTATATTTGAACCCAATAACCAAATTGCTGGCCATGTGCCTTTAGAGGCTGGTAGTTTGGCTCTCACATCAACTTTACCATAGGTAAATTCAAACTTGCCTTTGGTTATTAATCTAGCAGAAGTATATTGCGCTCCCTGATAACTCTCCTTTCTTGCACTAATTTTTAGAACGCCATCTTCTACTTTCACATTTTCAGATCTATCTGTATAGTGCTGTAATTCACTATTTCCCCATCCACATAAGTTTGGACAACCATCGCCAATATCAAATGTCCATTTAGAAGCATTAGGCATTCCATTACCATCAAATTCGTCTGACCAAATTAATTGAGGACCAGATGCTTTAACAAATACCTTAATAGATTTAAATGTACTTATAGTTTGATTGGTGATTGAATATGCAAACACTGTAATTAGGTATTCGTTAGTACCTGTAGTTGAAAAAGTGTGTTGTATTGCTCCATCGGTATCTTCAATTTCAGCTTCACTACCAAACTTGAAGCCATACTTTACAGCATTGGTTGCTGAGGCAGTACATTGGATAACTCCAGAACCATCTCCGTTAGGATTATTATTATCAGTTCCAACAACATTAATAGTTAAAACTAAATTGGTCGGCTTGATTATTTCAGGATCATTGAGAGTTATATCTGCATCTTCTCCACTAGAACATGAGGCTATTAAAAGTAAAACCAGAGTTATATTGAAAATGTATTTTAGATTCAACATTATAATAAAGCCGTTAGTTAGTTTGAAGTTGTTGAATAAAAGTACCGAAGCTCAATCTTGTAGCTTCGATACTTTTTTAGCTATTAATCGTTAGGGTTGTCTGTTTGGTATAAACAATACCAAGCTCTAGGGCCCTCTTCTATTCTAACATATAATTCATTTTCTGTTATTGTAATAATTTCTAATCTACCAGAAAGTTCTTCACCAACATACCAGCACATAAACCCACCATCTGAGATATTTATAGTTGTTCCTCTATACTCAGGGTTAGTAGCGTCTTCTGTCGCTATAGAAGATGAAGGAGTAAACATTACTTCTTTAACACCAACTAATGTAGGAGCTACATCTGTACCATGACAAGTGTCTCCGTCAACACCTATAGAACCAGCATAATCACCAGGTGTATATGCTATATCTTTTAATTGTTCAAAAGTTACTTTACCATCGGCAGACTGTGTAAATACAAATTCAGCATCATACATACATAGTTTATCAGAATGCCATGCGTTTGATCTAAACCAAAAATCATAGGTGTGTTCGCCTCCAGACATGACATCGTTTGGACCCAACCCAATATTGCCTGGTTTATCTGCTGCCCAATACCAAGTTTTGCTGTTGCCAGCACCTCCTGTTAAGAAGTTTTTGGCTTCTTCGTCTTCAAAAGAGCTAAACACATCTATATTCATAGAATGGGTTGTTGTAATTCCACCAACACCAGAAGCCATTACGGTTACCGTATAGGTGTTCACATCTGTAAGGCTAAATTGATGGGTTATATTTCCCGAAGGAGAAACAGCAATCTTAGAACCGTCTCCAAAATCATATCTAAAGGTTATGGCACCATCTGCTGATGCTGTGAAATTAACAAATCCACTACCATCTCCATAAGGGTTATTAGCATCAACACCAACAATTTCTGCGCTCATAGTAACATTACTTGGCGCAATAATATCTCCTACAACTCCTTCATCGTCTTGACAACTATTTATTAATAGAGCAAGAGATAAAACTATTCCTAATTTGATTTTTATTTTTTTCATAATCTTATTTTTAATTGTGGAAATAAATATTATCAACATACACGGTTGCACTAACACCTGACGTGTCCCAAATTAGCTGTGTAATATTTGAGAAATCTAAATTATAATCAGACAATGGAATAGTAACGCTAATCCAAGTTCCTGTAATTACTTCAGGTAAGAAAACAATATCTTCTTGTACAGGATCTAATGCCGTATTAACAATTTTAAAACCAAGTGTTGTTGCATCTGGAGTGTAATAGTCAAAATGTAGATACTTAACTCCAGTTAAGTCGGTAGGATTTCCATAATCTGTTACAATACCAGAATAATTTAGAGATTGATACAACCAAATATTGTCTCCAGAAACACTGAAATCTGATAAAGTAGTTGTTTGTCCCCAGTTAGGATTTACTTCATTGAGAGTAACCCCAGTATATGCATCACTATAAATTGAAATGACATCATTCTGTGCTATTGTTGGTACTGGTGCTATTACTTCTGGTTGTGAAGAAGCATCAGAATAAAAATATAAATTATCTATATAAACTTTTGCACTACCTCCGGCGGTGTCAAAAAGTAATTGTGTAACAGCAGAAGCATCAATGTCAAATCTGCTCATAGGTATTGTTACACTAACCCATGTACCTCTCACAATATTTGACACAAATTCAACATCTTCTTGTCCAACAACGGTATTGACAATTTTTAAACCTAATGCTTCAGCATCTGGGGTGAAATAATCAAAATGCACATAGTCCATACTAGATAAATCTGTAGGATTACCATAGTCCGTAACTATACCAGTATAATTCAAGGCCTCATATAACCAGATATTGTTACCATTTATATCTACAGGCGTCAATGTTGTTGTTTGTCCCCAATTTGGATTCAACTCACTTATTCCAACATTGGTATAACTATCACTAAAAATAGAAACTACATTAGCCGAATTTTGAGTGGGGGATGGCGCATTATATTCTGGAACTTCAGCAACAGTTGAAGGTTTGTAGAAATAAATATTATCTATAAACACGGTTCCAGCAGCCCATGGATCTCCAACGAATTTTAATTGGAAAATTTCGGTTACTGTTAGTCCCTGTTCTGTATAATCGGTTATTGGAATATCTAAACTCGTCCATTCACCAGCAGTTAAATCGCTCCAAACAGGTTTTTCTGTAACATCTCCAGAGGCATTATTGATCAGGGATGTTTCAATTCTAATGTTCTCGTCTGCCGTCCAAACATCTAAGTGAAGGTATTTCATTCCTGAAACATCAATTGAAGTTCCATCAGCTAACTGTACACCCTGATAACTCAAATTGATATACTGTAACATTTTATCTCCATTTAGGTCAAATTCAGCCCATGAACTACCTTGCCCTCCTTGTCCCCAGTCTGGAAAAAAGTTAGTGCCCGGTACATCATTATACTTAGTACTGTACAAAGAAATTACATCTGTTTCCTCACGATTAGGCGGTTCAGGTGCTGATGCAATTGGCTGTAGAATTTCGGTTACTGTAAATTCTTCAGTATATTCAGTAGTTTCAATGGCAGCTCCCATTACCACAACTCGAATGGTATAGGTTCCAGGTTCTTGGTAAACATAAGAAATACTTTCACCAATGTTTGCACTTACAGGATCATCAGTACCCTCTTCTCCAAAATAAACATCATAGGAAATGGCAAAATCAGCATTGGCAGTAACATTTACTTGTTTTGATACAGCCATATCATTTTCTATGGTTACGTTAACATTTTCAGGAGCCTTGAAAGAAACCTCTAAGTTTTGAGTAGCTTCTGTTTTTAGACCAGTTATCCCAACAGCTTCTATATTAACTACATAATTGCCTTCAGCATAGGTGTGCGTAACACCGTCTCCCTGAACCACATTTGCAGGTTCTGCCGTGTCATCTCCAAAAGTAATGTTGTAATGAGCCGCACCAATAGCATTTGGTGTGATAGTTACCACCCCAGTGTTGTCTTGAGTTACTTTGAATACCGCAGAAACCTCTGTAGGCGCCACAACTTCATCAACAAAACTCAAATCGTTATCATCTTCAGTACAGCCAATCAATAATGTAAAAGCCATACTTAAAACGTATATATATTTTAATGTTTTCATATTCATAATTTTTTATTTTAATATCCTGGGTTTTGCGCCCATCTGTTACCCGACAATTGAATTTCTTCTATAGGTATCGGAAATACTTCATGTTTTCCAGCTACAAACCCTTCAATTTCTTGTGCTGCTCTACCTGTTCTTACTAGATCGAAAAAGCGATGGCCTTCACCAACGAGCTCTACTCTGCGCTCTTTATAAATATCGTTAGTCAAATTAGTCCCCGTAGTTGAAACGCTTGGGAGCAGAGCCCTGTTGCGAACCTGATTAAGATAATCTTGAGCTCTAGTGTCACTTATACCTCCTCTATTAAGCGCCTCCGCAGCCATTAGTAAAACATCTGCAAACCGGATTTCTCTATAGTTGTCTGGGTTGGTTAAAGCAGCATCTGCAATATCTAAATCCCCCTTTCTTGCAATATATTTTCTATTAAAATAACCTGTTTGCTCATATCCAGCAGTTTCATTGTAAGAAGAGCCAGGGTTATCTAGAATATATTGTTCTATATCCAAAATGGAAGTTTCATATCGTAAATCACCAGGCTCAAAAGCATCTACCACTTCTTGAGTGGGAACATTAAAACTATAACCTGCATCAAATTTTCCGGTGGCATCAACAAAATCTCTAGGGCCATTAAAGTAAGTCGAATAGTTTCCTTCCAAACATTGGAAACACTCGAAACTTCCTCCATCAACATCTGAATATTGAATTTCAAAAACAGATTCAATGTTGTTTTCCCAATCACGCTCAAACATGTTTGGATATTCAGCAGATGTTAATAATCTGTGAGGGCCATTATTAATTAAATCTTCCAAAACATTAGCTGCTTCAGCAAATTTATCTTGATAAAGATAGACTCTACCTAAAAGTCCTTGGGCCGCTCCTTTGGTTATTCTACCAGTTTCATTTTGAACATAAGGAAGATTAGCAGCAGCGAAAGTTAGATCCTCTTCTATGAGGGCATAAACTTCTGCTTTTGGGGTTCTATCAATTGTAAATTGGTCACCAAACTGAATGCGTTTGTCCACAAGCATAGGCACATCACCCCACCATTTCACCAAAGTAAAATTGTAATAAGCTCTTAAAAATCTGGTTTGAGCCAGCACACTTGTCTTATTGGGGAAATCGGTTTTATCCTTAAATTCCATAATATAATTGCAGCGGTTTACTGCTTCATACATCCATTGCCACATCGTTCTTAATCCACCATCCCCTTGTCCGACAGGTGTATGAATCATATCATCAATTTGTTGAATATAAGGAGAGTCTGTGGCGCTTTCTCCTCCACATAGGGTATTATCGGAGGCTATTTCAGCAAATTGATAAAACTTCGACATTGTTTGTAAATAGTCATAAGCAGCAACCAACGCTAGTTGATAGTCGTTTTCTGAATTAAAAAATTCTTCAGAGTTTTCGTCTTCTGAAGCAACATCTACAAAATCATCGCTACAGGAAAATACCACTAAGGATACTAACAGTATGTATATATATTTTAAATTTTTCATATCTCTTTTTTTAGAATTTTACGTTAATACCTAATAAGAATGTACTAGCACTAGGATATATACCTTGATCAATACCTCCGCCAATAGGAGCTCCTGTTCCAGCAGTTGGGTCATAACCGCGGTATTCAGTTAATGTAAACAGGTTGTTTGCTGATACATATAGCCTGAATTGATCGAAAATAGGGTTTTCATTATCACTTGAAAAAGTATACCCTAACTGTACATTTTGCAAGCGAACGAACGAACCATCCTCCACGTAAAAATCAGAAAACAAAGTATTTGGACTTGTACCAATAGTTTGCCTTGGTGCAGCATTGGTGGAACCAGATCCTGTCCATCTATCTAAATACCAAATAGGTTTATTTACCAATTGCTGATTACGCTCATAGTTACGCACAATCTCATTGCCTATAGAAGCAAAAGCATAAGCAGAAAAATCAAATTGTTTGTAGTCAAATGATATATTAAGTCCCATTGTGGCATCTGGAAGTGGATTGCCTAAATTTACCCTGTCATCTAGATCTATAACTCCATCGTTATTTTGATCAACAAATTTTAAGTCACCAGGTTGTGTTGCTATATCTGTTACAGCGGCATTGTTTACCTCATCCTGAGTTTGGAAAACCCCATCGGTTTTATATCCAATAAAATAACCTAAAGGAAAACCTGCTTCCATTCTAGAAATCTCGGGCTGCGATATACCAAAAGCACCGCCTTCAAGGAATTCTCCCTCTCCACTAACAGAGACAACTTCATTTTTAAGTCCAGTAATATTATAGTTTATGTTGAATTTAAATTCTTCACCTAAGGTATCTGAATAACCAATAGCAAATTCAAAACCTTTATTTTCTACAATTCCAGCATTTACAACAGGTGCAGCTCCTGTACCTAATAATCCAGAAACTTGAGGAGAAACCAATAAATCTTCTGTTCTTCTGTTAAAGTAGTCTGCTGTAATATTAACCTTATTGTTAAGTATACGCATGTCAACCCCAACATCTATCGTCTTTTGTTTTTCCCATTTAATTTGAGGATTTGCAATACCTCCAGTAGCTTTTCCAAAGACTTCATTTTCGGCATCATTTCCTCCAAAGAAATAAGTACCTTCACCTGTTAGAAGAGAGACAAATCGGTAATCACCAATTCTATCATTACCCAAAATACCATAAGAGGCTCTTAGCTTTAATAAGTCAAAGAAGTTACTATCACCCATAAATTCTTCATCTGAAATAACCCAACCCAAAGAGCCTGATGGGAAATACCCAAACTTATTGCCGGGACCAAATCTTGTAGAACCATCTCTACGAATTACAGCAGATAGTAAATATTTGCCTTTATAATCGTATTGTAATCTTGCAAAGTATGATAATAATCGGCCATCAAATTTTGGATTGCTCCCACGTTCTTCAAAAATATCTTCTTGATCTAAAGCTAAATCAACTCTTGCAGACGTTGGATTGTTATCACGAAAATCTCTACCTATGCGTCCAGAGAACACACCAGTAGTTTTAAAAACGGAAGTACCCAAAAGCACATTTAATTTATGGTCATCATTAAAGGTGTTTTCATATTTAATAAACCCGTCAAAAGTGTAATCTCTAAAGATATCAAACCCTTCAAAAACCTCGCTTGTAAATGTGTTAAATACTTTTCCTGTACCATAAAAATCTTCTGGATCATAACGATAAGTATCAACTTCCGAATAGTTGAATTGAATATTTGCTTCGGCTGTAAAATGATCTAAAAAATTATATGACAAACCGGCAAAACCATTAAGCTTCATCACTTTATTTCTATTAAAGGTATTTGCTATTTGTGCCAATGGATTAACCACTTCTGCTCCCAAACCGTTTGCTAACGTAAATTCATCGTTAGAATCTCTTACGGCTTTGGTAGGATCCATGTTTAGAGCATTAAATAAAACAGAACCTAAGGTGCTTTCAGGGAGATTATTCTTTTTGGTTCTTGTTAGCGTAAGACCTGATTTAAACTTGAAGTTGTCTAAAAAGTCCAGATTATAAGTAGCTGCATTGGTAAAACGAGAAAAGTTGGATTTTTTACCACCTACTATACCGTCTTGAGTTAAAAATGATGAACTGTATGAATAAGTAGACTTTTCGCCTCCACCTCTAAAGCTAATATTATGGTTAAATACAGGAGCAGATTCAAAGACCTCATCTTGCCAATCGGTTCCAATACCAAGACTTGATAAATCTGAAAAAGGAGGCGTACTACCAGCAGCAGCATAAGCTTCGTTAACAATAACTGCATATTCAGTAGCATTTAAAACTGGTATTTTGCGTGTAGTTTGTTGAAAACCACCCCAAGCGTTATACTCAATAGTGAGTGGCATAGCTTTTCTACCTGTTTTGGTTGTAATTAATATAACCCCATTTGCTGCCCTAACGCCATAAATACCTGCAGTTGCATCTTTTAGAATGTTGATACTCTGTATGTCACTCGGGTTAATAACACTTAGGTCTTCAACTACGTTTCCGTCTACCAGTATCAATGGTCGGCTATCACCATTTGTAGATACCCCTCTAATACTAATGGTAGAACCTGCACCAGGAGACCCAGAGTTGGTGGTTATATTTACACCAGCTACCTGACCTTGCAACGCTTGCTCAATTCTTGTTGGTTTAAGCTTCTCAATCGTTTCAGGTCCAACTACTGAAACGGCTCCAGTAATTTCCTTTTTTGTTTGAGTACCGTACCCAATTACTACTACTTCATCTAGTTTAGCAATGTCCTCTTCTAATTTTACGTTAAGTTGAGCATTACTTGAAACAATGACCTCTTGGGTAACGTAGCCAATGTAGCTAAATGTGAGTGTTGAACCTATTTCGACATTGGAAAGTGTAAAATTTCCATCAAAATCTGTTACGGTTCCTTTGGTTGAATTTTTAACAATTACGTTGACTCCGGGAATAGGGAATCCAGAATTGTCCTGAACGTTTCCACTTATCTCTATGGATTGCGCAGATGCGTGTACCATGAAGAGGAGTGTTAGAATCTTTAAGAACGTGTGTCTCATGTTAATTTAGTTTTTGTTTGATGTAAACTTAGCACGAAACATTGTTGTATTCATATTTTTTACCCCAACAAAAAACATACATGATAATAAAACACATATTTTTTTGTTAAACCTTTAATTTTACTACTGTTTTATGAAGACAAAGTAAACCCTTTAATTGAGTGAAATAAGCCAATGTTGTGGTCTTGTATGGGTGTTTTTTGTTGATGTAGGGGTCTTTAAATCTCTAAAATGTAATCAGAAAGGCTAGCTTCGTGTTCCAAATTCAATTTTTTACGCAACCTATAACGTTTAACTTCAACACTTCTAGGGGAGATATTTAATAAAGGCGCTATTTCTTTTGAGGATAGATTCAACCTTAAGTAGGTACACAACCTAAGATCATTTGTAGTTAATTCTGGATGCATTCCTTTAATCTTTTTTAGGAAATCCTTATCAGCATTATTAAACGCTTCTTCAAATAGGTTCCAATCATCAGTGTTATTTAAGTTTTTATCTATAATACTAATAACTTTCTTTATCTGGCTTGCTTCGTTTATGTTACTCAATTCTTTCTTTACACGCCCTAGAATTTCATTTTTTTTAATAATATTCATTGTAGATATTCCCAATTCTCTACTTTTGTTATCTATATCTTGCCTTAATTTTTCATTATTAAAGCGCATAAGTTGTTGTTTGTTTTCTAGTTCTTTTAGTTCTAACTCACGTGCTGTTTTTCGTATTAGGTTTTCTCTCTGTTTTCTGTAGTAACGTTTGTAAATATTATGGGTTGTGATAATTATAATGAGAGCGCCTATTATGTATACTAAAACCATAATATTAGTTAAATACCATGGTTTATCTATAGTAAACTTAAAGGTTTCGGTGTTCTTGGAAATTGTGTCACCTACTTTTGCCCTAACGTGGAAATGATATTCACCATGCGGTAAGTTTTTGAAAAATACATTTGATTTAAATGACCATGTACTCCAGTTGGGATAAAGTCCTGTGAGTTTATATTGGTATTCGGTATCTAAATATTTGTTATACTCAGGAACACTAAAGTTGAAAGTTATATTGTTAAGTTTATTCTTAAACTCTTTAGATTTAGATTTATCAACACGTTGAACAATATCATTTTCAATATCACTCACAATAACAGAATTGAGAGCTATTTTAAAAGATTTGTGTTTGATTTTATTTAAGTTTAGAATGATATAACCTTCTGAAGTTCCTATTAAATATCTTTGGTCATTAAGTGAAGAAATATTTTCAGACCCCGTTAAGCCATGGGGAATTAGTTCTGAAAAAGGAATGGTTGTTACAGTTGGCTTTGAACTCAGTTTACCTGATGAAATATAGCTTAGTTTTTTTCTTGAAAAGTTCCATAACATTTTATTTTGAGCATCTACAATTAACTTACCAGAAGTATATGTTTCTTTATTGTACAGATTACTCATAATAGAATCTTTAATAAATATTTCTTGCTTCTTGTCGTAGGCATATATACCGTCCTTGTATGCGTAGTAAATTTTGTCATTGAATTTTACTAAACTAGAGTTTAAACCTTGCTCTACAGATGTTTCCTCTTTGGTTTCAATTATTTTCGAAAAATCACTATTAGTTTTTAATTTAAATACTCCTTTATATTCATGACTAACAAAAATAGTGTTATCCAGTACTTCAAAGAATCTACTAGAAGTACTGAAACCCTGAATTTTATGTTTAAAACTCCAGATATCATCTTTCTTTTCTATAATACTCAGTCCATCATAGTTGCCTACTAATAATTGATTTGAGACATCAGGAATTGGAATTATGTTCCAAGCACCATTAATATCTATCTTATTTTTAATCTCTCCGTTTTCAATTATTAAAGCGCCTATGTTATGTCCACAGAACAAAGTGTTTTGATGACTTACCAATGACCACACGGGTCCTTCTGTACCTTCAATAAATTTGAATGGCACATTAGAGTCATTGATAGATTTATAAAATAAGCCTTGATTGGTTCCAAGATATAAGATGTTATTGTGATAAATGGAGGTATATGTAGTGCCTAACTTACCTTCTTTATCATGATACAACTCAAAAGGAGATTTTACATTGATACAATTTATGCCGTTTTCTAAGGCAAGCCATATATTGTTTTCAGAATCTTCAAATACATCATGAATAGTATTATTAAGTAAACCATTAGAGAAATTAATAGTATAATCAATTTCTCCATTTGGTGTTATATGTAAGATTCCGTTAGACCTTGTTCCAAGCATAAAGCTAGAGTCTTGAAGCCTTTTACTCCTATATACACTCACGTTAGACAATAGATTATTGGCTTTAATTTCCCACTTATTTAAACTATGGTCTTCAGAAAACAAATAAAAGCCATTATCTTCTGTTTGAACTAAAAGTTTATTGTTCAAGTTAAAGAGGTTTACCAAATAGTTTTCTTTAAAAATTTGGTGATTACTTACAAGTTGAGCTTTGCCTCCTTCTATTTTGAAAAGCCCTTCTTTGACTTTTTGGAAATAAACAACTTTTCCAACCTCAAACATTTTATAAATTACGGATTCAGAATCAATAATATTAAGGGATTGGGTTGTTTTATTATAGATGTAAATACGACTTAAAGATTGAAATAGGATCCAATTATCTAAGGCAATTATATTCCAGAATTCTTCATCTTCAAGAAAATTTACATTAAGTTTTTTTGATAAAGATGTATAGTTTAGGACGCCTGTCGTATTTTTTCCCCAATAGCCAAACTCTCTGTAACATCCAGTATAAACCAGATTATCAATAACTTTTACCGATCGTATTTTACCATTAGGAGATTCATGAAGTTGCCAAGTTTCGCCATCAAACTCCAATAATCCACTATTGTTAGCAACATAAATGTAGCCGTTTTCGGTTTGAGAAACCGACCAGTTTTGATTGTCAGCACCGTACATTTCTGGAGAATAACCCTGTATGGGAGGAAGTACTTGTGCTTGAATGGAAACACACACAAATAGAGTTAACGTAAACAGAAATTTTAAATAAACACCCATCTAAATTATAACTATACAGACTTGTTGTAGATACAATATACTACAAAATACTTAAAAATAGGTATTTACTTTTATTAAATAGAAATATTGTATGGGTGAAAATTGACTATTATTTTATAAGCTATATAAAGTAATTTGCTACTCAGAAATACAATTCTATTTAATACATCCATTGGATATAATAATTAGTTTTATTTCTTTATTTTGTATTGAATAAAGCTTCAAAGAAATTATGTTTGATGATATTTTAACAGCGATTCCTTTCGGAATTGTTCTAGCATTTACCATTGGCCCAGTGTTTTTTGTACTGTTAGAAACAGGTGCTACCAAAGGGTTTAGAAGCGCCCTGATTTTTGATTTAGGCGTTATTTTGGCAGATATCATCTTTATTCTAGTTGCTTTTTTTAGTACCAATAGACTGTTGGATAGGGTAAAGGGAGACCCAAATTTTTTAATTTTTGGAGGGGCTTTACTCATTGCTTATGGGATTATCTCATTTATAAAAACCTCAAAATCGTTTAGGGATATTGTTAGAGAATATCATGCTGTTGAATTTAAAAAAGGCTACGGCAGATTGTTTGTAAAGGGTTTTTTACTCAATTTCATTAATATAGGTGTGCTTATTGGTTGGGTTGTTTTTATAGCTTTAGCAAATACTTTAACAACCTCAGAGCATGGTGTTTTAGTTTTTTTGGGAACTATTCTAGCCACGTATTTATTGGTTGATATCGCTAAAATATTAGTAGCCAAAAGAATTAAGAATAAATTATCCCCACGCCTAATTTATAAAACCAAAAAAATAGTGGCTTTAGTTGTTCTAGGTTTTGGGGTGCTGCTATTGATTCAGGGATTGTTTCCTGAAGCTTATGAGAAGAATAAAGAAAAGTTGGAGCAGATAAGCCCTATAAAAGAAAAACTACCAGATTAATGGAAAATGTTTAACAAGCATTATTTTTGTTTGTTGAAGGAGTTTTATAAAAATATGGCTTACTAAATTTTTAAAAGAAAAAAGAGATACTTAGAAAAAGTATCTCTCTTGAGAGGCGTCAAGCGGATTCGAACCGCTGTACCAGGTTTTGCAGACCTGTGCCTAAGCCACTCGGCCATGACGCCCTTACCTTAGGTGCAAATGTAAAAAAATTTATAACTTTTTCTTATTTAAAACTGCTTTTTACGTCTGTCAGTCATTTTTATCGTTACACTCTCCACATCACCGCCAATAGGAGGGTTTGTTTTACTAACCCAAACCGTTGCTTTTTTTACCATGGTATCTTCAGAAAATATTCTATCTAAAATACGTTTTGCAACAGTTTCTAGAAGTTTTGATGGAATAGCCATTTCTTCTTTTATGATGCGATTTAAAAACACATAATCAACCGTATCCATAAGCTCATCAGACATTGCAGAGGTTATTAAATCTGCTTTTACCTCTAAATCAACCCTGTAATCACTACCTATTTTTGTTTCTTCTTTTAAGCACCCGTGGTAAGCGTAAACTTTTATGTTTTCAACTTTTATTGTTCCCATTATTGTTTCTAAAGTTATTGGGCTAAAATAGGTTGATTTTCCTTAATTTTGGGGCTTATTTAGTTGAAATACCTCAGAAAATGTCTGAAGAAAGAAAACCGCTTAATTTTATTGAGCAAATTATAGAAGAAGATTTAACCAATGGAATGCCTAAAAGTAGTTTGCGGTTCAGGTTTCCTCCAGAACCCAATGGTTATTTACATATTGGTCATACTAAAGCAATTGGGATTAGTTTTGGTTTGGGTGAAAAGTATAATGCTCCAGTAAACCTGAGGTTTGATGACACGAACCCCTCTAAAGAAGAACAAGAGTATGTAGACGCTATAAAGCGTGATGTAGCTTGGTTAGGTTATTCGTGGGACAAGGAATTGTATTCTTCAGATTATTTTCAGCAACTCTATGACTGGGCCATTCAAATGATTAAAGATGGAAAGGCCTATGTAGATTCACAGACAAGTGAAGCCATGGCAGAACAAAAGGGAACCCCTACTCAAGTTGGTACCAGTAGTCCCTATAGAGATAGAAGTATTGCTGAAAATCTTGATTTGTTCACACGAATGAAGAATGGAGAATTTGAGGCAGGAACACATGTATTGCGAGCCAAAATTGATATGGAAGACCCTAATATGTTAATGCGCGACCCTATTATGTATCGCATCATGTATGCCCATCACCACAGAACTGGAAATGATTGGTGTATTTACCCAATGTATGATTGGACACATGGTGAAAGCGACTACATTGAGCAGATTTCACATTCATTATGTTCTTTGGAATTTAAACCGCACAGAAAACTGTATAATTGGTTTAGGGACATTGTGTACGAATACAGTAAAGAGATCTTACCATTGCCTCCAAAACAACGCGAGTTTGCACGATTAAACTTAAGCTATACCATTATGAGTAAGCGCAAGTTATTACAACTTGTTAATGATGGCGTGGTTAATGGATGGGATGACCCCAGAATGCCAACTATTTCGGGTTTACGAAGAAGAGGCTATACACCAAATGCTTTACGAAAGTTTGTTGAAACTGTTGGGGTTGCTAAACGTGATAATGTTATAGATGTGTCTCTTTTAGAGTTTTGTATACGAGAGGATTTGAATAAAACAGCGCCAAGAGTCATGGCTGTTTTAGACCCTGTAAAATTGGTAATCACTAATTATCCAGAGGACAAGGTAGAATGGTTAGATGCTGAAAACAATCCTGAAGATGAATCGGCAGGTTATAGAAAAGTGCCATTTTCAAGAGAACTCTATATTGAAAAAGAAGATTTCAAAGAAGAAGCAAGTAGTAAGTTTTTTAGATTGAAATTAGGGGGTGAGGTTCGGTTAAAAAATGCCTACATTATCAAGGCTGAAAGTGTTGTAAAAGATACAGATGGCAATATCACCGAGATTCATTGCACATATTCTAAAGATACAGCAAGACGTGTTAAAGGAACCTTACATTGGGTGTCTATTGCCCATGCTCTTAAAGCTGAAGTTAGGGAATATGACAGACTCTTTATGGATGAATCTCCAGATGGACATCAGGATAAAGACTTCATGGAATTTATAAATCCAAATTCCTTGAAAACCTTAAAAGCATATGTAGAACCAAGTTTAGCTGAAGCTAAAGTAGGAGATAGGTTCCAGTTTCAACGCTTGGGATATTTTAATGTTGATGATGATTCAAATTCAGAACATTTAATATTCAATAAAACGGTTGGATTGCGAGATACTTGGGCTAAAAAGACTAGTACTGAGCACAGTTTAAATAAGCCTCAAGATAATATTAAAAATCAGCCAAAACCTCAGCAACAACGTAAACCAATTGATGTTATTAAACAATTAGGAAAGAAGTACACTAATTTGCCAGAGGCTAAACAACAAAAGGTTAAGGCTGAAATATTAGAACTTGCAAAAGATGTGACTTACGAAGACCTAGAACCGCTTTTTGATACTGCCGCTAAAAAGGTGGGAACACGCATTGCAACAGCACTAGCATTAGGTGTTTTGCTTAATAATGGTTTACAAAAAAACGAAACTATAAATAGCTTTATAGCAAAGGCTTTAGAAGATAAAAATGACCTTTTAGTGGCTGAGGTTCAGTCACTTTAATACTACATCATTTAACAAATAAAATATTCTATATTATATTTTTAGCTATATTTAATATCTAACTAAAAAAATATCATCATGGAATCAATGAATTTTCTAGCAATCCTTGCGGCTGCTATTTCTGCCCTTGTTGTAGGGTTTATTTGGTATAATCCAAAAGTATTTGGAACTGCTTGGATGAAAGCAGCAGACATGAGTGAAGAAAAGATAAAAGGCGCCAATATGGCTAAAATCTTTATTATGGCATTTATTTTTGCTATCCTACTTGCTATGTCAATAATGCCAATGGTTATTCACCAAATGGGAGCGTTTAGTTTAGCACAAGGAGAATTAGGAGTTCAACCTTCTTATGAGGCTTTTATGGCAGAGTATGCCAACGAGTTTAGAACTTTTAAACATGGGGCTTTTCATGGTGTACTTGCAGGTATTTTTGTTGCACTTCCAATTTTAGGTACGAATGCGTTATTTGAGCGAAAAAGCGCTAAATACATTCTCATTAACACGGGGTATTGGGTAGTAACTATGGCTGTTATGGGTGCAATTATTTGTGGATGGGTATAATATTTTTGTATTTTTAACATAAACAAAGACTGAGGTGATTAACTTCGGTCTTTTTCTTTACTATTGATAACATATAAAATATATCGAAATGTTTCTGAAATTCCATCGGAATGGGATGACTTACCAGTTAGGGACTTATTTTTAAAAACACCTTTTTTAAAAGCATTAGAGGTTTCATCACCCAATAACATTAACTCCTATTTTATTGGTGTCTTTGAATCTGAGACGTTGGTAGGTATTACCATTATTCAGCGGGTTCAAATGTATTTAGATGATGTTTTTAGACGTACTTCAAACAATTATTTAAAACAAATAGGCAAACAGTTAGTATCTAAATTTGTACGAGGTAATGCTTTAGTGGTTGGTAATTTGATGCATACAGGACAACACGGTATTTATTTTAATTCTGAAAAAATTCCTCAAGATGATTTCTTAGGAACAATTCAAAAAGTCATTACGGATTTAACCATTGAAATAAAACAAACCTTTAATAAAAACATTAGAATTATAGTTTTTAAGGATTATTTTGAAACAGATACTATTCATCAGAGTACCTCTTTTTTTGAGAAGCAGAATTTGTACAAAGTTCAGGTACAACCTAACATGCTATTTAATATTCTTGATACATGGAAAACGCCAAATAATTTCGTTTCAGACTTCAACAAAAAATATAGAAGACGATATAAAACAGCCAGAAAGAAAAGTACAGATTTAACTTGCAAAGCATTAGATGAATACTACTTAGAAAAACATTCTGATAAACTTTATGAACTTTATGAAAATGTGTCAGACAACGCCAGAGTTAATTCATTTAAACTAGCTAAGAATCATTTTCTAAGTTTAAAACAGCAACTTAAAGACAACTTTAAAGTTTATGGTTATTTTCTGGAAGATGAATTGGTTGGTTTTTATTCTTTGATACTTAATTACGACATTCTAGAAACCTATTTTTTAGGTTACAATAACGTACTTCAACAAAAGCATCAGATGTATTTAAATATGCTATTTAATATGGCTTTTTTTGGCATTGAGAATAATTTCAAAACCATTGTTTATGCAAGAACTGCCATGGAAATTAAAAGCTCTATTGGTGCCAAACCCAATACCATGTATGTGTACTTGAAGCACACTAATAATCTTATTGCCAATACGGTTATGAAATGTGTGGTTAAATACATGAACCCCATGCGAAAATGGGAGGAAAGACACCCGTTTAAGTAAAAAATTACTTTATATATTATATTTGTAACATTGGTTTAATCCATTAAATCCTTGAGGATATTAGCTTAAAATCTCACATATTATTAATTATAAATGGGCTGGTGTTTTTGGTAGCAATCGTGCTATCCATTACATTTTATAATCAGTTTTCAGAGGTACTAACAAATAGAATTCTCCAACAATTAAATTCTATAAAGACTTTAAAAAGACTTCAGGTAGAAAAGTTGATTAAAGCCGAATGGCAGAGTTTTAGGAGTTCATCAGATGATATGTTTCATGATGATTCTTTACAACTAAGCTTACCCAATAAAGTGTTAGAAACCGGCATCTATGATTTTACTAAATATGATTTAAATCGTGAATTCACCATTGGATTAGTTGATGCTAGTGATGGAGATTGTCGCGTAAGGACTATTCCTTATAAAAAAATAATGAACATTTTGTTGGAACGCACCGGAATGGGCGAGACAGGAGAGTCCTATCTGGTTGGAGAGGATTACAGAATGCGAACCCAGTCTCGATTCTTTAAAGATTCTACACCACATAACATTGTTGTAAAAACAGTAGGTGTAACCAATGCTTTAAATAATAAATTGGGTAAAGGATTATACAAAGATTACAGAAATATTGACGTTTATGGTGTTTATGGGCTAATTGCAGTAGAGAATCTTAAACTAGTAATTCTTTCAGAAATAGATAAGGATGAAGTAGAGGCACCATTAAAAAGCCTAAAAAAGAGACTCTTTGTATTAATGTTTTTAGTTATTGTAATTGTTATTTTAATTTCTCTGTTTTTAACTAGAATCATTATCAAACCTATTTTAAACATGAAAAACAGTTTAAAGGAAATGGCAGGGGGTAATTATAATGAAATTAGCAAGTTTGCTAAAAATTCCAATGAAATAAATGAAATGTTTGAAGCATTAGCTGATTTAAAAAAATCCCTTCAAGGTGCTGTAAATTTTTCGAAAGAGATAGGTAGTATGAACTTAAACACACAGTATACTCCTAAAAGTAAAAAGGATGTTTTAGGAAAGAGTTTACTTAAAATGAGAGACAAGCTTTTAGAGTTTAGAAATAATGAGCATATAAGCCGTATAAATAACAAACGACAATTGGTGGAAGGTTTAGAAAACGAAAGACAACGACTTTCTAGAGAACTCCACGACGGTTTGGGACCATTATTAACATCCTTAAAGTTTTACATAGATAACCATGTAGATGATAAAGATTTACGTTTAGAAATGGGAAAAATAATAGATAATACTATTTCTGAAATTAGAATTATGTCTAATGCCTTATCTCCTTCAATAATGGATGATTTTGGTGTAGGCGCTGCACTTACTAACTTTACAAGAGACATCAAAAAAGCCTCTGGAATCTCAATTATTTTCGAAGACCTTTTGAAACCAGCAAACAGTAATATTACTAAAAATCAAGAAATTCATATTTTTAGAATAACTCAAGAACTAGTTAATAATACCTTAAAACATGCCAAAGCCAAAAATATCAGAATTACATTGTCTGAGTTTGATGATTTTGTATCATTGTTTTATTTTGACGATGGACTGGGTTTTAATGAAGATCATGTATCCTTGGGTTCTGGCATCATTAACATAAAAGAACGAGTTGAAATTTGTAATGGAAAAATTCAAATGCAATCTAAACCAGGGAGTACTACTTTTGACATAGAATTACCCATATAGCATGAAAACAATTAAATTAGTAATAGCAGATGATCATGAGCTTTTTAGAAATGGTTTAAAAGAACTACTAAAAAGGCACGAGGATATTGAGGTTGTACAATGTGTTAGTGATGGAGAGGAGTTAATTAAGTTTGTTAAAACCCATCCAGATATAGACATTGTTCTTCTGGATATTACTATGCCCAACATGGATGGGTTTGAAGCCCTCAATAAACTCAAGAGTGTAAATACCAATGTTAAGCCTATCATCATTTCTATGCATGACGATGGAAATTATATAGCCAAATGTGCAAAAATGGGGGCTTTTAGTTATTTATTAAAAAATACTGATCAAGAGGAGCTTGTAAAAGTAGTTCGTATAGTTAGTGAAGATAAAAAGTATTTTTCTCCCAATATATCTGAGAAAATGATTGACTACATGTCTGAGAACACTGTTAGTGAAGACATACTTTCCAAAAAAGAAGCAGAGGTTTTACTGTTAATCTCAAAAGGAAACACAACTAAGGAAATTGCTGCAGAGCTTTATGTTAGCTCAAGAACTATAGAGACGCATCGGGCTAACATCTTAAAGAAACTTAACGTTAAAAACACTGCAGAACTTATCATTAAGGCTGTTAAAATGAAACTTATTAGCTAAAAATCCGTATTAATACGGATATAAATTAAGTGATTTCCATGAACCCTAAACAGGGTGTTGTCTGTTTATATTTGATTAACAATTAAAAATAACTGACTATGAGAACACTTATTTTCACACTAGCATTGGTTTTTATTTCTTTTGGGGTTTATGCACAAAAAAAGAACGACCTAAAAGGACCCGCATACAAAAATTATAAACCCTGGAAAGACAATAGTACACCTACGTTGGTTTATACAGCCGTAAAACAAGAGAAATTAACAGGTCCAGCGTACAAAAATAGAAAGGTTTGGAAAGACAATTCCAAAAAAGAATATGTTCAAATAGCTTTTAATTCAAAAAGAACTGAATTAAAGGGGCCAGCATACAAAAATTACAAACCCTGGAAAAGCAATTCTGATGAAAGTAAAACGGAAGTTGCTGTAGTCACTAAAAACGATTAGTGAAAACAACTTATAATAGTTGAAAAGACTACTTTTAACACGTGTTTAAAGTAGTCTTTTTAATTTATAATTGCTCGGTTGTCATTTCATCATCAGGGATGTTTAATTCGGTTTTAAAATCGGGTAAAATCATATCTGCTATAGCTGGATTTTTTAGTTGTTTAGCTTCTAAAAAGTATCAAATTTCCTTTTCAGGGTTGTAAATCCCCAACATATAACTTTTAGCTTTTATAAGCATATTGTTAATTTTCATTTGATTGAAACCTTCAATATAACAGCGGTATTCATCTTGCTCAAAAACAATATCAGACACGCTAATTATGTCTGCATTTTCAAATTCAAAACCCTCACTTTTCATTTTATCAAAAGTAGACTTTATAAATTCCATTCCAGTTTCATACCCGACCATTATTTCGATTATTGGTGGATAGGTATGTTTAAAAACTGTTTCAAAATCAAATTTAAGAGTGGCTTCCGAGGTGATTTTAGCATCTCGTAAGGCAGATGCCTTCAATTCTTCACTTGTTTGGGCAAAAGTAATCCCGCTAAACACTAGCAGGATTATAACAGTTTTGGTAAGTTTATTCATTGTCTTTTTTCTTAGCTTGCTTTTTCATGGCTTCACCAATTTGATTGCTAGCGGTGAAACTTGCTACCATGTTGTTAAGCATATCGCTTCCAGCTTGTGGAGAATTAGGTAATAGAATTAGATTGCTGTTGGTTTCTTCACCAATAGCTTGTAAAGTATCATAATGTTGTGTTACCACAATTAATGCAGAGGCTTCTTGTGAGTTAATACCAACTTTGTTGAGTACTTCTACAGACTCTTCTAATCCACGAGCAATTTCCCTACGTTGGTCTGCAATACCTTGCCCCTGCAGGCGCTTGCTTTCTGCTTCTGCTTTGGCTTTTTCAACAATTAAAATACGTTGTGCGTCTCCTTCAAACTGAGCAGCAATTTTTTCACGTTCAGCAGCATTAATGCGGTTCATGGCTTCCTTTACCTGGGAATCAGGATCAATATCAGTTACAAGCGTTTTTATAATATCATAACCATAATCTAACATGGCGTCTTGTAGTTCAGATTTAACAGCAATAGCTATATCGTCTTTTTTCACAAAAACATCATCAAGCTTCATTTTAGGCACTTCGGCTCGTACCACATCAAAAACATAACTGGTTATTTGATCGTGAGGATATTCTAATTTATAAAAAGCTTCATAAACTTTATCTCTAATAACCAAATACTGAACAGAGACTTTCAACTTCACAAATACATCGTCTAAAGTTTTGGTTTCAACAATAACATCTAGTTGTTGAATTTTTAAACTGACCTTTCCGGAAATTCTGTCAACTAAAGGAATTTTTAATTGAAGTCCAGAATGACGAATACTTTGAAAACGCCCAAAACGTTCAATAATGGCAGCCGTTTGTTGTTTTACAATAAAGAATGAAGAGATTAAAACTATTAATCCTAAAAAAATAATTGGATAAATTAAGTAAGAGCCCATAGTTATATATTAAATGGTTAAAAGAATGTGTTACTAATTTAAGTTATATTTGCGCAGACAACTTCAGATTCAATGAAAAAAAATCAATTTATATTATTAGTAGCTTTTGTACTATGTTTTGTTACAATTGGCTTTGCTCAACCAAGAAATTATAATATCACAAATGGTATAGGTGTTTTTGGTGGCATAACCAAATTTAGTATAGATACAGATAATTTTATTATTGAGCAAGGTGATGGTTTTTTATTTGGCATGTCTGCAACTGTAGATTTACCTCATAAGTGGTATGATATGAGTTATGGTATGCAACTTTCTGAGAATAACATTAAGATTTCAGCAAGGCCAGAAATGATTGTAGGACAGGAAGAGTTTATTGAATATAAAATGTTTGCGGCTCAACTGGCTTTGTTGGGGCATATTAAACTACTAGGTAGTTATTTAACGCTTGATGTAGGCCCTATGCTTCAATATAACGGGAAATTAGAGATTAAAAACGAAGACCAAAAGGCGTATTACATAAATAACTATACCAGTTTAAATGCAGAGGATATTTCATCTATTACCCGTTTTAACCTTAACGGATTGGTAGGGGCATCAGTTGGATATAAATTCATTAAGCTAAGAGCCCAATATATCTATGGTTTTACCAATATTTTTAAGAAACTTAATAGTCAGGGTTTAGATGCAACAGGAGGAGAATCAAACTTTAAAGGAAACCAGAACATGTTAGTTTTTGGGGCTATGATTTCGTTTTAAGACAGTCTCTAATTTCTGAATAGTCTAAAACAATTGTTCCTGTTTTTGAGTTAAAAGAATAGTTTTCAATTTTCTTATTACAGTTTAAAATTAGACTATCTTCTTCTAACACATCTTTTTTGATATAACCTAGAATTTGCCCCCAACAAGTAACCGGTTGAATGTTTTTTTGTTTTTCTTTAGGCAGTTTTATGTATTCAGAGGGATCAATATGTTTTAAAAGCGGAATAATTACTTTACCTAAATCTATAATTGAAGTTTTAAATTTGAAGTTCTCAATTTTGATTGCTAAATCAACGTATTGAAAGATTACATTACCTTTTTCAATACGCTTAGGAATATCCAATTGAAAGTTTCCATCAAAATCTGAAAAATTCAATATTTCTGTATTTTCTAAAGAAATACTAACTCCAGAATAATTAAATTCACCATCCCAAACGTTTCCTTTTAAAATTGTTTGACCATTTAAAAGGCATGACATTACCAAGAATAGAGTTAAAGCTAGTATATTTTTCATCTGAAAAATGTTTAATCAAAAACAAACTTAACGCTCTATTTAATGATTCACTAAATAAGAATTAGGGAATGAGAGAGTTTAATTAGTTAACGACAGTTTACAGAGATTTAATTACAGCTTGAATACGCTTCACGGTTTCAGGTTTACCAATCATAAACATAATATCAAATACATCTGGTCCTTGTAAAGCACCTACTAAAGCTAATCGTAATGGCATCATAACTTTTCCAAAACCTATTTCATTAGTAGTAATCCAGCCTTTAATATTTGTTTGAAGGCTTTCTACGGTAAAATCTTCCGTATCATTAATGAGCTGTATAACAGCGTTAAGAATCTCTTTTGTATCTTCTTTGAGTGCTTTTTTTGAAGCTTTTTCATCATAGCTTTTTGGAGCTTGAAAGAAGAAATAACTCAAATCCCAAAAATCTGAAACAAAGGTAGCACGTTCTTTAACTAAGCCAATAACTAACTCAATATAATTAACATCAATATCACTTAATTGTTCATACTGCTCTTTAAAGGCTTCGGCTAATTCACTTTCGGGTTGCTCTTGCATGTAATGGTGATTAAACCATTTAATTTTATCAGGATCAAAACGGGCTCCAGCTTTGTTCACACGGTTTAAATCAAAAACCTTAACAAGGTCTTCTAAACTAAAAATTTCTTGTTCTGTTCCTGGGTTCCAGCCTAAAAAGGTAAGAAAGTTTACCACGGCCTCTGGGAAATACCCATCTTCTTTATAACCTCTTGATATGTCGTGTGTTTTTGGGTCCTCCCACTGTAAAGGGAATACCGGGAAGCCTAATTTATCTCCATCACGCTTGCTTAGTTTTCCTTTGCCTGTAGGTTTTAAAATTAAAGGTAAGTGGGCAAATTCTGGTGTTTCCCAACCCAAAGCTTGGTATAATTGATAATGTAAGGCTAAAGAAGGCAACCACTCTTCACCACGTATTACATGAGTGATTTTCATGAGATGATCATCTACAATGTTAGCTAAGTGATAGGTTGGCATTCCATCACTTTTAAATAGTACTTTATCATCTAAAATGTTGGTATCAATTTTAATATCACCACGAATAATATCTTTTAAATGAAGTTTTTCATTTTGAGGCGCCTTAAATCTAATAACATAATCTTCTCCTGCTTCTATTTTTGCTTTGACTTCTTCGTTAGAAAGCGATAGAGAATTACTCAACTTTAATCGGTTATGCCAATTGTAGATAAACGTTTTCCCTTTAGCTTCGTGGTCTTTTCTGTGAAAATCTAGTTGTTCTGCCGTATCAAATGCGTAGTAAGCATGACCACTTTCAATAAGTTGTTGTGCATATTGTTTATATATGCTTTTGCGTTCACTTTGTCTGTAAGACCCATATTTTTCGTTTTTTCCAGGACCTTCGTCAAAAGGTATTCCACACCAATTCAAGGCCTCAATAATGTACTTTTCAGCACCTTCAACATAACGGTTTTGATCGGTATCTTCTATTCTTAAAATAAAATCACCACCATGTTTTTTGGCAAATAGATAGTTAAAAAGTGCCGTACGAACACCTCCAATATGTAATGGTCCGGTAGGGCTTGGTGCAAAACGCACACGAACGTTTTTGGTCATTATTAATTAATTTGACTGCAAAGATAAAAGGATATTTAGGATAGTTAACTAAAAGATTAGATTAAAAGTTATGATATACCCCTAAAGTAAGGGCTGGTGACTTTGCAACATTTCTACCAAAAAAAGCGCCACCAAATCCAGCGTTAATGCCATATTTTTCACCAAGCGCTCCAATTATTTTAAGTCCGAAAGCACCATACTCTTGGTTGTTTATATAAAGTGCGGTTTGCAAATTGTTTGGAGGTATTTCCACCGAACCATCTTTAAAAGATTTTAGAATATCAACAAAAGCTATGAGAGTTAATTTTTTTAGAGGTTTAGTTCCAACTTCACCACCTAATTTAAAATTAGTACTATAGCCGTTTGTTCTAATGTTTAGTCCGGTATATACCTGGGTGTAATATTTTTTAAAACTTCTGCCAAAGTTAATAGTTGGTGTAAAAGACCAGGCGTTAAATCCTGTCCTTATCCCAGAGGAATTATCAAAAGCACTCGTATTTGCTTCCAGATTTATTTCTGTAGAGATTATCCATTTTTTATTTGAAAGAAGATGTTTTATACTAATATCAATATTACCAAGTCTTGTGATAGACTTGGAACTTGTCATGGATGCTGAATTGTTAGCCAAACTTCCAGCTTCTATTAGCTTTACAGGTAAGTTAACCATAATTGTAATATTGTCTGTTATTCCGTATTCGCCATAAATCTGAAATGTATTATCTGTTAGGTTACGCTCAGTTTGGTAATCGGGATTCCCAAATATTTGGTTGTAATCGTTTATTGTTGTAAAAGCTAGTTGGGTATATATTTCACCCTTTTTTTTAGTCCATGCACTTTGAGCAAAAATGGAAGTGCATACCAAGGCAATAATTAGTGACAAATAATATTTCATTTTAAGATGTTTGGAATGTTAGTTGTGGCTTTTAATATTAGCTTACAAAAGGTTTAACAAACATTAAAGGTTTTGGTTTAGTGATTTATACTATTTTTATAAAATCATATGGATAGTTTCAGGAAAATACAGGATAAGCTAGAAGGTTTTATAAAGCGATATTACACCAATGAATTGCTTAAAGGTGTTATTTTGTTCTTTGCCATAGGCTTATTGTATCTATTGTTTACCTTATTTATTGAGTACGCTTTATGGTTGGGTACTAAAGCTAGAACAGTTTTATTTTGGTTATTTATTGCTGTAGAATTAGCACTTTTGATAAAGTTTATAATTACACCTATTGCAAAATTATTTAAACTGAAAACCGGCATTAATTACAAGGATGCCTCAAAAATAATTGGCAATCATTTTCCTGAAGTGAACGATAAATTGTTGAATGTTCTTCAGCTGAATGAAAACCACACCCAATCGGAATTATTATTGGCTAGTATTGAACAGAAATCACTTGAATTAAAGCCCATTCCATTTAAATTGGCCATCAATTTCAAACAAAACGTAAAGTATTTAAAGTATGCTGCAATCCCTGTTTTAATACTATTAATTACTTTTTTAACCGATAATTTAAATTGGTTTAGTAACAGTTATAAGAGAGTAGTTCATTATAAAACTGAGTATGAACCACCAGCACCTTTTCAGTTTTTTGTGGTAAATGACAAGTTACAAACTATAGAAAATAAGGATTATAAACTGGTAGTTAGAACAGTAGGGGATTTAATTCCAGAGAGTGTTCAAATTGAGTATAATAATGAAGTTTACTTTTTGCACAATACTGGAGTTGGAGTGTTTGAACATACTTTTACCCAACCTAAAGCCCCAATAGATTTTGTGTTATCTGCAAATAATGTCACATCTAAAACCTATGCTTTGGAGATTATTGAAGCGCCATCGCTGTTGGGTTTTGAGATGTATTTAGATTATCCTAAATATACAAAAAAGAAAGACGAAAGCTTAAAGAGTACGGGTAACGCTATAGTACCTGAAGGTACTTCTATTACCTGGAAATTTGAAACCAAGTCAACTGACTTTGTAAATCTTTATGCAGAAGATACGCTCAAACTAAGCGCCTCTAATAAGGGTGTTTTTGAAGCGTCTAAGCGCGTATTGAAGAATTTAGATTACCGTGTAAGTACTAGCAACAAAAATTTGATAAATTATGAGAATTTATCTTTTAGAATAGATGTAGTTAAAGACCAATTTCCAGATTTGAACATCAAAATGCAAATGGATACCCTTGATTTGCAAACATTGTATTTCTTTGGTCAAGCAACAGATGATTATGGTTTTCATAAATTACAATTGGTTTATTATCCATCTAACGATGAAGAAGCTAAACAAACAGAAAATATTCCTATTGGTAACTCAAATGTTTCAGAATTTATAAGTGCTTTTCCTAATAACTTAGAAATTCAAGATGGTATTTCCTATAATTTATATTTTCAAGTATTTGATAATGATGTTGTTAACAAATATAAAAGTGTAAAAAGTAGTATTTATACCTACAGAAAGCGAACCAAAGAGGAGGAGGTTCAAAAACAATTAAGTGACCAGAGTAAAACCATCAAGGATTTGAACAAATCTTTTAAGAAGTTTGAAGAACAGGAAAAAACACTTGAGGAGTTATCGAGAACACAAAAGGAAAAATCAAGTTTAAATTTCAACGATAAAAAGAAATTAGAGTCATTTTTAAAGCGTCAGAAACAACAGGACCAGATGATGAAAAATTTCAATGAAAAATTCAAAGAAAATTTAGAACAATTTCAAGATGAAATTATTCAAGATGAATTTAAAGAAGATTTAAAAGAGCGTTTAAAGGATAATGAGGAACAGCTTGAAAAAGATGAAAAACTACTTGAAGAATTAGAAAAACTAAAAGATAAAATTAGTAAAGAAGAGTTGGTTGATAAGCTAGAGGAGCTTGCAAAACAAAATAAAAATAAAAAGCGAAGTTTAGAACAACTTTTAGAGTTAACGAAACGCTTTTATGTAGAAAAGAAACTTCAGCAGTTAGCTGATGATTTAAATAAATTATCTGAAGAACAAGATAAGCTTTCACAGGAAAACAATAAAAATAATACTCCCGAAAATCAAGAAAAACTAAACAAAGAATTTGAAGATTTCACAAAAGAGCTTGAAGATTTAAAAAAGGACAATAAAGCTTTAAAAAAACCTATGGAGATTCCTCAGGATAAGCTAGAAGAAAATGAAATAAAAAAAGAACAACAGCAAGCCACAGATGATTTAAAAAAGAGCGAACAGGAAGAAATTAATCAAAATAAGGAAGGACCAAACGACGATGGCAAGCAAAATCAAGAACAACAAAGTCAGAGTAAGCAGAACGCCCAAAAGAGACAAAAAAATGCCGCCAAGAAAATGAAACAAATGGCTAAAAGTATGCAAAGTTCTATGAACGCCTCAGGAGGTGAACAACTGCAGGAAGATATGGAAATGTTGCGTCAAATTCTTGATAATTTGGTGCTGTATTCTTTTGATCAAGAAGATCTTATGGATAACTTTAAACGAGTGGATATAAACCATAGTAAATTTGCTAGTTATCTCAAAAAGCAGCAAACTTTAAAGGAACATTTTGAGCATATAGATGATAGTTTGTTTGCACTTTCATTACGTCAGCCAAAGCTTTCAGAAACGGTTAACAAGGAGATATCAGAGGTTTATTTTAATATAGATAAAGCCATGGGTTTGTTAACAGAAAACCAACTTTATCAGGGTGTAGGTGCGCAACAGTTTGCCGTAACAGCAGCCAATAATTTAGCCGATTTTTTAAGTGATATATTAGATAATATGCAAGAAAGTTTGAGTATGTCTCCAGGTAAGGGTCAAGGCGATATGCAATTGCCAGACATCATTATGAGTCAAGAAGAATTGCAAAAGATGTTAGAGGAAGGCATGAAAAAATCTAAAGAAGGCAAAGAACAAAATGAAGGTGAGAGAAATAAAGGTGATAAGGGTAAAGAAAAGCCAAGCGAGGGAAAAAGTAAGAACGGAGAAGGCGAAGGTAATAGCGAAGAATTAAACGGATTGTTATTTGAAATATATCAGCAGCAGCAGCAACTTCGTGGAGCTTTAAAAGATAAAATAGCCAAAGATGGACTAGGTAATAATGCCAATAGTTTGGTTAGAAAAATGGAGGATATTGAATTGGAATTATTAAATAAAGGATTTACAAATAGTGCACTAAATAAAATGCTGGAACTTAAACATCAGTTATTAAAATTAGAAAATGCGACACATGAACAAGGTGAGGATGAGAAAAGAGAATCTAAAACCAACCAAGACCAGTTTAAAAATAACCCCAATAATGTAATTCCTAAAGCAAAACAATATTTTAATACTATTGAAATATTAGATAAACAAGCGCTACCTTTGCAGCAAATTTACAGAAAGAAAGTACAAGAATATTTCAGGACGAGTGATGATTAATTTTAATTATGAAACTGAGTTTCTAATTCAAAATGAACGTAGAATTTCAGATTGGATTCTAGAGACTATTCATGAAGAAGGGTTTAAAATTGAAGAAGTAAATTATATATTTTGTGATGATGATTATTTACACAAATTAAACCTAGAGTTTCTTAATCACGATACATTAACGGACATTATTAGCTTTGATTATTCAGTAGGAAAAATTATACAAGGTGATATTTTTATTTCAATTGAAAGAGTAGAAGACAACGCAAGGGATTTCAATGTGTCTTTTGATGATGAAATCCATCGAGTAATTATTCATGGTATACTTCATTATTGTGGATACAAAGACAAGTCTGATATTGAAGCTACAATGATGCGTGATAAAGAGAACTACTACTTAACAAAGCTTATATGAAATGAAAAGTTCAGTGTATATTTGCAGACTTAAATTATTCATGTTCCACGTGGAACAAGTAAAATAGATTAGTAATGTTTAACGATGTTTATGATGTAATTGTTGTAGGGGCGGGTCATGCAGGTAGCGAAGCTGCAGCGGCGGCTGCTAACATGGGAAGTAAAACATTGCTTGTTACCATGAACTTACAAAACATTGCACAAATGTCTTGTAATCCTGCTATGGGTGGTATTGCAAAGGGTCAAATCGTGCGTGAGATTGATGCACTTGGGGGTTATAGTGGTATTGTTTCTGATACATCTGCTATTCAATTTAAAATGCTTAATAAATCAAAAGGACCTGCAATGTGGAGTCCGAGAGTTCAGAGTGATAGAATGCGTTTTGCTGAAGATTGGAGGTTGTTGTTAGAGCAAACAAAGAATCTAGACTTTTATCAAGAAATGGTTTCTGGTTTATTGATAGAAGGGGACAAGGTTATTGGTATAAAGACATCATTAGGGGTTGAGATTAAATCAAAAGCGGTTGTATTAACTAATGGCACTTTTTTAAACGGTCTTATCCATATAGGAGATAAGAATTTTGGTGGTGGTAGAGCAGGGGAAAAAGCTGCCACAGGAATCACTGAGCAGTTGGTGGATTTAGGTTTTGACTCAGGTAGAATGAAAACTGGTACGCCTCCAAGAGTAGATGGTAGATCGTTGGATTACTCTAAAATGACAGAGCAACCTGGTGATAATAATCCAGAAAAATTTTCGTATTTAGATATTACAAAACCATTACAAAAGCAGCGTTCTTGCTATATGACATACACAAGTCCTGAAGTACATGAGTTACTTCGGGAAGGTTTTGATAGATCGCCAATGTTTAATGGTAGGATTAAAAGTTTAGGGCCACGTTATTGTCCGTCTATTGAGGATAAGATAAACCGTTTTGCTGACAAAGATAGGCACCAATTATTCATAGAACCCGAAGGATGGAACACTGTTGAGGTATATGTGAATGGTTTCTCAACTTCGTTACCTGAGGATGTTCAATATAAAGCATTGCGTTCTGTTGTGGGATTTGAAAATGTAAAGTTTTTTAGACCGGGATATGCTATTGAATATGACTATTTTCCTCCTACACAATTAAAACATACTTTAGAAACAAAAATTGTTAGTGGCTTATATTTTGCTGGTCAAATTAATGGGACTACAGGATATGAAGAAGCAGCTTCACAAGGATTAATAGCTGGAATTAATGCTAGTTTAAAAGTACAGGAACAAGAAGCGTTTACTCTAAAAAGAGATGAGGCCTATATTGGTGTTTTAATAGATGATTTAATAACCAAAGGTACAGAAGAGCCCTATCGAATGTTTACTTCAAGGGCCGAATATAGAACATTATTAAGGCAAGATAATGCAGATTTACGATTAACACCTAAAGGTTTTAAATTAGGTTTGGCATCTGAGAAACGTTTAAGAAGGATGGAGCAAAAGCACGAAAGCGCTGAAAAGTTTGTGTCGTTTTTTGAAAGCACTAGTGTTAAGCCAGAGATTATAAATCCGATATTAAAGCAAAAGAATTCTGCTCCAGTAAAGCAGTCTGGAAAACTGTTTAAAATTTTTGCACGACCAAACATTTATATGGATGATGTTAGGAAGGTGCATAGTGTTGAAAAGTATATTCAGGAACATAATTTAGACAGAGAAGTGATTGAACAGGCTGAAATACAAGTAAAGTATTCGGGTTATATTGCCAAAGAAAAGAACAATGCTGATAAGCTTAATAGATTAGAATATGTTAAAATACCAGAGAATTTCGATTATTCTAAAATCAAGTCAATGAGTTTTGAAGCAAAAGAAAAACTTAAAAAAGTACAACCAACAACAGTGTCTCAGGCATCAAGAATTAGCGGTGTTTCACCAAATGACATTTCTGTTTTGTTGGTTTACATGGGGCGTTAAACTAAAAGCATGAGTTATTGTTCCACGTGGAACAATAGTTTTTTTAAACAACTATCCTGTTTCAGATTTTATCATAAATGAATAGAAAGCCTGTTTTTTTAACTGTAAAAGACCATTCTGTTTCGGGAGAAATATTTGAGTTAATTCAAAATCCTACTTACGGTTATTTAGAAACTACACCACCTCCTAAAAAAGAAAAATTACAAGAATATTATAAGAGTGAAGATTACATTTCACACACAGATTCTAAACGCAACTTATTCGAAAAAGTTTATCATTGGGTTCGAGTATTAGCTCTTAAAAAAAAGGTAATTCTAATTAATTCATTTCATTTAGAATCTAAAAACTTACTTGATGTTGGATGTGGTACAGGTGATTTTTTATATATGGCTAAGAGAAATGGTTGGACTGTTTTTGGTATAGAACCTAATGAAAAAGCTAGGGCCATTGCAAACTCCAAAACACCAAACTCGGTTTTTGAAATTGAAAAGCTCTTCTCAGATCTAAAGGAAGCAAGTTTTGATGTGATTACCCTTTGGCATGTTTTAGAACACCTTCCACAACTTGAAAATCAAATAAAAAATTTTCAAAAGCTATTAAAACCAAATGGTGTTTTAATTATTGCTGCACCTAATTTTAAAAGCTATGATGCAAAATACTATAAAGAATTTTGGGCGGCATATGATGTACCTAGACATCTTTGGCATTTTAATAGGTCTTCAGTTTCTAGTTTATTTTCAAAAATGAAAATGCAAGTTATAAAAATAAAACCCATGTGGTTTGATGCTTTTTATGTGAGTCTACTTTCTGAAAAATATAAAACTGATAAAATGAATGTCATTAAAGGATTTTATATAGGAGCGCTCTCTAATTTGAAAGCACTAAAGACAAAAGAAGCATCTTCTTTAATTTATATCATTAAAAATATCTAAAAACGATTTTTGAAGCCATTATTTCAAGTTTTGGTATTATTGTTATTGATGTGTTCAGTGTGAATTTTAAAGACGCTTAAAACGCTTTATTTCAATTCTTAATCAATAATTGTTATCGATAGTTCTTTTATTTCGTTATAAGTTTTAGTTATTGTCTTAGTTCGAGCTTAATTTAAGTATTTCGAATAGTTTTGTTTATTACATTTGTCCGACTAAAAAATTTTAAAAATGAAATATATTTTTTTCGCACTTTTTGTTGTAGTAGTATTTACTTCTTGCCAACAACAAAAGATTGGTTTCGTTGATAATTCAACACTAATAAATGAGATTCAGGAAAAGAAAGATTTAGAAGCTAAATTTAAAGGCAGAGAAGATGCCTTTAATAAGAAAAGAGATAGTATGATAGCTGCTTATCAGATAGAACTTAAAGAGGCTCAGTTGAAGGCACAGAAAATGTCTCAGTCTAAGCTTCAAGCATTATCTCAAGAAATACAACAAAAAGAACAGTTGTTAGGACAGAAAATTCAATTGGAGCAGCAACAGATATCACAAGCATTTCAGACTGAAATAGATTCTTTAATTAGTAAAGTAAAAGACTTTGTGAAAGACTACGGGAAAGCAAATGGTTATACTTACATTTTAGGTACTAGCGATGGTGCTTCTTCAGTATTATATGGTACTGATGAAAACAATTTAACTCAAACTATCTTGGAAGCATTAGATGTAGAGTATAATAAAAAATAACTCAAGGAATTAATAATCAAAAAATTAACCTCTTTTAAGCAATTAAAAGAGGTTTTTTTTATAGATTATTGTTCTTTAAAACAAAAAAAACCCCTGCTAAATTTAATTAGCAGAGGTTAACAATAAAAGTACGAACCCTCATTCTTCTTTTAATTGTCATTTTTAATATTTATATGCTATTTGCTATATTCTCTAAAAGTGTATTTAATTCTTGTAAATTTCCTTTGGCTTTAGATGGTTGATAAACAAGCATCCGATTGTTGTATTTAACAATGTTAAGTGAATTGTCTCTACCTTTATTATCTCCTGTTTCCTTGGGGCTTATAATCGAAGTGTATTCTGTAATCTTTTTTACAATGTCTAAAGGTATATAGGTATTATGTATTCCTATTTTATCTACATTTTCAATGCCATTATAAGTAATTTGACCATTTCTATAAATCCATAAATCAAAAACAGGAGAACCGTTTAAATCTTTGCCCTTGGATAAACTTAGTACAGCATCACTTGTATTTTTCAATTCTTCCTTCTTACTCACGAAATACGACGTTAATAAAGTCATAATTATTGTACCTGTAAATTGATGATTCATTTTAAGCTGCAAATTTGTGACAAAGACTTATAGATTTGGGGAACACGCTTTGGCACAAATTAGCTAACTCAACCATATTCAAGTTTTAACTTGAAAGTATCATGTAACTTAACTTTTAAGTTTAATCAACCAAATCTTAAAACCATTATTAAGACATGATACTAAACCATTACAACGTAGGTAAGAGAATTATAAATTTGGGGTTTTGGGGCAAACTAGGAACACTATTTGGGGCTTTAGTGCCCTAGTTTATATATTAAACAGTTTAAAATCAAAACACCCTACCTACTATCTTTAATTTTTTTAAATTTGAAAAAAAAGCTTTTACTTTCTATGAGTAGCGAAACCAAATCTGTTTGTGAAAAAGTAACCTATGAGTACCTATTTAATACGCACTCCAAAACGCTTTATAATTATATATATTATAAATGTGGTGATGAGCAACAAGCAGAAGATATTGTTCAGGATGCCTTTATAAAGCTATGGAATAATTGTTCAAAAGTTGTTTTTGATAAGGCGAAGTCGTTTTTATATACAGTGGCCAGAAATATTTTTCTAAATGAAGTGGCTCATAAGAAAATTGTATTAGAGCATCAAAATACTCAAATAAATAAAGTGAGTAATGAAACACCTCAGTTTATTTTAGAAGAGCAGGAATTCATGCAAAAACTTAAAACAGCTATTGCTAATTTACCAGAAAAGCAACGTGAAGTTTTTTTGTTAAGTAGAATAGATAAAAAGAAATATTCTGAGATTGCTGAAATAACGGGAGTAAGTTTAAAAGCAGTTGAAAAAAGAATGAGTTTAGCTCTAGTTACGCTAAGAAAACAATTTGGGAAAATATAAAAGTAGGGTAAAACCAAAATCAACTGTTTTATAATTATAAGAACTTTAATTAGAATGGAAAAATTTATCAAAGAAGACGAATTTTTAGCTCGATGGATTGCTGGAGAACTTTCTAAAGAAGAGCTTAAAAAATTTGAAAACTCAGAAGATTATCCTGTTCTTAAAAAGATTAATGATGCGTCCCAAACACTAAAAGCTCCTACTTTTAACAGTCAAGCGTTATTAAACAAGCTCAGAGAACAAACGAGCGCGAAGCCCAAAACTTCCAAGACTCCAATAATAAAACTAATTCCTAATTGGGCTTATGCTGCCGCTGTGGTGGTTGTTGCCTTGGGTATGTTCTATGTTATGAACATGCAGTCTCATTTCACTACAGGATTTAGTGAACAATTAGCAGTTGTACTTCCGGATAATTCTGAAGTAAAATTAAATGCCAACTCCCATTTATATTATAAGACTTTAAATTGGAAATCAAACAGAGCTTTAGAGTTAGAAGGCGAAGCCTTTTTTGATGTTGAAAAAGGAGAATCTTTTAAGGTTTTGACAAATGAAGGTATTGTAGAAGTATTAGGAACTGAATTTAATGTAATCTCTAGAGATACTTATTTTGAAGTACAATGCATGGAAGGAAAAGTAAGAGTTACTAGTAATTCATTGAAAAAGGCTATCATACTTTTACCTGGAGAAGCTGTTAGAGTTATAAACAAAAGTCTTGAAGAATGGAACTTTACTTTAAATGAACCTAATTGGTTAGCTGGAGAAAGTACATTTTACAACGCGCCAATCTCTCAAGTGTTAGTAGCTTTAGAAAATCAATTTCAAATCACATTCGATACTTCAAATATTGATTTAGATAAGAGATTTACAGGAGCCTTTACGCATACAGATTTAAGTTTAGCATTAAGGACCGTATCAGCACCAATGAATTTGTCTTACACTGTTAACAATGAAAAAGGAATTATTGTACTTAATTCAAAACAATAGTTAAATTATACTTATTTTAGCAAAATCGTCCTAAATTTATATTTTTAGGAGCCCCTTCTTGAATTAAGTATAAATGAACATCAAGTTATTAACCTTTGTCTTTGTCCTTTTCTCATTAAACCTATTTGCCCAAGAGAAAGTTTCCTTAGATTATTCTGATGTCGCATTAGTTAAAGTTTTTCAAGATATAGAAGAGAAATTTGATATTAAATTTTCCTATAATTCAGATCTCATAAACAATAAAACTATTAGTTTAAACATTGAAAATGCCACTCTTGATGAGATTTTACTAATTCTTGAAGAAAAAGCCACAGTAGTTTTTAGAAAGCAATCTAGAAGATATTATACAGTTAAACCAAGAAAAACTAGAATAACAGACACCCAACAACTGCAAGAGGTACTTATAAAAGAGTACTTAACCACTGGAATAAGTAAAAAAAAAGATGACGCTTCCATTTCTTTACTACCCAATAAACTAGGGATTCTTCCTGGTTTAACAGAACCCGATGTTTTACAAAGCATTCAATTGCTACCGGGGGTTCAAAGCCCCACAGAGACTGCTTCAGGTTTATACATAAGAGGAGGAACACCTGATCAAAATTTGATATTATGGGATGGTATAAAAATGTATCATTCTGGGCATTTTTTCGGTACCATATCAGCATTTAATCCCTATATAACAGAGGAAATTAAACTTTATAAAAGTGGAACAAGAGCAAAGTATGGCAATAGAATATCTGGTGTTATAGATATAACATCAGATAATGACATTCCAAACAAAATAGAAGGAGGCGCTGGTTTAAATATGACTCATGCCGACATTTATTTAAAAGCTCCAATTAGTAATCAAGCGGCTATTATAACATCGGCAAGACGATCAATAACAGATATTTTTGATACGGAAACTTTTAGAAATCTTTCAAAGCGTGTTTTTCAGGAAACTAAAATTTCTGAAGGTAATAAGGTTTTTGAAGATGATGAAGTATTAACCACCAAAGATGTTTTTAACTTTAGAGATTTTACAATAAAGGCCTTAGTTAAGCCAAATAAAAATAATCAGCTATCTGTAAGCACTTTGTTTACTAACAATAAACTAGATTACGGTTTTCTAATTGAAGAGTTTGACGAAGCATCAAATGATAAATTAGAGATAACAAATCAAGGAAGTAGCCTCAATTGGAAACATAATTTTAATAATTCATTTTCTCATGATTTCAACGCTTACTATTCAAAATTTGATTTAGAGTATGTAGGAGGTAACAGTATCACAGATGAATTTAGTGATGAATTAAGAAAGTTAAATACTATTGATGATTTTGGGTTTTCGTATAACACTAATTTAAAATTAAATGAACCAACTACTTTAGGTGTTGGGTATGAATTTTCTTCAAATAAAGTCAACTATGGTCTTAGTTTTACAGACAGTGAAAGTCCTGAAGAAGATTTTAATGAATCTAATGAGAATACAAATAACACCCACGCTCTTTATTTAGATTATCAATATAAGAGATCTAATAAATGGCTCTTAAACGCAGGGTTGAGAACCAACTATTTTTCGGTTTTAAATCAATTTTTTGTTGAGCCAAGGGTACAGTTTGAAACACGCCTTTCATCTTCATTAAAGTATAAGGTTTCTGGTGAGACCTTGCATCAGGCAGTGAGTCAAGTGGTTGAATTTAATACTCAGGAGTTTGGATTGGAAGATCAAATTTGGGTTTTATCTGAAGATGGAGAAATTCCTGTCTTAAAAAGCAAACAATTTACATCTGGATTTATATTTGGTAAAAGGGGATGGAACATTGATATTGAAGCCTATTACAAAAAAATTAATGGACTAACATCTTACACTTTGGGTTTTGAAATTTCAGATAATTTCTTTTCAAAAGGAGAAAGTGAAGTTTTTGGGATGGATGTCTTAATTAAGAAGAGAATACAAAACTATAGGACTTGGTTGAGTTATTCTTATGTAAACAATGACTTCTCTTTTGATTACATAAATAGTGGAGAGGAGTTTTCTGGAAACTCAGATATAACACATCAACTTACTTGGTCTCATACTTATGAGTGGAACCATTTTAATGTTTCATTAGGATGGAATATAAGAACAGGAATTCCGTATACTAAAGCAACTGGTATTATTGATACACCAGACGGCCCTCAAATTGAATATGATGAAGTTAATGGAGCTCGTTTACCAGATTATCATAGGCTTGATCTATCAACCACATATACCTTTAATGTCTCTAATAAAGATAACTGGAAAGGTAAGATAGGTTTTTCCATATTAAATATTTACAATAAAAGTAATTTATTGAGCAGGACTTATGAAAGAAGGCAAGGCGCTAGTAATGAAGATGCTTTAAGGGAAGTGAATAAATCATCAATAGGGATAACCCCTAATTTATTGTTCAGAATGGATTTTTAGCCATAAAAAGAAAATGCTTTTTCAATAATTTTTACTTCAAAATTCCCTTCACTTATTAACTCGCCATCTGCCTGAACAAAAGGGAGCGTATTTTTAAACACCACTTTTAGTCTACTAGTTTTATAAGTTTTCACCTTTTTGTAGTGAGTAATTTTTCCATTGAATAGTTTGGGAATATTTTTTATAATTTCAAATTTGTTTAAGTTTTGGGCTATACTTACATCAAACTTTCCATCAAAAGGATTCGGATTATCAGTTAATTGCATGCCTCCACCAGAATATTTACACAACCCTATAAGTATCATTAATGTTTTTCCAGAAACGTTTTCATTATTAACGGTTACCTTAGAGTTGAAATTTTTAAACGAAAACAGACTAACAAGAGCCCCAATCAGGTAAGCTACCTTTCCCAAGTATTTCATTTTGGCTACTTTAGAAACCACAAATCCATCAAAACCAGTACCGGCAAGATTTATAAAGTATTCAGGAGAGTTTGTGCCGGTTATAAAATTAATCATCCCAATGTCTTGGGTTAATACATGACCTTTTTTTATAGTTTTGATTGCAGATTCAATATGACTAGAGATTTTAAATGTTCTTACCCAATCATTTCCAGTTCCTATGGGAATGACTCCAACATATATTTCAGACGTGGGGAAATAATTTTGAGTCATAATCCCATTTACAATATTGTGTAGAGTGCCATCACCACCTACACAAATAATATTTTTGTAGTGAAGTTCTAGGGCTTTATGAGTAAGCTTGATACTGTGTCTTTCATATTCTGTAAACGCATAGTCAACATCAAACTCATAATGTGTAAGGAGACGCTTAATTTCTGGCCATAATTTTTTAGCTGTATTGTTTCCAGAAGTAGGATTTACAATTACGAACCACTTTTTTAAAGCTAGCTTCATCTATGCAGATTTTTTATGAAGCAAACGTGTAAGTTTTATGGATAAATCGGTTAAGATTATTTTAGAATTACCATTTCGTTCAATATGGTATATAGCGTCTTGTAATTCATTACTTATTTCTAAAATATTATTGCCATGAATAAAAGGTGCAAATTTTTCTAGTTTAAACGCTTCTGTTTTAGGTTCTAAATACACCAGATCTGAAGCGTTATAATTCAACAAAAGTGCTTGCCTAAAAAAGCCGATGCAAAATTGTAAAAATTGTTTTTGGGTTTCCCGACCTGTTTTAGCAATATTCTCACTCCAAGAAATTAAATCATGAATAGCAGCTTTATTGCCTTTTGCTTTAAAAGCGCTACGAACCCAAAAAATAAACCATTCTTCAAACTGAATGTCCTCAGAGTCTTGATACACTAAATCGCAAGCTTTATTATAATTACCATTAGCTTGATGTGCTATTTTAGTGGCCACTGCTTCGTCTACTTGATAATTTTCCAACAGAGCTTCCTTTATAACGTTTTCAGCTAAGGGGGGAAAATGCAAAACTTGACAACGTGACCTAATAGTATTAATTATTTGCTCTTCGTCTTCAGCAATAAGTAAAAAAATAGTTTTGTTTGGTGGTTCTTCAATAAGTTTTAAAAGTTTATTAGCACAGGCGCTATTCATTTTTTCGGCCATCCATATAAGCATAATCTTATAACCTCCTTCATAGGCCTTAAGTGATAATGCTTTTATAATATCTTGAGCTTCATCAACACCAATTTGCCCTTGTTTATTGTCCACTCCCAATAGTTTGTACCAATCAAAAAGATTTCCGTAAGGTTGTTCTTTTAACAGTTGGCGCCATTCTTCAAGATAATGACTGGAAACAGGGTGTTTTTTAGCCTTTTCTGAAGTCGTTACAGGAAAAGCAAAATGTAAATCTGGATGCGATAAATTTTGAAACTTCAAGTTACAAGCTTCATTTCCTGTATTATTTTCACCTTGCCTGTTATTACACAATATGTATTGAGCATAGGCCAAGGCCATAGGTAAAGTGCCTGAGCCTTCATTACCAACAAACAATTGAGCATGTGATATCCTTCCATTATCCACACTCTGAGTAAGATGATTTTTAATATGTTCTTGTCCTAAAACATCTTTGAAAAGCATAGAACAAATATAGTAGAAAAGCTAATGGTTTATGTAATAGACCTAAATAAAAGGCTAATTATCGAATATAATAGGGGGTGATTGTATTTTGTAATAAGTTTGAGTCCCTCATTAATCTATTAGTTTTTAATTGTTTAACATTAAAACGCCATGAAAAGAACTACTATTTCATTCGTAATTTTTCTTGTTTGTGTATTTTATTTAAATGCACAGTCTGCTAAACAAGGCTTTGATAACAAAGAGGAGGATAATTGGAACTATTCATCTAACATCCCTTTTTATTTTAATAATAGTGGGACAGATGTTTGGAGAAATCAGTCTGGAGCTAATGGTAGAATTTCAGGACCGCATTCTGGATCAAGTTTTTTAGCAGGACGTGATTTAGATAATGAATACTCTGAGCAGATAACAGGTCAAGCTTCACCAGAACATATTCTGACTTTTGATAGTATTTATTTAGGCGGATTAGAAGCAGAATTGTCTTTTCAAGTGCAATATGTAGGTTTAGATAAAGGAGATTATATCTATTATGAATTAAGATATGATAATGCTACAGATTGGAATTCTGCAGACTTTAAAGAAGATGTATTCAAAACAACCTCTAACGGAAATTTTAATTCACGTGGATGGAATAAATTTAATTACAATATCCCTTCGGGGCATGATTATGTAAGAATGAGATTAGTGGTGTATCAAAACGGAAATGAGTATTTAGGTTTTGATAAATTTGAGATTGAAACAGCAACTTTATCCAATAAAGACGGTTTAATTAATGGGTTTTCTTTTGGTCCAAATCCAACTAGAAATCATGTTAATTTTAAGGCTAATGTGGTTTTAGATGAAATATCTATCTATAATTTATTAGGAAAGGAATTAATGAGGCGAAAGCTCAAATCGAAACAATATTCTGTTGACTTAACAAATTATCCTGTTGGAATTTATATAATGAAGATAGTATCTGAAGGTATAGTTCAATCATCAAAAATTATCAAAAGGTAAACAATTAGGAAATTATTTAATTTTATGAAACCGTTAAACTCAAGTTTGACGGTTTTTTTTATTGAAATTTGTTTTAAGATGTTCTTAATTATTTTAGTCATTAACATCACAAAAAATAACTTTTTAAAAAATCTTTACGACTTCAAACGTTTTCGTTAAAAAAGACATTTTTTGGTGCAGTTTAATTAGTTACTTTTGTTGAATTAATAAGTTAATATTATAAAAATGAAGACTCTAAACGATTTTAATTTCGAAAATAAAAAAGCCTTAATACGTGTAGATTTCAATGTGCCTTTGAATGAAAAATTTGAAGTTACTGATGCTACCAGAATTATATCGGCAAAACCAACCATTATTAAAATTTTAGAGGATGGTGGATGCTGTATTTTAATGTCGCATCTTGGGCGTCCAAAAGGATTTCAAGAGGAGTTTTCATTAAAGCATATTGTCGAAAAAGTACAAGATGTTTTAGGTGTAGAAGTTAAGTTTGTACCAGATTGTATTGGTGAAGATGTAGAGGCTGCAGCGGCAAGTTTAGAGCCAGGTCAAGTTTTACTATTAGAAAACTTACGTTACTATAAAGAGGAAACAGCAGGTGATGTTGACTTTGCACAAAAGCTTTCTAAATTAGGAGACATATATGTAAACGATGCTTTTGGTACGGCGCACAGAGCCCATGCATCAACTACTATTGTAGCACAGTTTTTTCCAAAAGACAAATGCTTTGGAAGTTTATTAGCACAAGAAATAGAAAGTATTAAAAAAGTAATGGAAACAGGAGAAAAACCTGTTTTAGCCATATTGGGTGGAGCAAAAGTGTCATCAAAAATTACTATTATAGAAAATATTTTAGATAAGGTAGACCATTTAATTATTGGTGGAGGTATGGCATTTACTTTTGTTAAAGCCCAAGGCGGAAGCATTGGTAATTCAATTTGTGAAGATGATAAGCTAGAATTGGCTTTAAATATTTTAAAGCAAGCCAAAGAAAAAAATGTACAAGTACATATTCCGGTAGATACTATTGCTGCAGATGATTTTAGTAACAATGCCAATACGCAAATATGTGATATTAATGCCATTCCAGATGGATGGGAAGGTGTTGATGCTGGACCAAAATCAAGAGCAATTTTTGATAAAGTAGTTAAAGAATCTAAAACCATTCTTTGGAACGGTCCTCTTGGAGTTTTTGAAATGGAAAGTTTTGCTGGCGGTACCATAGATTTAGGAAATTCAATAGCTGAGGCTACTAAAAATGGAGCGTTCTCTCTTGTAGGCGGTGGAGATTCTGTAGCGGCAGTTAAGCAATTTGGTTTTCAAGATAAGGTAAGTTATGTAAGTACAGGTGGCGGTGCTATGCTAGAAAGCTTAGAAGGCAAAACACTTCCAGGAATTGCAGCTATTTTAGAGTAATTTTTTAAGGCCTTCCCTGAAACAATTTCAGGGTCGTACTTTAAGCATTACACGCTAGCTTGCGATAACGCAGGTAGACAGGGTAACTTGCTTCAATCGCTAACGCATTTATAAAAATAAAAGATTTTACAACTTAAGGAATCAAATTTTTTATTTACCGCAAAAAACACGAATTTAGCCATACTATCATTCATATAGAATAGATACTATGGCTTTTCGTTTTTATATACTTACATTTTTATTTAGTTTTTCATTTTGTCTGTCTCTTGCACAAAATGAGATAGATTCGTTATCATTTGTAGTAAAGGACACCTTGGTTTATGGGAAGCAAATTGTTAAACCAATTGAAACGGTTACAGATAGTATAGATATTAAGAAGCTAGAGGACCATGAATTAGCTGCTAATATAGACGAAAAATGGCTTCAGGAACTTTACAGTAATAATCTGTTTGATACCATTTATAAAACAGTTTCAGAATTAGATTTTAAAGACGTTGAGTATCCAGAACTGCCCACAGATACTTTAAAAGCAAGGTTAGAAGCGCTTAATGCCAGAACACCTTTTAATGTTGAGTATAGCCCCTCTTTAGAAAGTGTTATTAAGTCCTATTTGAAACACCGAAGAGATTTAATACAAAGGTTATTAACCTTAAGTCATTTCTACTTCCCAATGTTTGAACGTGAATTAGATAATGCCAATATTCCTTTAGAAATAAAATATTTAGCTATTGTAGAATCTGCCTTAAAACCTAAAGCAAAATCCAGAGTTGGTGCAACTGGGTTGTGGCAGTTTATGTTTAGCACAGGTAAAATGTATGGCCTAGATGTGAGTAGTTATGTTGATGAACGAAGTGATCCTATAAAATCAACCAAAGCAGCTACTAAATACCTAGCCAAACTTTATGAAATATTTGGCGATTGGGATTTGGCTCTGGCGGCATACAATTCGGGTCCAGGCAATGTAACTAAGGCTATTCGTCGTTCGGGAGGTTATAAAAACTATTGGAACATCAGGCATAATTTACCAAGAGAAACAGCAGGATATTTGCCCGCCTTTTTAGCTAATATGTACATATTTGAATACGCTGAAGCGCATGGTTTTAAAAAAATAAAGCCTGAGTTTACATTAACAGAAACAGATACTGTTCTAGTTAAAAATATGATTACTCTAGATCAAGTTTCCGAAGTTACGGGTACACCGGTAGAGCAACTTCAATTTTTAAACCCCTCCTATAAATTAGATATTATTCCAGTTATAAAAGGAGAGCATTATTATTTAAGACTTCCACGAGATGTTGTAGGTACTTTTGTAAATAATGAAGAAAAAATATATGCTTTTGTTAAGGAAGAATTTGCAAAAAGAGAAAAGCCATTGCCACAGTTTTTTAATGCTACAGATAGAGTACGTTACAAAGTACAATCTGGTGATTACTTAGGCAAAATTGCAAGACGCTACAGCGTTAGAGTTAGCCAAATTAAACAATGGAATGGACTAAGAAATAATGATTTGCAAATTGGTCAAAGACTTACAATTTACCCGCGCAAACCTTATACACCTCAGGTGGTTTCGTCTTCTTCATCAACCAAAAAGAAAACCATTACTAAACCACTTTCTGAAGACGTAATTATCTACACAGTAAAGAATGGAGATTCTTTATGGAGCATTTCACAAAAATTTTCTGGAGTTTCTGTTCAAAATATTCGAGATTGGAATGGTATTAGTGGTAATAACCTAAAACCTGGAATGAAACTTAAAATATCCAAAGGTTAATTCCTTTTAAAATTATAAAATACAGATGAGAAAAATCTTTTTATCGGCCATAGTTTTGTTGCTAGTATTGTCATGTAAAGACAAAAACAGTGCGTCTGACAAATTTCTTTTTGACTCCAGCGGTAATATAAATCATGTTTCCGTAGTTGTAGAAAATGACTTATGGAATGGTAGTGTTGGGGAAGCCATTAGAGAAGTGCTAACTCAAATTGTTTACGGACTTCCGCAGGACGAACCCATGTTTACATTGAGTCAGATTCCACCTTCCGTTTTTTCAGGATTTGTAACAAAGAACAGAACTATTTTAAAGGTAGAGATGGATGGAAATTCAGGAATGGATATAATGGAAAATGTTTATGCCAAACCACAAAAAGTCATTACAGTTTCAGGTAAAAGTAAACAAGATGTGATTGATGTAATCTCAGAAAATGCTGAAAAAATAGTAAATACATTTAGAGCCATGGAAATTGAAGAAAGGCAGCGCCAGATGGCTAAATCACCACATCATTACGTTACTAAAATAAAAGAAAAATTAGGGCTAACCATTCAGTTTCCATCAATTTATGATTTAGCTAAAAGTGAAGATAATCTATTTTGGTTTAGAAAAAATATTACCACAGGGCATGCCCATATCATGATTTACGATTTGCCTTATGGGGCTTTAAAGCGAAACGATAGCACTGTAACTCAAATAATAAAAATTAGAGACTCTATTGGGCAAGCATATTTTAAAGGGCGCTTAGATGAAACAGTTGATGCTAACGGTAATAAAATAAGTTCTTTTATGGTAACAGAGGATGCCTATACGCCTTTCCACGCAGAAACCATAGTAGATAACAAACCTGCCTATGAAACTAAGGGTATTTGGGAATTAACAAATGATTTTATGGGAGGGCCTTTTATAAATTATACCATAGAGGATAAAGTTAATAAACGTTGGGTCGGTATCGAAGGTTTCGTGTTTGCTCCCTCAGTAGAAAAGCGTAATTACATGCTGGAGTTAGAATCAATTATAAAATCTGTTAAGATTGAGTAATCTTCAACAATAAAGTAACACAAAAAAAAAGCCAGCGCAACGCGCTGGCTTTTCGATATAAAAAATAAAATTTTATTCTTTTCCTTTAGTTTCATCATTCTCCTCTTTGCTGGCATCTTTAAACTCTTTTATTCCACTACCTAAACCACGCATCAATTCTGGAATTTTTTTACCTCCAAACAACAACAAAACAACAACAACAATCAGTGCTATTTGCCAAGGTCCAATAGCTAACGGTAACATATATAAACTCATAATAATCAATTTAAAAAGCAAAGTTAATAATTATAGTTTAATAATATCGTTTAAAGTATAACTTTAGTATTTGCATAAGATGTCTTGCCATAAAATTCTTTATTTTTGCTTTCAATGAAAAGAAAAAAGGAACCAAAAAGGATTAAAAGGAAATTACTTGATAAGTACAGGCTTGTTATTCTTAATGAGCATACTTTTGAGGAGCGCTTATCTTTTAAACTAACAAGGCTAAACGTATTTGTGTTGGGGGCTTTGTCGGCTTTATTTCTTATAACGATTACCTATCTTATCATTGCATTTACACCATTACGAGAATATATCCCAGGATATTCGTCAACAGCGTTAAAAAATAAGGCAACAGAACTTAGTTTTAAAACTGATTCGCTGCAACGTATCATTGCTATGAATGAACTGTATTACGGTTCGATAAAAAAAGTACTAAAAGGAGATGTAAGTGCTGCAGATTTTAATAAAGATTCTATAATTGAAGCTGTGAAATTAGAAGCTAGTGAAGTAGATTTAGCTCCAACAGCAGAAGATTCCATTTTAAGAGAAAAGGTAGATAAAGAAGATAAATATAATCTATTTGAGTTAGCTACCACAGCAACCAATTTTGTATTATTTCCACCCGTAAGCGGAACTATTAGTGAGCATTATAACCTAGAAGAAAAACATTATGCAGTTGATATTGTTGTGTCCAAGGACACGCCTGTTAAAGCCACTGCCGATGGCGTTGTTATTTTCTCTGAATGGACTGTGGCTACAGGTTATGTGATTATTTTAGAACATAGTTACGGACTTATTTCGGTCTACAAGCATAATGCATCGTTAACAAAATCGCAAGGCGATTTGGTGAAGGCTGGAGAAGTTATTGCTATGGCTGGAAATACAGGTGAACTTTCAACAGGACCTCATTTACATTTTGAACTATGGAATGATGGGTATCCTATCAATCCAACAAATTTTATAGATTTTAAATAATGCTATCAATAAAATCTGCACTCGCAAAACCATTTGCAAAACGTGTTTATAAAAGCATTGCTAAGTGGTCTAAAAACCCCATTGAGACTCAGCAAAAAGTTTTTCAGGAATTAATTGCTACAGCAGCAAGCACCCAATTTGGTAAAGATCATGATTTTGTAAGTATCAATTCACATGAAGATTTTGTTAAAAGGGTTCCTGTAAGAGATTACGAGGCTTTAAAGCCTTATGTGGAAAAGGTGGTAGCCGGAGAAGAGAATATCCTTTGGAAAGGAAAACCTCTTTATTTTGCAAAAACATCTGGGACTACTTCGGGAGCTAAATATATCCCTATAACAAAAGAGAGTATGCCCAGTCATGTTAAGGCTGCTAGAAATGCTATTTTAATGTACATTCATGAAACAGGGAACACCAAATTTGTTGACGGCAAGATGATTTTCCTTCAAGGAAGCCCTATTTTAAATGAAAAGAATGGTATAAAATTGGGGAGGCTTTCTGGTATTGTAGCACATTATGTACCTAAGTATCTGCAAAAAAACAGACTACCTTCATGGGAAACCAATTGCATTGAAGATTGGGAGACCAAAGTAGATGCTATAGTTGAAGAAACTTTGCCAGAAAATATGACGGTAATTTCTGGGATACCCTCTTGGGTTCAGATGTATTTTGAAAAATTAGTTCAAAAAACTGGAAAACCTGTTGGAGATATTTTTAAGAATTTCAATTTATTCATATTCGGGGGAGTTAATTATGAACCGTATCGGTCTAAGTTTGAAAGTCTAATAGGACGCCAAGTTGATAGTATTGAATTATATCCTGCCAGCGAGGGATTTTTTGCATTTCAAGATACTCAACATAAAAAAGGCATGCTACTTCAGTTAAACTCTGGCATTTTTTATGAGTTTGTCAAAGCCGATGAGTTCTTCAAGAAAAACCCTAAACGAATCACTATTAAAGATGTTGAGATTGGAGTTAATTACGTGATGATAATTTCAACAAATGCAGGGCTTTGGGCCTATAATATTGGTGACACGGTTGAGTTTACATCAATAGAGCCATATCGTGTTATTGTTTCAGGACGTATAAAGCATTTTATCTCTGCATTTGGAGAGCACGTTATAGGTAAGGAGGTGGAACAAGCTATGCAAGAAGCAACGACTAATGCAGATGTAAGTGTAACAGAATTTACGGTTGTGCCTCAAATAAATCCAGTAGAGGGATTACCATATCACGAGTGGTTCATTGAGTTTGAAAAAGAACCAGAGGATATTTTAGCTTTTGCCCAAAAAATTGATGCATCGCTTCAAAAACAAAATGTGTATTATTTTGATTTAATTGAAGGCAAGGTACTTCAAACCCTCAAAATTACTAGAGTAAAGAAAGGTGGTTTTAAAAACTACATGAAATCTATCGGTAAATTAGGAGGGCAAAACAAGTTACCTAGACTATCAAATGACAGGAAAATAGTTGAAGACTTTCCATACACGTATTAAATCAAATAATATCTCCATTTTTCTTTAAAAGAACTAAATTATGTTCAAATAAAAAGATACGAAATTTAGCGTCAATTATGTAAACACTCTGTCAATACGCAATTTTTCATTTAGTATTCATGAATTTTTAAATGAAAAAAATAACGTACTTTTGGCACTGAAAAAAGCGCAAATGAGTAATAAAAAACATCACGAAAGAACGAGGGCTCAAGAGAGCTCGAATGCTATTGAAAGGATGTATATTACCATGCGGCATTTATTTATTCGTGGTTTCTACAAACCCATGGGTGTTTCGGGTGAAATGCTTCGGAATTCATTACTACTTTTAAGGCCTGAGATTTACGGGTCTATTGGTGACGAGAAAGCCGAATTAGAAGGTTTGCTCTATGTTATAGATAGACTTCCTGAAGGTATAGAAGAGTGCACTTATATTAATCTCACTAGCGATGAGGGTTACGCCGATTCTCATTTTAAACCAATCATCCCTGAAAAAAGACGCAGAAATTGCTACAGAATTGATAGTGAGCAAATGAATATTGAAATAACCAGAGGACGTTCTGAGATATACGATATTCTAACCCATTTAACCTTTCTTTTTATTGAATCCCATAAAATAAGTAATCGAGTTTTAATAAACGATGAAGGTCTTACAACTAGAGATTGGGTAAAATTGGAAAAAGCAGTTCTTTCTAAAAAGAAGTTAACAAGTGAAGAAAGAGAGGTAGCCATTACGCATGTAGCCTATATTTTAGGTCGTACTTTTAATGAAATCAAAGAGGTCTATAGTGAATTTTCTACAGCTAAACAACCAGAAAGATTATTACACATTGTGTATTGGTTAGGGAAATTAGCTATTGAAGAACAGGTTAATGATAATAAGAGAACCATAACATTTAGCCCTGTACTCAGAGAGCGTATTGGACATCATATTCATGGAGAAATTTGGGCCAATAATATCAAAGATATTTTATTTAAAAATAATTTAATAGAACGCCCCATTCATATTATAAGTGCAAATATGCATAGTGTTATGAATACTATTTTTGCACATTCAATATTAAAAACATCAGAATCTAAAGTAGATATTTTTAAAACGTATGAGTCTTTAAGCAAAAAGGAAAATATAGTTTTACGCAATAAAGTAAATGCCACTGCGTTGCGAAATGGAATGACTTATATAAAAGACGTGTCTGGTGCTAATATTGATGTACAAATTTTTGATACTAGTAAAATAGACACCTCAAAAGTCGATATAAAAGTTAATGTAGATCTTTTAAAAGAAAAGAAACCTGTTATATTAGTAATGGATTATGCTTTTGGTGAACAGGCTTATGAAACCATTGATGAGCTTTTAAAACCCTACAAAAAGAAAAAAGAAAATATTCTTTTGAATGCAGAATCGATTTCAATAATGGGTAAAGCAGGTATTTTAGAGGGAGGTAAAGGCGATATTATGATTCCATCGGCACATATTTTTGAAGGAACCGCAGACAATTATCCTTTTGAAAATGAACTTAAAAAAGCAGATTTAGAAGGGCAAGGCATAGATGTTTATGAAGGCGCTATGATTACTGTTTTGGGGACTTCACTTCAAAACAAGGATATTTTAAAGTTCTTTTACAACTCTACTTGGCAAGTCATTGGTTTGGAAATGGAGGGGGCACATTACCAAAAAGCGATTCAAGCAGCTTCAAAAGTAAGAGGCAGTATATCGTCTGATGTAAAAGTAAGATACGCTTATTATGCCAGTGATAACCCCTTAGAAACTGGGGCAACGTTAGCTTCAGGAGGTTTAGGTACAACAGGCGTTAAACCCACCTATTTAATTACAAGAACCATTTTAGAACAAATTTTAAACTAACATTATATAATTATGAGTAAAAAAGATTCTCAACAGTCTGAAGAGGTAGATTTAGGACAACTATTTAAACTTATAGGTAATGCTTTTGATAGGTTTTTTAAGTTCATAGGCAATATTTTTATTGGAATTTACAAAGTTGTTTTATTACTCTTTATACACATATATCAACGATTTGTATGGTATGCTGCAGCGTTGGTGTTAGGGGGTTTAATAGGGTTTGTTATAGACAAAAGCTCTGATAAACTATATGGAGCAAATATGTTTATTGAAACCAATTTTAATTCAGCTCGACAAGTTTATGAAAATTTAAAACAGTTACATCAATTAGCTTCTGTAGATAAGGATACTTTAGAATTAGCGAAACTATTTGATATCTCTGCAAGTGAAGCTTCAAAATTAAAAGGATTTTACATTGAGCCTGATTTGGATGAAAATAACATAGCTGAAAAGTATTCTACATTTTATAGTCGTTTAGACTCCATTTCAAGGTTAGAAATGACTTATGATAGATATAGAGAATCTCTGACGCCATATGATTTTAAAATTCATAGAATTGGGGTAGCCTCAACAGACAAAAATATTTATAAGAAAATAGAAAAGGCGTTTACAGATCAACTTTCTGGAAACCCTTATTTGCAAGAATTGCTTGAAGTAAATAAATTAAATTTAAACCTCAAAGATAAAGTTTTAGTGACCCAGTTGGAAAAAACAGATTCTTTAGTAGGAGAATATTTAAAGATTAGAATTAGTGAGGCTAAAAAACAGCAGATTCCTAATTCTGGAACGAACCTTTACATGGGAAATGCAGAATCAACCAATCTTATTGTTGATGAATCTAAAATTATAGAAAAGCGATTAGAATTGGAAAATCAAAGGTTGAAAATTAACGAAGCTTTAGTTGAGAAGAAAAATGTAGTAAATATATTGGCAGGTTTTCCAAATTCTGGATATGATATAAGTAAATGGACAGACAAAAAGAAGATTATTTTACCAATTGTTTTGTTTTTAGCAACCTTACTGGTTTTTTCAATGATTGGTTTTGCTAAATTCTTGAAAAGTCAGTCAGAAACATTAAATTAAATGACAATTTTAATAACAGGAGGCGCCGGTTTTATAGGTTCTAATTTTATAATTTACTTAGTAAAACAAAACCCTTTTGTTAAAATTGTCAATTTAGATAAATTAACCTATGCAGGAGATTTAAGGAATTTAAAAGAAATTGAAAACCAATCAAATTATGCGTTTGTTGAAGGTGATATTTGTGATAGAAGGTTGGTTGAGGGCTTATTTAAAAAGTACAATTTTCAGGGTGTCATTCATTTTGCTGCCGAGTCTCATGTTGACAATTCTATAGAAAATCCTAATGAGTTTATAAATACCAATGTTTTAGGTACTTTTAACTTGTTGGAAATTGCTAAGTGTTATTGGATGGCATCACCATATCAGGTAAAACAAGCACATAAAAACTCAAGATTCCATCATATTTCTACAGACGAGGTTTATGGTACATTAGGCCAGACAGGTTTGTTTTCTGAAGAAACACCTTATGCCCCTAATAGCCCATACAGTGCCTCAAAAGCATCATCAGATTTTATAGTTAGAAGTTATTTTCACACTTTTGGGATGAATGTGGTAACAACAAACTGTTCAAACAACTATGGGCCAAAACAGCATGATGAAAAATTGATTCCTACAATAATTAGAAAAGCTTTGGCAGATGAACCTATTCCAATTTATGGCGATGGTAAAAATGTTAGAGATTGGTTATATGTTGAAGACCATTGTAAGGGAATTGATTTAGCATTCACTAAAGGTGTTTCTGGAGAAACCTATAATATTGGGGGAAGAAACGAAAGGAACAATGTATATATTGCTAATACAATTTGTGAAATTCTGGATAAACTAATACCTAAAAAGCAATCATATAAAAACCAAATTACTTTTGTAAATGACAGACCAGGTCATGATTTTAGATATGCCATAGACGCATCGAAAATTGAAAAAGAGTTAGGGTGGCAGGCAGAAGAAAATTTTGAAACAGGGATCTTAAAAACAGTTGATTGGTATATTAAAAAATATAGTTGATGAAAGGAATCATATTGGCAGGCGGTTCGGGAACACGATTGTATCCACTTACCAAAGTGGTAAGTAAGCAATTGATGCCTATTTATGATAAGCCCATGATATATTATCCGTTAACGACATTAATGACTGTCGGTATACGTGAGATACTTATCATTTCAACATCTAAAGACCTATCAAGGTTTAAAGACCTTTTGGGTGATGGGTCAAATTATGGGTGCCGTTTCGAATATGCCATTCAAGAGGAACCTAATGGGTTAGCAGAGGCTTTTTTATTAGGAGAACATTTCATAGATAAAGACAGTGTAGCCTTAATATTAGGCGACAATATTTTTTATGGTTCAGGTTTGCAGGAAACGCTTCAGTCTCACATAAATCCTAATGGAGGAGTTATTTTTGCGTATCATGTTCAAGACCCACAACGTTATGGGGTTGTTGAGTTTGACGATTATAACAAAGTGATTTCCTTGGAAGAAAAACCATCAAAGCCAAAATCTCATTTTGCCGTTCCAGGTATTTATTTTTATGATAATGATGTCATTGACATAGCTAAAAACATAAAGCCAAGTAATAGAGGAGAACTTGAGATTACTGATGTGAATAAATCCTATTTAGAAAAAGGAAAATTAAACGTGCAAATTTTAGATAAAGGTACGGCATGGTTAGATACAGGCACCCTTCAGTCTTTAATGCAAGCGTCACAATTTGTTCAGGTAATTGAAGAGCGTCAAGGACAAAAAATAGGGTGTATCGAAGAAGTGGCTTATAAGATGGGGTATATTGACAAAGAGCAGCTTAATAACTTAGCACTTCCTTTGCTTAAGAGTGGTTATGGCGAATATCTTAAACAATTAATAGAAGATTCATGACAGTTGAGGAGACTACTTTGAAAGGTTGTTTTGTTATTAAACCAAATATTTTTAGAGATGATAGAGGGCTTTTTTTTGAAAGTTTCAACGACAAAGTTTTTAAGGAAGAAACAGGAATTGAAAGCGTTTTTGTCCAAGATAATATATCCTTATCAGCTAAAGGTGTTTTAAGAGGACTTCATTTTCAAACAGGCAGATTTGCTCAAGCAAAATTAGTAAGTGTTATTAAAGGAAAGGCACTCGATGTGTGTGTTGATATTAGAAAAAAATCTGAGACTTTCGGACAACATTTCTCTATTATCCTAGATGATATAGAAAAGACACAATTATACATTCCTAAAGGATTTGCGCATGGTTTCTTAGCCTTAGACGAGAATACAATATTTTCATATAAATGTGACAATTATTATAACAAATCAACAGAGTCGGGCATTTTATTTAATGATAAAACATTGAATATAGACTGGAGGTTTCCTGAGGAGAAGTTAATTGTTTCAGAAAAAGATCAAGTATTACCAACTTTTGAGGCTATTGTAAATGCGAAATAATGTTTTAGTTACAGGTGCTGGAGGCCAATTAGGGAAAACAATTCAGGATTTACAGTCTGAAAAGAAGAATGATATTGATTTCACTTTTCTGTCAAAAGCCGCTTTAGACATTACCAATATTGATGACTTACAAGCTTGTTTTGCTTCAAATAATTTTAATTTCTGTATCAATTGTGCGGCATACACCAATGTAGAGCAAGCTGAAATAACTCCTGAAATAGCTTATAAAATCAATGCCGAATCGGTTAAGAATTTAGCCGAGGTTTGTAAAAAACACAATGTTATTTTAATTCATATTTCGACTGATTATGTGTTTGATGGTACAAAAAGAACACCTTATATAACTAAAGATATTCCGAACCCTATGAATGAATATGGGAAGTCTAAATTGTTAGGAGAACAGTATATAGCACGTATTTTAAAAAAGTATTTTATTATAAGATCATCATGGTTATATAGTAGAGAGTACGGTCATAACTTTTACAGAAGTATTTTAAATAAGGTCAAAACAGAAAAAGAAATATCTGTTACAACAGATCAAATAGGATGTCCTACAGATGTGGTAAATTTGTCTAGGTTTTTATTCGATTTAATTCTTGACAAACAAAAACCATATGGCTTATACCATTTTTGCGATAAAAAAGAAATGACCTGGTATGATTTTGCTAAATCAATATTGGCAGAAAAGAATATTAAAAACATAAAATTAATACAAGTAGATCATTTTAAAACCTTAGCTAAAAGACCAAAATATAGTGTTTTGGGTTAAGGGGTTATATTACTTAAACCTGTTTGCATTTTGATTAAATTCTGTCAATTCGAGTGGGTTTCACGATTGAAATGAGTGAAATTTGTATCGAGAATTAGGAATTTTGTAAGATAAAAAGTTCTCGATACGATTTTTAAGCTTCGCTTGTATCTTCAAACAAAATATATTTTGTTTTCTATAACTCAAAATCACTCGAACTGACATTAATTTCGTTTTTTTGCCTCAAAATCCATAACAGGTATTATTTAAATTCAGTTACATTTAAAACGTATGGAAGTTAAAAATTTTAAAATAGCTATTATAGGGCTTGGTTATGTTGGGTTGCCTTTAGGTATTGAATTTTCAAAAAAAGGATTTGATGTTGTGGGGTATGATGTCAATAAAAATAGAGTAAAAGAACTTAATGAAGGTGTAGACCATACCAAAGAAGTAACCGCATCAGACTTTTATGAAGCGACGTCTATTAGGTTTTCTTCCAGTAAAGAACATATAAAAGATGCAAATACCTATATCGTTACTGTACCAACCCCAATAGATGAATTTAACAGACCTGATTTATCATTTTTAATTCAGGCAAGCCAAACGGTTGGTGCTTGTTTATCAAAAGGAGATATGGTCATCTACGAATCTACGGTGTATCCAGGCTGTACAGAGGAGGTTTGTGTGCCCCAATTAGAAAGTTCAAGCGGATTAAAGTTTAACAAAGATTTTTATTGTGGCTACTCACCCGAGAGGATTAACCCTGGAGATTCGATTAGGAAAGTCCATAATATTGTAAAAATCACTTCAGGTAGTACACCAGAAATAGCCGAAGTTGTTGATAATTTATATAAAACAATAGTTACTGTAGGGACTCATAAGGCACCCAATATGAAGGTAGCCGAAGCAGGTAAAATCATTGAAAACATACAAAGAGATTTAAATATTTCTTTAATGAATGAGTTAGCACTGATATTTGATAGACTACATATAGATACCTTGGATGTTTTAGAAGCAGCAGGAACCAAATGGAACTTTTTGCCCTTTCGCCCGGGATTGGTTGGCGGGCATTGTATAGGTGTAGACCCATATTACTTAACCCACAAAGCAGAAAGCTTGGGATACCATCCCGATGTTATTTTATCAGGTAGGCGTGTTAACGATAATATGGGAGTTCACGTAGCTAACAAGGTTATAAAATTATTAGTAGAAAAAGGGAGCATCATTAAAGGCGCCAAAATTTTAGTTTTAGGGATAACATTTAAAGAAAATTGCCCCGATATAAGAAATTCTAGAGTTATTGATGTTGTAAGAGAACTTGAAGGTTTTGGAGCAGCTATTGATGTTTATGACCCTCATGCTTTACACCTTGAAGTGAAGAAAGAATACAATTTAGAGTTGATAAAGGAAATAGACTATACTTATGATGCTGTGGTGTTAGCAGTAGGGCATGACGCGTTTAAGTCTATTGACTATGGCAAATTTAAAGAAAACAAAGATTGTGTTATTTACGATGTCAAGAGTATTTTACCAAGAGACATTGTATCAGCCAGATTATAAATGTCATTTCAACACCTGCCTGCCGGCAGGCAGGGAGCGAAGCATGAGCGACGATAAATCTTTTTGTTGGAAGTACTTTTTTTTATCTATTTCAGATTTATAAAAAATAAGGTTTAAAAGCGTCTTTTTATATCTTTAACGTGAATAATGTTTAAGAGTTTGAGTGTCACTTCGAGTGAAATTTTTTAAAAAATTTTGTATCGAGAAGCTTATTTCGAACAGGAATTTATTGGTTTTCGATAGCTCTGCTGAGCGAAGTCGAAGTACACCAAATCGCAGATTTGGCACTCAAACTGACATAAATTCCTTATCCATTATTCACGTATCTTTAGCAAACAAGCATAAAATTAAATAATGAATTTTAAAATCAAATTATCACCGCCACACATGAGTGGTAAGGAACTTAAGTACATTCAGGAGGCAATAGATACCAACTGGGTGGCGCCTGTAGGCGATAATATTAATTTTTTTGAACAAGATTTAGAACACTATTTAGGGCAAGAAGTTCATGTAACGGCGTTATCTTCAGGAACAGCAGCCATTCATTTAGCATTAATATTAGCCGGTGTAAAAAAAGGTGATCAGGTTATTTGTCAAAGTTTAACCTTTGCGGCATCTGCCTTTCCTATATTATATCAAGGGGCGACCCCTATTTTTGTAGATAGCGAAAAAGAGACTTGGAATATAGATCCAGTTCTTTTAGAAGAAGCAATTCTAGATCGGATAGCAAAGGGCAAAAAACCAAAAGCCATCATAGTAGTACACATTTTTGGGATGCCTGCTAAAATGGATGACATATTAGCGATCTCCAAAAAGTATAATATCCCTTTAATTGAAGATGCTGCCGAAGCGTTAGGTGCTGAATACAAAGGACAGAAGTGTGGCACCTTTGGTGATTTTGGAATAATATCCTTTAATGGAAATAAAATCATAACAACATCTGGAGGTGGGGCGTTAATTACCAAAACAAAAGCACAGAAAGAGAAGGCTATTTATTTAGCAACACAGGCTAAAGATAAAGCCTTGTTTTATCAACATAGTGAAGTAGGGTATAACTATAGAATGAGTAATATTGCAGCGGGCATAGGAAGAGGTCAAATGCAGGCGTTATCTTCTTATATGGGAAAGAGACGGGAGAATCATAGGTTCTATCAGGAATTGTTTAAACCGTATCGTTTCATTCAAGTTTTTTCGGAACCATCATTAAATTTTCATTCAAATCATTGGTTGACCTGTATTCAGTTTTTGTCTAATGAAAAGGGTAAAAATGGAATGGATTTGTTAAAGGTTTTAAAAGAGCATGCTATTGAATCAAAACCCATTTGGAAACCATTGTATTTACAGCCTATATTTAATGAGTACCCGTTTTATGGAGGTTGTGTTGCAGCATCCATTTTTGAAAAGGGAATATGTCTACCTTCGGGGTCAAATTTAACTAAAAAAGATAAAGAAATAGTAAAGGAAGTTGTTAAAACATATTTAGACGAATGTCATTCAGAATAAAATAAAATGTAGTGCAGAATCTCTTGTTCAAATGTCCCTTTCTTTTGATAAGTAAGATTTGCTAAATAATGTGAATAATGTTTAAGAGTTAGAGTGTTACTTCGAGTGAAATTTATTGGTTTTCGATAGCTCCGCAGAGCGATGTTCAAATACACCAAATCACAGATTTGGCAGTCAAACTAACATAAATTCCTTATCCATTGTTCACATTAAATACTCAGAATTTTGCAGTAACAAATTATACAAAGGATTTTTACATTAACTTAGCTAGTTTAGGGTAATTTAAAAAACGCAATGAAATTGGAGTATAAAGACAAGACCATTTTAATAACGGGAGGCACTGGAACTTTAGGAAAGGCCTTAACATCCTACATTCTTGATACAACCCCAGAAGTTAAACGGGTTTGTGTTTTTTCAAGAGATGAAAGGAAACATGCTTTAATGGCTCAAGAATTTCCTTTGGAAAAATATTCGCAAATTGATTATATCATTGGAGATGTTAGAGACAAGGAGAGGTTGTTGCAGGTCACCGAAGGTGTAGATTATGTGATTCATACAGCTGCAATGAAGGATGTTCATACGGCTGAAAAAAACCCTACAGAATGTATTAAAACCAATATTGGAGGTGCTCAAAATGTGATAGAGGCTTGCTTGAAGAATAATGTAAAGCGTGTAGTGGCATTATCGACAGATAAAGCCTGTTCTCCAGTGAGCTTGTATGGGGCTACGAAGCTGGCTTCTGATAAGCTTTTTATTGCTGCGAATAATGTAATTAAAGAGCAACCAAATACAATATTTTCGATTGTTCGTTATGGTAACATTATGGGCTCTAACGGTTCTGTAGTGCCATTCTTTTTAAAAAAGAAGGCTATTGATGGCGTATTACCAATCACAGATCCTAATATGACGAGGTTCAATATTTCGTTATTAGATGGCGTCAAAATGGTTTTAAACGCCTTAGAAAAGGCGTGGGGAGGCGAAATTTTTGTTCCCAAACTCCCTTCATACAAAATAATGGACGTTGCCAATGCTATTTGTTTAGATTGTGAAAAACCCATTGTAGGCATACGGCCAGGTGAAAAATTACATGAAGAAATGATTTCTGCTTCAGATTCATTTTATACTTATGATATGGGAAATTACTATGCTATTGTCCCTCCTTGTCCTGTTTGGGATGTAGAGAATTTTATAAAAACCTATAACCCTAAAAAAGTAGAAAAAGGGTTTAGTTATAACTCGGGGGATAATTCAGATTGGGAAACAGTTGAGCGTTTAAAGGTTTTAATAGAGAATTTTAAAAACACCTAAAAGTACATGGTTAAAGTATGGAAATATCTTACTTTTGCCTGAACTAAAATCTAATCTGGACAGGTACAGTAAAATTTAATTAAAGATGACGAAGAAAATAGCCTTAATTACAGGTGTAACAGGACAAGATGGAGCTTATTTAAGTGAATTCCTGCTAAAAAAAGGATATGTGGTTCACGGTGTAAAAAGAAGATCATCCTTGTTTAATACCGATAGGATTGACCACTTGTATCAAGATCCTCATGTAGATAATCAGAATTTTTTTCTACATTATGGTGATTTAACCGATAGTACCAATTTAACCAGAATAATTCAAGAGGTACAGCCAGATGAAATTTACAATTTGGCAGCCATGAGTCATGTACATGTTTCTTTTGAAATGCCTGAATATACAGCTAATGCAGATGGTATTGGGACTTTAAGATTATTAGAAGCCATTCGTTTTTTGGGTATGGAAAAGAGAACGAGAATATACCAAGCATCAACTTCAGAGTTATATGGTAAAGTGCAAGAAGTACCTCAAACTGAGACAACACCGTTTTATCCCAGAAGTCCTTATGCCGTTGCCAAAATGTATGCCTATTGGATTACAGTCAATTACAGAGAGGCTTATGGTATTTACGCTTGTAATGGTATTTTATTTAACCATGAGTCGCCTATTCGAGGAGAAACGTTCGTGACACGTAAAATTACAAGAGCCACCTCTAGGATAGCATTGGGGTTGCAAGACAAGTTTTATCTGGGAAATCTTGATGCTAGGCGAGACTGGGGACATGCTAAAGACTATGTTAGAATGATGTGGATGATTCTACAGGCTAAAGAAGCCGAAGATTGGGTAATAGCCACTAATAAGACTACTACGGTTCGAGATTTTGTAAAAATGAGTTTTGCTGAGGTAGGCATTGAGCTAGACTTTTTTGGTGAGGGTGTAGATGAAAAAGCGTTTGTAAAGGCATGTACAAATCCAGAATATCAATTACCAATTGGGAAAGAAGTATTATCGGTTGATCCTAAATATTTTAGACCAACAGAAGTGGATTTATTAATTGGAGATGCTACTAAAGCTAAAGAAAAATTGGGTTGGGTGCCAGAATACGATTTGCCAGCATTGGTAAAAGATATGATGCAGAGCGATATCAAGCTTATGAAAAAAGAACAATATCTTAAAGATGGTGGTTATAAAATTATGAATTACTTTGAATAGACACCATGGAAAAAGATGCTAAAATATATGTAGCTGGTCATAGAGGGTTGGTTGGAAGTGCGATTTTAAAAAATCTTCAAGATAAAGGTTATACTAATATTATAACCCGAACGCATAACGAGTTAGATTTAACCAATCAAGTTTCTGTTGCCTCTTTTTTTGAACTCGAACAACCAGAGTATGTGTTTTTAGCCGCAGCCAAAGTAGGGGGTATTGTAGCAAACAATGTGTACCGTGCAGAGTTTATTTATGAAAACATGATGATCCAAAACAATGTGATTCATCAAAGTTACGTTCATAAGGTAAAGAAGTTACTGTTTTTAGGAAGCACTTGTATTTATCCTAAAAATTGCCCTCAACCCATGAAGGAAGAATATCTTCTTACAGATGTTTTAGAATACACGAATGAACCTTACGCCATCGCGAAAATAGCGGGGATAAAGATGTGTGAAAGCTATAATTTGCAATACGGCACCAATTTTATTTCGGTGATGCCTACTAATTTATATGGGCCTAACGATAATTTCGATCTAGAAAAATCTCATGTTTTGCCGGCCTTAATTCGTAAAATACATTTAGCGAAGTTATTATCAGAATCAAAATACGATGAGGTCATAAAGAACTTAGCTGTTTCGGATATAAATGAGGCCAAAGAGTATTTAGCTAAGTTTGGTGTTTCTGAAAACAGTGTAGAAATTTGGGGTTCTGGAAAGCCAAAACGAGAATTTCTTTGGAGTGAAGATATGGCTGATGCTTGCGTATTTTTAATGGAAAACAGAGATTTTAAGGATATTGTCATTGCGAATGAAATGAAGCAATCTGTTGAAACAACCCAAAAAGAAATCCGTAATACGCACATAAATATTGGCACAGGAAAAGATGTATCTATTAAGGAATTAGCTGAAAGTATAAAAGATATTATAGGGTTTAATGGTAGTTTGGTGTTTAATACAGATAAACCAGACGGGACTATGAGGAAATTAACTGATGTTTCTAAATTAAATGGTTTGGGGTGGAAACATAGGGTTGAGTTAAGAGAGGGAATTGAAAGGATTTATGAATGGTACTTTGATGGCAAATGATATACAATAAATAATCTATAACTAAACATACCCTTTTGGTAAAGGAAATCAAAAACAGTAGTATAGCCAAAAATACTATAATGTTATATATAAGGCAAATATTAATTCTATTTGTCAGTCTATATACGGTTAGAGTCGTATTAAATGTATTAGGTCCTGAGGATTATGGGATTTATTCTGTTGTGGGGGGTGTTGTTTTATTATTTGTTTTTTTAAAGGGAACAATGGCTTCTGCAACTCAGCGTTTTTTTTCTTTTGAAATTGGACGTAACGATAGCGTTAAATTAAAACAAACTTTTTCTGTTAATTTAGTAGTTTACATTTCTATTGGTGTAATTGCTTTTTTACTCTTAGAAACAATAGGTTTGTGGTATGTTTCCGAAAAATTAAAAATACCATCTTATAGGTTTGACTCTGCTATATTACTGTTTCATTATTCTATTTTTACTTTCATCATGTCGGTATTGAATACGCCTTTTATGGCAATTATAATTGCTCATGAAGACATGAAAATTTATGCATATATTTCTATTATAGAAGTTTTAATGAAACTAGGTGTTGTTGTTTTATTGATGTATTTACCTTGGGATAAATTAGAGTTGTACGGCTTACTTTTATGTGTTGTAGCTATTATAAACTTTAGTATTTACCTTAGTGTGTGTATAAAAAAATATGAAGAGTGCCAATTTAAAAAGTTTTATTGGGATTTAGGGCTGTTTAAAAATTTAATAAATTTTACAGGTTGGACTCTATTTGGACAATTAAGTACAGTTTTTAGAAGGCAAGGTATTATTATTTTATTAAACCAAACCTTCAACCCTATTGTAGTTGCAGCTATGGCGATAGCAACAAATATAACTACCCAAGTAGGTTTATTCTCAGCAAATTTTAATATGAGCCTATATCCTCCAATTATTAAAGCATATGCTGCAGAGAAAAAAGAAGAAATGTTTACCTTAATTTTTAAAGGTTCACGCTTTACGTTTTTTCTAATATGGGTTTTCGCTCTACCATTGTTTTTAACAATGGATACAATTTTAATGCTTTGGTTAAAAGAGGTTCCTGAGCAGACTGTTCTATTTTGTAGATTATCTCTTGTAGAAGTATTAATAATGGCCATAGGGTACCCTTTGACAACAGCAGCTAGGGCTCCAGGAAAAATGAAAATTTATGAGTTAGTTTTAGGAACAATACAAATATTGATATTTTTTGTTTCTTGGATTTTATTTAAGTCTGGATTTGATGCTTACTATACTTTGTTGGTTGCCATCTTAGCTAATATACTTATGTTTATAATTCGATTAATAATTTTAAAATATTTAATCGAATTACAAATTGGTAAATATTTAAAGCAGGTAATGGTTCCTGTTATAGGTGTAATGCTATGTTCTTTAATTCCATTACTACCATTCTTTAAATTATTTATTGAAGATAAATTAATACTTAAATTTTTGTTAGTGGTTTTAAGTGTTCTTTTTTCATCGGTAAGCATGTACTTTATTGGTATGGATAAACATATGCGAAACAAGGTGCGTAATATTGTTTCTGATAAAATTATAATAATTAGAAAAGTATTTAAAAAATGAAAATTTTAATTTTAGGAGGAACTGGTGCTATGGGAGTTTTTTTAGTTAAACAATTGAAGAGCCTAAATCATCAAGTTGTAGTTACAAGCCGTAGGGACAAGATTAGTTGTAAAAACATAACCTATGTTAAAGGAGATGCTAAAGATGTGTCTTTTATTAAGGGATTATTAAGTAATAATTGGGATGTTATTGTTGATTTTATGGTTTATTCTTCATTAGAGTTTAACGAGCGAATAAGTCTTTTTTTAGATAATACTGCTCAGTACGTGTATTTGAGTTCGGCTAGAGTATTTAATAATTCAAAAACACCTCTTACAGAAACTTCTTTAAGGTTATTAGATAGTTTAGAAGATAAAGAGTTTTTAAGTACAGATGAGTATTCGTTAATAAAAGCAAAACAAGAAGATGTTTTAAAAAAATCAGAAAGTAATAACTGGACAATTATAAGGCCTTACATAACCTACAGCGAAAACCGTTTTCAGCTTGGGGTTTTAGAAAAAGAAGAGTGGCTCTATAGAGTATTAAAAGGAAGGGCTATAGTTTTTTCAAAAGAACTCTGTGATAAGCTAACAACTATGACTCATGGGTTAGATGTTTCCAAAGGAATTCTTGCTATTTTAGGAAATAGAAAAGCATTTGGTGAGACTTATAATATTACAACAGGGACATCTTATTCATGGGGAGAGGTTTTAAATATCTATTTGGATATACTAGAAGAAAAATTAGGATATTTGCCAAAAGTATATTTGTTAGAGTCTAATAAATTTATAGAACTAGTTAAAAATAATTATCAAGTTAAATATGATAGATGTTATGATAGAAGGTTTGATAACTCTAAAATTACCAAACTATTAGGAGACCATAATTATATTGAACTAAAGGAAGGATTAAGAAGTTGTTTGGAGTTGTTTTTAAAAAAACCAGAATTTTTAAGCATAAATTGGAGATTAGAGGCCTTAAAAGATAAGTTTAGTAACGAACATACTTCACTAAAGGAAATAAAAGGAATAAAGCCAAAGCTATCTTATATTTTAAATAGATATATTAAATAATTCTTAAAATAGAATATGGAAAAATTTTATTCAAACGAAAAAAACGCATTAGTGGTTATAGCGCTTTTAAAAAAGCATGGCGTAAAAAAAGTAGTGGCGTCTCCAGGAACCACTAATATGACTATTGTGGCGAGTATGCAGAGTGATAATTATTTTGAGGTATTTTCATCAGTAGATGAACGTTCAGCTGCTTATATGGCATGTGGTTTAGCTGGAGAAACAAAGGAGCCAGTTGTTATATGCTGCACTGGAGCAACCGCTTCTAGAAATTATTTACCAGGATTAACTGAGGCTTATTATCGCAAACTTCCCATAATTGCTATTACTGCAACTCCCGAAACTTATAAAGTGGGGCATCATGTTGCTCAGGTTATTGACAGAAGCGTATTACCCAATGATGTTTCTAAGTTAAGTTTGACTTTACCAATTATTAAGGATGATAATGATTTAATTGACTGCGAGATTAAAGTTAATAGAATAATTTTAGAAAGTTTTAGACACGGAGGAGGTCCTGTGCATTTAAACTTTCAGACTACTTATAATTCGGAATATACAACCAAAGAGCTGCCAGATGTTCGGGTAATAAATCGCATACGCCAAAATGATGAGTTTCCAGAGTTACCAAATGGTAAAATAGGTATATTTATTGGAGTGCACCAGTTAATGACAGATCATGAAACAAAAGTTATTGATGATTTTTGTGCCGCAAATAATGCCGCAGTATTTTGCGATCATACCAGCGGATATAAAGGAAATTACAGGTTGTTGTATTCAATTGCATCTTCACAAATAATTGGAGATCCTATCGCCTTTAATCCTGATGTTTTAATTCATATTGGTGAAGTTTCAGGGGATTATTCAAATCTTAGAATTTCAGGAAAGCAAATTTGGAGAGTTAATGAAGATGGCGAAATAAGAGATACATTTGGTAAATTGAGGTATGTTTTCGAAATGCCAGAGCAATCCTTTTTTGAGAATTATACAAATAATAAGAAAGGAACGAAGCAGAATGATTTTTTTAATTCATGTAAAATTCGATTAGAAAGTTTTTATAATAGAATTCCAGATATTCCATTTTCAAATATTTGGGTAGCCTCAAAACTTTCTAAATTTTTGCCTGAAAAATCTTGTATTCATTTTGGAATTTTAAATAGTTTGCGGTCTTGGAATTTTTTCGAGATATCAAATACAATAAATTCTATATCGTCGGTTGGTGGTTTCGGAATAGATGGCAATATTTCTACACTTTTAGGTGCCTCACTTAGCAATAAAAATAAATTGTTTTACGGTGTTGTTGGAGATTTAGCTTTCTTTTACGATATGAATTCATTAGGTAATCGGCATTTTGGAAATAACATTAGAATTCTTTTGATAAATAATGGTAAGGGAACAGAGTTTAGAAACTTTAACCATAAAGCAGCTCATTTTGGAATTGAAGCGGATAAATATATTGCTGCTGCAGGGCATTTTGGAAATAAATCTGAAGTGCTTGTTAAAAATTACGCTGAGAATTTAGGATTTGAGTATTTTGCTGCTTCAAATAAAGAACAATTTGAAAATGTATATAATCGATTTTTAGAGCCTAAAATAACAGATAAACCAATGCTTTTTGAAGTGTTTACAGATAGCGATGATGAAAGTAAAGCGTTAGAAATGATGGTGAATATTGATAAAGATACTTCACAGTCAGTAAAAAAAATTGCAAAGCAAGTTTTAGGAGAGAATAGGTTAAAAGCCTTAAAAAAAGCCTTAAAAAAATAATTATTTCGAGTGCAAAAGAGAAAAATAGGAATACTAACACTACCATTACACAGTAACTATGGAGGGCTCTTGCAAGCTTATGCATTACAAATGTTTCTTAAAAATAATGGTTATGATGCTTGGCTGATTAATTATAGAGATAGGAGCGCCAGATGGAAAAAACCTTTTTCTATTGTAAAACGAATGCTATTAAAGTATGTTTTAATAAAAAATATAACTGTATTTGAAGAAAAGGAACAGAGAATAATTAGAGTACATACCCAAGCTTTCATAAACAAACATATTAACCCTCAAACCCAGGCTATTTATACTTCTGAAGAATTGTCCAGAAAAATTGATAATCACTCATTTTATGCTGTAATTGTTGGTAGTGATCAGGTTTGGAGGCCACAGTATGTCTCTAAAATTGAAGATTATTTTTTTGATTTTATAAAAAGTAAAAACATAATAAAACTGTCTTATGCAGCTTCCTTTGGTTCTAGTGATTGGAACTTTTCGCCGATTCAAAAAATGAATTGTGCAAAAAATATTCAATCTTTTAAAGCAGTTTCAGTACGAGAAGATACAGGTGTTGAATTATGTAAGGAGCATTTTGAAGTTGAAGCTAAGCATGTTTTAGACCCTACCATGCTTTTGGAAAAAGAGCATTATTACAAGTTAGTGGATGAAATAGATCGCGACAAAAAACAACCAAAAGGAGGGTTGTTAGTGTATATTTTAGATGATAGCGAAGACATAACAGAAACCATAACAAAAATTTCTAAACACTTAGCTATAGAGTCTTTTCGAATAAATAATAAGAAAACATATAATAAATCGGTACCGTTAAAGGAAAGAATTGCACCTCCAGTTGAAAACTGGTTAAAAGGCTTTTACGATGCTGAATTTGTGATTGCTGATTCGTTTCATGCATGTGTTTTTTCTATTATATTCAATAAGCCATTTATTATTTATGGTAATAAAAGAAGAGGAATGACCCGTTTTACTTCAATACTTTCTAAGTTAGGACTAGAGGACAGGTTAATATATTCATCAAAAGATTTAGTGCCGGAAAAATTAAATTATGCTTTTAATTGGACACAGATAAATGAGAGAGTAGAATGTTTAAAAAAAGACTCAGTTTCCTTTCTTCAAGAAAATCTTAAATGATAGTTTCTAAAAAGCCAGCAATATCTGTAGTTATACCGCTTTACAATAAAGAAAAAGTAATAGCTAGAACAGTAGCAACAGTATTAAATCAAAGTTTCGATAACTTTGAATTAGTTATTGTAGACGATGGCTCATCGGATCATAGTTTAGAAATAGTAAAAAAAATAGAAGATAATAGAATAATTATATACGAAAAGGAAAACGGAGGTGTTTCCAATGCGAGAAACTATGGGGTTAAGCGAGCTAAAGGTGAATGGATTTTTTTATTGGATGCAGACGATGAATTATACAATAATGCTTTTGAAACCTTGTTTAACCTTGTAAATAAGTATGAAGGAAAATCAGTTTATATTGCCAACTTTTGTGTATCAAAAGGCGATAGGTTAGACGTATATTGTAAAGAAAGATCTGAGGGCGTTTTTAAATACGGAACACGAGTTATTTGGTTGAATAAGGTGTTTTCAAGAACCGGAAATACTTTGCTAAACAAAAATATATTTGAAGATATTGGCTATTTTAGAGAGGACTTATCTTATTATGAAGATATGGAGTTTATATTAAAGTACGCCATGCAATACGAGTTTGTTTATAGTCCAATTCCAATTTTTGTTTATAAGAAGAATAATAGTGACCTCTCGGTTAATTCTAGAGATTTAGATAAAGAATATGCATATCATGCTACCTTTAAAAACTTTAATTTTTATGCTAAAATGATTATTGGAAAAATTGTATTTTTTTCAATCCAAAATAGGTTCAAAAATAACAATAGCAAGGAAGCTTTTAGTTTGTTAAAAAAGCACTTTGGTGGTTTGTTTTATATAGTATTTTCGGTTTTTTACAGTAAGATATTAAAAGTAGATAAATAGTGTTGATTGTATTATTAATAGTTAAGCCATGATTTTGAAACCTATATTAAGTCGAACATATTATTTTTTATTGAAAAGAAAATTAAAAATATCTAAGCATATAATTTTTGGTAAAAAGGTGAAAATTGACAGACAAGCTTCTTTAGAAGGTTATAACTTACTTTCTGATAGTTGCTCGCTTTTCTCATCGCACATGGGGTTTGGATCTTATTTAGGAAAAAATACGAAAATTAATAAAACTAAAGTAGGTAGATTCACCTCCATTGGCCCAGACGTAAAAATTATTATAGGGAAGCATCCGTCTTCAAATTTTGTATCAACGCACCCTGCTTTTTTTTCTAAACGAAAACAAATTGGGGTTACCTTTGTCGAGAATCAATTATTCGAGGAGTTTGAAAAGCCAATTGATAGAGAAGGAAAATATACTGTAGTTATAGGTAATGATGTTTGGATTGGAGACGGTGTATCCATTATGGAAGGAGTTCAAATAGGTGATGGGGCTATAATCGCTTCAAATGCTTTGGTTACAAAAAATGTAAAACCATATAGCATTGTGGGAGGTGTTCCGGCTAAGTTTATAAAGAATAGATTTGAAGAAAACGAAATAGATTTTTTAAATAACTTTAAATGGTGGAAGAAAGATGTAATTTGGTTAAAAGAAAATGCGGCTTATTTTTCTGATATTAAGTTGTTTATGTCTGAAATGATGAAGGGTTAAAGATTATGAAGGTATTTTTTGTTTTTTTATTTAAGGTTTTTAGGTTTTTACTTAAATTCTGTGCTACTAGAATGTTTCAAGTATATAATTATTTCAATCTATATTTAAATAATGTAGACTTTTCATCTTATAGAATTATAGGAACACCAAAATTCTATATTTCTAAAGGCGGAGTATGTGTAATTGGCAAACAATTTTCTGTTAACGATAAGGTTTTTGCTAATCCTATTGGAAGATATAGTAAATGCACGTTTGTTGTTAGGGAAAGGGGCAAATTGAAAATAGGTTTTAATGTTGGCATTAGTTTTTCTACAATTGTGTGCCATAATAAAATAACAATTGGTAATAACGTAAAAATTGGTGGTAACTCAGTTATTTATGATACTGATTTTCATAGTCTAAATTATCAAAAAAGACAGATAAAAGAGATGGATATAGAGGGTACTAAAACTAAACCAGTAATATTAGAGGATAATGTTTTTATAGGTGCCCACTCTACAATATTAAAAGGGGTTACAATTGGAGAAAACTCAATTGTAGGAGCCTGTTCTGTAGTAACAAAAGATATTCCAAAAAATGAAATTTGGGGGGGCAATCCAGCAAAATTTATAAGGAGAATAGTCTAATATAAAGATATAATTAATTTAAATGACAAAAAAAACTATAAATAATTTTGAGGTGGCTGTGGTATCCATAACCATATTTTTAATAAACCCATTTATTGGGGTTATGTCAGTATTATTTTGCTTTTTTTTCAATCTTAAATTAGATGAAAATAAACTTGTTAACTTGTTGATTATTTTTCTTTCAATATTTTTATCATTTATAAATTTAACCAAGATTCCTGAAAATGACTTAATGTTTCATTCGTCACAATACTTGTTGGCAGAAAAGTTTACTCTTATGGGGTACTTAGGAGCTATCAGAAAAGAACCTTTGGGCTATGCGTTTAACTATTTAATGTATTATATCTCTGGCGGCAGTGTAAAGGTTTGGGTTTTAACATTCTCATTAGTATCTTATTCTTTATTCTTTTTTGCGATTAAAAAATTCTACTATAAAATTCAATTTCCGCTTTATATTCTGGTTTTAGCGCTTGTTCTAGGAGCTTTTTTACCACAGCTATTTAGTTTGTCTGCTCACCTTATTAGACAATTTATAGCTAGCTGCATATTTATCCATTTTGCGATTGAAAACATTTTTTATGGTAAAAATAGATGGTGGATGGCTGTGTTGGGTGTATTAATGCACGCATCATCATTGCTTCTATATTCTTTTATATATTTTAAGTTTTTAGGAGATTTTAAAAAATACGGTATTTTAAATACCTTAATTATAATTGCTTTATTTTTTTATCAATCTATCGCTTATGGTTTATTGCTTGTAGTTGGAGGAGTAAATGATAGTTTAGATTATATATTGGAAAGGGCAAACCGAGATACACATTTCGATTTAGGTAATTTTCAATTTATGAATTTTATAATGATGGCAGCTATGATTATTGTTGCTCTTACCAGTAAGGGGGTAATTCAAAAAAAATTAGAAAGACAGGAAGAGGTGAATTCATTATCTAAAACGGAAGTAAAAACTGAATCTGTTAAGATTGAAAAAAATGTTAAGTTTTTCTTTTCAACCATGATAATTCTTTCTTTTTTTATTGTTTTAAACTTAAAGCAGTCTGAATTAAGCAATAGGTTGTTTTTTTATTTATTTTTTTATTTGCCGTTTGTAATACCATTGTTTCTATTAAAATTTAAGCAGCGTAGTTTATTAGCTCTTTTAATGTCAACAACTATGATAGTTTATTTTACTTATAGGCTAGAATTTGGTGTTTGGACTTATGCACCACTGTCAGAATTGGTGACAAATTCTTTTTTCTCTTATATTAACTATCCAGAACCCACAATAGAAACAAGGAAAATATATTACGAAGGAAGACATTCGAAGTAAAGGCTATATGAAAATTGCAGTTATAATGGCATGTTTTAACCGGAAAGTTAAAACTTTAGAATGCTTACAGAATTTAAAGGAATTAGACCTTCCTGATACAATTTATAGATTAGATGTTTATCTTGTTGATGATGGCTCTACAGATGGGACTTATGATGCTGTAAAAATAAACTTTCCAAAAGTGAATGTTATTAAAGGAACAGGGAATTTGTTTTGGAATGGAGGAATGAGATTGGCATGGAACAAAGCAAGCCAGACAGAAGATTATGATTTTTATTTATGGCTTAACGATGATGTAATTCTACGTAAATTTGCACTTAAAGAATTGATGGATTGTTATTTAGAAGGTTTAAAAAATGAAGGTGTTCTAGGGATAGTTACAGGCGCTTTTCAAAATCCAAAGAATAACTTAGCTTTTTCTTATGGAGGCAGGAATGAAACAGGTGCTGTTAAGCCCAATGGTAAGTTACAAGAATGTAAATATATAAATGGAAATGCTGTTTTAGTTGCTAAAGAAATTTTTAAATCTTTAGGAAATTTGTCGCCAGACTATACACATGCTATGGGTGATTTTGATTACGGACTTAGAGCTATAAATGCAGGATTTAAAAACTATACTACCAGACAGTATATTGGATTGTGTGAGGTTAACTGTAGTCCTAATTGGGCAAACCCTAAAGTGCCTTTAAAAAAAAGATTGAAACTTTTTAAATCTCCAACAGGTTTGAGTTATCCAGAGTATATTGTTTTTAGAAAAAAATTTTGGGGAACTAAATGGATTCTATTTGCTATTAAAGCATATGCCAGAGTATTATTTCCTTCAATGTATAAAAAGATAAAGAAAAACTAATGGAAGATTTGGCTCCAATATGCTTGTTTACATACAATAGAAAGCAGGAAACAATTAGAACAATTGAAGCTTTAAAAAATAATTTTTTAGCTAATAAAAGTGAGTTGTTTATATTTTCAGATGGCTATAAAAATAATAATGATAAAAAGAGTGTATTAGAATTAAGAAATTATTTAAAAACAATTTCAGGGTTTAAGTCGATTGAAATAATTGAATCTAATCAAAATAAAGGTTTGGCTAACTCAATTATTTATGGTGTAAATACAATTATTCAAAAATATGATAAAGTTATTGTTTTAGAAGATGACTTAGTTACTACTCGAAATTTTCTTGATTTTATGAATCAATCTCTGAATTATTATTTTGATGATGATAGAATACAATCGATAAATGGATATTCTTTAAAAATTAATTGCGAAAGCGGTGTGTATTTTCATCAAAGAACTTTTCCTTGGGGTTGGGCCACCTGGAATGATAGATGGTCGGAAGATATCTTTAATTATCAATCAATAGAAGAATTGATAAAATCAGATCCTCAACTGCTCAGAAAGTTTAATAAAAAATGTGGAGTAGATATGGCTAGAATGCTAAAGAATGCCATATCTGGGACTATTAACTCCTGGTACATTCGGTGGGCTTTAAACCATTTTATTAATAAAAATTATGCGGTATTTCCAAGTTCGTCTTTCATTGTTAATATTGGCTTTGATCTTCAAGGAACCCATTGTAAAGGTATAAATACTTATGTTAACGATCTTGATAGCGGAGAAAAAAGGGAGTTCAATCTTGTGCCATTTTATAAATTAAAGAAAAGCTCGAATAAAAAACTTTTAAAATACTTTAAAAGAACTTATAAATTGCTTTTTAGATTCAATTTATTAAAAACTCAAGTAGGAAGAGAAAAAATAAAGCAAGAAATAAAGAATAGAATTTTTAATAAATAGATTTTCAATATCTTTTATAGAATTAGTATAATTTATTGGTTCAGCTAATAGCTACATATTTAAAAAAATAAATTTTAAAAGCAGAAATGAAAACAATTTAATACAAAAGATATGGTCATTAAATTTTTTGAATATAATATACATAATAATTACCCAGGATGGCCTCCAAAATCTAAAACTATAATTAATACAATTAACCCGCATTCATTTTGTGTTGCTGTAAAAGATAAAAAGTTTAAAAATGCGTTAGTAAATTCTGATATTTTAATTCCTGATGGTATTGGTATCGTAAAGGCTATTAAGTTTTTGTCTAATAAAAAATTAAATAGGATTACTGGCGCAGACATGCATGAGCATCTAGTAAAACTAGCCAATAAAAATAATTTAAAAGTATTTTATTTAGGAGCAAGTAATAGTACTCTAGATAAAATTAAAAAAAGAATTTCTAAAGAATACCCAGCGGTTATTGTGGGTTCTTTTAGCCCAGAATATAAAAGTGAGTTTTCTGAAAAAGACAACATTATATTAAGGGAAAGAATCACAAATTTTTCACCAGATATTTTATTTATCGGAATGACGGCACCAAAACAGGAGAAATGGGTAGACTCTAACATTGATGAAATTGATGTTAGCTTTGTGGTTTCAATAGGTGCAGTTTTCGATTTTTATGCGGGCACTGTAAAAAGAGCCCCTCAATGGATGATAAATTTAAATTTAGAGTGGTTTTATAGGTTAGTACGAGAACCAAAACGACTATGGAGAAGATATTTAATTAATAACACAAAATTTATTTTTTACGTTTTAAAAAAACGAATAACCCACTAAATGTATTTAATGGATAATATTTTCACATTAAATAAAATAAAGCAGGGATTATTAATTTCTTTTGCTTTTTTTCTGCCTATTAGTCAAAAAGTTTCAACTATCAATATTGTTCTATTAGTTATTATATCAATTTTGTTTTTAAAAAAAGAGCATATTGATGCTGAAAAGGGGCTTTTGTATCCCGTTATACTTTATTTATTTTATTGTGGTTCTCTTTTTTATTCAAGTGAATTGCAATTAGGGATAATTGAACAAAAAGCTTCGTTGTTGGCATTTCCTGTAATTTTTATCCTGAATGAAAACGCTATATTTTGTTTTAGGAATATCTTAAAGTGGTTTGTTTTAGGTTGCATTCTAGCTCTCTGCTATTGTGAGTTATCAGCTTTTTTTCATTCAATTAATTTTGAAAATTTTGTTTTTGATTCTAGAATGGATAAAAGCATTAGTTTTAATAAATCATTAAGTAATGATAAAAATTATTTTTTTAGCTATCCATTTTCTATAATTCACCAAACAGTTTATTTTGCAATGTATTTGTCATTGGCGATAGCTGTATTACTCTATGAAAAAACGGTCTTTAAAAATATTTTAATTAGATATTTATTTATTGCATTTTTGAGTTTAGGTGTTCTTCAAACTTTAAACAAGGCTGCAATTTTAGTTTTAATATCAATATTATTGGTTTATTTATTTAAAATTATTAAAAATAAAAAAATTGCTTTGCTTGGAGGGCTTCTTCTAATAGTCACGGGGACTACTTTGTTTATAAAGAACCCAAGGTTTGAGAGTTTTAGAAAATCAATTTTTGAAACTAAAGACGAGATTAAAGTTAGAGATTTTAAGCAAATAAAAAATAATGATCCTAATAGAAAGAATTTTAGAGTTATGTTATGGAGTTCAGCAATTGATTTAATTCAAAAAAATCCAATTATAGGAATTGGGGCAGGGGGATCTCATAATAGATTGTATGAGGTTTTTGCAGTTAAACGACAATGGTATGATAGAAAAGAAAAGTACCATGCCCATAACCAATATTTTCAAATTCTGTTGGATGTAGGAATAATTGGATTTATTCCTTTTTTATTAATGTTTCATGCATTGATAGAAGTTTGTAGAAAAAATAATAAACTTAAGGAGATTATTATTAGTTTTATTTTAATCATAGGAGTTAACCTCTTGTTTGAGTCAATGTTCGAAAGATATTCTGGAATTTCTTTTTTTAGTTTTTTCTACTGTTTAATTATATCACAATCAATTAATAAAAAATATGAAAATTAAATCTATTTGCTGCATCGGTGCCGGTTACGTTGGAGGACCAACAATGGCCGTCATTGCACAAAAATGTCCACATATAAAAGTTACCGTTGTTGATGTTAATGCCTCGAGAGTTGCCTCCTGGAATGCTAAAGACTTAACTCAATTACCCGTTTTTGAGCCAGGTCTTGATGAAGTAGTTAAAGAAGCCCGGGGTAGAAACCTATTCTTTTCAACAGCTATTGAACAAGCCATCGACCAAGCCGATATGATTTTTATTTCGGTAAATACCCCTACCAAAACCTATGGGAAAGGCAAAGGGATGGCGGCCGATTTAAAATATATTGAGCTTTGCGCCAGGCAAATAGCTAAGGTTGCTAAGCAAGATAAAATTGTTGTTGAAAAGTCGACTCTTCCTGTACGAACAGCAGAAGCCATAAAAAACATTTTAAACAATACAGGTAATGGGGTGCAGTTTCAAATCTTATCGAATCCCGAGTTTTTAGCCGAGGGGACAGCGGTACAAGATTTATTGAATCCAGACCGGGTATTGATTGGTGGAGACACCACAAAAGAAGGCCAAGGAGCCATTCAGGCTCTAGTGGATATCTATGCACATTGGGTGCCTCAGGATCGTATTCTAACCACTAATGTGTGGTCGTCTGAATTATCGAAACTTACCGCCAATGCGTTTTTGGCACAACGGGTGTCCTCTATCAATGCCATGTCGGCCATCTGTGAACAATCAGGTGCCGATGTGAATGAAGTGGCAAAGGCCATTGGCATGGATAGTAGAATTGGCTCAAAATTTCTAAAAACTTCTGTTGGTTTTGGGGGGTCATGTTTTCAAAAGGATATTTTAAACCTTGTTTATATAGCGAAGAGTTATGGTTTAAATGAAGTTGCCGATTATTGGGAACAAGTCATCTTAATTAATGAACATCAAAAAAACAGATTTTCTGATAAAATAGTCAGTACATTATACAATACCGTTTCTGGTAAAAAAATTACATTTTTAGGATGGGCGTTTAAAAAAGACACTAATGATAGCAGAGAATCAGCGGCAATCAAGGTGGCCGATAATTTGTTAAATGAACTAGCACATTTAACCGTCTACGATCCTAAAGTAACCGAAGAGCGGATTTATGGAGATTTAGAATATTTAAATTCTCGTTCCGAAGAGGAAAACCGAGAACTACTAACCGTAGGCAAAGATCCTTATGAGGCTTGTAAAGATGCGCATGCCATTGCTGTTTTAACTGAATGGGACGAATTTACTACTTATGATTGGGAGCAAATATATGAGTCTATGAATAAGCCAGCTTTTGTATTTGATGGTCGGGGTATTTTAGATACGGAGTCCCTTGAAGCCATTGGATTTACTTGTTATACTATTGGAAAAGGTTCCAAATAGCCTATTGTCATGCAGAGTGCAACGAAGCATCTCAAAGACTAAGATTTTATAGGCAGGAAGAGATCTTCATTCGCTGCACTTCTTTTGAATGAGAGACTTTTCTTGTTATAAATAATTAAGGTGTATAATACATTATAAACACAATTTCGGAATGCAATTCCGAAATTGTGTTTATTTTTAATATCTTTACACATGGTTTTAAGAGAAGCACAGCAAGAACTATTAAATTTATCTAGGCAGTATAAGGCGATAGCCGTTGTTGGCCCAAGGCAATCAGGCAAGACAACATTAGTAAAAACGGTTTTTTCAACAAAGTCTTATGTTAGTTTGGAAAATCCAGATACGAGAAGCTTTGCTTTAGAAGATCCAAGAGGCTTTTTGGATCAATTTCCAGATGGTGCTATATTAGATGAAGTACAGCGTACACCAGAACTGTTTTCATATTTGCAACAGGTATTAGATGATAATGTAGAAGTGTCCCAATTCATTTTAACAGGCTCAAATAACTTTTTGTTACAACAAAGCATTTCCCAAAGTTTAGCGGGAAGGGTTGGTTATTTAAACTTATTGCCATTCACTTTATCAGAAATAAAGGAGGTAGCCCCTAAATCTATACATGAAAAATTATTTAAAGGATTTTATCCACCACTATATGATAAACCATTTGAAATTCAAAAATGGTTTTCAAACTATATCAGAACTTACATTGAGAGAGATGTTAGACAATTAAAGAACATCGAAAATTTAGTTGTTTTTGAAAGATTCATGAAATTATGTGCAGGAAGGGTTGGTCAGCTATTAAATAAAAGTGCCTTGGCGATTGAGGTGGGTGTCGATAGTAAGACCATAGAGTCTTGGATAGGTATACTGGAAGCAAGTTTCATTTTGTTTAGGTTATCTCCCCATCATCATAACTTTAATAAACGAGTTGTTAAAATGCCTAAGTTGTATTTTTATGACGTTGGTTTAGCTTGTGCGCTCTTGGGCGTTCAAAATGCTAATCAATTGGAGCTACACCCTTTTAAAGGAAGTTTGTTCGAAAACATGGTTGTAGTAGAACTGTTAAAACAACGCTTGAACAAAGGGGAATCAAACAATTTATATTTTTGGAGAGATAGTAAAGGCAATGAAATAGATATCGTAGTAGATAATTTTGATGTGTTTACGCCAATTGAAATTAAATCGGGAAAGACAATTACCCAAGATTATTTTAAAGGATTAAAATATTGGAATAAAATGACAGGTTTTAAAGGAGGTAAAGTAATCTATGGGGGAGAAGATTATCAAAAAAGAAGCCATGGTTTTGAAGTTATTCCTTTAAATTTGTTAGCTCAAAATACCGATAACTAAAATAAGTCTATTGAAACGTGTTTTAATAACAGGAGCTGCTGGATTTTTGGGGTCGCATTTGTGTGATAGGTTTATTACAGAAGGCTTTTATGTTATTGGAATGGACAATTACATTACTGGCGATAAAAAGAACATTAGTCACTTGTTTGACAATCCAAATTTTCAGTTTGTTGAACATGACGTCACAGAATTTGTTAAAATAGATGGAGATTTAGAATACATCCTTCATTTTGCGTCTCCTGCCAGTCCTATAGATTATTTAAAAATCCCCATTCAAACGTTGAAAGTAGGGGCTTTAGGCACTCATAACTTATTGGGTTTGGCTAAGGTAAAAAAAGCAAGAATACTTATTGCTTCTACTTCTGAAGTTTATGGCGACCCATTGATTCACCCTCAATCGGAAGATTATTATGGCAATGTGAATGCAATTGGTCCAAGAGGCGTTTATGATGAAGCTAAACGGTTTCAGGAAGCTATTACTATGGCTTATCATAGATTCCATGGATTAGAAACGAGAATTGTTAGGATATTTAACACGTATGGCCCAAGAATGCGATTAAACGATGGTAGAGTAATTCCTGCATTTATGGGACAAGCTTTAAGAGGAGAAGACCTAACTGTTTTTGGAGATGGAAAACAAACACGTTCGTTTTGTTATGTAGACGATCAAGTAGAGGGTATATATAGACTTTTGATGAGTGATTATGTCTACCCTATTAATATAGGGAATCCACACGAAATTAGTATTAGAGATTTTGCTAAAGAAATAATTAAATTAACAGGTACAAAGCAAAATGTTGTTTATAAAGGACTACCAATAGATGACCCTATGCAAAGGCAACCAGATATTACATTAGCTAAAAAAATATTAAATTGGAAGCCTAAAGTAAATCGTGATAAAGGTTTGAAAATTACGTTTGAATATTTCAAAACTTTAAGCAAAGAGGAGCTCTATAAAAGTGAGCACAAAAATTTTGAAAGTCACATAAAAAAGTAGGTTTGAGCAAATTTAAAAAAGGCAGGTATTCGGGGTATATTAAACCCATATCTTATTTAGCAGATTTGGCTATCATAAATAGTGTTGTATATCTGTTTGAAATAAACCTAATCAACGCAGCTCCTTTCCATATTTATATTTCTGTTTTATGGTTTGTGTTATCTTTCTATAATAAGTTTTATGAAGTTCACAGATTTACAAGAATAATTCAGGTTGTGGCACTTTTGCTAAAGCAAATAATCTTATTTTCTGTAATTACATATGCCTATATTGGGTTTTTTAAGCAGCCTAATATAAGTAGGCTTAATATGGGTAATTATATCCTCACTGTTTTTACGCTTTTAACTTTTTTTAAATTTTTAGTTTATTTTTTTTTGAATAGGTATAGAAGTATTTTAGGAGGAAACCTAAGAAATATTATAGTTATAGGGGATAATAAAAACACAAGGCAACTCATAAAAACTTTTGACAGAAGATCTGATTTTGGTTATGTTTTCAAGTCTAAGTTTGATGTTAAGGACAGGAATTTTTCTTTAGAGGCTTGCTATGGATATATTATTGAAAATGATATAGATGAAATATATTTTTCAGTTGCTGAATTGTCTAACAAACAAATTAATAATTTAATAGATTTTGCTGATAATAATTTAAGAGAGTTGAAGTTTATTCCTGATAATAAGGATATTTTTTCTAAAAAGTTAAAATATCAGTATTATGAATATATCCCCATACTTTCATTACGTAACATACCCCTGCAAGAGCCTATTAATAAGTTTGTAAAGCGTTCGTTTGATATATTGTTATCGTCTTTTGTTATTGTTTTTATTCTATCTTGGTTAACACCTATTTTGGCCATTTTAATCAAGTTAGAATCCAAGGGGCCTGTGTTTTTTAAACAATCTAGAAATGGTTTTAATTATGAAGAGTTTGATTGTTATAAGTTTAGATCCATGACGCCAAACAAAAACGCCCATTTGCATCAAGCAACTAAAGGAGATGCAAGAATAACCAAAATAGGATCTTTTATTCGTAAGACCAGTATAGACGAATTGCCTCAATTTTTTAATGTTCTCTTTGGAAATATGTCCGTTGTTGGTCCCAGACCGCATATGGTGACCCACACCAATAAGTATGCACAGAGTGTTGATAAATTTATGGTAAGACATTTTGTGAAACCTGGTATTACAGGTTTAGCTCAAGTAAGTGGATACCGAGGAGAAATTGAGAAGGATAAGGATATTATTAATAGGGTAAAATATGATATTTTTTATGTAGAGAACTGGTCTATATTACTAGATTTAAAAGTTATAATCCAAACACTTTTAAATGCCGTAAAAGGAGAAGAGAAAGCCTATTAGATGGTTTTAATCAACCTGTCAAACTGTAAATCGAAATCAAAATTTCTATCGGCCGCCTTTTTAATCGAATTCCGAATAATACTTAATTCTGAAATGTTAATGTTTGAAATCACATTATTTAGGTCAGTATAATTCCCGGCTTGAGCTATCCACCCTAAATTATTTTCTTTTATTATAGTTTCACCTTCTCCACCACCAAAGTAAACTGTAGGAATACCTAATTTTGAGTATTCAAAAATTTTAGAAGGAACGGAACCATAGATCCTTTTTAGCAAAGGAATGATTGTTACATCATATTCAAGGAGTACTTTATGTAGCTTACTTCTAGAAATTTCTCCATGATAATGTAAAGGGAGTTTATCATTATGTTTAATGAACCCTTCAATCTGAGAACGTTCTGCTCCATCTCCATAAATGTGAAATTCTAAATTAGAATAATCCAATTCATGACATAATTTGTATATACCTTGAGCCACGCCTAACAAACCAGCGTAAACTAATTTTATTTTATTTGTTGGATTAGGTGTTAAGCTAACCTTAGGACTGTGAATTTTAGGATAATTTCTATATAAAAAAGTCTCTTTTTCTGGAAATAAAGACTTAATATGATCAAGAATCTCATGACTTTGGCCTAAAACTAAATCAGCATTTTTATAATTGAAACGCTCTATTTTTTCAAGTAATGTATAGCCGAAATTTTTTTTGAAAGCCCCGAGTTCTAGACCGGCAATAGGCCATAAATCGCTTACGTTTAAAATAAGTTTTCTGCTTTTAGATCTTAAAAAAAAGATTGAGGTGAATGCCACCAAAAGAGGAGGTGATTGAATGATAACCGTTTTAGGAACTTTATTGAAACAAAAAAACAAAATGAGACTTATGCTATAAGAAACCATTGACAATAACCTAAGAACTTTGTTTTTTGAATTACAAGCATAAATCCACAACCTATGTAACTTTATTTCATTTTCAACCGAAAATGTTTTAAACGTTCCTCTGTAGCCTTTAAAAACTTTTCCCTTTGGGTAGTTGGGGAGTGGTGTTAAGACTGATACGTTGAAATGTCTTTTTTGAAAACCATCAGCTAAATGAAAAATTCTATTGGCGGCTGCACCAGTCTCTGGAGGATAATAATTTGTTATAATTAAAAGGTCTCTCATTATAATTGATAAATCTCAATAAGATCATTAACAATGCGTTCTGCAGCTTTACCATCCCATAATTCCGGAGTTCCTCCTTTTTTCCAATTCTCAGAAAGTAATCTATTAAAAGCTAAAGACAGTTTTTCTGAATCATTCCCTACTAATACGTTAGTTCCTATTTCACAAGTTTCAGGTCGTTCGGTAGAATCTCTTAATGTAATACATGGAATATTCATCACGGTGGTCTCTTCAGTAATACCTCCAGAATCTGTCAAGACCCCAAAGCTGTTTTTGACGAGATAATTAAATTCTAAATATCCTAAAGGATTTATAAGGTGAAGATTTTTAAACTTTAGATTTAAACCGTTTAGTATTTTTTGGGTTCTTGGATGAACCGGAAAAATAACAGGTAAATTTTTTGCAAGATCTACTACTTGAGAAATCAAACTTCTTAACTGATTCTGTTCATCTACATTACTAGGTCTATGTAATGTTATAACCAAATACTTTTTTTCTTCAAGTTTTAGAGTATCCCAAATTTCAGGTTTTTTGAATCGAGATTTATTTTTCAGTAAGGTGTCTATCATAACATTGCCTACAAAAAAAATATTGTTCTCAGGTACACCAAGCTGTTTTAAGTTTCTATTGGCATACTCTGAAGTTGTAAAAAAATAATCGGTTAAACTATCAGTGACTATTCTGTTAATTTCTTCAGGCATATTGATATCTCCAGAGCGAATACCCGCTTCAATATGGGCTACTTTAATACCGGCCTTTTTAGCTACAATAGTGCAAGCCATAGTTGAGGTAACATCACCTACTACCATTACCAAATCACATGGATTATTTTTGAGTTCTTTTTCAAAATCTATCATAATAGCGGCAGTTTGTTCTGCTTGAGTACCGCTTTTAACATCTAAATTAACATCGGGTATAGGGATGTTCAATTCGTCAAAAAAGGTATCGCTTAAATTTTTGTCGTAATGTTGTCCGGTATGAACCAACCTAAAATTAATGTTAATACCCAAAGATTTCTTGTTTTGGATAGCGCTAATAATAGGAGCAATTTTCATAAAGTTAGGGCGTGCACCAGCAACAATAGTAATGGTCATATAAATTTAATTTAAGTAGGACGAAAACTGTTTTAATTTACCACTTTTAGACCGAACTAATTGCTCCTGTCTTTCAAATCTTATGTTCAAACCTTTTTCAAGGTATTTTTCCATTTCGGCAGTCATATTATTTATTTGACTTTTGGATAAATTTTCAGGGCTAACATATAAAACTTTAAAGGTGTCTTTTTTATGTTGTTCTATTATAAACTCTTTTACATGAGTTGCTTCTTCAATAATGCTTTTTGTTACATAGTAAAACGTTAGTCCAGGTGCTTTTTTCCCACCAGGAAGCATAGCTATATCATTAGTCCTGCCAATTAACTTTTCAAGAATAGGTTTTTTAATAGTACTTGCTTTTGAAAGCACACCGGTATCCCCAATATCATATCGAATAAAAGGTTGCGATTTATTATATAATGATGTAATAACCAGTCTGCCTTCTTCTCCTAAAGGTAAGATATCGTTGTTTTTATCTAGTATTTCTACAAAAAGTGTTTCGCTATTAACTATCCATTCATTACTCTGGTTTTCAAAAGCTATTAAGTCCAGTTCTGATGCACCATATTCATTTATTATGGGGACTCCAAATTGTTTTTCCATAAGTAACCTATCTTCATCAAAAAGCATTTCAGAAGTGACCATACATACTTTTAACGAAGGACAAATGGTATTAAGTACTATGTTTTGTTTTGCTAAGAATTTAGCAAATTGAACAATAGAGCTAGTGTAGCCATTCATGTAGTCAAACCTATTAGACTTAAAAGTTTTTAACCAACCCTCTAAAGCTTTATCACTAAGGTCAAAAACATTAAACCGTATTCTATTACCAACAAAATCTTTAAGTTGTTCTTTTAGAAACCCTTTTTTATCTAATGGGATGCCATAAAAACGTGCTTGTTTTGAGGTGTTGAAATTGATACTGTGCCAACCAAACCTATCTTGTATAACAGCCCATGTTAGGGCATGACAAAACTTATCTTTTGAAAAAATAAAGGGATGCCCTGAAGCCCCAGATGTTTTATCGATGTAAACATTTTTTTTTGAAAACCTCTCTGAAAAAAGAGACTCCAATGGGTGTTGTAATTCTGCCTTAGTCATTACTGGAATACTATTCCAATCCTCAGGATTAACATCTTTAGCAAATGTCTTATAGAATCTATTATGATTTAAATGATACGAAACAATTTCCCTTTTCTGCTTTTCTAAATAAGTTAAATAGTCGTTTTCATCAATATTTTGAATATCAATTAATCGTTGTTTTGCTTTTTTTAAAGGAAAGCCTTTAAGTTTAAATGAAAAATCGAATAAGTTTACCATAAAACAAATATTTGTAAAGTAAATAAAAAATATTCGTGTATTAGAGCCATTAATTCTATTTTTGCACTCTAATAAAAACTTTTGATGCTTGCATTAAAAATCAATAATTTGTCATTCCCTTGAATACGGGAAACCAAAAATAAATACCATGAATATCTTAGTTTTAGGCTCTGGAGGAAGAGAACATACATTTGCTTGGAAAATTGCTCAAAGTCCATTATGTAATGCGTTATATGTGGCTCCTGGTAATTCTGGAACAGCCGAAGTTGCTACTAATGTTAATATAGGTGTAAACGATTTTGAAGCTATCAAAAAATTAGTTTTAGATAAGCAAATAGAACTGGTAGTTGTAGGGCCAGAAGACCCGCTAGTTAATGGTGTTCATGATTTCTTCTTGAATGATGAAGCAATTAAGCATGTTCCTGTTATAGGACCACAGAAAAAAGCAGCTGAATTAGAAGGGAGTAAAGAGTTTGCTAAGGAGTTTATGAGTCGACATAATATACCAACGGCTGCTTATGAAAGCTTTACAAAGGAAACAGTTGAACAAGGTTACGCCTTTTTAGAAACTTTAAATCCACCTTACGTTCTGAAGGCCGATGGGTTAGCAGCAGGGAAAGGGGTTGTTATTTTAAATAATTTAGACGAAGCCAAAGCTGAATTAAAGAGTATGCTGGTAGGTGCCAAATTTGGTGAAGCAAGTACTAAAGTGGTTATTGAAGAGTTTTTAGATGGAATTGAGTTGAGTTGTTTTGTTTTAACCGATGGGAGTAACTACAAAATACTACCAACCGCTAAAGATTACAAACGTATTGGTGAAGGAGATACGGGTTTAAATACTGGAGGTATGGGCGCGGTGTCACCGGTTCCATTTGCTACCAATGAGTTTTTAAGTAAAATTGAAGAGCGCGTTGTAAAGCCAACAATTGAAGGTTTTAAAAAAGACAAATTACCTTATGTTGGATTTGTATTTATTGGACTAATCAAAGTTGGGGATGACCCTAAAGTGATAGAGTACAATGTAAGAATGGGAGACCCTGAAACTGAGGTGGTATTTCCAAGACTTAAAAATGATTTGGTTGAGGTACTTCAAGCAATGGCAACAGGAACCTTAGACACCATTGATATTGAAATTGATAATCGCGCAGCAACAACCATCATGGTAGTGTCAGGAGGGTATCCTGAAGCTTATGAAAAAGGAAAGGAAATAACTGGAATTGAAACTATTAAAGAGTCCATTCCATTCCATGCGGGTGCTCAATTGAAAGATGGTAAGGTTGTGACCTCGGGCGGACGTGTTATCTCAATAACGTCTTATGGTGAAACTTACCAAGAGGCCATAAAAAAATCTTACCAAAGCATAGAAAAACTACATTTTGATAAGATGTATTATCGTAAAGATATTGGTTTCGACCTATAAAAAGGAATGCGAAGAAACCGTTTTATCTTCTTCGTTATTGTCGTTAAATATTTTTAGTTGCTTCATCCAGTAAACAATAGCAACACATAATATAATGAGAAAAATCCAAGATATCGTGTTGGCACCCCACCAGTTGTCTAATTCTAGTGCTCTTAATGCATCAAAAGGAGCAAATAGAACATTAACAAATAAATCTTGTATTGCGTAAAAGAAGTCTTTCATCTGTTTAAAATTTTTTGATTTTTGAACGTTTCAAAAAATTTGAATACATTCAGTAACTAATACAAATTTTAATCATTCTATTTTATGAATTTTGAACAATGAAAATTCATATTCGTTTCATGATTAGTATATTTACGAGGCAAAAATACAAAAACAGTTAATGATAACAAGTATTTTTAGTAAATCTAAGCCAGTAAATTTCATTATTGTTTTTTTTATCATGTTTTTAGCATTTATAGTAGCTAGAATTGAACTGATAAAAGAAACACTATCGTTATTTTACATTACTAAACAACTGGGATTACTTTTTATCTGTTATTTCACAATACTTCTCCTAAATTTTATTGTTAGTAAGAATAGTTTAACCAAGTTGAACAACTATGAAATATTATTATTTAGCTTATTCTTATTATTAATACCTAGTACAACACTTAATGCGAATATTCTTTTTGCTAATTTTTTTATGATTTTAGGATTAAGAAGAATTATGAGCCTGCGTTCACAAAGAAATGAAAAAGGAAAACTTTTTGATGCAGCTATTTGGATTTCCATAGCATCGTTGTTTTACTTTTGGGCCATTTTATTTTTTTTATTGATTCTTCTTGCGTTGGCATTTTATGCAGATAATAATATAAGACATTGGATCATTCCGTTTGTAGGAGTAGTCACAGTTATTATTATTTCTATGGGGGTTTCAGTAGTTTGTTATAATAGTTTTTTTGAAGTACTAAATATTTCACCAATATCAAGTTATGATTTTAGTAGTTACAATTCTATTATTTACATAGTTGCTATAACCACCTTATTGTCTTTTGGAGCATGGTCTTCGGTGTTTTATTTACAAAATATTAAAAAGCAGAAAAAGGCTTATAGAGCATCCTTTAAAATCATAATCTTAGCTGGAGTGATTTCTTTTTTTATTGTGTTTCAAGCACCAGATAAAAACGGTAGTGAGTTTTTGTTTTTATTCGCACCTTTATCAATAATAATAACCAATTATATTGAAACCATTAAAGAAAAATGGTTTAAAGAAATCTTTTTATTTGTTTTAGTAGTATTGCCATTAGTGCTTCTAGTGTTGCAATTTTTCACCAAAAGCTAAATCTCCAGCATCACCTAGCCCAGGAACAATATACCCTTTACTATTTAATGTTTCATCAATAGCTGCAATCCATAAATGGGTATTATTGTTAAACTGACTTTTAACAAATGCAACCCCATCATTTGAGCCAATAACACTCACCAAATGAATTTCACGGGGTTTTCCAAAAGGTTTAAGCGCTTTATACGTTGCAGTCATAGATTGTCCTGTGGCTAACATAGGATCAGCCAGAATGAGTGTTTTACTTTCCAGATTTGGACAAGATAAATACTCAACAATAATCTCAAAACTTTCTGGGCTTTCCTTGTGGTGTCTGTAGGCTGAAATAAAAGCATTTTCACTTTTGTCAAAATAGTTTAGTAAGCCATTATGAAAAGGGACTCCCGCTCTCAAAACAGAACATAAAACAATATCATTTTCTAATAAATCAATATTACAATTACCCAAAGGAGTTTCTATAGTAGAGGTTTTATATTGCAAAGATTTACTCAACTCATAACCTAGAATTTCACCTATACGTTCTATATTTCTTCTAAAACGCATGGCATCTGTTTGAATACTCTTATCTCTAATTTCAGAAAGGAAGGTATTAAGTACCGAATTTTGCTTAGAAATGTTGTGAACTTGCATAAAAAGTGAGTCTTGTTTCTCAAGTAAAGTTATTAAATTAAAGTATATTTGCTCATTAAAATATCATATTATGTTTACTAGTAAAGCCAATAAAATTTTTCAAGAAGTTATTGAAGAATATCACAAAATAGACACTGTAGATCAACCGTTTAAAAACCCTTACGGGAAAGACAGCTTAATTGAGCATTTGTTATACAGAAAGTGTTGGATTGATACTGTACAATGGCACTATGAAGATATTATCAGAGACCCGCAAATAGATCCAGTGGCTGCGTTAACTTTGAAGCGACAAATTGATGCCTCTAATCAGGATAGAACAGATATGGTTGAATACATTGACAGTTATTTTTTAGAAAAATATAAAGATGTTATTGTAAAAGATAATGCTACCATTAATACCGAAAGTCCGGCTTGGGGTATTGATAGATTATCAATTTTAGCATTAAAAGTTTATCACATGAATGAAGAAGCTAACCGTACTGATGCATCTGAGGCTCATAGAAAAGCTTGCCAAAAAAAACTTGATGTTTTGTTGGAGCAACGTGTAGATTTATCAACGGCTATTGATACGCTTTTAAATGATATAGAAAAAGGAGACAAGTATATGAAAGTGTATAAACAGATGAAAATGTACAATGATGACGAGCTAAACCCGGTGCTACGTTCTCAAAAATAACTTTTACTACCCTGTTCGTGTTTCAGGGTCCCTTCATTTACATGGATGAACCCAAAATTAGCTAAACATATCCTAGTAATCCGTCTTTCCGCCATGGGAGATGTAGCTATGAGCGTTCCCGTTTTAAGAGCACTAACAGAGCAATACCCTAACATAAAAGTTACTGTTCTCACAAAATCTTTTTTTAGTCCTTTTTTTAGAGATTTACCTAATGTTTCGGTTTTTTCCGCAGAGGTTAAAGGAAAGCACAAAGGTATTATTGGTTTGTATAAGCTATCTAAGGAATTAAAAAGATTAAAAGTTGATGCTTTAGCCGATTTGCATGATGTTTTGAGGAGTAATACGTTAAAAATTTTTCTATCAGGAATGCCCTTTGTTCAAATAGATAAAGGGCGAAAAGAAAAAAAAGCACTAGTCTCTGGTAAAATTTGTGAGCAATTAAAAACTACACACCAACGTTATGCTGATGTTTTCCAAAAACTTGGTTACACAATAGATTTATCAAACCCAAGTTTTCCCGAAAAAGCGAGCCTAAATGATAAAACTCAAAAATTTATAGTTGGAAACTCTAAAAAGATTATTGGTATAGCACCTTTTGCAGCTCATGAAAGTAAAATGTATCCGTTAGATTTAATGGAACAAGTTATTGAAACATTATCTAAAGCATATCACATTATTCTTTTTGGAGGAGGGAGGCAAGAAATTGAAATTCTAGACAGTTTTGAACGTAAATTTGAAAACGTTACAAGTGTTGCTGGTAAACTTTCGTTAAACGAAGAATTAGATGTAATTTCTAATTTAGATGTGATGTTATCTATGGATTCTGGGAATGGCCACATAGCTGCCATGTTTGGTGTAAAAACGATAACTATCTGGGGAGTAACACATCCTTATGCGGGTTTTGCTCCTTTCAATCAACCAAATGATTACATGCTGTTGGCAGATAAAAATCTATATCCAGCAATCCCTACTTCTATATATGGAAATAAATACCCAGAAGGTTATGAGAAAGCATCGGGAAGTATTCCGCCAAATGTTGTTGTAGAAAAAACAAGATCTATACTTTAATTTTCAGTCTTTTAGAAATTATACATCATCATAATCTACTACCAAAACAGGAGATGTTGGAATGGCTTGACAGGTAAGTATTAAACCTTCAGCCACTTCATTATCGGTTAAAATATTGTTTTGTCTCATGGTAGCATCACCCTCTTTAATTCTAGCCAAGCAGCTGCTGCAAATACCCCCTTGACAAGAATATGGAGCATCTAGGTCTTCATCTAGTGCAGCTTCCAGAATAGTTTGTTTTTGAGACATTTCAAAGGTGGTTTCTTCATCATCAACAATTACGGTGATTTTGGTTTTACCATCTGTTGTGGTAGTTTCATGACCCACCTCGTCGGGTTTAGCAGCCTTAAAAAGTTCAAAATAAATACGGTCTTGTGCTATACCATTTTCGGTAAGTACGTCTTTAACAGTATGAATCATAGCTTCGGGTCCGCAAAGGTAAAAAGCATCAACATCAATTTCTTTGTGCTTATTTTTCATTACGTAGTTAACAGTACTTTTCTCTATGCGTCCAAAAAGCGCATTATCTTCGTCTTTTTGACTAAATACAAACTGAATTGAAAAACGGTCTTTATACTGATGCTGAAGTTCTAAAAGTTCATTTAAGAACATGGTGTCAGCAGTCGTTTTATTTCCATAAACCAGAATAACTTTGCTGTGAATTTCTTCTTCTAAAGCACATTTAATAATACTCAATATTGGGGTAATACCACTACCAGCAGCAAAAAGGGCAATATTTTTGGTTACTTTATCATTAGGCTCAAATACAAACCGTCCTTTTGGGGGTGCAACCTCTAAGGAGTCACCTACTTGTAGTTGCTTATTGGCATAAGCAGAAAACGTCCCATCCTCTACTTCTTTAACTGCAACTTTTAGTTCGGTACTTTTGGGTGAAACACACAAAGAGTAATCGCGTCTTACCTCATCGCCGTTTATAATTGTTTTTAGGGTAATATATTGACCTGCTTTAAAGGTAAATGCTTCTTTTAAATTATCAGGAACATTAAAACTTATACTAACCGCTTTATTAGTTTCCCTTTTTATATTTTTAACGCTAAGTTTATAGAATGAAGACATATGAGAATTTTTGACAAAAATAATGAAGTATGTCTGTAATTTTAATTTAATTGTAACATTTATACAAAAAGCTTTACAAACATTTGTGTTGTATCAAGTATTCATCAAATTTCTATTTAATTATGAAAAAGACAATTCTAGTATTTGCACTAATTTTCACATTATTCCTTCAAGCACAAGACAGCGAAGATTTTAAAATTGAGACTATTGAATTTATTAAGCTTACCGGGTCTGGAGCAGCATTTGAAAATGCTATCGATCAATTAGGCATGATGGTTTCAGAAACCAACAAAGAAGCCTATTTAAAAGAAGCAGAAGCCACATTAGGTGGAATCTATAATAAAATAGCAGAACTTTACATGGAAGAGTTTACCAAGGAAGAAATAAAGGAATTAACAGCCTTCTACAATACCGACCTTGGAAAGAAATTAGCTGAAAAACAATTAGGTTTGGCACAAAAATCTATGATGGCTGGACAAACATGGGGAATGGAAGTACAGGCTATAGCACAAAAATATAAATAGATTTTGCAATGGTAAAGCACTTTATAAGCTTAGAATGGAAATCATTTTTTAGGTCGGCTTCGTTTGGAAAAAGTTTAGCTATAAAAATTTTCATGGGCTTTTTTGCCTCGTATTTAGCACTGATTTTTGCGAGTTCTGGATTTTTGTTAATGCTCTATTTAGAAAGGAAACAACCTGAAACGGACCCATTCTTATTCTTTAATGGTTTAATATTCTTTTGGTTTTTAGGAGATTTATTAATTAGATTTTTCTTTCAGAAGCTCCCGGTAATGACTGTGAAACCCTTTTTAACACTCCCTGTAAATAGGGGTCAGATTGTTAACTATGTACTTAAAAAGTCTATGGTTTCATTTGTTAATTTCTTGCCCTTACTTACTATAATACCTTTTGGTATTTTGTTAATAGTAAAAGGATACACAAGTGCATCAGTTGTTATTTCGTGGTGGGTTATGTTAATATTACTTATACTCATCAATAACTTTTTAAATTTTATAATTGAAAGTCTTTCGGCAGAAAGAGAATTATCGTTTTTACCCATAATTCTTTTAACAAGTATACTTTACGGATTAAATTATTTTGATGTTATTGATTTAGCCAGTTTAATGTCTAAAGCAGTAACAGGTATTTCTAAAAACCCTTATTATCTAATAACACCTATAGCTATTTTGGGAGTGTTATACGGATTCAACTTTAATATACTCATTAAGAAACTCTATTTAGATAGTGGTTTAAGAGGAAAAGTAAAAGAGGTTAATGCAGCTAATTTAGAATGGACAAAAAGTTTTGGAGATATTGCCCCATTTTTGCAGTTAGATTTAAAAATGATTTGGAGAAACAAACGCACCAAATCATCGGTTTGGATTTTATTAATGGGCTTGTTTTATGGCTTGTTTTTTTACCCACAACCTACCTATCAAGATTTGCCTTGGTTTTTCATGCTCATAGGGGTCTTTTCAACAGGGATTTTCCTCATAAGTTTTGGTCAGTTTATCCCAGCTTGGGATAGTGGTTATTATAAGCTTTTAATGAGTCAAAACATTAAGTATGAACAATATTTAAAATCCAAATTTACACTAATGGCATTTAGTGTGGTTGTGCTTTTTATTCTGGGAATTCCTTATGTATATTTTGGTTGGAAAGTTTTAATAGCACATTTTGTAGCGGCTATTTATAATATTGGAGTGAATACACACGTGATTTTGTATGGAGGGTCATTTAATCGAAAAAAGATAAATTTAGATCAAAAAGCAGCCTTCAATTATCAAGGTACTGGTGCTGTGCAGTGGCTTATAGGTATTCCTTTATTATTATTTCCAATGGGACTATTTGCACTTCTTTACTTCATTACAAATTTTGAAATAGCTTGTGCCATTTTATCATTGTTTGGAGTAATAGGTATTGTATTTCATCAGAAGTTGATGAAATCTATTACTGATAAATACACAAAATCAAAATATAAAATGATTGATGCTTTCGATCAGGAAAATTAATCTTAAGAAATCATGATAACAACATTAAATCTTTCAAAAAAGTATAAAAATAACGAAGTTTTAAATATAGAATCTTTGGAAATCCCCAAAGGTCAAAGTTTTGGTTTGGTTGGAAACAATGGAGCCGGTAAAACTACCTATTTTAGTTTATTACTCGACTTAATTCAACCAACTACTGGTCATATAATAAATAATAGCATTCAAGTTAATGAAGGCGAAGATTGGAAACCATTTACTTCGGCATTTATAGATGAAAGTTTTTTAATAGGTTATCTCACTCCAGAGGAATATTTTTACTTTATTGGTGAGTTGCGCGGACAGAATAAAGCTGATATAGATACTTTAGTGGCTCAGTTCGAAGACTTTTTTCATGGCGAAATTTTAGGACAGAAAAAATATCTCAGAGACCTAAGTAAAGGAAATCAAAAAAAGGTGGGTATTGTAGCTGCTTTAATTGGAAATCCAGAGGTTATAATTCTGGATGAACCTTTTGCCAATCTAGATCCAACAACTCAAATTAGACTAAAAGGAATTATTAAAGATCTAGCCGAAAAACAAGGTGTTACCATTTTAATTTCAAGTCATGATTTAATGCATGTAACTGATGTTTGTGACCGTATTGTTGTTCTTGAAAAGGGGAGGATAGTTAAAGACTTGGTAACCAGTGAGGCTACTTTAAAAGAATTAGAAGCGCACTTTGCTGGTTAAAACCTATTTAAAAGCTGTTTTAATTTGTTAGGTTTATAAGAAAAGATGTTTATTTTTACGTCTGTTATATAATAATAACTAGACTTTTCAGTTATTTAAAGGACTAAAAATACCAACTTTGAACACATCTTTTAGGAGCATATTTGTCTTTATTTTTACTGCTTTTACCATATTGGGTTGTTCTAGGAAAAAGGATAAATTCATTAGTAGAAATTATCATGCGATTACTGCTGAATTCAATGCGCTTTATAATGGATATAACGCTTTAGAACAAGGAAGAAATAATCTCAATGAAAATTACTTTGATGATTATTGGGATATCCTTCCTGTAGAACGCATGGAATTAACTGATGAAATCATGCTTCCTGGACAATCTAAGAATGAAGATTTTACTATTGCTGAAGAAAAAGCGGTAAAAGCCATTCAAAAGCATAGTATGACCATTGGTGGTAAGGAAAGAAACCCTCAAATAGATGAAGCATATTTACTCCTAGGGAAAGCTAGGTATTTTGACCAACGCTTTATACCAGCTCTAGAAGCTTTTAATCATATATTGTATAAGTACCCCGCTAGTGACAAAATTAATCAAGCTAAAATTTGGAGAGAAAAAGCTAATATTCGTTTAGAAAACAATGAACTGGCTATTAAAAATTTAAAACGTCTCCTTTTTCAAGAAACATTGAAAGGGCAAGATTTAGCCGATGCCACTTCTATATTAGCTCAGGCGTATTTAAATACAAAATCAATAGATAGCGCCATTACTCAGTTAGAAATGGCTTCAAAGGCTACAAAAAGTAATGAAGAACGAGGTCGTTACAGGTTTATTCAAGGGCAGTTATATAATGAATTAGGATATAAAGACAGTGCTAATTTGGCGTTTGATAAAGTTATTGAACTTAATAGAAAAACGCCAAGAATCTATATGATTAGTGCTCATCTTGAAAAAATTAAAAACTTTGATTACGATAAGGGTAATAAGCTAGAAGTGTCTAAATTACTAACAGAGTTAGAAGAAAATAGAGAGAATAGACCATTTTTAGATAAAATTTATCATCAGATAGGCACCTATCATCTTAAAAATCAATCTGATTCTTTAGCTGTTTCTTATTTCAATAAATCTTTAAGAACTAGATCAAAAGACAAAATTCTAAATGCCAAAAACTATGAAATTTTAGGTGATATAAATTTTGATAAATCTTTATACAGAGATGCTGGTTTGTATTATGATAGTACAATGATAAGTTTAGAGTTAAATTCTAAATCTTACAGAATTATAAAACGCAAGAGGGATAATTTAGAGGATGTTATCTATTATGAAGACATTGCTCAGGTGAACGATAGTATTTTAAACTTAGTAAATCTGTCAGAAACAAAGAGGGTTGCTTTTTTTGAAGCATTTATTGAAAAACTAAAACAAAAGGCTGAAGAGGAACAAGAAGCACAAGAAAGGCAGGAGGCTATAGACCGAAACAAAGGTCTAGTTACAGTTAATAATAAATTTGGAGGCCCACCATCTGCTCAACTTGGTTTACCAGGTCAGGAAGCTTTATTCTATTTCTATAACCCAACCACGGTTGCTTATGGAAAAAATGAATTTGTGAAAATTTGGGGAGATAGACCTTTAGAGGATAATTGGCGTTGGTCTAATAAAGGTGCTTCTGTAAACGCTTCTTCTATTTCAACGGCTGATGTTTTAGCTATTGCTACTGAAGAAGAACTTTATGATCCACAATTTTATATTTCTAAAATACCTACAGATGAAAAGGTAATTGATAGCATTTCGAAAGAAAGAAACTATGCATACTATCAGTTGGGTCTTATTTATAAAGAAAAATTTAAGGAGCTTAATTTAGCAAAAGATAAGTTTCAGGATTTGTTAAGGAGTAACCCTGAAGATCGATTAATACTACCTTCAAAGTACAATCTGTTTAAAATATATGAAGCTTTGGGTGAAAATGGAGAGGCTTCTGTTGCTAAAGCTGATATTATCAAAAATTACCCAGACTCTCGCTATGCCACTATTTTGACTAATCCGGAATCAGTTTCGCAGTATGATAAAGATAGTCCTGAAAGTTTGTATGAAGCACTTTATGTAAAGTTTGAAAACCAAGAATATGCTTCAGTCATTGACAAAAGTGAAGAATATATCAGTTTTTTTGATGGTGAACCTATTGTGCCAAAATTTGAGCTTCTAAAGGCTACAGCAATGGGGAGGTTATACGGTTATGATGTATATAAAAAGGCCATCAATTATTTAGCAATTACTTATGCTAATACAGAAGAAGGTCAAAAGGCGCAAAATATCGAATCGAATGTGTTACCAAAATTAGCTAATAAGGACTTTGTAGAAGAGATTGTAGAGGTTTCAGGTCATTTCAAAGTGGTTTTTAGATTTGACAATTCCGAAAAAGGAAAAATTATAGAGTTTCAAAAAACACTAGATGAGGTTCTCAAAAATATTAAATATTACAGTTTAACGTCTTCAGTTGACCTATATAATGAGAATACTACTTTTGTGGTGGTTCATGGTTTAAAAAATGCTCAAGTAGCAAAAACATTTGACCAACTTTTAAATAAACAAGATAAAATAAAAATTAAAAAGCCTTATTTCGCTATAGCCTCTGAAAATTATCAAATCATCCAAATTCATAAAAACTTGGATGCTTATTTGAGTGTTGATAATAATTAAATTTTAATTGGGACTATGTTTTCAGATAATAAAAAAGATAAAATGGTAGAAAATACATCTAGCCAAAATATTATTTCCAAAGGAACCAAACTAACAGGTGACCTAAATAGTGAAGGCGATTTTAGAGTTGATGGTATGATTGAAGGTAATGTTAAAACTACTGGTAAAGTTGTAGTTGGTAAATCAGGACTAATAAAAGGCACCTTACAAGGTACCGATGCCTATTTTGAAGGTAAATTTTCAGGAAAACTAGCATTGTCTGGCACATTGACTTTAAAGTCTTCAGCACATATTGAAGGTGAAGTTGTAGTTGGCAAACTAGCCGTAGAACCGGGAGCAAACTTTAACGTAACTTGCGTTATGAAAGGAACGGTTAAAGAAATGAATAATGGCGGACAACGAAAACCAGAAACCGAAAAAACAGCTTAAAAACGCAGCCGTATTAACAGGAGTGGCTATTCAAATGGGTGTTACCATATACTTATTTGTGCTTTTGGGTAAGTGGCTAGATACTAAATACAACCACGGTGAAAAACTATTCATAATAATCACAACACTAGCTGGTGTTGCTATTTCTCTTTATGCTGTGGTAAAACAGCTTAATAGATTAAATAATGACTAATCCATTTATTCGTTTTGTAATTAAATCGGTTATACTATTTATAACAGCCTTTCTGCTACATATAGGTTTACTTTATGTATTACAATTACATTTATTTGAAAATTATATTGTCCTCTCTTATTCCATAAACTTGATATTAGTAGTCATAGTTTTCGGAGTATTATATCTGCTTAGAAAAAAATACAAAAGTCAATTAGGTTTCTTGTTTTTAGCAGGTAGTCTTGTAAAATTTGCAGTATTCTTTATTGTGTTTCAGCCACTTTTTAAACAAGATGGAGATATTTCTAGTCTAGAATTTGCCTCTTTCTTTGTGCCCTATTTACTGGGCCTTTTAATTGAAACTATTAGTCTAAGCAAATGGTTAAATAAATTAGACGAAACCACCTCGTAACCCCTTGAAACACATCTATTGAAATAAAAAGCAAAATTGTTTTTGTTTTTGAGATAAAAGCATACCTTTGCAGCGATTTTTAAGCCACTATTATTTAAAGTGATATGCGAAAAAAAATAGCTTTCAAGCCAGTTACATTATTGCTACTTCTAATTACCTTCATGTCTTTTGCCAAAGAAGATGTAAAACATGAAGAATCTGGGTCTGATTTAAAGACTGAAATTAAAGAATACATTCAACATCACTTATTGGATTCATATGATTTTAATCTGTTTTCTTATGATAATGGAGAAAAGCATTTTGGATTCCCTCTACCAGTTATCCTTTGGGATAACGGCTTAAAAGTATTTTCGTCTTCTAAATTTCATCATGGAGAAACTGTTGCAGAAGCAGGCGGAAGTTATTATAAGCTACACCACGGTAAAATTTATAAAGTAGATGGCCCTAATGGAGAGATAATTGAAGGTGACCATCATCATGCTACAAACGAGAAGCCGTTAGATTTTTCAATCACTAAAAATGTGGTTTTAATAGCCATGGTTTTTGCTATCATGTTCTTCATGTTTAGTAGAATGGCTAAATCTTACAAAAAGAATAACGGTATGCCAAAAGGAACCGGCCGTTTCTTAGAGCCTATTGTGCTTTATGTTCGTGATGAGATTGCTATACCAAATATTGGTGAAAAGAAATACAAGAAATATATGAGTTACTTGTTAACAGTGTTTTTCTTCGTTTGGATTGTAAACCTATTTGGTTTAACACCAATAGGGATGAATGTAACAAATAACATTGCTGTTACATTATGTTTAGCGCTTATTACTTATTTAATAACAACATTTTCTGGAAACAAGAATTATTGGAAACATATTTTCTGGATGCCAGGTGTTCCTGTTCCCATGAAAATAATTTTAGCACCTATTGAATTATTAGGTACTATTATTAAACCGTTTGCTTTAATGATTCGTTTGTACGCTAACATTACTGCGGGACACGTGGTATTGATGAGTATTATTGGTATGATGTTCATATTTAATAATTGGTTAGGTAGTTCGTTATCATTTTTGTTAGCATTTGTATTGGGTATTTTAGAGTTGTTAGTAGCAGCTTTACAAGCATACATTTTTACAGTATTATCAGCGCTTTATTTTGGAATGGCAGTAGAAGACCATGACCATCATTAAGTGTTTAACAAGTTGAACGTTTAATTTTTAAATATATTTATTATGGAAATTCCAGCTATCGTAGGAGCAGGTTTAGTAGTAATTGGAGCAGGTATCGGAATCGGTAAGATTGGTGGTTCTGCAATGGAAGCAATCGCTCGTCAACCAGAGGCTACAGGTAAAATTCAAACAGCAATGCTTATTGCAGCAGCGCTTATTGAAGGTATTGGATTTGCTGCTTTATTTGCAGTGTAACAAACAAAGAAACAGCTATAACGGTTGGTTATAGCTGTTCTTTTTAGAATTAAACAGTTTTTTAAGAATTATATATTAGGTAATTATGGAAGAATTATTTGGAGGGTTTTCTTTAGGGTTATTTTTTTGGCAAGCGGTACTATTTTTGGCTTTAGTATTCTTGTTGAAGAAATTTGCATGGAAACCAATTTTAGATTCTGTAAACAATAGAGAAGAAGGTATCAAAAATGCTCTAGAGGCTGCTGAAAATGCTAAAAAAGAGATGGAAAACCTTCAAGCTGATAATCAAAAATTATTAAAGGAAGCCAGGGCAGAGCGTGAAGCTATGTTAAAAGAAGCTCGTGATATCAAAAATAAAATGATAGAAGATGCTAAGGAAGAAGCTAATGAAGCAGCTGCAAAGTTAATGGCTCAAGCTCAAGCAACAATTCAAACAGAAAAGAAAGCTGCTATTTTAGAGCTAAAGTCTCAAGTAGCAAGCTTATCTATTGAGATTGCAGAAAAAGTAGTTCAGGATGAATTATCTAACAAAGGCAAGCAAGAGAAGTTAGTAGAGTCTATGTTAGGTGAAGCAACTTTAAATTAATATTTATAATGGCAGGAACTAGAGCAGCAATCCGTTATGCAAAAGCAGCACTCAGTTTAGCTAGCGATCAAAAAGCAGCTGAAGCTGTAAATAATGATATGATTGCTATTGCAAAAACCATTTCTGAAAACGAGGAATTAGACCAAGTTCTTAAAAGTTCTGTTGTTAAAACAGAGGTTAAAAGTGCAGTTTTATCTAAAATTTTTCCAAAACTCACTAAAGTGAGTTCTAGTTTATTCAACTTGTTAATAGACAATAAAAGAATTGGAATTTTAGGAGATGTTGCGCAAAAATACACTGAGTTATTCGATGAACTTAACGGTAAAGAAATAGCACAAGTTACTACAGCAATCCCTATGACTAAAGCTCTTGAAATCAAGGTATTAGCTAAGGTTAAACAGTTAACAAATAAGGCTGTAGAATTAGAGAATATTGTAGATGAAAGCATAATAGGAGGCTTTATTTTACGTATAGGAGACAAGCAGTATAACGCTAGTGTTCAAAACAAACTAAATAGATTAAAAAGAGAATTTTCAATAAACTAAAAAGATAGTTTTTTAAATAAATTAAAAGATGGCAGAAGTAAAACCAGCTGAAGTATCAGCAATCTTAAAGCAACAACTAGCAGGATTTGAAGCGTCTGCTTCGTTAGAAGAAGTAGGAACTGTTTTAACTGTTGGTGATGGTATTGTTCGTGCGTATGGACTTTCAAATGCTCAATATGGTGAGCTAGTTGAATTTGACGGAGGTTTAGAAGGAATTGTACTTAACCTTGAAGAAGATAACGTAGGTATTGTATTATTAGGACATTCAAAAGCAGTTGCTGAAGGTTCTACAGTTAAGCGTACCGGACGTATCGCATCTATTAATGTAGGTGAAGGTATTGTTGGTCGTGTTGTTGATACACTTGGTAATCCAATTGATGGTAAGGGGCCTATAGCAGGAGAAACTTACCAAATGCCATTAGAGCGTAAAGCACCAGGGGTTATTTTCCGTGAGCCAGTAACAGAACCATTACAGACAGGTATTAAATCTATTGATGCGATGATTCCTGTTGGTAGAGGACAACGTGAGCTGGTAATTGGAGATAGACAAACTGGTAAAACAACAGTTTGTATTGATACCATCTTAAATCAAAAAGAATTTTACGATGCAGGTGAGCCTGTATATTGTATCTATGTTGCTGTAGGGCAAAAAGCCTCTACCGTAGCAAATATTTCTAAAGTATTAGAAGAAAAAGGGGCATTAGCCTACACTACTATTGTAGCGGCAAATGCATCAGATCCTGCACCAATGCAAGTGTATGCACCAATGGCAGGAGCTGCTATTGGAGAATATTTTAGAGATACTGGTCGTCCAGCTTTAATTATATATGATGATTTGTCTAAACAAGCAGTAGCGTATCGTGAGGTGTCATTATTATTACGTCGTCCACCAGGACGTGAGGCATATCCAGGTGACGTTTTCTACTTACACTCTCGTTTATTAGAACGTTCTGCAAAAGTAATTAATGATGATAGTATTGCTAAAGAAATGAACGATTTGCCAGAAAGCATTAAGCCAATGGTTAAGGGTGGAGGTTCTTTAACAGCTTTACCAATTATTGAAACACAAGCAGGAGACGTATCTGCGTATATTCCAACAAACGTAATTTCTATTACAGACGGACAGATTTTCTTAGATGGAGATTTATTTAACTCTGGTGTGCGTCCTGCAATTAACGTTGGTATTTCGGTATCTCGTGTGGGTGGTAACGCGCAGATTAAATCTATGAAAAAAGTAGCAGGTACTTTAAAATTAGATCAAGCTCAGTTTCGTGAGTTAGAAGCATTTGCTAAGTTTGGATCAGACCTTGATGCTGCTACTCTTAACGTAATTGAAAAAGGTAAACGTAACGTGGAAATTTTGAAACAAGCTCAAAACGATCCGTTTACTGTAGAAGATCAAATTGCTATTATTTATGCGGGTTCTAAAAACTTATTAAGAGATGTTCCTGTTGAAAAAGTGAAAGAATTTGAAAGAGATTTTATAGAATTCTTAAATGCTAAACATAGAGATGTTTTAAACACCTTGAAGGCAGGCAAATTAACTGATGAGGTTACAGATACTTTAACAAGTGTGTGTAAAGACCTTACTGGAAAGTATAAAGCTTAATCAAAGATATGTCATCCTGAACTGGATTCAGGACCTCATAATTCATTCAATATAGATTCTGAAATAAATTCAGAATGACAAATAGAGATTATGGCGAATTTAAAAGAAATACGTAACAGAATATCATCGGTGTCTTCAACCATGCAGATTACCAGTGCCATGAAAATGGTATCGGCTGCAAAGTTAAAGAAGGCACAAGATGCCATTACTGCTATGCGTCCTTATGCAGATAAGTTAACCGAACTTTTACAAAGTTTAAGTGCTACTTTAGATGCAGATTCTGGAAGCAAATTTTCAACTCAAAGAGAGGTAAATAAAGTACTTATTGTTGGTATTACTTCTAATAGAGGGTTATGTGGTGCCTTCAACTCAAATATAATTAAGGAGGTTATCAGATTATCAAATGAGACGTATGCTAATAAGGAAGTTTCTTATCTAGCAATTGGTAAGAAAACTAATGATGCTTTTAAGAAATCAGGTAAAATTATTGCGAATCACAGTGCGGTTTTTGATGATTTAACTTTTGATAATGTGGCTTCAATTGCACAATCTATTATGGATAAGTTTGTTGATGGTGATTTTGATAAAATTGAATTGGTTTACAATAGATTTAAAAACGCTGCTACTCAATTAGTAACAACTGAACAATTTTTACCAATTGTACCAGTTGAAGACGCATCAAATACCAATGCCGACTATATTTTTGAACCCTCAAAAGTAGAGATTGTTGAGCAATTGATACCAAAATCTTTAAAGACCCAGTTATACAAAGCCGTTAGAGACTCTTTTGCAAGTGAGCATGGAGCTCGTATGACGGCCATGCACAAAGCAACGGATAACGCCACAGAATTAAGAGACCAGTTAAAATTAACTTACAATAAAGCGCGTCAAGCAGCCATTACCAACGAAATTTTAGAAATTGTTGGTGGTGCAGAAGCGTTAAATAATTAATGGTCATACTGAACTCGTTTCAGCATCTCAGAATATAGAGAAGCCTTATCTAATTTGATAAGGCTTTTTTTATTACAAAATCACACGTTAACTAGTTTGTTTTGCGTTAGCTAAAAACGTATTTTTAGCAGGATAAACATTCGGTAGTTGAGCGGTTTAAAAACATTATTCAAGCAAACATTTATTTATGGTTTAGCCACGGTGCTTCCTAGAATGTTGAGTTTTTTACTTGTGCCATTATATACAGCCGTTTTACCATCGGTTGCTGAGTATGGCGAGGTTTCTGTTATCTTTTCCTATTTTGTTTTATTTAATGTAGTGCTTGCCTATGGCATGGAAACAGCTTTTTTTAGATTCTTTAATAAAGAAAAAAATAAAAATAATGTAGTTGGTACTTCAACTATTTCATTAATTATTTCTTCCATTAGCTTTTTTCTTATTGCTCTATTTTGTCAAGAGCAAATAGCCTCATTAATTAACATTCATGTTAAATACATTAATCTTGTCATTTGGATTTTACTTTTAGATGCCTTAGTTATTATTCCATTCGCATGGTTAAGGGCTACTCAAAAACCTTTTAGATATGCTATTATTAAAATTTTGAATGTAGCCATTAATATCGGATTAAATTTATTCTTCCTATTGGCTTTAAAAAATTTAGCTTTTAATAGCTCCTTTTTTGAAAGAATATATCAACCCAACTTTGAAATCGGTTACATTTTCATATCCAATTTAGTAGCAAGTGCCGTCACGCTTTTTTTAATGCTGCCATTCTATGCCAAGGTAAAATACAGTTTCAATTCTGCTTTATGGAAACGTATGATAAAATATGCATTTCCAGTATTGATAGCAGGTGTAGCATTTTCAATAAATGAAACGTTTGACAGAATTTTATTAGACTATTTATTACCAGAAAACATAGCAAAAACACAAATAGGGATGTATTCTGCATGTTACAAGTTAGCTTTGTTCATGACCTTATTTGCTACCGCCTATAGATTAGGTATTGAACCATTCTTTTTTAGTCATGCAAATACAGAAAACCCACAAAAGAATTATGCTAGAATACTAGAGTTTTTCGTCGCCTTAGGTGCAGTTATTTTTTTAAGTGTAGTTGTATTTGCAGATATTTTGAAACCTATTATTGTTAGAAGAGAAGACTATTGGGAAGCCATGTGGGTCGTTCCAATTATACTATTAGCTAACTTTTGCTTAGGCATTTATCACAATCTATCAGTATGGTATAAAATTACCGATAGAACCAAATTTGGAGCTTATATTTCTATTGTTGGCGCTATAGTAACACTTATCATAAATTTTACATTCATTAAGTTATATAGTTACAAGGCTTCTGCAGTTGCAACTTTGATAGCTTACGGCCTTATGATGCTGTTGTCTTATTATTATGGAAAGAAGTATTACCCCATTCCCTATAACCTAAAAAAAATAGGCCTGTATTTTATTGTATCAATTCTTTTCTCGGGACTCTCGTTCTACCAATTTAGAGGGAATTATTTTATTGGAATTTCACTGTTAATTGTATTTTTGGGCGTTATATCATTTTCAGAACGGAATCAGCTTAAACAATTATTAAAAAGATAATATGCAGATTAGAATAATTAATAAATCAAGTCATAATTTACCGCATTACGAAACCATGGCTTCGGCAGGAATGGACTTAAGAGCAAATATTGAAGAAGCCATTACTTTGAAACCTTTAGAGAGAACCATTGTTAAAACGGGTTTGTTTATTGAATTGCCTATTGGATACGAGGCTCAAGTGCGTCCTAGAAGCGGTTTAGCGGCTAAAAAAGGAATTACCGTACTCAATGCTCCTGGAACTGTAGATGCTGATTATAGAGGCGAAATAGGTGTGATTTTAGTAAATCTTTCAAATGATGATTTCACTATTGAAAATGGAGAGCGTATTGCGCAGTTAGTAATTGCAAAACACGAACGTGCTGAATGGAATTTAGTAGAAATTTTATCTGAAACCTCAAGAGGCGAAGGAGGCTTTGGAAGCACAGGAATAAAATAACCAAATCAACTAACTTTATATCATGAAAATAATAGTCCCAATGGCAGGTCGAGGTTCTCGACTACGCCCACACAGCTTAACGGTTCCAAAGCCATTAATTCCAGTTGCTGGACAACCTATTGTGCATCGTTTGGTAAAAGATATTGCCAAAGTTTTAAAACAGCCCATTGATGAAGTCGCTTTTGTATTGGGTGACCCCGCTTGGTTTGGAGATGATGTGGTTGAAAGTTTAAAAGCATTAGCCAATAGTTTAGGCGCTAAAGCTTCCATTTATAGGCAAGACCAACCTTTGGGTACAGGTCACGCTATCATGTGTGCGAAACCTTCATTATCAGGACCAGCCGTAATTGCATATGCAGATACTTTAATACGTGCGGAATTTGATTTAGATCCCCTTGCCGATAGTGTAATATGGACGAAACAAGTTCAAAATCCGGAAGCATATGGTGTTGTTAAATTAAATGCAAATAATGAAATAATAGAATTGGTTGAAAAGCCAGAGACTTTTGTGAGCAATCAAGCAGTTATTGGCATTTACTATTTTAAAAATGTTGGTGTTTTAAAAGATAAATTACAAGAAATTCTAGATGAAAACATCACTAATGGTGGTGAATACCAAATAAATGATGGTATTAAACGCATGATGGCAGAAGGCAACGTGTTTAAAACTGGTACTGTTGATGAATGGATGGACTGTGGGAACAAAGCTATTACAGTTGAAACTAATGGTAAAATGCTTGACTTTTTAAAAGCTGATGGTGATGAATTATTGGTTGCTTCTTCGGTGAAGATAGAAAACTCTCAAATAATTGAACCATGCTTTATAGGTGATAATGTGGTGCTTAAAAATGCTACTATTGGCCCCCATGTATCTATAGGCAATGGCACCATTATTGAGAACGCAACTGTTAAAAACAGTTTAATACAAACCAATACATCAATTAAAAATGCTAATTTAGATAACGCTATGATTGGCAACCATGTAAAATACGATGGTAATTTTACAAGCGTAAGTATTGGTGATTATTCAGTTTTGGAATAAAACCACAAACAAATTTGTCATTGCGAGAAACAGAAGGGCCATATGACTCTTTCCTTATGTTAATAATGAAGCATAGGCTTTACATAGTGCTTTTCTTTTTTGGAATTTTTTTAGTTCCACAAGGTTATTATGCTCAAGTAGATTTTAACAAAACACCTGATGATGACTTAGGCAATGTTGAAGACCAATTTCAAGAGTGCTTTTATGAAGCCATGAAACAAAAAGGTATTGAAAACTATGATAGGGCTGTAGAATCATTATTGAAATGCATAGAGTTAGATCAATCTGTACCTGTTTTGTATTTTGAACTAGGGAAAAGCTATAGCAAACTAAAAAACTTTGGAGCTGCCGAAGATGCTCTTAAAAAAGCAATAGATAAAGATCCTGATAATGAATGGTTTTTAGACGAATTATATGGTTTTTACATTTTACAAAACGAGTATGATAAGGCCTTGAAGATTGTTAAACAGTTAGTAAAGTATCATCCAGACTATAAAGAAGATTTGGCATCGCTTTACATGAGAATGGAAAAATATAATGATGCTTTAAAGATTCTGGATGAGTTAGATGCAGTTCATGGTATTTCTTTGTCTAGAGACATAAAAAGAAATAGTATTTACGAACTTACAGGAAGAAAAAAAGATCAAATTAAAAACCTAGAGCAACGAATTGATGACAACCCAGAGAAGGAGTCTAATTATTTAGCCCTCATTTATCGTTATAGTCAAAACAATCAAAAAGAAAAAGCATTTGAAACAGCAAAAGAGCTTCTGAAAATCAATCCAAACTCTCAAAAAGTTCATCTAGCACTTTATAAGTTTTATTTAGATGAAGATGAACCTGAAAAAGCTATTGAGTCTATGAAAATAGTAGTTAAAAGCACTCAAATAAAACCAGAAGCAAAATTAAAAGTATTGACAGATTTTGTGAATTTTGCAGGAGAAAACCCAGAGTATGAGCCAGATTTAATGGAGGCTACTACTTTAGTTGAAGGAACAAACAATAGCAAAACCTTATCAGGGTTGGGACAATATTATTTAGCAAAAGGGAATAAAGCCAAGGCTTTAGAGAACTTTGAAGCAGCCTTAAAATTAGAACCCAACAATTTTGGACTATCTAAAAATGTTATGCTTCTCTATTTAGATTTAAATAAGTTTGATTTGGCTAATGAAAAGACTCGTAAAGCACTTGAAAATTACCCATCACAACCTTTACTGTATTTAATGTGTGGGGTGTCTTATAACGAGTTAAATAAGCCTCAGGAAGCTATAGAAATTTTAGAAATTGGCTTAGATTACATAATTGATGACACAAAAATGGAATCTGATTTTTATACTCAATTGAGTAAAGCTCACGCACTTTTAGGCAATACCACAAAAGCCAAAACGTTTAGTGATAAAGCAAAACAATTACAAAACACTAATTAATGACATTTAGAACCCCAATCTATATCATTTTATTTTCAGCTTTACTTTTTAACTGTAAATCTACCAAAACAGTTGCCGTAGGTGAAGCCAATTATAACTTGTCATCACGTCAATTAATAAAGGAAAACACAAGGAAAAGCCCTAATTTCAAAACCTTAAAATCAACGCTTAAAATAACCTATGATGATGGCAAAAATACCCAAAGTCATTCCGTAAGTTTTAGAGCAAAAAAAGATGAGGCTTTGTGGATGAGTGCTACATTTTCAGTGGTAAAAGCATTAGTAACACCAGAAAAAGTTAGTTTTTATAATAAACTTGATAATACCTTTTTTGAGGGAGATTATACCTATTTAAGTAAATTACTGGGGACAGAGTTTGATTTTAAAAAAGTTCAGAATTTATTATTGGGCGATGCTATTTTTGATTTAAAGGAAGATAATTATAAGGTTTCTGTAGATGAAGGTTCTTATATACTTCAACCTAAAAAGCAACGAGAATTATTTGAGATTTTCTTTTTGTTAGACCCGTCACTTTTTAAGGTGAAATCACAACAGATTTCACAACCAAGAGACCATAGGCATTTACAAATAGATTATTTGAGTCATCAGGAAGTTGATAAACAAATTCTACCAGAAAAAGTAAAAGTAATTGCCGTAGAAGCCAATGAAGAACTTATTATTGGTTTAGAGTTTAAAAATGTTTCATTGAATGAAGATTTAAGATTTCCATTCAAAATCCCATCAGGTTTTAAAGAGATTAAACTTTAATGATAAAAAGAATCATCTCACATAAAATAGTATTCTTAACAGTGTTATTATGTGGCTTTGTGGCTTTTTCACAAACAAGTAACAAAAGGAAAGAACTTGAAACTAGACGACAAGAACTGCAAAGGGAAATACAAAAAATAAGTCAGTTAAGAGCCGAGGATAGATCTAAAGAGCGTTCTGAACTTTCGCAAATTGAAGAATATAATTATAAGATTAGTGTATTGGATAATTTAATTAAGGTAACCAATCAGCAAGCTAATTATATCAATAGAGAAATTAATTCGAATCAAAATAAAATATCCCATTTACGTGATGAATTAAAGCAGTTAAAAGAAGATTATGCCGCTATGGTGGTTAAGTCTTATAAGAGTAAAAACCAGCACAGCAGAATTATGTTTTTGTTGTCATCAAAAGACTTTAAACAGGCTTATAAACGCTTACAGTATATTAAGCAATATTCAAATCACCAAAGGCAACAGGGAGAAACTATAAAGGCTAAGACGGTTGAGTTACAGGAATTAAATAATGATTTATTTAAGCAACAGGAAGAAAAAAAGAAACTTATAGCTGAAAATAGAGTAACACAAAAAGCACTGGAATCTGAGCGCAGGTTGCATGAAGATTTAATGAAATCTATAAGACAAAACTTATCAAAATATACATTACAAATTAGGCAAAAACAAAAAGAAGCAGCACGAATAGATAGAGAAATTGATAAGATTATTAAGGAAGCCATTGCAAGTTCCAATAAGGCGGCGGGTAAATCTAATTCGTCAACAAGTTTTGCATTAACACCAGCAGAAAAAGTTTTAGCCTCCAATTTTATTGCCAATAAAGGCAGATTACCTTGGCCTGTGGAACGTGGTAGAGTAAGCAGAAGATATGGAAGTCAGCCTTCGCAAATAGACAGGTCTTTAACTATTAATAGTAGCGGCGTTGGCATATCTACTAATAAAGGTGCTCAAGTATTTGCTGTGTTTAACGGTGAAGTGAGCGGTATTATTAAAATTAAAAATTCTAATCCAATGGTAATGATTCGTCACGGAAATTATCTTACTATTTACCAAAACCTTTCTAAGATTTACGTAAAAAAAGGAGACAAAGTTACAACTCGTCAAGCTATTGGTGAGGTTTATACCAATCCGTCAAATGGAGAAACTGTTTTAACCTTCGTGATTTCAAAAGGTTTGAATAAAGAAAATCCCGCAAATTGGATTGATAAAATGTGACACTAGATATTACTACAAATTTTTAGGTTCATTTAGCCTTTTTAAGATCTAATTATATTAGATAGATTTAAGTATTTTAAGATATTGATAAGAGAATTCTCAGATAAATTAGCTGTTTACTCAAATAAAGCTTTTAATTCAGTTGCTTCATTTGGTTTTATTTTTCCAGCAAGTAATAAGCTTAATTGCTTACGTCTTAAGGCAGCATCAAACCGTTCTTTCTCCAGATTGGTTTCAGGAATAACTTCTGGTATACTTATGGGGCACCCGGTTTCATCAACAGCTACAAAAGTGTAAATGGCTTCATTGGCTTTGGTTTTTTCACCAGATTCGCGGTCTTCAATCCAAACATCTATAAACACCTCCATAGAGGTTTTAAAGGCTCTAGATACTTTGGCTTCCACAGTCACTACACTACCCAACGGTACAGCTCTTGTAAAAGCAACATGGTTAACAGAGGCTGTTACTACAATACGTCTGCTATGACGTCTAGCAGCTATACTAGCCGCTCTGTCCATTCTTGCCAATAGTTCACCACCAAACAAATTATTCAAAGGGTTGGTTTCACCGGGCAAAACCATATCTGTGAGTATGGTTTTGGATTGTTCTGGCGTATATGCGTCCATAACTAAATGATTTAAAAAAAGCAAATGTATGCTTTTAAGGATTTAAGAAAGAAAATGACCTAGAATGTAAGTACCTTAATTTTCTACTTTTACAACAGCAATTTCACCATTAAACACCGTGTTTTTTTCTGATAATAGAGCAGCTTTGGCAGTGCTTAAATCATTAAATCTTTCATTGTATATAAGGTAGTTTTGACTTTTCTTATCAAAGAAAAAACCAAGGTTTTCTTGGCCAGTTTCTGAAAGATTGCTTATAAATTCTTCTCTATCTGAAATATTAGAGAACACACCAATTATTGTATAAAAACCACTTTTTAAATTATCTACTTCTTTAATTATAGGAGTAATATTAGGGCTTTGATTAAAAAAGGTATCTTTTGAAATTAATTGCCCTTTACCAGGGTTGGTTATTAGGCTAGATTGCTCAAATTGCTCTATACTTTCTTGAGAAACTTTTTTAGGAGTGTTTTTAACAACAGTTGTTTGGGCAACGTTTTTAACCTTTAACCAAGCATCTTTATTATGAGTGTTTTTAATAGTTCTTAGAGCTTTCAAAGCTTCAAGCCTATCTTCATAGCTACCATAAACAACTTCATGCAATCCGTATTTGTTAACACCTAACTTTCTGGCTTTAAATCCTTCGGCTTTAAGCTGCTTAATTTTTTTAATACTATTTTCTTCAACTCTAAATGCTCCTGCTACAATATGATAGTTGCCAGTTTGTTTACTAACATTCAAGGTTACTGTAGGTAAGGGGTTTAAACTAAAGGTTGCTTGCTGAATTTGATTATCTAATTGTAGTTCGGCCTCTTCTTGCGCTAATTGATTGTGAGCTTTAATATTATTAATATGGTAATTAGAAGCAGCAAACCCTCCTAATGCCAATGCTATTAAAGCAACAGCAGCATACCTTAAATAAGGTCTGGCTTTACGCTGTTTTGAGGTAATAGCAATAGGGACAACCTTTTCAATATTTTCAACATCTGTCTTGTAAATCTCTCTGTTCACAGCAGGTGATACAAACTGAGATAAACCAAAAGAATCTGTTAAGTAATTAAGATTATAGGTGGGTTCAAATAAAATTTTACTTTCATTATTTAAACTAATATCACCTATATTTTTAAAAGTAAGTGTTTCGCCTTGCGTTAAATAAGACTTTAAAATTTTAACACGTTTTGCTATTTTCTTGTTAGCAACTTCAAAAGGAATTTTTTCAACATCAGCAATGTAATGCGCCAGTAAACCATCATTTGTTTGAATTTGTTCATTAAATGCTACACTTTTACTAGGAGGATAAAATGTATTGGTTGAATCATTAATTGAAACCGATACACGCTGGGTTAAAAAGGCTCCAAACTCAGGAATAGTAACACATTCGTATCGATATAATAAGTCGCTAATGTAGGTTTCAAGTTGCATGAAAACAAAGTTAAAAAAATATGTTTCTAATGAAAATCTGTAGATAACTATTTATTAACAAACAATCATATCTTATCAAGTAACAAAAAGGTTTTGAGTTAAATTTATTGGTGATTATTGGTTAAAAATGTGTTTCTTGTAGGTTCACTAAATTTGAATTGTAAATAATGACCGAAAACGATTTGCTATATACCTTGGCACTACAGCACGTATCTAATATAGGAGATATTACTGCAAAAAGGCTCATTGCTTTTTGTGGGTCTGCTGAAGCCGTTTTAAAAGAGAAAAAGCAAAATCTTGCTAAAATTGATGGGATTGGACAAGCCACTTTAGCAGACATTCATAACATTGAACATTTAAAGGCCGCAGAGGAGGAAATTGTTTTTATAAACAAAAATGAAGTTAAGGTTTCATATTTTACAGATGATAACTACCCAGAACGATTAAAGCATTGTATAGATGGTCCAATTCTACTATTTCAAACAGGTAATATCAATTTAAAAAACCAAAGAGTTATCAGTATTGTAGGAACAAGAAAAATAACAACAAATGGTATGGCGTTTTGTGAAAATTTGATAGAACAGCTCGCTCCTTATAATCCAGTAGTAGTTTCTGGATTTGCTTACGGAACAGATATCACAGCCCATAAAGCAGCGTTGAAATATAATTTGCAAACTATTGGTTGTTTAGCTCATGGGTTGAATCAAATTTATCCTAAGGTTCACAAAAAATACATGGTTGATGTTGAAAAGCATGGAGGTTTTTTTTCAGATTTTTGGAGTACAGATGTTTTTGATCGAAACAATTTTTTAAAAAGAAATAGAATTATTGCTGGTTTAAGTGAAGCAACAATTGTCATAGAATCTGCCGAAAAAGGAGGTAGTTTGGTAACTGCAGATATTGCCAATTCATACGATAGAGATGTTTTTGCAGTTCCAGGTAGGGTAACAGATTCGTTAAGTTTAGGCTGTAATAATTTAATTAAACATCAAAAGGCCATGATGCTTTCTAATCCATTGGATGTACCTTATATCTTAAATTGGGAATTAGAAAAGGCAAGTAAACCAGTAGTTCAAAAGCAATTGTTTGTGGAATTAAATACAGAAGAAAAAAAGATATATGAGTATTTAAAAGAAAACAATAAACAGCAATTGGATACTATTGCTATTACTTGTAATATGCCAATTTTCAAGGTGTCTAGTGCTCTTTTAAATATGGAGTTAAAAGGCGTTATCCGGCCACTTCCTGGTAAATTGTTCGAGCTTGTTTAATACCCAATTTTTTTCCTAACCCTATCTAAAACATTATTGGCAACTAATTTAGCTTTTTCTGCACCTATTAAGAGTGCTTTGTCAAGTTCAGCAAGATTGTTCATATAGTAATTATATTTTTCGCGTTCTACAGCAAACCTTTCAATAATTAACTCAAACAAAGCTTGTTTTGCATGACCGTAGCCATAATTTCCTTTTTCATAGTTGGCTTTCATGATTTCCTTTTGTTCATCTGTGGCAAGTAAACTGTAAATTGCGAAACAATTACAAGTTTTCCAGTTTTTTGGATCTTCAAGTGGGGTGCTATCTGTTTTAATAGACATGATTTGTTTGCGCAGTTTCTTATCTGGCAAAAATATGTTAATGATGTTTCCTTTGCTCTTGCTCATCTTCTCACCATCGGTACCAGGAATAAGCATAGTTTCTTTTTGAATCTCTGCTTTAGGCAATACAAAGGTTTCTCCAACTTTAGAGTGAAAACGAGAGGCTACATCACGTGTCATTTCAATATGTTGTTCTTGGTCTTTTCCCACAGGAATAATCTCAGCATCATACATTAAAATATCGGCAGCCATAAGCATAGGGTATGTAAACAAGCCAGAATTAACATCCTCCAGTCTATCAGCTTTATCCTTAAAACTATGTGCAAGAGTTAATCTTTGATAGGGGAAGAAACAATTTAAATACCACGTCAATTCAGTAACTTGTGGCACATCACTCTGTCTGTAAAATACACTTTTTTCAATATCTAAACCAAAAGCTAACCAAACAGCAGCGGTAGAATAAGTGTTTTCCCTTAATGTGTCTGCGTCCTTAATCTGCGTTAAGGAATGTAGGTTTGCAATAAATAAATAGGAATCATTCTCAGGTTTTTCAGCCATTTTTATGGCTGGAATAATAGCGCCTAAAATGTTTCCTAAATGTGGGGTGCCTGTACTTTGTATTCCCGTTAGTATTCTTGCCATAGTATGCCTTTATGAAGCGACAAAGGTAATTTTTTTAATAGAATTGCTCAATACAATTGTTTATTTTTGGTATTAATGAAATTATTTAAATATTCTTTCTGGGTTTTATATCGTATTTGGTTTTATGTTCTTGTAACTATTCCCATTATTGTTTTGTTCCCGGTACTTTTGGTATCTATTTCTCGAGAATCATGGTATCCTTTCTTTTTTAAACTAGCTAGGTTTTGGGCCAAATTTATTTTAAGTGGGATGGGATTTAGATGTGTTTTTCTAAAGGAACAATCCCCTGAAAAGGGTAATAGCTACATGTTTATTGCCAATCATACATCAATGATAGATATCATGCTCATGCTAGTATCTATAAAAAATCCATTTGTTTTTGTTGGTAAGAAAGAATTGGCTAAAATTCCGTTATTTGGTTTTTTCTACAAACGCACTTGTATTTTGGTAGATAGAAGTTCTGCCAAAAGCAGGCAAGCCGTTTTTATAAGAGCTCAAAAAAGATTACAATCTGGTTTGAGTATTTGTATTTTTCCTGAAGGGGGCGTTCCAGAGGAACATTTAGATTTAGATGAGTTTAAAGATGGTGCTTTCAGGTTGGCTATTAATCATCAAATACCTATAGTGCCAATTACTTTTGCCGATAATAAAAAACGTTTTTCTTATACATTATTTAGTGGAGGCCCTGGAATTTTACGTGTTAAAATTCACAAGTTCCTTTTAACTGAAGGTTTAAGAATTGAAGACACTAAACGTTTGAATGAAAAGGCTAGGGAAATAATTTATAAACAATTGATAACATTTAACAAATAAAAAACTGCTCTTTACCAGAGCAGTTTTTTTGATAATGGTTTCCGAGCTTAATGAAAACCATTATCCAGATCTAACCAAAAACCTAGAATTTAATAGCAAATCCGGTATAAACCCCGATAATAATAGGTGTAAAATTTCCGGAAGTATTGTTAAATGTATTAATTTGATATTTAAACATGGGTTCTAAATTCAAATCTATTTTTTCTGAAAACTTATAACGGAATCCAAAACCAAAATTAGCACTATAACTAATTTTATTTAGGTTAGTGGCTTCTCCTAAAAAAGTTCTGGAGCCATTTTCAGCTTCAGAAAATATTTCATTACTGTTTAAAAAGAAAGAACTAAACCCACCAATAACATTAACCCCAAATTTATTATTAGATAAGGCGTATTGAATTTCTAAAGGAACTTCTATGAACCCAAATGATTGATTAATAGAACTGTTAGTTAAAGCAAAAGATTCTGGAACAGAACTTTTGTTTAAACTCTCACCACTAACAAAAGATATGTTTTCTGATGTAGCAAATTGATTAGAGTTGCTTTTAGTGCTAATGTTTTGTAGAGAATTATTAACAGAACTACTTAAACCAGTAGTTTGAAAAACTACCACATTATTAGTGTTGTATCCCAAATTAACCTTGTTAATTCCTGAACGAATACTAATTTTATCGTTGAGTGCATAGCTGGCTGTAATTCCATAGCTCATATTTACATCCCCACTTTTTGGATTACCGTTAAATTGTTGATCTATTGAGGATCCTTCTCCTAAAGTGTTAAAATAAACAGGCGCTGCATTAGGTACAACGGCCCATCTGTTTGTTTTTTTAGTATCTTCTAAAAGTTCTCGGCTTTCCTCTAAAGCCTCTTCAATGGTTAGATGCGTTTCTATATCCTCTTTTTTGTTTTCGGCTATAGCTTCGCTTTTATTTTCATTTGGGTCATTTTCATTTTGTACAACCAAATTATTATTTAAAACAGAGTTGGTTTCAGCCGCTTTGTTTTGAATAAGTTTTTTGCTATTGTCTTCAGACTGTGCTAAAGCCACTGCATTGTTATTGGTTAAGTTATTTGAAATACCCGTTTCTGTTTTATTTTTAACGGTAACAAGTGTGTTTTGCTCTTTATTAAGATTGCCTTTCAACTTGTTAACTATTATACTTTCATTTACATTCTTAGAAGCCGCAGTTCCTGCGATAGTTGTTTCGCTTTGCGAAACAACATTATTTAAAGGAGGTTCTGTGTTTTTAAAGTTACTTTCTGAAATCACTTGTTCACCTTCACCAGAATTTACGATAACCGTATTATTATTATCAAAACTATCTGGAGTCTTGGTGTTTGTATTGGTAGTGTTTATTATATCTTCAGTTACTATTTTGGCAGGAATAATGGTATTAGAGTCGCCTTTAAAAATACCAGCAATAGTTAACAGAAGTAAGAGCAATGCGGCTACACCTGCATAACGCCACCAGATTGGAATAACTCGCCTTTTCTTTTTCTTGTTAAGGTTAGCTTCAATATTTTTCCAAACAGCTCTGCTCGGAGAGGCTTCAAAATCTTTTAAGCCTTCTTGAAATAACCTATCAATATGTTTTTTTTCACCCATTTATAATGACTGTAAACTTTGGGATAATTTATAATCTTTAATATTCTGTTTCAAAATCTGTCTTGCCCTTGCTAAATTAGATTTTGAGGTTCCTGTATTAATATTTAGCATGTCTGCTATATCTTTATGCGAATAACCATCCAATACATATAGGTTAAAAACCAATCGGTACCTATCTGGTAACTCTTGAATGATTTTTAAAAGAAAATCTATTGAAAAAGAATCTTCGTCAACTTCTACTTGTGTGTCTTCAACATTTTTTTCGTTGACAATATCAAATACTTTTTCGTTCCTATAACGTTGCAAAACCGTGTTGATGGTTATGCGTTTTAACCACCCTTCAAAAGAACCTTTATGTTTAAACTGTTCTATTTTATTGAAAATTGTAAGAAATGCATCTTGTAAATTATCTTCCGCTTCAGCATAATTACGCGAATACTTTAAGCAGATAGAGAATAGTTTACTTGAAAAAAGTTTATACAATTCTCCTTGAGCTTTGGTATCATTAAGCTTACAATTTTCTATGAGTTGATTTAAACTCAAACTTAAACATGTATTAATTAGTTACTTACTTTTTACTCAACTACTGGTACTTCTACCGTCAAGAATATGCTTTCACCATTACTGTCTTCACCCTGCCAAAATTTAAAGAGATAAGAACCATTACTGGTTACTATAAAATTAAAAGTAGCTTCTACTAATTCATCATTTAGGTTTTTACAATCATTTCTATCAAACACATAGTTGACGGGTGCCACTGTACGCTCATTAAGTTCCTTTTGATAATAAAAATCATTGAAAGCATAACATGTTGAGGGTCTAAAATAAGAAATAGTAATCGGATAAACTTCTCCTAACACAAATTCTGAGGGTATATCTACACTCTCAACAGGTAAAATCTCAAAACTATAATTTACATCATCATCGTTAACACTACAAGCTGTAAAAAGCAACAGTGTTAAACATAGCATAATAACTCTTTTCATAGCAGTTTTTTTAGGGTTAAATACATGTTTATAACCTGTAGATGTTATATAATTCGAAAGGTTGCGTATAAAAAATAAAAAATCCCGATAATTTCGGGATCTTTTTAATAATTATGAGGTTACAATTTCTCTGACCTTGGCTTCAAGTTCATCCATAAGTTCTGGATTGTCTTTTATGAGAGCTTTTACAGCGTCTCTACCCTGCCCTAGTTTGGTGTCTTGATAACTAAACCAAGAACCACTCTTTTTAATAATTTCGTTATCTACGGCAATATCTAAAATTTCACCTACTTTAGATACACCTTCACCATACATAATATCAAACTCTGCCGTTTTAAAAGGTGGAGCTACTTTATTTTTTACTACTTTAACTCTAGTTTTATTACCAGATACTTCACCATTAGTGTCTTTGATTTGTGTAGAACGCCTGATATCTAATCTTACCGAAGCATAAAATTTAAGAGCATTACCACCCGTTGTAGTTTCTGGGTTACCAAACATAACACCAATTTTTTCACGCAATTGGTTAATAAAAATCACGGTACAATGGGTTTTGCTAATAGAAGCTGTTAATTTTCTTAAGGCTTGAGACATTAAACGCGCATGAAGTCCCATTTTAGAATCGCCCATTTCACCTTCAATCTCACTCTTAGGTGTTAAAGCAGCAACCGAATCTACAACAACAATATCAATAGCGCCAGAGCGAATCAAATTGTCTGCAATTTCTAAAGCTTGTTCTCCGTTATCCGGTTGTGATATGATTAGGTTATCAATATCAACGCCTAATTTTTTGGCATAAAATCTATCAAATGCGTGTTCAGCATCAATAAAAGCAGCAATACCACCAGACTTTTGTGCTTCAGCTATAGCGTGTAAAGTTAATGTGGTTTTACCCGAAGATTCTGGACCGTAAATTTCAATGACCCTGCCTCTAGGATATCCACCAACACCTAAAGCAATATCTAAACCTAACGAGCCTGATGAAATAGCATCAATATCTTCAATAGCAGCATCACTCATTTTCATTACAGTGCCTTTTCCGTAGGCTTTATCTAGTTTATCTAGTGTAAGTTTTAACGCTTTTAATTTAGCTTCTTGTTCTTTACTCATATATCTTTTTTTCTGAAGTTATGCTTGCTAAAATAAGACAACTTTTTTCACAATACAATTTTATCACGCAACCTTTTTCAACAATATGCATCTACTATTAAAGTGGGAAAAACTTTGCTGTGAAATATACCTGCTTGGTAAAACTAAAACTAACTCAATTCTGACTGAAAAGCACTTTAGGCCCCTAAAGTGCTTTTTTATTGCATAAATAGTTGGTTCAGAGTAAAAAATGTACTTTTGCAACCTGAAATATTTCTTAAACTTATAAAATTAGTATAGCATGCAACTGTACAATAAATTAAGTGCAAAAGAAAGAGCAGCGTTAATTGAGCAAGCGGGAAAGGACCGCTTAACGCTTTCTTTCTATCAATACGCCAAGATTAGCAATCCAAAAGAATTTCGTGACCAACTTTTTGTAGCTTGGGATAGGTTAGATGTTTTGGGCAGAATTTATGTTGCCTCCGAAGGTATTAATGGGCAATTATCACTACCAGCAGATAGGTTCAATGAATTCAAAGAACATATAGATACTATTGACTTCTTAAAAGACATTAGACTAAATATTGCCATTGAGCAGGACAACATGTCTTTTTTAAAATTGAAGGTTAAGGTTCGCAATAAAATTGTAGCCGATGGTTTAAATGATGATACCTTTGATGTTACTGACAAAGGTGTTCATGTAGGAGCTGAAAAATTCAATATGTTAATCGAGGATGAAAAAACCGTTCTTGTTGACATGCGTAATCACTACGAAAGTGAGATTGGGCATTTTAAAAACGCTGTAACACCTGATGTTGACACATTTAGGGAATCTTTAGATATCATTGAAGAAGATTTAAAGGAACACAAGGAAGATAAAAACCTAGTCATGTATTGTACAGGAGGCATTCGGTGCGAAAAAGCCAGTGCCTATTTTAAACATAAAGGTTTTAAAAATGTATTTCAGTTAGAAGGTGGGATTATAGAATACACGCGTCAGGTCAAGGAACAAGAGTTGGAAAATAAATTCATAGGTAAAAACTTTGTGTTTGATGAGCGACGTGCCGAAAAGATAAGCGATGATGTTATTGCACAATGTCATCAATGTGGAAAACCAGCCGATATACATACCAATTGTGCCAATGATGCTTGTCACTTATTATTCATTCAATGTGATGATTGTAAAAAGGAGATGGATAATTGCTGCTCAACCACTTGCCAGGAAATAAATGCTTTACCATACGAAGAGCAGAAAACATTGAGAAAAGGACAAGGTAATAGCAATGATATTTTTAAGAAAGGGCGTGCAGACCATTTGCCATTTAAAAAGGACCTAAGAAATATTTACGAAACCCTTAAGGCTGATAAAAAATAGCGTTATGCAACATATAGAATTAATGGCACCCGCCGGAAATTTTGAATCGCTTCAGGCGGCATTGGATAGTGGTGCTGATTCGGTATATTTTGGGGTTGAGCAATTGAATATGAGAGCCAGGGCTTCTATAAACTTCACTTTAGATGACCTTGAAGAAATATCGGCAAGGTGTAAAGCTAAAAATGTTCGTACTTATCTTACGCTCAATACGATTATTTATGATCATGATTTATCCATTGTAAAAACCCTGATCAAAAGAGCCAAGGAGGCAGATATTACAGCTGTTATAGCTATGGATCAAGCGGTTATTGGTATGGCCAGAGAACAGGATATGGAAGTGCATATTTCTACCCAAATTAATATAACCAATATTGAAACGGTTAGGTTTTATGCCATGTTCGCAGATACCATGGTGTTGAGTAGAGAGTTGAGTTTGCGCCAAATAAAGAAAATAACTGAACAAATTGAAAAGGAACAAATAAAGGGACCATCAGGCAGATTGGTTGAGATTGAAATTTTTGGACACGGAGCCCTATGTATGGCAGTTTCTGGTAAATGTTATATGAGTTTACACTCCCACAATTCATCAGCTAATAGAGGTGCATGTAAGCAAAACTGCAGAAAAAAGTATACGGTTATTGACCAAGAAACTGGTTTTGAGATGGAATTGGATAATGAGTATATTATGTCACCAAAAGACTTATGCACTATTGATTTCCTTGATCAGGTAGCCGATGCAGGTATTAAAGTTTTAAAGATTGAAGGGCGTGGAAGAGCACCAGAATATGTAGCTAAAGTAATTGATTGTTACAGACAAGCCATTGATGCTGTTAAGGCAGGAACGTATAAAAAGGAACAAGTCATTTCATGGATGCAAACTTTAGAGACTGTTTATAATCGAGGTTTTTGGAGTGGTTATTACTTGGGGCAAAAACTGGGTGAATGGAGTAAAGGTTCTGGGTCTCATGCTACACAGAAAAAAGTATATATAGGTAAAGGCATGAATTATTTTCCTAAGCCAGAAATAGGCGAATTTAAAATAGAAGCATTTGATCTTAAGATAGGAGATAACATTTTAATCACAGGTCCAACAACAGGAGTTAAAGAATTGAACGTTGAGGAAATGTTGGTGAATGATGAAAAGCGGTCTTCAGCTTCAAAAGGAGACTCGGTTACTATTCCGTTAGGTTTTAGAATCAGACCATCAGATAAGCTTTATAAAATTGTTGAAAGCAAAGTAGAAGCTTAATGGTAGTAGTAACTTTGCAACGTGAAAAGTGTATTGGTTGTAATTATTGCGTAGAATTAGCACCAAATCAGTTTCAAATGTCTAAAAAAGACGGAAAAAGCGTTCTATTACGTTCTCAAGAAAAAAAGGGTTTTTATACAATAAAATCTCCTGACAATTTTATTTTTGATGATTGCGATAAAGCTGCTAAGGCATGTCCTGTAAAAATTATTAGTGTAAAAAATGTTTAGTTTACTATTTTAACTACCCTAATTTTTAAGTAAGTATAATAATCTTATCTTTACAAATCGAATTTAATATAAACCATCATTCGTAATAATTTAATTATTAACGAATTCAATATATAAATCTATGGCTTGTGCAAGCTGTGCAACAAAAGACGGCCAACCGAAAGGCTGTAAAAATAATGGTACTTGCGGAACGGATAGTTGTAACAAACTTACCGTTTTTGATTGGCTATCAAATATGTCGCTTCCTAACGGCGAAAAGCCGTTTAACTGGGTTGAAGTTCGTTTTAAAAACGGCAGAAAAGACTACTATTACAACCCAGATAATGTAACACTTAGTATTGGAGATATTGTAGCTACACAAGCTAACTCTGGTCATGATATTGGTATGGTTACCCTTACGGGCGAATTAGTGCGTATTCAAATGAAACGTAAGAGTATTAAAGACAATATTGAAGAAGGTCTTAAAATTTACAGAAAAGCTACCCAAAAAGATATTGATATTTGGCAACAAGCTCGAGACAGGGAAGAACCTATGAAGGTTAAAGCACGCCAGTTTGCCATCGATTTAAAGTTGCAAATGAAAATTTCTGATATTGAGTTTCAGGGAGATGCCAGTAAAGCAACGTTTTATTATACTGCAGAAGACCGTGTAGATTTTAGAGAGCTTATTAAGGTGTTTGCCCGAGAGTTTAGAACACGTATTGAAATGAAACAAGTTGGTTTTCGTCAAGAAGCTTCCAGATTGGGCGGTATTGGTTCATGTGGTAGAGAATTGTGTTGCTCTACCTGGTTAACAGATTTTAGATCGGTAAGCACATCAGCCGCTCGTTATCAGCAATTATCACTAAATCCTCAGAAACTGGCTGGTCAATGTGGTAAGCTAAAATGCTGCTTGAATTATGAATTGGACACTTATTTAGATGCTTTGAAAGATTTTCCAAAAACCGATGTAAAACTTCAAACGGAAAAAGGCGTTGCGGTGTGTCAAAAAACAGATATTTTCAAAAGGCATTTATGGTACGCTTATGAAGGTGAGTGGACTAATTGGCATAAATTAACAACTGATCAAGTCAAAGAAATCATAGATTTAAATAAGAAAAACGAAAAAATTTCAAGTCTTGAAGAATACGCCTCAGACCTCATTGAAGATACTAAAACTGAGTTTGAGAACGTTGTAGGTCAAGATAGTTTAACACGCTTTGATAATCCAAAACCCAAGAAGCGTCGTAAAAATAATAGGAACAGAAAGAATAACAGCAATAGAAACAAAAGAAAACCTCAAAACAGTAAAAATGCAACAAAATAACAGTTGGCTATTTTTTTTAATACTTTCTTTTGTTGTGGTTTCTTGTGATTCAAACTGGGTGTTTGATACTTATAAATCTATCCCTAATAAATGGCATAAAGATTCTATTGTAAGCTTTAAGGTTACGCCTCCAGATTCAATAAACGCTTATAATTTATTTGTTAATTTAAGAAATACAAATGCCTATAAATACAATAATTTACATGTAATTGTTGAAATGATTTTTCCGCATGGAAAAACCATTAAAGACACTTTAGAATATAGAATGGCGGATCCTAGCGGTAAGCTATTAGGAACCGGATATACCGATGTAAAAGAAAACAAACTTTGGTATAAAGAACAAGTGGTTTTTCATGAGCGAGGAGAGTATACAGTGAATATTCAACAGGCTATGAGAGAAAACGGAAAAGTGAATGGTGTGGTGGAACTTGAAGGCATAACCGATGTTGGTTTTAGAATAGAAAAACTAGAGATTAAATAACATCATAACTTTAAATACTTAAGCAAACCCATAAACTTAAGGCTCTTAAACTATGACACCAAAAAAGAAAAAAACGACTGCTCCAGATTTTTCAAAATACATTCGTTGGTTTTGGATATTGTTTTCTATAGGTGTTTTATCCGTAGTGGGTGTTTTTCTAATGGCTTCTTGGGGTGCCTTTGGCGAGATGCCAGATCATACCGTGTTAGAAAATCCGAGAACTAATTTAGCCACCGAAATAATTTCTTCTGATGGACAAACCTTGGGCAAGTTTTATTTTAATGATAACAGAACTCCCGTGGGTTATAATGAGTTGCCGCAACATTTAGTAGAGGCTTTAATAGCCACTGAGGATGCCCGTTTTCATGATCATTCTGGAATAGACGCTAGGGGTACTTTAAGGGCAGTTGTTAAATTAGGAAGTGGAGGTGGAGCCAGTACTATTTCACAGCAATTAGCAAAACAATTATTTCATGGTGAGGGCTCAAAAAATACTATAGGGAGAATACTTCAAAAAGTTAAAGAATGGATTATTGCTACTAGATTAGAGCGTCAATATACTAAAGAAGAAATAATCACTCAGTACTGTAATATTTACGATTTTTTAAACAATGCTGACGGTATCAGAAGTGCAGCTCGAATTTATTTCGGAAAAGAACCCAAAGAATTGTCTGTAAAGGAATCTGCTATGTTAGTTGGGATGTTTAAAAATTCTTCTTTATTCAATCCTAGAAGGAGAGCAGAACTCACTAGAACTAGACGCAATGTGGTGTTGTCGCAAATGGAGAAATATGGTTATATTACGGTACAAGTTAAAGATTCACTTCAAAAAACAGACCTAGATTTAAACTATACACCAGAGTCCCATCGTGAAGGTTTAGCAACATATTTTAGAGGCTATTTAGATGGCTTTATGAAAGATTGGATAAAAGAGAATCCAAAGCCGGACGGGACAAAATGGAACTTATATAATGATGGGTTAAAAATTTATACGACTATAGATTCACGTATGCAACAATATGCAGAAGATGCTGTTCAACAGCATATGCCAAGGTTACAAGCAGAGTTTTTCCATCAAAATACTCCAATACGTAATCCTACAGCACCATTTTTAGATTTAACCCGTGGTGCTATTGATACTTTGATGCGTACTTCAATGAAGCAGTCGGAGCGTTGGCGACACATGAAATACGATTTGAAAAAGTCGGATGAAGAGATAAAAGCGTCGTTTCACAAACCTGTTGAAATGAAAGTTTTTGAATGGAAAGATGGTGTAGCAAGTGAGATTGATACCATTATGAAACCGTGGGATTCTATGCGATACTATAAATCGTTTTTACGAACCGGCATGATGTCTATGGATCCACAAACAGGTCATGTTAAAGCTTGGGTGGGTGGGATAAATTATAGACATTTTCAATATGACATGGTAAAACAAGGGAAGCGCCAAATAGGGTCTACGTTTAAACCATTAGTTTACACGGCAGCCATAGATCAATTACATTATTCTCCATGTGATGTGTTTCCAGATACACCTTATTGTATTGAAAAATTAAAGCATGGAAATATGGAAGAATGGTGTCCAAGAAACTCAGGAGGAGAAGATGATTACGGGGGTACAAGAACGTTACAAAATGCTTTGGCAAACTCGGTAAATACTATCACAGCGCGCTTAATTGATAAGGTAGGGCCACAACCCGTAGTAGACTTAGCCAAAAAATTGGGAATAGAATCTGATATACCGCCTGTACCATCAATTGCTTTAGGGACACCAGATTTAAGTGTTTATGAAATGGTAGGAGCCTATGCTACATTTGCTAATAAAGGAGTGTATACAAAACCTGTTATGGTCACTACTATTGAAGATAAAAACGGAACTGTGCTTTATCAGTTTCAACCAGAAACTCGTGATGTCTTAAGTGCGGAAACGGCTTATGTTACTGTAAAGCTTTTAGAAGGCGTTACCGAAGGCGGTTCAGGTACTAGATTAAGACATTCAGGTGCTATCAGTCCAGAATACAAAGAAATAATTACAGGTTACCCCTATAAGTTTGATAATCCCATAGCAGGGAAAACAGGAACAACTCAAAACCAAAGTGATGGTTGGTTTATGGGTATGGTACCAAATTTAGTGACGGGGGTTTGGGTTGGAGCCGAAGATAGAGCAGCTCATTTTGCGAGCATTACCTACGGACAAGGCGCTTCTATGGCATTACCTATTTGGGGACTGTACATGAAGCGTTGTTATAATGATGAAACGCTTAATATATCTAAGGAAGAATTTGAAGAACCTGAAGAACTATCAATTATAGTTGATTGCTCTAAAATGACCAAAGAAGATATTATTGATGACAACTTAAATGATGCTATTCCCGAAGAATTAGAATTTTAGATTCTAAAGGGTTTTAGCAAACTCAACAAAAAACTGTATGGATTCAGGATTGCGCATGGCGTCCATATTGATTGATTTTTCAATAGGCATTTTAAGCAGTATCTTTTTTACGGGAGCCTCCATTTTTTTACCACTAATAGTATAAGGAATGTCTGTAACTTCAATAATCTCATCAGGTACATGACGTGGTGAATAATCACTTTTTAACTGATTATTTATAGCTTGTTTAATGTCGTTTGTCAATGAGCCTCCAGTTTTTAGTTTTACAAATAGGGGCATGTAATGTTTACCTCCTTCCAATTCTAGGTTTATAATTAAAGAATCTTCAACCGCTTTGATTTTGTTCACAGCACTGTAAATTTCACTCGTACCAATTCTAATGCCATGTCTGTTTAATGTAGCGTCAGAGCGTCCGTAAATTACTAAACCCTTGGTTTTGGAATTAATCTTTATAAAGTCACCATGGCGCCACTTTCTGGGGTAGTCTTCAAAATAACTTGACAGATATCGGGCATTGTTTGTATCGTTCCAAAAGTAAATAGGCATTGAGGGCATAGGTTTATCAATAACCATTTCACCTAAATCATCTTCAATAGGGTTACCTAAATCGTCTAAAGCATACAGAGAAACTCCTAGAGCTCTACATTGAATTTCACCAGAGTGTACTGCATAAAAAGGGGTGCCACCAACAAAGGCTGTACAGACATCTGTTCCTCCAGCCATAGAGCATAACCAAACATCAGTTTTTATATTTTCATACACATAATTAAAAGCCTCAGCGGGTAAAGGGGCGCCTGTAGAGCTTATAGATTTTATAGATTGAAGGTTGTGTGCTCTCTTAATATCAAGTTGCTTTTTCATATTAGCAACCAAATATGGAGCACTTGTTCCAAAGTGGTTAATGTTTAAATTATCTGATATTTTCCAGAGTGAATCAAATTTAGGGTAGGTTGGACTTCCGTCATAAAGTACAATAGAGGCTCCCATGAGTAAGGCAGATTGTAAAAAATTCCACATCATCCAACCCGTTGTGGTATACCAAAAATAACGCTCACCCTCACTAACATTATTATGGAATGCCATGTATTTAAAATGCTCCAATAAAATACCTCCATGTGAGTGTACAATAGCTTTTGGTAGCCCGGTTGTTCCAGATGAGTATAATACCCAAATGGGATGATTAAAGTCTACCAGTTGAAATTCTAATTTACCTCCATTTATTGTGTATAACGCATTGATATTAACATAGTCTTTTGGTAAATACTCTAAAGCTTTTTTGTTTAAATAAGGTAGCACAATTACCTTTTGTAAGGAGGGTAAAAACGAAACAATGTCTTTAACCGTTTCGGTTTTATCAAAGGGCTTTCCGTTGTAGGTATAGCCATCAACTGCGAACAAAACTTTGGGTTCTATTTGGGCAAAACGATTTACAACACTTTCGGTACCAAAATCTGGTGAGGTACTAGACCAAATAGCACCAAGAGCATTGGTTGCCAGAAAAGCGATGGTTGCTTCTGGTACATTAGGTAAATACCCCACTACTCTGTCGCCTTTGGTTACCCCTAGAGATTTCAAATAGTTTACTACCGAAGTTACTTTTCTTTCCAACTCATTCCAAGTAATTTCAATATTTAACCCAGATTCATTACTAAAAAAAATAGCTGTTTTATTTGGATGAGATTGCTTAAAAATGTGTTCAGCATAATTTAATGTTGCACCTTCAAACCATTTACAGTGAGGCATATTGTATGATGACAATACTTGGATATAAGGTGAATGTGATTTTATTTTAAAGTACTTCCAAATACTTTCCCAAAAAGTTTCAATATTCTCAACAGACCATTGCCATAAATCATGATAATTTTCAAAAGGTAAATTGTATTGTTCTTTGAGCCAAATACAATAATTATTTAACTGACTATCTTGTTTGAACTTTTTGGAGCCTTCCCAAAGTTTTTTCATAGATTACAATATAATGTCTTCTTTCAAAGATAAAGATTTAACTACAGTTTTTAATTTTTAGGAAATGGGTACTTTGGATGAATTTATAATCAAACCGATAAAAATGTTAAAATAAAACGTATTTCATCGAAATTATATGTTTTTAATCTGATTTGTTGAAAAATAATTTGATATTAGCAGTCCCCAAATTTACCAAATCAAATTATAGATCATTCCAAATCTACCATGAACTTAACCTACAGAAATATGGAACCAAATCTACCTGAACTACCTACGTTCGAACCAAACCTACCTGAGGAACTTCCTTTAAATGAATGGAAGTTTAAAGAAACGCTTCTAGACAATTTACGATTTTTTAAAAGTTTAATTTATCTAACAAAGCGGGTTTTTATGCTATAATATCCCTTTTGGAATGGCATTAATTAATTTTTTAGTATAATCTTTTTTGGGAGAATTATAGATTACATCAGCATCATCAAGTTCTTCGATTTTACCTTGATTCATAACCAGAAGTTGGTCAGACATATATTTTACCACGGCTAAATCGTGTGAAATAAAAATATAGGTAAACCCAAAGGTCTCTTTAAGTTCATTAAGTAAGTTCAATACTTGAGCTTGTACTGATATATCTAAAGCCGATACTGATTCGTCACAAACAATGAGTTTAGGTTGTAAGGCAATGGTTCTGGCAATGCCAATTCGTTGTCTTTGTCCACCTGAAAATTCGTGTGGATAGCGGTTAAAATAGTCTTTAGAAAGTCCAACATTAGCTAATATTTCAAGTACTTTTTTCTTTCGCTCTTTTTCAGACTTAAAAAGCTTATGAACACGCATAGGTTCCATGATAGCTTCTCCAACTGGAATTCTTGGGTTTAATGATGAATATGGGTCTTGAAAAATAATCTGGATATCTTTCCGAAGTTTTTTTATCTCATATTTTGAAAGCTTGGTGATATCAATACCTTTGTATATAATTTGTCCAGCTGTTACATTATCTAATTGAAGAATGGCATTTCCAAGTGTTGATTTTCCGCAGCCAGACTCCCCTACCAATCCTAAAGTTTCACCTTCGAACAATTTAAAACTTACATTATTGACAGCATTAAAAGTAGTAGGTTTAGAAAACCAACCAGATTTTGAAAAGTAAGTTTTTTCAATATTTATGACTTCTAATAAAGGAGGCTTATTATATAATTTTTCATGTTTAAGTTTACGTTGCTCATTAGTTACAATGTCTTCAGAAAAGGTACCATCTAAATAATCTTGAATGGTTGGCAATACTTTTAATCTGGTATCTAATGAAGGTCGCGAATTAATGAGTGCTTTGGTATAATTATGCTGAGGTTTATTGAAAATTTGAGAAACACTACCTTCTTCAACAATATCACCTTTATACATCACTAAAACTCTATCAGCTATTTCAGAAATTAATGCTAAATCATGTGTAATGAAAATAACACTCATTTTAGTTTTTTCTTGAAGTGCTTTTAGTAATTTGATAATTTCTTTTTGAACTGTTACATCCAACGCGGTTGTTGGCTCATCTGCTATTAAGATATCCGGTTTACAAGCAATGGCCATGGCTATCATAACACGTTGCTTTTGTCCGCCAGAAATTTCATGAGGATAAGATTTAAAAATTCTATTTGGTTCTGGTAATTTAACTTTTTCAAACAGGGAAATGACTTCCAATTTAGTTTTAGATTTGGATAATTTGGTATGTTGAAATAAAATTTCTTGAACCTGCTTACCACAGGTCATTGAGGGGTTTAAAGAACTCATAGGTTCTTGAAATATCATGCCAATTTTATTACCACGAATATTTTGAAATACCTTAGGATGTAGCTTTGTTAAGTCCTTTTGATCGTAAAGAATACTTCCAGATGTGATTTTAGAAACCCCTTTTGGGAGCAATCCTAAAACGGATAATGATGATACCGATTTTCCAGAACCAGACTCTCCTACAATGCCTAAGATTTCGTTTTCAAAAAGACTATAGGAAATGTTATGAATGACTTCATTCTCACCAAATGAAATAGTAAGATCTTTAATTTTTAAAATGGTCTTTTTTTGCATTAAATATGGATAATTTCATCGTCATCTAAAATATCATCGCCTTGAAACCTTAGAAAGATTTGCGCAACAGCAATGGTGTCTTTTTCGCAATATTGAATGATTCTATCAATGTTTTTCTCTTTATAGTAAACACCATATACTTCGCTACCATCAATATCATCTTTTGGAGAAGGAATTCCTAAAACATTGGTTAGCAATTTCAGGGATGTATAGGTTTTATAATCGCCAAACTTCCATAATTCTAAAGTATCTAGATGAGGAACTTCCCAAGGTTTTTTGCCAAAGAGGTTTAACTTATAAGGTAATTCTATGTTATTGATGATCATTCGGCGAGCAATGTACGGAAAGTCGAATTCTTTTCCATTGTGGGCGCATAGTAAATGTTTATTTTGGCTGAAATGGGAAATCAAAAGGTTTTTAAAATCTTTTAGAATTTTAATTTCATCACCATAAAAAGAAGTAACTCTAAATTTTCTTATATCACCTTGCATGTTAAAATACCCAACAGAAATACAGATAATTTTTCCAAATTCTGCCCAAATACCTGCACGCTCGTAAAACTCTTCAGCAGTAAAGTCGTCTTTTCGTTGATATTGTGATTTGTTTTCCCAAAGCGCTTGTTTTTCTTCATCTAAATCTGAGAAATATTGATGTTCGGGAACGGTTTCTATATCTAAGAATAGTATATTTTCTAGGTTTACTTTAGTAATCATTTTTTACTGTTTATAATAAGTGAACATTGTTTACCAAATATTCCAGAAACCCCTGCTGCAATACCTCCTATAATGCCTGTAACAAAAATTAAAGTATGAGGGTTACCTCCCAAAGGCAATAATACTGCAATCTTTCTTGCAAGTGTAAAATCATTGCTAGTGCTTAACCAAAAAGCATGAAGCATCCATAAAAGGGCAATGGCTATAAATGGAATACAAAATACAGAGCCTTTTTTTAGGCCAAAAATAAATGATGTTATAAAAGCCGCTACCATAACTGACCACCAAGGTAAAAACTGTGACAAAATAAGTGCCAAAATTATGGTGGTAATGAAGTTTAAAAATTTTCGGTTCATGGGGTTAAGGTTTGAGTTACTACAATGCCATCTGTGTTATTTTGGTCTTGAATAAAGTTTAGATCTAAATAATTGCCCATAGCCCAATCATCAATAAAATTATCATAGAATTTACTTCCAGGGTTTCCTGATTGACCTCCTGGATAAATACCTAAAGCTTTAGGAGGAGTACTCATCTCTACAATCATTCTCCAAGAGGGACCATGATTTACATCGGAGGCATTCACTGTATTTCTATCACCACCAATAGGAATGTTAAATCTTGAAAACGCAGGGAGCGCCTGCAATAAATGTCCAACATAAGGCTGTTTGTAAGCTGCCCAATTGAAATCGCCATTTTCAGATTTCCAGTCTAAAAGTTTTTTAACCGTTTGTTTAAAACTGATTAAAAATAAATCATGTGATGTTTCTTTTTCTGAGGTGTTAGTGATATCCATGATGTCATCGTCTGGATAATTTTTTAAAAGATTAATGGTATTATAGGTAAAAGTTCTTCCTAATTCTGCATCTTCAACATCAATATCATGCCAAATCAAGTTGAATAACTCCCGCCACCATGTATCCCAAATACTTGGGGCTAATTGGTTAATAGTATTATTGAAATCCCAAAACTTAACAATATTCAAAAGCTCTTTCTCTTCACTTGAAAGCGCCGAAGCATCTATATTTTTAATCATATAGGGTAATAGTTCTGAAGCTTTTAAATTGAAATTGTTATTCTGAAGGTCTTTAAAATCTTGAATATCAAACTTATCCTTAGACCTGAAAAAGTCATTAATCACACGGTTTCTATAAGCTTCATAACCATCATTAAACACATAAAAAGGATACGATGTATCTACAGGATGTTGATTTGCAGAACTCACAAAACCACGTTCTGGATTTTTGGTATGAGCATTATAATTTTGAGGAATAAAACTTTGCCAATCGTGATTAGGGTTGCTGCCATCCATTAGAAACTTGCCTTGTCCTTTCCATTTATTGGGAAATTTACCTTGAACCCAAAGTGCAATATCACCGTCAGCGGATGCAAACACAAAGTTTTGTGCTGGAGCGCCCCATCCTATAATAGCATCTAAATAATCATTATAATCTTTTGCTTTATTAAGCTTTAAAAATGTGTTTTGAAGATTTCCTGAGTTATGACCAGCCCATCTCATAGCATAACCCACTTTCTTTTTACCATTGCCTTTAAAATTTTGGTCATAACTAACGGGGCCATAATGCGTGTAAATAACAGAATCTAAAAAGGTTTCTTTACCTTTTATTTTTATTTCTTCAATTCTTAACGAAGTGTTTCTCCATTCGTTCCCATATTTGTATTGGGTTCTATTTTCATTCTGAAATTCAATTTTGTACCAATCTTTTACGTCTCTTGTGGCATTAGTTTCACCCCATGCTATGTAATTGTTAAAACCTGAAATAATTGCTAAAGTACCGGGGAGTGTTGCGCCAAAGGCATTATGCTCAGGCGTTGCCAATTGCATAATAAACCAAAGAGAAGGTAAGTTAAGTCCCAAATGTGGATCATTAGCCAAAATAGGATTCCCTGAATACGATTTTTTAGGAGCAACCGCCCAATTATTACTTCCGTTATTAGGATGGGGTTTTTCCATGATTTGAGTAATAGTATCCAACGGTAACTCACCATGGGGGATTTGAGTAATTGGTATATCGATAAAACTCCAATCGGTTTCTGTTGGGATTACAGGATCATCAAAATCGTAGAAATCAGGATATAGAAAGTCAAAGCGCTCCTTACCTAGTTTTCTAAGTGCATTAGTGTATTCCAAATCGGTATCACGACCACATAACATATCGGTCATATACATTAATAAATACATGGTTTTTTCAATAGACCACGGCTCGGGGCTATAACTTAAAAGTTTATATTCAACGGGGTAATCTTTAAGCTGCAATTTGTTGATGTAACTATTTACGCCATCACTATAAGCCTGAAGAGCGGCTAAAGATTCTGGGTCTTCTTTTATTTTTTCAAGGCTGTTTTCTGCACCAAAACCTAATCCTTTTCGTCTTTGAGTCCTGTCATAATCTAAAGCCTTTTCGCCAACAATTTCAGATAGTCTGCCAGCCGCCGCGTGGGTTTGAAATTCCATTTGCCATAACCGATGTTTGGCAGTTATATAACCTTGGGCTTTATATAAATCTAAATCATTTTGAGCAAAAACATGAGGGATGAGATGCTTGTCGTAATGAACTGTTACTGGGTCCTTTAAGCCGTCAATTTGAATGTTTTTTACAGCAAAATCGTCCTGTTCGTTCTGCCAAACCCCTGTAGTTGGATTTAAAAATTTACCCATTGGAGGAACGGAACCTATTGGGTTATTTAAAACATAAAAAACCACTACTAGGAATGAAGCAGAAATAATGAACTTAAGAAATTTCATTTACATAAGTTTAATGTTGAAACTAAAGATAATAAAATTCTGTACTATTAGAGACCTTAAAAAAAAAGACAGTTGTTTAAAAGGACTTTCATGATTAAGCAACCATTGCTTTCGGTGTAATCCACCCGCATAACCTGTTAAACGACCATCAGAACCTATAACGCGATGACAAGGTATAATGATCCAAAGTGGATTTTTACCGTTAGCATTTGCCACTGCTCTTATAGCCTTAGAATCGCCTAATAGTTTAGAAATTTCTAGATATGACAGTGTTTTTCCGTAAGGGATTTTTTCTAATTGTTTCCAAACTTTTTTTTGAAAATCAGTACCCTGAGGGTTGAGTTTTAAACTGAATTGTTTACGTGACCCTTCAAAGTATTCATTTAATTGCATTACACAATCTTCCAAAATTTCAGGAATGATATCCGTAGTCTTTTCTTCTGTGTTTAAAACAGTAACGGAATTAATGCCATCAAGATCACCTGTAATTTTGGTAAAACCTAAAGGCGTATTGATGATGCATTCCTCCATTAGTCTTCATCTTTAAGAAGTCCTAACTTTTTGGCTCGGGCTTCCCAGTTTTTTCGGGCTTGTACTTGAAGATCGGATACGTTATCACTTTCGTCCATAATTTCAAGCCCTAGAAGGGTTTCAATCACATCTTCCATAGTAACCAAACCACTAACAGAACCGTATTCATCTACAACCAAAGCCATGTGGTTTTTGCTTTCAACTAGCTTTTCAAATAATGTTGGTATGGGTAAGTTTCTATGCACTACAATAATATGTCGTTTTAAGTCTGAAAGGGTTTTAGAACCGTTGTCTAAAGCCATTTCTTTAAAAATTTCGTCCTTTAAAACGAGTCCCGTAATATTATCCGTATTACCTGAATATATAGGTATTCTGGAAAACCGTAAATTCAAATTTCTTTTAAAGAAATTTTCAACGGTAGTCGTTCCATTCTCAATTTGCATGATAGTTCTGGGGGTCATGACATCTTTTGCAGATACCTCTTTAAACGTTAGCAGATTTTTTATAATAATACTTTCGTTTTTTTGAAACACCCCTTCTTCATGAGCCATATCGGTCATGGCCATAAAACCTTCTCTACTTAAAATACTACCGTGACCTTTACCACCAATAAGTTTGGTAGTGAGTTGTAAAAACCATAAAATCCCTGTCCATTTTAATGGGAAAATCATGATTATTAATGCTTTTGACGCAAAATTTGCCAACCCTTTCCAATAGGTAGCACCAATGGTTTTTGGAATAATTTCTGAAGCAACCAAAATTAAAAAGGTCATAATTGCCGATACAATACCTACGGTATTGATACCAAAAAGTTCAATTTTATAATCTAAACTTTCAGCCTCAACACCTACCATCATTGCGCCTAAAGTATGTGCAATAGTATTTAACGTAAGAATGGCTATCAGGGGTTTGTCAACATCTTTTTTTAGTATTTCTAAAGTAGAGGCATAGTCCTTGCCTTCTTGCTTTTTAACATTAATAAATGTAGGCGTTACGCTTAATAAAACAGCCTCAAGAATAGAACATAAAAAGGAAAAGAAAATAGAAATGGTTGCCCAAAATATGAGTGCGCTCATGCAATAGGGTTTTGATTAGGCTAATTTACAAAAGTTAATTAATACAAAATATTTATAAGCCAGTTAGATTTTGACTTATCTTTAATAAAAAAAGTGCATAAATTTTGAAAAAACAAAGTATTTCCTGTTTTTTAAATTGGGCTTTATTGTTAGTTTTTATGTTGGGGTATTCCCAAGATAACAAATCTTTTCATCAAAATACCAGACATACGTTTGCTGAAAAAATATACCTACAACTTAGTAACACCATTTTTGCAACAGGTGAAACTATTTGGTTTAAAGCTATTGTTACCAATACTTTAAATCAGCCCTCGAATATAAGTGGTATTTTACATATGGAGCTTATTGATTTTGATGAAAATATTGTGAAATCAAAAAAGCTTAAGCTAGAAAATGGTATAACAGATAGTTTTTTTGAGCTTGATGAAAGGTTATTTCCTGGACGTTATTTAATAAGAGCCTACACCACTTGGAATAGAAATTTTAAAGAGGATTTTATTTTCAAACAATACATAGATGTAGTCTCCTTAAAGATTTCTAATTCAAAAGAGGTTATCTCAGATATAGTAATTACAGAAACGAAAGAGAACCTACTAAAAATAGCTGCTACGATACATCCTGAAAGTATTAAAAACAACTATAATAAGGAGTTAAAAGTTTACCTTCAATCAGAAAAATTTCAGGACTCTATTGACGTTAAAAGAGAAAACCAGCAATACGCTTTTGAGTACACCTTACCTAAAGATCTAATAAATGTACAACTAAAGGTTAAGTTAGAAGACACCAAATTGAAGAACTTCAAACACAAGGCGGAAAGTACATACTCTAAAACCATTGCTTTAAATAAAGACTTTTTAGACTTGCAGTTTTTTCCAGAAGGCGGAAAAATGATAGATGGCTTTGTAAATAAAGTAGCTTATAAGGCCATAAATTATAAAGGGTTGGGAGCCGTTGTTAGTGGTTATATTGTGGATGAAACCGATAGTATAATTACACCTTTTACCACTAATAAACTAGGAATGGGATTTACATTTTTTAAGCCTGAAAAAAGTAAAACCTATTTTGGGAAAATTATAGGAGATAACAAAGTTGTTTATAAGTACCCGTTGCCAAAAGTAGAATCACAGGGTTACTTGTTAAACACCATAGAAACCAAAGAATTTATAAATTTAAAGATAAGAAGTAATGAAAAAAATAGTGATAGCCTATTTGTTCAATTAAGAAGTCGAGGCGCTTTAGTCCAAAAACATGCTTTTCTTTTAAAGAACGGAACACATGAAGCTCTAATTAAAAAAAGCCTACTCCCCAATGGCATTGTTAATATTACTTTGTTTAATGATAAGTATAACCCAATTTCAGAACGCTTATTTTTTAATTTCGATGAAGAAAAAATACTTAACGTAACAGCAAAAACTAACAAAAAACTTTATGAGCAACGTGATAAAACAGTTTTGAATATATCGGTTTTTGATAACCATAACCCTGTGGAGGCTAATTTTTCTGCATTGATATTAGATAAAAATAAATTGGGAGCTTTTCAAGAATATCAACCCAATATACTATCCTATTTTTTGTTGAATTCAGAATTAAAAGGATTTATTGAGAACCCCAACTATTATTTTAAAGATGATAACACCCTAAAAAAACGAGATTTAGAGGCGCTTATGCTCACACAGGGTTGGCGGGAGTATATTTATGATAACAATAGGATAGACAAAAACTTTGAATTTAAACCTGAATCAGATCTATTGTTGTCTGGAAGTGTTGGATCTATTTTTAATCAAAACAAACCACCTAAAAAGAATGTTGATCTGACTTTGATTACAAAACCTCCTTTAGCGGTGTATAAACAAGAAACGGATAGTTTAGGGAAGTTTACTTTTAATCTAGGAAACCATTATGCCGATGAACTGGAAGTACTTATTCAGTCTACCAATAGTAGGGGCAAGGCCAAAAGTTTCAACATTGAACTGGACAAGCCAATCCCTTCACCTAAAATAGCATATGAAAGAAAAGAAGTGACTGTATTACCTGATACCGTGGTCACTGAGTTTATAATAGATAAACGAGAAGAAAAACGAGCAGTAGCAGGTTTTAAACTCTCTGATGATACGGTAGAACTCGATGCGGTGGAACTTACAGGATACAATGTAACCCCAGAACGCGAAAAACTATTCAAATTGCACGGGCCTCCCGATGTGGTAATCGAGAACGAAGAACTGTTACAGGAGGAAGAGGAATGGATGTCTGGCCTTTACGACCTACTTCGTGTAAAATTTCCGGACGATATTTATTTCGAAAATGTACGTTATCCTTCTGAAGCTTTTGGGCTTAAACAAGATCCTTCTTTTACTCCAGTAGATACTATTGTTCCATCTCTTGAAGTTCCAAAAATTGCAGAAACCAATGTTGCTTTTGTATTTATTGATGGGGAAATAGTAGAAGGAATAGACTACCCATTGTTGCCCTTCCTCTCCGTAGAAAACATTAAAAGTGTTGAAATATTAAGAAAACCAAGTGGAGCTGTTTTACACTATTTTCAAGAGGCTTTTCCAAGAAATGGTTTTTTTGATAGACCTGCTATACCTTTAGTTGGGATTATAAGTATTTATACTTATGGAGGTGTTGGCATGTCTGCTCTGTCATCACCAAAAGGGATATACAAAGGAAAAATTTCTGGATTCTCAGTTAAACGTGAGTTTTATGCGCCTAAATATGATGTTTTAAAACCAGAAGATTGGGATATACCAGATTTACGTTCTTTAATTCACTGGGAGCCTTCAATCTACACCAACAAAAAAGGAGAGGCGCAAATTGAATTTTATAACGACGATGGTATTGGCGACAAAAAAATAATTATTGAAGCCATTACACCCGATGGTAAAATAGGGTATTATGAAACTTTATACACAGTTGAGAAGAAATTAGATAATAACTAAGAAAGCAACTTCACAACATCTTTTGCATCCCTTTGAATGCTTACCTTTAGGCAGACACGGCCCTCAGGGTATTAACTATATTTTTTACTAATAAATTAATTTTACGACATCCTTGGCGAAGTAAGATGCTATAACGTCTGCCCCAGCGCGTTTAAAAGCCATAGTAGTTTCCATCATAATTTGGTCGTGGTCTAACCAACCTTTTTCGGCAGCGGCTTTTATCATGGCATACTCTCCAGAAACCTGATAAACAGCTACAGGTACATCGACATCATTTTTTATTTCTCTCACAATATCTAAATATGAAATACCAGGTTTTACCATAACAATGTCTGCACCTTCGTCGATATCCATTTCAGTTTCACGTACAGCTTCAAATCTGTTGGCATAGTCCATTTGGTAGGTTTTTTTGTCTTTTGGAATATCTTGAATATCCACAGGAGCAGAATCTAAAGCATCACGGAAAGGCCCATAGAATGCCGAAGCGTATTTAGCCGAATAACTCATAATACCTGTATTGATAAAGCCTTCATCTTCTAAAGCCTCCCGTATGGTTAAAATACGACCATCCATCATATCGCTTGGTGCTATAAAATCGGCTCCTGCTTGAGCATGTGATACACTCATTTCGGCTAAGACTTCAGCAGTTTCATCGTTAATAATTTGTCCGTTTTCAATAATGCCATCATGCCCATAAGCAGAATAAGGATCCAAAGCCACATCGGTCATTACTAACATATCCGGACACACATTTTTAACAGTTTTGATGGCACGTTGCATGAGTCCGTTGGGATTTAGGGCTTCTTTTCCTGCATTGTCTTTTAAGTTGTCTGGTACTTTTACAAAAAGCAATACCGATTTTAATCCCAATTTCCAAAGTTCCTTTACCTCGTTTTCCAGTAAATCTAAACTATACCGAAAGTAGTTGGGCATAGATGGAATTTCATCTTTCACACCTTTGCCTTCAACCACAAATAGTGGTACTAAAAAATCGTTTGGGGTTATGATGGTTTCACGAACTAAGGAGCGAATGGCTTCGTTGGTTCTTAATCTTCTATTTCTTCTAAGTGGATACATTGCGTAAATGTTTATTTGTTAATACGTTTATTTGTTAACCCAATCAACAGGATTTTGTAAAACGGCTATTAATTTTTCTTCATCACTCCCAGTTTCTGGGTGGTGGTCGTACACCCATTGTACATGCGGCGGTAAACTCATTAAAATACTTTCTATACGACCGTTGGTTTTCAATCCAAATAATGTGCCTTTGTCATGTACTAAATTGAATTCTACATAACGTCCGCGACGGATTTCTTGCCAGTCGCGTTGTGCTTCGGTATATGGCAATGCTTTTCGTTTTTCAACAATAGGCACATATGCCTCTAAGAAACTATCGCCCACTTCGGTTACAAAGTTATACCAATTTTCCATTGTCATGGTTTCTGAAACTTTACAATAATCGAAAAATAGTCCGCCTATGCCTCTGCCTTCGTTACGGTGAGCATTGTAAAAGTATTCATCACAACGTTTTTTATACATTGGATAAAACTCCGGATTGTGTTTGTCACAAGCAGTTTTACAGATTTGATGAAAGTGTTTAGCATCTTCTTCAAACAGATAATAAGGTGTTAAATCTTGTCCGCCACCAAACCATTGGTCTATAATTTCTCCTGGCTCACCTGCCCTGAGCGGAGTCGAAGGGTACATTTCAAAATAACGCCAATTTGCATGAACGGTTGGCACCATTGGATTTTTTGGATGTAACACCAAACTCAGTCCACAGGCAAAAAAATCGACATCGCCTACTTTAAAATATGCTTGCATAGATTTAGGAAGTTTCCCATGAACACCTGAAATATTTACACCACCTTTTTCAAAAACGTTACCGTTTTCAATCACGCGAGTACGCCCACCGCCGCCTTCTGGTCGTTTCCAAATATCTTCTTGAAATTTAGCTTTTCCATCAATGTCTTCCAGTTTAGAAGTAATGCGGTCTTGCAGGTTTTGTATGTATTGGTAGAATTTATCTTTCATTGATTGATTGATTGTCTTTCAAACCTACAAGTTCTTTGAGACCTTTCAGGTTAAGTGAAGAATTAGAGTTTTCATGACCTGCAAGGTTTTCAAAACCTTGTAGGTCTTCTTTATGCGCGTATTGAAAATTATCAATATCTTCAAATAAGCCTAAGATATATTCTTTTTCTTTAGCTACTGTGTTTTCTAAATAAGAATGAAAAGAAGTGAATTCATAGTTTTCAAAATTTTCAACTAACCCATGATTTTCGGGGTTTTTATGAACATAGATAATTAAATTTTTCAGGTAATTTTCATCTTGTATTTTTTTTCTTTTGAAGTGTTTTTCAAAGAGGCTTCCAGTTCTATTTTGTTGTTTATTATAAGCTTTAGCGTAAGCATTAAAGAGATTTGAAAATGATTGGATTGCTAATGATTCTTCCGAAATAATTTTTACAACTAGATGAAAATGATTGTTCATCAAACAATATGCAATAATATCAACTTTATTATTTAAATGTTTTTCAATCAATTTTAAGAAATAAAACATATTATCTTCATTCTGAAAAATAATATCGCTGTTAATTCCTCGATTAAAAATATGATAATAATGATCTTTTTCTAATATTTCGAGGTTCATTTTAATCTTTAGATTTAGACCTACAAGGTTTTTAAAACCTCGCAGGTCTTAATTAAGCTTATAGGTTAAATATTTACTCAATCTCTTTATACAATTCATACAAATCCATATCCAACGGCGCTTCTCCTGGAGGTGTATGTTCGTTTTTTAATGTTTTAATGTATGTGAAATTACAATTATCCGCAACTTTCACACTGCCTATATTACTTTTATGTACAATAATTTGAAGTGTTTCTATACCTAAATTTTCAAAAGCATATTCTGATAGTTGCTGAATAGCCTCCGTCATGATGCCTTTGCCTTCAACATTATAATCAATACAATAAGCAAATTCGCCCTGTTTTTTAGTCCAATCAAGCGCTTTGATATAAACTAAACCGACTAACTTATTAGATTCATTTTTCTTAATAGTAAATAGAAATTCTGCTTTAGTGTTGAATTGTTTTACTTTCTTTTGAACAAAAATATTCGATAAATCTGGGGTTAAATTTTGCTCTAAAGTTTTAGGAAAATAGCGCTTTAAACGGTCTTCATTGGCTACAATTAGATTACAGATGTTCCATGCGTCTTTTAATTCTATTGGTGATATGTAATACGACCCAAATTTAAGCTGCATGTACAGGTTTGTTTTTAAGTTGAAGTACTTCTACTGTTCGTATTGAAGCTGCTGTAACCGATAATGGTAATACTAAAATAACACCAATAACAGGAATTAATAAAAACAGAATAAACACAATACCATTGCCAATGGCTAAACCACGATGCTTGCGCACAAATTGTAGGCTTTCTTTATATTGAAAGTGACGTTCTAATGTATAATCCATATTACCAAAACCTGCATAATAGGCTTGCACCATAAACAACAAAACGGTTGAAAAAATATTGACAATAGGAATGAACTTTAAAAGTAAAATAGGAATAGTAAGTAGTAATTCCATTAATAAGTTTCTACCATTAATGCGGATACCACGCCAAAGTTGTTGCATAAAGGTAGTGTCTCTATGTGAATGCAGTGGGTTTCCTGTAAAGTGAGCTTCAATTTTTTCTGAAACGGGACTCATAAAAGGCGCTGATAATGCCATTATGATGTGTTTAAAGAGAATAAGACCGATAACTATAATAACAAGTCCGCCTATAAAATTACTAATAGACGAAAAGGCGTCCTTACCCCAATCCCAAATCCAAATTTTTGAAATGAAGCCACCTATATTATCTGATAATCCATAAGCTGATCCAAAAATAATAATCGCTGTTACAAAACTAATAAGCATAGGAATAGCAAAATACTTCCAGAGTTTTAATTTTGAAATTAAACTGAAAGCACCGAAGTATGCTTTAATTCCAGAAATGATGTTTTTTATCATAGTCTAAACCGCTATATCATCCTTTAAAAACGAAGTTTCATTCTCGTCTTTTGTACTTCTAGACCAAATAGCCAAACCAAAAGTTAATACACCTAATCTCCCTATAAACATTAATACAATTATAACAATTTTACCAAATGTATTAATGTCTCCAGTAATGCCTGTGCTGATTCCTACTGTTCCTAAGGCTGAAGCTACTTCAAATAATATGTTTTCAAATTTAAAATCGTTTGTAATGGTAATCAAAAATGTACCAATTAAAATAATAACTGTATAAAAAATAAAGGCTGATGTGGCAATATATAGCCTTTCAAACGGAATTATTCTCCCTAAGAATGATATGTTTTTACTGCCCGTTAACTGACTTTTCATTATAGCGAATACAGCGGTTAATGTTGTTATTTTTATACCTCCAGCAGTTCCTGAAGGTGATGCACCTATATACATTAAAAAGATACAAATAAGCATAATAGCTTGTGTAAACAAACCAAAATCTACAGTGTTAAATCCAACCGTTGTCATTGCTGTCATAGTTTGAAAAAATGCGCCTAAAAAACGTGATGAACCCGATAGCTCTGAAATAGTAGGCTCAAAGAAATAAAAGAATGTTGTTCCGAAAGTTAGCAGTATTAAAAAACCGTACAGAATAATTTTGGTTGTAAAACTAAGTTCGTGTGCTTTCTTCTTTATCCATAAACCAAAGTCGGTAATCACAATAAACCCTAAAGAACCACAAATAGCAAGCATGGATATAATGAAATTGATGAAATGGTCATCAACATAATCCATAAAGCTATTGTTGAACAAGCTAAAACCAGCGGTACAAAACGTGCTCACACTGTGAAATACTGAAGACCAAACAGCTTCCCAAAGTGGCATACCATTACTTTCAAAAGCTATAAAAAATAGAATTGCTCCGATAAGTTCCATAATTAAAGTAAAGAGAATTACGGATTTTATAAAGTCGTTAATCTTTATGGTTTTTGGTAATGTAAATTCTGTAGAGAGAATTTTTTTGTGCCATAGGGTCATTTTTCTGGTGGTAGATAGCAACATAAATGTAGTAAAGGTTAAGTAACCAATACCACCAAGTTGAATCAAAATCATGATAATTAACTGACCAAAAAAATTGTAAGTATCAAAAATTGAAACCGTCACTAATCCCGTTGTTGAGACAGCCGAAGTTGAAATAAATAAGTGATCTAAAATAGAGGCATTTCCTTTTTGAAAAATCGGCAGGCATAGTAGAATGAAACCTAAAATAATATATGTTGAAAACCCATAAAACAAATTTTGTTGTGGTGTCCAACCCTTTTTTAATAAGGCATATTTTTTAGCAAGCTGCTGAAATTTATTAGGCATGACTCTACATATTATACTCTTTTACAGCATCAATAAACGCCTTGGCATTGTCTAAGCCAATGTTTGGCAAAATACCATGACCTAAGTTTACAATGTATTTATCTTTACCAAACTCATTAATCATTTGGGTTACCATTTTTTTAATGTCTGCAGGAGGTGATAACAATCTAGCGGGGTCAAAATTTCCTTGTAACGTAATGTTTCCACCCGTTAAATAACGCGCGTTTCGGGGAGAACAGGTCCAATCTACCCCTAAAGCAGAAGCATTACTCTTTGCCATGTCTCCAAGCGCAAACCAACATCCTTTACCAAAGGCAATAACAGGTGCATCATCTTTAAGCGCTTCAATAATTTGATTGATATATTGCCAAGAAAATTCTTGATAATCTACAGGAGACAACATGCCCCCCCAAGAATCGAATACTTGAACAGCATTAACCCCAGCTTTCACCTTTTCTTTTAAATATGCAATGGTGGTATCGGTTATTTTTTGAAGCATTTGGTGTGCTGCTACTGGGTTTGTAAAACAGAATTCTTTGGCTTTATCAAACGTTTTACTACCTTGACCTTGCACACAGTAGCAAAGAATCGTCCAAGGTGAACCAGCAAAACCAATTAGTGGAATGTCATCATTTAATAATTCCTTGGTGGCTTTTATGGCTTGATAAACATAATCTAATTCAACTTTTACATCTGGAACGATAACGTTATCAACATCTTTCTGAGAGCGGACAGGATTAGGTAGGTAAGGGCCAAAATTAGGTTTCATTTGCACCTCAATATTCATGGCCTGAGGAATTACCAAAATGTCACTGAATAAAATAGCAGCATCCATGCCGTACCTACGAATAGGTTGCACGGTAATTTCACTTGCTAATTCTGGCGTTTGGCAACGTGTAAAAAAGTCGTATTTCTCACGAATGGCCATGAATTCTGGCAAATAACGCCCTGCTTGACGCATCATCCATACTGGTGGACGGTCTACGGTTTCACCTTTTAATGCTCTTAAAAATAAATCGTTTTTTATCATAGTTAGCGTTTAGCTTTTGGCTTTTAGCTATTAGCTGAAAAGCATTAACTGTTTTTAATTTTATGTATTAAACTATTTATCATTTTTGCTTCTTTTTGGACTAAAGTAAAAATGGATTCTAGTTCTTATTCTTCTATAAATTTTAATTCTTGTACAATTATAAGTTGGGTTTCTACTTCAAACAGAGAGCCAATTGCAATCTCAAGAAATCGTTTAAACTCTACTTCGCTGTTTCTGCTACATCCTTCAGCAATATTTGACGGAACTGAAACCGCCGCTCTTGTAATCTGACTTCTTAAACCAAACTTTTCTTCTGAAGGTAATTTGTTGGATAATTGGTATATCTGCTTTACCAGTTCAATTCCGTTCTTCCATATGTCTAGTTTTCTAAAATCTCTCATCGTACTAAGCTGTTGGTTGTTGGCCTTTAGCTGTTAGATCTATTTTACGTTACAGTAGTAGTAACAAAAGCTAAAAGCCAATGGCTAATAGCTACAAAACGTAGTGCTCATTGACTAATTCAATCACACTTTCAACCGTTGGGACTTTAGCAATTTTAACCTCTTTAAAGTGCTTACGAGCTTCCTTAGCCGTGGTTTCTCCAATGCAAAACGCAACAATGTCTTTATCGTTTTTCTGCTTGTAACTTTGAACGGTTGACGGACTGTAAAACATCACACTATCTATAGAATCGTCAAGTTCTACCGCATCAAATTTGGTTTGGTAGGCTTCCACCTCATTCACCTTGATATGATTTTTTTCTAAAATACTCGGTAAATCATCCAACCTTAAGTTACTACAGAAGTAAGTTACTTGAGTTCCTTCAATAAATTCAACTAAATACTCTGCTAAGGCCTTCGCATTTTTTTCAGAATGTGTAACCTTACCAATTTTATTTTCAACAAGGCGTTTTGTGCGTCTGCCAACACAATAAATATTTTTAAACCGTAATTCTTCTGATGAAAAATTGGTTAATAATGCCTCTACAGCATTTTTACTCGTAATAATAACATTTTGAATTTCTTCTTTTACAATATGATTGTGAATTCTATTGGGGTTTGTTTTTATGAAATCTGAACTATCAACGTTTACTTTTTCATTAAACAACAATCGTTGGTCTTCTGTTAAAGATTTGGTAGAATACACATTGGTTTTTTTGCCTTCACTTTTAATGTAATCCATTAAACGTTTACCACCCCGTTCAATGATATAGTTGGATGCATTTTCTGCAATATCATGATGTTTTCCTAACTTTTGAACACTTTTTACTTCAATTTTTTTGGAACCATCTTTACTTAAAAGTACCCCTTTAAAAGTTACTTCATCATCTTTAATTCTAGCCAAAGCACCTATAGGGGCGGTACAACCACCCTCTAGTTTGTTTAGAAACTCGCGCTCAATGGAAGTGCATATTTCGGTTTCTTCATGGTTTAATTGGGCACAAGCTTCTATGGCAAAATCATTGTCTTGATGTGCCGCAATCATAATGGCACCCTGAGCAGGCGCAGGTATCATCCAATCTAGGTTGATAGATTCGTCGGGTCTAATACCAATTCTACCAATACCCGCAGCTGCAAAAATAGCGCCGTTCCAATTATTGTCTTTTAATTTTTGAAGACGGGAATTAACATTGCCTCGTAAATCTACAATGGTGTGTGTTGGGTATCGATTAAGCCATTGTGCTCGTCTACGTAAACTTCCAGTAGCAACAACAGCCTCTTTAGCACTTAAAAACTCTTCGTTGTTTTTAAAAACGAGGGTGTCATTAACATTACCACGTTTTAAAACAGCCACTTGTTTTATACTTTTTGGTAAAATGGTAGGTACATCTTTAAGAGAATGTACCGCTATATCAATATCATGATTTAATAAAGCAATGTCAAGGGTTTTGGTGAAAATACCTGTAATTCCTAACTCGTAAAGAGGCTTGTCAAGAACAATATCTCCAGTAGATTTTACGGGGACTAGTTCTGCTTTGTATCCTAAGTTTTCAAGAAGTTGTTGTACGGTTTTAGCTTGCCATAGAGCTAATTCACTATCGCGTGTACCAATTTTTATGATTTTAGACATTGACTTTTGGAGATTCTTCTAGTTGAAATACTTTTTTTATGAGTTCCAAACTATCGTCTGTTGAAATATTGTCATCCTTCAAATGATGAGCGAAGTGATTTGTTATTTTCTGAATGATATTTTTACTAATGATATTCGCTTGCTCTTCATTAAAATCAGATAATTTTTTTCGTTGAGTGTCTAATTCTGCAGATGCAAAATCAGCAAGCTTGTGTTTTAAAGCTTTGATAGTAGGAGCAAATTTTCTGGTTTCTAACCAAGCGTTGAACTCGTTATTGACTTCATTGATAATTTCTTCTGCCTGAGGGATATACTCCTTACGTTTTTCTAAAGTCTCATCAGTCATTTGAGATAAATAGTCTAAATGCACCAAGGTCACGTTTGATAATTCCTCAACGTTTTCATTAACATTTTTAGGTATTGATAAATCAAGAATTAACAGTGGTTTTTGAGACTGAATAATATGTTTATCAATGGTTGGTCTGTGAGCTCCAGTTGCTACAATTAGAATGTCAGAATTGCTAAGTTCTTCTTGAAGATTGGCATAATCCTTAACAATAAGATTGAATTTTCCTGCAACACGTTCTGCTTTATCTTTTGTTCTATTGATTAGAGTAATATGCTCATTCTTGGTATGCTTTACCAAATTTTCACAGGTGTTTCTTCCTATTTTACCGGTTCCGAAGAGTAAAATATTCTTATTAGAAACATTTTTAATGTTTTTCAAAATGTATTGAACAGAAGCAAAAGAGACCGATGTTGCTCCAGAAGATAACTCAGTTTCAGTTTTAATACGCTTACTAGCTTGAATAACAGCGTTTGTTAAACGCTCTAGGAATGGATTTAGTAAATCATATTTTTTAGAAAGGTTAGCACTAGACTTTAGCTGACTAATAATTTCAAAATCACCCAAAATCTGGCTGTCAAGTCCGGAGCCTACTCTAAACATATGATTAATAGCTTCTTTGTTTTTATAAACGTAAGCTACTTCTTGAAACTCATCAACGGTACCTTCAGTATTATCACATAATAATTTTATCAATTGAAACGGATGTTCTGAAAAACCATAAATTTCTGTACGGTTACAGGTGGATGTTACCACTAAACTTTCAATATGACTATCTTTGGCCTGTTGCAATAAATCAAGTCTGGCATCATCACTTAAACTAAAGTGACCACGTATTTTAGCATCAGCTTTTTTGTAACTTAAACCAATTGCGTAAAAGTTTTTGCTCCTAGAAATGTTATACCTGTGCATAATTAATACGACTATACGAAACAAAAATAGAATCATAGTTTAAAAAAAAATAACGCTCAAAGAACTTTTAGTATCGTTTTAAGTTTTTTGAAGTTTTTTTGTAAAAAAACATGATAAATGTCATATTTTTACAGTATAATCAACGACTTTCAAGACTTTAATGTAGAACGATTCTAAATAAGAGTCAAAAAATAAACAATAAAATGAGTGTAAAAAGTGTCGCCAAAAGTACTTTTGATGAAATAAATGTTGATGAAGGAGTTTTAGTTTTAACTTTTAAAAACGAAAAAAATGTCGTTCAAAGCGCTACAAAAGAGATAGATAGCTCTTTTATTCAATTTCATTTTTGTGTTAAAGGGAGCGCTAAATTTGTTTTTAATCAAGGGCACTATATGTTAGACATTTATGAGGAGAATTCTTTGCTGTTATATAATCCGCAACGGGAATTACCTATTAACTTACAAGTAGAACCAAATTCATGGATAGTCTCTATTTTGATTTCAATTAAAAAGTTTCACGGTTTATTTTCAACAGAAGCAGATCATATTTTGTTTTTAAATGAAGATAACAAAGACAAAAAATATTATAAAGATGGTGTGATTACACCCTCCATGGCCATTGTGTTAAATCAATTAATTAATTATAATTTAAGCAGTTCTATCAAGCATATTTACTTCAAAGGAAAAGCTTATGAATTATTGAGTTTGTATTTCAATAGAAGTGAAGATGCTAATGTTGAACAGTGTCCTTTTTTAGTGGACGAAGCTAACGTAATTAAGATTAGAAATGCTAAGGATATTATTGTTTCTAGGATGGCAGAACCACCAAGTTTACAGGAATTAGCTGATGAAATTGGATTAAGCCTAAAGAAATTAAAAGAAGGATTCAAGCAAATTTATGGAGATTCGGTATTTAGTTTCTTGTTTGATTACAAAATGGAAGTTGCACGAAAATTATTGGAAGCTGGAGAAGACAATGTTAATGAAGTTGGACATAAAGTTGGTTACAGTACCGCAAGTCATTTTATAGCTGCTTTTAAAAAGAAATATGGTACCACACCCAAAAAGTATATTATGTCTTTAAACTAATTTTGTTGTATTTTGTAAGCAAGTGTTCTTTATTTAGGTGTTTTTTGTTATATTTAGGTTTTTATAGCATAAATCTATAACCCAAAACTACATAAAAATGAAATTTCTATCACCTGAAATCGAGGCTTTATACAAGCTATATTATGGAAGCACCAATGAAAAATCTTTGATAAGGCAAAGTTCTTCTTGCGGTATTTTTCAAGATTGTAACTATTCTAAGAAAAAACCATTTCCTTTTTATCAGAAAAGAAAAAAGAAATCATAGTTTAAATCTATGATGCTAGCTTTAAGTTAAGAATTTGTGTTGTATTTTTACAACATGAAATGAACACAAATAAGTTTAATTTGTTGTTTGCCGACCGAAGTATTAAATTTTTTGTGAAAGCATAGCGGTTGATCTAAGCAGAAAAATTTTATTTGTTTCATTATCAGGAAATAAAATTTTTCGATTAGATGAAAAAAGGTGTTTTACTTGTAAATTTGGGTTCTCCAGATAGCCCAAACCCTAAAGACGTCAAAAAATATTTAGGGGAATTTTTAATGGACGAAAGAGTTATTGATATTCCTTATGCTGCAAGGGCATTATTGGTAAGAGGAATTATTTTAAAAACACGTCCAAAAGCTTCGGCAGCAGCCTACAAGAAAATTTGGTGGGAAGAAGGTTCTCCGCTTATTGTAATCTCAAAAAGACTTCAGGACAAAATAAAAAAACAGGTTGATATTCCCGTTGCCCTTGCAATGCGATATGGTAGTATGACCATTGAAAAAGGGTTAAGAGAATTGGTTGATCAAGGTGTTGATGAGGTTTTATTATTTCCACTATATCCACAATTTGCCATGGCTACCACTGAAACCATTTTGGTTAAAGCTGAGGAAATAAGAAAGATGCATTTTCCCAATTTAAAAATAGAATCTGTTCCAGCATTTTACAATAAATCAGATTATATAGAAGTACTTTCAAACTCAATCAAAAGACATTTAGAAGGTAAGACATATGAACATTTATTGTTCTCCTATCATGGTGTGCCTGAGCGACACATCAGAAAAAGTGATATTACAAAATCTCATTGTAAAATAAATGGAAATTGCTGTGTAACCCCAAGTAAAGCGCATGAGTTTTGTTACAGGCACCAGTGTTTAGAAGTTACGCGTTTGGTGGCTGAGAAGCTTCAGCTACAGGAAGGTGCCTACTCAACATCTTTTCAATCTCGTTTAGGTTTTGACCCCTGGTTACAGCCTTACACAGATAGAACCATTGAGCGTTTAGGGAAAGGGGGCTTAAAAAATATGGCTATTGTTACACCTGCCTTTGTTAGTGATTGTCTTGAGACTCTAGAAGAAATTGCTATGGAAGGTCAAGAAATTTTCCATGAAATGGGTGGACATGAGTTTACAACAATTCCTTGTTTAAATGATGATGATGACTTTGTGAATTTATTGTCTAACTGGATAACAAACTGGAATACAAAATAAAGCCTATGGATTATTATTTCTATCTAAAAGCGTTTCATCTCATTTTTGTAATTACTTGGTTTGCAGGTTTATTTTATATTCCAAGACTTTTTGTATATCAAATAGAAGCTTTTGAAAAACCATCACCAGAGAAAGAAATTTTAGGAAAGCAGCTTAAAATTATGGCAAAACGCTTGTGGTATATTATTACATGGCCATCGGCCATTTTGTGTACAGTTTTTGCTGTTGTATTACTTATTATTAATCCGGCTTTATTGCAGCAATCATGGATGCATGTTAAACTATTTTTTATTGTATTATTATTTGTGTATCACTTTTTAACACATAAATATTACAAACAGTTACAGACAGATACTTGTAAAAAATCGTCGAGCTACATGCGGATATGGAATGAGGGCGCTACCTTTATCTTGTTTGCAGTTATCTTTTTAGTTGTTCTTAAAAGTAGTATTAACTGGATTTGGGGTATTATTGGAATGCTGATTCTAGCAGTTTTAATCATGCTTGGATTTAAATTATACAAACAATTTAGAGAGAAAAATCCAGACGCCTAAAAAACTCGAAATTTCAAAGCCAAATTACCAACAGAGCAACTTCATTTTAAATTTTTATTTTTTTAAAAACTGGAATTTAGCACATTGAGTTTTTTGGTGTGATAATTGCTATATTTAAGCATTAAATCATTAAATGAACTTAAAAAAGCTTTCTTTACGGACTCGTATTTTTTTGGCCATGATACTTCTGGTACTAATGGCATCGGTACTAATTTCTGCGGTAGCTATTTACCAGTATAAAGAGCAAAGTCATGATTACCACAAAGCGCGTTTAGAGCGCAAAGAACAAAGTATTCAAACAGATCTTAAGCAGTTTTTAAATGGGCGTTATAACACTTGGGAAATTAAAACAGAAAACCTTGCATATATCTTTAAAGATGAAATTTATAACATAGCCAATATCCATAAACTTCAAATTAATCTTTATGACCTAGATGGAGGACTTTTAATTTCATCAAAGGCAAACTTACAAGGCGATATTGAAGAAAAATGTATAGATGCTGAAATATTAAATGCTATTTTCAATACCGTTGAATTTAACAGTACCTTAGAAATATCAAGACATAGATATGTTCATAACCTTAACGAAAATGGAGAGTATTTTCAGTCTTCATATACATTTCTGTTAGATAAAAATTCCAAACCCTTAGCCATATTAAACCTTCCTTACTTAGAGAAAAGTGATTTTCTTGAAATGGAACTTATGGAGTTTTTAAAGCGTATTGGGTTTGCGTTTATATTAATACTCTTAGCAGCCATAGCTATTGCCTTTTTGCTATCTAAATTTATAACAAAGTCATTACAAAATATAAGTGATAAAATTATTTCTACAAGATTAGAAAAACACAATAAAAAAATTGAGATTGGTGATACCAGTGATGAAATATCCATTTTGGTAAATTCCTATAATAGTATGATTGATGAGCTTGAAGAAAGTGCAGTACAATTGGCAAGAAGTGAGCGGGAACAAGCTTGGAGAGAAATGGCTAAACAGGTGGCGCACGAAATTAAAAATCCGTTAACCCCTATGCGATTAACGGTACAGAATTTTCAAAGAAAGTTTGACCCCACAGACCCTAATATCAATGAAAAATTAGATGAATACAGTAAAACCTTAATTCAGCAAATTGATACCATGAGCTCCATAGCATCGGCGTTTTCAAATTTTGCCAAAATGCCAGCGCAACAAAATGAAACCTTGAATGTGGTTGAAATCATTAAGTTGGCATTGGATATTTTTAATGAAGATTATATTTTTTTTACTTCAGATTACAAAGAAATTATCGCTAAATTTGATAGGACTCAGCTCATAAGAGTCGTAACCAATTTGGTGAAAAATGGTATTCAAGCAATGCCTGAAAATCAAATTCCAAGAATAGCCATACATGTTACTACTAAAGGCGATAATGTTTTATTAACGGTAGCAGATAATGGTTCTGGTGTTTCTGAGGAAAACAAAAGCAAGGTGTTTGAGCCCAAATTTACCACCAAAACCAGTGGTATGGGTCTTGGCTTAGCTATGGTAAAAAACATTGTAGAAACTTATAAAGGGTCCATAACGTTTGAGTCTGTTAAAGATAAAGGCACTACGTTTAAGGTAATGTTTCCTAAAGAGTAAAATCCCTGTGTAAGCAGGACTTCATATAACTATTAATTATGAATTTCAACAACATACTAACCGAGTATGATGATGGTATTACAACCATTACTATCAATCGCCCCAAAAAGCTCAATGCTTTAAATCAAGACACCATAAATGAGTTGCATCATGCTTTTAAAGAAGCCAATGTAGACCAAGACACAAAAGTTATTATTGTAACTGGTAGTGGAGAAAAGGCCTTTGTTGCTGGCGCCGATATTAGTGAGTTTGCAGATTATTCGGTTGAAGAAGGTGAGTATTTAGCGGCTAACGGGCAAAAAATACTTTTCAATTTTGTAGAGAATTTATCAACACCAGTAATTGCTGCAGTGAATGGTTTTGCTCTGGGAGGTGGATTGGAGTTGGCCATGGCTTGTCATTTTAGAGTGGCTAGTGATAATGCAAAAATGGGTTTGCCAGAAGTGTCTTTAGGAGTCATTCCTGGCTATGGTGGTACGCAACGTTTAACACAATTGGTAGGAAAAGGGCGTGCCATGGAAATGATTATGACTGCAGGTATGATAGACGCCAACAAAGCTTTAGATTATGGCTTAGTAAATCATGTTACGTCTCAAGAGGAATTGTTACCTCTCTGCGAAAAAATAGCCAAAAAAATCACACAGAATTCGTCAGTAGCTATAGCCACCGCCATAAAAGCGGTTAATGCTTGTTATCAAGATGGTGTTGATGGTTTTGAGGTGGAAATTAAAGGGTTTGGTGAATGCTTTGGAACCGAAGATTTTGCAGAAGGCACCACCGCCTTTTTAGAAAAACGTAAGGCTAAGTTTCCTGGGCGGTAGTTTAGCGGTTCGTTTAACGGTCTGTGAATGATTCGTTGCGTGATTAAGCAACTAGCTTAGCAAAAATGGAACGGATCAAAGGAAAATCTGTAGGATTTTCAGAGTAGTCTAGAACCAAGCAATTATTTTATACTTTGTTATATGCTGGCCTTTATTAATTCAGTTAGTTCCAATTGACTTGGTCTTGGTGCATTTTCATCAATAATTTTGCCATCTTTTCCAAAAAGTAAGTATCTTGGAATAGTCTTGATACCATAATTTTTATAAAGACTAGACTTTTCCCAATTCCCTATTATGTAACTATCTTTTTCATTTGATATTTTTTCTAATTTTAATGCTCTAACCCAAGCTGAAAAGTCTTTGTCAATTGAAATTTCAATAACTTTAAGTTCATTCTCGTTAAACTTTGATTTTAAGTCTTTTAAATGAGGCATTTCTTTTCGACAAGGCGCACACCAACTTGCCCAAAAATCTACCAAGACTACTTTACCTTTGTAATTCGAAAGTACTTCTTCAAATGTCAATTGATTATCATTGATCAGATTAGTTAAAATTCCGATGGTTTTGTTACTTGCATTTAACTTATCTCTGTTAGCTTTTTGTTTAGTTACTAATGATCGCCATTTGTTTTTAAACTCTTGATTATCATTAACCTCGTTGAACTTTGTAAGATATTTATCGAATTTTGCTTTTTCAGTAAAATATATGCCTTTAAGATATGAGTCCAATAAAATCTGTTTTCCAGCCTCACTCAAAAATGTTTCTTGCTCATTAACGAAATCGAATTGAATAGAGTACTTTACTCTTTTGTTTTTTCTAAAGTATTTATATAGAATTAGGTTTTTTAAAAAGCTTAAATATGTCTCATTATTTAATAATTCTTCATCATTTATTTTGATGCCTAAACTATCAATATCCAATTCTGTATTTTGATTTTTAGCTTTTCTTAATTTAGAGGTTGCAAACTTTAGTTTTTGATTGATTTTGTTTTTAAGGTAGAACTCGTTAGAAATACGATTACTAGATTTTAAGCTATCTAATATTGTAATTGAATTAAAATATATTTTTTCTAAATCAAGGGTGTTACCTCCAAATTTCTCTTCTTCATCAATTACTATTGCTCGGGTTTTAATGTTTTTTTTATATAAAATATAATCCAAGTTTATTTCACTCCAAGTTTTAGCGCTATTCGGAATATTGAAGATTGGATATTCAGCTTTTTTGGATTCGTTGACAGATATATTTCTGGTATTTACCAAAAGACTATCGCCTTTTTCAAGTTTTAGGCTATAGAATATTGAGTTTATTAAGTCAAATCCTGTAATACTAATTGAATTTTCTGTTGGGATAGTTATTGAGGTTCTATCTTCTTTTTGTCCGAGATACAACATATTTGGCATATCCTGCATCTCATCTAATTTTAGATTTGTAAAAAAAGAGCTTATAGTGTCATATACGCTTATATAAACTTCGTTTCTCTTTTCGATTTTTTCTTCTTTAGCAATTGAAATTTCAGAACTATTTTTTGTCTTTTTCTCTTGACAGCTAAAAATTGAAATGAACAAAAATATTATTAGGATGTTTTTCATCGGCTTGCATATAAAATCAAAATAAAGTCAGTTTTAATTGAGTTTATCGACTGTTAAACGAATTTATCTTTTTTTTCTGACAAAGTCAAATTGTTAATAAACCGAAATTACTTTAACACTTTTGGGTTTAAATAAAAGGTAATTTTATAGAGTCAGGTATTCCCAACAACTTTTAAAATTCATATTATGAACCCCAAGTCTGTTATAAAAGGACGTGGCGCACAGCTTAACGTTCCCAATCGATTCTTCGAATTTAGTCATGAAACGCGTGATGATTTTCTTGAGTTTTGCTATAAAGAAGGTGAGAAGGCCGATAAAAATAAAACACGTTATTTAGAGGTTTTTCCAAAGACTATCGTGAATAAAGTAGACAGTCCAGATACGGGTATGATGTATAGCATGAATGCTTACCAAGGTTGTGAACATGGTTGTATTTACTGTTATGCCCGTAATACTCATGAATATTGGGGTTATAGTGCTGGTTTAGATTTTGAAAGACGCATTTTGGTGAAAAAAGAGACTCCAAAATTACTAGAAGCTTTCATAAAAAAGAAGCATTGGAAAGCACACCCTATAGTCATGTCTGGGAATACGGATTGTTACCAACCTGCAGAACAGCTATATAAAATTACCAGACAGTGTTTAGAAGTGTTTTTAAAATACAAACATCCCGTAGGTATTATCACTAAAAATTCACTTATTTTACGTGATCTTGAGATTATAAAGGCACTGGCTAAAGATGATTTGATAGCTGTTAATGTGTCCATAACATCACTTTCAGAAAAAACAAGACGAGTTTTAGAACCTAGAACAGCTACCATTAAAAAGCGATTGGAAACCGTAAAAACCCTTGCAGATAATGGTGTTCCAGTAAATGTGATGATGGCACCAATCATTCCGTCAATAAATAGTCATGAAATTTTACCTTTAGCAAAAGCAGCCTCAGATCATGGAGCCCAATCTATAGCACATACCGTAGTTCGGCTCAACGGAGCCATTGGTGGTATTTTTACAGATTGGATTAAGAAAACGTTACCAGAACGTGCAGATAAAGTGTTGCATCAAATTGAAAATTGCCACGGAGGTACTTTAAGCGATAGTAGGTTTGGAACTAGAATGCGGGGTGAAGGTAAAATAGCAGAACAGATTACAAACCTAGTGCATATAGCTAAACGCAAATATTTTAAGGATAAACACATGCCCAAACTTAATTGTGATTTACATGAACAATATAAAAGCGGACAACTAAAATTGTTTTAAAAAGAAAGCGAGCCTTAATTGGGCTCGCTTTCAGCAAAACTAAACAAAATAAGAACTAGTAGTAAAAACTATTTATTAATGTATCTGATAAATTCTTTATTGCTAGAAGCAAAAACTAATTTGTATTCTCCTTCATAAAGCTTAAATGCTCTTTCTATGTTTTGAATACCTTCAATAGTTTCTTTGTATAACAATTCTGGAATACCATTATAAATACCATATATCTTAACAGATAATGGTTCTTTGTTTGGGGCCAGTTTAGTGACATACACTAAGTCGTTCTCCTCTCTTACAAAAGGTTTAAAAACTGTAGTTTCCATTTCTTTGTTGAAGGTTACTTCACCAGAGGTTACAGTAAAAGGAAAGGTGTTTATTTCCATATCCTTATCTATTTCAAAGAAATAATCGCCATCAGGTAAATCGGTTAAATCAAAACCTTTATTATATGTACCTGTCTGTTTAATAATTTCTTTATATAGCGTTATACCGTAACCATCTTTAATAGAAAGTAGGTTTCCTTCTTTTGCATTAGCAATAGTCAATGCTGTAGCTCTAAGATCTCTTTCATAATTCATTAAAGACATCTCGTTTGCGTAACCCATAACCGTAGCCATTATTGCTACCATTAAGATTCCTTTTTTAGTGTGTGATAATACGTTTTTCATGATTTGGTTTTTTTAACGTTTTATACTACAAATGTATAGTGGATTTAAGGCATGTAAAACATTGATTTTGACTTATTTATATGCTAAATTACCTGTTAAAAGTATGCTAAGTTTGTGTTAAATTAAAATAGCATAACGTAGGGTTAATAACACATATATTTAAAAAAAAGCTTATTTTAAGATGTGGTAATTTATTTTTGATTGACTCACTAAAATTGAAGAGTGTATTATAAAATTTTAGTGCTTGATAAATTACTTTTACTAATTATACAGTTAAATGAAAAGGAGATTATTTGAGAGCGGTTTCCAAAAAAAAAGAAAACAAAGACGCTGTGCTTAAATTTTTAACCAAAAAAAGTGGGCCACCACAGCCCACTCTACCAACTAAACTAAATAAGACATTAAAACTAATTATTAATGAATTTTGTAAAATACTTGTTATTTGAATTTAAAACTAATCTGTAATTTCCTGCTTTAAGTTTATAAGCTTTTTCTATGACGCATGTATTAGTAATGGTCTCGGTATATAATAATTCACCACTATCCTTACCATATAAACTTACTGTTAAAGGTTCATAATCTGAAGCAACTTTGCTTATGTATAACATGTCTTTTTTAACAATTGCCACGGGCTTATGATATAGAGTTTCTAGCTCTTTATTGAATGTTACCTTATTGCTTAATACTGAAAAAGGGATGGTTTTGATCTCAACATCTTTTTCTAGTTCAAAAAAGTAATTACCATCAGGAAGCGCAGTAAAATCAAATCCTTTTGAGTATACTCCTGATTTTTCTATTAACTCCTTATATAATGTAAGTCCGTTTGCATCTTTTATAGTCAGTAAGTTCCCTTGTTTTACATTCTTAAACGTTAGTGAAGTTCTTTTAGCCTCCTTAACAATTAATTTACCGTCATTGGCATAACCCGTAACCGTAGCCATTATTGCTACCATTAAGATTCCTTTTTTAAAGTTTGATAATACGTTTTTCATGATTTGGTTTTTAACGTTTTACACTACAAATGTATAGCAGACTAATAGTTTGTAAAACATTGAAATTGATTAATATATGTGCTATATTACCTGTTAAATGTATGCTAAGTTTGTGTTAAGTTAATATAGCATATTGTGGAGATAAGATTACATATGTTAATACAGTTATAATTAAATATATGTATCTCCATTTTGAAAAATTCAATCGCCTAAATTGGAAACTCAAAAGGAGTAACAATAGAAAATCTATCAGCAAAGTTTTTTATAAGACTATGTGTGTACTTTTAATATCTGTTTGGATTTAATGCAAAAAAAAGTGGGCCACCACAGCCCACTCTACCAACTAAACTAAATAAGACATTAAACTAATTATTAATGTATTTATGAAATCTTTATGTTATTAAATTGAAGAAAGACCTTTAACTTTCTTTTGCTTCAATTAACGTTTCATAACTTAACTAAAACTATGATACAAAGATATGGCAGATATAAAGCTCAAAAAACATCAATATTTGCTATTATCTATGCTATATTAACAGTTAAGGATATGTTAAATAGCATAAAAGTTAATTTAACATAGGTTTATGGTAATAAAATATATAATGTACGCATAATATATTGTAATTTTGCTTTTAAAAGATTACCCAATATGATAACGAAGAAACCTACATTTAAAAAGTTGTCACCATCTTTTGGTAATTCTATTTTGGTGAAACAACACAATGACAAGCAAGATAGAAGTGAAATGTTCTGGCATTTTCACCCAGAAATAGAACTTATATACGTTAACAGAGGGCAGGGAAAAACACACATTGGCAATCACTTGTCTTATTTTAATAATAGCCAACTTATTTTAATTGGCTCAAATTTACCACATAATGGTTTTACAGATAGATTAACAGCTGCAGGTATTGAAACCACTATTCAATTTAGACCAGATTTTTTAGGTGAAGATTTTCTAAATAACGTGCCCGAAGCTATTGCGATAGCGTCTTTATTTGAAAAAGCCAAAAATGGTATTAAGTTTGGAAGAGAGGCCAAAGATGCAGTAGGAACAAAAATAGAAGATTTAGAAAATCATACAGGCTTTGAAAGAGTTTTGAAACTCTTAGAAATATTACAATATTTAGCCACTACTGAAGATTACACCATTTTAAATGCTGATGGTTTTGTATTTGAAGCAGAACCTCAAGACACCGATAAGATTAAAACTATCTACAAATATGTAAATGCCAATTTTAAAGAGCACATAGCTTTAGAGGATATTGCCGATAAAGTTAGTATGACAGTTCCAGCGTTTTGTAGATATTTTAAGAAAACTACAGGAAAAACATTTACTCAAGTAGTTAATGAGATAAGAATTGTACATGCTACAAAGTTACTTAATGAAAGTCAGATGAGTATTGCCGATATCTGTTTTGAATGTGGATTTAATAACTTTTCACATTTCAATAAACAGTTTAATGAGGTTATAGGAAAAAGTGCTTCCAATTACCGAAAGGAGATAAAACAAATTATTGGTTAAATTTAACCTTTATATTATATATTATTGAGTCCTAAAAGCCCTCAATATCTTTAGGAGTTCTTATCTTACATCCTATTTATACTATAATTTTCTTAAAAAAACAACTATAGTATGGTAAAGGTATTTTATTAGTTTATTTTTAAAGTTGAATTTTTCAATTATGTAGGAATATGAATAAGATACTAGTACTTATACTACTTCTTTTGTATGGTTATAATCAAGTATTTTCACAGGATATTATAACTATTGATGCTTTTGTGTTAGATAAGTTAACTAATGAACCTGTTCCGTATGTTAATATTGGTTTTGTAGGTAAAAGTGTAGGTACGGCAAGCAATGAAAAAGGCCGTTTTAAAATACAATATCAAGAAGATTATATAAAAGATTTTGATGTATTACAATTTTCTTCTTTAGGATATAAAACTTTAAAAATTAAATCATCAGAATTATTTTCAAAACTATCAAACACCAACAAATTATATTTACAACCAAACATTCAAAGTTTAGAGGAATTAATAATTACAACCCCAGAAACTGATAAAAAGCAGGTTGGTAGTTTAGATTATGATGGTTACACTATAGGTTATTGGAAAGAAGATATGGCACTAGGAGGCGAAATTGCCACAAAGCTTAAAATAAATAAAAAGGATTCTAAATTACTAGACCTAAAACTAAGGATTTTAGAAAATATTTCCGATAGTATTAAATTAAGAGTTAATATTTATGATTCCAATAAAAAATTACCTAATAAAAACTTGTTAAATACCAATATTTTTCATGTTGTAACCAAAAAAATAGGCATTGATACTATTAATTTAAAACCTTATAATATTAAAGTTGATAAAGATATTATAGTAAGTATAGAACTTGTTGAGGTGTTTGGAGATAAGGTAGGATTTGTTGTGGCTGGTAGTGGTTCTGGAGCTACCTATACTCGTTATATAAGCCAAGATAAGTGGAAAGAAATAAAAGATGCTACAATGTCTTTTCAGGTGTTAACGTCTTTCCCAAAAAAGCATAACAAAATTGAAAAAAGAATCATACCAAATACCATAACTATTCTTTGGGACAGTTCTGAATCTATGCTTTTAAATAGAAATATTAACAAAGAACTTGAGTTTTTAGAAGCTTATTTAAACTCAATTAAAAATGTTAAAGTTAGGGTTGTAAAGTTTAATATGGATATAATTGATGATAAATTATTTGAAGTTAAAAAGGGAGATACCAAGTTATTATTAAATCATTTAAAAAACACAACTTATGAAGCGGGAACTAGTTTTGCTAGTGTATTATCAAACAATTGGTCTCATTCTGATGTCATGATGCTTTTTAGTGATGGGGTTTCAGCTTTTTCAGATTTCAATCATAACTTTAGCAACCCCACATTTTGTATTAGCTCAAGTTATATAGCCAATCATAAAGTTTTACAAGAGATTTCTCAAAGTACCGATGCCAATTATTTGAATTTGAATAAAACATCACTTTCTTCAGCTTTAAGATACATGGCGTTTGATATTTTAGATAAAACAGTGTATGATGAAACAAGTGATTCTAACAAAAGAAGTACTATTTACGGGATAGTACAAAGTAAATCAGGACCCCTAGAAGGGGTCTCAGTAAGTATTAAAAATACATATGATGAGGTTTTTACAGATAAAGACGGTAAATATGAAATAAAAGCAGACTATGGTGATATACTTTTAATTAATTATTTTGGAGTAAAACAGAAAGAGATTGCTGTATCAAACAAAAAAAATATTGATATTGATTTAGAGTTTAATATAGAGTTTCTTGAAGAGGTTAGTGTAAGTGGTATAAACGACAAACCTAATGAAAATGATAATATTGCTAGGCTTGGAAACAGAAAATTAGGGTATGCCTCTAACTACATAGGGGAAAACGATATTCGTCCCTCAGATATTTATTTTGTTGATATTTTACGCAGAACACCTGGAGTTAATGTATCTGGTGCTACTATTAATGCTAATATTTGGATTAGAGATAGGAGAACCCCACCTGCTGTTTTTGTTGATGGTCTGTATAGTTTAAATTATTTGAATTTATCTCCACAAAACATACAGTCGATTACGGTATTGAGGTCATTGGCCGCTATCAATAGATTTGGAGCTGATGCCGCTGGCGGAGCCATTTTGGTTACTACTAAAACGTCACAATTTAGTTCTGAAGAGCAATTAAAAAATTGGGCAAGATTAACAGATAACAATTATGATCAAACAAAGCTTTATCCTGAAACCAACTCAAAAGTTTCTCATTTTGTAAGTGAATTACATAATGCCTCATCATTTAATGAAGCATTACAAATTTATGAATCACAAAAAACCAGATTTAAACAGCTACCAATTTCCTTTTATTTTGATGCCTCAGAATATTTTGAACGATGGGATTCTACAAAAGCTTATAACATTCTTACGAGTATTGCAGACATTGCTTATAATAATGTTAAAGCTTTAAAAACGTTGGCTTATAAGTTAGAAGCATTAAACAAATATGAAGAAGCTAGGCTGATATATAAAAGAATACTGAAGTTAAACCCCAAACAATCCCAGCCATTCAGAGACATGGCTTTAGCTTATCAAAATACAGGAGCTTATAATAAGGCCATGTTATTGTATAAACAAATGCTCTTAGGCACAATTCCTGAGGTTGATTTTTCTGGGTTGAGAAGTGTTATTGAAAATGAACTAAGACATTTAGTTATGTTACATAAATCAAAAGTTGAATATAAAGATTTGTCTTCTGATTTGTTAAGTTTAAAATTTAAAAAAGACATACGCCTTGTTTTTGAATGGAATAATCCTTTAGCAGAGTTTGAATTACAATTTGTAAACCCTGATAATAAATATTTTACTTGGGAACTCTCTGAATTTTCAAAAAAAGAACGAATATTAGATGGCTTACAAAAGGGGTATCAAACAGAAGAGTTTTTTATTGATGATGCTAAACCTGGGAAATGGCTTATTAATATTAAAAACTTAAAAAAAGAGGATACTCAAAATCCAACCTATTTAAAGTATACGGTTTATAAAAACTTTGCAAAACCTAATGAAACAAAAACTGTAAGAGTCATCAAATTGTTTGAACTGCAAAACAAAGCTACGCTAGATGAATTTATCTATAATTAATCATTAATTTTTGCCCTCCCACTCGCTATAAAATTGTTTTAGGTATAGTTGCATAAAGTTGTGTCTGTTTTCAGCTATTCTCTTTCCGGTCTTAGTATTCATTCTATCTTTTAACAATAGAAGTTTTTCGTAAAAGTGGTTGATAGTTGGGGCTGTTGAAGCTTTATAGGCTTCTTTGCTCATATTAAGGTTTGGTTTAATTTCAGGATTGTAAAGCGCCCTGTTTTTAAATCCGCCGTAATTAAAACATCTTGCAATACCAATGGCACCAATGGCATCTAGTCTATCGGCATCTTGAATAACATCTAATTCGGGAGACTTAAAGCCTTGTTTCTCATTACCACCCTTAAATGAGACGTTTTCAATAATTTTAACAACATGTTCAATTACAACCGAATCTACATTCAATTTAAAAAGAAATTCTCTAGCTACTTTAGGGCCAATGGTTTCATCGCCATTGTGAAATTTACTATCTGCAATATCGTGTAACAAGGCTCCTAATGACACTATAAAAATATCAACAGGTTCATCTTTGGCTATAAGTAAAGCGTTATTATACACTCTTAGTGTATGAAAACAGTCATGACCGCCTTCTGCATTAGCAAGTGTTTCCTGTACAAACTCTTTTGTTTTATCAATGATAGATTTCACAAGATTTATTTAAGGTTGAATAGCCGATTTTATAGTAGTCTCAACAAGGTTTATTAGCGCACTTTTGTCTTTGAAATCTGAGGCTTTTAGAGGCTTATGAACTTTAAACTTAATATGGGTACCCAAACCCATCGGGAATTTACCATATCTAAGCATTTTCCAGGAGTTATTTATAGAAATGGGAACCACTAAGGCAGACGGGATTTTTTTTAAAAGAATCTCTAAACCTTTGGTTTGAAACGGTTTTGGCTCACCATTTTTACTTCGGGTACCTTCAGGAAAAATAACGGCGGCACGATTATTAGTTTCAATATATTCTGCAAATTTCATGATAGCAGGTAAGGACTGTCTAGGATTTTTTCTATCAATTAAAACCGATCCTCCATGACGTAAGTTGAATGACACACTAGGGATGCCATTTCCAAGTTCAATCTTACTAATAAATTTTGTATGATGTCTACGCATGTACCACATTATGGGCGATATATCATACATACTTTGGTGGTTAGCCACTATTATTAAAGGCTGGTTTATATTAATACTGTGTGGGTTATTAAAAGTGAAACGTGTTCCTAAAACGTGCGTGCATTTTAATAGGAAAAACTGAAGGATGTCCACACATTTTTTATGAGCTTGATACCCAAAAACATTAAAGCATAACCACTGTAGCGGATGGAAAATTACTAGAGTTATTAAAAAAAGCAAGTAATAAATTACGGTTAAGGGATAGGATAAAATTTTTATCATGCCCAAAAGTACATGAAATTTTCCCATTTAAAAATGGATAAAAACCAAAATGAGAGAATTTAATTCTTGTTTAATAAAAGTTTGGTGGTAAATAATTAAAACACTGCAACACACTTATTATCTTCACAAATAACATCTGAAGGTTCTTGTGCTAGTGCACAATCAGAAACTACGCCCCATTTAGCATTATAAACAGTCTCTAGTTGATTATATTGTTCTACTTTATTTTCAAGTACGTTAGTATTAATTGAAGTGGAGTAAATTAAATAACTCCATGGGCCACCACAAGGTTTACTTCCAAAGGCAATGTATTTACATTCGGTTGATTCATTACAAATTGAAGAGCTTGCTAGAGTTTCAATTTCTGTCTTTAAATCTGCAAGTTCCTTTAGTTCCTCCTCGCTTAGGGTAATGTTTTCTTCATCACATTGAAACGCAAATAAGAACAGGCAGGTTATAAATAGGAATAAATGTGAAGAAACTTTTTTCATTTTTAAATTTTCTTACTAGATGCAATCTTTTTATAAGGTTGCGTAAAGACATAAAAAAACCACAAATAAATCGTGGTTATATGTTGAATCTTTTTATTTCGAGATCTTAGCAGTATTCGTTATAAGCATCAACTAAATTTTCAGCTATAAGTTCTGCGGGTCGACCTTCAATATGATGACGTTCTAGCATATGTACTAATTCGCCATTTTTAAACAAAGCCATACTTGGAGAACTAGGAGGAAATGGAATCATATATTCACGAGCCTTGGCTACAGCTTCTTTATCAACACCAGCAAAAACGGTTACTACGTGATCTGGTCTTTTTTCGTTTTGTAGACTTATTTTGGCCCCGGGACGTGCATTGGCAGCAGCACAACCGCATACAGAGTTCACTACAACAAGGGTAGTACCTTCTTTTGCCAAAGCAGCATCTACTGCTTCTGGAGTTTGTAATTCTTCAAAACCAACGCTAGTTAAATCTTCACGCATTGGTTTTACTAATTCTGCTGGATACATATTTTTAAATTTTAATAATTAACAATTTTTAGAAATGCAAAGATATTAATTGTGTAACAAAACGGTAATGTAATCAACTAACTAATCTTATATTTGGTCATAATTAAAATCTATTACTTACATGAGTTTTTCAAAATGGATAGGGGGTGCATTAGGTTGGTCTTTTGGAGGGCCTATTGGAGCAATCATTGGTGTTGCTTTAGGTAGTATCATTGACGCTATGTCTAACGGTAATGGTGATAAGTTTTTAGGTGAAGGTAAACGTACAAAAAGGACCTCCTATAACACAACACAACGCCCTCGCACACAGTCTGGTGATTTTGAGGTAAGCTTATTAGTATTGGCTTCTATAGTTATTAAAGCCGATGGAAAACAAGACCAACGCGAGTTAGATTATGTGCGCCAACAATTTGCTACAATGTACGGTAAGGAGCGTGCAAATCATGCATTTCTGTTGTTTAAAGGCATAAGCAAGCAAAAAGTGTCTAAACGACAAGTTTGTCTGCAAATAAAACAAATGATGGATCATGCCTCTCGTTTACAGCTTATTCATTTTTTATTTGGAATTGCTAAAGCCGATGGTATTGTTACTCAAGATGAAGAACACGAAATACACATTATGGCGGGTTATTTAGGAATAAATGTAAGGGATTATGAGAGTATCAAGGCTATGTTTTACAACAGTAGCGATAACTCCTATAAAGTTTTAGAAATAGAAAAAGGTGCCTCGGTTGATGAAATTAAGCGAGCTTACAGGAAAATGGCTAAAAAATACCACCCAGACAGGGTTATCCACTTAGGAGAAGAACATCAAAAAGGTGCCGAAGAAAAGTTTCGACAGGTCCAGGAAGCTTATGAGCATTTGCAGAAGGAGTTGAAATTTAACTAGATATTATTACAATACCACGGAGTTCCTTTTTTGATAGAATTTATGTTGAAATAAAAAAACCAACTATTCAAAAGAGAATAGTTGGCCCTCAATTTTTTTAAATGATAATTTTTTAATTTACAAACACTTCTTTACTTGTGTAGATTCTAGTGTCATCACCTTTGTCAAAAATCATCACTATTTTGTTGTCAGCATTTAAATAAACAGATGCTAATTCCCATCCAGAAACTTTAGTAGCGTCTAGCAAGCACTTACGTACATCAGGATTATTTAAGTTTAAATCAGAATTCTTAATAGTATCGGCATTTGAACCAATAGAAAAAGATAGCATAACAACCGCTAAAAATACATGTAATTTTTTCATCATAGAACGGGTTTTAAATTATTAACAAATCTATGATATATACTACAAAACCTTGAAAATAATAGTTGATTGTTCCTTTTTAACGATTAACTCAACAGTTTTACCAAATATTAATGCTCTATTGTCTTTTTCATGGCCTGCAGGCATATTAAATGCTATTGGAAAATTATAGTCTGAAAGCGCATCTAATACAAGTTGTTCAGTAGAACTTCCCCATTTAGTTGTGTTAGATTTTAGTTTACTCATATTGCCCACAATGACGCCTTTGCAGTTTTCAAAATAACCGGCACGTTTTAAACTTTGCAACATACGGTCAATATGGTATTTATACTCACCAATTTCTTCAATAAACAAGATTTTTCCAGAAGTATCAATGCTGGTTTTTGAACCTAGCATAGTTTGCAAAATGGTCAAATTACCTCCAACTATAGGAGCTAATACACTACCTTCTTTATTATAAGTAGAGCCTTCAAAAGTATAATGTAATGGGGTTCCAAAAAGGGCAGCCTTAAACGAGTCTATGGTTTTTTTTATAGAACTAGGAGCATCTTGTAAACTGGTACACATCATAGCATGAATGCTTTCATACCCTAAATTATGTATGTGATTGTGAAAGGTAGTAATATCAGAATAGCCTATAATCCATTTTGGGTTTTGTATAAAACCAGACCAATCGAGTTTATCTATAATCCTCACACTTCCGTACCCACCACGTGCACACCAAATAGCTTTTATGTTTGGATCATTTAAAGCATCTTGAAAATCCTCATATCGTTCTTCATCTGTTCCTGAAAAGTGATTATTTTGATTAAATATATGTTTTCCTACAACCACATTTAGTCCCCAACCTTTTAGCAGTTTTTGGGCCTGATTAATTTCATGTGTTTTATTCTTCAAAATACCAGCAGGAGCTACAATGGCTACCGTATCACCAGGTTTTAAAAATGGAGGTTGTTTCATGTTTTTTTCAAGTTTAATAGAAGCTGGGTTTTGCGCTATAACTATGTTTTTTCCATGTAAAATTGAAGCACAAAACACACATAAAATGAGTAGGTTTCTTGACATATTGTAAATGTACATTTTTTTTCTAAAAAGCCCTTAAATTATGTACTTTTGCGCCTTAGTGAAGACATCTTCTAAATTATGAACAAACCAAAACGATATACAGTTACCACTGCTTTGCCCTACACTAACGGACCAATCCATATTGGGCATTTGGCAGGTGTTTACGTGCCTGCAGATATTTATGTACGCTATTTACGTTTAACAGGTAATGACGTTGCCTTTATTGGAGGGAGTGATGAACATGGAGTACCTATTACCATTAAAGCGAAAAATGAAGGTGTGTCTCCTCAAGACATTGTGGATAAGTATCATGCCATCATTAAAAAATCATTTGAGGAATTTGGAATTACTTATGATAACTATTCGCGTACTTCGGCACCCATTCATCATAAAACAGCTTCTGAATTTTTCAAGACGTTGTATGATAAGGGTGAATTTATAGAAGAAACCACAGAGCAATTATATGATGAAGAAGCTAAACAGTTTTTAGCAGATAGGTTTGTGATAGGCACGTGCCCAAAGTGTGGGAATGAAGAAAGTTATGGAGACCAATGTGAAAACTGTGGGACTAGCCATAATGCAACCGATTTAATAAATCCAAAGTCTGCCATTACTGGTAATATACCTACATTAAAACAAACTAAGCACTGGTTTTTACCCTTAGATAAACATGAAGATTTTCTAAAAGCATGGATTTTAGAAGGTCATAAAAAAGATTGGAAACCCAATGTGTATGGTCAGGTTAAATCGTGGATAGATGATGGTTTAAGACCTCGTGCTGTAACTCGTGATCTAGATTGGGGAATACCTGTGCCTGTGGAAGGTGGAGAAGGCAAAGTGCTGTATGTTTGGTTTGATGCCCCTATTGGATATATTTCCTCAACTATTGAATGGGCAGAACGCGAAGGAAAAGATTGGGAACCTTATTGGAAAGATGAAGACACCAAACTAGTTCATTTTATAGGGAAGGATAATATCGTGTTCCATTGTATTATTTTTCCATCTATGTTAAAGGCTGAAGGCAGTTATATTTTGCCAGATAATGTGCCAGCAAACGAGTTTCTAAATTTAGAAGGCAATAAACTCTCTACATCTAAAAATTGGGCGGTTTGGTTACCAGAGTATTTAAAGGATTTTCCTGGGCAACAAGATGTATTGCGATATGCATTAAACGCCAATGCTCCCGAAACTAAGGATAACGATTTCACCTGGAAAGATTTTCAAGCTAGAAATAACAATGAGTTGGTAGCTATTTTCGGGAATTTTATTAATCGCGTGGTGGTTTTAACCAATAAATATTATCAAGGTGTTGTGCCAATACCAAGTAGGTTTACAAAAGTAGATGAGGAAACTTTAGCTACAGTAAAAGCATATCCTGATGTTATTGCAAGCTCTATAGAACGCTACCGCTTTAGAGAGGCGGGACAAGAGCTAATGAATTTAGCGCGTTTAGGTAACAAATATCTAGCAGATGAAGAGCCTTGGAAAGTAATTAAAGAAGATGAGGCACGCACCAAAACTATAATGTATGTGGCGCTTCAAATAGCTTCTGCCTTAGCTACTTTAAGTGAACCTTTTTTACCGTTTACTTCAGAAAAACTTAAAAAAATACTTTGTCATTCTGAACTTGTTTCAGAATCTCAATGGAACGACATCCCAACAAAAGAAGTACTACTTCCAGCAGGTCACCAAATAGGAAAAGCCGAACTACTGTTTTCTAAAATTGAAGATGAAACGATTCAGAAGCAATTAGATAAATTAGAAGCTAGTAGAAAAGCCAATGAAGCTGCAAACAAAAGTGTTGAGCCTCAAAAAGACACCATTTCTTATGAGGATTTCACTAAGTTAGATATACGCGTAGGCACTATTCTGGAAGCTGAAAAAATGCCAAAAACCAAAAAGCTCTTGAAGCTTAAGGTTGATACGGGCATTGATACCAGAACTATTGTTTCTGGGATAGCCGAAAGCTATACTGCTGAAGAAGTTGTTGGAAAGCGTGTAACGGTATTAGTGAATTTAGCTCCAAGGGCATTACGTGGTGTAGAAAGCCAAGGGATGATTTTAATGACCGAAACTGCGGAAGGAAAATTGGTTTTTGTAAATCCAGATGATGCCTCTGTCAATAATGGATTGAAGATAAGTTAGTTTTTATTTATGAAATCCTTTAGTATTTATATATTCTTTTTTTTGACCTGTTTTATTAGTTCAGTTGGACAAGAAAGATGTATTGAACTTTAAAGTTCCGCAAAAATCTAGACAGATAAATAAACGCACTTATTCACTTTCAAATAGATTAAATAATGATTTTGCAATTCTTATCAGAGGAAAAAGACGGTTTACGCCTATTTTTATGATGAGGAATTTGGGTTAAAATCGAAATTCACCTTCGATTATTCTAAGAAAAGTAATACAATGTAATTTTAGGCGTTTAATTCATTTATTTTTTTTGAATATTTATATACTGTTGATAGGAATTATTATTTAATAGAATTTATAGATTGATTTCTAACTCCTTGTGTAATGTGTAGCAAGTTTTCCGACTTATAAATCATGCAAAAAACATTCACAGAATTTTCAACCAATGCTGTTCTTAAAATTGGGAATGAGGAACTACTAGATTCCTTTTTAACTTCAAAACAGCCAGAGTTATATACTTTCATTCGTACAACAAATTCAAAAGCCGAAATTATTGTAGATAGCATACCGTATATTATAGAACCTAACAGTATTTTGGCATTAACAGTAGTGCAGTATTTTCAGTTTATCTCTGGTGAAGATTTAGTGGTTTACCAATTCAACAGAGAATTTTACTGTATAAAGGATCATGATCATGAGGTAAGTTGCGCAGGCTTGCTATTCTTTGGAAATGTGCATATTCCCATTATTGAATTAGACCAAAAGGAGCAAAGAAAGTTAGATATTTTACATGAAGTGTTTTTAGATGAGCTAGAAACAAAAGATACCATTCAAGCAGAAATGCTACGTATGCTTATGGCGCGTTTTATCATTATAAGCACTCGTTTGTTAAAAGCCAAAGAAGGATTTGCAGAAACATCAAAAAACACCAAGATAGACTTGTTACGTGATTTTAATCTTTTGGTAGAAGCACATTTTAAAAATGAACATAGCGTGTCGTTTTATGCTGAAAAACTCTTTAAATCGCCTAAAACTTTATCTAATACCTTTGCAAAATTAAACACCAGTCCATTACAAATTATTCACGAGCGCATCATTCTAGAAGCAAAACGTTTATTGATTTATACAGACAAAACTACCAAAGAAATAGCCTACGATATTGGTTTTGAAGATGCCTCCCATTTAAGTCGATTATTTAAAAAGCATACCGAACTCTCTCCTTCAGACTTTAAGAAACAACTAAGAAAAGCTTCATAGGTTTTACATTTCGTATTTCATTGATAATTCATCAAGGGTTATTTTATATTTTGGGAAATATTGACATGTTACAGGGTAGTCTCTCTATTTCATAGCTTTTGCTTTTCATTCATCTTTGTACTGTAAAATTAAAAGCAATATAATTATGAATTTAAAACACACATCAATTTTTAATCTCATTGAAATCTTTAGAGGTAAAAATAAAAATTTAATTAGTACTATTTCGCCTAAAACACATTGTGAGCAAAAGCATATTCACGATTTCTATTGTGATGCTGAAATGCCACATGTCAATTAAACAAAATCGTTATAAAACAATAAGGGAAAAATTGACAATTAAAAAGGAAATGGTTACATGGTTTAGGGTTAATTAAGACCGCATCTTTGTACCATCAATTAACAATAATAAAAAAAATTAAAATAATGAGCACATTTAATGTACCAACAAGAGAAGAAGTAAGCGAAAACAATCAAGCTATTTTCGATAATTTAAACAAAGCTTTAGGTTTTGTTCCTAATTTATATGCCACTTATGCGCACAGCGATACCGCTTTACAAAACTACCTAAACTTTGCTAATGCTAAAACGTCTTTATCGGCTAAAGAAAAAGAAGTGGTAAACTTAGCCGTTAGTGAAGTCAACAGCTGTATTTATTGTTTATCGGCACACACAACTATTGGCAAAATGAACGGATTTACAGATGAACAAATTCTAGAGTTACGAGCTGGAGAAGCTTCTTTTGATAATAAGTTAGATGCTTTGGCAAGATTAGCTAAAAACATTACTGAAAATAGAGGAAGAACAGATTCTATCGTTTTAGAAAACTTTTTTAGTGTAGGATACACAAAAGGTAATTTAATTGATGTTATTTCTTTAGTAGGCGAAAAAACCATTTCAAATTACATTCACAGTACCACACAAATACCAGTAGATTTTCCAGAAGTTCAACCTTTGGAAGCTATAACCATATAATAATAGAAACCAATAATCAATAACCAGAGCAAATGCTCATAATAATTTAAAAATGAAAAAAATAGTAGCAATTTTAATTTTAGCATTAAGTTTTTCTTTAAACAGTAATGCGCAAGACAACATGATGAAAGACAAAGCAGTAAAAACTATTGCTTTAGAGCAAACTCCTGGTGAGTTTACACAAAAAGGATTAACCGTGAGCGAAGGGTCTTATATTTTTGAAATAAGTAATGCCAATTCTGGTACAGACGTAGGTTTTGTGCTTGTTCCAAAAGGTAAAGATGCTAGCAAGCCTGAAAATCATATTCAAACCGCATATGTTACGGCTGTTGTTAAAGAAGGTAAGGTAGAATCATCAAAAACTACCACTTTAACAAAAGGAGAGTATGTCTATTTTTGTCCTTTAAACAAAACACCTCAATATACACTTATAGTAGAGTAGTTGAAATAGAGTTAGTTAGCTTAAAAAGGTTATTCTTTATTAGGGTAACCTTTTTTATATTCTAAAATTTAAATGAGCCATTATAAATTTTTAATTTTACAAAAAACAAAGAGTTATGTTGTCAAAAAATATAGAAGAAGCCTTAAATAATCAAATTAGAATAGAAGCAGAATCTTCTCAAATTTATTTAGCTATGGCATGTTGGGCTGAGGTTAAGGGGTTAGAGGGAATAGCTAATTTTATGTATGCTCAATCTGATGAAGAACGCGACCACATGTTAAAGCTTGTGAAATTTGTAAATGAACGCGGTGGTCACGCTCAAATTTCGGCTTTAAAAGCACCAGATGTTACTTTTGAGTCTTTTAAAGAAATGTTTGAATTACTTTTTAAACATGAAGTTTTTGTATCTAACAGTATTAATGAGTTAGTACATATTACACTTCAGGAAAGAGACTATGCAACGCACAACTTTTTGCAGTGGTATGTATCAGAACAAATAGAAGAAGAAGCCATGGCACGTACTATTTTAGATAAAATAAATCTTATTGGCGATGATAAAGGCGGTTTGTATTTGTTTGATAGAGATATTGAAAATTTAACCGTAAGTTCAGCTGCTGCTAATGGATTGAGTAATGATGCTTAATTTTAACACTTAATCTTATTTAGATTTAATAAAAATAAATTAATTTTGCCTATATATTTAGTCATACTAGTTCTATGGGTAAAAAAAAGAAACAAAAAAAAGCAATTAAAAAGCTAAGGGAAGCTGGTGTTGAACTTCCAAGTAAAGTAAAAAGTAGTTGCTGTAAAAAGTTTAAAAAGGGCGAAAATAAGCGTTGTAAAAAATGCCCTTGTTATGATCTTGTAAAAAAAGTAGCTTAGTTTAACACCTGTTTAGTGCCTGTTTTCCTATTACTAAAAGAAAAATATAGAAGTATTTTTAAATACTAAATCACCATCAAATAGCTTGGTGTGTTTTAATATAATCTGGGTCTATAATAACACCTAAACCAGATCCGGTGGGTACCTTAATAACACCATCAATACTTTCAAAAGGAGCTGTTTTACTTTCAATGGGTATTATGGTACCGTTAGCATCTTTGGTGGCAAACATTTTAAATTCATGAAATTCTGCGGCATTTTGGCAAGCCGAAACCATATGTAACATATACAAATAACCAAGTCCGCCATTAGACATATGAGGAGCAACGGTTTGTCCCATAACATGGGCCATTCGTGAAACTTGTTTGGTTCTAATCATCCCACCAAAATAGAATATATCTGGTTGAACAATTTGAAATACATCATTAGCTATCAACCAACGGAAGGTATGTAGACGAGATTCTTGCTCACCACCAGCCATTGGAATACTTAGAGCTTCCTGTACTTGTTTTTGTTCTTCGTACCATTCATAAGGTACAGGTTCTTCATAAAAATAGTAATTATATTCTTCTAATAGTTTCCCCAATGTAATAGCTCCTTTAACGGTATAAGTACCGTTGCCATCAATCATTAAATTCATCTCTTCTCCAAACTTTTCTCGAGCCAGTTTTACCAATTTCTCTGTTCTTCCGGGAGCATTGTCTTTATCATTACCAACATTATGGCCATAACCAGCACGTATTTTTATGGCTTTGGCTTTGGTTTCTTCCCAATCTTTATACATCAATTCAAGAGATGCTTCAGGTTCTTTTTTTCTGAGTTCGTTAATTCTGGTACCCAAATAAATGGATACTTGTCTGTTATGAATATCTCCAATAAGTTGCCCTACAGATTTGTTAGCTAGATTTCCCAACATATCTAGAATTGCAAATTCTAGAGTAGCCATTTGTACATTTAGAGCAATACCATGTAATCTGTAATTGGTTACAGCGGCATCATAAATAAGAGTATCTAAATCTCTAGCATCTTTATTAATAAAGTGTCTTTTTATATTATTAAACATAGGATATCCAATTTTTGAATAAAATGGATGACCTATGGAAATACCAACAGCCCCATCTTTAGAACGAACTCTACATATAAAATTATCTCTGTCCCGAAGCAATTCAATGGCTTCAATTATTACGGGGGTTGAAAATAAGTCTCTTTTTAAAACAGGTTTACTTAAAGATTTGTCAATGGCTGAATAATCAGTTGATCTGTTTATTTGCTTTTCTGTGTTATCAGCTTTACAGGAAGCAACAGGTAATAAGGTTGTTGCAGCACCAGTTAATGCAGCGTTTTTTAAAAACTTTCGGCGATTGATTTGCATATGGTTTGGTTTTCAAACAAGATACTAAGTATTGTCTATTTTAAAAAATATGTTTTTGGGTATAAATCTTTTATTGTGATTGAAAGTTTCTTATTTGGATATAAATTAAAAATCGGCAAGTATAGCTCCTTTACGAGGTACAGGATTACATTGCCGATCTTTTACAACAAGTTATTTAATCTAGTTTGAAACCAATTTGTTTTTGAAGTTTCTGCTTTTGCAGGTTCTTGGGTTTCTTTAACTCGATTTTTATTGTTTTGAGTTTTCCTCTTTTTGCTTACGCGCTTAATAACTTCATCAATAAAATAGACGAAGTCATTATTTAATGCGAACATTTTAGAATCTTCAAGTGCTTCTTCGGCTTTTTCAAATTCATTTAGTGCTTCAAATAAATAGCCTTGGTTTAATTGAATAGCAGCTTTATCAATTCCTTTAATTGTTAAAGCGAAATATATTAATTTTTGGGCTTCATCATAATCACCGTTATTTACTAAAAGTCTCGAGTAATCTGGATATATATCAGGCATATCCATGTTGCTTGCAATAGCCTTTTCGTAAAATGCTTTTGCAGTTTCATAATCACCTAATTGTTCACTTTGTAATTTAGCCATTAAACATAAAGCTGTTACATTTTCAGGATCATACGCTAAAGCATAGTTTAAAGCTTCGGCAGCTTTTTCTAATTCGTATGGGTAGGCTTCAATAGCTCTAAACAAATACAAGTTATATAAATTAGTTTTCATTATTATAAATATTTTCTGGGATGATGTGTGTAATTATAATTAACAATCATCCAATAATTAAACCTACGTGGGTTATTCTAAATTTTAATGGAATCGGAAATAAATTCTCTAGAAATAAAAATCCAAAACAGTTATAGTGCTTCGGTTTTTTTTCTGAAATTCGTACCTACTTAAAGCAGGTGAGTAGAAAATACCGAAGCCTCATGAGTGACTTTAGGTCACTAAACCTATCCGAAAAGGATATATTATTTTTTAACATGGCTTCTTGTTTTTTGTCCTGAAATAAATTCAAGATTGTTATTTCTTATTACAGCTATTTAAAAAACTGCGATGCAAATATCAGAACTATTTTTTTAAAAACAAAACTTTTCAAAATTTAAATACTTGAAAATCAATTAGTTAAAACAAAATTTAAGCAAAAAATATCCTGTCCGCTTTTCAGCAGATGCTTAAGTTTTTTGCAAAAGTTTGTCTACCAGTTGCTTACACTTCAAAGGCTTGTATTTTAGTTTTCAAAAATTTTATTCATTTAACTCTAAATTTTCTCCAAAAAAAAGCGTCCAACATTTGTTGGACGCTTTGAATATAATAGTTTAACCACTTCTATCTGTTCATATTCTTTATAGCATCAACAAAGGTATCCAAATCAACGCCTTGATTTACAAGAGACATTGCTTTGTCAATAATATACTTTACGTTTACAGCATGAAAGCCAAGTCCAACACCAATTTTCTTTAACAGGAGCATTTCTGGTTCTCCAGTAATAGTATCTACATGAATCATACGTACTAAATCATATAAGCGCTCTAACCTATCGTCATAAGCCACAGGCGGATTGATAGGATGCGAATTATAATCCTTTAAAATGGCTTTGTAATCACCTTCATTAATACTCAACCGTTGTGCTAATCTATCTAAAAAGGCTTTTTCCTCATCGGTAATAACGCCATCGGCCATAGCTACTCTTACAATAGCAGCAAAATGATCTTCGTTACGCTTTTTAAATCCACTATCAAATAAATCTGAAATCGACATAAATAATGTTGTTTATTGCTGCAAACGTACATATTATTTTTAAGATTATAAACCCAAAATTCAATTTTTTGGGCACTTGCTTATATATGTTATTTTAGGCAGGTTACCACAGGTGTCGGGCTTAAGTAGAACTCTTTTTGAGGAACCCTAACAAAGGCATTTGTCAATAACTCAAAAAACACCAAAAGATAGTTTTGGAAATAAAACCATAATCTTTTTTAAATTTTAAAATTAAAAAATTCATGTACTTTTGCATTCGTTAAAATGACGTTGATTAAGTGAGTACTTCAAATCTCTCGCAGTCTTATACACAGGCTTTGCAAATGCAAAATCTGCTGTCTTCTATTGCGCAAACTCAACCCTTCGACTCTGTCCAAGACAAGACAAAAATACATTTAAAAGGCCTAGTAGGTTCTGCTTTTTCCTATGTGATTTCAAATGTTTTTAAAGCATCAGAAGCTCCATTTTTGTTAATATTTAATGACAAAGAAGAAGCGGCACATTACCTAAACGATTTAGAACAACTTATTAATGATAAAGATGTGTTGTTTTATCCTGGTAGCTACCGAAGGCCCTATCAAATAGAAGAAACCGATAATGCTAATATACTGCTTAGGGCGGAAGTTTTAAATAGAATAAATTCTCGTAAAAAGCCTGCTATCATTGTTACCTATCCTGATGCACTCTTTGAAAAAGTGGTTACTAGAAAAGAGTTAGAGCGCAACACTTTAAAGGTGACTATTGGTGATAATCTATCCATAGATTTTGTTAACGAAGTCCTGTTTGAGTATCAATTTAAACGCGTTGATTTTGTTACAGAACCCGGAGAGTTTTCGGTGAGAGGTGGTATTGTTGATGTGTTTTCATTTTCACATGATGAACCTTACCGTATTGAGTTTTTTGGTGATGAGGTAGATAGCATAAGAACCTTTGATGTAGAGTCGCAACTATCGGTAGATCAGATTAAAAAAATTAATATCATACCCAATGTTGCCAATAAGTTTTTAGAGGAAAGTAGACAGAGTTTCTTAAAATATATCGCTCAAAAAACAATTGTCTGTCTTAAAAATACCGATTTGTTTTTCTCTAGAATTGATGACTTTTTCATTAAATCCGAAGAAACTTTTAAACAACTGTCTTCAGAATTAAAGCATAGTAATCCAGACGAACTTTTTTGTAATTCAGAGCTGCTTAAAAAGCAATTGTTAGACTTCACGATTATTGAATTTGGGACACAGAGTGTATTTAAAAATGGCGGAACCGAAATTATTGAATTTAATACCACGCCTCAACCATCCTTCAATAAGCAATTCAACTTATTAATTGAAGATTTAAACGCCAATTACGATAACGGATATACCAACTATATTACTTGTATTAGCCAACAACAAGCCCAACGGTTTCACGATATTTTTGATGATGCACAACTGGATGTTAAAGGTTATGAGACCGTAATTTTATCGTTGCATCAGGGGTTTATTGATCATGATAATAAAATAGTTTGTTATACAGATCATCAAATATTTGAACGTTACCATAAATTCCACATCAAAAATGGTTATGCTAAAAAGCAAGCCATAACTTTAAAAGAACTTACCGATTTAGATGTAGGTGATTATGTTACACACATAGATCATGGCATCGGTCGTTTTGGAGGGCTTCAAAAAATTGACGTTGAAGGAAAGAAACAAGAAGCTATTAAGCTTATTTACGGGGAGCGCGATATTTTATATTTAAGCATTCACTCGCTTCATAAAATCACTAAATACAATGGTAAAGACGGTAAGCCTCCCAAAATCTATAAATTGGGTAGTTCTGCATGGAAGACTCTTAAGCAGAAAACAAAAGCTCGCGTTAAGCATATTGCATTTAATTTAATTAAACTTTACGCAAAGCGAAAAACTAAAAAAGGATTTCAGTACAACCCTGATAGTTACATGCAGCATGAGTTGGAAGCCTCTTTTATTTACGAAGACACTCCAGACCAAAGTACAGCCACCGCAGATATAAAAGCTGATATGGAGAGTGAGCGTCCAATGGACAGACTAATCTGTGGTGATGTAGGTTTTGGAAAAACCGAAGTAGCTATAAGAGCTGCTTTCAAAGCAGTTGATAATGGGAAGCAAGTGGCCATTTTAGTACCAACAACCATTTTGGCCTACCAACATTCAAGAACATTTAAAAAGCGTCTGGAAGATTTTCCAGTGGTGGTTGATTATCTAAATAGATTTAGAACGGCCAAAGAAAGAAGACTCACATTAGAAGCCTTAGCAGAAGGAAAGGTAGATATCATTATTGGAACCCATCAACTGGTAAACAAAAACGTGAAGTTTAAGGACTTAGGGTTGTTAATTGTTGATGAAGAACAAAAATTTGGCGTAGCCGTAAAAGAAAAACTAAAGACTATTAAGGAAAATGTCGATGTACTTACGTTAACAGCAACGCCCATTCCTAGAACATTACAGTTTAGTTTAATGGCAGCTAGAGATTTATCGGTAATCACTACTCCGCCACCAAACCGTTACCCAATAGAAAGTCATGTCATTAGGTTTAATGAAGAGACTATTCGAGATGCTGTTAGTTACGAAATTGAACGTGGCGGGCAAATATTCTTTATTCACAACCGTATAGAAAACATTAAAGAAGTAGCTGGTATGGTACAACGTTTAGTGCCCGATGCTAAGGTAGCCATTGGTCATGGGCAAATGGAAGGCAAAAAACTAGAACAACTCATGCTATCCTTTATTAATGGAGAGTTTGATGTATTGGTAAGTACTACTATTGTTGAAAGCGGATTGGATGTTCCTAATGCCAATACCATTTTTATCAACAATGCCAATAATTTTGGATTGAGCGACTTGCACCAAATGCGTGGGCGCGTTGGTAGAAGCAATAAAAAAGCCTTCTGCTATTTTATTACTCCTGAGTATTCTGCTATGACAGAAGATGCCAGGAAACGTATTTCGGCACTGGAACAATTTACAGAACTGGGTAGCGGTTTTAACATTGCTATGAAGGATTTAGAAATTAGAGGTGCAGGAGATTTGCTTGGAGGCGAACAAAGCGGATTCATAAACGAAATTGGTTTTGATACCTACCAAAAAATATTGAATGAAGCTATTGAAGAACTCAAGGACAATGAGTTTAAAGATTTATATAATGAACCTGAAGAGAATAAAGTTTATGTTAAAGATGTAACTATAGACACAGATTTTGAATTGCTGTTTCCAGATAGTTATGTAAATAATATTGCAGAGAGATTAAATCTTTATACTAAGTTAAATGAGTTAAAAACGGAAGAAGAATTGTTTCAATTTGAAAAAGAACTCATTGATAGATTTGGGGAGTTACCTTTACAGGTGACCGATTTGTTAAATAGTGTCCAAATAAAATGGATGGCTACTAAAATAGGTTTTGAGAAAATAGTTATGAAACAAGGAAAGCTTATTGGGTATTTTATAAGTGACCAACAAAGTAGTTTTTATCAAAGTGCCTCTTTTACCAAAGTTTTAAGTTATGTACAAAAGAATCCTGATTTATGTAAAATGAAAGAGAAACAAACCCGCCAAGGCTTACGATTATTACTTACTTTTGGAAATGTAAAATCGGTTGATAAAGCTTTGTCATTGTTAAAACCAATTGTGGCTTAATTATTGTCTTAGTGAACTAAATGAAACAAGTTTTAAAACTCATATTATTTTTAATATTTCTCCCAACGGTGTTTTGGGCGCAACATACTATTAAAGGTACATTTACTCCTGCCAAAGATTACAATGTGGTATTACTTTATAAAGTAACACCTACCGTTTCAGAATACATCACAAATGCTGAAATAGATGCTGAAGGTTATTTCGAAATTAAATTAGATTCTACGGCTACAAAAGGCATGTACAGATTGGTATACGCCATTCCGCAAGAAGATTATAATTTTGATGTTATTTATAATGGTACAGAGGATATTGAACTGTCCTTTAATAGTGAAACTGGTGTAAAATTCCTTTCGTCTATGGAGAATTTATTATTGGCATCTTACACCAATAGCATGTATATGATTACACATAGTATTGGTAAGTTTTTTAATGAGCAGAGTACGGATACCTTAGCATTGAAAAAGATTTTTGAAACACAGAAAAATACTCAAAAAAATTACGAAGAAGCAGCCAAAAATCTTATAGTTCTAAAATTTATTAAGGCCAATAAACCATTTATTCCTAAAAGCTTTGTTGATGTAAAAACCTATGTTAATAGTTTAAAAGCGCACTATTTTGATTATGTAGATTTTACAAACAAAACACTACAAAGTTCAAATTTTTTGGAAGAGAAAATGGTGAATTACGTGTTTGGAATGACCATAGATTCTGATGATGAAATAGTAAACTACAAACATAATATTGATGTGGTTTGTAAAGCCATGGAATCTGCTCCAAAAGAAGTAAAGCGTATTTTGTTAGTGAGCCTGTGGCAACAAATGGCCGACTTAAATTTTGAAAGAGTAGCTAATTACATCTCAGAAAAATACTTAATGGATTTAGCCGTAGTCTTAAATGATCAAGAATTGCTAAATGTACTAATAAAATATAAGGATGTTTCAATAGGGAAGATAGCTCCTGATTTTTCTTTTAAAGTGGATGAAGGTGGTAAAAAAACAAGTAAGAAACTAAGTGATTTAAAGGGTTTTGAAAAATACGTAATCGTATTTTGGAGCACCACCTGTTCACATTGTTTAGACGAAATTCCGCAGTTACAAAATTTTATTAAATCTAAAGCAGGGACTAAAGTTATTGCTGTAGCTTTAGAGGAAGAACCAAATAATTGGAAAACCATTATTGAGAACTACCCAGATTTTATTCATGTGTATGGCTTAGGAAAGTGGGAAAACCCTATTGGAAATGATTATAATGTAACTGCTACACCAACATACTTTATTCTAGACAAGGACAAAAAAATTATTGCAAAACCAGCAGATTTGGAGGTTTTAAAAGTGTTTTTCGAAGACTAGTTTGTGATTACAAAAGAAGGAACAAACCAAGAACGTTTGTTATACTGTCAAGATAGCTATCGTGATTATTTCAGTATTTCATTATGAGTTTTAATAGAACCTGAAACAACACTTCGACAGCGCTCCTTTAGTGTGACAGTTCAGGGTTACAAAAAATGTCAAAAGTGATAAAACGCATCTTCTAAATGCTCAATTTTGAATTGATTATTTTCTTTAACAATTGCAATAATATCAAAACGGACTTCTACATCTAAACCATTAACCGTTACATACTCATCAACTGCTTTCACAAGGTTTTTAATTTGTTTTGGTTTTACAAAATCTTGTGGGTCGCCAAAATCGGCAGTAGAACGTGTTTTCACTTCAATAATGGCAAGGGTATCATTTTTTTGAGCCATAATATCAACTTCAGCTTTATCAAACCGATAGTTGCGCTCTACAATATCGTAATGATTTTCAATTAAAAAATCAACCGCTAGCTGTTCCCCTTTTTTACCAAGTTCGTTGTGTTTTGCCATTTAGCAATATATTCAAACTTATCCCCTAAACAAAAAGAAATCGTCTTTCATGTATTCAATTTGGGTATCCTTGTTAGTAATGATATAATCAATAGCTTTAGTAGTAAATGCATCACCTTTGTCAGTTAGTGATACTATTTTATTTTTTATTACAATCATATTGTTTTTAAATGCCAAATCTAAAACCGTTTTAGAGCGTACCTTTTGCCAATTGATGTGTTCATTTAGGTGGTTTACATTACGCTCTCGTTCTTCGGTATGGTTTTTTAAGTGTAATAAAAAAGTAAGCAAAGATACTTCAGTACGTTGTTGTTTTTCTCTGTACAAAACGGCAATGATGCCTTTGTTGGGAGCAAACAAATACACCAATAAAAAGATAATACCTAACATGGTAGTGATAGAGCCTGCAATTGAGGCGTCTAGCCAATGGGCTACCCAATACCCTGAAATAGCAGAGAAAACACCAAATCCAACGGCATATAAAAGCATACGTTTTAGGTTATTAGTTAGTAGGTATGCTGTTGCTGCAGGCGCAATCATAAGGGCTACTACCAAAATAGCACCAACTGCATCAAAAGCTCCAACGGTTGTCACCGATGAAATACTCATTAAACCATAATGCAAAATAGCAGGAGAAAAACCAAGCGAAGCGGCTAAACCAGTGTCAAATGTGCTTACCTTTAGTTCTTTAAAGAAAGCAAATAACAAGCCAATGGAAAGTATTAAAATACTCCCTATTACCCACAACGATTTTGGACCTAAGTCTATATTTGAAACTACTAGTCTATCAAAGGGTGCAAAAGCGAGTTCACCTAATAAAACGGCATCAACATCTAAATGTACGTCATTAGCATTTTTTGCAATCATAATAACTCCCATACTAAATAAGGCAGGAAACACCAAACCAATGGCAGTGTCTTCTTTTACCAAACCTGTTTTTTGAATGTATTCTACCAAAATCACGGTGATAATCCCTGTAACTGCTGCCAGTAAAATTAATAATGGTGAGTTGAGGTCTTGGGTAATAAAAAAGCCAATAACTATACCCGGTAGAATGGAATGACTGATAGCATCACTTATCATAGCCATTTTCCGTAATACCAAAAACGTACCAGGAATGGCACAAGCAATAGCCGCTATACTTGCAATAATTTGTATTTCTATTTGAGCATTACTCATTACTTTGTTGTTGATTATATAAGCTTGAAGCAGCATTAAATCCCTCTTTTGTTAAACTCCACATGTTGCCATCTAGGGTTACATAGTTTTTATGAACCAATTTTTGGAGTGTTCCTTTGGTAAACCCCTGAAAATTGTTCAATATTTTGGTAGTATGCGGATGAGCAATATTATCATGTGTTTTGGCAATGTGGTACATGAAAGCTAAAGTCTTGTTTAATTTTAAATCTCGACGGTTTTTTATAAATCTTATCTGTTTAAACAAAAGACCGCGACTTGGTGAAAACACAAAAGACACCAATACAAAAACACTGGCAATAATAACAATTACAGGACCCGTTGATAGATTGTTTTGTGTGGCGCTTACAGCAGTGCCAAAAACACCTGAAAGGGCACCAAAAACAGCAGCTAAAAACACCATTTTTCCTAAGCTATTAGTCCATTGTCGTGCCGCAGCCGCAGGAGCTAATAACATAGCACTCATTAAAACAACCCCAACAGTTTGTAGCCCTAATACAATGGCTAATACTATAAAAGTAGTAATTAAAACATCTATAGTTTTGGTATTGAAACCCAAAGTTTTTGTAAAATCAGCGTCAAATAGCAGTATTTTGAATTCTTTCCAGAACAGCAATAATACGATAAGGCAAATACCTGTAACTAAAGCCATCACCCAAACATCTTTTTCAACTAATGTGGCTGCTTGCCCAAATAAATATTTATCAAGTCCAGCCTGATTTGCGTTGGGTTGTTTTTGAATAAAGGTTAGTAATAACATCCCAAATCCAAAAAACAATGATAAAATTAATCCTAGAGCAGTATCTGACTTTATATGGGTTTTGGTAATAATACCTCTAATCCAGAAGGTGCCAATGAGTCCACTTATTAGAGCTCCTAAAAGAAGCACATTACTGTCTTTGGCGCCCGTTATTAAAAATGCTAAAGCTATTCCAGGTAATGCGGCATGCGAAATGGCATCACCCAGTAAGCTTTGTTTTCTAAGTACTGCAAAACTGCCTAACATGCCTGTAGCCGCACCAAGTATGGCGGTTCCCAATGTAATGGTTCTTAGGGTGTAGTCTGAAAAGACTAATTCTATGTATTTTAAAATATCCATACTTCCTACGAACTCAGGAATCTCTTCTTTTATTCGCGATTTTTTACTTTACTTTTTCTGTTCATTTTGCCTTGATGCAAAACGAACCAAAAAATCAAATCAAATTTAGGAAATTGCTGAAGCATCACTCATTACGGAATTTCGTGCTTGAAACTTCGTTTCGCATCTTCATTCCTTCACTCGTTATTTCTGAAATTTGATGATTCCGACGGCGTCGGAAATTGGGACTTGGTTTTCTGCTCTTTTACTTTTTTATGTTTTATTTATTCATTTTTGCTAACGGCTACTCCTGTATACTCACTTTATAGTTGATACCGTAAGTCTTTGTTAAATTGTCATCGTTGAATATATCCTTGACAGGTCCGGTGGCTATCTTTTTTACGTTTAGGAAGGTCACCCAATCAAAATATTCTGGCACTGTTTGTAAATCATGGTGAACAACAATAACCGTTTTTCCTGCTTTTCTCAGCTCCTTCAAAATATTGATGATGGCTATTTCAGTTGTGGCATCAACTCCTTGAAATGGCTCATCCATAAAATAAATAGAAGCGTTTTGAACCAATGCTCTAGCTAAAAATATACGCTGTTGTTGACCACCGGAAAGCTGGCTAATTTGTCGGTTTTTAAAAGGTAACATACCCACTTTTTCAAGTGCTTCTAGTGCAGCCTTTTTTTGTTTTTGCCCTGGCCGTTTTATCCAACCTAAACTGCCATAGGTACCCATCATTACCACATCCAAAGCTGTGGTTGGAAAATCCCAATCTACACTGCCTTTTTGAGGGACATAAGCGACTAATTGACGTTGTTTTTCATAAGGTTTACCATAAATACTGACACTTCCAGCAATAGGTTTTAAGATGCCTAAAATGGACTTGATTAAGGTGGATTTTCCAGCACCGTTGGGTCCAACAATTGCCATAAGGACGCCTTCTGGAATTTCTAAATCAATATCCCATAGCACTGGTTTATAGTTATATGCTACGGTAAGGTCGTCTACTTTTATAGCAATTTTTTGATCCATTATTTTAATGCATTAACAATAGTGTTTACATTATACTCATACATACCAAGGTACGTCCCTTCAATAGTTCCAGCATTACCTAAAGCATCAGAATACAAGGTTCCGCCAATAGCCACATTGTGTCCTTTTGATTTAACTGCGGCTTGAAGTGCTTCAATAGTACGTTTTGGAACTGAACTCTCTACAAAAATGGCTTTAACTTTTTTTTCTATTATGAATTTTGCCAAGTTTTGTACATCTTGCACACCTGCTTCGGTAGCTGTTGAAAGTCCCTGCAAACCAACTACTTCAAAGTTAAATGATTTTCCGAAGTAATTAAAGGCATCATGTGCTGTAACCAATATGCGTTGATCTTTTGGTAAACTATTAATTTGAGCTAAAACATTTTGTTTTAAAGCATCCAATTTATTAAGATAAGCATTTCCATTGATTTCAAATGTTTCCTTAAGTTCAGGAAGCTCTTCAGAAAGCACTTTCATAACATATTCTGCGGCTTGTTTCCAGTAATCAATATCAAACCAAATATGCGGATCGTAATTAGAGGCAAAATAATCAGATCCAATCAAGGTACTTTTGTTTAAAACATTGGAAATAGCAACTGTTTTTTTGTTTTTCATTTTCTCAAACACTTCCACAAGTTTGCCTTCAAGGTGAAGGCCATTATAGAAAATAACATCCGCATTAGAGAGTTTAGTAACATCTCCTTCGCTAGCTTTATATAGATGTGGGTCTACCCCGCTTCCCATTAAGCCTTCAATATTAACTAAGGTATCTCCAATATTTTTAACTAAATCGGTAATCATTGTGGTAGTTGTAACCACATTTAGTTTACCGTTGTCTTTTTTGTTGTTTTTACATCCTAAAAATACACTTATGATTGTTAGAATAAGAATAATACGTTTCATAGTTATAAACCTAGTTTAATTGATATCTTAATCCGAAAAATAATCGCCTGCCTTGGTTAGGGGCATATACATAAGATGGGTCAAAGGTCAGTGCATAGGGATTATTTGCTGTTGGGACAACATTTCCATTATTATCAAACTGAACATTTTCATCAAACGGATCCTCACTTCTTGCAATTATAAATGGATTTCCTTTATTTGGAGTCCAATTCAATAAATTTTTTAAGCCAGCATATAGTTCCATATTGTTTATTCCAGTAAAGGTTAATTGAACATTTTGAATACTCCATGTTGGAGAGTACTCGCTTCTAGGGTCTAAATCTCCAAGGGTTGGTAGTCTCATAGGGCCATAAAGATTTCCAGTATAATCTAAAGTTAGATTGGTTGGATAATGTTTATATGAAAATGACCAAACACTTGTGAATCTTTCGGTTAATATTTGTCTGCTTTTTACATCATTTTCTTTTTGAGATACCTCTTGTAAGGTAGCTCCAACAGAGGCTTGAATACCACTCCCTAAAACAGCATCAATATTTAAACTAACGCCTTTTGATGTTGAATTACCATCTAAATTATTATAAATAATTTGATTTGGATTAGTATCATAATCTGGGATAATGGCATTGGTAAAATAAGTATACCAAGTAGAGGCATCTAACGTAAATATTTTACCAGATTTGGAGTAAATCTTTTTTAGGTAATTAAGTGTAATATTGTAGGATTGTTCTGGATCTAAAGCCTCTTCAATAATAACATCTCTAGCTCCAGTGAGAGCTGCATGTTCTTCGGTAAATAAATTAACGACTCTAAAGCCAGTACCAGCATTTAATCGTATGATGTCATCTTCGGTTGGTTTATATCTGTAGGCTATTCTTGGTGTAAAAATAGAACCATGTCTGCTGTCATAATCATATCGAGCACCTAATAATAAACGCTGCTTTTCGGAAAGTCTGATTTCATCTTGAACAAATATGGATGGAATTGTTACTTTGTCTGCCGTTAAAGTAGCTGGTGTATTATCATTATAGAAATTAAAGCGAGCCGCTAAACCAAAAAGTAAGTCATGGTTTTCAAGGGATTTATCCCAAATTAATTGACCAAAACCAATACGCTGTTTTGCAATGTAGGGAGTATCTCCGTAAACAGAGTTTTGATCGTGGTCTGAATAAGAGAACTGAAAGTTTACTTTTTCATCGATTGGTAATTGGTAGTTTCCTATGATTTCAAATCGTGATGTATAAATACTTTCACCATACACTTTATTGCCTCCTCTAAAACTGCGGTTCCAGTTCATTTCGCCCCCCCATCTATCTTCATAAAAATAACGACCTGCTAGAGAAAATTGACGTCTGCTTTTTCTTTTAAAATCCCATTTTTGGAATACCGATATACGGTCTTGCAAGGTGACGTCGGTAAAGTTGTCGTTATTATCATCTATGGGGTTGGAGTAGTTAAAGTAATTAATACCTGTGAGCATATTGGCTTTTTTACCAACTTTAGTTTTAAAACTAATATCTAAATTGGCTTCACCCCAATCACTGGTAAAGCTATCTGCGAAAACCAATGGAGCATTTTCGGGTAATTTGGTGATGACATTAATTAAACCACCAACAGCTTCACTTCCATAAAGAGAGGAGGCAGGGCCTTTAACGACCTCCACTTGTTCAATTAATGAGTTTGGTATGCCTGATAACCCATAAACGGTTGATAACCCACTCACTATTGGCATACCATCAATTAACACCAGTGTATAAGGTCCCTCCAGGCCATTAATATGAATATCACCAGTATTACATACATTACAATTTAGTTGAGGTCTCACACCATTAACATTTTGAAGTGCTTCAAAAACATTGGGTGTTGGGTTTTTTTTAAAGAAAGTGGGTGAATAAACTTCAACAGGCACAGGACTTTCTAATCTAGAAACTGCTTTAAGTGTTCCCGTAACTATGACCTCATTTAAGCTCAAGGCTTCTTCTAATTCAAGTTTTACAATAACCACATTGCCTTCTACCGTGATTTCTTTTTCAGCATTTTTATAGCCTGTAAAAGAAGCAACAATAGTGTAAGTACCTTTGTTTACATTTTCAATAGTAAAAAAACCAGACTCGTTTGTAATACTTCCTTTTGAAGTGCCTTTTAGGTAAACATTCACATAAGGGAGTGACTCTCCAGAAGATGTTACTTTACCACTGATTTTTTGGGCGTACAAAACGCTATTAGCTATTAAAACGAGAGACAGGAATAATTTAATTGTTTTCATTGACGTAGATGATACTCGTGAAATCCTGATTTAGTAAAATGGTGTTGTTGTTTATCAGGATTTGGGTCATTTTATTATTTGTAAATTGTTTTGATACCACAAGGGTGTTGCCATATTTTAATCCGTTTTGAGCGCAAAATTCAAAAAACTCCTTGTCATCGCTCATTAATCTGGAAATGGTATATGATTTTCCTTCATTAGCATTTGATAACGAAATAGAGGTGTCTGATGTGGTGATTTCACCATTGGCATTTGGGATCGGGTCGCCATGGGGGTCGAATTTTGGATTACCAAGGTATTCACTTATTTTTTCTGCAAGTAAATCGGAGGTTTGATGTTCTAAAAGTTCAGCTTCTCGATGAATATCATGCAGAGACATATCGAATAATTTAAACAGTAGTGCTTCCCAAAGGCGATGTTTCCTAATGACCGAAAGTGCCATTTTAGTACCCTTATCTGTTAATTCTAAAGGTTTATATTTTTGATACTTCAATAAATCTTTAGTCGCTAAATTTTTAGCCATATCTGTGGCAGCAGCGTTAGATATGCCTAATTCTTTAGCAATGTTTCCCGGCTTGGTATCGTTGTTATTACGTTTTCCGTTTTTGTAAATGGCCTTTACAAAATTTTCTATGGCTACAGACATTAGATTTGCTTTAATAAATATTTAAGTAAACTTAAAAAAGTTTTCAAATGTAGTTAAAAAAAATAAATGTTCACTTTTTAATCTAAAAAAAGTGAACATTTATAAAAAGAATTTATAAGGAGCCTAGGAAATTAAATCAAACTAAGATTTAAATTTAACCTGATCTAAAATAAATTGAGGAAATTTTGTAATGGGAGTAATAGTCATGTCTTTGTAATAACACTCGGCAGCCTCAGACTGAATTTGAATTTGTCCTTCGGTTAGAGGTCTGTTGGTTTCAGGGTTTATAGCATTTTCAACTACCATAACAATTTCTCCGTTAACCACATGAACAGCATCGTTTCCTATAACATATAATTCTAAATGGTTCCAATTACCATGAGGGGCTTGTGGTTCAAGGTAGGCGTGTATATAACCTTTGCCTTCAAAGTAGGTGTCTGAATTAGGGTTGTATTGTTTTTTGTTGTTTGTGTCGGTACCTCTAATCACTACTTGAGGTCCACCAGGATTTGGTTGCACAGCATTAGCAGGCAGAGAAATGAAATCTCCTAAGTCTGTCTCCTGAACCTGAAATTCTAAACAGGTCTTCCAAGTGTTCCAAAACCTGCCGTAGTCTCCGTAACTATGATATAAAATACCAGTATCTTTTCTTCTATGAAGTCTTGGTTCCCTTTTTTTATTACCCCATCTAAACATTGTACTAAAATGATAGTTGCTGAAGTTCTCTTTAGTGGTGATGCTCCCATAGATTTCTCCAGATATATTGAGAATGGTTTCTCCGTTTATGTTAGTTGTTGTAAACACATTTTTTATGTCGTTATTTAGCCCTAAAGGTGTTCCTTTGGTAACATCTTCAGACTGTGGAGTGTCTTTAGGAAGCCCTAAAACGGTAGTATGAGGTACTCCCAAAAATTTTTCAAAATGGGTTAAGTTAGCATCTAATAATTTAATTGTTTCATTATTTTGAGCGTTTATATTGTTGGTGAAGAATATTAAAATTAGACCAGAAATAATTGAGTGTTTCATAAAGGTATATTTAGTATTAGGTAAGCCACTAAAATAGTAAAAATGAATGTGAGAAGATTTAATTCACATTAAAATTAATGGCAACCGCAGTCATCATGACCACAACTTTTCTTTGATTTTGTGTTTTTTGGAAAAAACTTCTTAAATAAAAAGGCAACAGCAAATACTATAGCTAAAAAAAGTAATATGTTCTGAATAATTTGATTCATACTCTAAAGTAGAATAAATAGTATCATTTCAAAAATTGAAACGCTAATAGAGCCACAATATATGCAAAAGTAGACATTATTGTTAGTTGTAAAATAGGCCACTTCCAACTATTGGTTTCACGTTTTACAATAGCTAAAGTACTCATACATTGCATAGCGAACGCATAAAATAATAACAGTGATATACCTGACGCAAAGGTAAAAAGCGGTCCTCCCAAAATAGGATTTACCTCTGCTGCCATTCGGTTTTTAATAGTTGCTTCATCATCATTTCCAACACTATAAATGGTTGCCAGTGTGCCTACAAAAACTTCTCGTGCTGCAAATGAACTAATAATGGCAATACCTATCTTCCAGTCATAACCCAATGGTCTTATAACAGGTTCAATAGCTCTTCCTGTAATGCCAATAAAGGAATTTTCTAATTTATAAGATGCTATTTTTTGCTGTAAATCATTATCACTTAAATTATCAGTAGCAAATTTTGTTCTAATAATATCTTCAGCATTATTAAAGTTTTCACCAGGGCCGTAAGATGCTAAAAACCATAATATGATTGATATAGCTAAAATTATTTTACCGGCTCCAAAAACAAAAGATTTTGTTTTTTCAACAACAGTTAAAGCAACATTTTTTAACAGTGGTAATTTGTAGTTGGGCATTTCAATTACAAAAAATGTCCTACTTTTAATTTTGAGAATTTTGTTTAAAATGTATGCTGAAAATACTGCTGTAGCAAAGCCAATAAGGTAAAGAAGCATTAAAGTCAATGCTTGATAGCTTAACCCTAAGAAGCGTCCTTTAGGGATTACTAATGAAATAATAATTAAGTAAACCGGTAACCTAGCAGAGCACGTAGTAAAAGGCGTAACTAAAATGGTAATTAAACGCTCTTTCCAGTTTTCTATATTGCGTGTTGCCATAACAGCAGGAATAGCACAAGCAGTACCAGAAATTAAGGGCACAATACTTTTTCCGCTCAATCCAAAACGACGCATCACCCTATCCATTAAAAACACCACGCGACTCATATAACCACTTTCTTCCAGTACTGAAATGAATAGGAATAAAAAGGCAATTTGTGGAATGAAGATGACAATACCTCCTAGACCGGGAATAATACCCTCTGCAATTAAGTTGGTAAATGCCCCTTTGGGTAGTATGTTTTTTGTCCACTCACTTAAGGAAGCAAAAATGCCATCAATAAAGTCCATGGGTACTTCAGACCAATCATAAATAGCTTGAAATATCAACAGTAATATAATACCAAAAATAAGATAGCCCCAAACCTTATGAGTGATTATTCGGTCTAATTTAATGCGTAAATCTTTAGCTTGAGACAAGTCTATAGTCTGCCCTTTTTTTAAAACGTTATTTATAAACTGATATCGTTTAATAGTTTCTTTTTGCTGTAATCTTTTTAAATCAGTTTTACTTTTCGTTTTAAAATCATTAACAGCATTAATTTCCTTTCTATCAGTTTTTCCAAAGTTAACATCTTGTGTGATTACCAACCATAATTTATAAAGTAATTGGTTTGGGAATGCCTTTTTTAAACTATCAAAGTAGCTTAGGTCTATGGTTGTAGTATCTAAGCAAGGTTGCGTAGAAATTTCTTTATAATTTGAGATAAGCTCCTTCAAATTGTCGATGCCTTCTTTTTTACGTGTGCTTGTTAAGGCTATTTTAGTTTTTAAATGTGTTTCTAAATATGCAATATCTAATGAAATCCCTTTTCTAGACATCCTATCGGCCATGTTAATTACCAATATGGTTGGTATTTCTAAGTCTTTTATTTGAGTAAAAAGTAGTAGGTTCCGTTTTAAGTTTTCAACGTCTGTAACTACAACGGCTATATCTGGAAAATCTTTATCGTTCTTGTTTAACAGCAATTCAATAACTACATTCTCATCAAGAGACGATGCATTTAAGCTATAGGTGCCGGGTAAGTCAATAATGTGGGCTTTTACACCACGAGGTAACTTGCAAATACCTTCCTTTTTTTCAACAGTAATCCCTGGATAGTTGCCTACTTTTTGATTTAAACCGGTAAGCGCATTGAAAACCGAAGTTTTACCTGTGTTAGGGTTGCCTATTAGAGCTACATTTATTTGTTTACTCATTGGCTACTTTTTCAATTAAAATATGAATAGCGGTTTCCTTTCTTATAGCTAAATGCGATCCATTTATATTTAAATACATAGGATCTGAAAAAGGAGCTACTTGAACAAGCTCTACAGAATTACCTGGAAGGCACCCCATTTCAAGAAGTTTTAACGGAATGAGGTTAGAGGAAACATCCATGATTACTGCGCGTTCACCCTTTTTTAAATGTGCTAAAGTATCGTGCAAGCTTATTTAGATTGATTTTAAAGAAGCAAAAGTAGTGTAAAAGTTTTTAAGTAAAAAAGTTTCAAGTTCAAAGTTTTGAGTTTAATAATAAATAGGCTACTAATTAGTAGTAAACACCTTGATATTTATTGATTGTACTCTTCTTTTAATATGGTAATATCGTCAAGCAAGCGTTTTATTTCCTCAGTATTGGTGCCATCATAAAACCCTCTAATTTGGCGTTTTTTATCAATGAGCATAAAATTTTCGGTATGTATTATATCAAAAGGGCCACCATCGCCATTGTCTTTTACTGCCAAATAGCTTTTTCTCGCTAACGCATAAATTTGCTTTTTGTCACCTGTTACCAAATTCCATTTTTTGTCGTTTACCCCTTTTTTGATGGCATACTTTTTTAGCTGTGCTACGGTGTCAATTTCAGGAGTTACGGAATGAGATAGTAGCATAACCTCGTCATCATTTAAAATTTCCTTTTGAATAAGCGTCATATTTTTAGTCATAATAGGGCAAATGGTAGGACAGGTTGTAAAAAAGAAATCAGCTACATAAATTTTGTTTTCATAGTCTTTTTGGGTAATTGTTTTTCCGTTTTGATTGATTAAGGAGAAATCGGCTATTTTATGATATTTTTTTTTGTATTGAAGCGTACTATCTACCAACTCTGTACTAACCATAGACGGTTGATATACTGGAAGCGGCTGATATACATTTAAGGTGTTATAAATAATGCCAATTATAATAATTGAAATAACAACAAAAACAATAGCAAATAACTTGTAATCTTTAAAAAATGACAACATGAAAAATTAGGCGAAAATTTTAGCAAAAATACAACGAAATTAGAATATCTACAGATGCTTATACCCTTAAATTAGTGTTAAATAGCCGTACAAAGAATAAATGTCTTTTTATACTTGTTTTAAAAGTTTACTTTTGTGCGGTTATCAAAAATTTTGATTGAAAATTTATGGAGTTTGTTATAAAAATATCTCAGTTTTTATTGAGTCTTTCACTACTAATTGTATTACATGAGCTTGGGCACTTTGTACCCGCCAAAGCCTTTAAAACTAGAGTAGAAAAGTTTTATTTGTTTTTTGATGTTAAGTTTTCACTATTTAAAAAGAAGATAGGCGAGACTGTTTACGGTATTGGTTGGTTGCCTTTAGGTGGTTACGTGAAAATTTCGGGGATGATAGATGAAAGTATGGATACCGAGCAAATGGCTAAAGAGCCGCAACCTTGGGAGTTTCGTTCTAAACCTGCATGGCAGCGTTTAATTATTATGCTTGGTGGTGTTACTGTTAATTTTGTTTTGGCCTACATCATATACGTAATGATTTCATTCGTATACGGTGATACCGATTTTTCAAGTGAAAGTTTAAAAGATGGTTACTGGATAGACAACCCCTTGTTAAACGAATTGGGCTTTGAAACAGGAGATAAAATTATTGCTATTGATGATGTAACTGTTCATAGCCACTCTGATGTAGTAAAAAAGATTATTAGTGGTGAAAAGTACATGGTAGAAAAAAATGGTGTTACAGAAACCATAGAAATGCCTGTTGACTTTTTGGGACAGTTATCTTCAAAAAAAATTAAAGGTAGTTTATTTAAACTAAGGATACCTTTTATGGTAAATAATGTTATTGACACCTTACATAACGCTGGCGTAGATTTAGAAAAAGGCGATATTTTGTTAACAGTTAACGATGATGAGGTTAGATACTTTGACCAATTATCCTCTACACTGGAGAAGTATAAAAACCAAACCGTTTCCTCTGTATTTCTAAGAGGTTCAGATAAGATTACGAGAGAATTAAAAGTTGATGCCAATGGTAAATTTGGAATAGCACCTGCCAGCCACCCTGAGCGTTTTGATGAACTTGGTTATTTTGAGATAACCAGAAAAGAGTACACCTTTTTGGAGAGTTTTGGTGGTGGTTTAAATAAGTTCATTGAACAAATTGCGAGTTATTGGGAGCAATTAGGGAAAATATTTTCTCCTGAAACAGGAGCTTACAAAGGCGTGGGTGGTTTTAAGGCTATTTTTGATATTTTTCCAGACCAATGGATTTGGCAAGATTTCTGGAATTTAACAGCCTTTTTATCTATTATGTTAGCTATTTTAAACTTATTACCAATACCAGCTTTAGACGGGGGCCATGTTATGTTCTTACTTTATGAAATGGTATCTGGAAGAAAACCAGGAGATAAGTTTATGGAGTATGCTCAATTGGTTGGTTTTTTTATCCTTATTGCTTTGGTTTTATTTGCCAATGGTAACGACATTTATAAAGCCATTTTCAATTAAAAATTTTTAAAAATTACATTGCAGTAATTAAAAATATATATATATTTGCGCTCGCAAAAGCGAAAGATAACCTTCCTCAGTAGCTCAGTTGGTTAGAGCATCTGACTGTTAATCAGAGGGTCGTTGGTTCGAGCCCAACCTGAGGAGCAAGTAATAAACCCTAACATAGATTTGTTAGGGTTTTTCATTTATCATGGATAAGTTTTATCCAACCATTTATCCAGCAAATGGATTTTAACTTAATCTATTTGCTCTTAACTGATCGAGTAGTTCTTGCTTATTATAGTAAATTCTATTTCCGAATCCATAAGATTTTAATTTTCCCTTTACTCGCCAATTATGAATTGTTGAAATATCAACTTTAAATAGGGCAGCAGTCTCATGTCTGGTTAAATAAACATCAGCTTCACTTTCGCTAAGTTGCTTTAAATAATCTTCAATTTTAATTAAAAGTTTGTCAGCTACTTTCTCTGCTAATTCATCAAAAGTTATTTCGTTGATTTGAATGGTTTTTGTTATCATAATTAATGGTTTTTAAGTTATTTAAATCGTTCGTCCTAAAATCATGTATGAGAGATTGTTATTTTTTGAGCGTTTTCATGATAGTTAAAACAGTATATTTCATGAAGATCCTAAAAACATCCCCTACTGTAGGAATGGTTTACTGTATTTAAGCCTAAATTTACCTGTTTTAGACAGTAAAGTTGTGTCTGAAAATTAGCTAATCGAGAGGGATAATAAAAGGTTCTTTTAACTCGAAAACGATAATTTGCGTTTGCACTCTGACTTTTTCTTTGTTACTGTTATTTGAATAAACCTAATATACTTTGAAGGTTCTAAAACCCTGTTTCTATAACCGATTAATACCGGTTTATGAAAAGCATTGAGTTTTTCAATCCTTTCAGAGAACATTTCAAAGACTAATTCCAAACGATAGTTTAAAGGGATGTCTGAATGCTCATCTGGTACAAATTCAACCAATCTAAAGGGGTTTTTAGAATACTTGGGGCTATTTAGTGTACTCTTGAATTCGGTACCTATAAACGTTTTATTTCTCCCTAAGCCTTTGTAACTCTTCTTTCTTATTCTATAGAGTAAAAGTGGGGAAATGGACACCTTTAGTCTTATCCAATGGGCATACTTTCTATCCTCCTTTATTTTGAGGACACCTGTTTTCTTAACAAGATCTACAGATTCCAACAAGTAGAGAACTTGTGTTTCATTATTTGTTTCCATAATAATTTGAATTAACATGAATTATTTAAATCTCGACCTCAACCAAGGAGCGTAAACTAAAGAATAGCCTAGGCCTGCAATGGTTAATGAAGCCGTAATGGTCACTCCTAATGTTAAAGTGGAGTATATAGTCAATAGAAAAATTAAGATGTCTATTAATCTATTGCTCTTAATGATGCAATGCCTTATATAAGTACTGTTTTCAGAGATTGCTATTAATCCAGCTAAGGTTGCAATACCAAAGAATACATAGGTAGCAATAGCAGCACTTAGTAACATGCCAAACCACGACAGACCTATAAATAATAAAGCTCCTTTAGTATATGATATTGGTTTTACCTTAGGAGCCTTCTTAAATTTTAGCCTTGATTTCTTTTTGGATTTCTTCTCTTTAGAAGGAGCCTTCATTAGTTCCTTTAATTCTTCTTTAAATAGTATCATAGTTATGAGGTTTGAAATTGATTATATTCTGATTTTGCATTGTCCTTAATCTCTTTTATGCGACAATAGAATTGACTGGCTTTTTGTTTTGCCTTTTCGGGTGTCTTTAGAAGATATTGTTGCGTTTCCAGTGTTTTATCTTTTCTGGCTTTCATGATTTCTTCTACAGTTTTATCGAAGACATTAAGTTGGTCAATGAGTTTAGCTTCACCGTAGCAAATGAGGTCTGCCATGGATTGAAACCCTAAATGGAATACACCGGCCGTGATGTTTATACCGATAACTGTTGCTGCTTTGATTTTTACTTTTTGATTTGCTTTCATTTTGTTGTTGCCTGTTTCCAGGTCTTTATTAGAATTAGTATTTGATTTTTGTGATGAAACTTCTGTTGTTTCAGTAATAAGTTCTGTTTCAGGAGTTTTATTTAGATATTTATTACATACCTCAACGACTTTATTGAAGTGTATTTTTTCTAAGCTTCCCAATGAAATTTTGAATTTTGGATATCTTGTTTTTAACTCTTGGTAGATATCCTTTAGACATTTGTTTTTCCAGAGTTGGAACATTTGATTGTTTTCAACGGCTACATAGCCTTTGTTGGACAGTACAATTACGATGTGTCCATCTTGATTTGTTTCCATAATGAATTGCCTGTTTCCAGGGCTTTTTTGATTAATTTTTAAAGACTCTCTTTTGAAGTTTATATATATGATGCCCCCTACCCCAAAAATGAACTATGGGGCGGGGGTTATATAGTATGTGCTATGAGAAAGCGTAATTAAGAATAATTGAAGAACAAGGTCGTTAACTAATTAAGGCTTTAAGTAATCCTGTTAATGGCATAAAATTTGTATCAAATATCTTACAGCTATTAATTTAACAAACAACTCTTCATGAAAACAAGACTCCCCCTTATTCTTGTGTTATTGATAATGACATTTGGATACACTCAAAACATTCCAACGGTTAAAGTAAAAGACAAACCATTGGGTCTAACCTCTCTGGATATAAAAGTGGATGTAGTAGGAAACATTGCTACTACAACTTATGATATGCTATTTTATAATCCTACCAAAAATGTATTGGAGGGAGAGCTTTCTTTTCCATTAGGTGAAGGACATGATGTATCTCGGTTCGCTTTAGATGTTAATGGTAAACTTAGAGAGGCTGTTGTTGTTGATAAAGAGTTAGGGAGAATTGCTTTTGAACAAGTTGTTAGACGTCGTGTAGATCCAGCTTTATTGGAAAAAGGAACTGGAAATAATTATAAGGCACGAATTTATCCTATTCCTGCTACTGGTCATAAAAGAGTGGTATTGGCATATGAACAGGAATTAGTATATAGAAAGGGAGATCATTTTTATAATTTACCATTAGGCTTCAAAAATGTATTGGAACATTTCAGTTTGGAGATAACAGTATTCGATCAGAAATCCAAACCTATTATTGCTGAAGGTCAAATTTCTGGTCTTGAATTTTCTACATGGAATAAGAACTATAGTACCAAGGTGATTAAAAAGAATTTTAAGGCTAATAAGAATATTTTGATCAAAATTCCAGTTCCAATAAATTCCGAAAAAACACTTACATATGATAACTATTTCTATATCTATAAAACACTAAACCCTAAAAAGAGATTGAGAGCTAAACCAAAGGATATTGCCCTGTTTTGGGATGCTTCGCTCTCGATGAAGGATAGGGATATTAAAAAGGAAACAGAGGTACTAGATAATTATTTTAAGCACTTGAATAATGTTACGGTTCATTATGTGTCCTTTAGTAATGTGGTTATCCATGATGAACAATTTGAAATTGTAAATGGAGCATGGGATGATCTTAGAAAAGTAATAATAGAAACTATCTATGATGGAGGAACGAATTATGATATTATCTATAATCGTAAAAACAATGTAGATTCTAAACTTTTGTTTTCAGAAGGAATCACATCGTTAAGCACTACTTCTTTAGATTTAAGTAAACCATTATTTATTGTTAATAGCCTTACTAAATCCAATCATTCGGCTTTAAATCATTTAGCGGAATCTTCTAATGGAGCTTATCTTAATTTGAATACTAAATCCAATGAGGATGTTATGGCTTCTTTGAAATATGAGAATTATAAGTTTTTAGGATATGAAAGTCAATCAAAAAATTTAGAAGTATATCCAAAAGCACCTGTAAGTGTAACTAATGATTTCTCTATTTCGGGCAAATATTTAAAAAATAATGAAACCATTAGGTTGAATTTTGGATATGGCAACCAAGTTCAGGAAAGCATAGCAATAAGTATTGATAAATCAAATAATCAAAGTGATCAAGTTAGGCGTATTTGGGCTCAAAAGAAATTGGACCATCTTGAAATAGATTCTAAGGCAAACAAGAATCAAATAAAAAAACATGGGGTACTATATGATTTGGTTTCAGATTATACTTCTCTTATAGTTTTAGAGAATGTCATGGATTATATTACCTATAGAATAACACCGCCTGATGAACTAAAGGATGAGTATAATGCTTTGTTGGCTAGAATTGAATCAGAGAAAAGTAAGCGCTACGAATCAGCGCATCAGGGTTTTTTGGAATCCCCACTAATGCTTAATGCTGGGGATGAAACACAATTTGAGATGGATTCTGAAATAGTTGAGGTTGAGGAAATGGAAGTTGTAGGTAATGTTCATCAATTTGGAATACTTGCTTCTGAAGTTTCAGATGAAGTAGTTGAAACGGAGGATAGGGCATATATTCCATCAAATAATATTACCAGATATGAAGAACAAATTCCTTTTGTGACAATTGAAAAATCACCAGTATTTCCAGGATGTCAGGGTAACAATGAAGCCTTGAAAAAGTGTCTTTCTGAAAATGTTAGTAATCATGTTAGAGATAAATTCAATTTAGAACTTGCCAATGATTTGGGGCTTTCAGGTCGGCAGCGAGTAAGTGTTTTATTTGATATTACTGCAGAAGGCGAAATAGGCGATATTCGGGTAAGATCTCCACACCCGGATATAACCGATGAAATTATGAGAGTGATTAGATTACTTCCAAAGATGAAACCAGGTGAGCAACGAGGGAAACCTGTGGACGTCCGTTATTCACTACCTATAATGTTTGAGTTAAAAGGAGAAAGAGGAAGTATAGCAATAGATACCAGTATTGTTGTTTCCGTAATAGATTATAAGAAATATTCTGGAAAGTTGGAGGTGCGTGATCGAAAGGTTAAAGCAGAATATATTTCGCAATTAAAACATGCTAATAATAAAGATGAAGCCTATCTTTTATATTTAAAACAGCGAAACAATTATTTAGATGTCCCTGCATATTATATCGATGTGTCAAATTATTTTCAAAATCGATTTAAAGATCATAAATATTCATCGATAATAGCTTCTAATATTGCTGAAACTGACTTTGATAATTATGAGCTTTTAAAAGTATATGGATATCATTTACAAGAAAACAAGTATGATGGTTTAGCCTTATTCATTTTTAAACGCATTTTAGATTTAAGACCTGAAGATTCCCAATCATACAGAGATTTAGCTTTGGCTTATGAGGCCGTTGGTAAGTGTCAAAGAGCATTAGATTTATATAATGATATTATTACCGGAAAGATATATGAGAATGCTTATAGACGTATTTTTAAAGGGGTGGCATTAATAGCTGAAAATGAAATAAAACACCTCATCAAAAAATATAGAAACGATTTAGATTTGAGTAGAGTGGATAAGCGATTGTTAGATGAAGTGGTGTATGATGTAAGGGTTGTTGTAGATTGGAATCACAATGATACGGACATAGACTTACATGTTATAGACCCTAATCTTGAAGAGTGTTTTTATAAGCATACTTCCACTAATATTGGGGGACATATTTCACCAGATATGACCCAAGGATTTGGTCCAGAGGAGTTCACATTGATTAATGCCATAAAAGGGGATTATTATATTAAAATCAAATATTACGGGGACAGGTATCAAAAAGAGGAGAACCCTACTTTCATGAAAGTTACCATGTATAAAAATTATGGAACTAAAAATGAGGAAAAGAAAATTACAATAATTCGTCTCACTAAAAAGGATAATGAGGAAATGATTGCTAAATTGAGTATATAATGAAGTTTCCAAAAATAATTTTATTAGTCTTAATAGTTTTAGGCTTTCTTGCCTATAACAATATAGACCATAACAAAAATGACAATATACTTTTTCATGAAGTAAACTGGAAAGAACAAGATTTGAAGTTCTATTGGAAAAATGATTTGGGTGAAAATTTCAAGAATTTTAAACATCTAAAGGATTGGTTGGTGTCAAAGAATAAAACTTTAGTTTTCGCAATGAATGGAGGGATGTATGATAAGAATCTATCCCCACAAGGGTTATATATTGAAGAAGGCCTAACATTGTCTGAAATCGATACAATGAAAAATGGCTATGGTAATTTTTATTTACAACCCAATGGTATATTTTACATTACTAACCAAAACAAAGGTGTCGTATGTAAAACCGAAGATTTTAGAAATGATAATATTAAATATGCCACACAATCAGGACCGTTACTACTGATAGAAGGAAAAATTCACCCTAAATTTAGGCAAGGTTCAAAAAACCTAAATATTAGAAATGGGGTTGGGGTTCTACCCAACGGTAAACTTCTTTTTGCAATGTCTAAAACAAAGATTAATTTCTATGACTTTGCAACTTTCTTCAAACAAATGGGGTGTAAGAATGCTCTTTATTTAGATGGATTTGTATCAAAAACCTATTTGCCTTCAAAAAACTGGCAGCAATTAGATGGAAACTTTGGGGTAATCATAGGGGAGACTAAATAAAAGGTTTTAGCTTTTTATACTATTCAAATAGATCCACAGAAAAACAAAACTTATATATACCCACAATATTGAAAACAATACATGAACAACTGTTTCAAACACTTTGCCTTTCCATAATTTAGACGAGTACCCAAAAAACTGAATGAACAACCTCAACGTCCAAAATACCCCAAGGCCTAAAGCTATTTTATTGCCCAATTCGGTTTTTATCAAATCATCTGTAGATGTCAGGCACAAAACACCCATGAGCAAGACCGTTACAGCAATGAATAGCGTATGGATATAGGTCATTTGCCGATTCATCAGGCTTAACGAATTAAGTTCTTCTTTCCATTTAAAATACTTTGGAAAAATAATATGGATCAAAGAAAGAACTATTAAAAGCGAACCAATTATTTTTAAATGTATTTGCATATTAAAAGAGGAGATTTAAGTTAAAGTTTGCATTTAATAATAGACATAAATGAGGTAAACTTGGTTTCTTCAAATGAAGAGAAACCTGCACTTTTAAACGCACGCCTCCATGTGTTTAAAGAGAAAAAGTGGGTAAAGCCAATCGAGAATGCCAAGAAGTTTGGAAAATCCCTTAAATGCTCTACCATGATAACTTTTCCATCGGGTTTACAAACGCGATTACATTCCTTTAAAAATTGAATTTTTTCTTCATGATTCCTTATTTCATGTACAGCAGATAACAGAAAAATAACATCAACACTTTTGTTACCAAGAGGAATTAAATTTGTAGTTATTTGCTCCGTGTTAGGATATATCAGGCTTACCTTTCTAGCTCTTATAATTGCAGCCTCGGTATGCTGTTTGGCATTGTAAAAGTCATATACTTTTAAATTAGAAAGGGGAAACTTGTCTTTTATGATAAAGCTTGTTTCATCAAAACCGGCATTTATATTTATAAATTGGTTTTCATTTGAATCGGCAATGTCAAGGTTTTTTAACCACAGAAAATTATAATATCCTGAAAAATCATACACATATGCAGAAACTATTAAGGGCATTATAAGCCCGTAGAGAAACGCTAAAATAATTGTCCAAAATAATACATCTGGCCAATCAAAAAACAACTTACTGCTAATGATTAAAGCTAAAACCCCTAATCCAGAATAGTAAAAGTGCCTGTTAAAGCTCAAAATATTTAAAACTCCTTGGAATTTTCTTCGTTTCATTTTAACTGTTCAATATTGCCTTTTTTCCAATAGTATGGAATGTCTTTGATTATAAACGCATTTGCCAAAGTAGCATTTTCGAGACTTAAATCTTTTAAAAATGAAATATCATAACCTATGACCTTGATTGGCTTTGGTTTCCAATTTTGTCTTACACCTTCAATGATTAAGATCTCCTTGTTTTCTTCATTATATGTAAACGTAAAAGGTAACGGACCTGCAAACCGTCTAGCTTCTTTCCAATCTTTAAAAGGGGAGCCTAAAGGCAATGTAATATCTTCGTCAACTTCTTCTAATTGAATACAGAAATTAGAAAGTGTAGATGCAATGGTCTGTATATTGTCATTTTTGGTTTGCAAAATGTCTGTTGTGGTATAATTATAATGAGTAAATATATTACCAAAAAATTCCATTTTCTTTTTATCGGTTTCGGATTTAAGAATATATAAGCCTCTCAACCTCTTTCCCTTATTATTGGTATATCTCACAAACACACGATAGCCAATTAGGAAAAAATCATTACCAGTAAATTCAGGAAAACCTTTGGGGCGTAAAGCTTTGGTTTGTACCATGGCCATAGCTACAAATGCCCATTTATCATTAAAGGCATCCAACTCCAAACATTCCGGAATAAGATGTTCGAGTTGTTTTTTAGGAACGGCAAATGTCAATACAATAGAGCTTTTAAAAAAAGCTTCGACGGCAAAGGGATGGTTCTTTAAGGTGTTGAACATATCAGTTTTGTTGGTTTAATTTCTTGCCCAAAACAAATTCATTATAGTAAATCAATATAACAAAAAGCATTGCAAATAGGATATTAGCTTTACCCCATAGCAGTAATTCAGGAACCAGCAGAAATTCAAGAATATTCATGGTCATGACAATTACAATCTGTGTGATTGCATTTAGTTTTGTTTTAATACGACCTATAATCCAAATTGCCATACCAATTTCCAATATGCCAATTATAAATATTAATTCCCCTGAATACTGATGACTTAAAATTCTACCTACAACTTGTTCATGTCTCGGAACAAGGTTTAAGACTTTACAGAAAAGTCCATTTGCGAGCCAAACCAAGGCAATAAGGTAATTGAACATTTTATGGGCTCTGCTCTTGGATATCATTTCAACTGTAAATGTATATGGTCGTCATGTCTAACTGCCCGGCAACCATGAAAACGTATTTTGTTATTTGTTAAATTCAGCCTCGTTTTAAGGTGGGGTTCAATGAATAATTTCCCAATTTCAGGTTGCTTTACAATGAGGTTTATCAAATTGCGTGTTCCTCTCTCCGAAAATTTAATGTCTTTATTAATTCTGCCAAAAGTTAAATACTTTGGGAAATCGTATTGCCAATTTCCTTTACTCTGGCAAACAGATACTTGATCATATTCGCTTGGTTTTGGATCTTCATAGACTCCGTAACCACTTGTGGAAGGCTTCTTATTGGTCAACTTTCCGTTTGGGTTTTCATAGATTAAGGAAATGTCAATTTTCTTTCCATCATTATGGCTTAAATGTGGCAATAAAGGAAATTGGTCAATAAAGGGGAAGTTGGCATCCAAATAGACTATCTTAATACCTGCGTTTTGCTTTTCAAAACCCTTTGCAATTTCTTCAATGGCATTGTTTAATTCTGACTTTACATAATTTCTATTAGCTAGTTTAAAAAAGAATGAATGTGCCTGAACAAATTCAGTTTCTTTTATTCTTTCACGCCCAAAGATTGGAGCAACAAATGGTACGATTAAAAACGTTACAAGTAAATACAGAAAAACAAAAACACAAATTCCCTTTAATCGTCTCTGATTTACAGACTTTTTAATAAGGAGTAATGCAATCAAATAAACTAACCCACCTATTTGGGTCAAAACCGTAAGTATTAAAATGATTACTATATGGAGAAGGTTCTTCAATGTCTAATAACAATTTATTTAACCCTTATGTCCGTTACTTTATTATCTCCATAATACAAAGCTAAATTTGGAATAGGTGCGTCCTTTATGATTGCAAAAAAGAATAAAGCCTTAAACTTTTTAAACTTATGGGGCTTAAAATATATTTTAGATAACAATGGGTCCTTGTCCGTCCAAAAATTGAATGTAGGTTCTATATTAGTATAGCCTTCAATATTATAATCCAAAAACGAATCTTTAACTTCAGGTTTATAAGAGGCTCCTAATGAATAATGACCTACTAATCCTTTCTTTTTTATATCTGATTTTAAAAGTTTTCCATAAACCATATAACCAGCAACTGGTTGATAAGATACATCTGTAGGGCGATATCGTAATTTATTTATTGTATCTACTAACGAAAACTTATTTATATCAATCCGTTGCTTATTTAATGATTTAATCTTGCATTTTACGCTTATCTTTTGAACCCCTTCACCTCTAATTTTAGTTGAAGAATTTAAATTTAACTTGTTCGAGACTTGTTCCGTCTCAAAATATTCAATACTGATTATTCCATCATTAAAGGTTTCTTGGCTAAAAAGAGCTATTGGAAAATGGATTGCCAAAGCAATTAGAATGATGAAATATTTTTTCATTGAGAAATTATTTATTTAATAGCTTATTAATCTTTGGTTGAACTATCCATATACCGACAAAGTAAAACCAAAACAAGAAAAACTCTCCGGCAAAGTCACCAAAATTCACCTCCCTTTGAAGTTGGACTGTTTTATATGTCTTGGCTGTAAAATAGAGACAATAAAAAATGCAAAACATAGAAAATAAATGAAGCGGAACAATAAGTATCATGGCAATTAATGCTCCAGAAATAGTTGCCTTACTTGCACTATCATTATATTGAACACCTATATATGATAGCCCCATAAAAACAACGAGTAGTGCTATATATATAACAGGAATCCAAAAGAGAATCTTGAATTTTTTCACTTTCATTTTGACATCGGTAGGGATATATTCTTGCAGACCAATTGAAATAGACCAAAACCAACCAAAATGAAAAAAAACATATAATAACATTATAACGGGAAATAGCCCAAAAAAAGAAATGGGGAACCCTGATTGGTTATTTTCGCCAGAATGAACTTCCAAAGCCATCAGCACAATGGTTATTATTTGAGCAATAATTGGAAAGCCAATCATAAGAAGAAAAAGCTTCCAATGCTTCACCTTCAAAAACCAATTAATCAATTTACTTTGTTTCATCTGCGATATAATAACATATTAGTTTGTTCTTATTTTTTACCGCTACTAAACCTAAGCCCTTTTTATAATATCTGGTATCTTGTGCACCATTTGAATAGTTCATTTCCACAACCAAAAGATCAGTCAATTTACCTTTTGGTGTTTTAAGTTTGGCCTCAACCTCAACTATGGTTCCATTCCCAATAGTTTCTCCAACAACTGGTCTTATACCAAAAAAGGGCATATGTGTTTTTTTTACTGTATTATAAAAATAGATGGTGTCATTCGAGTTTCTTAGATAAATATCTATAGTGTTTTTAGGAGGAAATATTTGAGCAATGTGATTATAAATTTCTCCACCTAAAGTCACAGTATCTTTTATAACTTCTCTATATTTATCTTTATACCATGTAAGTGTCTTGCTCTGACCTTTGATTAAAGGATAAAAACTTCCCTGTTCACTATTTTGGGATGCCATTCTTATTGTGGTAAATGTTACTAGTATTATTAAAAATCTAATTTTCATTTTTTTCAAAAAAGTTAATTTAGTTTATAAAGAATCTCTTCAGCAATTTTTTTTGATGGAGAAAGGTTGTTATCGGATATAATGTTTATAAACCCCAGTTTACATTGATTTTGATTAACAGGATTTAATGAAACGTGATATGATCCGTACTCACTATCCTCTTGTTTAATTTTTGGAAATAATAAGATGCTTTTCTCTGCACCCCAATATAGGTTGTAAGCGAACATTTGCTTTAAGTCTCCATCATCGGGATTGTTTGTGTCCCTGATCTTCCATTTGGTATCAAGTATATATGTGACATCTGAATCATTTTTTGTTTCAACTATTACAATATCAGGTCTAATTGTTTTAGTCCTACCAATACTGGTCCAAAAGTTTTTTTTGTTCTGGAAGGAAACTGAAAAATTATCTGGTTTATGTCTTTGCAAGGTTCTAAATATAAACTCCTCCCATAATATATTCATGTCAAAAAGTAGAGTAAGCATATTATCCTTTCCTGTATTAAGATTAGGAGAATAGTTTAGTATTAGCATTTTGGCAATATCTATTGCTTTTTTATAGGAGTTGCTTTTTCTGTTAAAGCTAAGTTTTTCAAAATGTTGAGATGTGATATTTATTTCTTTAAAATCCATAAACTCATATAAAATTCTATTTAGCTTGTCTCTAAGACTATCCTTAATAAGATTTGAGAGAACCTTTAGGCCCTTAAAGATTATATTGTGGAATAAATGGTCTCTATCATAGATTTGATGTTCGCAATAAAACCTCTCTCCATGAACTAAATTTTTCTGAATATTCTTGGCAAATATGATTTTACCCTTTAGCGCCAACTGATTACTCTGAACACGCTTATATTTCTTTATAAGTCCTTTCTTGATTAAATCTTCAACCTCATTAAGATACATCTCATAATAAATTTCAAGTATTGAATTATATCTCTTTTTTAAAGCAGTTTCGGAAATATTTGCAACATTTATATGTTTACATACCCGTAGCATATTTAAGAGCACTCCTTGCCAAAGATTTGCGTCTGCATTATCATTATTATCAGCTTTAGGAAGAATCTCAACGGTAAGACCACCGATTTGAATCACACCAACATAGTTGTTAAATTGCACGCCCTTATGAATAATGGTAAAATATTTATTTTGATTCTTTTCATTGAATTTGACCATTGCTTCAAAGTGATGTTCCTTAAATGAGGTTTCATCTGTATATCTCAACTTTTGGAATTCAAAAACTTGTATGAAGTTTTTTTTATTCATTCAATTTCTTATTGTTATTATAAATTGAATGAAAAGATTCTGAAGTCCATGAACTGGACTCTGTAAATCGATATATTTTTTTATCTAAAAACAGTTCTTTATCATCATGGCCAAATTTTGCAAAGACTGTCTTGCTTTCTTGTTTGACTTCTTCAATGAAAGCTTCTCCAAGAACCAGCCCTATTTTACCAAAATCACCATAAAAATATTCCTCTAAAAGAGGGATTACTTTATCCTTAAACGTTTTGATCAAATCTTCAATATTTAGAACATTTATAAAGTAGGAATGCCCTATTTTATGATCCTTATCAATAAGCAGTTCTATTCTGTTATTTATTGAGTCCAGAAGTTCTGCCAAATTTATTCCACTACTATTGGATAGCACTATTCCTTTATTAGGATGTGCATCGATTAATGCATTGGAATCCGGTATTACCTCAGCAAAAGAAAACCTTCTTCTTAAAGCCGTATCTAAGGCTTCTACGCTTCTATCAGCAGTATTCATAGTGCCAATTAAATGGAGGTTTAGAGGAACTCCAAATGAGTTTTTAGAATAGGGTAAATCTAATATCAATTCATGCTTTCCGCCTAGCCTTTTATCATCTTCCAATAGTGTAATTAATTCCCCGAAAATTGCAGAGATATTACCCCTATTAATTTCATCGATGAGCAAATAATAGGGTTTAGCCTTTGATAATTTTTGTTGCCTATTTTCTTTCGTATCAGATAAACAGTCATTAAGGTTTTTGTAGCCAGCTAAGAAAGCAGCATTGTCGCATGCAGTTTTGAATAATCCATCTTGTATTGCATAGCTTAAAACTTTACTCTCTGAATCATCATCACTCTGGTTTAGGTCTGGTTTAATACCCTCAATAAAATCTTCATAACTAAAGGATTGATGGAAACTTACCAAGGCATAGTTGTTATCTGATTTTTTTAGAGTAGAACCTCTTTTTGAACTAAGATAAATATCTTCTTTTTCTAATTTGTCTATTAGTGATTCCCATCTTTTACTACCATTTAATCGAGAAAAACTTTGCGTACTGGAGACGTTAAGTAGAGGGGGAGTTTCAAATTGTTTTATCCATCTTACTTCTATTGTTTGAAAAGGGAAGTCTGCGTTCAAAGCTTGGTTATGGTCATAATCATGCAGAGCTTCAGCTATCGCATATAAATTTTTACCTGAAAGAATACAAAAGTAATCTCCTTTGCGGACTTTAGAGAACCTAAACTTCATATCAAAATGATCAATATCCTTATCTATTTTAGATAAATCTCCAAGACTTTTATCGCACCATTCATAACCTAAATAATCTTGTGTCTTTAATTGATCCCATAAATAGGCGGATTGCCCAGGAGCCAAATGCCAAAATATACTTTTGTCATTTACAAAAATTTTTGAATCGTCGGCATTGGCCAAAATAGTTTCTGCTTTATCAATGTATTCAGATATCAACTTATATGTTTTTCCTGTACCTGGAGGACCAAATAAAATTGTGTTTAAAGATTTAGTTTCTTTCATAGTACTTTCTGTTTGGTATTGATCGGCTTGCTCCTCAACCGTGTTATTGTTCCATTGCCAAGCCTCATGTGATAGCTGATAATATGGTTTGTTCGATTTTGACTTTAATTGAGATAAAATACCTTTGTAATCTGAAAATGAATTAAAGTTTGGATCAATATTAAAGACATCATTTAGATATGGTTTTGTTGGCCCATTAATTGGAAAAAAGTTTTCAGGATCGACATAAAATAATACTTCAGTTAATTTAGTATTAGCAATACCTCTTATTTTTAGAGTATCATGAAACAATTCGTCATTCAAAGAATTGTTCATTACAGCATAGAAAAATTTCCACAGCCTATTTATTTCGTCATTTTTTCTTAAATACCTATAGGGAAACACCCAAACTCTTTGCGGGTTAGTCGAAGGTAGCCCTGATTCACCACTAGGAACAAATAAACCTAGTTTTTTGGCAATATTCTGTAAAATTTTTAGTCTCGTTTCTGGACCATATTTATTTATATAACAATAAAATGTGAATGGGTCAATTTCTTCTAGTGGAATAATATTATCTTTTGGATCTTGATCATTGAATAATGTTGATCCTGCAGATTTTAAAATTTCAATAAGTTCTAGTTGGTCTTTTTCTTTATCTAAAAGATATTCAGAAAGTTCTTTATGAGTTCGCACCCAAGAGTAAGGATCTCCTTTAATGCCCCCTTTATTAAATTTCTCATGTAGAAACTTCAAATAATTATTTTTACCCATAATTGCTTTTGGTCTGCCGTTACCCTTTAGTTTATCATATTCAATAAAATCTGGGTTTTTGGTTCGCTCTTTTTTACCAAACGTTATTAATAATTCTTTGATTAGCAGATCAACTTGTGACGTTTTAACCACGAAGAAATTTTGATCAGGGAAATATGAACTAATTTCGTCAAGTCTTTCCAAAATGGAGTTAATAGAACTTCCTAAATATTGATGGTAGGAAATAGGAGCATTTTCTAAAAGCCATTCTGCAAATTCATGTTTTACATTGATTTTATCCATGTGTTGTTTTTTTGTTTCTTTTTAATCTCATAAAAACTATAAATTTTAAACTTCTTGGATAGCTATTAATATTTTTCTTAATTCTGATAGTTCCTGCCTTATTACAAACCTAACAACCCCTAGGTGCTCCTTGTCCTTCGATTTATAATTCTTTAATGCTTCAAATTCTCGTTGGCAATCAGTTAGAAAGTCTGGATCTGAATGCTTAATGTAGTTTTTGTAGGCTCTTTTTATCCTTTCAATCTGAACTTGAATATCTTTCCATTTTTCTCTTCTAGACTTATGTAATTCACTTCTTTGCAGTCCAAATATCTTAACTGACTTCTGGACCATCTTTTCTTCTTTATCTGTAATATCTGGTTTGGGTAATATCTCCCCGTCATCATTATATCCTATTATGGATTCCGGTTTGTCTATACAAGGGTTTATTAATAGTCTAACTTTTTCTTCGTCATCTAAGTCATTGCCATAAGTAGCTCTTTTATCGTCATTTGAAAGAGGGAAATAATCCAATTTTCCGGAAATAAATTTTTCTTCAATGTCACCAATAGGAAATTTTGATTGACTACGCCTAGATAGTGGCTCGGCAAAATGACTTGAAATAGTATTTGTAATAGTTTTTGCTTTGCTAGATTTAAAAAAATCAGGTTCCTTGACTTTATTAATTTTAATCATATTATTTACTCAAACTTCAATTTAGGTAACTCATTAACTATATCAACTGTTTGAACTGAGACGTTTATGATGCTCAATAACAAGTCGAAAATATAGCTTGGGTTGTTGTGTTCTTTGCTCCAGTCGTTAGGATCGTTTTTGATACCTGATTTCTTATCTGTTTTAACTTGATAGCGTTCCATTATCCATTCTATGGCCGATTTTCCATTAACAACATATTCATAAGCTTTGTCTGGAATGTTGGTAATAATTATTTGCCCATTGTATAGAATGGTATGCTTTTGATCTTTCTTTGGAAATTTCATTTTGGTAACTTGGAAATGCTCTTTCTCTGCACCTTTAACCTCAACATTGGGATAAGGTGGCACTGACTCATAATTAATGTGTAAATTTGCTAAAGCTCTTCCAGATTTACTAAATTTCCAGAAGTCATTAGGCTTATCAACCAAAGGAATACGTGGTAGCATTTTTTTAAGATCGTTGGCAAAAGTTTCTCTGTAATCTGGACTATGTAGGATGCCATAAACATAATAGAAAATATCTTCTTTAGTAACGGATTTGCCATATTGTTTATGGGCACGATCTAAAATAAAATTACTCACCCCATCATGCCTTATATATTCGCTTTCGCCTTCTTGGTCAAATAAGCCTGGAGTTTGCTTAATTCGTTCTTCGTAAAAATATAATGGATAACATTGTGCTTTTTCAATCATATCCAAATTAATGACATCCTTACAAATAAGAGTTGAAAATGGCTTTGAAGAACCTATCCCTGTTGCTACAATTACAATATTTTTTGTTGATTCATCTGGAAATAATGAAGGTTGCTGATAAACACACTCATTAAAATCTCTATTGAAGTAAAAATTTTGTTTGACAAAAGGGCGATAATCTCCCGTTATTATTGATTTTAACTCAAAATCCCTCGTTTTAAGAGCTCTTAATGCTTGTTTAAGCGCTCTTGACCAACTAATACTATTTGAATCATTATCAATATAATCTTCAACTTTAGCATCCTTATTTTTCTCTTTTTCAGGTTTAAAAGTTACCAATTGAGAATTATAAAAAGTCACTGTGTTTTTCATGTTCTTAGAAAGCTCTGCTTTAGAAAAATTATATACCCAAGCATCTCTACTTGTAACAACTCCGTTAGAATTAGAATTGAAAAAAACCTGCTTATTATTTTCTTTACTTGCAATTTCAATGAATGTATCAAACAATTCATTTCTTTGATTTATCCAATCACCTTCATCATTAGGCCTAAGATTCTTCCATTCCATTATTGGATTGGATATGGAACCAAAGTCTGAAATAATATTAAGTTTCTCCTCACGTGCTAAATAATTACCTATGTCATGGTATTTAATAAATGCTTTTTCTTTTCTTTTAGCTGGGTTTTTAATCAAAAAGGTTATTGCAATAGGTGTTCGTGAACCAGAACCAAAAATTTTACCGCCTTCTTTTCGAGACAATTCACCAGAAGTTCGTTGGTTTCCTCTTAAATTGAATACATATATAGAATCAAACTCTTTTTCAATTGTTTTTCTAAAACCAGATGTAGCTTTGCCATCTAGCCAAGAGCCATTTGTTACGAAAGCGATAACCCCACCCTCATCATGGGTCAATCTATCCGTACTCCAACGAAAAGCTTTAATATAAGCATCATATAATGCTTTATTCATTGTAGTATTTGATTCTCGTACATATGTTGAAGCAATTTTAGAATCCAATATTTTATATTCTTGATTTTTTGCATCATCATTTTCAGACTTCTGACCAACTGAATAAGGGGGATTTCCAACAATCACACGAATGGGGCCTTTTTTCTGTATTTCTAATCGTTCAGAGTTTTGCGGGAACATTTCAGAAAAGATTACAGAATCTTTAGTTTCTCCTAATTGAAAGGTGTCGGTTAAGACTATGCCGTCAAAGGGCTTATAATCATCTTCGTTGCCCACAATATCATGATAAGCATTTTCAATATTAACATCCGCAATGTAGTAGGCCAATAATACTATTTCGTTGGCATGTAGTTCGCTTTCATATTTTCTTGGAAGATCCTCTTTTTTAATCAATCCTGATTGAATCAAACGAGTAATAAAAGTCCCTGTTCCGGTAAACGGATCTAATACATGGACATTTTCATCAGAAATGCTTTGACCAAATTCATCTTTCAGAACGTCATTAACCGAATGCAAAATAAAATCAACAACCTCAACTGGAGTGTAAACAATACCCAGCTGATCACGCATTTTAGGAAAGGCATTTGAGAAGAATTTATCGTAAAGTTCTAAAATGATGCTTTGCTTTGCTTCAGCATTGTCTATTCCTGAAGCACGCATCCTTACAGAATCATAAAACCTGTTTAACTCCTTAGTATCCTTTTCAATAGCACCTTCTTCCAATAAAGTAACCATCCTTTGCATTGATTGAGAAATGGTATTGTTCTCCACAAATGAATAGCCTGCAAATAATGCTTCAAAAACAGGCTTCGTTATCATGTGTTGGGATAACATCTGCACTGCATCATCTTGGGTTATACTAGAGTTAATATTTGATTGTAAGCCTTTCAAGAAAGCTTCAAAAGCATCTTTATGCTCGGTCTTTTCTTCAATAAGATAATTGACTCTTTCTACTAATCTTGTGGCAATTTCACCTACATTTTGAGCCCATTGTTCCCAATAGCGTCGATCTCCAACCTTTTTAACCAAACGTGCGTAAAGGACATTTTGTAAAGCTTCAAATTGAAAGGTGAATTGTTCATTCAGTCTTTCTGTTTTATAACCATCTTCATTTTCATTGACCCAATTGCCTTCTTCATCGAAAGAATAGTCCGGACGACCAATTAGAATTTGATCTGGACGTTTTCTGTTGAGGTCTATTTTATTTATAGTAGCATTAAAACGATCATCATGCGCACGTAGTGCATTCAGTACTGTCCAAACAACAGCATAGCGCTTATTATCATCTAATGCCTTATCTGGTTCAACATCAGAAGGTACTAATACAGGAATAATAATGTATCCGTATTTTTTACCTTCAGAACGTCTCATGACTCGTCCAACGGATTGTACCACATCTACTTCTGAATTTCTAGCAGATAGAAACATCACGGCATCCAATGAAGGCACATCGACACCTTCACTCAAACAACGCACATTCGTTAAGATTCGGGTATCCTTACTGTCCTCCTTTAACCAAGTAAGAAGTTCTTCTCTCTCTGTGGCAGACATGGTGCCATCTATATGTTTTGCTTCGGTACTGATACGTTGGTATTGTTCTTCTTCTGGTAAGGATTCAATATATTCGTTTGAAACCGTATTAAAATAATTAGCGATGGTTGTGGATGCCGTAGCGGCTGAATAAGCAGTTGGGTTAATTCGGGAACAAAAAGCTACGGCACGTTTCATTGGTCCAGGATCAACCTCTCGAAGCTTACCATCATCACCAATCATTTGTTTTGCCAAAGCATTAATGCAACCAATTAACTTAGAAGCATCATCGGCATTGATTTCCTGTTCTTGATCTGAGATCATTTTTTGAACAGAAGGTGGCACGTCTTTATCACTGAGTGTAAGGATAAGTACTTTGTAATCTGTTAGTAAATTCTTTTCAACAGCTTCTCCAAATCCAATACGATATATCTCTTCCCCATAAATATCCTCATCATCCATAGAGCAGAGATACACATCTTCTTGTGCGGCTTTGTCCTTGGCTTTTGGGTCATACAGTCTTGGTGTAGCCGTCATATAAAGACGCTTCTTGCCTTTTATAAAATCATTTCTATGGACTTTCACAAATGCAGATTCATCTTCATCACTAAGCGTTACACCAGTAGTTCTATGGGCTTCATCACAAATGATCAAATCGAACATGGAAGCCTCTCCAACTTCTTTTTGAAGGGCATTTTGAGCATTGGCGATGACATCGATAGATTGATAGGTAGAGAATACCACCGTCATACCACCTTTATCATGGGTTTTATAATACTTGAATTGCTTAACGATGTTATCGATATCCGTAGAAGCCGGTAAGGCTAAATCCACCACACTTGCAAAACCAGCATCTTCACCTTTCTTCTTTTTTTGGGTAATGTCTGGTTGTGAGCAAATACAAATAGGGTTAATGGGGTTTATAGCTTGTGCTGTCCATTCGTTTAATGTCTGTCCAATTAACGCAATAGAAGGCACTAAAAAAAGAATCAGTCCTTTGCTATTAGTTTCATGTTCTGCAATTCTTAAAGCGGTAAAGGTTTTACCAGTACCACATGCCATGATAAGTTTCCCTCTATCAAATTCTTTAAAATGGTCATGGGTTGCTTGCAATGCCGTTCCTTGATGAGGTCTTGTAGCGTATTTTACTGTTTGTGCAGATTTTCCAGAAATACCTTCATCCAACTTATCCCATTGCACAGGTGCTTCCTCTAAAGCAAATAAACCTAGTCGTGTTAAAGGAATGTTTTGATTTAGTATAACTTGTTCAGCATTCGAGGACCATCTTTTACCAGTAGTATCTATCCAAAGGCGATGTTTAAAACTAACGGTTTGTAAATTTTCATTTTTAAACTGTCTGCTAGACGTTGAAAGGAAACTATCGACTGCTTTTTTATCTATTATCGTACCTTCAGCATAGCATTTACATTGAACGGCCCAATAATCGCCTTCATTGGTCAATGCTACGATGTCGATTCCCGTATCAGTGCCTCCTAAATTTTTTCTGCCTGGAAATTCATTCCATAACCAGACTTTTTGGAATTTATTCGCATATTTGGGGTCTGTTTGCAAATAGGCTGCCATAAGACGCTCGAACTTATTGCCTTTATCATGTTCTGAAAAAGCGTAGTCTCGATATTTTTTAAGTAGGGATTTAAACGTGGTCATTTATAATCTGTAGGTGTATTAATTTAAATTTTTTAATTTCTGGTAAATCCTAACCATAGCCTCGGTATCTAATTCACAATAGGCTAGAAGGTCTTTTTTTACCGTTTCTGTATCTTCAAAGGATTCAGGTTCCAACATTAATCTACCCCATGTGTCTAATGCCATAGTTCCGTTTTGAATTTCAAGATTTTTATACGATAGCTCTGGTTCCAAAACAGGCAATACATTTTTTATTGAGGTTCGACCTAAGAACCTATAATCTACATAAGCTGTATAGAATAGTTTCTCCAAGTCAAACATATGACTATTTATGTATTCTAAATATGATTTATGTTCTGGAAATAAACTTGCCATTTCCTCATTTCGCTTTTTTTCAAAGGGAGCATACCAAGAAACAAAAGTTCCGGTGCTTCCTGTAAATTGTTCCATGCCCTCAATTAACTTTTTGGGCAGTTCCATTTTATCAGCCAAATATTCAAAATGAGAAATCATTCCATCTTCTGCTAATGTATGAATAGATACTTGAAATGTTAGATGTTGATGCGGTCTCATGCCATCAACTTTGGGAATAGCTGTTGGAAAGGTTTCGTAATCTATAAAATGAAGTGGAAACTTTAAACTATTCAGTGTTTCATTAATTACATCTTTTTGAATTAATGGTTTTTTTTGGATATTAGAAACGACCTGAAGTTGTTGTTTTTCACTAAGTACAAAATCAGAAGGAATATCCTTAATATTTAAAACTCCTAAATCGCGTAACTCGATTATTTTTTTAGCCCGTATTCCGTTTATTTCATAAATACTATGCTGTCGGACCTCTGGGTTAAAATATTTAAAGGCGTCGCAATGATTGTTTCTGGTATTTTCAATGCATGAGCAGTTTGATGAGGTATCAATTTGTTTTGTAAGAAAGTTTAAAGCAGCATTAATTTCATTAACCGTTTCGGAATAGATTTCATCTAATTTATCGGTTACATCTTTAATCTCTAATAATTCATTGGGATTGATCTCTCCATTCTTTACATATTCCTTATTCAAATGAATAATAAATACTTTTGAGATATTATAACCACATTCCGTCATCACGTACTTCTGAAAACAAGCATCTTTTAGGTGATTGTGTTTTTTATCGGTATGAATGGAGGTAGATGATTTAACCTCATAAATATTGTATGAGCCATCTTGATTCTTTTCAAGAATATCTATAACTGCCAAAGCACCTTTAGCCGTTTCAAAAGCCGGTTGAAAAAAGTGTGAGTGGTTTTCAGATAATTTGGCTTTGGTTTTCTCGGGTGAGACAAATGATTCTAGCTTCAATCCTTCCGGAAACAAATCTTGGGCATAAGCTTCAACTTCATAACCCTCGGTTACTAATTTTTCAAGAAACAATGAAAATTCCCCATTGGGATAGTTTTCCGGTTTGTTTTTTAATAGCCACAATGATTCAGGGCATTGCAAATACTGTATAAAATTGGTTTTTGTTAGTTGCATTAATAAACTACTACATAATAATTTTTGCCAGCTATTTTTATAAAATGAGAGAGAGTTTAAATATACCCATTTATGAGAAAAAAGTATAAGAAAAATCACAAAAAAGACATGAGAAGTGTATTTTTGTTTAGCTCAAATCTGAATTTGTTATTGGATTATGTCTATTGAATTAACCTATGCACTTCATAAGAAGGAACTTGTTCATATTAGTCAGGTTGTTTCTGGAAAAGCCTGTAACTGTGTTTGTCCATATTGTAAGTCGGCTTTAGTTGCCAGAAAGGGTAAAATTAAACAGCATCATTTCGCCCATTATCATGCTGAAGAATGTGAAGGGGCCTATGAATCCATGCTGCATTTATTAGCAAAGGAGATTATTGAAGCAGAAAAACGTTTTGTAATTCCCGCTTTGAAAGTTTATGATCATCAACATCGAATTAGTGTTGTTCTGACCAAGAGTTGTGAAGTAGAAGTTGATTCTGTTGAGTTAGAAGTTTCTTTTGGGAACTTTAGACCAGATATTGTTTTAAATATTGGCAATAAAAAAGTTTTTGTAGAAATAGCTGTTACGCATTTTGTTGATGATGAAAAACTTGAAAAGTTAAAAAATTTTGGAGTCTCGACGATTGAAATAGATTTATCTAAACTGGAACCAAACTTTGATAAAACTACTTTAAGGGATAAGCTCATAGAGTCTGTGGATTTGAAAAAATGGATTTATAGCAACCAAGAGGCTTTTTTGAAAGAGAGATATGATAAGAGACAGGAAAGGTTAAGGAAAGCCCAAAAAGCCCAAGAAGATTACGAAAAAGCCTTATATGAATATAAAGTTGGTGAGTCGAGACGTAAAGGCTTTAAAATTCTAAAAACTAATTATGACGATGTCATATGCTGCCCAAAAATCATGAAATCAAAATTGCAGGATATTCATGCAGAGCATATGATTTTTAATAAATTAAAAAGATGTGTTACATGGGATGGTATGTTAAGCAAGACACGAAGTGGAGCTGATTACACAATTATTAACGATGTTAAATGGTTTTTTTCTCCATCAAATGAGAGTGAAGAATTTCTTCCTTCGCACAAACAAAAAGAGATTCAACGTACTTGGGCTATTTTGAATGAACTAAGAAGAGAGGTGTTTGTAGATCCTTTTGATTGTAAAAAGTGTCCTTATTTTGATTGTTATATAAATGAGCCTGTTGAGGTTTCTTGTGGGTTTAGGTAGTCTAATTGTTAAATACACCTAATTAATTAAGGGACATATTTATTTGCTAATGTTCCTGCTCCGTATAAGAGCTTAAATAAAATTCCAGCGCCAACAATTACATTAATTACCGGTATCATCATTAACCCTGCAATTATTGTGAATTTAGCCACTTTCATTCCGGTCAGTTTGATGAATTTTATTTTTAAAGTATTAAAAGAAATTTTATTGTCTCTATATAGTTTGAATAAATAAAATGAGGAAACAGCAATGGAGATTGCCGGTAACGTTGGAATGTAATCCCAAAGTTCGTCATTTTCATCCAATTCAATTAGCTTATCTAAAAAATCATGAACATCCGTGGTTAATTCTTCATTGGATATGCCACTGGTTTCTAAATTCATTTTTTCAGCTAGTTCTTCTGTAACAAGAATTTCTCCTTCGGGATGATTGTCTATCCAATCTTGAACATAAGAAGGATTATCAGTTGCTTTTAATTGGATCTCTGTTACTTCTCCAGTGTTATTATCGGTCAAAAGAATATCTGTATTTTGGTGATTGGTGTCTCCAAACATGGCGGCTGTAACGCTATCTCCATCATTGTTTTCCATTTCAACGAATTGGATTTCGTGTAAAATTCCTTTAACATTATTACTCAAACCTAAAAGCTGGGTTTCGTCTAAATCTTGAAGGTGTTCGCTTATTTCTTCTGTTGTTTGATTTTCTAATTCTGGGTTAGCTCGTTTAAGAGCTTGTAGAATATATGTTTCTTCTTCACTTAAAGCATCAAAGTTTTGGTAAGCAATTTTTGCCAATGTTGAAACAATTAAAAGATTGTCAAATTCTTTTTTTATGTATTTAATTGTTGGCATTATAATTTGTCCTTTTTTCTCTTGATTTCATCCTTATGCTCTTTTGACTTTTGCTTTCCTTCCGCCTTTGCTTTTTTGAAGATATCTTTCATCATTTCAGGATCTATTTTTTGTCCTTTTACCTTTCTTTCAAAGTAGTAATCCATCACTTTTCCCATGCCGTAAGTAAGTCCGAAAACGAGTGGAATTGTGGTTACGCCCGAAATAAATGGTAGAACTGTTTTATAAGCTCCAATAACTAATTGTTGAGATAAAAAACCTAATCCCACTAGACCTGCAAGCTCTTTAAAAATTTCCTTTGCCCCAGCTTCAGATATATTAAACCCTCTGATATCTGCAATTTTCTTGCCCATATATGCTTGGATAGGTGTCAACACAAATATATCCGCAAAAGGTATGGGCTGTACTGCAATCGCTGCGCAAGTGGTTCCAAATACGGTACAAATACGAGTTACTTTTTGGTCGTCAGTCATATCCGTACGGTTTTCAATATCCGTAACTTCCTTTTTGATATTTTCTTTTGCTTTGTCTATAATTTCCATTGGATGTGAAATATTTATGTAAATACCTAATAAATATATACAATCACAGCTTTAAGTAAATACTGGGGTTGCAGAATCTTCATTGTGTGTTACCTTATCATTTTGGAAAAGTCTGCGACCAATTGCCATCCTCAAAATAGGTTAGTTTAACCTTTTTTATATAACTGCCAATATCACTTATCAATCCTCGATTGCACATATCTTGAAAAGTCATGGTTTCACCATTTGTGCTTACTACTTGAAGAGGTGTTGCAGAGCAAATAATTGATATATAGGAACATCCGTCAATCTTTGGGTTTTCAAATGCTTCTTGTGGAGAAAAATCGGATGAAACCACCCCAACGACATCTTTAGTTCCATAAAAATCTCCGTTAAATTTAAATACTGGTCCACCGCTTGCTCCAGCTTCAATAGGAATATTAGTTTGATAAACTGGCGCATTTACTAAGGCTCCATTTGATTTTACTTCTGTAATAATTCCTTGTTTTGCAACAAGATCTCTTGTTGTTCCAGATGTCTTAAATGAAGTCAGGACTATTTTATCACCTACATTAAGAATATCGGAATTAATCTGAAAAACAGCTGTTTTTTTCTTTAAATGGCTAGTGTCCAAGATTAATAAAGCCATATCTAATGGAGGTCTAAGACAAATTCCTATTACATTGCATTTAACCACCTCTTTCCCCTCTGCAATTAGACACCATAGATCATCGGTTTCATTAATCCAATTATCTATCATTTTATATGGTTTGTTACTTGATCCGGGCAAATAGGAGAGGCTTCTTGCATCTTTTCTTTCTGAATAGTGAGAAGATTTTTTGAAAGCAAATTCAATAACATGAGCTGCAGTAAGCATCATAGTATGGTTGTCAGAAGCAAAAATTGGAAAAGCTGTGCCAATAACCATTCCTCCTCCTTCCTTAGGCCTTGAAGCAACTGTTACTAAGTCACTAAGAGCATTCTCTATTTCTTTTTCGGTAGTGTACTGTAATTGATTCCAAGGCATTGCATTGAGCTTTAATTTATTCAGACATAACAGATTTCTTGTTATTCCACCCTAATAGGAAAAAACAAATCTTTTCTACTAACGCATCTAATTTAATAAAACGAAATGAAAATCCTACGTTGAGGACCTAATCCTAGAAAGAATTAATATGGTTATTTTTTTATTCATTAAACCTTAAATTTCCTACTTCAACCTCATCTTCTTCTTTATCCAATCTAACAACAATAGTTTCCTTTTGCTCATTGGGTTTGGCATAGTTTGTAAACAGGGTTACTTTAAGAATTGTTGGCCCTGATATTTTTTGAACGTTATCTGAATAATAATCCACCATAACCTCATAATTACCTTTGATTGCCTTTTTAAGAGAAAAAGATTCCGGGCCATAGCCTTCCATTAAATCTTCGGACATTCTACCACCAATTTTAGTTTCAGAGTTACTGTAGTACGCTTTTTCTCCATTGGGGTCGGTTACCCATAAATCAATATCGGTGTCGTTATGATTCCAGTCAATAACGACTCTAACATCTAGGGGCATATCAGTAAATTCTTTTTGTTGTTCCTCACTTAAATTAAGCTTATGCTGGTATTTGGAAACCAGACGTGTTAGTTCCGTAAAGGCTACATGTTCAATGCCATAAAAGCGTTCATCTTCATCCTTTTCCAATAAGTCACCGTTGTATAATTTATATAGTAAGTCAAAGCTTTTTTTAGGGCTTCCTGTGTATTCATATGCCAATGCTAGATCTCTATACGATTGTGGTTCTTCCGGTCTTAATTCAAGGACCTTTTCATAAACAATAGTAGCCAATTGGTGTTGCTTAAAATACTCTAATTTGTATGCAAGCGCTCGCATTAATTCATGGTTATGAAGCTCTACCTCAATGAGGTTGCTTATAATCCTAATAGCCAGTTCAGGTGATTTTCGTTGATCAAAGAAGTCGGCAACATCCAGAAAGAATGAAGGACTATTGCTATATTGATTTCGTAAGTTTAAGTACACATTGTATGCAGACTCCACTGTTGCTTCTTTTTCTAAAATGTGAATATATGGCGTGTCTGGATTCCATGGCTTTAATTCAATCTTTTCGGCTATTTCCTCGTTTAATTTTTCAATGGCATCTTGATTTTTATCCTTACCGTCTTTGGTTACAATAAGAATAAGGCCATTACTCGCCCTTGACCCATATAATGCTGTGGCGGCATCATCTTTTAGTGTTTGCATAGATTCTATGTCCTCTGGTTTTAATTTAGCTAATGGATTGGTTTCTGATACAACTCCATCAACAATAAAAAGAGGGGAGTTATTTGCTATGGAAGTATTGCCTCTAATACTAACAGTAGAACCATCCCCTGGAGTTCCAGCATTAGTGGTTATCTGCACTCCGGAAACACGTCCAGCTAAAGCCTGTGTAACCACTGTTGTAACTGCAGCTGTTACATAGGATTTCTTTTGCACACCATACCCCATTACAACAACCTCTTCGAGCATGGAAGCATCTTCTTCAAGATTAATACGAATATTGCTATGGGTACCTACAGTAACGCTTTTTGGAGTAAATCCTAAAAATGAAAATTCCAATTCATCATTTACTTCTGCATTAATTGCAAAGTAACCATCAAAATCTGTTTGGGCACCTCTTGAAGTTCCCTTTACATAGATGTTTGTTCCCGGTAATGGTTGCCCTGATGTATCTAGAACTTGACCGCTAACTATTCTCTTTGTGGAATCAATATGGGTACGATTCCTTGTTTGATTAACTGGAATGGTAGTTTGAGTTCTGGGTGATGCTTCCTGTGTATTCTGGGTTGTATTAGTATTGCTTTGTTCTGCACTTTGTGTAATCTTTTTGACTTTCTTAGATTTTAATGGAAATTTTGTTTTATACCAGTTTAAAATATCCTGATACTCTTCAAATAGATCTGCTCTTCTTTCCTGTATTTCTTCTTTTCTTTCAGCTTCGATGTCATCTAACTCTTTAATACGCTGTTTGTATTCTCGCTTCAATTCTTGCGGAGGCTCTATTCTATAGCGTACATAATCTTCCAGTCTATCCAATATTAGCATAGAAGTATAATCTGAAATCAGATGGTGTTGTTTAGCATGTTTAATGATACGGTCCTTATTTTCTTTTTTATTTGTGTTTAGGTCTTTAAGTTTTTGTTTAGCCCATAGCCGTTTCACCAATTTAGAGCTTTCGGCTGATCCAATATAAATAGGGATCTTCTGTGTAACTTTTCCGCCATATCCAAATAGGAGCTCTAAAGTTGTGTTTTGTGAAAACCTTCCAGTAAGGCTAAAATTATTGGTAATGTTTGTTTTTTTATTGGGGTAAACCTCGGAGACAAATTTGTTAGCTGTAATGCCCAAAAACTGAAACGTTTCCTGTTTTAAAAGTTCTAGGGCTCTCTGATGATCAAGTCTCACCAAGTTAATGTAATTGCCTCCTGAATTAGTTGCAATGGTATTAAGGTTGCTATGGTTAGCTGAAACTACTGAATTGATAGTGTAAATAGCTCCTTTGTTAATGTTTGAAAAGGATCCTAAATTTGATAATCCGTCGGTAAACAAAAGAATTTCATCGGTGCTAACATCTAAGTTTTGAAAACTATTAAATGCTGTTCCACCATCATGGGTAATGTTATTAATGTGTTCTTTTAAAGTATGCCATTTCCCATTTTTAATTTTAAACATGGTGTTGGAATGAACGGCATTACTAAAGCTTACTAAGTTAATATTGACATTTTGCAAGTAGCTTATATAATTCCCTAAAAGCTTTAATTCCTCCTCTAACTTACGATTACGCATGGAGTAGGAGGCATCCCAAAGTATTGTAATGTCTTTTGGTTTGTCTTTTAATTTTAGATTGGGAGTAAGTGTTTTATTTATATAGAAATAATCACTGTGGGATAGTACACTTTCCTGACCTGACTTATTGGGAATTTCAATAATTATAGGTTTATTAGGAAGGGAGTGCTTTTCTTCAAAATTAGCTCTGTAGGTTTGATCTTTTTTTCTAAAGTAGAGCTTATTATAAGCATTGTTTTCCATTCTTGGTAAATGATCGGTATATGCGTCTATAGCCAATGAAAACTGATCTATGGTCTCATTTATACCTAATGGCAATTCATAAATAAGCTTTTCATTTGATGAGAACAACTCCTGCTCATAGGTTATAACAAGATGCTTATATGATTTTGGTAGAATGGGATAGACTCTGGCTTTGTAATTGTTGCCTTCGGTTTTTTCTAATAACCCTGGGTCTATATTTTGTCTTACGGTATTTTCATAAGCTACTCTTGCTAGTTCTTTTTCTACGATTACGGCCTCACGTAGTTTTCCATTGACGTCCATAGCAAAGCGTGAAACGGTTTGTCCTTCACCTAAAGGAAATACCAGTTCGCCTTCTAATGTTCTATTCAGTCCATTATAAAACTTCATGTCGTATGTTGTAGTTGCGTAATTACCAGTGATATTAACAGCAACATTCAAATGTGACAGCTTTAGTTTTCCAGAGTCTTTTAAAACGACTTGTGGTGCATTTTGAGAAAATGAATATAAACAGATAAGGAACAGAAGATAGCGTAAAAGTGGTTTCATGGTGGTGTTGATTTATTTGAAGTAAAGCTCATTATTAAACTTCAAATAATAAAGAGGCAATTAGTGAAAGGCACTTTTGGATGAGTGAACTATATCGAGCATTTAAATACTGAATATAGCATTAAAAATATTCAAAAGGGAAAAGGTTTATTTAATGTAAGTGTATAGGATTTTCAAAATAGCAGAATGTTTTATCTCTTATATTTTAAAGATTTTACTTCTTTAATTGATGCATCTAAATCACTTTTTTTGATGATATGGCGTCTGCCTATTTTTGAAGCTGGTAATACACCTTTCTTAATGTAGTTATAGACTGTTAGCTTAGAACAATCAAGTAGTTTGGAAACCTCATCAACCGAATAGTTTTCTTGTTCATTTACTCGATTAAGAATTTTTTCCAATTCAATTTTTAAATCAGCAATGATTAAATCTTTTAATTCATTTGGGGTGATGTTGTGTAATAAAATTGATTTTTCCATATGTGTCTAATTTAGAAATCGCCCTCATCCTGGAAGCTATAGTAACCATTTTTAGCCGTAATGATTAAATTGTCTAAATAATTAATCTCATGAAAATTGGCAATCTTTTTTACTTTTTTGTGTAGAGCTAAATCCTGATTGCTAGGTCGAAGCTTTCCGCTAGGGTGATTATGAACCGATATAAATCCTGTGGCAGCACTTTTTAGAATAACACCAAACATGATTTTCAAGTCAACAGGTGTACATGTAATTCCTCCCTTAGAGAGCGCATAGAGTCCCAGAGGTTCATTTGAGTTGTTTAGAAGCAAAATTTTGAATTCCTCTTGGAGTTCTAATGTTCCTTTGTCCCAAGATTCTAATAGCACTTCATATGCTTTTTGACTGCATGTGATTTTAGTATTAGATTTTAATTTTCTTGGGGTGTAATTCACTTTAATTTCTGCAATTGAATGTTTCATGATTTTAAAGCATTAAAAAAGGGCAGCACGTTAATGCTACCCTTTGGTTAATAAATGTATTTTAGTTGCGGTTTATGTCATAGTAAAGTTGTATTAATTATCATATTTCCATAATTCAAATTCTTCCCAAAAGTTTTTAGCCTCCTTGTTTCCATTTTCATAAGCTTTTCTTATCCAATGAGCCGACAGACTTTTGTTTACTTCGGTTCCTTCCCCTCGGAAATACATTAATCCCAAGTTGAATTGTGAGGCCATATAGTTTCTTTCTGCATTATATTTGAAAAGTTCAAAAGCTTTTTCTTTATCTATTAATATGCCATCACCATTATAGTACATAGTAGCGAGATTGTGTTGTGCTATCTTACAACCCTTATTAGCACTTTTTCTATACCAATAAATGGCTTTCTTTTTATCAGTTAATGTGCCATGCCCATATTGATACATTAACCCTAAATTGTTTTCCCCCAAATAATAACCATGTGAGGCACTTTTATCAAACCAATAAAAAGCTTTATTATAATCTTTTTGAACCACCTCACCTCTATAATAGATTTGGCCAAGAGCATTTTGTGCCTCATAATTATCCTTATTTGCACTTTTGTTAAATAGTTTTAGTGCTTTTTCTTTATCCTGATACACACCTTCACCATAATAATGCATCCAGCCTAATGCCAATTGGGCATCTGCATTGCCTTGTTCAGCACTTTTAGTATACCAATGTAAAGCATCTTCATGGTTTTTGGCAGTGTACCTTCCATTGTGATATATTTTTGCCAAAGCAAGTAAAAATTCCGGGTCCCCATTTTCTAAATTAGACTTAACAGAGTATTTTGAGTCATGGATATTTTTCGAGTGTATTGACTTGATGTATAAAAAGCTTAATATTTTTGGGTGATTAATTAAGTGATCAATAATAAATTCTCCTTTGTACACCATGGGATCGCTGAAATCCCCTCTGCCTTTATAGATTAATTCGTAATGCTTATTTTCAAGAATATCAAAAAGAGTAAACGTGTATAAAAAACCATGACCTGCCATTGGGCCAGCTGTAGCTCCCATTGTGAAGTGTTCAAAATAAAGGTAAATTGAGTTTTCATTATATAATACAGATATATCACCCACAATACTTTTGTCCTTTATTATGATTTCAGAACTAATTTTTCTGGGATCCAAAATTGTGATTGATAACGTTTCGTCATTATACCATGTAGATTCCTTTACAGAGGATTGCTTTACATTGAATTTGTAGTTTTGAAAATTAAAATGGAAAGTTTTAACAGAAATTGAATCGGGGATATATGCAATTGTATTCACTTCTTTGTGAATCTCTTTTAGGCTAAGACTATAACTTGATTTTTGGCTTTGGGAAAAACCAATCTTTATAGTAATAATAAACAAAATAATTAGGAGGTGTTTCATTATAATATGTATTTATGGCAATAGTTTAAATTGAATAATTGCCTTGTTAAAGATAATAATAATGTGGCATCAGTGCCACACTATAATTTAAACCTACTAACGACCTTTATTTCCGTGAGTAATACGGAAGAAGATTTAGAGTTTATCGTTAGTTTTGGATTTAATTTAAGAAGGCTTCGTCAGCGTAAAGGGATGAGTATGGAAGATCTTGCTTATAAATCTGAAATGGAATACTCGCAAATTAGCAGAATAGAAAGGGGCATTATTAATACAAAAATCAGTACAGCCAACAAATTAGCAATTGCTTTAGAAATTCCGGTTAAGGAATTGTTTGATTTTGATAATAACTCAAAAACAATTAAATGTTAACTTATTAATTTTTGTCTTTTGTAACTAAGTAACCAACTAAAACATAAAAAATCCAAAATCAAATTTCAAGAAAAGATTTTGGATATTGTTGTTACAAAGTTACATCTCAAAAGTTTTGAGGCTAAGGCATTATAGGAGGGGGTGGTGGCAAATTCTCGTTTATGTTAATTATGTCATTTTCAAAAAAACTTCGTTCAATGATATATGGTTTGCCAATTTTTTGGTTCTGTAATCCATATCTTATTGTATTCTTATGATTGTTAAAACCGAATTCATCCGTTAACACTTTTCTTATTTCAGTACTGTCGACTTTAGGATTGTTGTTGAACCAAGCTTCTTTAATTTCCTTCAAGGTATATAGGACATGAAGCCTGTTTTTTGAATTGGTATTGAACTCATTAGCAAATATTTCATACAGCTCGTGATATAACCTGCTTTTGCTTTCATCCTTAACTTTTGAGAGAAAATCATTTTGCAGTTCATCTTTTGTAAAAAGTTGTCTTGATCTATTCCAATTCAGTTTAGGAAGGCTGTTTAAAGAAAATACAAATGCGGGAGTCTCATTTATTATATCATCGAGTATATTGAAGTTGGTGATTTTTGGTTTAGTCAATTTTCTAATGAAATATCTAATTTCTTCTTCCTCAATTTTAATAAAAGTTCTTTCATTGTTTGAAGCCATAATAATTTTTCCAAAAAAAGGGCTCGTATAGGTTTGCACATATTTAGGGTTAACAGTAATAGTTTTTTGCGTTGATAGAGCTTTTATAGATTCCATCAATTTTGGATTGTCGATAAAAGTTTCCTCAATTGCAATTATATTGGCTCTTGCAATAATTGCATTATGATTACTCAATAAATGCTTGGAATCAATTATTATCATATTACTTCCAAACAAGCTTGTAAGCCAATCTATGAATGTGGATTTACCTGTTTCCCTCTCTTTTGAAACTAATACCAATATAGGAAGCGTTTTATCTGGGTTTTGATATAGCGCTTGGATATATTGCAATCCAATATGATATTGTTCACCAAATACATGTTCCAAGAAGATTTTGGTCCACTTCCAATCACCTTCTAAGGGTTTGTGGGTAAAAGGTTGATAAAGATTATAGCAATCACTAATTACCTCTTTGTAATTAATATTATCCGGGACTAAAATGAAGTCTTTGTACTTTTTGATTTGCTTTACTAATTCTTGTCCAAAATCAGATATTAGTTCACTTTTCTTTCTAACCTTCAGTTCTTGTCTTATTATTCCATATCTGTCAGTTTTGTAAATCTTTTCAAAATAGTCGTGTCCTACTCTCATAAAATTTTTAATAGGACTATGTTCATATTCAAAGAATTGTGGATTATTTTTATTAACTTTAACCTGATCGTTGGAGCGATTATTAGGGTTGTGTGTATTTGTATTCATGGCCCTATTATATTTTAATTAAAGCATTTTCAATGGCCTCTTCTGTGTAGAATACACGATTACCTAAATAAACGGCTTCAATTTGTCCATCTTTAGTAAGTCGCCAGAGTGTGGATAAAGCAATCCTCAATCGCTTTGAAGTTTCCTTTCTTGTGAGTAATCTTGAAGCAGGATTAGGATTGGTTTTTGAAATTGTTAGCTGCTTAACAATATCTGAAACGATTTCGTTTTTAAAATTTTCGGGGTCAATAGTAAATATTAATTGTTTCATTTTGATTCAGTTTTTTATTCTTCTGTATCAAAATTAAAACCAACATGATCTATTTAGAATAATATAAAATGGACAGTCCATTAAAGTCCATTATTGAGATTCTTCAGTCGAAAATGTCTTTTATTTTTTTCTTTATAGTATTGAAGAGGATCTTGTCCTTCTCATAATAGGTGAGTTTGCCATCTGGAGTTGTATCAATATGATTATAAATACTTGTGAATTTTTCTTCTTTTAGATGTATTTTTCCTATAAAATCGTACCATGCTCTAAATAAATTTTTTTGCTGTCCAGGTTCAATGATTAAAATATTTAAATCGATTAAGGCCAATATTAAAATAGCATAACTTACATAGCTTTCTCTGTATGCAAAGTGCTTTCTAAGATGATCTAATTTTTCATTTTTATTTGTAACATGGTTGAAATATTCTTCAAAAGCAGGGTAGTTCTTAGTCCCTAAATGGTTATCAAATACGTAAAGCACTTCATAAAGTCTTTCCAATGAGTAAAACTCAAATTCAAAGAATAGCTTTTCAACATCGTATGGATTATCATCTGTCCGCGCTATTCCTAAATATGGAATAGGAAGGTTGTTTTCTTTTAGATAGCTAACTCTTTTATTGATATCCTCAATTGAGTATTTCTTGGCTTCCTTTTCTTTCTCTGAGTTTAAATAAAGGTCTAATTCTATTTGAATTTTTCTAATAGAATTATTGTTAAATGATGTCAGATGAACAAGAAGCCTATTTAAAACGTTTAATGTTTCAATTTTTTTACCTCTTAGACTTTGAAAAAATTTAATGTGACTATCAGACATTAATTATGCTCTTTTAAGTTTTGTTTCTTTCTTTGCCTTTTCGGCATCCTCTTTCATTTTAGCAAAGTTTTCGGCTGCTTTTATACTCAAATAAAAATTGTCCTTATCAATGTATCTATAGAAGCTTTTTTCAGTGTCATGACCTGTGATCTCCATGATCATCGGTGTTGTCCAGCCTTCTAATCCATAAAAGTTACTTGCAAACGAGCGCCTGCAGCTATGGTTCTGAATTAACTTATATTTTGGGTAGATTCCTATTTTGCCATTGAATCGACCTCTTACCTTTTCATTAATTTCAGCTATTTCACAAACCTTTTTCATTAATGCAGATAATAATGATCTGTGGCTTTGTTCATTATCGGAAAAATTAGGAGGGAAGTTGTTATCATATTTTTTTAATACATCTTCGACATGATGATGTACGGGAATAAAAACTTGCTTGCCAGTTTTATATTGCTTTAATGAAATGTATTTAATGCCCTTTTCTGTTACGATCATATTCTTTTTCATGCGATACATATCTGAAACTCTTTGTGCCGTATAACAACCAATGATTAGCCAGTCTTTAGCTATTTCTAACCGTTTGTTTGGCATTTCTTTTTCAATGATTTTATCTATTTCATCAAAGGTTAAAAAGGTCACTATGGTTTCATCTTCAAAACCTCTAATGAGTCTGTATTTTGAGTTAACCTTTAAACCACTTATTTCAGCCTCTTTTATGAGTTTTTTAAGCCGTTTTATATATCCACCTTTGGTATTTACCGACAGCCCCATTTCATCTGTTAAATAGTTTAAAAATGAGTCAGCGAAATTATCATCAACCATATTAACTTTAAATTTCTTTTTAGAGAAATCTTGAAAGTCAGATATTTTATTTACTATGTTTTGATATTTATTAATTGTTTTAATAGAGTACTTTTTTCGCACTCCGTTTTTTTGATAAGTTCTGTTAGGAAGACTATCTACAAATGACTGCCCAAAAGGAACGAGTAATTCCTTGTCTGTTGGTACGGATTCATTAAACTCATCGAGTATAATTTCTTTTACCCATTGACTTGATATATCTGTAGTGCTTTTTGTTTGATTTTTTTCAACTTCTGATATTTCGTTTTCAAGTCTTTCTTCTAATCTTAACAAAGAGTTATATAATTTCTTATTAGATATTTCATTCTTTCTTGGTAATCCAGATTTTGGATTCCATTTTGTAGCATCTTTAATTGTAAGCGTTGTTGATAGTCTAAAATCTTGTCCACGTTTAATAGTTACACGAACATAAACCTTAGACTTTCCTGTTTTCAAATACGGGTAGAACTTAATTGTTGCCATATTCTTTTGTATTTATGTAAAGTTAATTTTTATCCAACGGTTTATCCAACCAAATGGAAATTATTTGAAATCCTGTGAAATTTGTACAAATGTTTAATCTTGAAACTTGTAGTGTTTCAGAGTGTTTGAGTTTTCTGAGATTTGTAGAGATTCAGAAATAGCCTTCCCAACCTGAGGAGCAACTAGCAAAAATCCTTACTAGAAATAGTGGGGATTTTTGGTTTTAAAGGGGGGTGCTAAAAAAGCCATCTACATAGATGGCCTTTAAACATATTATTTTCTTTTTAAAAAATTAATTTAACAAATCAGCAGCCATCTTAATATTGTCTTTTAAAGCATCAGCAATATCCTGATTTCCATCTTCATCATTAGGGAAAATTTCAATCAACCCGTCATTATTATTGTCAGTTGCTTGGCTTAAATCAATTTGATTAAGAGAGCTCAAAAATTGGGAAATATTAAATTGTACGGTAAAATTAACCGTATTGCCTTGAACTAAAACACCTGTACTTCTGCCAACATCAAGATTTTCACTGGTATCATGCCAAAAAACAAATGGAGTCCCATCTATCGTGCCTTCTATATAAATAGATTTGTCAAATAGGTCATTCGAAGCAGGCAGGTCCTCATCTTTGTGAAATTTAAATCGCATTTCTTTATATTTTCCATCAGGAACAAATGCATTTCCTATGGTTTGAGATAATGCATCTGTGTTATCCAATAAATCAATTTGGTACGGACCTCTAAATTGAATTTCATCTGTATCAAGACTACTATTAATGTCGTCATCGTTTTTAAATACAACGTCCCTTATAGAAATCTTGAAGTCAGTAAAAACAACTTCGGCATTAGATGTTTTAATACCTGAAGTAAGTTTAGAAGCACTTGAATTACTGGCACTTATAGTTAAATTAACACCTCCGTTTTCATCATTATTAGAACAACTTAAAACTAAGATTGATAGTAGGTATAAAATTTTAAAATTTAAATTTTTCATGATTTTAAATAATTTGGGTTTATACGTATATAACAACTAAATAACTGAAACTCCTACCTTTTATTGTTTTTTATCAGAGATGAAAAGTAAAATAAGATGAAGTATGAGCCGAAATTACATTTGTGGCTTGGAGTTTTTTATGCAGTAAAATGAGCTACACATTATAAATAACTGCATTATATGTATTATGTGCATTAACTCCTAAAAATGGCAACTTGCAAAGGTCTTGAATTTAAATTTTTAGTAGGATAATTGAAACCTACCCACTTGATAATAAGGCTATTTACATGCTTTCATAAAATGAAGCAAACTTCAATAGTTCTTCATTGAATTGGTTCGACAAAATAATATTAGGGGGAGCAACAATAGAAAAGACTACATGAAAGTGTGGGCTTTTTTAGTTTTAACTTTTGAGCGAAGAAGCCTGTCTCGTTGCAAGGGGGAAGCCAAACCCACTCTACTGAACGATTTGAGTCGTTCGGGAGGGGAGGGAGGGGGAGCAAATAGAAAAAAGTTCAACACAACTGTTTAGCTTTTTTTGTCGAAAAACCTAGGGGATTCCATAATTCAAATATTGATTGTTTATTGGGGATTTATAATTTTTAAACAAACTTTTTTATACGAATGGTAGGAAATTTTTCGTTTGAATTGTTATATAAGTAAGATTTAAAACGAAAACATTAAAACGACATGAAATTTAGAATTATCAAAAACAATTTTTTTATTGTTATGACATTAATTGTAATAATGGCATGTTCTTCTGATGATAGTACCACAAATAATGAAGCTGTAATTAGTGAAATTGAAAATAATGTAAAGAAGGATACATGGAGAATTACAAAATATATTGATAGTGGGGATGATGAGTTAAATCATTTCACTGGGTATAATTTCACATTTGGAGATAACGGTGTACTAACTGCAACAAATGGTTCGAATACCTACAATGGCACATGGAGTATTACAAATGACAGTAGTAGTGATGATAGTTCAAATGATTTGGATTTTAATATTTTCTTTGCAGCTCCTATTGATTTTGAGGAATTGACGGATGATTGGGATATTATTTCACAGTCAGCTATAAAAATTGAGTTAATTGATATTAGTGGAGGCAACGGAGGAACAGATTATTTGACTTTTGAGAGAAATTAACGATTTCCAAAAAATCACTAATAAACTCATTATGGCTCTGTAATTGAATTCTTGTATCTAGTGAGTAAGACCATAATATTTATATTTGTTTATATAGAGTAAGGCAAAACGCTCCAATTCCTCATTAAATTGGCTCGACAAAACAATATTAATCGATCAACCTTTAAAAACTATCTAAGAAATTAGGTGGTTTTTTTGTACCCAAAACTTTTCTTTTTAAAAACTAGAATAACATTATTTCATTCATTTTATCGTTTATATCATGCATGTTGGCTAAAAGTTAATTAAATAGGTAGTGTATAAGGCTTATTAATTGTTTTATAGTAAAGTGCCTCAAATTTACTCAATAAATATATTCTCCATGAACAAATGCCCCCTAATAAAACTTATTATATGTTACATGAGCCACTGTAAAAAGTGGCTTTTTGTTTTTTGAAAAATATAGAGAATGAATTTAAATGTTAAAATGAACTAATATTTTGGTTATTGGTCGTTAATTTTATTTGTGAGTCAAATATGATGTTTACTTTTCGGATACCATAACATAAGTAGGTTAAGTTCATGGTAGATTTGGGGCAAAGAAAGGTGAATTAATTAGTTCACCTTTCTTTATGGATATATGCTTGAGAAGTAATTAAACTAGATAGTTGGCTGTAAATGATTGACTATCTGATTTAACTATAACTTTATCCTATAATTTTTTACTGGTTAAATAGTTTCTATATATGTAATACTATTAATCAAATCTGTTCTAGTTAAGAAGAACAATATAAAGGGCTGTTTTTAATGATAAGACAGTCTTTTTTATTTTAATGGAATAGCTTCTTTGTACTTTACTTAGTCTTGTTATGTATTTCAACCAAAAAATAGCAATTTATACTGTGCACTTTAACGAAAAAAAGCAATAAATTTTCAGAAAAATAACCTGTTAAGTATTATTGTACGTATATAAAATACATACAAAAAAAGAAGTTATGAATTTAAAAAGTTTAAAAGCCTTTATAGGTGTTGGTATTATGTTATTATCAATAGTTGCGATACAAAGTTGCAATAATGATGGGGATAATACAGCAAGAGTACAATTAAAATTAGTGGATGAGCCAGGAGATTATCTTGAAGTTAATGTTGAGATTGTAGATATTCAATATAATACTTCGGATAGTGAAGAAGGTTGGATGAGTTTCATTCCAGAAAATGGATATCCTATCAATGTGGATTTAACAGAATTAGTAGCTGGAAATGACTTATTATTAGTAGACCAAATAATTCCTTCAGGAATGTTAAAACAGATAAGATTGGTACTAGGAGAAAACAACACATTAGTCATGGAAAGAGAAAATGGAGAGGGAGGAGAACCAATTCCTCTTGACACCCCAAGTGCCTTACAATCTGGTTTAAAGTTGAATTTAAATGAAGAATTACAAGGAGGCTTCTCATATACCTTTATATTGGACTGGGTTGTAAGCGAGTCAGTAGTAGAAGCTGGTAATTCTGGAATGTATAATTTGAAACCTGTTATAAGAGTAAATGCTCAAGTTAATTCTGGTTCTATTAGTGGTACGGTTCTAGAAACTATTGAAGAATCTCTTGTAGCTAAGGAGAATGTTACCGTAGAGGTTTATAAATTAGATGATACTAAGGTAACAGACACCATGACAGATGATTTAGGTAATTTCTTAATTCAAGGACTGGAAGCAGGAAGTTATAAGCTTAAAATAGCTGTAGAAGGTTATCAAGGCTATGAATCTGAAAATATAGGAGTAACTGTTGGACAGGTATTAGATGTAGGTACTGTAGAATTGTTACCTCTATAATAGACAAAAAAAAATAGAAACTATTACATGTCTTAAGTTTGTCTTATTAGAATTTCAGTATATTTACAAGACTAACTAATACCATATGTCATGAATATTAAAAAAACAGTTATTAATCTTTTAGTAGCCCTTATTCTTTCTCCAATTGTTGTTTATGTTGTGCTCACAATAGCTAGATTAGCAGGGTCAAACTATGAAATGACTCATGGGGAAACATGGATAATTTGGATACTTATGGCAATTTTAATTCAATTGTCTATTGACAAGAAGAGTTCCTGATTCCAAACAATTCAGCAGAAAAGTCCAACAGAAATGTTGGGCTTTTTTATTATGCTGTGTGTCCCGTCCTAAAATAAGTTGAAACAAAATCGACTTATTATGAAAGATCCATTAGGAAAAAGGGTTAAGCGTACCCAACGCGATTACAATTTGGGCTTTAAATTGAGCATTGTATCTGAAGTAGAAAAAGGCAGTTACACCTACAAACAGATTCAAAAGGTCTATGGTATCCAAGGAAGGAGTACCGTTTTGGTATGGCTGAGAAAATATGGTACCTTAGATTGGAACAATCCAAAGAATAGAGTTTTGCCAAAATCTAAAGAAACCCCTGCCCAAAAGATAAAGCGCTTAGAATGCGAGCTGGAAGATGAGCGTTTAAAGAACTTATTACTTAATACCATGATAGATGTATCAGATAAACACCACGGCACTTCTATTAGAAAAAAGTTTTTATCCCAACAATCCAAATCATCAAATAAGAAAAACAGATAGCCATATCCCGTTCTTGTAGGTTGTTAGGGATAAGTAGACAAGCCATTTATCAATCTCAACACAGAAGAGAAGTACGCACTAAGGTTTTATCACAGGTAAAATCTTTAGTTCTTGATATTCGTAAGGATATGCCAAGAATAGGTACACGTAAACTTTACCATCTGTTAAAACCAGAATTTGATAAACTTGGAATAAAAATAGGGAGAGATGCCTTATTTGCTTATTTAAAAACAGAACATTTATTAATAAGGCCTAAAAAGAATTATACAAAGACCACCAATTCAAAACATTTGTTGAAGAAATATCCTAATCTTTTAAAGACTATTATACCAGAAAGACCAGAACATGTGTTCGTAAGCGATATCACTTATATAAAAAGCAGAGAGAAAACACATTATTTGTCCTTGGTCACAGATGCGTATAGCAGAAAAATAGTAGGCTATAAATTAAGTGATAATATGAACGCAGAACACGTGGTAAAGGCCTTTAATATGGCTGTCAAAAATAGGGGTTCAAATAAAGAACTCATTCACCACTCTGATAGAGGATTGCAATACTGTGCCTCTATATATCAAAAGGCCTTAAAAAAATACAATGTTAGACCTTCGATGACTGATGGTTATGATTGTTACAAAATGCCTTGGCAGAACGTATCAATGGTATCTTAAAACAAGAGTTCTTGATTTATAAATGTAACAATGGTAATGAACTAGAACAATTAGTCAAAGAATCAATCAACACTTATAACAACAAAAGACCTCATTTGAGTCTTAATATGAAAACACCTAACTTTATGCACAACAAAAAACCGATGAAGCTAGCTTCATCGGTTTAATTTAATTTATTCTAAAACTGTCAACCTATTTTAGGACGACTCAGTGTATAGAGAAATAGTAGGTAAAATAAAAACAAAAGCGCTTAATTTAGAACGTAATACTTTTTAAAATTAAAGACTATTGATTATAATCAATAGTCTTTATCTTTAATTCACTCTAAAAACTAATTAACAATGCTATTTGTTGATTTTTGCCTTTACCGCTTCTATGGTTTTTTTAGAATTACCTATAAAAATTTCATTGTTAATTATTATAACCGGTCGACTCAAAAAGGTATAATGCCCCAATATGTAATGTTTAAAATCACGCTCTTCTAAGACTTGATTTTTTAACCCCATATCTGTATATAGCTTAGAGCGCTTACTAAAAAGAGACTCATAACTATCGGCTAGTTCTCGCATTTCTTCTAACTGTTTTACAGTTATTGGCTCTATCTTGATGTCCTGAAGCATAAAATCTGAAGAAAGGTTAAGCTCTTTTAATATTCTTAAACAGGTGTTACATGTTTTTAAGTAATAAACTTTTTTCATCTATAATAATACTATTTGCTACAAAAATAAACGCTATTATAGCATTTAAAACTATATTTACTTCAAAAATAAAGATTATGGCTTTTCCATTAGAAATTTTACAAAAAACGAGAAAATCATTTAAAAAAATTATAGAAAATACTTCGTTAGAGAGCCTAAATAAAATCCCAGAAGGTCATAGAAATAACATTATTTGGAATATTGGACACATTCTTGTTACAGAACAACTTTTGGCTTATAAATTGTCTGGATTACCAACCATGGTTAGTGATATTTTAATTGACAAATATAGAAAAGGAACTACGCCAGAAGGACCTGTGACTCAAGATGAGGTAGATGAAATAAATGGTTTATTGGAAGTTTCTTTAGAAAAAACGATTGAGAACTACAAAAAAGGTGTTTTTAAAAACTTTAATGAGTATACCGTTTCAACCACTGGGAATACATTAACGGACATAGATGAATCGTTACAGTTTATTTTATTCCATGAAGGGATGCACTTGGGAATTGTAATGTCTTTACTAAAAGCGGTGTAATGGGTGAAGGTTTAGTCTAAATAATAGATATAGCCTACATTTAGCCATATCAACCAATCATTAAATTTATTGTAGCTTAGTTTGTGGTTGAATCCATCAACCCAATCATTAAAATAAAGCTGCCAACGTAAATCAATTAATAGATCAGAAAGTACCCCAATTTTGTATCGTGCTCCTACACTTGCTACCATAGACCAATCTGAGAATGAGTTTACATTAACAGGATATTCCCTTTGTTCGCCTGCAGGAACAGCAGGTAAAAACCGTGGGTCTTGATACCAATAAGAATAAATGTTTGCAGCATTAAAGATGTCTTGGTCACCATAATCGGTCCATCCTTGAGGAGAGGACGTTGTATAATGGATTCCTAAGCTAACATATGGAGCTAGTAAGTAACTAAAAGCTTGAAAGGATCTAATACTTCTTGGAAAGTACTCTAATTGAGTTCCTATGTCAAAATTCTCAGCTACTCCATGGTGAGCTCTTAACTTATCTGCATTAGCCGAAGTATATTTAGGCTTCACCCATTCTCCATGGTGATCTAACCTAGTATAGTTCCATGAAATTTCATTTCTTAATTTAAAGTGGTCATTGAAATACGTGTCTGTTGAATAACAATTACAATCGGCACGATAGGCAAAGTTTATATAATGCACAATACCGATGCCAATCCCAGAGTTACCAAGATTAGTTTCTTCATCAAAACGACTACCAAAGTCCGCTCTAAATTCTACGGGACCAGCTATCACACCAATTTCATGGGAAAAACCTAATTGAGAGTACATTGCTTGATATGTAACTAACAAGCAAAACAAAAAAACTAACTGTTTCAAGTTAAGCATAATAGGCTTTACTTTTTTGGAGCATTAATGAACAAATATATAAAAACAGAATCAACTAACAAACAACGGTTTAGTAGGTGAATAAATATTAAGCAATTCACAATTGAAGAATATAAAAAAAATGTACGTCTTTTTTAAAGATAATGTATCTTTGTTGGTGTAAATTGAATATTTTTTAATATTAACGTAAATTCTATGTATGAAAAGTATTATAAATGAGTTTTTAGATCTGGTAAAACAACGTAATGTTAATGAGCCAGAATTTTTACAAGCAGTAGAAGAGGTTGCTGAAACTGTTTTGCCTTATATAGTTAAGCATGATATTTACTACGGTAAAAACATTTTGTTAAGAATGGTTGAGCCAGAACGTGTAGTAACTTTTAGAGTTTGTTGGGTTGATGACAATGGAGAAATACAAGTCAATAGAGGGTATAGAATTCAAATGAATTCTGCTATTGGACCCTATAAAGGAGGACTAAGGTTTCATCCCACGGTTAATATGAGTATTCTTAAGTTCTTGGCGTTTGAACAAGTGTTTAAAAATAGTTTAACTACGCTACCTATGGGAGGTGGAAAAGGAGGTAGCGATTTTGATCCTAAAGGCAAAAGTGATAATGAAATTATGCGTTTCTGTCATGCCTTTATGAGCGAATTATTTAGACACATAGGTCACAATACTGATGTTCCTGCAGGAGATATAGGGGTTGGTGCTAGAGAAATTGGATATCTCTTTGGTATGTACAAAAAAATAAGTAATGGTTTTACGGGCGTATTAACTGGTAAAGGACTCTCGTGGGGTGGTTCTAAAATTAGACCAGAGGCTACAGGTTATGGTACCGTCTACTTTGCTGAAAACATGCTAAACACTAAAAATGACTCTATAAAAGGGAAAAACGTAGTCATTTCTGGTTCTGGTAATGTTGCCCAATATGCTGCTGAAAAAGTCATTCAAATGGGAGGCAAAGTTTTAACGCTCTCAGATTCTTCAGGTTATATATATGACTCTGATGGTATCAATACCGAAAAACTGAAGTTTGTTATGCACTTAAAAAATGAAAAAAGAGGTAGAATAAAAGAATACTTAAATGAATACCCCAATGCCCAATATACAGAAGGAGAGACGCCATGGAAAGTACCTTGTGATGTGGCTCTTCCCTGCGCTACACAAAATGAATTAAAGTTAAACGATGCAAAATCGTTGTTAAGTAATGGCTGCATTTGTGTAAGCGAGGGAGCCAATATGCCCTCTACCAATGGTGCAATTAACACATTTCATAAGGCGAAAATATTATTTGCTCCTGGAAAAGCCTCTAACGCAGGAGGTGTTGCTACTTCTGGTTTAGAAATGACCCAGAATTCGTTAAGATTTAACTGGACCAGAGAAGAGGTGGATAAAAAATTAAAAGAAATTATGGGTAACATTCATGATTCATGTATTGAATATGGTCAAGAAGAAGATGGCTATATAAACTATGTTAAGGGTGCAAATATTGCTGGTTTTGTTAAAGTAGCCGATGCTATGTTAGCTCAGGGTATTGTTTAGTACAAATGAATTTTAATTTTTAAAAGCTTCTCTATAGAGAAGCTTTTTCATTAATATATTATTTTAAAGTAAAACTCGTTAGTATATTTGGAGTTTATAAATCTACTATGAAAAAGCAGTATTTTGTTTTAATACTTAGTTTTATTTCGTTGCTATCACTTGCTCAAGATTATTCTGCTTTATGGCAAGGACATTTTTCTTATTATAACGTTAAGGAAGTAGTAAATGGGCATAACAAAATTTATGCCGTTGCAGATAACGCTATTTTTAGTTTAGATGTTCAAACAAACGAAATTGAAGAGTTTAATACAATTAATGGATTGTCTGGTGAAACCATTTCAACCACATATTATAGTGAAGATTATGGGTTATTGGTAATAGGCTATGAAACTGGCTTGATTGAAATAGTATTTAATAATGGTGATGAGGTCTTATCTGTAGTAGATATTATTGAGAAAGCTACAATTCCTCCAACAGACAAAAGAATTAATCATTTTAGTCCTTATCAAAACTTAATTTACATTTCTACAAACTACGGAATTTCTGTATTTGACTTAGAAAGATTAGAGTTTGGTGATACTTATTTTATTGGGAATAATGGTAGTCAAATACAAGTAAACCAAACAGCTATTTTTAATGACTTCATTTATGCGGCCTGTTCAGGTGGAAATGGAATTAAAAGGGCTCAGGCATCAAACCCTAATTTAATTGATTTTCAAAACTGGCAGACGGTTTTTACAGGTAATTATCTGTTTATAGAGGAACAGGAACAAAGACTTTACGCTATAAATACTAGTAGAAGAATTTATGATATTACTAATGATATATTAAATGAACTATTTATATATAGTGATACTCCCTTATATATTAAATCTGTAGATCAACACTTAACTGTTACAACCAAAAATAATGTTTATGTTTACGATGAGAATTTTTCTTTATTATCACAAATAAATACAGGAATTAATTTTGAAACAGAATATACGTCAGCAATTGAATATTCAAATAATGTTTATATAGGTACAAAGGATTTTGGGGTTCTAAAAACCACTATCGACAATCCTATAGAATTTGAAGAAATACATCCAAAAGGGCCTTTAATGAATATTCCTTTTTCTATTGAAGCAGAACCAGGTGGGGTTTGGGTTACTTTTGGAGAGTACACTGCAACCTTAAATCCTTATCCTCTTAATAGTAGAGGAATTAGCCATTTGAAAGAAAACTATTGGCTTAATACAAGGTATTCTGATATTAATTTTGATGCTCGATGTTTAAATACGATTAATATAAATCCTTTTAATACAAGTCAAGTATTTATAAGTTCCTTTATTGATGGATTGTTACTGATAAATGATGATGTTCCTACAGACTTATTTAATGAATCAAATAGTACCTTAGAGGATTTGGTATTGCCAAATAACCCAGGCTATGTTGGGGATATAAGAGTTGGTGGTGCAGATTTTGATGAAAGTGGAGTTTTATGGATGTTAGTTAGCAGAATAGATAACCCGTTAAAATCGTTTAATACTAATACGAATCAATGGAATTCATTTAGTTTTACCGATATTATTCAAGATGGATTGAATGATGAATTAGGCTATAAAAAATTGTTTGTCGGTAACGACAATACGAAATGGGTTGCGAGTCATAATCATGGAATAATTGGGTTTAATGAGAATAATACTCCAAAAATCAAACATATACAGAGTGAGGATGAAAATATGCCTTCTAATGATGTAAGGGCTGTAGCTCTTGATAAACGCAATCAATTATGGATTGGAACAGCCCGTGGCCTTCGAGTGTTATACAATACATCCAGTTTTTTTGAAGATGATAATATTCAAGTTGAAGAAATAATTATTGAAGAAGATGGCATTGCTAAAGAGCTTTTATTTCAGCAACTAATTACCGACATTGAAGTTGATGGTTCTAATAATAAATGGATTGGAACTGCAGATTCTGGATTATTTTATTTTTCATCAGATGGACAAAATACTATTCATCATTTTACAAGAAGCAACTCGCCATTACCGTCAAATACAATTAATGATATTTCCTTAGATGAGACCAAAGGTATTGTTTTTATTGCAACCAGTAGAGGCTTAGTGTCTTATCGTTCTGGGGGTTCTAGTCCAACTGAAGATCTAGCTTCTGCATTTGCATATCCTAATCCGGTTAGACCAAACTTTAATATTGTTGATGAAAAAGTTAAAATTAAAGATATTTCTCAAAACGTTAATATTAAGATAACCGACATAGAAGGTAACCTAGTTGCCGAAGCGCAATCTAGGGTAAATCAAAGATACAGAGGTTATAACCTAGAAATTGATGGGGGAACTGCTTACTGGAATGGTAAAAATCTAGCTAATAATATAGTAGCGTCTGGAGTATATTTAGTAATGCTCTCAGACCTTGATACTTTTGAAACAAAAGTTATAAAACTAATGGTTGTTAGATAATGCTTATAACTACAAATGCCATTGTTCTTTCAAAATTAAAGTATAAAGACTACGACCTTATTGTAAAATGTTATACAGAAGAACTTGGTGTTGTTAGTTTTATATTAAAAGGGGTTTTAAGAGGTAAAAAAGGCAACACTAAAGCAGCTTATTTTCAGTTACTATCACAATTACAACTTGTTATTCAATATAAAAATAATCGGTCTTTACAATCTATTAGGGAAACCAAACTCAATCAAGTTTATACCAGTTTACACACCAATGTTTTAAAAAGCTCAATTGTAATATTTTTGGCCGAGGTGCTGTCTAGTGTTTTACAAGAAGAGGAACCCAACAAAACAATGTTTAGTTATATAGAAAACACCTTGCTTTGGTTAGATGCACAAACCAATTTTGCCAACTTTCATTTGTTGTTTTTACTCAAACTAACCAAATACTTAGGTTTTTACCCAGATACAACTCAGAAAGAAGCTTCCTTTTTTAATCTTAGTGAAGGACAGTTTGATGTAAAAAAAACCAATGATTACAGTATTTCAGGTGAAAATTTAACACTCCTAAAACAATTGTTAGGCACAACATTTGATGACCTTACTCTATTACAAATACATTCAAAACAAAGACAATCTTTTTTAAATATGATTTTGCTATATTTTGAGCTACATTTGGGGAACTTTAAACAGCCTAAATCACTCGCTATATTTAATCAGGTTTTTAACTAAAAACATGAAGTTTTTATTTACATTTTCTTTTTTCTTAATAGCTTTTTTAAATATTCAGGCTCAAAACATTAAGGTTTTAAACAAAGTAACTCAAGAGCCCATTATTAATGTGGCCATTTATAACATTGATAAATCTAAAAGTATTATCACCAATTTTAGAGGTGAGGCAGATATAAGCGAATTCGACGATGCCGAGGTGATTTACTTTAAGCACTTATCACACGTACTAAAAAAACTTACAAAACAAGAACTAACCCCATCTAGAACAGTATTCTTAGAATCTAACACCCAAGGACTGAACGAAATTGTAATTTCTGCCTCCAAATTTCAACAGTATAAAAAAGATATTCCTCAAAAAATAATAAGCATCCGCTCACAGAGTGTTCAATTTGCTAACCCACAAACTAGCGCTGATTTATTAGCAAATACGGGACAAGTTTATGTTCAAAAAAGTCAGTTAGGTGGAGGAAGTCCAATGATTAGAGGTTTTTCAACCAACCGTTTATTAATTACTATAGATGGTGTTAGAATGAACAATGCCATTTTTAGAGGCGGTAATTTACACAATGTCATTTCTATTGACCCTTTCACAATTCAAGATACCGAAGTGACTTTGGGTGCGGGCTCTGTTATTTATGGTAGTGATGCCATTGGAGGTGTCATGAGCTTCTATACTCAAAAGCCAAGGTTATCCCATACAGATTCTTTGCTCATAAAATCGAATGTCGTTGTAAGGTATGCTTCTGCCAATGATGAAAAGACAAGTCACTTTAATTTAAATTTAGGTTATAAGAAATTTGGATTTTTTACCAGTGCTAGTTATTCTGATTTTGGAGATTTAAAAATGGGAAAATATGGACCAGACGAATATTTAAGGCCAGAATTTGTTATAACAACCCAAAATGGTGATGAGGTTATTCAAAATAGTAACCCTTTAATTCAAAGGTACACAGCTTATAATCAACTAAATTTGATGCAAAAAGCTCGCTACAAACCCTACGAAAATTTAACTTTTGATTTAGGGCTGTATTATACCACTACCTCTGATATTCCCAGATATGATAGACTCATTAGATATAATGACGACATCCTACGTTCTGCAGAATGGAATTATGGCCCACAGCAATGGTTTTTATCTAATTTTCAGATTACCAAATTAAGTAGTCGTTCTAATTTATACGATAAAATTAATACCACCATGGCGTACCAAAACTTTAAGGAAAGTAGAAAAGACCGAAACTTCCAGTCTGTATCTAGAAATATTAGAGCAGAATCTGTAGATGCCTATTCGTTCAATGTAGATTTAGAAAAGCGATTGAGCCCAAAAACGCAGTTTTATTATGGGTTAGAGTATGTGTTTAATAAAGTAAGATCTGAAGGAAAAGAAGAGAACATATCTAATAGCGCTATTTCTCCTACAGTATCCAGATATCCAAATGGAGCTAGTTGGCAATCTTCAGCAATTTACAGCAGCATCAAATATAAGCCTAATCCAAAGTTCGTGTTTCAATCTGGGCTTCGGTTCAATCATATTGTTTCAAAAGCCAATTTTGAAGAAAATAATATCTTTTTAAATTTACCATTTAGTACTTCTAAAAATACAGCGGGTGCACTTACCGGAACTGCTGGTATAAGTTGGTCACCTAACGAAATTATGCAATGGAGATTAAATGCATCTTCTGCCTTTAGAGCACCCAATATTGATGATATTGGTAAAGTTTTCGACTCTCAACCTGGAACAGTTGTGGTGCCCAATGAAACCCTAAAACCTGAGTATGCTTATGGTGGTGAACTGGGTTTGAAATTAGACTTTGATAGCAAGTTAATTTTAGATCTGAGTTCATATTATACCTATCTTGACAATGCTTTGGTGAGAAGGTATTATACCTTAAATGGTGAAAGTGATATTGTGTATGACGGTGAGTTAAGTACCGTACAAGCTATTCAAAACGCCTCTAAAGCTTGGATTTATGGTTTTGAAGTTGGGCTAAAAATGCCTATTACTAATCGTTTGGAGTTATCATCGCAGTATAGTATTATTGGTGGCACTGAAGAAGCAGGGTCTGTTGAAGTTCCCATTAGACATGTAGCTCCTAGTTTTGGTAACACCCATTTGGTTTGGAATTACAAAGATTTTAAACTTGATTTTTTTCTAAACTACAATGATGACCTAGCTTTTAATGACTTGGCCCCTTCTGAAATTCAGAAGGAGTATTTATATGCTTTGGATGCTGATGGGAATCCTTATAGCCCATCATGGTATACCTGTAATTTTAGAACGCAATATCTATTAAATACAAATACTACTCTCACAGCTGCCTTAGAAAATATTACCAACCAACGATACAGAACTTATTCATCTGGAATTGCAGCACCTGGAAGAAACTTTATTCTATCATTAAAGTATAGCTTGTAATTTTACTTTTTAATGAATTTTTTTGTAATGGTTGCTCCGTTGGAAAACTCAATTTTAGCTATATAAACTGCATTTTGGAGTTTAGATAATTCAAAGGTTTTAGAATTAAATGTACCTTTTAAGTCGTATAAAGGGGTGCTTAAAAAATCAAATATTTTAACAGATTTGATGTTTAAATCATTAATAGATGAAAAGGTTACATTGCCATTATTTGATTCGAAAATTTTGACCCCATCTTTCATTTGCTTTTCAGAGTTTTCAAAACCATTATTAGTTTTAAAAACGATTTCAAATCGATTATTAAATTCACCTATATCAGAAGTAAAGGAATAATCTGAAGTAGACAAATCATGATGTTTATTTAATACTTTGTCTTTTAAATAAATAGTATTGTTTGATAAAAAATCTCCTTGTAACTTATTAATAGAAAGTTTGTATTGTGTCGGAACATGAATTGTCGTACTGAAACCTAAACTAATTTTTTCGTTAAGAGTTAAATCAGAAGGGTTTTTTCCTTGAATAGTCAATTTTTTATCGGATCCTTTAATGGTGGAATAGAGAGAGACAAACCTTTCTAATGAATTAGTCTTGGCAGCGTCAAAGCGAGATCCATCAAATTTGTTAGTTGCTCCTTCAACATAACCAATTAGTATTTGATTGAAAGCGCCATTGTTTGATGTTAAATCAATCCATAATTTGTTATCAACATTATTACTTTCTGAATTCGAAGTTGTTTTTGGTTTTGAATTAGCAGTTTTAAAGAATTGACTATTATTAGATAAGCCTCTAACCCTCATCGAGTTGTTAAAGGTAACACTGCCTTCACTAATGTTTCCAGTAGTAGAAATTGGGGTGGCAGCATCACTATAGTTAACAAAAAAACCTTGGCCTGAAGGTATAAACCTCGAAGGTGTTAAGCCATCTCCACCCGCCGATTCGCCAGTTGAATTGATTATAGCGTAATCGGAGTCAGAAAAGTTTAAAACTTCATTGCCATTAGCCGTAGCACTAGGTGGGGTGTTTTGAGACCATAAGTAAATAATACCATCCGTGTCAGGGTTAGCTGTAAAAAAGGCATCTGCATCGATTGCAGAGGGGTAGGGATTCCCAATAAAATTCCAATTTTTGTCATTGGTTTCAGAATCATTTCTGTATAAGGGAACGTTAATAATACCATTGTTAAAAGGGCCTTCAAATGTGTAAATAAACTGTTTAGGAGACCCTGGGCTACTTTCAAATATAACACGGTTATGAGTTGATGCATATCCACATCCAGATAACATTACAGTTGCTGAAGAAACAGATTGCCAAGCATTATTATCATCATCAACATCGTCTTGTCCAGGTGCGGCTGTATTGTCATTATTCACCTCCATAGTGGCATCTAAATAGTTTTGCGCATTAAAGGAGAAAATCCTTCCAGATTGAGCATCTGCCAATCCATTCGCGATAGTTGCTCCATTTACTGGAGAACTCCAATAAGTATATTCATACCAATTATTGGCTGGAGCTGTCCTTTTTTCTACGGTAATGTTACCTGATGCGTTAACTGTTGCTGAATCTTCAATCTGAACAAAAGCACCTTGCGGCCTTACAATTATATCCCCATTGGTATCTAAATGGTTTTGAACTTCTATATAATCGTTATCATCTATAGATAAGGTGCTAGAATTGATTGTTAACGAACAAGCACTAAAGCTACCGCCATCGGCAGATGTACTGTAATCTCCGTTTAAAACAACTGCCTTATTTATATTTGGATTGCCATTATCCCAAGAGGATCCATCCCAAGTTGTAGTAGTAGAGCATAGTGGCGAAACTGTGCCATTGAATATAAAATCGTTTATGCTGAAAGTGCCGTTGGTGTTAGATCCTCCCCATGCATAAATCCTAAAAGTTATAGAAGTAGAGATATCTTGGTATGTAGCACTAGATAAATCAATGGAAGATTGAGTCGACACTCCAACGCCACCAATAACAGGTGTTCCAATGTCACTAGAATATCCATTGAGGCTACTTCTTACGGAGATATTTACAGGTCCAGTATTAGAGGGTTGAGAGTTGAAGATAAAGCTAACGAAATCTATTTCGTATCCTGAATTAGGGACTATAGTAAATTCGAAATAATCATTACCGTCTAAAGTAGTAGAGTCCCATCCTCTGGCGTTGTACCTATCATTTGTATTAGGTGGATTAAACAATCCACTTCCTCGGCCAATACCATTTACAGAAATATTAGGGTCTACAATTTGTCCAATTATATATGGGTTGTCTAAATGGGGATTGCTCCCTGTGATATCATTAGAAAAAATACTTTGAGAATAACCATAAAATGAAATAGCACAAAGTGTTATAATTGAAATTTGCCAATTTCTTATCATTCAGTCAAGTTTAATTTTTAGATTTGGTAAAATAAAAATTCAGATTTGCTATTAATCAATTCTTTACCACCAATCTATGGTTAAAAAACAGACATACACTTTAGAGGAAGCTAAACGAAAGCTTGAAAACTATTGTGTATATCAGGAACGCTGTCATAAAGAAGTTAGACAAAAACTTCAAGAAATGCATATGATTCCTGAAGCAATAGATGTAATTATTGTTCATCTATTAGAGCATAACTTTCTCAATGAAGAACGTTTTGCCAAAGCATTTGTAAGGGGTAAGTTCAGTATTAAAAAATGGGGGAAATATCGATTAACTTCAGAACTAAAGAAAAAAGATATATCCAAAACTAATATAAATCAAGCAATTAATGAAATTGATGATGAAAATTATTATAATGTCTTTAATCATTTAGCTCAAAAGCAAGTTTTAAGTATAACAGACAAAAACAAATATAAGAAAAGAAAGAAGTTAGCAGATTATTTATTGTATAGAGGCTGGGAAAGTGATTTGGTTTACAAAAAAGTAAATGAGCTTATACCCTAATACCATTTGTTTTGTGAGTTCTAATAATGGCTTGTTTGTTCTTCCAATCAATCCAATTTTGACCTTTTAAACGGCGCATGGCATTATCAAAATGGCGCATAAAAAATATATTATAAACAGCTTTACTAAAATTTTTAGGGTTTCTAGCCGTGGCACGCAAACTCATAGAAAATCCTGGGGTTATATAACGCATGTAATGCCAATAACCTTCAGGCATATATAATATTTCACCATGATTTAATTCTGTAACATAGCCCTTGGCTTTTTTAAGGGCTGGCCATTTATTAAAATCTGGGTTTTTAAAATCAATATCTTCTCTGGTTATTAAGGAATGTGGAATTTTATAAAGGTAATCATTCTGGGTTTGGTCAAATAAGATGCATTGTTTTTTGCCTTCAAAATGAAAATGAAAAATATTGGCCAAATCAATATCGTAATGCATAAAGGTATGAGAATCTTCACCGCCAAAAAATAGCATAGGGATTCCTTTCATGAGACGCAAGCCAAAATCGGGAAATTTAAAATCCTTCTGTAACTGTGGAATCTCCTTTAAGATATTCCATAAAAAAATACGGTATTTGGTGGGTTCGCGCTTTAGCAAATCAATATAATCTGCCATTTTCATTTTTGCATGTGGTTCGTTAAAGCCATCTTTGTAATCTACAGGTCGGTCGTCATAAAGAGGTACTGTTATATCACCGGCAATCTGTTTAATATAGTCTAAGCGCCACTTTTGGTATGCAGGCCAATCTTCAATTAAATGTTCAATAACCACTGGTTTTTGTGGTTTAAAATAATACTTGATAAAATCCTGTTTGGTAATGGTTTTAACCCTTGGAATGTCTTGTAGATTCAGTTTCAAGTTGTTGAAATTAGATGCCCAAAGTTAAGAAAACGTTAATAAATTTGAAATATTATATTTGAATGTTACCACGCCTTTAGCATGGTTGGGCTTTTGGCATTACACGCCTGCCTGCAACCCTAAACGCAGTATGAAAAACGTGTAAACTACTTAAAATCCTTCGCTTTTTCTTTAGCAGCTTCGTTACGGTCAATTTTGTGGTCTGGTCGTGTCCATTTGGGTTTTTCACCTAAACTTTTAAACTGGGAGTCTTCAGCTTCAACTGTTTGAGGTTGTACTTTTTTAGTGAACGGTTTTTGAGGTTCTAATCCTAAAACCGCAAACATTTCCATATCTTCATTTACATCAGGATTTGGTGTTGTTAATAGTTTATCTCCTGCAAAAATAGAATTGGCTCCCGCAAAGAAACACATGGCTTGCCCTTCGCGTGTCATTTGCGTTCTTCCAGCACTTAAACGAACTTGAGTTTCTGGCATGACAATTCTGGTTGTGGCTACCATTCGTATCATGTCCCAAATAGAAACCGGTTTTTGGTCTTCTAGAGGTGTACCCTCAACTGCCACTAAGGCATTTATGGGAGTAGATTCTGGTTGCGGATTTAAAGTGGAGAGTGCCACTAGCATACCAGCTCTGTCTTCTAAGCTTTCACCCATACCAATGATACCGCCACTACAAACGGTTACATTGGTTTTTCTAACGTTATCAATAGTATCCAATCTATCTTGATAACCTCTGGTTGAAATAACTTCTTTATAGTATTCTTCAGAAGAGTCTAAGTTATGATTGTAGGCATACAAACCTGCTTCTGCTAGCCTTTTAGCTTGATTTTCGGTAAGCATACCCAATGTACAACAAACTTCCATGTCTAGTTTGTTGATGGTACGTACCATTTCTAAAACCTGATCGAACTCTTCACCATCTTTTACGTTTCTCCAAGCAGCTCCCATGCAAACACGAGAACTTCCTCCTGCTTTAGCTCTTAATGCCTGCGCTTTTACTTGTTGCACGCTCATTAAATCGTTGCCTTCAATATTAGTATGATAACGCGCCGCTTGTGGACAGTATCCACAATCTTCGCTACAACCACCTGTTTTTACCGAAAGTAATGTACTTACCTGAACCACATTGGGGTCGTGATTTTTTCTATGAACCGTAGCCGCTTCATAAAGTAATTCCATTAAAGGTTTATTGTAAATATTTAGAATTTCTTCTTTAGTCCAGTTGTGTCTTGTTTCACTCATAAACAGATGGGTTAATCAAAATCAAAAATACTAATTTAAAATGTAAGGTATACCGTTAGTAAATAAAACTTACTTAGGTATTTGCTGACTTAAACAGTGTAATGTGCCAAAACCCCAAATAAGGTCTATGGCATTTATAGGAATAACGTCTCTATCTTTAAAACAGTTTGATAATATGTTTAAAGCTTCTCTATCGTTCACATCATTAAACGTTGGCATCAATACACAGTTATTTAAAATTAAAAAATTGGCGTAACTAGCAGGTAGTTCCAACCCTTCAAAAATGATGGTTTTAGGCATTGGTAAGGTTATAATATTTGGTTTTTTACCATTTTCTAAGGTAGCGTTTTCCAAACGTTTTAAATTATCTTGTAAAGGTTTGTAATTATTGTTGCTTTTGTTTGGTTCTACAACCGTTACAATGGTGTTTTCGTTAACAAAACGCGCCAAATCATCAATATGTCCGTGGGTATCATCCCCCTTAATGCCATCGCCTAACCAAATGGTATTGGTAACTCCCAAATATGTTTTAAAAATAGCCTCATAGTCAGCTTTTGTTAGTCCTGGATTTCTAACCTGCACTTTCTGGTCTAACAAACATTCTTCGGTGGTTATTAGAGTTCCTTTACCGTTTACTTCTAAAGCTCCACCTTCTAAAACAACTGGCTTGCCATTGTAAACCACTTGTTCTAAATCTATATTTAGAAATGAAGCAACTTTTTTAGGAACATGTTTGTCTAATTTGAAATTGGTATATTTTGCCCACCCATTAAAATTGAAGTTCAAGGCTTTTCTTTTAGTCCCTTTTTTAACGATGATTGGACCCGCATCTCGCATCCAACTTCTATTGGTTTTATGAATAATATAAGATACTCTATTCAAATTAACAGCGGCCATTTGCAACATAGCCTGTAGTTTATCTTGAAGCTTTTTATTAGCCACCACAACAAAAACATCTTCAAAAGTTGCGATTTTTTTAATATACTCTACAAATGCCCATTGAACAGCGCCGTATTTCCCGGGCCAATCGTTGCCATTATGCGGAAAGCACAATAAAATCCCTTGTTGTTTTTCCCATTCGGCAGGAAACCGCCAAGCATTACTATCCATTATTTAATCAATTACCCTTTTGGTGATGTTATCGTACATATCTATGCGACGGTCTCTAAGGAATGGCCAATTTTGACGAACATTTTCTTGTAAATCTAAATCAACAGTAGCCATTAAAATTTCTTCTTGGTCATGCGAAGCTTGTGCTAAAATTTCACCTTGGGGGCCACAAATAAAGGAAGAACCCCAAAACTGAATACCATCGGTATTTGGTACATATTTTTCTAAACCTATTCTATTAGCTGCAGCCACATACGTACCATTGGCAACCGCATGTCCTTTCATCACATTCATCCATGCACCATGTTGATTTTTTCCAAATTCTTCTTTTTCTTTGGGATGCCACCCAATAGCTGTAGGGTAAAACAATACTTCTGCTCCTTGTAAAGCAGTTAAACGCGCCGCTTCAGGGTACCATTGATCCCAACAAATTAAGGTGCCAATATTACCTTTTTTGGTTTTTATAGTTTTAAAACCTAAATCGCCAGGTGTGAAATAGAACTTTTCATAAAAATGCGGGTCGTCAGGAATATGCATTTTACGGTACAAACCTGCTTCAGTTCCATCAGAGTCAATAATATAAGCACTGTTATGGTAAACACCAGCCATTCGCTTCTCGAAAAATGGTACAACGATTACAACTCCTAATACCTTTGATAGTTCACTAAAGGCATTAAAAGATGTACTGTATAAAGGTTCGGCGTATTTAAAATTATCAGTGTCTTCGCTTTGGCAAAAATAATGGCTGCTGTATAACTCTGGTAAGCATATTACTTCTGCTCCTTGTTTAGCAGCTTTTTTAACCCATTCAATACATTTTTTAAGATTGTTTTCAGGGGTATTGTTTAAATTTAACTGGATAACCGCAATAGTATAATCTCTTTTTGACATTTTATTTTGATGTTATAAAAGGGGTTTAAATATAAGTATTTTAAGGTCTTTATGTTTTTTTTCCCTGAAAATTTAGCCTCTAAAGTTTAGAAAGTAAAATAGAAACAGCATTACCACCAAAACCAACAGCATTTACTAAAACATTTTTAATTTTTTTAGGCTGTTTTTGGTTTTTTAAATATGGTATTTCAATAAATTGTTGCTGTTGTAACATTAATATAGCCAACTCTAAACTTAAGGTACCCGAAGCCCCAAATGTATGCCCAATTTTCCATTTGTTAGATGTTACGGCAGGCAAATCATTTTTAAAAATAGCTTCGATAGCTTTATATTCTGAAAGATCTCCTTTTATAGTTCCTGGAGCATGCATAACAATAACATCAATGTCTTCAGCAGGAAAATCACCTAGAGCCATCTTCATGGAACGTTGAAAACATTGAGCATCACTTGAAATAGAAATGTTATGTTCTAGAATTTCAGTGGCATAACCTATTCCTTTAATTGTAGCCAAAGCATTATCTTTTTCACCTTCTTCTAAACAAACCATAGCAGCACCTTCTCCCAACACCATGGTATTATGATTTTTAGAAAGGTCTAAAGCTTTACAGGGATAATCTTCATTATTGTTGGCATAAATTTTTAGGGCCTGCATTTGTGCAATAGTGAACGGGGTTAGTGGTGCTTCACTGCCTCCAACTAAAAACTTGTTACACATGCCTGAGTTAATCCAAGCTATACCATTCAATAGGGCATGTAACGCCGTGGAACAAGTAATGGAGTGACTTATTTCAGGGCCTTGAGTTTGTAAATCATGAGCTACCCACGAAGCAATATTGCCTAAAGTAGTTGTTGGCGAACTTAGTGTTTTAGCCTTGTTATTTTTTAAAAAACTTTTGTGGTAATTTTCAAAAAGAGATGTGGCTCCTCTGGATGACCCAATATTAATTCCGAAGTTTTCGGAAGATTTCCAACCAGCTTGTTTTACTGCCTCACGTGAAGCGTAAATGGCGTAAAGTACCGTATCATCCAACGATTTGTATTTACTGTCTGACAACTTTAATTTCTCAATTTCCTTTTTGTTATCCTCAGAAATGGAAGCCACCAACGCGCTGTTTCCTTGAAATATTTTTTCTAAAATACAATGATTGTTGTTCTTGTAATTTTTCCAAACCTCTTCATGGTTTTTTCCTAAAGACGAAATAGAAGCAACAGCAGTAATAGAAATTGGTTTATACATTTTTTTCATGGTGTCCCGATTAATATCAGGATGGTTTCAGCATCTTAATTTTTTTGATGAGAGCCTGAAACGAATTCAGGGTGACATCAACTGGCAAATTTATATTATTTCCAGAGCCTGTTCAATGGTTTTGTATATTTTCTCTAATTGTTTTTGAGAAATGGTATAGGGTGCTTGTATGTAAATGGTATTACCTAGCGGACGCAGAAAAATACCATTATCCATAAAAAAGTTCAATAACTTATCACGAAGGTTGCCATAACGCTCCATTTCAATGTCTAAATCTAAAGCAAAAATAACGCCAGTCTGCCTAATAGATTTAACCTTCGAATGATTTACAATTCGTTCTCCAAACTTTTTGTGTGATTTTATTATGGCTTTAATAGAATTCTGAATTTCATCCGATTGTAATAGCTCTAAACTTGCCACGGCAGCAGTACAAGCTATAGGGTTAGCAGAATAGGTGTGCGCATGAAAAAGTCCTTTGCCAATATCATCACTGAAAAAGGCATTGTATATTTCCTGAGAACAAGATGTAATTGCCATAGGTAATAAACCTCCGGTTAAGGCTTTACTTAAGCAAATAATATCTGGTTTTATTTCTAATTGTTTTGAAGCGAAATAACTGCCTGTTTTACCAAAACCTGTCATTACTTCATCGGCAATAGTAATAATATTATTTTCTTTACAAAGTTTTAAGATATCAGTTAGACCATTTATATCATACATCTTCATAGCGGCTGCCCCTTGCACTAATGGTTCATAGATAAATCCAGCTACTTTGTTGTTTTCGATGATGTTTTTTAGTTTGTCGAGAACGTCTTGATTATTGGTTCCATTTGGTGTTGGAATGCGTTCAACCGTAATAAAAAATTCTTCGAAAGGTCCGTTGTAAACGGATAGGCCAGAAACGCTCATAGCTCCAAAGGTGTCTCCATGAAAACCATCTTCAAAAGCGATTAAAATATTGCGTTTACTGCCTTTATTGGAGTGGTATTGTAACGCCATTTTAATACCTATCTCAACAGAAGTAGAGCCATTATCACTAAAAAATACTTTTTCTTGATTTTTAGGAAGGATTTTAATAAGCTCTTCCGATAATTTTATCGCCGGTTCATGCGTAAAACCACTAAAAACAACTTGATCTAATTGTTTCATTTGGGCTGTAACTCTATCAATTATATAGTCGTTACAATGCCCATACATGCAGGTGTACCATGAAGCAATAGCATCGATATACTCATTGTCATCTTCATCATAAAGTATACAATCTTTTGCCTTAACTATGGCTATAGCTTCTGGGTGCAACTTATGCTGTGTTAAGGGATGCCAAATATGTTTTTTATCACGTTGTTTTAAACTCATATTGCTTTCAAACTATCCCTAAATAAATTAGCATATTCTTTTATCACATTTTGGTCAAAATAGGGTTCTTCGTTTATTCTTCCAATAACGGTGACGTTGGTCATTTTTTTTATAATTCCCTCTGTTGATGGGTGTTCATTTCCACTAAAAATAACAGCTACCTTAAATCCATTGTCTTTCAATACATTTATGGTTAGTAAACTATGGTTTATGCTACCCAAATAGTGGCGCGATACCACAATAATTTTGTCTTCGGGTTGTATTAAATCTAGAATAGTTTCTGTGTCATTAATTGGTACTTGAAGTCCTCCTGCACCTTCAATCACTAAATGATTTGTAGTTTCAGGACGCTTAATCTTTGATGCTTTAACAGAAACTCCATCAATTTCAGCTGAGGCATGCGGACTCATGGGTGTATTTAGAGCAAAACTATTAGGGTGAAATCTTGATTTGGAGTTTGATACCAGTTTTTGCACTTTTTTAGTATCACAATTATTCAAATCTCCGGCTTGAACGGGCTTCCAATAATCAGCTTCTAATACTTCGGTAATAATAGCCGAGGCGATTGTTTTTCCAACATCGGTGGATATACCTGTTATGAAATATGTGTTCATTCTAAATTGAATTCTGTTTTACAATTTTCGCACTTATACTTATATTTTGTATAGAACGGAAGTGTTGAAAATAAAAGTCCAAAAATAAACCAGAATAGCGATTTAAAATCTTTAACCGAAGAAAATAATTCAACTTTATCGCTCTGGCAGTTTGGGCAGTGAATAGCATTCCCTTCATCATTAATTGAATATGTTTCTATAGCATCAAGAATGTCTTTGGCTTCATCAAATTGACTTGAAAGTACTTTTAATTTAACTCCTCCAATAGCATTACTAACCAATGGATCTGTATTAATGGTAATATGATCCGACAAAAACACCTGTACTCCGTCTGCTTCTAATCGGCCTTTAATAATTTGAGCTTCCGAGGAATAGGTGTATTTTGCTAAAGTTCTAAAAGTTGTTGTCATGCTTTGACAAAAGTACCAAGTAAGGCTAGAACTTCCATAATTTCTTTTTCAGAATTATAACTATGCAAACAGAAACGCAGTCTTTCCTGACCGTCAGGAACTGTTGGAGATAAAATAGGTTTAACATCAAACCCCTTACTTTGAAGTTTTTCTGAAATAAATTTTACATTTTCGTTACCTGAAATAATGCAACAGTGAATGGCTGAATGACTTTCAATAAATACATCATGCAGTTTGTTATTCAAGATACCGTTCTTAAAATAGACAATGTTTTGAAGTAATTTACGTCTTTGGTCTGTAACTGACATTTCTGAATAGGCGGATTGTATAGTAGCCAAAGCGTGAGGTGGTAAACCCGTAGTATAAATGAAACTTCTACTAAAATTAATTAAATACTGTTTTAACTGTTCATTTCCTAAAATAGCGGCTCCATGGCACCCAAGAGCTTTTCCAAAAGTTGCCAAACGTGCAAAAACATAGTTTTCTAGTTTTAAATGCTGAACGAGGCCTTCACCATTATTTCCAAAAACACCAACCGCATGAGCTTCGTCAACCACCAAATAAGCATTATGTTTTCTGCATAACTCAGATAATTTTACTAATTCCGGAGAATCACCATCCATTGAAAAAACAGATTCGGTGACTACATAAGTATCATTGTCATGCTGAACTCGTTTCAGCATCTCAGAAAGATGTTCTAAGTTGTTGTGTTTAAACTTATAGGCTTTGGCATGACTTAAAGCAATGCCATCTCTAATAGAGGCATGACTTAGCTCATCATATATAATTATATCATCTTTTTGAGGAACAGACGAAAAGAATCCTACATTAGCATTGTAGCCCGAATTAAAAATGAGGGCTGCTTCACTATTATGAACATTGGTTAAAATACTTTCAACAACAGGATATAGACTGTGATTTCCTGATAACAACCGCGATCCTGTAGCGCCGTTTTGCTTTATGTTATGTCCGGTTAAGTAATAATGGGCGTTATCAAAAATGGTATGGTTTTTTGCAAACCCTAAATAATCATTGGATGAAAAGTCAATGAGATTATTTTGATTTTTTAACGTTCGCAAAGCATTATTTACCTTTCGATGATTTAGTTTGTCTTCAAGTTTTTTAGGGAATTGCATAAAACAAATGTATGCAAAATTTGTACTTTTGAGTTTCACAAAATTTATATTTTCTTATAATCATGAAATCATTTCTCATCACAGTATTCTTTTTTATTTCACTTTTAAGTTTTTCTCAGGACAACCATATTGTTAAAACAGAAGATGGTCGTCGTGTATTATTAAAGGCCGACTTTACTTGGGAATATATTGATTTAGTAAAACCTCAAGCAACTAAACAAGAAGAAACTCAAAAACTGGAATCATCAAACGAAACAGTCTGTAATTTACCCTTAGATTTTGAAGAACCTAACCTTGATAAAAAAATTCAAAATCAGCTAAAAAAAGGACGTGCTACCATAGAACACGTAAAAAAGAAAGTAGCCAAAGATTTTAAATGTGATGTGGAAGATGTCATACTCTTGTCTGTTAAAGAAACTAAAGCTAGTGGTAACTATGATTTTTGTGTTAAAGGCACCAAAGTCACTTATAAGCGTTCAGGACACAATATTGCTAAAAAATTGAATATTTTTTAAGCCTTAAGAATCAAACTTTATTGATTCTTTTAGTTTAGAGGAGTATGCTAAGTGTGTTCTAAAAGTGACAACAAATTTGTGGTTTCAGAAAATCTCCTGTTGGAGATAGCCAAAGGTGAGTTTCTTTTAGGTATGTTTTAAAGATAACTTTTGAACGTGTTAAGAAAAGGTAGGAATTATAAAGCCGATTTAAACTGTTCTAAGAAACGCACATCATTTTCACTTAACAAACGAATATCCCCAATTTGATGTAATAACATGGCTATACGGTCTATACCCATACCAAATGCAAAACCAGAGTATTCTTTAGAATCAATCCCGCAATTTTCTAAAACGTTAGGATCTACCATACCACATCCCATAATTTCTAACCAACCAGTACCTTTGGTAATGCGGTAATCAGTTTCAGTTTTTAAACCCCAATACACATCAACCTCAGCACTTGGCTCTGTAAAAGGAAAATACGATGGACGCAAACGAATCTCAGACTTACCAAACATTTCGGTTGTGAAATATTGCAATGTCTGTTTTAAATCTGCGAAACTTACGTCTTTATCAATGTATAATCCTTCCACTTGATGGAAAAAACAGTGCGATCTTGCAGAAATGGCTTCATTCCTATACACTCTACCAGGAGAAATGGTTCTAATAGGTGGTTTATTATTTTCCATGTAACGCACCTGAACCGAACTGGTATGTGTTCTTAAAAGTATATCAGGATTGGTTTGAATAAAAAAGGTATCCTGCATATCACGAGCGGGGTGATATTCTGGTAAGTTTAAGGCCGTAAAGTTGTGCCAATCGTCTTCAATCTCTGGACCTTCACTTACATTAAAACCAATACGTGAAAAAATATCTATAATTTGATTTTTCACTATGGAGATTGGGTGACGCGCTCCTATTTGAATAGGCTCTCCTGGTCGTGATAAATCACCGTAAACACCTTTAACCTCTTCCTTACTTTCAAGCTCATCTCTTAAGGATTTTACTTTTTCTTCAGCTATTTTTTTAAGCTGGTTTATAGTTTGACCAAACTCACGCTTTTGCTCATTTGCTACGTTTTTAAACTCGGCAAAGTAGTCATTTAACAATCCTTTTTTACCTAAGTACTTTATACGGAACGCTTCTACCTCTTCTTTTGTTTGGGCTGAAAATGTTTCTGCTTCTGATATGAGCTCTTTTAACTTATCAATCATGATATAAATTCAAAATAGAGGGCAAATTTAATAAAAGTTAATCTATAAACTCAGTTTCTAAAAAATAGTTTACTATAGCCTCTTTCATAAGTACACTTTGTTCTCCCGCTTTTAAATGAGGTAATTTTTCCAACATCTTGTAGTGTGGCCATCCATCAGAATCTACAAAATCTAACTCGTAATAGCCATAGGGCACCAACAGTTTGCAAATAGCTATGTGCATGAGGTCTAGCTTCTGGTCTTTTTTAAAAGTTCTATTCAATTGACCAAGCTCTTGAACCCCTATTAAATAAATAATAGCATCAAGGTCTATAGTATCTCCATCAGCAAATTGAATTGATAATTTCTCAACTACTTGCTCCCAACGAGCCTTTAACTGTTCATCTCTAGACATACTAATTTTTAAGCTGCAAAGTTAATAAACTAGGGACTCTTATTTATATTTGTTTAAATTGAAATATTATGGGTGTAATAGACATCATTTTAGGGGCTTTAATTTTATATGGATTTATTAGAGGATTGATGAAAGGACTTTTTGTTGAAATAGCCTCTTTAGTGGCATTAGTAGCTGGAGTTTGGGGTGCTATTCACTTTAGTAATTTTGCAGCCGATTATTTGGTTGAAAAAGTTGACTGGGAATTAAAATACATCAATATTGTTGCCTTTACCATGACCTTTGTTGTAATTGTGGTAGTTATTTTTTTAGCTGGAAAAGCCCTTACAAAAATAGCAGATTTTGTTTTTTTAGGATTCGTTAATAAAATTCTAGGAGGTGTTTTTGGAGCTCTGAAAATTGCTGCTATATTGAGCGTAATTCTTATTGTTTTTGATAAGTTTAATAAATCTATTCCCTTTGCTAATGAAGATGATTTAGAGAATTCTATTTTGTATACTCATGTTAAGGCTATTGTGCCTGTTGTTTTACCTTATATCTTAGAGTTTGAAAATAAAGAATCTACTAAGACCGATAATGATGTAATGAACAATAAGGCATAAAAAAAAAGCCGCTTATAAGCGGCATTAAAACATTTAAATAAGTTTTTGCTTAGTCATAAAATTCAACGGCTCCTGTAGTTATATTATACATGGCTCCAATGATTCTTATTTCTCCATTTTTTTCCATGTCATCAAGAATAGGACTTTCCTTATGAATTCTTTCTATTGTTAACTCTACATTCTTTTTAGAAACTGTATCTACAAAATCTAAATTTTTAGAGGTTCTCAAACTTTCATCTTTTGGTTCTGTTACCGCATTGACTGCTGGTGTAATTTTTTGTATGAGTTTAGTTAAATTACCCATTTCGGCATTATCACAAGCGCCTTTAACAGCTCCACAACTGGTATGTCCTAAAACTACAATTAACTTGGTACCTGCAAGTTTACAAGCAAATTCCATGCTACCCAAAATATCTTCATTAACAAAGTTTCCTGCTATTCTTACACTAAATATATCTCCTAATCCTTGATCAAAAACTAATTCTGCAGAAACTCTGGAATCTATACAACTTAAAATTGTTGCAAAAGGAAATTGCCCTTCTTTTGTGTCATTAACTTGTTCTAATAAATTTCTATTAGCTTTTAAGTTCTTTACAAACCTTTCATTACCTTCTTTTAAGAACTGTAATGACTTTTCTGGTGTCATTGTTGCTTGAGTTTCTTGCGTGTGTGCTTTCATAATATTTTGTCTTAATTAATTCAATTAATATCTATCTTTTACATTTTCTTTTATCCATTTCATACACTCATTAAAAGTGTCAAAAATATGCTCTTCAGGCACAAAATCTGGAATAATATCAATTCTTTCCATCATATATCTTGGTTGTGGCAATAAATCAACAAACAAGAAATCTACCCCTCTTTTTCTTAAATCTAATAATATGTCTTCTAGAACATATAAACCAGTCTGATCCATATATTGCATACGATCAAAACGAATTACAACAGTTTTTGCTGTATCGGGTATTTGAGCAGCTAATTGTTGAAATTCACTTGTTGACCCAAAAAACAAAGGGCCCTTAATATGTTTAATAAATACTTCTTCTTTTAAGTTTTCAGGAAAACCAAACTCATCTGCCCAAGTCTCTTCTTTAAGTGGTTTTACATCAGAGCGTTCTGCTGTTAGATCTCCTATTTTTTTCATAAACATTAGTGAAGCAATAACCAACCCTATACCTACAGCATAAACTAAGTTCCAAAAAGTAGACAAAATTAAAACAGTTAGCATGATGACTACTTCCATACTGAATTTTACAGGACCAATACTAACGTCTTTTGGTAAATTAGGAATAGCCTTTAAACCTTTATAATCCATTACCCCGATACCAACAGTAACTAAAATACCTGCAAGAACCGCAGCAGGAATCTTTGATGCCACTGGTCCCAGACCCAGTAAAATAACAAATAATAACAAACCAGCTATCATACCAGATAGTTTGGTTTTTCCTCCTGAAGTAATATTTACAACTGTACGAATGGTTGCTCCTGCTCCTGGAATACCTCCAAAAACTGCCGCAATACTATTACCAATACCTTGTCCAACCAATTCCTTGTTTGGCTTGTGTTTGGTCTTTGTCATGTTGTCTGCAACTACACTGGTTAACAAAGAATCTATAGCTCCTAATAATGATAGCGTTAGTGCCGTAAAAATGTATGGTGTTAGACTACTTAACTTAAATTGAGTGAATATTTCAATATTTGGAATTGGCAAGCCACTGGGAATTTCTTCAATTGGTCTATAATTTAAACCAAAACCAATAGCTATTCCAGACATAACAATAAGTGCTACCAAAGTACTAGGAATTAGCTTAGTGATTCGTTTAAATCCATATATGATAATTATAGTACCTATAGACAATGCCAACTCTAACCATTTAGTGTTTTGTAAAGCTCTTGGTAAAACTTTAATAGTACCTAAAACTCCCGAGGCTTTTTTACCTGCTAAGGTTTTACTCTCTCTTAAAATGTCTTCTTCTGTAATTTTTTCTGCGCGGGTTATGGTTTCTTTAAAATTTTCCAATACCAAAACACCTTCGCCAGCTTCTTCTCTAAGAATATTCTTTAATATAATCTCCTCAGATTGTGGTTTAAATTGATTAACATACTCCAAATCTTCTTTAGGATAATAACCCAGCGATGGTAAAATTTGAGTAATGAGTATAATAACACCTATGGCTGTCATAAAGCCAGATACCACTGGGTATGGAATATATCTTATGTATTTACCAAGACCTAAAGCCCCCAAACCTATCTGCATGAGTCCTGCTAACAAAAATACTGTGAGTATTACTGGTAAAGCCTTATTGACGTCGCCATCATTAGCAGCAATAATACCGGCAATAATTACCATACTAACAGCGGTCATAGGAGCTGTTGGTCCAGAAATCTGTGTACTTGTTCCTCCAAAAAGTGCTGCAAAAAAGCTAATAAAAATAGCTCCGTAAAGTCCCGCACTTGGCCCTAAACCAGAAGACACCCCAAAGGCTAATGCTAAAGGTAAAGCTACAATACCAGCAGTAATACCACCAAAAGCATCTCCCTTAATGTTGGAGAACAAATTTTTCATTATAGTTGATTATTTAGTTGAATTAAATAGTGAACTTAAAAGGTAATACTTTTCAAATTTTCTTACAAAACTAAAAATTTAAAAAGGTTATTAAATTAAACTGATCTCTGCCTCCTCTTTCAAAAAATTGGTTCATGTAGCCAGCTTCTACTCTAAGGTTTTGGGATATATCATACCCCAGACCAGCATAAGCTCTATTTCTATCAAAAACTGAACTTTTGGTATTTAAAAATATTTCATTGTAGGCAGAAATATAAAGTTTACTATTGGCTTTTTCTTTGTTTTTAAAAGGGATTTTAAAAGCTAAAAAATAGCGAAATCTCATTTTAAAATCACTTTCAACAAATCGTTGCTCAAACCTATATCTATGGGTCAATCCAACGTTACCTATTTTCTGTTTTGATATAAACTGCTCAAAAAATCTATGCTCACTAATTGACACTTTATCATCTGAATCTCCAATATAATTCTCAGAAAGTATATAACCATATCCTAATAATACATCACTATTGCCTTGATTAAAAGTATAACCTAATCCCGTTCTAAGAAGTAGTTGTTCTAAATCACCAATAGTATTGTAGTTTCTGTATTGAACTTCGTTATGAATATTCCAGTTTTGGTTTAGTTTTTTATTTCCAATGTAAATTAACCAATTACCAAAATTACTGTCCTGAGCTTGAGCAAACAGTGATAGCAAAAGGCATGTTCCTAATACTACTATCTTTACCCTAACTGATTTTTCTTTATTAACTTCTTGTATGATTTTAAATTTAAAGATATTATTAATCATTAAGCACAACTAGCTGATAACAAAATTACTTTAATTATTTAGTTATTTTCCAGCAAACATTATAGAAGTATTCATTTTGTTTAACACGCCATCTAAATCTAAATTCCCTAATTTATTTGAAGCTGTTGTATGCCTATTTACACACAAAAGATCAATGTTACTTTTAGTCATGTATTTAGAGAGGTTACTTAAAACATTGTCATTTGGCTCGAAAACATATTCTATCAACTTCTTAAATTCAGATTCTTTACTTTCAAATTCAGACTCATTAGCTTTGGTAATTTTAAAAGATTTTATAGGCTTTTGAGATATCTCCATTAACTCTTTTGCTAAGTTTTCAAAAGGTTGTTCTGTGTTGTTTAGTACACCTAGAGATATGTTTTCATCATATTTTAAAACATATTTATTTGAAGCTACAAGAACCAAACCATTATGTTTTTTTAGGATAAATCTTGTAAGTTTATCACCAACTAACTTTAACGAATTAAAACGTCTTTTACCCAAAACAATTATATCCGGATTAGTTTTATCTATATGTTCTTCTATTATCTGCTTTATGTTACCATAGGTTAAAGAATAACTTATGTTTAAATCTTTATCAACAGATTTTATAACATCTTCAATATGATTTCTACTCTTTATGTAATCTCTGTTGATATTGCGCATTGAAGAAAGTTGATTCTCGTTTTTAACAACATCTACAGGTTTTTTGACGTGCAATAAATCAATATCACCACCAATCATTTTAGCTAAGTTGGCAGTGGTTTTCATAATGGTATCAGAGCTATTTTTTAAATCTGAAAGTACCAATATTTTATATGCTTTATTTTTCATATCTTTTTAACTTAAGCTTAAATTGGATTTTGGTCTAGTTCTGAAGAACTCTATAAAACTCTCCGGATTTTCCACCACACCTCTTTTAGACACTAATTTTATATCTATATGGCGTTCTTTCGCTTTTACTGCAAAATCTTCTAGAATTTCAATGACATCATTATCCAGATATCGCGTATTCATAAGATTAAGTTCTAAATAGGTATCTCTTGGTAAACTATCAAGTTCTTTTAAGATGGCTCCTTTGTTAAAAAAGGTTACTTCTTCAGCAAAAGACATCTTTATTTTGTGTTTCCCATTACTCTTATCTTCAATGTGAAGAAAGTGTGAATTTTGGTAACTTTTTAACAGTATTACAATTATACCAACTCCAAGCCCAAGGCCAATACCGTATAAGAGGTCTATAAAAACAATTCCTAGAACTGTTACGGTAAACGGAACAGACTGTTTCCAACCTAGGTCATACATCTGTTTGAAAAGTTTTGGTTTAGCTAATTTGTAACCAACAACCAAAAGAATGGCTGCTAGTACAGACAAAGGAATCATATTCAATAGTTTTGGTATTACTATGACCGATATTAACAAGAAAAAACCATGAATTATAGCAGACATTTTCGAAACACCTCCAGATTGTATATTGGCAGAACTCCTTACAATTACCTGAGTAATTGGTAAACCTCCTATTAATCCAGAAAGAATGTTACCAGTGCCTTGAGCCAATAACTCTCTGTTTGTAGGTGTAACGTTTTTGTGCGGGTCTAATTTATCTGTAGCTTCAACACAAAGGAGAGTTTCTAGACTTGCAACTAAGGCAATTGTAAAAGCTACTATCCAAATCTCTGGTTTTGTAATTACACTAAAGTTAGGAAAACTAAACTGTGCAAAAAATGAACTTGTATCTTCTGGTATTGGAACTGTTACTAAATGAGATTGAGCAATAGCTAAGGTGTCATTTGATTTTGTTATTGCGTAAAAAATAATACCCACAACAACTGCCACTAAAGGTCCTTGAATTAATTTAAATATTTTTGCCTTCTTGGTTAGTACCTTCTCCCATAATATTAAAATACCTAAGCCCATGATTCCTATTAATGCAGAACCAGGAGTTATGTATTTAAGAGTTTTAAAAAGATCTGAGAATGTATTTTCTCCATCTACTTGAAAAAATGCAAAATCACCTTCGGGGTTCGCATCATAACCAAAAAAATGGGGAATTTGTTTTAGTATGATGATAATACCAATACCTGTTAACATACCTTTAATAACAGAAGAAGGAAAATAATAACCTATAACCCCTGCTCTTAAAACACCAAATAGTAATTGAATAATACCTCCTAAAACTACAGCCACCAAAAAATTTTGGTAACCTCCAAGCGTTCCTATAGCTGTTAATACTATAGCTGCTAACCCTGCAGCAGGTCCACTTACACCTATTTTAGAGCCACTTAACGATCCCACTACGATACCACCAATAATTCCTGCTATTAATCCAGAAAATAGTGGGGCACCACTTGCTAATGCAATACCTAAACATAAAGGTAGTGCAACGAAAAAAACGACAATACTTGCCGGTAAATCATTTTTAATTGTTTTAAACATATTATAAATAACTTTTACCCATAACAAACAGCTACGAGTGATTAATTTTTTTTGAATTAAGGCTAAACAACAAGCCCTTTAAAACCTGTTTTATAATATGGTTTCTTCGGGAGGGGGAGATATAATATTTAGATGAGGTTTAGAATATGCGTTAAAGATATACTCTAATTCACTGTCGGGTTTGAAGCTAGAAAAAACAGTTTCAGGACAAGGACTCTCAAACAATAGTTTTTCGGCATCTTTACTCTTTTCACTACCTTTTTCTTCTTCCTCAGAATAGGTGTAAAAAATTGAAATGTCAACAGAATCATCTACCAATGTGATGATTGTTGGCATTGTTAAAAAAGCCAAAAATATTAGTGATAGAAAAATTGAAATGCTTTGTCTTGACACAAGTTTAGAGTTTCGGTAAATAACAAATATATGCTTTTTATTGCATATTTACTTTAAAACTCGTTTAGCAGCCTAATATCTTCTGAAACTATCCATCCTGTTTTACCATCAGATAGTTCAATTTTTTTCCAATTATTATAACTATTTACCACCTGAACTTTGGTGCCTTCGTGTAGTCTAAATACTTCATCGCTTCTCACATTTGGGTCACTTTTAACTTTGGCCTCTTGTGTGAAGATAATAGCCGGATTATCTTTTTTGTCTAGATTAAACTTATAAAATGCAAAAGCTAAAGTTACACATACCAAAAACAATGATACTAAACTACTTATAAATGTAAGACGTTTTATTAGTGTTGAAAATGCAAAATAATAAACCAAAAAAAGTAGTACAAAACAAAAGACTAGTGCTATTGACACTCTTGCCCAATTATCAAAACTAAAGGTGTTTGTAATCCCTTTTAATAACCTTGAAAATCCAGTATCTGGAATAACATCAATAGCATCAATAGTCATGTTTCTTGCAAAGGCAATATTATTATTTATATCCTTGTCATTAGGTTCTAACTGTAATGCCTTTTCATAATAGTAAATACTTGGTGCTATGTTATTTAATTTATAGTGGGCATTTCCTAAATTGAAATATAAGTCTGCTGAATGTTTTTCACTTTCTAGAATGGCCATATATTTATCAATAGCCTCAGCATATTTACCTTCGTTATACAGAGCATTTCCTTCTTCAAATAACGATTGGTTTTGAGCTATGAGCAAAGAACTAAACAAAAACGATATTATTAAAAAAATGGCTTTCATTTTAGCGTGCTTGTTTATCAATTAATGAAATGGTTCTTGCTGCTTTTTCATAGTCTTCTTGCATTGTAACATTGTCTATAGGTGTATACCTTGCCAACTCACAACTTTCAATAATATTTATAAAATCGCCTATCACAGCATTATTAACTTGCTTATCATTTAAAAGCTGGGTAATACGGTCTTTACTAAACTCACTAGTTTCAATATGTAACTTTGCTTTTAAGTAGTTGTGTAATGCCTTTTCAAGAGCTATATAAAACACTTCTTTATGACCCAGTGATTTTTTTGCCCCTTTTAAATATTTTCTAGCCAATCTATCGGCCTTTCTTATTTTGTTACCATAAACATCGGCATCTCTAGTGGCTTTCCTTTTTCTTACCACAATAGCCAATGGAATTACAAAAAATGGTGCTAATAGCATAGTCCAAAAAGCGTTCGTTTTAAAGAAATGTGATGTAGTGATACTACTAAAATTGGTTTGCGTTTTAATAAATGAAAACTGGTCGCTGTTGAGTATAATAGCTTGTTTGTTGGTAACAACAGATGCATTATTAGAACCTGTATTACTTGACAATGGACCATTTTGAACATTAATCACAATTTCATTAGATGAAAGTCGTTTGTAAGTTTCAGTTTTTAAATCGAAATACGAAAATGAAATACTTGGTATTGGATATTTGCCCTTGTACTGAGGTACTATGGTATAACTATCGGAAATATTCCCTTGCATTCCAGATAAATTAGTACTAACACGTTCACTATGTTCAGGCTCATACACTTCCAATGAGCTTGGTAAAGATACTTTTGGAAGTTTAAATAACTTTAAGTTTCCTTTACCTGTAACTGAAACTTTTACTTGTAGAGACTCGGTTGCATCTAGTTCTGTTTTTGAAGCACTAACATTTAAACTAAAATCACCTACAGCACCAGTAAAATCTTGAGGTTTTCCAGTTTCTGGTAAAGGTTTTACATTAATAACTTGATTACCAGCAGAAATAGTTCTGTTCACACGGGTCATTAGTCGGCTTCCAAAAATATCACGTCTGTTAGTTGGCACTCTTAAAGAAACGTCTAAAGTTAAAGGCTCAAGATTTAGTTTACCATTTTTTTGAGGGTATAGTACAGCCTTTTTATAAATAACATATCTGTAATCCTCTCCTTTATAAGTAGTATTGACAGCTTTCTCATTATGAACATCTAAATTCTGACTCCAAAAATCGTTGTATCTTGGGCTATCTAATTCATTCCAGTTATCAACTGCTATTTTGGGCGATACATATAGTTTATAAACAACCGTGATAGCTTCGTTTAAATAAGGATTTGTTTTTGAAACTTCAGCCACCAAATGTATATTCTCTGCAGCTACATAATTAGGGTCATTTGGATCTTTTGGAACTTCAACGGCTGCGGTAACTTCTATTTTTACTGGTGTGGTTTTATAAATTTCACCGTCAATAGTAATTGAGGCTTGGGAGATGGTAAAAGTTCCGCGCTTTTTGGGTGCTAAAAAATAACTGTAGGTTTTTTTATAAGTTCTCACGCCGTTAACCCAAGAGTTACTAACAGATTGGTTTGGTCCACCCACAACCGTGAAGTTTGAAAAACTAGGCGGGTTAAAATTATCTCCGTCTTGATTCATTTCAAAATCAATACGTAAGCGCTCATTAACTCCAAGTTTTTGTTTACTAACTTTGGCTTCAAATTTCACCTGAGCCACAGCAATACTTGAAATAAATAGCAGTATTAATATTGTTATGTTTTTAACTAACTTCATCTTTCCAACTTCAGCATTCTAACTTTAATTACCAGTCTTTATCTGTTTTTACTTTTATTCCTTTTTGCTTTTCAGCATTCATTTTTTCTTGAACTTTTTGCTCTTGATTGTTCATAGCTTCTAGTAAGTTCTTTATTTGTTGCGGAGACATTTTTCCTTGTTGTGGCTTGGGAGGTTGCTTCTTTTCATCATCTTTTTCATCACCTTGTTTTCCATTGTCTTCTTTTTCATCTTTTGGCTTACCTTGGTCATCTTCTTTATTGTCTCCTTCTTTTTCCTTTTGCTCGCCGTTGTCGTTTTCTTGTTCTTTATTTTCGCCGTCTTCGTTCTTCTCTTTGTCTTTTTGGTCTTTATTATCTTCTTGATTTTCTTGATCTTCTTTATTCTGTTCGTTATTCTTATCGTCTTCGTTTTGATCTTTATTCTGCTTTTCGTCTTTGGCGCATTCTTTAGCCAATGCTAGGTTATAACGAGTTTCATCATCAGTTGTATCATTTCTAAGAGCACTTTTAAACGCTTCAACTGCTTCACTACATTTTTTATTCTGCATTAAAATATTACCAATATTGTGAAATGCTTTATGCCTTTCTGCTTTTGATGCACTTTTGTTTACTACCTGCTGATGACGGTACAACGCTTCTTCGTAATTGCCTTTAATATAATAGGCGTTTCCTAAGTTATAGTGCCCCTCAACAGAGTTTGGGTTTTCAGAAAGGGCTTTTCTGTAAGTAGCCTCACCTTCAACAAAATCATCTTCTTTTACTAAATTGTTTCCTTCATACACATAATTATTAGCCTTTTTTAAAGCCAATAACTGTTCTTTATCTTCTTTTTTTTGAGCAAAAGAGACAGAAATAAATAAGGTTAATACTATAATTACTAAACGTTTCATTTTTTATTCTATATTCTAAGATAAAAAACCTTGTATGTTTAATTCGTTAAAGAATTTATAAATTCTCATTAAACAGATTGAGCTTTTTTAACCATGCTGTTTTACGTTCTAACAAGAATACGTCGAGCAACAAAAAGAAAATACCAAATCCTAAAAACCATTGAAACTGATCTTTGAAATCGGCAAACTGTTTGGCTTCAAACTCAGTTTTATCCATATTGCTTAAAATTTCCTTTATGTCTTCAACTACGTCTTTGGTGATTTTTCCGTTAATGTAAGCTCCATTAGCTTCTTTGGCTATTTCTTGAAGCATTTCTTCATTTAAGCGGGTAATAACGGTTTCACCCTCATTGTCTTTTTTATAGTTGAGAACCACACCGTTTCGTTTTATAGGAATTGGTCCTCCTTTAACATCGCCAACTCCAATTGTGAAAATTCTTATGCCTTCTTCACTAGCTTCTTCTGCAACCATTGCAGCCTCCTCGCTGTGGTCTTCACCGTCTGATATGATAATGAGTACTCTGTTGGTTTGTTCTTCATCATCAAAGTAGGTAGTTGCCAGTTTTATTGCTTCACTAATAGCAGTTCCTTGAGATGATAACATATCGGTATTCATACCTTGCAGAAACATTTTAGCCGATGCATAATCTGTTGTAATTGGCAACTGTGGAAATGCTCTTCCTGCGTAAGCTATTATACCAACACGATCACTGGCCAGATTATTGATTATTTGTGTGACCAATTGTTTTGCTTTTTCCAATCGGTTTGGCGCAATATCCTCAGCCAACATGCTTTTTGAAACATCTACTGCAAAAACAATATCAACCCCTTCACGCTTTACCGTTTCCAATTTAGTGCCTACTTTAGGGTTCACCATGGCAAGTACTAAACACACAAAAGCCAAACTTAAGACAATGGTCTTTAATATTGATTTGAAAAGTGATTTGTTAGGACTCAATTTTTTTAGCAAATCTTTGTCCGCAAAGTCACGCTGCGCTTTATGTTTCCAGATTTGAAGCACCAAAAAGAATAGAGTGATTACTGGAATAATCAGTAATGCCCAAAACCATATTTTCTCTTCTAATTGATACATTTGATAGTCTATTCGTTTTTTGTGTATACGTTTAGTTATTAAACAAAACTTCTGAAAACAGAGAATCTCAGCAATAATTCCAACAATAATAAAAATCCTGCTAGCAACGCTAGAGGTCTATACTTTTCTTCGTAATTATAAAATTTAAATTCTTCTACTTCAGTTTTTTCTAGTTTATTAATTTCTTGATAGATTTCTTCCAATTTTTTATTGTCTGTGGCTCTAAAATATTTACCGCCAGTTGCTTGAGCTATTTCTTTAAGTAATTCTTCATCAATATTAACCTGAATGCGTCCATATTGAAAACTTCCGTTGGGTAATTGGCCTATGGGTGAAAGCGCCATGCCATTGGTGCCTAAACCAATAGTGTAGGTTTTAATACCATATTCCTCTGCTAATCCGCTTGCTGTTATTGGGTCTATAAAACCAGCATTGTTTTCACCATCTGTCAACAAAATAATGACTTTACTTTTTGCTTTACTGTCTTTTAATCTATTAACCGCTGTTGCTAGTCCCATGCCAATAGCTGTGCCGCCTTCGATTATATTATTATATTGAATACTTTTTAAAGATCTTAAAACAATGGCTTTATCACTTGTAATGGGGGTTTTAGTATAACTTTCTCCAGCATATTCCACCAAACCAATGCGATCATTAGGTCTTCCTTTTATAAATTCTTCGGCAACATCTTTCAAAGCCTCCAACCTGTTAGGCAACAAATCTTTTGCCAACATACTTGCTGAAACATCAATGGCCATAACAATATCAATTCCTCTGGTAGTTTTGGTTTTAGTGGATACATCAACCGTTTGGGGTCTTGCTAAAGCTGTAATCAATAAGGTTAATGCCATAAGTCTTAAAACAAATAACAAATGCCTAAGTTTTGGCAACCAAGAGTTAGTTAGTTTAAAACCTTTTAAACTAGATATTCTTAACTCAGCCGTTTGTTTTTTGTGCTTCAAAACATACCAAAGTATGACTAGCGGTAAAACCAAAAGCAACCAGAACCATTGTTTATTTAAAAATTCTATCCCTTCTAACATTAGCTTTGTTCTTTTTTAAGTTCAATAGAATTTAAAATACGCTCTATTACTTGGTCTGCGTAATCATCACTATCTGGGTAGGTAATGACTACTTGCTGTAACACGTTTTCGGCCGTAAAATGAAGTAATATATATTCTGCTTCTTGTTGCTTTTTGGTAATGGGATTAACTACATTAAGTTTCCCGTAAGTTTTTAAACCTTCTGCTCCATTAGGGGTTGCAAATTTATCACGAAGTACCGTAATATTTTGGGCTCCTTGGGCTTCCATTCCTTTTATACTGCTTTCTGCAATAGCTTCTAAATTAATTTTATTTTCACCAGTGTTTGGGAACTTTGTTGTATTTACCATAATACTAAAAGGATCCAGCAAGGTTCCATACATAAAAGTGGTCATTTCAGTTTTATCCTTAACGTCATCTGGAACTGGTAATTCAAAGCGTTTTAAAACTTTGGGAGTAGATAAGTTTATTGGCGGAAAACCGTAATCACTCGTTACCCATTCGCCTTCTAGTAATTCTTTACTATCATGACCAATAATGGTATCTTTCACATAATTGAATCCATATTTTACGGAGAAACCTGCTAAAGTTGCAACTAAAAGGAAAACACTTATAACAACTGTAATTATTACTTTTTTACGTTGCTTTTTACGTTCTAATTCTTTTCGGTAGGTTTCATCCAGTAGTTTTTCTTCTTCAGTTGGTTCAGGCAATACTTCTTTAACGTGGTCTATTTCTGCATCAATTGTTTTTCTGTCTAATTCAGCTAAAGCAATATCGGGAGCCGATTTTGCAAACTTTACCAAATCGGCACGTTTTAAAATACTTTCAATATTCTTTATGGTTTCGTTACTCAAATCTATTTGGTTGCCTTCTTTTAGCAATTTAAGTCTGGAAATTAATTCATCGGTTGTACTTTCTAAGGAATGATCGTAAACCTTTTCATCTAAATACTTTCTTATGATTAAAGTTAGCTCAGAATAGTAGGTTTTTAATTCTTCATGCTCCAAATAATGGCTTTCATCCAATTTCTGTAAGGCCAATTTTGCCCTATCATAAGGTGGTAAAAGCGCTATTTGCTCTTCTTCAGTCAATGGTTTTTTACGCCATATAAACCACCATAAAACAGCTCCTAAAACGCTTAAAATCAAAAGTGAAATCAAAACATATTTCCACCAATTACCCCCTTTTTTCTTAACCTCAATAATTGGCTTTATATCATATAACCCTTGTTTAGTAGTATCTACTACAATATTATTAACTTCAACTTTTAAAGAATCTGTCACAAAAGTTTTATCTCCAATTACAATTTTTTGAGATGGGATGGTATACACTCCAGAATCAAATTGTGTTAAACCATATTTTTTTATGAGATTGTACTTGTCCTTATTTTTTATAGTATCAATATCATAAGATTCAATCATTTCAAGTGGTGTAAATGTTTGACCTTCTGGAAAAACTACCAAATCTGTTGTATCTATTTCAACTTGTATTTTATAAGTGATTTGCTCTCCAATTTTAATGGAGGTAGAATCGATTGACGAAGAGACTTGAGCAAACAAGAGGTTATTAAATAGGCATAAGGCAATAGTTAGAGTCACTATCAATGCTTTATTCTTTTTTAAAATACTATTAAACTTGTTACTTATCACTTTTAACTAGTCACTTAAATTACCCTCTTCGTTTAAAATACCCCAATAGCTTTTTAACATAGCTTTCATCTACTCTACAATCTATAGTTCCTGCACCTGATTTGGTAAAACTTTCTTTGTAATAATTCACTTTTTCACTATAGAATTTACCATAGTTAAGTCTCACTTTTTTTGATGCGGTATTCACTAACATCAACTCACCGGTTTCTTCATCTAACATTTGAACCATTCCTAGATTAGGAATTTCCTCCTCACGCTTATCAAATACCCTAATGCCTGTAACATCGTGCTTCCCAGAAACAATTTTCATAGTGTGCTCATAAGCATCAGCAATAAAATCAGACATTACAAACACAATCGCTTTTTTCTTCATAACATTAGTTAAAAACTTTAATGCTTCTGCAATGTTAGTTTGTTTGCTTTCTGGTTCAAACTCTATAAACTCACGAATGATTCTTAGTACATGTGAGCGTCCTTTTTTAGGTGGTATGTAAAGTTCTACTTTATCAGAAAACAAAATCAATCCAATTTTGTCATTGTTTTGAGTTGCAGAAAATGCTAAGGTTGCAGCAATTTCGGTAACCACATCTTTTTTAAATTGCTGTGATGTCCCAAAGAACTCAGACCCTGAAACATCTACCATAAGCATCATAGTGAGTTCACGCTCTTCCTCAAAAACTTTCACAAAAGGTTCATTGTAACGTGCGGTTACATTCCAATCGATGTTTCTAACATCATCACCAAACTGATACTGACGAACCTCACTAAAAGTCATACCACGACCCTTGAAAGTAGAATGATATTCACCCCCAAATATGTGATCAGACAACCTACGTGTCTTAATCTCAATTTTTCGTACTTTTTTTAGTAATTCCTTCGTATCCATTTCTCAATTGTCTATTGAATATTTATTATTGACTATTAACCGACTAATAATCAATTGTCAATTTTCAATTGTCAATTTTAAGGTACTTCTATTTCGTTTACTATTTTATTGATGATATCTACTGAAGTGACATTTTCTGCTTCAGCTTCATAGGTAATGCCAATTCTATGACGCAATACATCATGAACCACTGCTCTTACATCTTCTGGAATTACGTATCCGCGGCGCTTTATAAAGGCATAACATTTAGCAGCAGTGGCTAAATTGATACTTCCACGGGGAGATGCTCCAAACGAAATCAATGGTTTTAAATCGGCTAGTTTATATTTTTCAGAATATCTGGTAGCGAAAATGATATCCAAAATGTATTTTTCAATTTTCTCATCCATATAAACGTCTCGAACAACTTTTTGAGCGGTAAGAATTTGCTTGATAGAAACCACAGGGTTTACTTTTTCAAATGCACCTTTTAAGTTGGCTCTTATAATAAGTTGTTCCTCATCAATTTTAGGATAATCGATAACCGTTTTCAACATAAAACGGTCTACCTGTGCTTCGGGCAACGGATAGGTACCTTCTTGCTCTACTGGGTTTTGCGTAGCCATTACCAAGAACGGTTTGTCTAAAATAAACGTTTCATCACCAATAGTCACTTGCTTCTCCTGCATGGCCTCTAACAAAGCAGATTGCACTTTTGCAGGGGCTCTATTAATCTCATCTGCCAACACAAAGTTTGCAAAAATGGGTCCCTTTTTGATAGAGAAATCATTCTCTTTTATATTGTATATAAGGGTTCCAACAACATCGGCTGGCAATAAATCTGGTGTAAACTGTATTCTACTAAAACTTCCGTCAACGGCTTGAGAAAGTGTGTTAATTGCTAGTGTTTTTGCAAGTCCTGGAACACCTTCTAATAAAATGTGCCCCTGTCCCAATAAGCCAATAAGCAATCTTTCTACCATACCTTTTTGGCCAACAATTACTTTATTCATTTCCAGCATCAGTAAATCAACAAAAGCACTTTCTTTTTCAATCTTCTCGTTAATGGTCTTAATATCAATTGTACCTGTTTCTTCCATCATTTTTAAATTTTTAAAAGCCCGAATATAGCAAGCTTCATTGAGTGTTGCAAATTGTTAAATTTTTTAGTGAATTGTTGTTAACAATTGGTTAAAATATTTCCGAATGAGTTATAACCATGGGATTAAAAAAAAGAGCTACATAAAATTATGTAGCTCTTAAAATTTTTCATCAATTAATGTGATTTTAGCTTGATGGCAATGTTATACCCCCTAAATCTGTTGTTTCGTCTGGGTTTATCTGAATATTATTTTGCAGAACTTCAGTTAATCCAGAACCTTCAGATGGGGTAATAGTAACTGTATAGACTCCGGGAGGTACATTTTCAATTAAGAAAATACCGTTTTCATCAACATTATCGGTTACAGCAGATCCATTCACCATAATAGAGCCAGTTACAGTAACACCTTCGGCTAGTTCATTGAGAACTTTACCTGTAATTGCCCCTGGTTTTAATGGTAAAACTATCGGCTCTGTTAAGGAGGTTATCTCACCGTTAATGACTACAACTCCGCTAGCACTAGTTCCATTATAATCACCTTCTTCATCTGCTGGAGAAATCATAACGTCATAAGTTCCTCCAGGAACACCCCAAAGCGCAAAGGCTCCATTGTCATCAGTGAAGGCTGAAATTTCATAATCACCATCTGGATCACTCACTAAAACTTTGGCTATAGCAGGAACATTAGGAGACGAATCTTCACCTGGTTTGATAGCTGCAGATACACTACCTTCAATTATACCTGAACTGGCTTCGGCACTGGCATAGATAACAGGTTTTAAGATAATATTGCCTGAGTTACCAGCATGAACTATAGACTTTTCAACATCAAAATCTAAAATAAAATCATAGGTAAAACCTTCTTCTATAACAGCATTAACCTTTACTTTTAAGCCAGATTGTTGCCCGCTGGGTGTTTTTAGATCAAATGTTTCACTTTGGTTATTTTCTCCTTCAATAACAATAGTATTGCCATTGCCCAAAACGAGTCTTATTTGACTTAAAGTTCCAACTGGTATTGGAAATCTTTCAACCAAAACCTTGCTAAAACCTCCTGTAAAGTCTAGTAAGTTTACAATACCACTTTCTGCTTCTAAAGACATCCAGCCACTTTCATCTTCTGTATCTTCGCTATTATCGTCTCCTGATTCATCTTCCATTCTAATCATTACATCAATAATCTCTACATTAACTGCTTCGTAATCTCCCGGATTATCGACCAATCTGATACTAATAGTAGGTGCTTCTTTATTTATTTCTGAAGATTCAGAATCGTTACATGAAATCAAAAAGGATAAAAATAATAATGGAAGAATTAATCTTAACTTGTTCAAAATATTCATAATTAATTTTTTTAGGTATACTTATTTTACGTTTAAATGTTATCAATTGGATTTTTAAAGTCTGAAAAAAGTTCTAATATTAACTATTAACACCTAACTTTATTGTCCTAGTTTCATTAAGCTATAAAGTAAAACAATAATACGACATCGAGGTTGATTTAAGTAATTTTATATATGAATAACATAAAAAAACATATAAGCTGTTAGCTCAATAGATAAACAGTTATTAATATCGATTAAAAATGACAAAAACTGCCTTAATCACAGGAGCAACCAGTGGTATTGGGTATGCCACTGCCTCTGAATTTGCAATACACGGCATTAACTTAATCTTATGCGGACGCAGATTAGAACGTCTAGAAACTATTCAAAAAGATTTAGGAAAATTAACCAATGTACATATTTTAAACTTTGACGTTAGAGACAGAGAAGCAACCTTTAAAGCCATAGAATCTTTACCCGAAAAATTTAGAAACATTGATATTCTAATTAATAATGCAGGTAATGCCCATGGATTAGACCCCATTAACGAGGGCAGTATTGATGATTGGGATGCCATGATGGATATCAATGTAAAAGGGTTACTTTATGTGAGTAAAGCGGTTATTCCTGGAATGACAGAACGGAAATCAGGACACATCATAAACATTGGTTCATCGGCAGGGAAAGAAGTGTACCCTAAAGGCAATGTGTATTGTGGTAGTAAACATGCCGTTTTAGCCATAACCGAAGGTATGCGTATTGATTTAAATCCTTATGGCATTAAGGTGGGATCTGTGAATCCCGGTTTGGTAGAAACTGAATTTTCTAAGGTACGATTTAAAGGTGATAAAATTGCTGATACAATTTATCAAGGTTATAAAGCACTTCAGGCTGAAGATGTAGCCGATGTGATTTATTTTGCAATATCTAGACCTCCACATGTAAACATTGCAGATGTTTTAATGTTTTGTACTGCACAGGCTAGTAGTACCATTGTCAATAAGGAAAATAATTAAGATAGTCTCAAGAGGTTAACCATGATTAATAAACGCCTACTTATAAAGCACCTTTTAGCTCATAATGATGAGAATAGTTTTTATGACAAAAAGCGTAAAATTGATATAAGTTATAAAGAAGGAAAAGCTAAATTTTTAAAGCACATTTGTGCACTTTCAAATAGCAATCCTAACAACAACTCCTATATCGTTATTGGTATTGAAGATGAAGATAACAACATTATTGGTGTTGATTTCTTCGATGATAGTAAAATTCAAAACCTTATTAACGCATACTTAACCAATCCGCCTATTGTACAGTATGAGAATATTCCTTTTCCTCATTTACCTGATGATAAAGTAGTGGGGTTGGTTACTATTCGACCGACAGGAAAGTTAACATCACTTAGAAAGAATATATGGAAATATTATGGTGGTTCTGTGTTTTTTAGAGATGGAAGCATGAGCATGCCTAAGGTGTTTGATATTGAAATAAAAGATGTAAATTCTAAAATTGTTGCGGCCATAGAAAACAATGCACAAAACAATATTGAGCACACACTAAATGGTGTTTTCGATTTTATGAATAAACGCAAAGACTTTAACGCGCAATATAAAGTGTTTAAAGAATATTTTGTGCTTTGCTGGTCCGGACAAAAAAAGCAGGTAAAAGATGAAGTGTTTTATTCTAGGGTTGATATTGAATTGATTAACGAGCAAGTAAGACTATTTTTTTCGGCGCTAGATGAAGTGTCTATAGTTTATGATAACAATAGTTTTGTGATTGTAGAATATGTAAACCTAGGGCTTCATAATATTAAAAAGTATTACAAATTAGAGGAAACTGTTATTAAGTTTGAGGATAATGCTAGTTATAATATTGATACTAAACTTTTATTTGAACCGCCTCAGTTTGATAAAAAAGTACTTCATCATATTTACAATACTAACAATACCATTTTAGATAAACTTAAAAAAGGCATCACACTCACAAAACACGAAGAAATAGATCTCAGAAACCTTTCTGCAACATATTTAATCTGTTATCTTAATTTATTTCATGAGGCTATTGATAAACTTAAAGAAGCTAGACCTTATTTGAAGGCGCATAGCAATGAAATATACCATCTTTACAAAGAATCTATGCGCATATTAAGAAAAGTGAAGTACAGTTAGTAAAATAATTAACCTTAAGTTAACAAATGTTAATTAATTTTTCTTACATTTGCATTGCTATTAATCTTTATGATATAACCTTGTTTCTCCCGAGTAATTCGGCATTGAGACAGGGTTTTTCATTTTATATAAAGTTTAGTTGTTTAAAAGATTTATTTAAAATCTTTTTATCGTTTACTTCTAGCCACTTTTTAAGAACGGTTGCGTAGATGGTTCTAAAATCAATTTCAAATTTTAAATCACCATTATCATCTAAATTATCTAAACGGGCTAACTTGTTGTAAATCCCTGGTTTTTTTAACTGGTTTCCTATAATGAACAAATTATTGGCGGTTCCGTGATCTGTACCAGAACTAGCGTTCTGTTTAACACGACGTCCAAACTCTGAAAACGTCAATATTAAAGTGTCATTAAACGTACCACCAGCTATTAAATCTTGTACAAAGGTTTCAATACCTTCGGCATACTGACCTAACAATCTTCTCTGAGTTGGTAATTGATTTACATGGGTGTCAAAACCATTCAAAGAGGCATAGTAAACTTTGGTGTTTAAATGAGAGTTAATAAACTGTGCCGTGGTTTTTAATTGTTTACCAAACTTATTATTAGGATATTCTGTTTTAGATGAGACCGTTTTATTAGTTTCATAGATATACTTAGCTGAGGTATGAGCTTCAATCATAGACTTGTACAAATACCCTAAATTGTGTTCGCTTAAATGCGTATCATTTTGATGCTGTTGTAAACTTTTAAAGTAGGGGTCTCTAGATAAATTGAACAGCGTTTTTGCATCTTGGGTAGCAATGGCATTTTTGGTGTTACCTTTCATAGCCAAAGACAAACTCTCGTCAATTTGAATAGCGGTATATGGCGCATCTCCGAAGTGATCTAAATATCTTCCAATCCATCCGCTTTGAGAATATTTATTAGAGTCTACCGCTGTTTGCCAAATATCCATAGACCTAAAATGCGACCTGTTTGGGTTTGGATACCCTACATTATTAAGTATGGTTAAAAGGCCTTGATCATAAAGCCTATTTAAAGGCGCCAAACTTGGGTGTAAACCAATTTCATCGGTTAATCTTAAAACTTCATTTTTCGTTATACTCAATGAGGTTCGTTCTTTGTAATAGATGTCGTTTTGGAATGGTATCACGGTGTTCAATCCATCGTTTCCTCCAGATAATTGTATTATTACCAAACGTTTATAACCTAAACTACTACTAGCTACATTCTCAAAAGCTTTTACAAAGCTTGGAATAAAAAATAAGCTACTAGCTAAACTTGACTGTTTTAAAAATTTTCTCCTATCCATGATTAACACATTTGATATTCTGGTAATGACATTAGTTGTACACAGTACTCTTGTTTTGAAACTTTTTCTAAAGTATTTAGATACCCCTGGGCAACTGGAGATAAATTACAGGCTAAAATATAACTATCTAATTCATTGATGTTTACATTTATAAATTGTTGATTAAAATAATTCCAATTACTTTCTACGTTGAAACGTCCACCATAATTTCTTTTAAAAAAATGTTTCTTTTCTTTAATTTGGTTATCTACTTGCCCAGTTCTTGAGTTAGATATGTAAGAGTTATTTAGCAGTAGAGATGGTAGTTTTAATCTGAGCGTAATGGTATTGCTATCTATCCAATTCTGACCCCCTTTCCAACCTGCAACGTTTGGAGGGTCTAACAAAATTTGTCCCATTAAACGTTGTAAATTCAATAATTGTCTTTCGTTTTTAAATACTACAGGTACTATGGTTTTGATACCAACTAAAAACTCTATGGGCGACTTAATTTTTGTGCCAATATTTTCTTCATTATAAAACCAATTGGATGTACACACAAAATGCATTAGCTTTTCAATGTTGTAGTCTTTATAAAACACGTCAGTCATTGCCTGAACATGGCTTTTGTTTAGTGTATCATTTACAAAATAACGGTAGACTTTTTCACAGATATATTCTGCACATCGCCTTTGTTCTAGAATAATATCAATGATATCGTCTCCATTAAAATTTCCTGTTTTTCCAAAAAAAGTTTTTTGCCCTTCGTGGTGCTCTCGTCTTCTAAATACAAAGCCACCTTGCATGTTATGACTGTAACCTGTAAATGCTTTGGCACTTTCTTTAATATCTTGCTCTGTATAATGGCCTACACCAAGGGTGAACAGTTCCATTAATTCTCTTGCAAAATTTTCGTTAGGTTTTTGTTTTTTGTTCTGTTTGGTATTTAAGTATTTAGTCATGGCGGCCTGTTTGGAAACAGCCACTACAAAGTCTCTAAAATTCCCTAAGGCATGCTTTCGTAATGTGTTTTGGAAATTTTGAGTGTATATAAAATTATTGTCTTCACAAACAAAGTGATTCGCCCAAAATAGTGTCATTTTTTCTCTAATCAATTCTTTTGGACTGGTAAGTCTTTCTATCCAAGCATGATTTAACTTAAGGGTAGAAAGTCTACTCAGTTTTTGGATCTTTTGAATGTTGGGTTTTGCGGTTATATAGGAGTCACCCATTAAACTTTTTAACTCTGATGTATCCAACTCAAGAGGTGTTATGTTCTTTGAAGCTTTAAAAAGATTGTTAACAACCTCTTTTCGTTTTAGTTTTAATAGTTTATGGAGGTCATTTGGTTGTATTCCAAAACCTAAACGCCTGTATAAATGCTGAATATATTTTTGGTTCATGATAACCCTTGTTTACTATTGAAGTACCAAAGTGTAACTTTTTAGACTTAAATAAATTAAAAAGGTTTAATAGAGTAATGATATATGTTGATATTGCATGGTTACAAATCAAATTTTATGCCTTGTGCCAATGGTAATTCTGCAGTATAATTGATGGTATTTGTTTGTCTACGCATATAAATTTTCCAAGCGTCTGATCCAGATTCTCGTCCACCACCTGTATCCTTTTCTCCTCCAAAAGCTCCGCCAATTTCTGCCCCAGAGGTTCCAATGTTCACATTGGCAATCCCACAATCACTTCCTGCGTGAGATAGAAATCTTTCGGCTTCTCGAAGGTTGTTTGTCATAATGGCTGAACTCAAGCCTTGAGCGACGTTATTTTGAATATCAATGGCATTTTCAACATCCCCAGCATATTTTAGTAGATACAAAATAGGTGCGAAGGTTTCGTCTTGTACAATGTTAAAATGAGCTTCAGCTTCAGCAATGGCAGGCTTAACATAGCATCCGCTTTCATATCCTTTACCTGTAAGGACTTTACCTTCAACAATAAGATTACCACCTTCTTTAACAACTCTTTCTAAAGCGTTATTATACATACCTACAGCTTCAGTATCTATCAATGGTCCAACGTGATTGGTTTCATCTAATGGATTTCCAATATTTAATTGTTTATAAGCATCAACTATAGCCTGTTTTACTTTATTATAAATACTTTCATGAATAATGAGTCTTCTGGTACTTGTACAACGTTGACCCGCAGTACCAACAGATCCAAAAACAGCCCCTATTACGGTCATTTTTATATCGGCATCGGGGGTTACGATGATGGCGTTATTTCCTCCTAATTCCAGAAGCGATTTTCCCAAACGAGCTGCAACTTCTTGTGCTACAATTTTCCCCATTCTGGTGGAGCCTGTGGCTGAAATTAATGGAATTCTAGTATCCTTGGTCATAAACTCACCAACTTTGTAATCTCCATTAATTAAACAGGAAACACCCTCTGGGAGGCCATTTTCTTTAAGTACTTCAGCTATAATATTTTGACATGCAATACCGCATAGTGGTGTTTTTTCACTGGGTTTCCAAATACAGACATCCCCACAAACCCAAGCCAAAGCCGTATTCCAAGACCACACAGCCACTGGAAAGTTAAACGCCGAAATAATGCCAACCACCCCTAGAGGGTGATACTGCTCATACATACGATGTCCTGGACGTTCGGAGTGCATGGTCAATCCGTGTAACTGACGAGACAAACCCACTGCAAAATCACAGATATCAATCATTTCTTGAACTTCACCAAGTCCTTCTTGATAACTTTTCCCCATCTCATAAGACACCAATTTACCCAACGTTTCTTTATGATCTCTAAGTTTATCCCCAAACTGTCTTACAATCTCTCCACGTTGAGGTGCAGGCACCATCCGCCAGGATTTAAAGGCAGCAGTAGCGGCGTCTATAACAGTTTCATAATCTTTTTTTGAGGTTGCTACAACACTTGCTATCAATAGACCATCTACAGGTGAATAACTTTCAATAATAGGCACATTATCAGAACCATTTGTAGAAAAGCTATTAGTTCCCGTGGAGGTGCCTTCATTTAAACTTTCAATACCCAACGTATTCAAAACGGTCCTAATACTAAAATCAGTAGAAACTGCAGTCATAATCTTAAAAATTTTAATCTTTACAAGATACTTATAATGTTTGTTTTCTTTTAGATTCTCAAATCAATTTTTAAGAACAATTTAACAGAAGCTTAAAGTCTGTAGCGTCATTGAATTGCGTAATTTTATTAACAAGAAACATCTTACTACATTGATGTTATTTCAAAAAAAGTATTATTAATTTAGATGTTCAATCTGACCGATAAGAATTAATAGAAGCTTACTGATTAAACATCGTACGTTCCTTGTGTTCCATGCTCATTCAAATACACCATATTATGCCTTTTAAAAATCATTTCTTCTTCGTTTGCACCATCTTATTGATTGTATCCTGCAAAAAAATATATATTGAACCAGATAATATTTTTAAATACAGAGACTATGTGAGCTATACTACTTCTGGAATGACTTCGGTGGCAAAACCTATTCAAATTAGTTTAGCTAAGGCTTTTGAAGGTTGGGAAATGAATCAAGACATTGATTCTAAAATCGTAACTATCCAACCCCACGTTGATGGAAAACTACAGGCAGGCAACAACCACACTTTGATTTTTATTCCTGATGAACATTTGGAACCATCAACAGAATATACGGTAACCGTAAAACTATCTGAGATTTTTAAAGGTGTTCCTTCTAATTACAAAGCGTACACTTTTCAGTTTAAAACCATCACACCTAATTTCAAAATTGTAACTAACAACCTTCAATCTTACAGTAAGAATTGGCAATATATTGATGGGATTATAAAATCTGCAGACCTTATTTCTTTAGAGCAAGCCAAACAATTGGTTACTGCCCAACAAAACGATAAAAAACTAAACATTGTTTTTAATGAAGCCAGTGAACACAGTAATGCTTTTGAATTTAAAATTGATAGTATTCACCGATTAATCGAAGATAGCAACATTGAAGTATCATGGCATGGGAAACCAATAAAAGCCAATAATAAAGGAAAGCATACCATTGTAATTCCTGGCAAAAATAATTTTACCATAACAAAAACTGAAGTCGTTCAATTTCCAGAACAACACCTATCCATAAATTTTTCAGACCCCTTAAAAAAGCAACAAAACTTTGATGGTTTAGTGAGCCTTCAAAACGTTAAATCTCCCAAATACATAGTAGATGGTAACATATTAAAGGTTTATTCTGATAGCAAATTAGTAGGCAATATTCAGGTAGATGTTTTTCAAGGTATCAAAAATACCGATGGATTTAAGCTTAAACAACCATTTACTCAAACCATCACTTTTGAAGCATTAAAACCTCAGGTACGTTTAATTAATAGTGGTTCTATTTTACCAAATTCTCAAGAATTGAAATTTAATTTTGAAGCTGTGAATTTAAGTGCTGTTGATATAAGAATTATTAAAATTTTTGAGGATAATGTACTTCAGTTTTTACAAGACAACAACTTAAATAGTAATGACCAGTACAGTATAAAAAAAGTAGGACGCAGAATAGCTAAACAAACCATACAGTTACAAACAGCGGCAGAAAACACAGGAAAATGGAAGGCTTATAGCATTGATTTATCCAAGTTTTTCAATGCAGATGTGGGTTCAATTTACCGTGTTGAAGTGAGCTACAACAGAGATTATTCGCTTTACAACTGTGAACCAAATTCTAATACCTCTAATTACGAAGAAGAAAATAAGGAGGATGATTATTACGAGGACGATTTTTATGAAGAAACCCTTGATGACTTATCAGAAGAATCGCAAGAATTACGTGAGGAACAATATTGGGACGATTTATTGTACCGTTACAAAGACTATACATATAACTGGCGCGAAGAGAAAAACCCATGTCACGATGCGTATTATAATGCCCGTAAAATAGTTGCTCAAAACCTGGTTGCTTCAAATTTAGGAGTCATTGCAAAACGCGGTGCTAACAACTCATACCACTTTGCTGTTACCAACATTTTAACTACAGAGCCAGAACCCAATGCCAGTATTAAACTTTACAATTTCCAGCAACAAGAAATGGAGAGCGCTATTACTGATGAGAATGGGCTTACAATAATAGATGCCGATAAGTATGCAAATTTTGCTATAGTATCTAAAGGCAAACATAACACCTATGTTAAATTAAGTGATGGCAACTCCCTATCATTAAGCAAGTTTGATATTTCAGGAAGCAGATTACAACGGGGGCTTAAAGGCTATATTTATGGAGAACGTGGTGTATGGCGACCAGGAGATACTTTGCATTTAACCTTTATGCTCAATGATAAAGCTAATACATTACCAAATGAGCATCCTGTAAAAATGGAAATCACCAACTCTAACGGAAAGTTGGTATACAAGCATATTACTAGAGATCACATTAATAGATTTTACAAATTCACGGTTCCTACATCTGCAGAAGATAAAACGGGAAATTACAACGCCAAAGTATCGGTTGGGGGTGCCTCATTTAATAAAACCTTAAAAATTGAAACAGTCAAACCCAATCGTTTAAAAATTAAGATTGATTTTGAAGATGACATGTTAACAGCTACAAAACCATTAACTGGAAATTTGGAGGTAAAATGGCTACATGGTGCTCCAGGAAAACATTTAAAGGCCGAAGTAAAAGCAAAATTCAGTACCTCTCATAAAGGTTTTGAAAATTATAAAGATTATGAGTTTGTTGACCCAACAAGAACCTTCCATTCTGAAGAATTTAATGTTTTTGAAGGCAATGTAAATGCTGATGGTTTTGCAAAAATTAATTCGAAACTAAACGTTAAAAAGAATACTCCAGGATTATTAAATGCGCAGTTTTTGGTTAGAGCATTTGAAAACGGTGGTGACTTTTCTATGGATGCCTTTACCAAAACCTATGCCCCTTATAAATCATTTGTAGGGTTGCGTTCTCCAAAAGGGAATAACTACGGTTCCTATTTTACAGATGAAAACCAAGTATTTGATGTTGTAGTAGTAGACCCAAACGGAAACCCAATGCAACGAAACAATCTTGAAGTAAAGATCTATAAAATAGAATGGCGCTGGTGGTGGAATTCTAGCTATGATAATTTGTCTAGTTACGTATCTAGTAGTTACCACAGACCCTATTCAACCTCCAAAATAAGTACAGATATTAACGGAAAGGCCAGTTTTAACATAAAGGTTCCAGACCATGATAGAGGGCGTTATTTAATAAGAGTTGAAGACCCTATTAGTAAACACGCCACAGGTCGCACTGCTTATTTTTACAAAAACTGGTGGCAAAATGCTAGTTCTGGAGATAAGGACGCTGCTAAAATGCTCATTTTTTCAAGTGACAAAGAAACATATAACGTAGGAGAGACTGCTAAAATAACGTTTCAATCTGGTAATGAAGGGCGTGCATTGGTAAGCATAGAAAATGGCACCGAGGTTTTAGAAAACCAATGGGTTAAAACACAAAAGGGAGAAACCGTAGTTGAAATTCCAGTAACATCAGAAATGGCTCCAAATGTGTTTGTGAATATATCTCTATTGCAGCCACATGCCATAACAACAAACGACTTACCCATAAGACTCTATGGGGTTATTCCCATAATGGTTGAAAATCCAGAAACCAAATTGCATCCAGAAATAACAATGCCTGAAGTTCTCAGACCAGAACAGGAATTTAATATTACGGTTTCAGAAAAAAACAAAAAAGCAATGACCTATACCATTGCTGTGGTTGATGAAGGACTGTTAGACTTAACCCGCTTTAAAACACCAAATGCTTGGAATAGTTTTTATGCTCGTGAAGCTTTAGGAGTAAAAACATGGGATGTTTTTAATGACGTTATTGGAGCTTATTCTGGTAGTATAGACCAAGTATTTGCCATTGGTGGTGATGGCAATACTACGGCCGGTAAAAAGAAAAAAGCAAGTAGATTTAAACCCGTTATAAAATATTTAGGACCTTTTTCCTTAAACAGCAATGAACAAAAAACCCATACTATTAAAATACCCAACTATATTGGCGCTGTTAGAACAATGGTAGTAGCTGGTAACGCATCAAAAGAAGCTTATGGAAGCGCGGATAAATCGGTGCAAGTTAAAAAACCATTGATGGTGTTAGCCACGGTTCCGCGGAAGTTAAGTCCTGGCGAACAAGTGACTTTACCCGTATCTGTTTTTGCCATGGAATCCAAAGTGAAAAACGTGAATATCAGTTTAAAATTAAGTAATGACATTCGTATTATTGGTGAAACATCCAAACAATTAACCTTTGCAAAACCCGATGAGCAAATGGTTTATTTTAACCTAGACACAAATGCTGCCAAAGGTGCAAGCACCATTGAAGTTTTAGCATCTGGGAATGGTGAAACGGCACGTTATAAAGTAGAACTAGATGTTGTAAATCCTAACCCTATAACATCAAAAACTATTGACAAAGCATTAACTACTATCACTACTGAAAGCATAACTTTTGAAACCTTTGGCGTAACAGGAACCAATAAGGCCACCATAGAGTTTTCAACCTTACCTCCAATGGATTTTACCCGAAGACTTCAATACTTAATTCAATACCCTCATGGATGTGTTGAGCAAACCACATCTAGTATATTTCCACAGTTATTCTTAACCGATATTTTTGATTTAACTGCTGATAAAAAACAAGCTATTCAGGATAATATTAAAAACGGCATTAAACGCCTTGGTCACTTCCAGAGACCAGATGGTGGCCTAAGTTATTGGATTGGAGAAACCAGTGCTGACGATTGGGGTACTAGTTATGCTGGTCATTTTATGATAGAGGCGGAAAAGAAGGGCTATGTATTACCACTCACCTTTAAAAGCAACTGGGTTAAATACCAGCAACAGACTGCTAGAAATTGGAGGCCAACTTACAGACAGTATAACTCAGACTTAGCGCAAGCTTATAGATTATATACCTTGGCGTTGGCTGGCAGCCCAGATTTGGCATCCATGAACAGATTGCGTGAGTTTCCAGAATTATCCAATAACGCTAAATGGCGATTGGCAGCAGCCTATGCTTTGGCAGGACAAAAGGAGGCTAGTGAAAGTATTTTAAATTCAGCCAATATCAATTTTGAACCTAGCAAATATAATTATCACACCTATGGATCGGTTGATAGAAATAGAGCTATGGCTCTAGAAACTATGGTACTCACCAAAAATGAAAAAACCAGAGAATTGGCCGAAAGTATTGCCAAAGATTTATCAAGCGGCCGATGGATGAGCACACAAACCACAGCCTACAGCTTATTGGCAATGGCAAAAATGGTAGCCGCCAATGGAGGAAAAGCTATGCAACTTAGTTATAAAGTTAATGGAAAACCTTATACCATTGATACCAAAAACGCCGTTGCACAGAGAGAAATTAATGTAATTGATGGCATCAATAATTTATCTTTTAAAAATGATAATAACAATGTGGTTTATCTACGTATTTTAAATTCTGGAAAACTACCCTTAGGCCAGGAAATAATGGAACAACGCGGATTAAACATAAGCTATTCTTATAAAGATTTACAAGGCAATAGAATAAATATTGCAGAACTAAAACAAGGACAAGATTTTATAGCTACAGTTAAGGTAAGTAACCTTAAAAGTTCTGAAGTGAAAGATGTAGCATTAACACAAATATTCCCTTCGGGTTGGGAAATAGTCAATACCCGATTTACCGATTTTGGAAATACAATCTCTAGTCAAGCGCGCTATACAGACATAAGAGACGACCGTGTGAATTTCTATTTTGACTTAAGCAAAAACGGAAATTCCAATAGCTCCAAAACATTTTCGGTGATGTTAAACGCTTCCTATCTAGGACGCTATTACCTACCGGGAATTCAGGCGGAAGCTATGTATGATAACGACTTTTTAGTAAGAACTAAAGGGCAATGGATTAATATAATTAAATAACGTTACTTAAAAACTGAGACTGTCATTCTGAACTTGTTTCAGAATCTTATCTTAACTATTCTTAATGGCTATGAGAACCTGAAATAAATTCAGGTTGACAAAATATAGGTTTTATAGTAACATCAAAAAAAATTTAAAAAAATGACAAAATATATTTATTTGGCTATTGTATTGATGGTATTCAATATGGCCAATGCACAAGAAATAAGATACGTAAACGCCGATAACGGATTGTTTTTAAGAGATAAACCAAGTCAAGATTCTAAACGCCTTGATAAGCTGGTTTACGGCACACAACTAGAAATTACTGAACGTACCCATTTAAAGCTGGATGTTCAAGACAATAACCACATTGTTTCTGGGCAGTGGGTAAAGGTATCATGTACAGATGATATACATAATAACCGCACAGGGTATGTTTTTAACGGTTTTCTTTCTGAGGAAAAACTAAACAAACGATTTAGGGTTGGTTTTGAAGAATTTACTATAGAGTTTGAAAACCTTAATGCTGAAATGATTGATAACCCACAAACAACAACCTATTCTGAAAACAAAGTAGATGCTATTGTGGAATTAGGTGAAACTGTTGAAAATAAAATATTGCGAATTAGGCATCATTCAAAATTTAAGAAGATTGAGGTATTTCAGCGTCATGAAAACAGCATTACCATTATGAATGAGGGACCTCATTGCGATCTTACCGAATGGAAACATTATTACTCGGCTTGGGAACCCTTAAAAGCAAACACTAAAAACAATGTGTTTACCACTATGACCTATGGTCCAAAAGCTTGGAATAAATTCATTAAGGTTGATGTGGATGAATACAAACAGGCTGTAAAAATACATTGTGGAGAAGAGTGGTTTGACCTTATAAAAGATAGTAAAAGCATAAATAATGCATCATCGGGAGTATCTATAAATAAAGTTTACTTTAAAGTTATTTTTACCACCATGCATGATGAAAACATAGAGAAAATAGTTGCATTTGATATCCCAATGGGGTGCTAGAACTTATAAAAGATGTGGTCTGACTTTTTACTTACAAATTAGACCACATTTTTAGTAGTTTTAATAAATTGTATAACGCCTCGTTACAGCATTATAGCCATATTTTGCTTTGGTGTAAACCGTTTCGCTTATCACAACGTAGCCCTCAGGATGCCCCTTTTTTATAATTTCCTCACTGGTTTGTACAAACTTACCCAAAGCGCCATCAATCCAAACTTTATCAAAACAAATTTTAGTGCCCTGCTTTACAATAATTATGCGTTTGTATGTTTTGGCAAGTCTTTTCCTGTCGATATATACGGGAACTATTGTTATACTTTGTTTTTCAAAAGATAAGGTTACCCCATTACACTCTTTTTTTTCTATGTTAATTATTCCTTTAACTGCTGGCCTTTTTACTACTATGGGCTTGTCTTTCGATATACTTATCTCATAAAAATCTGAATACGAATAACACAAAGCATTCTTCAAATTTTGAGGGTTTTCGGCAACTTTTGTTCTGTAAAAAACTCTAACACTTGTTGGTGCAATTTTATAGGTCTCCTTTTGGGCTCCAGGAATGTCATCCCAATTTACACCATCTTCACTCTTTTGCCACTGATAGAAGTGATTAGAAAAAACAGCATAATCTGGCTTTACCTTTAAAGTTGTTGAAAATGGCAAATAACCTCGGTTTACAGAAACATGGTGATTATTATTTTTATCTTGAATCACTACGTTATCACCACATGGTTTAAAGGCAATATCGTCTAGAGCTAAATCGTTACCACACCCACCTTTTCCATTATTTCTAATTTTTAAAATAACTGAAGTTTCATTGGGTCTAGTTTGAAAGACTAAGGCAAATTGCCTCCATGTTGGCTTTGAGCCACCATATATTGGTCCTGTACTTCCACTAGCAAGCAATGTTTTATTCGATTTGTTCCATATTTCAAAGGTAACATCAATAGGGATTCCTCGACCACATGCTTTTGTATACTCTTTGGTTAAATTAACCATCCATGATGAAAATTCATAGGATGTATTTTCACAAAGCCCAGACACGGGCACCCTAAAAAACTCACCTGGCTCAAAACCAGCATTCACAATAAGCATCCTTCCATTTATATCACCAGGAGTATGATCATCAAGTTTATACCAATTAAAATGCTTGTGTGAGTTTGAAACTACATAGCAGCCATCTTTTGGTCTGTTTTTTGTGAACTTATATGTAGTGGTTCCAAAGGGTAATTTTACATTACCAATACCGCTTCCAAAATCCTCTGTAAAAATGGGGTCGCCTGTGTTTCCATTACAAAAGCCCAATTGAGCTTCTGCGTTAAAAAGGCATAAAAAAAACAACAGAACAGTTGTAGTTTTTGATAAAACTAATTGCATGAATTTTATATTGATTGATGAAAGTTATTTGTATGTAAGTTTTATCAATGTTTTGTTACAAGTTTTAATCGGTTAATTTTGAAGAAGCTGCTAAAACTAAAAATTACATGCAGAGACCTACTTAAGTAGTATATATCTTAAAAGAAAGAAATAGTAGACTAAATGAAAGAGCATAAAGTTAGATTTTTAATCTTAGCTATATTATTAGTAGTCTATTACTTCAGCTAGTCAAATAACTATTTAAAAAAACCACTGTTAGTGTAATCCATGTACAAACAAGTGTTTTTTAATAATTAAAAAATGATGTTGAGAGATAGTTATTTAGATTTTAACTTAATAACATAAGTTCTTTTTACCGAGTTAAAACCATAAACTGCTCTATAATATATGGTTTCATTTATAACTATGTCACTTCTATCATCTCCTTTTTTTATTATTTTTTCATTAGTTTGAACGTATTGACCTATAGCGCCATCAATCCAAACTTTATGTTTAATAACTTTATTACCATCTAATACAGTAATAATTTCTTTATAAGTTTTAGGTAATAAGTTGGTGTCAACATCACTATTTGGTAAGCTGTCTTTTTCAATAATTTGCGGTTGTGTATCAATTATAGTGGATTCTACTATCTCTTTTTCTTCAACAACTGCATAGGGTTTAGGATTAGTGATGGTTTTTGTGATTTTTGTTTTAGTTTTTTTGGGTTCTTTTTTTTGTGCTTTAATTATGTCTACTACACTTATTTTAAAGTAATCTGTAATTAAATGGCAAGATGTATTCAAAACATTAATGGCATCCTCAGCTACCAATACTCTATAATAAGTTGTTTCTTTTAAGTTTTTAATTGAGATATTATTTCTGTCTTCTCCTTCTATATTATACCAATCTTTACTATTTAAACTTTTTTGCCATTGATAATGGTGTGATGAGAATACAGTAAAGTCGGGCAATGCTGTAAGTGTTATGGAATAAGGATAATTATTTTCTGATACTGTGGTTTGTTGTCTGTTTTTCAACTCATCTTCTATCACAATACTATCACCACATGTTTTAAAAACAATATCATCTATTGCCAAATCATTTCCACAACCTCCAAGGCCATTGTTTCGCATCTTTAAAATAACTGATTCTTGACCCGGATTTGTCTTAAAAACTAAACCATATTGTTGCCAATTTGGATCATATGAACCATGTATGTCACCCGTATTTCCTTTCTTTAAAAGTAATGTTTCTGTACTGTCCCAAATTTCAAAAGTAATATTTATGGGGTTGGCACTTTCGTTTCCAGAAGGGCCACAAACTCTATTATACGCTGGAAACAAATTAATTAACCATGAAGAAAATTCGTAAGTTGTGTTTTCACACAAACCAGAAATTGGTATAGTGAAAAATTCCCCAGAGTTATAGCTTGCATTTACTATTAAACATCTGCCATTGTTATCATTTGGAGTATGATCTTTAGTAATAAACCAGCCATACCAATTCGTATTACTGGATACTTTATAAGAACCGTCAATTGGAGACCCTTGAGTAAAACGATAAGTTGTACTTCCTTGGTTAAGTGAGCTGTCACCTTTACCAGTTCCAAAATCTTCTTTAAATATTGGAGAACCCGAGTTGCCTTTACAAAAACCTAATTGAGCCTGTAACTGAGAAACACCCATGAAGCCTAAAAGTATAAGGTAATGAATGAATGATTTTATCATGTGAATTTTAAGATGATAAATCGAATGTAAATAATCTTCTAATCTTTTTATAATATAAAATCATAAACTTGTCTTAAACTACATCCAAACGCCTATTTTAGCGAGTACATACTTTAAATGAATAAAACAATTGGTTATATAAAAAAGCGTAAAATTAGATTTTCAATCTTAGCTGTATTAATTGTAGTCTATTACTTTTGTTTGCCTAAACAACTTTTCAAAGACCCTACTTCAACCGTCATAATAAGTTCCAACAACGAACTTATTGGTGCTAAAATTGCTATGGATGGACAGTGGCGGTTTCCGCATAACAATAGTATTCCACATAAGTTTAAAACCTGTATCCTTCAGTTTGAAGACGAGTATTTTTATAAACATCCAGGGTTCAATCCTATCTCCATTTTTAAAGCTTTAAAAGGCAATTTTTCTTCTGGAACTGTAAAACGTGGCGGAAGCACCCTTACACAACAAGTCATTCGTTTATCTAGAAAAGGGAAACCAAGAACTTATTTTGAAAAATTCAAAGAACTTATTCTAGCTACCAGATTGGAGTTGCGAGATTCTAAAGAAGATATACTTGCTTACTACTCTAGTCATGCGCCTTTTGGTGGTAATGTGGTGGGTTTAGATGCCGCTTCATGGCGTTATTTTAATAGAAGTGCCAATAATCTATCTTGGGCAGAAAGCGCCACTTTAGCCGTTTTACCCAATGCCCCAAGCTTAATTTATCCCGGAAAAAATGAGAACAAGTTATTAAACAAGCGCAACAGATTACTTAAAAAACTACTTGAAAAAGATATAATAGATTCACTTACGTATAATCTTTCTATTGCTGAAGGTTTACCACAAAAGCCCTACCCACTGCCTAAAATAGCACCACATCTATTGCAAAAATTATCAAAATCTAATGAGGGAGAATTTATAAAAACCACCATTGATGTCACACTACAAAAACAGGTAAACCAAATTGTTAAGCATCATCATTCAGTTTTAAGTCAAAATCAAATTCACAATGCAGCCGTTTTAGTATTAGATGTGAAAACCAGACACGTTTTAGCCTATACTGGCAACACATCAACCAGTAAAAAGCACCAAAAAGATGTAGATATTATAGATAAACCACGAAGCACTGGGAGTATTTTAAAACCGTTTTTATATGCAGCAATGTTAGATGAAGGCGACTTGCTACCAAATACTTTGGTGGCAGATGTCCCCTCTCAATTTGGGAGTTATAATCCCGAGAATTTTAATAAAGCCTATGACGGCGCTATTCCTGCTAGTAAAGCCTTATCACGTTCCTTAAATGTACCTTCGGTTAGAATGTTACAGGAATTTGGGTTAGATAGGTTTCATCACTATCTAAAAGCATTACAACTCAAAGATTTAAAATATAACACCAACCACTATGGGCTGTCCTTAATTCTGGGAGGAGCAGAAAGCAATTTGTGGGACTTATGCAAAAGTTATGCAGCTCTTGCTTCAACCTTAAATCATTTTACAGAAACATCTAGTGAATACTATGCTAACGAATTTTGTGAACCCACTTTAATGGCTTCGGAAATGGTTGACTTTGGAGATATCCAATCTGAAAAGGCTTTATTTGGTGCAGCATCCATTTATCTCACTTTTGAAAGTTTAAAAAAGGTAAACCGACCTGAAGGCGATGAAAATTGGGAGTTTTTTGATGGCTCCAAACAAATAGCTTGGAAAACAGGAACCAGTTTTGGATATAGAGACGCTTGGGCTATAGGCACTACTAAAGATTATGTGGTTGGAGTTTGGGTTGGCAATGCCGATGGTGAAGGGAGGTCTGGATTGGTAGGAGTGCAAACCGCGGCTCCCATACTTTTTGAAGTTTTTGATTTACTACCCGAAAGCGCATGGTTTAGAAAGCCTTTTGATGATATGCAAGAAATTACTGTTTGTAAACAAAGCGGGCATAGAGCTTCACCAAACTGCCTTGATACAGAACATGTTTTTGTGCAACAGAGTGGTTTAAAAACAAAAGCTTGTCCGTACCACGTGTTAATTCATTTAGATACCAATGAAAGCTATCAAGTCAACGCTTCTTGTGAGGCCTTGAGTAACATGAATCACAAATCGTGGTTTGTATTACCGCCGCTTATGGCTTATTACTACAAAACTAAGAATCCGTTTTACAAACCGTTACCAAAATTTAGAAGTGACTGTTTAGGGGAGCAGGCTCTCACAATGGAATTTATCTATCCCCAAGAAAACCATAGTGTTTTTTTACCAAAGGATTTTAATGGTATAAGTAATGACATGATTTTGAAAATAGCCCATTCCAAACCCGAAAGCACCTTGTTTTGGTATTTAGATGAAGTCTTTATTGGCACTACCAAAGATATTCATGAAATGGCGGTTTTACCCAAACAAGGGCAACATACCCTTACTGTTGTTGATGAATTTGGTAATGAAGCCAAACGATTTTTTGAGGTCAGTAATTAATTATTTTACAGTTTTTTTGAACCTATCAAAAAATGAAGTGTATATATAGGTATAATCAATAACAAAGCATATGAAAACATTATCATCAAAATCATTAAACGTTCTAGTTATCGTATTAGTATTTTCTCTTGTGTCATTTATAAGCAAGGAAAAACAAACCATTAAAGGTTGGTTCTTAGCTGGTAGTAGTCCAGAATCCTATGAAATAGGAGTCGTTCACGATTCTGAAAGGAATAGTAAAATAGCCTTTTTAAAATCAAAAGATTCTAATATAAAGGGTTTCGGTACTATTATGCAGAGCTTTGAACCAAAAAAATTTTTAGGAAAAAAAGTTAAGTTAACGGCATATATAAAATCTAAAGACATAGAAGATTGGGCAGGTATGTGGATGCGAATAGACGGCCCTAGCAAAAAATCACTTGGCTTTGACAATATGCAAAATAGGCCCATTAAAGGAACTACATCTTGGACTAAATACGAGATCGTACTTAAAGTACCTAAAGAGGCCGTTAATTTAGCTTACGGAGTCCTAACTTCGAAGACAGGTGAAATTTATATTGATAGTTTTAAGTTTGAGATAGTTGATGAAAGCGTTAAAAACACTGGACACCAAGGTAGCGTGAAATTGACTGAACCTACAAATACCGACTTTGAGGAATCTTTTTAAATTTAATAAAAACTAATTGGATTTTAAATTTAGGACCTCTTGTAAACACAAGTCAGATGAAGAACTAATGGTTCTATTCGCTAGAGGTAAAGAAAAGGCTTTTAACGAAATTTATAAACGTTATTCAGCAAAGCTTTTTCTTTTTTTCTACCAAAAGCTATATCAGGATAAAGACTATGCCGAAGATTTTTTACAAAACCTATTCTTAAAAATTATTGAAAAGGCTCATCTTTTCGATACCGGGAAGAGCTTTTCATCTTGGATCTATACCATTGCTTACAATATGTGTAAAAATGAATATAGAAAAAAGGTGGACGTTAAAGAAATAAGTTTAGACATTGAAGAATTAAAACATAACCTTACTTTTCCCAGTAATTTGAGTAATGAAACCGATTTAACTCTGTTCAAAAAGAAACTTGGCATTGAACTTAATAAATTAGATGAGAAACATAACCTAACATTCACATTAAGATACTTAGATAATTTATCTATCAAAGAAATAAGTGAAGTCATGGATTGTTCTGAAGGCACCGTAAAATCGAGATTATTTTACACTACAAAAAAACTATCTAAAAAACTGAAAAACTTTAAAGCTATTAAGATTTAATATTATGGATTCTACTATCGAAAAATTAGTATTACTGAAAGATTTTTCAAAGCTATCGTTAAAAGAAAAACAACTCGTGTTATCACAAATAACAGAAACCGAATACAATGATATTAGGTCGCTTTTAACAAAATCTAAGCAAGCCCATAAAAAAGACTTAGAGTTATTACAGGTAAACAAGGAAATAGAGGGTAAGCTCTTAATTGCTTTTAAGCAAAAACATAAACAACATAACAAGCAAAAGGGTTATGCTTCTCTATGGAACAATCACAAAAAGATTTTAAAACCAGTTTTTTCAATAGCGGCAACTATAGTTTTAGCAATATTTATTTTAAAGAATAAACAAAAAGAAGAATTTAAAGTCGATACTGTTTCACTTTACTTAAACGAAAAAAAGGAACTTTTAAAAGTTAACCTAGACCATTCTTCCGACTTAATAGATAGTAACAAGTATAATAAAGATTCTATTTTAGAAATGAATAATTATTTACGTATAAATACTGATGGTTTATATGCAAATTAAAAAGTAAAATTACCTCAAAGGAAACCCTTTTGCTGCCCACCAAGGTCGGACTTCAATCTCTAACCAACCAGCTTTTACGGCAGGATCTAATTTTGCTAAACTATCGGCCATTTTTAATGTAGGCACATTGTAAATGGTAAGGCCTCTAAGCTCTCCATCATCACCAAAAGGCCCTGATATATCGGCATATCCCAACTCGTACATTCTAGTTAAATGGGCTAAGTGTTCTTTTTGTATAAGCGCCGCTTCCTCTTCATTTTGAGTTCTTATAGGACCTCGTTTTAAAAAAGCCATAAAGTATTGTTGCATTAAAATAGTATCTCGCGTCTTCTCATTTATATAATCAAATATTTTAAAACCTTTTGTGGTTAGCTCTTCTTTTAATTGTTTGGTGCTTTTTTCGGCAGGAGCTTCATCAACTTCTAAAGTTAGAGAATCTGTAACCGCTTCAGAAACCTCTTCTTCAACTTCGGGTAGGGTGGTGGTTGCCTTTTTACAAGACACTATAATGGTTAACATTATAAGTGCAAATACTAATTTTTTCATTTTATTGTGATTTATCCCAATGGCAGTATGGGTTTTTACTTATTTGTGAGTTGTAATATTTAATAATACCCGTAACTTCTTCTCCCAACCAATCTGGTTTTTCAAAAGTTTCGTTTTCAGATTGTAATTCCACCTCAGCAATTACCAATCCAGCATTATCTCCTAGAAATTCGTCTATCTCAAAAATATGGTTTTTTACAGGCACTTCATAACGTATTTTATCAATAACCCCAGATTCACATAGATTTAACAAACTTTTAGCATCCTTGTCAGATATTGGGGTTTCCCATTCAAAACGTTTTAAACCATCATGGTTTGATGGTCCTTTTACCGTTAAAAATCCTTCATTGTCTTTGAGCCTTACTCTAACCGTGCGTTGTTTATGGGTATTTAAAAACCCTTGGGTTATTCTTGCTTTTTTATTGGCTTCGGCTTTATAAGCATCAGACTTTACTAAAAATTTACGTTCTATTTCTATCATAACTATGCACGCGAAAACGGGTATTTCCTTAAAAATTCTCCATATAAGAGAATTGTTTTTGTTTTAACTTTTTTGAGATTCCTGCCTTCGCAGGAATTCATAAATTTACACCATGTCTGTTGATTTACCAATACGAAAAATTATTCATGTAGATATGGATGCCTTTTACGCATCAGTAGAGCAAATGGATAGCCCCCAATTAAAAGGAAAACCCATTGCTGTTGGCGGTGGCGGTAAGCGTGGTGTGGTAAGTGCAGCCAGTTACGAAGCACGAAAATTTGGCGTAAAAAGCGCTATGGCAGGAGCCTTGGCGGCTAAACTATGTCCGGAACTTATTTTTGTACGCCCTAACTTTGAACGTTATTCGGCAATTTCAAAACAAATACGACATATTTTTTATGACTATACCAATTTGGTAGAACCACTCTCTTTAGATGAAGCGTATTTAGATGTTACCCAAAATAAAAAAGGCAACCCCAGTGCTACATTAATTGCCCAAGAAATAAGAGAACGTATTTTAAAAGAAATAGGACTCACCGCCTCTGCAGGTATTTCTATCAATAAGTTTATTGCCAAAGTGGCTAGTGACTACAATAAACCTAACGGACAAAAAACCGTGAATCCCGAAGAAGTCCTTGAATTTTTGGAGCAATTAGATATTAGAAAATTTTACGGTGTGGGTAAAGTAACCGCCGAAAAAATGTACCAAAAAGGTATTTTTACGGGACTGGATTTAAAACAAAAATCGTTAGACTATTTAGAGACACATTTTGGTAAATCGGGGCGTTACTATTACCATGTGGTAAGAGGAATTCATAATAGCGAGGTAAAACCACACCGTACCAGAAAAAGTTTAGCTGCAGAACGTACTTTTAGCGAAAACCTCTCTAGTGAAGTATTTATGCTAGAAAAACTAGAGCATATTGCCCAAGAAGTATCCAAAAGGCTTAATAAAAGTAATGTGGCTGGTAAAACGGTGACTTTAAAAATTAAATACAGTGATTTTACTCTGCAAACCCGCAGTAAAACCTTGCCCTATTTCATTAATGATAAAGACGTGATTTTAGACACCGCTAAAGATTTATTATACCAAGAAACCTTGAGTAACTCGGTACGCTTATTAGGGATTTCGTTATCCAATTTAAACACTGAAACCAAAAAAACTACGGTAGCACCAAAACCAAATAAAACGGTAAGTGTACAGCTAAAGTTTGAGTTTTAACCTCTTGGTTTCGTTAGGAAAAACAAATTTTCGGATATCAAATTTTATAATTAAATAGAGTAACTAATCAATATAACTAAATCTCTAGTAGAGATTTAATTATTACTTCGTAAATTACTTCTGATTTTTGAAAATTTTTGATTTCAACCTAATAGGAAAAATATGAAGAAAATAATCGTTTTAACCCTATTACTGTCTTTCCCATCCATGGTAAAGAAAACTGAAAGAGAGCTTCCTATCTTGGGAATAGCCCATGTGGCTTTTCAGGTATCAAGCTTAGAGCAATCACGCGCCTATTATACGGCTTTCTATGGTTTCGAATTCGCCTTTACGGCATATGAAGATCAGGAGGCATGGTATTTGAAAATCAACGACGATCAGTTCTTGAAGTTGATCTCAAAACCTGAAGGGACTGATAATAATAGGTTGGTGGAAGTTGCGTTTCAGGTTTCCAACATCGAAACTACTGTTGCAATGCTCCAAGAAAGAGGACTTGATCCAGAGCCCGTTGAAATGAAGTCGGATGGCACCTTGGCGAGTGGTCTGTTAGATCCGAACGGACATAAACTGCTTTTCGTTGAATATACTTCCAGTTCTAAGCAGAGATTAGCACAAGGTAAGCATCTAGGCTCTAGGCGTGTTTCCGATCGTTTGCTTCATGTAGGTCTAACCATTGTAGATGAAGAGGCGGCTAACACACTATATCGAGACGCTTTAGGATTTAATGAGATTTGGCGTGGATCACGCGAGGATGGGGGTCCAGATGCCTGGGTAAATATGCAAATGCCTGGAGATAGAGGTGACTACATAGAGTATATTCTCATTAACGATATGAAACTAAGTAGAAAACAATTGGGTACAATGCATCATATGTGCCTTTTAACTGATGATATTCGAAAGGCACATCAAGATATGCTATATAATGCCTTGCCTGATCTTGAACGCTACGAACCTTTAATTGCTCGTAACAATCGCTGGGTGTGTAATGTACACGATCTTGATGGAACGCGTTGTGAATTAATGGAATCAAAAAAAGCCATAACAAAATGATTAATTTGATAATATCATCTCGATTCTCTATTCTGAGAAACCTGTTTTTAATATTGAGTCCATTTATACTTCTGCTAGCGTGTTTAGGTAAAGACGAGTCAGCCAACAATTCAGCTTGGAAAGAAAGTCCACATTTCTTTGGAGCAAAACAGGGAGCCTTGCCTCTCGTGAAAGAAGGTATTACTCAAGGCGATACTTCGCTTATGCCAGCATACAAGACTCTGTTAAATCTTGCTGATGAAGCCTTAGAGATAGATCCTCCGACGGTAACTGACAAAAAACAACATCCGGTCACCGGGAATCTGAATGACTACTATACTCAAGCTCCCTACCTTTGGCCCGACCCTTCGAAGTCAGACGGTCTTCCATACCTCCCTAAGGATGGTATAATCAATCCGGAATCTCGAAATCCTGATGTCACAGACTATTCGCGTGGTCAGGAAATAGGTCACTTGATAGAAACACTTGCCCTCGCTTATTATCTCACAGGTGAAGAATTGTACGCAGCCCATGCAGCTCGATGCCTTCGGGTTTGGTTTATCGACTCCGCTACGCGCATGAACCCTCACCTAAAGTATGCACAGGCTGTGCCCGGTAGAAACCAAGGGCGGTATATTGGAATGATTGAAGCAGGTGGGCTAGTTCAAGCGGTCGACGCGGCGGGTTTATTGGATGGTTCGGTTCATTGGAATAGAAATGATAGGGCAGCATTAGAAATATGGATAACGGAGTTCCTAGATTGGTTTATGAATAGCGATTATGGTCAAGAAGAAGCGCAGATGCGACAGAATCATGGCACTATGTTCGACGTAAGAGTTGTACGATTAGCTCTCGTCTTAGGACAGAAAGATCTAGCCCGTAAAACACTAGAGTCAGTTAAAGAAAATCGTATCGCACGCCAAATAGAACCAGACGGTGCTCAGCCCATGGAGCTACGCCGTACCAAGTCGTTTAACTACTCAGAAATGAATTTAACTGGACTTACTGAGTTAGCAATTCTTGGTGAATGGGTTGGGATAGACTTATGGAACTATCAGACAACTGATGGACGCAGTATAAGGCAAGCCTTGGAGTTTCTTAGACCTTATGTTGAGAACGTACCTGAAGGTTGGCCCCCCAGGTTCTGGCCCTACAAACAGGTTGTACCCTTTAAACCAGAAATTCTTGCTCCCGCATTTCGTATGGCGAGCATTGGGTATCAAGATGAAGAATATGAAGCCATTGTTTCACAATTTCCTAGTTTTAGAAAATCAAGCTTTCAGTTAACGCATCCGAAACGCTCTAATTGACAGTAATAATAGATATGCAAAAGACAATACTAAACCTTCCTAAAAACTAAATAGAGGCACTAGTATTATTTGAAGTCTAGACTTCAAAGGAATCCTCCTTTTAATTAGGAAACTTTTTACTAATGGTTATTAATTACACTGCCATGATGTACCTGAACCACTAACAGTTTTAGAAATTACAACTCTTAATTTCCGTAACACGTAGTGTGTTCACCATCCCTTTTTCTTGTATGGGCATTGCCGCTAAACTTACCAGCATATCACCCGCTTCTAAATATCCCATTTGGCACGCAATTTTGTTTACGTCTTCTATGGTTTCATCGGTACTTACAAACCTATCGTAGTAAAAAGCACGTACACCCCAAAGCAAACTAAGGCGTGTTAATATACGTTTGTTAGAGGTAAAAACTAAGATGTGACAAGAGGGTCTCCAAGCCGAAATTTGGAAGGCAGTATAACCACTATTGGTTAAGGTTGAAATGGCTTTAGCATCAATTTCATTGGCCATATTAGCCGCATGATAACAAATAGATTTTGTGATATAACGGTTAGTACGTATGTGTGGTGGTAACTGTGGTACTTTAATTAATGGCGAATTCTCTACACTTTGTAAAATACTAGCCATTTGCTTAATAACCTGCACCGGATAACTACCTACAGAGGTCTCTCCTGATAGCATTACCGCATCAGCCCCATCCATAACCGAGTTGGCAACATCGTTCACCTCTGCTCTGGTGGGTGTTAGGCTAGAAATCATGGTTTCCATCATTTGGGTAGCAATAATGACTGGTATTCTAGCCTTTTTAGCACGTAATACCAATTGCTTTTGAATTAACGGTACATCGGCGGCTGGAATTTCTACACCAAGGTCGCCACGCGCCACCATGATACCATCACAATGGGTTACAATTTTATCGATATTCTCAATAGCCTCGGGTTTTTCAATTTTGGCTACAATAGGAATTTTATGGTCACTGTGTTCTTTAATTAAATCGCGTAGTTGCATTAAATCTTCGGAGTGGCGCACAAAAGATAGGGCAATCCAGTCTACATCTTGCTTGATAGCAAAAATGGCATCACTGATATCCTTTTCCGTTAACGCGGGTTGCGATATATTGGTATTTGGTAGGTTAACACCCTTTTTAGATTTAAGTGGTCCGCCTTGAATAACCTTGGCTTTTACTTCTGATGTTTGATCGGTTGAAACCACTTCAAAAATTAATTTACCATCATCTAAAAGGATACGCTCACCAGGTTTAGCATCTTGAGGAAATCTATCGTAAGTCATGTAAACACGTTCTTTAGTGCCTTCAAAACGCTCTCCAGTGGCAAAGATGATTTCATCGCCTGGGTTTACCACCACTTCTTCTTTCATAACACCCACACGCAGTTTGGGGCCTTGTAAATCTGCTAAAATGGCGGCTGTAAATCCGTATTCCTCGTTAAGCTCACGTATCATTTTAATACGCTCTGCAACATCGTCATAATCGGCATGAGAGAAATTTATTCTAAAAACATTAGCGCCAGCTTCAAGCATGCCTTTTAGCACTTCCTTACTACTGGTTGCTGGTCCTAATGTTGCTACTATTTTGGTTTTTTTTCTTAATGACATTAGCTAAAAATTAAATGGTCTTTAGATTTCAATTGAGTAGATTCAATAGTATAGGCTGTGGCCACTTGTGGTATTTTTAATATCCTGTTTAAAATATACTTTTCTTTACTTAAATTGAACTCGTTATCTATCTTTAAAAAATAATTAACGGTTTTATATTCTGGTATTAAATGATTGATTTTAGTTGTTTTTTCTTGTACACTAAACAACGAATCTGTACTACCTTCTCTATAATGTTCCGTTTTACAAACATTAGATACTAAACTCCAAATGGTTTGTTGTTTGCAATCTTCCCATTCATATATAGCATAGGTTAATGTGCCATTTTGAAAGTCTATATCTGATGCGCTTCTGGTAAGGGTAATGCCTAAAAATTTGTTTAATAGATACGCTAACCTATAATCTTCAAGGGTGCAATGAATTGCAATTAAAGTAAATAGGTCTTCATCAATAGCATCTAAAACAAGCTTATGAACTGCCATACCCTAATTTTAAGGCGTAAATATAGCATTTAAAATATTGAATTGTTACAGGTTTAACTATTCTTATAATGTTAAGCAAACTAAAACGTTATAGTAGACTACATTTTTAACTGTAATTTTATATCATTTTAGACATCTTACTCTGAAAAGCAAAAAAGGCACGCTTTGAGGCTTTTTCTTCGGCTTTTTTCTTTGAAGTGGCTCTGGCCTTGGCTACCACTTTATCATTAATTGATAGTTTTACCGAAAAATGTCTTACATCATCATTTCCAGTATCTTCATAAACGTTGTAACCAAAGGTTTTCTTTTCTTTTTGGCACCATTCTATAAGTAAACTTTTATAGCTTATAACTTTGCCTTCTAACTTTTCGATATCTACATACGGAATGATAACGCGCTTGAAGATGAATTTTTCACAATATTTATAACCTTTGTCTAAAAAGATGGCACCTACCAAGGCTTCAAATAAATTTCCGTGAATATTATCTCCAAACTGACCTGGAGGAATTTTACTTTCAACTAACGTGATAAGTTTGAGCTCTTTTCCTAATTCATTTAAATGCTCTCTACTTACTACCTTAGAACGCATTTTGGTAAGGTAACCTTCATCTCCACTAGGAACTTCTTGATACAGGTGTGAAGCAATAACAGCGCTCAACATAGCATCACCCAAAAACTCTAAACGTTCATAGTTTATGGCATTACCTTCATGGTCTTTTAAGTTCATAGACCGATGGGTGAATGCCGTTTTGAAGAACTCAATATGCTTAGGCTTAAATCCTAGAATTTTAGTAACTTCCATAAAAAAATTCCCGTTGCCTTTAGAACGGGAATTTAATATGTTACGAATGTTTTTCATCTGATAATAAATATGCTATTTTAATGTCAGATGTAATAAACCATGGTTCATATAATATGTAAAAATTAATTTATCGTTATGGTTTATTTCATTCGGGATTCTGTCTATCTATATTTTCTTAAATAATACACAAGCGTTGTGTCCGCCAAATCCAAATGTATTACTCATTGCTACTTTTACGTCGCGCTTTTGAGCCTTGTTTAAAGTTAAATTTAATTCTGGATCAATATTTTCATCAACCGTAGTATGATTAATTGTAGGAGGCACTATACCATGCTCAATAGATAAAATACTGGCAATGGCTTCAATAGCTCCAGCTGCACCTAACAGATGCCCTGTCATTGATTTTGTAGAATTAATATTTATGTTTTTAGCATGATCTCCAAACACCTTAGAAATGGCTTTAAGTTCTGCCACATCACCTAATGGTGTAGATGTTCCATGAGTATTAATATGGTCTACATCTTCTGGATTGAGTCCTGCATTTTCTAAACAATTTTTCATTACCTCAACTACACCAAGTCCTTCTGGGTGAGGGGCTGTCATATGATAAGCATCAGAAGACAAACCGCCTCCAGCTACTTCAGCATAAATTTTAGCACCTCTAGCCTTAGCATGCTCATACTCTTCTAGAATTAAAGCACCGGCTCCTTCACCTAAAACAAAACCATCTCTGGTTCCATCAAAGGGCCTTGAAGCTGATTCTGGGCTTTCATTTCTGGTAGATAAGGCATGCATAGCATTAAAACCACCCATACCTGCTATGGTTACTGCGGCTTCACTACCTCCTGTAACAACCACATCTGTATACCCTAAACGTATCGAGTTTAAGGCATCAAATATAGCGTTGGCCGAAGAAGCACATGCCGAAACCGTTGTGTAATTGGGCCCCATAAAACCATGTTTTATGGAGATGTTTGCTGGCGCAATGTCGGCAATCATTTTTGGAATAAAGAAAGGATTAAATCTTGGTGTGCCATCACCTCCAGCAAAGTTTAAAACTTCTTGCTGAAAGGTTTCTAAACCACCAATACCGGCACCCCAAATAACACCAACACGCAACTTGTCAACCTGGTCTAGATTAAGTTTGGCGTCTGCGATAGCTTCATCTGCAGCTACCATAGCATATTGTGCAAACTTATCCATTCTACGGGCTTCCCTTCTATCTATAAATTGTGTAGCGTCAAAGTTTTTAACTTCACATGCAAATGTGGTTTTAAACTTTTCGGTGTCAAAATATGTTATAGGCGCAGCACCGCTTTTACCACTAATGAGACCCTCCCAATATTCATCTTTGGTATTGCCTATAGGTGTTAAAGCCCCTAAACCTGTGACTACAACTCGCTTTATTTCCATAAAGTAATGTGCTTATTTTGCAGCTTCTATGTAAGAAATAGCTTGACCTACTGTTGCAATGTTTTCAGCTTGGTCGTCTGGAATTTGGATATCAAATTCTTTTTCAAATTCCATAATTAGTTCTACAGTATCTAATGAGTCTGCTCCTAAATCGTTAGTGAAGCTAGCTTCAGCGACAACTTCGTTTTCATCAACTCCTAATTTGTCTACGATAATCGCTTTTACTCTTGATGCAATGTCTGACATAATCTTTTAATTTTAAGTTTTAATTCAGTTGGCAAAAATAAAAAACTTTATTTTAAAACACCTATTTACAATAAAAATGTGTTTGTAATTTACTAAAATAACTTTTAAGTATTTTAATTTTACCTACTAATTGTTAATAATTATTCTTTTTTTTGTTCGAACAATCTTAAACATTATAGTCTGTAGTATGAAATGAGCTTGAAGAATTTTAAAAGGATGCTTTGTTTTTTGATAGTGAATTACATCTAACAACAATTTAAAATATAAATCAACAGATGAAACGTGTGGTCATTTTTGCATCCGGTAGTGGATCTAATGCTGAAAATTTAATAAAGTTTTTTCAAAACAGCGACAATGTATCTGTTATTCAAGTGATTACAAACAATCCTCATGCTAAAGTTTTAGACCGTGCCAAAAGGCTTAAAGTAAGTGCTTTATCTTTTAATAGAGTTGCATTTACGCAAACAGACCACGTACTCAATAATTTAAAAGCCCTAAAGCCAGACCTTATCATATTAGCAGGCTTTTTATGGAAATTCCCGGAGACCATTTTAGATGCATTTCCTAATAAAGTGATTAATGTACACCCAGCCTTATTACCTAAATTTGGGGGCAAAGGTATGTACGGTATGCATGTGCACAAGGCTGTGGTAGAAAACAAAGAAATAGAAACAGGTATCACCATTCATTACGTAAACGAAAATTACGATGAAGGCGCCACCATTTTCCAAGCTAAATGTAATGTATTACCAACCGATACCGCTGAAGATGTAGCTGCTAAAATTCATGAATTGGAAATTGAGTATTTCCCGAAGGTGGTTGAGGAATTATTAAAAGATTAACTGTCATGTTGAGCGTAGTCGAAGCATCTATAATGCGATTCAACCTTCACGAGGATGATAAAAATGGCATCTAAAAAAAAGAAATATTACACGGTTTGGAAAGGACATAAAACAGGCGTTTTTGAGTCTTGGGATGACTGCAAAGCTCAAATAACCAATTTTGAAGGCGCTATTTATAAATCGTTTTCAACCTTTGATGCTGCAAAAACCGCTCTAAAAGGCAACTACAAAGACTATGTTGGTAAAACCTCAAAATTTAATAGTGAACTTTCTGAAGCGCAACTTAAAAAAATTGGGCAACCTAATTACCATTCCATTTCAGTAGATGCCGCTTCCTCTGGAAATCCAGGTAAAATGGAATATCGTGGCGTTGATACCAAAACAAAAAAGCAATTATTTATTCAAGGACCATTTGAAGAGGGTACTAATAATATAGGAGAGTTTTTAGCTATTGTACACGGATTGGCTTTTTTGAAAAAGCATGAAAGCAACCGTATTATTTACACCGACTCTAAAACCGCCATTAGCTGGGTTAAAAAGAAAACTTGTAATACAAAGCTAAAACGTACCGATAAAAACAAACCGTTATTTGAATTGGTAGACAGAGCAGAAAACTGGCTAAAGGCAAACACCTACAGCACGGTTATTGTTAAATGGGAGACCAAAGCTTGGGGTGAAATTCCAGCCGATTTTGGGAGAAAATAAATCACTCTTTTTCATGGTGTCTACTTCAAAAAATAATATTGATACCCTAGTAAAAGGTTTATATATCTTCTTTAAAAAGCCACAAAATTTAGTATGAATTAAGGAATTACCATGTTAATACAACAATTTTTTTCATTTAGTCTTAATGAGTTTTTAAATGAAAAAATTAATGTATTTTTGCACAAAATTGTCAGTCCTTTTTATGGGTAAATTAGTTATAGTTGGCACCATGGCGTTTGATGCTATTGAAACGCCTTTCGGTAAAACCGATAAAATACTTGGTGGTGCAGCTACTTATATAGGGTTAGCCGCCTCACATTTTAAAGTTGATACAGCCGCAGTATCTGTTGTTGGTGGCGATTTTCCTCAGGAATATTTAGACCTTTTATCTAAAAGAAATATCAATCTTGATGGTGTTAAAATAGTAAAGGATGGTAAAACATTTTTTTGGAGTGGACGCTATCACAATGACATGAACTCCAGAGATACTTTGGTAACAGAACTTAATACCTTAGCAGATTTTAATCCAGTTGTGTCAGAAGATTATCGTGATGCTAGTGTTGTTATGTTAGGAAATCTTCACCCAATCGTCCAATCAAGTGTATTAGACCAAATGACTAAGAAACCAGATTTGGTTATTTTAGATACTATGAATTTTTGGATGGATACCGCTTTAGAAGATTTGCATAAGGTTATAAAACGTGTTGATGTAATTACCATCAATGATGAAGAAGCAAGACAACTTACTGGAGAATATTCTTTGGTAGTTGCCGCCAGAAAAATTCAAGAAATGGGACCAAAATATGTGGTAATTAAAAAAGGAGAACATGGCGCATTGCTATTCAATGATGACAATGTGTTTTATGCACCAGCTTTACCTTTAGAGGAAGTGTTTGACCCCACAGGTGCTGGCGATACGTTTGCTGGTGGATTTGCTGGTTACATAGCAGGGACTAATGACTCCTCATTTGAAAATATGAAGAACGCCATCATTTATGGTTCAACATTAGCATCATTCTGTGTTGAAAAATTTGGAACAGAGCGCATGGTGAATTTATCAGGTGATGAAGTACATAAACGATTACTGGAGTTTAAGCAATTAACTCAGTTTGAAATAGAATTAGGATAAACCAGCGCGCTCAAAATAGAGCGCGTTTTTAATTAAAAAGTGCATTCCAAAAAGACGTCATTTTGGAATAAACTAAATATCATTTCTAGGCTAGCCTGCAATTTGTGTGGTAAGTCAGGAATCTAAACCAAATACTAGAAGTCATTTCTGGATAAATTATTTTATTATTTCCGTACGTCTAACTAAAGACTGTTAGAGGCGAAAAAAAGTTAAATATGAGTGATATCTTAAAACACGAATGTGGCATAGCGGTTATTAGATTATTAAAACCCTTAGAGTATTACAAAGAAAAATACGGCAGTGCATTTTATGGCGTAAATAAAATGTACCTTATGATGGAGAAACAGCACAATCGTGGTCAAGATGGTGCTGGTTTTGCAAGCATTAAATTAGATACAAAACCAGGTCAAAGATACATTAGCCGTATTCGCTCTATCGCTCAACAACCCATACAAGATATTTTTGGTCAGATAAATGATCGCATTAATAATGAATTTAAAGCGCACCCAGAATATCTTGAAGATGTAGCTTTACAAAAAAAGAATATTCCTTACATAGGAGAATTATTATTAGGCCATGTGCGTTATGGTACTTTTGGAAAAAATAGTGTAGAAAGTGTTCATCCGTTTTTAAGACAAAACAATTGGATGCACCGTAATCTAATAATGGCTGGAAACTTTAACATGACTAATGTTAAAGAGCTTTTCCGCAATTTAATTGAGTTGGGGCAGCACCCTAAAGAATACACCGATACCATTACAGTAATGGAAAAAATAGGTCATTTTCTAGATGATGCCGTTAGTAAAATATATAAAGATCTAAAGCGAGAAGGTTATAATAAACGAGAAGCCTCACCATTAATTGCAGAAAGACTTAAAGTATCTAAAATTTTAAAACGAGCTGCCAAAAATTGGGATGGTGGTTATGCTATGGCTGGTCTTATTGGACATGGAGACTCATTTGTTTTAAGAGATCCAGCAGGTATTCGTCCTGCTTACTACTATAAAGATGATGAGGTAGTAGTTATTGCCTCAGAACGTCCTGTGATTCAAACGGTATTTAATGTTACTTTTGACAAAGTTAAAGAGCTTGACCCTGGACATGCCATCATTACTAAAAAGTCTGGTGATGTAAGTATAAAGAAAATCTTAGAGCCTTTAGAGCGTAAAGCCTGTTCTTTTGAACGTATTTATTTTTCTAGAGGAAGTGATGCCGAAATTTATCAAGAGCGAAAAATGTTAGGTAGATTGTTAATGCCAAAGGTTATGGAGGCTATTAATAATGATACTAAAAATACTGTTTTTAGCTATATTCCAAATACCGCAGAAACCTCGTTTTATGGCATGGTTGAAACTGCCGAAAATGAACTTAATAAGGCTAAAACTAAAACCATTTTAACAGGAAAACGTAACATTTCTGCAGACAAAGTCACCGAGATATTATCAGAAAGAATAAGAGTTGAAAAAATTGCTATAAAGGATGTGAAACTTAGAACATTTATCACTGAGGATAGCAGTAGAGATGACTTGGTGGCTCATGTATACGATATTACTTATGGTGTGGTAAAACCAAACGACAACTTGGTGATTATAGATGATAGTATTGTTAGAGGTACCACACTAAAAAAGAGTATCTTGAAAATGCTGGACAGACTAAGTCCTAAAAAAATTATTGTGGTATCATCTGCTCCACAAATTCGCTATCCTGATTGCTATGGAATTGACATGGCAAACCTTGAAAGTTTAGTCGCTTTTCAGGCCGCGTTAGCACTCCATAAAGATTATAATACCTACAGTATCATTGAGGAGGTATACAGTAAGTGTAAAGATCAAGAAGATTTAGATGACAAAGAGGTAAAGAATTTTGTAAAAGAGATTTATGATCCGTTTACTGATGAGCAAATTTCTGATAAGATTGCTGAATTACTGAGTGACGAGACAATCAAGGCTGAAGTGCGAATAATTTTCCAACCTGTTGAGAACTTGCATAAAGCATGCCCTAAGAATTTAGGTGATTGGTATTTTACCGGAAATTATCCAACGGTTGGAGGTAATAGAGTAGTTAATAAAGCATTCATTAATTTTTACGAAGGCAATAAAGAACGGGCCTATTAATTGATAATTTCTCAATAACTTACGGTTAATCCGTAAATAATGTATTTCATCCAATATATATGTCTTTCATCTAATAAATAATCCTGTTATCTAAAATACACATAAATTGGTACCACCATAACATAAGTAGGTTAAGTTCATGGTAGATTTGGGGCAAAAAAAGGTGAACGCTTGTTCGCCTTTTTTTATGCGTTTCAATTGCCTGGGTATCTCTTTTTTTTCTAAAAAAGTGTATCATCTATTTTTTTTAAGCATTCGTTTAAGCTAAAAAATGGGTAGTTGAGCTAAATTTTTCTTTCAGAGAATTTATTCTTCAATATATTTATACCACCATAACATAAGTAGGTTAAGTTCATGGTAGATTTGGGGCAAAAAGGTGAACATTCTCGTTCACCTTTTTTTATGTTTCTGCTTTTTTAATTGGTGTTAAATTATTAGTGTTGAAATTCCGTTTGAGCTAATTTATAAGCAATTGAACCAATATTTTTTTTAAGGTTTCTACTCTTCAATATTTTTGAAGTACCATAACATAAGTAGGTTAAGTTCATGGTAGATTTGGGGCAAAAAGGTGAACATTCTTGTTCACCTTTTTCATTTTGAAAAGGTGTGTGTATTTAGAGTTGCATGGAGTTATGTTTCTGAAAGCTCAATACGATAGGAATATCATAACATAAAAAATCGCCTAGAGCATTTCTAGGCGATTCTTAATTTTTGTAATATTTATCTTAATATAGAGCTATTTAGCTTCTGCGTAACGTCTTTCAACTTCATTCCAGTTAATTACTTTAAAGAAAGCGTTGATATAATCTGGACGTCTGTTTTGGTAGTTTAAGTAATAAGCATGTTCCCATACATCGAGTCCTAAAATTGGTGTGCCACCGCAACTAACTCCTGGCATTAACGGGTTGTCTTGATTTGGAGTAGAGCAGATTTCTACTTTACCTCCTTTATGTACACACAACCAAGCCCAACCAGATCCAAAGCGCGTTGCTGCAGCTTTACTGAATGCTTCTATGAAAGCATCTTTTGAACCGTAAGCAGTTTCAATAGCATCTTTTAGTTCTCCAGATAAGTAACCTCTATCCTCTGGATTCATAACGGTCCAGAATAAAGAGTGGTTGTAAAATCCACCGCCGTTGTTTCTAACAGCACCGTTATTCATGTCTAAATTAGAAAGGATATCCTCTATAGATTGTCCTTCTAAATCTGTTCCAGCAATAGCATTATTTAAGTTGTTTGTATAGCCCGCATGGTGTTTAGTATGGTGTATCTCCATAGTGCGTGCGTCAATATGTGGTTCTAGAGCATCATAAGCATACCCTAATTCTGGTAATTCAAAAGCCATAATTTCTTATTTTGTTATTGTTAATTAATTCACTTCAAATTTACGCATAAAAGACATCAATTAAAAATAATAAATTGTTATGAAACCATTGATAGTTTTTATCTTGTAACAAATTATCATACATGCTTAAAAACAATGCTTTTACCATTTACAATGCCTCTGCTGGAAGCGGAAAAACATTTACACTAGTAAAAGAGTATTTAAAGATTTTATTAAAATCTGACAACCCTTTAAAATTTAAACATATTCTTGCTATAACTTTCACAAATAAGGCGGTGGCCGAAATGAAAGCGCGCATCATTGAAACGCTAAAACAATTTTCTAATAAGCAAATATTAACGCATCCAAATAGTATGTTCAACGTTATTTGCGATGAATTACAAATGGCGCCAAGCGAAATTCATGGTAAATCTAAAAATATTCTGGACACTATTGTTTTTAACTATGCTGCCTTTGATGTTTCTACTATTGATGGGTTTACTCACAAAATAATACGAACCTTTGCCCATGACTTAAAGTTACCTATGAATTTTGAAGTTGAATTGGAGCAAGAAACACTCTTAAATGAAGCTGTAGATAGCCTTATTGCTAGAGCGGGAACTGATGATTCACTCACAAACACTCTAGTTGATTTTGCTATTGAAAAAGCTGATGATGATAAAAGTTGGGACATTGCTTTAGATTTTAATAAGATTGCAAAACTGCTGGTAAGCGAAAATGACGTTCCTTATATTCAAGCTTTAGCAGACAAAACACTTGACGACTTTAAAGCACTTAAAGCACAATTAAAGAAAGACATTATTGGTACAGAAAATGCTATAAAAAAACATGGTAAAAGTGTATTGACTCTAATTGAAGAAGCTGGATTGGAACATAAAGATTTCTCATATGGTACGTTGCCAAATCATTTTAAAAAAATAGCTAAATTAGATTTAGACAAACTTTATGAAAATAATCTCGAAGAAAATATTACAGAAAGAAAAAAGATTTATCCTAAAAAGCTAGATACTGCCTTAGCTAATACTATTGAAGAAATTTTACCAGAAATAGAGGTCACTTACAAACAGGTAAAATCATTGGTTTATCATTATAAATTTTTAAAAAATTTTCACAAAAATATCACACCTCTTTCTGTGTTAAGTGCCATCAATAAAGAGTTGTCACTTATTAAACAAGAACAGAACAAAATGCTCATTTCGGAGTTTAATATTATTATTAGTAATGAAATTAAAGACCAACCAACTCCGTTTATTTATGAACGCATTGGTGAAAAGTTTAGGCATTATTTCATTGATGAATTTCAAGACACCTCTGAAAAGCAATGGGAAAATTTAATTCCGCTTATAGACAACTCTTTGTCTTCAGAACATGGAAGCGCTATGATAGTGGGTGACGCTAAACAGGCTATTTACCGTTGGCGTGGTGGAAAAGCAGAACAATTTATAGGTTTGTTCAATAAAGACAATCCGTTTAATATTGAGAAAACTCTTGAAAACCTTCCTACGAACTACCGTAGTTTTAAAGAAATTATAAACTTTAATAATAGTTTTTTTAAGTATTTATCACACCAAGTGTTTAGTAACAAAGCTTATGAGGAACTTTATGAAAAAGGGGGGCAAAATTCATTTTTAGAAGATTCTGGCTATGTTGAAATATCTTTTTTAGATATTGAAAAAACCAATGACATTAACGAACAGTATTGTAAAGCTGTATTAAATAAAATTAACACCTGTCTAGAAGCTGGTTTTAGTTTAAAAGACCTTTGTGTTCTGGTAAGAAAGAAGAAAGAAGGAGTTGCTGTAGCTCATTATTTAAGTGAACACCAAATACCTATTGTTTCCTCTGAAACGTTACTAATAAGCAGTTCTTCAGAAGTTAATTTTTTAACTGATTTTTTAAAGCTGCTTATTCAACCTGAAAATAATGAAATAAAGGTTTCCGTTTTAAACTTTTTAGCCTCCTTATTTAAGGTTAACGACAAACACAATTTTTTTATAGAACATCTAAATTTGTCATTAGCTCAACTTTTTAAAAGTTTTCAGATATACAATATATACATAAGTGAAAACATTGTTCAAATTCCCCTTTATGATTTAGTTGAAACTATTGTAAGAAGTTTTAATTTGATTGAAACATCTAATGCTTACATTCAATTTTTCTTAGATTTTGTTCTGGAATTTTCACAAAAAAAAGGTTCTGATATTTCAGCATTTCTGAAACATTTCGAAAAGAAAAAAGATAATCTAAGTATTGTAAGTCCTAAAAGCCTGAATGCTGTTCAAATCATGACCATTCACAAATCAAAAGGCTTAGAATTTCCTGTTGTTATTTTCCCTTATGCCGATTTAGATATTTATAAAGAACAGGAGCCCAAAGCGTGGTACCAATTAAATGAAGAACAATATCAAGGCTTTTCACACACTTTATTAAACTATAATAAAGACTTTGAATATTACGGTGAAATAGGTAGTGATATTTTTAAAAAGCATCAATCTGAACTCGAACTAGACAATATTAATTTGCTTTATGTTGTACTTACCAGAGCCATAGAGCAATTGTTTGTCATTTCAAAAATTGATGTTTCATCCAAAGGAGAAGTCAATAGCAAAAAGTATTCAGGATTATTTATTAATTACTTAAAGCACATTGGTAAATGGGAGGCTTCTAAAAACTTATATAGTTTTGGTAGTCTTGAAAAAACATCAGAAGAAGAAATGATGGAAGATCAAATGCATATAAATAACGATTTTATATCAACCCCAAAAGAAAGTCACAACATAAAAGTTGTTACAAAATCTGCTTTTCTATGGGATACTAAACAACAAAAAGCTATTGAAAAAGGTAATCTTGTGCATAATATTATGGCACTAGTAAAAAGTAAAGACGATATAGATTTTGTTATTAATAAGTTTTTTGATGAATCTTTGATAAACCAAAGTCAGTTGGATAATTTAAAAGACACTGTTTTACAAATTGTAAACCATCCACTTTTAAAAGAATATTATAACTCAAATCAAACCGTATTTAATGAACGAGATATTATAACCGTAGATGGTGAGATACATAGGCCTGACAGGATAAATATCAATTCTAATAATGAAGCTGTTATTATTGATTACAAAACTGGTAAAGAAGATAAAAAGCACATACAACAGTTAGAAGTCTATCAGAACATATTAGAAAAGATGCAATATACCGTTAAAAAGAAATTACTTGTTTACACTAACGATAACATATTTGTAAAATTAGTAAAGTAGCTTTTTAATGTGACTTTATAAGGTTAACTGTGTCTGTATTTAATGAAGAGAACATATATATTATCTAAAATGGTTCTGAACTATAGATGAAGCGCTCATTTGTACGATTTTTTTATATATTTGTTTTTGTTAATAACATTTAACAACTTACTTTTGTTTACAATTAACACTTAAAAATTAAACTTTTTGAATATGAAAAATCTTAGCAGATTATTGTTGGCATTCGTTCTTGTACTTGGTTATAATTACGCTGATGCTCAAGACAAAAACAATCCATGGCAAATTACCATTGGAGCTAATGCCGTTGATGCTTACCCATCTGGAGATGGTGGTTTATTTAGCGAAACTATCTTTGATGAATTTGTAAACGTAACAGACCATTACAACATTTTACCTTCATTGTCTACAATCTCGGTATCTAAATACCTTGGAGACGGGTTCTCGTTTGGCGCTGCAGGATCATTAAACAAAATTGATAAATGGGGTGACATTAGTAGAAACCCTGATACCACAAACGAAGTAGATGATTTATCATACTACGGAATTGATGGTACTATCAAATACAACTTTTTACAAGGAACAACTATTGATCCTTACTTAGGTGTAGGTGGTGGTTACACTTGGATTGATGAAATTGGTGCTGGTACTTTAAATGGTACTGCTGGTTTAAACATTTGGTTCAGCGAAAATATCGGTTTTACACTTCAAACATCATATAAACATGCGTTTGAAGATTATTTGCAAACTCATTTTCAACACTCTGCAGGTATTTCTATCAAATTTGGAGGAACAGATACAGATGGTGACGGTATTTATGACAAAGACGATGCTTGTCCAGACGTTGCTGGTTTAGAAGCTTTCCAAGGCTGTCCTGATACTGATGGTGATGGTATTCAAGATAGTAAAGACGATTGTCCTAACGAAGCTGGTTTAGCTGAGTTAAATGGATGTCCTGATACTGATGGTGATGGTATTGCTGACAAAGACGATAAATGTCCAACTGTAGCTGGATTAAAAGCTTTAGGCGGTTGTCCAGATGCTGATGGCGATGGCGTTACTGATGGTGAAGATAAATGCCCTAATGAAGCTGGTCCTGCTGCTAACAACGGATGTCCTTGGCCAGATACTGATGGTGACGGTGTATTAGATAAAGATGATAAATGTCCAGACGTAAAAGGAACTGTAGCTAACAACGGATGTCCTGAAGTTACTGAGGAAGTTCAAAAAACTTTAAATGAGTATGCTAAAACCATCTTATTTGATCTTGGTAAGTCCACAATCAAATCTCAATCTGAAGAAGTGTTAAAAGATATTATTGGTATCCTTAATGAGTACCCAACTGCTAAATTTACAGTTGAAGGGCACACCGATAGCACTGGTAGCGAAAAATTAAACCAAGGGCTTTCAGAAAAAAGAGCACTTTCTGTTAAAGAATATTTAGTAGATAATGGTATAGATGAATTTAGATTATCTGCACTTGGATATGGAGAGTCTAAACCAATTGACACTAACAAGACTAGAGCTGGTAGAGCTAATAACAGACGTGTTGAAATTAACTTAGCTAAATAATAATTAAGTAAAGTTAATTCCTCAAAATAACTTTTAAAAAAACGCTTCGGGATTCCCGAAGCGTTTTTTATTTTTATACAATGACAACTTTTATTTTTGATGTTTTAAAAGATTTACAAAAAAGCAACTGTAATTTTTCAAATCTTACTTTTGTTATGCCCAGTAAGCGTGCTGGTTTATTCTTAAAGCATCAATTATCTCAAGTTGCTAATGAAACGATTTTTTCGCCCTCTATTATTAGTATTGAAGCCTTTGTTGAAGATCTTTCAGAGCTTAGAAAAATCAGTAATACAGAACTTCTTTTTGAATTTTATAATACCTATATTCAACTAACAAAAGAAAGTGAAAAAGATACTTTTGAAGTTTTTTCAAAATGGGCACAAGTTCTTATTCAAGACTTTAATGAAATAGACCGATATCTTATTCATCAGGACAATATTTTCAATTATTTAAGTGCTATTAAAGAAATTGAATATAAGCACTGGTCTGTAGAGGAAGAACAATCTGGTTTAATAAAAAAATACTTAGCATTTTGGAATAAATTAGGTAGTTATTATTCTCGTTTTACAGACATTCTCTTAAGCAAAAAAATAGGTTATCAAGGGTTAATTTACAGAGAAGCTGTTGAAAATATAGAATCCTATATTCAAAGCAATACAGATAAACAACATATTTTCTTGGGCTTTAACGCTCTTAATACTGCAGAAGAAACTATTATTCAAGAGTTACTTCAAAACGATATGGCCAAAATATACTGGGATATAGACCAGGTATTTTTTGACAATCCTAAGCATGATGCAGGCTTATTTGCCAGACAGCACAAAGCCAATTGGTTATACTTTAAAAAGCACCCTTTTAATTGGATTACCAATAACTATTCAAATCATAAAAATATTTCTGTATTTGGTATTCCAAAAAACATAGGACAAGCAAAATACATTGGCTCTCTTTTAAATAGCTTAAAAGATAAAAATCCATCTTTACAAAATACAGCAGTTATTTTAGGTGATGAAAACCTTTTAATTCCTACATTAAATTCTTTGCCTAATGATATTGAAGCTTTAAATATTACCATGGGATTCCCATTAAAATCCATCCCACTTGCTTCTTTATTTGAATCGTTATTTCATGTTCACAAAACGTATTCAACATTGTTATACTACAGAGATGTTATCAATATAGTATCACACCAATTTATAAGTGTTCTATTCCAGGATAATGCTTCAAAAATTATAGAAACTATTGATAATAATAACCTTATTTATTTATCTCCTAATCGCTTAAGGGATATGGCTCCAGAGGCTTCAGAGATTATAAACTTATTGTTTTTAAATTGGAATGGTGTTGATAGGGTTCTAGAGAATTGTTTGCAATTGATTCTTTACATAAAAACTTATTTAGATAGAGATAAAACATCTAACCTTCTATCTCTAGAATATTTATTCCGTTTCAATGAGTTGTTTAATGAGCTGGTTAGACTAAATTCAAAGTATAATCACATTAAAGACATTACTACTTTGCATAGTATATACAAGGAACTATTAACTTCAGAGACACTAGATTTTCAAGGAGAACCCCTACAAGGTCTACAAGTTATGGGGATGTTAGAGTCGCGTGTTTTAGATTTTGAAACAGTTATTATTTCTGGCGTGAATGAAGGTATTCTTCCGTCAGGAAAAAATAATAATTCCTTTATTCCTTTTGATGTTAAAATAGAGAATACCCTCCCTACATACAAAGAAAAAGATGCGGTTTATACCTACCATTTTTATCGCCTTTTACAACGAGCCAAAAATATTTATATAATTTATAATACTGAAGCCGATGTATTAAATGGTGGTGAAAAAAGTCGTTTTATCACTCAATTGGAATTAGATCCAACACATCAAATAAAGCACGCTATTGTGGCTCCACAAGTACCAGTCATTGAAGCAAAACTAAATATAGTAGAGAAAAACGATAGCGTTCTTGAAATATTAAAAGACGTTGCGGAGAAAGGTTTTTCACCCTCATCATTAACAAATTATATAAGAAACCCTATTGATTTTTATTATCAGAAGGTTTTAAAAATAAGAGAGTTTGATGAAGTTGAAGAAACCGTGGCCGCCAATACTTTGGGGACGGTTGTACACAATACACTTGAAGATTTTTACAAACCATTGGTGGGCTCTTTTTTAACTATAAATAGTATTCAAAATTTAAAAAAGTTAATTTCTGAAACAGTGATGCTCCATTTTGCAGATGTTTACAAAGAAGGAGACATTAAAACAGGGAAAAATCTCATTATTTTTGAAATTGCCAAACGATATGTGTCTAATTTTTTAGATTTAGAAATTCAAGATTTAAGGGCTGGTAACCAAATTAAAATAATGGCTATTGAAAAGAAAAGTACAGTGCAAGTTGATATTGACCAACTTGACTTTCCGGTTAGACTCACAGGAATGGTTGATAGGATTGATGAACGCAACGGCCTAATAAGAATCATTGATTACAAAACAGGAAAAGTAGAACAGACAGAAGTGGAGGTTGTTAATTGGGAAGACATTACTTTAGATTATAAAAAGTACAGTAAAAGTTTTCAGGTGCTTTTATATGCTTACATGATGCAGCTTTCAGGAAGCATTAAACTACCTATTGAAGCCGGTATCATATCGTTTAAAAACTTAAATAATGGATTCTTGAAATTTGCAAAAAAAGATAGAATAGGCCCTCATGCTAAAAAAGACACCCTAATTACTCAAGAAACAATTAATAATTTTAGCACAGAATTAAAACAACTCATCTTAGAGATTTGTAATAATGAAATTCCATTTACTGAAAAAGAAGTATGATGCTAAAAAAAGATATTTTTGTTATTGATGGGAAACACAATAAACCTATTTTAATAGATGTCACTTACTTAGAAAAATCAACAAATAACCCAATAATTGTTTTTTGTCATGGATATAAAGGATTTAAAGATTGGGGCGCTTGGAATCTTATGGCAGATGCCTTTGCCAAGGCAGGATTTTGCTTTTTAAAGTTTAATTTTTCTCATAATGGTGGTACTATTAAACAACCTATAGACTTTCCAGATTTAGATGCGTTTGGTAATAACAATTATACCAAAGAGTTAGACGATTTACAATCTGTTATAGATTGGTGCTTTGAAAATGATACTATCAAAACTTTAGGCAACTTAGATAATCTTATACTGTTGGGGCATAGCAGAGGTGGAGGAATTGTTTCAATTAAAGCTTATGAGGATTCAAGAATTAAGCAACTAATCAGTTTAGCAGGGGTGTCTGATTTTTTAAATAGATCTGTAACGAACACTAATATTGAAGACTGGAAAAAATCAGGTATTAAATATGTTTTAAACGGACGAACCCAACAGCAAATGCCACATTTTTATCAGTTTTATGAAGACACTATGAATCATAAAGACCGATTACATATTGAAAAGGCAGTTTCAAAGTTAAACATTCCTCATTTGATTATTCATGGTGATAAGGATACCAGTGTTTTAATTGATGAAGCCCAAAGCCTTCACAAGTGGAACCCTAAAAGTAAGTTAAAAATTATTGAAGGTGCTAATCATGTGTTTAATGCACACCACCCATGGGGAGAAAATCACCTCCCGAAAGAGCTTAGGGAAGTTGTTGATACAATTATTGAATTTTTAAGATAATAAAAACTCCAAGCAATTATGCTACTTGGAGTTGTTTGTAAATTTATGTGTAATTTATAAATTAAATTCTCATCTGTCTGTCAATCTGCTGGTCTAAAGAAATAAATGTTTCAGTTCTTGAAACTCCAGAAATTGTTTGGATTTCATCATTAAGTAAGTGCATCAAATGCGCATTGTTTTTACAAATAATCTTTATTAAAACATTCCAGTTTCCAGTGGTGTAATGGCATTCTAGAACTTCGGGAACTTTTTTAAGTTGTTTAATGGCTTCAGGGTTGTGAATAGCTTTATCTAAATATACCCCAATAAAAGCAACCGTGGTATAACCTAAAACTCGTGGATTTATTACAAATTTTGATCCGGTAATTAAACCAGACTTTTCAAGTTTACGTAGACGTTGATGGATGGCTGCTCCAGAAATCCCCACATTACGAGCAATTTCAAGAATAGGTGTTCTAGCATCTACCATTAAAGCGCGTAGTATTTTTTTGTCTATACCGTCAATTGTAAGGGCTTTTTCTTTGTTTTTCATTTAGTAAAGTTTCTGTTTAGAACGCAAATGTAATCATTTGGTTTCAAATTAAAACTAAAAATTTGAAATTGATTGTCTGCATAAATATTAATGTATACAAATAGTTAACTAGATTTGTAAGGTGTTTAAACTTAATATAATGAAAAAACCAATTTTATTAACCGCAGCAATACTAGGTCTTTTAGCAATTATTTTAGGGGCTTTTGGAGCTCATACACTAAAGGAATTAATCTCTATGGAATCTCAAAAAACGTTTGAAACTGGCGTACGTTATCAAATGTATCATGCACTTTTGTTACTGTATATAGGTGGTAGTTCTTTAATTAGACTAAAAGTTAAAAAAGTAATTTTCTATTTAGTGGTTTTTGGTGTTGTTTTCTTCTCTGGGTCTATTTATGGTTTAGCAACCAATGCGTTATGGTCTTTTAATTTTAAAGCTATTGGTTTTATTACCCCAATTGGTGGATTGCTCTTTGTTTTAGCTTGGAGTTTTTTGTTTATTGAATTTTCAAGAATTAATAAAAAAATCAAATAATTATACATATAATACAGTAATATTGTCATATTTTTGAGAAATGAATAAATTTTTAAATTATATGTCAATTAAAAATATAAAGATTAATACCGTTTCTTTAGAGAGTTATGGTATAAATAATGCTAGAATTAATTACCAATTATCCCCAAAACAATTACATGATATTTCTATTGAAAAAGGACTTGGGGTTGAGGTTTCTTCAGGTGCCTTAGCTGTAAATACTGGTGAGTTTACAGGGCGTTCTCCCAAAGATAGATTTATTGTTAAAGATAGTATTACCAAAGATCTAGTTTGGTGGGGTGATATTAATATTCCTTTCAAAGCAGATAAGTTTGATAAACTTTATAATAAGGTCGTAGATTACCTTTCTGATAAGGAAGTCTTTGTTAGAGATTGTTATGCTTGTGCAGACCCTAATTATAGATTAAATCTTAGGGTTATAAATGAGTATCCTTGGAGCAACCAATTTGCATATAATATGTTTCTTAGGCCAGAGAAAGAAGATTTAAAGCGGTTTAAGCCTGAGTGGATCGTAATTAACGCACCGGGTTTTATGGCAAACCCTGATGAAGATGGAACGCGTCAGCATAATTTTGCCATATTAAACTTTACAAGAAAAGTAGCCTTAATAGGCGGTACGGGTTATACTGGTGAAATAAAAAAAGGAATTTTCTCTGCGCTCAATTTTATACTTCCAGTTTTTAAGGATACACTACCAATGCACTGTAGTGCTAATGTAGGTAAAGAGGGAGATACCGCTATCTTTTTTGGACTTTCAGGAACTGGAAAAACCACGTTATCGACAGATGCTAATAGAAGTTTAATTGGTGATGACGAGCACGGTTGGACAAATGACAACAACATCTTTAATTTTGAAGGTGGTTGTTATGCTAAAGTTATTAATCTCACTAGAGAGAAGGAACCAGAAATTTATGATGCTATAAAAAAGGGAGCCATTCTTGAAAATGTAGTTTTAAAGCCCAATGCCGAGGTGGATTTTGCTGATACTTCAATTACTCAAAACACCAGAGTAAGTTACCCTATTCATTTTATAGAAAACATTCAAGTACCATCAGTAGGTTTTAATCCTAAGAATATATTCTTTTTAACAGCAGATGCTTTTGGCGTGATACCGCCTATTTCTAAATTAACACCTAGTCAGGCAGCTTATCATTTTATTTCGGGTTATACAGCAAAAGTTGCTGGAACAGAAGCAGGGGTTGTGGAGCCTCAACCATCTTTTTCGGCATGTTTTGGTGCTCCTTTTATGCCATTGCACCCAGCAAAATATGCTGAAATGTTGAGTAAGAAAATGATAGAAGCTAAAGTTAATGTGTGGTTGGTTAATACCGGATGGACTGGCGGTCCTTATGGCGTTGGGAAGCGTATTGAATTAAAATATACCAGAGCCATGATTAATGCTGTTTTAAATGGAGATTTAGGGCTTTATAACTATGATGATTATCACATACATTCAGTGTTTGGTGTTGCGCAACCTAGAACCTGTCCTGGAGTGCCAAAAAGTGTTTTAAGTCCCAGACAAACTTGGAACGATGATAATGCGTATTATACAATGGCGTTTAAGTTAACAAATGCATTCCGCAAAAACTTTAAAAAGTTTGAATCACATTGCAATGAGGAAATAAGACGCGGCGGCCCTCAACGGTATGCGTTTTAAAAGTTATTAACGTTCTCTATTTAGTTGCTTTAATTATTTATTGTGCTCTTGGGCTTAAAAATAAAAGCACTAGGAAATTCTTTTTTGATGCGTTTCAAAGCTCTATCTGCTTCTAAACGTGTTCTAAAATTGCCAGCCCAAATTTTAAAATTAGGCGATTCGTATTCTATTCTAGATTTCCAATCACTAAAGATTTCGTGAAATTCTTTTTGGGCAGCATAAGCACCAGATCGATTGCCATTGTAAATCTGAATTTTATACCTATCAGAGCTATTTTCGGTTTTATTCAATTCTTTTTTGACGTTCAGCAAATGGTCAATTTTATGATCTTGATTTATGTCTACCTGTCCTTGTTGAGCAAAAGAAGTAACAGTGAAAATTAAAAATAAAATGATGATAAAGGCTTTGGGTTTTGAACTAAAATGCAACATTTTTTATTATTTCTACAAATTTATACGATATTAACTAAAATATGGTTGTTTTTATTATTTAGAATCCCTCTAAATTAACAATTAACAACTCTCCAATACTTCCAAAATCGACTTTTAATATTACTTTTGCCTGAGATTTTAAAAGTATGACTTTTGTCATGTTTCATGAAAAAATCATACCAAAGATTAGAAGTTAATTTAACCAATAATATGAAACAGGTGATTCACCGTAAATTAAGTGAAAACATTCTTCGTTTTGGCTTAGTTATTTTATTAGCGTTTACAACCTCGCTTTCCGCTCAAGAAGGAGATCCAGCAAAAGGAAAATCATTATTTAATGCCAATTGTGCCGCTTGTCATAAGCTAGATAAGAAAATGACAGGACCTGCTTTACGTAATGTTGAGCAGCGCTTGGCGGATGAACAAGGTTTAGATAGAGAATGGATTTATGCATGGATAAGAAACAGTTCTGCGCTTATTAAATCTGGAGATGCTTATGCAAATAAGATATATGCAGAGTACAATAACGCTGCCATGACAGCTTTTCCTCAGTTAAGTGATGAGGATATTAATAATATTTTAGCTTACACAGCTGCTGAGCCTCCTAAAGCACCCGATACACCGGTGCTAACTCCTGGTAATGAAAGTAATACTGGTTCTGGAGGTATTTCAAATGAACTTATCTTAGGTGCTCTAGCGATCTTATTCATTTTATTAGCGGCTGGTTTATATTTAGTGAACAAAACATTACGCAGATTTGCTGAGGTTCAGAATATTGACTTGCCAGAGGTGTCAAAAAGAAAGCCTTTATGGAAAGCTTTTGTTGAAAACCAATTTTTAATGTTGGTTACAGCTATTTTCTTCTTATTGGCTAGTGCATATTTCATGTATGGTTATTTAATGCAGATAGATGTCAACCAAGGATATCAACCAGTACAACCAATTCACTTCTCGCACAAAATACATGCGGGAGATAATGGAATTGATTGTAAATACTGTCACTCATCTGCTAGAGTAAGTAAACATTCTGGTATTCCATCATTAAATATTTGTATGAATTGTCATAAATCTATCTATGAATACAACGGTGAGACTTCGCCAGAGTACTCTAAAGAATTCTATGATGGTGAAATAAAGAAACTATATGAAGCTGTTGGATGGGATGATGCAGCACAACAATATACAGGTGAATCTAAACCAGTTAAATGGATTAGAATTCACAACTTACCTGACTTTGTTTATTTTAATCATTCACAACACGTTACAGTTGGAGGTCAAGAGTGTCAAACGTGTCACGGCCCAGTAGAGGAAATGGAAGTTTTATATCAGCATTCAACATTAACCATGGGATGGTGTATTAACTGTCACAGAGAAACTAATGTTAAAGTTGAAGATAACGAATACTACGAGAAAATTCATGAAGAATTATCTAAAAAGTATAACGTTGATAAGTTAACAGTAGCTCAAATGGGTGGACTGGAATGTGGTAAGTGTCATTATTAATTAAGTAAGAAGTAATTCAATTATATCATATGTCATCAAACAAGAAATACTGGAAAAGTGTTGAAGAACTGAAAGATAGTTCTATTGTTGAGACGCTAAAACAAAACGAGTTTGTTCAAGAAATTCCTGTAGATGAATTTTTAGGAGATAAAGAAGCTTTGGAAGGGAGTTCTACTACTCGTCGCGATTTCTTAAAGTATGTAGGATTTAGTACAGCGGCTGCGTCATTAGCTGCTTGTGAGGGTCCTGTAAAAAAATCAATTCCTTACGTTGTGCAGCCAGAGGAAATTATCCCGGGTGTTGCTAATTACTATGCTACTACGGTAGCCGATGGATTCGATTTTGCAAGTGTTTTAGTAAAAACTCGTGAAGGTCGTCCAATTAAAATTGAAAATAATGCTTTAGCATTTACGCACGGAAGTGCTAATGCTAGAGTAAATGCTTCGGTTTTAGGATTGTATGACAGTTTAAGAGTTCAAAGTCCAAAGAAAGGAGATGTCTCTGTTTCTTGGGATGAATTGGATACTGAAGTTGTAAAGCAATTAAAAGCAGCTTCTGAGACGGGTAAAGACATTGTGTTGTTAACACAAACCTTTGCAAGTCCATCAACAAGTAAATTAATTGCTGAATTCAAAGAAAAATATGGTAATGTTCGCCATGTAGTGTATGATGCAGTTTCAGAATCTGCGGCATTAGATGCTTACCAAGTAAAATATGGAGAACGTGGTCTTGCTGATTACGATTTCTCTAAAGCCATGACTATCGTGTCTGTTGGAGCTGATTTCTTAGGAGACTGGCAAGGTGGTGGTTTCGATTCTGGATATGCTAAGAACAGAATTCCTGATCATGGGAAAATGTCTCGTCATATTCAGTTTGAATCTAATATGTCTTTAACTGGTGCTAACGCCGATAAGCGTGTTCCAATGACACCTAGCCAACAAAAATTAGCTTTAGCAAAATTATACAGTCTAGTTGTTGGTGGTGGTTTTTCCGGAAGTTTGCCAGAACATATTGAAGATGCGGTACAAAAAGTATCATCTCAACTTAAAAAAGCAGGAAGTAACGGTGTAGTAGTTACTGGGATACAAGATGTGAATGCTCAAACCGTTGTTTTAGAAATAAATGAAGCTTTAGCTAGTAAAGCATTCAATCCAAAAACACCTATTAAAACAAGACAAGGTAGTAATAACGATGTTGCTGCTTTAGTATCTGATTTAAAAGCAGGTAAAGTAGGTGTGTTATTAATGGCAGGTGTTAATCCTGTATATACATTGCCAAATGCTGCTGATTTTGCTGAAGGATTAAAAAACACATTCTCTGTAGCTTTCTCTTTAAAAGCTGATGAGACATCATCTTTGGCTACGTACATAGCATCGGTGCCTCATTATTTAGAATCTTGGGGAGATGTAGAAATCAAGAAAGGACACTACGCTTTAACGCAACCTACTATTCGTCCTCTATTTGATACGAGACAGTTTCAGGAGTCTTTGTTAAAATGGACTGAAAATGATTCAACATATTCTGATTACATAAAAGAAACTTGGGGAACAGATATTTTAGGTGGTGGTTCATTTAACCAAGCCTTACACGATGGTATATTTGTAGGCGAAATTGCTACAGATATTGAGGATACTACTGAAACTGCTGACGATGTTGAAACTCCAGCAAGTAATGCAGCGAGTGCTTTAGCGTCATCTGTGAAATCTACTGAAGGTTTAGAATTAACATTATATACTAAAACTGGTATGGGTGATGGTCAACAAGCCAATAATCCATGGTTACAAGAGTTTCCGGATCCAATTACCAGAACCTCTTGGGATAACTACTTAACAGTTTCTAAAGCAGATGCTGAAGTATTGGGCTTAAAAAATGAACATGAGGCCACTGGAGCATTAAACGGAAGTTATGCTAATGTAACTGTTAATGGAACTAGCCTTACGGTGCCAGTAATCATTCAACCTGGTCAAGCTAAAGGTTCAGTAGGTTTATCATTTGGTTATGGTAGAACTGCTGGTTTAAAAGAAGAAATGCAAACAGGTGTAAATGCCTATGCTCTATATAAAAACTTTAACAATGTACAAAGTATTACTGTTGAGGCTGCTTCAGGAATGCATGAGTTTGCATGTGTTCAGTTGCATAACACCTTAATGGGGCGTGGTGATATTCTTAAAGAAACTACTTTAGAAGTATTTAATACCAAAGATAAAAAGTACTGGAATGCCATTCCAACGGTATCTTTAAATCACGAACCAGTTCCAGTAGATTCACCTGAGGTTGATTTATGGGATGAGTTTGATCGTTCCATTGGACACCATTTCAATTTATCGATTGATTTAAATGCTTGTACTGGTTGTGGAGCTTGTGTGATAGCATGTCATGCAGAAAACAATGTGCCGGTAGTTGGTAAAGAAGAAGTACGTAGATCTCGTGATATGCATTGGTTGCGTATTGATAGGTATTACTCGTCAGAAGAATCATTTGAGAGTGATAACCATAAAAAAGATGAAATTTCTGGTTTAGGAAGCTCATTAAGTGAGTTTAACGAAATGGAATCTGCTGCAGATAATCCTCAGGTAGCTTTCCAACCAGTAATGTGTCAGCATTGTAATCATGCACCATGTGAAACGGTATGTCCTGTAGCGGCAACGTCGCACGGTCGTCAAGGTCAAAACCACATGGCATACAACCGATGTGTTGGTACTAGATACTGTGCAAATAACTGTCCTTACAAAGTACGTCGTTTTAACTGGTTCTTATACTCTGGTAATGATGAATTTGATTATCATATGAATGATGATTTAGGGCGTATGGTATTGAATCCAGACGTAGTTGTTCGTTCTCGAGGAGTGATGGAAAAATGTTCTATGTGTATTCAAATGACACAAAAAACTATCTTAGATGCGAAGCGTGATGGTCGTCCAATTAAGGATGGAGAATTACAAACAGCTTGTTCTGCAGCTTGTAGTAGTGGCGCTATGACCTTTGGAGATATCAATGATAAGGAAAGTAAAGTTGCAAAACTTAAGAAAGATAACCGTATGTATCACTTGTTAGAGCATGTTGGCACAAAACCAAATGTAATGTATCAAACCAAAGTGAGAAATACAACAGAAGCATAAATCTAATTAAAGAATCAATTATATAATTATGGCGTCTCATTACGAAGCACCTATTAGAAGACCTTTAGTTACAGGCGATAAATCATACCACGATGTGACTGTGGATGTGGCAAAACCTGTAGAAGGAAAAGCAAATAAACAATGGTGGATTGTTTTTGGAATTGCATTGACAGCTTTTCTTTGGGGAATTGGATGTATTATCTATACCATATCTACTGGTATTGGAACTTGGGGTTTAAATAAAACCGTAGGTTGGGCTTGGGATATTACCAACTTTGTTTGGTGGGTAGGTATTGGTCACGCAGGAACACTTATTTCTGCTGTACTTTTATTATTCCGTCAAAAATGGAGAATGGCAATTAACCGTTCTGCAGAGGCAATGACTATTTTCTCGGTAGTTCAAGCAGGTTTGTTTCCAATTATTCATATGGGTCGTCCATGGTTAGGATACTGGGTATTACCAATTCCAAACCAGTTTGGTTCGCTATGGGTGAATTTTAACTCGCCGTTACTGTGGGACGTATTCGCAATTTCTACTTATTTATCAGTTTCATTAGTGTTTTGGTGGACTGGTTTATTACCTGATTTTGCTATGTTACGAGATAGAGCCATTAAGCCATTTCAAAAGAAAATATATTCATTATTAAGTTTTGGATGGTCTGGTCGTGCTAAGGATTGGCAACGTTTTGAAGAAGTATCTTTAGTTCTTGCTGGTTTAGCAACACCTTTAGTACTTTCTGTACATACCATTGTATCGTTTGACTTCGCAACTTCTGTAATTCCTGGTTGGCATACAACCATCTTCCCACCATATTTTGTTGCTGGTGCGGTATTCTCAGGATTTGCTATGGTAAATACCTTATTAATTATTATGCGTAAGGTATGTAATCTAGAGGATTATATTACTGTGCAGCATATAGAATTGATGAATATTATTATCATGATTACCGGTTCTATTGTTGGTGTAGCCTATATAACAGAGTTATTTATTGCATGGTATTCTGGTGTAGAATATGAGCAATACGCGTTCTTAAACAGAGCAACAGGACCTTACTGGTGGGCATACTGGGCAATGATGACTTGTAATGTATTCTCACCGCAGTTTATGTGGTTTAAGAAATTAAGAACGAGCATCATGTTCTCTTTTGTAATCTCAATTGTTGTAAACATTGGGATGTGGTTTGAGCGTTTTGTAATTATCGTAACCTCGTTACACAGAGATTACTTACCGTCTTCATGGACGATGTTCTCTCCAACATTTGTTGATATAGGTATATTTATAGGAACCATAGGATTCTTCTTCGTGTTGTTCTTACTATATTCAAGAACATTCCCGGTAATTGCGCAGGCCGAGGTAAAAACAATTTTAAAATCATCTGGAGAAAAATACAAGAACTTACGTGAGGCAGGAAAAAGTTTAGTGGGTACTGGTGTTGATGCAAGAACTTCAGGAGGTAACAATAACGAAACAAATAACTAAAAGTAGCATATGGAAGCTTCAAAAGTAATTCACGCTATTTATACTGATGATGATGTATTAATGTCTGCTGTTAAAAAGGTTAAGGCAGAGAAACATCATATAGAAGAAATATATACACCGTTTCCAGTTCACGGACTAGATAAAGCTATGGGATTAGCTCCAACACGTATTGCCATTACAGCTTTTATGTACGGTTTGGTTGGTTTAACTGTGGCAATAATCATGATGAATTTTATCATGATAAAAGACTGGCCACAAAATATAGGTGGTAAACCTAGTTTTAGTTATCTAGAAAACATGCCAGCTTTTGTCCCAATTATGTTTGAGTTAACAGTATTTTTTGCGGCGCATTTAATGGTTATTACATTTTATTTACGCAGCAGAATGTGGCCATTTAAGAAAGCCGAAAACCCAGACCCTAGAACTACTGATGACCATTTTTTAATGGAGATAGCAGTTCATGGAAATGAAAGTGAGTTAGAAAATTTGCTAAAAGAAACTGGGGCTGTAGAAATTAATTTAGTAGATAAAGAAGCGCATTAATATAGTAATATGAAAAGCTTAATAAAAATATTAGCAATAGCAATCGTGTTTGTAGCAGTATCATGTAAAAAAGATACAGTTCCTAATTACCAATTCATGCCTAACATGTATGAATCTGGAGGGTATGAAACTTATGGTGAAGCTGCGTTCCGTAATGGGCTAGAAGCTCAATTACCTGCTGAAGGCACTGTACCTAGAGGTCATGTACCTTTCGATATTGAAAATACTACTGAAGGTTATGATTTGGCAAAAGCTACTTTAACCAATCCTTTAGATTCTACTCAAGTAGATTTAGTTAGAGGGAAAGAGTTATATGATATTTACTGTGGTATTTGTCATGGAACTAAAGGAGATGGAAAGGGTAATTTAGTTAAGCGTGAAAAAATATTGGGTATTCCAAGTTATGATGATGCCGGAAGAGCCATTACCGAAGGCAGTATTTATCATGTAATTTACTACGGTAAGAATGCTATGGGAAGTTACGCTAATCAATTAAACGAAGAGGAGCGTTGGCAAGTGGTTTCATACGTGTTAAAGTTAAAAGCAGATTTAGAAAAGTAAGAAGATAAGATTATATAGATATGTATACATTTTCAAAAAAATTAAAGACATTTTCTATCATTCTAATGGTTTTAGGACTATTAGGTATAGGTTATGGTTTTATGACATCTCATAAATCTTTTGAAGAAGTTGAGCACTTATTAGAATCCGAAGCACATCATGGTGGTGGTCACGGAGAAACTACTCACGATTCTCATGCAGAAGCATCTCATGATACCCACGCAGCATCACATGATTCTCATAGTGACGAAGCCCATGCAAGTGATGAGCATACAAAACATGTTGAGCATGTACAGCACCAAATTGCTAATAGACCTTGGGCGGCATTATATGTGGCTGCATTCTTCTTTATGATGATAGCACTTGGCGTTTTAGCATTCTATGCTATTCAGGTAGCATCACAAGCCGGATGGTCTCCTGTACTTTTTAGAGTTATGGAAGGTATTACATCGTATCTGTTGCCTGGAGCTGTAATAGTTGTAATTATTGCTTTAGCCTCTCATTTCATAGGTCATGATAGTTTATTCATTTGGATGAATCCAGATGTCACCAATCCAGAAAGTGAGCATTATGATAAATTAATTGATGGAAAATCAGGTTGGTTAAGTGTAGGTGGTTTTGCTATTAGAGCTATCATATTTATTGCTGGCTGGAGTTTATACCGTCATTTTTCTCGCAAGTTTTCAATTGCTCAAGATACTGCTGATGATAATAAGAATTTTAAAAAATCATTCCGTATTGCAGCCGGATTTTTAGTATTCTTCATTTACACAGAATCTATGATGTCCTGGGATTGGATTATGAGTGTAGATCCTCACTGGTTCTCAACCTTATTTGGATGGTATGTGTTTGCGAGTATGTTTGTAAGTGGTATTACTGTGATTGCACTCATATCACTATATTTAAAATCTAGAGGTTATTTAGATTTTGTGAATGAAAACCATTTGCACGATGTTGCTAAATACATGTTTGCATTTAGTATTTTCTGGACATACCTATGGTTCTCACAATTCATGCTTATTTGGTATTCAAATATACCAGAAGAGGTAACTTACTTTATAGCAAGATTTAATGATTACAAATTACCGTTTTTAGGAATGGTAGCTTTAAACTTTGTATTCCCAATATTAATGTTAATGAACGCCGATTACAAACGTATTCCTTGGTTTGTTGTAATGACAGGTCTGGTTATTTTATTCGGTCATTACATAGATATATTTAACATGATTATGCCGGCTACGGTTGGAGACAGATGGTTTATCGGTATTCCAGAAATTAGCTCAATATTATTATTCGCTGGGTTATTTATTTTAGTTGTATTTACTGCTTTAACAAAAGCACCTTTACTTGTAAAAAGATACCCATTTAGAAAGGAAAGCGAAGATTTTCATTATTAATAAAAGTATTAAATAAAGACGAACAATACCAATGACTGCTTTATTAACAATTATAGTTTTAGTATTTATTTTAATCGCCATTTGGCAAATGGTTAAAATATTCGATTTAGCACAAGCTAAGAGTAGTGCAGGCGATGAGATTCCAGGAGTAGCCACAGATAAGGATAATTCCTTAAACGGATATTTAATGATGGGTTTCTTAGCTTTTATCTATGTGATAACCATTGTGAGCTGTGTAAAGTGGGGAGATTTACCTTTGTTGTCTAACTCGGCTTCAGAGCATGGACCTACCATCGATAACTTAATGATAATATCTTTGGTTATTATCTTTTTTGTGCAAACTGTTACTCAATTCCTTTTACACTATTTCGCATTTAAGTATAAAGGTGAAAAAGGAAAACAAGCCTTATTTTTTGCAGATAACAATAAATTAGAAGCTATCTGGACTATTATTCCGGTAATTGTTTTAGCAGGGTTAATTATTTACGGATTAAATACTTGGATTAATATTATGGGTGTTGATGAAAGTGATGACCCAATTGTTATTGAGTTATATGCACAACAGTTTAACTGGAAAGCAAGATACGCGGGAGCAGATAATACGTTAGGTAAAGCCAATGTTCGTTTAATAGATATTGACCGTGCTAATATTTTAGGTTTAGATGAAGCTGACCCTAATGCGCAAGACGATATCATCACTACAGAATTACATTTACCTAAAGGCAGACCGGTGCTATTTAAAATGCGTTCTCAGGATGTTTTACACTCTGCTTATATGCCACATTTTAGAGCACAAATGAACTGTGTACCTGGAATGATTACTCAGTTTGGTTTTACACCTACTAAAACAACTGCAGAAATGCGTGCGACGCAACAAATGAAAGACAAGGTTGCTAATATTAATGAAATTAGAGTTGAGAATAGTAAAAAGTTGATAGCAAAAGGCGAGGAAGCTTTAGAACGCTATGAATTTGATTATCTTCTAATATGTAATAAGATTTGTGGAAAATCACATTACAATATGCAAATGAAAATTGTAGTAGAAGAAGAAGAAGAATTTAATGCATGGTTAAAAGAACAGAAAGAATTCAAAAACTCTCTAATTAACTAATTTAAAAAAGAAAAAACGAGATAAGATTATGTCAGCACACGCAGATACTCACGCACACGACGACCACGGACATCATCATAAAGAAACGTTTGTAACTAAATATATATTTAGTCAGGATCATAAAATGATTGCCAAACAGTACTTGGTAACAGGTACAATTATGGGAGTTATTGGTGTAATTATGTCATTGTTGTTCCGCATGCAAATTGCATGGCCAGAACAACCAAATGTAATATTTGAAGCGCTTTTAGGTAAATGGGCACCAGAGGGTGTTATGGATGCCGATATATATTTAGCATTAGTGACTATTCATGGTACCATCATGGTATTCTTTGTACTTACTGCCGGATTGAGTGGTACGTTTAGTAACTTATTGATTCCTCTTCAGATTGGAGCACGCGATATGGCTTCAGGTTTCCTGAATATGGTATCATACTGGTTATTCTTTTTATCTAGTGTAGTGATGGTAATTTCGTTATTTGTATCTGCAGGACCTGCAGCTGCTGGTTGGACTATTTATCCACCATTATCAGCATTACCAATGGCCCAAGGTGGTTCTGGAACAGGTATGACATTATGGTTAGTATCTATGGCAATATTTATTGCATCATCGTTACTAGGTTCATTAAACTATATTGTAACCGTATTAAATCTTAGAACTAAAGGGATGTCTATGACAAGATTACCTTTAACTATTTGGGCATTTTTTATCACTGCAGTTATTGGTGTTATTTCGTTCCCAGTACTTTTATCAGCTGCATTATTATTAATAATGGATAGAAGTTTTGGTACATCCTTTTTCTTATCAGATATATTCATTCAGGGCGAAGTATTGCATTATCAAGGTGGATCGCCAGTTTTATTTGAGCACTTGTTTTGGTTCTTAGGGCATCCTGAGGTGTATATCGTAATATTACCTGCTATGGGATTGGTTTCTGAGATTATGGCAACAAATTCACGTAAACCAATTTTTGGATACAGAGCTATGATAGCCTCTATCCTAGCAATTGCTTTCCTTTCAACAATTGTATGGGGACACCACATGTTTGTTTCAGGAATGAATCCATTCTTAGGCTCTGTATTTACATTTACTACTCTGTTAATTGCAATTCCCTCTGCTGTAAAAGCATTTAACTGGATTACGACCATATGGAAGGGTAACCTACAAATGAATCCAGCCATGTTATTTTCAATTGGTTTTGTTTCTACATTTATTACTGGTGGATTAACAGGAATTATTCTTGGAGATAGTGCACTAGATATTAATGTTCATGATACCTACTTCGTAGTAGCACACTTCCACTTAGTAATGGGTATATCTGCATTATACGGTATGTTTGCGGGAATATATCATTGGTATCCTAGAATGTATGGTAGAATGCTTAATAAAAATTTAGGGTATATTCATTTTTGGGTAACCGCTGTATGTGCTTATGGTGTATTCTTCCCAATGCATTTTATTGGTATGGCAGGACTACCACGCAGGTATTATACAAATAGTAATTTTCCATTGTTTGATGATGTTTCAAACGTGAATGTAATTATTACAATATTTGCCTTAATTGGGGGTGTTGTACAAATAGTTTACTTATACAATTTCTTTATTAGTATGTACTATGGTAAGAAAACAGTTCAAAACCCTTGGCGCTCAACTACTTTAGAATGGACCGCACCAATTAAGCATATCCATGGAAACTGGGAAGGTGAGATACCACACGTATACCGTTGGTCTTATGACTATAGTAAACCAGGTCATGATGAAGACTTTGTCCCTCAAAATATTCCGTTAAAGGACGGTGAAGAAGAACTTCAGCATTAAAATCTTAATATTATAATAGATTAAGGCCTTTCTAAATTAGAAAGGCTTTTTCTTTATATTTGTTTGTGCTGTTGCAATAACGATCAAAATGGTTTCAGTACTTTTACAAAATAAGGGAACTAAATGAACGAAAACCTAAATCCATCCAACGAAAATTATTCTCCTCAAGAGTTAGACGTTGAAAAAAAATTAAGACCCTTAGCTTTTGATGATTTTACAGGTCAGGATCAGGTTTTAGAAAATCTTCAGGTTTTTGTGCAGGCAGCTAACCTACGTAGCGAAGCCTTAGATCATACTTTGTTTCATGGTCCACCAGGGTTGGGTAAAACAACTTTAGCGCATATCTTGGCTAATGAGTTAGAGGTAGGTATAAAAGTTACATCTGGACCAGTTTTAGATAAACCTGGAGATTTAGCAGGATTACTAACAAATCTTGAAGACCGAGATGTGCTGTTTATTGATGAGATTCATCGATTAAGCCCCATTGTAGAGGAATATTTGTATTCCGCCATGGAGGATTACAAAATTGATATTATGATTGAATCTGGGCCTAATGCTCGCACGGTTCAAATCAATTTAAACCCATTTACATTAGTTGGCGCTACTACTCGATCGGGTTTGTTAACATCTCCAATGCGTGCTCGTTTTGGTATTCAAAGCAGGTTAGAATACTATAAAACAGATTTGCTCACTACAATAATACAACGTAGTGCTTTTATTTTAAATGTACCTATTTCTATGGAAGCAGCAATTGAAATTGCAGGTAGAAGTAGAGGAACACCTCGTATAGCCAATGCATTATTGCGTAGAGTTCGTGATTTTGCACAGATAAAAGGTAATGGCAGCATCGATATTAAAATCGCAAAATTTGCATTAGAGGCATTGAATGTTGATGCGCACGGTTTAGATGAAATGGATAACAAAATTTTATCTACCATCATTGATAAATTTAAAGGTGGTCCTGTAGGAATTACTACGATTGCAACAGCTGTAAGTGAAAGTCCTGAGACTATTGAAGAGGTTTATGAACCTTTTTTAATTCAGCAAGGGTTTATTATGAGAACACCACGCGGACGTGAAGTAACGGAGCTAGCCTACAAACATTTGGGAAAAATAAAAGGTAATATTCAAGGAGGATTATTTTGAAACTCGTGTCATGCTGAACTAGTTTCAGCAGCTCATTATGACTTCAAAAACTAAACATACCCATCTTATCAAAACCGAAGCAAAACGCCTCGGTTTTTTGTCTTGTGGTATTAGTAAAGCTCGATTTTTAGAAGAAGAAGCGCCTAGATTAGAAAAATGGCTTCAGCAAAATATGCAAGGAGGCATGCATTATATGGAAAATCATTTTGATAAACGATTAGACCCTACAAAATTGGTGGAAGGCTCTAAAAGTATAATTTCATTACTTCTAAATTACTATCCAAAACAGGTTCAAAACCCTGATAGCTATAAATTATCAAAGTATGCTTATGGAACCGATTATCATTTTGTTATTAAGGATAAGTTAAAATCATTATTACATTTTATTCAAGCCGAAATAGGTGAGGTAAATGGACGCGCTTTTGTAGATTCAGCACCAGTTTTAGATAAAGCTTGGGCAGCAAAATCAGGCTTGGGCTGGATAGGAAAGCATAGTAATTTATTAACACAACAAGTAGGGTCGTTCTATTTTATTGCCGAATTAATTATTGATTTAGAATTAGAATACGATACGCCAGTAACCGACCATTGTGGTACTTGTACAGCATGTATCGATGCTTGCCCAACAGAGGCTATCGTTGAACCTTATGTTGTTGATGGTAGTAAATGTATTTCATACTTCACTATAGAACTAAAAGAAAATATCCCTTCGGAGTTTAAAGGAAAGTTTGAAGATTGGATGTTTGGTTGTGATGTGTGTCAAGACGTATGCCCTTGGAACCGTTTTTCTAAAGCACATTCAGAACCATTGTTTAATCCACATCCAGAATTATTGTCAATGTCCAAAAAAGATTGGGAAGAAATAACTAAAGAGACATTTCAAAAATTTTTTAAAAAATCCGCAGTAAAGCGCACCAAATTTTCGGGATTAAAAAGAAATATTAAATTCCTAAAAGATTAAGAAATAGTATTTTTTGTAGATGCTCTAGTAATCAAATCTGTTTCTAAAACAATGGTTTTAGGTTCAAGCGACTTGCCTTTTTTACGCGCTTTGATTTCCTTGAAAAGTTGTTTAAATGCGGCTTTTCCCATTTCGAATCCTGGTTGGTTAATGGTGGTAAGCCCTGGAGATATTACGGAAGACATAAACCAGTTGCTAAAGCCAACAATACTGATGTCTTCTGGTATTTTTACACCCATTTGTTGGAATTCTGTCATGGCACCTATGGCAACCAAATCTGTATTTATAAAAATGCCATCTACGTCATCATGATCCTTTAATAATTGCTTTGCATTTTTTTTGCCTTCTTCAAAACTCATATCACCGCATTCGCAGATATATACTAAAGACGGATCATAGGGTAAGTTGTTGTCCAACAAAGCTTTCTTGTAACCTAAAAATCTATCAATGGAATTTTGAGGTAATAATGCACCTCTAAAATGGGCGATACGCTTACAACCAATATCTATTAAATGTTTTGTTGCTGTATAAGCCGCTTTTCTATCATCAATTATAATTTTTGAACATTTAACTATTTTGGCAATTTTATCAAACATTACTAAAGGTTTGTCTTGAGCAATAATTTCATTTAAATGGTCATACTTAGCGGTTCCATTTGCCAAAGAGATGATAACGCCGTCTACACGTTGACTTAATAGAAGTTCAACTTGCTTTTTTTCTAATTCATAAGACTCATCAGATTGAAGAATAATAACCAGATATCCTTTTTTTTCAGCTTGGGAAATAATACCTTTAATAACATTCGAAAAAAAATGATGTACAATTACAGGGATAATTAGACCAATGGTTTTAGATTCTCTAGTTCTTAGGTTAACAGCAAAAGCGTTGGGCTTATAATTTAGGGTTTTAGCAAGTTCACGTACTTGTAATTTAGTTTTTTTGCTAACATCAGGGTAATCCTTTAGTGCTTTTGAAACCGTTGTTACAGAAATATTTAATTGTTCTGCGATATCTTTTAGAGTAACAATTTTCATGTAGATAGCCATCTTATTAAGCCAAGATATATAAAAAAAATCAAACCGAAAACGTTTTCGTTATTTTCGAAAACGTTTTCGGTTAATAAATTTGAAAAATGAATGACTTATAAATATAGATTTGACAAAAATTAACTCTATAATTTATTGAATAACTAAAAAAGACAAAAATGAATGTAATTAAAAAAAGTACGTTTTTATTAGTGTTGATGTTGTTTTCAACAAGTGTATTAATTGCACAGTCAATTTCAGGAAACGTTAAGGACGAAACAGGTATGCCCTTAACAGGCGTAAATGTTATTTTAGAGAGCACCACTAAGGGTGCTGTCACAGATTTTGATGGAAATTATAGCATTAGTAATGTAGAAAATGGAGATTATACTTTATCTGCCACGTTTTTAGGCTATGCAAAGTTTTCGCAAAGCATTACGTTTCAGGGTAATGATATAACAGTGGACATCATAATGAAAGAAGATGCACAATCTTTAGATCAGATAGTTGTAACGGGTGTTGTTAACCCAAAATCTAAAATAGAGTCCAGTGTGTCCGTTTCTACTATGGATGTAGAACTTATCGAGCAAGCTGCACCAAGAAGTGCGGGAGAACTGTTTAGAAACATACCAGGTATACGTGCAGAATCATCAGGTGGTGAAGGTAATGCTAACTTCAATGTTCGTGGTGTACCAATTTCTTCTGGGGGTTCAAGATATTTTCAAATTCAAGAAGATGGATTACCACTAAACTTATTTGGAGATACATCTTTCGGTAATGCTGATAACTTTTTAAGGATAGATTCTAATATAGGACGAGTTGAGGCCATTAGAGGTGGTTCAGCATCTACACAAACTTCCAACGGTCCAGCAGGTATCATAAACATGATTAGTAAAACTGGAGCTACTGAGGGAGGCTCTTTAGGAACAACTTTTGGTTTGGATTATCAAACTAGCAGGTTAGATTTTGAATATGGAGCACCTTTAGAAAATGGCATGTCCTATCATTTTGGAGGTTTTATTAGAACAGGTGAAGGCCCGCGAGATATAGGGTATCAAGGTAATAAAGGTGGTCAATTTAAAGCCAATATAACCAAAAGGTTCGACAAGGGTTATATCCGCGCTTACGCAAAACTATTAAACGACAGATCTGTAATGTATTTACCAATGCCAATGTTATTGGAAGGAAGTAACGATAATCCAACATACTCTAACTTACCAGGTTTTGATATTACAAGCGATTCTCAACATTCTGCTTATTTACAACAGAGTGCAGGAACAAATCCATTTGATGGTGGTGGAAGACATGTAAACGATGTGAGAAATGGGAACAATCCTGTATCTAAGTCTTTAGGAGCTGAGTTTTCTTTTGACTTGGGTGATAATTGGAAAATAGCTGGAAAGGCACGTTATTCTAATAATAGTGGAGAATGGGTGTCACCATTTACAGCGGCTGTAGGTACCGTTGCTGAAATCGAAACAATAGCAAGAGATGCTTCAAACGCTACAGGGGCATTGGTATATGCTGATGGAGATAGAGAAGCTTTCAACCCTTCTAACGGATTAGCACAAATTATCCACATGTTTGATGTTACTGTAGATGATTTAAGCAACTTTTTTAGTGATGTAAAAATTTCTAAAAAGTTAAGTGATAACGTTGGTGTAACTGCTGGTTTATTTACAGCAACACAAAACACAAAAATTGGATGGCAGTGGAGTTCTTTTCTTTCTGAAGTTAAAGGTGGTGGAGAAGCAAGATTAGCAGATTTTGATGGTTTTTCTAGAAATGGTCAATATTCCTACGGTACACCAGTTTGGGGTAATTGCTGCCAGCGTCGCTATAACACGGTGCACAATGTAAACTCGCCTTATGTAGGCGTAGATGCAGCTATAAGTGAAAAATTAAATTTTGATGGAAGTATTCGTTTTGAAAATGTTAACGTAAATGGTACAATTGCTAATGGCCCTTCAAGTCAAGGTAATTACGATTATGATGGTAACGGAACTATCGAAGGTATAGAGCAAGTAGTGCCAGTTATTGCCGGTAATGCAGGACAAATAGTAAATGACGATTATAACTTCGTGTCTTACTCTGCTGGTTTAAATTATAAATTAAACGAAGGCTCTGCAGTTTTTGCAAGGTATAGTTCTGGTGCTTCTGGGAGAGCAGCAGATAGAAATAACTACGGTACAGATGGTAAGGCAGATGTACAGTATGATGAGGTATCTCAATTGGAAGTAGGTTTCAAGAAAAGATTAAATAATGGTGTACTTAACCTAACTGGATTTATGAGTAATACCGACGAAGGATTAAGTAACGAGTTAAACAGATCTGTTGGAAACCCGTTCAAGGCTTTAGGTTTGGAGGCTGAAACAGCACTTGCTTTTGGAGATAACTTTAACTTTAATGGTTCGTTTACATGGACGAAAGCAGAAATTGACGGGGGTGCTAACAAGGGTAACACACCTAGAAGACAAGCAGATTTAGTGTACAACCTGTCGCCTTCATATAATTTTGGAGAAAACAGTCAGCATGGTTTGGCATTAAGCATATTAGGAACAACAAAATCTTATGCACAAGATGATAACGATTTGGTAATGCCTGGGTATGCGTACTTTAACTTAATTGGTAGAGCAGGCTTAACTGAAGGACTTTCTTTAGTACTTAGTGTAAACAACCTTTTTGATACTGTTGGTATAACTGAGGTTGAAGGAAATGGCGATGGTGCTTTTGGTTCAAACAGATTGGTAAGAGCAAGATCGATCAGTGGTCGTTCTACAACATTATCTCTACAATATAAGTTTTAAAATATAAGTTTAGTTTGATTTGAGATAGTTAATAAAAGAGTTGGGGTTTGTAGTGAAGTCCAACTCTTTTTAACTTCGAATTAAGATTTTAAGGGTATGAGAAATATTATTTTATCATTGGTATTTACTTCAGCTTTTGGCCATATAGTTTTCAGTCAAGCTGAACACTCTGACGGGAAAGTAGTTAAAGGCGTGGCATCAAATGATATGATAATCTATGGTAGTGATACCTGCCACTATTGTACTGATACCAAGATGTTTTTAGAAGAAAAGCATATAAAATTCATTTATTATGATGTTGATGTAAATCTTGAAAAGCAAAAAGAGATGTTAGAAAAATTGCAAAAAGCAGGAATACCCCTTGATGCCATATCCCTTCCCGTAGTAGATTTAATCGGAAAGTTAAAAATGAATAATGTTGCGAATTTTGAAGGCTTTTTAAAAAGTTTAATCCAAAAAACTAAATAAAATGAAAATAGTAAAACCAAAATTATCTTTCTGGCAAATTTTTAATATGAATGTGGGTTTCCTAGGCATTCAATATAGTTTTGGTTTACAGCAAACGGCGGTTAATCCTATTTTTTCATTCTTAGGTGCAGAGCATGATCAATTACCATTGTTAAATTTAGCGGGCCCTGTAACGGGATTAATAATACAACCCATTATTGGGGCAATTTCAGATAAAACATGGTCACCACGTTGGGGAAGAAGAAAACCATTTTTTTTAATAGGTGCTATCATAGGTAGTTTATGTTTGTTTGCGTTTCCGTTTAGTCCGGCACTTTGGTTTGCAGTTGGGTTGTTATGGATTCTTGATGTTGGTAATAACATGGCAATGGAGCCTTACCGGGCTTTTGTAGGCGATAAGTTACCAAATAGCCAATTAAGTTTTGGCTATCAAATGCAAAGTTTATTTGTTGGCGCAGGTATTGTTTTGGCAAATGCTTCCATATTTATTTTTCAGGATTGGTTTGGTGCTGCTGAAGTAGTTGAGGTATCCAGTGGTATCCCTAAGTGGTTGTATTATTCGTTTTTTATTGGCGCTATATTATCGGTTTCTACCATTTTGTGGTCCGTTTTAAAAACGCCAGAAATACCACCATCTGATGAAGAGTTTGCTGAAATAAAAAGACATAATGCTTTGCCCCTTTCCGATAGGGTGAAAACACCATTTTTAGAAATAGTAGGTGCTATAAAAGATATGCCTAAGTTTATGTGGAAATTATCTGGGGTATACTTGTTTCAGTGGTATGCCTTATTCGTGTACTGGCAGTTTATAGCGCCTATGTTTAGAGAGAGTATGAATTTTGATGCGTCCCAAGCCTTAAGTCAAGCCGCCAAAATGAATACGACATATAATGTTTCAACCATAGTGTTCGCGTTAGCACTTGTGCCGTTAGCTTTAAAATTTGGAGGTAAAAAAGTATATGTATTTAGTCTGTTTTTAACGGGAATAGCAATGCTTAGCATTCCTTATATCCAAGATCCACTTTTAGTGGTGCTACCAATGATACTATTTGGTATAGGTTGGGCTGCAATGATGGGTATTCCATATTCTATGGTGTCTAAAATTGTACCTCAAGAGCGACGCGGCGTGTATATGGGGATTCTAAATATGATGATTGTTATCCCTATGGGAATCCAAACCATAACATTTGGTCCAATAGTAAAACATCTATTAGCTAATAGTGCGGTAAACGCCATACTATTCGGTGGTGTATTTTTTATCATAGCAGGTGTTTTGGCGTTGAGGCTCAAACAGCCAAATTCTAATGATGAAGTTAAGGATGTCTCCATTCCGGCAGGAGGCGCACATTAGTTTTAATCATGAAAATAAAACAGTTTTGAAAAATAATAATAAAGATATAGATATACTTTGTGTTGGCGAAGTGCTCGTAGATTTCATAGGGCACCAAACAGGAGTGCTTATCAGTGATACTAGAGATTATCATAGATACTTAGGAGGGTCGCCAGCAAATGTGGCAATGAACTCTGCCAGATTGGGCTTAAAATCCGTAATGGTGGCAACCGTAGGCAACGATAGTTTTGGAGAGTATATTTTCGAGAGGCTCGCAGGTGTTGGTGTAAATACAAATTACATTAAAACAATTAGCACCAAACCAACAAGCGTGGTTTTTGTCTCAAAAACTGATAGTACACCGGATTTTATACCTTTTAGAAAGGCAGATTCACACATATTGGAAGATCAGATTTCAGCAGACTTACTGTCAAAAACAAACATATATCACACTACATGTTTTGCGTTAAGTAAAAACCCTGCACAAACAACTATTTTAAATAAGGCAGAAGAAGCCTTTAACCAGGGTTGTAAATTAAGTATCGATGTAAATTATGCTGAAAAATTATGGCATAGTCAAGAAGAAGCGCTAAAGGTTATTAAAGCCTATTGTAAATTTAATCCACTGGTTAAGATTAGTGAAGATGATATGCTTAGGCTTTTTGAACAAAAACTGCCACATGAGGATATTTTTAACTTCTTTCATTCCGAAGGTGTTGATACTGTATGCTTAACCTTGGGGAGCAAGGGCGTAAAATTATCTCAAAAGGGGAGAGATGTTATCCAACTACCAGCAATACAGATAGAGGTTGTGCAAGACGCCACAGGAGCTGGCGACGCATTTTGGTCAGGTTTTTTATTTGCTTATATAAAAGAAAGACCCATTGAAAAATGCCTAGAGGTAGCATTACAACTTGCCGCGTTAAAGCTTCAAAACGTTGGTAGATTGCCAGATAACATCAATATATTATCAGAACTTTTATAAAATCAAAATGATGTCAAAAGATTCTAATATTACAAATGGGGTTATGCTTAATGCATATCCAGACAGTATCGGCAATACATTAAGCGATACCATTAGTATGCTTAAAAGGCCTGAGTTTAAAGAAGTTTTTTCACTGTTCTATATTTTGCCAACATTTTTTAATAGTGATTTGGATAGAGGGTTTTCAATAATTGATTATAACCTTAACAAAGATTTAGTGTCTAAGTCTGATTTAGAGGATTTAGAGCGACTAAATATCCAATTAAAGTTTGATATTGTATTGAATCATTTATCGGTAGCATCCCCTCAATTTAAAGATTTATTAGAAAAAGGGGAGCACTCAAAATACAAAGATTTTTTTATCAATTGGAACACCTTTTGGGAAGGTCATGGCGATTTAAAGGATGATGGGGTTATTATTCCTGAAAAAGAATATCTTGAGAAGTTATTCATGCGGAAATCGGGTTTACCTATATTAAAAGTACCTTTCCCTGATGGTACGGAACAACCTTATTGGAATACCTTTTATCAAAAAATAAATGCAGATAAAAGCCTCTTGGGTCAAATGGATGTGAATGCAAAATCCGAACTAGTTTGGGAGTTTTATGAAGAAACGTTAAAAAAGATTAGTGGCTTTGGCTGCAAAATATTGAGGTTAGACGCCTTTGCTTATTTGCATAAAGAGATTGGTCAGTCAAACTTTTTTAATAAACCAGGAACTTGGGAATATTTAGAGCGTATTAAACACATTGCCGATAGATACAATTTAAAACTGTTACCTGAAATCCATGCAGAATATGGTTCGTATTTGCATGATGAAGTGGCTAACGAAGGATATCAAATCTATGATTTTTTTCTACCAGGTTTGATGATTCATACCATTGAAAAAAAGGATAGTAAAGCATTAATGACTTGGGCTAAGGAAATTATTCAAAAAGGATACAAAACCGTTAACATGTTAGGATGCCATGATGGAATTCCTGTTCTAGATTTAAAAGGGAAACAAGTAAATGGTGTCTTTAATAAAGGTTTGCTTAAAGATGAAGATATAGAAGATATCATGAATACCGTTTTAGAGCGAGGAGGGCGCGTGAAAAACCTTTACGATGCTTCAGGAAAAAAGATATCTTATTATCAAGTAAATGCTACTTTTTTTAGTGCTCTAGGAGAAAGCGAGCAAAAATTATTATTGGCAAGAGCCGTTCAATTATTTATGCCGGGCATACCACAAGTTTGGTATTTGGATATTTTTGCGGGTAAAAATGATTACAAAGCTGCCGATAATGCAGGTAGCGGTGGACATAAGGAAATTAATAGAACAACACTTTCAGTAGAAAATATTGAAGCAGGACTAAAGAAAAAGGTTGTTTTAGATCAGCTTAAATTGTTGAGGTTGAGAAATAATCACAATGCTTTTTCAGGGTCTGTGCAAATCAATTCGTCTTCACAGAAAATTATCGATATCAAATGGGTTAATGAAAATGAGTTTGCACACCTTAAGGCAAATCTTAACACGTATAACTTCACAATAGATTACACCGAATCAGGAGAAAGTAAATTTTATGCTTTCTAGGCTGTTTTTTTAGGCTTAAAAAAGAAACATTGATTTTTTAAAAGATTAGGTGTATCCCTTTAAGGATTATTATCTTTGACCTTTCAACACTGCTTTTGTCAAAAAGGTATAAGTTAAAAGAAAATCCATTATGAGCGAAGAAAGTAAAAGACGCGAAGCCCTTATATATCACGCAAAACCCACTCCTGGTAAAATTAAAGTTGTTCCTTCAAAAAAGTATGCTAGTCAAAGAGATTTGTCATTGGCCTATTCTCCTGGAGTTGCAGAGCCTTGTCTAGAGATTGAGAAGGACAAAAGTAAAGTATACAGATATACTTCAAAAGGGAATTTAGTTGCTGTAATCTCTAATGGAACGGCAGTTCTAGGCTTAGGAAATATAGGTCCTGAAGCTTCAAAACCAGTTATGGAAGGGAAAGGTCTTTTATTTAAGATTTTTGCAGATATTGACGTGTTTGACATTGAGGTGGATACAGAAAATGTTGATGAATTCATTGAAACTGTAAAAAAAATAGCCCCAACTTTTGGAGGAATTAATCTTGAAGATATCAAAGCCCCAGAAGCTTTTGAGATTGAAAGACGCCTTAAAGAAGAATTGGATATTCCTGTAATGCATGATGATCAACATGGTACTGCTATCATTTCTGCAGCAGCATTATTGAATGCTATTGAGCTCACCAATAGAAAAATAGAGGATACCAAAATTGTAATTAGTGGTGCTGGAGCTGCTGCTATATCCTGTTCTCGTTTGTATCAAGCATGTGGTGCTAAAAAGGAGAATATGGTGATGTTAGATAGTAAGGGTGTTATAAGAAAAGATAGAGAGAACCTTACTTCTGAAAAGGCCGAATTCGCAACTCATAGAAAAATAGATACACTGGAAGAAGCCATGAAAGATACTGATGTTTTTATTGGGCTTTCTATGGCAAACATTGTAAGTCCAGATATGTTACTTTCTATGGCTAAAAATCCCATAGTATTTGCTATGGCAAATCCAGATCCAGAAATAAAGTACGATTTGGCTGTGGCCACCAGAAAGGATATAATTATGGCTACAGGACGTAGCGATCATCCTAATCAAGTAAATAACGTTTTAGGGTTTCCATTTATCTTCAGAGGTGCTTTAGATGTGCGAGCTACTGTTATTAATGAAGAAATGAAAATGGCAGCAGTTAAAGCATTAGCTAAACTAGCCAAAGAACCAGTTCCAGAACAGGTTAATGTAGCTTATGGGGAAACAAGATTAACATTTGGTAAAGATTATATCATTCCTAAGCCTTTCGATCCGCGCTTAATTGCAGAAGTGCCGCCTGCAGTAGCTAAGGCTGCTATAGAAACTGGAGTTGCTAAAAAAACTATAAAGGATTGGGAAAAGTACCAAGACGATTTATTACAGCGTTTAGGGTCTGATAATAAGCTAGTAAGATTATTACTTAACCGAGCAAGGTTAAACCCAAAGCGGGTTGTTTTTGCTGAGGCAGACCAATTAGATGTATTAAAAGCTGCTCAAATAGCCTATGAAGAGGGTATTGCTAAACCTATTTTATTAGGTAGAACAGAGACCATAAGAGAGCTTATGGAAGAGATTGATTTTGATGCAGATATCCCTATTATAGATCCGAAAACAGAAGAGGAAAACCCCAGAAAGAATAGATATGCCAAGGTGTATTGGGACCATCGTAAACGAAGAGGTGTAACTTATTATTCGGCACAGAGACTTATGCGCGAGCGTAACTATTTTGCGGCTATGATGGTTAATGAAGGGGATGCCGATGCATTAATTTCAGGGTATTCACGCAGTTATCCAACGGTTGTAAAACCTATGCTAGAACTTATTGGGATGGCTCATGGTGTATCTAGAATTGCAACAACCAACTTAATGATGACCAAACGCGGCCCTTTGTTTTTAAGTGATACTTCTATTAATATTGATCCTAGTGCCAAAGATTTAGCAAAAATAGCTCAAATGACTTCTTCGGTAATAAAATTATTTGGAATGAATCCTGTAATGGCTATGGTTAGTTATTCTAATTTTGGGTCTTCAATTAATGAGAAAGCTTCTAAAGTTCGAGAAGCGGTAACTTATTTACATCGTCATTTTCCACAAATGGATGTAGATGGAGAACTTCAAACGGATTTTGCTTTAAATGATGAAATGCTTAGAGAAAAATTTCCGTTTTCCAAATTAGTAGGGAAAAAAGTGAATTCGTTGATATTTCCAAATTTAGATTCTGCAAACATTACTTATAAATTATTAAAAGAATTACATGAAGCCGACTCCATTGGGCCTATTATGATGGGGATGCGAAAACCAGTGCATATTTTGCAACTAGGAGCTAGTGTAGATGAGATTGTAAACATGACTGCTATTGCTGTAATAGATGCCCAACAGAAAGAAAAGCAAGTATCAGAAAATGGTAAAAAGAGGTAATATAGTGCAAATAATTTTATTACATTTGGTGGGTTAAGGAAATACAAATGATTACACACATACAAGGAAGGCTTGTAGAGAAAAATCCAACACATGTAGTTATTGATTGCAACGGCGTAGGGTATGTGATTAACATTTCTTTACACACCTTCTCTCAAATTCCAGATAACGAAAGCTTAAAATTGTTTACACATCTTCAAGTTAAGGAAGATTCTCATACCCTGTACGGGTTTTCATCTGTTGCCGAAAGAGAGATTTTCAGGTTGTTAATCTCAGTGAGTGGCGTGGGTGCAAGTACGGCACGTACCATGTTATCATCTCTAACTCCTATACAAGTTAGAGAAGGGATTGCCAATAATGATGTAGGTCTAATTCAATCTATTAAGGGTATTGGAGCTAAAACAGCACAACGTGTTATTTTGGATTTGAAGGATAAAATTTTAAAAATCTACGATATTGATGAAGTTTCGGTTTCTCAAGGCAATACCAGTAAAGATGAAGCGTTATCTGCTTTAGAAGTTCTTGGTTTTTCCAAGAAGCAGGCTGAACGTGTTGTGGATAAAATTATGGCAGCACAACCAGATGCAAATGTTGAAACCATAATTAAGCAGGCTTTAAAAAATTTATAATAGATTTTGAACAAAACCAACCTCAAATTTTATAAATCGCTTAAACAATTCACATCTACAGTTTTTGTACTGCTTTGTTCGATGGTTTTATGGTCCCAGGAAACTCCTCAGGATTCGGTTAAAACAGGTTATAGCTTGGGGACTATCAAGGCTCCAAACCCTAATAGTATTGAATCTAAGTATACATACGATTCTGTAACAAATCGCTACATATACACAGAAAAGATAGGGGACTTTAATATAAAATATCCTGTTATTTTAACTCCAAAAGAATATTATCGGCTCGTTGCTAAAGAAAATATTAAGTCTTACTACAAAGAAAAGATTGATGCCTTAAGTGGGAAAGTAGGTGAGGAAGGACAAAAAAACCTATTGCCTGAATTTTATGTTAAGTCGGATCTTTTTGAAACTATTTTTGGTGGTAACACTATTGAAGTAGCGCCTCAAGGATCTGTTGAAATGGATTTAGGAATATTGTTTTCCAAACAAGATAATCCTTCATTTTCACCTAGGAATAGAAGTAATTTTACGTTTGATTTTGATCAAAGAATCAATTTGAGTTTGATTGGAAAAGTCGGGACCAGGCTTCAGGTAAATGCCAATTATGATACCCAATCTACTTTTGATTTTCAAAACCTTATCAAGCTAGAATACACTCCAACAGAAGATGATATCATTCAAAAAATAGAAGTTGGTAATGTAAACATGCCTTTAAACAGTTCTTTAATTACAGGGGCACAGAGTTTGTTTGGGGTCAAAACCCAACTACAGTTTGGAAGAACTACAGTAACAGGCGTTTTTTCAGAACAAAAATCGCAAGCCAACACCGTAGTTGCACAAGGAGGGGGTACTGTTGAAGAGTTTGAATTATTTATTCGTGATTATGATGAGAATCGTCATTTCTTTTTAGCACAGTACTTTAAAGATACTTACGATGCTTCTTTAGCAAACTACCCATTTATAAACAATAAAGGGCTTCAAATTACAAGAATTGAAGTTTGGGTAACCAACAGAAGTAATAGAACAGACAACGTTAGAAATATTGTAGCGCTTCAAGATATAGGAGAGTCTAGTAGTGATCCAGACAAAATAGGATCTGGAGTTAACATATTTTTGCCGGATGCCTTACCAGATAACAAAAACAATGCTTTTGATCCTACAGATATTGGGGGGGCAAACTCTCAATTGACGGATGCCATCAGAGATGTGGCTACTGTACAATCTGGATTTTTAGTTCCTAATATGAGAGAAGGGTTTGATTATGGTAAGTTGGAAAATGCTAGAAAACTAATTGATGGTCAAGAATATACTTTAAATAGGGAGCTAGGTTATATTTCTTTAAATCAACGTTTGAATAATGATGAAGTTTTGGCTGTGGCATTCCAATATACACTTGGAGGGGCGGTATATCAAGTTGGTGAGTTTGCCAATGATGGTGTAGATGCAACCAATGTTACAACGAATAACACAGGACAAGTAACAGCTGTAGTAAATACCAATTTGGTGTTGAAAATGTTAAAGAGTGCCGTAACTAATGTAGACCAACCGGTATGGAACTTGATGATGAAGAATATCTATGACACGGGTGCTTATAATTTAAGTCCTGACGATTTCAAATTAAATATTTTCTATAACGAAGCGTCTCCTTTAAATTTCATAACACCAGTAGGAGCCAGTTTTGACTTAGATATTAATGGAAATCCGGTTAGTGCAAGTACACCTGAAGAGAATTTACTGGAAAATGTACCATTATTAAGGGTTTTTAATTTGGATAAACTTAATTTCAATAATGACCCACAAGCCAAAGGAGATGGCTTTTTTGATTTTTATCCAGGAATAACCGTAATCCCCCAAAATGGAAAAATTGTGTTTACTAGTGCAGAACCTTTTGGTGAGTACCTTTTTAATGTATTAGGTGGTGGAGACTATAAAGACGATTTAAGCTATAATGACAATCAGAAAAAGTATGTATATGACATACTATATAAAAGTACTAAAACAGCCGCTCTGGAAGAGGTTGAAAAAAATAAGTTTAAACTAAGAGGGCGCTACAAGTCCTCTGGAGGCGATGGAATACCATTGGGTGCTTTTAATGTACCTAGAGGTTCGGTAAGAGTCACTGCTGGAGGTAGAGTGCTTGTAGAAGGTATTGATTATACGGTTAATTATCAGTTAGGACGTGTTCAGATTTTGGATGAAGCCCTCAAAGCATCAAATACGCCTATTGAAGTATCAACAGAGAACAATGCTGTCTTCGGGCAACAAACCAGGCGCTTTACGGGGCTAAATGTAGAGCATAAGTTTAATGATGATTTTGTGTTGGGTGCCACACTCTTAAACCTTAACGAGCGTCCTATAACCCAAAAGGCTAATTACGGTACAGAACCCATTAATAATACTATTTTTGGTATGAATGGGAACTATGCTTCCAAAGTACCTTTTTTAACCAGGTTGGTTAATAAATTACCTAATATTGATACCGATGCCGAATCTAATCTTTCTCTAAGAGGTGAATTTGCTTATTTAGCCCCTGGGGCACCAAAAAGGACCAATCTTAATGGAGAAGCTACCTCGTATATTGATGATTTTGAAGGAACCCAAAACGCCATAGATTTAAGAGCGCAACAATCCTGGTTTTTGTCTAGTAGACCATTAGATTTAATAAATTCACCAGGTGATGATAACAATGGTATTCAAAACGGGTATGGTAGAGCCATGTTAAACTGGTACACCGTAGATCCTATCTTTTACAGTAGTCAACGTCCGGGAGATGTGTCAGATAATGATGTGTCAGATATATTTACAAGTAGAGTATTCATTGATGAACTTTTTCCTCAAAGAGATTTAGTTCAAGGACAAAACGCTACTATTTTTACATTAGATTTAGCCTTTTATCCTAATGAAAGAGGGCCTTATAACTTTGATCCTACAGCATCCAGTGGAATCATAAATAATCCTAGTGAAAGTTGGGCTGGAATTACAAGGCAGTTAACTTCAACAGATTTAGAGCAGGCCAACGTAGAATATATTGAGTTTTGGTTACAGGATCCGTTTCAGGAAAATCCCTCAAATCCAGGGGGTAAGTTGGTGTTCAATCTTGGTAATGTTTCTGAAGATATTATTAAAGATGGTCGGAAGCTTTATGAAAATGGGTTACCAGATGACGGAGATGTGAGTTTATTGCCCACAACAACTTGGGGAACCGTTGTGCCCCAAAACCAATCCTTAATTTATGCTTTTGATACTACAGGAGATAAAAGGGATAATCAAGATGTAGGGTATGATGGCTATGATGACGCCGAGGAAGCTGCTGTTTTTGGATCAAATTTTGGAGCGGATCCAGCAAATGATAACTACACCTATTTCTTAAATGCTTCAGGGAATATTTTTGAGCGATATAAGCAATACAATGGCGTTCAAGGTAATACGCCTGATACCTTTACCAATACCGATAGAGGCGCTAATACGCAGCCTGATGTAGAGGATATCAATCGTGATAATACTATGAATACGATTGATAGTTATTATGAGTATGAACTTGATATTACCAGACAAAATTTACCATTAGATCAAGGAGAATTTGAAAACCTACCTGCGACTAATCCTTTAAGAGATTTTATTAGAGATTTTAAAAACAGACCAAGAACATTGCCAAATGGTGAAACTAAAAATATAAGATGGTATCAATTACGAATTCCAGTTCAAGGTAGTCACGTTAAGTCGGTTGGAGGTATTAGTGATTTAAGATCGGTTAGGTTTGTGCGTATGTATCTTAAAGAGTTTTCAGAAAAAACCGTTTTCAGGTTTGGTACACTTGATTTAGTTAGAAGTGACTGGAGACGTTTTAATCAAGCATTAGATAAAAATGATGCAACACCTGAAGATCCTCAAACAGATTTTTCTGTTGGCGTTATTGGAACTATTGAAAACGAAGGTATTTATAAACGTCCGCCAGGGATTGAACCTGAGGAATTGTTTAATAACAATACCGTTATAGAACAAAACGAACAATCGTTAGTTGTTGATGTTTGTAATTTAGAAACTGAAGACTCCAGAGCTGTTTTCAAAAACATTAACATCGATATGCGTCAGTTTAAACGTTTAAGAATGTTTATGCATGCCGAAGGTGATGAAAGTACAAGTCTAGCAAGTAATGAAGTAGTTGGATTTATTAGAATTGGTAACGATTTAAACGATAACTTTTATCAAATAGAATTGCCATTACAAGTATCTACTTCAACAACTAGGGAAGGGCTTTGGCCAGAAGAAAATGAAATTAATTTACCAATTGAGTTATTGGGACAGATTAAGTCTAATGGTATTTCAGATGGTACGCTTTCTGATGAAGATCCTACATTTTACGATGTTGTAGGTAACGATTTAGTTTTAGTGACAGATCCTTTTTCTGGTTATGTGGCAGGCCAGCATAGAATAGGAGTTAAAGGAAATCCAAACTTTGGAGATGTAAGAGCCTTAATGGTTGGTGTAAAAAATGCTACGAATAGAAATGATGTTTGTGCTCAGGTTTGGTTTAATGAACTGCGTTTATCTGATATGGACAACGAAGGTGGTTGGGCTGCTGTTGTAAGTATGGATGCCAATGTGGCAGATTTCGCCACCATTAGTGCGACGGGAAGACAAAGTACTTCCGGGTTTGGCTCTTTAGAGCAAGGGCCTAGTCAACGTAGTTTAGAAGATGTTAAACAATACGATGTTGTCACTAATGTACAAGTAGGGCAACTATTGCCAAAAAGATGGGGTATTCAAGTGCCATTTAATTATGCTCAAAGCGAAGAGTTAATAACGCCAAAGTACGATCAGTTTTATGAAGATTTAACTTTAGAATCCAGATTAAATGCGGCTAACAGTAACGAGGAGCGTGAGACTATTAAGCAACAATCTGAGGATTATACAAAGCGTCAAAGTATCAATTTTATAGGTGTTAGAAAAGTAAGGACTTCAGAAGAAAAAATACCGCGTTTTTATGATGTGGAGAATTTAACACTCAACTATTCTTATAATAAAGTAGAACATAGAGATTTTGAGATAGAAAACTCGGTTAATAAAACGGTTAGAGTAGGTGCCAATTATGCGTTCAATTTCAACCCAATAAAAGTAGAGCCATTTAAAAAGAATGATTCTTTGTTTACTGGAAAGTATTGGAAACTATTAAAAGATTTTAACTTTAATTTATTACCTACAAGTTTTACAGTTAATACAGATATTAATAGACAGTTCAATAGACAAAAGTACAGAGAGATAGATTTGGGAGGTTCTAATATTGGCATTGAAGAATTGTTTAGAAGGAATTATAGTTTTGATTTTCAATACACCATAAATTATAATGTAACAGAGGCATTACAATTTAACTTCACGGCCGCCAATAATAACATTGTTAGAAATTACTTTCTTAATGATGATTTAATTGCTGGAGAGCAAGATAAAGATTTAGATGTTTGGGATGGTTTCTTTGATGTAGGTGATCCTAATAGGCAAGTACAAAACTTAGGATTAACATATCAATTACCTATTAAAAAGATTCCTGCCTTTAGTTTTATAGATGCAACTTATCAGTATAACGGTACGTTCCAATGGCAAAAAGGATCAGATCTTTATGGTAATATAGAGTTGAATGGGCAAACTTATGATTTAGGAAATACCATTCAAAATTCTAATATGCATACAATCAATTCGTCATTAGATATGAATAGTTTGTATAAATTCATTGGTTTGGTAAAAAGACCCGTTAGAAATGTTAGGCGAGCTAATACCGGACCGCCTGGAGCAAATACTAACAATGCCAACCAAAAAAGGCCTAAAAACAAACAAGCTACTAAAATTTTAAACGCTGGGGTTGATATTTTAACCAGTATCAAGCGTATTCAATTTAATTATTCTGAGAACAACGGAACCTTTTTACCAGGTTACACTCAAACGCCTGGATTTATTGGAACTTTAAAACCTTCGGCAGGATTTACTTTCGGGAGTCAAAGCGACGTGAGGTTTGAAGCGGCTAAAAGAGGTTGGTTAACGCTATTCCCAGAGTTTAATCAGCAATTTTCAACAACTCATACCAAGAATTTTGATTACGCTGCTACTTTAGAACCCATTAGGGATTTAAAAATTGATGTGGTAGGTAGTAGAGCTTATTATGAAAACTATACAGAAAATTATAGAATTGATGATATTGGAGGTGCTTTTCAGTACCAGTCATTAACACCAAATACTTTTGGTAATTTTAATATTTCTACAATGCTAATAAAAACGGCATTTAGCAAAAGTGATGAAACAAGCTCTGATGTCTTTAATGATTTTAGAGCTAACAGACTTAAAATAGCCGAACGTTTGGCCGAAAAGTTTTATGGTACCACTACCTATGCCAGAAATCCAGATGATGGTTTTCCGCTAGGTTTTGGTAAAAACAGTCAAAAGGTATTGTTGCCAGCATTTTTGGCGGCCTATCAAGGTCAAGATGCTAGCAATGCTAAGTTAACGGCCTTTAGAGATGTGCCAATTCCTAACTGGGATTTAAAATATACCGGTTTTATGAAATTCAACTGGTTCAAAAAACGATTTAAGCGTTTTTCATTAACCCATGGATACCGCTCTGGTTATACTATTGGCCAATTTAGAACTAATTTAAATTTAAATACAAACCCTGACGACAATGAGGCCCCAATACCAGAAGTTGATTATGCTAGTCAGCCACAAGAAGCATTAGACCAATCTGGAAATTTTAAAAGTGAACGTATATTTAGTAGTGTTAATTTAGTAGAATCATTTAGTCCGCTGGTAAGATTAGATTTCGAGATGAAAAACTCAATAAAAATCCTTACTGAAATAAGAAGAGATAGAATGTTATCATTGAGTTTTGATAATAATTTACTTACTGAAGTTTTGGGTAATGAATATACGCTTGGGTTAGGGTACAGAATCAAAGATTTAAGTATCCGCTCAAAACTAGCAGGTCCACAAAAGCGAATTGTAAGTGATTTAGATATGAAAATGGATATTTCTGTTAGAGATAACAAAACCATAATTAGATATCTAGATTTAGAAAACAATCAAGTAACCTCTGGCCAAACCATTTGGGGCTTGAAATATACTGCAGATTATGCGTTTAGTAGGAATTTAACCGGTATCTTTTATTTTGATTATGCATTTTCAGAGTATGCAATATCAACAGCATTTCCGCAAACTACAATTAGGTCTGGTTTAACACTCAGATATAATTTTGGTAATTAACTATTATAAGTTTGAAATTCTATTTTGAATAAATACTTTTGCTTAAAATAATAACATAATTAAAATGAATATTCCATCAGAATTAAAATATACAAAAGACCACGAGTGGGTTAGTATTGAAGGCAATATTGCTACCATAGGTATTACAGATTTTGCACAAAGTGAATTAGGAGATATTGTTTATGTTGAAGTTGAAACATTAGATGAAACTTTATCAGCCGATGAGGTTTTTGGTACTGTTGAAGCTGTAAAAACAGTGTCGGATTTATTCTTGCCGCTTTCCGGTGAAATAATTGAGTTTAATGAGGCTTTAGAAGATGAGCCTGAAAGTGTAAATTCAGACCCTTATGGAAACGGATGGATGATTAAAGTGAAGTGTTCAGACTTGTCTGAGGTAGAAAACCTAATGTCTGCAGATGATTATAAAACCTTAATAGGTGCTTAAAAGGGGTGTTTTTGTAGCTACCATTGTCTATACCATATTTATAATTGTTGCTAGTTTAATTAAACTTGATAACTTTCCTAAAGTTGAAATATCGTTTGGCGACAAAATCTTCCATTTTCTAACCTATGCGGTATTAACAGTATCATGGTTTTTTTCATTTTCATTCACGTTTAAAGTAAAAATTAAAAAAGCACTTTTATCAGCAGTATTATTGTCTGTTATTTTTGGTATAATTCTTGAAGTATTACAAGATAGCTTAACAGTATATAGAGCATTAGATATTTATGATGTTTTTGCTAATACTTTAGGAGCATTGGCAGCATTAGTAATATTAATGAAAGCAAAAAGTTTACACGTTAAAAACTAGCAAACTCTTGCTTTTTTGATAAATAAATAGTTATTTTAGCAACCTTGATAAACGATTAATTATGGAACCGAAAAAAAGTACAAAAGCTAACGTAGGGCGTAATAGTTCTCTTTACTTCGCAATTGGTTTAGCGTTGATGTTATTTTTAACAAATTATGCCATTAATTATAAAACCTATGATAAGTCTGATATCGATATAGGTCAATTGAATTTGGATGAAGAATTGGAAGAAGAAATTCCAATCACAGAGCAAATACAAACGCCACCACCGCCACCACCGCCACCAGCGGCACCAGAGGTTATAGAAATTGTAGAGGATGAAGAAGAAGTAGAAGAAACGGTTATCGAGTCAACCGAAGTTGATCAAGAAACTGAAATTGTTGAAGTAGAGGAAGTTATAGTAGAAGAAGTTGAAGAAGATATCGACGTGCCTTTTGCAGTTATTGAGAACGTACCAATTTTCCCTGGTTGTGAAAAGGGTGATAATAATGCTAAAAGAGCCTGTATGTCTAAGAAAATATCTGATTTTGTAAACAAAAAGTTTAATACAGATTTGGCTGGGGATTTAGGTTTGTCTGGAAGACAACGTATCAATGTAATCTTTAAGATTGACAAAACAGGTGCTGTAACAGGTATTCGAGCCAGAGCACCACACCCTGGTTTAGAAAAAGAAGCTAAAAGAGTTATTGGTTTGCTTCCAAAAATGCAACCTGGTAAGCAACGTGGTAAACCTGTAAATGTTCCATATTCGTTACCAATTATATTCCAAGTTCAGGATTAATTGAACTAAATTTTAAAGCTACTTAGCAGAGTCTAAGCTATCATATAGAATCCCGTTACAAATTTTGTAACGGGATTTCTTTTTGGTATGCTTCTTGTGATTTTAACATAATATTAACCAGCCTACTTTTTGTGGGCTACAAACTGTAATTAATTATGAGAAATCTAAAAGACTCTCGCAGTCTCATTCGGCAAAATGAATCTGCGAAAAAATCAAAAAAGCATGACGCAAATTTACAAAAAAACTCTACCCTGTACTTTCAAGTTGGACTAATAGTTTGTCTGTTGGTTACCTACGGATTGTTTGAAATGACATTTGAAACTACCATTCCAATAATAACTGAAAGGTGGGAACCTGATGATAATTTTAGTATTGAAATTCCCATAATTAAACCAGAACCAAAACAAGATGAACCTATTATTCAAAAAAGAGTCGTAAATCCCACAAAATTTGTTCCTATTAAAGATGATTACCCTACGATTTTTGAAACGCCTATTATAAGAGATAATCCACCACTAAATCCGGATGATATTGTTTTAGTTGAACCCCCTGTTGACGAGCCACCAATAGACTTTATAAAAGTTGAAGAAGTACCCATTTTTCCGGGTTGTGAAAAGAAAAAAGGAAGAGAAGCTAAAAGTAAGTGTATGTCTGATAAAATAACCAAACTCATCCAGCGCAAATTTGATATTGAGTTAGCCAATGAATTAGGACTTACAGGTGTTCAAAAAATACAGGTGCAATTCAAAATTGATAAAACAGGCAGAGTATCTGATATTAAAACACGGGCTCCACATCCATTGCTTGGTAAAGAAGCCAAAAGGGTAGTTGACTTAATTCCAGATATGACACCCGGAAAGCAAAGAGATAAACCTGTAGCAGTAAAATACAATTTACCTATCAACTTTAATGTACAAAACTAATCTATAGCATAACTTTTAGAATCTATCAACGCTATCAAACCTCTTGGTAGCGGTTTTTAATTATTCTCAAACGTCTTGTCAAAAAAAATATACTATCTTTCAACTTTAAATAAATTCTTAATCTTTTTCCATGATAAGATTTGTTGTCCTATGTCTACTTTTATTGCCAATTGTCGGGTTTTCACAAGACGATTTTTTAAATGAAAAACCACCAATCTTTCCAGATTGTGAGGGTGTCGAAATTAATGCTTTACAACGTTGTTTTGATAAAAATGTATACACTCTTATCTATGAGAAATTTGAAGTGCCACAAAAAATTTTAGATGAGAAATATAAAGGGCAAATAGCAGTGCTTTTTGAAGTAGACGTTACGGGAACATTTAAAGTTATATATGTAGATGGCATCTACAAAGAATTAAAGGATGAGACTAAACGTGTGTTTAGTGATTTTCCTAAAATTATCCCGGCAACCTATAATGGTAGAAATACCTTTAAGCAATACGCCATTTCAATTCAAATTCCGTTGGTAAAACAGGAACCAATCACACAAGATTTAAAAACAGAGAAACAGGTTTCTAAATTAGAAGAAGTTTCAAAACAAGAATTTGATAGAGTTAATAAAGGATTGCAGGCCTATGATAATAAACGTTTTTCAAGTGAATTAAATATACAGTTTATACATAGTGACTATGCCCAGTTTGATAGGGCAATGAATTTACTTGGCACCAATAGTCATACGGCATCTAAACCATTTTTATATAGTGAAGTTTCTAAGTATTATGACTTTGAATCCCAGCACAAAGCACTTCTAAAAAACACTGAAACTTGGGCAGGTAAAAAGCTATGGAATGAACACTTAGTTCAGGTTCAAGGAAAAGATTATTGGTTTATAATAGATCCTGTGTTCGATTTACAAATTGGTAAAGACACAGAAGCCGATTTTAGCTCAACCTATAATAACACACGTGGTTTTGTAGTTCAAGGTGGGTTGGGTAAAAAGTTTAATTTTTATTCGGCAGTGTTTGAAAGTCAGGGGCGTTTTGCAGATTACGTAAATAGGTATGCTGAAAGCTTAAAAGCATTTGGGCCAGATCCTGCCATTATTCCAGGGCGTGGTATTGCTAAACGGTTTAAAACAGATTCTTATGATTACCCTGTGGCTGAGGCTTACTTATCGTATTCACCAGGTAATTTTTTGAATATACAATTTGGGCATGGTAAGAATTTTATAGGTGATGGCTACCGTTCGTTACTGTTAAGCGATGTAACCAGTCCACACCCATTTTTAAAGCTAAACACTAAATTCTGGAAATTAAAGTACACCAATACGTTTATGTGGATGAAGGATGTTCGTGATGAGGTGGTTCAAGATAAGGCCTTTTTAACCAAATATGTAGCTAACCATTATTTGAGTTGGAATGTGTCTAAGCGATTTAATTTGGGTTTGTTTGAATCGGTGCTTTGGACGAATAGTAATGACAGAGGCTTTGATGTAAATTATTTAAACCCTATTATTTTTTACAGAGCCATTGAGTTTGAAACTGGGCAAGGTGCTGGCAATGCTTTGTTAGGAGCTACAGCAAAATATAAATTTAGTGATAACGTAAATGCCTATGCACAATTTATCTTAGATGAATTCTCATTAAGCGATATTAAAGGCGGTGAAAAAAGTTGGAAAAACAAGTATGGTTACCAAATAGGGATTAAATATTACAATGCTTTTAAGGTTGATAATTTGTTTTTGCAGTTAGAATATAACAGAGTTAGACCTTACACTTATTCACACAATACCATCGTTTTGAATTATGCCCATAATAATCAATCGTTGGCACATTTGTGGGGTGCCAATTTTAGTGAATTGATTTTAATTGGTCGTTATTGTCTTAACCGATGGTTTGCCGATGCTAGATTTATTTTTGGGAACCGAGGTTTAGATTTTAACAACGGAACGGATAATTTTAATTACGGGGGCGATATTTATAGAGTAGAAGGCGATAGGCCTTTCGATACAGGTGTTGAAATTGGGCAGGGTATAAAAACCAAATCTTTTTATGGCAATTTACAGGCTGGTTATGTGGTTAATCCCGCTTCAAACCTAAAATTGTTTACAGACATTACGGTCAGAAATTTTGACCCTAATGCTACTACTACGACCACCTTTAGTAATAATACTGTTTGGTTTAATTTTGGTTTAAGAACCGATTTGTTTAATTGGTATTTCGATTTTTAGTGTTGTCATCCTGAACTAGTTTCAGCATCTTATCTTATTTTGCAAATAAACCCATTGCCAAAATACATTAATAAAGTATCTTTGCACTCGCAAAACAAACAGAGTATTGGGTAGGTCAAAAACTTCAGTAGCAACACCTTCGGTAATTTCAGATTTTAAGGAAATTACAAAAATGGGTCTCTCTTTAAGTGTGGTATTCTCATCACTTGCTGGATATTTATTAGGTGTTGATATTATCGATTTTAAAACTTTGGTGCTTTTAGCTTTGGGAGGCTATTTTATGGTAGGGGCTTCCAATGCCTATAATCAAATTATTGAAAAGGATTTAGATGCTTTAATGCATCGTACTAGAAATAGACCAATCCCTGCTGGCCGTATGTCGGTCACAACAGCATTTATAATAGCCTCAATTTTCACCCTTTTAGGTATTGTTGTTTTATACACCATTAATAAGCAAACAGCTATGTTTGGTGCTATTTCTATTTTTTTATACACCTGTGTGTATACGCCTTTAAAAACCAAAACCCCCTTAGCGGTTTTTGTGGGGGCTATACCAGGAGCCATTCCTTTTATGTTGGGTTGGGTTGCAGCCACCGATGATTTTGGTATTGAACCAGGCACTTTGTTCGCCATTCAGTTTTTTTGGCAATTTCCTCATTTTTGGGCCATCGGCTGGTTTTTATACAATGATTATGAAAAAGCAGGTTTTTTTATGTTACCCACTGGAAAGCAGGATAGAGGTACCGCAGTACAAACCATCATGTATTGTATATGGACGTTGGTAGTATCTATTATACCTGTTTTTGGTTTTACAGGAACTTTAAAACTATCTGTGGTGGCAGCTATTTTAGTTGGTACTTTAGGTTTAGGAATGGTGTATTATGCGTTTAGGTTATTTAAAGAAATGACCGAAAAAGCAGCAAAGCAATTAATGTTAGCAAGTGTGTCTTATATTACATTGATACAAATAGTATATGTAGTTGATAAATTTATTAGATAACTCATGGATTTAACTCAAGGAACTCCGCAAGAAAAGAAAGCAAGAGCTAAAAAAATGATGCTCTGGTTTGGTATCATTTCATTAATTATGTCTTTTATGGGATGGACTAGTGCCTTTCTTGTTAGTAAATCAAGACCAGACTGGTTGAAGGATTTTCAATTACCAGATGCCTTTGTTATAAGTACCATTTTAATAGTTGTTAGTAGTTTTTCATTCATAGCAGCAAAAAAGACTTTAAAACAAGACAACAGACCAGCTACTACATTATGGTTATTAATTACCCTAGTTCTGGGTGTAGCTTTTATAATGTTTCAGTTAAAAGGGTTTAATGAAATTATAAATATGGGCTATCATTGGACAGGGCCAACAAGTAATGTTAAGGTATCTTATATTTACTTAATTGCAGTGGTGCATATATTACACGTGGTAGCTGGTTTAATTTGTTTATTTGTAGTAATTTATAATCATTTTAAACAGAAGTATAGTGCCGAAAATTTGCTTGGGTTTGAACTAGCTGCTACATTTTGGCATTTTGTTGATATACTGTGGATTTACTTGTTTTTGTTTCTATACTTCGTGAATTAAAAAAAAGCACATTTTTAAGGAAAAAGAACATTCTTTTTTTTGTTTTATGAAACTGATATTTATCATAGTTTAAAATTTATAGGTTATATTTCGTTAGATAAATAAAATGATTATTTTTGTGCAACTTTTAAATAACAACCTTTATATATGAGTACTACAGTTGTAAATGCTGAAGCAGAAGGGAAAACTTGGGGAGGTGGCAATCAACCTTTAAAAGCAAGTTACGGTAAAATGATGATGTGGTTTTTCATCGTTTCAGATGCACTAACATTTTCAGGGTTTTTAGCAGCCTATGGTTTTTCTAGATTTAAGTTCATCGATTCATGGCCAATTGCCGATGAGGTATTTACACACGTACCGTTTTTACATGGTCAAGAATTGCCAATGATTTATGTGGCATTTATGACGTTCATCCTTATTATGTCGTCTGTTACCATGGTGTTAGCGGTAGATGCTGGACATCATTTAAATAAAGCTAAAGTTACCCTATATATGTTTTTAACCATTATAGGTGGTTTAATATTCGTTGGGTCTCAAGCCTGGGAATGGGCAACGTTTATTAAAGGTGATTATGGAGCTATTCAAACTAAAGGAGGTAATATTTTACAATTTGTAGATACCAATGGACATAGAGTAGCTTTAAGAGATTTTGCAATTGCTGACACACATGATGAAAGAACTGCTCATACTCGTGATAATGGTTTATGGTTTGTTTCTGAAGGATCTTTACCATCATACACAGTAGATGAAGTGTATGCTGGTTTAGAAGCTAACGAGAATATACTAGTAAGAACTCAAATCATTAATGATGAGGGCGAAAAAACCGTTTTATCAAGAGAAGAGTCTTTAAAACAAATAAAAGAAAACGGTACATTAGTAGTGGAAGGCGCAAATCTTCACGTGAATGAATATGGTTCGCCACTATTTGCAGATTTCTTTTTCTTTATAACAGGTTTTCATGGTTTCCACGTATTTTCTGGTGTAGTTATTAATATCATTATTTTCTTTAATGTGATATTAGGAACTTACGAAAGACGTAAAAGTTATGAAATGGTCGAAAAAGTTGGTCTTTATTGGCACTTTGTAGATTTAGTTTGGGTTTTTGTATTTACATTCTTCTACTTAGTTTAATTAAAAAAGTATATTAAAAATTATGGCACACGCGCATAACTTAGCAATATTAAGAGGTTTAATAAAATTTAAGAGCAACACTCAAAAAATTTGGGGAGTTTTAATATTATTATCTATTGTAACTGCAGTTGAGGTTATATTAGGTATATATAAACCAGATAGTTTAATGGCTCATGTTTTAGGAATGAAGCTTTTAAACTGGATTTTTATCATTCTAACCATTGTGAAAGCATATTATATAACATGGGATTTCATGCACATGCGTGATGAAACCAAATCATTAAGACGTATGGTGGTTTGGACCGCCATTTTCTTAATACTTTATTTAATATTCATTTTATTACAAGAAGGTGGTTACGTTTTTGACGTGTATAAAGATGGGTTTATAAAAAGAGACTTTTAAATAATATAATCTATGTTAAAATATAGTTTAAAAGGTGGTTTATAAGAACCACCTTTTTTATTTTTGCATGATTCATTTCAAGACTTAATAAGCAATTATTTAATGGACTTAAAGCAAGTTGGGAGGTATATAGTTTTAGGGGTTTTATTTTTCCTTCCAGTAACCTTTTTGTTGTTACTTTATCCAGCTACACATAACTATACCCCATTAGACATTGTAAATGAAAAGGTATTAGAATTGAGCGCTTTCAGTGCTGATTCTGAAGAACCCATCCAGCTTAAAGAACATATCACGGTTCTTGGTTTTTTTGGTAATAACCCAATGGATAAATCTACAGCTGCTTCAAACTTAAAGGAGTTGGTTTATGATAAGTTTAAAGGTTTTAAGAAATTTCAAGTAGTCATTGTATTGCCTACAGGAGCAGAAAATATTGCCAAAGAACTAAAACGAGAAATTAGCCATTATGAAGACCTTAAATTTTGGCATTTTGTTTTTGGTTACCCTGACGATATCTTAAAAATTTATCGAAGTTTAGAGAGTACTATACCATTAGAAAATGAATTGGCAACAGATTATGTGTATATTATTGATAAAGAGCTTAACCAACGCGGACGATTAGATGATAGAGAAGACCGCGAGATTGAAAAAGATAAACCTGTTTATGGATTAAATGGTTATAATTGTGTTGAGGTGGCTATCATCAAAAATAAAATGAGTGAAGATATGCGCATCTTATTTACCGAATACAGACAAAAGCGTAAAGGAGAGTTCAATTCTGATATAAGAAGAGCTAACGATTTAAAATCTAAAGAACAATAAGGTAAGTTGAAAGTGATTCCGATAGTAATTGAAACCTATCCACGACTAACTAAAAGAGCATGAGCAAAAAAACAAACTATTCATATATAGGTATTGCATTTATAATTTTGGTTTTTGGAATGATTTTCTTTGATGACATCATGGATAGGATTTTGAATAATGAAACCAGCACTACAGAAGGTAGAAGTGAAAATATTAGTAAAATTGAAAAGCATAAATCTAAATTATCAGACTTGCTTTTTTTACAAGGAGAAGATGGCAATAATAAACAAGTACCTGAGTTTAGTTTTATTAATCAAAACGGTGAGACTATCACTAACAAAGATTACGAAGGTAAGGTTTATGTTATTGAGTTCTTTTTTACAACGTGCCCAACCATTTGTCCGAGAATGAATCATAATTTGGTTAAAATTCAAAATGAATTTGAGGATTTTGAAAATTTTGGTGTGGCATCATTCACTATCAATCCAGAATATGATACTCCAGAAGTTTTAAAGTCTTATGCCGATAGTTATGGAATTACTAACCAGCATTGGCATTTAATGACAGGTGAAAAAGAAGCTATTTATGAATTAGCAAACCAAGGGTTTTACATTTATGCTGCAGAAAATAAAGATGTAGAGGGCGGTTTTGAGCATTCGGGTAATTTTGCTTTAGTAGATAAAAACGGATTTATAAGATGTAGAAAGGACGCATCTGGAAATCCTATTATTTATTACGAGGGTATAACTTCTGAAGAAGAGCAGGTAAATGATGAAGGTCAAAGCGAACAAATAAGTGCCTTAAAGGAGGATATTAAAAAATTACTAAACGAATAGCTTGGTGATTCATAACAAAGCAAAAAATTTTATAATTATGGGACAACAAGAGGTTTCAAACGATAAAAAATATAATAAATTGATTGTAGCATTATCTATTATAATTCCATTAGCTGTTGCGGCTCTTTTTGGCATTCGAATAGATTATGAACTACCTGTTTTTTTACCACCTATTTATGCTTGCATTAATGCTGTTACTGCGTTAGTATTAGTATTAGCCTTTATAGCTATTAGAAACAAAAAAGTAAAGTTGCACAAACTGTTAATGACCTTCGCCATTGTGTTGTCTGTATTATTTCTGCTTATGTATATCGCTTACCATATGACCAGTGATTCTACAAAGTTTGGTGGGGATGGTATTACCAAATATTTTTACTATTTTATTTTATTAACGCATATTTTAATGTCTATTGCGGTAATTCCTTTTGTTTTAATTACGTATGTGAGAGCTATCACAAATAACATTGAGAAACATAAAAAAATAGCAAAAATTACGTTTCCATTATGGTTTTATGTGGCTATTACTGGTGTGGTGGTTTATATAATGATATCACCCTATTATTAATAAGTTGTAATAACCACAAATAATATACTGTCTCATTAAAAATGACATGAAAAATAAAGCTCTCTTTTTTCTCTTTTCTATTCTCTTTTTTTTAAAGACCAATGCACAATGTGCTATGTGTAGGGCAGTTTTAGAGAGCGAGGAAACCCAGAGTGCAGCAGAAGGCATAAATAATGGTATTAAGTATTTAATGGCCGTTCCTTATATACTTATAGGAGGCATCATATTTTTTATTTACAGAAAGTACGGTACGTTAAAAAAATAATAAAAACTTTATAGTGTATTATTTGTAACATTTCTTTGTATTATGAGTCTTATTTTTAGACTATTCAAGCTACAGTAATCTACACAAAATGTTAGAAATAAAACAATTACACAAATCCTATCCTATAGGAGACTCCCATTTGCATGTTCTAAAAGGAATAAACCTATTGGTTAAGGAAGGGGAAATGGTAGCTATTATGGGGTCATCTGGATCTGGAAAATCCACATTACTTAATATAATTGGCATGTTAGACCATGCAGATTCTGGAGATTACATTCTAGATGGTTTGCCAATTAAAAACCTCACCGAGAAAAAAGCAGCAGAATATAGAAATAAGTTTTTAGGGTTTATTTTCCAGTCGTTCAATCTCATCAACTACAAAAATGCCATGGAGAATGTAGCATTACCTTTATATTACCAGGGAATGAAACGTAAAGAGCGTCAGGAGCTGGCCATGTTTCATTTAGAAAAGGTTGGGTTAGCAGATTGGGCGCATCATTTACCCAAAGAATTATCTGGAGGACAAAACCAACGTGTGGCCATTGCTAGAGCATTAGCTGCAAATCCTAAATTATTATTGGCTGATGAACCCACAGGTGCTTTAGATATGTCTACTTCTTATGAAATCATGGAATTCATTCAGCAATTAAACGATGAGGGCAAAACTATTTTGATGGTAACTCACGAAGAGGATATTGCTAATATGTGTAAACGAATTATAAGACTTCGTGATGGGGTTATAATGGAAGATACTACAATAAAACAAGTAAGAGCCAAACAACATGTTTGATTTAGATCTATGGCGGGAAATATTTCAAAGTATCAATAAAAATAGAGCCAGAGGCCTTTTGTCTGGTTTTACAGTGGCATTTGCCATTATGCTGTTTACTATACTTTTTGGTATTGCTAATGGTTTAGAAAATACTTTTGATGAACTTTTTGTAAAAACTGCAGATAACGCTATTTATATTTACAGTGGAAGAACATCAAAACCATACAAAGGGCTTCAAGTAGGCAGGAAAGTATCTCTCTATAATGAAGATTTTGAACATATAAAAAACGAATATAGAAACAAGATTGAATATATAACTCCAAAACTAAACCGTAATTTTCAAGTTTCATATATCAATAAAAAAGGAAGTTACAATGTGATAGGTGTTCACCCTGATGCTCAACATATTGAAAAGGTTAAAATTAAAGATGGTAGGTTTATAAATCTCAATGATATAAAAAACCATTTAAAAGTCATTATTATTGGTAGATTGATTGAAGAGGATTTATTTGGCAAAATTTCAGCCATTGGTCAATATATAAATTTAGAGGGTATAAATTATAAAGTAGTTGGAGTTTTTACAGACAACGGCGGCGATTCTCAAGAGCGTTTAGCTTATTTACCTACCACTACCGTACAACAAATTTATATTGGTAAGGATGCAGTAGGAGAAATTAATCTTACCTATAACAGAAAAATGTCTTCGGATGAGGCATTAACTTTTGGCACAGATTTAACTAAAAATCTAAGAAAAAGAAAGAACGTGGCTCCAACAGACCAGCGTGCTATTAGAGTTAACAATATGGCATTACAAACAAAAGGTATTGAAACCATGACAGGTGGCCTAGGTATTTTAATTTTTATTATTGGCTTAGGTACTTTAATTGCAGGTATCGTTGGTATTAGCAATATTATGATTTTTATTGTAAAAGAGCGTACTAAAGAAATTGGTATTCGTAAAGCATTAGGGGCCACACCAAAATCAATCGTTTCAATTATTTTAATAGAATCTGTTTTAATTACTGCCTTGGCAGGATATTTAGGTTTGCTAATAGGAGTGGGTGTTTTAAAATGGGTAGGCCCTAGTTTAAAAGAGTATTATATCACTAATCCAGAAGTGCATCCTAATATCATTTTAACAGCAACAATTGTATTAATTGCAGCTGGAACCTTGGCAGGATTTGTTCCCGCACAAAAAGCATCAAGAATTAAACCAATAATAGCGCTTCGTAATGGTTAAAATATTTGGTTTTTTATTTGATAAAGATACTTGGCAAGAAGTACAGGGAAGCCTAAAAAAAAATACACTTAGGTCTATTTTGACTATGGTAGGTGTTTGGTGGGGTATTTTGCTACTTATTGGTCTTCTGGGTTCCGCAAGAGGTATTGAAAATAACTTTAATGTGCTTTTTGAAGATTTTGCTACTAATAGTGTATTTGTGGGAGGTGGTAAAACAAGTATGCCATTTAAAGGTTATGAAGAGGGTAGACCCGTTATTTTGAGGTTAGATGATGTAAAAAAGGTTGAAGAAAATGTTGAGGGTATAGAATTGGTAGTCCCAAGAATAATGGGTAATGCTGTTTTAAGTAGAAAAATATTTTCTGGCTCATTTAACACTACTGGAGATTTCCCTATACTAAATGAGGTAGCTAAACCAGACTTAACCTTAGGACGTTTTATAAATCAAAGTGATATTGATGAACAAAAGAAAGTGGTAGTCATCTCTGAAGATGTTTATAAACAGTTATTTGAAAAAGATGAAGACCCTATAGGTGAATTAATTTCAGTTAGCAAGACTAATTTCAAAGTAATTGGAGTTTTTAAGTTGGTCAATTTTGGTGGTCCTCAGTTAGATGTCCATATGCCATTTACAACATTTCAACAACTATACAATCGTGGCGATAGAATTGATTGGATGATGATTACTGGTAAGCCTGAATATAATATCAATCAAGTAGAAGCAGACGTAAAATTACTACTTAAAAATCTGAAAAAAGTAAATCCTAATGATAACAGGGCTTTTTTCGGTTTTAATTTAGGTGATAGGTTTAGTCAGTTCACAGGCTTTTTAAAAGGTATGCAATTTCTAACATGGTTTGTGGGTATTGCCACTTTAATTGCTGGGGTATTTGCCATAGGAAGTATTTTACTAATTACAGTTAAAGAGCGTACTAAAGAAATTGGAATCCGCAGAGCATTAGGGGCCACCCCAATAATGATAAAGAGACAAATAATTGTAGAGTCGGTTACATTGGCAATTATTGCCGGATTTATAGGGATTATTTCAGGAGGTGTTATTTTAATGTTGATTAATAATGCCATGTTAAACAGTAATGAACCTTGGATGCGGAACCCCTCGGTTTCTATAGGAATGGTTTTTTTATCATTATTAATCGTTGTAATTCTGGGTACTTTAATAGGTTTAATTCCTGCGAATAAAGCAACTAGCGTTAAGCCAATTGATGCCCTTAGAGAAGAGTAAAAAATAAAATAAAAATGAATAAATCAGTAAAAGTTATTTTAGGTATTGTATTGCTACTTGCATTTGTAGCTGTTTTAAAATATTTTAAAGATGCCAATTCAAACCAACGCGATGATTTTGATGTTGAAAAGCCTTTTTTCACTACAATTAACTCTAAAATAGTAGCTACAGGAAGTCTTAATCCAGAGGAAGAAATAGAATTAAAACCTCAAATCACCGGAATTATTGATGCTATTTTTGTTGAAGAAGGAGACCTTGTTCAAAAGGGTGATTTAATTGCCAAAATCAGAATCGTACCTAATGAGCAATCTTTGGCAAGCGCAAATAGTAGGGTAAATACAGCACGTTTATCCTTTGATAATGCTAATACACTTTTTAAAAGAAATAAGATTCTTTTAGAGAAGGGTGTCATTTCAATACAAGATCTTGAAAATAGTGAGTTATCTTTAAATCAAGCTGAAGAAGCTTTAAGACAAGCAAAAAATGATTATCAAATTGTTAAGCAAGGTTCTATATCTGGTCAAATTTCTGCCAATACAAATATTGTGGCGCAAATATCTGGAACCGTTTTAGAAATTCCTGTAAGAGAAGGTGATCAGGTAATTCAAAGTAATAATTTTAACTCAGGAACTACCATTGCCACAGTTGCAAATATGAATAAAATGATTTTTGAGGGTCAGGTTGATGAATCTGAAGTGGCATTGTTAGAAGAAGGGAAGGCTATTGATATTGTTATTGGGGCTTTAAACCAGAAAAGGTTTCCGGCCAAATTGGTTTTTGTAGCACCAAAAGGCACAACCGATAATGCAGGCGCAGTTCAATTTACTATTAAAGCAGATGTTGAAATTGAAGCTAATAATAATATAAGAGCGGGTTATAGTGCCAATGCCGAAATTGATATTGAAAACAAGGATAGTGTTCTAAGTATTAAAGAAGCACTTGTGCAATATAACCGAATCACAGAAAAACCATTCGTTGAAATTAAGGTGGCAGAAGGTAAATTCAAAAAACAAAATATTGAATTAGGATTATCAGATGGAATTAATGTGGAGGTTGTAGAAGGTGTTAAAGAGGGGGATGAATTAAAAGTATGGAATAGGGCATCAGATGATAAAGATAACAACGAAGATGAGGAAGAAAAATAACAAGGTTATGAAAAGTGTATTTTTAATTGGCTTACTTCTACTATCTGTTTTAAGTTTTTCGCAACAAAAAAAATGGACGCTTCAGGAGTGCGTAGAATATGCTATGGAGCATAATATTTCAGTTCAACAATCTGGTTTAGATGTTGAGCAGGCAGAGATTAATAAAAAAGATGCTTTTGGTAATTTTTTACCGTCTTTGAATGCATCAGGTAACCATTCTTGGAATATTGGTTTAAACCAAAACATAACCACAGGTTTGTTAGAAAATCTCACTACTCAGTTTACCTCTTTTGGTTTAAATTCCAATATAGATATTTATAGAGGTTTAAGAAACATAAATTCATTGCACCGTTCTAATTTAGCAATTTTGGCAAGCCAATATCAATTAGATAGAATGAAAGATGACACAGCTTTAGCTATTGCTAATGCTTACTTGCAGATTCTTTTTAATAGAGAACAGCTAAAAGTATTGAATGGTCAAAATCAATTGACAAAGGAGAATTTAAAACAAACACAAGAGCTTATAAATGCTGGTGTTATTCCTCAAGGCGATATTCTCGAATTACAGGCAACAGATGCCAATCAGGAGCAACAAATTATCTCTGCACAAAACAATTTATTTTTATCTAAGTTAAACCTTGCCCAATTATTGCAACTAAATGATTATCAATACTTTGATGTTGAAATAATTTCATATGATTTAATAACCGAGGATATTTTAGAACAAAGTCCATCAGTTATAGCAGAACGTGCTAAGCAAGAACTAAATAATATCAAAATTGCTCAAGCAAATTTAGAGTTAGCAGAATACGATGTAAAGTTAGCAAAAGGCGCTCTTTTACCAACCCTTTTGGGATTTTACAGTTACAGTACAAGGGCATCTTATAGCGACCAAGTTTCTGGTTTTGAGCTTGACTCTAACAATCCAACATCTGTAATTGGTACTGTAGAAGGAACTAATCAAAACGTATTAGCTCCAAATTTTAGGTCTATTATAGGTGGTCCAGATCCATTATTTGATCAATTTGCTAGAAACGATGGTCATAATTTTGGATTGCAACTTAATGTGCCTATTTTTAACGGGTTTGTATCAAAAAATAATGTAGAAAGAAATAAAGTGAATTTGGAGCGGTCTAAATTTCAATTAGAGCAAGCAAATCTTGATTTAGAAGCAGCTGTATATCAGGCTTATAATGATGCCAAAAATGCAAAACAAGCCTTTGATGCGGCCACAAAAACAGCCAATGCTAGAGAGCAAGCTTTTAAATATATAAATGATAGGTACGTGCTTGGAGTAACGAATTCATTTGATTTTAATCAATCTAAAATTCAATTTGAAAATGCTCAGGCTGAAGTAGTTAGAACCAAGTACGACTATATTTTTAGATTAAAAATTTTAGAGTTCTATTTTGGAATTCCAATAACACAGTAATCATTTTTGGCTTATATTTTAAACATAGAAACGGCAACAACTAATTGCTCTGTGGCACTTTCAAAAAACGGCAAGACTATTGCCTTAAAGGAAGACTATAAAAATGGCTATTCGCATGCCGAAAAGTTGCATATATTTATAGAAGAGGTTTTAAACACTGCTAAAGTTAGTGCTAACAACTTAGATGCTATTGCCATTAGTAAGGGGCCTGGGTCTTATACAGGTTTACGTATAGGTGTTTCTGCAGCTAAAGGGCTAGCCTTTGCCTTAGATAAACCATTAATTTCTGTTCCTACATTGGATGTTTTAGCACAACAAGTAAACTGTAAAAAGGGAGTTATAGTGTCTATGTTAGACGCTAGAAGGCTTGAGGTGTATTCGGCTGTCTACAATTCAAATCACAATCAAATAAGAAATACCCAAGCCGAAATATTAGTAACCGAGTCATTTAAAGACTATTTAAAAGAAAATACAGTATACTTTATTGGGAATGGAGTTATGAAAACAAAGGAAATTATTAAAAATGATAATGCTGTTTTTATTGAAGAAAGACTACCCTCTGCTAATGAAATGAGCGCTTTAGCCTACAATAAATATAAAATAGGCAACACCGAAGACGTCGCCTATTTTGAGCCATATTATTTAAAAGATTTTGTGGCTTTAAAACCAAAATCTTAATTATCCTTTTTTCTGAATTTCAACCTGATGAGGGTATGGAATTTCAATACCTGCTTTGTCAAGCGCTAATTTGGTATTCTCGGTAACATCAAAATAAACATTCCAATAGTCTTCCGTTTTACACCAAGGTCTTACAGCAAAATTCACAGAACTATCTGCTAATTCTAGAACGGTAACAGCAGGTGCAGGATCTTTTAATACTTTAGGGTGTGAGGTTAATACATTCATCATAACCTCTTTAGATTGTTTAATATCAGCGTCATAACTAACGCCAAATACTAAATCAACACGTCTTGTTCCCTCGCTAGTATAATTGATAATGTTTCCATTTGAAAGGGCGCCATTAGGAATAATAATTTCTTTGTTTGACAATCCTGTTAATTTTGTAGTGAAGATTTCAATTTCTTTAACAACACCTATTTCTCCCTGAGCCTCAACTAAATCCCCAATTTTGATTGGTTTAAAAATCATGATTAATACACCACCTGCAAAATTACCAAGAGATCCTTGAAGTGCCATACCAATTGCTAAACCTGCAGCTGCTAAAATGGCTGCAAACGAGGTGGTTTCTACCCCAAGTTGGGAAAGAATAGCTAAGAATAGTAAGATTTTTAAGCCCCAGCCAATAAGATTAAGGAGGAATTTTTGTAAACTTTCGTCATAATTCTGTTTTGTCATTACTTTAGCAATGCCTCTATTAACTCTTTTAATAATCCATGAACCGATTATCCATATGGCAATAGCACCAACAACTTTGATACCGTATTCTACAATAAAACTTTCTGCAATTTCAAGATACTTACTTACTTCCATAATTTGTTTTATGTTTTTGAATTGTAAAATTAATAACTACTTTAAATTAATTCAACTTTTAAAAGATTAAAAAATAGTAAAATATTTATTTGATTTTCTATTTGATGTGACCCACGAAAGCGTTTAAGGTCACAAAAAATATTATTTTTTCATTAATCCAATGGCTTGAGTAACCTCTATAACTGGAAGTTTACAGGTTTTGTTTACACAAACATAAATTAATGTTTTATCAGAATTATACCTGTTTAAAAGTAAAGGCATGCTGCTCTTTTTGGTGCTGCCAGCAATTAGTTTGTTTGGTATGTAGGTTTTATTAAGCTCCTTTATTTTTTTATTGGTGTCTTCACCTAAAATAGCAATTTCGTAAAACGGATTAGTATAATTCAACATTAAATCTAACCAGTTTGAGTAACCCGAGGCATATTCCTGAATTTCGGGCTTTATATTATTTAACATAGTCATAGCTGTTTTGTTGTAATAATCATTATCGAAATAATGTCCTAATTTGAAAAGGTTTTTAGCCATTATAGAATTACTACCTGGAATAACATTGTCTCTATACTCCATACTTCTTGAAACTAAAGCAGTGTCTTCATTTGAAGTGAAGAAAAACATACCTTTATTAACATCATAAAAATGGTCAAACGTGTAATTAGTTAAATTTCTGGCGGTATGGAGCCATTTTGTGTTTTGCGTGTTTTCATATAGCGCAGTAAAGGCATCAATTATGGTTGCGTAATCTTCCATATAACCATTAATTTTACTCAATCCTTCTTTGTAAGTGTGATTGAGACCACCATCTTCTCTTATTAATTTATTGGAAATAAAATTTGCGTTATTTAGTGCTATTTCTAGGTATTCATCATTTTGAAATACCCGGTAGGCATCAACATAGCCTTTTAACATCAAACCGTTCCAAGAGGCTAAAGTTTTATCATCTAATCTAGGTTTTGAACGTTCATTTCTAATGTTAAGCAGTTTACTTTTCCATGATTTTACTTTTTTGTTAAGAGCTTCTTTAGTTATATTATGTCTTTTAGCGATGGAAACATCATCGTCTTTTCTTATAAGAACATAGTTGTCATGTTCCCATAAACCATAGTTATTAATATTGTAATAATCAGAAAACAAGTCAAAATCAGTTTCTAAAATAGTTTTGAGTTCTTTTTTATTCCAAACATAAAAAGCACCTTCTTCTAATTCGTTAAGTCCATTCAAACTGTCGGCATCTAAGGCAGAATAAAAAGCCCCTTCATGAGTGGTTAACTCTCTTTTTATAAATTGAAGTGTTTCTTCAACAACATTTTTGTATAATTCATTTTTATCAATGAGATAAGCGTCGGCATATAAACTTACCAATTGCGCATTATCATAGAGCATTTTTTCAAAATGAGGTACATGCCATTTTTCATCTACAGAATACCTAGAGAAACCACCTCCAACTTGGTCATATAAACCACCATAAGCCATTTTAGTCAAAGTGAGATTTACATAATCTAAAAGTTCTTGATTATTATTTTGGTAAGCATATCTCAATAAAAAGTGATAGTTATTGGGTATCATAAATTTAGGTGCTCTATTGAGTCCACCAAGCTTGTGGTCAAACATAAATGACCATTTTTTTACGGCTGATTCTATAAATTCAATATCAAATTTTGGTTGGTCTGTATTGGTTTTAATCACATCAATAGACTTGAGTCCCTTTTCAACTTTATCGGCTTGGGTGTAAAGTTTGTCAGGTTGTTCTAAGTAAAGTTTTGATATTTGTTCTAGAATGTTTATCCATTGATTTTTTGGAAAATAAGTGCCCGCCCAAACGGGTCTTCCATCTGGTAAAGCCACTACATTTAATGGCCAACCGCCACTACCAGTCATAATTTGAACAGCATTCATGTATACTTGGTCAACATCAGGTCGTTCCTCTCTATCAACCTTTATGTTTATATAGTTTTTATTCATTACAGAGGCCACCAAATCATCTTCAAAACTTTCATGTTCCATAACGTGGCACCAATGACATGCAGAATAGCCTATACTAACAAGTATAAGTTTTTTCTCTGCTTTTGCTTTTGCCAGAACATTGTTCTTCCAAGTTTTCCAATCTACAGGGTTGTGGGCATGTTGAAGCAAATACGGACTTGTTTCGTTAATAAGGTCGTTAGTGTATTTATATTTCATATCATTTACATTATAACCATTTTTTTATCAATAAACTAATTTGAAGTAGTGGTGTGTTCAAAAGTTCCTGAAAAATAAAGATATAACTAAAGAGGCGTTCATTTCATGAACGCCTCTTTATAATTCTAAAAACATTTAAAATTATCCGTTGATAGCTTCAACAGCATCCACTTTATCTGGAAGCATTTGCTTAAGTATATTTTCTATACCATTTTTTAGGGTAAATGTTGATGAAGGACATCCGCTACAAGCACCTTGAAGTAGCACGCTTACATATTTAGTGTCTTTATCATATGATAAAAATTGAATATTCCCACCATCACTGGCAACAGCTGGCTTAATATACTCTTCCAAAATATTTACTATTTGTTTAGAAACATCATCTAAGGCTTCAAAATTTGAATCTTTTTGTTTTGTAGTTTGTTCAAGTTTTTCAGCAGCTTCTGGAAGCACCACTTGTTTTCCGCTTTCAATAAATTGTTTGATAAATTCTCTCAATTGAATGGTGATATCTTGCCATTCAGTAATATCATACTTAGTAATTGAAACATAATTTTCTTCAATAAAAACACCTTTTACAAACGGAAAATGAAACAATTCTGTCGCTAGAGGCGAGAGTTTAGCTTCGTCAATAGACGTGAACTCACACAGGTTGGTTACAATTTTTTTATTGGCAACAAATTTCATTACCGACGGATTTGGAGTAGCTTCGGCGTAAACGGTAACAGGTATTTTTTTAGGAGCCTCGGCTTCATTGATAACAATTCCACCATCGTTTAAGTAAGCTTCAATTTGTTCGGCTACTTCATCTTGTACGTCTTCCCACTCAACAATGTTATAGCGTTCTACGGCTATAAAATTTCCTGAGATATAAACCTTTTTCACAAAAGGTAAATAGAACAACTGTTGAGATAATGGAGAGGGTTTTGCTTCATCAATGTTGTTAAATTCAAAGCTTTGATTTTTGGTAATAAACTGATTTACCTCAAATTTTATAATATTGTTATTTGACGTTTCTTGCACAGAAACCTTGAAAGTATTCATTTTAGCTAATTTTTCACAAAAATACTAAAAGAAAACTTTAGATATGCATATATTTGAAGTAGTGTCAACTTATAAGGTAAAGTATGTCTTTATCCTTTTTTTTTGTAATTTTTTAATAATCAAGACGTTTGTATAACACTGAACCTACTTGGTAATAAAGTTTATGAGATTAAAAAATATAATAAGAGTGTTAGTGGTAGCATTATTTACTAACACTGCTATTTCACAAGAAGGCTTACCCATTTATACTGATTATTTAACGGATAATTATTATTTAATTCATCCATCTATGGCGGGTGCAGCTAACTGTGCAAAAGTTAG
>NZ_QRDX01000002.1:279674-462066 GCF_003386195.1 Seonamhaeicola aphaedonensis | reverse complement strand
ACGGAATCGCAAGTTCCTACGGCTATATTAATCTTACTCCTCTCTTTTGTTCTTTCTGATTTATAATCTAAAATTAAGAGATTGTAAACTTAAGATGGCTATAAGTAATTGCTTGTTCTCGCCTACTTCTGAAAATCCTCGCGGATTTTCAGTTTGGCGTGTACTTGCAAAGTTAAGTGTTAAACCACGCAACTACTCATAGCCGAGACCGATAAGCGTAACTATTCATCTCATGTATCTTACTCCTTAACACATTTGGTTTTTACATGAGTTAAATAAATTAACCAAACTAAACTATCTAATCCATCTAATTAACTAAATTTGCGCCTGCAAAATAGATTCCCATTTGCGGGAATAAAAAATAGAATTCTTATGAAAGCAGGTATTGTAGGGTTGCCAAACGTTGGAAAATCAACCTTATTTAATTGTTTATCTAATGCTAAAGCACAAAGTGCAAACTTTCCGTTTTGTACCATAGAGCCTAATATTGGTGTAGTAAATGTGCCAGATCCAAGGTTAGAAAAGCTAGAAAGTTTGGTAAACCCAGAAAAAGTAATTCCTGCAACGGTAGAAATTGTTGATATTGCTGGTTTAGTAAAAGGTGCCAGCAAAGGAGAGGGGTTAGGAAATCAGTTTTTAGCCAATATTAGAGAAACCGATGCTATTTTGCATGTATTACGCTGTTTTAACAATGATAATATTGTACATGTTGATGGTAGTGTAAACCCAATTAGAGACAAGGAAACTATTGATATTGAGTTGCAGTTAAAAGATTTAGAAACTACCGAAAAAAAGCTAGATAAAGTAAAAAGAGCTGCCAAAACAGGAAATAAAGAAGCGCAAGCTGAAGAAGCAGTGTTGCTTAAAATTAAAGCAGGTTTAGAGGCTGGAACATCGGTTAGAGCATTGGAGTTTAGCGATGAAGCTTATGAAGATTATGTGAAACCTTTACAACTTATTACCGATAAACCTGTGCTTTATGTTTGTAATGTAGACGAAAGCGCCGCTGTTTCTGGGAATGATTATGTAGAGCAAGTAAAAGACGCTGTAAAAGGAGAAAATGCTGAAGTTTTGGTATTGGCTGTAGGTACAGAAGCTGATATAAACGAGTTAGATGACTATGAAGAGCGCCAAATGTTTCTAGAAGATATTGGTTTAGATGAACCAGGCTCCTCAAAATTAATACGTGCAGCTTATAAATTATTACAACAGCAAACCTATTTTACGGCTGGTAAAAAAGAAGTGAGAGCATGGACTGTTGATGTAGGTGCTACGGCACCACAAGCAGCAGGCGTTATTCACACAGATTTTGAAAAAGGCTTTATTAGAGCCGAAGTTATTGCTTACAATGATTTTATATCTTATGGCAGTGAAGCCAAAGTAAAAGAAGCCGGCAAAATGCGTGTAGAGGGTAAAAATTATATTGTTGCTGATGGTGATGTGATGCACTTCCTTTTTAATGTTTAGGAACATTAAAAAAAATAGAATTTAAGTAATATACAATCAATATTACCTGTAAGTTACAACCAACAAAAATTTAAACTAAAACACAAATAATATCTATTTAGCCTTTTTATAAAGCGGAATGCGATAACCTAAAGTATAACTGTAACCAGCCCCAATACTGGTACTATCATAGGTTCTGCCGTAACCGGGTACATACAGGTTTTCAAAGTTATTGGGTTGGGTCTCGCTAACTAGTAACTTAAGCTGTACATTAAGCCCCATATAAAGGTTGTTAAACAGTTCTACCTTCATCCCTAAAATAAGTTCCGTCCAAAAAGCTGTTAATCCATTAAACTCCTCCAATTCATCTACTGAAAGTTGCGGGGTCCAATATTGATTGGTACTGTAAATATTAAAACTATTACGGTCATGGCTAAAGGAACTAGCGCCAACTCTAAAACCAGCAAATACCATGTTATCCATGTCCAGCCAATTGTCGTACATATTGTAATCAATACCTGCTTTTAAATACGATCCAGTAGTGCTTACATCTAAATAATCGGTTATGGTGTTTTTTTCCTCAAACCCAAGTTCTCCAGCTATATATAGGTTTTGTTTTATTCTAAAATCTGCAGCCACTTCAAAACCAGTGTAATCTTCATCTAAAAAAGAGCGCGCAAGTTTACCAATATCGCCAGCAATTCTAAGACCATATTTTTGCTTTACTACCAAAGAATCTGAAACAGGTTTGGGGATACTATCGTTTTGTGCACTCGCAGACACATGTAACAATAGTAGGATTGCTATGCTAATGCAGTATGTTAAAATGTGTTGCGCTTTCATCTTCAATAGGTTCATTATTTGTAAGGTTTTCGGTAGATAATATCCAATTATCGCCGTCGGCTTCGGGTACAATTTCTACACTTTCATAAACGGTTTTATAACCACAGGCACGAGAAACATAAACTTCAGTTAAGGCGTAGTTTATAATCAAAATATCTTGATTTCCTCCAATAATATCATCACTAGGGTCATCGGGTGTGCCGTTATCATTAAAACTAAAATCTTTATGAACAACATATCTTGTTGGAGAACCATCTGTTTTTAAAGGTAGTATCAACTGAGTGGTACTTACCGAATTATAACCGGGTAAAATACTTTCATTGTCTTCACCAAAAACCACCAAGTTGAAGGCGCTTTTTTTGTTTTCTGGATTTTCGGCATCGTATAAATCAATAATTAACCTAGGTGTTGTAGGTGTACTTTCGGGGCAAATGTCATCACGTTCACAACTTATGGAGATGCCCACTAAAAGTGCAATAATTGGGATGAGACTATATCTTATAAATTTCATTAATAGGTTTATTCGCTTAATTAAAACGTTTGTTCTTTTTCCAGAAGTAGAACGGTTTCAATATGCGCGGTGTGCGGAAACTGGTCTACTAAACTTAGTTTTTTTATATTATAACCTGCAACTGCAAAATGCTCTATATCTCTGGCTTGCGTTGCTGGATTGCAAGATACGTAAACCAAACGTTCTGCATTTAGGTTTATTATTTTTTTAAGTGTTTTTGGAGTAATACCAGCACGCGCTGGGTCTAGTATAATAGTCCTTATTTTTCCGATATATTCTGGGTGTTCACTTAAAAATTTTCCAACATCAGCAGTATAAAATTGTAGTCCTTTAATGTTATTTCGTTTGGCGTTTTCTTTGGCATCTTCAATGGCAGAGGCTACAATATCTACACCTATTATTTTGGTATTGGTAGCTTTTGAAGCCAATATTTGTCCAATGGTTCCAGTACCACAAAATAGGTCTAAAACTACCGTATTATGGATGGATTCTTTATTCTCTAAGGCATAGTCAATGACTTTGCTATAAAGCTTTTCGGCTGATTTTGGGTTGGTTTGAAAAAAGCTTTTCATGCTAATCTCAAAATTTAAATCCAGTAATTGCTCTACAATTTTATCATCGCCATAAATAAGATTAATACTTCCTGTTGTGGCTATGGTACGGTCTCCAATTTCATTATTAATAGTATGCAGAAACCCAGCAATTCTATTACCAAATAGCTCTATGAGATAATCAGAAAATTTATTAAGGTTGAATTTTGGCAAATCATGTGAGGTAGTAACAAGATTAAAAAGTAGTCTATTAGTTTTATATGATTTCCTAATTACCAAATACCTGAAAAAACCTTCTTTTTTAGGACCATGCCAGGGGGCTAAACCTGTTTGTTCACAATAGTTTCTTATGCTTTTTAGGTTGTCTTCTACTTGGGCATCAAATAGGCCACTATCTTTGTCTAAATTCTCACCACACCACCAAAGCCCCCGTCTTTTAAAACCTAATGTAAAAGCATCAATATCAGTTTTTTTACTTCTGCTGTAACCAATAGCTGAAAAGCCATATTCCATTTTATTTCTGTAGTGAAATGTACTGGGTGAACTTACAAATTCATCAAAATATGTTTCAATATCAGGAATTTTCCCAATGCGCTTAAAAAGTTCTAAAGTACTGGATTTTTTATAGGCGTGTTGTTTTTCAATAGGTAAATTAATGTAAGGTGCCCCCGGAATATCTTGGTAAGGAACCTTAACTTCATCATCAGATTTTTTAATAACCTCTAATAGTTTACCTTCAGCATATTTTTTGCTGGATTTGTTAATTTGGGTTTTCACCGTTTGTCCGGGAATGGTATTGGGGACAAAGACTACAAACTCACCATGTTCATTTCTAAGGCGTCCAATTCCTTTACCGCCAAAGGCGTAATCTTCAATGACTAACTCAATGATTTCACCTCGTTTTACAAACTTATTTCTTTCTCTTCTTGGCATCGTGCAAAAATAATAATAGCCACAAATAAATACCGCTTTATTTGGGTTAACTTTAAGGGTTTTTAATTTTCTTTTGAAAAAATGAACCTTTTAAGAATTTTGAAGTCCTTTGTTTAGGTGTAGGCTTTTAATTAATGAGTAGAAACAATTATCACATAGATGCTAAATTGGTTTTAGAATATCAGTCTGGAGATCAATTGGCTTTAGAAAAGCTTGTTAAACGATGGCATAAAACCTTTTGTAATAAAGCGCATTGGATTGTTAAAGATCCTGATGCAGCCAAAGATATTGCACAAGATACTTGGAATACTATTATTAACAAAATGGATGATTTAAACGACCCAAAAACGTTTGCATGTTGGTCATTACGGATAGTTTGTAACAAATCTTTTGATTGGATAAAAAAGCAAAACAAAACCAAAGAACGTTTAAAAACTTACCATCTTGAGAATAAAACAGAAGAATTAAACGAAAGCAATGAAATTGAGTTATTGCAAAGGAATTTGTTAAGTGCTATAAAAAAGTTACCCATGCATCAGCAATTGGTGATTAGATTGTTTTACGTTGAAGATTATTCGTTAAAAGACATCAGTAAGACTCTGAATATTTCAGAAGGAACCTCAAAATCTAGATTATACCATGCTAGAGAGAAGTTGAAATTAATATTAAAAAATAGAGATTATGAAAAATAATATGGAAGACATAGACAAATTAATCAAAGAAACATTAACAAAGGAAGAAGCCAAATTCTATGATGAATTAGGAGAACAAAATATATTCCAAATGTTAGGAGGTCTTTTTAATGGAAAAAACTCATGGTTGACACTCATTATGAATTTTATGACAGCCATTGTTTTTGGTTTGTTAATTTATTGCATCATTCAAACTTTTGATGCCGAAAAGACTAACGACTTAATACTATGGGTAGGCGGCGTGTTATTATGTTTTTTATATATAAGCATGATTAAAATATACTTGTGGATGCAAATGCATAGAAACGCACTTACTAGAGAAATAAAACGTTTAGAACTTCAAATGTCATCATTATCAAGTAAAATATCTGAATAAGTTATAGGATAAAACAGCGTAATATTTGTTAACTTGCGTATCTATCCAGGGATGATTTCTCTCCCACGCTGAATTTTCGTCCCCCATACTATCGTTATTGGGATTCCGAAAGGATAAAGGTAGAGCAGGAATGGTTATTTTAATCGCGTAGCGAGATTAAATTATTTAGTGTTTGAATCTTAATTAAGAAACAAACAATGCCAGCGTATGTTATACTAAGGCATTTAACCTTAAATTTTTTTCAAAATGGCTGTTTTACAAAAATTAACATCGCAGCAAGCTATTGATTTAGAAAAAAAGTATGGCTCTAACACCTATAAACCACTTCCTGTTGTATTGAGCAAGGGGGAAGGTGTTTATGTATGGGATGTTGATGGGAAGCGGTATTACGATTTTTTATCGGCTTATTCTGCAGTAAATCAAGGGCATTGCCACCCAAAAATTATTGATGCTTTAATAGGGCAAGCAAAAACCATTACGCTTACCTCCAGAGCTTTTTATAATGACAAGTTAGGGCTCTATGAAAAGTATACCTGTGAGTATTTTGGTTTTGACAAATTACTACCTATGAACTCTGGTGCAGAAGCTGTAGAGGCATCAATCAAGATCTGTAGAAAGTGGGCTTATGAGGTAAAGGGTGTACCAAAGAATGAAGCTAAAATAGTGGTTTGTAAAAATAATTTTCATGGGCGTACTACCACTATCGTATCATTCTCAAGTGATAGTACTTCACACACAAATTTTGGTCCGTATTCTAACGGTTTTATTAGTATTGACTATGATAATTTAGAGCAACTGGAATCTACTTTAAAAAGCAATCCCAATGTTGGAGGATTTTTAGTAGAGCCCATACAAGGTGAAGCAGGGGTTTATGTGCCTTCTGAAGGGTTTTTAGCAAAAGCTAGGGCTTTATGTGAAGCTTACAATGTTTTGTTTATAGCTGATGAAATTCAAACAGGAATAGCCAGAACAGGTAAACTTTTGGCGGTACATCATGAAAATGTGAGACCTGATATTTTAATTTTGGGAAAGGCTTTAAGTGGAGGCGTTTACCCCATTAGTGCTGTTTTGGCAGATAATCATATAATGGACGTTATGACCCCAGGTACTCACGGAAGTACTTTTGGTGGAAATCCTTTAGCAGCTGCCGTTGCTATTGCAGCTTTAGAAGTAATTAAAGAAGAAAATTTAGCTGAAAATGCCGCAACTTTAGGAGCTCTTTTTAGAGATGAATTAAATAAATACATTGAAACCAGTAATATAGTAACTTTAGTTAGGGGAAAAGGTTTATTAAACGCAGTAGTGATTAACGATTCTGAAGATGGTGATACCGCTTGGAATATCTGTTTAACTTTACGAGATCATGGTTTAATAGCGAAACCAACTCACGGTAATATTATTCGTTTTGCACCACCTTTGGTTATGAACAAAACACAGTTACTAGACTGCCTTGATATTATTACAAGAACATTTAAACAATTTGAAAAATAATTTATGGAAGAAAAATCGGCTTTTGAAAGTTTTGAACTTGATGTTAACCAAGAAATTAAAGGGTATTTAGAAGAAATAGCAAAGTGGTCTTACTTTTTATCTATATTAGGTTTTGTAGGTGTAGGTTTTATGGTATTTGGTGGTATTGCCGTAGCTATAACTGGAGCATCTAATAGTGGCATAGATGGTTTTTATGGAGCTGGTTATGCTACTGGAATGGCTCTTTTTTATATACTTTTTGCACTTCTATACTTTTTTCCTGTACAGTATTTGTTCAAGTTCTCTAAAAACATGAAAAGAGCTTTAAGACTCACAAATGGCCAAGATTTTAAAATGGCTTTTTCTAACTTGAAGTCGCATTATAAGTTCATAGGAATATTTACCATAGTTATTATTTCATTATACATATTGGTTTTAATTGGAGTAGCAGCAGGAGCTGCACTATTCTAATAGTAAAAGGGTTATAGATAAAAAAAGCGACCAAAATTGGTCGCTTTTTTTATGGTTTTAGGTGAAAAAATTATTGTCCCATCATTTCTTGCATTTTTTGTTGCATTAATTCTTGGTCTTGTAAAGTTTCCCAACCAAAAGTCATAACCAACCAAATTATCAAAAATAAATAAAGAGCACTTAATACAATACCTATAATAGACAAAATTTTACCAGTTTTTACATTTTGAATTCCAGTATAACTATCTGGGTTTTCAGCATACATTTTTGTGGCTTTGGAGGCTAGTACAATAGCCACAATTCCTAAAATAATGCCAATACCATAAAAGCAACATCCAAGAATTGATAAAATTCCAAAAACTAAGATTAGTGTTGCATTAGGCAATTTTTGTTGTTCCATGTGTTTGTGTTTTACGGGTTAAATAAATTTAATTATGTAGCTAGTAATTATTATAGCTGCATTTAGAATTGCCAAAATAAGAATAATTTTATTGCCATTTTTAAAGTTTTTGAATGCATTAAAAAAAATTACCCCAAAAAGTAAAAGAAGTGAGTAAACAGCAGGATACATATAAAACGCTTCTAGAAACTGCCCTTTAAAGATTAGAACTATAGACCTTTGTAAACCACAGCCAAAGCACTCTATTCCAAAGAGTTTTTTGTTTAAGCATGGTAACATATACTTTTCTAATTCCTGCATCTTTCAAATTTATAAAATACAGTTAATATTCTTTTATTTGATTAAGAGCTTTTTGTTTATTTTGTAACAAAATCAATTTAAACTTTAAGAATCATGAAATATTTGAATTATTTTTTGATTGTAATTGGCGCTACAATAGCTTTATATGCTAATGGCATTAAGGAACAAAATCAATATATATTAATTGCTGGTATTGTATTACTTATGGTAGGAATCTATAGGTTATCTAGAACTATACCAAGCAAAATTGATAATGACAACGAGTTAAATGCTGATGAGTAATGAGTTTACAGTTAGGTGATTGTGTTTTAGTTTTAGATGAAGATTTATCGGGGGTGGTAAAACACATTGAAGGGCATTTGGTTTCTATTGAGACTGAAGATGGCTTTTTATTGGATTTTCCTAAAGAAGCTTTGGTGAAAAATAAACCTACCTCATTTAAGAAAGATATCTTTTCTCACGCTAGCTTTAGTGCTGTAGTCTCTGAAAAAGAACAATTTAAAAAGCGAAAACTATCTAAAATTAAAGCAAAAGAGCGTTTTCAACCTACAATGGAAGTAGATTTGCATATCAACCAATTAGTAAAATCTACTAAAGGAATGACGAAGCATGAGATGCTAACACTTCAATTAGATACGGCCAAAAGACAATTAGAATTCGCCATGAATAAACGAATTCAAAAAGTAGTCTTTATTCATGGGGTGGGTGAAGGCGTTTTGAAACTTGAATTAGAATACCTATTTGGGAGATATGATAATATTAAGTTTTATGATGCCAATTACCAAAAGTATGGTTTAGGAGCTACAGAGGTTTATATCTACCAGAATGTAAAACCTAGTTAAATTCAGGGGTAATGGTTTGAGAACCACTGGTACCAGAACCTTCAAGAATTCCAAAGTCTAATGATTCTTGTTTTAATTCAGTAATTTCAATATCTCTAATAGTAACCGTTACATTAAAGGTTTGTGTGAAAGAATGTACCCGGTATTTTACTGCAGGAAGTACATCACTAACTTCAGGATTTAAATAATCTGGACCAACATCTGGATTGGTGATATCGTTACCCAAATTTTGGTCCTGAGTTCCTTTTTCTTCGTCTCTAGTTAAGGCGCCGTCACCATCGTCATCACTATCTAAATAATCGGGAGTACCATCACCATCGGTATCTTGAGCATCACTCACATTACCATCTTCATTAGGATCTGGGTTTTCATCTTTTGTTAGAACATTATCACCATCATCATCGGCATCTTTGTAATCTGGCAACCCATCACCATCAGTATCCTGTGCATCATCATAAATACCATCACCATTAGGGTCTGGATTCTCTAGAGCTGTTGGTACGCCATCATTGTCATCTTCAATCAAAGTAGTTGAAATTACCACCGAGCAATCACTATCGTCGTTCATGGTTATATCAATTTCATCGTCAGGGACATCAGTACAAAATAAATCTATATTAGAGATACGTTCATTACTATACGTTCTGTAATAAAAGGTTCCAAGTTCTGTAGTATTTAAAACGCCATTATCATTAACCTCAAAAAGTTCATCTCTTGTAAAACCATTTATGAATACCGACAAAGACTCTGAAGGATCATCTTTTGTTTTGTAAAGCACTAGGCCACTAACTCCATTACAGGCTTCAAAAGTATCATCAAAATCTATATTAAAAGTGATGATATCGCCATCATCACAAGAAAAAATACAGAAAATTATTGAGGGAATTAATACAAAAAGTAACTTGCGCATTGGGTAGAGATTTTAAGGCAAAAATAATAGAATTGTATTTATAACGCAGGTTATTGATAATAATTTTATTTCAAGTATTTTTACCTCAGAAAAGGATTAAAACCCTAAATGCTTTAAAATGAAAACCGTTTATTTTGATAATGCTGCCACTACTCAAATAAGAGAAGAGGTCATTGCTTCTATGGTTGAGGTTATGAATGGTAGTTACGGAAATCCATCATCTTCACATAGTTTTGGGAGATCATCAAAATCTTTGGTTGAAAGTTGCAGAAAATCAATTGCTAGTTTCTTTAATGTGTCTGCTAGTGAAATTATTTTTACTTCGGGTGGCACAGAAGCCGATAATCTAGTGTTACGAAGTGCTGTTAGAGATTTAGGGGTTAAACACATTGTGACTTCTAAAATAGAGCATCATGCCGTTTTGCATACACTGGATCAATTAGAAAAAGAACATCCATTAAAAATTAGTTTTGTTAAGGTTGATGATAGAGGGACTATTGATTATGAGCAGTTAGAAAGCCTTTTAAAAGGTGAGCAAAAAATATTGGTAAGCCTCATGCATGTTAATAATGAAATAGGTAACCTTATAGATATAGAACGTGTTGCCAATTTATGTAAGGCCAATAATGTTCTATTTCATACCGATGCGGTTCAAGCTATTGGTCACTATCAATTAGATTTACAAAAGGTTTCAGTTGATTTTTTAGCGGCCTCAGCTCATAAATTTCATGGTCCAAAAGGGGTGGGGTTTGCTTTTATTAGAAAAAATACTGGCTTAAAACCTCTTATTTTTGGAGGTGAACAAGAGCGTGGACTCAGAGCCGGAACAGAAAGTGTTCACAACATTGTTGGTATAGCGTCTGCACTAAAAATAGCCTATAACAACCTAGAAAAGGAAACCACCTATATAAAGGGATTAAAGCAATATTTTATTGAAAATTTATCGAAAGCAATTCCGCAAGTAAAGTTTAATGGGCTTTCAGCCAATATGGAAAAAAGTACATATACTTTGGTTAATATTTGTTTACCCGTAGACCCCAAAAAAACAACCCTGTTATTATTTCAGTTAGATTTAAAGGGGATTGCTTGCTCAAAGGGAAGTGCTTGCCAAAGTGGGAGTTCTCAAGGCTCACATGTGTTAGCTGAAATTTTAAATGATGAAGATTTAGAAAAACCATCCATTCGATTTTCTTTTAGTATATATAACACAAAAGAGGAGATAGATTATGTGGTGGAGGTTTTAAAAGACTTGTTAGAAACTTAATAAGACACATGTCACCTTTTAATTTATTGGGGGGGGTATAGATTTGTATTTATTATGCGTATACTTCGTGATTTAAATAACTTCGTTTTTTTACCAAAAAAATTAAAACTTCATGTTAGTCCTCACGTTAAATACTCTAGGTGTTAAGTAATTTGGAATAGCAAACAGGCGTTTACTGTATACGTCCCTTACCCAAGTATTTGTGATAGAGTTTTGAACATCAAAAATGTTGAAAATCTCAAAACCTAGTGATAATTCTTTAAAAGGCTTTTTCCAACCACGGTTAAATTGCTTTTTGTCATCCACCAACACTAGTTGTAAACCAAGGTCAGCTCTTTTATAATCTGGTAATCTAGTTTGATAGATGTAAGGGTCTGCGTAACTTGGTGAACCACCAGGAACTCCAGTGTTATATACCAAATTTAAATACATTTTAAGGTTTGGCATCTTGGGCACATAGTCTTGAAATAACGCTGCAAACTTCAAGCGTTGATCTGTTGGTCTTGAAATATAACCTCGGTTTTCAATGTTCTCTTCTGTTTTTAAGTAGCCAAAACTAAACCATGACTCTGTTCCGGGCACAAATTCCCCATTCAATCGCATATCCAATCCGTAAGCATATGCTTTTGCGCTATTATTGGCTCTATAACGAATTCTAACATTTTCAATGGTATAAGGATTCACATTCGTTAAATTTTTGTAATAAACCTCAGAGGTAAGTTTAAAAGGTCTGTCCCACATTTTAAAACTATAATCATTACCTAAAACCAAATGGAAAGATTTTTGGGCTTTTACATTGGGTTGAACCGTTCCAGTAGCATCACGTAACTCTCTATAAAAAGGTGGTTGATAATAAATACCTGCCGCAGCTCTAAAAAGCATGTCTCTTTTCCAACTAGGTTTTATAGCAAATTGTGCCCTCGGACTAAACACTATTTGGTTTGTAGAGGCAATACTTTCACCTTTTACAGACCAATTGTGTACTCTTACTCCAGCATTATACCAAACATCACTATTTCCTAAAGTAGAGCGTTTACTCCATTGAGTATAAGCTTGTATGCGGTTTATTTGTGTGAAATTGGTTGCTCGTACATTTTGAAAGGGTTCTAACGGACCGCTGTATGGTATATAAGGCTGTTCATTGGTTGGAATGGTTCTTGGAGGCCTTATTGAAAAGCCGGCAGAATCAATGACTTCCCATTCTACCAATCGATCTCTAATATCTTCATTAGTGTATTTTACAGACCACTCAATTCGGTTATCATCTAGCTTTATATCCCCTTTGTGTTCAATATTAGTAATAAGCGCATCTAAATCATTTCTACCATGGTTTAATTGACTGCCAATGCCTTCACTAAACTCCACTTCACCAATATCTTCATCACCAATGTTAGTATTTACTTCGCCTAATCTGTATTGTGCCAGTATATCGAAATACTCTTCTTCTGTGGTATGATAGGTGGAAGCAATCAGTTTTAAAGTTAAATCATCATTTGCAAAATAGGTTCCTTTAAAAGCACCAAAGTAGGTTTGGTATTGATCTTCTTCTTGACCTTCATAAAACACCAATAAAGCTATGGGATCACTTAAAGTACCAAAATTAGTCTGACGTGTTTGTGGTTCATAACTATAAAGGTTTATAGAGGCATTTCCTAAAAAACTTAAGTGAAATTTATTGGTGAATTTATAAGTAAAAAAAGCTTGTAAATCGGCAAATGTAGGGTTAAAGTTCGTTTCGGTTTCTTTTGCATTTACCAATAAACTGTTATCGCGGTATCGCACACCAACAATACTTGTAAATTTAGAATCTTTACTAATGTTTTCTAAGGAAATACTACCACCTAATAAGCTTAAATCGGTATTTACTTCAAATTGGTAGGGCGTTTTGTAGGTAATATCAAGGACGGAGGATAACTTATCACCATATTTTGCTTGAAAACCACCCGATGAAAAATCAACATTTTGAACCAAATTGGTATTAACAAAACTCAATCCTTCTTGCTGTCCAGACCTAATTAAGAAAGGTCTATAAACTTCAATATCATTTATATAGACCAAATTTTCATCAAAATTTCCACCTCTTACTGAGTACTGTGTACTCAGTTCGTTGTTGTTACTAACCCCTGGAAGTGTCATTAAAAGGTTTTCAACACCGGCATTGGCACCGGGAATTTTTCTAATAACTTCTGGTTGAATATTTATGATGCCTTCAACTTCTTTTCGTCTTGTAGTATTTATGGTTACTGTAGAAATTTGTTCTACCGAAGTTTTTAAAACGGGATTAAACTCTAATTCTTCACCATTTTTTAAATTGAAAACGCTTGAAACCTTTTTAAATGAAAGATGTGTAAATTCAATGGTAATATCTGTGTTTGAAGCTATTTCTAAGAGATAAAATCCGTTTTCGTTAGTTTGGGTTCCTAAGTCACCGGCTTTAATATTCACACCTTCAATGGGTTGCTTATTTTCATTTAAAATGATACCTCTAATTATCGATGTTTGTGAAAAGCTTTTGAAAGCTATGAATGAAAGTAAAACAAAGAAAAAGAATTTTGGTTTCAAAAGTAGTTACAATTTATTTTCGATAGAACAACGCTTCAAAAGTAGAATTATTTCCAACATTATCAGTAACAATTACTTTTAAAATGTTTTTGGTGTCGGTTACAATACCATCATTGAAATCAAAAGTTATAGTTTTGTCTTTATAATTATCACGTTCCATTAAAATCCATTTTCCATTAATGGTTGCTCTGTAATTTGATATACCAGAGCCTTCGTCATCAATTTTAATTTTTAGATAGCGATACTTACTAAGCCATTGTCCGTCTTTAAAGTTAACAGGTGTGATGGTTGGTTTTATAGTATCTGTTGCTAAGGCAAAAGTACCAAGTGTTTTTGTAGAAGCTGTAAGTATATTGCCTCTCCTTTGGGTATACGTATATGATGGGAATTTATTGTAGCCCAAAAGACGCGCAATATAAAGCTTACTTTTGTCTGCTTCTTTGTAATTACTAATATCATAAGTAATGTTGAAGTTCTTTTTAGCAGCTATAACATCTTCATGAAGTTTTAAAGTATCACTATTGACTTCAAAATCTAGGTAAAAATCTTCATAAAAAGTGTCTTGGTAAAAATCTACTGAAATTTTCCCCTCTTTTAGGTTAACCGCTTGGTCAGCTTTAATAAAATAGGGTGTGGTTTTTGTTTGTATCGGTGTTGTGATATTGTTTTTAGATCCTTTTAAGTTAAGCGTTACCCAAGTCTCATTATTTTTAAAATCAGCCACGCGAATTTTGTAAACTAAATAAGTGCTATCCTCAATTTTTATGACACCGTCGTTTATAACAGATTTGAAAATACTAAGTGGGTTGTTCTTTTTGTACAATTTTTGAATGCGCTCTTTTTTTGTAACGTAATGCTCGTAATCAATTAATTGATTGATGTGTTTGGTTTCGCTAAACGAAAATCTTTTAAAATCTAATTCAAAATTTTTATTACCATTTACAAAAGTTTGTATGTTATAAACACCGTTTGAATTTGCAGCCAAATTTTGTCTGTCATTTGTTTCAATACCAAATCCTATGTTTCCAATGGCGTTCACATTTTTAACCACATAGTCACCACTTTCAATTGGGATTAAGCGGAGTTTTTGTTTGTAGTTAGAATTATTTACGAAAGAGTTCTCATCCAATGGGTAGGCATAAATAGACTTTACAAAAGGCATAGTACTGTCAGCAATGTCAATGCCAAATAACATAGGGTTTATGGGGCGCTGTGCATTATCTCTAATTTCAAAGTGCAAATGTGGACCACCAGAGCCGCCCGAATTTCCACTATAAGCTACTAAACTACCTTTTTTAACAAGAAGTGTTTCCGCACCTGGAAACATTTCTATTTCGTATGACTCCTTTTTGTATTGATGCTTTTTTACATAAGTTTCAATTTCAGGGGCAAACTTCTGTAAATGGGCATACACCGATGTGTAACCGTTTGGGTGTGTAATGTATAATGCCTTTCCGTAGCCATAAGCTGATATTTTAATTCTACTCACATAACCATCAGCAATGGCTTTTACATTTAAACCTACACGTTGCTGCGTTTTGATATCTAAACCAGAATGAAAATGGTTGGAACGTAATTCTGCAAAGGTTCCAGAAAGTATTAAAGGAATGTCTAACGGATTACCAAAATAGTCTTGTGGGTATTGATTTTGGGCATTGATTAAAAAAGGGAAAACTAAAACAAAAGCAAGTATAAATCTCATAGAAATGTATTATGGCTAAAATATTAATTTGAGGTGAATATGCCAAGACCAAAAAAAAAAATCAAGCCAATGTTTTTTTATTGTTTGATAATGAGGTAATTCAAAATTTTATAAAAAAACAATTGTAATTTATAAGCAGGTATGTTAACTTTGTGAGATAAGTATTGAATTTTTAAATGAGTAATATTGAAGATATTGTAGATTCTCTTGAAAACAAAATTAGCAAAGTATTACACAAAGTAGCACTTTTAAAACAGGCTAATTTAAAATTACAGGAAGAATTAAACGCTTCAAAAAAACAAATTCGAGACCAAAAATTGTTGATAACAGATTGGGAAGAAAAACATAATGCTCTAAGAATAGCAAATACAATACTTGGTAGTGACGATAACAAAAGAGAAACTAAGCTTAAAATAAACGCATTAATAAGAGAAATAGATTATTGTATAGCACAAATTTCAGATTAATGCCGCATATATTCAATGTCAGAAAAGCTTAAAATAAAGCTATCTATAGCTAATAGAGTATACCCTTTAACTATTGAAGCAAGTCAGGAAGAAGGGTTGCGCAAGGCGGCTAAGAATATTGAATATATGATTAAACAGTTTGAGCAAAGTTATTCTGTTAGAGATAAACAAGATGTTTTGGCTATGTGTGCCTTACAATTTGCATCTCAAGTTGAACAGAAATCTATTGATAAAGAGCATGTGAATGAACATGTAGAAATTAAGCTTAAAGCGCTTAATGAGCTATTACATTCGCATTTAAACTCTTAACGTTCTTTAAAATAAACTAAAAGTTACTGCCTACATTGGTTATTTTTTTTGATAAACTCAACGTTAATTCTTTAAAAAGGGTGAGTTTAAGTTGTAAAAGCATGCTGCCTTAGTCGTAGATCCTTGATCAGCTTGTTAGCCCTAAACTTGTTTTTAAGGAGTTTATACAGAATGCACAACTGATGTAGGCTTTTTTTATATATAAATCAACTAAATTAAGAATGGACAATTCAATTATATTGGTAGTAGGAGGAGCCTTTATAGGCCTTATAATAGGTTTTATAATTGCAAAAGTGTTAGAAAAAAGTAAAGCCTCAAAACTTATAAAGGAGGCTAAAAAAAGTGCTTCATTGATTCTAAAAGAAGCTAAAAGCGAAGGTGAAACCATTAAAAAAGATAAAATACTTCAGGCTAAAGAAAAGTTTATAGAACTAAAAGCAGAGCATGAAAAAGTTATTTTAGCTAGAGACAAAAAAATGGCTGAAGCCGAAAAAAGAACTAGAGATAAAGAGTCTCAAGTATCTAGCGAGCTTTCTAAAGGGAAGAAATTAAACCAGAGTTTGGAAGACAAAATTAAGGATTACAACCATAGGCTTGATGTACTTGATAAGAAGCAGGAAGAACTTGATAAGCTTCATAAAAGTCAAGTGCAACAGCTAGAGGTTATTTCTAGTTTATCAGCCGAGGAAGCTAAAGAACAGCTTGTGGAGTCTCTGAAAGGTGAAGCAAAGAATGATGCCATGGCATTTATACAAAGTTCTTTAGAAGAAGCTAAACTAACTGCAGAACAAGAGGCAAAAAAAGTCATTATTAATACGATTCAACGTATTGGAACTGAGGAAGCTGTAGATAACTGTGTATCAGTTTTCAATATAGAATCTGATGACGTTAAAGGACGTATTATAGGGCGTGAAGGTAGAAATATTCGTGCCATTGAAGCCGCAACAGGCGTTGAAATAATTGTTGATGATACCCCTGAAGCTATTATTCTTTCTTGTTTTGATTCTGTTAGAAGAGAGATTGCGAGGTTATCGTTACATAAATTGGTTACAGATGGGCGTATTCATCCTGCTCGTATTGAGGAAGTGGTTAAGAAAACCAAGAAACAAATTGAGCAGGAAATTATTGAAGTTGGTAAGCGTACTGTTATAGACCTAGGTATTCATAATTTAAATCCAGAATTAATAAAAATGGTGGGACGTATGAAGTATCGTTCCTCTTATGGGCAAAACTTGTTACAGCATTCTCGAGAAGTTGCTAAACTTTGTGGCGTTATGGCGGCTGAACTTGGTTTAAACCCCAAACTAGCTAAACGCGCCGGATTATTACATGATATAGGAAAAGTGCCAGATGCTGAAGCTGATATGGAAACACCTCATGCTATTTTAGGTATGCAGTGGGCAGAAAAGTACGGTGAAAAACATGATGTATGTAATGCTATAGGAGCCCACCACGATGAGATTGAAATGAAATCATTATTAGCACCTATTATTCAGGTTTGTGATGCTATTTCGGGAGCGCGTCCAGGAGCACGTCGTCAAGTTTTAGATAGTTATATTCAACGTTTAAAGGATCTTGAAGATATTGCATTTGGCTTTACAGGAGTTAAAAAAGCCTACGCTATTCAAGCAGGAAGAGAACTCCGTGTTATTGTTGAGAGCGAAAAGGTAAATGATGATATGGCAGCTGATTTATCATTCAATATTTCTCAAAAAATTCAAACCGATATGACGTATCCTGGTCAGGTTAAAGTAACAGTTATTAGAGAAACTAGGGCAGTTAATATCGCTAAATAAAACTTTTATTCTCTTGTCACACTGACTGCGGTCTAAGTGTAAATAGAAGCAGATAAAATTAAAGTCCAGAGTACACTGGACTTTTCTATTTCCTAGGATGATATTTCTCAACGACCTTGGTTAGATGACTTTTATCAACATGTACGTAAATTTCGGTGGTAGTGATACTTTCATGCCCTAGCATGAGTTGTATAGAGCGTAAATCGGCATCATTTTGTAGTAAATGTGTAGCAAAGGAATGTCTAAACGTGTGAGGTGATATTTTCTTTTTTAAGCCTACTTGTTCAGCTAATTGTTTCACAATATGGAACACCATAGCTCTAGTTAGCTGTTTACCCCTTCGGTTTAGAAATAAAGTATCCTCAAACCCTGGTTGAATGCGTAAATGATTTCTAATATGTTTTTTGTATATATTGATATACTTTTGCGTAGAAGCAACAATGGGTACAAACCGCTGTTTGTCTCCTTTACCAGTTACTTTTATAAAGCCTTCATCAAAATATAAATCAGATATTTTCAAGTTAACAAGTTCACTTACACGTAAACCACAGCCATAAAGGGTTTCTAACATGGCTCTGTTGCGCTCTCCTTCGGGTTTACTTAAATCTATGGCATCTATAATAGTATCAATTTCTTTTTCTGATAGTGTATCGGGCAATTGTCTTCCTATTTTAGGAGACTCAATAAGTTCCAAAGGATTGTCTTTTCTGTAATCTTCAAAAACTAAATAACCAAAAAAACTACGCAAGCCTGATATAATTCTAGACTGCGAACGGGCATTAATATCTTTTGCAATTTCGTAAATGAATTGCTTAATAACCTCTGAAGAAATAGAAGTAGGAGAGAAGCTTAAGTTCTTGTCTTCCAAATACCGAATCAATTTTTTTACATCTCTAGAATAGTTATCAATGGAGTTATCAGATAATCCACGTTCTATCTTGAGGTAAAGTTGATAATCTTTCAGAGCATGCTGCCATTTCATAGTAATAAAAGTACAATAAAAAAGGCCACTAAAAAGTGGCCTCAACGTTATTTCTACTTTATTCTAGAAATTATCTGTTAGAATATTTATTAAATCTACAATAGCCCAAATGCCTAAACCTCCAATAGTCAAGATAAAAAGAATATTCCAGCCAACAGGCTTTTTGTAATACCATCTATGCGCTGCAAATGGCCAACCTAGAAAGAACCAAAGTGCAACACCTACCCATTTGTCTTGTGAAGCCATTGGGGTAGCCATGGGTTCTACAACCTCAACCGTTGTAGTAACTTCGGTATTAGTTGATGTGGAAATTGTTCTTTTAACAGGAAAAGAAGCATAACTAGCACTGTACATCAGTAAAGTGACTAATAGGGAAAATAATAATTTACTTTTCATAATTAATTGGTTTATGTTTGTTTAAATTTATAAAAAAAATCGTTAATATGATTAGAATTATCCTTATTTATTGTTTTGTATTTTTAACAACAGCTATTTGTTTTTCTCAAAGCAAGTATGAATATTTTGGAGGATTAGTATTAAATGATTCCACTAGAATTACTTACAAATTAAGCTTAACAGAAAGCAAAGGTGAAATAAAAGGATATTCTATTACTGATTTAGGAGGCTTGTATGAAACAAAATCAACCGTTTTTGGAGAGTATAATAAAGCTAAAAAAGAGTTGAATTTTAGAGAAGTTCAAACAATATATACTAAAACACACTTAGAGAAAGATTATGATTTTTGTTATGTAAATACTACTATTAAAAACTTTTCTTTTGAAAAAACAGAGCAGTTTAAGGCAAAATTTATTGGATTGTTTTCTGATAATTCACAATGTATTAATGGGGAATTATTCTTGAGTCAGCCTGAAAAAATAGAAGCTAAAATGGAAAAAGTAAAGAAAAAAATAGATAAAATTAAAAGGATTCCAGATAGCATTAAACAGAAATTTCAACCCTTGAAAATGATGGACTCACTAAATATGAACATTTTAAGAAAGAATCAAACTTTAAGTGTTTTTTCTAAAAGTGACAAAATTAACCTAATAATTTATGACGGAGGAAAAGAAGATGGGGATAAGGTAACAATAAAGGCCAATGGAAAAGTTTTGAAAAACGGATATGTGGTAAATAATAAAAAAGAGATTATAGAATTAAGCTTAAATGAAGAAGTTACCAGAATTTCAATTACAGCTGTAAATGAGGGAGAAATTTCACCTAATACAGCTATTCTTCAATTAGAAGATGAGAAAAACAATATTAAGGCATTGTCTAATTTAAAAGCAGGAGAAACAACTACAATTGATATTTTGAAGTTTAAAAAATAATATCTTTACAGTTATGAAAAAAATAATCATTATCAATGGTCCCAACTTAAATTTATTGGGTAAACGAGAACCAAACATTTATGGCAGTTTAACTTTTACTGAGTTTTTAGACGAATTAAAAGTAAAATACCCAATTGCAAATATTGATTATTTTCAATCTAACATAGAAGGAGAACTTATTGATAAACTTCATGAAGTTGGTTTTAGCTATGATGGAGTTATTTTAAATGCTGGTGCCTACACGCATACTTCTATAGGTATAGGAGATGCGATAAAGGGCATTGAAACACCTGTGGTGGAAGTGCATATATCCAACACTTTTGGAAGGGAAGAGTTTAGACATCAATCATACATATCTCCTAATGCCAAAGGGGTTATTCTTGGTTTCGGTTTACAGAGTTATGAATTAGCATTAGAAAGCTTTCTGAAATCTTAGAATTAATGAAAGGCTTTGCATATGGTATCCTAATATTCTTTTTCGCAAGTATTTCGTTAAACGCCCAAAATAAAGTTGATTTTGGAGTTAAAGGAGGTCTCAACTATACGTTTTTTAAAATAAAAGAATCTAGTTTTGGTTTTGATCAGGATACTGAGTCAGGGTTTTACGGGGGTTTATTTTTTGATTTTAAAATTGATGAAAGTTATGGGCTTCAACCAGAATTACTGTTTATAACTCTTAAAGATTTTAAATTTTTAAATGTTCCACTTTATGTAAGATATGAAGTAGCCAATAGGGTTAATTTATTAGTAGGCCCCAGCGTGAATTATTTCTTTGACTTCTTTTCCAATAAATTAAAGATTAGAGCAGATTTAAGTAGTTCTTATACTATAACTTCTAGTTTAGATATACAAGTGAAATACGCTTTAGGTTTTCAGGAAATTACTCCAAACAGTTTTTTTATAGGTCTTGGTGTTAGGTTATAAAGGCGTGCAATAATAAATTTACAAAATAAAAAAGTTCCGAGAAATCGGAACTTTTTGTCTAAATATCTAATAGTGTAACTTTTCTAAAAGTTCTAAATATGGATACACTCGTCATAAGCATCAGCAACAGCTTCCATAATCGCTTCACTCATAGTAGGGTGTGGGTGTACTGCTTTTAGTACATCATGGCCAGTAGTTTCTAGTTTCCTAGCCACAACAGCTTCGGCAATCATATCGGTTACACCAGCACCAATCATATGACAACCTAGCCATTCACCATATTTAGCATCGAATATTACTTTTACAAAACCGTCTTTATTTCCACCAGCACTAGCTTTACCTGATGCAGAAAATGGGAATTTTCCAATTTTAATATCAAAACCTTTGTCTTTGGCTTGCTGCTCTGTTAACCCAACAGACGCTATTTCAGGTGAGCAATACGTACACCCTGGAATATTTCCATAGTCTAAAGCTTCGACGTGGTGACCAGCTATTTTTTCAACACATAAAATACCTTCGGCAGAAGCTACGTGCGCTAAAGCTTGACCAGGAGTTACATCACCTATAGCATAGTAACCAGGAATATTAGTTTGATAGAAATCATTAACTAAAATTTTGTCTCTATCAACCACGATACCTACATCCTCTAAACCAATATTTTCAATATTTGTTTTAATTCCTACGGCAGATAAAACAATATCAGCTTCTAAAACTTCTTCTCCTTTTTTAGTTTTAACGGTAGCTTTAACACCTTTACCAGAAGTATCTACATTGGTAACTTCGGCAGACGTCATGATATCAATACCATTCTTTTTAAATGAACGTTCTAATTGCTTAGAAACATCACCATCTTCTACAGGAACAATATTTGGTAAATATTCTACAACAGTAACCTCAGTGCCTATGGAGTTATAAAAATAAGCAAACTCAACCCCAATAGCACCAGAACCAACAACAATCATTTTCTTAGGTTGTTTTGACAGGCTCATGGCCTCACGGTAACCAATTACTTTTTCACCATCTTGAGGTAAACTTGGTAACTCACGAGAGCGTGCTCCTGTAGCAATAATGATATGGTCTGCGCTGTAAACAGTTCCGTCAACATCAATCTTTTTTCCTGGTTTCAAAGTACCATAACCAGTAATTACATCTATTTTGTTTTTCTTCATCAAGAACTCAATACCTTTACTCATGCCTTCAGCTACACCACGACTACGTTTTACAACGGCATCAAAATCATGTTCAGCGTCTTTAACTTTTAAACCGTAATCTTCAGCATGCTTTAGATACTCAAATACTTGTGCAGACTTTAATAAGGCTTTGGTTGGAATACATCCCCAGTTCAAACAAACGCCACCTAAGCTTTCTTTCTCAACAATAGCGGTTTTAAAACCTAATTGAGATGCTCTAATTGCAGTTACATAACCACCAGGACCACTTCCAAGAACTATAATATCGTATTTACTCATCTGTTAAAATTTAAGGTGCAAATTTACGAAATCGATTTTTAATAAAGAATTTAGAACCCTATAAAATTTGTATGATTTATTACCTTTGTAATGCAAGCATCATTATATGAATATTCCCAGGACAAGTTACCCCAGAGTTGTTATTATTGGCGGCGGTTTTGCGGGTATAGCTTTGGCAAAAAAGCTATCTAAACAAGAGGTTCAGGTTGTTTTATTAGATAAGAACAATTACCATACCTTTCAACCATTACTATATCAAGTATCTACAGGTGGATTAGAACCAGATTCTATAGCCTATCCTATCAGGAAGGTTTTAAAAGATTTCCCCAATTTTTATTTTAGATTGGCTAATGTTGAAGCAATTGATTCGGAAAAGAATAAAGTAAAAACTAATATTGGTAATTTAAAATTTGATTATTTGGTTATTGCTTCAGGGTCGGTAACTAATTATTTTGGAAATACAGACATTGAAAAGCACAGTATGGCTATGAAAACCATACCGCAGTCGCTTAACCTAAGGAGTTTAATTCTTGAAAATTTTGAAGATGCCCTTTTAACTTCCGATTTAAATGAGCGTAATGCTTTAATGAACTTTGTAATTGTTGGAGGAGGTCCAACGGGAGTGGAACTTGCTGGGGCTTTAGCTGAAATTAAGAAGGGGATTTTGCCCAAGGATTATCCTGATTTAGATACCCGTTTGGCACAAATTCATGTGGTACAGTCGGGTGATTGTATCTTAAAGGGTATGAGTGCCAAAGCTTCTCAAAAGGCAGAAGACTTTCTTGAAAAATTAGGAGTTAATATTTGGAAAAACGTTAGAGTGACTAACTACGATGGAAAAACAGTTACTACCGATACCGATTTAACCTTTGAAACGGCCACCCTTATTTGGGCAGCGGGGGTTAAGGGAGCCACCATCAAAGGTTTAGACAGTAGAGATTTTATTACTAAAGGCCATCGTATTATTGTTAATGCGTTTAGCCAGGTAAAAGGCTTTAATCATATTTTTGCCATAGGTGATGTAGCTTGTATGATAACTAAAAACTTCCCTGATGGCTTACCAATGATGGCGCAACCCGCCATTCAACAAGGCGAACAACTGGGAGGAAATTTATTAAGTATCATAGAGAAAAAACCGCTTAAGCCATTTACTTACAAAGATAAAGGGGCCATGGCTACTATTGGAAGAAACAAGGCGGTAGTAGATTTGAAAAAGTGGAAATTTCAAGGTGTTTTTGCTTGGTATGTATGGATGTTTGTACATCTTTTCTTTCTAATTGGTTTTAGAAATCGCATGGTAGTGTTTGTTAATTGGGTTTATAATTATGTGCGTTTTGATAGAGAGGCACGATTAATCATTAGACCTTTTAAGAAGAGAAATCCATAGCTTTTTCATGATTCCAAATCCTTTTTTTGATGTTAACGGTTATTAATTTGTTAATTGTCAGATATTTTGAGTACATTGATGAAACTATTAACCAATCAAATTTTATTCAAAATGAAAAAACATGTAATTATTGTCATGCTACTTTTTGTAGCAGTAATGTATTCACAAAAAAAGAAAAACGGAACGGTTTACATTGAACACCCAGCTATTGAAATAGTTGAAGCTATGCAACAAGCTGATATTGCAGGCGATGTTGACAAAGTAGCATCTTATCTGGCAGATGATTTTATTTCTGTTAGTGGAACTACCAGAAATAAAAATGCCAAAGGAACCAACAAAGAGCAATTTCTAAAATGGGTAGAAAACAAAACTAAGTGGACTGCTTATCCAAGTTTAACTAGACATGGAGAAGCTTACCCCGATGCTATAGAATATAAAGACGGTAAAACATGGGTGCAAACTTGGAATTATTTAAAAGGAGTTCATGATGCCACAGGCGTTAAGATAGAAATGCCATTACATAACTTGTATAGACTTAATGATGATAATAAAATTGAGTTAGAGATTTATTATAATTATCCCGTTGGTCAAGATATAAGAGCTGGCTTTACAGAAAGAACTAATGGAACTATTTATAATGAGCACCCACATATTAACAAAGTAAGACGTATGATGGCAGCTTTTGAAAATATGGATTTAGAAAAAGCGTATAGCTATTTTGATGAAAAATGTACATTTAGTAGTCTTGAGATGCCCGTTGGTGAAAGTATGAATTTAGACGAAGTTAAGGAAAACCATAAAGGGTTCTATGAAAATTTTGAAATAGAAAGTATCGATGTTGTTGGATATCCAGATTTGTTACATTATGAAATTGGAGGCAATGATATGACCGTTCAGTCTTGGTGGAACTTCAGATTAATAAGAAAGTCAGACAAAAAGAAAATTATTATGCCTGCCATGTATACACATGATTTTGATGATGATGGTAAAATTGTAAGATCTATAGGCTATTTTAGCACGAAGGTATTAGATGCTAAATAGTGCTCATATAGAGTAGTAATTTAACCTCCTTTTACAGGAGGTTTTTCTTTTATAAATCATCAGTAAAATGACGTTTACCTTTTTCTTTGCTAAATTTTTCCTTGTTGTATGTTTTTGATTGTCCTTTAGTAATTGAAAGTGATTGCCAATCTTTACCTTTTAAAACTTTTCCTAAAAACACAATTTGCCCAACATGGTATGCATAATGTGCTAACTGTCGGTTTATGGCCTCGGTAACAGTATGACCTTGGTTTCTTATATAAATAATTTTTTCTAGATCTTCAGTTGTAAGAGATGTAATGGCATTAAATAAGCATTGCCATCCTTTTTCCCAAGCACTAAAAAGTTCTTCTATTGTAGGGTAGCTGTCTTCAAACTCCAAATCACGTTGCCGCCACACTTTTTCGCCATCTTCTGTTAAAAAATTGGTCCATCTACTCAGCATATTACCAGCCATATGTTTTACAATTATAGAAATAGAATTAGCGTCTTTTGAAATTTCATTTTGTAACTCTTCAAAAGTAAGTTGACTAAAGGTGTTGTCACCTAAACTCTTGTAATATTCAAATTGTTTTAAAATATTTGTTAGATAGCTTTCCATTCATTAAAAGTACTACTTATTTTGGTATAAATTTTAAGGAAACACCATTAATACAGTGTCTTTTACCAGTAGTTTCTCTAGGGCCATCATTAAAAACGTGCCCTAAATGCCCCCCACAAGTTGCACAATGCTCCTCGGTTCTGGAATAACCAATTTTGTAGTCTGTTGTGAAGGCTACATTGCCTTTAATTTCTCTATCGAAACTAGGCCATCCGGACCCTGAATCGTACTTGTGTTCACTCTTAAACAATGGAGTTTCACAGGCCTTACATACATAAATACCTTCTTTATAGTTTTTGTTTAAAGGACTGGAAAAACGCTCTTCTGTACCAGATTTTCTAAGCACGTAGTATTCCAAATCAGTTAATTGAGACTTCCATTCTTGATCTGTTTTGGTTACCTCATAAGGTTTATTATTTCCTTTTTGGGCAGAACCATTACAACTTAAAAAAACGCAGCAAATAATCAGTGTGAATATTTTTTTCATTTTCATATAAATTTAATCTATCTATTAGGTCGATTAAGGATAATAAACTTAACGTTTTTTAAGTGGAATAATTTTGAAATTTAATTTACTCATAAAAATTTACCGCGTCTTAAAAACAACAAGGTACAATTTTTGTACTTTTATGATTATTAAAAATATTCAAAAATGAAATTGAAAAATCTACTTATTTATTCAGGTTTACTAATTATAGCTATTGCTTGCGCTACAAACCCTTTTACAGGAAAAAAAACCATGGCGTTGGTGCCAAATTCTCAATTATTCCCAACGGCTTTTTCTCAATATAATCAATTTTTAGAAGAGAATCAAGTTGTAAAAGGAACAAAAGATGCTGAAATGATAACCAGAGTGGGGCAGCGAATTGCTGTAGCCGCAGAGCGTTGGTTAAATGCCAACGGGCATCATGGGTATTTAAAAGATTACAAATGGGAATATAATTTGGTTAATGATAAAACAGTAAATGCGTGGTGCATGCCAGGAGGGAAGATAGTTTTTTATACAGGTATTTTACCGGTTGCTGAAAGTGAGACAGGAGTAGCTGCTATTATGGGACATGAAGTTGCTCATGCCTTGGCAAATCATGGACAGCAACGTATGAGTGCAGCTTACATTCAAGCAGGTGTTGCTATAGCAGGAAATGTCGCTATCAAAGACGAAAAAGATAGAAATGCATTTAACCAATATTATGGAGTAGGTAGTCAGGTAGGTGTTATGTTACCATTTAGCAGAACTCATGAAACCGAGGCCGATAAAATAGGCGTTTATTTAATGGCTATTGCAGGATACAACCCTGATGAGGCGTCAAAATTATGGGAGCGTATGAAAGCTAAAAGTAGTGGGCAAGCTCCACCAGAGATATTGAGTACACATCCCTCTAATGAGTCACGTATTGCCAATCTAAAAACTTTGGCGCCTAAAGCGAAGGAAGAAGCGGCTAAATTTGGTGTCACTTCATTTAGACCACTAGGAAAATATTGATATTATAAATATTTGTTCTATTTTAGATAGCTGTTCACCAAAAAAAAGAGCAGCTTTTTTATTATGGAAGTATTAGAAAAGGGGAATAAAAAATTACTTAATGCTTGGGCTTTTTATGATTGGGCAAACTCTGTTTACCCTTTGGTTATTTCGTCTGCGGTATTTCCAATTTTTTATGGGGCTTTAACAATTATTAAAGATGCAGAAGGGAATAAAATTAATGACACGGTTTCTTTTTTAGGCTACAATTTCAATAACGATTCCCTAATTAGTTATGTAACCGCTTTAAGTTTTTTAATTGTATCTATAATTTCTCCAATACTATCAGGTATCTCAGATTATGTTGGGAATAAGGAAAATTTTATGAAGTTTTTCTGTTATTTAGGATCCTTGTCTTGTATTGGTTTGTATTGGTTTTCTTTAGATAACTTATTTTTTGGGTTATTGTGCTATCTTTTAGCATTAGTAGGGTTTTGGGGAAGTTTGGTTTTTTATAACTCGTATTTACCTGATATAGCCTACCCAGAGCAGCAAGATAAGATTAGCGCTAAGGGGTTTTCTTTAGGGTATATTGGTGGTGTTGTTTTATTAGTGATTAATTTAATAATGATTCTCTACTATGATACGTTTGGCTTCAAAGATTCTGGTGAACCCACTAGAATATCATTTATTATGGTGGGTATATGGTGGATGGGTTTTGCACAATATACGTTTAAGTATTTACCAAAAGGAACTCACGAAGGCCAAAAAGTTACACGTTCTGTAATTGTACACGGTTACAAAGAATTAAAGAAGATTTGGACCGCACTTAAAACTAACAAGATTTTAAAAAGTTATCTAAGTGCTTTTTTTGTTTATAGTATGGCAGTTCAAACCATTATGATTGCAGCTACGTATTTTGGAGTTGAAGAATTGGATTGGGGAGATCAAGATTCAACTATAGGATTAATAATAAGTATTTTATTAATACAGTTAATAGCTGTAGTTGGAGCAAATTACACGGCAAAAATGTCTGAAAAGTATGGTAATATTAAAACCCTTTTAGTAATTGTTTTTCTTTGGATTGCAATTTGTGCGTATGCATACTTTGTTGTTAGTCCAATTCAATTTTATGTAACAGCTGCATGTGTTGGTTTGGTTATGGGAGGGGTGCAAGCTTTATCTCGCTCCACCTACAGTAAGTTGATTCCAGAAGATTCTGAAGATACAGCTTCATATTTTAGTTTTTATGATGTTTCTGAAAAAATAGGTATTGTTATAGGCATGTTTTTGTATGGATTTGTTGCAGAACTAACTGGTAGTATGCGATATTCAATATTATTTCTCATTACTTTTTTCGTAGTTGGGGCTATATTGCTTTTTAGAACCAAGAAAATTTCTCAGATATAACAAAACCCTACATTTAAAAAGAATGTAGGGTTTTGTTATGGTTTATGATAGATAAAAGTCTATGACTCTGTTGGCTTTTCAGCCTTTTCTACTGTAATTTTTAATTCATTAGAGTTCTTATCTAGATCTATTTTAATCTTATCACCCTCTTGAACATTAGATGCCACTATTTCTTCGGCTAAAGCATCTTCAATATACTTCTGAATGGCTCTCTTTAATGGTCTTGCGCCATATTGCCTATCAAAACCTTTATCGGCAATGTAATCTTTTGCACTGTTACTGAGTTTTAAGATATAGCCCAAACCTTTAATGCGTGCTAAAAGCTTTTCAAGTTCAATATCAATGATTTTATTAATGTCTTCTTTTTCTAGGGCATTGAACACAACTACGTCATCAATTCTGTTTAAGAATTCTGGCGCAAATGATTTTTTAAGCGCATTTTCAATAACACTTTTGGCATTAGCATCTTCTTGAGCTTTTTGTGATGCAGTACCAAAACCAACTCCGGTACCAAAATCTTTGAGTTTTCTGGCACCAATATTTGATGTCATAATGATAATGGTATTTCTGAAATCAATTTTCCTTCCAAGACTATCTGTTAAATAACCATCATCAAGCACTTGAAGAAGCATATTAAAGACATCTGGGTGTGCTTTTTCAATCTCGTCCAAAAGAATGACTGCGTAAGGTTTACGTCTTACCTTTTCAGTTAACTGTCCACCTTCCTCGTAACCAACATATCCTGGAGGCGCTCCAATTAATCTTGAAATAGCAAACTTCTCCATATATTCACTCATATCAATTCTAACAAGAGCATCTTCGCTATCAAATAGTTCTTTGGATAGTATTTTAGCCAATTGTGTTTTTCCAACTCCTGTTTGTCCTAAAAAGATAAAAGAGCCAATAGGTTTATTGGGGTCTTTTAATCCAGCACGATTGCGTTGAATAGCTTTTACTACCTTTGAAACGGCCTCGTCCTGACCAATGACTTTTCCTTTAATTAAATTAGGTAATTCTGCTAATTTATTAATTTCGGTCTGTGCTATTTTATTTACAGGAACACCAGTCATCATAGAGATAACATCCGCTACGTTGTCCTCGGTTACTATTTCTCTATGTTGTTTTGTGTCCTCTTCCCATTTTTCTTGAGCTATAGCTAGTTCTTTTTCCAAACGTTTCTCATCGTCTCTTAATTTAGCGGCTTCTTCATACTTTTGCTTTCTAACAACAGCATTCTTAGTTTCTTTAATCTGTTCGAGTTGTTTTTCCAACTCAATGATTTGTTTTGGAACTTCAATATTTGTAATATGAACTCTAGAGCCAGCTTCATCTAAAGCATCTATAGCTTTGTCTGGCAGGAACCTTTCAGTCATATATCTATTTGTTAATTTCACACAAGCCTCAATTGCTTCAGGAGTGTAATCAACATTATGGTGTTCTTCGTATTTAGCTTTTATGTTATTAAGAATTTCAATAGTCTCTTCAACACTTGTAGGTTCTACAATAACCTTTTGAAAACGTCGTTCTAAAGCTCCATCTTTTTCAATATACTGCCTGTATTCGTCTAGTGTAGTTGCACCAATACATTGAATTTCACCCCTTGCCAGTGCTGGTTTAAACATGTTAGAAGCATCTAAACTACCTGTAGCACCACCAGCACCTACAATAGTGTGTATTTCATCAATAAACAAAATAACATCATCGTTTTTTTCAAGCTCGTTCATAACTGCTTTCATACGTTCTTCAAATTGTCCACGATACTTGGTACCAGCAACTAAACTTGCTAAATCTAAAGTAACAACTCTTTTATTAAAAAGGATTCTTGATACCTTTCGTTTTACAATTCTAAGAGCTAATCCTTCAGCAATGGCAGATTTACCTACTCCAGGTTCACCAATTAAAAGCGGATTGTTTTTCTTTCTCCTACTTAAAATTTGAGAAACGCGCTGTATTTCTTTTTCTCTACCAACAACGGGGTCTAACTTACCTTCTTCGGCTAGAACCGTTAGATCGCGCCCAAAATTATCCAAAACAGGGGTTTTAGACTTCTTATTTGATTTGCTTGTAGGTGAATTAAAAATGTCTTTTGAAGAATCTTCTTCAGGGTTTGGGCTGTCATCCTGAAAAGATTCTGCTTTAGGTTCTATATAATCGCTATCGTTTGTAATCATAAGTTTAAACTGTTCTTTGACATTATCGTAATCTACTTTCAGCTTATTTAAAAGCTTGGTAGTGGGGTCGTTTTCGTTTCTAAGGATGCACAATAGTAGATGAGCTGTATTTATGGATGAACTCTGAAATAATTTAGCTTCTAAAAACGTAGTTTTTAGGGCGCGTTCTGCTTGTCTTGTAAGGTGTAAGTTTTTCTTTTGGTTAGAGGCTGCTATAGTATTAGGATTTGCAGGACTCAATATTTCTACTTTTCGCCTTAAATGATTTAAATCTATATCTAAGGCGTTTAAAATATTTATGGCTTTCCCGTTTCCATCACGCAATAGCCCTAGCATCAAATGTTCAGTACCAATAAAATCATGTCCTAAACGCAAGGCTTCCTCTTTACTATATGCAATTACATCTTTTACTCTTGGCGAAAAATTATCATCCATAATAAACTCCTTTCTGCAATAAAAATAACAATAATAGTTGACTAAGGGCAAAAACTGTACCCTAAATTAACTGTCAGTTGCTAATTGACGAAAAAATCTTCATAAAATCAAAATTTTAACGCGCATACTTATCAACTAAAAAGAGCTTAAAAATTGTTAATAAAAAGTATCAAAAAACTAACGTAAGTCAGTTGTTAGCACTCATGAAATATTTATATTAGCATGTTTTGAAAACTCATAAAATTAATTGATTTACTTATGGCAGAAGGAGAAAAATTGATCCCTATTAATATTGAAGATGAAATGAAATCAGCCTACATTGATTACTCGATGTCGGTCATTGTGTCACGTGCTTTACCCGATGTAAGAGACGGATTAAAACCTGTTCATAGACGTGTGCTTTACGGAATGCATGAATTGGGTGTAAGAGCTAATTCTGCACACAAAAAATCTGCAAGAATAGTAGGGGAGGTTTTAGGTAAATATCACCCGCATGGTGATACATCGGTTTATGATACCATGGTACGTATGGCACAGGAATGGAGCCTTCGCTATTTATTAGTTGATGGTCAAGGAAACTTTGGTTCTATTGACGGCGATAGTCCTGCGGCAATGCGATATACCGAAGCACGTATGCAGAAGATATCTGAAGATATGTTGGCAGATATTGAAAAGGAAACTGTAGATCATAAGTTGAATTTTGATGACACGCTTCAAGAGCCAACTGTATTACCAACTAGAATACCAAATCTTTTAGTAAATGGTGCATCAGGTATTGCAGTAGGAATGGCAACAAATATGCCGCCACACAACCTTACAGAGGTTGTTGATGGTACCATTGCTTACATTAACAACAATGATATTGAAGTTGATGAATTAATTAAGTACGTCAAGGCGCCAGATTTTCCAACAGGAGGAACTATTTATGGGTATGACGGAGTTAAGGAAGCCTTCCAAACTGGGCGTGGAAGAATTGTTATAAGAGCAAAAGCCAATATAGAAGAAGTTCAAGGGCGCGAGTGTATAGTTGTTACAGAAATTCCTTATCAAGTCAATAAAGCTGATATGATTAAGAAAACAGCTGATTTGATTAACGATAAAAAAATTGATGGTATTGCCACTATTCGAGATGAGTCTGATAGAAAAGGCATGCGTGTAGTGTATGTTTTAAAACGTGATGCTATCCCTAACATTGTTCTTAATAAACTCTATAAATATACGGCATTACAATCATCATTCAGCGTCAACAATATTGCGCTTGTTAATGGGCGACCTCAGTTATTAAATTTAAAAGATTTAATTCAATATTTTGTTGAGCACAGACACGAAGTTGTAGTAAGAAGAACCAAGTATGAGTTGCGTAAAGCTGAAGAGCGTGCACATATACTTGAAGGTTTAATTATAGCTTCTGATAATATAGATGAAGTTATTGCTTTGATTAGAGCCTCAGCCAATGCAGATGAAGCTAGAGAGAAGTTAATGGAACGCTTTAAATTAACTGAAATTCAAGCTAAAGCAATAGTTGAAATGAGACTGCGTCAGCTAACTGGTTTAGAGCAAGATAAATTGCGAGATGAATATGACGAACTATTAAAAACTATTGAAGACTTAAAAGATATCCTAGATAAGAAAGATCGTAGAATGGATATCATTAAGGAAGAGTTAGAAGTTATTAAAGATAAGTTTGGTGATGAGCGTAGATCTACTATAGAATATGCTGGTGGTGATTTAAGTATTGAGGATATGATTCCTAACGAAAAAGTAGTTATCACAATTTCACATGCTGGTTATATTAAGCGTACCTCGTTAACAGAATATAAAACTCAAAATAGAGGAGGGGTAGGTCAGAAAGCATCTACGACTAGAAATGAAGATTTTCTTGAGCATTTATTTGTGGGTACTAACCATCAATATATGTTATTTTTTACTCAAAAAGGTAAGTGCTTTTGGATGCGTGTTTATGAGATACCAGAAGGAAGTAAAACTTCAAAAGGGCGTGCTATTCAAAACCTTATCAATATAGAACAGGATGATAAAGTAAAAGCCTTTATCTGCACCCAAGATTTAAAAGATGATGATTACATAAATGGTCATTATGTAATAATGGCTACCAAAAACGGTCAAGTTAAGAAAACATCTCTGGAACAGTATTCTCGTCCAAGAACCAATGGTATTAACGCTATTACTATCAAAGAAAGTGATGAGCTTTTAGAGGCTAAATTAACCACTGGTGATAGTCAAGTAATGTTGGCACTAAAATCTGGTAAAGCTATCAGATTTGAAGAAGCCAAAACAAGACCTATGGGGCGCAGTGCATCAGGAGTTAGAGGTATTACTTTAGCTGGACCAAAAGATGAGGTCATAGGTATGGTAACAGTAGAAAACCCACAGGAACAAACGGTTTTAGTCGTTTCTGAAAACGGTTACGGTAAACGAACTTTCATTGATGATCCTGAAGATGGTGAAGCTGTTTACAGAATAACCAATAGAGGCGGAAAAGGAGTTAAAACTATTTCAATTACTGAAAAGACAGGAAATTTAGTAGCTATTAAAACAGTAACTGATAGTGATGATTTAATGATTATAAATAAATCAGGTATCGCAATTAGACTAGAGGTTGCTAATTTAAGAACCATGGGAAGGGCTACTCAAGGGGTTAAATTAATAAATCTAAAAAACTCAGATTCCATTGCGGCTGTTGCCAAAGTTATGCATGACGAGGATGATGTTGAAGAAGTGGAAGGCGTTGAAAACACTGATGTTAATGAAGATGGCACAACTCTTGATAATGATATAAACGAACATAACACTGATAATTAATTAAATAGATTTTAAAATGAACAAACAAATTATTATAGTTTTAGCACTAGTAGTATGCAGCTTTTCATTTTCCCAAAAGAAAGAACTGAAAGCTGTTGAAAAAGCTATTAAAGGGACTAACTTTTCTGAAGCTAAGGCGGCATTAACGCAAGCCGAAGCATTCCTTGATGTCATGGACGAAAAGACAAAGGACAAATATTATTTCTTAAAAGCTCAGGCGTATTATTCAGAAGGTTCTGGTAGTCTAAAAGATTATGATGTAGCTCTTAAAAGTTTAAATGAGGTACAGTCATCATATTCTAATGAGATTCCTGAATTAAAGCAGAAAATGACGAATTCACTTTTAACAAAGGGTAACAAAGCTTATGAAGGGAAAGACTTTTCTAAAGCATCAAAGTTCTTTGAAAAAGCCTATGGGTTTTCAAAAAAGGATACCGTATATCTTTATTATGCAGCAGCAACTGCTGTTAATGTACAAGAGTTTGACAGAGCGTTAAAATTTTATGAAGAGTTAAAAAAAGTAGGTTATACAGGTGTAACTACTGAATACTGTGCTATTGATGTGTCTACTCAAAAAGAAGAGGTTTTTCCTAATAAGCAAATGAGGGATATTTCAATTAAGACAAAAACTCACAAAGATCCTTTTGAAAAGAAATCAGATTCAAAGAAGCCAGAAATTGTAAAAAATGTTGCCTTAATATATGTAAGTCAGGGCAATAATGAAAAGGCGATTGAGGCTATGAAAGATGCAAGAGCAGAGACTCCAGATGATGTAAATTTATTACTCACAGAAGCCAATATTTATTTTAAAATGGGTAATACTGAGAAGTTTAGAAGTTTGTTAGAAGAGGCTACTCAAATGGATCCTGAAAATGCAGAATTACAATACAACTTAGGGGTTATCGCGGCCGATTCTGGTGAAGATGCTCGAGCTAAACAGTATTATGATAAAGCAATAGAATTAGATCCCAATTATATTAACGCTTATATCAATTTATCTGCATTAATATTAGGTAAAGAAGAGTCTATTATCAAAGAAATGAATGGATTAGGAACTTCTGCTGCTGATGATAGACGTTATGAAGAATTAAGAAAGGAAAGACAGGACCTTTATAGAAAGGCAGTGCCTTATCTTTCAAAAGCACTTAATATTGAACCAGAAAATTTGAGTGCTGCTAAAACACTAATGAACATTTATAGTATTTTAGGGGAAACAGATAAATATAAAGAAATGAAAGGGATTGTTGAAGCTATTGAAGCATCAGCAAACTAGACTCATACACAATAATATAAAAAAAATCCACTTTAAATAAAGTGGATTTTTTTTATATTATTTTTTTGATGACTCTTAGTTTATGAGTGTGGGTTCTCTTGTCAGCGTTATAAATCCCAGAGTGGTCTAGCCTATCAATTCTTACTTTACCATGAGCATGGATAATGTAGTTGTCTTTCATGATGATGCCTACATGGGTAATAACCCCTTCGGTATTATCAAAAAATGCTAAATCGCCTGGTTCACTTTCTTCAATAAAACTTAAAGCTTCTCCTTGTGTAGCTTGTTGTGAGGCGTCTCTCAGTAGTTTATATCCATTAAGTTTATAAACCATTTGTGTTAATCCAGAGCAATCTATTCCAAAGGGTGTTTTACCTCCCCATAAATAGGGGGTACCTAAATACAAAAAAGCTGTTTTTATTATGTTTTCTTTGTCAATTTTTCCCTCAATGATATTGCCATCGTGGGAATGTTTTAAAAGGGATAACCCGTTTAAGGAAGACCCAATTAAAATGGGATGTAATTGACCATCAGAATTTTGAATAAACTCCACCAAATCATGAGAAAGTTTTGGTGTTTCTTTGTTTAAAGCACTATAGTCATCTTCAGAGATTTCTAAATACTGCTTATTGTCTATCCAACCTTCATACTTATCAAAAGCCAGCCTAATTTTACTCCAATGCTTACGCTGTTCTAATACTTTAAAAAAGTCGCCATATAGCATCTGAGAGACAAGTTCGCTGGTATCTGCGGGATCATTTCTTAAAGGCACAATGCTTAAACTACAAATTCCGTACTGCATTAAATCAACTTAATTTCTTTCTAAAACAATTGCTGATGCCCCACCACCACCGTTGCATATAGCCGCTGCACCAATTTTAGCATTATTCTGTTCCAAAATGTTTAATAATGTTACAATAATCCTAGCTCCAGAACAACCTAACGGATGTCCTAAAGATACGGCGCCACCATTAACATTTACTTTTGAGCTATCAATCCCCAATATTTTAATATTTGCTAAACCAACCACAGAGAAAGCCTCATTGAGCTCAAAAAAATCAACATCTTCAATTTTGATACCTGCTTTCGCTAAGGCTTTTGGTAACGCTTTTGCAGGAGCGGTTGTGAACCATTTTGATTCCTGTGCGGCATCGGCGTAACTTTTTATTGTGGCAAGCGGTTTTAATCCTAATTCTTGGGCCTTTTCTTTACTCATTAAAACCATGGCAGCCGCACCATCATTTATTGATGAAGCATTAGCTGCTGTCACGGTTCCTTCTTTTGTGAAAGCGGGACGTAAGCTGGTAATTTTCTCTATATTAAAATTAGTAAACTCCTCATCTTGTTTAAATATAATAGGCTCTCCACGTCTTTGAGGAACTTCGATAGAAATAACTTCATTATTGAATTTACCTGTTTCCCAAGCTTCAGCAGATCGTTTGTAAGATTCAATAGCAAAAGCATCTTGGTCCTCTCTTGAAAAATGATATGCTTTAGCACAAGCATCCGCACAAACACCCATAGCATTTTCATCATAAGCATCTACTAAACCATCTTTCTGCATACCGTCAATTAATGTAGCAGGGCCAAATTTAGTTCCTGTTCTGGTATGTAAATAATGAGGTATTAGGCTCATATTTTCCATGCCGCCAGCAATAATAATGTCACCATCGCCTAAAGCAATACTTTGGGTAGCTTGCATAACGGCTTTCATGCCAGAAGCGCATACTTTGTTTATAGTTGTACAAGGTACAGTATCAGGTATTCCAGCGTAAATTGCAGCTTGTCTTGCAGGGGCTTGGCCTAATCCAGCTTGTACCACATTCCCCATTAAAACTTCATCAACTAATTCTGGTTTCAAATTAATTTTGTCTAAACTACCTTTAATAGCTATGGCTCCTAATTTAGGAGCAGGAATAGTAGATAATGCACCAAGAAAACTACCAATAGGAGTTCTCGTAGCAGAAACAATAACTACATCTTTACTCATTTATAATGGTTTAAATGACTTGCAACGAAAATAAACATTTTAAAGGAATTTAGAAGGATTCTTGTATAGATAAAAAACTTAAAACCCGAGAATTTAGTACATTTGAAAACATTAACTCAATAGATGAAAGACTTTATAAATAAACTATACAGAAACCACTCGCTAATTTATAAAGCACTATTATTTGTATCAACAACATTTTTAATTGTATACCTTTTTCCTAAAAGTGGAAAGTTTAAGTACAATTTTGAAAAAGGAAAGCCTTGGCAGTCTGAAAATTTATTGGCCCCATTTGACTTTGCTATAAAAAAAACAACTGATGAGGTTAATACTGAAAAAAAAGCTATAATCGAGGAGGCGGTTCTTTATTTTATTGTTGATAGTATTGTAAAGCCAAAAATTAAAAATGACTTTGAAAATTCTTTTTTCGAGGTGTTTCCAGATTCAATTCCCACAAAACAATTAAGTCTCTTAAAACAAGTGGGTCATGATATTCTAAATGAACTTTATCAATATGGAATATTGAATGAAGATTATAATTTTTCTGAGAAAAGAACCGTAGCTATTCTTGAAGAACGTACCAAAATACAAGATGCTCTTTTTTCAAATTTGGTGAAGCAAAGTCAGGTGTCTTCTATTATCGATAAAGTTTTAAGAAGTAATAATTTAATTGAATACAAAACAGCATTTACATCTTTGTTTTTCGATTTAGTTGAACCTAATTTAACTTATGACAAATCGTTTACAGAGAAAGTCATACAAGAGGAATTAGACAAGATTTCATACACCAGAGGCAGTGTTGCTAAAGGTACACTTATAATATCAAAAGGAGAAGTTGTTGAAGGCGATAAATATCAGAAGCTGGAATCCTTACGGTCTGAATATGAATCACAAGTTTGGAACGAATCAAACTATAATTGGGTTTTATTTGCTTATGCATTATTAGTGGCACTAGCCATGTTAATGTTGTTGTTGTTTTTAAGAAAGTATAGAAATGAAGTTTACGAAAACAATACCAAAGTAACTTTTATTTTCTTTAATATTATACTACTAATTTTTCTTACAACATTTGTTGTTAATTACAATTCAAAATATATTTATATAGTTCCTATTTGTGTACTACCTTTAGTTTTAAAAGCTTTTTTTGATGCCAGATTAGGGCTATTTACGCATGTGCTAACGGTATTACTTTTAGGGTTTATAGTTCCTAATAGCTATGAATATATGTTTCTGCAAATTATAGCGGGAATAGTAACTATTTTAACCGTTTCAGAACTGTATAAGCGTGCCAATTTGTTTATTTCTGTAGGGCAGATTACACTGATTTATATTATTGCTTATTTTGCTTTTTTTGTAATTCATGAAGGAAGTGTTGAGACTTTAAAATGGGAAACCTTTATTTGGTTTGTGTTATGTGGGTTAGCAACACTATTTGTGCAACCTCTTATTTATGCCTACGAAAAGCTATTTGGATTAGTTTCAGACGTTTCTCTTTTAGAACTATCAGACACTAATTCTAAATTGCTTAAAGAACTTTCAGATAAAGCACCTGGTACATTTCATCATTCTTTAAATGTGGCAAATTTGGCCGAAGCCTCTGCAAATGAAATTGGTGCCAATGCCATGTTAGTAAGGGTAGGTGCGTTATACCATGATATAGGTAAAATGAAGAATCCTACCTATTTTACAGAAAATCAATCTACTGGTATAAACCCTCATGATGAATTATCTTCAAGGGAAAGTGCTCAAATTATTGTTAGCCATGTCATTAATGGTATTGAAATTGCCAAAAAAAATAATCTACCAGATAGAGTCATAGATTTTATTAGAACTCACCACGGAACCAGTGTGGTTTATTATTTCTATATGAAGGAGAAAGAGCGTTTGGATGATGTGAATAGAGATGATTTTAGTTACCCTGGACCTAAACCCTTTAGTAAAGAAACCGCTATTTTAATGATGTGTGACAGTATTGAGGCGGCATCTAAAAGTTTAAAAGAGCCAACATCAACAAAAATTGATGATTTTGTTGAAAGTATTATAGATAAACAGATAGAAGAGGGACAATTCTTAAATGCTAATATTACGTTCAAGGAGATTCAATCTATAAAAAAAGTACTTAAATATAAGTTAGCAAATATTTATCATTTACGTATTGAGTATCCGGAATAAATTTTATAAAAAAATAAATAAAATAGTTGCGTTCTTTTAAAGGATGAATTACATTTGCACCCGCCTGAACAGCAAAGGTTATTTGTTGAATAGGAAGCGATTTTAATCGTAAAGGTTCTTAAAGAAAATAGGAGAGGTGCCAGAGTGGTAATGGAGCAGATTGCTAATCTGTCAGCGCGTAAGTGCTGCCCGGGTTCGAATCCCGGTCTCTCCGCATTTTACACCTATCGGGGTGTAGCGTAGCCCGGTCATCGCGCCTGCTTTGGGAGCAGGAGGTCGCAGGTTCGAATCCTGCCACCCCGACACAATGAGTTCATGGTCGCGTAGCTCAGCTGGATAGAGCATCTGCCTTCTAAGCAGACGGTCACAGGTTCGAATCCTGTCGCGATCACTAAATACTAAAGGGCTTCTCTGAATGGGTAGCCCTTATTTTTTATTGATACTATATTTATTTTTTAATCCAGCGGTTTAAACTAAAAAAATATCCTATTCTATTTTACCTATCAAGATTTATAGTTATAATTAACATATTTAACGAATTATTAGTCTAAAAGCCTTACCTTATATGACATAAAATAATTTATGGCAAAATCACAACAATCGTATATTAAAAGAGAAAAAGAAAAGAAACAACAACAAAAGCGAGAAGAAAAACAAAAAAAGAGGGAAGCTCGTAAGGCTGAGAAGAAAGATAATAATGATGGAATACCTTTTGCCTATGTTGATAAATTGGGTAATTTAACAGACATACCTCCTGATAGGTCTCAAAAAGAAGAAATTGAAGCTTCAGAAATTGAGTTAGGCATTCCTAAAAGAGTAAATTTAGAAAAAATTGAACCTATACGGAATGGTAAAATGGAGTTCTTCAATCATAGTAAAGGTTTTGGATTTATTATGGATACTGAGTCAAAAGAAAAATATTTTTGTCATATAAGTAACTTGAAAGATGAAGTTTCTGAGGGAGATAAAGTAAAATTTGAAATAGAAAAAAGTTCGAAAGGCCAAAGTGCAATAAATGTAGAATTACTTTAATTAAAATTTATTTTAAAAATATTACAATTAGCTGATTAATTCTTTTGTTTTTTTACCTATTTATTCGTTATCGTTGCTATACGGTTGGACTACCAAATAATATTTTCCAAATCATTGAAGGGCGTTTTCAAATATTCATAAATAAATGACCCCTAGCATGAAACACCAAATATATTGGATTAAACGAATTAACAGATTTAGTTAATAGATAAATGTTTGCTCATTTTTTTCTTTAAAAGTACCAAAGCACTATTTTATTGTCTTCTTTTATCACAAAATCACAGGTATTTTAATAGATTGGAACCTCCAGATTTTTTTAACTTATTTAGTGCCAATTCTTTAATTTGTCTTACACGTTCTCTTGTAATCTCTAATTTTTTACCTATTTCACTTAAGGACATTGGGGAAACACCACTAATACCATAGTGAAGTTTAATTATTTCTGACTCTCGTTCTGAAAGAGAATTTATGACAGTATCTAGGTCAATTTGTAATGAATCTATTAATAATGATTTATCGGGTGTGTCGAACTCGTCCGTTCCAAACGTATCATTTAGACACAACTTTGAGTCTTCAGAAAGAGGGGCATCCATAGAGACGGAATACTTGGCATTTTTCATGCAAAGCTCAATTTCTAAGACGGAAACTTCAATGATATCTGAAATTTCATCTACAGATGGTGCTCGGTTGTGATTCTGTTCAAAAAAAGCTGTAGATTCTTTGATTTTATTTAAAACACCTATCTTATTTAATGGTAACCTTACCACCCTAGAGTTTTGCGCCAAGGCTTGAATAACACTTTGTCTTATCCACCATACAGCATAGGATATAAACTTAAACCCGCGAGTTTCGTCAAATCTTTTAGCCGCTGTTAGTAGGCCTAAATTACCTTCATTTATTAAATCGGATAATGGCAATCCTTGATTTTGATATTGTTTTGCCACAGACACGACGAACCTTAGGTTGGCTTTGGTTAATTCATTTAATGCTCCTTGATTTCCTTTTCTTATCAGGGCTGCTAATTCTACTTCCCGTTCGGCAGTTATTAAACTAAACTTACCAATCTCAACTAGATATTTAGCTATGGATTCATCATTTCTTAAAGTGATTTGCTTACTAATATGGAGAGACTTCATTCTAGTGTACTATGAAATTACTCTAACATAAATAAGCTTTTGATTACTTTTGGGAAGTTTTCTTGGTTCTATTTCAAATTTGCTTATTGAGTTGATTAATGGCGTTAATTTTTGAAACCCATAATTTCTTGGATCAAAATTTGGTTGTTTCTTTTGAAGTAAAGTACCAACCTCACCTAAAAAAGCCCAACCATCATCATCTTCTAAATCAGAAATTGTAGTTTTAATTAGATTCACAACTGCCGGCGTAATTTTATCAATTTTAGATTTTTGCACTCTGGTTTGAATTGCATTATTGGTTTCTTGTTCTGTTTCACTTTTCAGAATTTCTAAATAGATAAATTTATCACAGGCAACTATAAATGGATTTGGAGTTTTTTTCTCTCCTATACCATATACAACCATTCCAGCTTCTCTTAACCTTACAGCCAACCTTGTAAAATCGCTATCACTGGAAACCAAACAGAAACCATTTACTTTTTTCGAATATAAAATATCCATAGCATCAATAATCATAGCAGAATCTGTAGCATTCTTTCCAGTAGTATAACCATATTGCTGTATAGGCGTTATGGCATTTTCAAGTAGAACTTTTTTCCACTTATTTAGGCTGGGTTTTGTCCAATCTCCATAGATTCTTTTCAAAGTTGGATTTCCATATATAGCAATTTCTTCAAGAAGTTCCTTAACATAATTAGAAGGAATATTGTCTCCATCTATTAAAACTGCTAAATGTTGATTATTGTCCATCATACTCAAATTTCTTGTGAACGCTGGTAGTCTTCCTTGTATTTGGCTTTAGCAATTTCTTCTCTCCTTCTTGTTGATTTTTTGGTAAAATATTTATTGTCCTTTAATAGCTGTAATTGCTTAGTATTCCTAAACTTTCGTTTATAAAGTTTTAAGGCTTTATCAATTTTTTCATCAGGTTTTATCTTTATAACAAGCATAGTTCTTTTGTCTTTTAAAAAGGTAGGTTAATTAAATTTAACTACTTCTATATAAAATTAGTTAATGAGTTCAACGTTAACAGCGTTCAAACCCTTTTTACCGCGTTCAACTTTGAATTGAACTTCATCATTTTCGATAATTCGGTCAATTAATCCTGATTCATGAAAAAAAATATCCTCTCCACTTTCTGCAGATGTGATAAATCCAAAACCTTTGGTTCTGTTAAAGAACTTTACTTTTCCTTCTTTCATAATTTTTAATTTGATTTGTGTTATTAATATCTATACGAGTTAAAAAATAAAGGTGATTAGGCGTGAATAATTAACCTAATACAGAAACCTTGTAATAACCGTATACTATTGGCTAGCAATAAAAATTAAAATAGAAAGGAGTTAAATGGAAGTATAAAAAACTTTGCTAAAGAAATAGTCTCGCTAATTAGTGCAAAGAACAACATTTAAACTGGAATATTCTAATTCCTTTTATTATAATTAAGTAATTATTTTAAATTGTATTAAACGAAAATCAGAAACGTACCAAGATTGGTTAACTATTGCAAGGATAAATATCTTAGATGTAGTAAATATAGGGGATGAGAAATTAGTTCGAATTCTGTCGCAATCACATCAACCCTCACTAGTATTAGTGGGGATTTGTTGTTTCTAAATGTTTTCTATTTTTGAACTCTATGAATGACAATTTTGTGAACGAATTTTTTGGGATAGGTATTCAAAATGGAAAAACGCCTGAAAATCTAGGGGTTTTATGGCGCTCTGCTCAAAACCTAGGAGCTAGTTTTATTTTTACTATTGGGAATCGTTATGCTAAACAGGCTTGTGACACACATAATGCAGTTAAATCGATGCCATATTATCATTATGAAACGTTTGATGAGTTTTTTAATAATTTACCTAAAGGAGCACGATTAGTAGGTGTAGAACTAACCGATAATGCCGAACCTTTGGAGGCCTTTCATCATCCTAGACGTTGCGTATATTTGTTAGGTGCTGAAGATCACGGTTTATCAAAACAAGCCATAGAAAAATCTCATTTTTTAGTGAAATTTAAATCTAAATTAAGTTTAAATGTGTCTGTTGCAGGTAGTATTGTAATGTATGATAGAGGGATTAAAAAATCAAGGTCTTAGTTTAAGTTGTTACTTTTTTGCTCTCAAACAGACTCTGATTCCAAAATTTTTTTCAAGTTTTTTTACAAATTATTGTAATTTTTTTGTTGTTTAAATCTGTTGTGAAAAAGATATACGTATCGCCACCATCCTTTATATTGAGCTTTTTTCTAATCTGTTGCACGGTTTCGGGGAAATTACGTGTTGTTATATTAGCTTTATCTAAACCTAACTTTTTAAAATTCTTTTTGTTATAGTTAATTATGTTCTCAATTTTAAAAGCCCTTCCTGGAAAATCTATTAATGTGTTTGAGGTGTAAAGGTGAGAATGTTGGTGCAGTTTATTAATATTTAACTGACTTGATACTTCATTAAAACCACCTGATTTTAAAATAGCTGCATTAGGTTCATATAGATAAGAAAGTGGTTCACTGTATTGAACTTCATTTTGATTTTTATTTAAAATGAATTTAAAATGTTCCTCAGAGTTATTTTTAATGTTAACGGTTTCTACTGAAACATCATTACCAAAACCCTTTTCTAAAACCCATAAAACTTCTTTTACGTCATTATTAACAGCAATAATATAGATGATTTTTACATGTTTCAGTTCATTGATACCAACCGAAAGATCTAAAAGAGGAGAGGTTTTAATTAGAATGTTATCAGAGGTTTGAAAAAGCAAATCAATATGTTCTGGAACATTAGGCAAACAATCTTTTAAAAAGAAGACTTTTCCTTTGCTATCGTGTCTCCTAGAAGGATCTATATAAATCCAATCAAATTTATTGTTGCTAGATTTTAAAAACTCAATACCATCGATAGGGAAGGTTTCAACATTATTAACAGAAAGTTGTTGGTAGTTATGAGAAACCATTTTTGAAAGGTTTTCATTGATTTCGCAATGAATTACTTTTTTAAACTTCTTTGAAAAATAATAGCAATCTACTCCAAAACCACCAGTTAAATCAGTAATGGAATCACCTGAAATTAATTCTGATTTATATTTGGCCGTAGCTTCTGAAGAAGTTTGCTCAATATTAATTTTATTTGGAAAATAGATGTTTTTGGAATGAAACCAAGTGGGTAACTTACTTTCACATCGTCTTTTTGCTTCAATTTGTTCTATGATTTCTTTGGTATCAACGTCTTTAAAAGAATTGCCTTTGAGTAAAAGAGAGGTAATATCGGTGTTCAGATTTTCCGAAATAAAATCTTGAATTTCCGTATTTAAAATTGAAGCATTCAAAACAGGTTATAAATCCTTGGTAAGCTTTTTAACGATTTTATTTTCAGATAAGAATTCCTTTAAGATGACCTTAATGGCTGTATATGAAGGTATAGCAATTATGAGTCCTAGTACACCAAACAAGATACCTGCAATAAGAATTACTAAAAATATTTCTAAAGGATGCGATTTTACACTTTTTGAAAAAATAACGGGTTGACTACCAAAGTTATCAACCAATTGGCCTATAGCAATCACTAAAAGCACCCATAATGTTTTGGGTACGATAACCTCAGAAAAGCTTTGTCCTAGATTACTAGTCATTGTTAACGTTATCATTAAAAAGGCACCAATAAGTGGTCCTACATATGGAATTAGATTTAATAGCGCACATAAAAAGGCAATGACCACAGCGTTTTCAACACCAATAATTAAAAGACCGGTCATGTAAATTATAAAGAGGATGAATATTTGAAAAATTAACCCAACAAAATAGCGCGATAATAAATCTTTAATTTTTTCTGAGGATGCTTTCCATCGAGTTTCTTTATTATCAGGGATGATAGTAAGGATGCTATTTTCAAATAATTTACTGTCTTTTAAAAAGAAAAATGAGATGAATAATACCGAAAATAATCCGATACTAAAACTACCTAAACCACTAATTATGGAATTTAAAAAGTTCGGTATAAACGAAAAATCAAGTTTTGAAAACAGGTTGGAGTCTTTTAAAGATTGTTCTACATCTATTTGATGTAAATCAAAATAGTTGACAATTTCAGTATATAGATTTTCTATGTTTTCTTGAAGTTCGGAGGTACTTAACAATGATAATTTCTGACCTTGGTCTAGCAATAAAGGTATAAAGAGACTTACCAAACCAGCAATAATTGCTAATAGTAAAACCATGGTAACAACCACGGCAAAGGTGTTTTTAAACTTCAATTTTCGTCTCAAAAATAAAACTATAGGCCTTCCTATTAAAGAAATAACCGCTGCAATGGCAATATAGCCTATTACAGATTGTATTTGGTATAAAAAATAAAGCACCAATAGGATGCCACAAATGATAGCTATAGCTCTTAAAATACCGTTAGAAACTATTTTGGAATTCATTTAGTAAATATAATAATTTGTTTGCACCATGGAAGAATGACCTAAGTAATCTTTCTAATTGAACTGTCATAGCTAGTTAAGAAGTTGTCTTCCGAATAAAAACTGTAATTGAACAGACTGCTCAATACTTTACTGTGTTCGCAATGACGTCATAATAATTGCTTGGTAATTTCGTATAGAGCTATATTTGTAGCCTGCACCACATTCATGCTGCTGTTTTGACCGTACATATCAATATGAATAACAGCATCAGATAATTTTAAAATATCTTCTGAAACTCCAAAGTTTTCATCTCCAACTACCAATGCAATAGGCATTTTTTTATAAAACTCATATGTATGAATGGGGAGGCTACTTTCGGTGATTTCTAATGATATGATTTGATATCTTTTAGTTTTAAGGTTTTCAACTGCTTGTAACACAGACTCTTGAACTTCAAAATTAACAGCCTTTTCTGTGGCTCTAGAGGTTTTTGTCATTTTTCTTCCTAATGGAATATGACTGCCACAAAGTATTAATTTTTCAATGCCAAAGGCATCACAAATTCTAAACAAGCTACCAATATTGGGTGCATTTGTTACATTGTTACTTACAACCGTAATTGGAAATGTTTGTTTTGTAAAGTTGCTATTGTAGTGAGTCAGTTGCAATTGATTGACAATTAATTTTAATTAGAAATAGTGACGGTCTCTTTTGAGTTTAATAGTAAGTATAAAATCGAAATGAATATTATTATAAATATTAGAAGCTTTGTTATTAATTTGAGAAGTCCCTTAAAAGTACTAACGTCTTTTTGACTTTCAAAAAACCATTCAACAATCATAACTAAAAATTCTTTCAAAATTATTGTGAATTAATCCCTAATCATGATTTTATTAAAAGAGCTCGCTCTTTTTTCTTCGCTCATCCAAATGGCAATAGGAATGGTTCCTGTTAATGTTGAAACAAAGCCTAAATCCCAAATAAAGACAGTTATGATTGCTGCTAAAGCTATCCCTCCTAAAATGATAAAATAATTAGGTGAAGCGTGTAACCTATTTATATGGCGTTTAGTGTGTTTCCCACAATGCTTACACCGTTCATTGATTTCTAACCCTATTTCTTCTTTTAAGTCATATCTGTTATTAGATTTAACTTTCATAGCATTTAGTTTTTTGCAAGATGGTGAACTACAGTAATAATGAAGTTTCATGTTTTATTAGTTTTCAAAAGCGTATTTAATAATATTGGCTCCCATTTTAAGCGCTTTTTCTCGTACTTCAGGTGGGTCGTTATGTACAGATTCATCTTCCCAACCATCGCCTAAATCACTTTCATAAGTAAACAATAAAACCAATCTGTCTTCATAAAAAACACCAAAAGCTTGTGGTCTTTTACCATCGTGCTCATGTATTTTTGGTAGTCCATTAGGAAAGTTAAATGCCGAATTAAAAATGTCATGGTTTGTTGGAAGTTCAATCAATTCTTTATCTGGGAATACTTTTTTAAGTTCTTCAGTAATGAAGGGCTCCATACCATAGTTATCATCAATGTGTAAAAAGCCACCAGATAAAAGATAATTTCTTAAATTTTCAGCGTCATCATCACTAAAAAAAACATTACCATGACCCGTCATGTGCAAAAAAGGATATTGAAAAATCTCTACGCTATTCACTTCAACGGTTTGTGGAGTAGTTTCAATTTTAGTTTTAATATTTTCATTACAAAACTTAATGAGGTTGGGTAATGCTGTGGGGTTACTATACCAATCACCTCCACCTTTGTATTTTAGGACTGCTAGTTCTTGTGCAGAGATAGTTAAAAGTGAAAAGCTAAAAGTTAAAAATATGATTACCTTTTTCATGTTATTCGTTGATGAATGCTACGGAATGACAAGCCACAATAGCAGCAGTTTCTGTTCTTAACCTGCTATTTCCCAAAGTTACAGGAATAAATTTATTAGCAATAGCTAATTTAATTTCTTCACTACTAAAATCGCCTTCAGGCCCAATTAGAATTGTAATTTCTGATTTAGGTCTTAATGCTTGTTTTAAAATTTTTTTATCGGTTTCCTCGCAATGTGCTATAAATAAATCGCCTTCATGTGATTGTCTTATAAAGTCCTTAAATGACATAGCCTCATTCAATAAGGGTATATAACAACTTAAGGATTGTTTCATAGCCGATTGTAAAATGCGTTCAAAACGTTCAGGTTTAATGACTTTTCGTTCGCTGTGGTCACAAATAATAGGGGTGATGGTATCAATTCCTATTTCAGTTGCTTTTTCCAGAAACCACTCATAACGGTCATTCATTTTGGTTGGAGCAACAGCTAAATGCAACTTATAACTTTGCTGTGGTTTTTTTTTACTAGATATAATTTTCACTAAACATTTATTAATGTTGGGTAGTGTTATTTCGGCATCAAACAGCCAACCATTGCCATTGGTAATGTGAAGTATATCTCCAGTGTTTTTACGAAGTACTTTTACAATATGTTTGCTTTCATCTTTAGGGAAAGTGAATTCCTTGGTACTATCTGAAATATTTGGATTAAAAAAGAGTTGCATAGGGCGAAGATAGAAAAGATTTACGGTTTTTAATTTTCAAAATACGATTGACTATGTAACTGCGACTCAATACTAGCAACTAAATCTTAAGTCTAGCTGAGGCTATTATATTTTGCTCAGTGGAATACCCTTCTAAATACTTCAAATAACCCACAATAGCTATCATTGCAGCGTTATCTGTAGTGTATTCAAATTTTGGGATATAGGTTGTCCATCCAAACTTTTGTTCACCAACTTTTAGCGCTTGTCTAATACCAGAATTCGCAGAAACCCCACCACCAATAGCAACATGTTTTATTCCAGTTTCTTTGGAAGCCTTTTTTAACTTATCAATCAAAATACCAATGATGGTGTATTGAATTGAGGCGCAAATATCATTGAGGTTTTCTTTAATGAAATTTGGGTTAGTTTTTGTCTCTCGTTGTACAAAATATAAAATAGCTGTTTTTAAGCCAGAAAAACTAAAATTTAATCCGTCTACCTTGGGCTTGGTAAATTTAAAAGCTTGCGGATTCCCTTGTTTAGCACGTTTGTCAATTTCTGGGCCTGCAGGGTAGCCCAAACCAAGAATTTTTCCACTCTTATCAAATGCCTCACCAACAGCGTCATCAATAGTTTCACCAATTACTTTCATATCAAAATAATGATTCACCTTAACAATTTGAGTGTGCCCACCAGAAATAGTCATAGCCAAAAACGGAAATGGTGGTTTTTTAAAACCGTCTTCATCAATGTAATGCGCTAGAATATGTGCTTGCATGTGGTTAACATCAATTAAAGGAATACTTAAACCATAGGCTAAAGATTTTGCAAACGAGGTACCAACCAATAAACTTCCCATTAAACCAGGACCTCTGGTAAAAGACACTGCGTTTAAATCTTCTTTAGTAATACCCGCTTGTTTAATGGCCTGATGCACCACAGGAACGATGTTTTGCTGATGTGCCCTAGACGCTAATTCTGGTACCACACCACCATACGCTTCATGTATTTTTTGATTGGCAACAATGTTGCTTAAAATTTTCCCGTTATGAATTACAGAAGCTGCCGTATCATCGCAGGAAGATTCAATACCAAGAATGTAAATATTTTGTGAAACCATTAATTATTTTTAGGCACAATAATTGTTAATTTTGATTGTGAATAAACGTCTGATTAGATGCAATTATTCGTAACTACAAAACTACTCATTTATTTTTTTAATGAAATGGATAAATAGGTATGGAGTAGTTTACCTTAGACCATAATTTCTAAATATAGAATTGCTAAGGAAATGTAGTTTATTCTCAATAATATCAATAATTTTACAACGTATCAAAAAAGTACTCAAAATAGCATCAAAAATAGCAGGTATTTTGCTGCTACTCTTCATCATTTTGGTGTTAGTACTCTCCATTCCTTCGGTTCAAACAGGTTTAGGAAATTATGCTACCAACAAGATTAATACTGAATTTGGAACGAACATTAATATTGAAAAAGTTGGACTGCAATTTAACGGTGATGTTGAGTTTAAAAATATTTTTATTGAAGATTATAAAAAGGATACCTTAATTAACATAGCAGAATTAAACACCTCGGTCTTAAGTTTTAGAAACTTTTTTAATAATAAAATGACATTTGGTGATATTGATGTTTTCAACTTATTTCTAAACATAAAAACCTATAAAGACACCTCTGAAACCAACCTTGATATTTTTGTAAGAAAGATAGAGGGCGAAAACCCCAAAAAAGGAGATGGTAGCTTTTTATTATCATCAAGTGACGTCTCTATTTATGAGGGGCTTTTTAAACTTACCGATGAAAACAGAGAAACCACTAAGCGTTTAGATTTAGGAAATTTAAATATTAATGCCACTAATTTTTTAATAAAAGGAAGTGATGTTAGTGCTAGAATTAATAAGCTATCTTTTAAGGATAGTAGGGGGTTAATCATGAAAAACATGATGACCGATTTTAAGTACACCCTTACCGGAATGACCTTTGATAATCTTGATATTAAAACTCCAGAGTCTGTTTTAAAAGGAAACTTAAAATTTAGTTACAAAAGAGAAGATTTACAGTATTTCACAGATAAGGTTTTGGTGGAGGCTAAATTTGAAAATTCTGATGTGCTGTTAGATGAACTTAATATAATTTATAATGAGTTTGGGGTTAATCAACGTGCTACGTTTAGTGTAGATATGTCTGGTACCTTAAATGATTTGAAAGCCAAAAATTTAAATCTGAGAACTAATAGAAATACCAGAATTATTGGGGACGCTAATTTTAAAAATTTATTTAGTAGAGAGGAACATAATTTTTATATGGATGGGCATTTTTCTAATTTAACCTCTACCTACAACGATTTAAAAGCCTTATTGCCCAATGTTTTAGGAGAAGCCATTCCATCATCTTTTGAACGTTTAGGAAATTTCACCATTCAAGGAAATACACAAATAACTTCAAGGACCATTAATGCCGATGTTGAAATAGATACTGAAATAGGTTTTATTGATTCTAATTTACAAATAACCAAGGTTGATGATATTGATAACGCAATCTATAAAGGGAAAGTAGTTTTTGAAAAGTTTGACTTTGGAGTGTTTTTTAATGACCCTAAAACAGGTGTTGGGTCTTTAAATTTTGATGTGGATGGTAATGGTTTTTTAACAGATAACCTTGACACTCAGGTAAAAGGAGAGATTTACCAGATTCTCTATAATAATTATAATTACAGTGGAATTAAAGTAGCTGGGAATGTAAGAAATAAGATTTTTGATGGAAACTTAATTGTAAACGACAGAAACTTACAGTTTAATTTTAATGGTCTTGTTGATTTCTCTGAAAAGGTTAAAAAGTATGATTTTGAAGCAAATGTTGATTATGCCAACTTAAGAATTCTAAACTTTGTAAAAAAAGACAGCATATCTATTTTAAAGAGTAGGGTTAAAATGAATATGAATAGTAGCACTTTAGATGACGCCTACGGAAAGATTTCATTTAATAACACTACCTATACTAATGAGCATGACGCCTATTATTTTGACCAGTTTGATATTTCTTCGCGGTTTGATGAGAGTATAAGATATGTTGAATTTAGATCACCAGACATCATTGAAGGTGACCTTAAAGGGCGTTTTGTATTTAGGGATTTAAAAAAACTTTTTGAAAACTCCATTGGACATATATACACAAATTATATTCCGCATAAAATAAACGCCACTCAGAGTATAGATTTTAACTTCAAAATTTACAATAAAATAGCCGAAGTTATTTTTCCAGAAATTGAACTGGGAAAAAATACTTATATCCGTGGTAGGGTTGAGAGTGATGAAACTAAGTTTAAGCTAACATTTAAATCGCCACAAATAAAGGTTCATAATTATTTTGCAAATGATATAGAATTGCAGGTAGATAATAGTAATCCGCTTTTCAATACTTATGTTGAGATAGATAGTCTAAATACCAAATTCTATAACGTATCTAACTTTAATTTAATTAATGTTACGGTTAATGATACCTTGTTTATGCGTTCTGAGTTTAAAGGCGGAAAGCGAAATAAAGATATTTATAATTTAAGTTTTTATCATACAATAAATGACGCTAAGGAGTCTGTTGTAGGCTTTAAAAAATCTGATTTTACCATTAAGGATAGAAAATGGTTTGTGAATGAAAAGAACGATACACTTAACAAAATGTCTTTTAATAAGGCACTTACTAAGTTTAATCTAGATAACTTTAAGATAACCCACAAAAGCGAAGAAATTAAACTTTCTGGATTCTTAAAAGATTCTACCCAAAAAGATATTAAACTAAATTTCAAAAACGTCAATCTTGCTAAAATAACCCCTGTAATTGACAGCCTTTCATTAGCAGGAAAGGTTAATGGTAAATTAGATGTATTGCAGAAGAACGGAAGTTATTTGCCAAATTCAACAATCATAATCAATGATTTTATGGTTAATAGATTTCCTTTAGGAGATTTTGACGCTAGTATTAAGGGAAATGAAGATTTAACAAAATATGAGGTTGATGCTACTATAAAAAATGACAAAGCAAAATCTTTTGAAGCAAAAGGAGAGATAAGTGTTCTTGGTAAAAACTCAACAATAGATGTAGATATCACTTTTGATCATTTTATTTTAGAACCACTTAATCCACTGCTTCAAGATGTGCTTTCTAATATACGAGGAGCTGTAACAGGAGAAGCTAATATTGTAGGGAATCTCAAAAGACCAGATATTCAGGGCGACTTGAGAGTTATAAATGGTGGTTTTGGAATTCCCTATTTAAATGTAGACTATAATTTTAATAATAATGCCTCTGTATCACTAAGTAAACAAAGTTTTATTTTTAACGATATACAACTAACTGATACTAAATTTAAATCAAGAGGCATGCTTAATGGCTCTTTAAGTCACGTAAACCTATCAAAATGGCGTTTAGACTTAGATGTAGATACTAAAAACTTATTAATTTTAGATACCGAAGAATCTGAAGAGGCTCTATATTATGGAAGAGGTTTTATGGGAGGTGAAGCCAAAATTCAAGGGCCCACAGAGCAATTAACTATTAGCGTTGTTGCAGAAACTAAATCAGGTACTGTTTTTAAAATTCCGCTTAATGACACCGAATCGTTTGGTGATAACTCATTTATAAGAACTCTATCTAGAACTGAAAAAGAAGCCAGAGATATAGGTGAAGAAATTACTTTTGAAGATATTCAAGGATTAGAATTAGATTTTGAGGTAGATGTAACTGAAGATGCCGAGGTAGAAATCATTATAGATAAAAGCACCGGACATTCTTTAAAAGGACGTGGTAGAGGTGGTATGTTGGTAGAAATCAATACGAATGGTAAGTTTAACATGTGGGGTGATTTCTCTGTTTTTGAAGGTGTTTACAATTTTGCCTATGGAGGTTTGGTACAAAAAGAGTTTATTGTACAACCCGGTGGAACCATTAACTGGGAAGGAGATCCTTTAAAGGCTCAAATTGATATGTTGGCCATTTATAAAACTACTGCTAATCCGTCTCCATTACTAGATAATCCTATAAATAGAAGTATTCCTGTAGAATTAAATATTGCATTAACAGGTGACTTAGAGCAGCCAACACCTGCATTTGATTTTGAATTTCCTAATATTCATTCGTCCATAAAATCCGAGTTACAATACAGATTGGAGTCACCTGATGATAGACAAAACCAAGCGCTGTATTTAATCTCTACAGGTTCCTTTTCAAGAGGCATTAATGAACTTAATTTTTCTGGAACTATTGCAGAGAGGCTCAATGGTATTATCAATGGTATTTTTTCTGGTGGTGATGGTAAACTCAATCTTGGTGTTAATTATGAGGCAGGTCAAAATAGACCAGATTATCAAACAAATGATAGGGTAGGTGTTACACTTCAAACCCAGATCAGCGATAGGGTACTAATAAATGGTAAAGTAGGGGTGCCAATAGGTGGTGCAGATGCTGCTAATACAGTTGTTGCTGGAGATGTACAGATAGATTTTCTTTTAAATGAAGAAGGTACATTAATAGCAAAAGTATTCAATAGAGAAAATAGTATCAGAAATTTTGGAGAAGCAATAGGTTACACTCAAGGATTAGGTTTGTCTTACAATGTAGATTTTGACACCTTTAAAGAACTTATTCAGAGTTTGTTTAAGAAAAAAGAAGAAGAATCAGAGTTTGATGACCAAACCAATATTGAAGATACTAATGCTACTCCTAGTTTTATAAATCAACGTCTATCTTCACAAAAGTAAAACCCTTTAACTTTTGTTCAAATTTTAAAGCGTTTTTATAGGAAAAATTAAATCATATTTTACTAAAACGTTATAGTGTTAAGTATGCATTAAAAAGGCTTAAATGCTATGATTATATTGTTTTTGTTTAGTAATTTTACCAGCAAATTTAATATATGCCTAATAAAATTAGAAAAATAGCAGTTTTAACTTCAGGGGGCGATGCTCCTGGAATGAATGCCGCGGTTCGTGCGGTAGTTAGAACATGTGCGTATCACGGTGTTGAGTGTATTGGTGTATATCGAGGTTATGAAGGACTGATTGAAGGAGATTTTAAACCTATGAATGCTCGTAGTGTAAGAGGTATCATTAATAAAGGTGGAACCATGTTAAAATCTGCGCGTTCAAAAGAGTTTAGAACTAAAGAAGGTAGAGAGAAAGCTTTTCAAAATATAATAAAAGAAGGTATTGAAGGTTTAGTTGTCATTGGAGGAGATGGTTCTTTTACTGGGGCATTAGTTTTCAATCAAGAGTTTGGATTTCCAGTAATGGGTATTCCTGGAACCATTGATAATGATATTTTTGGAACTACACACACTTTAGGCTTTGATACGGCTTTAAATACAGTAGTAGATGCTATTGATAAAATTAGAGATACAGCAAGTTCCCACAACAGATTATTCTTTATAGAAGTAATGGGACGTGATGTTGGTCATATTGCTTTAAATACTGGCATAGCTGGTGGAGCAGAAGAAATCCTGATTCCTGAGGAAGATTTAGGATTAGATAGATTGAAAGAATCTTTAAATAGAAGTAGAAAAACAGGAAAAACTTCCAGTATTGTAGTTGTTGCCGAAGGTGATAAGATTGGTAAAAACATTTTTGAGTTAAAAGAATATGTAGACGAGAATATGGAAGGGTATGATGTACGTGTTTCTGTTTTAGGACACATGCAGCGTGGAGGAGCACCATCTTGTTTTGATAGAGTTTTAGCCAGTAGAATGGGCGTAAAAGCTGTTGAAACCTTGTTAGAAGGAGAAACAAATTATATGGTAGGATTAAAAAACAATAAAATGGAGTTAACACCATTGGAGCAAGCCATAAAAGGAAAAACAAAAATAAATTTAGAATTATTACGTGTCTCAGATATCATGAGCACATAACACTAATTAATCTTAGATATGTCAAAATTAAAAATTGGAATTAACGGATTTGGTAGAATAGGTAGAATTGCTTTTAGAGTAGCAGCTTCTAGACCTAATGATATTGAAGTAGTAGGAATTAATGACTTGTTAGATGTAGAGCATTTAGCCTATTTATTAAAATATGATTCTGTTCACGGTAGATTTGATGGTACTGTGGATATTAAAGACGGAAACTTAGTAGTTAATGGAAACGAAATTAGAATTACTGCTGAGCGTAACCCAGAAGATTTAAAATGGGATGCAGTAGGAGCAGAGGTTGTTTTAGACTGTACTGGTATTTTCACAACTTTAGAAAAAGCACAAGCTCATATTACAGCAGGAGCTAAGAAAGTAGCAATTTCGGCGCCTTCTGCAGATGCACCAATGTTTGTGATGGGAGTAAATAATGATAAAATAACTGCTGCAGATACTATTGTATCAAATGCGTCTTGTACTACTAATTGTTTAGCACCTTTAGCTAAAGTTATTAACGATAACTTCGGAATTATAGAAGGTTTAATGACTACAGTTCACGCTACAACGGCTACACAAATGACTGTTGATGGTCCTTCAAGAAAAGACTGGAGAGGTGGTAGAAGTGCTTTAGCTAATATAATCCCTTCATCTACTGGTGCAGCTAAAGCTGTAGGAAAAGTAATTCCTGAATTAAATGGGAAATTAACTGGTATGGCGTTTAGAGTACCAACTCCAGATGTATCGGTTGTAGACTTAACTGTTAGAACAGAAAAGTCGGCTTCATGGGATGAGGTTAAAGCTGCTTTAAAAGCTGCTTCTGAAAACGAATTGGCAGGTGTATTTGGTTATACAGAAGAGGCTGTAGTATCTCAGGATTTCGTTTCAGAACCTTTGACTAGTGTATTTGATGCCGATGCAAGTATTGCTTTAAATGATAACTTCTTTAAATTAGTATCATGGTACGACAATGAGTTTGGTTATTCAACTAAATTAGTTGATTTAGCTCAATACATTGCGTCTGTAAAATAATATAATTGTAATTCCCATGAAAATGGGAATCTAATTTACTACAACTCCACAGTGTATTAAGTGTATATGCATTTAACTACTGTGGAGTTTTTTATATTTGAACTTATGATTTTAATTGTAGATAGTGGTTCAACCAAATCAGATTGGTTAGCCGTAGATAAAGAGGGTAACAAGCTAATGGAAAAGATTAGAACCAAAGGTCTTAATCCTGCCATTTTAAGTGAAAAGAAGCTTTTTAAAACCATCAAAGAAAGCGATATTTTAATTGATAACAAAGATGATGTCTCACATCTGTTCTTTTATGGTGCGGGTTGTGGTACAGAGAACCCTAGAAAAATGTTAAAGGGTGTATTAGAGGATATTTTTTCTAATGCAAAAATTTCCGTTAACGAAGATACTTTGGCGGCAGTATATTCAACAATTAATCAACCTAAAGAAGCTGCCGTGGTTTGCATTATGGGAACAGGTTCTAACTGTAGTTATTATGATGGAGAAAAACTTCATCAGCGTGTACTATCTCTAGGATATACGTTAATGGATGATGCTTCGGGTAATTACTACGGAAAACAATTAATTAGAGATTATTATTTTAATCACATGCCCGAAAATGTAAAAGTGGCATTTGGAGCTAAATATAATTTAGAATCAGATTTTATAAAGTATAATTTGTATAAGCAACCCAACCCCAATGCCTATTTAGCAAGTTTTGCAGAGTTTATGTTTTTACATAAAGATTCTGAATACACAATCAATCTTATAAAAAATGGTATTAGATTATTTGCTAAGAATATGATCATGCAGTTTAAGGAAGAATTAAAAACTGTTCCTGTTCATTTTGCTGGTTCTATTGCCTTCTTTTCTCAAAATGAAATTAGGGAAGTTGCAGAAGAAATGGGTTTTAAAGTGGGTAACTTTGTAAGAAGGCCAATAGACGGATTGGTGCCTTTTCACATAAATAACTTGTAAAAACACATTGATTTCATATAGTTTAAAAGAGGGTTTATAGCCCTCTTTTTTTATATTTAGATAAAATCTACAATAATTTGAATACGCACATTGCCATTTATATTTCTAATAAAGACGATAAAAAGTCATTAATCAAAAATATTTTATCAGGAAATCTGATTGAAAGTATAAATGGTTTAAAAGGGGCACTTTTTTCTGAAATAACAATTAACAAGTTTATAGAAGAAGAAAAGCGACATGGACGTTTTAATATTCCTACAAAGAATGGTCATAGCCTGATGAAATCTTCAGAAGGCGAACGAAAGAAAGCATTGATTAAGTATTTAATAGCTGAAAATCCTGAATATTTAATAGCCGACAATATATTTGGAAATTTAGATATTAAATCTCAAGAAGAAATAGTGCTTACTCTGGAAGAGTTGAGTAAATCAATTCCCATTATTCAAATTTCCAATAGAAAGAAGGATTTGCTTCCTTTTATTAATGTTATTTATAAGCCCGAAGGTAAACAGATTGTCCCATTTGAAGATTTTGATAGTCTTTCTCCAAAATCAAAACAATATTTCATTCAAGATTTGCCACAACCTCTTGAACAAATTTTAGTTGAAAGTTATTATTTAGTAAAGTTCCAAAACGTATCGGTTTCCTATTTAAATAAACCAATCATAAAAGATATCTGTTGGGAAATTAAAACAGGGGAATTTTGGCATTTAATGGGGCCAAATGGTTCAGGTAAAAGTACCATTCTATCACTTATTTCTGGAGATAACCCTAAAGCCTTTAATCAAGATATTTATCTTTTCGGAGTTAAGAAGGGTAGCGGTGAAAGTGTTTGGGATATTAAGAAAAAAATCGGGTATTTCACTTCAGAAATGTTACAAGGTTTTAGGCGTTCAGATACTATTGAAAGAATGATTATTTCAGGATTTTATGATTCTATCGGACTGTACAAATATCCTAATGAAAACCAAATTTCAAAGGCGCACGAATGGTTGAAATTATTGAATATGTTCGATATTAAAAATCGAAATTTCCAAACCCTTTCAAGTGGACATAAACGATTAGTATTAATTGCGCGAGCTATGGTAAAACATCCGCCATTACTTATTTTAGATGAACCTACCAACGGATTGGATGATTCAGACACCATCATATTTTCAGAGTTGGTAAATAAAATTGCTAAAGAGAGTAGTACAGCTATTTTGTTTGTCTCCCATCGTCATGAGGTTGGGCTGTCACCAGATAATATTTATGAGCTTATTCCAAATGAAAAAGGTTCCTCAGGAAGGGTTGTGAAATAAAAGTTTTGGATTCATTATATTTAGAACATAAAATACTTGAAAACCAACTTATGCGTAGCGCTCTTTATCTGGTTAACTTTTTAGCTTTCCTTCTTGTTTTTAACTGTCAACAAAATTCTAGTTTTAAACCTAGAGATTATTCCACTTGGAGATCTTATCAAGGTGGACCAGATAGAAATCAGTATTCTACTTTATCAGAAATCACATTAGATAATGTTACCGAATTGAAGGTAGCTTGGATCTATGAGTCGCCAGATTTTGGGCAAATGCAAATGAACCCCATTATCATTGATACTATTTTGTACGGGGTTACTTCTAGACTCAGAGCCATAGCTATTCATGCATCAACAGGAAAGGAAATTTGGAGATTTGGAGACTCATTAAAATTAAGGGCTTCAACCAGTAGAGGGGTTGCCTATTGGGAGAAAGGCAATGACAAACGCATATTATATACTTCAGGGCCGTATTTATACGCTCTTAATGCATTAACAGGAGAGTCTATCAAGAGCTTTGGAGATAAGGGAAAAGTAAACTTAAGTAGTGGTTTAGGTGAAATTGCTATGGGAAGTTTTCTAGTATCCAATACGCCGGGTACCGTTTACAAAGATATTATTGTCATGCCTATTCGAGTTCCTGAAGACATTGGAGCACTTCCTGGAAATATTATGGCGTTTAATGTTATCACAGGTGATTTAGAATGGACTTTCAATACGATTCCATTGTCAGAAGAAGAAGGTATTGAAACTTGGGAAGACCGAAATTCTCATACAAATCCATTAATTGGAGCAGGTAATAATTGGAGTGGAATGGCTTTAGATGAAGAACGTGGTATCATTTACATCCCAACTGGTTCCGCTGCTCCAGATTTCTATGGCGGTATTCGTAAAGGAGATAATTTATATACTGATTGCCTTTTGGCTCTTGATGTTAATACAGGGAAGCGGCTTTGGCATTTTCAAATGGTGTACCATGACTTATGGGACAGAGACCCACCAACACCACCAAATTTAATTACCATTACAAGAAATGGTAAAAAAATACCTGCGGTTTCTCAGTCTACAAAGCAAGGTTATGTTTATGTGTTTAATCGCATTACTGGAGAGCCTTTATTTGATATTAACGAGGTGCCCGTACCAATTTCAACTTTGGTTGGAGAGGAAGCCTCAAAAACACAACCCATTCCGGTAAAGCCAAAACCATTTGCAAGACAATCAACGGAACTAAACGATGATGATATAAGTCCGTATGCCGAAAATAGAGAAGCCTTTTTAGAGCTTTTAAAGCACTCTGACAAAAGACTGTATGCACCACCAAGTTTAGATCCCATGATTTTGTTTCCTGGGTTGGATGGTGCTGCAGAGTGGGGTGGAACTGCTGCAGACCCCGAAGAGGGGATTGTTTATATAAACTCTCAAGAAGCACCTTGGGTTATTCAAATGGAAAAGAATGATACCAGGGTAAAAAACTACCCTTTAGGTAAGCAAACCTATATGCAGTATTGTGTGACCTGTCATCAAAAAGATAGAAGTGGTGTGGTTCAAAGCGGTTTTCCTTCTTTAATAGACTTAAAAAGTAAAAAATCTAAAAATGAGGTAGCTCAATTAATAAAATTAGGAAAGGGTATGATGACCGGTTTTCCTCAAATCCCACCTAAAGAAAAGGAAGCTTTAATGCATTTTTTGTTTGATGAACCAGATACCATTTTGCCCAAGAATCCAAAAATTACGTATCCTTTAGCTTATAAATATATGGGTTACAAACGCTTTTTAGATAGCAAGGGAAGGCCTGCTATTTCACCACCTTGGGGGACTATGCACGCTATAGACTTAAATACGGGTGATTTTAAATGGTCAATTATTTTAGGGGATACACCAGAATTAAAAGAACAAGGATACCCACAAACAGGATGCGAGAATTATGGTGGCCCTATAGTCACAGAAAACGGTTTACTGTTTATTGGCGCAACAAAAGATGGTTATTTCAGGGCGTTTAACAAGTTTACGGGAGCCTTACTATGGGAGTACCAATTACCTGCTCCTGCTTTTGCCACCCCGGCTATGTATCAGGTTAATGGAAAGCAATACATAGCTATAGCCTGCGGTGGAGAAAAACTTGGAACTCCTATTGGAAATAAGATTGTGGCATTCTCTTTAAATTAGTGAGCTAACATAAAAACGGAAAGAATTTTTAAATAAACCATAAATATTATTCTATGGGTCTAATATCTACGGATACTTTCATTTTATTTTTTCCCGTGCTGTAAATAACACCTTTTAGTGGAGGAACATCGTAATAATCTCTTCCGTGAGATACTATTATGTGTTGATTTGAAGGTATTTGGTTATTTGTGGGGTCAAAATCTACCCATCCAAAATAAGGGATGAATATTGAAAACCAAGCATGAGAAGCATCTGTTCCAATAAGTTTTTCTTTACCAGGAGGTGGTATGGTTTCTATATAACCACTAACATAGCGAGCAGGTAAACCAACAGAACGCACACAGGCAATAGCTATTTGGGCAAAATCTTGACAGACCCCCTTTTTTAGATTCATGACTTCATGAATAGGTGTGGCTACATTTGTAACCTCCGCATTAAATTCAAAATCGGTATAAATACGCTGCATTAACTCAAACGCCGCTTCAAAAATTGATCTATTTGATTGAAATGAAACTTCAGCATAAGCTTTAATATTCGATGTAATATTAGCCACTAAAACAGATTCTAAACAAAATTGTTTTACATAACGTATTTCAGGAGAATTGTTTTTTAATTCCAACAAAGCTTGTTGTAACGTAATTTTTTGGGCATCAGTATTGTTGTGAATACTTGGAATATTATGAACTTCTTTTAAAATTTTACTACTGGCAGTTACCTTTAATTTCGAATGTTGTTTTTGAATAGAAAATCTTGTGACAGTATTTCCAAAAAAATCAATCTTCTCAGAAATTTCTTCTGGAATGGGCGTAATATCTAAATGATAATCTAATAACGTTTGTCCCGCAACTTCTTTAGGTTTAAGAGTAGCTATGTTATGACAAAATGATACACCATGCTCGTAGTTGTAGGTAGTAGTATGTAAAACTTGATAAATCATTTAAAGCAATGGAAAGTTTTGATTAACCAATTGTTTTTGTTGGTAAGCATGATTAAAATAAGTATCAGAAAGCGAAATACTACTTTTGTGTAATAAATTGCTAAGTTCAGATAAAACCTCGTCAAGATTTTGACGTAAAGTTTTTGTTTCATTTAACTCGAGTAAATTAGTAATATCTAGGTTTTCTATAATTTTTATAGCCTCAGAAATATATAAACTATAGAAGTTATTTACTGAATTTTCAGAGTGAGGAAGCTTTTGTATATCCTTTTGAATACGTTTAAATTGATACGTGAGCGATTTAGCATATTCTGCATCAAGCATAACTAACCTAATGACGTTTTCAACACTTAAATAAGAGCGATAACTATACCTGTAAATATTTAGACTTTCATGACTTGTTAAAAATGATTCTAGAATTTCATACTGCAATTGTTCAGAGTAATTAAAAACTAGTAGCGCTCTTAATTTAGCAATATGCATCATAGCTTGTTCGGTTTGTAAACCAATAAAATACAGTAAAAGCCCTTGACTTACTAGTATACTTTCTTCAATAAGCCCCATAAACGCTATGAGTCTAGTTATAACACGATCTAATAATTTTGTGAGATCTGGGATAGAACGAGTTTCGTTCTCTTTAAATTTATTCCATAATTTTTTGATACTATCAAATACACGCCACATATCTCTAGACCATAAGTTACGTAGAGAATAGTAGGCATGATTAAAACTAGAAAGAGTCTGGGCAAAACTACCAATTCGGTTTTCATCTAACAGCAAAGACAAAATCTCCTCTATGGGTTCTTGTAACTTTTTTTCCGAATTTTTACCCACAAATCCAGGAAATGTCGAGGTAATATTAGTTACAGATTTATATAGATAAACTAAACTTCTAGATTCTGCATTTTGGTTGTTATATTGTTCGTTATTCATTCGGTTTAAAACCATACGCAAATAACGAGCAGTTGTGAGAGCTCTACCTAAATACCTTCCAGACCAATACAGGTTTTCGGCTGTATTACTTGGTAAATCATTAACGTCTAAGACCGATATTCTACTGTTATCATTCCAAGAATAGCTCTGAATATTGTATTGAAACTCATCTGAGATAATCCAAAAATCTTTACTTATACCACCCCGTTGGTTGGATACAAACAGGTTTTCCCTTTCTGCGGCTACTCTCACCAAACCACCTGGCATTACAGTGTAATTATTGTTATTTGCAATAGCAAATGTTCTACACATAACTTTTCTAGGCTCTAAAGTACCATTGAAAAAATCCGGTGCTGTTGAAAACGAAATTTTTTCTTGTGCCACAAACTTATATGGATTTAGCAGTATTTCATCTTTTAATAGATTCAGAGATGCATCATCTAAAAATTCACAAAAATGAAGGTATTCTCTGTTTGAACGGTCAATATTTTTAATTACAAATTCTCGCATATTATTGAGAACATAGCTGCGTTCTCTTTCTTGTCCGCACCACCACGAAGCAATTTGTGGTAATATTAAGTCTTCGTTGAAGAAATAATTGCAAATACCATTCATAAAAGGTATTAAGCCAGAGTTTTCAAGAACGCCAGCACCAATAGGATTAACAATGGTAACTTGATTGTTTCTTACTACTTCTAGTAAACCTGCAACTCCTAAATATGAATCTTCTCTTAACTCTAGGGGATCCATAAAGGCATCATCAACACGTTTTAGAATAACATCAACTTGTTTAAGAGCTTTCAGGGTTTTCATCCATACTTTTCCGTTTCTAACCACAAGGTCATTGCCTGTAACTAACGGATATCCCAAGAAAGATGCCATATAGGCGTGGTCAAAATAAGTTTCGTTTAAAGGGCCCGGTGTTAAAATAACTATGTTAGGGTTTGTAATATTATTTGGCGCCGCATCAATTAACATCTGATTAAACTCAGAAAAGAATTGGGTTGGTTGTTTAACATTGATATCCTTAAACAGATTGGGCATCATTCTACTCAAAGAGTATCTGTTTTCTAAGGCATATCCCATGCCAGAAGGAGCCTGTGTTCTGTCGTTAACAACCCACATGCGTCCGTCGGGTCCACGTGCTAAATCAGCAGCATATATTATTAATTGTTTTGCAGTTTTGTAGTGAATTTGGTCACACTGTCTTAAAAATCCTCTATGGCCATAAATAACTTCTGGAGGAACAATGCCATTATTAATAAGCTCACGCTTACCGTAAATATCTTTTAAAATAAGGTTTAATAATTCAGCTCTTTGGGTGATACCACGTTCAATGGTTACCCATTCATTTTGATGAATTAAAAAGGGCACAATGTTTAATCGCCATGAGCGTTGCATTCCTTTCGGGTCGTTATATACATTGTATGTAACTCCATTTTCTTCTAAAAGCCAATTAATTTCGTTTTGTTTATCAGTTAATCCCTCGTTTCCGTATTGAGTTAGATTATTAAGTAATGTTTCCCAATTAGGATTAATAGATAAATCAGATTTCAAAACTTCATCGTAGTCTTTGAAATCGGAGAAATAGTTTTGAAATAGTATGTTGGAATGCATGGGTATTGTTTACTTCTTTCTTAAATCTAAAGTAACAGGAAATTCGTTATTAATCTTCAATTCTTTGTATTTAAACTGTTTAGGATTAATTTGTTTTTTAATCTTTTTAAATTCCTCTCTACTTATTATATCTTTTTTATCATCAACAATATCGCCTTGAGTATGGTTAAAATTCCAAAAACGATTTATTCTTCTAGATTCGGCCTCTAAACTATTAATAGGAAAGGACTCATATGAACGTCCTCCCGGATGTGCTACAAAGTAAGTACACCCGCCAATAGAGCGCTTATTCCAAGTGTCTACAACATCAAAAACTAAAGGTGCGTCTACACCTATAGTAGGGTGCAAAGCAGAATAAGGGTTCCAAGCTTTATAACGAATACCAGCAACAAATTCACCTTTGACATCGGTTGGTTTTAAAGGTACTCTTACACCGTTACAAGTAATAACATATCTTTCATTGGTAAAATTAGTAACTTTAATTTGAATTCGTTCCAAAGACGAATCTACATATCTAGCGGTACCACCACCACTCATTTCTTCGCCTAAAACATTCCAAGGTTCTATAGCAGCCCGCAATTCAATATGAATATCGTTTATAGTAACCATACCATGCAGGGGAAATCTAAATTCAAAAAATGGATTAAACCAATCTTCTTTAAAAGCGTATCCAGCTTTGTTAAGTTTTTTCACAACATCATTTATATCTTTTCTAACAAAGTGTTCAATTAGAAACTTATCATGTAATTCTGTACCCCAACGAACTAAATCGTGTTCATAAGGTTTTTTCCAAAACCAAGCAACAAGCGTGCGTACTAATAGATTTTGCATTAAACTCATTTGAGCATGGGGAGGCATGTCAAAAGCTCTTAATTCTAAAATACCTAAACGCCCTGAGGCTGTGTCTGGTGAATATAATTTGTCTATACAGAATTCTGCACGATGTGTGTTACCTGTTAAGTCGGTTAAAAGGTGTCTAAATAATCTATCTGTTAACCAAAAAGGGACTTCGCCATTTTTAGGAATTTTACTAAAGGCAATTTCTAGTTCGTAAAGGTTTTCCATACGTGCCTCATCGATACGTGGTGCCTGACTTGTGGCTCCAATAAATGCTCCCGAAAATAAGTATGATAATCCTGGGTGATGTTGCCAAAAGGTTAATAAACTTCTTAACAAACTTGGTTTTCTAAGTAGCGGACTATCTGCAGGAGTTATACCGCCCAAGGTTACATGATTTCCACCACCCGTCCCAGTATGCTTCCCATCTATCATAAATTTTTCGGTGCCCAAGCGCGATAACTTTGCGTGTTTATAGAGTGTGAGCGTATTATATGTTAATTCACTCCAGTTTTTCGATGGTTGAACGTTAACTTCAATAACACCGGGATCTGGTGTTATTTTTAGTGATTCCAAGCGGTTATCAAATGGTGGGTTATAGCCTTCAAAAACAACTGGAATATCCAAGACTTTTGAAGTAGCTTCAATAGCGGTTACTAAGTCTAAATAATATTCAATAGCATCTAAAGGAGGCAAAAAGATGTATAGTTTTTCGTCCCTAATTTCAATACACAAGGCCGTACGAATAAAATACTCAATTTTTGAAGATTTATTTTGTTTTGTATAACGTTTTGCTACTGTTTCAAAATAGGTTGGTAATTCGTCTTGTTTAGAAAATTGGTCTGGTTGATAAATGGGAAATTCTTTCTGTTTCGGCTTTTGAATTAATGAATTTAATGGTAACCGTAAACCAACAGGTGAGTTACCAGGTAATAGAAACAAATGTTTCCTTCTAAATGTCCAATCACAACTATACCATGTGCCTTTAGAATTGTTGAGTGGTAAAACGTACCCTACAGGTTTTGTAGTTCCTTCTTTTAAAATATTTTGAAGTTTTTCTTTTACCAATAGGTTACCATCTTCTTTTGTGGGGTCAATATCAATTGGCATTTGACCTTCTTGCCACAAAAAGTAAAAACTATCTTCGTAGGTGGGTTTTATATACTTTTCTGAAACACCTAAATATTTGGTTAATGTTTTAAGAAATTTTTTATCGGCATCTTTTGGTAATTTTTTGGATTCTGAAAAAAGGGATAGTAGTTTTTTGTTTTGCCATATAGGTTTACCGTCTTTTCGCCAACAAATCTCAATAGACCAACGGGGTAGCGGTTCACCGGGGTACCATTTGCCTTGTGCTTGATGTAAAACCCCACCTTTTCCAAATTCATCATATAATCGGGCTGAAAGGTTTTTTGCTAACTCTCGTTTGTGGGGGCCATCGGCATCTGTATTCCATTGAGCAGATTCCATATCATCAATAGAAACAAACGTGGGTTCACCTCCCATGGTTAATCTAACATCACCTTTTTCTAATTCTTCATCAACTTTAAACCCGAGATTATAAATGGCGTTCCACTGTTCTTCGGTATAAGGTTTTGTAACTCTGGGAGATTCAAAAATGCGTTTTACCGTATTTTCATAGAAGAATTCTGTTTCGCAAATATCAGTCATTCCCTTAACAGGAGCAGCACTCTCAAAAGATGGTGTGCAGGCCAAAGGAATATGACCTTCACCAGCCAAAAGCCCAGAGGTAGCATCGAAACCTATCCAACCAGCTCCAGGAACGTAAACTTCTGCCCAAGCATGTAAATCGGTAAAATCTTCTTCAGGACCGGACGGACCATCTAATGATTTTTCATCAGATTTTAATTGCACCAAATACCCAGAAACGAATCTTGCTCCAAAACCTAAATGCCTCATAACCTGAACAAACAACCAAGCATAATCCCTACAAGAACCAACTTTAGAATGTAGTGTTTCTTCACAGGTTTGAACGCCTGGATCTAAACGAATACTATAATTTAAGAATTCGTTTATTTTTCGATTAATGTCAATCAGGAAAAAAATTGTCTTTCTTGGAGAAAGATCAATAGTTTTTAGAAACTCATTTAGCAACGGACCATTATCTGTTATTTCTAAATAAGGCAGTAGTTCTTTCTTTACAGTATCTACGTACTGAAACGGATAATCTTCTGCATACTTTTCAACAAAAAAATCAAACGGATTTATGGTTTTTAAATCAGCTATAATTTCAACATCAATACTAAGCTCTTTGGTTTTTTCAGGAAATGTTAATCGTGCTAAATAATTACCAAAAGGGTCTTGTTGCCAATTAAAAAAATGATTTTCTGGCTTTATTTTTATTGAGTACGCTTCAATAGGGGTTCTGCTATGGGGTGCAGGTCTTAATCTAAATATATGAGGAGATAGAGAAACAAGTCTATCGTATTTGTATTTTGTTTTATGCGAAATAACAATTTTTAATGCCATATAACGGGTTGTCTTTTAAGCTCTTTTAACTTGAAAAATAATAATAATAAACTGTTAAGACTAAATTGAATAACAATATTGTTGTCAAAATTTTAATAATTATGATTTTGCAAAGAAACAGAAACCTTGAATATGAAATTATTAAATATTGGATTTAATATTTAAAACTTACCAACATTTTCAATAGAAAACATGAATGCACTCTATTGGTTTTAAACCTGATTTTCTTGTTCTGCAACCCTAATAAAAGTTGTGCGTTTGGTAAGTTCGTATAAGGGTTTAGTTTTGAATAATTTCTTTTTAAACTAAATACTCAAATAAAAGGAGTAAAGACTACCGAGTCCCGGTTTACATCCTAAATAAAAATTTTCAGGAATACCATTATAAAAATCTACTTTGGTAATAGCATAACTACAGTTAGTACATTCTACTGGTTTAAAAATAAGTTGATTATCTTGTATTTGAGAGGGTAATTCACACTTGGTGTTTAAATAATAATTTCCATGAAGATTGTTGTTTCTATCAAAGACTAAAATTTTATTTGTGACTTTTTTGGTTGGTCCCCAATACCGACTAGAAGTCATTATCTTATATGTAGTGGTATCACTAGTTTTAATTTCTCCTAAATATTTTAAATGGGTCTCTGATTCATAACCACTAGGGTTCCATTCACCAAAAATATAAGTTTTTTCTTTTACGTTAGATTTCAATACAGTAATTGTAAAATCTTCATTTTGAGCCTGGCTAGAATAAGGGGAATAGAAGCCTAGACAAAATAATACTATTATTAGTTGTTTCATAGGGATTATAAATAAATCGGATTTCGAAAATAATAAAAAAACCCGTAAGTAATTATTTTATTTTTAAAATACAGATTATGAATTATTTGTGGTTATTTATATTTATTTAAAGTTTAAATTAAGAATTTAAATTAATGCTTCAAATCAATTAATTTATTATTGATAATCTATATATCAACAACTTTTTGGCGTATGAGATCTCCAATAGTTAAACTTCATTTTAATATGTGTAATTTTGTTTCTTTGCCACTCTTTTTTTTATATGAGCAATTTTGAAAACGTTTTATTTCATCCATTAGAGCATTCTAAAGGGGTGTCTTTGCCAAAGCAATTCACATTTCCTTTTTACTACGAGCCCCATGAGTTGAGTGTTTTAGCAACAAAGGACTTACAAAACTACCTTGAAAACCAGGCTAATTTTAATCATAATTTTGGATTAAACCCAGTTGCTGAAGGATTGGTAATAGGAAAAATGTTTGGTGTTATGGTGGTTAAAAAAACTAATGGGACCATTGGTTATTTAGCGGCTTTTTCGGGGAAGTTAGCAGAGCGCAATAATATAAAAGGTTTTGTGCCAACGGTGTATGATACTTTGAACCCCGATGGGTTTTATAAAATTGGAGAACAAGAGTTAAATGAACTTAACCGAAAGATTGAAGCCCTAGAATCATCTGAAGATTACCAGTATGCTAAAAAGACTTTACAATCTCATTTGGAAGTATATCAAACAGAATTGAAGTCTTTGAAAACCACTATAAAGGCAAAGAAAAAGGAGCGTAAAAACTTAAGGGAATCCGAGCAGACCAAATTATCTGAAGTGGATTATGAGAATTTTCTAGAGGATTTAAAAAACCAAAGTATTCATTATCATTTTAGATTAAAAGATTTGAAAGCATCATGGAGCAAGCGAATAGCCATTGCAGAATCTAACTTTAAAAAAATTCAAAATTCAATTGATACGCTTAAAGAAAAGCGTCGTTTGCAGTCTGCTTCATTGCAAAAGCGTTTGCATGCGCAGTATGCCTTTTTAAATGCATTAGGAGAGACAAAAGACTTATTGGAGATTTTTAAACAAACAACAATACGAATTCCTCCAGCAGGTGCTGGCGAATGTGCTGCGCCTAAGTTGTTCCAATATGCTTATGAAAATAAGTTAAAGCCTATTGCCATTGCTGAATTTTGGTGGGGTGCTTCACCAAAATCTGAAGTACGCAAACATAAGCAGTTTTATCCATCTTGTCGAAGCAAATGCGAGCCCATTTTGGGGCATATGATGACTGGATTGAATGTTGAAGACAATCCTATCCTTAAGGCTAATAGCTATAGTGAACCCTTGGAAATTGTCTATGAAGACGATTATCTGCTTTTAGTAAATAAACCACCTGAGTTTTTGTCCGTTCCTGGAAAAACCATTGTAGATTCTGTATTTACCAAAATGAAGGAGTACTTGCCTGAAAGTTCAGGACCTTTATTGGTACATAGACTGGATATGTCAACTTCTGGCTTATTGCTGGTGGCTAAAAATGAAAAGACACATAAAAATCTTCAAAAGCAATTTATAAAGCGTAACGTGGAGAAACGTTATGTAGCACTTTTAGATGGTGAAGTTGAACAAAAACAAGGTGTTATTAACTTACCTCTAAGGGTTGATTTAGATAACAGACCCCAGCAATTAGTTTGTTATAAACATGGCAAGCCTGCTCTAACAAAGTATACGGTTGTTGGCTTTGAAAATGGAAAAACTAGAATTCAGTTTTATCCAATTACAGGTAGAACGCATCAATTACGTGTTCATGCATCCCATCAAGAAGGGTTGAACACACCTATTATTGGAGATGATATATACGGAACAAAAGGGGAACGTTTATACTTACATGCAGAATATATCAAGTTTGAGCACCCTGTAACTCAAAAGGTTTTGGAGTTGATTAATAAGGCTCCTTTTTAGTTTGTATTTATAATTCAATAGACTTAAAGCAGATAGAGTTCCATAAGGAGACGTTGACAAATTTTTAGTTTTATTATTTCTAAATACATAAAAAAACTCCAAAATGATTTGGGAGTTTTTTGTTTTAGATTCCTGCTATGGTAGCAGAATATGAATTAATAATTTGCTTTAACTGTATTTTTAAATCCTCACCTGTATCGAATATCATTTGTTCAGCAGTGGGGAACGGTACTGCACGACGTTCTAAAAATGGAATTAAATTAGTTTCAAGAGCTCTTCTATCACCTCTAGAGGTGGCGTAAATATGTTCAAAAATAAATTCACTATTTAGAGGAAAAGTATCAATTAATTGATTGTTTCTCATATCTATATACTCCACATTTCCGGTGATTTGTGAAGCTTTAAATTGAGTAAATTCATAGTACTCGCAACGTACCGTTTTCATCTTATCAACTTGAATGGCATTACCTAAACTGTCTTTAACTACTTTTCCGTTCTCCACTAAGTTTTCTTTACCATCAGCAATTTGTCTTTCTTTAATGATTTGACGCTCTTTGATTTGTTCTGGAGAGATGTTAATGCCTCTGAAGTTTACTTTCATGTTAAAATCATAATTCAAATTTTCAACAGGACTACTGTGAAATTGTAACCAAAAACTATTGATACCATAACTACTGAAATTGAGCAGGTCGTTTTCTAAGCGAGCTGGTATTATCATACCAGAATCGTTAATCATATCAACCAATACAAAATCAGTACCTCTTTGATGAGCAACATCCATTAAAGTTCTAATGTCTTTATAGTTAGGGTTTATACTTTCAATGTCTCTTAACTGATTATAGGCAGCCCTAATATCAAATTTATTGCTAGAGTTTAACAACACTATGGCGTTGTTATAAAGTTGTAATGAGGCACTATTTTTATAAGTAATTAGCTCGTCGCTGTAATCATTGAAATTAAAATTAACCTCTTTTCCTTTAATATAAAGGGGAAGTAGTGGTTTGATGGCTTCTTGGCGATTATCTAAACTAATATAGGCATCAAAAATGCGTAAGTAGTTTTCTGGATTATTATCTTTTTTTAGAAAGCTAATATTTTCTAAATCTCTAGAAACCGCTTTGTAAAAAGCATCCTCCAAAAGTTCAATGATATCTGCTTTTCCTCTTCGGTCTTTATTGATTTTTAGTTTGCCAATAGCATCATTAATGGCGCGGTCATAATTACCGTAACTAATGGTTTTTTCCATTTGTCTTCGGGTGCTACAAGACAAAATAAGAGTCATTACAAAAACGATAAGTAGTATTTTTTTCATGGGGTAAAAATTTAAAGGTTTTAGTCACCTATTCAATTGTGGTGCCAAAATACTAAATTAATCCATGAAATACGAATAAATCAGTTAAAATGTATAAATAAGTGTATATACGAGAGTTTTAGACTACTTTTTTACAAATATAGGGAGTAATTGTGTTTTAACTTCTCCAAAACCAATACGCGTACCATCGTTTTCACAGTGACCTCTCATAATAACCGTATCGTAATCATTAATGAACTTACGTTCTGTACCGTCTTTCATTTTTATTGGTTTCTCACCTTTCCAAGTCAACTCTAGCATAGATCCATAGCTGTTCTCATTTGGTCCAGAAATGGTTCCACTACCCATCATATCTCCAGAATTTACCGGACAGCCATTAATCGTATGATGTGCTAGCTGTTGTGCTATATTCCAATACATGTATTTGAAATTAGACTGCGACACCACAGTTTCCTTGGCACCTTTTGGTTGAATGGATACTTCTAAATTGATATCGAAGCTTTTTTTGCCTTTGTATTGCAAATACTCTAGTTGTGGTTTGAGTGGTTTAGGTCCTTGTACACGGTAAGGTTCTAGGGCATCTAAAGTCACAATCCATGGTGAAATGGAAGAGGCAAAATTCTTAGCTAAAAAAGGCCCTAAGGGTTGGTATTCCCACTTTTGAATGTCTCTTGCGCTCCAATCATTTAGAAGTACTAAGCCAAAAATATATTCCTCGGCTTCTTCAATAGGAATAGGTTCTCCTAAATCATTAGCGTCTGTTGTAATGAAAGCCATTTCTAATTCAAAATCAACCAATTTACTCGGTCCAAAAATAGGCTCTGTTGCTCCGTTAGGAAGTGTTTGTCCTTGGGGTCTATGAACTGGTATACCTGATGGAATGATTGATGAACTTCTACCATGATATCCAACTGGTATGTGTAACCAATTTGGTAACAGGGCATTATCTGGGTCTCTAAACATACTTCCAACATTAGTAGCATGCTCTAAACTTGAATAAAAATCAGTATAATCTCCAATCTCTACAGGTAATTGCATTTCGATTTCATCCAAACGGAATAGGACTATTTCTTTATGCTTTACATTATTTTTCAACGTATTATTTTCAGCATCAAAAATATGAGCTATTCTATTCCTCACAGCACGCCATGTCTTTCTTCCATCGGCAATAAAATCGTTTAAAGTATCTTGTAGAAAAATATCTTCTGTTAACGCTATACCATCAAAATACCCTAGTTGGTGTAATGCTCCTAAATCAATGGCAGTATCTCCAATACGTGTACCAATAGTGATAATATCATCACGAGTTAAGAATACTCCAAAAGGAATGTTTTGGATTGGGAAATCTGAATTTTTATCTACGTGTAACCACGACTTTCTATCTGGGTTGTTAGCTGATAATGGCATACCTGTTTTATGGATTAAAGATTATTGAATTCAATTCAAACCTACACATTTTTTTTTAGTTTCATATAAAAAATACTCTAAATCCGATAAAATTTAAAAATTGTGAAGTAGTTAATAAAACCGTTTAAAACTTATGTGTAATTCTATATTTTTTGGTGTTTAAAACTATTCAATTTCCTATTTTTGCCGGATAATTAATCATATTTGAATTTTATGCAACGCGACGAACAAATTTTTGAATTAATTGAAGCTGAAAAAGAGCGACAATTACACGGTATAGAGCTTATAGCATCAGAGAATTTTGTAAGCGAACAAGTAATGGAAGCTGCAGGTTCTGTATTAACCAATAAATATGCAGAAGGATACCCTGGTAAGCGTTATTACGGCGGTTGCGAAGTGGTTGATGAAATTGAGCAGTTGGCTATAGATAGAGCTAAGGCACTATTTGGAGCAGAATATGTAAACGTGCAACCACATTCGGGAAGTCAAGCTAATACAGCTGTTTTTGCAGCATGCTTAAAACCAGGTGATAAGATTTTAGGATTTGATTTGTCTCATGGTGGTCATTTAACACATGGTTCTCCTGTAAATTTTTCTGGTAAATTATACAATCCTGTGTTTTACGGTGTAGAAGAAGAGACTGGAGTATTAAATTATGATAAAATTCAAGAGATTGCTACTGCAGAACAACCAAAGTTGATTATTGCAGGGGCTTCTGCGTATTCTCGTGATATTGATTTTAAACGATTCAGAGAAATAGCAGATAGTGTTGGTGCCATTTTATTAGCAGACATCTCACATCCTGCAGGATTGATTGCGAAAGGTATATTGAATGATCCATTACCTCATTGTCACATTGTTACGACTACTACTCACAAGACCTTGAGAGGCCCTAGAGGTGGTTTGATAATGATGGGTAAAGATTTTGAGAATCCTTTTGGGATTACTTTAAAAAGTGGGAAGTTGCGTAAAATGTCATCGTTACTAGACTCTGCTGTGTTTCCAGGAAATCAAGGTGGTCCTTTAGAACATATTATTGCAGCCAAGGCTATTGCTTTTGGTGAAGCACTTACAGATGGGTTTTTACATTACCAATTACAGGTTAAAAAGAATGCAGCAGCGTTAGCACAAGCATTAGTAGATAAGGATTATAAGATTATTTCAGGTGGTACAGATAACCATTGCATGTTAATAGATTTGCGTAACAAGAACGTATCAGGTAAAGAGGCTGAAGAAGCCTTGGTAAAAGCTGATATTACAGTTAACAAGAATATGGTGCCTTTTGATGATAAGTCACCATTTGTTACCTCTGGTATTCGACTAGGAGTTGCTGCAGTTACAACTCGTGGATTAAAAGAAGATGATATGTCAGTCATTGCCAATTTGATTGATGAAGTTGTAACTAATCATGAAGATGAAGCCTTATTAGAAGCAACTAAAGAAAAAGTAAACGTTATGATGGCAGACAGGCCTTTGTTTGTAGCCTAAGTGTAAATATATTATTCGACATTAAAATCTGAAATATCTCAGATTAATAAAAATCCTGAAAATTAATTTTTTCAGGATTTTTTATGATGTGATATGTGGTATGCTCTCTAGGTAGTTTTTTTAATTCTACGTAATAAAAGAATTAATCCTATGGTTGAAGCTATCATAAGAAACAAACCATGTTTTAAACTTAAACTTTCGATATCTAAACTAAGAAAAATATAAAATATTAGGTACAGTGTAATAATTATAATTTGACCTACTAAAAAAGCGAATCGTGTTTTTACAATATCTAGAAGCATTAATAGTACCAGTGTACCAATTGATAAACCGCAAAGACTAATCAACCAATTGTAAAGTTTAAAAAAACCTATACTAAGACTGCCTTCCCAACCAGTAGTGGTTAAAGTTTGACCTCTTAAAGCTGTTGATCCATTAGTTGCTACAAATGAAAACCAACCAGAAAACGAACTAATTATTATAATAACGCAAAGTATTGTAGCAAGAATTAAATAGTTTTTGTTGGGTTGTTCTTTGGTGGTTTCAATGTCTGTCCAGTTTAATTCTAGAGCATCAAAAATCAAGCTAATAGTTTTATTTCGTGGATTACTTTCGTTGTTCTCGATACGCTGTATCGTTCTAAGGTTTACATTGGCCAATTCGGCCAATTCTTCTTGTGATAGTGCTTTTTTATTTCTTGTTTCTTTAATTAAGTTCCCGATATTTCCCATGCTTGATTATTTGCATATAAAAGTATTTAATTATTGGAAAACATTTGGCGGTTTTCACACGACATTTTTACGACAAGTAAAGACTTTTAAATAACCTTAGTATTATAGAATAAAAGTTTAAGTTATCAATGAAAAAAAGGAATTTTTTAATCTTCTTCCGGAAATATAATATGCTGATAGGCGCCTATATCTGGAGAGTTTGTTCTATTAACACCTAAAATATCATTAGGTACTTGAGTTGCGAAGTTTGATTGTCCTTTATCAATGGCCGCTGATTCTTCTCCAATGATGAGCATATTCAAATCTGGATCTTTAAAATTGGGATCTTGATTAAAAATAATGCCTTCGTAGTGACTTATATCGTTAAAATCATAATTGGCACCAGTGAAATTATTGTTATTATCGTCAAAACGAATTAAGCAATTGGTAAATTTAAAATTAAAATCTAGGGCAGCATCTTCAACTTCTTCGAGCAGGATTTCAGGGTTGTCATTACCGTAAATGATACAGTTATTAAAATTAGCTTCAATTAAATCAGTTACAATAGCATTATTATCGTCATCTAAAATGAAATTATTTAATAAAACGGATGGAAACTGTCTAAAACCGTTGTTCCAATAATTAGCAATAGTACAATGGGTTAAATTATATTTACCGCCAAAAGTACCCGCAAAAGATGATAAACCTGAATTGTTTATTACTGTATTTTCAGCTTTAATAGAGGAATTTCTGCCTAAAATACCAAAGTTGCTACAGTTATAGATTTGAGAGTTGGTAATGGTAAGTTTATCTGCTGGTTCGTTGGCGTTACCATCACATAAAATGCCCACTAAAGCATTTTTGATAGTTGCGTGGTTAATAATATTATTTAAACTCCCATCTAAAAACCAAATGGTTCCCCATTGTCCGGGTCTTTCGGAAAAATTAGGCTCCAATCGGTCAGCTTCAAGAATGACTTCGTTTTCCAAAGATTCTGAATTACTGCTTAATCCACCATTTATGTGTAAAGACGCCCCATTATTTACAATGATACCAGAATTTTCATGAAAGTGTAAACGGGCACCAGCTTCTATGGTTAATGTTTCTCCGTTAGGAACTGAGGCAAATCCATATATGACATAGGGTTTTTCATTAGTCATTGTTAATTCATTAGGTAACAACTCCCTACCTTGTAAATCGGTTTCAATTTGTTCGCCGTCGATATCTATAGTAAGTGTTTCGATAACCTTTGTAGCTCCATTTCTGTTGGGGTAAATAAAAACAGCATCTTTTACAAGTGTGACCAATTCTACTTTTTGAAGATTAGAACCTGCATCAAATTCTATTTGGTCTATATACAAGTATTCTCCATTATTATTTGGTAAATTATTAATATCTATGGTTGTTTCAACAAAAATAAAAAGACTGTCTTTTGCCAATAGCTCTACATTTTCAAATACTTTACCTGCCATACCATCAATACTTAACCTATAGTTAGAAGATTCACCCAGAGCCAATTTAACAGAAGGAATAAATATATCATCATCACTTCTGTTATAAACCTTCAAATTGTAAGTGCTTGATCCAATATTTGTAAAGACCGTGTCTAGGTAAACAGTATCCCTAGAGAATCCAAGATTGCCTTTACTTGGTGAAAATTCAAAATCTTTACGACAAGAGCTCCAAATAGTTAAAAACAGAAGGGTTAAGACAAAATATAGGTAGCGGTTCATTAATAAAAATAATTTATGCTAAAATATAACTTTTGAAATAATGAATTATTATCACAGTACTACTATTTATTGCCAGGAGTAGTAAAAGTATCTTTCTCTTTAATGAATAATAAGAAATCCTTACTTAACTTATAAAAGGAATCAAGAAGTACTAAATTTTCTTTAACTGCTAGTAGTTCACAGTTTATGCCCCGTTCCTCGCAATATTCAAAGAATAAGTATTTGTTGTTTTTGGGTATTTTAAGGTCTTTATATAATAAGGAGTCTGTAAATATTTCACTATTATAAAACAGTGAATCTAGTTGATGATATTCTATGTTATTTATGGTAGATTTCTTCTTTTTAAAGAGTTTATTAATACCAATAAGTTTAGCTAATTCTATAAAATTTACACCTCCAGAATAAGATGTTTTAGGCATATACAAATGCGGATTTCTTTTAATATCTTCAGCAATAGCAAATCCTAAATTATTGCTATATTCAACAACCTCAAAAGGTTTATCTTTTTTATCATATAGTAAAACTTCATTCAATTCATTTATACTTTTATTCAATTCGAAAACAATTATTTCTTTGAAAAATGAAGTATTAACTTTTACTTTTTTATCATGATGGAATAATGATTTAAACATTATTGAATCATTGACAATTGCTTTTATTTTGAAGTTTCCTTTAATATCTGAGTATGTCGTGTCGTTTTGAGTTAAATTAATAATTAAGGCACCTTTTACCGTAGAATCTTCATCATATATTTTTCCGTTAATATTTTGAGACAATGCTACTATTGGAATGAAAAATAAAACGATGAGTAGATGTTTCATGTTGATTGATTAGCTTCAGCAATATAGACTATACATAATTTCAAACGGCACAATTAAGAGTATTTAACAGCGCCTTTATAAACATTTAACAATCTAATTTGTTACAAGTTTGAGTAAGGTATGATTAAAATTATTTGGTATAATATAAGAACAGATAAATACTAGGTAATTAGGAGCATTAAATAACTTTTACATTTTAATAAAGATTAGTTTTTTATAAAAAAAATCACTTACTTACTAATTATAAACAATAGATATTATAATAGCCCTCTAATTTTTAACTTAAATAGACCGAGATGAAGCATTTAATTTTAGTATTGTTATTCCTTTTTAATCTTTCTTGTGCTAATGAATACAAGTATACCAAAAACTCAACAAAAGATTATCATATCATACCAAAACCTTTGAGTCTACAATTTATGGATGGAAAGTTTTTGGTTAGTTCGAAAACTAAAATTGTTGGAGATTATCAACTCAAGAATGAAGGTATGTTTCTTGCTGAAATACTTAATAGTTTAACTAATTATAGTATTGATTTTAATACACAAGGCTCTGGAAATATTGAACTTAGAATAGATGATTCTATTGAAAATGAAGAGGGATATAACCTTTTAGTAAACTACAATAAAATTCTTGTTTCTGGAAAATCTTCTAAAGGGATTTTTTATGGTATTCAGTCCTTATTTCAGCTATTACCTTTTTCAAAAGAGTCAGACAAATCCAAGCAAAATGAAATTACCATTCCTGCAGTAGAGATAAGGGATAGCCCAAGATATATATATAGAGGGATGCACTTAGATGTAGCTAGACATATGTTTCCTGTTAGTTATATTAAAAAATATATTGATTTAATTGCATTGCATAAAATGAATACATTTCATTGGCATTTAACAGATGATCAAGGATGGAGAATAGAAATTAAAAAATATCCTAAGTTGACTCAGGTAGGGGCTTGGAGAAATGGAACTATAATTGGACATTTTCCAGGAACAGCAAGTGATGATAAAAAATATGGAGGGTTTTACACTCAGGAAGAAGTATTAGAAATTGTTGATTATGCAACGAAAAGACATGTAACAATAATCCCAGAAATAGAATTACCTGGCCATTCTAGCGCAGCTATTGCAGCTTATCCAAGTTTAAGTTGTTTCCCAGATGAACCTACAGTTGTTGCAAATAATATGATGTCAAAAGCAAGTAAAGAGGCTCAGGCTAAAGAAACTGTAAAAATTGTTCAAGAAACTTGGGGTGTTTTTCCTGATGTTTATTGTGCAGGAAAAGACGATACATTTGTTTTCTTAAAGAATGTGCTTGATGAAGTCATCCTATTATTTCCTTCTCAATACATTCATATAGGAGGAGATGAATGTCCAAAGGATAATTGGGAAAGGTGTACTGATTGCCAGTCTAGAATGAAATCAGAAAACTTGCAAGATGAGCACCAATTACAAAGCTATTTTATACAAAGAATAGAAAAGTATTTAAATTCAAAAGGAAAACAAATCATTGGCTGGGATGAAATTTTAGAAGGAGGTTTAGCTCCTAATGCAACTATAATGTCCTGGAGAGGAACTAAAGGAGGTATTGAAGCAGCTAGACAAGGCCATGATGTTATTATGACACCGTACCAGTCAGTTTATTTTGATTACTATCAACATGTAGATAAAGATAATGAGCCTCTAGCTATAGGAGGGTTGACTACTGTTAAAGATGTCTATTTTTATAACCCTACCCCTGTAGAATTATCTAAGGAAGAACAAAAATATATCTTAGGAGCTCAAGCCAATCTTTGGACAGAATATATTAGTACTATTGACTATGTAGAATATATGGTTTTGCCAAGAATGACAGCATTATCTGAAGTGGTCTGGTCTATAGAAGAAGATAGAAATTGGGATGATTTTAGTAATAGATTATTGACCTTTAGAAAAAAACTTGATGCTTTAGGGTTAAATTATGCTAAGCATACTTTCATAAGTAAGGATTAAATGATTTGTCGCTAATTTATAAACAAAAACCCGCAATGAAAATTGCGGGTTTTTTGCGGAGAAAGAGGGATTCGAACCCCCGGAGGTGTGACCCTCAACAGTTTTCAAGACTGCCGCATTCGACCACTCTGCCATTTCTCCAGTGTCTTATGCTTTTACCTTTTAGCGGGCTAGCCCGCCGAAGAGAGATATAGTATCTAGTAGGCGGGTGCAAATATAAAATCCTTTTTCTTTTCTTTCAAATAAAACGCTTTTTTTTTAAAAATAATTTTGCTCTATGTTTATATACAAGCAATTTATTTATCTATGGTGCTATAATGATTTTCAAATGTTATTTTTGCACTTATAAAAGCAAAAAATGGACGTAATTAATAGACTCAAGTGGCGTTATGCCACTAAAAAGTTTAATACAACCAAAAAGTTATCAGCACAAAAACTTAATATTCTAAAGGAAGCTTTTAATCTAACAGCAACATCCTATGGTTTGCAAACCATAAAAATGTTGGTTATTAAAGATAAAGATTTAAGAGCCTCTTTGGTTGTAGACGCTTACAATCAAAAACAAGTATCAGATGCTTCACATTTATTGGTAATTTGTATTCAAGAAAAAATAGTAGACAACGATATCAATAAGTTTTTCAAGAACATAAAAGATATTCGCAGTACTTCTGATGATATTTTAGACCCTTACAGGTTAAATCTCATAAAAATGTTAGCAGGTATGTCTAAAGAAGAACAGCAACAATGGTCTAAAAATCAAGCTTACATTGCCTTGGGCAATCTTATGACGGTTTGCGCTATTGAAGGAATTGATTCTTGCCCCATGGAAGGTTTCAAACCTCAAAATTTTGATGAAAAACTTAATTTAAAAGAAAAAGAACTTAAATCTGTGTTGCTTTTACCTGTAGGTTATAGAGCTGAAGACGATATGTTTTCTAGCTTTAAAAAAGTAAGAATGAACATAGAAGAAAGTGTACTAGAAATATAATTATGCCAGGATTTGAACTATTTGGAGATATAGAGAGACAACAAGTAAATGATGTTTTAGAGAGTGGTGTGTTAATGCGTTACGGTTTTGATGGCATGCGCAATGGTCATTGGAAAGCCAAAGAACTGGAAGCTGCATTAGAAGACACATTTAAAACCAAGCATGTACAACTGGTTTCTAGTGGAACTGCTGCTGTTACAGTGGCTTTGGCAGCTGCTGGAGTAGGTGCAGGCGACGAGGTTATTATGCCAACCTTTACTTTTGTTGCAAGTTTTGAAGCTATTATGATGTTGGGTGCCATTCCTGTATTGGTTGATATTGATGATACGTTGGTACTTGATCCTAAAGCTGTTGAGGCTGCTATTACCCCAAAAACCAAAGCCATTATGGTCGTGCAAATGTGTGGTAGTATGGGTGAAATGAGTGCGCTACAGGATATATGCAATAAACATAGATTGTTATTAGTAGAAGATGCGTGTCAAGCTATTGGTGGGACTTATAAAGGAAAATCATTAGGAAGTATTGGTGATTTAGGGTGTTTTTCTTTCGATTTTGTAAAAACCATTACCTGTGGTGAAGGAGGAGCCGTTATAACAAACAATAACACATATTATAAAAATGCCGATCATTATAGCGATCACGGACACGATCATGTCGGTAACGATAGAGGTGCAGAGACCCACCCATTTTTAGGTTATAATTTTAGAATATCAGAATTACACGCAGCGGTAGGGTTAGCTCAAGTAAAGCGTTTGCCTGAGTTTTTAAAAATACAGCGCAAGTATTTAAAATTATTTCAAGATATCGTTGGTAAAGTTGATGGTGTAACATTACGAACAGTTCCTGAAAGTGGTGAAGAAAGTGGTTCATTTTTCAATTTCTTTTTGCCAGATTTAGAAACCTCAAGAAAAGTAATTGAAGGTTTTAAGCATGGAGGTATAGATGCCTGTTGGAATTATTATGATAATAACTGGCATTACATACGTAAATGGGAACATTTTAAAGAATTGAAATCGCTTTTCCCAATTTCCAAAGAAGTCATAGATGGCTTAAAATACCTAAAAACAAAGTCTTTTAAGCAATCAGACCACTATATAGGCAGAAATATTTCTTGTTTAATAAAACTTTCTTGGACTGAAGATGAGGTTATAGAACGCGCCAATAAAATGGCAGACATTATTAAGGGTGTTTTAATATCTTAATAGCCAATATAATCAACAATTTCTAACCCATATCCTATCAACCCAACACGTTTGGTTTGAGCGGAATTGGTTATAAGTTTTAATTTATGGATGTTTAGGTCGTGAAGAATTTGAGCACCTATACCAAAGTCTCTAGAATCCATATTAATTCTTGGTGCTTTAGCTACAGTACCTTGTTCTTGATGCTCTTTTAAAAAAGACAAGCGTTTTAAAATATTCATTGACTGAGATTCTTGATTTATAAAGATGATTGCACCTTTACCTTTCTTATTTATAACATTGAACATGTCATCAAGTTGCTTATCAACGTTGTTTGTTAACGTACCTAAAATATCGTTATTTATTAAGGTAGAATTTATTCTGGTAGCCACCTCTTCATTATCTTTCCACTGGCCTTTTGTTAAGGCTATATGCACTTGATTATTAGTGGTTTGTTTATAGGCTCTTAATCTAAAACTTCCAAAGCGTGTTTCAATTTGAAAATCTTCTTTTTTCTCAATTAAAGAGTCGTGTTGCATGCGGTATGCTACCAAATCTTCAATGGATACTATTTTTAAATCAAGTTTTTTGGCAACCTCAAAGAGTTCTGGTAATCGAGCCATGCTACCATCTTCGTTCATAATTTCTACAATCACGCCTGCAGGATTTAAACCAGCTAATCTTGCAAAATCAATAGCAGCTTCGGTATGTCCGGTTCGTCTTAAAACACCGCCATCTTTTGCAATTAAAGGAAATATATGTCCAGGTCTGGCCAATTCAAATGGCTTAGTACTTGGGTCTATTAATGCCTTGATGGTGGTAGCTCGGTCTTTAGCCGATATACCTGTAGTAACACCTCCACCTCTTAAATCTACCGAAACAGTAAAAGCAGTCTCCATGGGGTCGGTGTTGTTTCTCACCATCATATTGAGCTCTAATTCTTTACAACGGCTCTCTGTTAAAGGGGCACAAATTAGTCCTTTACCATGAGTCGCCATAAAGTTTATCATTTGAGGTGTTACTTTATCGGCAGCAGCAACAAAATCACCTTCATTTTCTCTATTTTCATCATCAACCACAATGATTACCTTACCATTTCTAATGTCGTCAATGGCCTCATGAATGGTATTTAATTTATATTGTTGGGTTGCTTCTTTTGTCATAGTCTTAACAGTCATGTGGCAAAGATATTGCTTATTTTAAGAATCTAAACTATTAACGATTAAGTCTTCTTTAATCCTTTTTCTCAAAAGTGGGTAGGCAATCATGTAAAATAGAATTCCGAGTATTAAAAGTATAAAAGGAGGTTTTTTTCCATTTTTTATATGATTATACAGTTGTTTGATGTTGATAATCGATTTGATGTAATACAACAGAAATAGTATCAATGAAACCATACTTAATTGAATGGATGCCGATTCTAAATAGGGTAGTTTGTTGTTTTTAAACACAAAATAGAGTACTAACAAAATGACACCAATACTATAGAGAATGATGGTGAATTTAGAGTGATCATTATAATTCTTTAAAATTGCTTTTGATTTTTTGTCTAGTTCAATTTTCTTTTTGGTTTGATAGTTACTATCCGTAATGCCTAAGTTTAAATCTTTTTTAAGTACTTCTTTTTGTAAAAAGTAAACTATAAAATACAATGGTATTCCTAAAACATGAAGGAGTACATAATTAACATTTAAACCTTTTCCAACATGTTTCCTGTAATTACTTTCACTAATGATGGTTTTTATAAATGAGGCTATAAAAAGCGCCCAAAATATGATACCAATAATCAATAACGAAAGTCCTAAAGAAGGATACCAGTTATTCTTAAAAATGGCCCCTATAATGCCAATAGGATAGGCTATAACGTATAGAACGAAGGTAAGTTTAGCATCTTCTTCAAATCTATTTCTAAGGTTAATAGTTTGTTCATATTCTCTGTTGTTAAAATTACCAGAGAATTTTAATTGTTCATTGGTAATCCCGCGCTTATTTAAAATAGCTAAGGCTGTATTTCTGTAAATGGTCTTATAACCAAATTCTTTATGATTTTTTGCAATATTTATGAGCTTATTGTTATCATAGCTATTTAAAACATCATAGTCTGCATCAGAAATATCAAAAGTTGAAGTATCTTGAATAGTCTCCTTCTTTTTAATTCTGAATAATTTCTTTAGGAATTCAAATAAACCATCGCCTTCAAAAATCTTTCTATCGGCGGTAGCTCTTTTAGTTAGAAATATACTTAACGGAAGTAGTATTAAAGTAGAAAACCAAGTTGCCAAAATAGGGTTAAAACTACCATTTTTAGCACTATTAGTAGCAAATATACCTATGAAATGATAAGTTAAAAATAATAGAATGGCTATTACCATGGGCAAACCAATACCACCTTTTCTTATTAAGGCACCAAGTGGTGCACCAACAAAAAATAAAATGATACAAGCAAAGCCTAAAGCAAATTTTTCATGTAATGAAATGTAGTGTTTATTTAGCTCTGTTTTTTCTCTTTTAAAAGAGTCTTCTTTTGAGGATATAATTTGTTTGGCACTTGTAATACCTCTAGAGGCAGACTCAATAAGCTCTAATTTTTTTCGGGTATTGAATAGGTCCAAAATGTTACCAGTATAGAAAAGAGAGTCCACAGGTTTTTCTACTTTGTTAGTATTTTCTTTTTTATTTAAAGCTACAATTTTTACAGCAACAGAGGATCGCTGCATCAGAATTTCAGACAGGTTATCGTAATTATCTGCTTTTCTTTTTTCTATGGAATCTATAGCTTTATTTAACCCGTTTATGTTAAGCATATTGTATTTGTCTGTGTATGACTTATCATCTAAATCTACATTATCCATTTCAGACAGATCAATATTCATAATGTACTTCTCAAACGTACTTTTAGCAAAGGGGATTTTTTTTCTTTCCTCAGGTTTTGAAGGATTTACATCGCTATAATAATTTCCGTCATAAAGAATTAGTTTCAAAACATTAGAATCTTTTCTACTGGTTAGTTCACCAGTTTTAGATTTTATAGTGGTAGTATTTTTTCCTCTATCAGAACCCTTTATGTGAATAGTGACGTTTTCTAAAAACTGGCCTTTATCTCCGCTTTTCTTTTCAACTTTAATATTGTAATTGTTTATTTCGTTAAACTGACCTTCTACAATGGCCATAGCAGGTTTTAGTTTAGCAATGTTGCGTCTTAAATTATAAGAATTAAGCTCTGCCCAAGGAATAACATTATTAGAAAAGAAAAAAGTAGTTATGGCAAGTCCAACAATAAATATGCTTAAGCCAGACATGGCTCGCTGTAAAGAAATACCAGTAGATTTCATAGCCGCAAACTCATAGTTTTCTGCAAAACTACCAAACACCATAATTGAAGATAGTAATATAGTGAGCGGCAATATGAGTGGTATGAGCTTAGGTAAAAAATACATTAAGAACTTAGCTATTACAGCAAGATCAAGATCTTTACCAGCTAACTCTTTAATATACAACCAAAGGGTCTGTAAAATAAATATCAGTATGAGTATTACAAACACACTGATAAAAGTTTTAAGATAGGTTGTTAGTATGTATCTGTCTAAAATTTTCAATGGAAAAAACCTAATCTAAATTATTGATGTAATAATCTTGATATTTTTTAGCGTCAAAGGTAAATAAGGTTTTTGATATGGGTTGATTTGTTTTAAAGGAATTAACGGTTAATGTTGTTTTAGAACCATTTTTACCAATTTGAATAAGATTGTATATGTGCTTGGTTTGTGAATCAATACCAAGAAGAATGCTTTTTAACTCAGAATTAGAATCGATAGGTATTAGTTTTACATATTGAATTTTACGTCCTTGTATATTTTGCTGAATATCTAATTGATACGTGTAACCTTCCTCATAAAACGAAAGCATTTTACTGGGCGTTATAGCGTCTTCCTCGTCTTCATTTTGAGATGTAATGGTAACCTCTTCGTCTTCAGAACTAATTAAATACAGTTTATTTCCATCAAAAAGTTGCGTAACACCTAAAATATTTAGTTTATATTTTTCGCCTTGCATCACCACATCACCACGAGTTTCTTGTTTGATGTTTTCCGAAAGGTTTTCAAGGGTATACTTGAAATCTATTGAAATATTTTCATAAGTCTTTACTTTCTCTGAAACTTCATCTAATAATGCTTTTCCTTTGTTTTGAGCAAAACCTAAGCAGGTTGTTACAGTCAATACTATACTAGCAAATATGTTTTTCATTTTTCTTTTGGGTGTAAAATTATTCATTTTCTAAATGAGCATCCAAAGCTGTTAAATCAGGGATTAGAACCTGTCTGGCTTTACTGCCCTCAAATGGTCCCACAATGCCAGCCGCCTCTAATTGGTCTATGAGTCTGCCGGCTCTGTTATATCCTAATTTCAATTTTCTTTGTAGTAAAGAGGCAGACCCTTGTTGTGCTGTAACAATAACAATGGCAGCTTCTTTAAATAGACTATCTCTGTCTTCTATGTCTATATCAAGACTTGTGCCACTTTCTTCGCCAACATACTCAGGTAATAAATAGGCATCTGGGTATGCTTTTTGTGCTCCAATATAATCCGTTATTTTCTCCACTTCTGGTGTGTCAACAAAGGCACACTGAATACGTATCATATCATTTCCTTGAGTGAATAACATATCACCACGACCAATTAATTGGTCTGCTCCCGAACCATCTAAAATAGTTCTAGAATCAATTTTTGAAGTCACTCTAAACGCAATTCTAGCTGGGAAATTAGCCTTAATAATACCAGTAATAACATTAACTGATGGCCGCTGGGTTGCAATAATTAAATGAATACCAATGGCACGCGCTAATTGAGCTAATCGTGCTATAGGAGTTTCTACCTCTTTACCAGCAGTCATGATTAAATCTGCAAATTCATCAACTACTAAAACAATGTAGGGCAGAAATTGGTGGCCTTCATTAGGGTTTAATTTTCTAGCTTTAAACTTAGCATTGTACTCTGAAATGTTTCTACACATGGCATTTTTTAACAACTCATAGCGGTTGTCCATTTCAATACAAAGCGAGTTTAAGGTATTGATAACCTTGGTGTTGTCTGTAATAATAGCTTCTTCGCTATCAGGTAATTTTGCTAAATAATGGCGTTCAATTTTGTTATATAGTGTAAGTTCTACTTTTTTCGGGTCAACCAAAATAAACTTTACTTCAGCAGGGTGCTTTTTGTAGAGTAGTGAGGTTAAAACAGCATTTAAACCCACCGACTTACCTTGACCTGTAGCCCCAGCCATTAAAAGGTGAGGCATTTTTGCTAAATCAACAACAAAAGTTTCATTACTGATGGTTTTACCTAAAGCAATAGGTAGCTGCATTTTAGAGCCTTGAAACTTTTTTGATGAAATGGCAGAATGCATAGATACTATGGTGGCATTTTTATTAGGTACCTCAATACCAATGGTTCCTTTACCCGGAATAGGTGCAATAATTCTAATCCCTAAAGCAGATAATGACAGAGCAATATCATCTTCTAAGTTTTTTATTTTTGATATACGAATACCAGCATCTGGGACAATTTCATAGAGTGTTACCGTAGGGCCAATAGTTGCTTTAATACTGGCAATACCAATTTTATAGTTGCTAAGGGTTTCAACAATTCGGTTTTTGTTTTCCTCTAGTTCTTCTTGATTGATAGTGATACTCTCTGTGTCATACTTTTTTAGAAGTTCTAGAGGCGGAAATTGATATTTGCCTAATTCTAAAGTAGGATCAAACTGTCCAAAATCTTCAACCAATTTGTTAGCTAGATTATCGGTTTCAGAAAGTTCTTCGGCAATTTGTTCAACTTTTATTTCAATACCAGATTCTTCATCATTATTTTCTTCCGATGGGGTATCTACCTCTATTGATATATTTTCTTTAGCAGGATTTGACTGCTTTTTTTTGTTTTCCTCCAACTGAATTTCAAAAGCAGTTTTGATAGCTTCTGCTTCATCTGATAATGCGTTGTCTACTGCAACATATGTGTCTTCTTTTAAATCTGATAGTTCATGTTTTATATCTTTTTTAGCAGACTTAAAGAGTTTGGAAATGCTTTCGAAAGTCACACCAAAGCGAATAGCCAAATAGGTAATTAATCCAAAAAGCAATAGGAGTGAAGTACCTACTTTACCTAAATAATCTTGAAGAAGGCTATTAATTTCAAACCCAACAGTACCTCCAAGGATGTCATTAGTCTGTGAAAAAAAACCAAAAAAAACAGAGAGCCAAATAACTATTAAAGTACCCCAAAACCAATGCTTGCGCAACCTGGATTTTGGAAGATTCATTAAAACATAAATCCCGGATAAAAATACAAGACCAGCAAAAATAAAAGACGCTACTCCAAATCCTCTTTGAATAAAAAAGTCACTTAACCAAGCCCCAGATTTACGTAACCAATTTTGGGTTTTAACCTCTCTAGACGAAAAATTTGATAGTGTACTTTGGTCTATTTCTCCTGTAAAAAAGAAAGAAACAAAGGCAATACAAAGCACCACACCAAAAATAATTAGAAAACTACCAAACACAAGCTTTTGCTGGCTAGATAGATTAAAACTTGGAAGTTTTAGTTTTTTCTTTGGAGTTTTTTTAGTGTTGGTTTTTTTCTTCGCCATCAAAGATTTTAAATTGAGGTTCCAAATCAAGTTTAATTTTGAATTGGATAACAGTGCCACAAAAATACAAATTACTAACGTTTATCCTAGTTAGAATATTATTATTAAAAAATCTTTGGTAAGTATATAATGAGACCAATAAGGGCAGCAAAAAAAGCAGATATAAAAACGGCTCCTGCTGCAATATCTTTTATAATTCCAATTTTTTTGTGATGCTCTGGGTGGATAAAATCGGCCACATCTTCAATAGCCGTGTTAATACCTTCTACAGATATTACCATAGCAATTGCTAAACATTGTAAAACCCATTCGGTAGCAGATATTTTGAAAAAGAATCCTGCTATGGTAACCAAAACAGCTATACATAACTGAATTTTAATACTGGCCTCTGTTTTAATGAGATACATAGCACCTTTAAAAGCATATCTAATACTTTTTAAACGGTTTACCAAGAAGGATTCTTTTTTTTTGCTCATTCTTAGCTTAAAACCTCTAAGGCAGCTTGATAGTTTGGTTCTTCAACAACTTCTTGTACTTGCTCTGTATGAAGAATTTTACCATTTTCATCAAGTACTACAATGGCTCGAGCTAGAAGACCTCTAATGGGACCATCAACATATGTAAGGTTGTAGGCTTCACCAAAATTACCATCTCTAAAATCAGATAAAGTTTCCACATTATCAATTCCTTCAGCACCGCAAAATCTGGACATAGCAAAAGGTAAATCCTTTGAAATACATAAAATTTTAGTGTTTTCTAATTCACTAGCTTCTTGGTTAAATTGTCTAACGGACGCTGCGCAAGTTCCTGTATCAATACTATGAAAAATATTCATAATTACTCTGGATCCCTTATAGTCGCTTAGTGTTTTATTTGATAAATCTGACGCTGCTAATTCAAAATCAGGAGCATGAGTGCCAACTGACGGTAATTCACCTTTTGTATTGATTGCGTTTCCTTTTAAGCTTACTGTTGCCATTTTTTTATATTTTAATTTTTAATCAACTAAAATAACAATAATTACTTCGTTAGTTTCAATATTTACATTTCTTTTTAAGTACAATTTTGAAACTATACTATAAAACTATTGTTTTTTAATCGGCTATAAGTTTTATCAATCCTAATATAACTTATTAAAATATTTTTGACGACTTTTTATGCTAACATTTAGTAACTTTATGGTATTCACAAAACATATAATTCTAAAATAAGATATTATGCATAGCACAGAAAGTAATGACATTAATAAATGTCCTTTTATGAGTGGTACTCAAAAACAACCAGCAGGTGGTGGAACTAGAAACCGCGATTGGTGGCCAAACGAACTCAAACTTAATATTTTGCGTCAACATGGTAAAAGTCCAAACCCTTACAAACCAGATTTTAACTATGCTGAAGCATTCAATAGTATAGACTACGCCACGTTAAAACAAGAAGTTATTGACTTGATGACGGATTCACAAGACTGGTGGCCGGCAGATTATGGTCATTATGGACCCTTTATGATACGTATGGCATGGCATAGTGCAGGAACCTACCGCGTAGGAGATGGTAGAGGAGGAGGCGCTTCTGGAACACAACGTTTTGCACCTTTGAATAGCTGGCCAGATAATGGTAACTTAGATAAAGCTAGATTATTGCTTTGGCCTATTAAAAAGAAATATGGAAAGAAATTGTCATGGGCAGATTTAATGATTTTAGCAGGAAACTGTGCTCTGGAATCTATGGGTTTTAAAACCTTTGGATTTGCTGGAGGACGTGAAGATGTTTGGCAACCCGAGGAGGATGTGTATTGGGGATCTGAAACAGGTTGGTTAGATAATGATGATAGATATGATACCAGTGATGGCGATTTAGAAGGGCATTTAGGAGCAGTTCACATGGGATTGATTTATGTAAATCCAGAAGGACCTAATGGAGAGCCAGACCCAATGAAATCTGCTCATGATATAAGAATTACTTTTGGTAGAATGGCTATGAATGACGAAGAGACAGTAGCCTTAGTTGCAGGTGGTCATACTTTTGGTAAAGCACACGGTGCTGCAGACCCTGATAAATACGTGGGGCCTGAGCCACATGGCGCCTCTATAGAAGAAATGAGTACAGGATGGAAAAACACCTATAAATCTGGTGTACTTGATGATACCATTACTAGTGGGTTAGAAGGTCCTTGGACCCCTAATCCAACACAATGGGATCATGATTATTTTGATGTACTCCTTAATTATGAATGGGAATTAACCAAAAGTCCTGCAGGGGCACACCAATGGACACCCAAAGATACCAATGCAAGAAAAGCCCCAGCAGCGAGTGGTCATGGTACACAGGCTTTAATGATGTCTACGGCAGATATCGCCTTAAAAACAGATCCTAAATATTTAGAGATTTCGAAACTATTCCACAAAGATCACGCTGCTTTTGAGGATGCTTTTGCTCGTGCTTGGTACAAATTAACGCATCGTGATATGGGGCCCATAGACCGTTATTTAGGGCCAGAAGTGCCTAAAGAAGAATTGATTTGGCAAGACCCCATTCCAAAGGTTGATTATAAACTAAGTAATGATGATATAGCATCCATAAAAAAAATGATATTAGCTTCTGGCTTAAGCATTTCACAAATGGTAACTACGGCTTGGGCATCGGCTTCAACCTATAGAGATTCTGATAAGCGTGGTGGTGCTAATGGTGGACGCTTACGCTTGGAGCCTCAAAGGAGTTGGGCGGTGAACAACCCAACAGAATTAGAAAAAGTGTTGCATGTTTTAGAGGGCATTCAAAAATCTTTTAAAGGAGATATTTCCATGGCAGATTTAATTGTATTGGCTGGAAATACCGGTGTAGAAGAAGCAGCTAAAAACGCTGGTTACAACATTGAAGTGCCTTTTTCACAAGGTAGAGGAGATGCTTTTCAAGAGCAAACCGATTTAGAATCCTTTGGATACTTAGAGCCTTTAGCCGATGGTTTTAGAAATTATATAAAACCAGGTTTAAAAGTTGATGCTGAAGATTTATTGGTAGACAGAGCCAATTTAATGAATTTGTCTGTACCAGAAATGACAGCCTTAATAGGTGGTATGCGCGTATTAGGCACCAATTACGATGGGTCTAATTATGGTGTGTTTACCGATAATGTTGGGCACCTTACTAATGATTTCTTTACCAACCTTTTAGATTTTAGTTATACATGGAGTGCTACCTCTAATGATGACACTATTTTTGAAGGCAAAGAAAGAAAAACAGGTATTGTGAAATTTTTAGCCACTCGTGCCGACTTAATATTTGGTTCTAATACAGAATTAAGAGCCATTGCTGAAGTTTATGGTGCCGATGATGGAGAAGCACAGTTTGTTAACGACTTTGTTGCCGCTTGGGCAAAGGTCATGGACGCCGATAGATTTGATTTAAAATAAAGTTTAGTTTTTTGTTAGTTTTAGTAGAGGTTGGGGTAAACATAGTCCTTGTGTTTATCCCAATTTATTTTAACTAAACACTTACTAATAATAAAAAAACTATAGAAACAAAAGCTATGAATGATATTAGTATACTTATTGAAGCTATTCAATCTGGAGATATAAGCCGTATAGAAACCCTCATAAATTCGAATCCAAATCTGGTTTTTGCAAAAGACCAAAGAGGGTTTACTCCTTTAATTTTTGCTACTTATTTTGATAAAAAAGGCATTGTTGAAGTCTTGCTAAAGCATAAGGCAGAAGTAGATGCTACCGATGCTTCTGGTAACACTGCACTTATAGGTGTAGCCTTTAAGGGCAACAAAGAAATTGCAAATTTGCTTATTAAAAATGGAGCCCATGTTAATGCGCAAAATAGCCAAGGTGTTACACCGCTTATTTTTGCCACTATGTATAATAAAGTAGATATGGTAACCTTTTTATTAAAGTATAAAGCAGATAAAACTATTAAGGATAGTCAAGGTAAAACGGCTTTAGATTATGCCAAAGAAAAAGGGTTTAAGGATATGGTAGGGGTATTGCAATAAGTTTTTTTCAATATCAATTTTATGATTTTTTTGTTTAACTTAAGGACATGCAATGTTTCATTCTCTTATATCCAGATGTTAAACTAAAGTTGCTGAAAATTTTTATAAAATCAATGTTCAACCATAAAAAAACCACTTCAATTTGAAGTGGTCTTTAAATCCCATTTTTCTTTTTCAATTAGTGATCTATCGAACCAAGAACCCGTTGCATAAAACTATTTAAGGCTTCTTTTTTAGGTGTACCATCTTGTACCATTTTATTTACCTCTATAGCGCCATACATGTTAGAGATTAACTCTCCTATAACATCTAATTCTTCGTCTTTTAGAGAAGGCACTTCGGTTAAAGCTTCTAAAGTTTCAATAGTTTCAACAACAAAGTCTTCGTCGTTGTCCTCAATAAATTGCGTTAAGTGTTTAATTACTGGTAATTTCATTTACTAAGTCTTTTAAAACATCAAACTTGTTGGTTTGTACTTGGTTTACAAAAGCGCCATTTTTAAAGGTTGCGAAGGTTGGTAAATTGTCAACAGTCGCTAACTTTCTAGATTCTGGAAACTTTTCAGCATCAGCAATAATAAAGGTGACATCTTCTAATTCTGAAGCTAACTTCTTTACTTTTGGTTTCATAATGCGGCAATTACCACACCATGTTGCCGAATATTGCACCACTACGGTTTTGTTTTCTGAAACTAAACTTTGCAGATTATCTTGATTTAATTCTTGTACCATAATTATATTTTGTCGTCGTTGCATGTAAAACGAAGCCATCTAATCCAATCAAATAGATTGCTTCAATTTGTTTGCAATGACATTATTTTAATTAACGTGAGCTGCTAAATACTCTGCAACACCAGTTCTATTGGCGTTCATAGCTTCTTTTCCTTCTTCCCAGTTTGCTGGACAAACCTCACCTTTTTCTTGAACGTGGGTTAAGGCATCTACTAATCTTAAGTACTCTTGTACGTTTCTACCTAAAGGCATATTATTAATGCTTTCGTGTTGTACAATACCATCTTCATCAATAATGTACGTTGCTCTGTAAGTTACGTTATCACCCTCAACCAAAACAGCTCCAGTCTCTTCATTATAGGTTTCGTTTGTGATATCTAGAATACCTAAGGTAGAGGCTAAGTTTCTGTTAGAATCTGCTAATAGTGGATAGGTAACCCCTTCTATACCGCCATTATCTTTTTCGGTATTTAACCAAGCAAAGTGAACTTCGGGAGTATCACATGAGGCTCCAATAACAATGGTATTTCTTTTTTCAAATTCACTTAAAGCTGCTTGAAAAGCATGTAATTCTGTTGGGCATACAAAAGTGAAGTCTTTGGGGTACCAAAACAATACCACTTTTTTCTTGTTGTTTACTGCTTCTTCTAATACGTTTAATTTAAAAGTGTCGCCCATGTCATTCATTGCGTCTACGTTTAAATTTGGAAATTTTTTCCCTACAAATGCCATATTAATTTGATTTTAAATTTTAATGATTCAGTTAAATTCAATGGCAAAATTAATCCATTAGGTATGTTTAAAAATTTTATTCAATTATAAAATCTTATAATTAAATAGTAATAGCATATGGATAAAAAAAAGGCCCTTGTATTTTGTTAATTTGTAAAAAAATAAGGTGATAAATTACTTTATTCTTAATGGAAAAAGGATTTAGCTGGTCTTTTTATTTTGTGTTAATTTGCTTAATTTTTATACGGAATGCTGCAAATAATAAGGTCATGAACGGACTCAACCAATTGAAAATGGCAAAGGCTAAATAATCTATAACCGGAACGCCTAATACGCCCGATTGATAAGCACCACACGTATTCCAAGGGATTAATACCGAGGTGACAGTTCCAGAATCTTCTAAAGTTCTACTTAAATTTTCTGGAGCAAGCCCTTTTTCTTTATAAGCTTTTTGGTACATTTTACCCGGAACTACAATAGCTAAATATTGGTCTGATGCTAAGGCGTTTAAACCCAAACAGCTAATAACCGTACTGGCGAATAATCCGAATACGGAATCGAATAAGTTTAAAACCGACTTACTGATTCTTGAAAGAGCTCCTATAGCATCCATAACCCCTCCAAAAACCATGGCACAAATAATGAGCCAAATAGTTCCCAACATACCGCTCATACCTCCAGATGAAAATAAATCATTTAATTCTGTACTCGAGGTTGCTACCGAAGTATCAACCGTAATGGCATTCATAACACCTTTATAAGCAGCGTTAAAGGTTAATGAGTCAGATTCAGCTACCGCCAACACAATATGAGGTTGGGCAATTATAGCTGCCATACCGCCAAGAAGTGTACCTACTAAAAGCGCTACCAAGGGTGGCGTTTTTTTAATTATCATAAAAATTACAACCACCGGAACTAAAAATAGCCAAGGCGAAATGTGAAAAGCTTGACTAATAGCAGTAAGTTTATCCGATATATCAGGACTTCCGGTAGTGTCAATGTTCAAGCCTATTATCACAAAGGCAATTAAAGTAATGATTATTGTAGGTGTTGTTGTTAAGGCCATATATCTAATATGCGAAAATAATTCACCACCAGCCATAGCAGGAGCTAGATTAGTAGTATCACTTAAAGGAGACATTTTATCTCCAAAATAAGCTCCAGATAAAACGGCTCCGGCGGTCATACCCACAGAGACGTCTAAAGTTTTTGCAATACCAATAAGGGCAATACCAACAGTTGCTGATGTGGTCCATGAGCTACCTGTGGCAATGGAAATAATGGCACAAATGATTACGCAAGCTCCTAGGAATATAGTAGGATTTAGTATTTGCAATCCGTAGTAAATCATGGATGGGATAATACCGCTTATAAGCCATGTTCCAGCTAAAGCACCTACCATCAATAATATTAAAATAGCCCCAGCAGTAGATTTAATATTTTCTGCAACTTCATCAAGCATTTGTTTATAAGATACTTTATTAAAACATCCAACAATAGCAGCTACTGCGGCACCTAATAAAAGAATGAATTGATTACTACCACTTAAGGCATCATCACCATAAACAAAAAACACATTGTAAAAAAGCATACCCAATAGGGCAAAAACCGGAATAAGCGCCTCCCAAATATTAAGTTCTCTGTTTTCTATGATGTTTTCGTCTTGAGGTTCTCTGGGTTTTATATTTTGGCTCTCCATGAAGTGATAAGAAATTTTAATGCAGTTCAATGTTACAACTTTAGCTTCATGTTTGCAAATAGAAATACTTACGTAAATTTACATTCGTATTATGCATTTATGGATTCTTTAACTCAAATTGTTTTAGGTGCTGCCTGTGGTGAGGCGGTCTTAGGTAAAAAAATAGGTAATAAAGCATTACTCTTTGGAGCTATTGGAGGCACTATTCCCGATTTAGATGTTTTTGTAGGCCGTTGGCTTTATGGAAACGAAATTGACGCCATGTTGTTTCACCGTGGGTTTATGCATTCTATTTTGTTTTCTGTTTTTGCTGCCATTATTTTGGGTTGGCTTACTTTTAAATTTTACAATATTGGTAAAAGACAAGGAACAACCGATTTAAAAGATTGGAAAAACCTGTTCTTTTGGGCCTTATTTACGCATCCCATTTTAGACTGTTTTACGCCCTATGGCACCCAATTATTTGCGCCTTTTACCAATTACAGAGTGGCTTTAAATAATATTGCTGTTGTTGACCCCATTTACACTTTGCCATTTCTTTTATGTCTCATCGTTCTGATGTTTTTTAGAAGGACTTCAAATAAAAGACGTTTTATTTTAAAACTAGGAATTGGTATTAGTTCTGCCTACTTGCTATTTACTTTTGGGAATAAATTATATATGGATACCGTTTTTAAAAAATCATTAGAATCCAATAAAATAAATTTTAAAAGAGGGTATACCCAACCAACAATTTTTAATAATATTTTATGGTATGGTGTTGCAGAAACAGATTCTACGTATTGGGTAGGTTATTATTCTTTGTTAGATAAAGATAATCTCTTTTCAGATTTTAGAGAACTAAAAAAAGAACGAGCCCTATCTACTGAAAAGTATAAACGTGTTAAGGATTTGGCGTGGTTTAGTAATCAGTATTATAGTATTTATAAAGTGGCCGAAAATGAATACCAATACAATGATTTACGTTATCCGGTTACTCAAGAAGAAAACTCAACATCTTCTGTTTTTAGTTTTTTATTACATGACGATGATGGAGCACTCAATATGAAACCTTTTGAGAGAAATGAAGATAACATATCTGAGGCCTTAAATGCACTTTGGATAAGAATGAAAGGAAAGTAATTATGTTATTTTACCTAATTTTTTAAATTTTAAAATCCCTAATGCCTCCATACATTGTCGCATCATTTTATAGGTACGTTCAATATCAGCATCTAGCCCTATAGAAAACCTGATTAATCCATCGGTTAATCCCATAGCTTTTTGTTCATTTGCAGGAATTTCTGAAGACGTCGATGTTCCTGGAGCACTAAATAATGTTTTATAAAAACCTAAGCTCACTGCTAAATACCCCAGGTTTTTTTCTTGCATCATTTCCATAAGCTTATTAGCTTTATCTAAAGCCCCAACATCAATGGTTAGCATACCTCCATAACCATATTCCTTATTCATTTGATTGGTGAATAATTTATGTGATGGATGCGATTCTAATCCTGGATAAACAGTTTTAAGTCCGTCTGCCTCAAATTTACGAGCAAGGTATAATCCGTTTTTACTGTGTTGCTGCATTCTTATATGAAGGGTTCTTAAATTTTTTAAAATAGAAGCTGCCCTAAGACTATCCATAGTGACACCTAGTAACATAGCAGCACCATCATTAACATTTCGTAATAGGTTTATCAACTCATGAGTTCCACAGACGGCCCCACCAACCGTATCACTGGAGCCATTTATAAATTTAGTTAAGCTATGAATTATCACGTGAGCTCCTAGTTTAGCGGGAGAAATTGAAAGTGGTGAAAACGTATTGTCTACAACCAGTGTTAACTGATGTTTATTTGCAATTTTGGCAATTTCTTTAATATTTGCTATTTCTAGGAGTGGATTACTTACAACTTCACAATAAATAATTTTTGTGTTTTTATCTATAGCCTTTTCAATAGATTCTAATTTGGTGATATCTACAAAAGACGTTTTTATATTGAATTTAGGTGTAAAATTTTTCAGAAAAGCATAGGTGCCACCATAGATGGTCCTACTTGAAATAATATGATCTCCTACATTACACAACTGTAATAAAACCGAGGTAATGGCTCCCATACCTGATGATGTTACAATGGCGGTTTCTGTGCCTTCCATGGCAGCCAACGCTTCACCTAAATATAAATTGGAAGGCGAAGAGTGGCGTGAATATAAATAACAACCATCTGCATTACCTTCAAAAGTATCGAACATGGTTTTTGCCGATAGAAATGTGTATGTTGAAGAATCAGAAATAGAAGGATTAACGCCTCCAAATTCTCCAAAGTACTGTAAATCCTGAATATGGTTTGCGGGCTTAAAAGACATAATGTATGGTTTAATTACTTCTAATTTCGTGAAATATAGACTTATAGTCAATGATTATTTATAATTATAGAATACAAAACTATTATATATATAAAATATAGAATTAAAATCATTTATATGATGAATTAACTGTATATTTAGAAAAAATTTCGAATATGGTTTTTGATGCTACAGATAAGAAGTTACTTGAGTTTTTACAAAAAGACAGTAAACAAACTAACAAAGAATTGTCTAATAAGCTAAACCTTTCTGTAACTGCTGTTTATGAACGCATAAAAAAACTTGAAAAAGCTGGTTTTATTCAAGGGTATGTAGCTTTAGTTGATAAACAAAAAGTAGAAAAGAATTTCATTGTGTTTTGTCATATTAAATTGGTTCAACACATACAAGAATATGTAGTGAGCTTTGAAAGAGAAGTAGCCAAATTAAACGAAGTGTTAGAATGCTACCATTTAAGCGGTGATTATGACTACCTGTTAAAAGTTTTAGTTTCAGATATGTCTGCATTTAGAGAGTTTATGGTTAAAAAGCTCACAACATTGAAGCATATAGGAAGTACTCATAGTATGTTTGTTATAAATGAAGTTAAACATACCACTGTCATTAACTTCTAATATGAAAACAATCGTTTATAAAGGCATTGAGTTTTTCTTAGTATTTGTGTTAGCACCTGTAAGCTTTACCATTTCTTATTTACCAATTATGATTAAGATGATTATTGGGCTTCTGGGATTTTTTTATGTGGTATTTATACTTATAAAAGTTGAAAAACTTAAGTTTCAAATATTCTCTAATTTGAGGTGGAAACGCTTTTGGAAAACGACTCTTATAAAATTTGTTGTTATTGTAGGTGTTACTACTGTATTTGTTTGGATTACAAATAAGGAATTGCTTTTTAATGTACTTGTGAATAAACCCAAAATGTGGGTGGGTATTGTATTCATCTATAGTTTATTGTCTGTTTACCCTCAAGAACTTGTATACCGTACCTTCTTTTTTCAGCGCTATCAATGCCTGATTAAAAATGATAAGTTTTTTTTGTTTTTAAATGCTATTATGTTTTCCCTTGGTCATTTATTCTTTAAAAACACCTTAGTAATTGTACTTACGTTTCTAGGAGGGGTATTGTTTGCTTCAACATTCTATAGAACCAATTCTACTTTATTGGTTTCTATCGAACATGCTATTTATGGCTGTTGGCTTTTTACTGTTGGTATGGGTAATATGTTAGGGTTTCCAAGTTAAATTATATTTTAATTACCCAAACCACTTAAACATTTTTCTTATGATAGTCATTTTTTTATTGTCATAAGGCGCGTAACGTGTTGGTGGGTCTATCCAAGTACCTCGTTTTACAATAGATTTCTCATGAGAAAACGTATCGAAACCATGCTTACCATGATAAGCTCCCATACCACTAGAACCAACACCGCCAAAAGGTAGTTTGGGATTACCAAAATGAATTAATAAATCATTCACTACACCACCACCAAATTCAAATTTATTTATTGTACTATCAATAAATGACTTATTGTTCGAAAACACATAAAAGGCCAAAGGTTTTTCAAAAGTTCTAATAATGTTTTCTATGTCTATGTCTGTCTTATAGGCAAGTATAGGAAGTATGGGACCAAATATTTCATTATTCATCAATTCACAATCCAAATTTGTTAAATCCACTAGTGTAGGAGAAATGTATCTGTTTTCAATATCTACTTCACCTCCAAAAATAATATGAGTATTATCAAGTGCTTTTGCAAGTCTTTTGGTATGCTGCTTATTTATAATCCTTGGAAAGTCTTTAGATTTTTTAGGGTTTTGGCCATAGGCCCTAATAATTTCCTTTTTCAGTATTTCTATAAAAACTTCCTTGATGTTGTCATTAACTATTAGGTAATCCGCAGCTATGCAGGTTTGTCCACCATTTAAAAATTTACCCCAGATTACTCGTCTAGCAGTTAGTTTTAAATCAACCGTATCATCAACAATACAAGGTGATTTTCCTCCAAGCTCTAATGTTACAGGGGTTAAATGTTTAGCTGCTGCTTTTGCAACAATTTTCCCAACAGCTACACTTCCTGTAAAGAATATATAATCCCATTTTTGAGTCAGTAATTCTGTAGCTACAGGTACACCACCTTGAACCGAAATAACCACCTGTTTGGGAAATACATTCGAAATAATTTCTGAAATTAACTGAGAGGTGTTTGTAGTCAATTCACTGGGTTTTAAAACAACTGTATTACCTGCAGCTATGGCCATGATTAAAGGCTCCATAGTTAACAGAAATGGATAATTCCAAGGACCAATAATCAAAACATTGCCGTAAGGTGATTTGTAAATATAGTCTCTGGAAGGAAACGTGAGCAAAGAAGCTGTGACACGTTTAGGTTTAGCCCATTTCTTCAGATTTTTAATAACTAAATTCAGTTCTGAAATCACCAATCCGTATTCACTTAAAAAACTCTCGAATTCCGACTTGTTAAAATCTTTCTTCAGTGCCTCGTAAATAGCCTGTTCATTAGAAATAATTTCAAGTCTCAAGGCTTTTAATAGTATCAACCTGTAAGAAACATCTTTTGTTTTCTGAGTTTTGAAAAAGTTTTTTTGTGTCGAAAGTATGTTGGGAATGCTCTTCAAATAAAGTTTTTTTAAATATATCTAATTTACTCCAAACAAGCATTCCATATGGGATCGTTAGGTAAAGGTGCCATGATATTTATATCTTCTTTAGACACAGGATGTGTAAATTGAATCTGTCTTGCATGAAGGTGAATGCTAGCATCTTTATTACTTCGGTTAGCGCCGTATTTTAAATCACCTTTAATAATGCAGCCTATGCTAGAAAGTTGTGAGCGGATTTGATGATGTCTCCCGGTTTCCAAATTTATTTCCAATAGTAGATAATTGTCTAGTTCTTTAAGGACTTTATAATGCAGAACGGCTTTTTTACTATCGCTAACTTCTTTTATATGTGCGTAGGACTTATTGTTCCTGGGGTTTTTCTTAAGCCAATGTATCAAGGTGTCTTCTTTTTTAGGAGGTTTATTGTTTACTAAGGCCCAATAGGTTTTTTGCGCTTTCTTTTCTGAAAAGAGCTTGTTAAGTCTAGGTAGCGCTTTACTGGTGCGTGCAAAAACAATAATACCTGTAGTAGGTCTATCTAACCTATGAACTGTGCCTAAAAATACGTTACCAGGTTTATTGTATTTCGCTTTCAGATATTCCTTAACAACATCACTAAGGGGCTTATCTCCAGTTTTGTCGCCTTGAACAATATCGCCAGCACGTTTGTTAACGATTATGATATGATTGTCCTCATAAAGAATGTTAAGGTTGTTATTATTCGAAATAGTCTTCAATGCCATTATTTTTCTCGAAAACGCGCCATGACGCAAAGTTTTAATTTCGCTAATAGCTAATAGCTAACAGAGGTTAATATTGTTCAGATTCATTAGGAAAATCTAAGCTTTTCACATCAGACACATATTGCTTCATGGCGTTGGTCATATCTTCATACAAATTTAAATATCGACGTAAAAAACGTGGATTAAACTCATGAGTCATTCCCAACATATCATGTAGCACTAAAACCTGACCATCAACATAAGGACCTGCTCCAATACCAATAATAGGGATACTTACACTGTCCGCAACCTGTTTAGCCAGGGATGCAGGTATTTTTTCAAGTACAATGGCAAAACAACCAGTTCGTTCTAACATTTTGGCATCTTTAATAAGTTGCTCAGCCTCTTCTTCTTCTTTAGCTCTAACGGTGTAAGTACCAAATTTGTAAATAGATTGGGGTGTTAATCCAAGGTGTCCCATGACGGGAATTCCGGCATTTAAAATTCGTTTAATAGATTCTTTAATCTCTTTTCCGCCTTCAAGTTTAACAGAATGTGCGCCACTTTCTTTCATAATTCTAATAGCAGATCGAAGCGCTTCCTTGGGGTCGCTCTGATAGCTTCCAAAAGGTAAATCAACTACTACCAAAGCTCTGTCAATAGCCCTAATCACAGACGATGCGTGATAAATCATTTGATCTAAAGTAATGGGTAACGTTGTTTCATGACCTGCCATAACGTTGCTGGCAGAATCTCCAACCAAAATAACATCTACGCCAGCACCGTCAACAATTTTTGCCATGGTGTAGTCATAGGCTGTAAGCATGGAAATTTTCTCACCAGAAGTCTTCATATCCACCAATGATTTGACCGTAACGCGTTTATATTCTTTTTTAGCTTTGGACATATCTTATTTGTTTAAATAGCATGTAAAAGTAATAAATTAAACGGTTCCTTAATGAGTTCGGGAATAAAGTAAAATTAATAAACCAAATCAACAATCGAGACTGATAGCTGACACTGTGTCAGTATTATTGCATTGGCATAATGATTGACATTTACAAAACGAGTTTAAAAAGAATATTCAACACAATAAAGTAAAATATATTATGAGTAAGATTATTGGAATAGATTTAGGAACAACCAACTCTTGTGTTTCGGTAATGGAGGGTAATGATCCCGTTGTAATTCCAAACGCAGAAGGTAAGCGTACTACACCATCAGTCATTGCATTTGTTGAGGGTGGAGAGATTAAAGTTGGTGATCCTGCTAAAAGACAAGCGGTAACAAACCCTACAAAGACAGTTTATTCTATTAAACGTTTTATGGGGAATAAATATTCTGAATCTAAAAGTGAAGCAGAACGTGTACCGTATAAAGTAGTTAAAGGTGACAATGATACTCCTAGAGTTGATATTGACGGTAGATTATATACACCACAAGAATTATCTGCCATGATTCTTCAAAAAATGAAGAAAACTGCCGAAGATTACTTAGGACAAGATGTAAGCAGAGCTGTGATTACAGTACCAGCTTACTTTAATGATTCTCAAAGACAAGCTACCAAAGAAGCTGGTGAGATTGCTGGTTTGAAGGTAGAGCGTATTATTAATGAGCCTACGGCAGCTGCTTTAGCCTACGGTTTAGATAAAAAAGGACAAGACCAAAAAATAGTGGTATTTGATTTTGGTGGTGGAACACATGATGTATCTATCCTTGAATTAGGTGATGGGGTATTTGAAGTACTTTCTACTGATGGTGATACACATTTAGGTGGTGATGATGTAGATGAGAAAATCATTAACTGGTTAGCAGATGAATTTAAGGCAGAGGAATCTATGGATCTTAGACAAGACCCAATGTCATTACAACGTCTAAAAGAAGCTGCTGAAAAAGCTAAGATTGAGTTATCATCGTCTTCTCAAACCGAGATTAATTTACCGTACATTACTGCTACAGCTAGTGGACCAAAACACTTAGTGCGTACATTAACCCGCTCTAAATTTGAACAGTTAATAGACGACTTAGTAAAGCGTACCATTGAGCCATGTGCATCTGCTTTAAAAGCAGCTGGATTAAGTAAAAGTGATATTGATGAAATCATTTTAGTAGGTGGTTCTACACGTATTCCTGCAGTACAAGAAGCTGTTGAGAAATTCTTTGGAAAAGCGCCAAGTAAAGGTGTAAACCCAGATGAAGTTGTTTCTTTAGGAGCTGGTATCCAAGGTGGTGTATTAACTGGAGACGTTAAAGACGTTTTACTTCTTGACGTAACGCCATTATCTTTAGGTATCGAGACTATGGGTAACGTGTTTACCAAATTGATTGAGGCGAATACTACCATTCCTACTAAGAAATCGCAAGTATTCTCTACAGCTGCCGATAATCAGCCTTCAGTAGAAATTCACGTGTTACAAGGTGAAAGACCAATGGCTGCAGATAACAAAACTATTGGGCGTTTCCACCTAGATGGTATTCCACCAGCAAGACGTGGTACCCCTCAAATTGAAGTGACGTTTGATATTGATGCCAACGGTATTATTAAAGTATCTGCTGAAGATAAGGCTACTGGTAAGAAACAAGACATTAGAATAGAAGCCTCTTCTGGATTAACTGAAGAAGAAATCCAAAAAATGAAAGCTGATGCCGAAGCAAATGCAGAAGCTGATGCTAAAGCTGCTGAAACTGCCAAAAAATTAAATGAGGCAGATTCAATGATTTTCCAAACAGAGAAGCAATTAGAGGAATTTGGTGATAAATTATCAGAAGATAAAAAACAACCAATCCAAGAAGCCTTAGAGGAATTGAAAAAAGCTTATGAAACAAAGGATATCGCTATCATTGACCCTGCTTTAGAAAAAATGAACGAAGCTTGGAAAGTAGCAAGCGAAGAAATGTATAAAGCACAAGCTGAAGCTCAACAAGCAGGAGGTGCACAATCAGGACCTGATGCTGGAGCTAGTTCAGATGCAGGAGAAAGTAGTGACGTTGAAGACGTTGACTTTGAAGAGGTAAAATAATTTGTTGTTATGCTAAACTTGTTTTAGCATCCTCATTAGCATAAGAAAAAAAACGCAACTCATTGAGTTGCGTTTTTTTATAACTTACAAAACCAATACTTTTGGATAGATATTAAAAGTACATGTCGTTTTCATCAAAAGTTAAATCAAAGTTTACTCCAAAAAACTTAGCTGTTAAATTAAGCGCTAAAGGCGAACATTCTGTTTTAAAAGGGCATCCATGGGTATTTTCAAATAGTATAACTAAAATAAGTAGTGGTGCCAAGACAGGTGACTTAGCTATTATTTTTGGAAAGCATAAAAATAAAGTCATAGGATTGGGACTCTATGATGCCAATTCACCTATTAGCATCAAAATGATTCTGTTAGGTTCTTCCGAAGTTAATGCGTCGTTTTTTTTAAAAAACATTGAAAAGGCTTTTGTAAAGCGTAAAGAATTACTAAAAACAAACACTAATAGTTATCGATTGATTTTTGGTGAAAATGATGGATTTCCTGGACTTATAGCCGATGTTTACAACACAGTTTTAGTGGTAAAGTTATATTCTGAAATTTGGTTACCTTATCTAGAAAGCATTTTAGAAAGCTTACAAAAAATTTCTAAAGCTGAAACTATAGTAATTAGGTTAAGTAGAAGTCTTCAAAAATCAAAAAATCATCAATTGAAGGATGGTGAAGTTGTTTATGGTGAATTAGAAAATGAAATTATTGAGTTTGTTGAGCACAATGTTAAGTTTTCGGCCAATGTTATTAAAGGACATAAAACAGGTTATTTTTTAGACCATCGTGCTAACAGAAAACAGGTAGGTGAATTTAGTAAAAGTAAAACCGTATTAGATGTCTTCTCTTATGCTGGAGGGTTTTCGGTACATGCCCTATACAATGGAGCAACCGAAGTAACCAGTTTAGATATTAGCAAACAAGCACTTGAAATTGCAATTGAAAACGGAAAGCGGAATAATTATTCAGGAAAACATGTAACTATTTTAGGAGATGCGTTTGAAGAATTAAAAAGACTAATAATAAAAGGAGAAACTTTTGATGTTGTAGTTATAGACCCACCTAGTTTTGCTAAACAACAATCTGAAATAGAGTTAGCTAAAAAGAAATATGCACAATTAGCAGAACTAGGAGAGAAGCTAACAGCTAAAAATGGACTTTTAGTATTGGCATCCTGCTCTTCGAGAGTATTGGCACAATCCTTTTTTGATATTAATACCCAGACTCTTAAGAAGCAAAAAAGGGTGTTCAAAAATATAATGAATACTCAACATGATTTAGATCATCCAGTTACATTCCCAGAGGGAGCTTATTTAAAATGTGGGTATTATCGTTTTACAAATTAAATAAAATCACCCTTTTCGTTAGTTTTAATCGTTAGTATTTGGTCTTCGTTTTTAATCTTAACTTTGTATTCCTTTTTTAAGCTATCGCTTTCACAGTGGTATTTTATATGATAAATATCTTCAACAATCCCCCAATTAGGAAAGCGATTTGATATAGCTTGCATAACTTCTAATGGTAGTCTAACATTATTATATTTTTCTAAAGTTCTAATAATTTCTCCCTTTTTGTTAATAGACGCTATAATTTTGCCTTCTGGTATATTAAAAGACACGAGATATATGTCTTTTTTATCATCATAAAGATCAGATATAGCTGTATTATTATAATTTAAAACGGCTTCTTCTAGTTTTTTGACACGTTCTGGAGCATTTTCAATATCGATAGCATTCAAATAGTCCGAGTTCAAATAAATTACTGCATCAGGTAATTCAATAATTTGTGCGTTTAATTGTAGCGAAAGTATTATTAAAAAAGACGCTAAAAGTATTCTTTTCATGATGTAATGGTTTTGTAATTAAATGCATCAAAAATAACTATGCATGCATAGTAAAAATATGATAAATATCATTAAACCAAATGGTTAGCCTTTTTTTAATCATTGATAATTGTAACTATCTGATTTTAAGTTGTTATGCATGCATAATATTTTTATATTTGTTGAAATATTAATTTTAAATGTCAAATAATCTAACCGATTTGCTAGAAATTAAACATCCTATTATTCAGGCGCCTATGTTTTTGGTATCTAATGTAGATATGGTTACAGAAGCTATGAAAAGTGGTATTGCAGGCTGCATTCCTGCCCTCAATTTTAGAACTCTTGATGAATTACGATTAGCAGCAAAAGCTCTAAAAAAAGCTAAGGTTAAAGGAGGTGCGTTTGGATTTAATTTAATCGTTAACAAATCTAATGTCAAGTGTAAAAGTCAGTTAGAAGTTATTTGTGAAGAGGGTTGCGATTTTATTATAACATCTTTAGGAAGCCCAGAAGAAACAATTAGGAAAGCACACAAAGTCGGAATAAAAGTGTTCTGTGATGTGGTAGATTTAAAGTTTGCAAAAAAAGTTGAAAACTTAGGAGCAGATGCTATTATTGCTGTTAATAATCAGGCAGGTGGGCATAGAGGAAATATATCTCCAAAAGATTTAATTACTGAATTGGTTGAGCATTGTAATATTCCCATAATTTCTGCTGGTGGTGTAGGTTGTAAGGCCGATGTTGAAAAAATGATTAGTTATGGAGCTGCAGGAGTTTCAGTAGGGAGTCCGTTTATAGCGTCAAATGAAGCTCAAGTAACCGATGAATATAAACAAGCCTGTGTTGACTATGGAGCTGAAGATATTGTTATGACCGAGCGTATTTCTGGAACGCCTTGTACGGTCATCAATACGCCTTATGTTAAAAAAATAGGAACCAAAGCTACATGGATTGAAAATTTGCTTAACAAAAATAGAAAATTGAAAAAATGGGTGAAGATGATTCGCTTTTCTATTGGTATGAACGCCACTAAAAATGCAGCAACTAAAGCCACTTATAAGACTGTTTGGGTGGCTGGACCAAGTATTGAACATACTAGCAAAATTTTACCTACAAGATCTATTGTTAAGAGATTAACGGAATAAATAAATTACAAAATTTGTTTTCAAAAAATGCGTTTCGGCGTATTTTTATGTTATTTAATCTAAAATGTTTAATATAAATAATAAAAAGTTAAACAAAATTATTATGTTTAACTAAAATTAAAAAATATTAAACAAAATGAAGACAGCATTAACAGTAAACAGACTCCCCAAAATCTACCTATTTTTTCTCCCTATTCTACTATTTCTCTTTACGATTTTTTCATGTAGTAATGAAGAAGTAGATACTATTGATTTAAATTCGGGTTTACCTGATCTAGTTGAAGTACTTGAAAGCTATGGTAGTGGTCAAGATATTACAGCCAAAGCTACTGAAAGTAAGGATGGTGACTACGAACCCACTTTTGATGTACTCAGTAAGGCCCTTGCAAGAACCAAGTTAGCAAGTACTGTATCTAGAAACAGGCTAACGGTTTTTGCTCCCACCGATGACGCTTTTGCAGCATTAGGGATTACAACCAAAAACGTTACTGAAGTTGATAATTTAGCTGACATTCTGTTGTATCACGTGGTTTGGGCAACAGTTTATAGTAACCAATTAGAAAATGGTTCAGTTCCAACAGCAAATGGTGCAGAAGTCATCATTAACATAGATAATGGTGTGCTTGTAAATAATGCTAGGGTAACCATGGCAGATATAAAAGCTAGAAATGGAGTTATTCATGTAATAGATAGCGTATTATTTCCTCCTTCAATGACCACAGCTGAAATAGCGTCATCCAACCCTGATTTTTCAGTTTTACTGGCGGCTGCTGTTCATGCTAATTTAGCTAGCGCTTTGGGTGATTCAATGCCTGAAACTGTTTTTGCCCCTACGAATCAAGCATTTGTAGATTTCCTAGGTGTAGCAGATTCTGACGCTGCAATAACTACGATAGAGAGTCTTGACCCAATGCTAGTAGCTAGTATTTTAAAATATCATATTGTTGGTGGTTATGTTTTTAGTAATCAATTAAGCAACGGGTTTGTACCAACAGCGAATGGTGCAGCTGTTGAAGTTGATTTAAGTATGGGGGTTATGATTAATGACGCTAATGTTGTTATGCCTAACGTTCAGTCTACAAATGGGGTTATTCATGTAATAGATAAAGTATTGTCCCCGCCAACCATGAATTTAGTAGAAAAAGCGGCAAGCTTTGCTCCAGAGTTTTCCATTCTACTAGCAGCAGCCACAAAAGCTGGTTTAGCAGGAGTGCTAATGGGTGAAGGTCCTTACGAGCAATTAACAGTTTTTGCGCCTACAAATCAAGCATTTATGGATTTATTAAATAACTTGCCTGATTATGATTCCTTGGATGATTTTGATACAGAAGAAGACATAGCTCTGCTTACAAGTATACTTCTTTATCATGTAGTTGAAGGCCGTGTTTATTCAAGCGACTTAACTAGTGGCCCTGTAACTACTTTAAATGGCGCATTCAATCTTGATTTAGATAACCTAACATTAGATGGTAACGCTATGTTAGACCCCAGTTTATTAAATGTACAAGCAACAAATGGAGTTATTCACGTTATAGACGCTGTTCTGGTACCGTAAATTCTATTTTGTAAATATATAGTTTGGTTTGTTAGAAAAAAGGGTATTATGATTTAAAGTAATGCCCTTTTTTATTCGGAGTATGTTTGGTTTTCCTGTTCTGCAACTCTAATAAAAGTAGTTCTCTTGGTAAGTTCTTTTAAACGTTTTGCTCCAACATAGGTGCAGGTACTTCTAAGACCACCCAAAATATCTTGCACTGTAGATTCTACTTCGCCTCGGTAAGGTACTTCAACAGTTTTTCCTTCGCTAGCTCTGTAATCGGCAACACCTCCTATATGTTTTTCCATTGCGGTAGAAGAGCTCATACCATAAAATTGTTTATAAGTCTTTCCGTTTTTCTCAATTTTTTTACCACCACTTTCATCGTGGCCAGCTAACATACCACCAAGCATCACAAAATCGGCTCCAGCTCCAAAAGCCTTGGCTATATCACCAGGAATAGAGCATCCGCCATCACTAATAATTTGACCTCCCAGACCATGAGCAGCATCTGCGCATTCTATTATAGCAGATAGTTGTGGGTATCCAACCCCTGTTTTAATACGCGTTGTACATACAGATCCAGGGCCAATACCAACTTTTACAATATCGGCTCCAGAAAGTAATAACTCTTCAACCATTTCACCAGTAACAACATTACCAGCTATAATAACTTTACTTGGATATAGTTTTCTTGTTTGTCTCACAAAATCTGTAAAATGTTCAGAATATCCGTTGGCTACATCAATACAAATAAATTTTAAATTAGTATTGAACTTTAAAATGTCGTTTAATTTTTCAAAGTCTTGTTTACTTATACCGGTACTTACGGCTATGTATTTTGATTCATCTTCAGATAAATTTGATGCAAATACATTCCAATCTGCTAAGGAATAATGTTTATGTATAGCAGTAAAAAGCTTTTTGCTGGATAAAGCTTTAGCCATGTCAAAAGTACCAACGGTGTCCATATTAGCAGCCATTATTGGAATTCCAGACCATGTTATTGGGCTATGTAAAAATTTAAATTCTCTATCTAATGTGACTTCTGATCTGCTTTTTAAAGTAGAACGCTTGGGGCGTATCATGACGTCTTTAAAACCTAATTTTATATCGTATTCTATTCGCATGCTATTCTGAGTGATGGGCTTTACTCAAAATTAATTTTTTTTATTATGAAAAGGAAATTATTTTATGGCAATCATACTAATTTCAACATTAACATCTTTAGGTAATCTAGCTACCTGAACCGTTTCTCTAGCTGGGGCCGTGGCTTCATTAAAATAACTGCCATAGACTTCGTTGATAGTGATAAAATTATCCATATTACTTATGAAAATTGAAGATTTAACCACATTTTCAAAAGTCATACCTGCTGCTTCTAAAACAACTTTAAGATTTTTCATTACTTGGTGTGTTTCAGATGTAATGGTGTCTAAAATAAGTTTCCCAGTCTCTGTATTTATGGCTATTTGCCCCGAAATATATAGGGTGTTACCACTAAGAATTGCTTGGTTATAGGGACCTAATGGAGCAGGAGCCTTGTCTGTAGTAATAATCTTTTTCATATGATTGATATTTCTATTTACAACCTTTGATCGGGTTGTCTACGTTTTTCGTACTTCAAGTCTTGCAAAATACTTGATTTAATACCAATAAAGAAATTCCATGAAGTTCTTTCACTAAATGGTATCCAACTAAAATCCATTTTCCAACTTAATAAATCTCGTGAAAATCGCAGTTGTGTATAAGTAAAACCTTGATTTTTTATGTCGTAACCAGATGAGGCTCCAACACTCCATTTAGTGGTTAAATCAATATCACCAGAAAACATTAGGGAATGGGATGATATTTCGTTTTGTCTTCTACTATTAGAGTAGTTAATAGCATATGCTAAACGTAAATTCCATGGAATTTTATGATTGTAAAAATTTACACCTTCTTCATTTTCATTATCCCCATTTTCATCTTCATCTCTACCTATTTGCTGATTAGCATAATCTATATTTTTTGGTAGGACATCTTCAGGATTATCACTAGCCACATTATCGGTGTCTTTCTTTTTACCTTTATCTTTATTAGACAAAGACCAACTAGCAGTAAGATTAGCAGTGGTTAGCCTAAATAGGCTACCGCCATTATCTATGTTAAATTTATTAATTCTAGCATTGTTATTGTCTAGGGCATAAGGATCTAAAGTGGCGCCAAAGTTAATACTCATTTGGTTATTAAAAAGCTGGGTGCTTCCATTAACTCTAACAGGACTCCATTTCAATGAATCTGCAGCAAAATTATAGGAACTAGAAAAGTTTAAAGAGTTTAAAAGTTTAATCTTTTTTGGTTCTGTTTTGGTTGTGTCTTTATCTTTTATTTTAGCCTCTAGATTATTAGCAATAGAAATACCCATAGAACTTGAAAAGTCCCTACCAGGCGACCCAAAAATAGAGCCTTCAAATCTAGAATACTCCAAATTATTAGAACTTTGTATAGCATCTAGTTCACCTTGCGTTAATCCGTCTGCATTAATAACTTCGGCGCTTTCATAGTATTTATCAAAGGCTGGGTTTATATTATAGCTTACAGAAGGTCTCATGACATGCCTAATGGCCATTAATTTAGGATCTTTTCCTTCTTTTTCAAAATTAAACATGCCGTAAACTGTTGTACCTATACTAGTGCTAAAGTTGTAAGTTCTAAAAGAATCAAATCCGTTAATATCTTCGGTAATAGTTTCTCTAGTAGAATAATCATATGTCTTTTTAATAGTATTAAATGACCAGACTTCATTATAATTTGTACCTGCACTAACACTAAAATGTTTAAATACTTTAAAGTTTGTGGTTAGTGGTATAGTATGTTGAAACCCAGCTCTAGCATCATCAAACATTTCTTTTTTAAAGAAGAGAGAATCTGTTGTTTGAATTCTATTTTCCCCTCTTAAATTGTATTGTAAATTCACATTTTTAATAATTCCCTTTTTTGTACCTGTTTTTGATGCAAACGGATACATTCTACCGATGCTTCCTTGAAATGTTGGAAGTGTCATACTAACAGATTGTGATTGTGTATTTTGTGTATGTGTAGCAGTTACACTATAATTTACCTGAGGCTCTCCCTGGAAGGTCTTAGAATATGAAACCGATGAATTTAAAGTATTGGTTAAAAAGTTACTACCCGCGTTAATCTGATTAAGCGAGTTTCTGTAATACGTACTACTACCTAAGTTAACAGAGGCAGAAAACCTTGAATTAGGATTTGCCTTAGAATCTTGACTGTGAGACCACCGTAGGTTGTAAATAGTACTTTTTGAATAATCTGGGAAACCCCGTTCACTAGAGATTAAGTTTTCAAATCTAAATGCTAAATTGCCCCTAAATCTATATCTTTTGGCATAAGTACTTTCTAACCTCAAACCATAGCTGCCATTTGTATAATAATCACCAAGAACAGCCAAATCAACATAGTCATTGATTGCAAAATAATAGCCACCATTTTGTAAAAAGTAACCCCGGTCGTTTTGTTCGCCAAAGGTGGGTATTAAAACACCAGAAGTGTGTTTTTCACTTTGAGGAAAAAAGCTAAATGGTAACCAAATAGGGGTAGGAACATCATAAATATACATTCCTGCAGCTCCAGTTACAATTTTTTTTCCAGGAACAATTTTAGCTTTTAAAAGTCTTATGTAATAATCAGGATCATCAAGATCTGTAGCGGTAGTATATTTTGCATTTTTTATAAAGTATACGGAGTCGTTTTCTTTTTTGGTTAGGCTAGCTATAACGGTCCCCTCACCCTGTTCAGTTACAGAATTGTATATGAGTGCTTTTTTTGAGTCTGTATTAAAGATAATGGAGTCTGGTTCTACAACATTAGTGCCTTGAGTAAATACTGGTTTTTGTGTATATCCTGAAACAGTATCTGTAATCCCTTTTGCATAAACCATATTGGTGTTGTAATCAATGGTAATGCTTCCAGCAGTTATATTCATATCTCCATAATCTATTCTAGCATTGTTATAGAGATATAACTTTTGATTTTTATGATTAAATTTTGTGTAATCTGTGGCAGAATATTTAACAGTGTATTCTAATAATTCTTTTGGTTTAATAGAATCTGTAAAGGTGGAGTCCTGACTTTTCTCAGACAATACGGGTACTTCAATATTAGGAACGGCAATATCAACAACTAAGCTGTCATCTTCAACAGCCTTTATAGGTTTTCCTTTTTTTGGGATGTCTTGGCTAAAGCCAAACGTGTTAATAAACACTGTAAAACTTAGAGCAAAAAGTATTTTAAAGTTGTTTCTGTGCAACGCTTTTAATGTATTTTTGTAAAAGTATGGCTCGATTTTTGAAAAGCCAAAATTACATATATTTTTCGGTGTTTGGTTTAAATTTTAAAATAAAATAAACATCAAAAATGCTAAGTAATAACCCCATTTTTTAGACGTTAATAACAATGATGCAAACGTACAGATTATCACTTTTCGTATCTATTATAATAGTATTAACACTCTCCTATAACACAACTGCTAATGCTCAAGTATCAAATAATTTTGTTATCATGATTGATCCAGGTCATGGGGGAAAAGATTCAGGAACTCCGGGTACTGGAAGATATAAAACTACAGAGAAAGACATTGCACTTGATGTTTCATTGGCCTTAGGAAAAATGATTCAACAAAAAATACCAGCGGTTAATGTGGTTTACACAAGGAGTAATGATATTTACCCTACTTTAAATGGTAGAACCGTTTTAGCAAATAAAAAAGATGTCGATTTATTTATCTCCATTCACTGTAATGCCCAACCTGGAAAAACAGGTACTGCCTATGGTTCTGAAACATATGTTTTGGGTACTACAAAGAACAAACAAAATTTGGAAGTAGCAAAAAGAGAGAATAGTGTAATTGCTTTAGAAGACGATACCGAAGTTTATAAAGATTTTAATCCGGACTCTCCAGAATCTGTTCTTGGGCTTATGATTGCACAAGAGGCATATTTAGATCACAGTATTAAACTTGCAAGATATATTGAAGATGAATTTCAGGTTACTGCAAAGCGGAAAAGTAGAGGGGTTAAACAGAATATTTTTTATGTACTAGCTTACACATATATGCCCAGTGTACTAGTAGAACTTGGATTTTTAACGCATAAAAAGGAAGAAGATTTCTTAAACTCAAAACGAGGTAAAGAATTAATGACTAAATCCTTGTTTAACGCTATTGAAAAGTATCTTCAGTATTTAAATGTGAACACCAATGATGTTGTTTTTGTTGAAGATACCACTACGGAACCACCTTCAAAGAGTATTGAATTTAAGGTTCAAATAGCGGCTAGTTCTAAAGAATTAGAAACGAAACCCTATAACTTTAAAGGTTTAAATAATATTTCATCAATTAGAGAAGGAAGTTTGTTTAAATACTTCTATGGTAATACCTCAAATTACGAAGCCACAAAACAATTAGAAGAAGAAGCCAAAAAAAAAGGCTATAAATCTTGCTTTGTAGTAGCTTTTAAGGATGGAAAAAAAATCCCTCTGATAGATGCTTTAAAAACAATTTCTAATTAGCTCTGTTCTAAATTAAATTTATTTTAAATTTGTTCTATAAACGAATTTATTTTGAAAATATCCAAAGAAGTTAAAACAGCCGTATTAGTATTGTCAGGAATTGTACTGCTGATTTTTGGTTATAATTACTTAAAGGGTCAAAATCTACTAGACTCTTCTAGAATTTTTTACACAGAATATGCTAATGTTGAGGGTTTAACGCCTTCAATGCCTGTTACCATCAGTGGTAAAGTTGTTGGCAAAGTGTCGAAAATCACTTTTAAAGATGACGGTTCTGCAAATTTAATTGTAGAATTATTAGTTGATAGTGATTTTCAATTCTCTAAAAATAGTAAAGCAGAGTTATACGAAACTGGATTAATTGGTGGCAAAGCGGTTGCTATTGTACCTGCTTTCGATAATGCTGCAAATGCAGAATCTGGTGATACCTTAGCGGGGAGTGTGCAAGCTGGTTTAAGCGAGTTAGTGAATCAAAAATTAACACCACTTCAGGAGAAAATTGAAGCGGTATTAGGTAATACTGAACAATCACTAACAAATATTAACGAAGTTTTTGATGATAAAACGAAAGTTAATTTGCGAAATAGTATTGCAGATTTGAGTGTAATAATTAGCAATTTCAAAGATACATCAAAATCTATTGATGCCTTGGTTATAACTAATAAAGACAAGCTAAATAGTACCTTAGAAAATGTTGATAATATTTCTCTAAACTTTTCAAAAGTATCAGATTCACTAGTTAATACTAATATTGGGCAAACTATTAGAAATTTAGAGTCTACACTAAACAATTTCAATACTATTTTGGCCAACATGGAAAGTGGTAAAGGCTCTATGGGTAAACTTTTAAAAGACGATGCGTTATACAATAATTTAGAAGGTGCTACCGGAGAACTAGAAGAGCTTTTAAGAGATATAAAACTGCATCCAAAACGTTACTTTAGAATACTATCTAAAAAGGAAATACCCTACTCAGAAGAAGAAAATAATTAGTATGCAGTATTTGCCAAATATTTTGTTTGCAATCACCTTAGTGTTAGGCATTGGTTATTTTACTAAAAATGTAAAAAAACTCATAAGAAATATAAAACTTGGTAAAGATATTGATGTAAGCGATAATAAGCCAGAACGTTTTAAAAATATGATGCGCATTGCCTTTGGGCAAAGTAAAATGGTGCGGCGTCCCATTGCAGGTATTTTACACGTTATAGTGTATGTTGGTTTTATTATTATCAACATAGAAGTTTTAGAAATCATAATAGATGGATTGCTTGGTACGCACCGAGTTTTTGCCTTTATGGGTGGTTTTTATGATTTTCTAATTGGATCATTTGAAATTTTAGCGTTACTGGTAATAGTATCTGTAGTTGTTTTCTGGATTCGCAGAAACGTTATTAAAATCAATCGTTTTTGGAATAAAGAAATGACCAGTTGGCCTAAAAATGATGCTAACTACATATTATATTTTGAAGTGGTTTTAATGTGTTTATTTTTAATAATGAATGCAGCAGATTTAACCATTCAAATGATGCCTGGAGCACCAGATAATGATTATGCTAATGCAGGTTGTTATCCTGTTAGTCAATTTTTAACACCACTTTTTGATAGTTTTAATTATAGTAGTGCTGTTATTGTAGAGCGTGCAGCATGGTGGTTACATATCTTGGGTATTTTAACTTTTTTAAATTATCTATATTTCTCAAAGCATTTGCATATCCTCTTGGCATTTCCTAATACCTATTATGGTAGTTTAAAGCCTAAAGGACAATTTAATAATTTAGAGTCAGTTACAAAGGAAGTGAGGTTAATGATGGATCCAAATGTAGATCCGTTTGCGGCACCACCCGAAGGAGCAGATGGAGAAATGCCTTCAAAATTTGGTGCTAGTGATGTGCAAGATTTAAGTTGGGTACAATTACTAGGCGCTTATACATGTACAGAATGCGGAAGATGTACCTCTTCTTGTCCAGCAAACCTCACAGGAAAAAAGCTTTCACCGCGTAAGATTATGATGGACACCCGAGACCGCTTGGAAGAAGTAGGTAAGAATATAGACGCTAATAAAGGGGAATTCAAAGACGACGGAAAGCAACTCCTTGGCGATTATATAAAACATGAAGAACTCTGGGCGTGTACGACCTGTAATGCTTGTGTTGAAGAGTGTCCAGTAAGTATAGATCCGTTATCCATAATATTAGAAATGCGTCGTTATTTAGTCATGGAGCAAAGTGCAGCACCAGCAGAGCTCAACAATATGATGACTAATATTGAAAATAATGGTGCACCTTGGCCATACAACCAAATGGATCGTTTAAATTGGAAAAATGAATAATTCAAAATAACCTAATTACATGAGTAATGAATTAAAAGTGCCAACTATGGCAGATTTTATCTCAGAAGGCAAACAGCCTGAGGTTTTATTTTGGGTTGGGTCTGCCGGAAGTTTTGATGATAGAGCAAAAAAAATAACAAAGGCCTTTGTTAAAATATTAAACAAAGCCAATGTTGATTTTGCAGTTTTAGGAACTGAAGAAAGCTGTACAGGTGATGTTGCCAAACGTGCAGGTAATGAGTTCTTATTCCAAATGCAGGCGTTAATGAATATTGAAGTTTTAAATGCTTATGAAATAAAAAAGATAGTAACTTGTGACCCTCATTCCTATAACTGTTTAAAAAACGAATACCCTGGTTTGGGAGGTAATTATGAAGTCATTCATCACACACAGTTCATTCAAGAATTAATAACATCTGGAAGATTAAAAGTTAAAGGTAGCCTATACAAAGGAAAGCGCATAACTTTTCATGACCCTTGCTATTTAGGAAGAGCTAATAACGAATATAATGCACCAAGAGAAGTTCTAAATAACACCAAAGCAACTATTGTTGAAATGAAACTGCATAAACACAATGCTTTGTGTTGTGGCGCTGGTGGAGCACAAATGTTTAAGGAGCCTGAAAAAGGAGACAAAGACATTAATGTTCTAAGAACGGAAGGTGCCCTTGAAACTAGCCCCAATATTATCGCCACAGCTTGTCCCTATTGCAATACTATGATGACTGATGGTGTAAAAGCAAAAGAAAAAGAATTAGAAATTTCTGTTTTAGATATTGCTGAATTAATTGCTAATTCAGAAGAATTATGATAATAAACCCTATCACATGTTAAAAAACCTAACAACTATTGCTTGCATTTTATTAACAATAAGTATTTCGGCTCAAGGCAAAACCAGAGATGAAGTTTTGCAGTTAATCGCAGAAGATACTTGCGAGTGTATAAAGAATGATCCAGAAGCTTTTACTCAAGCTAAATCGATGCAGCAAAAAGAGGTAGCCTTAGGCATATGTTTATTAAAAAGTTTTAATAAAAGAAAATCAGAATCTGAAGAAACTAAGAATTTGGGAGTTGGATTAGATTTTGAGGCTTTGGGAGAAGAAGTAGGAATAAAAATGGTGACTACCTGTGGGGCTGATTTTATGGCCATTTTTTCAGATGACCAATTAGATGAAATTATAGATGAAGGTTTGAATGACCAAACGCCACCACCACCAGCAGAAAAAGATGTTTTAAGTTTGTCAATGACAGTTTCTCTTGAAACTATTCATAACGATGTAATCTCGTATATTAAATTTAAAGATGATTTTGATAAAGAACAAACTTTTTTGATAGTCGATCAGTTTACAGGAAAGGAATTATTAAAAAAACGTAATGTTGGAAAGACTTTTGAAGTTTATTACGAAAAACGTAATTTTTACGATTTGAGTGAACAAACCTATACAAAGAAAAAAGTGCTTAAATATATTGAACTTAAAGAATAATGTTAGTAGATTTCAATACATTGCCTGAAGAATCAAGAGTTTGGATTTACCAAGCCAACCGCTCTTTTACAGAAGACGAAATAGCTGAAATTAGTTCAAAACTGGAAACTTTTATAGAAAATTGGACTGCCCATGGCAGTGACTTGCATTCTGGATATCTAGTTAAATATAAGCGATTTATTGTTATTGGATTGAATCAAAACTTAAATAACGCTACAGGTTGTTCAATAGATGCCTCAGTCCATTTTATACAACAGTTAGAAAAAGAGTATCATGTTGATTTGATGGATAAAATGAATGTGTCTTACAAACAAGGAGACTTTATTGCTTATAAGTCATTAACAGATTTTAAAAAAATGGCTAAAGACAGATCAGTTTCTAAAAACACCATTGTCTTTAATAATTTAGTTACTAATATTGCCGAGTTCAATGAAAACTGGGAAGTTCCTGCAAGCGAAAGTTGGCACAATAGATTTCTTAATTAACAATTCACAGTATTAACTTTCATATTTCAAACAGAATAGTGATTTTTACAGCTTTAAAAGTGAAAACAGGAAACTTATGGCTAAAGAAATTTTCTTATTAAACATTTCAGGGCAAGATAAACCTGGGTTAACATCGGGGCTAACATCGGTATTAGCCGAATATGGAGCCAAAGTGTTAGATATTGGTCAAGCCAATATTCATGATACCTTGTCACTAGGGATGATGTTCGAAATTCAATCAGGGAAAAAGTCGGCAGCAGTTTTAAAGGATTTATTGTTCAAGGCCTATGAGTTAGGTATTACCGCTAAGTTTACGCCAATTTCACTGCCAGATTATGAAGATTGGGTTAATCTTCAAGGAAAGGATAGATATATTATAACCATTCTTGGTGAGAAATTGGCAGCAAAACAAATATCTGAAGTAACAAAAGTTATCTCTGATAAAAACTTAAACATTGATTCTATTAAACGTCTCACTGGGCGTTTATCTTTAATTAAGTCTGAAGAATATCCTAGGGCTTCTATACAGTTGTCCATAAGAGGAAAAATTGATAACAAAGCTGAATTTACAGAAAAATTCATGCAGATTTCTCATGACTTAGATGTAGACATTGCTTTCCAAGAAGATAATATTTATCGTCGAAACAGACGTTTGGTTTGTTTTGATATGGATTCTACCTTAATTCAAACTGAAGTCATTGATGAATTAGCAGAATTAGCTGGGGTTGGTAAGCAGGTAAAAGCTATCACTGAATCTGCAATGCAAGGGGAAATAGACTTTAATGAAAGTTTTGAAAAGCGTATGAAGCTTTTAAAAGGACTCAGTGAAGATGTATTGCATAATGTGGCTGTTAATTTACCAATAACCAAAGGAGCTAGAAGGCTTATTGATACCTTGAAAAGTTATGGCTTTAAAACAGCTATTTTATCGGGTGGGTTTACCTACTTTGGCCATTATTTGCAAAAAGAATTAGGTATAGATTATGTATATGCCAACCAATTAGAAATCAAGAACGGTGCGCTAACAGGCAATTACATTGGAGAGATAGTCAATGGGGAGAAAAAAGCTGAATACCTCATGGAAATCGCCCAAAAGGAAGGCATACATATCAATCAAACTATTGCTGTTGGTGATGGTGCTAATGATTTGCCAATGCTAAATCTTGCAGGTTTAGGCATTGCTTTTCATGCAAAACCAACAGTAAAAGATAATGCCCAAAGCTCTATTTCGAGTATTGGTCTTGATGGTGTTTTATATCTTTTAGGATATCACGATAGACATATTGATTTGTTAGAATAGTAGTTCATTTCTTCTTTATAATTCTATCTTAAAGTCTTTTTATCTTCTTGTTAAAAGTAGTATTTTGGCATGATTATTAGTGTTAATAACTGTTTTTGCTAATAGTCACAATAGTTTTACTCATGCGTCAACTCTTAACCATAATAGTTTTATTTTTTGTTTTCTATAACCTACAAGGACAAAGCACTCAAAATCCTTTGCTTTCTAGTGATGTAAAGTCTCAAAAAAAATGGGTAGATAGTGTCTATAACTCCCTTTCCTTAAAAGAAAAAGTAGGGCAGTTGTACATGGTACAGGTCATGTCTAATCAGGATGCGGCTACAAAAAATAAAATTGTGAAGCTCATACGTAACCAGCATATTGGTGGTATAATTTATTCCAATGGCGGTCCAATTAAACAGGCTAAGTTAAATAACGAATTACAATCAATTTCTAAAATTCCTTTGTTAATAGGTATGGATGCTGAATGGGGCTTGAGTATGCGATTAGATTCTACCTATGCGTTTCCATGGAACATGACTCTAGGAGCCATTAAAAATAATGCCTTGATTGAAAAAACAGGAAAACACATTGGTGAACATTGCAAACGCATCGGAGTCCATTTTAATTTTGCTCCGGTTGTTGATATTAATACCAATCCTAATAACCCTATTATCGGAAATAGGTCATTTGGTGAAGATAGAGATAATGTCACAGACAAGGCACTTGCTTTTATGAAAGGTATGCAAAATGCAGGCGTATTGGCAAATGCTAAACATTTTCCGGGACATGGTGATACTGATCAAGACTCTCATAAAACGTTGCCAACTATAAATTTTGATGCAAAACGCATTGATTCTGTTGAATTATACCCGTACAAAAAGCTTATAAAAATGGGTCTTTCAAGTGTGATGGTGGCTCACTTGAACGTGCCAAGTCTAGAAACTAAAACAGGGTATCCCTCTTCATTGTCAAAAAATATCATAAGTAATATTTTAAAAGATTCCTTAGGATTCCAAGGATTAATTTTTACAGATGCGCTTACTATGAAGGGTGCAGCAGATTTCGATTTAACTGGAGATATTGATTTAGCTGCTTTTAAAGCAGGTAATGATGTGATGCTCATGTCTGAAGACCCAGAAATAGGTATTTTAAAAATAGTTCGAGCTTACAATAATGGTGAGATTTCTGAAGAACGTTTGGCTCACTCTGTGAAAAAGATTCTTCAGGCAAAGTATAAAGTTGGGTTACATAATTATCAACCTGTTGGGTTATCTAATTTGGTAGCAGATTTAAATAGACTGGAAGACGATATATTATACGAAGAATTAATTGAAAACGCTGTTACCGTTATTAAAAATGATAATGATTTGCTTCCATTAAGGCAATTAGAAACCAAGAAAATTGCCTATGTGCAATTAGGTGATGATAGCGGTTCTATGTTTTTTGATGAACTTAAAAAGTATACCAAAGTACACCATGTTAAAGTTAATGAACTAGATGACTTAATGGGCAAACTTCAGGTATATAATACGGTTGTAATAGGTTTTCATAAATCTAATGCTAGCCCATGGAAATCTTATAAGTTTTCGGATAAAGACTTAGCTTGTTTGCAAGAAATTTCCAGAACTCATGACGTTATTCTTGATGTTTTTGTTAAGCCTTATGCGCTACTAGATTTAAAGTCTATTGAAAATATAAAGAGTATCGTAGTAAGCTATCAAAACAGTGAAATAGCTCAACAAAAATCAGCCCAAATTATTTTTGGAGCATTAGAGGCTAAAGGAATATTACCTGTTTCTATAAGGGATAATTTCAGTACAGGTTTTGGAATAGAATATAATGAGATTAAACGTTTAGGGTACACGCTCCCTGAACGTGTTGGTATGAGTTCTAAAAAATTAGAAAAAGTTGATTCTATCGCTCAATTGGCAGTTCAAAAAAAAATGACGCCTGGTATTCAGTTATTAATTGCTAGAAAAGGAAAAGTAATATATAATAAAAATTTTGGGAAGCATACCTATGAAGGAAATGAAAAGGTCTCTTTTGATGATATTTATGATGTAGCTTCTTTAACTAAAATTCTAGCTACTTTACCACTTCTAATGGAGCTTGAAGAACAGGGTTTAGTCTCATTAGATAGTAAGCTGTCAGATATTTTACCAGAGTATAAAGAATCGAATAAAAAAGATATTACAATCAAAAAAATGCTTTCTCATTATGCTAGATTACGTCCGTGGGAACCTTTTTATTATCATACTTTAGATTCGATCACAAAAAAACCAAGTGAAAAATATTATAGAACTAGTAAAACTGATACTTTCAATATTGAAGTTACTAAAAACCTGTATTTACGGTCAGATTATCAGGACTCTATTCAAAAAATTATCAGAGAATCTGAACTGTTGGATAAATTAAGATATAGATATAGTGACTTTCCTTATTATATTCTAAAGAAATTTATTGAAACTCATTACGACAAAGGGTTAGATAAATTGGTCCAAGAGCATTTTTACCAGTCGTTGGGAGCAAACTATACATTATATAACCCGTATCATAGAATAAGTAATAAAAAAATAGTCCCTACAGAGGTTGATGATTATTACAGACATCAAAAAGTGCATGGTTTTGTGCATGATATGGGAGCAGCCATGCAAAATGGAGTAGGAGGTCACGCGGGTATTTTTAGTAACGCCAATGATGTAGCTAAAATTATGCAGATGTTTTTACAAAAAGGATTTTATGGGGGTAAGCGTTATTTAAAACCAGAAACCATAGATAAGTTTAATACATGCTATTTTTGTGAAAACGATAACAGACGAGGCGTGGGTTTTGATAAGCCACAGTTAGATGAAGAAGGACCAACTTGTGGCTGTGTATCAATGACTAGTTTTGGGCATTCTGGTTTTACAGGAACTTATGCTTGGGCAGATCCTGAAGACGAAATTGTATATATTTTTTTAGCAAATAGAACATATCCTAAAGCAGGGAAAAATTTATTACTAAAAGAAAATATTAGAACGGAAATACAGCGCTTTATTTATGAAGCAATAGAAGATTAATAAAGTGCCCTAAAGTTTATGAGAAATGAGTACTTGAAATTTAAGTATCTCAATACTTAAGGCACTTATAACTTGAAGTACTTAAAATTTAGTGTATGAATATAGGGATTGTTTGTTATCCTACATTTGGAGGTAGTGGTGTTGTAGCCACAGAGTTGGGGCTAGAACTTTCTAAACGAGGTCATGAGATTCATTTTATAACTTACAGTCAACCCGTTAGGTTGGAGTTGATTAGTAATAATGTACATTATCATGAAGTGAATGTGCCAGAATATCCTCTATTTCACTATCAACCTTATGAGCTAGCTTTGTCTAGTAAATTAGTGGACATGGTTAAACTACATAAAATTGAAATTTTGCATGTTCATTATGCAATACCTCATGCTTATGCAGCGTACATGGCAAAAAAGATGCTATTAGAAGAAGGTATTCATGTTCCTATCGTTACGACTCTTCACGGAACTGATATCACCTTAGTAGGTAGTCATCCTTTTTATAGACCAGCAGTTACTTTTAGTATAAACAAGTCTGATGCCGTAACAGCAGTATCTAAGAATTTAAAAGATGATACGTTACGTTTATTTGATATTAAGAATATGATAAATGTAGTTCCTAATTTTATTGATTTAGATAAATATAACCACCAATTTAAAGATTGTCAGCGTGGTATGATGGCAAGTGAAGATGAAAAAATAATTACTCACATAAGTAACTTAAGGCCAGTAAAGCGGGTTCAAGATGTTATAACTGTGTTTTATAACATTCAAAAAGAAATACCAGCTAAATTAATGTTTATTGGTGAAGGCCCAGAAAAGGAAAATGTAGAACAAAGGTGCATGGAATTGGGTATTATAGATAAAGTCATTTTCTTTGGAAGGAGTAATGAAATAGACAAAATACTTTGTTTTAGTGATTTATTTCTGTTGCCGTCACTTACAGAAAGTTTTGGTTTGGCTGCATTGGAAGCTATGGCCTCTGGTGTTCCTGTAATTTCAAGTAATACGGGAGGTATTCCAGAAGTTAATATCCATGGTTTTTCTGGTTTTTTAAGTAATGTGGGCGATGTAGATGATATGACCAAAAATGCACTTTATATTTTAAGTGATGAAAAGCGACTTAAAAAGTTTAAGGAAAATGCTAGGACACAATCCTTAAAGTTTGATATACACAGTATAGTACCACAATACGAAGCTATTTACGAAGATACGTTGACAAAATGTCTGGTGTTATAATCTAAACATGCTGGTCTACCAAAATAACGTTTCCGTCGGGGTCTAAAAGAGCAAAACTGGCAGGCCCCGATGTTGATTCATCGGCTTCATTAGTTAATTTTATATTATTAGATTTTAAGTGTTTTTGAATTTCTCGTACATCATCAAAATTCTCTAGCTTGTTTGCATTTTCATCCCAACCAGGGTTAAAAGTTAAAATGTTATTTTCAAACATTCCTTGAAATAAACCCACAAGCGCATTTCCGTTTTTCATTATGAGATAGTTCTTTTCAATATCACCGGCAAAAACTTTGAATCCGAGTGTTTCGTAAAAATCTCTTGATTTATAAATATCTTTCACCGCTAGACTTATAGAAAATGCTCCTAATTTCATGTTTTTAGTTTTTCTAAAAATACAAAATTAAACATCCTGAATTGGTTATTGAGATCAGCTTCATGATAAATAAATTACCATTATCTTTTTGTATTATAAGTCTTTATGGGTGTTTTTTGTCAATTTTAAGTTAAGCTAATGAACATTTTTAAATACCCAATTTCTAATACTAGAACTATCTTTCGTCGGGAAATCTTTAGGTACTAATTGAGTTACATTTCCAGTAGCTGCCCATTCAGCACCTCTTTGAAGTGTGGTTATAAAACCAACACACTCCATAGAATAGTCCATATGCCCTAAAGTAGAGTGGAATATTCTACCTTGACCATAATTTAATGTCATTAACATGGGTTCATGTCTTCCAGTTCTTTTACTATCTTCACTAGCATCAGAATATGCTGTAGCTAATATGGTCATATTTTTACCTGGACCACGTAAACGTTCATAAAGCTCATCCTTGGCATGCATCCATAATTTTGGTAGTCCATTCATAATGGGGTGGTCTGGAATTCTTGTTTGTATTTGGAATTCTTGTCTTTTGCCATGGGAACCACACATGCCTTCGGAATAATCATATTCAATTTCATCATCGCTGTTATAAAATACATACGGGCCTGAGTTTACATTTCTACCTCCCCAGCCACCAAGTCCTATCATCTTATTAAATTCATCCCAATCTCCCCAAGGATTATTAGCAGCATGTATAATTACCAAACCACCTCCGTTTTTTACATAATTTTCAAAATTTGTTTTTGTAGATTCTGGCCAATCAGATGAATTCCAACCAAAATTAGAGATAACCACATCATAATTTTCAAAAGCAGGACTAAAGTTTGGATCTGGTTTGGGAGTGTCAACCACTAATCTTTTCTTTCCATCATTAAGGGGGTAGTGGGTTAAAAGTTCTTTAATGTCTTGAATGCCCTCAACTTCATCATGATGTGGACCAACCCAATTATAAGCGGTTCGACTTATGTCTACTTCAAAAATACCTGTTTGTTCCAAATAGTCTTTTATCATAAATGTGCTTTTTGGCCATATACCATGACTATTCTCGCCATCTACAATCAAGGCTTTTAGTTTTTTAATAGGAATATTGGTAGTTGTTTTGCTTTTACAATTAGTAAATGCTACTACGTAAACTAGTAGTAAAATGGTATTTAGAAATCGCATTTCTAGTTATTTAAAAATTATTTTTTTGAAAGATACTTAATTATAAACTCTTAATCGTTTAAAATCTTTCATCGGAGTAATTTGTACAAGTAAAATATCCGTTAATTGAAGTTTTGTATGAGTAGGAAAAAGTAAATAAAATAGGTTTGTAGAACAGTTACTAATCCTACTCAATTTTTGATCTGACTTTTTCAATTCATACTCAAAAATTACTTTAGAACTTAAATCAAGAGATAATGAAATTTATCAATTTTATTAATATAAATTAATAAAAGAATATAATGAAACGAGAAAATTAAAGTATAGAATTATCTATCCTTTTGTTGAGTTTCTACGCTTTATTGCTAGAGGTTTTAATGGTTTTCTGGTATAGCCAAACAAACGATAGTCTTTAATTAAATCTGCAGTTCCTTCAGGGAGCATATCTTCCCAACCTGGTTCTCCTTTGTCAATCATATCTAGTGCTTTTCTTGAGAATATGTTCATAATACTTTCATCATAGTCCTTGATATCAACCACTTTTCCATTGTATTTAAAGAATTTATACAATTCTTTCATTCTTGGGTATACTTTTAAATTTTCACTATTAAGTAATTCACCATTTTTGGGATCAAGCATAGGGTATAGATACACTTTTAAATCTTTGAAGAATAACTTTCCAAACGCTTCCAAAATACCCCCACTGATATGACGGTAATATTTTTCATCAAAAATATCCACCAAGTTGCTTACACCCATAGCTAGTCCCATTCTGCCTTTAGTGTAATTAGAGAAATATTCAACAACTTTGTAATATTCTTTAAAATTGGAAATCATTACAGATTGCCCTAAAGCACAAAGTAAATCTGCTCTGTCTATAAAGTCCTGCTCATCAATTTCTCCTTCAGCCCTTAAGTTAGAAAGTGTAATTTCAAAAACTACCATGGTGTTGTCAGGGTCTACTTTCTTTTCATTGATAAACATCTCATAAGACTTTTCATACATAGCCATGTTTACCTTTGTAACTGGCCTAAAGCTACCACGTAATGCTAGAATATTCTTCTTATAAAAAACCCGAGCTGGAAGTATATTTGTGCCATCTGGACCAAAAACAACCGCATCTGTCATACCGTTTTTAACCAATTGCAAACTCATTAAACGGTTATCTACATCTTTAAAAACAGGGCCAGAAAAATTAATGGTATCAATCTCTAGTTGATCTTTATCTAAATGATCGTATAAGTATTTTAAAAGTTTTTTAGGTTCATTATACTTGTAAAAAGCACCATATATAAGGTTTGTTCCAAGTATACCAAGTGTTTCTTGTTGCAGTCTAGCATCCGTTTCTTTAAATCTTAAATGAAGGATAATTTCATTATAATCTTGATTTGCTTCTACTTGATATTTAATTCCAACCCAGCCATGACCTTTAAATTGTTTTGCAAAATCTATGGTAGCAACCGTATTTGCATAACAAAAGAATATTTTATCAGGATTTTTATCACGGGTAATACGCTTCTCCATTAAATCCATTTCATGAGCCAACATTTTGCGTAGTCTTGACAGGGTTACATATCTCCCGTCTTCTTCGGCTCCATAGATGGCGTCACTAAACGCTTTATCGTAAGCAGACATGGCTTTTGCAATGGTACCAGAGGCACCCCCAGCTCTGAAAAATTGTCTACAGGTCTCTTGACCAGCGCCAATTTCAGCAAAAGTTCCGTAAATATTTTGATTCAGGTTTATTCGAAGCGCTTTAGATTTTATAGGAGGAACATCATCAAATGGTCGGTCTCCTTTTATGGTTATATCCATATCATTTATAGGTTGTATCCGTTACTCACAAAGGTATTAAATAAGTAAGCCAAACAAAAAAATAACATTATTTTTGTCAGGGCAGTATTCTGACTTAATTATTTTGCAGAATTAATAATATAAGAAGAAAATATCCCCAAACCGTTAAAGGTTTATGTATACCTGAGGTTATTTTAATTGATTCAACATAAAAAAATATAAATAAACCCTTACGCTTTGAAAGTTACATTTTTAGGAACCGGAACATCTCAAGGCATCCCCATTATTGGGAGCAAACATCCCGTTTGTTTAAGTAAGAACCCTAAAGATAAAAGGCTTCGTGTTTCTATTTTAGTTGAGTGGGGTAATTTTAGTTATGTTGTTGATTGTGGACCTGATTTTAGGTGTCAAATGCTAAGAGCAGGTGTTGACAAGATTGATGGGATTTTGTTTACCCATGAGCATACAGACCATGTAATGGGCTTAGATGATATTAGACCTTTTTATTTCAGGCAAGGAGATATTCCTATTTATGGCCATAAACGCGTATTAAAAGCGTTAAAAAAACGGTTTAAATATATCTTTAAAATAAAGAATAAATATCCCGGAGCCCCTACAGTTATTTTAAACAGAATTAAAAATGAACCTTTTATAATAAGTGGGTTAGAGGTAATACCAATTAACGGAAAACATGCCGAATTACAAGTTTTTGGTTTCAAGTTTGGTGATTTTGCATATTTAACCGATATGAAAACTGTCAAGAACAAAGAAATTCAAAAAATTAAAAACGTAAAAGTTCTTGTGGTAAACGCGTTGCGCATAGAATCACACAGATCTCATTTTAATTTAGAAGAGGCTCTAGAGTTTATAAAAAAAGTGAACCCAGGAAAAGCCTATTTAACTCATATTAGTCATTTACTTGGTTTTCATGATGATGTTGAAAAAATATTACCAGACAATGTGTTTTTGGCCTATGATAGTCTTCAAATAACTATATCATAGATTCTATTAGAACTATATAACTCATGATTATTTAAAGAATCCTACAAAATTTATAAAGATGAAACAAAGAATTTTTATGTATCTGTTTATTTTTTCAATGCTTCTAGTGTTGTTTCAATATGTTAACTCTAAACGCGTATTTGAAGATTTAAATAGCAGATTAGAAAAAAATGAATCTAAAATCAAGATATATAAAGATTCTTTACGCATTATAGAAGATGCGTTTTTAGATGTTTCTCATTTTAATCTAGACAGAAATGAAGATGCTATCAGTTATTTTGAAAGAGATGGTTATAAGATAGATGAGCTAATCCCATTTATAAAAGATGAGCTTTATAAGTTGAATGAAGTTAAAGGCGAACACCCAATAATACCCTATGCTTCTAGTGAAGGGCGAAAAATGATGATTAACACTATAAAAATGCTAAACCACAAATGGATTATTGCCGATTTTTCAGATGGAGAATTTTGGGGAGAGCTCTTTTTAACATATGAAATAACTGATGATAAGCAGCTTTTATTCAGGTTGGTAGAATCATTTTTGTATCCTGTGTTTTAATTAGCTTTGAATGCTATACCTTTCTGCTTTTTTATTTCGCCTACATACGAATACTCAAAAGTATAGGAACTATCAGTAGTTGTTAAAATTTTTAAGTGAATATCCTTACGTTCTGATATGTTTTTTGGGTTAATACTTTTAAAAACAACCTCACAATCATTAATCCACCGCACTTGTGAAGAATCAACCTTGTTATTGTAGTGTTCCACTTGAAGGCCTCTAGTTCTAAAAAATTCTGATTTAAAAATCTTTCCATTAATGCTTATTTCACTATAAAATTTACCAGTTTTAAAATTGTTACAGTTTCGTTCTATATTCTGACAATTAAATAAAATAACAAGGAGGAGTAACAAATATAATAAGCGCATAATATAGTTTTTCAATACAAAACTAATTTAATTCTGAAAATTTTTAAACGATCCGTCTGAATAAAAAATAACAATTCGCTCAATAGTTTTGTCATTTTTATTTTTAAGTAAAATTTTTGATTCTGAATTTTCACGTTCCTGAATTTGATTTTCAGTTGGTTTAATGTCTAAGTTTTTTTTAATAGATGGAAATTCGCCCGTACCATTTAATAGCCAATACAATTCAACTTCTGGAAAGGAGGTAAGTACTTTTAGTACAAATTCTAAACTTGGCTTATTTCTACCAGAAAGGATATGAGAGATACTTGAGCGTTGAACTCCTATTTCCTCAGCGAAAGAAGAAGCGGATTGACCGTAATAATCGATGACTCGTTTGAGTCTTTTAGCAAATTTTTCGTTGTTTACCATTGTAAATAATATTGAGTTGCAGCTTGGTGTTACAAATGTAAAAAATTATACTTTAAGAAGCTTTCATTATGGAATAAAAATGACTATATATTAGTATTTTACTTCATATAAACATGCTTAAAGTATTGATATACAATTAAATGTATTTCATTTAGTTGAAAAGAAGTTTAATTATCATTTCCAAGCACATTAACGTATACAAATGTAACATATATGACCACAATTAAGTGTTAACAAATGTAAAAATGTAAATGTTTACATTTGTATCTTAAAGAAAACATATGCAAATTGATTATTTAAAATCTCTATTTGAAAACAATAAAGAAAAAGCGCTTTTCGGACGCTACATTACCAATAATCACATAGAGTCATTGCTTAAAAAGTTCAATAATAATTTCATTGTTGAGACCATTGGGTATTCTGTATTAAAGAAATCTATCTACGGCATAAAATTAGGAACTGGCAGGAAACGTATTTTAATGTGGTCTCAAATGCATGGAAACGAATCTACCACAACAAAAGCGTTGTTTGATTTATTGAATTCTTTCACCCATAAAGAAACTGGTTTAGACTATATATTAAAGGCCTGTACATTGTATATTATTCCTATATTAAATCCAGACGGTGCTGAGGCATACACTAGAGTAAATGCCAATGAGGTAGATCTAAATAGAGATGCCCAAAATTTATCACAACCAGAAAGCCTTGTTTTACGTAGTATTTTTGATAGTTTCCAACCTCATTACTGTTATAATTTGCATGGTCAGCGTACTATATTTAGCGCTGGCAAAAATAATAAGTCAGCCATAGTATCATTTTTATCACCAGCCCAAGATCAAGCATGTACGGTCACACCAAACAGAAAAGTAGCCATGGAAATAATAAGTGTTATCAATAGAGCTTTACAAAAAGTTATACCTAGTCAGGTAGGTGTTTATGATGATGCTTTCAATATTAATTGTGTAGGCGACACGTTTCAAAGCAAAAATGTGCCAACCATATTATTTGAAGCGGGGCATTTTTATGATGATTACCATAGAGAATATACTAGGGAGCTTATTTATTTGTCATATGTGACATCTCTGGACTATATAGCTAATAATGAAGTTGATGGCACTCATAGCGAAGCCTATTTTGATATCCCTGAAAATGAAAAGTTGTTTTTAGATGTCATTATCAGAAATGTTTCAGGATATTCTAATGGGCTTGTTGATATTGGTGTCCAGTTCAAGGAAACATTAGTTAATGCTCATTTGGAATTTATTCCAGTTGTAGAAAAGATTGAGAAATTAAATAACATTTACGCACACAGAGAAATAAATGCAGAAGGGGAAAAAGTGTTAGATGAAAATCAAAAACACCTATCAATTGGTAACGAAAACGTTTTCGTGATATTGAAAAATAAGAAAATCGTATTAAACCCAAAATAAAACCCAGTTATTATACATAATTATTAATAAAAATGTATTAATTTTGGCTTTTATCTAAGAAAAGCTAATTATGGGAAAAATAAAATTAGACGAAATTGACCACCAAATTCTTGATATGTTGATTGATAACACAAGAATTCCTTTTACAGACATAGCTAAAAAATTATTGATATCTGCAGGAACGGTACATGTACGTGTTAAAAAAATGGAAGAATCTGGAATCATTAAGGGATCTTCTTTAATGCTTGATTACAAAAAACTAGGATATTCTTTTATTGCTTATGTTGGAGTTTATTTAAATAATACATCACAAACTAAATTTGTTTTAGAGCGTATCAACGAAATCCCTTATGTAACTGTGGCTCATATCACTACTGGTAAATTTAATATTTTTTGCAAAATTAGAGCCAGAAGTACAGAACACGCTAAAGAGGTTATTTTTCTATTAGATGATATTGAAGGTGTTTACAGAACTGAAACTATGATTTCATTGGAAGAAAGCATTAACGACAAGAAACGTTTAATGCATTCTATTTTTAATGACATGAATTAAGATATTATGATTCTATAACTAAAAAGCCCTTTAAAAAAAGGCTTTTTTTTATGATTACGAATTGTAATAGTTAAAAGCATCCACAATAATATTGTCCTCAACTTTGCAGTCAATCTTTGGTTTTCCAATTGATTCTAGAAGTACAAAATTAATGTTCCCATGATTATTCTTCTTATCATATTTTAAAAGCTCCATTATGGGTTCATATTCACTTTTATCAATAGAAACTTTTCCGTAATAACCAATAAGTAAATCTTTGATATCGTTGGTTAGCTCTTTTGGAAAACCTGATAATTCAGAAGATATATAACATGCTAATATCATACCTATAACGATGGCTTCACCATGTAATAATGTTTCTTTCTTTGGGTTGCTCAAAAAATAAGATTCTATGGCGTGTCCTAAAGTATGTCCGAAATTCAAAGTTTTTCGTAGACCATCTTCAAAAGGATCTTCATTGACCACATTTCTCTTAATGATAACAGATTGGTAGATGAGTTCGTCTAAATCAACCAATGTAAGTGCCGACAAATCCTTGAACTTGTTCCAGTATTCATTATCACTAATCAATCCATGCTTTAACATTTCAGCTAAACCAGATCGCATTTGGTTCGAAGGTAATGTGTTTAAATAATAAGGATCTATGAGTACTAAATCTGGGTCGCTAATAACACCTATCTGATTTTTTAAATGTCCTAAATCAACACCAGTTTTCCCTCCAACAGATGCATCAACCATAGATAAAAGGGTAGTGGGGACATTTATATAAGCAATTCCTCTTTTAAAAGTACAAGCAACAAATCCACCTAAATCAGTAATAACACCACCGCCAATATTAACCATTAAACTTTTTCTATCGGCATCTAAATCAGAGAGTGTGTTCCATACACCAACGCAAGTCTCAATAGTCTTGTTTATTTCACCTGATTCAATTTCAATGATTTCAATTTCAGCATTCGCCTCAAGCTTTTCCAAGAAAAAAGGCAAACAATATTGGTGTGTATTTTCATCAACTAAAATGAAAATCTTAGAAAAGTTATGCTTTTTAAGATGCTTGTTAACAGCCGTGTAGCAGTCATTATTAAAATGAATTGTGCAATCTTTATAAGTGATAGAATCCATAAATAAATAGCTTTTTAAAGGCTGTGAAATTAAGGAGATTTTATATAAAATGATAACTTATGGTTAATTATATTTGTAGTAAGTTGTTGATAATAATGCAAAAAAACGAACGTATTTTCGAAAATACAGAAATTGCTTTTTCTCTTAAAAACGATTCTGAGTTAGAGAGAGCTTATTTTTTATTTAAAATGATATCTGTTCAACCCCTAGTAAGAATAGGTACAGCCGCTACCAATTTTGCATTAAAAGCAAATTTACCAATAGAAGGACTTATTCGTGCTACAGTATTTGACCATTTCTGTGGAGGTATTAATGAAGACGATTGTTTACCAGTCATTGAGAAGATGTTTAGTAAGGGAGTTAGTTCTGTGCTTGATTATTCTGTTGAAGGTAAAGAAAATGAAAATGAGTTTGATAATACCGTTGAAAAGGTTCTAAAAATTATTGATTTTGCTAAAAATATAGATGCTATACCTATAGCAGTGTTTAAACCAACTGGTTTGGGTAAATTAAGTTTGTATACAAAAGTGGGAATGAATAAATCTTTAGACGATACAGAACAAGAAGCTTGGAATAAAGTTGTATACCGTTATAATATAATTTGTAATAAGGCTAAAGAAAATGACGTTGCCGTTTTAATTGATGCCGAAGAAAGTTGGATGCAAGATGCGGCTGATACTCTTGCAACCGAGATGATGAAAACCTACAATACTGAAAAACCAATAGTTTTCAATACCCTACAAATGTATAGACATGATAGATTAAAATTCTTAAAGGCGGAACATAAAAAAGCTATTAAGGGTGGGTATTATTTAGGTTATAAATTAGTAAGAGGTGCTTATTTGGAAAAGGAAAATGATAGAGCCAAAGAACAAAGTTACAAGTCTCCAATTTGTGAAAATAAAGCAGCTACCGACGCCAACTTTAATAATGGGTTAAAATATATTGTTGATAATTTAGATAATATCTTTGTATTTGCGGGCACTCATAATGAAGAAAGTTCTTATTTGCTCATGCATTTAATGAAAGAAAAAGGTTTGAAAAACAACGATTCTCGGGTTTGGTTTGGGCAGTTGTACGGAATGAGTGATCATATTAGTTTTAATCTTGCTAATCTAGGTTACAATGTGGCTAAATATATTCCTTTTGGACCTGTAAAAGATGTTATGCCATATTTAATAAGAAGGGCTGAGGAAAACACCTCAGTTGCCGGACAAACAGGTAGAGAATTGAATCTTTTAAATAACGAAAAGAAGCGTAGAAGAAGTCAATATTCAATGTAGTTATAGTTTATTTATATATGACTTTAGCAAATGACTTGATAATAATTCTTAAATCAAAAAAGAAATTTCGTTTTTCAATATACATTTTATTATATCTAAGTTTGTCAGGAATGATGGTGTTTATATAAAAGTCTTCTGGGTTTTCAGCAGCTTTTAAAAGTTCTACCTCATTTCGATACTTTAGTGAAGCAAGTCCTGTAATACCTGGTCTAACACAAAAAACATTTATATCTTTTTCATCGTAAAAGTTAACGTAATACCTAAGCTCTGGTCTAGGTCCAACAAAACTCATATCTCCCTTTAAAACATTAATTAATTGAGGAAACTCATCAATTTTATAACGTCTTAGAAAATAACCTATTTTGGTAACTCTAGAATCATTATTTCCTAACGTAAGGAGACCTTCTTTTTCAGAAAGAATACGCATGGTTCTAAATTTGTAAATATTGAAGTCGGTATTATTTTTACCAACTCTACCTTGAATAAATAGCGCTGATCCCCTAGAATCAATTTTTATAAGTATTGCAATTAAAAGAAGAATAGGAAAGAGTACGATTAACCCAATGACAGCAAAAACAACATCAAAACTTCTTTTGAGCATAACTTTACGGAACCTCTTTAAAATCTAATACCGTAACAATGCTATCACAGTTCTTAATCACAACAGACACAAGATAATCATTATGCTTACCTTCAATAAAATAGTTTCCGCAAGGTTCTTGTCTTGGGTTGCTTTTAGAAAAATCTATATTGCCTTTTTGCAATATCTGCTTGATAGTGGAAGAATCACTAATAAAAGTTTGAGTATAATTAATAGGCTTAGAATTAATATTTTTCAAAACCCTGGCTTTTGGACCATAATCACAAGACACTTGTTTTCCGTTCAAGAAAAAAGCAAGTACTATTAACCCAATAGAGAAACCGCCTAAATAGTAGCCTAATCGTTGTATAAACTTCATTTAAATTACTTTGATTTGGGGTGCTTTTAGAAAATAAGTAAGTTAGCATCACTATAACTCAAATCAAACCATTCACCCACAGATTTGCTTGTTAAAATTCCGTGATAAAAATACAATCCATTTCTTAAACCCCTATCAAAACGTAAAGAATTTTCAATACCACCATCTTCAGCAATCTGTAATAGATATGGCGTAAAAATATTGCTAATGGATACTGATGCTGTTCTGGGGTATCTAGCAGGAATATTAGGTACGCAATAATGAACCACGCCATGTTTTATAAAAGTGGGGTGTTTATGAGAAGTAACCTCACTGGTTTCAAAACAGCCCCCCATATCTATACTTACATCAATAATAATAGCGCCTTTTTTCATAGTTTGTACAAGGCCTTCTGTTACAACTATAGGTGCTCTGTTTTTGCCTCTTACAGCTCCAATTACTACGTCGCATCGTTTTAAAGCCTTGGTTAAATTTTTTGGCTGAAGGGTAGATGTGAAAAACGGTCTACCTAAGTTAGTTTGAATACGTCTGAGTTTGGTAATGGAGTTATCAAAAATTTTGATACCAGCTCCCAGACCCATAGCGCTTCGAGCGGCAAATTCACCAACCGTTCCAGCTCCTAAAATAACCACTTCAACAGGTGGAACACCACTAATGTTTCCAAACATTAAACCGTTACCATCTTTGGTGTCTGATAATAATTCCGAAGCTATTAAAACTGAAGCAGTTCCTGCAATCTCACTCAACGATCGCACGGCAGGATAGTTGCCATCGGCATCTCTTATAAACTCAAATGCCAAGGCTGTAATTCGCTTAGATGCCAGAGCTTCAAAATACTTTTTGTTTTGTGTTTTGAGCTGCAATGCCGAAATTAATATGGTTTGTGGATTAAGAAGTTTTATTTGCTCAAGCGTTGGCGGTTCCACTTTTAATACAATAGGACAAGCAAATACTTTTGCTGTATCTTTAGTAATTTCGGCACCTGCTTCACTATAATCTTTATCGCTAAAACTGGCACCTTCACCAGCTCCTGATTCTAATAGTACTTTATGTCCGTTATTAACCAACGCAAAAACGGCATCTGGAGTAAGGCATATGCGTTGCTCTTGAAAAGCAGTTTCTTTAGGTATTCCAATAAATAAGTCTCCCTTTTTTTTAAATATTTCTAGGGTTTCTTCTTGAGGTAAAAGCTGTTGCTTTGTGAACGGAGAAAGTTGTTTAGACATCGAAAATTATAAATAAAAATCAAATTACAAATAAATTTTTTAATGCTTACAAAAACTAAAAATTTAATTAATTATTTTACTTCTCTAGAAAGCTAAAATTGTGGGATTTTTATTTATTTTTATTGGGGTTTTACCATAACTTAATTTAACATAAATACCTTAAGTTTGTATAGAGGTATATTTTGTATGCAAAAAAGATTTTTAGCTCTCTTATTTTTTTCTTTCTCATTTGTCTGCTTTTCTCAAGATTTAGTTATACAAGGTAGGGTACAGGATGAAAAAAATCTCCCTATAGCTTTCGCTAATATAGTCATCTTCAATGATAATGTATTTGTAAGTGGGACTACAACCAATGATAATGGCTATTTTCAAATTGAAAATTTAAACGCTTCAAACTTTATAATTAAGGTTAGTTTTTTGGGGTATGAATCTGTTGAAACACCCATTACTGTAGAGTCCAATACTTCAATTGAACCTATTATTCTGAAAGAAACCGTTGAGATTTTAGAAGGTGTTACAGTAATTGCTAAGAAACCTACAGTTAAAAGAATGGTTGACAGAATAATTTTTAATTTGGAAAATTCCACACTCTCAAACAGTAACGTGTTGGATGTATTAAAACAAACACCTGGTGTTATGGTACATGACGGTAACATAACCGTAAAAAATTCAACACCAGTGGTTTATATAAATGATAGAAGAGTGCACCTATCTGTAGAGGAAGTCCAACAACTTTTGGAAGGAACCCCAGCTGAAAACATAAAATCCATAGAGGTTATAACCAATCCTCCAGCGCGATATGACGCAGAGGGTGGAGCTGTTTTAAATATTATAACCAGTAAAAATATCGTTACGGGTTACCATGGTAGTGTCTTTGGTAATTTTAAACAAGGCCCAGAATTTCCTAAGTATACTTACGGTACCAGTCATTTTTTTAAAACTAAAAAAATTGACACCTATTTAAATTTTAGTGATAGCCCTAAACGCGAATTTAGAAATAATGACCAATTTATTAACTTTTTTAATGGCACCCAACCTGCAACCAGTTGGGAAACTGACGTAAAAAGTACCGTTAGAACTGCTGATAAGACTATAAGTGGTAATATTAATTATAAACTTAATAATAAAAATAGTTTAGGTTTTTCAACTAACATGCTTATAGCCCCAAGAGAAAGCACAAAAGACTTTGTTAATTCTACAACTGAGGTTTTTAACGCTAATAAAGAACTTGATTCTTCTTTTGTAACTGATGGTAGATCGGTTTATGAAACTTTTAATCTAGCGTTTACTTTAGATTATAATCACAAATTCAATAATCGAGGTGAACAACTTTCAGCTAGTATTCACCATACAAATTATGATTTTTCGAGTTTTCAGAATGTTGATACTGATTATTTGTTTCCAGACCAGAGTTTAATTAGAGATAATAGGTTTCAAACATTTTCAAGTCAAAAAATTAAATTATATACAGGACAAATTGATTATTATTTGCCCTTAAATGATGGTGTTGAGTTTGAAGCTGGAGGCAAAGTTTCAGATATTAATTCTGAGAGCCTAGTAACCCAATATATCTTTGACAATGGTATACGGGAGGAGGATTTGAACAACTCCGATACATTTATATATAATGAAACTAATTTTGCTGCCTATACAAGTTATTCACAGGATTGGGATTCATGGAGTATTAAAACAGGCTTAAGATTAGAGTATACGAGTATAGAAGGGAATTCATTATTAAATAATCAAATGAATAAAACAGACTATCTAAAGTTCTTTCCATCTATTCATATTTTGAATAGACTTAACAGTAATAACGAGATATATTTAAACTATAAGAGACGTATAGCTCGCCCTCGATATAATCAGCTTAATCCATTTAGATACTTTTTAAATGATAACACCTTTGTAGTGGGAGACCCTAATTTAATGCCTCAGATAGACGATGTAGTGACTTTTGGGTACACTTTTAACAAAGATTTTACTTTTGAAATTTATTATAGATATGAGAATGACCCTGCTCAAGAGATTGTTTTCCAAGATAATGAAGAAAATGTACTGAAATATAGTTTTACTAACATTGATAATAGTATTTCTTACGGCCTTGACTTTATTACATATACTCAGCTATTAAAGCGATGGAACCTATCGGTTGTCTCATCATTATTTTATTATGAAAACAAATTTTTTGCTTTAGAAAGTGATAATAGCTTGCAGTCTATTGACAGATGGTCTTTATACTTTCAAGTTGCTAACTTTTTTTACTTTTTAGAAGACAACAGTCTTACTGCTGATATAACGTATTTATTTATATCGCCTGTAGTTGCCAATGGTCCATCTGTAACCAGTACAAGATCTGGTTTGAATATTAATGTTAGAAAGTCGTTTTGGGATAATAAGGCATCTTTGAGTTTGGGAATAGCAGATGTCTTTAATAACTTAAATTTTAACCAGACCACCCAATATGCTAATCAAGATGTATTTATGAAATCTAGAATGGAAAATAGACTTTTTATCGTAGGATTCAACTATAAATTTGGTAATACTAGACTAAATAAAACTCGAAAATTAATTGACTTAGAAGAAAGAGACCGGTTAGAAAGAATCAAGGATTAAAAGTAATCTTTCACTTTTTCCCAGAAGTTTTTTGGTGACAATTTCATCTCTTCTTCCAATTCTTCCATTGATTTATTTACCTCATTAATTTTGTTGAAAATCCGAGCTCTAATTAAATAAATAGAAGGTATGATAATTGCCATTATAGGAATTAGATAGAATATTTGGTTATTGTCAGCAAAAGATAAATCGTCATCAAGTACAACTATAATCTGATAAAAATACATTGCAATGGGAACAAGAAGCACATGATACCACCAGTGTCTACAGGTAAAAATCCATATAAAAAGAAGAAACAACGGAATGATTTTGCTTGTCAAAGTCCATGCTAATACAAACAAACTTTCATAAAATTTACTTTCATAGGTACCAAAAAAAGTGTCCCATGATTTAACATCAGGAACACTTTCATGTAAGCTGAACAAGTAAGGTGTTATAGCTATTAAAGTAGCTATAACACTTCCCAAAACTAGATTTTTTCTATCTGCTGGTTCCAGGAACTTTGATTCTCGACTTCTCGATTTTTGCTGTTTGCTCTCCATCTACGTTGTATGTTGTTGCAGCACTAGCTAAAAACATCATACCTCCGAAAATTGCTATTGCAATTAAGTACTTTTTAGTTTTCATTTTATAAGGGATTTAATTAATTAATTACCCAAATGTAACTAAAGAGTTTCTTGAAGAATTTGGTAAAATGTTAAAAAAATGTTAAAAACAGGATTTTCTAAAAATACTGTTGAGGTTTTACCGTAAAACTTCAATTCAAGGAGGTTTTAGGTTGTTTTTAAGCGCAGTTTTAGCATGATTTTTCGGTTAAATTTGGTTCATAATTTAATCTTAATGTTCTAGAATTGTCATTATTTAATACAATATCAATTCTGTCATATTCTAGGGCTATTTGTTCAATTAACTCTGGCCATTCTATTATTTTCCATTCATCAGAATATAAATAATCTTCAATTCCAAAATTATAGGCTTCCTCCAAATCATTGATTCTATATAAATCAAAATGGTAAATTAAGTGGTCTTCAGTTTTATATTCATTTACAATTGAAAATGTTGGGCTAGTAACTTCGTCTTGGCTTCCAAGACATCTTACTATTGATTTTATTAATGTGGTTTTACCAACCCCCATATTTCCGTACAAGAAAATAGTTTTACTTTTTAAATTATTTATAATCTCTCTGGCTGTAATATCAACTTCTTCCAGTGTGTAATTGACTTTCAAAATCGAACAATTTTACTGCAATATTAATAATATATTTCGAGAAAACCTAGAAAAAAGTGTGTTTCGTCGATGTTTTTTGCTTTACATAGATTATTTTGGATTCAAAACAATAAATGGGATAATCATTTCTTCAAGAGACACCCCTCCATGTTGATACGTGTTTCTGTAATAACTTACATAATGATTGTAATTGTTAGGGTACGCAAAAAATAGATCACCTTTAGCAAATATATAAGAGCTACTCATACTTATGGATGGTAAATGAAGCTCATTTGGTTTTTTTGCTTCAAATACATCCTTACCATCATACGTTAAACTACGTCCTGTTTTATAACGTAAATTTAAACTAGTGTCTCTATCCCCTATAACCTTTGAAGGGTTTTTAACATTAATAGTGCCGTGATCTGTGGTTATAATTAATTTAAAACCAAGGTTCTGAGCCTGTTGGATCATTTCAAAAAGCGGTGAATTTTTAAACCAACTTACTGTTAATGATCTGTAAGCTTTATCATTTGAAGCCAATTCTTTCACAACTTCCATTTCTGTTTTGGCATGTGAAAGCATATCCACAAAATTATAAACAACTACAGTTAAATCATTTTTTTTAAGTGCATTGAAGTTTTCTACAAGCCTTTTGCCATTTTTAACGTTAGTAATTTTGAAGTATTCATAATTTAAATGATTGAGCCCTAACCGTTTCATTTGCGTTTCTAAAAATTCGGCTTCAAATAAATTTTTACCACCTTCATCTGTATCGTTTTTCCAATATTGAGGAAACAGCTTTTCCATGTCACTTGGCATCAAACCTGAAAAAATAGCATTTCTAGCATATTGAGTAGCAGATGGTAATATGCTAAAATATGCTTCTTCTTTTTCTTTTTTATAATAGTTGTTTATAATGGGTTCAAAGGCTTTCCATTGGTCATATCGCAAATTATCTATAACCACGAAAACGGTTGGTTGTTCTTCATTAATCTCCGGCACTACACGTTCTTTAAAAAGCGTATGAGACATAACAGGCGCATTGGTGTTGGGCTGAAACCAATTACTGTAATTCTTTTCAATAAACTTTCCAAATTGAATATTAGCTTCTGTTTTTTGAGACTCCAAAATTTCAAACATACCAGTATCTTCTATATCTTCAAGCTGAATTTCCCAATAAATAAGTTTTTGATAAAGTTCTACCCATGCTTCATAAGAGTTTACCATAGCCATATCCATGGCTATTTTTCTAAATTCTTGCTGGTAATTTGAAGTTGTTTTTTCAGAAACCAATCTAGAGTGGTCTAAATTCTTTTTTAAACTTAAAAGAATTTGATTAGGATTTACAGGTTTTATAAGGTAATCTGCTATTTTATTACCAATAGCTTCTTCCATGATATATTCTTCTTCACTTTTGGTAATCATAACCACAGGAAGACTAGCTCTTTTTTCCTTAATCTCATTTAAAGTTTCAAGCCCTGTCAACCCAGGCATATTTTCATCCAGAAAAACAATATCAAAGTTGTTGCTTTCTAATAAGTCTATAGCATCACTACCACTTGTGCTGGTGGTAACTTTGTAGTTTCGTTGTTCTAAAAATAAAATATGTGGCTTTAGTAAATCAATTTCGTCATCTACCCAAAGTATTTGTATGGTATTCATTAAGGCATTATTTTAAATGTTAATCTTATATTTATATTTGTGGTAGATAACCACAATTTTTAAAGTTTGAACAAACTTAAAATATTAAACGATCCAATTTACGGATTTATTACGATTCCAAATTCTCTAATTTTCGACTTAATACAACACAAGTACTTTCAAAGATTAAGAAGAATTACCCAAATGGGAATGTCTTATTTGGTATATCCTGGAGCACATCATACACGTTTTCATCATGCTATTGGTTGCGTACATTTAATGCAACAGGCTGTTAATGTACTTCGTTTTAAAGGAGTTACAATTTCCAGTAATGAAGAACATGCGCTTTATGCGGCTATATTATTACACGATATTGGTCACGGTCCGTTCTCACATGCCATGGAAAACAGCATTGTTGATAATGTATCTCATGAAGAAATTTCTCTACTTTTTATGGAGCGTTTAAACGAAGAATTTAACGGAACTTTAACGCTAGCTATTAAAATTTTTAAAGGTGATTATCACAGAAATTTTTTATGTCAGTTAATTTCTGGGCAATTAGATATGGATAGAGCGGACTATTTAAAGCGTGATAGTTTTTATACTGGGGTTGCAGAAGGAAACATAAATAGCGAGCGCTTAATTACGATGCTTAATGTGGTTGATGATGAGTTGGTAATTGAAGAAAAGGGTATTTATAGTGTAGAAAAGTTTATTGTTGCTAGAAGACTCATGTATTGGCAAGTGTATTTACACAAAACAGGTTTAGTAGCAGAGCTTTTACTCATTAGAGTATTAAAACGAGCTAAGGAACTTCATCAAAGTGGACGAAGTTTACAAGCAAGTGATGCCTTATTGTACTTTTTAGATAACAAGATTTCAATTGAAAATTTCAATAATGAAACACTTGATGTTTTTTCACAATTAGACGATTATGATATTATTTCTGCCATGAAGCATTGGCTGCATGATGAAGATTTTGTTTTAGGTAAATTATGCGAAATGATTATTAACCGGAATCTGCTTAAAATAAAAGTGAAAAGCAATAAAATAAAAGAGAAGCATCTTGAAAATCATATAAATACCTTTATGGTTCGCCACGCTATTAGTAGAGAAGAGGCTGAGTATTTTGTTTTTACGGGTAGTATTTCTAATCAAGCCTATCAAATAAAGAATAATCGTATAAATGTATTATTTAAATCTGGTAAAATTATAGATATTGTAAAGGCTTCTGATCACCTTAATATTAAAACCTTATCTAAACCAGTTACAAAGTACTATATATGCTACCCAAAAGAGCTATTGTAGTTAGCAATTTTTAATAAGCACCTTTCTGTGAAAAACTTTAGGACATTTTTCCTATTTTTGCGCTACCAAACTAAAACAACAAACTTAAAAAAGTGTGAAATTTACAGCACAACAAATAGCAGGTATTCTGGAAGGTGATGTTGTTGGTAATCCAGAAGCCGAAGTATCTAAACTCTCTAAAATTGAAGAAGGAACTGAAGGTTCCTTGACTTTTTTAGCAAATCCTAAATACACTGCGCACATTTACACTACAAAAGCTAGTGTTGCTATTGTTAACAAGACATTCAATCCAGAAACTAGTATTGAAACAACCTTAATAAAAGTTGATGATGCCTATAAATCGTTTTCAAAATTATTAGAGTATTATAATGAGGTTAAAAACAATAAAGTAGGGATTGAACTACCAAGTTTTATTTCGTCTACCGCAAAACATGGCGAAAATTTGTATTTGGGAGCGTTTTCTTATATTGGTGACAATGTATCCATTGGTGAGAATGTAAAGATTTTTCCAAACGTGTACATAGGAGATAATGTAACCATTGGAAATAACTCTGTTATTTTTGCCGGCGCTAAAATTTATTCTGAAACCGTTATCGGCAATGGTTGTGTTATAAACTCTGGTGCCATTATTGGTGCAGACGGGTTTGGTTTTGCACCCAATGAAAAAGGTGAATACAATAAGGTGCCACAAATAGGTAATGTTATTCTTGAAGATTTTGTTGATATTGGTGCAGCCACTACTATAGATAGAGCCACTTTAGGATCTACCGTAATACGAAGAGGTGTAAAGCTAGATAACCAAATTCAAATAGCTCATAACGTTGAAATTGGAAAAAACACTGTCATTGCTGCTCAAACAGGAATTGCGGGTTCAACAAAAATTGGAGAGAATTGCCAAATAGGAGGTCAAGTAGGTATTGTTGGCCATATCACCATTGGTAACAATGTTAAAATTCAAGCGCAATCTGGTATTGGAAGGAATGTAAAAGATAATGAAGTATTGCAAGGGTCGCCTGCTTTACCTTATGCAGACTACAACAAATCCTATGTGCATTTTAAAAATCTACCCAAAATTGTCAAAACAATTAATGATCTAGAAAAAAATAGATGGGAATAATAAATACAGACCTAAAACAAAAAACCATTAAAAAAGAAATTTCTTTGACTGGTGTAGGCCTACACACAGGTAAAGATGTTACTTTAACTTTTACCCCAGCTCCTGCCAATGTTGGTTTTGCTTTTAAAAGAGTTGATTTAGAAGGAGAACCCACAATTGAAGCAGACGCCAGTTATGTTACCAATACACAACGCGGTACGTGTTTAGAAAAAAATGGGGTTACCATTCAAACCACAGAACATGTTTTAGCTGCTTTAGTTGGATTGGATATAGACAATGTTATTATTCAACTAAATGCATCGGAGCCACCGATTATGGATGGGTCTTCTAAGTTTTTTGTAGAAGCTATTGAAAAAGCAGGTATTGTTGAATTAGATGCTCTTAGAGAAGAATTTGTAGTGACTGATATCGTGTCTTACACTGATGAAGAATCTGGGAGCGAAATTTTAGTAATGCCCGCAAAGGAATATCAAATCACTACAATGGTAGATTTTGGTACTAAAGTTCTAGGGACTCAAAATGCAACATTAAATAGAATATCAGACTTCAAAAAAGATATTGCAAATTCCCGAACTTTTAGCTTTTTGCATGAACTAGAAATGCTTTTAGAGCATGGTTTAATTAAAGGAGGCGACTTAAATAATGCTATTGTATACGTTGATAAACCCTTATCTCCTGAAACTATGGAGAAATTAAAAGTAGCTTTTAAAAAGGATGCTATTGCAGTAAAGCCAAATGGTATCTTAGATAATTTAACGCTGCATTACCCTAACGAAGCTGCAAGACATAAACTTTTAGATGTTTTAGGTGATTTAGCCTTAGTTAGAACACGTATAAGAGGAAAGGTTATTGCCAATAAACCTGGGCATTTTATAAATACTCAGTTTGCAAAAAAACTCTCAAAGATTATTAAAAATGAACGCCGGAACAATGTTCCTAATATAGATTTGAATCAAACGCCTTTAATGGATATTACTCAAATCATGGCCATGTTACCACACAGGCAACCATTCTTATTAATTGATAAAGTATTTGAACTCACTGATAATCATGTTATAGCTACCAAAAATGTCACTATGAATGAAGAATTCTTTAAAGGACATTTTCCAGGAGCACCTGTAATGCCCGGAGTACTTATAGTGGAAGCCATGGCACAAACAGGAGGCATATTGGTTTTAAGTACGGTGCCTGATCCTGAAAACTATCTAACGTTTTTCATGAAAATGGATAATGTTAAGTTTAAACAAAAGGTGATGCCTGGAGACACTTTAATATTTAAATGTACGTTAATCACACCTATACGTCGTGGTATTTGTCATATGCAAGGGTATGCTTATGCAAATGGAAAACTATGTGCAGAAGCAGAACTAATGGCTCAAATAACTAAAGTTAAATAATTATTTATCAAGTATTTACAGGTGATTTATTGTTTTGTTTACTATTAAGTTGTCAATCCATATTTTACCAATTATTAAAGTAAAAAAATAAAAATGAATCAACCACTTGCATACGTCCATCCAGGAGCTAAAATCGCTAAAAATGTAGTTATAGAACCATTCGCTACCATAGACAATAATGTTGTTATTGGAGAAGGTACCTGGATTGGTAGTAATGTAACCATCATGGAGGGGGCCCGTATTGGAAAGAATTGTAGTATTTTCCCAGGATCAGTGATTTCAGCAATTCCACAAGACTTAAAATATCAGGGAGAGGACACTACTGTTGAAATTGGCGACAATGTAACTATTAGAGAATGTGTTACCATTAATAGAGGAACAGCCGACAAAATGAAAACTGTTGTGGGTAACAATTGCTTAATCATGGCTTATTGCCATATAGCTCATGATTGTGTTGTGGGTAATAACTGTATTTTTTCAAACAACAGTACCTTAGCAGGTCACATCACCATTGGCGACTATGTTGTGCTTGCTGGTATGACAGCAGTTCATCAATTCGTGTCTGTAGGAAACCATGCTTTTGTTACTGGTGGATCTTTAGTTAGAAAGGATGTACCACCTTTTGTAAAAGCTGCTCGTGAACCGCTATCCTATGTGGGCATAAATTCGGTTGGTTTGAGAAGACGAGGATTCACCGCAGAAAAAATCAGAGAAATTCAGAATATCTATAGAATTCTGTATCAAAAAAATTATAACAATACTCAGGCTTCCAATATTATAGAAGCAGAAATGGAAGCAACTCCAGAACGTGATGAAATTCTTCAATTTATCAGAAATTCGCACCGAGGAATAATGAAAGGATATTTTAAAACAAATTAATTTTATGGCCACTACAAGTGATATTAGAAACGGATTATGTATAAGGTATAATCATGATATTTTTAAAATTGTTGAATTCTTACATGTTAAACCTGGTAAAGGTCCTGCTTTTGTAAGAACTAAACTTAAAAGCGTAACAACAGGAAAGGTTATTGATAACACATTCTCAGCAGGTCATAAACTAGATGATGTTAGAGTTGAAACTCATAAATTTCAATATTTATACAATGAAGGCGAAACCTATCATTTTATGAATACCGAAGATTATTCTCAAATTGAACTACAGAAAGCAATATTAGATAGTCCAGATTTAATGAAAGAAGGCGAAGTTGTAACGGTGCTTATCAATACTGAAGATAATATGCCGCTCTCTGTTGAAATGCCTGCCAATGTTATTTTAGAAGTAACTCATACAGAACCAGGTATTAAAGGAAATACTGCCACAAACGCTACTAAGCCAGCAACCGTTGAAACAGGTGCTATAGTTAATGTGCCTTTATTCATAAATGAAGGAGATAAGATTAAGGTAGAAACAGATAAAGGTACTTATAAAGAACGTATTAATGAATAAATGAAATTTCCGCAACCTCAGACACTTCAGGGAATAGCAAAATTAATAGATTGTAATTTTGTTGGGGAGGCTGACTTTCCAGTTCTTGGCATGAATGAAATTCATGTAGTGGAACCAGGTGATATTGTATTTGTTGACCATCCAAAATATTATGATAAAGCGTTAAATTCTTCTGCTACCATTGTATTGATTAATAAAGAGGTGGAATGTCCAGAGGGAAAGGCATTGCTTATTAGTGACGATCCATTTAGAGATTTCAACAAACTTTCAAATCATTTTAAACCTTTTCAGAAATCTAACAGTCAAATTTCTGATTCGGCTATAATTGGTGAAGACACCATTATTCAACCGAACTGTTTTATAGGAAACAATGTGGTAATTGGTAAAAATTGTGTTATCCATTCTAATGTTAGTATTTATGATGATACCATTATTGGTGATCATGTGACCATTCACGCTGGTACTGTACTTGGGGCTAATGCGTTTTATTACAAAAAGCGTCCCGAAGGTTTTGATAGGCTTTTATCTTGCGGGAGAGTTGTTTTAGAAGATGGTGTAGACCTTGGTTCAAATTGTACTATTGATAGAGGTGTTACAGGAGACACTACCATAAAGGCAGGTACTAAAATAGATAATCTGGTGCAGGTGGGGCACGATACAGTCATAGGTAATAAATGCTTAATAGCCTCACAGGTTGGTATTGCAGGTTGTGTAGTTATTGGAGATGAAGTAACCATTTGGGGACAAGTGGGTATTACAAGTGGTATAACTATTGGTTCAAAAGCAATTATATCTGCAAAGGCTGGTGTTAGTAAGTCACTAGAAGGAGGTAAAAGCTATTTTGGTATACCTGCAGATGATTTTAGATCTAAATATAAAGAGATTGCTTCCATTAAAAAGATTCCCGAAATTTTAGATATTTTAAAAAGCAAAAACAATATTTAAAAGATTATTCTCGAAATAAATGAGATAATGATTTAATAAATCACCTCAAAAAAATTACATTTGCTTTTCAATTTTATAGATAATAAAAATAGTTACGTATGAGCGTTTTAGTAAATAAAGATTCAAAAATAATAGTTCAAGGTTTTACAGGCAGTGAAGGAACATTTCATGCAGGTCAAATGATTGAGTATGGTACCAATGTTGTTGGTGGTGTTACTCCGGGTAAAGGAGGACAAACACACTTAGATAAACCTGTTTTTAATACCGTTGAAGATGCCGTTAAAGAAGTTGGTGCTGACACAACTATTATTTTTGTGCCCCCAGCTTTTGCTGCGGATGCTATTATGGAAGCTGCCGATGCTGGCATTAAAGTAATTATTACAATAACAGAAGGTATTCCGGTAGCTGATATGATTAAAGCTTCAGATTATATAAAAGGTAAAGACTGTCGTTTGATTGGACCAAATTGCCCTGGAGTTATAACACCTGAAGAGGCTAAAGTTGGTATCATGCCAGGTTTTGTTTTCAAAAAAGGAAAAGTTGGTATAGTGTCTAAATCAGGAACTTTAACTTATGAAGCGGCAGACCAAGTTGTAAAACAGGGATTAGGAATCACAACGGCTATAGGAATAGGTGGTGACCCAATCATTGGTACTACTACAAAAGAAGCTGTGCAGTTATTAATCAATGACCCAGAAACTGAAGCCGTTGTTATGATTGGTGAAATTGGAGGTCAGTTAGAAGCAGATGCTGCTAATTGGTATAAAGCTAGTGGAAGCAATAAGCCTATTGTTGGTTTTATTGCTGGTGAAACAGCGCCCGCCGGACGTACTATGGGGCATGCTGGCGCCATTGTTGGTGGTAGCGATGATACTGCCCAAGCAAAAAAGAAAATTATGAGGGCATGTGGTATCCACGTTGTTGATTCTCCCGCTGAAATTGGTAAGAAAGTTGCTGAAGTTCTAGCTTAAACTTTAATAATATATTAATTTAAAACCTCACAATAATTTGTGAGGTTTTAAATTTTAAACAACTTGTAATTAGTATATTTGAATATCAACTATTTTAATAAATTAGATTTAACGCATGAAATTATTAGAAGGAAAAACAGCCATTATCACAGGGGCTAGTAGAGGAATAGGTAAAGGAATAGCACAAGTATTCGCTAAACAAGGAGCCAATATAGCTTTTACATATAGCTCATCTGTTGAAGCAGCTAAACAATTAGAGGATGAATTGAATGTTTTAGGGGTGAAAGCAAAAGGATACCAAAGTAATGCTGCAAGTTTTGAGGAAGCACAACAATTAGCTAACGATGTTGCATCTGAATTTGGAAGTATTGATATTTTAGTTAATAATGCTGGAATCACTAAAGACAACTTATTAATGCGTATAAGTGAAGAAGACTTTGATACCGTTATTGAAGTAAACCTTAAATCGGTTTTTAATATGACCAAAGCCGTGCAACGTACCATGTTAAAACAACGTAAAGGTTCCATTATAAATATGAGCTCCGTAGTTGGAGTAAAGGGAAATGCTGGGCAAACCAATTATGCGGCTTCAAAAGCAGGTATTATAGGATTCTCCAAATCAGTGGCTTTAGAATTAGGATCAAGAAATATTAGAAGTAACGTGATTGCACCAGGCTTCATTGAAACTGAAATGACAGCGAAATTAGATGAAGAAGTTGTAAATGGATGGCGAGCAGAAATACCATTAAAACGAGGAGGCACTCCAGAAGACGTTGCAAATGCTTGTGTGTTTTTAGCCAGTGATTTATCGGCTTATGTAACTGGTCAAACGTTGAATGTTGATGGGGGAATGCTAACTTAAATTTATGTTTACAGAGACTTTAATTTATATCATATTATCTGGAATATTAGCGCTATTTATAGCGCTTTTTCAGTATAGATATAAATCAAAGACCAAACGTTTTAAATTAAATGCACTATTTTCTTTTTTAAGATTTATTACGGTTTTTTCAATTTTACTTCTCATAATAAATCCGAAATTTGAGCAAATTAGAGTGTATACTGATAAACCAAACTTAATAGTTGCTCTGGACAATTCAAGCTCCATAAAACACCTGAATAGAGATAAAGAAACTAAACTTTTAGTTGATAAGCTTCTGAATGATAAAAGTTTAAGTGATAAATTCAATATTTCAACATATACATTTGGAAACACTTTAAAATCTTTAGATTCATTAACTTTTAACGAAACTGAAACAAACATTAATAAAGCATTCAGTCAGTTTTCACAAGTTTATAACTCATCTATATCACCAACGGTTTTGATAACAGACGGAAATCAAACCTTTGGTAATGATTACCAATTTGCTTATAAGAATTATAAACAACCTATTTATCCTGTTATCTTAGGAGATACCATAACCTACAATGATTTAAAAATACAGCAACTCAATGTTAATAAATTTGCGTATTTAAAAAACAGGTTTCCTGTTGAAGCCATATTGGTTTACAGTGGGAGTAATAGTATAAATTCAAAGCTTGAAGTTACTAAACAAGGGACTACAATTTATTCTCAATCTGTAAGTTTTTCAAAGTCTGATAATTCTAAAATTATAAATTTTACACTTCCTGCAAATGCTATAGGCACAAATAGTTATAAGTTGAGTTTAAAACCCATTGAAAAAGAAAAGAATACGGTTAACAACTCTAAAAATTTTGCTATTGAGGTCATAGATCAAAAAACTAAAATAGCATTTGTAACTAATATTTGGCATCCAGATATTGGGGCATTCAAAAAAAGTATTGAAAGTAACGAACAGCGTTCAGTTACTGTTTTAAACTCTATCGACATTATTGATCAAATCAATGACTATCAATTGATAATTATTAATCAGCCTGATAACAAATTCAGGTTACTCTTTCAAGAACTAGATAAACAAAATAAAAATAGGTTTATCATTATTGGGGCTAAAACAGATTTAAATTTCATTAATAATATCAATGAAAATTTTTCACATGAAATTATTTTACAAACTGAAGATTATCAAGCTGATTTTAACTCTAATTTTTCACCTTTTCAATTAACAGATATTGATTTTGAATCGTTTCCACCATTAACTTCCAATTATGGTGCTACTGTTTTCAAAGTTCCTTATCAATCTATTTTAACGAAAAGAGTTGGTGAAGTCTCCATTAATGAACCCTTATTGGCTACCATAGAAACTAACAACAGGAGAGAAGGTATTTTATTTGGTGAAAACATCTGGAAATGGCGCGCTCAAAGTTATTTAAACTCTAAGTCTTTTAAGGACTTTGATAATTTTATTGGAAAATTGGTCCAATACTTGGCTTCCAATAAACAAAGAAGTCGTTTAAATATAGACTATGAATCCTTTTATGTAGGCAGAAGTAACATCATTATGAATGCACAGTTTTTTGATAAAAACTACGTTTTTGATGATAGAGAAATCTTAAATATAAAAGTAAAAGATAAAGCGTCAGATAATGAGATTGAATTTCCATTTGTTCTCAAAAACAAAAGTTATCAAGTAGACCTTAGTAGTTTACCTCCATCAGAATATAATTTCACTGTCAAGGCTTCAAAAAATAATATGAGTAAGTCAGGCAGTTTTACCGTTTTAGAATATGATGTTGAACAACAATTTTTAAATGCCGATGTGACTAAGCTACAACAATTAGCATCAAATAGTGGTGGTAAAAGCTATTTTATTAGTAGTGCAGATAATTTGATTAATGATTTAATGACTGATAATAGATACACTTCCATTCAAAAAACAACTAAAAATGTCATACCTTTGATAGATTGGAAATTTCTTTTAGTTGTCATTTCTTTTTGTTTATCTGCTGAATGGTTTCTGAGGAAATATAACGGATTAATTTAATGGATAAATCAAAAGAAATTAAAACTGTTTTGATAACAGGTTCTTCCTCTGGAGTTGGAGCGTCTGCATGTGTTGCGTTTGCTAAAAGAGGCTGGAATGTTGTCATAAATTATTCAAGAAGTGAGGATGCAGCATTTGCATTAAAAGAAAAATGTGAACAAATTGGTGTTAATGCGCTAGTTTGTAAAGCAAATGTTGCAAATGAAGAAGATTGTAAAAGTATGGTGAATAAAACCATTGAAGTTTTTGGCAGAATAGATGTTTTAGTTAACAATGCAGGAGCAACTAAATTCTGTGACTATAATGACTTAAATGGGTTAAATGAAAAAGATTTCATTGATGTTTATAAAGTGAACGTTATTGGCGCCTACCAAATGGTAAAATATGCTGCTTCGCATTTGAAAAAAGTAAAAGGAAGTATTGTAAATATTTCATCTATGAGTGCTATATCCGGAGTTGGTAGTTCTATAGCTTATTCAGCATCTAAAGGTGCTTTATCTACCATGACATTATCACTAGCACATGCTTTGGCTCCAGAAGTAAGAGTAAATGGTATTTGTCCTGGTTTTATTCAAACCAGATGGACCAAAGGCTTTTTAGGAGATCGTTATGAATCGGTAAAAAAGAAATTTGAAAATGCTGCACTTGTGGGTAGAACATCTCTACCTGAAGATATTGCTAATGGCATTGTCTATCTGGGGGCTGATGCTCATACAACGTCTGGTCAAATGTTAACAATTGATGGGGGACAGTTAGTCAATCAAGGCAAACTATAAAATTTTATAAATAAATAACAATAAACATAATTAAAATGGAAAAATTACCTAAAATAGGATTACCAATAATAATTGGAATCATCATACTAGTAATTGTAATTGCTAAATCTGCCGTAACTATTGGTTCTGGTCAGGCAGGAGTGCTTTATAAGACTTTTGATAAAGGTGTTGTTACAGATCAACCGCCATTAGGAGAAGGGTTTCATATTGTTGCGCCTTGGAACAAAGTGTATATTTATGAAGTTAGAAGACAAGAAATTTTTGAAAAAATGAAGGTTTTATCATCTAACGGATTAGATATTCAATTAGATGCTTCAGCTTGGTATAAGCCTAAATATGATGAATTAGGAAAGTTGCATCAAGAAATTGGTGAAAATTACTTAAATCGTATTTTATTGCCAACCATAAGATCTGCAGCTAGAAGTGTTGTAGGGCGCTATACACCAGAGCAATTATACTCAAGTAAAAGAGATGCTATACAAGCTGAGATTTTTGAAGAAACAAAGAAAATTGTAAGTGATCAGTATATCATTCTAGATGAAATACTAGTAAGAGATGTGACCTTACCACCTACAATTAAAGATGCTATAGAGCGTAAATTAAAACAGGAACAAGAGTCTCTGGAGTACGAGTTTAGGTTAGTAACAGCCGAAAAAGAAGCAGAAAGACAACGTATTGAAGCGCAAGGTAAAGCAGATGCCAATAGAATTTTAAGTGCTTCATTAAATGATCAAATTTTGCAAGATAAAGGCATTGAAGCTACTAACAAATTAGCAGAATCACCAAACAGTAAGGTAATAGTGATTGGTTCTGGAGACAGTGGATTACCTCTCATCTTAGGAAATCAATAAACAAAAAAATCAGTTTTCTAGCTTATATTTTAAATTTTAAATAATGATTAGTCATCATATTTGATTTAAAATTAAATTTTAAAAAATCAGTGGCTTTATTTGGAATTTTAATCAAGTTTTATAGATATTTGCAGAAACAAAGTAAAAATGACTTTTATTCAAACACATCATCATTTTCATATTTGCTCTCAAGCGAAGTGAAAATGTATTGAATAAAATCAAAAATATATTTAAACCCGTTTGAGACCATCAAGCGGGTTTTTCATTTCTAAAATCAACTAGGTGGTTTCAAACTCATAACAAAATCAAAATGAGTAAGTTAAAAATTGCAGTTCAAAAATCAGGACGATTAAATGAAGAATCGTTAGAATTATTAAAAAATTGTGGTATTTCTATTGATAATGGCAAAGACCAATTAAAGGCAGAAGCTAGAAACTTTCCTATGGAAGTTTTGTATTTACGTAATGGTGATATTCCTCAGTATTTACGTGATGGCGTGGTTGATATTGCTATTTTGGGTGAAAATACTTTGATAGAAAAAGGGCAAGATTTGCCAATTGTTGAACGATTAGGTTTTTCTAAATGTAAGGTATCTATTGCCGTTCCTAAGGATGTAGAATATAATTCTATCAAAGATTTAAGAGGTAAAAAGATAGCAACCTCTTATCCAAATACTGTAAATCAGTATTTTGAACAAAAAGGTGAAAAAGCAGATATTCACATCATAAATGGGTCTGTAGAAATTGCCCCAAACATTGGTTTAGCTAATGCAATTGTTGATATTGTATCTAGCGGAAGCACCTTGTTTAAAAATAATTTAAAAGAAGTTGAAGTACTTTTTAAAAGTGAGGCTGTTTTAACGTCTACACCTAATTTGTCTGAGGATAAGCAAGAGATTTTAGACACTCTTTTATTCAGAATTAAATCAGTACTAAAAGGAAAGAACTCCAAATATGTGCTATTAAATGCACCCAACAATAAACTTGAAAAAATAGTTAGTTTATTGCCAGGAATGAAAAGTCCAACCGTATTACCATTGGCGGAAGAAGGTTGGAGTTCTGTACATTCTGTAATTAGCAAGAACGAATTTTGGGATGTAATTGATGAACTTAAAGCTAATGGAGCCCAAGGTATTTTAGTATGTCCAATTGAAAAAATGGTGCTTTAGTATCATTCTGAACGAAGTGAAGAATCTCAAAAAAAGGTTAGAATGAAAGTAATTGAAAATCCAAATAAAGATTCCTGGGTTGATATTCTTAAGCGTCCTACAAAAACTGTTAATGATATTGAAGGTATTGTTAGTGAAGTTTTTACAGATGTTCAGAATAATGGAGATGAAGCCATACGTAAATATACCCAGCGCTTTGATAAGGTACTTCTAGATAGTAATTTAGTATCTGATGAAGAAATTGAAGACGCTATTGAAACAATTCCAGAGGCTTTGAAGAACGCCATAAAAATGGCTAAAAAGAATATAAAAACCTTTCATGCTGCTCAAAAAACATCGAGAGTTAGTATAGAAACAGCCAATGGTGTTCAATGCTGGCAAGAAAAGCGTGCTATTGAAAGTATAGGATTGTATATTCCTGGAGGAACAGCGCCTTTATTTTCTACAGTTTTAATGTTAGCCGCTCCGGCGCAAATTGCAGGTTGTAATGAAATTGTATTATGTTCTCCACCTAATAAAGAAGGGAAATTAGCGGCGGAAATATTATATGCTGCCAAACTTTGTGGCATTACTAAGATTTTTAAAGTTGGAGGAATACAAGCCGTAGCAGCTCTAACGTTTGGAACAAAGAGTATTCCACAAGTATATAAAATTTTCGGACCCGGAAATCAGTTTGTAACGGTTGCAAAACAGTTAGCCACAAAATATGGTGTGGCTATAGATATGCCTGCTGGGCCTAGTGAATTATTAGTCGTTGTAGATAAAAGTGCAAATCCTGCATATGTGGCCTCAGATTTATTGAGTCAGGCAGAACATGGCACCGATAGTCAAGTAATCTTAGTATCAACTTCAAAAGAAATGATTGCTAAAGTTTCTAAGGAAGTGAGTTCACAAGTTGCTGTTTTACCTAGAAAGGATATCGCTGAAAAAGCCATTGATAATTCTAAGTTGATATATGTAGAAGATGACCAGACTGCTTTAGAATTAATTAATAATTACGGACCAGAGCACTTTATAATCTGTACAGAAAATGAAGAATACTATGTGAATGGTATAAGAAACGCTGGTTCTGTTTTTATTGGTGATTATACCCCAGAAAGTGCAGGAGATTATGCTTCTGGAACCAATCATACCTTACCAACCAATGGATTTAGTAAAGCGTATTCTGGAGTTAATTTAGACAGCTTTCAAAAGAGTATGACCTTTCAAAAGATATCTAAAGAAGGTATTTTGAATATTGGTGAGACTATAGAATTAATGGCAGAAGCTGAAGGCTTACAAGCACACAAAAATGCTGTAACCATTAGATTAAAGGATTTAAAAAAATAATATTTTTCATGCTGAACTGTTACACTGAGCGCAATCGAAGTGTTGTTTCAGCATCTCAAAACTAATAAGACACTGAAATGAATTCAGTGTGAGAGTACAATGAGTATTTTAGATTTAATAAGACCCAGTATAAAGGCACTGAAACCTTACTCTTCGGCTAGAGATGAGTTCAAGGGTACAACGGATAACATGGTGTTTTTAGATGCTAATGAGAATCCTTATGAGAATGGTGTAAATCGTTATCCAGACCCCCAACAAAGAACAGTAAAAGATTTACTTTCGAATTTAAAAGGAATTCCTGTAGAGAATATTTTGTTGGGTAATGGAAGTGATGAAGTTCTAGATTTAATTTTTAGAGCATTTTGTGAACCAAATATAGATAATATTATCACTTTGCCGCCAACCTATGGCATGTACAGTGTATTGGCTAATATTAATGCAATTGACATAAAAGAGGTCCAATTATCTGATGATTTTCAACCACATGTCGATAAGATTTTGGGTATAGCAGATGAAAATAGCAAACTTTTGTTTTTGTGCTCACCAAACAATCCAACAGGTAATAGTTTTTCTCAAGAATCTATTGAAAGATTACTAAAAGAGTTTAATGGTGTTGTGGTTATTGATGAGGCTTATATAGACTTTTCTGATATTCCAAGCTGGATTGAAAGGTTAGATGAGTTTCCTAATTTAATCGTCACCCAAACTTTGTCTAAAGCGTATGGAATGGCTGGTATTCGATTGGGGATTTGCTATGCTTCAAAAGAAATTATTTCGGTTTTAAATAATATTAAACCGCCTTATAATGTGAATGAGTTGACGCAACAACGGGCTATAGAACAACTTAAAAATCACGAATTAATCAAAAGTCAGGTACAATTCATTTTAAAGGAAAGGGATAATTTGGTTAATAAACTTAAAGCAGTTTCTTTTGTATCGAAAATATATCCTTCAGATGCTAATTTTATTTTAGCTAAAGTTGATAATGCTACCATGCGCTATAATCAGCTTATTGAAAAGGGTATCGTCATAAGAAATAGAACCACACAGCCAGGTTGTGAAAACTGTTTGCGTTTTACAGTTGGAACACCTGAGGAGAGTAGTATACTAATAGATGCTTTAAATTCTATATCATGAAAAAAGTATTGTTTATAGACAGAGACGGCACCTTGGTATTAGAACCGCCAGTAGATTGCCAATTAGATAGTTTGGAAAAATTAGAGTTTTACCCTAAAGTGTTTCAGTACATGGCAAAAATTGCTAGCGAATTAGATTATGAACTGGTAATGGTCACCAATCAGGATGGCTTAGGGACAGAATCCTTTCCAGAAGATACCTTTTGGCCAGCTCAAAATAAAATTATTGAGGCGTTTAAAAAAGAAGGTGTAGAGTTTACTGCTATCCATATTGATAAAACTTTTCCTAATGAAAATGCCGATACACGTAAACCTAGAACTGGCTTGTTAACTCAATACTTTTCCGAAGACTATGATTTAGCAAATTCATTTGTGTTAGGAGATAGAATAACCGATATGGAACTAGCTAAAAACTTAGGGGCAAAAGGCATATATCTTTCAGAAAACCCTAAGCTGGGAGCTGATGAAATTGAGGGTTCTATAAAAGAAATACAGGATTGTATCGCATTAACTAGTACAGACTGGAAAGAAATTTATGAGTTTTTAAAACTTGAAGATAGAGTTGAAGAAATTACACGTAACACCAATGAAACTCAGATATATATAAAATTAAATTTGGATGGTTCTGGTGAAAATAATATAGATACAGGGTTGTCATTTTTTGACCATATGTTAGATCAAATTGGGCGTCACGGTGCCATGGATTTAACCATAAAAGTAAATGGTGATTTAGAAGTTGATGAACACCACACTATTGAGGATACCATGATTGCTTTAGGAGAAGTTTTCAACAAAGCATTAGGCAATAAATTAGGTGTCGAACGCTATGGGTTCTGCCTGCCAATGGATGATTGTTTAGCGCAAGTAGCCGTTGATTTTGGAGGAAGAAATTGGTTAGAATGGGACGCAGAATTTAAGCGAGAAAAAATAGGGGATATGCCAACAGAAATGTTTTTCCACCTATTTAAATCGTTTACTGATGGCGCCAAATGTAATTTAAACATCAAAGCAGAAGGTGTAAATGAACACCATAAAATTGAAGGTATTTTCAAGGCCTTTGCTAAAGCCATGAAAATGGCTGTGAAGCGTGATGCTAATAAAATGTTTCTACCTAGTACAAAAGGAATGTTATAAAAGCCCCCTAACCCCCGAAGGGGGAATTACAGGGATGTGAAAAATGATGAAATAAAAGTATGACTGAGTTTGTAGATTCGAGTAAGGATTCCTCCCCTTCGGGGAGGCTAGGAGGGGCTTCTGTTGTAATTATAGATTACGGTGCAGGAAATATAAAAAGTATTCAATTTGCCTTTAATCGCTTGGGATATGAAGCGGTCTTGTCAAAAAATCCAGAAGAAATAAAGGCAGCAGATAAGGTGATTTTTCCTGGGGTAGGTGAGGCAAGTTCAGCAATGGCTATGCTTAAAGCGAGTGGCTTAGATAAATTGATACCTACGCTAAAACAACCAGTGTTAGGTATTTGTTTAGGAATGCAACTCATGTGCTTACATACCGAGGAAGGTAATACTGACGGTTTAGGGATTTTTCAAACTAATGTTAAACGCTTTTCAAAGGATGTTAAGGTGCCACAAATGGGCTGGAATGTCATTAAGGATTTGAAATCTGATTTGTTCAAAGACATTAAAGAGAACGAATATATGTATTTAGTGCATAGTTATTACGCAGAACACTGCGATGAAACTATTGCAGCTACTGATTATGAAATCAATTATGCATCGGCATTACGACATGAAAACTTCTATGGCACACAATTCCACCCTGAAAAAAGTGGAAATGAAGGTGCTAAAATATTACAGAACTTTTTAGAATTATAAAATGCGAATAATCCCAGCTATTGATATAATTGAAGGTAAGTGTGTTAGGTTATCCAAAGGAGACTATAACACAAAGAAGGTGTATAATGAGAATCCATTAGAAATTGCTAAGCAATACGAAGACCACGGTATGGAATATTTGCATTTGGTCGATTTAGATGGTGCTAAGGCCAGTCATATTGTAAATCACAAAGTACTTGAACAAATTGCAACTAAAACCAATTTAAAAATCGATTTTGGAGGTGGTTTAAAAACCGATGAAGATTTGAGAATCGCTTTTGAGTCTGGTGCTGGCCAAATTACAGGTGGTAGTATCGCTGTTAAGAAACCAGATGTTTTTGAAAGCTGGTTGTCGAAATTCGGAAGTGATAAAATCATTTTGGGAGCAGATGCTAATAATGAAAAAATAGCGATTAGTGGATGGCTAGAAGAATCTGATGAAGAGTTAATACCATTCGTAAATAATTATATGAGCAAAGGTGTGTCCTATGTCATCTGTACGGATATTGCCAAAGATGGCATGCTTGAAGGTCCTTCATTTGATTTATATAAAAAAATGCTAAATGAATTAGAAGGTATAAAATTGATTGCATCTGGAGGCATCTCAAAGTTTGATGAATTACCAAAATTAGCAGAACTAGGTTGTGAAGGTACTATCATTGGAAAGGCTATTTACGAGAATAAAATTAGTTTAAAGCAATTGGAAGATTATATAATTGAAAAATAAGCTATTAGCCTTTAGCTGTTAGTTTTTTGCTAATAGCTAAAAGCCAAAAGCCAAAAGCTAAAATATGCTAACAAAAAGAATTATTCCTTGTTTGGATATTAAAAACGGTCGCACCGTAAAGGGTGTAAATTTTGTGGATTTGCGTGATGCTGGAGATCCTGTAGAATTGGCAAAACAATATGCCGATTATGGAGCAGATGAGTTAGTCTTTTTAGATATAACCGCAACACTTGAAGCACGTGCAACCACTTTAGAAATGGTATTGCATGTGGCAGAACAGGTAAATATTCCATTTACTGTAGGCGGTGGTATATCTTCTGTTGAACATGTTGATGCGCTTTTGAAAAACGGAGCAGATAAAGTATCTATTAATTCTTCGGCGGTAAAACGTCCTGAATTAGTAAATGAATTAGCAGACAAATTTGGTAGCCAATGTGTTGTTGTTGCTATTGATGCCAAAGAAATTGATGGTACATGGAAAGTACATTTAGCTGGAGGAACCATACCAACCGAAATAGATTTATTTGAATGGGCAAAAGAAGTAGAGCAGAGAGGTGCTGGAGAGATTTTATTTACTTCAATGAATCACGACGGCACTAAGGGCGGTTTTGCTAATAAAGCCTTAGCAAGATTATCTGAAGAATTGAACATTCCCATCATAGCTTCTGGTGGAGCAGGAAATGTTCAGCATTTTATTGATACCTTTACGGAAGGAAAATCGGATGCAGCTTTAGCGGCAAGTGTTTTTCACTTTGGTGAAATTCCTATTCCTTATTTAAAGACAAAATTAAAAGACAACGGAATTGAGGTTCGAATTTAATTTTTCACACTGTTACACTTATTACAATCAAAGTGTGATCTATTTTAACTTAAAATAAAATGAAAATAAAATACGATTCAAACGGACTAATACCAGCTATCATTCAAGATGCTACAACAAAAAATGTATTGATGTTAGGTTATATGAATGAAGAGGCTTATCAAAAAACAATTAACACTAAAAAAGTAACTTTTTTTAGTAGAAGTAAGCAGCGTTTATGGACTAAAGGTGAGGAAAGTGGAAATTTTTTGAATTTAGTTGCTATCAAAAATGATTGTGATGCGGATACCTTATTAATTCAAGTAAATCCTATAGGTCCAACATGTCATAAAGGTACAGGTAATTGCTGGGGTGAAGATAATGCATCAAACTTCGGTTTCTTTTCTGCTTTAGAGGATGTGATTGCAGAACGTATTGCCAATAAAGACACAGCCAAATCTTATGTTGCCAGTTTATTCTCAAAAGGAATCAACAAAGTAGCTCAAAAAGTAGGGGAGGAAGCTGTTGAAACCGTTATTGAAGCAATGGACAATAATGATGAGTTATTCTTATATGAATCAGCAGATTTATTATTCCACTACCTAATGTTACTTCAAGCAAAAGGTTTTACATTAAAGGACATTGAAGCAGAATTAAAGAGGCGTCATAAATAAAAAATAAGTTTTAACTGATCATAACTAATGCCTGCTAAATTAATTGCGATTTGACTTATTTAAGCCATCCTTCTGAACTAGACATTCTTGAAAACCAATAAAAGAATATTGCCAAAACAATTATCATAATGGTCATTCCAATACTTGAGGCATAAACATTAATTAAAATGTAAGCCATTTGGCTTATAACAGCTATTAGCGATAATAACCAAAGTTTAGTGGCCCATTTTTTTCGTAGCAAAAGACCAATGGACGCTATAGAACCTCCAAAAACCGCAATAGCAAAAAGTGCTGTAACCCATGCAGGCATGTTGGCTGCAATTTCAAGTTGTTCTGCAGTGTACATTTTCTGGTATGCTTCAGTGTTATAGGCTTGTTGCAAATAAGCTTTAACACCCATGCCATTCCAAAGTAGAGCAATAACACTTACAATCCAAAACGTAATGGGGGGTCTGTTTGCTACAGAATCTGACATAGATATTGATTTTTTAGTTGATTATTTAGTACTACTAATTTATAAATTTTTTGCTACAATTAGTAAAACAGTGTATTTTTCAAGACGTTAAAAGCACATGATGAAAAAGTATTTTTATGTTATTACAATTCAATATTTAGGATACCGGTTTCACGGTTGGCAAAAACAACCCAATGTTAAAACACTACATTTAATGGTTGACCGAACTTTGAATTTTATATTAGAAGGAAAGCCTTTTAAAAGCTTAAGCTCAGGAAGAACTGATGCAATGGTATCAGCAGAATGTGCTGCTTTTGAGTTGTTTTTAAATGAGCCCATAGAAGATTTAGAAACCTTTTTAGAGTTGTTTAATTATAATCTTCCTCAAGATATTAGAGCTTTATCAATAAAGGAAGTGGACTCTAAATTCAATATTATTAATCACCCTAAAACAAAGGAATACATTTATTTGTTTACTTATGGCAAAAAATGCCATCCGTTTTGTGCGCCCATCATGACTACTATTTTAGATGACTTAAATATCGATTTGATGAAGCAAGGTGCTAAATTGTTTGAAGGAACACATTATTTTAAATCCTATTGTTTCAAACCAACACATAAAGGTGTATACTATCGAGACATTGAATTATGTGAACTGGTTGAAAACAATTTATACAGTGCTAATTACTTTCCTGACAAAACGTATTTGTTAAGGGTTAAAGGCAAAGGTTTTATGCGTAATCAAATACGTTTAATGATGGGAACTTTGATTGATTTAGGAAAAGGCAAACTTTCATTAGAAGACATTAAACATAGTTTGCAACCTGATGTTTTTGTTAAGATGGAATATATAGCCCCAGCATCTGGATTAATTCTTAATGGTGTAGAGTTTGAATAAATCCTTACTTTTTGTAATTTTCGGTTTTGCCAAAGACTATTAATTCTCAAAAAATAAACAAACATAAAATGAGTGTTTCTGTACCAAAAGCTGCTTTAGATTTCTTTAAAAAATTAGAAAAAAACAACAATCGAGACTGGTTTAACGAACATAAAAAGGAATTCAAAGCTATTGAAGCCGAGGTAAAGGGCGTTTACAATTCCATTTTTGAAAACTTGAATATGCACGACGAAATCGATAAAATGAAAATGTTTCGTATTTACAGAGATGTTCGTTTTTCTAAGAATAAATTACCATATAAAACCCATTTTGGTGGATCTTTCCATAGAACCAAACCTAAATTAAGAGGCGGATACTATTTGCACATTCAACCAAATGATGAAAGTTTTATTGCCACAGGGTTTTGGGAACCTAATCCTGCTGATTTATTACGCATTAGGAAGGAGTTTGAAATGGACGATGAAGAAATCCGTGACATTTTGGCTAATGAAGATTTCAATAGAGTATGGGGAAATACTTTTGTTGGTGATGAAGTAAAGACAGCTCCAAAAGGATTCAGTAAAGAACACAAAGCCATAGATTTAATTAAGAAAAAGCAATATATTTTTATTAAAAAATATACCGATAAACAGGTACTTTCAACTGATTTTTTAGACGATGTAAACGCTTCCTTTAAGGCAGTGCGGCCGTTTTTCGAATACATGAGCGATGTCTTAACTACAGATTTGAATGGGGTGTCAATCATAGACTAACTTCATTACAAGGAAACCAGATAGCTTTCGCGATGACCGAAGCAATCTTTTAAATTGAAAAATAACAGATTGCTTCACTGCGTTTGTAATGGCACTACACAGCCGCCAACAACTCCGGTCTTTCAAATAATTGAATTTGACTTAATAAACGTTCTTTAACCAAGTTCATCATGCGTTTATTTAAGGCAGATGAATTCTGAATATACAGAGTGTATTCCTCAACAGTAAATAATCCTATAACCATGCCTTTCATAGAATTTCGGAATTTCATATCCTTATGAATCGCGTTTTCAATATAATCAATGCGTTTATCTATTGTTAAATCATAAAAAACCGATTTATGCTTCACAATATAATTTTTGAACACAGCAATTAACAAATCGTTTTGAAGCTTTATAACTGGTCTTAATACCTGATTTTGAAAACGCTCATCATCACTCATATTGTTATTAATAGTTGTAGAATAAATCTCAGGACGAATATCCTTTAGGTTGGTTTGTCTCGGGTTCATAACTATTGGGTTTTAATAAAAGTAGAGAATAAATAAAATGAAAAACGGTAGTGTTTACATAGTTTTTAACGAGGTTATCAACAATTTTAAATAACATGTTTACTTTCAGTTGGTTAAGCTTTATGATTTTTTTAAAAGACTGAAATTATTACTTTTGAAGAAAGCCAAACTATGAAATTCGGAAGTGTAGATAATCCCCAAGATATAGATTTTAGATTACCAAAAGACCATCCTAAAACTAAAGACGTACTTAACAGGGTTAAAGATGACAATGTTCCTGAAATCTATGTTGGCTGTGCAAAATGGAATAGGGCAGACTTGAAGGGTTTTTACCCAAGAGGCACCAAAGATGAGTTAGAATATTACTCTAGACAATTTAATGCAATTGAGTTAAATGCTACATTTTATCGTATTTTTCCAGCTGAACAATTTGAAAAATGGTATGATAAAACGCCTTCAAACTTTAAGTTCTTCCCAAAATTAAATCAGGAAATAAGTCATTGGAAACGACTCAATGAAACTAAAGAAGTTGTTGAACATTACTTATACAATGCAACCAATCTAAAAGAAAAACTAGGAACTATATTTCTACAAATGCACAATAATTTTGCGCCAAAGGATTTTGACAGGGTAGTAAATTTTGTTGAAGAATGGCCAAAAGAAATACCGTTAGCAATAGAGTTTAGACATACCAACTGGTATAATGATGAATTGGTTGCCAATGAATTGTATGAACTTTTAGAAAACAATAATATTTCTAATGTTATAGTAGACACTGCCGGAAGGCGTGATTTAATGCACATGTGTTTAACAAACTCAACAGCTTTTGTAAGGTACGTTGGAGCCAATCATGAAACAGATTATAGTAGATTAGATGATTGGGTAGATCGATTAAAACTTTGGCAAGAACAGGGTGTAAAGGAAATCGATTTTTTTATCCACCAAAATATTGAAAAAGAATCCCCTTTATTATCAGCATACTTCATTAAAAAATTAAATGCAACGTTGGGCAGTTCTTTAAAAATACCAAATGATAATAACCAACAAACTTTACTTTAACTTATAATTTTTAGATTTAAAAATTATAAGTGATTATAGGAATACATTGAATAAAATTCATTTTATAATACCTCCTTTATTAATTTTATAAAAAGTTAATAACAAACCACTGTAAAGCTTTATAAAACTGGTTTAATGTTTTAACTTTGTCGACCTTTATAGCCCCAGGAGGCTATATTTTATTTAGCAAAAAGTAGCTTTTTTACAATTAATAAAAATATTATGAGCAAGACATTATTTGACAAAGTATGGGATTCGCATGTGGTCAGAAAGATTGAAGATGGACCAGATGTGTTTTTTATAGATCGTCATTTTATTCACGAAGTAACAAGTCCAGTAGCCTTTGTTGGTTTAAAGAATCGTGGTATTGGCGTTATGTACCCAGAAAAAACATTTGCAACTGCAGACCATAACACACCAACTTGGAACCAACATTTACCTGTTGCAGATCCTTTATCTGCTAATCAACTAGAGGCTTTAGCAAATAATGCTGCAAAATACGGTATTTCGCATTGGGGGTTAGGACATAGAAATAATGGAATTGTACACATTGTAGGTCCTGAAAATGGAATTACGCTTCCTGGTTCTACAATTGTTTGTGGTGATTCTCATACGTCTACACATGGCGCCTTTGGTGCTATTGCTTTTGGTATTGGCACCTCTGAGGTTGAAATGGTATTGTCAACACAATGTATCATGCAACCTAAACCAAAAAAGATGCGTATTAACGTGAATGGTAAATTAGGTTTTGGAGTAACACCAAAAGATGTTGCACTTTATATCATTTCACAGCAGACTACTTCTGGTGCTACAGGATACTTTGTAGAATACGCTGGTGATGTTTTTGAAAACATGACCATGGAAGGTCGTATGACCGTTTGTAACCTTTCTATAGAAATGGGTGCTCGTGGCGGTATGATTGCTCCCGACGAAAAGACTTTTGAATACATCAAAGGCAGAAAGCATACCCCAAAAGGAGCTGATTGGGATAAAGCTATGGAATACTGGCAAACATTATACACCGAAGAAGATGCTGAGTTTGATGCTGAATTTACTTATAATGCGGCTGATATTGAACCTATGATTACCTATGGCACCAACCCAGGAATGGGAATAGGTGTTACTAAATCAATCCCAATGGCTGAAGAAGTTGAAGGAGGTATAGCAACATACAAAAAGTCGCTAGGTTACATGAAGTTCAATGAAGGTGATGATATGATTGGCAAAGAAGTGGATTATGTGTTCTTAGGATCTTGTACTAACGGAAGAATAGAAGACTTTAGAGCCTTTTGCTCAATTGTAGAAGGTCGTCAAAAGGCAGATAACATTACAGCTTGGTTAGTTCCTGGGTCACACAAAGTAGTAGACCAAATAAAAGAAGAAGGTTTAGATAAAATATTAGAAGCTGCAGGTTTTGTTTTGAGAGAGCCAGGATGTTCTGCTTGTCTTGCTATGAACGACGATAAGGTTCCTGCAGGTAAATTAGCCGTATCAACATCCAACAGAAATTTTGAAGGCCGTCAAGGACCAGGTTCGAGAACTTTGTTAGCGTCACCATTAGTAGCGGCGGCAACGGCAGTTTCGGGTGTTGTTACAGACCCAAGAACTTTGCTAGAAGAAGTTACTGTATAATCAATTATTAAAATATTGCCAATAACAACTATTTGGCTAAAAGCATAAAAAACATGGCTTACGATAAATTTGAAGTATTAACAAGTACAGCGTATCCGTTACCAATTGAAAACGTAGATACAGACCAAATCATTCCTGCACGTTTCTTAAAAGCTACAGAGCGTAAAGGTTTTGGAGACAACTTCTTTAGAGATTGGAGATATGATTCTGAAGGAAACGCAATTCCAGATTTTCCTTTAAATGACGCAAAATATGCAGGTTCTAAAATATTAGTTGGTGGAAAGAATTTTGGTTCTGGATCATCAAGAGAACACGCTGCTTGGTCTGTGTATGATTTTGGATTACGTTGTGTAATATCATCATTTTTTGCAGATATCTTTAGAAATAACTGTTTAAACATTGGTGTACTTCCGGTTCAAGTATCTCCTGATTTTGCTCAAAAATTATTTGATGCTATTGAAGCTGACCCTAAAACCGAAATAAAAGTAGATTTACCAAACCAAACAGTAACCTTGCTATCAACTGGTGATTCTGAATCTTTTGATATTAATGGTTACAAAAAAGGCAATATGTTAAATGGTTTTGATGATATAGACTACTTACAAAACATGAAGGAAGAAATTGCTGCATTTGGTGAGACTAGACCTTTTTAAAGCATACAAAACAATTTAATAGCTCATTCATTTTCCATGAAGAAAATTGAGATAATGGACACGACATTACGCGATGGAGAACAAACCTCGAGTGTGTCGTTTTCTGCTTCTGAAAAACTAACACTTGCAAAACTATTATTAGAAGAACTTAAGGTTGATAGAATAGAGATTGCTTCGGCACGGGTATCAGAAGGTGAATTTCAAGCAGTCAAAAACATCACAGAATGGGCTAAGGAAAACAACCATTTAGATGCCGTAGAGGTGTTATCTTTTGTAGACGGTGGTATTTCAATAGATTGGATGGTCAAAGCAGGAGCTAGAGTGCAAAACCTCCTTACTAAAGGTTCGCTTAACCATTTAACTCATCAGCTTAAAAAAACACCTAATCAGCACTTTAAAGAAGTAGAAAATACAATCTCGTTGGCGGCAGATCAAGGTATAGCTACCAACGTTTATTTAGAAGATTGGAGTAATGGGATGCGTAATTCAAAAGCATATGTTTTTGAATTTTTAGAGTTTTTATCAACGCAGCCTATTAAGCGCATCATGCTTCCAGATACTTTGGGAATCCTTACCCCAAAGGAATCTTATGACTTCGTTTTTGAAATAAAAAATAAATATCCCAATTTACATTTTGACTTTCATGCGCACAATGATTATGATTTAGGAGTTTCAAATGCCATTGAAGGATTAAGAGCTGGCGCAGACGGATTACATCTTACTGTTAACGGAATGGGTGAACGTGCTGGAAATGCTCCCATGTCTAGCACTATTGCTGTGATTAACGATTTTGTTCCAGAAGTTAAGATTGGGGTTAATGAAAAAGTACTCTATACAGTAAGTAAATTAGTAGAGAACTTTTCTGGAATTATAATTCCTGCAAATAAGCCTATTATAGGAGCGAACGTTTTTACACAAACTGCTGGTATTCATGCCGATGGTGATAACAAAAAGAACCTATATTTCAGTGATTTGTTACCAGAACGATTTGGTAGAACCAGACAATATGCACTTGGTAAAGCTTCTGGTAAAGCCAATATTCAAAAGAATTTACAGGAGTTAGGTTTAAAACTGAATGAAGATGAACTTAAAAAAGTAACCCAGCGTATCATAGAGCTTGGTGATAAAAAACAAGTGGTTACAAAAGAAGATTTACCATATATTATTTCTGATGTTTTAGATAGTGGCTCTTATGAGGAAAAAATAACGGTTGATTCTTACGTTTTAACTCATTCAAAAGGCTTAAAACCTTCTACTACTATTGCACTTAATATCGAAGGAGAATCGTTTGAAGAAAATGCACAAGGCGATGGCCAATTTGATGCGTTTATGAATGCTATCAGAAAGATATTTAAAAAGAAAAATAGAGTGCTACCAGATTTGGTAGACTACGCTGTGAGAATCCCCCCAGGGAGTCGTTCTGATGCCTTGTGTGAAACTATAATCACATGGAAAAATAAAGAATCTGAATTTAAAACCAGAGGGTTAGATTCAGATCAAACTGTTTCGGCAATAAAAGCTACCGAAAAAATGCTCAACATTATTAATAATTAGATATAATATAATTTAAAATGAAATTAAACATAGCCCTTTTAGCAGGAGATGGAATTGGACCTGAAGTTATTGACCAGGCTGTAAAAGTAAGTGATGCCGTTGCCAAAAAATTTGGTCATGAGATTACTTGGAAACCAGCATTAACAGGAGCTGCAGCAATTGACGCTGTTGGAGAACCATATCCGGATGAAACTCATAATGTTTGTAAATCATCTGATGCTGTATTATTTGGAGCTATTGGAGATCCAAAATATGACAACGACCCATCTGCACCTGTACGTCCAGAACAAGGATTATTAAAAATGCGTAAAGCACTAGGGTTATTTGCTAATGTACGTCCAACATTTGTATTCCCATCGTTACTAGATAAATCTCCATTAAAAAAAGAACGCATTGAAGGAACAGATTTAGTGTTCTTACGAGAGTTAACTGGTGGTATCTACTTTGGAGAAAAGGGTAGAAGAGATGACAGAAATACGGCTTATGATAATTGTGTTTACACAAAGGAAGAGGTAACCCGCTTAGCAAGAAAAGGCTTTGAATTGGCTATGCAACGCTCTAAACGTTTATGTTGTGTTGATAAAGCCAATGTATTGGAAACATCGCGTTTATGGAGAGAAACGGTTCAGGGTTTAGAAGCTGAATATCCAGAAGTACAAGTGTCTTATGAGTTTGTAGATGCTGTAGCGATGCGACTAGTTCAATGGCCTTCTGATTATGATGTATTAATTACAGAAAACTTATTTGGTGATATTTTAACTGATGAAGCTTCTGTAATTTCAGGGTCCATGGGGTTAATGCCATCGGCATCTTTGGGTTCTGATATAGGTTTATTTGAGCCTATTCATGGGTCATACCCTCAAGCAGCTGGAAAAAATATAGCAAATCCTATGGCAACTGTATTATCAGCAGCTATGATGTTTGAAAACTTCGGTTTAACAGAAGAAGGTAAAGTAATAAGAGAGGCAGTAAACAAAGCACTAGCAGAAGGTATAGTTACAGAAGATCTAGCAGATGGTGATAAAGCTTATGGAACTAGCGAAGTAGGAGACTGGTTAGCAGCTAGTATTTGATAATACACATTACATAAACTAACTAAAACTTGAAAGACCTATCAAATTTGATAGGTCTTTTCAATTCTACATAATTTTCAATAAATTTCTATTATATTCTACAATAATAGCATCTAACTTTTTATCTATCTCATTAGTATAGGTAGCAGATAAAGTAATTTTTCCTCTATATTTATTTTGGGAAGCCACCATGTTAATTGGATATTTTTCTAAAAAATCTGGATAAACCATATATATAACATTAGTTTTTACATTTTGAATTAATTGAAATGTATTATCCAAGAGAAAGTGTTTTTTTGTTAATTTATTTTTTTGTGCATCGGCAACAGAAATTAATGTTCTTTCAGGGTAACCATCAAAACCTCTAGTAACGTAATATGCACCTAAACATTTAAATTTTCCAATCAGTATGTTTTGTGGTTTAAAAATACTTCGGCGCATTTTTAAATCTTCCCGTTTTTCCAACACAATTTCACTTGGGACTAATTCATACTTCTCAGTATTCTCTAAGATTCGTTTAGCAGTTTTTAAACGATTATTAACTTCTGCTATTTTGAGTTTTTTTGCCACCTTGGGCGTGTACAGAGAGTCTTTTTTTAGTTGCGCTATTTGTATGCTATCGCTTTTAGCTTTATTAGCATATGCTAAAGCCTTTGTGTAAAATTTAGATATTCTTTTTGTTTCAGGTTTTTTTATAGCGGTGGTATACTCTTTTGATAAGACTTCAAATACGTAAGGAGAGCCTCCTTCTTTTAAAACAATTAATTGGTTTAGATCTTTATTAAAAAGAAATTCTTCACTTTGAGCATTTAATTTAGAGCACATTATACCCAAAGTAACTACAAAACATAAATATTTCATAACCGATATAATAATTATAATGAAAATTAAGCACCGTAACTGCAGACACTTAATTGAGGGAAGTGTTCAAATATACGTCATTATTCGTTAAAAAGTAAAATTATATCGACAAAAGGTTATTCTTGTTGTTTCAAAGTGAAACTAGAGCCACTAGGTAATTCAAATATTTCTAAATCAAAATAAGGTGTAGCAGCAATAACATGATCAAAAATGTCGGCCATGATATATTCGTAATTAACCCAGCGTTTATCATTACTAAAGGCATAAATTTCAATGGGTAGGCCTTGTGATGATGGTGCTAATTGTCGCACCATAATAGTCATATCCTTGTTTATAGCAGAGTGGTTTTCAATATATTCTTGAACATACTTTCTGAAAACTCCAAGGTTGGTTAGGTTTCTTCCGTTTATAGCTAAGGATTTGTCTATGTTATTGGTTTTATTGTGAGTCTCAATATCACTTTGCCGTTTATCTAAATATTTTTGGATGAGCTGAATACCTTTAAGTTTTTCAATATCTGCTTCACTTAAATATTTAACACTATCCATTTTAATACTTAAAGAGCGTTTGATACGTCTGCCGTCAGAACTTGTCATTCCACGCCAGTTTTTAAAAGAATCCGAAATCAGCGCATAAGTTGGAATAGTAGTGATGGTTTTATCCCAATTCTGAACCTTTACAGTGGCTAAGGTAATTTCTATAACATCCCCATCAGCACCAAATTTTTCAAAAGTTACCCAATCTCCAATTCGTACCATATCGTTTATAGACACTTGTATACTGGCAACGAATCCTAGGATAGTATCTTTAAAAATTAATATAATAACAGCAGAAGCAGCTCCCAAGCCAGTCAAGAATTTTAAGAACGGAATACCTGTTATGACTGCTATGGCAGACATGATACCTGCTACCCAAGCAAATATCATAAAAACCTGTATGTAGCTTTCAACAGGCTTATCTCTTAAACCTGGTAAGGTCTTTAAATAATCTTTTAAGGTAAATAAAAGGCTTCTCACTATCCAAAGCGTTAATACAATGGCAAATACCTGTAACGCTTTTTCAACAACTATTTCAAAATCAGGGAAATCATAAAAAATAATGGGAACCAATTCTAACGCAAGAAGTAATGGAATGATATGTGCTATATTTCTTGGGACTTTATTAGCCACCAACAAATCATCAAAGTTAGATTTTGATGCCTGAGCAAACCGTGTAAACATTTGCAATAGAATCTTTCTAATTAAAAAATCAATTAAAAACACAATAATTATAGAAGCAATTAATAATCCTGCCATGTTTAACCATACAACTGTTTCGTTTTCAATGCCTTTGTCAGTAAGAAACTTGGAGAATTTATATGCTAATTCAGGGACTTTAGATACTACTTCGGTATTTTCTGTTTCCTGTATCATTTTGCCAATTTTAAATATTTGCGTTCAATAAAGAACGTTCCAAACGGAATAATTGATGCTAAAAGTACACCTCGAAATGCTTTTTTATTCCAGTTAAAATCAGGTTTTAAAACAAAAGCCAATACCACATAAATCATAAAAAGAATACCATGAGGCATTCCCAATAGTTTTACATACTGTGGTTCATCTGCAAAGTGTTTCATTGGGGTAGCAATAAAAAGTAGAAGTATATAAGATATGCCTTCTAAAAAAGCAATGACTTTAAACATATTAAGTAGTGAAAACATAAGACCAATTTTGAAACAAAAATACGCAGACTGATTAAATAATGGTTGAGATACTACAATTTTGTTGTAACTTTATAAGACTTGCCACATTTATCATTTGATACTTACCTAAGGGTATGACAATAATCATATTTTTTTATAAATATTGAGAGTAGCTTTATATCATCTTTAAAAATTTAAAGAGTTTCTTTTTTTTCAAAAGATAAACATATCAACTGTAAATTAAACCAAAGGCATATGAAACAAATGTTAATGAATTTTGAACATCTTTTTACTGAAATGTTTGAAATTCCTGCCTACTAGCAGGCAGGTTTAATGCGAGAGCATAGCATATGCAAACGTTCTCAATTTTAAAATTAACACGAAAATCAGCTAATTATTAAAATTTTAAACGTATGAAAGTATTTGATGATAAGCACATAAAAAATGTGGTTTTTGTAGGGGCTCATAATAGTGGTAAAACCACTTTGGCCGAAACGATGCTGTTTGAAGCAGGACTAATTAATAGACGAGGTACCATTGAAGACAATAATACGGTTTCTGACTATCATGATATAGAACACCAACGTCAAGCATCGGTATTTGCAACGCCCATACATACCGAATGGCGCAATTACAAGATTAATATTATTGATACCCCAGGCTTAGACGATTTCATTGGCGAAATTATTTCATCCATCAGGGTGGGAGACACCATAGCTACCGTGATTAATGGAAAACACGGCGTAGAGGTTGGCACTGAAATTATCTGGAATTATATAGATAAATACAACAAGCCAACCTTATTTATTATAAATCAAATTGATCACCCAGATTGTAATTTTGAAGATGCTTTTAGAAGTATAAAAACACTTGTAGGAAATAATGTGGCACAAATACAATACCCAATAAAACTTGGTGGTGCCCAATGTATTATAGATGTGTTGAAAATGAAATGTTATAAGTTTGGACCAGAAGGAGGGAAGCCTGAAAAATTAGAAATTCCTGATTTTGAAAAGGCAAAGGCAGAAACGCTTCATAATGAACTTGTAGAAAAAGCCGCCGAGAATGACGAGGAACTTATGGAACTCTATTTTGACAAAGGTACTTTAAATGAAGATGAAATGCGGCAAGGTATTAAGGCAGGAATGCTAAACCACGATTTATTTCCAGTATTCTGCGTATCGGCCTTGCAAGATATGGGTAGCGGACGATTAATGGGATTCATTGATAACGTAGCACCAGCTGCAGCCAATTTAAAACCAGAACAAAGTTTAGAAGGCGAGGAGATTGTACCCAAGCCATCAGCAGACACCTCTCTTTTCGTTTTTAAGACTCTCTATCAGCCTAATTTAGGTCAAATTACTTTCTTTAAAGTGAAATCTGGAGAGATTAATATAAATGATAGACTAACCAATTCTAGAACTGGAGAAACCGAGGTTATCAATCAATTATTTATTATGGATGGTAAAAATCGTGAACCAGTAAATAAATTAAGTACGGGTGATATTGGTGCTAGTTTAAAATTAAAAGACACTGAAACCAATGACACACTTTACAGTGGTAGTAAACCTATTACCATAAAACCCATTCAATATCCAGAACCTAGAATTAATAAAGCTGTGACCGCTAGTAATAAGGCCGATGAAGAAAAGTTAAGTGATGCACTTCGTAAAATTCACAAGCAAGATCCAACGGTGGTTATTAATTACTCAAAAGAATCTAAAGAGCAAGTTTTAGGGTGTCAAGGTGAGTTACATTTAGCCATTATAGATATGACATTGAAGAATGATTATAAAATAGTAGCTCAATACGAGAAACCTAAAATTAAATATAGAGAAACCATACAACGCTCTTCAACAGCTAATTACCGACACAAAAAACAGTCGGGTGGTTCTGGCCAATTTGCACAGGTACATCTTAAAATAGAGCCATGGTTTGATGGGATGCCAGACCCCGAAGGGTTTAATATTAGAGGTAAAGAAGAAGTCGACTTACCTTGGGGTGGAAAACTGGTTTTTTATAACTGTATAGTAGGTGGCGTTATTGATGCACGCTATATCCCATCGGTTATGAAAGGGGTTCTAGAAGTTATGGAAGAGGGGCCGTTAACAGGATCATTTATTCGCGATGTAAGAGTCATGGTTTATGATGGGAAAATGCACCCGGTAGATTCTAACGATATATCGTTTAAAATAGCAGGAGCGCATGCTTTTAAAGAAGCCTTTTTAAATGCCAATCCTAAGTTATTAGAACCAACAAACGAGTTAACCGTTAAAGTACCGGAAGATATGGTAGGGAATGTGATGACCGATTTACAAAGCAGACGTTCCATTATTCAAGGGTTTGATAATTTAGAGCATTATCAAATACTAAAATGTACCATTCCTGCAGCAGAATTGTTTGACTATTCTACAGATTTACGCTCGTTAACTCAAGGAAAAGCAACGTTTAGCTCCAAGTTTTCATCTTACCAACCGGTGCCTAATAACATCCAAAAACAACTAGTAAAAGAAGAAGTATAATTAAATAAGTATTTAAACTATGATAACGAAAGCAAATTATTTGAGTGATCTTAAATTTAATTTAGATACCTGGAAAAGAGAATTACAGTTTCATTTCAGCGAAATGGATACGTTTGAAGAAAAATTAGAGGAAATAGCGGGACGTGAATTTGGTAAAAATGCAACAGTACCTTTAGAGAATTTTCAAAACAGAATCATGATTGAAAAAGACGCCATTTCTAAATTAAAACACCGAATTAGAAATAAAATGGCTAATATTAATCAAGCTGATTATAACGAAAATATTGATGGTCGTTTACAAAATGAACAGCATACGTTAAAAGATGACATGCGTACATATATAAAAATGCACTATGATCTTAAAGAAGAAATGATGGACTATTTTAGAGAGTGGTTGTAAATTAAACGTTAACAAGTAAAAAAAGCTAGAATGTTAAAATATTCTAGCTTTTTTTATGTTAATCAATTAATTAGTAATTTAAAAACAAGGATTTATATTGGTATGAATGTTGTGCCATTATTAAATAAAAACACAGGGTTATGATGCTTAGAATTGTTTGGGTCTTAGTTTTTTCTATTATTGTTATAAGCTGCAGCTCCAGAAAACAGCTAAACAATACAGAAGCTTTAGAGAAAATGCATACCGTATTAAAAATGGATACTATAAATATAGAGGCGCAATGGGCCAACCCTTTAAATGCTTACATGATAGCAAATCTAGGGTTATTACCATTTGATTCCACTGGAGGAAATATTAGTTTGATTGGAAACGCTAATTACTTTAAGATTATTAGTGATAGCGTATCGGTGTACCTACCATATTATGGTGAATGGCGATTTGCACCTCCGTATGGCACCAGTGAAACAGGAATAAGTTTTAATGGTAAACCAGAAGTTTTCGAACAAACCTTCAATAAGAAAAAGAACAAGTATGAATATTATTTTGAGTTAAAAAATAGTGCAGAGGTATATCAAATTAACCTGACCGTTTTCCCTAGCTTAAAAACTGATATTCATGTAAATAGTAATTTACGTTCCTATATTGGTTATAGAGGTGAAGTAACTGTGGAATAATAATATTTAAAATACATTAAAAATAACCAGTCCATAAATTACAAAACGCAATAAACGTAAGGACCCAAAAGACAAAACGCCTTTAAACGGGTAGTTAATAATACCAGCTGCTAAACAAGAAATTGAAAAGGGTAGTGGTAATAAAGCACCTACCACAATCAAAAAACCACCCCATTTTTTAGAATTCTTTAGTTGCTTTTGCATTTTTTCTTCTAAATAACGGTGTACTCTTGGAATTCTGGTAATCATATCACCAATAAAATAACTTAGCAAACCCCCTAAATAAGATAAAGAAGCCAACAAAATAAGATAACCCCAAGGTGTACTAAGTTTACCAGACCATGCAATAAACAATTCTGGTGGAACAAGACCCAATAGGGTTTCAGAAGTAAAAAAGAAAATTAGTACACCATAAACTGGTAAAACTTCGGTTAAATTTGTGAGCATGGTATTTATGTCAAAAAAAGTATTAATAACATAGATAGCTACCACCGCCAAAACAATATAAGGTAATGCTTTTAAAACACTTTTACCCACAAAGCTATAAAAGCCTGTATAGCTATAATATTGATGCAATAAACGCAAACGAGATTTCCCGTAAGTTTTTGTTCTAGCTTTGGGTTTCATTTTAATAGCAATTCCAAGAATGGCGAAAATAGGTTCTTTTTTTGGTCCAAAAAAGAAATAGGAAACCTTTAAACTATTTTTAACATGATTATTCGATGTAGTGGAGCGTTCTTAGTTCTAAAATTACTATTTGACATAATATAAATTATAGCACAAATGTGTTTGTATTGCTGTTTATCCCAAATGTACATTTGATAGCTATAATTCTCTATTATGTAAAATATCCCAGAAGCATTTGTTTTCATTAGAATAATTAGAACTTGGGTCATTAAACTATTAAGCGGTTTGTTTCGCAGAGTTTTTTAAAACATTTGTATCTATAATTTGCCGTTATGTAAAATAGCCGCTACCAAGCGCTCGATTGTTTTGTAAAATCAAATTGTTACCACAATTTATTTTACACACAATTATCCATCGCTTGCCAACGCCAAATAAAAGCTTCACTTTTTGCACTGTTTTAAAATTCGCGTAATTGATAAAATGTATGTCAAAAAAAATTTTACGCAATTCTCGTCAAGTTGCCACAAGAGTATAAAATTTCTCTGCGAGCAAATTTCTATACACTTGTTCTATGTAGAACTTCAATTAAAGTTTTCTTTTTGTGCGTTATCTTTTGCCTTGATGCAAACTACCAAGTGTTAATTAACATTCTTAAGCTGTAAATTCTCTATTGTGTAAAATACCCCATGAAGTTTGGAAATACTAAAGAAACATCCTGCTCCTGTATTAGTAAATACTTCGCATTTCTCGTCAAATTGCCCAAGATTATAAAATTATGCTATGTATAGCATTTTCGTATTTAATTTATATTTAATTTTGACATGTTCCTATTTACAGGAACGAGTCCTGAATGAAAGCAAAAATAATTTTACTTGCTTGTCTTGTAATGGCAGCAAGTTTTGGTTGGTTTTTCTTATTTTTTGATCAAGACTATCAACCTTCTACAGATTTTGATGAAACTGAATCTCATTTACTTGTTTGGTCTCGTGACCACAAAAACACCTATATTAATTTTATTAAGTATTTAGCTGATGATGAACATGTTTCGATATATGTTCCTAAATCAACTCCAATTGATAGTGTATTTAATGCACTTCAATCTGTTGGTGTTAACATGGATAACGTTCAGCTAGAACCTATATTTAACGAGAAAATATGGATTAGGGATTTTGGCCCTGTATTTTTAATGAACAAGAGCGGAAAAACTAAAACTTTAAGTTTTAAATATTCCGATTATGAAGAAAACTCCTTTCCTTATGAATACCAAGATATAATGAAAGAGCGCTTGCGGGCTTCACGTATTATTGGCATTGGTGGTGCCAGAGAGCTAAATGGCAAAGGGTTGGCTATTTTGGTTGAAAAACATGAACAAGCTGCAAACCCTAAACTTAGTAAAGATGAAATATTTAAAGAGCTGAAAGAAAAATTGGGTATAAAAAAAATTATTTGGTTAAAAAGCGGACTTCCACAGGATGAAGTGCATCTTGTTACACCACTATTCGATAGTATATTTAGCAATGGAGCCGGACACCATATTGATAGTTTTTGCAGATTTATATCTCCAAATACACTTTTGCTGGCTAAGGTAGATAGTAGTGAGCTAGATAATAACCCTATTATGAAAACAGCTAGTGATCGATTGGAAGAAAACTATAATATTCTTAAAAATGCCTCGGATCAAGATGGAAATCCTTTAAATATTATTAGAGTACCTATGGCTCCTCTACTTTTTGAAATTGAATCATATGAAAATACAATCAGATCATTTTTAAGATCTACTAGTTATTTAAATTTCATCATTACTAAAAATAAAGTTATTGTACCAAGTTATGCACCATACTTAGGAAGTGATGAGGCTATTTCTAAAGATGCCGAGATTGAAATTATATTTAAAAGTATTTTTCCTGAAAAAAAAATAGTTATGCTAGACTGTGTAGAACTTAATAGAATTGGTGGCGGTTTTCATTGTATATCAATAAATAGACCAAAGAAAAAGAAAAAGAAAAAAATAGCATAATTTTGTATACATGTATTAGCCAACTTTATACTTAATACTAAAGTTTTACATTCCACACACATTACACTATTCTCCTACCGTCATTTCGTGCTAAGAGTGTTTTACTCAAATTTTCATTTTCAATTTAAGATTCGTGAACCAACAGAGTTGGTTTCTCGCTCCACTCCTATTTCAATAAATAAGAGCCTGCGAATCTTTTTTGAGTTTATTTGGTTTCACTACGTAAAACCTAATCTCAAAATTAGATTTCATTAACATCAACCATACCTTTACTTTTAAACACATTCAAAACGCAATGTTATACCAATTCAAAAAACACTACTTCTGTTTATAACCAAAGCGATAATTTAGTGAAAACATAAATTTTCCTGAGGATTCTTCTTGAAAATCAAAGTTGTTTTCTTTAAACACATACATTACATTGACACCTAAGTTATCTGATAGTAAAGCTTCGGCGGAAACATAATCTGTCTCTAAATTCCAAATATGCCCGTAACGAAAACTATAATCTTCAGAAAGTCCAAAGCTGCTTCCTATACTTGATCTTGAGTACAGTGTTGGAAACGCTGAAGGCATCATAAAACCGTAATTATAATCAATGTCTAAATATTTTCTTGGTCCTATCCGAGCATGAAACTCTGGTAAAATTATATGGTTTTTTTGCGCATCTTCAATATTTGTGACATCTAATCTATCGTCTTTATTTAGGCGTAATTTTCCGATTTGAAAACCAAAACCGGCTCCAAACCATTTACTATCCCACTTCATGTATGGATTGACTCCAAAAATGAATTCAGATTCAGAATCTCCTGTACTTAAATTAGTACTTTTTATAGTTCCACCAGAAATGTTAGCTCCAAAAGTGTTGGTATGATTCTTTTTAGTTACAACATGAGAATAGCCAACACCACCAATTTGGTAGACTTGTTTAAAGTACTCATAAGAGTAGCTGGTTGAAGTACCACATTCATTCTGAACTTCTTGAGGATCAAAAGCAACCTCATTATTAAAATTACCAAAAGAGGCTCCTACATCAATGCGGTTATAGCTTTTAACTCCTAAAGTGTTTTCTTGCATAGATTGACCTAAGACATAAAATGGGGTTAGTAAAGTTACAAATATGAGTTTATTATATCCATTTAGTTCTTTGGTAGTGAATAGATAGTATCCCGAAAAAAGAACGGCTGTTATAAAAATTGTCCATATAACATTAAACTCAAAAGGGCTCAATACGTTTTGAAAACTATAGATAAGTATAGATAAGATAATTATATAGATAAACTCAGAATGTATATAAGGTGCCTCTTGAATTGTTTTTATTTTTTTAGTATTTACTTTACCTTCTAAAAACCACAATAGCAAGCCTAAAACAAACACCAAGGCTAACATGGCCCACTGATATACCCATACTCCATAGAAATGTAACGTACCAAATTGTGACACACTATGATCTCTAAAAAACTCTATTCCAAAGCGTAATGAAAAGTATAAAATCATAGTTAATAGTATTGTACTCAAACTCCCTTTCCATCTATTTTTGGTTTTCCATACTATATACCCAATTGTAAATAGTGTTAGGCTTTCATATAATTGTACGGGGTGTACAGAAAGTGAATATAGGGCGTCTTGTCCTATGTTCTCAGTTAACCAATGGTTGTGATGCGCATTGGTACCGGCAGGATATTTAATACTCCAAATAGCATTAGACGCTAAACCATAACAACAACCATTTAATAAACAACCTAATTTTGTAATACCAAGTGCAATTGGGGCTACCCATGCAAATAAATCAAACATGCTCTTACCAAATTTAAATACGCGCTGTATGATTAAAAGCCCCACTAACCCAAAAAGAATACCACCGATTGAAGATCTATTATTGAATTCAGAGTACGGTGAACTCATAGCGTCGTACCACTCAAATAATGGAATTGTAAATAAACGTGTTCCAATAATAATAAATAATGTTAATGTAGCAAACATTAATAATACTGATCTTAGATGATGCCCTTTTTTGATGCTTTTATAGATTACTACACAAAACATAAACACAAAAGCCAATGCATAAAAAAGCTGGTAGAAAAACTGCGGGGTTGATAGTGATAGTGTCATGATTTTAACCTTTAAAAATTAAACTGTTCCATAAATTTAATATGTTGTGATTCAGAAATGTTCCGAAATAGTCTCCGAAAGATATTTTCGGACATATATCAATAGCTTGGTACTATCATTCACTGGAGTCTACAGAACCTAAAACCCAATAAATTATTGGTGAGACACATTTTTGTTCTTAAAATATTCGAATAAATAAATGTAGTAAATGTTAAAAAAATTCATTTCGTACCCATTATACCCTAATGTTTTACTAAAAACTTTTATTTTATATAAAAATTTATATCTAATTTAGTATTAGTATGCAATCCATACGATAGCGCTCAATGAAAAGAAAAATAATTGTGCTTATTTGCCTTGTATTGGCAATAAGTTTTGCTTGGCATTTTATTGCTTTAGACCAAGATTATCAAGCCTCAACCGATTTTGATGAGACAGAATCACATCTATTAGTATGGTCTCCTGTTTATATAAACACGTACCGTAATTTCATTAAAAATTTAGCAGAAGATGACCATGTTATCTTATTCGTGCCTAATACAATTGAACACCTTAGTGTCTTTAATGATCTTAAGTTATTTGGCGTTAATATAGACAATATTCAATTACAAACTGTTTCGAATACCGATATTTGGATTAGAGACTACGGCCCATCCTTTTTATTAAATGAAAACGGAAAATTAAAAACTTTAAGTTTTAATTATTATAACCTAAAAAGACACAGTTTTCCTTACTAATACCAGTATTTATTTAAAGAAAGGTTAAGAGCCTCTAAACTTATTAGTGTTGGTGGGGCAAGGGAGTTAAATGGCAAAGGATTAGCTATTTTGGTTGAAAAGCACGAAATGGATAACAACCCAAAACTTACTAAAAAAGAAATTGGTAACGAATTGAAAAAGAAATTGGGTGTTAAAAAAATTATTTGGTTAAAAAAGGGGCTTCCACAAGATGAGGTACAAGCTGCTATGCCTTTATTTGATAGTATTTATACCAATGGAGCGGGTAATCATATTGATGCTTTTTGCAGATTTATATCTCCAAATACACTTTTGCTGGCTAAGGTAGATAGTAGTGAGTTAAACACAAACCCTATTATGAAAATAGCTCATGAGCGCTTAGAAGAAAACTATAATATTCTTAAAAATGCCTCGGATCAAGATGGAAATCCTTTAAATATTATTAGAGTACCTATGGCTCCTCTACTTTTTGAAATTGAATCATATGAAAATACAATCAGATCATTTTTAAGATCTACTAGTTATTTAAATTTCATCATTACTAAAAATAAAGTTATTGTACCAAGTTATGCACCATACTTAGGAAGTGATGAGGCTATTTCTAAAGATGCCGAGATTGAAATTATATTTAAAAGTATTTTTTC
>NZ_QRDX01000002.1:153843-279577 GCF_003386195.1 Seonamhaeicola aphaedonensis | reverse complement strand
AATAAAGTTATTGTACCAAGTTATGCACCATACTTAGGAAGTGATGAGGCTATTTCTAAAGATGCCGAGATTGAAATTATATTTAAAAGTATTTTTTCCGAAAAAAAAATAGTAATGCTAGACTGTGTAGAACTTAATAGATTTGGCGGCGGTTTTCATTGTATTACAATTAATAAACCAAAAAAAAAGAAAAACAAGAAAGCAGTTTAACTATTTGATGTAAACTTTCTTCACTGGTGTACTTATTCCTTTTATTTTATTCAATTTTATGAGAAAAAACCTCAAATTAAATATTTATAGCTAGTCTTGTTTCCATTTAAATTTTTTAATTAACTTACGCTATTGTATGATGATAACACTTAATGAAAACAAAAAATATTGTACTTGTTTGCTTAGTATTGGCAGCAAGTTTTACTTTATATTTTACCTCTAATTATCAAGATTATCAAGCCTCCACCGATTTTGATGAGACCGATTCTCATTTAGTGGTTTGGTCTAAAAACAATTCTAAGACCTATTTGAGCTTTCTAAAAAATTTAGCTGAAAATGAACATGTTATTCTATTCATTCCTAGATCAATAAGTAGTAAAGACATGGTTTTTAAAGAACTTAAATCTTTTGGTGTTAATACAGATAACGTTCAACTAGAAACTATAACCAATGAAAACATATGGATTAGAGATTTTGGTCCGTTATTTTTAATGAATAAGTGCGGAAATACCAAATCTTTAAGTTTTAAATATCATGAACGAAAAACACATACTTTTCCTTATGAATACCAACATATAACTAAGGAAAAAATTAGGTCTTCTCAAATAGTGGGAATTGGAGGTGCTAGGGAATTAAATGGTAAAGGATTAGCTATTTTGTTGGAAAAGCATGAAGAGGCTGCTAATCCAAAACTTACTAAAAATCAAATAGCTAAGGAATTAAAAAAAGTTGGGGTTAAAAAAATTATATGGTTAAAAAGTGGACTTCCTCAAGATGAAAAACCATCAGAAACTCCCATATTTGAAAATATTTACACAAGTGGAGCTGGTCATCATATAGATGCATTTTGTAGGTTTATTTCACCCAATACTGTTTTATTAGCTCAGGTAAACAGTAATGAAATAAACGCTAATCCCATTATGAAAATAGCTCATGAGCGCTTAGAAGAAAACTACAATATTCTTAAAAACGCTTCAGATCAAGATGGAAATCCTTTGAATATTATAAGGGTTCCTGTGGCTCCCTTACTTTTTGAAAACGAAATAGATTTTGGAGATATGACTAGAGTGTTTTTAAGGTCCACCAGTTATCTTAACTTTATAATAACTAAGGACAAAGTTATTGTGCCAGGTTATGCCGAATCCATAAAAAGTGAAGACGCTATTACAAAAGATTCAGAGATAAAAATTATTTACAAAAGCATTTTTCCAGAAAAGAAAATAATTCTCCTAGGTTGCGTAGACTTAAATAGAAATGGTGGTGGGTTTCATTGCATTGCCATAAATAAACCAAAGAAAAAGAAAAAAGTAGCCTAATTATTCTATAAAATTGGGATAATTTTAATTTCCTTTTATTTAAAAATTTTTGAATGCAATATCCTAATCCAACTAATTTTAATAGTATCCTATATGACTAAAATATACCGGGTATACCAGGTAATTGTCCCACTAAGGCCAACGCCACAACACACACCAAAAACATGATACCTGGAATGATTAATCGTTCTTTTAAAGATAGTTTTTTAGCTCTTTCTCTATCACCAATTAACCCAAGGTTATCAAGCAGCATAGTTAAAGCCCAACCAAAAACCGGATTTACAAAAGCACATGCAAAAATACAGGTACCTGCACTTAAGGAATCGTTTTGTTTTTGTACCATTTGCATACCCGCTTCTAGTAAAGGTAAAAATACACCCACTATGAGGGCTACTCTTAGTACCGGTTCCCACATGGCTAAATCCATGGGATAACCAAATACCGAGGCTAGAATGCAAAGTATAGCAGTGAGTATGGCTCCACCAGGAATTGGTCTCTTTGCAATAGCTGCAGGAATCATATAAGTTCCCCATGAAGACGCAATGTTACCACCTCCTAGAAAGGCTCCTACAACTTGTCGTATTGAAGATACGGTCATGGTATCATCTACGTCCATTAACACATTTTTTGCTTTTTTAGGGTAATTCATTTCTTGAAAAACACGATGACCTAAATAGTCTGGAGACCACATAGCAACTGCTAAAATGGCGAACGGTATCACTGCTACAAAATGTCCGAAATCTGGCCAACCTAGTTGCCACCCAGTTTCTTCGCCCCACCACCAGAAAGGATTAAAATGTGGGAGTCCGGGCTCTGTAGAAAATTCAAAACCAACCCCCATAGTGTAAGCTGTAAACCCTGCAATGGCTGAACATAACGGAATTGCAAGCCACCGCTTTTTAATTCTTGCTAAATAGGCATAAACAAATACGGTAATGCCTATAACAGCAAAAGATACGGTACTTTCACCTTGAGCAGTGGTCCACAATTCAAATTTAGAAATTTGCCCAATTAAACCAACGGCTCCTAAATAAATAAGAAGCCCTCCTCTTACCCCTACTCCTGTTAATTCCATGAGTTTAGAACCTCCTTTTGTAATACTTAAAAAGAGTCCAAAAACACCAATTAAAATACCCAGAGCTAAAGGGTGTCCACCAGCGGCTGCTATTACGGGTATTAGAGGAATCATAGGTCCGTGAGTGCCTGCTAAATTGGCTCTTGGATTTAAAATAGCCGAAAAAATCAGCACAAAAATACCACCGGCAATAAGTAATTCATATCTCACGTTCTCTGCAACAAACTCGGGAGACAACCCAAATTGTACAGCAAAAGCTGCTACCATGGCTGTTACCATTACTACTTTTCCAATAGTGGCTGCTAATGCGGGTACTAAATCTTCAAATTCTATGTGAAAATCTCTAAATGGCATGTGAACACGCCATCGTTTAAATTTCATACTTAGTAGTTCGTGTTCTAAATAATCTTCCCTTTTTTCAAACTCACTAGACTTTTTACGGTTTTGATTGTAAGAGTTTTGATTGCCGTTTTCCATTTTTAATAAATTGATTGTCTGTTGAAGTTGACAAATTTACTTTCATAAATGACTTACAAACATGAGTTTTGTCAGTTTAAGATAAATATATCTGTTAATAACTTGAAACAATAGAAATATAGATGCAACGTTAGTAATATTTATATTCGAAAATCTGAAAATTTTACCAACCAGTTCTTAGAATGAAATTATTAATTACGGGACTTTTTTTCTTGTTGTCAATACAAACGTTTTGCCAAAGAAAAATAAATGATATTGAAGCATTTTATAAAGACATAGAGTCTATTTTAGAAGATTCAACTAGAATAGATTCCATGAATACGATTTCTGATAAGCCAAATATCAAATCAAAATTTTGGAGTCACACAGTTTATAATCCATATAAAGAAATCAAAATGGAATTTCCATTAAAATTAACGTTCAAGGACTCTACTTACGGTTCCCCTATTGGAAAGCATAAAATAGTGACCTCCCGATACGGGTGGAGACGAGGGAGGGAACATAAAGGCATTGACATTGACCTCATTACAGGTGATAGTATATTTGCTATGTTTGATGGAGTTGTTAGAATGTCTAGATACACCAGTGGTCATGGAAGAACTGTAGTAGTGAGACATTACAATGGTTTAGAAACCGTTTATGCCCATTTATCAAAATATGGTGTTAAAGAAAATGATACCGTTTATAAAGGTGATTATTTGGGTAAAGGCGGCACATCTGGAAATGCCCGTGGGAGCCATTTGCATTTAGTGATAAACTACAAAGGCGTTTCAATAAATCCTGAATACTTATTTAAGTTTGATGCGAATAATACCATAAGATCTAAAGAGCTTTGGGTAACTAAAAAATGGACACAACCTGTTTTTCACAATTCAAAAAGACAAAGCCCTATTAAGCCTTTATTAACTAGAGAGGAAGCCTTGGCTAGTTTAATAAAGCAACGCTCTATTTATGTGGTAAAACCTGGTGATACATTATCTAGAATTTCAGCAAACAACAACGTAACAATTGCTTCCATCTGTAAACTTAACAGTATTAGAAAAAGTTCTGTTATTAAAATTGGGCAGAAGTTACTTATTGAAAAGTAATAACACTTCTACCCTTTATTACAACTTAGTTTGAATTAATAACACTCCCCGAACCATTTATATTACTATTTATGGTTGGTTGCCCTTTATAATATACATTACCGCTGCCTTCAATGGTTATATCTAAACTATTTGAACAATTAATTTCGATATTTCCAGAGCCTTCAATGTCAAAATCACCATTATTAATAATAAAATCAAAGCCCATAATATTTCCAGAGCCTTCATTTGTTAAGTTCATATAATCGCCACTTCCTTCTAATACAATATTGGCAGATCCTGAATTTAACACATTGAGTCGCTCTATTTCTGAAAAACCTAAGATAGTGATGTTTCCAGCGCCAAAATTCTTAATACTACTAAGTGTATTTACTGTGATATGAGCTTGTAAATTAATATTTCGGTAAGTATCATTGTCTAGAGTTAATATAAGCTCGTTATTTACAACTTTAGATTTTACTTTGTGAATTATATTATCATCTGCTATTATTTCTAATGATTGCGTAGTTCCTTGATCAATAAAAACTTCAAAGACTCCCTCACTTTTTATTTTCGAAAAAATGGGTACATCTCTACGTTCAGATTTAAGATCTCCTGAGCCATAAAGAATATCATTTGAACACGATAATACAACTATTGGGATAAATAAAAATACTAATGTTTTAATAATTGATTCCATTTTAAATTGTTTTAAAGATTGATGGAACAAAATTAAAATGAAGGATAAAGCTTTACATTGATATAAATCAATACTTTTTACTTCTTAACCTGGATAGTGTTTCTGGTGTAATATCTAGGTAGGAAGCTATGATGTGGTGTGGTATTCTATTAAATAATTCTAAGTTTTTATCACAGAATTCTAAATAGCGGTCTTCTGCATTTTGAGTAAGTAATGATATTTCCTTTTCATGTTTTTCTAAAATAAAGTTTATAAGCTGTTGATTTTTAAAACTGGCTATTTCTGGAAATTGACTAAATAAGTCTTCAATGTGATTTCGATTCCAAATCACTAATTTACAATCTGTTAAGCATTGACAAAAAATATAGCTAGATTCATTTTTAAAATAGCTAATAATAGAGCTGTAGAAGAAATCATGCTCTTTAGAAATCCGAATTGTTTTCTCATGACCATCGGGAGTAATTACATAATGCCTTGTAACACCTTCTTTGATGAAGAATACTTTGTTAGATTTTTCTCCTTGTTTGATTAAAAACTCTTTTTTTTCAAAATTTTTTGAAGTTCCACTTTTCAAAAGGAAATTAAAAGGATCATTCATACTAAATATAGGCTATTCTATTTTACAAGTGACTATAAAAATAAAAAACTCCCTTTTATCAAAGGAAGTTTTTCAAAGTGATTAATAGTAATTAGTTAGTAAGATTCAATTTCTTTGCCAAGAACAATATCTCTGGTGGCAACCCATAAACCTTCTTTTTTGTCTAATTTCAAGATTCTTTGAGGGTCCGTCTCTTCTACTTTAGCTCTACATTTACCAGTTAGTAAAGGATCGTCATCAAATAGAAACGTTTCTATTTTATATTCTGGTTTATTAGGTTCTTTAACTATTGGGTAAATTTGTTTTAGTTCCTTTCCATAAATATAACTTCCTGGTACAAATGTATATAAGGTATATTTACCATTTTCATCTGTTCTTACCCAACCTCTATGGTGCACATAGCGTTTTTTGTTATGTCTTTTTAACTCAAAATTTCCATTTTCATCAGTTTGATGCACAAACAGTAAAATATTCTTTGCAGGGGTAACACCATCACTTTCGTAGATAGTTCCAGTAATTTTGAGCTTATTTTTTTTTGAAGAAAAGTCAGGAATAGTATCAATGCTATTCAAATTCTTTTCCGAATAATCATAAATAGGACTACGTTTTTTGTAATTTTCAGGAATTTCACTTAAGACATCGGTAGGTTCTTGAGCTACTACTACATAACAATTTGCTAAGACTAAAATAACAGAAATTATTACTATTATGTATTTATATTTCATGGGGACAAATATTAATTTGTTTAAAATTAGCACATTATATTCCTGAACGAATAAAAACTATATGAACTTTAAAATAAAACGATGAATTGCGATTTTATGTAAAAAACATCGATGAAAAGACATTTTAATTTCATCTATCCAATACTATGACTTTATTCTCTACCGAATTCTTGAATACCTTGAAGTTTGAGTTTAAGGTAAAAAATAAACCCCAAGAGAACTTGGGGTTGTTTGTAAATCAATAATATTTAGACTATTTTATTTTAAAGTAAATTCTGAGGTTGATACAAGATCTTTATGGTTAAAAACATTCACCACGTAACGACCTTTCTCAAAGTCTTGTCCTTTTTTAGTGACAAACTCACAAACGTTAAGGTTTGCATTTTCATAATTAAACTTGCTAATAATACTATAGTTTAAAGTTTTATCTTCAAATTCTACTTGCTCATTCAAACCTAAAGTATTGTTTTTTGGGTCAATGACTTGAACATATAATTCTTGATCTCCTGCTTGTACTAAGCTGTTTTTAGCAACGGTAAAACAAACTCTAATTTTATCTGTTCTGCCTGCTCGTTCTGTTGGAATTAATTTACCAGAGGTTCTTTCTATAACTCCAAAACCTTTTAAGCCTACAGTTCCTAAAATAGAAGCATTTTCAACAACTTCTGCTAAAGCAGTATTTTGCACTAATAAAGAATCTGTAAACATAGTACGCTCTTCAAGTTTTACCCTTGTACTATCTAAAGACGTTGCTAAATAGGAATTCTCTACTCGTAATGAATCATTTTGAGCTAACAATACATCCATTTCCTTTTGAAGTGATAAATATTTCTTTTTATATCTCCATAAACTTCTTACATTCGTTTCAGAAATTTTTAAAGAATCTATTAAGCCTTGAATTCTTTCTCTTGCTTCTACTAAACTTTCGTTAGTAACTTTATTTTCGCTTATGGCTTCATCATATTGCTTCGCCATGGCGTTTAAATCATTCATTACCAGCTGTTTCTCTTCTTTTAATTGTTTCTCGTTTTCTTTACTATCACTATAAAGATTCATCGTGTAAAATCCAATCCCTAAAAATAGAGCGATTGCAATACCTAATGCAATCTTTAGGCCTTGACTGCTTTTGTTTTCTTCCATAATTACTTGTTTTTAATGTTTGGGTTAAGATTAAATACTTACTTGTTTTTACTTTTAATTTTTTTACGCTATAATTAAATATTGATGTATTTTTAATCAAATTAATTTCTGAATGGATAAACTGATTTTATTTAAAAAATCGAACTTAAATAAGCTTTTAAGCAAGCGCCAAGGTGAAACTAAATTTGGGCAACACGTCAAAATTTTAACGAACATTTCTAACATATACGAACAACTTAAAGATTTAGACGTCGAGTATGTAATTTTTGGAATTCCTGAAGATATTGGAGTTTTAGCAAACCTAGGTAAATCAGGATCATCTAAAGCTTGGGATGCCACTATTAAAGTTTTATTAAACATACAAAGTAATACATATACCAGAGCAAAAGATGTTTTATTACTTGGGCATTTAGATTTTGCGCAAGAAATGGAGCAATGTGCTAAACTAGATGTAACACATAAAAAAGATTTAAAAAAAGTTAGAGATTTGGTTAGCCAAATAGATACTCATGTAACTTATTTGGTGAATCAAATTGTTTCTGCGGGTAAAAAACCTATCGTAGTTGGTGGAGGCCAGAATAATGCTTATGGTATTATAAAAGGAACTTCTTTAGCATTAAACAAAGCTATAAATGCTGTAAACCTTGATACCCAATCAGATTTTAAACCTGAAGAAGGGCGCCACAACGGAAATGGTTTTAGTTATGCCTTTGCTGAAGGCTTTTTGGGTAGGTACTTTGTTTTTGGATTACATGAAAACTATATTTCTGAAAAGACATTAACCACACTCGATAAAGTTAAGGCGGTAAAATACAATACGTTTGAAAGTATTGAAGTAAAAAGTGAATTAGAGTATGGTTCTCAAATGGAGCGTGCTTTGAAACATGTTTCAAAAGATATGTTTGGTATTGAAATTGATTGTGCTGCTATTGAAGGAATATCAAGTAGTTCTATGACACCAAGTGGGTTTAGTGTAAATAAAGCGAGACGATTTGTGAATTATTTTGGTAAACATGAACATGCCCAATATTTGCATATTTGTGAAGCAGCACCAAAAAAGAAAACCGAATACCAAATAGGAAAACTTATCACTTATTTGATTACAGATTTTATCAAGTAAGCATCGCCTAATTAGATGAAGCCTTTAAAGAATCTATCTGTTTTTGAAGCTGCTCTATTTGAATTTCTTTTTCAGTTTTAATTAACATTGAGTCTATGGCTTGTTCTACAAAGTCAATGTTTTTTGTTTCTTCTACAAAATAATTACCGATACCCTCGCTAGCTCTCCACGCTTCATTAAGTTGTTTATATACGGTTTTATCCCATTGGCTTGGGTGTTTTACGTCAATCCAAACAACGTCGCGGTATTCACTGTCAACCAACGCTAAATCGGGTGTTGCAGATCCATCGAATTTTTCAGCTTCATTATCTCTTATCGCAGAAATGGTTCCTAAGAAAAACATACGTTTTCTGCCCGCTATATTTTTAATATATGGTCTAAATTCAACGGGTTTGTTAACAGACCAATCAAACTCCTTTCTAGATTCGATTACTTTTAGCGGCATAGCAGAAACTCCAGCATAACCCTGTTTTTTTGCCGCATGGTCATAATAATAAAGTTTATTGGTGCCATCAGCAGGAATAAAAACACTAAAGGTTAAACTGGTACGCTCATCCCCTACAGGTTCCAATCCAAACCAATGATATAAACCACTATACGCATCAGAATCTGTGTCAGAAAAATCAAAATCAGTTACAAAGGGTTGTTGATTTTGGTCATCTGCTAAAACAGGAATTTTAACAGCTGTTTCCATATTCCAAGGTAACGGATCACTAAACCCCCCAAGGAACTTTAAAGATTCTGCTTGTAGTCTTGATACTTTTTCAGCAAGTGTATTTTGTCTTGTTAAATAAGGATGGTTATCCATTTCATTCGGACCTATATAAGTGCCCTTTCCTATTAAAATGCGCTCAATGTAATCTTTAAAATCATGTTCTCCAGCCTCTATCACCATAACACCTCCAAAGGTTGGATAGGGAAATAAAAATCCTTTCCATTTAATTAAACTCACCACTTGAACCCATTGCCCAGTATCATTTTTCATATAATACGTGTCGCTAGGTTCCATAGTAAACAACTGAAAAATATTAAATCGTTGCACTACAGCATTGTAAGTATTTCTGCTAAACTTTAATGATTCCCCAATTGAAAAGGTTACTGGTATTCTATTTTCACTTGAAAACCTTGGAAATGGCGTGGTACTTGATACCGAAAATACTTCTTCAGTATTATCTGTAATGCCTTGCCAAACATACTTTTCGGTAGGCTGAATGGCCATGGTCCATTTGTTTTCACCATCTACTCTTACCAAATGCGGTAATGATACGTCTTTGGTCTCACCTACACTTTCATTTGCCATAGAAAAAATGTTACGTAATGGTTGAATACGTTCGTTCTGCGTTAATGGCAGTTCATTAATTTCAACTCGATTTAAGCTATTGAAAACGTTATATATTTTCATGTAATCGTACATTTTAAAATGCCAACCAACGATATATAAAGTACCAAAAAACAATATTAAAAGTCCTAAAACACCTAATCTATTTCCGGTGCTAGCTGTTTTCCTGAATTTTCTTAATCCAAAAAACAAAACAAGTCCACATAATAAAATAATGAAAACAAATTTTCTTAAAAACAATAAAAATGGTTGATAATCATCTCTCAAAACAAACAAAAGGATTAATAAAACTAGTCCAATTAGTATAGTGTTTCGTTTTTGTTTTCCGCCTTTATTCCAATAAGATTTTATCATAATTTTATTTTATTATTTCTAATCACGCTTAAACGAGATTCAAAATTTTGATTACTGAAAGATTACTTCGTCATACTTCCTTGTGATGACGTTATTTTAAATACCCTTTATCTTTTAAACGCTCTCTGGCACTTTTACCTTGTTTTTCAGTTAGCTCTTCTATTTCTTTTTCAGGCTCTAAATCTGTGTCTTTGTTTTTTATGTCTTCAATAATATCCTTTCCTTTTTCTATGGTTTCTTTTACAACATCTCCTAAACTATCACTTTTTTCTTCAATAACTTTTCCTGATTTTAAAACAAAATTAGCTAGATAAGTTCCTAGTATAGTACCCACAGAAATTGATGCAAAAGCCGAAATGCCATTATAACTTGTAAATATTTCAAAAGGTGATAAAAATTGAATAACTAACCCTGTAAGCAAAAAGAAACCAATCACATAAACCAACCTTGGCAATAAAGGCTGTTTAAATACAAACCCTTTTTTATCTTCTGGTTGCATTTGCAATTCTTTGCTATTAAATATTTTATTGAAAAACTGATAGAGTTTGTTTGCTTGAGATTCCCTCCAGTAAATAAAAATTCCAAATAGAATTGCTGCTGTAAAAATTACTAATTCTAGTCCCATGTTTTTTAAGTTTAAAGTTATAAGCGAAAAGTTTAAAGTTAAAACTTTAGCCTCTTAACTTATTAGTGTGTATTTGCTAAATATTGTTAATAATAGTCTCTACAACCCATTCCTTTAATGAGTTATCCCAATCTTTATAATTATCATAAAAATCTTCTTTATCATACCAATACCAGTATAAAACATCTTTGGGCGCTATGTTAACCAATAATTTCCATATTAGGTCTTGATGCTTAGGTTCTAAAGATGAATGCGGTTTATGCAAGGCATCAAATAGTTTCGAATCAACAATATCAGCTATTTTAAATTGGTTACTAATTTCTAGTTTTTCTAAATACCTTTCAACACTCATTATCTTTTTACGAGTATTTATGTCAAGCTTATTCAAGTAACTTTTATAAAGAATGGGATTACTTAAAATATCTTTTATAGGGTGTTCTGTGTTTTTAAGATGAAGTGACATTTCATATTTTTTTATGCGTTCATAACGTTCTGTCTTTACAACATTTTCTAGATTATACTCAATAATAATATGCTCTCGTAATTTTGTCATTAGCTCTGGCTGCTGTATATGATAAATAAGCACGTCATAACTTGTATTTTTTATGGCTTCTTTATGCCATTTTTCATCTTCAAAAACCACTATAGGTTTAATAAAATCTCTAAGAACGTAAACACCACCGAAGGCTCTGGTATAAAATGAACTCACTTTAAAATCTATGGCTGGAAGTTCTAAATCTCTATGACGTAAATCTCCATATTCTTTAGCCGATTTTAATAATTCAGCATGTACATCTTCATCAATAAAATTATAATCACGCTTAAATTTTTGTATTAATTCGAGTTGTTCCTGTTGTTGATGATAGAGATTATTCATAAAATGAAAATTGATATGAATGGTATCATACTTCAAAACATCTAATGGTTCATAAAAGGCATCTATTTTCTGATCAAAATCTATGCATATAGCGGAATCTCTGGTAATGTCTTTTATTTTGTCTCCATACACCTTAAAAATATGTTTCATCATATCTCTATCAAAGGTGTGAAACGGTAAATACACTGGTTTACCTTTTTGCAAAGGCGTAATGATAATGCCATGAGGATTTGCCTCTCCGTTATTTAGATAACTTAAATCTTGTTTTTCTTCTGCAATTTCTGGGCTCCAACCAATGCCATCAATATTAAAGCTCTTAAGTTTAGTTGGAGTAAAGCCTAGTTTTATAAGGCATTTATTATAGCGATCTACCAACTTTCCACTTACAGGAATGAGTTCACTTCTATATAAATTGGCTTCTATTAATTTTTGCATCTCTGTTATTCCTGCGAAAGCAGGAATCTATTTTTTTATTTCAAACAATACTCTGTAAATTCCCTCCTACACGAGAATGACAAATTACTCTATTAACTTATGAATTATCGCATACTGTAATAACACAATAGTTCTTGTGTCAACAATTTCTCCTTTATGAAGCATTTCTACGGCTCTATCAAAAGGAATTTCCATAACTTCAATATCTTCGGCTTCACTATCTAATCCGCCGCCCTCATTTACTTTCATAGCCTCTGTATATTCACCAACAAAAAAGTGCATTTTTTCAGTCATAACACCAGGTGATGAATACCCCTCATATACTTTTTTTACTTTTTTGAGCCTATACCCTGTTTCTTCTTCGGTTTCCCTAATAATACATGCTTCTGGATTATCTTTATCTAGCATTCCTGCAGCTATTTCAATTAAAGAGCCATCTTCATTGTCACTCAAGTAAGTAGGCATCCTAAATTGTTTTATAAGTATTACGGTCTTCTTCGCTTTATTATAAAGTAAAATACCAGCACCGTCCCCTCTATCATATACCTCTCGCATTTGATTTACCCAATGACCACTAGGCATCAAATAATCAAATGTTACCCGATTCAGGATATAGTAGTTATCAGAAAGCAATTTTTGTTGAATATTTCTTACCTTTTTGTTAATCATCATCGAATAATTTTCTAGCTTCCATTTCAATATTTAACTGATTTACTCGGGCATCAACTTTACGTTTGAAATCAGTATCGGCAATAGTTGCTACATTATCTAAATAACGCACTACCTCTTGCCTTCTAATTTCAGAAAAATTCAATCCATGCATGTTAGATTTCATTAATTCTTGTAGCATATTGAATTTGGTTTCGTAATCTTTTTTGAAATAAATTTCTGGATTTTCAAACCAATCATCTTCCAAGTCGAAATCGGTTAAGCGCAATGATACCGCGCTTTGTATATTTCTAACATCTCTAGATGAAAAGAATGGAAACTCTTTTTGCATTTCTTTATACAGATTGGCATAAAACAAATGCTCATTGGTATTAAACTTCTTTTCAATGTTTTCATAAATCTCATGCACACGCTCTTCTGAAGGTTTTTCAATAGCGCTTAAAATTTCACCCATATTTTTAGCTAAACCTTGATTTTGTAAATACCTATAACTATTAGGATTTTGCATGTTTACAAAATTGGGCAACGTATCATCAAATTTACACCACCAGAGGTAATCTTGATCTAAAAAATCATGTTCTGTTCGCGCTCCATCAATTTTAAAACGTCCTTGCACCCGAGAAATAACAGCTTTATCTAACATTTCTGGAAGATTTGTAAATAAACCAATGGAGCTGTTGCCATAGTTTACGGCATAAGCACCTTCGGTATACCGTAAAAACACCCCTATGACTTCTTTTACACCTGCTGAAACTCCTTGTGCTGTACGTTCTTGTAGGTTGTTTTCAGCATCATCAATAGGTGCAAATATTAATTTTGAAGGGTCTTGAAGTGGTTTCATCCACTCCACCATTTTTTCAGCAGAGCCCCCTTGAAACGTACTTATTAAGGTATCTGGCATAGGATGAAATAAAAATGGAATATCCAATTCATCACAATGTTCTTTAAGTTTAGTTGCAATAGCCGCAATGAGCATACTTTTACCTGTACCAGGAATTCCATACCCCATAAAAACAGGCATAAAGCCTCCTAGTTCTTGAAACGGGTTCTTTTTTTCGGTAAAATCGTAGCTCAATAAACGCTCGGTTAATCTACGAGCAAAATGCTTCGCATCTCGGTTACCAACAATTTGTTCAAACTTAATTTTATTAAATTCTACACTTTTAGCGGTACCCGCAAACACATTATTCCATCCAGAAATTGCAAACTCTGAGTTTTCTAATTTATAGGTTCTGTCTTCAATCGTCTCGGTATACTCTAAACTACTTTTGCGTAACTGAATCTCATCAATTAAAGCTTCAAAATAAACCACAGTAAAATTAATGACATCTGTATCAGATTTTATAATTTCAGGATGTTCTAGATATTTGTTATAATAAAACAAGGCACAGGAAATTCCTTTCATGGGTGATAATAAAGACATTTCTGGAATACCGGCAAACTTTTGCTTCATCACACTTAAATCATCCGAAGCATGTGGTTTTAAATCGTGTAATATTTTATAAGCCATTGAAAATAGCATAAAAGCTGTTGCTGTATGTATTTTACTCTCAAACTCTCTTTTTCCAATTGAATCTAAGGCAGACTTATTTTGATTTAAACTTGTTAATCCCGAAGCATCATAATAACTGTCTTTTACCCATATACCCATTATTATCCCTTCTTGAACCGCATAGAATGTTTGATTTAGATAAATGGGAATAGCAACAGAATCTGGCAATAATCGTTTTTTTAATGCTAAAATAGTTTTAGAAACCGACGTTATTTCAGTTGAAGTACTACCATTATTAGCACGAGATAAATACAAGAGAATAGAATCTTCTTTGGCATCTTTATCACGGTTTTTGGCACGAGCACCTTGCTCCCATTGAACGCTTTTTAAATAAGACGAGGCCTCATCACGAAGCATATCTAATTCTGATTGTTTTATCGGGAAAGTTGAATTGTGTTCCATCTTCAAGTTAAAAGTTATAAGTTAAAAGGCATAAGTGGGCTTGGGTCATGTTTGTACAAACTACTAACTTTTTATTTTTTCAATTTTTAATTCTGCCATTTCAATTGGTGGTTTAGCTAGTTTATTCATAAGCTCTGGACTCTTATTGTATAGTAATTGAATAATTCTATGAGGTGCAAAGACATATTTTTGTTTAAAGATTTCATCCCATCTTTGTAATATTTGTTTACTAAAGAAACTCCCCTCTTTGAATTCACTTTTAGATGTTACTTGATCTATTTTCATTGATAAAGCATAAGATTCTACTGGAATTTCTTTTTTACTAATTCCCTCCAAGATAAGATGAGTAAACTCATTGGCATCTTTAGCAAACATATTATGTAATGGTCCTAAATCAATTCGCTTTATAAGTTTTGGTGAAACTTTGGCTAGTTTTCTATCAATACCGTAAGCCATTGTATCCAAATTCATTTTCCGGTCTGCCACATGCTTTAACACTTCATAGATGGATTCTTTGTAATCATCTATTTTATTACCATAGTAATTAAAATACATGAAACAAACAAACGGACGATTACTCGCTACATCATAAAAGCTCCAACTTGTTAAAAAATCAGATTGAGAGTCTTTTGGCGCACTTACAATTTTACCCTGAACAAACCTATTAAATATGTATTGTTTATTAACAGATGAGTAGTACACAATAGATGCCGCTTGAAATAGTTTTGTTTTTTTAATAGGTTCCTTTTTGCGCAACAGTGTGTCAAGAAACTCTTCCTGTAATTCACTTATTGGAGTTAACTTACCCAGATAGTCATCTCGCAATTCTAAGTCATTAAATAAATATCTAAATTCTAAATAATTAGGAAAACCAGACTCTGTTAAATCCACCTTCATGTTATCTTCCTCATCATACATATACTTAACACGCATAGCCTCAATAGAATACAATAGCAAATCACAATATTGCTTAAACATGTTAAGCTCTAAATTATTAATTATACTATTTTGTTGAACAGCTACAATAAGCTCTTTGAACACATAATCTACCATTTTATGATAAAATATATAATGTTCTTTAGAATCTAATGTTGCTGAATCTAAAGGTGTAGTAATATGATTGATTGTCATGTTTTAAATAAATTGACAAGTATTTATTTTACGTTAAGAATATAAGTAGTTTAGCTTTGCTTAGCACAAACTTCTCTTACATGAAAAATTATTTAGCGGACAGCCTGCCCGCGCTTTTTTGAAAGTGCGGTATCATATAATTGATTTTAAGATAGTAAATCGTCTTCTTCCGCTTTGGGTTTAGGATTCCCTTCTGGAGCATTAGCATCTCCATCTGGTTTACTAGCTTTGGTTTTGTAATAATCTTCAAAAAGTTCTTTCATATCGATACCGTAGCGCTCTGCAAAATTCTTTTGAATATCGATGTCTTTAGCTCTAATTTCTTGTAAAGCCTCAGCATAACTACTATAAACACCTTGCATTACTTTTTCATGAACTGGGATGTTGTCCATCATATCTTGGCGTGCTTTAGCACTTGCTGTATGCATAGCGGCCAATGTTTCTCCAATGTGTTCATCAGTTTTAACTCCCAAATGTTCTAAAATAGCAGCAAACTCTTGGTCTGTACGGGCTTTTAGAGCCACCACATAACCGTCGTAATACTTTAATCGTTCTTCAGTATCTGATTTTAATTTAGCACGATGCGTTTGTAAATTACTACGTAAAGACGTTAATACTTTGATGGTTAGGTTATGCTTATGAACAAAGCTATCTTTACTGGCAGCTAGTGTAGTATAAGCATTTTTTAGTCCTTCTAATTCCTCAACTTTTTGCTCAAGTTCTGTAACTTTTCCAATGGCCTGTGCATATTCGGCAGATTGCTTATCGGCAATATCCTCTAATTCTTGTCGCGCTTGTTTTAATAAGGCATATTGTTCTTCTAACCTGTCTTCTACTTCTTTCTTTTTTTCTAGAGCTTTTGTATGGTTTTTTGTGGCCTCAACAATAGCATCCTGTAACTTATCTTCTACCTCTTTAATTTCAACTTCACGGTTCTTTAAACGAGTAACTGCCGCTTGACTTTTATAAGACAATTCACTTAAAAGCGTTTGAACATCGGCATTTTCAATTCGCTCTTGAAACATGGCCTTCGCTTTATTATCGGCTGAAGCTCTTATTTTTTCAGCTTCTTTCAATGCCTGTTCTGCTTTAACAATTTTACTCTTACGTCCCCAAAGGTTATTCCACCACGTATCAGGTTTACTTTCCGCATCCTCTAACTCAACTCTAGCACGCTCTAAGGCTTTTTGAGCATCATCTATTACTTTTTGTTCTGTGGCATTTAATGAAGAGAATTTTTCAAATAAAATACCAACCTCGTCTTGATAATCAGTTAAATCTTTAATAGCATCAAGAAGGGTTGTTCTGTCTTTTTCTGCCATATGAACCACATCATCTAACGTGGCGTTTAAAATTTTTTGGCGTACTTCAGGATCGTCTTCCTGAGCTAATTTAGATTTCATAGTGTCAATGGCTTTTCCCCAGTTAACATCTACTTTTTCGGTTTTTTCATTTGAACTGGTTTCTAATAAATCGAAATCATCAGACATAGTCGGTGTTGTATTAAAGTTGAACAAATTTTCAGACAAGCAATTTCGTTAAAAAAGATGACTTTTAAAATATAAATTGCTCAAATGATTGGTAGATAATTTTATGAAATTGTTACAGCAAAAACATGTTTTCGATTAAATGCACGTGTTTCATGTAAGATTTTAAATCTTAATAAAGTAATATAAACCCTTTGGTTTTTAATTAATTGCAATATAATTCAGCTGTAACTATTAACACTTTTTGTTTATATCCTTTTCTTCTTTAATTGTTTAGAGTACATTTTAATAGTATATTTGACTTGCTATTAACCAGATGTACCTAATATATGTTTCTCAATCTAACGCCATATTCACTTCTTGTTGCAGAATATACCATACTTACTGTATTAATCGTGGTAGTAATCTTTTTTGCTTTATTATTAATTTTAGGTATCAGAAAATCCTATAAATTAAAAAAGGAAAATGAACGACTGGATCAAATTAGTGAAGAGCTAGCTAAGAAAAAGGAAGAGGAATATAAAGACTTTACTAGCGGTCACATGTATCAATAAACCCAAATATCATGAAAATCTTACTTATTCTTTTAGCTCAAAATAGTATTGAGCAAACTGCTGAAGATCAGTCTATACGCTCTCTGATTAGTGTTTTATCAGTATTCTAAATTACAGTTCTACTTCTTTTAGTTTTAAATCTTGTAAAGGTTTACAAACAGAAAAAGAGGATTAATTTTTTAGAAGATCAATTGAATTCATAGAAAAAGCCAGCAAAAGCTGGCTTTTTAATTATCTAACAAGTTTCTTGTACTTAATTCGTTTCGGCATGATATCTCCTCCGAGGCGTTTCTTTTTATTTTCCTCATAATCTGAAAAACTACCTTCAAAAAAATACACTTGAGAATCCCCTTCAAAAGCTAAAATATGGGTGCAAATTCTATCTAAAAACCAACGGTCATGACTTATCACTACTGCACAACCTGCAAAATTCTCTAACCCTTCTTCTAAAGCACGTAATGTATTAACATCAAGGTCGTTAGTAGGCTCATCTAAAAGTAATACATTACCCTCTTCTTTCAGTGTCATTGCTAAGTGCAAACGGTTTCTTTCACCTCCAGAAAGTAGTTTTACCTTTTTATTTTGCTCACTTCCAGAGAAATTAAACCTACTTAAATATGCTCTAGAGTTTACTTGTCTGCCACCCATCATAACCAGTTCTTGCTCATCACTAAAGTTCTGCCATATTGTTTTTTCTGGGTCTATATTAGAATGACTTTGATCTACATAAGCAATTTTAGCAGTATCACCTACAATAAACTCTCCTTTGTCTGGTGTTTCCTCACCCATTATCATTCTAAAAATGGTAGTTTTACCGGCACCATTAGGACCTATAACACCAACTATCCCTGCTTGAGGTAAATTGAAGTTTAAATCCTCATATAATAGTTTATCTCCATATCCTTTACTCACACCAACGGCTTCAATGACATTGGTACCAAGTCGTGGACCATTAGGAATATATATTTCAAGCTTTTCATCCAATTGTTTTTGATCTTGGCTTAATAACCTATCATAATTCTTTAATCGGGCTTTCTGCTTTGTTTGGCGTCCTTTAGCTCCCTGCCTTACCCATTCTAATTCACGTTCCAAAGTTTTTTGGCGTTTTGATGCCGCTTTTCCTTCCTGTGCCATACGCTTAGACTTCTGATCTAACCACGATGAGTAATTGCCTTTCCAAGGAATTCCTTCTCCTCTATCTAATTCTAAAATCCAACCTGCTACATTATCTAAAAAGTACCTATCATGAGTAACCGCTATAACTGTTCCCTTATACTGTGCCAAATGATGCTCTAACCAATGAACCGACTCTGCATCTAAATGGTTGGTAGGCTCATCTAACAACAATACGTCTGGTTCTTGAAGCAGTAGTCTACATAACGCTACGCGACGACGTTCCCCACCTGATAACACCCCGATCTTTTTGTCTCCATCTGGTGTTCGTAAAGCATCCATAGCTATTTCTAGCTTGGTATCTAATTCCCACGCATTGGCAGCATCAATTTGATCTTGAAGTTCTGCCTGACGGTTCATAAGTTTCTCCATTTTATCTGGGTCGCTATAAACCTCTTCTAAACCAAACATATCGTTTATTTTGTTGTATTCATCTAGAATAGCAACGGTTTCAGCAGCTCCTTCCTTGACCACTTCCAAAACCGTTTTCTCATCATCTAATTGAGGTTCTTGTTGTAAATATCCAACGGTATAACCCGGTGAAAAAACCACATCACCTTGGTAATTCTTATCTACTCCGGCAATTATTTTCAATAAGGTAGATTTACCCGATCCATTAAGACCTAGAATACCAATTTTTGCTCCGTAGAAAAAGCTTAAATAAATATTTTTTAAAACTGGTGTATTTGCATTTTGAAACGTTTTAGTAACACCAGCCATGGAGAATATTATTTTTTTATCGTCGCTCATTTTTTAGTTTGTTAGATTTTTCAATTGATTTAAAAAGCTTCTTTTACACTCTTCCTTTTAATGCATTAAATACCCATGCAATAGCAAAAAAACCAATACCTACAGTTGCAAACCCCCATCCTGCAACATCATCATATCTATAAGCACCCATTAAAATGAGGATAACCCCCATAATAATCATTAAAACTGTAGCCCAAGCTAACACCGTATTTTTATTCATTGCCATAATCTTTTCTTTTTATTATTGAGAGTAGCAAATATCGTGTTTTTAAATAAAAAAGCATCCAAAATTTTGGATGCTTTAAGGTTTTTTCGTCATTATAATCGTTACAATGAAATCATTGGAACTTCAATAAATAATAGTTCTGTAGCTTCAGTAGTGTTAACGGTAAAACTATCAGTTTCTGAAATACCCACGGCATCTCTAGAACTAAGTGTTGTTTCTCCTAAATTATATTTTCCTGAAATATTCATAACATACACCCCATGATTTTTACTTTTAAGGTTATAATTGAATACTTCTCCTTCATTCAAATCTATTCTAGAAATTTTTACATCTTGATGAATTTTTAAACTATTGCTATCAGTATCTTTTATTGATGTAACCAAAGTTTGGAGTTTCCCATTTCTATTTTCAGCCTTAAATGTTTTCTGATCGTATCTTGGTGCAACACCCTGCTCTTCAGGTATTATCCATATCTGAAATAAACTTAAATACTCTGTTGATGAGCCGTTTATCTCAGAATGTTGAACACCTGTACCTGCGCTCATAACTTGCACCTCACCTGGTAAAACTTCTTCCCAAACATCATGCATGTTATCTCTGTGTTTAAGCACTCCTTTTAGCGGGATAGTTATAATTTCCATATTGTCATGCGGATGTGTACCAAAACCCATTTTGGGCGCTATTATATCATCATTCATAACACGCAAAGCTCCAAAGTGAATGCGTTCTGGGTTATACCAGCCTGCAAAACTGAACGAATGATTTGCTTGTAACCAACCATGATTTGCAAAACCTCTAGTGTCTCTTTTATGTATTATTGTTTTCATTATAAATCCTTTCCGGGTTCCCCCTTTTTTATAGTTATCTAATTTTGTCCAAAAGAAAACTCAATTGTTCTGCCTCTGCAGTAGTTAAGTTTTCTAACAAATCTTCTTTGAAATCCTTATCAATTGAATCGAGCAATTTTAATCCTTTATCTGTAATTTCAATGTGAACTACACGTCTATCATTAGGACAAGGTAGTCTCTCAATAAATTCTTTAGCACATAATTTGTCCATTAAACGGGTGGCATTGGGAGCTCGTTCTATCATGCGCTCTTTAATAGTTTGCACCTTTATGGGTTTACCTGCACCTCTTAAAATGCGCAAAATATTAAACTGCTGTGGTGATATACCAAAAGGTTTAAAAAACTCATTTTGATGGCTATTTATCCAATTAGCAGTATATATAATATTAACTAAAGCCTTTACTTTTTTATTAAGGAATTTAGAATTTATGTCTTTTGAAATATCTCCCATTTAAATCGAATATTAAGGTGTCTGTAGAAAATCCTAAAGCACTCCTTTAAAATTTTTCACATGTTCTTTGAGCTCATCGTCAAGGTCTTTATTACTTATTTTTCCTTCTGAAAAATTAGTTCCAAAAGATGGTAAAGAAAACACACCTGTAATGTTTGCCGCATGTCTAGGAAAACGATCTTGAGCTATGCTCAAAACAGAAGCCCCGCCTCTGCCTCCGGGTGATGTTGCCATGAGTAACATGGGTTTTTCACTCCAAAAACTACCTTCAATTCTAGATACCCAGTCAAAAATATTTTTAAACGCTGTTGTATAGGCACCATTGTGTTCTGCCAATGACAATATCACTCCATCGGCTTCCTTAACGAGGCTTAGGAACTTATATGCCTTATCTGGGATACCATGTTCATTTTCATAATCTATACTATAAATGGGTATGTCAAAATCATTTAAATCCAAAATATTAGTCTTTACATCGTCAATTAAATTTGCGGTGTAAATTGCTAATTGTTTATTGATTGATTTTTTACTATTACTTCCTGCAAGTGCTATAACTTTTTTCATATGTTATTTTTATAATTCAAATATAGTAATTACAAAAATATATTCCAAGGAATATATTTCCATGTTTTATATTTTATGATTTTTTTAACTATTGCCTTAGAAAAAGCAACTTTTTGTACATTAGCATAAACGAATCTGCACATGGATATCAACTTCAACAAAAACGAAGATCATAACAAACTCTTAATTTCAGAATTAAACCGAAAACTTGCTAAGATTAAGTTGGGCGGTGGCACAAAAGGCATCGAAAAGCAACATGCCAAAGGTAAAATGACAGCTAGGGAGCGTATTGACTATTTGTTGGATAGAAATGCTAAAAATATTGAAATTGCATCTTTAGCAGGTGAAGATATGTATCCTGAACATGGTGGCTGCCCCTCTGGTGGTGTGGTTGTAAAGATTGGTTACATTAAAGGAAAGCAATGTATTGTTGTGGCTAATGATGCCACCGTTAAGGCTGGAGCATGGTTTCCTATTACTGGTAAAAAAAACCTTAGAGCACAGGAAATTGCCATAGACAATAAGCTTCCTATCATTTATTTAGTTGATTCAGCTGGTGTTTATCTGCCTATACAAGATGAAATCTTTCCTGATAAAGAACATTTTGGACGCATTTTTAGAAATAATGCTATTATGAGTAGTCTAGGGATTACTCAAATTGCAGCTGTTATGGGAAGTTGTGTTGCTGGTGGCGCCTATTTACCTATTATGAGTGATGAAGCTTTGATTGTTGACAAAACGGGGAGTATATTTTTAGCAGGAAGTTATTTAGTAAAAGCAGCCATTGGTGAAACTATTGATAATGAGACTTTAGGTGGTGCCACCACTCACTGTGAAATTAGTGGTGTTACCGATTATAAAGCAAAGGATGATAAAGATGCTTTGGATACCATAAAAAATTTGATCGACAAAATTGGAGATTATGATAAAGCTGGTTTTAATCGTATAGTATCAGTTAAACCAAAAGATAATCCTGAAGAAATATATGGTATCATACCAAAATCTAGAGCTGACCAATACGATATGTATGAAATTATTAAACGTTTGGTTGACAACTCTGAATACGATGAGTACAAAGCTGGTTACGGACAAACTATCATCACTGCTTATGCCCGTATAGATGGTTGGGCCGTTGGAATAGTTGCTAATCAAAGACAAATAGTAAAAACTAAAGGAGCCAAAACTAAACCTAGCGAAATGCAGTTTGGTGGTGTGATTTATAATGATAGTGCTGATAAAGCCACTAGATTTATAGCAAACTGTAATCAAAAAAAGATTCCACTACTCTTTCTACAAGATGTAACTGGTTTTATGGTAGGAAGTAAGAGTGAGCATAGCGGTATTATAAAGGATGGCGCTAAAATGGTAAATGCCGTTAGTAATTCTGTAGTTCCAAAATTTACAGTCATTATTGGAAACAGTTATGGCGCAGGAAACTATGCTATGTGCGGAAAAGCCTACGACCCAAGATTGATTGTATCATGGCCAAGTGCAGAATTAGCAGTAATGAGTGGAAATTCTGCAGCTAAAGTCTTGCTTCAAATTGAAAAAGCCTCTTTAGAAAAGCAAGGTGAAAAGTTTACTAAAGAAAAGGAAGAAGCTCTTTATAATAAAATTAAGGCCAGATATGATAATCAAGTGTCTCCTTATTATGCTGCTGCAAGAATTTGGACAGATGCTATCATTGACCCCTTAGATACTAGAAAATGGATAAGCATGGGTATTGAAGCTGCAAATCATGCACCCATTTCCAAGCCATTTAACTTAGGAATACTCCAGGTATAGTTTCAATTTATTTAATTTTTTCGTAACTTATGATTTATAAATCAACAACTTATAAGTCATGGGAACAATTAAAGTATTAAACAAATGGGCTAATAGGCATACCTATTTCCCGATTGATATTTTACGCATTGCCCTAGGTGTTTTTCTTTTTTTTAAAGGAATTGACTTTATGGGGAATAGCGAGATGTTAGCACAATTATTAAAACCTGTACAAAATATGGCCGGCACTATGGTTTTAGTACACTATGTTGCTCCCGCACATTTTCTTGGAGGCATTTTAATTGCTTTTGGACTACTTACGCGGTGGGCTATAATTGCTCAGGTACCTATATTAGTAGGTGCGGTTGCCATAAATTTTATAGGAGAAATGCAGACCACAAACCTTGTTTTAGCAATAACTACATTGTTAGTTTGTGGATTCTTTTTAGTTTATGGTTCTGGAAAACACTCTTGTGATTATTATTTTAAAATGCAGAAGTAGAAACAAAAAACGCAACTCAATGAGTTGCGTTTTTTATTCTCAAAGAGCCTAATTCAATAGCTCTAAAGTTTTTTGTCTGTGTATTTTACCAGAAAGTGTTTGCGCAAATTTGGGTATGTAATAAATACGCTTTGGTATTTCAAATTTATTTAGAGATTCAAAAACAGCTTTATCTAATGAGTTTTCTTCTGCTTCAACCAAAAGCACTAACTTCTCGCCTAGTTCATCATCTGGTTGTGAGGTTACAAAAAATTCTCCTTTAATTTTTCCCTGAAGTTTTTGTTCTATTTGCTCAGGGTACAGCTTTATACCTCCTGAATTGATTACATTATCAAATCTACCTAACCAATCAAACTGTGTGTTGGAATACAGCTCAACAATATCATTAGTCACCAACTTTTCATCTGTTAAATGAGGCGCCTCAATAACCAAACATCCTCTTTTATCTTTTGATACAGTTACACCTGGCAAGGTTTGGAAATACTTTTCAGATTCATCACCTGTGAAATTATTCAACTTTCTAACAGCAATATGAGAAATAGTTTCTGTCATACCAAACGTTTCATAAATCTGCGTTTTTTTATCTTGAATCATTTCCTTAATAGCATTTGAAACGCGTCCACCACCAACAATAGCTGTTTTTAAAGACTTTAAGTATTTGGCAAAATTTTTAAGTTGCAACGGTGTAAAGGCACAAAAATCATAATCTTTAACCAAGTCTATTCTTGGATTGGCTGAAGGTTTTACCATATCTAGCTCTAAGCCAAGAATGATAGCTCTTACAATCATCATTTTGCCTGCAATAAAATTTGAGGGTAAGCAGTTTAAAACTTTTTTGCCTGGTGTTAGGTTAAAAAAATCTCCCGTAACAATGGCAGAATTTACCATAGACTGTTTTTTAATTTTAATCTTTTTAGGCTTTCCTGTTGAGCCTGATGTTTGAACCTCAACATAATCTTCTCTATCTAACCAATCTAATAAAAACAGTCCTAACTCTACTTGGTAGGGTTCACCTTCTTTTGTAAAGCTGTAAGCAACCTCCATGAGGTCTTCATAATTATAATGGTAATTGTTTAGTTTAAATCTATTGTGTACATTTTTGTATGTAGGGGTCATGAATTCTCTATTTAGTCAATTAATTTATTCCTATCTCGTCTATAATTTTATAATCTTCTTCGGGTGGCACCTTAACTTTGCCAAACAATCTGTCCTTCCAATTAGTCCATTTATATTTCTTAGAAAGAATAAAAAGCAAAATTGGAAATACGATAAAAACTGGGAAGAATATTTCCATAAAACCAATCTTTCCTGGATCTGACATATCTTTTAAAACAGAATGTGTTTGAAACGCAGTCCAATCAGCTGTTACCAATAGTGCTGTAAACAGGTTGTTAGCAGCGTGAAACCCTAGTGCCAATTCCATGCCTTCATCCATTAATGTTATTATTCCTAAAAACAACCCTGTTCCTATATAATACACCATGATTACATAACCCAATTTCTCTACCTCTGGGTTGGCAATATGTAATAAACCAAAAACGGCCGAGGTAATGATGAGTGGAATCCATTTGTTTTTTACAATAACCCCAATGCCTTGCATTAAATATCCTCTAAACAAATATTCCTCAAAACTGGTTTGTAAAGGCACCATAATGATGGCTATAATACACAATATTGTAAATGGTACTAACTTAAAATTTAACTGATAATCTCCAGATTCGGCCAAAAAGAAGTAATCAACGAGTACCAATGCGCTAGATATCACACCCCAAAGTGTAAAGACAAACCAAAAGCGTTTCCAATCTATTTTTTTTCTGCTAGTTGTTAAATGTGTAAATGATTGTTTGTGCAACAGTCTTGATACTAAAAGCACACCAACCAAACCTGCAACAAAAGACAAAAGCATTAAGAACAAACTTAAATTAGGTTCTAAAATTGATAACATTTTAGATTCGTCTAAATTACTCATATTACCGCCCTCACTAAACACTTTTGCTAATACTGCCACCGTAAAAGGAACTTGCCCTATAACAACAGCAATAACCACAATTACAACACCAACTAAATATCGCCACCAATCATGTAATACATTAAATGCTTGAGCTATATACATTTTAAAAGTTTTTTGTTAAAAATTCTATATTCCAAGTTTTATTTTTTTCGTACCGCAAGGTACCATTTTTTACTTGTAATGGACTATCAAAATTATTTGTAAATAAACTACCTGTTCCTAGTCCTTGAGGCAATTCACTTTGTTTGGTATAGGTGTATTGTGCAATAGCATTTAACCCAATATTACTTTCTAAAGCACTGGTAATCCACCACGCTGTATTATTTTGTTCCACAATTTCTATCCATTCATCGCTACCCCTAAAACCACCAACTAAACTAGGTTTTAGAATAATAAATTGCGGATTTATAGTTTGTATCAGTTTGCGTTTATTTGTTACATTAAAAACACCTATTAACTCTTCATCTAGGGCAATAGGCAAGGGTGTTTCTTGGCATAGTCTTGCCATAACCTCAATTTGGCCTTGTTTTATTGGTTGCTCTATAGAATGTAAATCAAAATCAGACAAAATTTTTAGTTTTTCTAAGGCCTCTGAAGGCTTAAAAGCACCATTAGCATCTACACGTAATTCTATTTCTTCTGAGGTAAAAGAATCTCTAATAGATTTTAAAAGAAGACACTCGGTTTTAAAATCAAGAGCCCCTATTTTCATTTTAATACATTTGAAACCTGCATTGATTTTGTCTTCAATTTGCTGTTTCATAAAGGTTTCGGAACCCATCCAAATTAAGCCGTTTATAGGAATAACATCTTTAGATTCTGTAAATTTAGAAGGAAAGAGTTGAAAGACATCTTTACTCATGATAGATTTAAAGGCCATCTCAAGCCCAAACTGAATGCTCGGGAATTCTAAAAGTTTACTAAGTAAAACTTCTAAACCAAGGCTAATATTTTCGCAAACCCATTGCAGCTTTGCCTCGTAATCTGGTCGGTCATCAGCTGAAAGTCCTTTAAAAAGTCCGCACTCACCAACCCCCTGTTTACCATTTGAATTGATAAAAATAAACCACGTCTCTTTGGTTTTTAAAATACCGCGTGAAGTTCCACTGGCTTCTTTAAAGTTGAGAGTATATTTTTTATAATAAGCTTTTAGCACCAGACTATTAGAATGTTACATAACTTAGATTAAACCTAGTATCTTTAATCTTACTTGTGACATATCGAAACAATCTGACAATCAATATCATAAAAGTCTAGATTTCAATTGATTCACCTATTTCTAATAACATTAAGTCTTTTCCTTTTTCAAAGAACTTTCTTTTTGCTTCATCATGATCTATTTCTATATAACCAAAGGTATCAAAATGATATCCTAGCACCTTGTCACATTCTATAAATTCACTGGCTATAATAGCATCATTAATACCCATTGTAAAGTTGTCACCAACGGGTAGAATAGCTAAATCAAGTTTTGTTTGCATAGGTATCAATTTCATATCAAAAGTTAGGGCTGTATCTCCTGCTATATAAATATTTTTATGTTCACCTTCTATCACAAAACCACCTGGTTGTCCACCGTATGCGCCATCAGGAAAAGATGAGGTGTGAATAGCATTTACATATTTTACTGTGCCGAAATCAAATTTCCACTGCCCACCATGATTCATGGGATGGCCTTCAATACCTAAATTACCATAGTACGTTACAATTTCATAATTAGAAATAATTTTTGCACCTGTGTTTTTAGCAATGGCCTCCACATCTAGAATATGATCTTGATGTGCATGAGTTAACAGAATGTAATCTGCCTTAATTGTTTTGATATCAATATGTGAAGCGTTAGGATTACCAGTTATAAAAGGGTCTACAATAATATTTACACTGCTAACTTGAATTGATAAACTAGCATGACCAAGGAATGTGATTTTCATATGATGTGTAATTAATATTTTAGACAGAAATTTACGAAAATTATCTACAATAAATATCCAATACCTAAAAGAACTGACAATAATACCGTTGTTAAGGCTAATTTTTTTAATTCTGGATCTAATAATCTCGGCTCTTTATTTTTATATACCTTTATTAAATGCTTAACCAAAGGAATATAAGCCACTACAAAGATTAAACTAAAAGGAGACGTATAGTACAAGACCCCAAACACCCCTGAAAGTATTATAGCTAATACTATGAGTGTGAAATGATATTTCTTGATGGCTTTCGGTCCTAGCTTTACTGCCAGTGTATTCTTTTTAGACATTTCATCTGAAACCAAATCACGCATATTATTTAGATTAAGCACTGCAGTGCTTAACAAACCAATGGTACAGGCCGGTAGGATAGTAACATGGTCTATGGTTTTGGCATATAGAACATAGCAACCACAAACACTTACTAAACCAAAGAAAACAAATACAAAAACATCTCCAAAACCTTTGTATCCATAAGCATTTCCTCCAACAGTATACCTAATAGCTGCCACTATGCTAAAAATTCCAAGTACAAAGAAAATTAAAGTTAGTAAAACGTGGTGAACTCCAAAGGCTTTAAAAATTAATGAAAATGCCAACGCAATAGAGATGAGTACATTGATTTTAATAGCATTTAGCATTTCTTCAGGTGATATTTTTCCAGACTGAATGGCCCTATCTGGCCCAATTCTATCTTCATTATCGGTTCCTTTTACCCCATCGCCATAATCATTGGCCAAATTTGAAAGTATTTGAAAACTGAGTGTGGTTAATATAGCCAAAACAAAGATAATCCAACTAAAGTACCCATTATATTCTGCAAAACATGAAGCTACTATTATTCCTGAAATTGATAACGGAAGCGTACGCAAACGCATTGATGAGATCCAAACTGAAATTTTTTTCATATTATGGAATCCATTTCTTTTCAAAGTTAGGCGCTCTTTTTTCAAGAAAAGCATCTCTACCCTCTTTTGCTTCATCTGTCATGTAAGCTAAACGGGTGGCTTCACCTGCAAAAACTTGCTGCCCAACCATCCCGTCATCTGTTAGGTTCATAGCAAATTTAAGCATCTTGATAGAGGTAGGTGATTTAGCTAATATCTCTTGTGCCCATTGATAAGCAGTTTCTTCAAGTTCGTTATGAGGTATAACAGCGTTAACCATACCCATTTCAAAAGCTTCTTGAGCCGAATAGTTTCTACCTAAAAAGAAAATTTCACGCGCTTTTTTCTGTCCAACCATTTTTGCTAAATAAGCTGATCCATATCCACCATCAAAACTGGTTACATCGGCATCCGTTTGTTTAAAAATTGCATGCTCTTTACTGGCAAGGGTTAAATCACAAACCACATGTAAGCTATGACCGCCGCCAACTGCCCAACCAGGAACTACAGCTATAACAGCTTTTGGCATAAACCTAATTAGACGTTGCACTTCTAAAATATTTAAACGGTGATAACCATCTTCTCCAACATACCCTTGATGCCCCCTAGCCTTTTGGTCACCACCACTGCAAAAGGAATACACACCATCTTTGGTAGAGGGACCTTCGGCCGATAATAAGACAACACCTATATTTATATCTTCATTAGCATCATTAAAAGCATTATATAACTCACTGGTGGTTTTAGGTCTGAATGCATTTCTTACATTGGGCCTATTAAACGCTATTCTTGCAACACCATTGCATTTTTTATAGGTAATGTCCTCGTATTGTTTTATTGTAACCCAATTGGCTTTCTCCATATTCTATATTTTCATCAAAAATAAATTTATTTCAAGAAATAGAGGTCTGTTAATTAAATAAATTTTGAGTTAAAAATTTTACATATTGACTAAAACCAATAGCAAAAATTATGCATTCCATAAAAATAAAAACTATGTAGAGATACGTATGACCCTGTAGTCTTTTTTTTATTAAATTTGTATGAGAAACTTAAATAATAATCGATAAATTTGTATTTTATCGTGAATTTATGTATTTTGACGAAATTTAATCCCTAAATGCCTATGTTATTAACAATTACTTTTATCATTTCCGTTCTGGTTCTCATTAACTTTCTTTTATTAAAATTTAGTGTTAACAAAACCAAAAAGCCTTCAAGGGCTAGCAGTAGACCTATTGTAATACATCCAAATACATCCATAGCTTCTAGCAAGAATGTATTAGCACCAACAGGAAGTTAATCAGCCAATAACTACCATTTAATTTCAGGAATATTTAAATTCCTAAGAATGTCATTGGTTTGGCTAAAATGTTTATTTCCAAACCAATACCCTCTATTAGCGCTTAATGGTGAGGGATGTCCTGAGACTAAAATATGGTGTTTCTTCTCGTCAATTAATTTAGCCTTCTGTTTTGCATACCCGCCCCACAGTAAAAACACTATATTAGTTTTATTCATACTAATAATCTTTATTACCGCATCTGTAAATGTTTCCCATCCTCTTTTTTGATGGCTTCCTGCATGGTGTGCACGCACTGTAAGTGTAGCATTTAAAAGCATAACACCTTGCTCTGCCCATCGTAATAAATTACCACTTTCTGGATATGGAACACCTAAGTCATTTTCAATTTCCTTAAAAATATTAATTAAAGATGGTGGATGTGAAATTTCATCATTTACAGAAAAGCACAAACCATTGGCTTGCCTGAGCCCATGATACGGATCTTGACCAATAATAACTACCTTAACGTCATTAAAATGGCAGTGGTTAAAAGCATTAAATATTTTTTTTCCAGGAGGAAAACATACATTGTTTTGATATTCTATCTTTACAAAATCAACTAAATCTTTAAAATAAGGTTTACTGAATTCTTCTTCCAAATAGGGTTTCCAACTAAGGTGAATATCCACATTCATAATGAGAGTTTATAATTCGAACTAAAATAATATTATCTTCGGTGGAATTAAAAATATTTTCTGTTGAAAAAATTAAAATTTCCAACTGCGCAAACTATTCTTTTAATTATTGCAGCCTTAACTGCAATTTTAACTTGGGTAGTACCTTCTGGTAAATATGACACCCTTACCTACAATAAAACGGAAGGTCATTTTTTAAGAACGGATTCTAACAAGCATCAAATCTTAGAAGCGACTCAAGAAACCTTAGACAATCTGAAAATTAAAATTCCAATAGAAAAATTCACTAATGGTGATATATGGAAACCCATTAGCATTCCTCATACGTACAAAAAAGTTGAAGCACGTCCACAAGGGGTCGCAGCACTAATTAAATCACCAATAAAAGGCATTATTGAAGCTGCTGATATTATTTTTCTGGTATTATTTATTGGTGGTCTTATAGGCATCATGAATTACACCGAAGCTTTTGATGCTGGTATTTCATGGCTGGCAACAACCTTAAAAGGCAAGGAGTTTATTTTGATCATTTTAGTGACCTCCCTCATTGCTGTTGGTGGTACTACGTTTGGATTAGCTGAAGAAACTATTGCATTTTACCCTATTCTTATACCTATTTTTTTAGCTGCAAAATATGATGCTATGGTAGCACTAGCTTGTATATATATTGGCTCGTCTATTGGTACTATGTGCTCTACGGTAAATCCGTTTAGCTCCATTGTAGCATCAGATGCCGCCGGAATTAATTGGACTACTGGTTTAACATCTAGAATAATTATGTGGGCAATTGGATTGCTCATTTGTATTATTTACATTCACAGATATGCAAAGCGTGTAAAAAAGGATCCGACAAAATCTGTGATTTATGATCAAAAGGAGGAAATAGAGAACTTATTTAAAAACAATATTAATTCAGATGAAAAACTTAGTCCCAAAACACTTTTCATTTTAATTGTATTCGCACTGTGTTTCATTGTGATGGTAATTGGTGTGGCTATGTTCGAATGGTGGTTTGAAGAAATGATAGCGGTCTTTCTTATAGGCGCTATTGTTATAGGTATTATTGGTAGAATAAAAGAATTTACTTTTGTTGAAACCTTTGTAAAAGGCGCGGGAGATTTATTAGGAGTTGCTATAATTATAGGTATTGCTAGAGGTGTTTCGGTGCTTATGGATGACGGACAAATAAGTGACACTATGCTTTATTATGCCAGTAATGCCACTAACAATATGAATAAGGGCATCTTCATCAATACTATGTTATATATTTATGGAGGTTTATCGTTTTTTATTCCATCGTCTTCTGGAATGGCCGTTTTAACCATGCCTATAATGTCTCCTCTTGCTGATAGTGTAGGAATAGGCAGAGAATATGTTGTGAATGCATATCAATATGGTATGGGATTATTTGCTTTTATAAACCCAACAGGTTTAATTCTCGCTTCATTAGCTATTGTAAAAGTAGGCTATGATAGATGGTTAAAGTTTGTAATGCCTCTAGTAATCATACTCCTTATTTTTACCATGCTTGTACTGACAGTATCTATTTATTTTTAAAGGTTTAGTTTAAAATAATGGAAAGTAATTCTCTTAATAAATCTCCTTGAGGCACCGCGTTGGCACCAACACCTTTACTTTTTACATCAAAGGTTCTTAAAGTAGCCACAACCATACTAACTTTTTTCATGGGATAGTTTCTAGCCGCTGTAATGTATTCATTAACAAAATAAGGGTTTACTTTTAAAGCCGAGGCTACATTTCTTGGCGATTTATCATTCAATCCATGGAAGTGAAGTAATTGTGAAAAGAAGTTGAATAATAACGAAACGGTTACAACCATAGGATTTTCCTTAGGGTTATCTGCAAAATAATTCACTATTCTATAAGCTTTAACCGCATTACGTTCTCCTACAGCTTTGCGCAATTCAAAATTATTGAAATCTTTACTAATACCTATATTTTCCTCAATATGCTCTGGTGTAATTTGGGATTCCTTAGGTAAAATTATTTGCAGTTTATCAAGTTCATTATTGATTTTACTCAAATCTGTTCCTAAAAATTCCACTAACATTTGAGCAGCTTTAGGTGTGATAGAATAGCTCTTAGGTGACAGGACACGTCTAATCCAATCGGCCACTTGATTTTCATAAAGTTTTTTACTTTCGTAAACAACACCTGTTTTTTTAATAGCCTTGAAAAGCGCTTTACGTTTATCTATTTTCTTATACTTGTAATTAACCACTAAAACTGTTGTGGGTTGTGGGTTTTCAGCATAAGAAGCCAGCTTTTCTATGGTACGAGAGAGGTCTTGAGCTTCTTTAATGATGACTACCTGATACTCTGCCATCATAGGGAAACGTTTGGCATTACCCACAATGTCTTCAACCGTTACATCGCGCCCATACAAAACCATTTGATTAAATCCACGTTCTTCCTCAGTCAACACATTCTCTTCAATAAAATCGGAAATCTTATCAATGTAATAAGGTTCTTCTCCCATTAAAAAATAAATGGGTTTAAGATTACGGTTTTTTATATCGGTAACAAGTTGCTTGACTTCGTCCAAGGACCTGGTTTTTTTAGTTTATGTTAATGTTGTGACAATTTAGTTTGAGTCAAGTTTCGAGTACTTACAAATAATATTTCTAACGAAAACAACTCCAAATGACATTATAATTCTAAATTTGTGTAGTGCAAAAATTAAATTTCCCTACATATTCGTTTCGATTCAAAAGTAACGAAAATAAAGTTTCTATTTTTGATAGTATTCGTAAAAAATTTGTGGCTTTACAGCCCGAAGAATGGGTTAGACAACACTGTGTTCAGTATCTCATTAATGAAAAAAAATATCCAAAGTCATTGATTAATGTCGAAAAGGAGCTCATTGTAAATAATTTAAAAAAACGATACGATGTTGTAGTTTTTAATCCCGATGGCACTATTCATTTAATTGTAGAATGTAAGGCTTCAAACATTGAGATTGATCAAAATACCTTCGATCAAATTGCTAGATATAATTTGGTACTCAATGCCAGTTATTTAATGGTAACAAACGGATTAAATCATTATTATTGCCAAATGGACTTTGAAAGCGAACGCTATAATTTTTTAAAAGATATCCCTGATTATAATTAAGTGAAAGTAGCCGTAGTCATATTAAACTGGAACGGGAAGAAATTGTTAGAGCAGTTTTTACCTTCTGTTGTAGCGTATTCAAAGGATGCTACTTTATATCTAGCTGATAATGCCTCAACAGATGGTTCGGTTGACTTTGTAGTAACACATTTTCCATCAATTCAGATCATACAAAATAAAGAAAATGGGGGGTTTGCTCAGGGTTATAATGAAGCCTTAAAAAATCTAGAAGAAGATATTTTCTGCTTGCTTAATAGCGATGTTGAAGTTACAGAAAACTGGTTGAAACCAATAACTGAAGCTTTTTTAAAAAATGATAAAACCGTCATAATTCAGCCTAAAATTTTAGATTTTAACAAAAAGGATCACTTTGAATATGCAGGAGCTGCTGGAGGTTTTATTGATAAATTTGGCTACCCTTATTGCCGTGGTAGAATTTTTAATACCATAGAAAAAGACTCAGGTCAATACAATGATTCTACAGATATTTTTTGGGCTTCTGGCGCTTGTCTTTTTATAAGAAATAAGGCATTTAAAAAATTAAATGGTTTTGATGAAACCTTTTTTGCCCACATGGAAGAAATTGATCTTTGCTGGCGTGCCAAAAATTCAGGTTTCAATATTCAGTATATTGGTACTTCTAAAGTTTATCATGTTGGTGGTGCAACGCTAAAAAACACCAATCCTCAAAAAACGTTTCTTAATTTTAGAAACAGTTTGTTTGCTTTAACCAAAAATGCTAAAGGCACTTTATTTACAATCATTTTTATCAGACTCATTTTAGACGGCATTGCCGGCATTAAGTTTTTACTAGAACTACAGCCAAAGCATACGTTAGCCATTCTCAAAGCACATTTTAGCTATTACCGTAATTTAAAGCAAATGCTAATTAATCGTAAAGCTCAAAAAGTAAAGATTAACTATTACCAAAGAACGTCTATAGTTATAGATTATTTCGTAAATAAAAAGAGGTATTTCAATAGTTTATAAATACTTAGCAAAAGTTTTGTTAACAACTTTAAAATAAGTAGTTTTTTCTATACTTTTGCTGAAAAGTCAACGAAGTACATTAATCCATATAATTTTCTTAAAAACCATTATGAAAAAAATCTTATTATTTAGCGTATCATTAATAGTTTTAAGCTCATGCGTTTCTAAAAAAGAATACACCGCACTAGAGGAAAAACAAAAAGAAACTCAAGATTTATTAAATTCAGCAACTGTAAAATTGAATTCTTGCCTAGAGGAAAGAGCAGCATCAACAGCTAAGGCAAAAACACTAGAAAGTCAAGTAGATAGACTTAACAATCAAATTGATAATTTACAAATCATCTCCTCTAAAAGCGCTAGTAGCATAGAAAAAACACTTGAAAGCCTTCAAGAAAAAGACTTAAAAATTACCCGTTTACAAGATGCCATAAACAAAAAAGACAGTGTTACGTTGGCATTAGTTACTAGTTTAAAACGTGAAGTTGGTATTAACGATCCAGATATTGAAGTTAGTGTAGAAAAAGGGGTTGTTTTTATCTCTATTGCTGATAAGTTACTATTTAAGAGTGGTAGTTACACAGTTACTTCACAAGCAAAAGATGTTCTTGCTAAAGTAGCTAAAGTTATTAACAGCAAGCCTGATTTTGAAGCTATGATTGAAGGCCACACTGATAATGTATCATATAGAAAAGAGCCATTGTTAGACAACTGGGATTTAAGTGTTAAACGTTCTACTTCTATTATTAGAGTACTTTTAGACTTAGGAGTTAAACCAGAACAACTTATTGCTGCAGGTAGAGCAGAATTTGTTCCTTTAGTTGATAATGACACGGCCGAGAACAGAGCAAAGAACAGACGTACGCGTGTTGTAGTATTACCAAAAATCGATCAGTTTTATGATATGATTGAAAAAGAAATGAAAACACTTTCTGCTGGTAGCAACTAATAAAAGCTTCATAAAATATTTACAAAGCCCAACAAAAGTTGGGCTTCATTTTTTATATGGTGTTTACTAGCTTGTTAAAATAGATTGACTAAAATCATCTAAAAGATATCTATACTTCCTTTTCCTTCTCTAACAATCAAAGGTTCATCACCAGATAAATCTATAACGGTTGAAGGTTCATTATCTCCATAACCACCATCAATAACCAAGTCAACGATATGGCTCCATTTCTCGTAAATAAGCTCTGGATCTGTAGTATACTCTATTACCTCGTCTTCATCATAAATAGATGTAGAAATGATAGGATTTCCTAAGTGTTTAACTATAGCTATGGCAATACTGTTATCTGGAACACGAATACCCACGGTCTTTTTCTTTTTAAAAGCATTTGGTAATGTACGAGATCCCGGAAGCACAAAAGTATATGGTCCAGGAAGTGCACGTTTTAAAATTTTAAAAACAGAAGTATCAATTTGTTTTACGTAATCACTTAAATTACTTAAGTCATGGCATACAAAAGAAAAATTGGCTTTTTCTAACTTAACACCTTTAATTTGTGCTATACGCTCTAAAGCTCGTACATTAGTAATATCACAACCTAAGCCATAAACGGTATCGGTTGGGTATATAATTAAGCCACCTCTTTTAAGAACAGATACCACTTTTTCTACCGCTTTTGGGTTTGGGTTTTCTTCATAAATCCTTAAAAACTCAGCCATAATATTTAAATTGCCATAGCGTTTACAAAATAACTATTATTTTTTATGAAATTACTGAGATTTATCATCTTAAATATTCTAAACTTACTAATCTGCTTAAGTTGCTCTATTGAAAGCGTAGATATAGACAATAATCATGATGGTTTAAATACCACTGAAGCTTATCAAAAGTTAGATATTTCATATGGGGCTGATGTTAACCAAACCTTTGATTTATACTTGCCAGCTGGTAGGACCTCTAGTACTAAAACCATTATCTTGGTTCATGGTGGCGGATGGACATCGGGTGATAAAAGTTCTATGAGCTATATAAAAGATTTAATTCAACTAGAAATTCCAAATATTGCTATAGCTAACATAAATTATAGACTTGCAGATAGTAATAATCCTCCTTATCCCATGCAAAATAACGATATTACAACTATAATAAATTACTTAAAAATCAATAAAGTAAGATACTCCATTTCTGATAAAATTGGATTTATTGGTACTAGCGCAGGAGGTCATTTGTCGCTACTCTGGAGCTATGCATTTGACACCAATTCTAATGTAAATATGGTCTGTAGTATAGTAGGCCCCACCAACTTCACAGATCCTGCTTATTTAAATAATACTAATCCTGAACTGCAGCCATTCATTGATGCCCATGGAGCAAACCCAACTATTGCTTTTTTAGAAGAAATAAGTCCGTATCATCAGGTAACATCAAATGCTCCTTCTTCAATTTTATTTTATGGTGGTCAAGATCCATTGGTTCCTCCAAGCCAGGGTACAGATTTAAGAGATAAACTACTAAGCCTAAATGTAAATCACCAATTTATTCTATATCCAAATGAAGGTCATGGATGGACAGGGTTAAACCTTTTAGATACTTGGACTAAACTAAAAGCTTTTATTTTAAACAATTTATAGGTTAAATTTGCTGCATTAGAACAAAAAGAAATTAGAACTTCCTTCTAATTACAATCAATGGAATGGTAGTATATTAACTATCTACCTTTGGCGGTTAGCTCCTCCAAATCCTTGTCTTCCTTGAGAGCCAGCTCCTTGTTGATTTAGTCCTCTTTGAAAATTACCTGGACTGTTTCCACTAGGTCTTTGTTCTCCGTTTCTTTGAGGTCTTGAGCTGGTTTTAAATTCCTTCATATAGTTTTTCCATCGCTTTAGTTGTTTTTCATCTAATAAACCTGTAACCGTCTTATGCAGATTTCTTTCTTCGTTCATGACCATTTGTCTCACCGGTTTTATTTTATCTCTAACAGATGTTCTTACTTCTTGCATTTTATTTGTGTCTCCTCCATTTAGCATCAATAATTTTATAGTGCTATTCATGTAAATATTGAGTGTATCAAAATTAGTCTTGTTTTCCAAACTAATCTCTTTTAATCTATCATTGTAATCTGAAATAACTTTTTCAACACTCTGCTTTAACTCTTTATCATTTTTGATTTTAAGCTTTTTTATAACGCTACCAACATCATGATATACAATACCTGCTGATTTATAAGGATCAAATTTAGTGGGTCTTTGTCCTTGAAACCCATCACCTTGTGCTGGTCCAACACTCTGACTTCCTCTTTGAAAACCCACACCACCATCAGGTTTTTGAGCGTACAAACTTAAAGAGATAAAACAAGAAAATAGTATCAAAAAATATTTCATATTTATGTAACTTTAAATTAACCTACTACCTCTAATTTAGCAAATCTTAGCAACAATTTCTTGACGCCACCTGTATCAAATTTAATTTCGGCTTTCATGTCAGCGCCTTTGCCCTCTATTTTTAAAACTTCCCCCGTTCCAAAACGCAAGTGTTTTACCATATTACCAACCACCAATTTACTATCAAATAAATTGGTATCTCTGTTACTACTAGAATTATTAGGCTTTGCCACTGGTTTGAGGTTTTTTGGTGTCGACACCTGAAATTTAACGGGTTCTTTTTTAGTAGCTCCTTTTTTAAAACTAGGCTGTTTAGCAGGTTTAAATCTAATTTTATTGGGTTCTACATCACCAAAAATATCGGCATCTAACATCGGATTGAATCGACGTTCTTCGGGTGGTGTTAGAATATCTAAATATTGGTCGTCTATCTCTTCTATAAATCTACTCGGTTCAGAATCTATTAACTTTCCCCAACGATAACGTGACAATGCATACGTTAAATAGGCTTGCTTTTCGGCTCGTGTGAGTGCTACATAAAACAACCTTCGCTCCTCCTCCAATTCACTACGTGTATTCATACTCATGGCGCTTGGAAACAAATCTTCTTCAAGTCCAACAATATAAACATATGGAAACTCCAAACCTTTAGCCAAGTGAATGGTCATAAGCGCCACTCTATTCATGTCACCTTTATCATTATCTAAATCGGTTGCCAAGGCTACATCTTCTAAAAACTCCGCTAAAGAACCTGTGGCGTCTGCCAATTCTTTCTGGCCTTCAACAAAGTCTTTCATACCATTAAGAAGCTCCTCAATATTTTCCATTCTGGTAACACCTTCGGGTGTTCCATCCTTATTAAATTCTCTTATTAGTCCGCTACTTCTGGTAACATGCTCAGCCAGCTCAAAAACATCGACAGTTTGATTCATTACCTGATAACTCTCAATAAGCGTTACAAAATTTTGAAGCTTGGTTCTGGTACCGGAATTTATGTTAATATCGGTTTTGTCAATATTTTTCATAACCTCAAAAATGGAGCGATTATATCCATTAGCGGCAACAATTAACTTATCCAATGTGGTTTGACCTATGCCTCTAGGTGGAAAATTAATAACCCGTTTCAGAGCTTCTTCATCTTTCGGATTGATAACCAGTCGTAAATACGATAATACATCCTTAATCTCCTTACGTTGATAGAATGATAAGCCACCATAAATTCTGTAGGGTATGTCCCGTTTACGTAAGGCATCCTCAATGGAACGTGACTGAGCATTAGTACGATACAAAATTGCAAAATCACTATTTTGTAGTTGCTCATTCATTTTATTCTCAAAAATAGTACTAGCCACATAACGTCCTTCATCGGCATCGGTTAAGGAACGATGCACTTTTATTTTACTTCCTTCTTCGTTCGCGGTCCAAACTATTTTATCCAACTTGGTTTGATTTTTATCAATAACCGAATTGGCGGCATTAACAATATTTTTAGTAGAACGATAATTCTGTTCTAATCTAAAGACTTTTACATCATCATAATCTTTTTGAAAATTCAGGATATTATTTATGTTGGCGCCTCTAAAAGCATAAATACTCTGCGCATCATCACCTACCACGCATATATTTTGGAACTTATCAGACAACGCTCTCACAATTAAATACTGAGAATGGTTGGTGTCCTGATACTCATCAACCAAAATATATTTAAATCGATTTTGATATTTGGCCAAAACCTCTGGAAATCGTGTTAAAAGTTCATTGGTTTTCAACAATAAATCGTCAAAATCCATCGCTCCAGCTTTAAAGCACCTGTCTACATATGCCTTATAGATATCACCCATTCTGGGTCTACGTGCCATAGCATCTGCTTCAATTAACTCTGGGTTTTGAAAATAAGCTCTAACTGTAATCAAACTGTTTTTGTAAGACGAAATTCTAGAACGAATCTGTTTATACTTGTAAATATCTTTATCAAGATTCATTTCCTTGATGATAGAGGCTATTAATCTATCAGAATCCTGGGTATCATAAATTGTAAAATTACTGGGGTAACCTAACTTATCGGCTTCCGAACGTAAAATTCTTGCAAACACAGAGTGAAACGTTCCCATCCACAAATTCTTTGCTTCACTATCACCTACAATACTAGCAATACGCTCTTTCATTTCACGTGCTGCCTTATTGGTAAACGTTAGTGCTAAAATGTTAAAGGCATCTACTCCTTTGCTCATCATGTAAGCAATCCTGTAAGTGAGCACACGTGTTTTTCCAGAGCCCGCCCCTGCAATAACTATCATAGGGCCATCAATTTGCGTAGTTGGCTCTAATTGTGCATCATTTAACTGACTTAAATACTTTTCCAAATCCACTTCATTTTTAATTCAAAAAGAATATCCCAGATGTTGCATCTAGGTTTTCTTTGATACGGTCGTTTATTTTAAAACGGGAATCTAAAATAACCATTGTTTACATTTAAACAGGTGCTAGTTATCAATAATTATAAACAATCCATGCGTCTCTAAAATTTTAAATATATTTAAACACAAATCATTAATTAAAGAATGGATACATTTATTAATTTACTATCAAACATATCTTGGTGGGGTTGGGTTTTAATTGTTTTGGCTCTTGTTGCCATACGCGATATTTTTTTTCAAAAAGCCCACACTATAAGTCATAACTATCCAGTGGTTGGGCATTTGCGTTATTGGTTAGAAAGTATTGGTCCTGAAATGCGCCAGTATTTTGTTGCCAACAATAGGGAGGAACTTCCGTTTAACCGGATAGAAAGGGGTTGGATTTATGCTTCGGCAAAAAAAGAGAATAACTATGAAGGTTTCGGAACCGATAGAGATATTTATGAACATCAGCATATTTTTATAAATAATGCTATGATACCGTTTAAAATTGAAAAACAGCATCCTAATACATTAGACAAAACTTTTCTCCCTTGCGCCAAAGTTATGGGACTTTACAATAAACGTAAAAAACCTTACAGACCAGGATCCATAATAAATGTTTCTGCTATGAGCTTTGGTTCCCTATCTGCCAAGGCCGTAGAATCTTTAAACAAAGGTGTTTATCTTGCAAATGCATACCACAACACAGGAGAGGGCGGATTGTCTCCTTATCACAGCAACGGAGGTGATGTGGTGTTTCATTTTGGTACAGGATATTTTGGGGTGAGAGATAAAAATGGTAATTTTTCTATGGAAAATATAGTAAAACTCGTAAAAGACAATCCTTTCATAAGAGCAATAGAAATCAAATTATCACAAGGGGCAAAACCAGGTAAAGGTGGCGTTCTACCCGGAAAAAAAATTACAAAAGAAATAGCAAGCATACGTGGTGTTGAGGTTGGAAAAGATGTATTATCACCTCCAAATCATTCTGCATTTTCTAATGTTCCTGAAATGTTGGATTTTATTGAAGATATTGCTGAAGCCACTGGTTTGCCAGTAGGTGTTAAAGCTGCTATTGGGAAATTAGACCAATGGGAAGAGTTGGCAAATTTAATGATTAAAACAGGGAAAGGCCCTGATTTTATTACAGTTGATGGTGGTGAGGGTGGTACTGGTGCTGCTCCCCCAAGTTTTGCAGACCATGTGTCATTACCTTGGGTTTATGCCTTTAGTGATTTGTATAAGCTTTTTAAGAGTAAGGGATTAACAGAGCGGATTGTGTTTATTGGTAGTGGTAAACTGGGATTTCCGGCTAAAGCAGCTATGGCTTTTGCTATGGGTGTTGATTGTATTAATGTTGCCCGAGAAGCTATGTTGAGTATAGGCTGTATTCAAGCTCAAGTATGCCATACAAACCGCTGCCCCAGTGGTGTTGCCACACAAAGTAAATGGTTACAAAACGGCATTGATCCTACTTTAAAATCTGTTAGGTTAGCTCAATATTTTAAAACTTTCAAAAAAGAACTTATAGAAATCACCCATGCCTCAGGTTATGAACATCCGTGTCAATTTAAAATGAGTGATATAGAAATGAATGTGGATGATCATAACCTTTCAAAGGAACTAAACAAGGCTTACATGTATGAAAAAGATACGGTCCCATTTTCAGGTATACAAGATTTAAAAGATTGCGTATATTTGGGAGGTAAATACAATACCCAAACCCAATAAAACCATGGATGTCTCCAGAATTATTGACCTGTTTTTATACACACTTCCTGCTATAATTACAGGAGTTATCGCTTATTATTTTTTTAGAGAGCATACAAAAAACGAAGATGGTAGAAGACGTTTTTTATTAAGAAAAGATTTGCAAATAAATTCACTTCCATTGCGTTTACAAGCTTATGAGCGCATGGCATTATTTTTAGAGCGCATTACTCCTTCAAAATTACTTATTAGAGTTGTGCCAAATTCTCCAGACAAAGAAATATATGAATCTTTATTAATTCAAAGTATAGAACAAGAATTTGAACATAATCTAACTCAACAAATTTATATTAGTGATAGATGTTGGAATATTATTACAGCTGCAAAAAATGCTACCATTCAACTTATTAGAAAAGCTAGCTTGCTAGAAAAAACGGATACAGCAAATAAATTGCGTGAAGTTATCTTAACTGAAATGATGGAACGGAAAGCCCCTAGTGATGCAGCACTTTCTTTCATAAAAGACGAAGTATCTGATTTATGGTAATTATTACTTGTCTTCCAATCTAAGTTCATTGGAGCTAGCTTCCCCGCATTTTTTCTTGGCATAGTCATATCCTTGTTGCCACCAAGAAGTCATTAACTTTTTGTTAAAAATCAAGGAGTTCTCGGTAAGTTTAGACGGTGTGTAAAATAAATTGAGCTGCACATTGTTAGTCTTGGCTGCTAATTTTCCAATGGTTACATCATTGCGCTCTAATCTATCAAGAACATGCCCAAATAAGCTCACCATTAATGAAAAAGGGTTTTTACCTAACACTTTGTTTTGATCCATAGATTCAGATTTTAATACAATGGCATCCACTACAGTAGCTCCTCTTAAAATAGCCTCTCTAATAGGAACAATACACCCCAAGCCTCCATCACCGTATTCATGGCCATTTTTTTTTACCAAAGACATAAACGGAATGAAATTACAAGAAATCCAAATCCATTCACAAAATTCATCATAATTATAATCATTAATAGACTTATACTCCACTCTATTTTTTGATAAATTAGACACGGTTATCACTACATCATCTTTAGTTTTTTTTATGAGCTCAAATTCTTCTTCTGTAAAACGCTTTCTGATTAACTTTCGCAAATTTTTACTCTCACCAAAGGTTCGTTTCATTTTTATAAATTGCCAAAGTGTATTTATAAAATCTATAGAAACAAACTCACGCTTTCCCTTCTTTCGTATCACAAATGGATTGACGCTAAAAATATCATTTTGATTTACGCTAGTGTATACGTCATGTAACTTATCAATTCTCCCAGCAGCCAAATGGGGTACTAATAAACTTCCGGTTGATGTCCCCAAAAACATATCATAATCCCTTCCATCCTCTTCAATAAGATATTGCGCTACACCTCCCGCATATGCACCTTTACTACCGCCTCCTGAAATTACTAATGCTCTCATCTATCTATGCTTTTTAAGAGTTTTTGTGCAAACTTTGAAAATCGCCAATTATGATGTACTGTGGCTTGCTTTAAATTGTCTTTGCAAATACTATTACATGCTTGAATATAATTTAAATATTGAAAGGCATTCTGGCGAACTTCAAACCCGTATTTTGAATTTGTATAATCCACTAACTCATTAAAATATTGTTCTTTATTTTCAATTTTATAATTTTCGGTGATTAAAGCAAGTGTAAGCCAAAGTATTCTAATGTTTTTATTATTAAACCCGACCATATTTCTAGTTTGGTTGAGGTATTTTTTCCTATCCTCAGTAAAATTTCGCCATAAATTAGATAAGGCAGCCTCTACAGTTATATAGGATTTATCATTTAAAAGCGATTCGTAATCCGCTTTCAATTCCAAAGGAATATCTATTAAGTTTTGAGCTAATGCTTGACGAACTTTGATATCGTTTGAATTTAACCCTTTTTTGTAAATACTTTTATCTTCGACTAATTTTATTAATTCCTTTGAAAAAACAAGACTTTTTATTTCAGCATATGTTGCATTATCATAATAATGATGTAATGAAAAACCTGGCGAATGTGACGAAAAAAGTAATTCGTTTTCCAATTCGTCTAATTGTGAAATCATTGGAGAATCTTTCTTTAGTTTATCAAAACATTTTGAATAATAAAAACTTTTATCTTTCAACCAAATATTTATAAACTCATTTAAATCTTTCCCACTTGCCTTTTCAACTTCACCAATAAAATAATCAGTTTCCACATTCTTAAATTGATGTTTTATTAAATAATTCCTAACAGCCTCCTTAAATGCCTTATCACCTACTTTTTTCCTTAGCATATGTAATACCCATGCGCCTTTTTTATAAAAGGTTATGCTGCTCGATTTAGGATCTAATAACGATGTGCTTTGTCCAGCTTTATCTTGTTCTAATAATTCTTGAGCGTATTCGTAGAGTCGCCAATAGTAATAATCTTCTCCAAACACTTCTTTTTCAGCCAACAACGCATAATAAGTAGCAAAACCTTCCTGAAGCCAATGGTGCGTCCCAGACGTTTCGGTAACCATATCACCAAACCATTGGTGTGCTAGTTCGTGTGCATTTATATTCACAAAATTTCTATCTACAAATGCAATAGAATCTACTACAAATGCATCTGAATATATATTTAGACTTGTATTCTCCATACCAGCATACAAAAAATCTTTTACCGGAACCATTTTATAGTTTTGCCACGGGTAAGGCACACCAATTTCTTCTTCTAAAAAATCAAATATTTGCTTAGTGTAGCGATATGTTGGCTCAACTTTAAGTGAATCCTCTGGATAGTAATACATTTCTAAAGGAATATCACTTTTAGAGTATTCAACTTTCTTTTTGCATTTCCCAATAGCTAACGCCACCAAATAGCTCGACATAGGTTTCTGCATATCATAATACCAAGTAATAGTAGAGTTATTTATTTGTTTATTTGTTAAGTTGCCGTTCGCAATAACATGATAATTTTTATCAAAAGTAATGGATAAATCGAACTCTATTTTATCGTTCATATCATCAATACTTGGCAACCAGTTACTGGTGTATTTACCTTGACCTTGGGTCCAGATCTGCCTCTTCTCGATATAATTCTGATTAAAATTAGAATCACTCGAAGTGACATCATTTACTACATCCCAATCAATAAAATAAAGGGCTTTCTTAGGATTATTTCTAAAAAATAAAAATTTCAAACTATATTTTTGACCTTTTTTAAAACCATGCTTCACTATAAGTTTTTTGTCATCATTTACATTGAATACTTCTCCTCGATGTAATAAATCTGCTTCTTTATTTTCAGGATACATTCTCACCCTTTCAAATCGCATATTAATAGCATCTAAATAAACAGAATCCACATTTTTAATGATTTCAAACGTACATTCAATTTCACCATAAACCTTGTTTTGATAAACATCAAATCCAATATCAGCTTGTATTCTTTTAAAATCAACGTACTCCGTTTGTTGGCAAAACCCCAAAAAAGAAGCAAAGAAAAAGAAAATAAATCTCAGATAATTCATATAACTAATATAGCAAACTTTAATCCTAAATGCCACTTGCAATTCGTTTCAAAAGAATTATTTTAGTTTTATGAATACCGCTTTTTTACAAACTCCCATAGACTACCTTAAAGGTGTTGGCCCCAATAGAGCCGATTTACTAAAGAAGGAGTTAGGTATACATACCTATCAAGATTTGCTAAACCTATTTCCCAACCGCTATATAGATAGAACACGCTATTACAAAATCAATCAAATTCAACAAAGTAATGCCGAAATACAGGTGGTTGGAGTTATTACCGGCTTTAAAGAAATTGCTCAAAAACGAGGAAAACGATTGGTTGCCACGTTCCAAGATGATACGGGAACTATGGAATTGGTTTGGTTTAGAGGCCAGAAGTGGATTAGAGAAAGTTTAAAACTCAATACACCTTATGTTATTTTTGGAAAAACTAATTGGTTCAATAGTAAGTTCAGTATGCCTCATCCAGATATAGAAACTACCGAAGACCATAAAAAAAGTTTAAGTTCTGGTATTCAACCAATATATCCATCTACTGAAAAGTTATCAAATAAAGGCATTAGTAACCGTGTGGTTAGCAAAATTGTACAGCAACTCTTTTTAGAGACTAAAGGAAAGTTTTCTGAAACGCTTTCCCCTTTTTTACTTTCAGAATTACATCTAATTTCAAAAAGTGAAGCATTATTAAATATCCATTTTCCCAAAAGTCAAGAGCTGCTTTCAAAAGCACAATTAAGGTTAAAGTTTGAGGAGCTTTTCTTTATTCAATTACAGCTAATTCTAAAAAACTTAATTCATAAATCTAAAATTAAAGGACACTCTTTTGAAAAAGTTGGCAACTATTTTAATACGTTTTACAATGAGTATTTACCCTTTAAATTGACCAATGCCCAGAAACGTGTTTTAAAAGAAATTCGAGCCGATTTAGGAAGCAATGCACAAATGAACCGACTTTTGCAAGGAGATGTGGGTTCTGGAAAGACTATTGTAGCGTTTATGTCAATGTTAATAGCACTTGACAACGGTTTTCAAGCTTGCTTAATGGCTCCAACTGAAATTTTGTCAGCTCAACACTATAATGGATTACTTGAATGGTGTAAAACATTGAATATCAATATAGAAATACTAACCGGATCAACTAAGACTTCAATTAGAGATAAAATTCACAAATCTCTAGAAAATGGCGATTTACAAATACTCATCGGCACCCATGCCCTACTTGAAGATAAGGTGAAATTTAAGAATTTGGGACTTGCTATTATAGATGAACAACATCGATTTGGAGTAGCCCAACGGAGTAAATTATGGCATAAAAACATTTCACCCCCACACATTTTAGTGATGACTGCCACCCCTATTCCGCGTACCTTGGCCATGTCTGTCTATGGCGACTTAGATATCTCGATCATTGACGAATTACCACCTGGAAGAAAAGAGATTAAAACCGTTCATCGTTACGACAAAAATCGTCTTAATGTATTTCGATTTATAAAAGACGAAATTAAAAAAGGTCGACAGATTTATATCGTATATCCGTTAATCAAGGAAAGTGAAACCATGGATTATAAAGACCTGATGGACGGCTATGAGAGTATTTCTCGAGATTTTCCATTACCATACTACCAAATCTCCATTGTGCATGGTAAGATGAAGCCTACAGATAAAGACTATGAAATGCAACGTTTCATTAATGGCGACACCCAAATCATGGTAGCAACTACTGTTATTGAGGTTGGCGTTAATGTACCCAATGCTTCTGTGATGATTATAGAAAGCGCGGAACGTTTTGGACTTTCTCAGCTTCATCAGTTACGCGGACGTGTAGGGCGAGGTGCAGAACAGAGTTACTGCATTTTAATGACCAGCCACAAACTTACTAACGATAGTAAAACCCGGTTAGACACTATGGTTAGAACTAATGATGGTTTTGAAATTGCTGAAGTAGATTTAAAACTTCGTGGACCAGGAGATATCATGGGCACCCAACAAAGTGGTGTCTTAAACCTTAGAATTGCAGACATCGTAAAAGACAAGGATATTCTTCAAAAAGCTAGATATTACGCCAAAGCTGTTTTAACAAAAGACCCCACACTTACTTCTATAGAAAATCATAAAATATTAAACACTTACAAAGCCATGTCTAAATTCAAAAACATTTGGAATTATATTAGCTAGAATGGTTCAGCTTAAAATGACTTAACCATAAAAATTATACTAACAGTTAGTTTTATTATATTTAGATCTATCTTTTATTACTCTGTAAATCAACCTTCTATTGTTACCTCTAAAACGAAAAAAAAATCTCAGTCACTTATAATTCAGGACTGAGATTTCGTTTGAACTGTTTGTTTTTTGATTAATGTTGGTACTCAAATAATTATTTACAATGTATAGCGTAAAACAGAAACTTAAGTTAGAATTTTGTTAAAGAATAATACCACTATGTTAATTAACATTTTTTAAGAATGATTTATCAGTAGTCACATCTAAACAGAATGCTTAAATTTGCTATCCTTATTGCATTTTAAAAATGATAAATATTCATAAGAAAACATTAGAAGATTTAGAGTTTTCTACCGTTTTAGAGCAGGTAAGCGAACATTGTATAACACCTCTAGGAAACGAGAGTGCATTACAAATTACCCCCTTTAAAAACAAAAGAGATGTTTTAGAATCACTTGCTTTAACTAATGAATATTTAGCGTCATTTGAAAATGATAATCGTATCCCTGGGCATCGTTTTGAAACCATAAACAAAGAGTTAAAGTTACTAAACATAGAGAACACCTATTTAGAAGTTTATAGTTTAAAAAAAATAGTTTCAATATCGTCTACAACCAACGAAATTGTCCTTTTTCTAGAGAAGTTTAAGAAATACTATCCACAACTAAATAGCTTCTCCTCAAATATTGAAGTAACTCTAGAGATTATCCAAAAGATTGACAACGTCATTGATAGATTTGGCGATATAAAAAACAATGCTTCAGATTTACTATATCAACTGCGGCAATCCATTAATCTGGTAAAAGGAAAAATAAATCAAAGTTTTACCACGGCTTTGAATATGTATCATAACCAAGATTTTTTAGATGATATCAGAGAGTCTGTTATAGAAAATAGACGTGTACTGGCTGTAAAAGCTATGTATAGAAAAAAAGTTCGAGGTTCTATCATGGGTAGTAGCAAAACAGGCAGTATTGTCTATATTGAACCTGAAGCCACCCTGCAACACAGTAGAGAACTCAGCAATCTAGAATATGAAGAGAAAGAAGAAATTATCAGAATTTTAAAGGAGGTAACCAACTATATTCGACCGTTTAATCCCTATTTAAAAGACTCTCAGAACTTTTTAATTGCCTTAGATGTTATTTCAGCCAAAGCTAAATATGCGCGTTCTATGAATGCTATTCTACCTGAAATAACAGAAGAACGTACCATGTTTTTGCGTGATGCTTATCATCCTTTACTTTATTTAACCAACTTGCAAAAGCATGAAAAAACATTTCCTCAAACCATAGAGTTAAAACAAAATAGTAGGATTATTGTTATTTCTGGCCCCAATGCTGGTGGTAAAAGTATCACACTTAAAACCATCGGGTTATTGCAAGTAATGCTACAAAGTGGCCTGTTAATTCCGGTTCACGAACGTAGTAAAGCGTGTTTGTTTGATAGAATTTTAAGCGATATTGGTGATAATCAATCTATTGAAAATCATTTGAGCACCTATAGCTATCGCCTTAAACAAATGAATTATTTCTTAAAAAAATGCAATAAGAACACCCTGTTTTTAATTGACGAATTTGGTACTGGTAGTGACCCCGAACTTGGAGGCGCACTAGCCGAAACTTTTTTAGAAGAGTTTTACCATCGAGAAGCCTTTGGTATCATTACCACACACTACTCCAATTTAAAGATTCTAGCTACAGAATTACCAGATATGACCAATGCTAACATGTTGTTTAACGAACGAACGTTGGAGCCCATGTTTAAATTGGTGGTAGGGCAAGCTGGCAGTAGTTTTACTTTTGAAGTCGCACAAAAAAATGGGATTCCTTTCAGTTTAATAAACCGCGCAAAAAAGAAGATTGAACGCAGTAAGGTACGTTTTGACGCCACCATTGCGAAACTTCAAAAAGAACGTTCTAAATTGGAGAAAACAGGACTATCGCTAAAGCTTAATGAAAAGAAAAAAGGTGAGGAAGCCGAAAGACTGGAAGAAATCAATGCAAAAATTCAGAGAAAACTAGAGAGTTACCAAGAATTATATGATAGTAATCAACGTTTAATTTACTTGGGACAAAAAGTAAATGATTTAGCCGAAAAATACTTCAACAATAAACAAAAGCGTGAGTTAATGTCTGAACTTTTTAAGCTAATTCAAATAGAAAACTCTAAACGCAAGCGTACTTCGGCAAAACAGAAAAAAGCTGAAAAAGCGAAAGAAACTCAGGTTAAAAAAGAAGTTGAAAAAAAGGTTGAAGTTATTAGAAAAAAGAAAAAAGAAGAAAAAGCACGCAAAGCGCAACAACCACCAAAACCAAAACCTGTTTTAAAAATAGGTGATCGGGTGAGAATTGAAGACGGACGGTCTATAGGCACCATAGATAAAATAGAAAAAAATAAAGCCATTGTAAACTATGGCATTTTTACTACCAACGTTAGTATAGAGCAATTGGAATTGGTAGAGACTAAAAAGTAACAGCCAGCACCAAGTTGTTGAATCTACAACTTAAGATGCCAGCTGCTTTGATTAATAGCTAAACCTGATTGTTATTTAATAAACTCGCCAAACATAGAAATAGGTACGCATATCAACATCAGGGTCTTCGGTTAAAAGCAATCTTACATAATCATCATCGCCATCACCATCTTTATCTTTTCCATTTTGAACATCTTTTAGAAAGATAGTACGTTCAGTTTTTCCTAAATAGTCATTAGACCCTATCACGTCATCTTCCCAAAATTCTGCAGATAGAAATACGTAATCGTTTTGTAAATCGAGCATATATAATTCTACCTCTCTAATTTCATCACCTGATGGAATGGCCCAAAACTGTCCCTCATTGGGTTTGATATAATCATTTGAGGTGCGCGTGTAAGATACTGATGCCTTTTTCACACCATCTTGATAAATAGCTGCTTTCATAGTACCACGTAAACTGAGGTTGTCGTTAAATTCTTTATTATCATATAGGTTCAAACCATAAAGCTGAATACCAAACTTTTGATACGCTTGATAACAGGTTCTAATATTGTACTCGCTTGATAAAACAACATTGGCAATAGGGAATCCTTTTCTAATATAACGTAGTGTATAACCCAAAGGTGCACCAGGTGAATTTGCAGAATACTCACCCCCTTGGGTTATATAATTATAAACACCTTCTGGCCCACTAACAACTTGAGCTGCGTCACTCGAGTTACCACCAATAACCAAAGCTTTTACCGTAGAACTATTCCAAAAACTTTGGTGCTCACCTTGCCCATCTACCTCTCCACCACTAAAAGCAGCATTAAAAGCAGCTTGGGTATCTGTAAATCCAGCATTTGTTTCTACGGTATATAAAAGCATTCTTCCATATTTAACCGATGATACTATTACTGGACTTGTGCCATCTAAATTTGGTTCTTGAGTAAAGAGTTTCCCTGGATTCTCGCTGTCCTCGATAGCTAAATCAATGGTATAATTTACCTGCAGATATTTAACGACATATTTATATTTTTTTTCTGAGCTATTAAAGTTAAAAGATCCTGAAACACTGTTTTTTCCTTTGGTATAACTGGCTCCCAAAGCAATATTTAAATGCTCTTCTGAGTATACTTCCTCGGTAGTGAAATTAACTTTAGCTGATGCCGAACCCGTTACTCCCTGTTGCAACATATCTTTAACCCCTTCTCTAACGGTATTAATATTAGGATTATTAATTACCGTTGAGGGTTTGCCGTTTAAGTTTTCTAGTGATACTGATAAGGTTATGGGCGCTCTACCACCAGTAATGCCAATGTATTCTCCGGTTGGTATAGATTCTCCTCTTAACATGGCTCCAGGATAAATAACATCGCTAGTAGGATCTAAAAGTATCATTTCACTAAAACCGGGTGCCATTTTATATTTTTTAACAACACATTCGTCCGTTTGTCCTTCACGCTCTGGTTCACTTTCCTCCAAAAGTTGTTCGCCAGACACTTCTGGTTGGCTAAAATCAGATAGACTAGCCAGAAAATTATTAATTTCCAGTAATTTGTCTCCAGATACTGGAGCTTCTCCTCCTCTATCATCTGTACTTTCTGTACTACAACTTAAAAAAGTAAATAGCATTAAACATAAGATGACACCTAACTTACTAGGCTTGATTGTTAATAGCTGTGTTTTCATAATTTCTAATTTTTGTGATTCAACACTTCAAAACTAGACACCAACAACTCTAAAATCTAATTTTTAGCATGGACAAAGTATGGACAGCCTTTCATAAAAACACACAAACACCCTATGGACAAGAACAAATCACAAAAACACAATGAAGTATTTAATATATTGATATACAGTATTTTAAATAGTATTTTGTTCTGTAATAATTTTGAAATCAATAGACTTTTTATGGACAAGATATTTTTCATCTGCAAACCAGCCCCTCCTAGGAATTGATATAATACCTATCTTAGAGTTTTAAAATATCAAGCTATGCAACATAGATTTTTATGCCTTTTGTTTTCAATTTTTGTTTTAAATGCAGCCTTAGCACAAGACCAAAAATATATTGATAGCCTAAAAAATGATTATAACACCATGCCTGATACCTATAAAAAGGTACAAACATCGGCAAGGTTATTTTACGCCGAAGTTTATACCAATCCAAAATCAGGTAAAATCCATGCTGAAAATTGTATTGCACTATCAAAAAAAATCAACTATGAGTCTGGTGAAACCGTGGGGCATTTTCATTTAGGGGTGTATTATGATTTAATTAATAAAATAGACTCCTCTGAATATCACTATAACAAAACCTTGGCTTTAGCAATAAAGTATAACGATACCGTAATGCAACCTAAATCTTTATCTGTTTTAGCCGGAATAGCTCTAAAAAAGGGTGACTTTGAAAAAGCTATTACCTTAAGAAATGAGGCCTCAGAAAGATTTATTAAAAATAAAGACTACTTAAGTTATGGTGTTAATATTGGCAATAAAGCATTAATTTATACAGACAAAGGAGACTACAAAACGGCGTTATCAGAAAGTATAAAAGCTTTAAAAATTCTAGATACTATAAACAGAGAAACCTACAGGCGTGCAGATTTAAACGCTCAAATAGGGAATATAGAAATTCAAAGAAACCAAAATGAAAGCGCTATTACATACTTTTTAAAAGCTCTTGCAACCTACACAGAACTAAATGATAATATATATATGTGTAACACCTATCTTAATTTAGGAGCTGCTTACATTAATTTGAAAGCCTATGATAAGGCCAAAGAACACTTAGAAGCCTCTTTAAAAATTGCCAAAACACATAATATCATAGATGGTGAGTCTAAAGCCCTTAACAATCTTGCAGAAATCTATACCATTGAAGAAAAATATGATGTTGCCACAAATTACTTGAATAGAAGTTTAGAACTAATAAAAAATCAAGAAAATTCGGTTGATTATATTTCAATTCTCATCCAATTAGCTAAAACCCTTGCAGAACAAAACAATGATAACAAAGCAATGCAAACTATAAACTTGGCAATTAAAAAGGCAGACTCTATAGGTGCTTACTTTATGTTAAAAAAGGGTTACTACATAAGATCTTATATCCATGAAAAAAATAATGCCTTTAAAAAAGCGCTTATAGATACAAAGGAATATCACAAAATTTCTGATAGTATAGATAATATAGAAGTTTCTAAGAAAATTGAAGAGTTAAAAACAATATACGAAACCGAAAAAAAAGAAGCACAAATAGCTTTACAAAACGAAGAAATAAAAACCTTAAACGTACAAGCTAAAAACGATAAACTCACTAAAACCCTTTATGGTACGGGCATGATATCCTTCATTGTTATTGCCGGATTATTATTTTTTGGTTTTAAACAGCGTATTAAGAAAAACCAAATAGAACGCGAAAAGCAGGAAGCTATTTATAAACAAGAAATTGCATTTAAAAAGAAGGAACTGGCAAGTCAGACACTACACTTGGTGCAAAAGAATACGTTTATTCAAGAATTGAAAGAAAATCTGGAAAAAATTAAACAGTCACCAGAGTTGTTTAAAGTTGAATTTAGGAGATTAGTAATGCTCCTTAAAAAAGAAAGTGCGGAAGACAAAGATTGGGAGATTTTCAAATCTTATTTTTCTGAAGTACACAATAACTTTGATAACAAGCTTAAAACCGTGTATGCTGATATTACCGAAAAAGAAATACGATTGGCCTCCTTTTTACGTATGAACCTCTCCACAAAAGAAATTGCCTCTATGCTCAATGTATTGCCAGAGAGTGTTTTAAAGAGTAAATACCGACTTAAAAAGAAATTAAACCTTGATAAAGAAACCGATTTAAACGTCTTTTTAAATAGTCTTTAAAGCTATATCTTTACTTTATGAAACCAGACATTCCCAAAAGCAAAAAACTTATCCTATTTGATGGTGTTTGTAACCTTTGCAACAGCGCTGTGCAATATGTTATTAAGCATGATAAGAAAGACCTTTTTTTGTTTGCACCGCTGCAAAGCGACATTGGACAAAACATCATCAAGCATTACAATATTGACTCCAACACTATAGACTCCATTCTGCTTTACACCCCAGAACAAGGGATCACTTACAAATCTACAGCAGCGTTAAAAGTTGCCAAACAGTTAGGTTTCCCTAGAAATTTAGCTGCCATCTTTTTCATTATCCCAACCGTTTTACGCAATTGGGTGTATGATTATATTGCCAGAAACCGTTACAAATGGTATGGCAAAAAAGAGGCCTGCATGATTCCAACCCCGGAATTGAAGCGTAAGTTTTTGGGGTAATTAACTTTTTAGTGTTGAAAACTTTTCTTTCAAGCAAAGTCTTAAATATTTACTTTTAAGTCCTTAAAGCCTAACTTTTTTACCAGACTATAAACGCCATTAGAACTGAATTTATATTCTACTTGATGTGTATTATAAAAAACCGTTGAAAATTGAGAATAGTAACTTGGAATTGTAATGGAGCATTTAGAAAAAAGTTCAACCGAATTGCGGAACTTAATGCTGATATTTATGTAGTCCAAGAATGTGAAAATCCAACCGAATCAAAACATAAGGAATATCAAAATTGGGCTAAGAATTATATTTGGAAGGGAGACACTAAAAACAAAGGACTTGCAATATTTGCAAAACCTGAAATTAAACTTGAAGAATTATATTGGTCAAATCAATTCAAAGGCCATAGTGTAAAACACTTTTTTCCGTGTCGAATAAACGAGGAATTTAACTTATTAGCTGTTTGGACTCACAGAAATAACTCACCAAACTTTGGTTATATCGGACAGTTTTGGAAGTACCTTCAAGTAAATCGAGACAAAATGAAAAACATTCTTTTGATTGGAGATTTCAACAGTAACAAAATATGGGACGAATGGGATAGATGGTGGAATCATTCAGATGTTGTGAACGAACTTAAAGAAATCGGAATTGAAAGCTTCTATCATAAGTTAAAACAAGAAGAACAGGGCAAAGAAAGTCTGCCGACTTTATATTTTCAGCGAAAACTCGAAAGACCTTATCATATTGACTATGTATTTGGCTTAACTGAATTTAAAAATAGATTAAACAAATTAGAAGTCGGAATTGCTGAAAATTGGTTAGATGTTAGTGACCACATGCCAATAATAGCTAATATAAAAAAATAACGACACGCAAAAAATAACTAAAACTAATTCCTAGTATAAGCTAACTGACAAAAATCCTCTCGGATTTTCAGTTTGGGTGTTTATTTACTATGTTAATCATAATTACAACTCGATATCAATTCCATATTACTCTTTAACCAAGCTCCCCCACTCCGTCCAAGACCCATCGTATACAGAAATATTTTGATATCCAGACATTTCAGCTCCTAAAGCTAAAACACAGGCCGTAATGCCAGAGCCACAGGAAAAAATAGTGGGTGTGTCTTTGGTTTCGATGACTTTGGCAAACAAGGTTTTCACATCGTCTTCCGATTTAAACACGCCATGCATCAATAAATCGGTAAAAGGTAAATTCATCGAATTTGGAATAGTTCCACTACGCAACCCCGCGCGGGGCTCAGGAACTTCGCCATTAAACCGTCCGCTTGAGCGTGCATCCACAATAGTATGAGATTTGCCTGCCGAGGCTTTTTGTACATCCTCAAAAAACACCATGTATCCTTGCTGAAGCTTTGCTTCAAAATCGCCTGTTTCTCCTTTAAACCCGCTCATGATTTCTGTTGGATAGCCTGATTTTATCCACTCTGGAAAACCACCATCTAAAACGGCCACATTAAAGTGACCAAAAGCTCTAAATAGCCACCAAACCCGAGCACTGGAATAAATGCCTTTATCATCATACACCACAATAGTGCTGTTTTTATTGATACCTAATTTTCTGGCTTCCTCCTGAAATTGTTCTTGACTGGGGAATGTGCTCGGAAATTCTCCCGAGATATCACTAAATTTAAGTTTTATGTCAAAAAAGCGGGCTTTAGGAATCTGCTGTAGATTGGCATCAAATGTCTTATTGATTGTACCATCTAACACAACAAGATTTGGATTATCTAGATGTTCGTTAAGCCATTGTACGGAAACTAAAGGGTTATCAATCATTATTTTCACCTTTTAAAATATTATAATCGTTACTAAAAAAGTCCAAAACCTCTTTTGAAACAGGCATTTCTGCTTTAGTTATACCACTTTCTAAAATAATAGGTCTTATATCTTGAATCTTTTGTTTATACCAAAAACCAACTTTGGTAAACCCAATAGCGCAAATTTCGTTATTTCTTGTAAAAACCTGCCGGTGATACACCCAATGGTCATCCCAACCTTCTAGCATTAGGGTAATACTAAACTTTGTCCAACGTTTTAGAGGCTTTTTGTAAATTATTTTTTGACCACCAAGTACAGGGAATTTACCTTTATTAACGGTATGCTTATATAAATTGGTTCGAAACATAATTTCAAATCGAATCAAATCCATGTAATAAAAATACTTGGAGTTTGCCATAAACCGAAAGGCCTCGCAATCTAGAATACTTACGCGACGGCTTCTGGTAAGATTGGTAGCCAAATCAACTGGTTTCCAAAAAAACTTGGAACCAATAAATATATACGCAAGGTGCAACCAGTAATACAGCATGATTATTGAATTACCTAAATATAAACATTAAATAGATAAGCTCCATGTTAGCCTTTACCCCTAGCCCCGATTGAAGTATTTGTTGGAGCTCTCCCGATACTATTATCGGGAAGCGACTACTGAAAGCGGGAAATAGCTCCTAAGAATACATCTTATTAATTAAATAAAAGTCTGCTAAAACCAATGCTGCCATGGCTTCTACAATGGGTACAGCTCTTGGTACGACACAGGGATCGTGACGCCCCTTACCTTGCATTTCAACCGTATTCCCTTCTTTATCTATGGTTTCGTATTTCTGAATAAGGGTAGCAACAGGCTTAAATGCCACATTAAAGTAAATATCCATACCGTTTGTAATACCTCCTTGAATACCACCTGAATAATTAGTTTTTGTAGAACCATCGTTATTAAAAGCATCGTTATGGTCACTGCCATACATGGTGCTACCGTGAAAACCGCTCCCGTATTCAAAGCCTTTTACAGCATTAATAGAAAGCATAGCTTTACCTAATTCGGCATGTAATTTATCAAACACCGGTTCTCCTAGTCCAACGGGTACATTTTTGATAACACAACTAACAATACCACCAACCGTATCTCCTTTGCTTCTCACCTCCTTAATATAGTTTTCCATTTGTGATGCCATATCCATATCTGGACAACGTACGATGTTTTCTTCGGCCTTCGATAAATCTAGCTCAGTATAAGGTTTCTCTAACTTCATAGTCCCTACGCTAGACACATAAGCCGTAATTTCAACATTTTTGAGCACTTGTTTTGCGATGGCACCAGCCACTACCCTACAAGAAGTTTCGCGTGCAGAACTGCGTCCGCCACCACGATAATCTCTAATACCATATTTTTTGTCGTATACATAATCGGCATGACTTGGTCTGTAACTGTCTTTTATGTGTGAGTAGTCATGCGATTTCTGGTTGGTATTTTCAATAACAAACCCAATGGGTGTTCCTGTTGTTTTGCCTTCAAAAATACCAGAATGAAATTTTACAGTGTCTGGTTCTTTACGTTGGGTTACAATGGCAGATTGCCCTGGTTTACGCCTATCTAACTCATGTTGAATAGCATCTAAATCTAATGCAATACCAGGAGGACAACCGTCTATAACGCCCCCTAAAGCCACACCATGAGACTCTCCGTAAGTGGTTAAATTGAAAAGTTTTCCAAAGGAATTTCCTGCCATAGTAAAAGTTTTGCGCTAAAATAATTCTATTATCAGATATACGAAAATGAAACGAACAACATTTTCATCATTTTGGATAGCTTCATTTCAATTTTCAAAAATAAATATGATTTAACAAGCGCTTTAGTTTTCTATTAGAAATTAAGTATTGATATTGATTTAAACGGAAATTTTAAGAACTAATAATGCATAACATTTACTTAACAATCTCCTCATATATAGGTAATTATAAGATAATATCTAGGTAATAGTAATTACAGTTATTTGTGGTCAAATAATCTTCCCTAAAATTGAAAATTAAGAGGAAAATAGAAATAGCTGTAATCTCTGATGTGCACCTAGGCACCTACGGTTGTCATGCTAAACACTTACTCACGTATTTAAATAGCATTGAACCTAAAAAACTGATTTTAAATGGTGATATTATTGACATTTGGCAATTTAGTAAACGGTATTTCCCAAAATCTCATTTAAAAGTCATTAAAAAAATAATGGATATGGCTGCCGATGGGGTTGAGATATTTTATATTACAGGAAATCATGATGAAATGCTTCGAAAATTTAGTGGCACCAATATTGGCAACATTTCTATAGTTGATAAATTAGTGCTGGAAATGGATGGTAAAAAAGGTTGGTTCTTTCACGGCGATGTTTTTGATGTTTCCATTCAACAGGCTAAATGGCTGGCTAAACTTGGTGGCTATGGTTATGATTTGCTTATTCTTTTAAATAGGTTGGTTAATTGGTATTTGGCTAAGAGAGGGAAAGAGCGTTACTCGTTATCAAAAAAGATTAAGAATAGTGTAAAAAAAGCGGTTAAGTTTATTAATGATTATGAAACGGTAATTTCTGACCTTGCCATTGAAAACGATTATGATTATGTAGTTTGTGGTCATATTCATCAGCCAAAAATCGAATTTAAAGAGAATAAACATGGTAGTACCATATATTTAAATTCGGGAGATTGGGTAGAAAACTTTACAGCCTTAGAGTATCAGTTTAAACGCTGGAAAATATACAATTACAATAAAGATAAATTAGCTCCTTTTTATATGGATGAATCTATAGAAGATTTGGAGGTAAAAGACCTTATTGCAGCTATTACTATAGTTGAAACGCATGAAAAAAATCAGGCTTAACTATAAAGGTTCTTTCAAGTATATTTATAATATTGTTTATAACTCTTTTGTAATGCCAAATATTAATTCAATTTTGGCGTTATTTTTGTAAAACAAATCTGAATAGAAAAAAAACAACGTATTTATATCAATACGAAAATTTATGAACAATTAAAATTATAATTATGAAGAAATTTTTTTTAGTATCGTTAGCATTAATTGGGTTTGCATTAACCACAGAGGCACAAGTTATTTCTGATAATGCCATTGGATTGAGAATGGGTGATAGTGATGGATTTGGAGCTGAAATATCATATCAACGAGCGCTTGGAGAGAACAATCGTTTAGAGGTTGATTTAGGGTGGCGTGATGGTAATAATTATGATGGTTTTAAATTGGCCGGTTTATACCAATGGGTTTTTCCATTAGATGGAGGATTTAACTGGTATGTAGGTGCTGGTGGCGGAATTGGTTCGTTTAGTGTTAACACTCCCGGTGAGGACATAACGGATACTTTTATTTTTGCTGCTGGAGACATTGGAATTGAATATGATTTTGAAATACCTTTACTAATATCTTTAGACTTTAGACCTGAAATTGGTTTTGGAGAAGATAATTACAACAATAATGATCTTGATTTTGATATTGCTCTCAGTATTCGTTATCAATTCTAAAATCAAATTCACATAAAATAGAAAAGCGCCAACATGGCGCTTTTTTTTTACTGAAACTAGGTAAAAACTTCCACTTATATATTACTGAAGTCTCCTTTATTATTTCAACGTTGACTTATTTCAAAATCTGATTGGTATGGTCTTTAGTTTTAACTTGAGTAATGACATCTTCAATAACACCATTTTCATCAATAACAAAAGTGGTTCTGTGAATACCATCATATTCACGTCCCATGAATTTTTTCGGACCCCAAACACCATAGGCATTAATGACTTCTTTGTCAACATCTGCTAATAAAGGATATGGAAACTTAAACTTATCTCTAAAACTACTTTGTTTTTTTTCAGTATCGGCACTTACACCTAAAACATCATAGCCCTGTGATACAAATCGCTCATAGTTATCACTTAAATTACAAGCTTCAAGAGTACAACCTGGCGTGTTTGCCTTTGGATAAAAAAACAGCACGAGCTTCTTTCCTTTATAGTCATTTAATGAAATTGGGTTTCCATCTTGATTGTTTACCGAAAAATTTGGAGCCTTATCTCCTATCTTTAATGTGGTCATAATTTTTAACTTTGTTTTTACAAAAATACAATCCTATGACCAAACAAGAAAGGGTAAACTTTGTTATTAATACACTTTATAAACTTTACCCCGAAATACCTATTCCTTTAGATCACAAAGACCCTTATACACTTTTAATTGCAGTACTCATGTCTGCACAAAGTACCGATGTTAGGGTAAACCAAATCACACCACTTTTATTTGAAAGGGCAGATAATCCGTACGATATGGTAAAACTTACTGAGGAAGAAATTAGGGAAATCATAAAACCCGTTGGCTTGTCGCCCATGAAAAGTAAAGGTATTTATGGCTTATCTAAAATTCTTATAGAAAAGCATGATGGTCAAGTTCCTCAAAGTTTTGAGGCTCTAGAAGCCTTACCAGCTGTGGGACATAAAACAGCAAGTGTAGTGATGTCTCAAGCTTTTGGTGTACCTGCTTTTCCAGTAGATACCCACATTCATAGGCTCATGTATAGATGGAATTTTAGTAACGGTAAAAATGTAGTTCAAACCGAAAAGGATGCGAAACGTTTATTTCCTAAAGAACTATGGAATGATTTACATCTTCAAATAATTTGGTACGGCAGAGAGTATTCACCTGCTAGAGGGTGGGATTTAGAAAAAGATATTATCACCAAAACAATTGGAAGAAAATCTGTTATTCACGAATATTATAAATCGAAAAAGTCCTGATAAAATCAGGACTTTTTCTGGTTTAATTTAGAAGCGTTTCAAACTTCAATCTATTACAATTTACAACACTTAAAGCTTTTGAGTAATCTAGAAGAAATTTAACCGTTTCTTCTCTCGGTTCTAGTTCATTTTTAATAAAATGTTTCTCAGTGTAAAGTTTTGCCATTATCTTAATTTAAGGGTTAATCTTAAAAGATAACGCAACAAAATTTAGTTTATTGTACTAATTAGTGAGCACTATATTGTGCTTTTCAATAATTTTACGCAGATTAATAAGAGCGTAGCGCATTCTACCTAAGGCAGTATTAATGCTAACACCTGTTCTTTCAGATATTTCTTTAAAACTCATGTCATTGTACATACGCATTAATAGCACCTCTTTTTGATCATCTGGAAGTTCATCTACTAAACGTCTTACATCACTTTCAACCTGTTCTTTAATAATGGATTTTTCTGCGTTTAAACTTGAATCACTCAATACAGAGAAAATACTAAATTCACCAGCATTGTCAAATTTGGGCATGCGGCTATTCTTTCTAAAGAAATCTATTACCAAATTATGAGCAATACGCATAACCCATGGTAAAAACTTACCTTCTTCGTTGTAAGAACCTGCTTTTAGGGTTCTTATCACTTTTATAAAAGTGTCTTGAAAAATATCTTCGGCAACATCTCTGTCATATACTTTAGAATAGATAAAACTGTAAACCTTTTGTTTGTGTTTGTAAACAAGGGTTTCTAGCGCATATTCATCGCCATTTATATAATTTTTAACAAGCGTAGCGTCTGTTTTAGGGGTATTTTGCATAATGATTACTTTTAATGCAAGAAGTTAGGCTTCTTTGCTTGGGGTTATTTTTGTAAAAGTAATGTTATGCTATAGGCGAAAAGTTGATTAATACTTATGATTGATGTATCAAATATAACAACAATCATTCCTAATAAGCAAGATTTTAAAGATTTTTTTCACACAATATTGTAGTTGGTCGACACTTTAAAAGTTCAAATACTTATAGTATCTTTGCAAGATTATTCCTTTAAAAGCCCATGAATACTAATATTTTGAACGTTAACCCTAAGGAAAACATCATTATTAAAGGTGCTAAATTGCACAATTTAAAAAATATTGATGTGGTGATACCAAGAAACCAATTGGTGGTTATAACAGGCTTATCGGGTTCTGGTAAATCAAGTTTAGCGTTTGATACACTGTATGCTGAAGGTCAAAGACGTTATGTTGAAAGTTTATCAAGTTATGCACGCCAATTTTTAGGAAGGCTTAATAAACCGAAAGTTGATTATATAAAAGGCATAGCTCCTGCTATTGCGATTGAACAAAAGGTAAATTCTACCAATCCCAGATCTACGGTAGGCACCACTACCGAAATATATGATTACCTTAAGTTATTATTTGCTAGAATTGGTAAAACCTATTCACCCATTTCGGGTCATGAAGTTAAAAAGGAAACTGTTACTGATGTATTAAACTACGTAAAAACTTTTGATGAGGGTGAAAAACTGTTACTTCTTGCTCCTATTCATCTAGAATCTGGAAGAGCTTTAAAAGACAAATTAAAAGTCTTGAATCAACAAGGTTATGCAAGAATTAAAGTAGATACAAAGGTGGTAAGAATTGATGAAATAGACCTTTCAGATAAGAATGCAAAGGATATTTATTTAGTAGTTGATAGAGTTATTACAAAAAATGAAGCGGATTTTTTTAACCGATTAGCCGATGCCGTACAAACTGCTTTTTTTGAAGGCAATGGCGAATGCATCATTGAAACACTTAAAAGTAACAATCAACGTGTTTTTAGTAACCGATTTGAATTAGATGGCATTACTTTTTTAGAGCCTAATGTACATCTATTCAGCTTTAATAATCCTTATGGTGCTTGCCCTAAATGCGAAGGCTATGGTGATATCATAGGAATAGATGAAGATTTGGTGATACCCAACACAGGGCTTTCTGTTTATGAAAATGCTATTTTTCCATGGCGCGGAGACAGTATGAGTTGGTATAAAGATCAATTGGTCAATAATTCACACAAATTTAATTTTCCAATTCACAAGCCATATTTCGAATTAACTCAAGAACAAAAACAACTTGTTTGGGATGGGAATCAATATTTTGAAGGTCTCAACTCATTTTTTACAGAATTAGAGTCAAAAGCCTATAAAATTCAAAATCGGGTGATGTTATCTCGTTATCGCGGGAAGACCAAATGCAAAGCCTGTAAAGGGAAACGTTTACGTGTAGAAGCTAATTATGTAAAAGTTGGGGGTGTTACCATAACAGACCTAGTAGAAATGCCATTAAAGACCTTGTCTAATTTCTTTAAACAACTAGAGCTTAATGATTATGAGACTCAAATTGCTTCAAGATTGCTAAAGGAAATAAATAACCGCCTTTTATTTTTATCTAATGTAGGATTAGATTATTTAACTCTTAATAGACGTTCAAACACCTTGTCTGGAGGAGAAAGTCAAAGAATTAATTTAGCAACCTCACTGGGAAGTAGCTTGGTAGGTTCTATGTATATATTAGACGAACCAAGTATTGGGCTTCATCCAAAAGACACTGAAAAATTAATTTCTGTTTTAAAGTCGTTGAGAGATTTAGGCAATACGGTTATTGTTGTTGAGCATGACGAAGACATCATGAAAGCCTCTGATAGCATCATTGATATTGGCCCCGAAGCAGGCACCTTTGGTGGTAGCGTGGTTGCAAATGGCAACTATGAAGATATTTTAGCTTCAGACTCGTTAACTGCACAATACCTTAATGAATCACTAAGAATTGAAATTCCCAAAACCAGACGGTCTTCAAAGTACCATGTTGATGTTATTGGAGCTAGAGAGAACAATCTTAAAAACATCAATGTAACGTTTCCTTTAGGTATGTTAACGGTTGTTACGGGTGTATCTGGTAGTGGTAAAAGCACACTGGTGAAAAAGATTTTATTTCCAGCATTACAAAAACAATTAACAGACTTTGGTGATAGACCTGGGCAGTTCACGGCACTAAATGGTAATTTTGGCAATTTAAAAAATATTGAATTTGTAGACCAAAACCCTATTGGGCGCTCTTCAAGATCTAATCCTGTTACTTACATTAAAGCTTATGATGATATTAGAGCACTATTTGCTAATCAAAAACTTAGTAGAATAAGAAACTACAAAGCAAAACATTTTTCATTTAATGTAGATGGCGGGAGGTGCGAAACTTGTAAAGGCGAAGGCGAAGTTACTATTGAAATGCAATTTATGGCCGATGTGCATTTAGAATGCGAAACCTGTAAAGGAAAACGTTTTAAGAAAGAAGTTTTAGAGGTAACGTTTGCAGGTAAAAATATTGATGACATTTTAAACTTGACCATAGATGACGCCATTGCTTTTTTTGAAACCAATAATCAAACTAAAATTAAGCATAAACTTCAACCATTACAAGATGTTGGTTTGGGCTATGTAACTTTAGGTCAAAGTTCTTCTACGCTTTCGGGCGGTGAAGCCCAACGTATTAAATTAGCATCGTTTTTGGGAAAGGGAAACAATAAAGACAAAGCTTTATTTATTTTCGATGAACCTACAACGGGCTTACATTTTCATGATATTCAGAAGTTGTTAAAATCGTTTAATGCCTTAATAGACAATGGACACTCCATTATAGTAGTAGAGCACAATATAGAACTCATTAAATGTGCAGACCACATCATAGATTTAGGTCCTGAAGGCGGTGAACACGGCGGAAACCTAGTAGCTTTTGGAACTCCTGAAGAAATCATTAAAAACACAAATTCGGTCACTGGGAAATACCTTAAAAGCAAGCTACATTGAGTTTTTTCTAGTAAAACAAAAAGCCAACAAATATTAAGACCAAAAAGGCTATTGGAAGCACAAAACTTAAATATAAAAATGAAATAAGCCACGTTTTAATAAAACTAGATAGCCATCCGTTTTCATAAAATTGTTTTACTGCAACTAATAAATAAAAGAAAGTTGATAATATTACAAGTGATTCTATCCAACCGGGAATGTCAATCATGGTATTTACTACTAGTATGACACTAAAAACAGTAAATAAAAATGCAAAATAATAAAAGCTAAATACTAAATGATAGGCATAAGTACCTTTCCTGTAAAAGAGCATTTTAAGAATTAATGCAAAAATTGGTAATAAAATAAACAATGCCACTGGTATGGCGTCATAAGCAGCTTGAACTATTTGACCGCCATTTCGTTGCTTTAGAAACTTTAAAGTCTGCGCATAAAACTTTCGCTTTAAGTAGCCAGCGTTATCTTCCATCCCCATGACTTTATAAATCTCTTTATCTGAGGCACCAGAAGCAACAAGCGAATCCACGTTTCTAAAATTATATCCAAAATCTGATTGCAAAACAGAACCTCCTTCGACTTCAGTTTTAATTAAAGAATCTAAAACTTTTACATTATCATTGTTAATCTCCTTAAAACTAATGTTATTTAACGGCGTTAGGACACTATCAATTTTTACCGAATCTAAAACCTTGGTGGTCTCTGTTTTTAAACTATCTAACACGTAAGGCTCAACTGCAGCATTTTTAAGAGCTTTATCAATGTTTTGAACGTTTTCCCTAACTATTAGTGTTGACATTAAAAAGAAAAAAATTACCGATATAAATAAATATAATTGTGCAGGATGTAGATAGAGCAAACGTTTACCTCCAACAAATTTTTTCGCTAAATACCCTGGTTTCAGCATTAAGGGTAGAAAACTTTTAAAAAATCGGGCATCAAAAGAAAAATAGTTGCTTATGGTATTATAAAACAATACACCCACCGTAAGATTATCTTTTGCTTGTTGCCCACAATGCGGACAAAATTTGAAGCACTTTTCAAAGGTGTTTTCACAATTTTTGCAAATGATTGTAGAATTCCTCGTCAAATTAAACCAGTTTTCATAAAAATATGAAAGTTTTTAGAATAAGACTAGCACAGTTATATTAAGTTTATAAATATTTTCAAAGAATAGTATTGCCCTTTTTAAATGAAATATTCTAAAAAAATAAATTGATAGTAGTAATTCAAATAACTTCTCAAATAAAAAATAACGATTAACCCTTTAATAATAAGGCTTACAAGCGCCTTACTTTTTTTTGGCACGCTGTTTGGTAACATTTAAATGTATTCACATTAAAATTTTACGATTATGAAAAATTTACTATTCTTTATAGCAGGTTTTATCCTTACAGGATTAACTGTTAACGCGTCAACCACCAATTCAAATAATTTAATAACATCTACTTATATTGGAGGTTATGGTAATTCTTTCATATTTGTAGAAAATGGTATTGAATTTTCTGTGTTTCCGGATGGACAATTTGATTTCAATATTTTAAGGGGTAATTCTCGTTTTAATGCCTCATTTAATTCACCTCATGTTAGCATTAGCTTCAATTCAGGCTATGATTATAATGCTTTTGTTCAGTATGATGAATTTGGCGCCGTAATTCAAATTGAAAATACACCTATTTTTTATGATTACTACGGGCGTATTGTTCAGGCAGGAAATGTGAACATTCATTACAACAATTTTGGCTACGTTAACAGGGTTGGAGGTTTGTATGTACACTATAATAGATATAATGTATTCTCACATTGTACAGGATTTATAAACATATACAATAGACACTATGTTTTTAGACCTTGGCACAGGTTTTATGCCATTCCTTCTGTAAATTATTGCGTAGTATATAACAGACCCTATAGAAGATTTTATAACCCAGTTAGATATGTATATTCTAGACCTTTCTATAACAATTATAGACCTATAACATCTGTTGCTAGTAGAAGAGGTACCAGTATTATAAGAAATAGAAATTATGCCACGGTTAATAGAAGTTCCAGAAACGTTACTAGCATTAATAGAAATGTAAGTAGAAGAGGATTTGCTAAAGTAAACGATTCCAGATATGCAACAACTTCAGGAAGAAATGCTGTTACTAACAGAAGCACAAGAAGTCATGATTCAAAAATTGTTAGAGGAAATAGTTCTGGAAGAAACAATACCATAGTAACAAAGCCTGAAAATAGAAGAAATTCTCAAATTGCAAATACTAAAGGAATGAGAGAAAACGTTAGTAGAACAACAAGACCCGCAACAACTAATAGGTCATCACATTCTATAACGCGAGATAGAAATAATTCAAAAATTGAAAAACCAAAAAGTACAAAGTCTCGTAATTATAATAGTACTAGTTCTAGGAGAACACCTCAAGTTGTTAATAGATCTTCAAGATCACAAGAAAACATAGCTTCTAGACTAAGTACACCGAGAAAATCTAGTTCGCCGCAAAAATCATCGGTATCTAGATCATCAAAAGACAATAACTCTAGAGCAACTCAAAGTAGAGGTTCCTCTAGTAGAGATACAAGATCTACTCTATCTAGAAGAAGATCATAACCGTTTTGGTTGGTTAGTTGGAAAGTCCTGCGATATGTTTGCCTCAAAGCAACGTCGTGGGATTTTCTCTTTTACTGATTTCTTTTGATAGACTTACTTATGATACTCGAAATATCACTAGACAAGTTAAACTTATAAACGACTAGAAGATAACTTACACAAATCAGTATTGATTTCAGTCCTATATTAATAACAGGACTAAAAGAAAAATCCCAAAAATAAAAGAGTAAAGCCATTACTATAATAAGGCCTCCTGCCCTTAAACTATGCATCGTAAAAGGTAACATTTTAAAGTATCGATACACAAAAAACAATTTGCCAGTATTGTAGAAAAAAATGGCTAAAAAAGTGGCCAGAGCTGCACCATTAATACCATACAAAGGAATAAAAATCATATTAAGAACTATCATTGATACAACTAAAACAACTCCTAAAATTAAAACTATTTTGTAATAATCGCTATTAAATAAAATGGCATTATTACTACCTAAAAGGGAGTCGTAAAGTTTTGCTACACTAATCAGTAAGACCACGTTTAAGCCCGAGCTAAATGCTACATCAATTAAAAGATACAACTCATTGATATTTAAAATAATCAATAAAAAAACCAATCCACTTATTACCAACAAGTTTAAAGAACTTTTTTGATACAAATTTTCTAAAGCATCATAATCTTTTTCATTTAAATAAGTAGCTGCGAGAGGTAATAAAATTTGATGCATAGATCTTTGGGGAACCGCTATGACTGTTGCTATAAATATGGCCACATTATAGTAGGCTATCTGCTCTATTGGTATATATTTTCCGAGCATTACTTTATCAACATCTAATAAAACTGTAGCTACAGAACCTGCAATAATTATTAGTGAAGAATATTTTAATATACTCCTTAAATTGCTAATTTTTTTAAAAACTATAACAGGCAATTTAATGCTAAAAGCAAAAAACATCATTATGAAAGTCCTTATCAAATAAACTACCACCAATCCCACCATAAACTGCTCTACATTAATTATATCAATGTAAAGTGACAACAGTAGAATCATGGTGCCTACTCTATGAAAGACCTCTTTCATAAAGTTTCCAAAAACCGTTTTCATTTGTACTTTCGCCCAAGCAAAAAATACCTCAAAGTATGCTAATGCTATGGCTATGAGCAAAGTATGCCATAAGTAGTTTTTTATGATGGTATTTTCTGTTGACAGAAACGCTCCAATTGATTCATGACAGATATACCCAATAACGCTTACAGGAAGCATAATAGCCAATGGTAAGAAAATCATCAAAGTTAAAAAGCTATGCAATGATACACGTGTTTTAAACGATGAATAAAACTTTACTAGGGTATTATGTGTACCAAAAGCCATTAAAGGCATCATAACGTAAGCTGCAGACAACATAAACCCAACCATTCCGTAGTAAGCATCACTTAGAAATTCAGTATATAAAAACAAGGTGTTAATGGCTCCAATCAAAAACCCCAAATAAGTAGTGATAACATTTTTAAAAGATTGTGAAGCAACAATACCCATTAGATTAATTTAGATAATGATTCTGTTAATTTCTTTCTGCTATATTTTTGTAAACCAATAGGAAATGATTGTAACGCTTCATTTTTATAGGCCTTGTAATGACTCAATATAGTTGTTTTTAACAAAGTGTAATCATCATAGCTAAAGTAGTTCCCGGTATTGGTATCCTTTACTATTTTTTCTACATCAGAGCCTTTAGGACCTAATGCAATTATAGGCCTATTAGATATCATATATTCAAAAAGTTTTCCAGGAATTATGCCCTTAGTTTCTTTGGAATTGATTTCAATGAGCAATAAAACTTGAGACTTTTTCTGATATTTCAGTGCTTCTTTATGCGACACATAACCCACATTACTTATATAACTTGTTAAATCATGTTTTTCAAGAGACTCAAGCACTTCGTTGCTTATTGAGCCAACAAAATTAATTTGCAAGTCTGTTGAAAAATTAGGTTCTTCCTTTATCAAATCACTCAAAGCTTTCCATAAAACTTTGGGATTTCGTTTTGACAGTAAAGACCCAATGTGTGATAAACTAAATTTAGAGTCTAATACTACAGGGGCAACAGATTCATAATCATATCCATTAGTAATGACTTCAATGGGTTTTGAGGTGATTTTAGAAAATTCATCTTTGGTAACAAAACTGGTTACAATAATTTGATTGGCGCTATTCAATACGCTTTTTTCTAAAAACAAATGCTTTTTTCTGGAACGCTTGGAAAGCTTCAATTTTTTATGATATCCAATGGTTGTCCATGGATCTCTGAAATCTGCAATCCATTTAACCTTTAAATTTTCTTTAAGCTGTATACCAATTAAATGTAGGCTATGAGGTGGTCCCGTAGTAATAATGGTTTCGATATTTTCTCTTTTAATATACTCAGAAAGAAACTTAACCGATGGTGCTACCCAATGCTTTCTAGCGTCTGGAATAAAGAAATTTCCACGTATGTAAAGCATAATCCTTTCAGTTAAACTCTGTGTTTGCTCATCTGAAATAATACCTTTACTTATCGTATTTGATTTCTTTTTAGAAAGGAATCTCGCCAATTTATAAGGCTCTTTTATGGGTAGCTTCAAAATAGCTACATCTTTAGAAACGTCATCAGTTAAAGTTTCATCAATTAAAGCATAATTAGGGTTTTCAGGTATAAATACAACAGGCTCTATATTAAAATCTGGTAAATACTTTACAAATTTTAACCAACGTTGTACTCCTGGACCACCAGCTGGAGGCCAATAATAGGTGATTATGAGTGCCTTTTTACGCACTTTACGTTTTGTTTTGTTTAAACTCAAAAAATAAACCTCCTAGAACTAATAATACCAATAATACAGAACTAGCTAAAGCAATAGTGCTACCCGTTTTTACTACATCGGGGTCAAATTTGAATTCGATGACGTGTTGACCCTTTGGGATATTCATACCACGTAAGGTGTAGTTTACGCGCACATGATTAGTTGGCGCTCCATTGATATATGTTTTCCATCCATTACCGTAATAAATCTCAGAAAACACCGCAAAACCATCATTTGAGTTGTTGGACGCGTATTTTAAATAATTGGGTTTTACTTCTTTTAAAGTGATTGAAGTTAAAGAATCTACTTCAAAACTAAGATTGTTTTCTGGTTTAAAGACTGAAGCTTTTAGTTGAGATTTGTGTATGGTTGCCACGTTCTTGTTATCTAAACTATCTAGCGCTAAAATTTCTTCGTTGGCAGTTTCAACAACTTTTAATTTTTTAACAAACCAAGCATTACCATTAGCTTTGTCATTTACGTAAGATATGATGCCTTCTTCACTGTCGGCAATGATATATTTGGTGTTTAGCATGTTTAGAACGTTAATGTTGTTCTTTGATACATAAAAGTCAAAAACTTCTCTGTATCGCTTTAATTCGGCAGCATTATATCCATTAAGAGAGTTATGAAAATAGGACGCCTTTGTTCTATTTTGAAGACCCTCATTGGAAATATCAAATACTCTGAAATGCGATTTATCTTTAAGTATTTCCTTATCAGCCGCATTGGCATTAAATGGTTTATTCATAGTAATGGCGGGGACAAAGTCATCATTATTGACATAACGTCGATTAACACCAATCAAATCGAAAAGAATGAGCACTCCAAAAATCACAAGCAACCACTGTTCTTTGAGCTTGCCTTTTAAATAATAGTAAATAGTTGCAGCAGAAAGTAATACCAAAACTAGTGTTCTTATAGTATCTGAAGTAAAAATAGCCCGCCTATCCTCTTTTATGGATCTGATAAAATCTTGCCCGTAATTCTGTATATAAACACCATCAGAAGCTCCAGAGAAATTAAACAACGTATCTTTTAAAAGTAAAAATAATATTGCTAAACCTCCTGTTATAACTGTAGTGTACTTTAATGCTTTTAACTTTTCTTCGTCTTTTTCAAAATTATTTAAGAGCTTTACCAAACTAAATACTGCCAATACAGGAACACATAATTCTAAGAGTACCTGAATAGAGCTTACCGCTCTAAACTTATTGTACAACGGTACATAATCAATAAAGAAATTAGTTAAAAAACTTAAATTTTTACCATAAGAAAGCAATAATGATAAAATTGTACCGCCAACCAACCACCATTTCAATCGTCCTTTTACCAAAAACAATCCTAGAACAAACAAAAACAAAACCACAGCCCCAACATAGGCAGGCGCCTCTACAATAGGCTGTTTTCCCCAGTACATGGGTGCATATTCGGCCGCTTCAAGTGCTTGTGTATGAGAGGCTCCTAATTTTCTATACGCCTCATAGGTATTGGAGTCTTTTCCAAGATTTTCAGAATTACCTCCACCCATAAATCTTGGAATAAAAAGATTAAAAGTCTCTACCAAACCATAACTAAATTGAGTAATATAATCTCTGTCTAAACCAGAAGTTACTTCCTTTGGCGATCCATCTGGATTTATAGTTAATTCACTTTTACCTCTGGTGCTTTCCTTTACATATTCTTTAGTAGCTAAAACACCTGTAGCATTTAATCCAATGGATAAAAAAACAGCTAACACGAGTATTCCAACAGATTTGAAATAATGCGACAACACCTTCTTTTTGTAAGCATCAATTAAATAAACCAAACCCAAAACAATAACTAGCAGTAACAAATAATAAGTCATTTGAAAATGATTAGAAACAATTTCTAATCCCATAGCTATCGTGGTAAGTAGAAAACCAGTAAAGTATTTTCGTTGGAAGGTGAGCAAAATGCCACTTAAAACCATGGGCATATAAGCAATGGCATGTGCTTTACTATTGTGACCTACTCCTAAAATAATAATTAAATAAGTTGAAAATCCGAAGGCTAAAGCGCCAATAGCAGCCAGTTTAAAATCGACTTTTAACACTAAAAGTAATATGTAAAAACTTAATAAATACAAAAATAAATAATCTGCTGGCCTTGGCAGAAACCTCAAGGCTAGGTCTAATTTTTTAATGTAGTTATTTGGATAAATAGCACCCAATTGGTAGGTAGGCATCCCTCCAAAAGCACTGTTAGTCCAATAGGTTTCCTCACCGGTTTCGGCTCTAAAATCCTTTTGTTGTTTAGACATCCCAATGTACTGCTTGATGTCATTTTGAAAAATAGCTTTCCCTTGTAAAACTGGACTAAAATAAGCTAATGAAATCGCTACAAACCCCAATAAAATTAGAATGTGAGGTAAGATTTTTTTAAATGAAATTGGCATGAAAGTGCTTTAAAATCAAATGATGGTGAAATTAATCAATTTCTTCGAAATCTACATAATCACCTACATTTTTATTGGAAGTCTTTTGCTTAGGTATTTTATCAATACTCACTTCACCTTCTTTTTTTGGTTTATCATGTTTTTGATTCCTTTGGAACTGTCCTCCAAATTGCTGACCAAAACGCTCTTCAGCTTTTTTTGCAACAAAGCGTATTAAAAAAGGAGATAATAAGCGTGCTATTATCTTCACCCCAAAATATATTAATAAAATGATAAGTATTGTTCTAACTAAACCCACTGCCGACGCATATTGAAGCATAAAATTTCTTTTTAGCAAAAATACAATTCTACTTGCTTAAAAAACGTTTAAAAATGATAAAAAAAGTATAAAATATCTATCTTTGGTAGCACATTGACAATGTGTTTGTAAAGTTTTTAAGCTTATTAAAACATAAAAAATTAATCATGAAGCCTTTCAAATCTACCCTATTCATTTTATTCTGTTTAATTACAACCTGCTGCTTTAGTCAATATACAGAGGTTATTAACTCCAATCGCCCCGGAGTCTCAAGAAGTGCCTTTTCCGTAGGTAAAAACGTAGTTCAATTTGAAATAGGCCCTTACTTTGTTAAAGAGAAACGAACCCCTGCGACTACTTACGAAGTGTCTGGTTTAGGCGCAGATTTTGCAGCTAGGTATGGCTTATTATTTGAGGAATTAGAGATTAACATTGAAGGCAATTATCAAAATGATATTAAAAAATACACCTATAATGCTGATGCAGAAGATAAACGGGCTAATTTTAAACACCTTTCTTTTGGTGCTAAATACTTAGTTTATGATCCCTACAAGAATGAAGAAGCTAACAAACCAAATCTATACAGTTGGAAAGCTAATCATGGCTTCAAATGGAACGATTTAATCCCAGCAATAGCAGTGTATGCCGGCATTAATTATGACACAAAAAACAACCCTTACACAGCTCCTGGTATTGAGGGGTTTAGTCCTAAAATAATGATTGCTACACAAAACAATTTTTCTGGTGGTTGGGTGCTCGTTATGAATTTAATAAAAGATAGGATTGGAACAAACCAATCTGATTTTCAATATATCTTAACACTTACACATTCTTTTAACCCAAAGTGGGTCATTTTTGGTGAAACCCAAGGGATTCAAAGTGAATTTTATGCAGACAATCTTTTTAGAGTTGGTGGTGCTCACTTGCTAAGTAAAGATTTTCAGTTAGATGCTGCTATTACATTCAACACAAAAGACACGCCTTCTGTTTTTAATGCAAGTTTGGGAGCTTCCTACAGGTTAGATTTTCACAGAGACCCCGAAGCAGAAAATACAAATGATAACTCATTTAAGCCTACCAAAAGAAATAAATCATCCAGAAAAAATAAAGATTCCAGTGATAATAAAATAAACAAGCGTAAAAAGAAAGCAATAGATTTCGATTAAATAAACCAATTCAACCAACCAAAGACTTTAACTATACATGATTACTATTAAAGAAGTTGGCTCTAAAAAAGATTTAAAGGCATTTGTAAAATTCCCTTTTAAGCTATACAAGGACTCCAAATATTGGACGCCACCAATTATAAGTCAAGAATTAAAAACCTTTGATAAAGACGAAAATCCCGTATTCAATGATGCTGAGGCTAGGCTATTTCTAGCTTATAAAAACAATGAAATAGTTGGTAGAGTGGCTGCCATTATTAATTGGTTGGAAGTGAAAGATCAGAATCAAAGAAAAATGCGTTTTGGCTGGTTTGATTTTATTGATGATTTAGAAGTATCTAATGCATTATTAAAAGAGGTTGAAGCTATTGGTAAAACACATAGCCTTGAATATACCGAGGGCCCTGTAGGATTTTCTAACCTTGATAAAGTTGGGGTTGTTACCGAGGGTTTTGAACATGATTCTCCTATGGTAACATGGTACAATTACCCTTATTATGCAAAACATTACGAAGCCGCTGGCTATAAGATAGAAAAAGGCTATATAGAAAGTGAATTTCCATTTAGCAATGTTAAACCTGAAACCTTTGAGAAAGCACAAGCACTTATAAAGAAACGTTACCAATTAACAGCTTTAAATTTTACCAAAACATCTGAGGTGATGCCTTATGTTGATAAAATGTTTGATTTGTTTAACGAAAGTTACGCATCTCTATCATCATTTGTAGCTATAACAGATATTCAAAAAGAATATTTTAAAAAGAAGTTTATCAGTTTTGTAAATCCAGAATACATAAAGTTTGTAATTGATAAAGATGATAATTTAATTGGATTTGCTATAGTGATGCCTTCTTTCTCTAAAGCACTACAAAAAGCTAAAGGCAAACTTTTTCCTTTCGGTTTTTTACATATTTTGAAAGCAAAAAAGCACAGTAAAGATGTTAATTTCTACCTTATTGGCATTCATCCAGAATACCAAAAGAAAGGGGTTCACGCTGTCATTTTTAATGAGTATTATAATACTTTTACAGAAAAAGGCATTGAATACTGTTACAGAACCCCAGAACTGGAAGACAATATAGCTATTCAAAAAATCTGGAAACATTTTGACCCAGTTATATACCGGCGACGAAAAACTTTTAAAAAAACCTTGTCATAAAAAAAGTCCGATGGTAAATCGGACTTTTTATTTTTCTAATACAATATCTACAATATTTTATTCACCCATAGCAGCCATAACTGCAGCTGACAACCGCTTGTAGGTGCCATTTTCAAGTCTATCTCTAATACCTTCAAAAGCGGCTAATGTTTCATTAACATCTTCTAAAGTATGAGTAGCCGTAGGGATTAAACGTAGTAGAATCATTCCTTTAGGTATTACAGGATAAACTACTATAGAACAGAAGATTCCGTAATTTTCACGTAAATCCTTCACTAAAGCCATAGCCTCTGGAATACTTCCTTTTAAGTATACTGGTGTTACACAACTTTGTGTAGTTCCAATATCAAATCCACGTTTTTTTAAACCAGACTGTAAGGCGTTTACATTTTCCCATAACTTAGCCTTTAATTCTGGCATGGTTTTAAGCATTTCTAAACGCTTTAGTGCTCCAACTACTAATTGCATTTGAAGCGATTTAGCAAACATTTGAGATCTTAAATTATATTTTAAATAATCTATAATTTCTTTGTCTCCTGCAATAAATGCTCCTGTACTAGCCAAAGATTTAGCAAAAGTTGCAAAATAAACATCAATATCATCTTGAACCCCTTGCTCTTCTCCTGCTCCTGCTCCGGTAGCTCCTAAGGTTCCAAAACCATGGGCATCGTCAACAAATAATCTAAAATTGAATTTTTTCTTTAAGGCTACAATTTCTTTTAAACGACCTTGCTCTCCACGCATTCCAAAAACACCTTCACTGATAACTAGAATGCCTCCACCAGTTTGTTCTGCCATTTTACTGGCGCGTTCTAAGTTTTTCTCTAAACTTTCAACATCATTGTGTTTATAGGTAAAGCGTTTCCCCATATGCAAACGTACACCATCTATAATACATGCATGTGCATCAACATCATATACAATAATATCATCTTTTGCAACAAGCGCATCAATAGTTGACACCATGCCTTGATATCCAAAATTTAAAAGATAAGCAGCTTCTTTGTTTACAAATGAAGCTAATTCATTTTGAAGCTTTTCATGTAAGTCTGTGTGACCAGACATCATTCTAGCACCCATTGGATAAGCTGAACCATATTGAGCAGCAGCTTCGGCATCCACTTTTCTAACTTCAGGATGGTTTGCTAGCCCCAGATAATCGTTAATGCTCCACGTAATAACTTCTTTGCCCTGAAACTTCATTCTATTTGAAATCTCTCCTTCTAACTTAGGAAATACAAAATATCCTTCTGCTTGAGATGCCCATTTACCTAATGGCCCTTTATCTCTATAAATTTTTTCAAATAAATCTTTCATTTATATAAATCTAAATGCTATAAAACTATATGATATAACTAAAAAAGGAAGTGCATTATAAGTCAACTGAACAATGTCTTATTTATACGAAATTATCAAAAAATAGTCCTTAGTTAGTTCGTGCAAAATTAACTATTTAAATGATTTAACCATAATTTTTAAAGCCCAATTATTCGTAAAACAAAAAAAGAGATTAAATTCTGCATTATAACAAAACCCAACCTCTTTTTTTGTAAAAAATATTTTTATTTTATGTACTGAACCTTCTGTATGGATTCTTCATGAATACTATCAAAAAACCCTTGGTCATTCATCCATTTATCACTGTAAACTTTACTCATGTATCTGGAGCCATGGTCTGGAAATATCACTACAACCTTATCACTATTTTTAAACTCACCAGCCTCACTAAGTTGTTTTAAAGCCTGAACAGCAGCTCCAGACGTATAGCCAACAAACATACCTTCTGTTCTTGCTATTTCTCTTGCTGTATGAGCACTGTCTTCATCGGTTACTTTAATAAACTCATCTATAGTGTCAAAATCTGTGGCTGTTGGAATTAGGTTTTTTCCTAAGCCTTCAATTCTATAGGGGTATATTTCATTAGCATCAAATTCTCTGGTCTCATGGTATTTTTTAATTACAGAACCAAAAGCATCTACACCAATAACTTTAATATTTGGATTTTGTTCTTTTAAATACTTTGCTGTGCCACTAATGGTACCACCCGTTCCACTACAAGCTACAAGATGTGTAATCTTTCCTTCTGTTTGATTCCAAATCTCAGCACCCGTTGAATGATAATGGGCATCAATATTTAATTGATTAAAATATTGATTGATGTAAACAGAACCTTTTCTTTCTTCGTGTAATCTTTTAGCAACTTCATAATATGACCTAGGGTCATCTGCACTAACATGCGCAGGACATACATAAACCTTTGCTCCCATGGTTTTGAGCATGTCTATCTTGTCTGGCGATGATTTAGAACTTACTGCCAAAACACATTCATAACCTTTAATGATACTAACCATAGCTAAACTAAACCCTGTATTACCAGAGGTGGTTTCTATGATAGTGTCACCTGGTTTTAAAATGCCCTGTTTTTCGGCTTGTTCAATAATGTAAAGTGCTATTCTATCTTTTGACGAGTGTCCAGGATTAAAGGATTCAATTTTAGCGTAAAAATCACCTTTAAATTTAGAGGTTATTCTATTAAGCTTAACAAGTGGCGTATTACCTATTAAGTCTAATACACTGCTATAAACCTTATTCTCTTGTTTCATTAAATGAATTTTATAAGCCGCAATATACTAATTAATACACGTCTTAAAACCTGACAAAAGTAAGGTTTTTTTTTAAATTAATTATTAATACCCTCTAAATCTAACAAAAATGCATATTCTAGAGCTACTTCTTTTAAGCTTTCAAATCTTCCAGATGCGCCACCATGACCAGAATCCATGTCGGTATGCAACAAAAGTATGTTGGAGTCTGTTTTCAGTTCACGTAATTTTGCAACCCACTTGGCAGGCTCCCAATATTGAACTTGAGAATCGTGTAAACCTGTTGTAACCAGCATATTTGGGTAGTCTTTAGCTTCAATATTATCATAGGGTGAATACGATTTCATATAATGATAATACTCTTTTTTATTAGGGTCTCCCCATTCATCATATTCTCCTGTTGTTAAAGGAATGCTATCATCTAACATGGTTGTGACAACATCTACAAATGGAACAGCAGCTAAGACCCCTTTATACAATTCAGGATTTAAATTTATCACAGCACCCATTAAAAGACCTCCTGCAGATCCTCCATAAGCGTATAAATGATGTTTAGACGTGTATTTTTTTTGAATTAAATATTTAGAACAATCAATAAAATCAAAGAATGTGTTCTTTTTAGTTAGTAATTTACCGTTCTCATACCAACTTCTCCCTAAATATTCACCTCCTCTTACATGTGAAATGGCATATATAAAGCCACGATCTAATAAACTCAGCCTAATGGTTGAGAAGGATGGATCTATTGTAGAGCCATAGGAACCATAAGCATATTGTAATAATGGATTGGAACCATCTAATTTTATTCCTTTTTTGTAAACCAATGAAATAGGAACTTGTACACCATCTCTTGCTGTTGCCCAAATTCTTTTAGACTCATAGTTGTTTTTATTAAATTTTCCACCTAAAACTTCTTGTTCTTTTTTAATCTCACTTTGTTTTGTTTTAAAATTGTAATCTATAACAGAGCTAGGGGTTGTTAAGGAGTTGTAGGAATATCGAAGAAACTCACTATCAAAATCTGGATTATTACCTATATAAACGGTGTAAGTTTCAGACTCGAATGGCAGATAATAATCTTCGGTTCCATTCCAACTCATGATTCGTAATTTATTCAATCCATTTTCACGCTCATTAACCACTAAGTGGTTTTTGAAAATCTCAATATCTTCTAGCAAAACATCATTTCGGTGTGGAATAACTTCTTCCCAATGGTTTATAGAAGTGTTATTCTCATCAGTTTTCATTAATTTAAAATTTGTGGCGCCATTGGCATTGGTCATTATGTAAAAACAGCCATTATAGTGAGCTATACTGTACTCTAATTTTTTTTGACGCTCCTGAAACACTTTAAACGAACCATCGGGGTCATTAGCATTCAAAAATCTATACTCTGTTGACAGGGTGCTAGATGAACCAATGATGATGTATTGTCTGGATTTTGATTTATAAACAAAGGTGTTAAAAGTATCATCTGCTTCATGATATACTTCAATGTCTTTCTCAACTTTAGAACCTAACTTGTGTTTGAATATTTTGTGAGAGCGCAGTGTCACTTCATCTTTCGTGGTGTAAAACAAGGTCTTGTTGTCATTTGCCCAAGTTACACTACCTGTAGTGTTTTTAATGTTGTCTTCTAAAATCTCACCAGTTTCTAAGTTTTTAATTTGAATGGTATATTGTCTCCTACTTACTACATCTGTCGAAAATGCTGCTAACTTGTTATCTGGACTTATAGCAATCCCCCCTAACTTGAAATACGCGTGTTCCTTGGCCATATCATTACAATTAAACAGCAATTCCTCTGGGGCTTCTAGGGATTCTTTTTTTCTGACATAAACAGGATAATCTTTTCCTTTTTCATAACGTGTCATATACCAATACCCATTCAGTTTATAAGGAACGGTAGTATCTTCTTCTTTTATCCTAGATTTCATCTCTTCAAATAATATTTTTTGAAAAGATTCTGTATGTTGCATTACTTTTTTAGTATATGCATTTTCAGCATTTAAATAATCAATAACTTCTTTATTTTCTCGCTGGTTTAACCAATAATAGTTATCAATTCTAACATCGTTATGAATTGTTAGTTTTTTAGGTTTTTTTATGGCAACAGGTGCATCATCCAGAATATTAGGTTCTGTCATTTTAGTTTCTTCTTTACACGAAAGCGCAAAAATAATACTTAAGAATAAAATAAAACTCCAACTTTTCATTTTAAAATTTCTATGTCATTAATTTACCTATTAAATTTGTACTTCTAACCATTAAAATTAAGATTTATGTTTGGAGATATGATGAATATGATGGGTAAGCTAAAGGAAACCCAAAGAAAAGTTGAAGAGACAAAAAAACGTTTAGATACCGTTTTAGTTGAAGAAAAAAGTTCTGATGGTAAATTAAGTGTAACCCTTACGGCTAACAGAGAGATAAAATCTATTTGTATTGATGATGAACTACTACAAGATAAGGAGCAACTTGAAGATTACTTAATATTAACACTAAATAAAGCGATTGAAAAAGCAACGAAAGTAAATGAAACTGAACTGGCAGCAGTAGCCAAAGAAGGCATGCCTAATATTCCTGGAATGGACATGTTTAAATAGTGATTAGTGTTTAGTGTTTAGTGTTTAGTGTTTAGTGTTTAGTGTTTAGTGTTTAGTGAAATCAATTTTATTTAGCAAACGTAAAAATTTTTCATGCATATTATTTGTGTAATCTAAATGGGTGACTACTCTTAGTTTATGACCTCCCATACTAATGATGTGTATGTTTTTGTTGGCTAACTTTTGAACAAATTCATTTTCATTTACATCATCATTTAGTTCAAAAATCACAATATTAGTTTCTACAGGTTCTACCTTTTTTATGCAGGATAGTTTAGAAAGCACACCTCCTATGTCTTTAGCTTTTTTATGATCTTCGGCTAATCTATCCATATTGTTTTCTATAGCATAGATACCCGCCGCAGCCAAATAACCTACCTGCCGCATGTTGCCTCCAAAAACTTTTCTAAGTCTTAATGCATTTTGCATGATAGTTTCATTTCCAACTAAAACAGACCCCACAGGACAACCTAATCCTTTACTTAAGCACACCGAAATAGTATCGAAAATTTCTCCATATTGCTGTGTTGTTTCTTTTTTAGCAACTAATGCATTCCACAATCTGGCTCCATCTAAATGAATCCCTAAATTATTATTTAAACAAATATCTTTAATCTTTAGTAGTTCATCATAATCCCAACAAGCCCCGCCACCTTTATTAGTTGTATTTTCAATGGCTACCATACTTGTAGGTGCATACCAATAGTCACTAGGATTAATAGCTTCATCAACCTGTTTTGCTGTAAACATACCTCTATTTCCATTTAGCAATTTGCAGGAAACACCACTATTAAAAGCAACACCACCCGATTCATAATTATAAATATGGGCGTATTTATCAGAAATAATTTGATCACCAGGTTTAGTATGTAGTTTAACAGCTGTTTGGTTTGCCATGGTTCCACTAGGAAAAAACAAGGCTTTATCTTTTCCAAACATATTTGCTATTCGTTCTTCCAATAAATTAACAGTCTCATCTTCTCTAAAAACATCATCACCAACATTTGCTTGAATCATATAATCCAACATAGCTTTTGTTGGTTTTGTAACTGTATCACTTCTTAAATCAATTTTCATATTGAATAATTTATAGAAAGTTATTCTCTTGTTAAAGAGTTAAATCTAAAAAAATATACGAAGTTATTTCAGCTAATCACTATTAATTATATTTTTGTTCCAAACAAATACAACTATGATTACATCAGATCAAATTAAAGATCTTAATACCCGCCTTGACAAACTAAGGCACTATCTTTGACATAGATAGGAAGCTTATTGAAATTCAAAACGAAGAAGAACAAACCTTTGATCCTAATTTCTGGGATGACCCTAAATCTGCCGAAGTAGTTATGAAATCACTTCGAGTAAAAAAGAAGTGGGTTGAAGATTATAACACAATTAAGGCTCAAATTGAAGATTTAGAAGTACTTTACGAGTTCTACAAAGAAGGAGAAACTCCTGCCGAAGAAATTGAATTGCATTTTAATAAATCTGCCACATTTCTAGAAGATATTGAGTTTAAAAATATGTTATCTGATGAAGGTGATGGATTAAGTGCTGTGCTTCAAATTACTGCTGGTGCTGGAGGTACTGAAAGTTGTGACTGGGCCAGTATGCTCATGCGTATGTATTTAATGTATGCCGAGAAGAGCGGTTATAAAGTCAAGGAACTAAATTATCAAGAAGGGGATGTTGCTGGCATAAAAACAGTGACGCTTGAAATTGATGGTGATTTTGCTTTTGGTTGGCTGAAAGGTGAGAACGGTGTACACAGGCTAGTGCGGATTTCCCCATTTGATAGCAATGCCAAACGGCATACAAGCTTTGCCTCAGTGTATGTATATCCATTGGTGGATGATACGATTGAAATAGAAATAAATCCTGCCGATATTGAAATAACTACGGCTCGTTCTAGTGGTGCCGGCGGACAAAACGTTAACAAAGTTGAAACCAAAGTACAGTTAGTTCACAAACCTACTGGTATTCAAATTTCATGTTCTGAAACGCGTTCTCAGCATGATAACAGAGAACGTGCTATGCAAATGTTGCGCTCTCAACTGTACGAAATAGAACTAGAAAAGCAACGTGCCCAAAGAGATGACATTGAGGCGAGTAAAATGAAAATTGAATGGGGTAGCCAAATACGAAATTACGTGATGCATCCTTATAAATTGGTAAAAGATGTGCGCACGGGTCATGAAACTGGTAATGTAGATGCGGTAATGAATGGCGATATTAATTCATTTTTAAAATCCTATTTAATGAGTATGGGACAAAAACAAGAAGAAACAGACCAATTATAATATGCATAAAATAGATACATTTATTTTCGACCTTGGTGGTGTTCTTATAGATTGGAATCCAGAATATGTTTACCTTGATGAATTCAATGGTGATAGAGACAAAATGCAATGGTTTTTTGATAACATTTGTACAAACAACTGGAATGAAAACCAAGATGCTGGTTACCCTATGGCAAAAGCTACTGAAGAGCGTGTAGCCATGTTTCCAGAACACGAAGAACTCATTAGAATGTTTTATGGTCGATGGGTAGATATGTTGGGAGATTCCATATCAGGTACCGTTGAAATTTTGAAAAAAATCATAAATTCTAACAACTATAAAGTTGTGGCTTTAACTAATTGGAGTGCAGAAACTTTTCCAATAGCACTAGATAGGTTTGAATTTTTACAATGGTTTGAGGGCATTATTGTTTCGGGAGAAGAAAAAACCAGAAAACCCTTTGATGAAATTTACCATTTAACTTTAAATCGTTTTAATATAAAACCAGAAAAATCAATTTTTATTGATGATAATGCTCGAAATATTGAAGCAGCAAATAATTTGGGGATTAATGGTATTAGATTTAAAAGTCCAGAGCAACTAATTGAAGATTTAAAACCATACAACATCAATTTGTAATGATTAAAATATATCACAACAATCGCTGCAGTAAATCACGTTTGGGGGTTGCAGTATTAGAAGCATCTGGTAAAGATTTTGAAATTGTAAAATATTTAGAAGATATTCCAAGTAAAAACGAATTACAGAATATTATCAATCTTTTAGGTATTAAACCTATAGCGCTTGTTAGAAAAAGCGAAGCTGTTTGGAAAGAGCAATACAAAGGCAAAGATTTAACGGATTCTGAAATTATTACCGCCATGGTAGAAAATCCTAAACTCATTGAAAGACCCATAGTTGTATATGGCAACAAAGCCGTTATTGGAAGGCCCACGGAAAAAATTCTTGATATAATTTAATTTTGTAATAAAACAAAATAGGATTTAAAATTTATTTTTAAAGGAATACTAATAATTGTATTTAATAAAAAAATAAGGACTCTTGTAAAGGCAGGAGTTTTATCTAACAAAAAAAAGGAAGCTAAATTAGCTTCCTTTTTAATATTTATTTAAAAAATTTATTAAACGTTTTTAGCGCTTAGCTTTCTTGGCTTCTTTTATTTCTTTCATTCTTTCAATAAACGCACCACCAATCCAATATGGAATTACGAATGTTAACAAAAAAATCATTAACCAAAACCCAATGGTCAAAATAGTTAAAAAAGCTAAAAATCCTAAATATTGGTCAAATTCAAACATAATTTTTGGTTGTATTTTTATAAATCTCTTGCAAAGATAATGCAAAGCCATTTGTTATACAACATGTAATTTAAATTTATTAACAGAGTTTTCCACTACACGAGCTTCATGAAAGGATAGCTGAAAAACTAACAAAAATCTTATCAATAACCACTTAAAAAAAGGTAACTTTGTGCTTCATTATTAATAATAAATTACAATGAGTTTCAGAATAGAAAAAGATACGATGGGTGAGGTAAAAGTTCCTGCCGACAAACTTTGGGGAGCCCAAACAGAGAGATCTAGAAATAACTTTAAAATTGGACATTCAGCATCAATGCCTTTGGAAGTAATTTATGGTTTTGCTTACTTAAAAAAAGCTGCTGCATTCACCAATTGTGAGTTAGGAGTATTACCTATTGAAAAGCGCGATTTAATAGCTCAGGTTTGTGATGAGATTCTGGAAGGAAAACATGACGACCAATTTCCGTTGGTTATTTGGCAAACGGGCTCTGGTACTCAAAGCAACATGAATGTTAACGAAGTTATAGCTAACAGAGCACATCAATTGGCTGGCAAAGTTATTGGTGAGGGCGAAAAAACCATCCAGCCTAATGATGATGTTAATAAATCACAATCGTCTAATGATACTTTCCCTACTGGAATGCATATTGCAGCTTATAAGAAAATTGTAGAAGTTACCATTCCGGGAGTTAGACAGTTAAGAGATACATTAAAGAAAAAATCTGAAGCTTTTAAAGATGTTGTAAAAATAGGTAGAACCCACTTAATGGATGCTACGCCATTAACCTTAGGACAAGAGATTTCGGGGTATGTAGCGCAGTTAGACCACGGGATTAAGGCCCTTGAAAATACGTTACCACATTTAAGTGAATTAGCTTTGGGAGGAACTGCTGTTGGTACGGGGCTAAATACTCCCAAAGGTTATGACAAACGCGTGGCAGAGTACATAGCCAAATTTACCAACTTACCATTTATAACAGCACCCAATAAATTTGAAGCTTTAGCTGCTCATGATGCTTTGGTTGAAACTCATGGAGCATTGAAACAATTGGCTGTTTCTTTAAATAAAATAGCCAATGATATTAGAATGATGGCCTCTGGCCCTAGAAGCGGTATTGGTGAAATAATAATTCCTGCCAATGAACCGGGAAGTTCTATCATGCCAGGTAAAGTGAACCCTACCCAGTGTGAAGCCATGACTATGGTATGTGCTCAAGTTATTGGTAACGATGTTACCGTTTCTGTTGGTGGCACACAAGGGCATTATGAATTGAATGTATTTAAGCCTGTTATGGCAGCTAATGTATTACAATCTGCACAACTAATTGGTGATGCCTGTGTAAGTTTTGATGTTAATTGTGCTATAGGAATAGAACCCAATTATACTATTATTAAAGAATTACTTAATAATTCACTAATGCTAGTTACAGCTTTAAACACAAAAATTGGCTATTACAAAGCCGCTGAAATTGCAAATACCGCTCACAAAAATGGTACTACTTTAAAGGAGGAAGCTATTAACCTAGGGTATGTTACTGCCGAAGAATATGACGATTGGGTAAGACCCGAAGACATGGTTGGCAGTATGAAATAAAAAAACAGTAATAATATAAAAAAGAAAAAACAGGTAAATATTTACCTGTTTTTTTGGTTGGTTAGCTATCAATCCTTTATATTTCGTAATTGCGAAAGGAAATCATTCAAATATATTATTTAACATTTTGTTAACTATTAACAAATGTTAACTTTCGTCTATTTTTTTTCTAATTCTACTTAATTGTACGGCTGTTATCCCTAAATAAGAAGCAATATGATACTGTGGAATTAACTCATCTACATTTGGTGTTTGCTCTCTTAAGGCTAAATATCTGTCTTTGGCATCAAGCGATATGAGTTCTACAAGGCGACTTTCATACTTCATATATACCCCTTCCAAAACTTTAGAATAAAGGGTATTTATTGAATCGTCAATTTTACAAAGTCCTCTGAATTTATAATAGTCAATTTCATAAATTTTACAATCTGATATAGTTTCAAAAACAAATATTGATGGTTTTTTTCTAATTAAGGCTGTTAGGGAAGCAAAGAAACATGTTGGCAGGTAAAAACTTTTATTAAATTCTTTACCAGACTCAGTAGTTAAATAACATCTTACAATTCCAGACACTAGCATGTATATTTTTGACGGAACGTCGCCCAATCCTACCAATTCTGTACCTGCTGGAACTCTTCTAAAACTTGTTATGGCCTCTAATTCTGTAAAAGTGCCCTCTGAAACACTAATAAAAGAATTTAAAAAAGCTAAGTTTGGATTCATTCATTTACAAATATGAATTCTAAAATAAGATTTATTATGACGTCCGTCAAACTAATTTCCATTATTTATCAGTAATTGTTATTAAATTCCATCAAAAAAATGTGAAAAATTCAACTAGCTTAAAATACCTTTAATACTTTTAAACCAATCATCTATATTGGTATTATTGGTATTTAGAGCCAAACTACCGTTTCCATAAGACCCATAAACCTCTTCTTTTGTTACTGAAAAAAAGCCAACGGTAGGCACTAACGATGCACTGGCTAAATGCATAACGCCATTATCAGCGGCTATAAAAATAGCTGTATTACTAAGCACGCCTCCCATTTCCCTTATATCTTTACTATAGAAATTTGGAGCTTTAAAATTAATTTTTGAAATGTTTTCTATGGGTAACATTTCTATAATATTATAATCTGGAAACTCTTTTAATAACCTTTGATAAAATGTTTCCCACCACGTTTCAGAATAGCACTTATCTCCTGTGGCATTGGTATAAATACAAATGGTCTTTTTATTATTCTTCACTAAATCATCAAGAATCTTTTTACCAGCAGCTATTTCATTTTTATTTAATTTAATATCTAGAAGAGGTAAAGCTATACCGTTGAAGTCATAACCCACCTTTTTTAAATAATAACGCAAATTATAGATAGGATATTTAGAAATATGTTTGTAATCATCATACTCATTTTTAACAACTTCGATTGATTCTCCAAAAATTTTGAATTTGGCTTTAGCCATTTTAGTTAACAGCCTACCAGAAGAAGAATTCTTATCCCCATTTATAACTAAATCATAAGACTTACCCTTTATGGACAACCAACTTTTAGCATATCTAAACAAATTATCAAAAGGCTTTCTAGGTAGCTTTATAATTTTGTCTACCCTATCATAATTTTGAAAAACAGGATGTGCTACTCCACCCTTTACAAACAAATCTACTTGACAACTGGGAAACGTGTTTAAGACCTCCTGCACAAGTGGCGTGAGTAATAATTGATTACCTAAACGATGATTAGGGCGAATAATTAAAACGTTTTTTACTTCTTCTTTTTTTAGATCTCCCTTTTTAGGCTCTACAGAAACACTACCAATATTTTTGGTTAGCCCTTTCATTAATTTTCTCCTAAAACTATTTATGCGCGATTTAAAGGTCATGTTTCTAATAATCTAATATTTAAAGCATCTAAAAGTACAAATATCGTGGGTTAATCAAAGTAAAAAACACTCTAAATACCACCTTTTATTGTGGGTTCTTTACCTTAAAAAATCCAATAAAAAGAACAGTTAAAAACATCATATTAATTAAACTTATAAATTCATAAGTTCCTAAACTACTATAGGAATAACTGAATATTGTAGGTGCTATGGCACTAGCAACAACTAAAAAACTCATGACTTTACCCGTTATGGCACCCAAATGTTTTCTTCCAAAATATTTTGGCCATGTTACGGCATTTACCACGGCAAACAAACCTCCTAAAACCCCACAGCCTAGTATTAAAAGGTACACCCCTATCATTTCTGACAAAAACAACAACCCAAATGACGCTAAAAACCCACTAATAATCATGAGTAAGATATATATTCTGTGCTTAATGTAATCACTTAAAATATTACATAGCGTTGAAACTATAATGGCGATTATTGAAATGGGTACAAAAACAGCTATAGCTTGAGATTTTGGAAACCCTTGACTTTCAAAAATTGAAACCACATGAAACGTAAAACCCGTTATAAAAAAACTATTAAAGGCTAAAATGAAACCTATAATCCAAAAAGCTCTTGTTTTTTTAGCTTCAGTAAGCGTAAAATCTCTTTTAACCGAAATTTTGTTTGAGTCTTGTTTATTAGCAGAAAAACCATCGGGTATTAAATTAAAATCCTCTGGTTTATCTCTGTAAAACTGCATTATAAAAATGCTAAAAGTAAGCAAACAAAGTGCCAGTATTTGCCAGCTTTTTTCCCAACCATAATTATCTATTAAATAACTGAAAACTATAGGGGAAATTGAAAAACCAAGAGACACCGCTATGCTACTTATAGAGTTTACTTTACCCCTATTTTTATCAAACCAAAGCATAATCATGTTTCTTGATGCCATAGTAATCACGCCTTGTCCACTAAATCGAATTAAAAAAAATAACATGGTCATAACCGTAAACGGTACAAACCAAGACTGGATATTAAATAGCAAGGAAAAAGTTTCACTTATATTAACTGAAAATGAACATAAGATAAGTGAAAACCCAAGTAATAATGCCGCAAAAAAAGCCACAAAACGAGAACCATATATATCAAACCACTTTCCAGCACTTCCTATTAGTAATGAGCTGGATAATGTTCCAATCATATAAGCATTACTAAATTGATTTCTGGTAAGCCCCAAAGCGTCTTTTACAGGGTCTGTAAATACAGAAACTCCCACGGTTTGACCTGGTATACTAGCTAGAACCCCTATGGTTCCAAAAAAGAGAATAACATATCCATAGAATACAGGAGATTTTTTAGGTTCTATAAACGAATACTTGTTTGCTCTATCCATATACTTCTAACTTCTTAATTTTTCCCTAAACTGGGTATTCAAGACTAATCCTAAAATGATTAATGAAATACCCAACAAACTCCAGAATGTATAAACTTCAGCAAAAACAAGGATTCCAAGAAGTAAAGTGAAAATGGTTTCCATATATTTAAGTGGTGCTATTTGACTTGTAGATGATACCGTTTGAAAAGCTTTGGTCATATATACTTGTCCAAAATACCCAAAAACACCTAAACCAAGTAATAATGACCATTCAACACCAATAGGGTTTACCCAACTACCAATTGATAAAAAACCTCCAGCCAAAGTGGATACTGCCATGAAATAATTGACCACTACAACCGGATGCTCGCTCTTTCCTATCTTACTTAGAACAACATAAACTAAGCCGCTAAATATGGCTGAAATTAATATAAGCATGAGCCCATAGCTATTAAGTTCCATATCAAAGCCTTTTAAGATAACAACACCACTAAAGGCCATTAAAAAGAAGAGCCATTGCATGGGTTTCACCGTTTCTTTTAAAAATAAAATAGCAAAAATAGCTGCAAAAATAGGTGCTAAATATCGTAATGAAACTGCGGTTCCTATAGGTAAATACTTAGTAGACATAAAAAAGAGTGTCATTGAGGTAACACCTACCAATCCTCTTAAAACTAAAATCTTTTTGTTATTTCCCAAAATAGGAATACGATTTCTGAGAAGAAATACCATGGTGAAAGCCAAGGTAGAAACAGATCTAAAAAACACTATTTGATAAGCGCTAAAATGGACTAAATACTTTACAATACTGTTCATACAAGCAAAAGACAATGTACTAATGAGCATAAATTTTAAAGCCTTTTTAATATCCAATAGCTTTAGTTTTAAATAGGTATAAATTATTAGTCTTCAGGTGGGTATCCGTGAATGCTTTCAAAAACCTTATCAAAGTTTACACGAATATATGAATTAAGCTTTTTTCTATACTCACCTTTTAACCACTCTACAAAATTATAGGTGCTTTTACTAATACACTTGGTATAACGGTTGATTCTAAAATCTATATCATCACCTAATTTTCTAGCCAAAGTTAAAGCATCATAAACGTCTTCACTATTTTCAATACAAATATGACCGTGTTGTGCAATGGAACGTTCCAGTACTACTTTAGAGGACTCGCCTGCTCTTATAGAATCTACATAGGTTTTTTGAATATCAAAATGAACATCATCAGAATTAGCAAATTCTTCCCTGAGGTCATCTGGCATTTCGTACCTAAAGTTACTTTCTAATTCTTCATCACTTAACAAGGAATCTAAATAGTAATTAGGCGATTTAAAAATACGTTGCCAATCTAAATTATCTCCCCAAGGTCCAAAACGATGAAAGTTATTTCCTAAATCAATGACTTGGAATGTTTTTTTATTTTCTAACACCCTAGAACCTCTACCTATCATTTGGTAGTATAAGGTAAGTGATTTGGTAGCTCTATTTAAAATAATACTTTCAACGGTGGGTTCATCAAAACCTGTTGTTAAAATACTAACTGATGTTAAAATAGCATCTGGTGTGTTTTTAAACCACTTTAAAATTTTAGCTCGTTCTCTTTTAGAGTTTGTATTATCTAAATGTGCAATGGGGTAACCTGCTCTTCTAAAAGTATCATAAACATGTAAAGATGTATTAATACCATTATTAAAGATTAATGTTTTTTTACCTTTTGATCGCTCTTCATAAGCCCTTAAAAGCTTGGTAAGCATATTATCATCGGTATATAAATCTTCTGAAGACTTAACCGTATAATCACCATTAGCTCCAACAACCAAAGAGGTTAAGCCTACATTATAGCTAAACATTTCAGCTCTTGCTAAAAACCCATTTTCAATTAAAGATTCAATGCTTTCACCTACAATTAACTCGTCATAATTATCTGTCATTGGCAGTTCTATGCTGGAGCTTAAAGGTGTTGCTGTAACACCTAAAACAAAAGACTGACTAAAAAATTTAAATAGTTTTGTAAATGAATTGTAATGAGCTTCATCAATAATCACCAAACCAATATCAGATATATCAAGCTTATCGTCATGTAACCTGTTATTTAAGGTTTCTACCATCGCCACAAAACAGCTGTATTGGGCTTGATCACTCAAATCTGCTTTACTATCAACCACTTTATTCACCACACCAAACTCCGTAAGCATTCTAGATGTTTGTTTACACAACTCAATACGGTGTGTCATCACTAAAACTTTTTTCTGATGATTTTTAAGGTATTGTCTAACTATTTCAGAAAAAATTACTGTTTTACCTCCTCCTGTTGGCAATTGATATAGTAAGTGGTAATCTGAAGGCGATTCATCAAAACTTTTGAAAATTTTATCGATAGCGCCTTTTTGATAGCTGTAAAGATCTTTACCGGTTTTTCTTTCTTCTAATTCGATTTGAGATATAACGGACATGCAAATAATTTTGACCAAGCAAAAATAACATCTTTAAAAGGTTTTTGACGAAAGAATACCTTAAAAATATTAATGAAGTTTTAAACTATTCATAAACTTGAAAGTTAAGAACAGAAAATATCCCTTTATTGATCTATTTGTTTTATTCATTAGTTTCTTGCAATTCAAATATTTAAGGTATTGATATTTAAGTAAGGACAAACACCTACATAACAACTAAATATAATGACATGACTAGTATTTATAAATCTTTTTGTGAGTATCACAGACATAACTCTCACAGAATCAAAAGCCGATTTATTACTGATATATTCAACTTTACAAAACACATTAAATGTAATTAACTTAATGTTCCAATATGATATTTATCATTCAGTATCTGCCATTTAATATCTAAATTTAGTAGATTGGAGATTACATGTTATGTCAAAATCAAGTCTTATAAAGTCTTTTTTTATAGAAATAGGTGAGCTTACATATTTTGCTCTTCGGTTCTTCAGAGAACTAATCTCAAAACCTTTTGAGCTCAAAGCACTCATTAAACAGTGTTTCGCTATAGGCTACAAATCGCTATTATTAGTTAGTATAACTGGTTTTATTATCGGCTTAGTTATTACACTACAAACTCGCCCTACGCTAGAAGAATTTGGTGCAGAGTCATGGATGCCTTCAATGGTAAGTATTTCTATAATCAGAGAAATTGGTCCCGTTATAATAGCGTTAACATTTGCAGGTAGAATTGCTTCTGGAATAGGTGCTGAATTAGGCTCTATGCGAGTTACAGAGCAAATAGATGCTATGGAAGTTTCTGGAACAAATCCTTTTAAATTTTTAGTTGTTACTAGGGTTTTAGCTGCCACGCTTACCTTACCTATTTTAGTAATCTTTGGAGATGCTATTGCCTTATATGGTTCATATTTAATAGAAAATATAAAAGGAGATGTGTCTTTTCAATTATACTTTAACAAAGTTTTTAATTCCATAGCCTTTGGCGATATCATTCCTGCTACCATTAAAACTTTTTTCTTTGGATTTGCCATTGGTCTTGTGGGTTGTTATAAAGGCTATTATTGTGATAAAGGTACCGTTGGTGTTGGTGATGCGGCCAATTCTGCTGTGGTTTTTTCATCAATGCTGCTTTTTGTTTTAGATTTTATAGCAGTGTTTGTGACAGATTTATTTTTTGAAACTTAAGAGATGACCAACACTGGAAACATACAAAAGAAGTCGATATTAAAAATTAAAGATTTACGAAAAAGCTTTGGTGATAATCATGTTTTGAACGGATTTAATTTAGAGCTTTTTGAAGGCGAAAATCTTGTAATTATGGGTAAATCGGGATCTGGAAAGTCTGTTATGATAAAATGTTTGGTAGGATTGATGGAGCCCGACTCTGGAAGCATCCATGTTTTGGGAAAAAACTTATTAAACCTCAACCAATTAGAATTAGATGCGCTACGCATCAATATAGGCTTCTTATTTCAAGGTAGCGCCTTATATGATTCTATGACAGTTAGAGAAAACCTTGAATTTCCATTGCGTAGACACAAAAATAAGTTTGGCAATTTAAAAGATACTACACCTCTTGTGGAAGAAACATTGAAAAGTGTTGGATTGTTAAAAGCAATCGATTTAATGCCTTCAGAACTTTCGGGAGGCATGAAACGTAGAATAGCCTTAGCTAGAACACTCATATTAAAACCTAAAATTATTTTGTATGACGAACCTACAAGTGGTTTAGACCCAATAACATCAAAAGAAATTATTGAACTCATGAGACGTGTTCAAAAACAATATAATACCTCATCCTTAATAATAACGCACGATGTAGATTGTGCACGGGTCATATCTGAACGCATGATTCTACTTGTAGATGGTGTAAACTATGCTGAAGGCACTTTTAAAGAACTAGAAGCTTATAAAGATGAAAAAGTAAGAGCGTTTTTTAAATAATTAAAACTACAGTCATGAAAAATACAACCGATGAAAAATTAAAATTAGGTGTCTTTGTTATTGTTGGACTACTTCTTTTTATTGCTGCTATTTACTTAATAGGACAACGTAAAAATATGTTCACTAAAACTTTTACAATAAGTGCCAATTTTAACAATGTAAACGGACTTTTACAGGGCAATAATGTTAGATATTCAGGGATAAATGTTGGTACAGTTAAAAGAATCAACATGATCAACGATTCAACTATTAACGTAATAATGATCATAGACGAAAAAATGGTAACACATATTAAGAAAGATGCTATTGCTACTATAGGGACCGATGGATTGGTAGGAAACATGCTCGTTAATATTACACCAGGTAATGGTAATGCTACTGTCATTTCTAAAGGGGACACTATCAAATCATATTCTAAAATTGGTACAGACGACATGCTTAATACGCTGAATGTAACCAACGAAAATGCAGCCCTTTTAACAGCAAAACTACTAGATATTGCAAACTCAATAACTAACGGAAATGGCACTATAGGTATGCTAATAAATGATTCTATTACAGCTAAAAATATTCAGAAAACCATAAACAATTTGAAACTAACAAGTATAGAAGCCAATAGAACTATGGGAGAAATAAATGAACTTGTGAATGCTTTAAATATAGATGAAAGTATTGCGGGAGTGTTATTAAAAGACACCTTAGAAACTCAAAAAGTTAAACAGGTTATTAACAATCTCGAAGTCTCAAGTAAAAATATTAATGAGGTAGTCATCAATTTAAACGAAACCTTGTTAAATATAAAAGATGGAGATGGTGCAATGAACTATTTGGCTAATGACCCCGAATTTGTTAAAAATCTAGATAAAGCCATAAAAAACATCAATAACGGAGCAGATAAATTTAACAAAAACATGGAGGCCTTGAAACATAATTTTTTGACCCGAGGATACTTTAGAAAATTAGAAAGAAAGCAAAAACGAGAAGCTAAAACAAATATGGAATAATTAGAATGTAATTATTAACCATTGTATTACCTAGTACTCTCTGCTTTTCCCAGTTATATCCATTACTTTTATGGTGTATACTATGGGTATTCCTGAGGTTACTTTACTAGAAAAATCACTTATCAAATCTGGATATTTATTACTTTCCTTAAAAATCATTTTTTTTACTCCCAAAACAAACTTATGCAATTGTTGCTTAGCATATGCTCCTTGAAGTTGTTGAAATTTACCCTGTACCATTACTGACTCCCATTTATTTACATTATCTATTTCGGTTACACAAAAAGACACCAAATCATTTGAACGCATTGCATCTATCTTGTGACCTTCTCCTGAATAGCTAATTATATAATCTCCTTCCTCGGAATAATAATAAGTGATTGGAACAACATAAGGTTTGCCTTTGCTTATATATGACAAGTAGCCAATATAATTGTTCTTTAGAATACAAGAACTTTCAAATTTATTTAAATCTTTCATTTAATTATATAGTTTCGTTTTTTCAGAATAACAGCATCATAACTCAACAGAAAACTAAGATTTTGTTGAATTAGTAAGATGAAACTAACTTATTTTTAAAACTAGAACAATGATAAAAGTCAGTTGTTCAATTTGTTTAAACAATTAGTTCTAAACAAGTAATTTCTGGACGCATACCCAATCTACCCGGGAAACCTAACCACCCCAACCCCCTATTCACATACAAGAATTGCTTGTTTTTTTCATATAAACCAGCCCAATATTTATACTTGTATTTTATAGGGCTCCATTTCAAGTTCTTAAACTCAAAACCAAGCTGCATACCATGTGTATGACCAGAAAGCGTAAGGGAAATATTTGTTTCTTTAACAACAACTTCTTTCCAAAAAGTAGGGTCGTGAGATAATAGAATTTTAAAAGGGGTATCCTTACAGTTTTTCAAGGCAACAGCAATATCGCCATATTGCTTAAAGGGTGGTTTTCCCCAATTCTCAACACCTACAATAGCTATTTCATCACAATTTCTCCTAATAGTATCGGAGTCATTAAGGAGAAGTGAAAAACCTATATCTTTATAGAATTGGGTAATTTTATTAAAGTTTTCAATCTTCTCTTGGTCAGTGTTCCAATTGGAATAATCTCCATAATCATGATTTCCTAAAACCGCATATTTTCCACTTTTTGCTTTTAGTTTATTAAAAATATTTTCCCAACCAACAAGTTCCCAAGCATAGTTATTTACCAAATCTCCTGTAAAAAAGATTAAATCTGGATAAAGATTATTAATGAGTTTAATTGCAGCATTTAAGATCTTATATCGGTAATTGAAACTTCCTAAATGTAAATCTGATATATGAACTATTTTCAAACCATTGAACACTTTTGGTAGGGTATTAAAACGTATTTTATGATGATGTATTTTAAATCGATGTACTGCTTTAAAAATAGCATACAATACAGCTAAAAATGGCACTACACCAGATAGCAAACCAATTAGGGGTATGACAAAAACAGATGTCTGTTCTGAAAACACATAGTTAGTAAAAAACAATATGGATATTACTACCACAAAAATAATTTTGGGAATAAATGAGGCTACAGTAAGACCGTATAGCGACGATATAAACACATGCTTTCGTATTGGAGAAATATCATCTAAAGTTACTTTAAGTATTAAAATAGCTGATACTAGTCCTAGGGCAAAAACCCAGAATAAAATATGTATTAGTACTTTAAAAAATGAAGGCAATAATTTAGTAATAGATTGTAGCCAGTAAAAAGCCAAAATATCTACACCTAAAATCAATAAACATAAAAGTAATATGGCAAATATTGAGTAGCTGCGCATATTATAATTATTTGGAATTATCATTCTTTAACCTACGTTTATCACGCAAAGCCCAATAAACACCTTTAACATCAGACACCCAATTATCATACATAAAAATGAGTGTTATTTCTTCAAAAGTTTCCAGTAGTCCAACAACTATCATGACATAGAATAATATATACTCAGGAGAAAAAAACAAAGACCATAAGATAAAAAGACTTTGTAGTAATGCTGAAAGCTTAGCCAAATATGTATGAAAAGCGGTGGCTTTACCATATTTAAAATAGGCTAAAAACATTTGTAAAATATAAGGTACAAAAGCAATTATTATTAAAACAAGATTTGTTTTTATGAATTGTGTTTCAAAATAGAATAACCCTATTAAACCTACGGTCAGTGTTATTTGATCCCCCATAGAATCAAGCTGAGATCCTCTTGGGCTTGTAATTTTTAATTTTCTAGCTAAATAACCATCAAGAGCATCTGTAACATAACTTACCAATAAAAACCAGGTAAAAACCAATTGTAAGTCAAACCAGATAAGTACCAACAAAAATGGAGCAGCCAATATACGGTAAAATGAAAACCAATCTGCTATGTTAAAGTTTTTAAACGTGAGCATTTTATAATATATTACTCATAACGGTTTAACTTGTTTTTGAGAGACTTAATTTCTTCTTGTAAATCCTCTACTTGTTTCAATAAATTATATATAACATCTACGCCTTCTAAATTAATATTTAGGTCAAAATGTAAACGCATTAGTTTCTCAACTTTTTTTATTTGTGCTACATGAATAAAAAAATCTTCTTGCCTAACAATGACTTCAATGAGTTGATATTCCTGTAATTTTTCTATGAACGAATTTGGAACATTATAACGCTTACAAAGCAACTGTACTGATATTAAATCTTGCTCTTTCATTATTTTCTTATATTTTGTAACGCCTTTATTAACTCCTTTTCTTGAGTGGTTAAGTTGGTAGGTATCTTAATATAGTAAGTAACATAAAGGTCTCCAAATTGTCCTTCTTTTCTATATTTAGGAAAACCCTTGCCCTTCAACTTGACTTTAGTTCTATTTTGAGTTTCTGGTTTTATGTTAAGTTTAACTTTACCGTTAAATGTATCAATGGTAATCTCTCCTCCTAGTAGAGCTATATATAAATCTAAATCTACATCAACATAAAGATTGTTTTTATCTCTTTTAAAATTGGTATGGTTTGAAATTGAAAACTGGATATACAAATCACCATTTGGACCTCCATTTACACCTTTGCCACCATGGCCCTTAATTTTAATTATTTGTCCGTTTTCTACACCAGCAGGTATAGTAATACGTATATTTTTATTGTTTACTGTTAGTGTACGTTTATGAGTTGTATAAACATCTTGAAGGCTTAGTTGTAATTCTGCATTATAGTCTTGTCCTCTAAATTTTACTTGTCCTCCTCTGGCTCTTGAAGATGTACCTCCAAACATATGTTCAAAAAAATCTGAAAAATCCTCTTCTGAATACCCATCAGAACTAGTATAACTGCCTTTGCTTTGCTCTTGCTGTTTGGCCTTCTCAAATTCTTCAGCATGTTGCCAGTGTTCTCCATATTGATCATATTTCTTCCTGTTTTCAGGATGACTCAATACTTCATTAGCTTCATTAATTTCTTTGAATTTTTTTTCGGCTACCGTATCATTTGGATTTAAATCTGGATGGTATTTTCGTGCCAATTTCCGGTAGGCCTTTTTAATGTCTGCCTCAGTGGCAGTTTTTGACACACCTAGTATTTTATAATAGTCTATAAATGACATTTCAATAATTATTTAAAAAAGGGTTATAAACCAAGTAATCTCTTGTTTTTCAAATCAATTTTTGATGTAATAACAATTAATAGGTCAAGTAAATATTACCTTCAATGGAGCATTTTATATAAGAAAACTTAGTCTTAACCTATTTCTTTAATTCTATACTTAAATTGGCTAGCATCATTAGTTCTGATTTATTTATACCTGCAAATGCGTTGGCAATTGTATTACCTGTTTTAAGAATGAGACTATTTACCTCTTCAGTAAATAAATGAGGCTGTTCATTTTTGTAATTTATAAAGGCATCATAGCAAGCTTGAGCATTTAAGTTTTCTTCATTATTCAGCCAATCAAAAACAATTTCTATTTGATAAGCGGCATCTGAATGATACTCATCTTCTGTAGAATCTAAAGGTAACCACTGTTCTCTAACTAACTCCTTAAGCTTATTAAATTCTACTTTTCTTACCTGCTTGTCAGCGGCGGCTATGGCATAGAATAACCTGCCAAGACTTTGATAGAACTTGAGTGTCATCCTTTTTTGAGTTTTCATGTCTACAAAATTTAGTTTTAATAAAACTAGACACTTATTAGCTTTTTTCATATGACAAAAATCAGTCAAATCCAAATGAACAATTCGTAACTTTATAAATAATAATTTGTAATTATTAGAAAAACATAGTGTATCATGTTCAATCAGGATCAAGAGATATTTAATATTTTATTGGAGGCCGTTTTTGAAGGTGTTATTATTGTTGATAATCAACAAAAAATCATGGAGGTTAATCTGGCTGCTGAAAACATTTTCGGATATTCTAAAAATGAGTTGATTGATAAAAAACTAAGTTTACTTCTTCCGGCAGATTATCGTAAAAAACACACTACTTTTTTCAACATTTTTTTAAAAAGGGGGACTCGCAGAAAAATGGGAGAAACCAAAAATATTTATGGCTTAAAAAAAGATGGCGCTATTTTTCCAATGGATATTGAATTGAATCCATTTTCAATATACAACAAAACCTATGTAATGGCTTTGATTAGGGATATTTCTGAAAGAAAAAAGATTGAAGAAAGCCTAATGCTTAGAACCAAAGCATTGCAATCTGCTAGAAATGGTATAATAATAACTGATGCCTTAAAAGACGATAACCCTGTGGTATTTTTCAATTCAGCCTTTCAAGATCTTACCGGATATTCTAATACAGAAATACTCAATCACAATTGCCGATTTTTGCAAGGTAAAGATAGAGACCAAGCACCACTTAAAAAACTAAGAGAAGCTATTAAAAAAGGTGAAAGCTGTCAGGCAACACTTCGTAATTATAAAAAAGATGGCACTATGTTTTGGAATGATCTTTATGTTTTTCCAATAACGAATACAAAGGGTATTGTAACAAATTTCATAGGTATACAAAACGATGTTACCCAACGTAAACAGGTAGAAGAAGAACGACATCATCTAGCCACTATTTTTGATGAATCTTTAAACGAAATTTATGTATTTGATGTTGAAACATTAAAGTTTATAAATGCTAATTACGGAGCTAAAAAGAACATAGGCTTTAGTTTAGATGAATTGCAAGTAATGACCCCTTTAGAAATTACTACTAAAAGCAATGTGTCTAATTTAAAAGAATCTATTAACACCTTATTAAATAGAAATATGGATAAAATTGAGTTTGAAACAGTACATCAACGTAAAGATGGCTCAACCTATCCTGTGGAGGTTCATTTACAAATTTCAGACTTAGGAGAAAAAAAAGTATTTGTTGCTATTGTTTTAGATATAACGGATAGGAAAAATTACACCACCAAACTTGAAAACGAAGTAGAGATAAGAACACAACAATTAGAAATTGCTTTAAGTAAAGAGAAAGAGCTAAATGAATTAAAATCTAAATTCCTATCTCTAGTATCTCATGAATTCAAAACACCTTTAAGTGGCATATTAACTTCTACACAACTCTTAAGTAAATACCAATTGTCCGAACATCAAGAAAAAAGAAATAAGCACATAAATATAATTACTGACAAAGTACATTTTTTAAATAATATTTTAAATGACTTTTTATCTATTGAAAAATTAGAATCTGGTAAGGTAAATTACAAGTATTCCCATTTTAAATTAAGTAAGGTTGTTAATGAGGTCGTTTATGATTACAATATGTTATTAAAAGAAGGACAAAAAATAAATTATCCAGAGGATATTGATGACATATCGGTTTACCAAGATGAAAAGATTATTCAGTTAATTTTTTCTAACCTATTACACAATGCCATTAAATATTCACCTGAAGAAAGCTGTATAGATTTAAACATTAAACAGCATGATGGGTTTACAACTTTAAAAATAACAGACAAAGGTATTGGTATTCCTGAAAAAGATCAAGCAAGAATATTCCAAAGATACTTTAGAGCTGATAATGTCATGAACACTCAAGGAACTGGCATAGGATTAAATATTGTAAAAAACCATTTAGAAAATTTGGGAGGCACTATAAAATTTGAAAGTGAAGAAAATATTGGTTCTACGTTCAAAATTAGCTTTCCAAATAATGCTGAACAAATCCATATGGAATACAACCTTGAAGGCACAAACTAATAAAATTCAAACTCATGAAAACAATTTTATTAATAGAAGATGATGTTGTTTTAAGAGAAAATACGGCCGAACTTTTAGAACTGAATAACTATAAAGTCTTAACTGCATCAAATGGTAAAACGGGGGTAACATTTGCAAAAAAACACCAGCCAGACATTATTGTATGCGATATTATGATGCCAGAACTTGACGGCTACGGCGTTCTAAAAAAACTCTATAAAAGTAATTTAACAAAGTATATCCCTTTCATATTCTTGTCTGCCAAAACAGAGCACGAAGATATTAGAAAAGGCATGAATTTGGGAGCCGATGACTACATTACAAAACCATTCTCTGAAGATGATCTCATAAGTGCTATTGAAAGTCGTTTGGCAAAAGTGTCTATTCTAAAAGAAAGGGATAAACAACCCAAAGAAGATGATGAAAAAATAAAAACACTTAACGATTTAAAGATTTTTTTTGATGATTATGGAGACGAATTTGCTTTTAACAAAGAAGAAATTATATATCGTGAAGGAGACCACTCTAACTATATTTACTTAATAAGCAAAGGGGCAGTAAAATGTTATCAAATAAACGAATTAGGCAAAGAACTTGTTACAGCCTTATATAAAGAAGATGATTTATTTGGATACAATTATTTCACACAAAACTCACCTCATAGAGAAACGGCCTCCGCAATTGAGGACACCAAATTAGTTGGGATTTCTATTTTAGAGTTTAAGAAAATCCTCGATGAAAACCACAAAGTGGCTATTGAGCTTATTGAATTACTGGCTGATAATCTGTCTACTGTAAAGAAAGAACTCATTCAAATGGCTTATAGCTCTGTCAACAAGAAAACGGCAGCTACCATTTTGAAATTTGCTGAAAAAATGAACCGCAATCCAGATAAACTCATTAAAATATCAAGAAATGATTTAGCTAGTGTTGCTGGTATATCTCCCGAAACATTTATTAGAACTTTATCAATTTTTAAAAAAGAAGGCATCATTAAAGCAGATGGCAGAAACATTAAAGTAATTGATATTGAAAAGCTTAAAAAAATCTGTTAGCTAGCTTAATGAGCTTAAAATGACCGATATCATTTCCTTTTAAGTGTCTACTAAATATATTAGTGTAAGTAAAATACTAGCAGATGAAAAATTTACTACTTCCTACAGATTTTTCAGAAAACTCTTGGAATGCAATTAAATATGCTATTAATTTTTTTGGAGACGAAATATGTAATTTTTATTTACTACATATAAATAGGTTTGATAACTTCACGACTGATAACTCTCATTTTATTGCTGAAGAGGATACTATAAATGACGTCCACACCTTAACAGGTAAATTAGAGTTACGCAAGGTGTTAAAACGTATTACAAAACAATTTACTGCAAATAATAAGCATAAGTTTTATACTATTTCAGATTACGGATTTTTTATTGAATCTATTCGAAACCATGTAGAAGAAAAAAAAATAGATTGTATTGTGATGGGTACCAAAGGTGCCTCTGGACTAAGAAAAGTTATAGTGGGAAGTAATACAGGAAGTGTTATAACAAAAGTAAAATGTACTATTCTGGCAGTTCCTGAGCTTGCTAATTTTTCAGGAATTAAAGAAATTGCTTTCCCTACAGATTTTTCATTAACATATGATATTAGCATTTTAGAACCCATAACTGAAATTTTAGAAAAACACCCATCATCATTAAGAATTCTCCATATCTCTAAGAATGGAGTGAATTTAAATAGAGAACAAAATAGAAATAGGGATTTATTAGAGGATTATTTTGCACATTTTAGTCATAGTTTCCACTATTTAACCAATAAAAAAGTTGAGGATGCCATACAATGTTTTGTTGAAAGTAGAAATACAGACATGATTTGTATGGTAGCAAAAAACCTTAACTACTTTCAACAAATTCTATTTCATTCTAAAGTAGAACAAATAAGTTATAATACAGAAACACCTTTTTTGGTGTTACATGAATAATTAAAACACTATGGATATATCAATTTTTTTAGCAAAATTCTGGGGTTGGTATTTACTCATTTTCTTCATGATACTAAGTTTCAACCCAAAGCGCATTAAACAAATCTTTAATGATCTTCATGATGAGAAATTTTTAATTATCTCTGCATTTGTAGCTATTATTGTAGGCTTAATAAATATTTTATTCCATAATGTCTGGGAACCAAACTGGAAACTTTTAATCACAGTTATTGGTTGGTCATCGCTGTTTATTGGCTTATCACTATTTATGTTTCCAAAACGTGCAGTACCAGCCTTACAAATCATGAATATTAAACTAGTGCAAGTTATTTATACTCTACTGTTATTTACAGGTCTATTTTTATTAAATATTGCTTATGAAATTATTCCATCATAAATTTCATTAAAACTGAGGAATATCATTTATTATTAATATTTTCAAGCATATATTAGTACAATAAGTAAAAAGTTCTATTACGTATTGAAAAAGCCTAAGTGTTATTTTAAACAATAACACAAAGTAAGGTGTTTGATGCTATTGTTTAAAATGAAAACATCAGCATAGTTTTTAGTTAAAAAGTTTATGTTGAAGAAAACCGAAAGTTGAACAATGACATTGATTACCTTATAAAAACAGTTTTTGGATTTCAAAATACTAAAGACTGTTTTAGAAATATCTAAATCTATTAGATATCCAAAGATTTAATATAACTATTGAAAATATTAATGATTAGAAAAGGATGTTTAAAAGAATTAAATATTTCAATAAAGGAAACAGGAAGTTCTATCTTCCTGTTTCTGTTTATTTAATGGCTATTAATTATTTCACAACTTGTATTGTGATTGAAAAAGGGAGTTTTTTTATAAATACTCCCTTTTTTAATTTATTATAAACAAAACCTTAACCCCTCCTCATAGCTTAGATTCTATCTGATATATATCATTGTGTATGTGTTTTGAGGTACCTAACTTTGGTAATAAAGCATTAGTAACCATGAAAAAAATACTTTTACCTACCGATTTTTCAAGCAATTCCTGGAATGCCATAAGCTACGCTATGCAACTTTTTAAAGATGTAACTTGTAAATTCTATCTACTACACACTTATACACCAATGATATATCACACAGAGTTTGTTTTAGGCAATCCAACTCAATATGGTTTGGGTGACGCTGTAATGGAAAGAGCGCTTAAAAAGTTTGACCAATTAAAAGAACGAATTGATTTAAACTACAATAACCCTAAGCATGCCATAGAGGTTAAAGCTGTTTTTAACACACTAGTTTCAGAAATAAAGGATATGGTTAAAGAGAAAAATATAGATTATGTAGTTATGGGCACTAAAGGGGCTTCTGGGATTGAAGAAATTTTGTTTGGCTCTAATACTGTTCATGTTTTTAAAAATGTTAAGTGCCCCATTTTAGCAATACCTGAAAATTATGTATTTGAATCACCCCAGGAAGTTTTATTTCCTACAGATTATGAGATTGAATTCGATGATACTCACATGAAACCTATCATTGATATTCTTTCACTTTACGAAACTAGAATTAATGTTTTAAATGTGTCTTACGGCTATGATCTCTCTGAAAAACAAAATATAAATAAAAATAAACTAGAGGCATACCTTAATCGTGTATCATATTTATTCCACAGTGTGAGTAATCAAACGGTTCCTCAGGCCATTAGTGATTTTCAATTAAAAGCACATATCAATCTATTGGTTATGATTAATAATAAACACTCCTTTTTTGAAAATTTATTTTTTAAATCTACAATTAATCAAATAGGTTTCCACTTAAATATTCCCTTCTTAGTGATTCCTGCTCAATAAAAACCAAACAATATGAAAAGAAATATTTTACTACCTACAGATTTCTCAGATAATGCTTGGAGTGCTGCAGTTTATGCCCTGAAGCTTTATGCTGATGTAGAATGCACATTTTACTTTCTAAACTCACAAGTAATAAAGATTTCTGTAATATCAAACCTTTCTAATAAACTATTGGAAACAATGAAAAAGGAATCTTTAAAAGAGTTAAAAGCACTTAAGGAATTATCCGAAACAAGTAATGCTAACGCAAATCATGAATTTGAAACAATATTGAGCACACTAGATTTAACAACTGCAATTAAAAAAGCTATTAAAGATTTAAATATTGATATGATTGTTATGGGTACTAAAGGCAGCACAGCTTCAAAAGAGTTCTTCTTTGGAAGCAATACGGTGCATGTTATTAAAAGTAATCCGTTTTGTCCTTTATTAGTAGTTCCTGATGAATTTGATTTTGTAAAACCTCATCAAGTTGCATTCCCCACAGATTTTAATAGGCTTTATGCAGATAAAGAATTAAACACATTAAAAGAATTGGTTGAACTGTATAATTCTAAAATTAGGGTTCTTCATATTGAAGAAAAAGAATATATAGATGATAATCAAGAACGCAATTTATCTGTTTTAGATAAATTCTTATCTAATTATGAGCACTCATATCATTGGATGCCAAATTATGCAAATAAAACAACTGAGATTAATGATTTCATTGAGGAATTGAACATTGATATTCTAGCCATGGTAAACTATAAAAAAAGTATTATTGAAAAGTTTACCAAAGAGCCAATAATAAAAAAGTTAGGATTTCATCCAACCATACCTTTTTTAGTTATTCCTGCATAGGTACCGCTAATACCTAAACAGATAGACAATGGTTGTTTGAATGATGCTTTTTTCAAGTAAATTAAGATATAGATAATAATGAAACGCAAAATAGATGTTGTACAAGACAGTAAGTATCTAGAACGAGAGAAACATCAATTAAAGGACTATTTTAAAGATTTAGCAATGAAAGTTAAAGATGCTAAGGCTATCGTTCTTTTTAGACCTGCCGAAACTGGATTAAAATTTCATAAGGAATTATCAAATAATTACAAAGATTTGGAATCTAAAGTCATAGATCTAATAAAGGTAGATAGTATGACTAATAATCAAGTAATTGCTTGGGTAAAAACCTACTTTGATTAAACAATCCTTTGCTTTACCAAAATCACTAAGTGCTGCTGCTTCACAAAGTATATCTAAAATGGAAACTAATACAATTGATATTATAAAAACATCTGGTACAAAAGTTAAGTTTTCATTAAATAAGTTAAGAACTTCACTAAACCGAACCGGAGCAGATTCTCAAACAATTGATGAAATAATCAATAAGGTAAGAGACGAATTATATCATGGTATTTCTACTAATGAAATTTACAACAGAGCTTACGCCTTACTTAAAAGAAAGAAAAGTTATCTAGCCTCAAAATACAAATTAAAAAAAGCAATCTATGAATTGGGGCCAACAGGTTTTCCTTTTGAACGTTTTGTAAGTTCTATTTTAGAGTTTTCAGGATATAGAACAGAAGTAGGTAAGATATTGCAAGGTCAATGTGTAACTCACGAAGTAGATATATTAGCTCATAAAAATAATGAAACTACCATTGTTGAATGTAAATTTCACAATGAAGAAGGACTTAATTGTAATGTAAAAATCCCTCTTTATATTAATTCACGTTATAAAGATGTACAAGTACATTGGAACAGGAATTTCAAAAATACTTCTAAGCTTACCAAAGGATGGGTAGTAACTAATACACGGTTCACAGAAGATGCCATACAATATGGTAGTTGTGCTAACCTGTACTTACTCAGTTGGGATTATCCAAAAAATGACGGCTTAAAAGACCGTATAGATCGTTTAGCACTCTACCCTATTACGGTTTCTACACTATTAACGAAAAGAGAAAAACAATTTCTAATAAACCGAGACATAATACTATGTAGAGAACTAATTGGAGATGTTTTCTATCTCGATCATCTAGGAATTTCAGAAATACGAAAAGAGAAGATTATGAATGAAATAGTTATGCTTTGTGAAAGTCAAAATCATGAATAAAAATATAAACATACACTTTTTAGGGGGCGCTGGTGTAGTTACTGGTTCTAAATTCTTATTAGAAACTTCAGAAAAAAACATCTTGATAGATTGCGGCATGTTTCAGGGTTTAAAAGAATTACGAGATCTTAACTGGAATAATATCCCTTTTGATGTTCAAACCATTGATGTAGTTTTATTAACTCACGGGCATCTAGATCATGTTGGTTATTTACCAAGATTAGTAAAACAAGGCTTTAGAGGTGAAATTATTGGTACGGCACCCACTTTGGCTATAGCAGAAATCATTCTAAAAGACAGTGCAAAAATACACGCAGAACATACTGAAAAAGCAAACAAAGAAAAATATTCAAAGCACCATCCTGCATTACCATTTTTCACTGAAGAAGACGTTGAAAAAACAATAACACTATTTAATGTTGAAATGATTGATAAATGGGTTAGGTTGTCTAAGAATATTTCCTACCGTTTTCAATACAACGGACATATTATAGGAGCTACTTTTGTAGAACTAGATATAAACAGTAAACGTTTTGTTTTTTCAGGAGATATTGGAAGACCTAATGATTATTTGTTAGAAGACCCCAAGAAACCAGAATGGGCAGATTTTTTATTTTTAGAAAGTACTTATGGCAATAAACTACACCCTAAGGAAAATATTGAAAACACACTTACTGAACTTGTAAATGAAGTCATTTTAAAAAAAGGAAATCTAATTATTCCAAGCTTTGCAGTAGAACGTTTACAAACTTTAATGTTTATTCTATGGAGACTTTATCAAAAAAACAAAATACCTAACATCCCTATTTTTATAGATAGTCCAATGGGCAATAACGTCTTAGAAGTCTTTAATCGCTTTCCAAAGTGGCATAAATTATCAACTCAAGATTATAATGCCATGTGCTATCACATAAACATTATTCAATCTTACAGAGAAACTTGGGAAACTATAGATGATAAAAGATCAAAAATTATAATTGCTGGAAGTGGAATGGTTACTGGCGGACGCGTTCTTACGTATTTACAACAAATCATAGACAACCCTACAACAACGGTTTTATTGGTAGGTTATCAAGCTGAAGGAACCAGAGGGAGACAATTACAAGAAGGTGCTCATGAAATTCGATTCTTTGGAAAATATTATCCTGTAAAGGCAAACATTAGAACTATAGAAAGTCTATCGGCTCACGCTGATCAAAACGAAATAATTGATTGGATGAAGCTTATTAAAAACATCCCTGAAACCGTTTATTTAACACATGGAGAGCCTTCTGCTTTGGATGCCCTTAGACTTAAAATAAAACATGTTTATAAATGGAACTGTACTATCCCGAAGCTGTTACAAATTGACAAAGTAATGATATAGAATTATCATTTAGTAATAGATTAATTTATATCAGGCTTTTAAACTTCAAAAGTTATTTAAAAAATACTCCATCCTATCTCAGCTATCAAACAATTCCTTTATTTTCAGACTGATATATATCATTGCATAAACCCATTTCTATAAATACATTAGGGCTAGAATCAAGTTTAATCTAAACAATTAATATCATGACAACATTATTAAAACAAAGAAGAAAAAATAGGTTGTCGCCCTTTAGAGACCTATTAATTTCACCTTGGGATAACAGAATTTTTGATAAAAACTGGGGTAATATTTCAAGGTTTGGTGACATTTTTAATGGTGATTTCTTAGAAGAAGATAGCTTAATGCCCGCAATGAATGTTAAAGAAAATGAAAAAGATTTTGAAGTTGAGTTTGCGGTACCCAGCTACAATAAAGATGATTTTGAAATAACCATAGAAGACGATGTGCTTCATGTAAGCGGAAAAAAAGAAATTGAAGAGGAGGAAAAAGAAGATGATTTTACCCGTAAAGAATTTAGTTATAAATCCTTTAGAAAATCATTATTACTGCCTCCATCAATTGATTTTGACCAAAATATTAAAGCCACCTATGAAAACGGTATTTTAAAAATAAATCTTTTGAAAAAGGAAGAAACCAATGTAAAAGAACCTCCTAAAAAAGTAATAGAAGTTCTTTAGAATGTATCGGGCAGGAAGAGTAAAACTTTCTGCCTTTTTTAACTTTAAAATTTATATCATGAAAACAATACAAACCAATCACAAATACCTTGTATGGTTGAGTCCAGAAGTAATGCATAATGATTCAAAAAAATAGTTATCTGAATTAGAATTTGCTAGAGATGAGCAATTGTTTTTTAATGATTTAATAAAAACATACACCTTACAACTCACAGATTCAAAACATTTTAACAAAAGTAAAGTCATTATAAATAACCTAAGTAAGCTTCAAAAAGTAACAGACAAATTGATAGAAATCATAAAAATACACGCCAGAGATCTTAAAATAATGGTTGATGGTATGGACCAATTACCAGAGGAGCGCGCTTATAAGAAAGCACATGAAAAATATGCTTATAAAGTGAGTACGTTTTTTAAAAATTACAGATTACAAAAATCACAACTCTTTAATCACATTAAGGATATTTTAAAAGAAACAAAACAAAAGCGCTTATTAAAATAAAACGCTAAGGCCATGAGATACCTATGTTTACTATTTATCAGTTCACTTGTAATAAGTTGTTTTTCAACAGAATTGATTGAAAATTGGAAAAACCCAGATATTGAAACCTATAGCCCTAGTAAAGTTTTAATTTTAGGTATAACTCCAAATATTGAAGCAAGAGTACAATTTGAAAAACAATTACGAGATGAACTTACAATAAGAGATATAGAAGCGGTAATGAGTATTGATTATTTATCACCTACCTTTACATCGTATAAGAAAACTGAAGAAGAACTCAAATCTCTTGAAGACAGCCTTATATATAATGGATTTGATACCATTATTTTATCTAAAGTCATTGGTATTGAAGATAAGATTGACTATAGAGAAGATTTTAATGATTATGAAAATAGTTATATAAAGTTCAAGGAAGACTATTTACGGTATCAAGATGCATATTACAATCCAGACTATTATAACGAATACACAATATATCATACCGAAACCTCTATGTATTGCATTTGTCCTTCTAAAAATAGAGAGCTTATATGGAAAGGGTATATAGATATTACGGACCCAAATTCAATGAACGAAACCATAAATGAGTATGTGAGGTTAGTAATTATTGTTTTAGAAGAACAGCAGCTCATTTACTCAAACATTTTAGAAAACAAACCTGATGAAGACGCTATTAATTAACATTTTATTAATTGCCCTTTTTTGGGGATGTTCTACCGTTAAAATGATTAGTAGTTGGAAAAATCTAGAGTTTACAGAATATAAACCTCATAAAGTATTAGTAATTGGTGTAACACCTAACCACGACTCTAGAAAAGTATTTGAATTTCAACTTGTTACTGAATTGAATAATAGAGGAATTAACGCATTACAGAGTTATGTAGTTTTTGAATCTTTATTTCAAGACACCAATCATACTGAAAAAGATATTGAATCAGAAGTGAATAAATTAATCGCTTACAATTATGATAGCGTTTTGGTTTCACTAGTTAAAGGTGTAGATAATAATTTATCATATGGATTTGAATCTGCAAAAACCCATTATCATTTAAAACGTTTTTTTCTCTATTACTTGCTTTATCAGGATAGGTATTTTGAGCAAAACGATAACAGAAATTATAAAGTTTATAGTATTGAAACTTCAATATATAACCTAAAATCGAATAGTGACAAATCTTTAATTTGGCATGCTTCATTTGACCTTATAGACCCAAACAACTCAAAAAAAACTATAAAATTATATAATCAAAAACTTATCAAAGCTCTGGAGAAAGCAAAAATAATTCCAAAAAGGTCTAACCAAGAGTTGCTTTAGAGAATTCCTTTCTAGATTAGAAACCTTAAATTGATGTTAAAATTTACATTGATGTTGTAACGAATCTTGAAATTTATACTCTAACTGAATTAACATCGTGTTATGATGTGTTTTTGAATGACTAAAAACACGTTTAATTATCAATTTTAATCTAAAAAATGAGTACAATTTCAAAATTAGGCACAGTAGTTATTCTTTTCATTATTTTAACTACACAAATACAAGCCCAAGACATCACAGGATCGTGGAAAGGAAATTTATCGGTACAAGGAACCGAATTACCATTAGTTTTTGATATTAAAAGTAGTGATGAAGGTTTTACTTCTACCATGGATAGTCCTGCGCAAGGCGCCATGGGTATTCCAATGGATGAAACTACGTTTACCAATGATACCTTAACTATAAAGTTCATAAAAGCGGGAGTCAAATATATTGCAACTTTGAATGAATCTACTCTGAGTGGTACTTTTTATCAAGGAGATATGGAACTCCCTTTGACACTTGAAAAAACTGAAAAAACACTACCGGGTGACCCTTCCCTACCTACCTCAGATGCCGAGCTAGAAAAATTGGCAAATTGGAATCCTACTAATTACAAATACACCGTAAAAGATTATTTCGCAAGACCAAAAGCAAGTTCCTTTAATTTATCACCCAACGGAGATTATATGTCATATAGAGAAAAGGACGAAAATGCTAAAAATCACGTCTACGTAAAGAATCTAAAAACCGGAGAGGTTTTAAGAGTGATTGAAGAAAAAGAGGAACTTATCAGAGGCTTTGGTTGGGCAAACAATGCTAGGTTAGTTTATATAATGGATAAGGGAGGAAATGAGGACTATCATTTATTTGCGGTAAACTTAGATGGTACCAATCAAAAAGAACTAACACCATTTGATGGTGTTAAGGTTAATATCTTAAACGGGTTAAAAGATGATAAGGACCATATGATTATTTCAATGAATCAGAACAACCCTCAAATTTTTGAGCCCTATAAAATTAATATTGTAACTGGCGAAGTTGAACAATTATATAAAAATGAAGATGCTTCGAATCCAATTAATAGTTATGTATTCGATAAAGATGGAAATTTACGTGGATTTGTTAAAATGAGAAACGGCGTTCATATGGATTTTTATTACAGTGAAGACGGTGAAAATTTTGATTTAAAGAAGGAGTTATCCTGGAAAGATAGTTTTAGTATTGCATCCTTCAATTATGCATCCGATAACCCTCATGAAGCATATGTAGTCTCCAATCTTGAAACAGATAAAACACAAATTTTCTTATATGATTTAAAAGAAGATAAAGTCATAAAAATGCTTTATTCAAATGACGATTATGATATCTCAGGACTTGGTATTTCAAGGCACAGAAATTATGAACTAGACTATTTTTCATATGAAGGCGAAAAAAGAGTTATTGTGCCAGTAAGTGATTATGCTAAAAAAATGCATAAAAAATTAACTGATAAATTCCCTGGTTATAATATTTCAATAGCTGATATTACTGATGATGAAAGCAAATACTTGTTTTTTATTCAAAGTGATAAGTTATATGGTACCTATTATTCTTATGATACTGCAAAAGATGAATTTGAACTTCTATATAATTTAATGCCAAATCTTGTAGAAGATGACATGGCAGAAATGCGCCCAATTACATTTAAGAGTAGAGATGGATTAACCATACATGGCTACATTACATTACCCAAAGAGGCATTGGAAGGTAAAAAAGTTCCTGTAATAGTTAATCCCCATGGAGGCCCGCAGGGAATTAGAGATTCTTGGAGCTTTAATCCAGAGGCTCAACTATTTGCAAGCAGAGGTTACGCTACACTACAGGTTAATTTTAGAATTTCAGGTGGGTATGGTAGAGAGTTCCTAGAATCAGGTTTCAAGCAAATTGGAAGAAAAGCTATGGATGATGTTGAAGATGGACTTCAATACGTTATTGATCAAGGCTGGGTAGATAGAGACAATGCAGCTATTTATGGAGGAAGCCATGGAGGCTATGCTGTATTAAGAGGTTTAACAAAAACTCCAGATTTATATGCATGTGGTGTTGATTATGTTGGGGTGTCAAATATTTTCACCTTCTTTGATTCGTTTCCAGAATATTGGAAGCCATACACAAAAATAGTAAAGGAAATCTGGTACGATTCTGATATTCCCGAAGAAAAAGCTATTATGGAGGAAGTATCTCCGGTATTTCATGTAGACAAGATTAAAAAGCCTCTATTTGTTGTTCAAGGCGCTAATGACCCAAGAGTAAATATTGATGAATCAGATCAAATTGTAAGTGCACTAAGAACTAAGGGAGTAGACGTACCCTATATGGTGAGATATGATGAAGGACATGGTTTTGGAAAAGAAGAAAACCGTATTGCCTTATATGAAGCTATGATGGGCTTTTATGCAAAGCATTTAAATAAAAAACCCGTAACACCTTTAAAAGATTAATATATCTAATTTAATATTGAAAAGCCTTTAGATGCATTCTAAAGGCTTTTTTATTTTATTACAAAACTAATTTATACTTTTACTTAATATAAACAAGTTATGGAAATCAACGATAAATCTGAAGTGACAGAATACAAACCATCACAAAAGCGTTATGAGTCAATGATCTATAATCGTACTGGGAAAAGCGGAGTTCTTTTGCCCGCAATTTCTTTAGGGTTATGGCATAACTTCGGATTTGTAGACAATCTTCAAAATGGTAGAGATATCATTCGTTGTGCCTTCGATTTGGGAATTACACATTTTGATTTAGCAAACAATTATGGACCACCTTATGGCTCTGCAGAAAAAAATTTCGGAATTATTTTAAAGGAAGATTTTAAAAATTATAGAGACGAACTTTTTATTGCCACCAAAGCTGGTTATGATATGTGGCCGGGACCTTATGGTAATTTTGGGTCTAGAAAATACTTGATGGCTAGTATAGACCAAAGTTTAAAGCGTATGAGATTAGATTATGTTGATGTCTTTTACCATCATAGACCAGACACTAAGACCCCTTTAGAAGAGACTATGGTAGCTTTGGCAGATATTGTACGGCAAGGAAAAGCTTTGTATGTGGGTATTTCAAACTATAAATTAGAAGAAACCCAACAGGCAGCATCTCTTCTTAAAGAGTTGAACGTTCCTTTTATTTTGCATCAAGCTCGATACTCTATGTTTGACTGTTGGGTGGAAGACGGACTTCTAGATACTTTAGAAAAAAATGGTGTAGGATGTATTGCATTTTCGCCATTAGCACAAGGTATGCTTACCGATAAGTACTTAAATGGTATTCCCAATGATTCTAGAGCCGCAAAAAGTTTATCTTACTTAAATACTGATACAGTTTATAGTAATATTGAAAAGATTAGAAAATTAAATGTTATGGCAAAAGAACGCAATCAAAAGTTATCTCAAATGGCTATAGCATGGATATTAAGACAACCTGCTGTCGCCTCTGTGCTCTTGGGAGCAAGTTCGGCAAATCAATTAAAAGAAAATGTGAAGGCTTTAAACAACCTAGAATTCTCTAACGAAGAATTAAAACTAATTGATGCAATAGTCTCTTAATTTGGATCTTTAATGATATTTACCGTCCCCTTCACATTAACAGAAAGCGCCCACATATCGGCGGCAACAATATTATTATTTTCATCAACCACTCTAAAGTGAGCGGTATTGGGTAGTGCATAGCCTTCATTTAAAGCTAAAAATTCAATTTTATTTACACCTTCCCTAAGTTTAATTGTAAAACCTCTAAAGGTATTAACTAAACCAACTCTATATTCAACAATTTCATCATTGACTGAGACCCTAATTAAATCGCCATCCTCTAAACCATAATCTCTGTAAAGCACCTGAACGGTTTTTGATTTTGTTCGGTGATTACCAAAAAACACATCTACTTTACTGCCTTTAGAACCTAGTTCTAACTTATCAGTAATAGAATTTTGGTGTTTCTTTAGCCTATCGGCATATAGTTCACCGGGGTCTCCAAAATCTTCACCAAACATAGAGAACTCCTTTTTAGGCATAGAAAGATTTGGAGTTGGCTTTGGTGTGGTAATACCACCAAAGTTACCTATATTACCTAAAGATTTTACAGGCGTTGTTGGTGAAGCATCTAAGGTATCCTTGTCATTTTCTATAGCAGGAATAGATACATTTTTCTTCTTTGAATCTATTTGTGCCTGGATTGATACAGAGAGCGATAGAAAAATAAAAAAAATAATATGTGTTCTTATTTGTTGTGACATGATAACTTTTGGATGTTTCAAAGATATTTCATAATCTTTAAAAGCATAAAATTTTGTATTCTTTTTAACTCAAAAACTATTCCGTAACAGATAAAAGTCACCCAAAATATACACCTACCCTTCTTTTTTTGTTAAAATATGTTAAATTACTACTTTGCTATGCATAGTACTGTAACAAAATTAATAAATGGTCGTCTATCTAGTATAATCAATAAAAAAACGAATCATTATGAGAACTTTAAACAACAATCAAATTTCAGGAACCCTAAGTAACACTAAAACTTACACTTGGAACACAAAAAGACGTTACAGATAAGTAACGTCTTTTTACTAACTTTTATCAATCATCAATCAAAATGCGAACAGTACAAAACATATCAAATCGTTTAAATCAAATCACACAAGAAACTTTCTTGTCATCCAGAAGGTATATTAACTTTAAATCTTCAAACGGTATAGTGTGGAGTGGCTCAAAGCGCTATGCCCACTAAGATAACTTCCAGAACTAAAATGATTTGCATTGTCCTTCTTATGTAATCATTATAAAGATCCCTGTAAATCAATTTTTCTTATGGTATTGTTTTTGGTGAATGTACTCACATTAACCTGTCTGCCTAAAGGCAACATTTAAACTATAATTTTATGAGACATTCAAAATTCAGACCCGAAATTAATGCTGGGTCTATGGCAGATATTGCCTTTCTACTGCTTATTTTTTTCTTAGTAACAGCAACTATTTCAACAGAAGAAGGTATCAATAGAATGCTTCAAAAAGAATGCCCGCAGGGAGTAGATTGTACACCTCCTATTAACAAACGCAATATTTTAAAAGTAATGATTAACGACAAGGATCAAATTATGGTAGAAGGAAATACCATTATTAAACTTGAGGATTTAAAAGATATTGCCAAAGATTTTCTAGACAATAATGGTGATGGCTCTTGTAACTATTGCAATGGAAAAAAAGACATTACCTCTTCTGATAATCCCAAAGAAGCGGTGATATCGTTACAAAACTCAAAATTAACTAGCTATAGACAATATATTGCAGTTCAAAACGAACTCACAAGAGCATATTATGAGTTGAGAAAATCATACGCTAACAATATATTTCATAAGTCAGTTGACGATTTAACAAAAAAAGAGTTTAAACAAGTAAGGGAAGCATATCCCTTTATTTTATCGGAAGCAGAGACCAAGTAGCTCATATGCTCTATAAAACTGAGATGTTTTTCGAAAATCTTTTAAGAATCATTACTTTAGTAAATATGCTAATCTTAAAATGATTAAGCAATACATAAAACAAATATTATTATCATATTTACATTCATTTAACTTGCAAATATGGTAGTTTTAATAAAGCCATCAATAAGCTAATAAAGCCATTAATTCCGTTTCAAACCTAGCCTTTGGTAAATATTGATCTTCTAATGATTTAGCAAAAGGTATGGGGGTGTCTAAACTTGCAACTCGTTTTACGGGAGCATCTAAAAACTCAAAACAATTTTCAGTAATTAATGCTGAAATATCGCTTGCAATACCTCCAAAAAGAGAGTCTTCTTGAAGTACTATGGCTTTTCCAGTTTTCTTAACAGATGAAAAAATGGATGCCGTATCTAAAGGCTGAAGTGTTCTTAAATCAATAACATCTGCCGATATATTGGTATGCTTGCTTAAAGTTTCCAAAACCCAATGAACCCCTGCTCCATATGAAATAATTGTAACATCTTCTCCCGTTTGCAAAATAGATGCTTCTCCAAATGGTAATGTATAATAATCTGCTGGCACTTCCTGACTAATGCTTCTATACAATGCTTTATGTTCAAAAAACAACACAGGATTTGGGTCATTAATGGCAGTGATTAACAATCCTTTAGCATCAAAAGGGAATGCAGGATATACCACTTTCAATCCTGGCGTTTTGGTAAACCAAGCTTCATTGCTTTGTGAATGAAACGGCCCCGCACCAACATCGCCACCACAAGGCATTCGTAAAACAACGTGGGCGTTTTGTTTCCAGCGGTAATAAGATTTCGCTAAATAGTTAACCACCGGATTAAACCCAGAACTAATAAAGTCCGCAAATTGTAATTCTACAACCGCTTTCATACCTGCAATTGATAAGCCCATAGCGGTTTCAATGATGGCCGATTCACAAATAGGTGTATTACGAATACGTTCTTTTCCAAACTGTTCTACAAAGCCCTCGGTTATTTTAAATACCCCGCCATATTCTGCTATATCTTGCCCCATAATAATTAGGTCATCATAGCGCTCTAGGCTTTGTTTTAATCCTTCAGAAACAGCATCAACAAATCTTGTTTCTTTTAACATAGAATTACTCTTAACACTCTGATATTTAAACTCTTTAAAAACATCATTTAACTCACTAGTTTTATCACAAAGTATATGCTCTTCATGTATAGCGACATCTAAATGTTCGTTAATTTCAAGGTTGATTTCATTCTTAATATCAGTTTCAAAAACAGTATTAATAACCCCCGTTTCTATTAAAAATTTCTGATAATTTTCTACTGGGTCTTTTTGAGTCCATAAATCCAATAATTCTTGGGGTACATATTTAGTACCACTAGCCTCTTCATGTCCACGCACTCTGAATGTTTTAAACTCTAATAAAACAGGGTGTGGATTATTGCGAATACTTTCTGCTATTTCAGAAACTTTGGTGTAAACTTCTAAAATATTATTACCATCAATAATATGAGATTCCATACCATAACCTATACCCCTATCAGCAATATGAACGCAATTATACTGTTCATTGGTGGGAGTTGATAGTCCGTACCCATTATTTTCAACACAAAACATTACCGGTAACTGCCATATCGAAGCTACATTTAAAGCTTCGTGAAAATCACCTTCACTGCTCCCCCCCTCACCTGTGAAAACTGCTGTTACTTGTCTTTTATTCTTTAATTTACTTGCTAACGCTATTCCATCTGCAACGCCAAGTTGAGGTCCTAAATGTGAAATCATACCAACAATATGGTATTGCTGAGTCCCAAAATGAAACGACCTATCTCTGCCTTTTGTAAAACCCGACATTTTTCCTTGCCATTGTGCAAATAACCTGTATAATGGGATTTTTCGTGTGGTAAAAACTCCCAAATTTCTGTGCATTGGTAATATATACTCATCATCATTTAAGGCCATGGTTACTCCAACAGCAATAGCTTCCTGCCCTATTCCAGAAAACCACTTACTTACCTTTCCTTGCCGTAGTAGCAGCAACATCTTCTCCTCTATCAATCTGGGTTTCAGAATGTTTTTATACAACTGAATTAATGTTTCTTTTTCAAGATTTCCTGAAGAATACTGCAGCGGTTTTAAAGAAAAATCGTTGTTCATAAAATGAAAGTAATCAAATCAAAAGTACAGTATTTTTTTCGTTCTAAAACACATCGGATAACCAGAAAAACTAGAATTAAACTTAACATTGTTTTTGTATTTTTGTAATACTACTTTCAAAAACAAATAATCTTATGGATAGTATCCCTAGTGTTAATTTAAAAGATTTTCTCTCTGATGATCCTTCTAGAAAACAAAACTTTGTAGATGCTATAGGAAAGGCTTACGAGGAGATTGGTTTTGTGGCTTTAAAAGGTCATTTTTTAGACGATGCTTTAGTTAAAAAATTATATACCGAAGTTAAAAACTTTTTTAGCTTACCTGTTGAAACGAAGCAGAAATACGAAATTCCGGGAATTGGGGGACAAAGAGGTTATGTTTCTTTTGGAAAGGAAAGTGCTAAAGGCAAGAAAGAAGGGGATTTAAAAGAGTTTTGGCATTTTGGACAATATGTTGAAAATAACGATAAGCTAAAAGCCGAATACCCAGATAATGTGATTGTTGAAGAACTACCAGAATTTAACAAAGTTGGAAAAGAAGCTTATAGAATGCTTGAGAAAACGGCGAAATATGTATTACGAGCCTTAGCGCTTCATCTAGGTTTAGAAGAAACTTATTTTGACAAGTATATCCACAATGGAAATTCTATTTTAAGACCCATTCATTATCCACCAATTACAGTAGAGCCCAAAGAAGCAGTTAGAGCTGCAGCTCATGGCGATATTAATTTAATTACGCTTTTAATGGGTGCCCAAGGTAAAGGGCTACAGGTTCAAAACCACAAAGGCGATTGGATTGATGCTATTGCCCAACCCGATGAATTAATGATAAATGTTGGAGATATGCTATCTAGACACTCTAACAATAAACTAAAATCTACCATTCACCGAGTAGTGAACCCTCCAAAGGAGCTTTGGAGGACATCGCGTTACTCTATTCCTTTCTTTATGCATCCCATTAGTGATATGAAATTAAATGTACTTGAGAGTTGCGTGGATGAAAATAATCCCAAACAATTTGAAGATATAACAGCTGGAGCATTTTTAAACGAAAGATTAATTGAACTTGGGCTGATAAAGAATTAGACAATATATGGTCTTCAGTATTCAGTAAGACACCAACTGAGTACTGCTTACTAATAACTAGCAACTGAATACTAAAACAAATGGATTTACAAGATCAACTTAAAAACCTATTTCCAGATCATGTTTCTGAAAATCTTTCAGAAGACAATAAAGATAATAGTAATGGCTTATGGATTCAAGACGAGCCCATAATTTGTAAGTATGAAAAAAGAAAAGGGAAGCCAATCACTATTTTAGAAGGTTATACTGGGGCCGCAGAGGACTTTAAACAACTTGCCAAAGAATTAAAGACTAAACTAAGTGTGGGTGGTACTTTTAAAGGTGACAAAATCATTATTCAAGGCGATTATAGAGATAAAATAATGAATATCCTTATAAGCAAAGGTTTTAATGTAAAACGTGTAGGAGGTTAATCTTGAAAAAAAACCAATTACATATCACTAATGGCTCTGCATTAACTAATTATCTTAATGATACTGGTTATAGTGGAGATATCATTACTTGGCATGAAATGCTGTGTGAAGGACCAACACATGTGGATTTATTATCTGATGATTTTTTAAAAACTAGAGCCCATTTTTTTAGCGCATCTTATAATATTGAACTTGACATTGAAGCGTTTAAATCAGAAATAAGTAAACTAGATAATGTCGATGGTTATTCTGAAATTGTGCTTTGGTTTGAATACGATTTGTTTTGTCATATCAATCTTATTGCTGTTATTAGTCTTATTCAACAGAAGAGAATCAAACTACCTCTTTTTCTGGTTTGTAGTGGGAGGGTTAGCAGCAGTAAAAACCTTAAAGGACTTACAGAGCTTAGCACCGAGGAACTCGCTGTTCATTACACCCACAGAATTAAACTCAATAATGAAGACATAGAATTAGCAAAGACACTATGGCAAATTTATAACGGTAAAGACCATAACTTGTTTAAACCTTATATAGTTAAAAGTTCATCTTTTGACTATATGAGTAATTGTTTGAAAGCCCATTTAAAGCGCTTTCCAAACAGCAAAAGTGGCTTGAGTACCTTAGAAAAAAACATACTAGAAATTATTGACAGGAATACTATAAAATCTCAACACCACCTTTTAGGCTATGCTCTCAACTATCAAGGATTTTATGGTTTTGGAGACTTGCAATTAAACAGAATTATTAAACAACTGGCCATATTTTATACTGAAGACAAGAAAGGCATCAAGTTAAACAGAAAAGGACACGAAGCTTTATTAGGTCAACATAATTTCTCTACTGAAATAAATGACCAATCATTTTTTGGTGGTGTTAGAAAGCTAGACTTTCAATTTAACAAACAAGAAAATAAGCTCGTTAAAACAGTCATAAATGCCCATTAAAGAATCTGAATTGATTTTGAATCCTGATGGTAGTCTTTATCATCTAAGCTTAAAGCCTGAGCATATAGCCAATACCATTATTTTAGTTGGTGATCAAGATAGGGTTGAAAAAATCTCCAAACATTTTGATTCCATTGAGTTTAAGATTCATAAACGTGAGTTTAGAACACATACTGGTTTTTATAAAGGTAAACGTATATCGGTGCTTTCAACAGGAATAGGCCCTGATAATATTGATATTGTTTTAAATGAATTAGATGCGCTTGTTAATATTGATTTAGAAACCAGAAAACCAAAAGAAACTCTTCAAAGCCTCAATATTATTAGAGTTGGAACCTCTGGATCACTTCAAAAAGATATTCCAGTAGATTCTTTTGTGTTAAGTGAGTACGGATTGGATTTGAATGGTATGCTACACTTCTATCAAATAGACGCTATTAAAACCCCTGAAATTGAACAAGCATTTATTCAGCAAACTCATTGGAGCAAAGACAAAGCATCGCCTATTGTGGTTAAAAATAGCCTGTGGTTAGAAAAAAAACTAGAAAGCAATAAAACTTTTAAAGGTATGACAGCCACCGCGGCAGGATTTTATGGTCCACAGGGGCGTATTTTAAGATTACCCATTAAAAACCCTGATTTAAACCATAAAATGAATCACTTTAATTATCATGGTCTTCGGGTTACCAATATAGAAATGGAAACATCTGCTATTTATGGCTTAGCTAAACTTTTAGGACATCATGCTGTATCTCTTAATGCTATAATAGCCAATAGAGCTACCGGTAATTTTAGTAGAAATCCTTCAAAAACCATTGAAGATCTTATCACTTATACATTAAATAAAATTGTAGAAATAGATTGATGAAGCAAGTAAACATCGGTGGCGTTCCCGAGCATTTTAATTTAGCATGGTATCTAACTCTAAAAAATGGGGAGTATAAAGATAAGGACATTGATTTGAGGTGGCACGATTATTATGGTGGTACAGGAGCCATGTGCAAGGCGTTAAGAAATAAGGATATAGATATTGCTGTAATACTTACTGAAGGCATTATAAAAGATATTATTGCTGGAAACCCAAGTAAGATTGTACAAACCTTTGTGCAATCGCCACTTATTTGGGGTATTCACGTGGCTGCAAATTCTAATTATAATACCATTGAAGATATAAAAGGCACCAAAGCAGCTATTAGTAGATATGGTTCGGGCTCTCATTTAATGGCCTATATAAACGCTGAAAACAATAACTGGAATTTAGAAAAAGATTTAGATTTTGAAGTAATTAAAAATCTAGAAGGGGCTGTTGCAGGTTTAACAAAAGGCATTGCTGATTATTTTCTTTGGGAAAAGTTTACTACAAAACCCTTGGTAGATGATGGAACTTTCAGAAGTATTGGCAATTGCCCATCACCTTGGCCATGTTTTGTTATTGCGGTTAGAGAAGATTTTATTGAAAACGAAAAAGAAACTTTAAGAACTATTCTCAACATTATTAATAATACCACCATTGACTTTAAACATATCCCAAGTATTGATAAAACCATTGCTAATAGATATGAGCAACAATTAGAAGATGTTCAAGAATGGTTAAGTTTAACCGAGTGGTCGCAAGATATAATTGATGAAGACACTATTCTAAAGGTTCAAAAAGAACTTTTAAACCTTAATATCATTCCTGAAATTGTTGATTATGACCAACTTGTTTACAAACTTTAGATCATTAAAGTATTAAGTTTCCACACTATTGTAACCTATCTATATCTTAAATAATTAGTGCTTAATTATTTTTTTAATAGTATATACTTCAGAAGCATTTAATGAGATTTTGATAAAGTATACAGCTTCATCTAAATTTTGAAGATTTTTAATTAGAATTTGTCCTTTTCTATCTGAAACTACATCATGATTATGAACCATTCTACCATTGATATCAAATATTTTTATGTTTAAATTCTGAGTACTATACTTTGAATCTAAATCAATAATTACCTGATGACTGAATGGGTTAGGATAAATCTTTATATTATCTAATTCATCTACTTTTTCAGTAGTCAGCCCCTCACATGCATTCCCTACACCATTTCCATTGGAATCTGCTTGATCCACATTAGGGTGATTAGGACAATTATCACAACCATCGGGAATACCATCGGAATCGACATCAGCTGTATCGTCAAACCCTGAACATGTATCTTCAGAATCGCAGACGCCATCACCGTCGCTGTCATCATTCACATCATTCGGACAGTTGTCATTACAATCTGATACACCATCCCCATCGGAATCTATATCGGACACACCACAACCACAATCCCCAGGTTCGGTCTTGTTAACATCGTTCGGACAATTGTCATTACAATCTGATACACCATCGCCATCGGAATCTGTGTCTGCTACTCCACAACCACAATCCCCAGGTTCGGTCTTGTTGACATCGTTCGGACAGTTGTCATTACAATCTGATACACCATCGCCATCGGAATCTGTGTCTGCTACTCCACAACCACAATCCCCAGGTTCAGTCTTGTTGACATCGTTTGGACAGTTGTCATTACAATCTGATACACCATCGCCATCGGAATCTATATCGGACACTCCACAACCACAATCCCCAGGTTCGGTCTTGTTGACATCGTTTGGACAGTTGTCATTACAATCTGATACACCATCGCCATCGGAATCTATATCGGACACTCCACAACCACAATCCCCAGGTTCGGTCTTGTTGACATCGTTTGGACAGTTGTCATTACAATCTGATACACCATCGCCATCGGAATCTATATCGGACACTCCACAACCACAATCCCCAGGTTCAGTCTTGTTAACATCGTTCGGACAGTTGTCATTACAATCTGATACACCATCCCCATCGGAATCTATATCGGACACACCACAACCACAATCCCCAGGTTCAGTCTTGTTGACATCGTTCGGACAGTTGTCATTACAATCTGATACACCATCCCCATCGGAATCTATATCGGACACTCCACAACCACAATCCCCAGGTTCAGTCTTGTTAACATCGTTCGGACAGTTGTCATTACAATCTGATACACCATCGCCATCGGAATCTATATCGGACACTCCACAACCACAATCCCCAGGTTCAGTCTTGTTGACATCGTTCGGACAGTTGTCATTACAATCTGATACACCATCGCCATCGGAATCTATATCGGACACACCACAACCACAATCCCCAGGTTCAGTCTTGTTGACATCGTTCGGACAGTTGTCATTACAATCTGATACACCATCCCCATCGGAATCTATATCGGACACTCCACAACCACAATCCCCAGGTTCAGTCTTGTTGACATCGTTCGGACAGTTGTCATTACAATCTGATACACCATCGCCATCGGAATCTGTGTCTGCTACTCCACAACCACAATCCCCAGGTTCGGTCTTGTTGACATCGTTCGGACAGTTGTCGTTACAATCTAAAATACCATCACCATCGGAATCAGTATCCACTTCTCCCGGACAAATATCACAGCCATCAGGAACACCATCATTATCACTATCTTCATTATCATTAAAACCAGAACAAATATCACAAGCATCTGCAACCCCATCCCCATCACTATCTGTTGGATCACCAACACAATCATCACAACCATTAGGTATTCCATCGCCATCATTATCTTCTGCATCATTAAAACCTGGGCATAAATCATTACAATCTGGGGTGCCGTCACCATCAGCGTCCATATCTGATGTACCACAACCACAGTCACCAGGTTCAGTCTTGTTAACATCGTTTGGGCAGTTGTCGCTACTATTTGCAACATAATTATCAGGTTGATTACAAGATGTTATACTTGTATCAGGGTCTCCAGAACCATCACCGTCTAAATCCGCATACCAAATGGTTTGCCCAACGATACTAGAATCGTCATCATCAATGTCGCCATCACAATCATCATCTATACCATTGCATATTTCTGTAGCTCCAGGGTTTATAGACCCATTGGTATCATTACAATCTGTATTGTCTGAAACATAATTCGCCGGTTGCGTGTTTGATAAGGTTGAATTAGCATTGTCGCCATAACCATCACTATCCGAATCTAAATACCATGTCTTTATATCAGCGCCATCACAGTCTTCATCTATGCCATTATCTGGAATATCTGTAGCTCCTGGGTTTATAGAAGCAACACTATCATTACAGTCATCATTTGTGAGACTATAACCCGTTCCTGGGTCTGAACAAAAACTAGTTCCTGAATCATTCTCATCCCCATAACCATCCTCATCAATATCTATATAATAGGTAATAAAGGTTAAACCATCATCAGCACCATTAGCACAATCATCATCTATACCATTGCATATTTCTGTAGCTCCAGGGTTTATAGACCCATTGGCATCATTACAATCTGTATTGTCTGAAACGTAATTCGTAGGTTGGGTATTAGATAAGGTTGAATTAGCATTGTCGCCATAACCATCACTATCCGAATCTAAATACCATGTCTTTATATCAGCGCCATCGCAGTCTTCATCTATGCCATTATCTGGAATATCTGTAGCTCCTGGGTTTATAGAAGCAACACTATCATTACAGTCATCATTTGTGAGAT
>NZ_QRDX01000002.1:149635-153746 GCF_003386195.1 Seonamhaeicola aphaedonensis | reverse complement strand
AGCGCCATCGCAGTCTTCATCTATGCCATTATCTGGAATATCTGTAGCTCCTGGGTTTATAGAAGCAACACTATCATTACAGTCATCATTTGTGAGGCTATAACCCGTTCCTGGGTCTGAACAAAAACTAGTTCCTGAATCATTCTCATCCCCATAACCATCCTCATCGGCGTCTATATAATACGTTGTTTGACCAGTTACACTAGCATCATCATCATCAATATCGCCATCGCAATCATTATCTATACCATCACATACTTCAGTAGCTCCAGGGTTTATAGACCCATTAGCATCATTACAATCTGTATTATCTGAAACATAATTCGCCGGTTGGGTGTTAGACAAGGTTGAATTAGCATTATCGCCATAACCATCACTATCTGAATCTAAATACCAAGTCTTTAAATCATCTCCATCGCAATCCTCATCAATACCGTTATCCGAGATTTCTGGCGCCCCTGGATATATGGAAGGATTGTTTATGGCACAATCCACGGCATCGCTGTAATTGTCCTCATCGGTATCGGTAATGGTCTGGTCTGACCAAATCTTTAAATCGAATGTGGCACTGGACAGCCCCTCGGTATTGAACCCTTGGTAATACACCCTTACAAAATAAGTGTCGCCTATGCTTAATCCGGTGGCATTAAGCTCCTCGTTGCCAGAGGAAGCATCTGCACAACTTTCTGGATTTAAACTATTGCAACTCCCGGAAAACAATGAAATAACGCCATCGAAGGATAAATTCTCCAAGGTAATATTGACATTTGAGGTCTGCGCTATAAACGAATACCAGACATCGTCCCTTACATTGCCCAGTACACTACAGTTCTCAAAACCGGTATTGGACCCTGCCCCACTTAGTATAGTTCCATTAATAGGCGTGGCATCACCTGAATTGTCCTTCGCGGTCTCCTGTAACGAAAAAATAGCCTCTTCGCAAAAATCATTCACCGGTGGAGGATATTGGTTGGTGGTAATGTTTATGGGACCTATATAGGAACTGACACCGTTACCCGAACCGCTACAGTTCGATCGGACATAGACATCGTAGGGCGTTGCTGGAGACAATACATCCCCTGTACTAAAAATAGTTTCTGTAGTATTGCCTGAAGCTATCGGGCTGTTGCCCTGTCCTGCACCATCGGCAACGACTTCCCAATCATAACTGTCGGGAGTGGTCAGCATGGGGGCTTCCCACTGAAAATCGATACGCGTGTCAGACTTGTACTTGATGCTCTCCGTATAGGTACTGGGCTGGTTGCAGTTCGCCTGGGACAGGTTTTGAATCGTTAAACGGTGCGTGTCATCGTCTTCCGTACAGTTAGCTGGTCCGTCTAGTGTAATATGCACTCTAATGCTTGTTTCTGTGGTGCTGAATGTTAAGGGGGACTGCCCATGGGCTATCACCGTTGGTGTATCAGAGTCGTTGGTAACTGTTATATAATCTGCATTGGGTACTGCCGTTCTATTGCTAGTTAATTCATAGTTATCGTTTACTGTAATGCCGCTGATGGTGGTATATTCGCCAGCTTCGATGGCCGAGGTTAAAATATAGTCCTCACCATCATTGTTCCAAGAACTCAATGATCCTGGAAATTCTAAAGGCGCTATACAGCCCTGGCCGTTAAGGTAATATATGCCGAAAAAAAATACTGCTAGTGAAAGTAGAAATTGTTTCATAGTAATTTGGTTTAAAAAGCCAATGAGCCATTGAGTTGATTTAAGTTACCAATATTTATAACTTATATACAAATAGCTAGTTACTACACCAATTTTTTCGATTAAAGGTGGCAAAGAATAAAAAGAGCAGCTATAATTGCTGCTCTTTTTAATGTTAATTAAATTGCCTATTACTGAGATTTTGCTGAAATTATCTTTGTAACAGCACTCTCTTTAGAGGTTGTTAAACGTACAAAGTACAATTGATCATCAGCTTCCGACAAGTTAATGGTTTGAGTACCAATGGTGCCTTTAGCATAATTGGTATCCTCTGTTTGTTTAATTAATGCGCCTTTAATGTCGTACACATTAATTTGCACATCGGTATCATATTCATACTTATAGGCAATATTTACTTCGTTGGTAAATGGCACAGGATATGCCTTAATGCTTGCTGTTTTACCAAGCTCACCACCTACATCTACCTTACAGGCATTAGGTATTGGTTCACCACCTACAACAAACTCACCATCTGATGATGTTGGTACATAACCGTAATCGAAATCCCAACTACCATCCGTACAAGCCACCGCATGTGCTATAACGTAGATGTCTCCTTCATAAGGCATAGGCTCTAATGTATAGGTACCTAAATTAAATGTTAAATCGTACGAGTTAAAGGTATATTGCCCCGGAGCTACGGTATAACTTCCACTCGGGCTTTTTGGATAGCTTTCACAGCCAATATAAAGATGTGCTTCATCAAGCCCAACACCATCAGCCATATCATATACTACACTTACAAAACCGCCTTCATAAGTAATTCTTACTTCACCTATGTACTGTCCTTTTTCAAGGATACAACGTCCTGCGCCTCTCCATAGGTCTAACACCGTAGTACCACTATTTTCAGCAATACGGTTGGTCCAACCCCAGCGACGGAAACCTTCTTCTCTAAAGCAAGTACTTATAGCTGTATCTACACCTCCAATTTGGTCATCTACGCGTACACCAAATGCGGTACCACAATCTTGACATTCTTCGACTAAAATGGTCGTGTCATCATAGTTTATACAACCCGTTTCAGGATCTGCAGCGGTATATCTAACCGTATATGTACCTTCTGGTAAAGGTCCTTCACCTATATTAAAATAATACTTACCATCTTCGCCTTTCTCAACAAGACCATTATCATATTCCTTACCATCTCCATCAATACTAATTCCCATCCAAGAACCATCTTCGTGAGATATTCCATTGGTTCGAGCAGTATCATCTATAAATTTTGTTGGTAAGAATACACTACCCGCCTCGGCACATAGCCTACCAAATGGGGCTCCGGCATCTACGTCTGGAGCTTCGTATACATTAAAACCTGTTACGGCTCCTAAAGAGGTAATACAACCATCCTTTGTATCAATTTCAACAATGTATTTATATTCACCAACTGCTGTTGGAGCTGCTGGTGCAAATACTCCTTCTTCTTCACACTCTATCAAAGCCCCCATATCATAAGGATTACCATCTCTGGTAGCTGCAACCCATTTTATTGTAGAACCATCTGGGAGATTAGGTATCTCATCTAAATTGGCATAATCGCATAATGTAGTAGGACGCTCTGGATCGTTCTCACAATAATTGGTAGGTGTAACATTTGGACTTACTGGAATGCCTATTAATTTCAACGTACGTGTACACTCTGTATAACATCCTGTTTTATTATTAGTGATTTTAACTTTATAATCTCCTGGTATGGTTAGCCCTGAAACAGATTTAGTAGTCATACCTGTTACTCCAGGACCTGTCCAAAGATAATCTATATCTAAAGGATCTACTATGTCTGTATTTGCCATAAATGTTGCTGTTTCTGGAACTTCTTGTCCCTGGCAAATTTCATTATCTCCAGTTATCCAACAGCTTGGGTTCGGGTTATTTGTTAACGTCACATCATCACTGTGGTAACAAGTGTTATTTGCATTGTTTGTTAACGTCCAACGTACTGTAATGGAATTACCCGCTGTAACTCCTGTAACTGTAGTGCTAGCACTATTTACATCTGTTATAGATCCTGTGCCTGATACTTTTGACCATTGACCTGTAAAACCTGCTTGAGTATTACCCATGATGTCAAATGTGCTAACATCGCACTTACGCTCTGGTTCTCCTGCATCGGCTACTGGTACTTCATCATTATACAACGTCACATCATCACTGTGGTAACAAGTGTTATTTGCATTGTTTGTTAACGTCCAACGTACTGTAATGGAATTACCCGCTGTAACTCCTGTAACTGTAGTGCTAGCACTATTTACATCTGTTATAGATCCTGTGCCTGATACTTTTGACCATTGACCTGTAAAACCTGCTTGAGTATTACCCATGATGTCAAATGTGCTAACATCGCACTTACGCTCTGGTTCTCCTGCATCGGCTACTGGTACTTCATAAA
>NZ_QRDX01000002.1:140744-149540 GCF_003386195.1 Seonamhaeicola aphaedonensis | reverse complement strand
GTACCTGTAAAACCTGCTTGAGTATTACCCATGATGTCAAATGTGCTAACATCGCACTTACGCTCTGGTTCTCCTGCATCGGCTACTGGTACTTCATAAACTGTAACCGTCTTACCGCATTCCGATTGCAACGTACCTCCCATAGAAGCCAAAGAAACAGTAACATTAACTTCAAAAGTACCAGCACCATTTCCTGGGTTTACAGATATCATTGAACCAGTATTAACACCACCAACAAAGGATGGACTTGCCGATCCAGTTATGTTATCTAAACTCCAAACGAAAGTTTCTCCAGTATCTGATGTTGCATCAAAATCAAGAGGGTCACCTCCAGCACAAACATCATCAGGTCCTTCAACAAGACAAGATGGTGGTGCTTGTACTGCTTGATCGCTTAATTGTACTTCTTTATTACCACAACCACCTAAATCATCACCTGAATTTCCAATACCATCTGGTCCCGCACAATCTTGAACGAACATATGATATGGACTACCATTAATACCAGATGCTGCAAAACCATCACCCCATACTTCTGAAGATGCAATATGACCACCCCAAAGCATTAATACATTTCCTGTAGTAGAAGTAAAATCAACATACATGTATGAGGATAATGTGCCTTCAGGATCACCAACATTTTGATCTCCATCTAGATAACCTATGCCTGAAATTGTTCCTCCATAAATTGTAATTTCTGCTTCCCCTTGATCCCTTACTGCTTCAAATTCTGTTACTGTAAAATTAGGATCAGCATCTACATGTGTAGGTGTTCCTATTGGTGTTGGTAAAGTAACCTTTTCAGGAGGTGCGTAGAAACTGTAATCAACTGTAAGACCATCAAATTGTAATATAGGTTCATCAGCTAAATCATGCCCAAATAAATCATGATTTCTATCAAAATCATAAGATGTTAGATAGTCAATAGCATGCTTGCCTCCTTTTTTTGTATCATATCCTATTTTTACTCTATAAGTAATTCCATTTTGTAAGCCAGATGCTTCTAATCTGTAAGGTATGGTCATACATTCGGTAAAATGTGCTTTAGAAGCTACCACATTTCCTGTTACCCAACCTTGATTTTGTAATTCGGGATAAGGTAATCTACCATTGGCCCATTGTTCTAGTTTATCAATACTTTGACCAAAAGCGAATTGTGATGATAGTCCCATAAAAAGAACTAAACAACTCAATAATAATTTTTTAAAGGCCTTTAGTTTTAAATACCTTTTAATTAGTGTAAAATTGTACATAAACATAACATTTTAGTTTAAGGTTAATAACTAATGTTTACATAACAACCATACGCTAAAGACCATGTAGAGTGAGGGCTCGTACAAAAATTTAAATACAAAAATTTTTCACATAACCTATGTAAGGTAGTGGAAGTAGAGAAAGGGCATTCAACACTGCTATTAATCAAATGCTTATAATCTAAATTGTGCTATTAATCTAGATTTCTCTTAGGAAAGAAATACCTTTAAGTTACTAAAAGTTAGTTAAATTTAAGAAATAAAAGAGTAAGAAAAAAAAGAATATACTTACATTTTATAACTATTAGCCTAAAGGTTAGCTTCTATCGATGAATGACATGATTTCTCTTTAAATAGACAGTAGATCTAACAATTTTACTAACAAAAACGCTTATTACTTCTGGATTTATAAAAGTCTTATATGCTATAAATAAAGTGTATTAAACTGATTAACAAATAGTTATTTTAACCCGTTGTGGGTTTTGATAAAACATTGACAATTCGAGTAAATTTTACGATTAAAATAAATAACATTTGTACTTCTACTGCTCTTAGTAGAACTATCGAGAAAAGAATTTTAGTCATTGAAATAGTTCTAGATACGATCCCGAATACTCGGGATCACTCAAACTGACATATTGGTAATTGATTTGAACCAAAATACATAACCGGTTATTTTATAATAATTTTTTCAGATTTAGAACCAAATTCCGTCTCTAACTCAAGAATATAAAGACCAGGTGTAAACTTACTTACATGAATCGTTTCTAAAGTTTTATTGCTTTTAGCGGTGTGTACTTTTCTACCTTGTATATTATATATGCTAATAGTATTTATTTGTATCCCCCCTTTTTTCTTAATATACAATTGGGACGCTACAGGGTTGGGGTAAATAGAGATATTTTCATCTAATATATGCTCGTTTGTACTTAAAGATCCTTCTGAACATGCCGTTTGTGCCATAACGGATTGGCCACATATAGGTTCGTTAGAACTTCTATATTGTATACCGTTGGCACCAGCCATATCTTCGGTGCTTAATGCACGTACCATCTCTCCACTAGATAAGGAATAATGCATAATCACATTGGAATCTATAGCATGACCTAATTGATGTGCATGCCCCAATTCATGTACGGCCACACTTTCGAAATCAATTTCTCCAGATTGCGGTGGGCCACTACCAAAATTCCAATTGATATTGTTGTTAAAAATAATATCGATATCTGTAACATACCACTTTATTGCACCATCTTGATAACAAGCCGAATAGCTGGAAAACGTATACCCCAAGGTTCCCAATGATAAACTACCAAAAGTGATCAAATTAACACCATCGGATGGATCTAATGTTGCAGAAGGGGTTGTGCTCCCCACATTCCAATTGATTCCAGACTCACAGGTCCATGTATCCATGGCTTGCTCGAAAGGCACTTGGGCATTGGAACTGTAAAAATCTTCGTTTATAGTCCAGGTCATACCTCCAGTACCATTTAAATCTATGTGCTGGGTTTGAAAATCTTCTTCACCAGAACCTATATCGTAAGACAGGTTAATTTGGGCATAATCTACCGTTAAATTTATACTAGACTCTATGGAACCATTCGATTCGGTATTAACCATAAAGGTGCCTGTTCCTGCTTCATCGGGTATTTCTACCTCTATTTGTGTATCAGACCAACTTAAAACTTGATTATCTAGCGCATTAGTATGCAATGCCCCGCCATAATTTGCGTTACTGAAACCAACGGTTCCCTTTGTAGTTCCAAAACCAGAGCCATTGATAGTTAACACGCTTTTTGTTCCTGCAGAATGATCTGTGGCAGAAAATGAAGTAATGGCCGGCGCCAAAACTGATGACTTACTTACGGTAGTTGTTTTTGATAAGGATGCTTCACTATTTGAATATTCCCTAAGACTGAACGCTGATAGCTCTTTAATTGACTGCCCACTCTCTAAAGTAATTTTCTTATGGAAATTTTCCTCAATATTGTTTGTTATCGAAAACGGATTTACAGCCTTGTTCGTTCTTAAATCGTATTTATAAAAGCCTTGCGTGGCACCAAAAGATCTGTATTTAGATTTGGAGTCACTTAATTGGCTTTGTATATTTTGAGAGGTATTGGTATTTTCGAGCATAAACACCCCAATATCTCCTTTTCCTAGATTTAAACTATGAGACACTACCAAAGCCTGCATGCCTATTACGCCACCTGGTGTGATTATTTCAACTACGTCTGAAATAGTTTCTCCTTTAAATACTTTATATACTTTAATGGTGTTAACCGTGTAAATACTGTTCTGAATTTCATCCAGATAAGAAACTTTAGAAATTACTTCGCCTTCAATAATGGCATCGGAAAGTTGAATTTGTAAATCGAATGGAATTCTTTGAATCAAGCTATGGTCTTGCCCCAGCACATTGAAAGCGTATAAGCATAATGCAAGTACAAGACTTATCCTGTAAAATTTTCTCATAACATCGTAGGTTTGGAAACCAAACTTATTAAATTAATTTCAATTAATCTGATTTTTAAGCATTTAATCGATGAAATACTAACTTTTTAACAAATAATGTAAGCAATTAAATACATTATTGTTTTTAGAGAAGAAAATGCTATTAATCAATCCCCACACTTTATACGCAGGTATTTTGGTTATGGATGCCCAAAAAAAAAATTAAAATTTTAAGTCCTTAATGCCCAATTATTTAAAAGGCCATCTTTTTTATCAATCAACGTTTGAGCGGATAAAAAGGGAATACAAAGCAGGTCATAACTCATTTTTAAACTTTCATCTAAAAAAAATAATAGGTATGGCAAATATTTGTAAATTAAGACAGTTTAAATTTTTAGCCTATTTAAAAAAGACTGACATGTTTAATAGATATGTGGTCAAAGCAATTAAAAAACCATAAATATAAGCGTATGAAAAAAATTACTTTTATCCTTTTCTACTTAATGATTACAACAGTTTATTCCCAAACAGTGGTTTGGTCTGATAATTTTGACGATTTAGATATTTCTGATTGGACCATTACTAATAATGAAACCAGCAGCGATGGTTTTGATTGGGAAGCCCAGTTAGAATCTAATCCTAATATTTTGGAAGAAGTTCTAAAATCTGTTTCATACGATATTAACGGCGATGTAAATTTAGCCCCTGATAATTGGGCTATATCACCTAGTATTGATTTGTCTAACGCTAGTGGTGCCATCACATTAAAGTGGAAAGCTGCAGCGCCAGATGGGCCAGAGTTTGACAATGAGAACTACTCCGTTTATATAGCTACTTCTTCGGTTATCAATGACCTATTGAATGGTACATCAATGACCTATAATTTAGATGGTATAAATTTACTCACAGAACAGAGCCTTGATATGTCATCCTTTGCAGGGCAATCTACTGTATATATAGCCTTTAGACATTGGAATGCTGTACCCGATGAAGGATTTATCGTGAATATTGATGACGTGGTTGTTGAAGCACAGACCGTATTAGGTATAGAAGATGTTGCTCTCAATGAACTTAAGTATTGGCAAAATGGAGGCACAAAAGCCCTACATTTTAAATCTCCTATTAATTTGAGTAATGTTGAACTATTCGACACCTCTGGGAAAATGCTTCTATCTATTAGTGATACTGGCAAAAATCTTGAAATTGACACAAGTCATTTAGCTACTGGAGCATATATTACTAGAGTTTGTACAGAAAATGCTTATAAGATGATTAAAATAGTACTTAACTAGTTTATATCAATCACCTCACACAAAATCCATTAGTTGGGATTTAATAATTTATTCTAACTAATGAATTTTACTTTTTATATTTAAGCTGTATACCTGTAACAAAAGAATTTCTTGAAACTAACTACCGCAATGGAGAGCCTTAGTATGTATACTTCAACTGCGTTCAACTTAGGTTTCGCTTGTTTCATTCGGCAAGCTCAAAACAACATCGCATTATGGTACAGAGCCAAAAACTTAAAGGCTTTTATTTAGATCCCGAAATGAGACTTTGATGCTTCGACTGCGCTCAGCAAAGCAAGCTCGGTCTGACAGTTTGGGATAGCAGTTTCTGCTGAAACCCTTATACAGAACGTCGAGGAATTCATTTCGATTAAATATTTAGCTAAAATAGGATTCAATTCGGAACGATAATCTTACCTATTCTCATGAACATTCTGTCTTAATAAATTTTTAAATAGTTTTAAAGACCTAATAGTCAATACATTAGATAAATAAATTAATCTTGCCATAATTTTTAAGTTATAAATGAATATAATTGTATTTATTTTCTTTCTTTTTTGTGTTAATTATATGTATTTCATCGATTAAATGACTATTTTATAGGTTATAATGTTTTTATGTTTATATATTTGATACCATCTTAACCTACATGATTATGAAAAAAATATTACTCTTATGTTGTGTTCTAACAATTTCTTTTAACATCAACTCTCAAAACTCATGTGCTTCTCCAGGTACTATCTCTGCAGGAAGTCACTCTGTCGGTACCATAAATGGAAGTGCCGCGACCTTAATATGTGACTCAAATACCGCTGGAACTAAGGCAGAGTGGTATGCTTATACGGCTTCAACGGACGGATTCGCTAGCGTAACCACGGACTTGGGAAGTAACTCAGGTGATGACACTAATATGTATATCTATTCAGGAACCTGCGGTAGTTTATCATGCTTAGCTAGTAGCGATGATATTTCACCATCGAATTTGCTTTCTGAAGCTAATTTCCCTATTTCTAGTGGTACTACCTATTATATTGTATTTGATAACCGCTGGAGCTCTTCAGGGTTCGATTTTATGGTTTCTGAAACCAATGTTGCTTGTAATGTTACTGTTCCACCGGCTCAGGAAAACTTTAGCGACCAAAATAAAATTACAGCCTGTTGGGACCTTATAGATGCTGATATGGATAACCGCAAATGGTTTGTTCAAGATTTTGACTTAGATGGAACTCCAGGCTTAGATGGGAATCCATGTATCGTTTCAAGGTCGTGGGATGCTGCTGGATTTGTATTTCCAGATAACTGGATTATTTCTTATAGTATTGACATAACTTCTTATTCTTCAGGTGATGATATTTACTTAAATTGGAAAGCCAGAGGGATCAACCCAAGTTTTGCTAACGAAAACTATACCGTTTATGTAGCTACAGGTAATGATACTTCTGATTTTCTATCAAGTGGTATATCTTTTAATGAAATTATAGGCCAAAATGGAGGTGCAGGAACAACTTTTGTTGATAGAAGTTTAGACATCTCTTCATTAGCCGGTAATATTGTTTATGTCGCTTTTAGACATCATAATATGCCATCTTCTCAATATGAGCTTCATATTGATGATGTGGAGATTTCATCTTCGGCTCCTTCACTCAGCAATGATGATTTTGAAATCAATGAATTTAGTCACTTTTATAATACAAGTGATAAAACGCTAACATTAAAATCATCTATTTCAGCAATAAGATATGTAGAAGTATATAATATACTTGGAGCTCATGTTTTGACCCAAGACATAAACAGCATTAAAGGGCAAGTACATTTATCTAATCAAACCGATGGGATTTACATTGTCAAAGCTGCTCTTGATGACAACATCATACAAACGTTAAAAATTATTAAGCATTAAAAAAAAGAGCAGTTCATTTTGAACTGCTCTTTTGCTTTATTACTTCCTTCAATGTATTATTGAGGTGTAGAGGAAACAATTTTCTTTATTACGGTTCCCTCATTAGTTGTTAATCTTACAAAGAACATTTGATTGTCTGTTCCAGATAAGTCTAGCTTGGTTTCCCCTATACTCGCTTTAGAGTAGTTTGAAACCTCAGAAGATCTTATTAAGGCTCCCTTCATATCAAATACTTCAATGGTAATATCCGTATCATAATCAAATGAATACTTAAGTGTAACTTCTTCATCAAACGGTACTGGATAAGCTTTAAAGTCGACTGTTTTAGCCTGAAGACCATCACAAGTGCCCTCAGCAACCCCACAACCACAATCACCTGGTTCGGTTTTGTTTGGATCATTTGGACAAGCATCAACATCTGCACAGTAGCCATCTCCATCAATATCGTTGTCTGCATCATATGGACATTCGTCACAAGCATCTCCAACATTATCACCATCAGTATCTACCTGATCTTGATTAGTAACTCCAGGACAGTTATCACATGATGCTCCAAAAGTATCTTCATCGTCTTCAGATTCACATAAAATATTACCACTGAATGGATTATCTAAACCTCCACCTTCATTATCAGATAATAAATCACTTTCATCTAGAGAACACATGCACAACACTTTACAAGTTACTGCATGCGCAATAACATAAATTGGTCCTGTTACATCTGTAACCTTAACGGAGTAAGTCCTAACATTACCCAAGCTTATCGGGTTAAATGGATACTGCCCTGGAGCAACCGTATTTACACCATTCTTCATAGGGTATGGATCACAACCTACATACACATGTGCTTCGGTCATAACATAGCCAAAACCATCTCCACTATCTGCATCATCTATTTCATAAGTTACGGTTACCATACCATTTGAGTAATCCACAGTTACAGTACCTACATTGGTTCCTTTACTTATATCACAATGTGCTGCACCTGCATATAATGGCATGATGTATTCCCCTTCACACTCTAAATAATTGGTCCATCCCCAACGTCTGAAACCATCATTTATAAAGCAACCCATTTCTGGATCTAAAGTTGCAAAGGCGGTTTCACATTCGCCGATTTTATCGAATTCTCTGATAATATCAATCGTTTCAGTTTCTGCTGGATTACCACACTCATCCATGACATTAAAAGTATATGTATATGTTTCTGAACATTCACCAGAACTACTTAACACTCTACTCTCTGCTGGTAAACTGTTGCTGCCCGCTGAACAATTATCAGACCATGAAGCGAAAACATCTTCTGGTGCTGGTACAGCATCATTACAGATTGTATATCCTGAAGGAGGTGTAATAGTTGGTGCATCCTTATCGCCTCCACTGTACTTAACATCGAATGATCCATATAAGTTGCCACAGCTGTCCTTAACCTCGTAGCTGTATGTCAAGCTCCATAAACAGTCATCACCTTCATCTACTGGACCTGAACGGGTTACAACCACACTGCCACAGTCTTCTGTGAACAACGCCGCTATCTCTCCCTCTGTTGGAGCGTCTGCTATTGCCATTGGCTTACAGTCGTTGATATCCTCTACGTCTGATGGTAGCATTCCTGTCAATACAGGTGCATCCTTATCGCCTCCACTGTACTTAACATCGAATGATCCATATAAGTTGCCACAGCTGTCCTTAACCTCGTAGCTGTATGTCAAGCTCCATAAACAGTCATCACCTTCATCTACTGGACCTGAACGGGTTACAACCACACTGCCACAGTCTTCTGTGAACAACGCCGCTATCTCTCCCTCTGTTGGAGCGTCTGCTATTGCCATTGGCTTACAGTCGTTGATATCCTCTACGTCTGATGGTAGCATTCCTGTCAATACAGGTGGAT
>NZ_QRDX01000002.1:86175-140648 GCF_003386195.1 Seonamhaeicola aphaedonensis | reverse complement strand
CTATCTCTCCCTCTGTTGGAGCGTCTGCTATTGCCATTGGCTTACAGTCGTTGATATCCTCTACGTCTGATGGTAGCATTCCTGTCAATACAGGTGGATTATCATCCGCATCAACAGTAAACTTTGTAACACATTGATCTATCTGTTCACATTCATCTGAAATAACATATTTAATTGAAACTACACCTCCATCACAGTAATTCGGAGCTAGTAAACCATCTATGCCAACATCATCCCCCGTTCCATCTGCACTATTGTGATAGGTGATTGTTCCGTTAATTACACCAACTCCACCAGTATAGGTATAGCTATTAGCAGCTTTCCAATTTGTGAAAGCTGTAGCAATATCTTGTGTACAATCAATCAACACTTCACCAGGACAATTAGCAACCAAAGTTTCAAATGGTGCTTCATTAATTGTGATTTCAGCAGGTTCTAATACCGGACATCCTTGATTATAAACTATAAGATAATAGGTGCCTGGTTCTTGAGCTTGGTAAGTAGCACTATTTTGTCCCTCTTCATTTCCATCTTGAACTATGACATCATCTTCTCCTTCTCCTCCTTTTTTATACCAAACATAAACTATTCCTTGTTCACCAAATTCAGGAGTAGAACTACCATATAGTATGGTGAATTCTGCATTACATACCAAATCTTCACCAGTAACATTTGCTGTAGGCGTTAAATTAAACTGTCCACCAGCAAAATCATCTAAAGAGGCTGTTAGCTCCTGAGACGATCGAGTTTCTAATAGCCAGCTAGCATCACAAATATCAACTCCAGACAAAACAGTGGATACATCGACCACACCTTCATAAAAAGCCAATAATTCATAATAAGGTATACTTTTATCAATTAAACATTGTTCATACTCTGCAAGCTCAATTGGATTAGTAGGTTCTGTACAATCATTTTCGACTCCTTCATATTCCCAACCAATGGGTATTGGAAATTCTGTCTTATTGTTTATAGCAATATCTGCATTTACATTAACTAATTCTAATTGTAAATCCGGGCCAGAATCACCATTTCCAAAACCAACCCATTTGTATACAGTTACTGTTGGATTTGTTCCTCCATTGGTGAAATCACTTAAAACTAATAAGTCGCCAATTCCATGTTCAGGATCAAAATAACCATTTCCATCCACCATTACAGGACTGGTCCCGTCTACATAAAACCAGAATCCAATTTGCGCGTCCCCATTAGTGCTTCTTCTATCTCCAGCAAAAAATAAAAACCTTCCTGTTCTTTGCTCTGGAAGGCCAGTTTCCTGATTAACAATTATTGGATTTTCAATTACTACTGCAGCAGCATTTTCAATGTCGTTCTTCGCTTTGGTTTGACCATATGCCCAAACTAAGTGTTGCGCAGCAGTATTGCCTGCTTCCATAAAGTCCTTGGAACCTTCAGTAAATTGATCATCTACAACACCACTTCCATAAGCATCAAGAACATGCTGATGGGTAGGGATAGAAGTTATCTGACTTTGTCCCCATTCAAATGGGTTTCCATCAATGGATACTGTTTGTGCCTGCAATAAACCAGCACTCAATAAAAAAAGCATGACAACACTTAGGTGAACCATACTTTTAATCCGCTGTCTTAAGAAATTAAAACAACACGCAAAACAGTAAGTACTGTTCTTCGGTTTTTGGGTAAAATTGTACATTAACATAACATTTTTGTTTAATTAATAAAACACCATGTTAACATAAATAAGAGATATAACCATGCTCAATGTTGTACAGTTATTTTACAACAAACATTGTTATTAAATTTTGGTAAGACGAGGGCATCTTTAATTCTGCTATTAATCAAATATGCTCTAACATGAAATAAGTAGAGAAAAGAAAACATGTAGATGTGAGGGTATATCAAAAGTAGAAAATATATGCTTGCATAAAAAACTGCAAAAATCACTTTTAGATTATCCGCTTACTTTTTTAGATTATTGACCTCTTTTCTTAATGATTTTGAAAACTTTTAGATAAGCCACGTGTTTTATCCGACGAAGTGATATTTCAATCAAAAGATTAACCAGAAACATTTTTAAAATCGATTCGTTAATTGGCTAAAATATAACTCTATCAAAATAGGCCTAATATCAGTATTTAATTTTTTCCACTATGGCAGCCTTAGTTGTTGACACTTAAAAAATTTTGCCTTTTTGAAGTCTAGTTTTGATTCAAAAACCACGTTATTATGTTAATAATATTCCAAAATTGATTTAAAAGGCTCTACAAATGTGTATTTTTGGGCTGATAAAATTTTATTTATGAAAAAGATACTCTTAATTACCTTAACGCTTTCCTTAATAGCTTGTAAAGAGGGGCCAAAAAACTATGCCACCCTCTCTGGAAAAATAACCAATAAAAATAGTGACTCCTTAGTTATAAGAAGTAGAACGTATTCTAAAACTATTAAGGTAAACGATGATGGCTCATTCTCTGATACTTTAAAAGTGGAAGCAGGTATCTTTAATCTTTTTGATGGTGTAGAATCTACCTATTTATTCCTAAAAGATGGTGTTGCATTAAACCTAACTTTAGATACTGAAGCATTTGATGAAACGATTAGATATACGGGAAAAGGCGCTGAAACCAGTAACTATATAGCTAAAAAAACATTGATTCAGGAAAAGGAATTAAAACCAGACTTATTGAAATTAGAAGAGGAGGCTTTTAAAACCAAGGTTGCTGATATACACAAAAGCTTTACTGAATTATTTGAAAGCTCTAAAAATATGGATTCTGCCTTTGCAGCTAGAGAAAAACAAGGGTTTGACAAAATGCAAGAAGGTCTTTTAAAAATGTACCAGAGACAAAAAGCTATGGCTACTCAATACGATGATTTTAAAGGGAAACCATCTCCTGATTTTGTCAATTACGAAAACTATAAAGGAGGCACTACTTCTTTAAGTGATTTAAAAGGTAAATACGTTTATGTTGATGTTTGGGCCACTTGGTGTGGGCCCTGTAAAAGAGAAATCCCATTTTTAAAAGAAGTGGAAGCAAAATATCATAACAAGAATATTGAATTTGTAAGTATTTCTGTTGATGAAGGGAGAGGTTTTAAGGGAGATACTCCTGAAGAAAAGCTTGCCGCAGCAAAAGCAGGTTGGAAAAAAATGATTGCTGAAAAAGATATGGGAGGCATTCAATTATTTTCTGATAAGGCCTGGAAATCAGACTTTGTTCAAGGCTATAAAATCACTGGGATTCCAAGATTTATATTAATAGATCCCGATGGTAATGTAGTGGATGCCAATGCACCCAGACCTTCAAGTCCAAAGCTTGTTGAGTTATTTGACGACTTAAATATTTAAGCATCTCACACTAAAAATATCTGAGCCTCTTTTTATTGAGGCTTTTTTGTATAATATAGTTATTGTTTTTAATCAAATACACAGTTTTTAATTATAAATAAATATGGCATTTACACCTATATAGTTTATATACTAGCAATATATCATTATATACTATAATTTATTATCTTTCGGAAAATTTTTTATTACTGACTATGATTAAGAATTATTTTAAGGTGAAATTGAGTATTTTACTGTGCTTTTTATTGGCTTCACTAGGATTTTCTCAAACTGAAAAACAGAAAAAACAAACGACTAAAAATTACAATAAAGAGAAGTTAAAAAAATTAGAAACATCATTTGAAACATCCTTTTACGCTGCTTATAATGAAGCGCTCAAAGAAGCTAAAAGAAACAATTGGCCCGTTAAGTATAAGGATGGTAATACAAACTACCACTTAAGAAAAGTATTAAACGGTAAACCCATATACTTAAAAAGTGACAATGCCAATGCTGCCATTTCTACAAGAACCAACTACCTGCATAACGGCGGTGATTTGGGTCTCAACCTAGAAGGACAAAACATGACAGTCTATCTCTGGGAAGTTGATGGTATTGGTCTAACAACCCATGAGGAATACGATGGTCCTGGAGGTACAGATAGGCTTTCCATTGGTGATGATGAAACTACTGTTGATAATCATGCAGCCCACGTTACTGGTACTCTAATTGCTGCCGGGATTAACCCCAGTGTTAAAGGTATGGCGCCTCAAGCCAGTGCTATTGGTTATAATGCTATAAATGACCTATCGGAAGCTACCACCGCTGCTGCTAACGGTATGTTGCTATCAAACCATTCTTACGGATTTGACTCTACTGATTTTGTAGATGATCTTAGTTGGTATTTTGGCGCCTATGTGCAAGAATCTAAAGATTGGGATGACTTAATAGTGCGCCTTATTATTTGGCTGTTTTTTCGGCAGGCAATGCTGGAGCCGATGATGCTTCAAATTCTAACCCCTTAGGAAGTAATAATAGTTATGACAAGCTATTAGGAGATAAAACATCAAAAAATTCTTTAATAGTAGCTTCAGGATCCGATGCAGCAATCAACTTAGATGGTTCGCTTAACGAAGTTAGCAGAAGTACATTTAGCTCAGAAGGTCCAACCGACGACTTAAGAATAAAACCGGATATCACAGGAAATGGTGAAAGTTTGTTGTCTACAGGCAGAGCACCTACTCCTGCTCTCAGGTATAGTAATAATAGTGGTACCTCCATGTCCTCCCCTAATGTTTGTGGTTCTTTATTATTATTACAACAGCATCATAATAATACCAACGGTCATTATATGAAAGCAGCTACTTTAAAAGGTTTAGCTTTACACACGGCAGATGATATATATAATTTAGATGATCAAACACTTGTTGGACCTGATGCTACTTCTGGCTGGGGCTTAATGAATGCCAAAAAAGCGGCTGAAACTATTAGTGAAAATGGTTTTTCAACATGGATTTCTGAAGAAACTTTAAATAACAATGCGTCTTTTTCCATAGATGTGGTTTCTGACGGTTCTAGTCCTTTACTAGCATCCATTTCATGGACTGACCAAGGCGGTACTATAAACCCTACAGGCACTGTAAATAACGGTGTTATTTTATATAATGATGATACTCCTGCCTTGGTAAATGATTTAGACATAAGAATTACACAAGCATCAAACACCTATACACCATGGAAACTAACCGGAGTTGACTCTAACTCGCAAGGAGACAACACAGTGGATCCTTACGAAAGAGTTGATGTTACTGGAGCCTCTGGAGTTTATACCATTACAGTAACTCATAAAGGAACCCTAGTTGGAGGCGCTCAAGATTTCTCTCTTATAATTACTGGGCTTTCGTCTAATTTTACGTTCAACACCTCGGTTGCAGAGCAAACCATTTGTTCTTCAAATGATGCCACTTATAATTTTGATTATTCTGAAACTGGTGGTACTACAACAAACCTTTCTTTAGTAGATGTTCCCACAGGAGCTGTGGCGAATATTACCCCTAATAGTTTAAATGCTGATGGAACGTTTGATGTTACCTTTAGCAATTTAGAAAATGTAAGTGCAAATACCTATAACGTTAGTGTGGTAGGTAATGATGGTTTTGATACCGAAACTAGGGTGATTGAATTAAGAGTTTTACACAGTGATTTTACTCCATATCCGCAAAGCTTATCCTCTCCCGGCAATGGTGCTTTAAATACACCTTCGTCCTTAACTTTAAATTGGGCAGAAAACTTAAATGCTGAAGACTACCTCGTGGAAGTTTCTACAAACCCTTCTTTCTCTTCATTAGTTTTTTCTAGCACAGTAACAGACCTAAGCTATGAATTATCAGGTTTAACAGCAGAGACCGTTTACTACTGGAGAGTAAGACCCAACAATAGATGTAATACTGGTAATTACTCTGAAACCTACAGTTTCCAAGTTGGAAATTTAGACTGTGGAAACAATATTTATACAGCTACCGATTTTACCGATGCGGCCATTGGAACTACAGCTGGAGTATTTGCTTCGGTACCCGTTACAGTGTCTACAGGTGGATTGTATATTGAATCTGTTGAAACTAGTTTTAAAATTAGTCATACTTGGGTGAATGACATTAATATTACCTTAGAAGGACCACCAGAAATTGGTAGCCCGCAAGTTTTATTATTTGACAGTTCCTGCACAACAGACACTGGTGGAGATACCACTAGTCCTGGCGACGGTGATGATTTTGATGTTACCTATTCCGATTTGGGTGCTGCATTAGTTTGTAATGACCCCGCTGTTCCAAGTATTTCTGACACTATAGCACCTATTGAAAGTTTATCTAAATTCATAGACCTTCCTGCGGATGGCGTTTGGACATTACGAATAGGAGATCCAAATAATAATGATGGTGGTGCCGTTACAGAATTTAGTATCGATTTATGTGTTATAAATAATATTATTAATCTTCCAAACCTAACAAACAATGGCTTTAACGCGCCATTAAACAGCACCTATACCTTTTTATCTTCAGATTTTGAAGCGACCACAAGCGGACAAACAGCTGCAGAGCAAATCTATACAATTGTAATGACGCCATCTGTTGGAATTCTTGAAAAAAACAGCGTTTCTATGGATATTGGTGATACTTTCACTCAAGATGATGTTAATACTGGAAAGATTACTTACTCCAATACAGAAACAAGTAGCTTTAATGATGAGTTTAAAGTTGATATAAAAAACTCCGCTAATGGGTGGTTACCTAACCAAACCATTACTATGAATAGCACACTTAGCACAAGTGAATTTGATATTAAAAATGTTTATATCTGGCCAAACCCTACCAATGAAAATATTAATATTAGATTGAATGATTTAACATCGAAAGAAAATGTTAAGGCTAATTTATACGACCTCAGCGGACGTATTATAAATAGTTACAGTTATGAAATAAATTCTAACACCTTAACAAAGTCTATAGCAATACATCATATTGAAAACGGTATTTATTTGTTAGAAATAAAACAAGGTAATGCAAAGTTTACACGTAAGATTGTTGTAAACCAGTACTAAATTAGAAAGCCGCTATGAGCGGCTTTTTTTTATGTTATCAATTATCAAGGTTTTTTCATGCTAAAGTAGTTTCAACATCTTTTTATAATTGCACTTATCACAATTTCTGAGATCCCGAAATACTGAAATAAATTCAGCACAGGCAGGTTCGGGATGACAACTCTACCTTTGCTATTCTTCTCCATCTTCTTCGGGCGGTTGTTGCTCCTCTGGTTGTTTGAACATATCTATAAAGGCCTTTCCTAAATATTGAATAATATGGCTTGCAATCAAGCTTTGGTAACCATAATCTTCAACAGCAATATCTGCTGATTTACCGTGTAAATACACTCCAAAAATTGATGCTACTAAAGGGTTATATCCTTGGGATATTAACCCTGTTATAATACCTGTTAAAACATCACCACTTCCTGCTGTAGACAACCCTGGATTTCCTGTGGTGTTCACATAAAGTTTATCTTCTAAAACCGTCATGGTATTTGCCCCTTTAATAATTATTATCACTTTATGCTTTTTTGAAAAAGCCTTTGCTTTATGAAGTTTGTCAAAGTCGTCTTTCCAGGCACCAATTAAGCGCCCTAACTCTTTTGGATGTGGGGTTAAAACCGTATTTTCAGGAAGTAGTTTAAGTAAAGCTTTCTTTTTAGAAATAATATTGATACCATCGGCATCAATTACCAGATGCGCTTTATTATGTTTCATAAAGGCTTCAAAAGCATTTATGGTTTTAACATCTGTTCCTGCCCCTACTCCAATACCAACCACTGTTGGTACTATATCAAATTTTATATCAGTTATAATCTCTTCATTAGTATCTGTATAAACCATAGCTTCAGGAAAAGCCGTTTGAATGATGTTATAACCACATTTTGGTGTGAAAACCGAGACAAGTCCTGCTCCTGCCGAAAGTGCTCCTTTACTTGCCAAAGTCACCGCTCCTATCTTTCCGTAACTCCCTCCAATGATTAAACTATGCCCAAATTGCCCCTTGTGCGAAAATTTATCTCTTGGGACATAAATTGGTAACACCTCATATTTTCCAATAAGTTCAACAGCTGTTTCGGTAGCGCTAAGAAATTCTTGGTCTAAACCTATATCTAATACTTCCCATTGCACCGTGTATTTTGCTGTTTGAGGTAAAAAGAACACCAACTTTGGTGATACAAAACTTAGGGTATAACTTGCCCAAACGACATCATCGTGACTTTCGGGCACTTCATCGGTCCTTAACCCAGAAGGGATATCAACCGAAAGTGTGAAAGCTTTTGTTGCCCTAAAATGCCTAAAAAGATTCTTAACCCAATCTACCACTGGCCTATTTAAACCTATCCCGAAGATAGCATCAACAATAATATCATCTGGATGAATTTGAGGAAAATCAGCTTCACTCTTCATTAACGTAGGCCACGCTTTCGTTACCGTTTTTATACGATCATAATTAATCAAAAAATCCTTAGAACGTTTATCACTGTAATTAACAACATAGGTTTTAACATTGTATCCGTGTGTGATTAAATGTCGAGCTAATACCAATCCATCACCACCATTGTTTCCTATGCCACAAAATACATGAATGGGTACTTGTGCCCCTTGCATTCGTAAATGCATCCAATTAAAAATTTGGGTTGCCGCACGCTCCATTAATTCTGTAGAAGAAATTTGTTGCCTTTCTATAGTTAACTTGTCACCTTCATAAATCTGCTCTCTTGAAAATATTTTCATCTGTATTTTTTCTAGTTTTCGTCTGTTTATTGAAACTAACTAAATGAATACTTGCCAATTTCCTGTTAAAGGGTTATGGTTTTTCATTCAGCTATTTTGATTATTAATTTTCTAATTCTTCTATAAGAACGTTGAATTTCTTAAAAGAAAATGAAATCTATTTAAGAATTAAACAAAAAAAAACTTTTAGTTTTTTTATTAGTCTAAATGTAATACTTTTGAGCAGCATTATCATAGCTATTATGAACCATTTGTGCCAAAAAATAAGATTTACTTTCGCTTCCTTTACTAAAGGAACAGTTTCTTTTATTGGTACTACTACAACTACTACCCTTTGGGGTTGTTAATTATATACACTTCAGGCTATCTTTGTGATTTTAAAAGGAATCACCATTTAAAAATATATTTTAAACTATCAATTCATTAAAAATGAAACCGACATGATTAGGATAAATTTCTATAAAAATCAAATTGTCATTCTGAATTTATTTCAGAATCTTTTCCTACAAACAAGAATTTGAACCAGAAACAAGTTCAGGTTGACAAAAAGTGTGCTTTTATAGAACTATTTTAAAGATCAAAGGTTGCATGTGACTAATGAACATCAATAAAAACAACACATGAAAGTTTTAAAATTTGGAGGAACTTCTGTAGGTTCTTCAAAAAACATAAATAATGTCATAAACATTTTAGAAGATTATTCTAAAAACGATTCAGTAATCTGCGTAGTTTCTGCTGTTGGGGGTATTACAGACAAGTTGCTTCTTGCTGGAAAAAAGGCTCAAAATAAAGATGCTGCTTTTTTAGAAGTTTTCAATACTATAAAAGAAATTCATTTAAATATTGTAAATGAATTAATACCGCACAACAACGACCATGTCATCGACTTTGTGAATAAGCGATTAGAGGAATTAAAAAGCTTATTGGATGGTATTTTTTTAATTAACGAATTATCCCCAAAGACATCTGATAAATTAGTGAGTTTTGGAGAATTATTATCGTCGTTTATTATTGCTGAGACTATGAAAAGTAGAGGTCTTTCAGCTGATAGGAAAAATTCTCAGGAACTGGTGATTACAAATTCTGTTTTTACCAAAGCTGAGGTTAATTATAGCATTACAAACAAAAACATACAGGATTACTTTAAATCCGTAAATCAAAAAATAACCATTTTACCGGGATTTGTTTCAAAATCTGAAAACGGAGAACAAACAACGCTTGGGCGTGGTGGCTCAGACTTTACTGCAGCTATCATAGCTGCTGCTTTAAAAGTGTCTCAATTAGAAATATGGACTGACGTAAGCGGTATGTTCACTACGAACCCAAAAATTGTAAAACAAGCCTACCCAATAGAGGAGATATCCTATCAAGAAGCTATGGAGTTATCGCATTTTGGAGCCAAGGTACTTTATCCTCCTACGGTGCAACCTGTTTTAGATTTAGAAATTCCAATTTATATAAAAAACACTTTAGAGCCTGAAGCAGCAGGCACTAAAATATCCAATGAAGCCATAAATTCTAAAAAACCTGTGAAAGGTATTAGTAACATAGGAAATATAGCTTTATTAACATTGGAAGGTAGTGGTATGGTGGGAATTCCTGGGTTTTCAAAACGTTTATTTGAAACCCTATCTCAAGAGAAAATTAATGTGATACTCATAACCCAAGCATCCTCAGAACATTCTATTTGCTTAGGAATTGAAGCCAAGGATGCTCAAATGGCTAAAACAGCTATAGATGCTACTTTTGAGAACGAAATAGCCCTTCATAAAATAGAACCTATCATTGTTGAAGCGGATTTATCAATCGTAGCACTTGTAGGTGATAATATGAAAAATCACCAAGGGATTAGTGGAAAATTATTCAGTGCTTTAGGAAAAAATAACGTAAACGTTAGGGCCATTGCTCAAGGTGCATCAGAAAAGAACATCTCAGTTGTTATTGCAGATAATGATGTAAAAAAGGCATTAAATGTTTTACATGAGCAGTTCTTTGAATCTAAAACTAAACAATTAAATGTATTTATCACTGGTGTTGGTAATGTTGGTGAACGTTTGGTTGAGCAGATAAAACAGCAACGCAAATATTTAAAAGATAACCTTAAAATTAACATGCGTATTGTTGGTTTATCAAACTCTAGAAAAATGATTTTTAACGAAAGTGGTATTAATTTAAAATCATGGAAAGAGCAGTTAGCTGATGGTGAACAAGCATCATTACAAGGATTCTTTGATAGAGCTAAAGCACTTAATTTACGTAATAGCATTTTTGTTGACGTAACTGCAAATAAAGATGTTGCGGATTTATATGCTCAATATTTAAGAGAAAGTATTTCGGTAGTTGCCTGTAATAAAATTGCTTGTTCTAGTGATTTTGAGAATTACAAAGAATTAAAACGATTATCATTAAAATACAATGCCCCTTTCTTGTTCGAAACCAATGTTGGTGCAGGCTTACCTGTTATTGACACTTTGAGAAATTTAATTGCTTCTGGTGACAAAGTAAATTCCATTCAAGCAGTGTTATCTGGAAGTTTGAACTTTGTTTTTAATAACTTTAATGATACTACTAAATTTTATGATATTGTTAAGCAAGCTGCTGCCGAGGGGTATACAGAACCTGACCCTAGAATAGATTTAAGTGGTGTAGATGTAGCTAGGAAAATCTTGATTTTAGCTAGAGAAAGTGGTGTTGAAATGAACTTAGAAGATATAGAAAATACATCTTTCCTATCGGAAGCTGGTTTAAAAAGCGATACGGTTGATGATTTTTATCAGACTTTAATTGATGATGAAGCACACTACCAAAGTTTATACGCTTCAGCGAAAGCAAATAACTGTCAATTGAAATATGTTGCCAAATTTGATAATGGTAAAGCCAGTGTTAGCTTGCAAGAAATCCCAGTTGGTCACCCTTTCTATAACTTAGAAGGAAGTGATAACATTGTAATGTTCTATACAGAGCGTTACCCGAAGCAACCCATGATTATTAAAGGTGCAGGTGCCGGTGCAGATGTAACGGCTTCTGGATTATTTGCAGATATTATTAGACTGGGAAATGATTAGTTAAACTATGGAATTGCATAAAGAAAGTGATATTTCCTGCTCTAGTGCTGCAGAAAATTATTTAATAGAAAAAATGAACGAAATAAAGATATTTTCTCCGGCTACAGTTGCCAATGTTTCCTGCGGATTTGATGTCATGGGCTTTTGCTTAGACAGCGTAGGTGATGAAATGGTCATAAGAAAAACGGATAAAAAAGGTATTCATATTACACATATTGAAGGTTTTGATTTACCTTATGAAACTGAGAAAAACGTTTCAGGAGTATCAGCCTTAGCCATGTATAACGATTTAGATTTAGATTTTGGATTTGAAATTGAAATCTATAAAAAAATTAAACCAGGTAGTGGTATTGGAAGTAGTGCTGCTAGTGCTGTAGGTAGTGTTTTTGGAATGAATGAGCTTTTGGGTAGACCCTACAGTAAAACACAATTGACGGAATTTGCTATTAAAGGTGAAGCTTTGGCGAGTAAATGTGAACATGCCGATAATTTAGCACCTGCTATGTTTGGAGGTTTTGCCTTGGTGAAAAGTGTTTCGCCTCTAGAAATACTCGAAATTCCTTCACCATTAGAATTATATGCTACTATCATTCATCCTCAAATTGAAATTAAAACTTCCGAATCTAGAGCGCTGTTACCAAAACAAGTAAAATTAGAGCATGCTATTACACAATGGGCTAATTTTGGAAGTTTAGTTCACGGTTTACATACTAATAATTACGAATTAATAGGCAAATCGTTAAAAGATGTAATTGTAGAACCGCATAGAAGTAAACTAATTCCTCACTTTGATGAAGTAACTAAAGCAGCTATTAATGCCGGTGCTTTAGGTTCTGGAATCTCTGGCTCCGGACCTTCAATTTTTTCATTAAGTAAAGGTGAAGAAACTGCTAATAATGTGAAAGATACCATAGAAAAAATATATTCTAAAACTGGTATTGCATATGATATGCATGTATCAAAAATCAATACCAAAGGAATTAAAATATTGGAGTAAGACCAAAGACTTATGACCGAAGACCAGAATGATATCTTAGAAAAATTTAAGTTTGAAAAACTTATTATTTGGCAGAAATCAATTGACTTTGGGGAAGAAATTGATAAAATGGCAGATACTTTTCCTGAGAAAGAAAAATTCAATTTATCAAGCCAGATTAGAAGAGCTGCTGATTCAATAGCTCTTAACATATCTGAAGGCTCTATTGGCCAATCAAACCCAGAACAAAAGAAATTTATAGGTTATGGTATTCGCTCATTAGCAGAAGTTGTAACCTGCCTATTTAAAGCTGAAAGAAGAAATTATATTAGCAACAACAATTTTATTCAACTATATAATGAAGCACATCACTTAATGAATATGATGTTGGCTTTTAGAAAAAACATTAAATGATTTTATCCGGTTTCAGTTTTCGGTCTTCTGTCACCTGTCATCGGTCAACTTTTGAAAAACCATGAATTATTACTCTCTTAATAAACAAGCACCAAAATCAACCTTCGAAAATGCAGTTGTAAAAGGATTAGCTCCCGATAAAGGACTATATTTTCCTGAAAGTATTACACCATTACCTCATAATTTCTTTAAAAACATAGATAGTCTATCAAATACAGAAATAGCTTTTGAAGCCATCAAGCAATTTGTGTCTCCTGAAATTCCTGAAGCTGTTTTAAAAACTATTGTTGAAGAAACCTTGTCTTTTGATTTCCCGGTTGTAAAACTTAATGATAACATCTCCACCTTGGAATTGTTTCACGGACCAACCATGGCATTTAAAGATGTAGGTGCACGTTTTATGGCAAGATGCCTGGGCTATTTCAACAAAGATAACGATAATGAGGTTACTGTTCTAGTGGCTACCTCTGGAGATACTGGAGGCGCTGTCGCTAATGGATTCTTAGGTGTAAAAGGTGTGAATGTAGTCATCCTCTACCCTAGCGGAAAAGTAAGTGATATTCAAGAAAAGCAATTGACCACTTTAGGTCAAAATATAAAAGCCTTAGAAGTTAATGGCACTTTTGATGACTGTCAAGCCATGGTTAAAACTGCCTTTTTAGATGAGGAGTTAATCAATAAAATGCAATTAACATCTGCCAACTCCATCAATGTGGCACGTTGGTTGCCTCAATTGTTCTACTTTATGTTTGCTTACAAACAACTTTATAAAAAGTATAATAACATTGTATTCTCTGTTCCTAGCGGAAATTTTGGAAATATATGTGCTGGTATGATGGCACAACAACTAGGCTTACCAATTAAACATTTTATTGCTTCAAATAATGTAAATAATGTGGTAACGCGCTATTTACAATCGCAATTATACGAACCAAAGCCATCTATCCAAACCATTAGTAACGCCATGGATGTTGGCGCACCTAGCAATTTCATTCGCATTCAAGAGATATACAAAAATCAATTTGATAATTTAAAAGAAAATGTGTCTTCCTACAGCTTCACTGATGACGAAACCAAAGAAGCTATGTTAGAAATGTATAACGAATTTAATTATGTTGCGGATCCACACGGCGCTGTTGGTTACTTAGGGAGTAAAGAATATTTAAAAGAAAACCCAGAAGCTCATTGTGTATTTTTAGAAACTGCTCATCCTACTAAGTTTTTAGATGTTGTTGAAGAAGTTATTAAAGAAGAACAAGCACTGCCTCAACAAATTCAAGAAGTGATGGGTAAAGAAAAGGTCTCTGTTATTATCTCTAACTATGAAGAGTTAAAAAGCTTCCTTCTCAAATAAGAAATTTTCTCTTCTATTTTATTACCAAGTTTTAAAAATTTTATTTTCAAGAGAGATATTTTTAATTTGTTTAGTTTTACTGCAAACTTTTTAATTTCAAATTATGAAAGACACGGCTCTAACAACAACTCATGAAGCTTTAGGAGCAAAAATGGTTCCCTTTGCAGGATTTAATATGCCTGTTCAATACAAAGGGGTTAATATTGAACATGAAACCGTTAGAAAAGCTGTTGGCGTTTTTGATGTGTCGCATATGGGCGAATTTTTAATTGAAGGCAAACATGCTCTAGACTTAATTCAAAAAGTAAGTAGTAACGATGCTAGCAAGTTAACTGTTGGTAAAGCACAGTACAGTTGCATGCCCAATGAAACAGGTGGCATTGTTGATGACTTAATTATTTATAGAGTAAAAGAAGACACCTACTTGCTAGTTGTAAATGCTAGTAATATTGAAAAAGATTGGGATTGGATTACTTCAAAAAATAATGTTGGAGCAACCATGCGTAACCTTAGTGATGATTACTCATTGCTGGCTATTCAAGGGCCAAAGGCAGTTGAGGCTATGCAAAGTTTAAGCAGCCATGATTTAAAATCTATTAAATTCTATAATTTTATAATTGGAGATTTTGCTGGTATTGAGCATGTGATAATTTCTGCAACTGGATATACTGGAAGCGGAGGCTTTGAAATCTATTGTAAAAACAGTGAAGTTAAACAAATTTGGGATAAAGTTTTTGAAGCGGGATCTGGTTATGGAATTAAACCAATAGGTTTAGCCGCTAGGGATACCTTACGTCTTGAAATGGGCTATTGCCTTTATGGAAACGACATCGATGACACGACCTCTCCAATTGAAGCTGGATTGGGTTGGATAACTAAATTCTCTAAAAAATTCACTAATTCTGAAGCCTTGGAAAACGAAAAACATCGTGGACCAGAAAACAAACTCGTAGCTTTTGAATTAGATGAACGTGGTATTCCGCGTAAAGATTATGATATTGTTGATGACTATGGTAATAAAATTGGGCGCGTTACCTCGGGTACTATGTCCCCTAGCCTTGGTAAAGGTATTGGTCTAGGTTATGTGCCTGTTATGTTTTCAGATGTAAGTACCAAAATCAACATTCAAATTCGTAAAAAAGCAATTCCTGCAACAGTTGTTAAGTTGCCTTTTTACAAGGGTTGAAAATTTTAGCTAAATGAAGCAGGAGGAGAAAGAAAGCAAACATAGAATTTTAATTTTGGGAGCCAGTGGCTTCTTGGGTAATGCCATATACAGAGAACTCTGCTCCTACTTTAAAACCTTTGGTACCTATTGTGTTTCTAATAATAACTTTGAAAAAAACCATCATTTCTTTCAATACAATTTTGAGGAAGATGATATTTACGAAATCTTAGATATTGTAAAACCCACGATAATTATTTCGGCTTTGAGAGGCGATTTTTCCAAGCAAGTACTTTTACATCAACATGTTTCAGAGTATGTTTTTATTAAAAAGATTAAGCTTATATTTCTGTCTTCTGCCAACGTTTTTGATGCTTACAGCAAATACCCTAGCTATGAAAATGACAAAACCCTAAGCAATAGTATATATGGGCATTTCAAGATAAAAATAGAAAATATGCTATTGCGCTTACCAAAAAAACAGGTAGCCATACTAAGGTTACCTATGGTTTTTGGTGCACAATCACCCAGGGTAAAAGAGATTATTCAAAATATAAAAGATAAAGAACCTGTTGAGGTATTTCCTAATCTGGTTATGAATGTAACTACCGATGATAAATTAACGCAACAAATTCATTATATAATAAACAGAAACAAATTTGGAGTATTTCATTTAGGGAGTAAAGATTTGGTTCATCATGACGATTTTATTAAAGAAGTAATAGAAACGCTAACAGATAATAAGGCCATTTACAAACAAGTTTATACTACAAATGAAGAACGCTATCTGGCTGTATTACCCAAAACCAATAAATTACCAAAGCATTTGGAAATTGAAAGTACTCACATTTTAGAAGTCTTAAAAAATTAATTGACACAAATATTAATATTAATTAATTTAACAAAAAATACTAATGCGTAAATTATCGGAACAAGACATAGAAAAAAAACTACTGCATTTTCCAGATTGGGAGTACTTTGACAACGCCATTCATGCCGAATTTGAGTTTGAAAATTTTAGAGATTGTTTTAGTGCCATGAGCCGTATTGCTTTTGAGTGCGAAGCATTAAACCACCACCCCAACTGGAGTAACGTCTACAATGTATTAACTGTTTCACTTTCAACACATGATGCTGGTGGGGTAACCAATAAAGATTTTGAATTGGCTGAGGCTATTGAAACTATTGTAGAACCAGTGGATGATTAATTTTAATTCATACAAACAAACACAATAATTTTTTAAATTTGCCTAGTTTCTAAAAAATTGAAACTTTAGCACACTTTAAATACTTATAACCTTTAACTTAATATTATGGGAAGAGCTTTTGAGTTTAGAAAAGCAAGAAAAATGAAGCGGTGGTCAGCCATGAGTAAAGCCTTTACACGTATTGGTAAAGATATTGTAATGGCTGTTAAAGAAGGTGGCCCCGACCCCGATAGTAATTCCCGTTTACGTGCTGTTATACAGAATGCAAAATCTGTTAACATGCCTAAAGACAATATTGAACGAGCCATAAAACGTGCTTCTGATAAAAATCAAGGCGATTATAAAGAAGTTATTTTTGAAGGTTACGCGCCGCATGGAATTGCCATTTTAGTAGAAACAGCTACCGATAATAATACACGTACTGTTGCTAATGTGCGTAGTTATTTTAATAAATGCGATGGAAGCTTGGGAACTTCTGGATCTGTAGTTTTCATGTTTGACCATACTTGTAACTTCAAAATTAAAGGTGATGGTTTAGACCTTGAAGAATTAGAACTTGAGCTAATAGACTTTGGTGTTGAGGAAATATTTGAAGACACTGATGAAGATGCGGATGGCAATGAATTAAACAGTGTTATAATCTACGCCCCTTTTGAAAGTTTTGGTAAAATTCAAGCCTATTTAGAAGAAAACAATATCGAAATTCTATCATCAGGTTTTGAGCGTATCCCTCAAGTTACAAAACAATTAGACGCGGAAAAGGTTGCCGATGTTGAAAAACTTCTAGAAAAGCTTGAGGAAGATGATGATGTACAAAACGTATATCATACTATGCAAGAACTTACAGAATAATAACATAGCTTTAAAATTAGTTTTATAAAAACACACTTCTTTCATAAATAAGTTTTTTTTTGTGTCAACTTATTTTATGACGTGACTCAGTAAAGCAAAAAGCTATTTCAAATTGAAATAGCTTTTTTTATTTTTCAGCGTATAAGTTGATGTTTCTTTTTAGGGACAAATACTGTTTACTTTATGTTTCATTTACTAATACACCAAAATATTCCCAATTTCTATGCCAATCTTGAAATAATCAAGAATACTCTGGGATTTTCCCCTTAACACCATTAAAATAAGCTTTTATAAATTTGAAATCAGCATCTTTATCATCAGTGGGATAGAATGGTTCTGATATTTTATTTTGCTTATTTTCAAAATCTAGTGTAAACATGATAATTGGCACGTTAGCTTCTTTAGCTATGTAATAAAATCCTGTACGCCATTTTTCTGTTTTCTTTCTGGTGCCTTCTGGTGACATACCTAATCTAAACTCGTCTCTTTCATTAAATATTTTCACAATTTCCTTAACTTTATTTTGGCTTGAAAATCTGTTAACTGGTGCACCACCTAGCGCTCTAAAAACCCATCCAAAAGGAAAGTTGAATAAACTCTTTTTACCAATAAAATTGGTTTTAACACCTAAAACCGAACGAAGAAGAATTCCTATATAGAAATCGTGCCAACTGGTATGCGGAGCAGCTATAATAACGGCTTTTTTTATATTATCTTTTGATAAGTTAGCATTACCTGTAACTTTCCAACCTAAAACTTTGTGATAAATAAATTTAGCCAGCCATTGCATATTACATTTTTTGATACAGTGACTTTAGCTTTTTCCTGGTAATTGTTTTCTTCCAATTTTTTCCTAGCGCATTTTCCCAAAGTGGCACCAAACTTAAGGCTACATCAATCATTATATCAAGCTCTTTGTCAGTCAAATCGGTACAAAGACCTTTTGGCAAGGAAATATCATGCTTTGTTTTCATCTCCTTAAAAAGTTTTACCCCCTCTGGATAAAATTCCTCTAAATGATCAAAAACAATACAATTACCAATACCATGCTTAGTTCCTAACAAATAAGACAACCCATAACTCATGGCGTGTGCCACACCAACTTGCGAGTAAACTATGCTCATTCCTCCGTGCCATGAAGCCATCATAAGTTTTTCTTGCGCTTGAGTATTAGTTAATTCATTTCCTAAAAATATTTCTTTACAAAGTTCTAAAGCCATATTACCATAGCTTTCACTAAAAGCATTTAGGTAAGTGCCTTGAAGCGATTCAACACAATGGATATAGCAGTCCATACCAGTATAAAACCACTGATCTTTAGGTACATCTTTTGTAAGTTCTGAATCTAAAACAACTTGATCAAAAGGTGTGAAATCAGAATTTATTCCTAGTTTCCGTTCAGGCCCTGTAAGTACAGTAGTTCTTGAAACTTCAGCACCTGTACCAGAAATGGTTGGAATACCTACGTGATAAATAGCTTCATTTTTAACTAAATCCCAGCCTTGGTATTCTTCAGCATTTCCTTCATTGGTAAGCATTATTGAAACAGCTTTAGCTATATCTAATAATGTGCCACCTCCAATACCAATAATTCCAGAGGGCCTTTCCTTAGAATTTAAAATAATCTCCTCTACCAGCATATCAATTTGATCTGTTTTAGGTTCTTCTGCTGCAGATATATAAATAATTTTATCATCATAAGATAATGGTATTCTTGAGGTTAGCCATGAATTAGACTTAAAAACATCATCTACCAAAAATATAAACGGAGCATTTATACTCAAGCGTTTTGGGGTCAATATATCGCTTAACTGATTGAAACTACCTCTGCCAAAAATAACTCTTGGCACCATGGGAAAGTTTTTATAACTCATTTATTTCGTTTCTTTTTCGAGATGTAAAAATAAAACTATTTTAATCTTTACAAGCTTAATTGATGTTGTATTTTCTTAAAAATAAATATCATTGTTTTCAATTTAATCTAATAGTTTAAGAAGTTCTCTTAAGCTTTTTATTGTTTTATACTTTTTTCCGTTAGTTTCTTTTTCGCTCACTTGTTCATGAGCCCAAGTGGTATGAAATGGCACATGAATAGCATGCGATTTTAGGTTGATTAGTGGTAATACATCAGACTTAAGTGAGTTCCCAATCATTAAAAACTCAGAAGGCTCTATATCTAAATGATTAAGTAACCTAGAATAGTTAAACTCTTTTTTATCGCTCAATACTTCAATATGATGAAAATAACTTGTTAATCCAGACTTTTCTAATTTTCTTTCTTGATCTAATAAATCGCCTTTAGTTGCTAAAATTAACCGATACTTTTTGGAAAGCAATTTTAATACCTCTTCTACTCCATCTAACAACTCTACTGGTTTGTTTAACATATCCTTACCAATATTCAATATTTTTTCAATGGTTTTATGAGGCACATTATAGTTTGAAAGCTCAAGCGCCGACTGTACCATAGATAATATAAAGGCTTTAACCCCATAGCCATAAAGCTCTAAATTGGCTATTTCCATTTTAAATAGCTCTTGGTCTATTTTATTAGGTGTTTCGTATTCCGACAACAATTTACAAAACGTTTCTTCTGCTTCTCTAAAGTAAGTTTCGTTTACCCATAAGGTGTCATCGGCATCAAAACCTATAACTTTTATGTTTTTATATTCACTCATCTACAAGTTCTATGTTTCTTAATCAGAGAAATTATTGTAACCTATTTCCAGGCTTTTTTGGCTCGCTCTAAATCTTCTGGGGTATCAATTTCAATACCTTGAACATTCGTTTCAACCATTTTAATTCGTTTACCATATTCTAAATACCTTAGCTGTTCTAGTTTTTCAGCAGCCTCTAAAGTTTTCATTGGTAATCTATAAAAATCTAAAATAGCCTGCTTTCTAAACGCATAAACCCCTTTGTGTTTGTAATATTTCACCTTTACGCTTTCATCGCGTAAATAAGGAATGGGGCTTCTAGAAAAATACAAAGCGAAGTTTGATTGGTCTATAATTACCTTAACCGTATTGGGGTTTTTAATCTCATCAGCATCAGTTATGTGAACCATCAAGGATGCCAAATCAACCTCATTATCATCATCGGCTTTAAAAACCTGAATTAATTTTGATAATGACTCTTTATCTGTGAAAGGTTCATCTCCTTGAACATTAATTACAACATCAATATCCATATTTTCAACAGCCTCGGCTATTCTATCGCTTCCACAATCATGTTGTTTTATACTCATAATAGCCTTTCCACCATTATTAACAATTTCATTATAGATAATATCGCTATCTGTTACAACAAAAACATCATCAAACAAATGGGTTGCCACAGTTGCTTCATAGGTTCTTAAAATCACCGATTTACCATTCAAATCTTGCAAGAGTTTTCCTGGAAACCTAGAAGCACTATAACGTGCGGGAATCATTGAAATTATTTTCATCTATTAACTTTTATTTTTTTATAAGGGTCAGATATAATTCACCAATACGCTTTGTGATGGGTATATTCATTTAGTTACTATGGCTCGTTTCATACATTATATATCAATTCACAATCAAAAGTAAATAATTATTTCAAGGAAGAAATAATATTTAAACTTCAAAAAAATCATCTCTAAAACCTATAAGATACAATTTTTCTTTGGCTCTTGTTACGGCGGTATAAAGCCAACGTAAATAGTCTTTGTCTATACCATTTGGCAAATAAGGTTGCTCTACAAAAACGGTATGCCATTGCCCTCCCTGAGATTTATGACATGTAATAGCATAAGAGAATTTTACTTGTAATGCATTGAAATGTTTATTACCCTTAATTTTTAGAAACCTGCGATAATTACTCGATTCGTTTTCAAAATCTTTAGCTACTTCTTGATAAAGTTTGTTGGAGTCCTCATAAGATAAAGACGGGGTTTCTGCGTTTATGGTATCTAAAAGTAATACGGTCTCAAAAGGGCGCATTCTAGGGTAATCAACCATCCTAATTTTTACGGATGCAAATCTAAAACCATAAAGATCTTCAATACTAAAGATTTCTAAAACTTCAATAATATCTCCGTTAGCAATAAAACCTGCCTCGGTAGTAGGTTTAATCCAGAAATAGTTATTCTTAACCACCATTAAATAATCACCAGTAGACAATTCGTTATCATTAAAAAGAATTCTACTTCGTATCTGCTCATTATATAAATTTGCTCTTTTATTACTTCTTACAATAATAGTTGTTTCTTCATTGCCTAAGTCAGAATACGCCCCATTAATAGCATCCATTATTTCATGACCGTCAATGAGTCTAACAATATCTTTAAAACCATTTATATCAAACTTAAAATAATTCTGATTCTCAGTAGAGAGCACTTCTCTTAAAACAGTAGCATTTGCTAAAATACCCGAATCATATTCTTGCCTTACTACCTCGTCTAGTTCCATTTTACTCACCTCTTTGTTGTAGTTAAGACTAATGGAGTTCTCATCTAATGCAGGGCTAAGGTCTAACTTAACAGGTGGCAGTTGAGCAGTATCTCCAATTAAAAGTAATTTACATTTGTGACCCGAATATACATACTGCATTAAATCATCTAATAATGAACCATTTTCAAAAAGCTTAGATTCACCAGGAGTATCTGGAATCATAGAGGCTTCATCTACAATAAAAATAGTATCCTTGTGCTTATTGGGCTGCAAAACAAATTTTACACCACCGTTTTTCTCTTTCTTTGGGAAGTATATTTTTTTATGGATTGTAAACGCCTCTTTTTTAGAGTAATTAGAAATTACCTTAGCGGCTCTACCAGTTGGTGCCATTAAAACAGCACTCTTTTTTGCTTTCCATAAGTTAGTAACAATAGTACCAATTATTGTAGTTTTACCAGTACCCGCATATCCCTTTAAAACGTATAAAGCATTAGGCGATTTACTAAAAATAAAATCTGACAACTGCTGCAGAACAATATCCTGTTTTAGTGTGGGTTGAAACGGAAATTGCTGTTTTATAAGGGAATAAAATTCTGGAGGCGTCATTAAGGATTTAGCAAAAAATAAATTATTCAAATATAGAAATGATTTTTATTAGCTGGGTGTTTTAACGATTAAAAAAAAATTGTAGATTTGCGAAAGACCTTTGATAACTTTTAATTAAAAAACAACAATGTTAACATTTATCCTTATTGCAGTTGGTGTTATTGTGCTAACAATAGTATTAGTTAAATTAATAGACAAATTTGTGCCAGCTAAAGCCAAACCTTTTTTAACTATAGCCCTTTGGTTATTAATTGCATTTTTAGGCTATCAAACATATATGTCGATATACGAACCTATCCAATTTAATAAGGTTAAGAAAAAGCGTTATGCTCAAATAATTGAAAGTTTAGTTGATATTAGAGATGCACAGTTAGCACATAAAACTGTAACAGGAAAATTTGCCAAAGACTTTGACGGTTTAGTAAAGTTCATTGATACTGCTGAATTTACAATTACGCAAAGAAGAGACTCTAGTGTTATTGATGATGCTTTAACTAGATTATATCAAGTAGATACCTATAAAGATATTGTTATCATTGATACTCTAGGATTTGTTTCAATTAAGGATTCATTGTTTAAAAATTCTGATAGATATAAAACCATGATGAATGTACCTGTTGGAAAGGCTGGAGAGAAATTTAAATTGCAAGCAGGTTTTCTAGAACAAAACGGTATTAATATTCCTGTTTTTGAAGCCTCTGTTAAAAAGAATGTTATTTTACATGATCAAAACCCAGATTTATTGGTTCAAGAAAACCAAGTTGTATCAGTTGATGGTGTAAACGGAGATGCTCTAAAAGTGGGATCAATGGATGAGGTAAATACATCTGGAAATTGGCCTAAAACTTATGGCGATAACGAGTAGTAACAGCACTAAAAATAAACTAACTAATTTAGAACTGTCCATTCAAATAAGTTTGAATGGACTTTCTTTTTGTATCCTAGAAAGACATACCAAAACAATAACCACACTCAAACAAATTAGTTTCAACAAAAAGCTAAACCCACTAGAGTTATTGGATCAATTAAAAGGGTTGTTTAATTCAGAAATCACACTTCAAATAAGCTTTAGCAAAGTACATGTTATTCATGATAATGAGTTGTCTACACTTGTACCAAAATCTTTATTTAATGAAGATGCTTTAGCAGATTACTTAAAATTTAATTCTAGGATATTAAAGTCTGATTACATAACATATGACCATATAAATTTAAACGAAAGTGTATGTGTATATGTGCCTTACATTAATATAAATAACTTTTTGTATGATAGGTACGGAGAGTTCACCTTTAGGCATATTTCATCTGTTTTAATTGAATCAATTCTTCAATTGGAAAAGAACTCTGAAAGCACAAAATTTTATGTAAATGTAAGTTCAAACCACTTTGAACTCATTATTGTAGATAAGTCTAAATTATTATTCTACAACACATTTGAGTACGCTACCAAAGAAGATTTTATATACTATATTTTATTCACTGCAGAGCAACTAAACTTAAACCCAGAAGTTTTCAATCTTATTTTTATTGGTGATATAGATAAAGACGATGAATTCTACAAAATTGCGTATAAATATATACGGCATGTTAATTTTGGTAACAGAAATGATTCATTTAAATACTCTGAAACACCCAATTCTATATCTTCAAATTTTGCTTTAATTAAAAGTTTTTAATGCGCATAATATCAGGAACATACAAAAGAAGGAAGATTGTAGCTCCAAAAAATCTTCCTGTTCGTCCAACCACAGATATGGCTAAGGAATCGTTATTTAATATTATAAATAACCTTTACTATTTTGAAGATGTTGTTGCATTAGATTTGTTTGCTGGTACTGGTAATATAAGTTATGAATTTGCTTCAAGAGGAACACAAAATATTATTAGCGTTGATCAAAATTTTAACTGTATAAAGTTTATAAACAAAACTGCAGAAATGTTTGAAATGCCCATTCAAACAATAAAAAGTGATGTATTTAAATTTTTAGAAAAGTCTACCATAAAGTCTGATATTATTTTTGCTGATCCACCTTATAATTTTACTCTTGAACAGTTTACTGCTATACCAGATTTAGTTTTCGGTAATAATCTGCTAGAAGAAAACGGACTTTTAATAATTGAGCATTCAAAACATACAGACTTATCCAATTTACATCATTATAGTTACTCCAAAAGTTATGGCGGTAACGTTTTTAGTTTTTTTGAAACAAGCAAAACTTAACTCTTTATATTCTATAATTATTTTTTTTTCAGTATATTAGGGTTCTCCTTAAGAGTCCCTGACTCTATTATTAACTTCATTCTATTTCATAAAAGGTTATACCTTTTATGGTTGTGGTAAAATTATATTACTAACCTAAAACCATAACTAAATGAAAAAACTTTTTCTAATTGGGCTAGCATTAGTTCTGTTTATTGCTTGCCAAAACAAACCACAGCGCTATTTCGCCGAATCAGCCGAAACTACTGCCTTAAAATCTGGCATTGAAGCTTACGAGTCTGGAGATTGGGAAAAATGGCAAAGTCATTTTGTAGATACCGCAAAAATATTTGTGAATTCAACAAAGCCTTTGAGTGTTTCTGACAGAGCCAAAGAATTACAAACTATGGCAGATGCTATGGCCTCATATGGGTTTAACCATGATAAAGAATACATAGAAATGGTGTTGGACAAGGATGACGAAACATGGGTCTACTATTGGGCAACACACAAGTCTACAGTGGCCACCACCAAAAAAGAATTGATTATTCCCGTTCATCTGGCTGTGCAATTTGTTGATGGAAAAATTGTTGAAGAACACGTGTATTACGATGGCACCTCTATGAATTCAGAATTTGAAGACATTGCGAGCATGTCTGAATCGGATCTCAACAAAATGGATGCCATTGCACAAGTGGTTGATGGCTGGAATACACATGATATTTCAAATTTGAAGGCTCTATCTGTCCCAAATTTAACTCGATCCTCAAATGGTACCCTGGAGGTAAAAACCATTGAAGAATATGAAACCTTCATGAATACATTTGTTACTGCTTTCCCTGATTTCACGGTTAAGGTCAACAATGTAGATATCAACGACAATAAAATTTATATTGCTTGGACAGTTACTGGTACACATAATGGTGATTTTATGGGCAATGCACCAACTGGAAAGAAGATTGAAACTGATGGATTTAGTGTATGGACTTTAAATGCCGATGGGCAATTTGTGAGTGAGGAGGCTTATTATGATAATTTAACCATATTCGAAAAACTTGGTATCTCGCCACCCTTAACAAACTAATATTAATAAACTAATAATCATCATTATGAAAACTATCAAAAAAACAATTTTTTCTGCAATCATCTTATGTTTAGTCATTAATCTATCCTCTGCCCAACAAATGTACTGGGTACATCAGGATAACGTAAAACCATCAACGTTTATGGAATACGAAAAAATAGCCAAAGAATTTAATGCAGCCTGTGTTGAATACAATTTTCAAGGCAAATGGTTAACCACAACTATGGATGATTTTAGGTATTTATATGTATCGCCAATTGAAAATTTTGCCACCTTAGACGAAAGACCATTCGCAGATATGGCTAAAGCTATGGGTGAAGACTTTGGAAAATTATTTGAACGATTTGACCAATGCTATGACAGCCACTTCGATTATATTATTGTACTTAGTAATGAACTAAGTTACATGCCAGATGGTATAACTCAAACTCAAGAAGGACAAGATTATCGTGATTTTTATTTTATTCACTATTTACCAAAAGACCATCAAAAAATTAAAGAAGGTATGCAAGCTGTTAAGGAAATGTACACTAGTAAAGGTTCTAAAAATCATTACAGAGTTTACCATTCTGGATTTGGCGCAGCAGAAAACTATTACATGGTTGCCATGTCTAGTAAAGATGCCATAGATTCAGCAACAAAATCTGAAGAAAACAAAAAATTACTAGGACCTGAACGTTATGATACCTTTATGAAAGTAATGAATTATGCCACAAAAGTTGAAGAAGTGACAGGAGAAATAAGGAGAGATTTATCTTATTCTCCAAAAGAGTAATTAGTCTAATAAACTGTATTTAACTATAAACCCTTCTTGAATTTAAGAAGGGTTTATTATTATATTTAAGTAAATCTATAAGCCGAATTCTGTATCACGTCCAAGCGTGACCCTTATCATTTATCTCAGTGCATTGTTACCAATACACTTTAGCTGTCTACCCTCCAACATTGGGCGTGCAACCCTTAAACGTTGGTATACATGACATTGCACCACATAGAGTTTACCTGATTTCACTACAGCATAACCTGTACATACTTTCTGTTGCACTTTTCCTAACCTCTCGACTGGTGGCCGTTAACCACTATGTTGCACTGCGGTGTTCGGACTTTCCTCCCAGAGTGCTGAACTTGTTTCAGTACCTTTTTCAACAAAGCAAAAAACTACATTGATTAGATGCTAAAATAAATTCAGCACTTGAGCGATAAGGCAATTTACTTAAGTACAAAAATACAATAGTAATTCTAAATTTATTAAAGTTTTTTTATTCTCTAAGATTTGAAGAAAGAATCTATGATAAAGTTTAGTAGGTTTCGATATTGCCTCTATACAATATTTTAAAATTATAAAATGTTTATGGATTGCAAAATATAAATTATTAGAACTGTAACACCACCACTAAAGAAAAGTCCATTACTCCAATAAAAAGCTCTAGAGCCCCAAGTATCTCTTAGCTTTTTACTGTACAATCTTTTGTAAAAGCCATCAAAAAACTTCCAAAAAAGAACCGTAACCATTAAAAAAATCAATACTGGTATTATTATTAACCAAACAGTTTCCATTATATGCATTTAAAAATCTATTCTTTATGACTTAAATAATTATTTAAATTTAAGTTATTTTGTTGTTATAATCAAGTTTAACCTCTGTAGAATACTTGTTAATAACTCCTTTTAAATAGTACGTTTAGAATTCTAATTTGTAAGTTGAATTTTTAACTTTGTTATAGTCTAAATGTCATTTCGATTGTTTCGAGTTTATTTGAAATGTATCGAGAAACTTTTTGAGACTAAAATTTACTTGTTTTCGATAAATTTTATATCGAAAATCACTCAAACTGACGTAAATTTCTATGGAGCACTTTGTAGTATCAGCCAGAAAGTATAGACCACAAACCTTTAAGGATGTTGTTGGCCAACAGGCTATTACCAATACGCTCTTAAATGCCATTGAAAATAATCATTTAGCACAAGCTTTATTATTTACTGGCCCACGTGGCGTTGGTAAAACAACCTGCGCACGAATATTGGCCAAAATGATTAATAGTGATGGTACAGAAACAGATGAAGACTTTGCTTTTAATATTTTTGAGTTGGATGCGGCCTCTAACAACTCGGTTGATGATATTAGAAATCTAACAGACCAAGTTAGAATTCCACCCCAAGTTGGAAAATATAAGGTATATATTATTGACGAGGTACACATGTTGTCTCAGGCAGCCTTTAATGCTTTTTTAAAAACCTTAGAGGAGCCGCCTAAACATTGTATTTTTATTTTAGCAACTACTGAAAAGCATAAAATTATACCCACTATTCTGTCTCGGTGCCAGATTTTCGATTTTAAACGAATTACAGTAAAAGATGCCAAAGAGTATCTAAAATATATTGCACAAGAACAAGATGTTGAAGCTGAAGATGATGCTTTACACATTATAGCCCAAAAAGCAGATGGCGCTATGAGAGATGCGCTTTCTATTTTTGATAGAGTGGTTAGTTTTTCTGGTAAAAATCTCACTAGACAAGCGGTAACAGAAAATTTAAATGTACTGGATTACGAAACTTATTTTGAAAGCACTGACTTAATTCTACAAAATAAAATACCAGAACTGCTATTACTTTTTAATAAAACACTTTCGAAAGGTTTTGATGGTCATCATTACATTGCAGGTTTAGCATCTCATTTTAGAGATTTATTGGTTAGTAAAACCGAAAACACTATTCCTCTTTTAGAAGTTGGTGACCAGACAAAACAAAAATATTTAGAACAGTCTAGAAAGGCTTCAAGAGACTTTTTAATACAAGGGATCAATTTGGCAAACGATTGTGACCTCAAATATAAATCGAGTAAAAATCAACGTTTATTGGTTGAACTTTGTCTTATGCAACTTGCCTCTATCACTTTTGATGGAGAAAAAAAAAAATAGCAGACATTACATAATTCCGCCTAGCTATTTTAAAAACAAAGGTATTAATCCCTTAACAGTTATTGTCCCCAAACAACAAAAAGATGCTATAATTTCTGAGGATGTTAAACAAGAAGATGTGTTAAGTAGCCCAAATGAAACACCTACTAAGGTTGTTGAATCTTTTCAGGTTAAAGAACCTCCTAAAATAATACTTAAACAAGAAGGCAAGCGTACTTCTGGATTGTCTTTAAGTAGTTTAAAAACTAAAAAAGAACATCAAATAAGGCAAATGAATGTTATTATTGATGAAGAAGATTTGCCTAAAGACGATTTTACTGAAAGAGAACTCATAAAAGTTTGGGATGCCTATATTGAAAACTTACAAAAGTCAGGAAAACGTAATTTAGCTTCCATTTTATCTATAGATAAACCTAAAGTTGCAGAAACCATAATTCATCTAGAATACCCAACAGAAACAAATAAACTAGAAATTGAACGCAATCAGTACGATTTATTAGCGTTTATAAGAAAATCACTTAATAACTTCGATATAAATCTTGCCATTACTGTTAATGAAGTAATGGAAAAACAATACGCCTATACACCTATTGAAAAGTTTGAAAGGCTTAAAGAAAAAAACCCAAATATTGAATTGTTAAAGAAAACGTTTAATCTGGATGTTTAAAACCATAAAAAGATGCTAGGACTCAAATTACCAACAGACCCACGATGGGTGAATATTGTTGAAAAAAACATTGAGGAAATTTTAACCGATCATGCCTTTTGCGAGCAGAAGGCAACCAGTACCGCCATTTCATTAATTGTTAGTTTCCCTGAATATACAGAGTTAGTTCAAGAAATGGTGGCTTTGGTAAAAGAAGAAATCAGTCATTTCAAAATGGTTCATGATAAAATTTTAGAACGAGGCTGGGTTTTAGGTCGTGATAGAAAAGATGAGTATGTTGTACAACTCTTAAAATTCTTTCCAAAAGGAGGTAGTAGAACAACGCAATTAGTACATAGGTTACTTTATGCTGGTTTAATTGAAGCTAGAAGTTGTGAACGTTTCAGGTTACTTTCAGAAGCATTAGAAGACAAAGAATTAGCAGAGTTTTATAGAAAGTTAATGGTAAGCGAAGCTAATCACTATACCATGTTTTTAGGTTTTGCCAGAAAGTATGGAAATAAAAAAGAAGTTGATACCAAATGGCAACAACTTCTTGAATATGAAGCTAAAATCATGTCTAATCTAGGAAAAAAGGAGACAGTTCATGGTTAAAACTTATAACCAAATCCAAATTGAATATTTGTATTAGTAGCTTCAAAACTCTCAATATCGTCTAAAGCATTTACAAATCCATAGGTGTATCTAGCATCTAAAAATAATTGATGGGATACCTTAAATTCTATACCACCAACACCTGAATATGCGAAATTTCTAAATCCATCTTCGTATTCATGCACCTTAATTCCAACTTGAGGCCCAAGCCCTAGTCTTAGTTTTTCGCTAATCTTAAATTTGAAATATGCAGGAACTTGTATATAATCTATTCTAATAGATTCATCTTTCCCTCCTTCAGAAGAAAACTGAAGTTCAGGTACTAAAGCAACACCTTTAGATAGTCCAAATTCTCCAAAGAAACCAATCATAAAGCCATTTCTATGCTTATTACTAAAGGTAGCATCTGGTTCAAAATCCATATTTGAAATGTTTAAACCAGCACGAACACCAAATTTTGTTTCTTGGGAAAATCCATAAATGGTTGATAAACCAATAAATACGGCTAAGAGTAATGTTTTTTTCATAATTAATAGGTTTGGGTTTATTTAAATGCAAACATTCTTAAAGCGAAGATATATTTTTTAAACAAATTTGAAATATTTTAAAGGTAAAGTGCAGAATTTTACTGTGTATTACTAGAAACTGTATCAAAATATATACTTTTTATAATCCCATCTGCCAACCCTATTTTAGGCACATAAATGTTTTTTGATCCACTCCATTTCATTGCGGAAAGATAAATTCTCATGGCTGGAATAATAACATCTGCCCTATCTTGATTTAAATCTAACTCTGTTATCCTTTCCTCATATGAATAGGTTTGCAACGTGTTATAGTAAGATGTCATATAAAAATATGATAGTGGTTTCCCTAAGGGTTTACCCGAAATTTTGAATATTTTATTGATGTTTCCTCCAGAACCTAAAACTGATATTTTAGAATAATGCTTTGCATTATCTTCAATCCATTGTTGCAGTTCATGCCATGTTTCCTTTATAACCATATCATTGAGTAACCTAACAGTTCCTATTTTAAAAGATCTTGATATTATTTGGTTTCCTCTATGGATCACAGTAAATTCTGTACTACCTCCACCAACGTCCACATATAAGTATGTCTTTTCAGGATCGATGTATTTATTTAAATCTGTAGCTGCAATAATAGCTGCTTCTTCTTCTCCTCCTATTATATCAATATTAATACCTGCATGTTCTAAAACTTCATCAACAACGGCTTTGCCGTTTTTAGATTCTCTCATTGCAGAGGTTGCACAAGCTTTATATTTAACTACTTTATGCGATTGCATGAGTAGTTTAAATGCTAGCATGGTGTCAAGCATCCTTTTAATGTTTTCTTTTGAAATTCGCTGCTTTATAAAAACATCAGCACCTAAACGAATGGGAACCCTCACTAAAGAATTCTTTTTAAATCTTACTGGCTTACCTTTTTCTTCTATTACATTTGAAATTAATAACCTAACAGCATTAGATCCAATATCAATGGCAGCGTATTTTTTTATTGAAAGCATATTAATCTTTGAGCTTATCTAGATAATAATCATAGATGGCAATTTGTGATCTTACTTTACGATTATCGTCTGTTTTATATTCATTTTCATTGGAAGTATTAATTAACCGTGCTTTTACATTATCACTCCAACAAATATTGAATGTATCTATTACTTCCTGTTTAATTTCACGATCATATATTGGACAACTTACTTCTACCCTATTGTGTATGTTTCTGGTCATCCAATCTGCAGAAGATATATACACTTTTGCAGCTTCTCCTTTTCCAAATATATAAACTCTAGGATGTTCTAAAAATTTATCAACAACACTAATTACCTTAATATTCTCACTCATACCTTCTATACCGGGAATTAAACAACATATTCCTCGAATTATCATATCAATCTTTACACCAGCGTTACTAGCTTCATATAACTTATCAACCATAGCGTAATTTGATAAACTATTCATCTTAACTCTTATATAACCCTCTTCACCTTTATTACTTTTCTCAATCTCTTCATTTATCAGTTTAAAAAACCGTTTTTCAGTATAATGAGGAGATACAATTAAGTGCTTGTAGGAATAGACACGATAATTAGTCTCGAAGAAATTAAAAATCTTATTAAGCTCCTTTAAAATAGCTTGATTGTATGTGAATAGTGTGTAATCTGTGTATATTTTGGCAGTTGACTCATTGAAATTTCCCGTACTAATAAAACCATAGCGTTTAAGTTTGCCTCCTTCTTCACGCTCTATAACACACATTTTACTATGCACTTTTAATCCTGGAACCCCAAAGTGAAGATTAACACCTTCCTTTTTCATTTCTTCTGCATAGTGTATGTTAGCTTCCTCATCAAAGCGAGCTCTTAATTCAATAGATACCGTAACGGCTTTTCCATTAATGGCAGCATTCATTAAAGCACTGGCGACATGCGAAATTTCAGCTAATCTATAAATGGTGATTTTTATGGTTCTTACTTTAGGGTCTAAAGCCGCTTCCCTTAAAAATTTAACTATATAAGAAAAAGTATGATAAGGAGCATGAACCATATAGTCTTTTTGCTTAATTGCTTTGAAAAGACTAGTTTTTAAACTCAATCCTTTCACTTGTAAGGCCTCATTTCTATCATACATTAAATCGGTTCTACCCAGACTGGGAAAACTCATATAATCACGTTTATTATGATAACGCCCGCCAGGAATAATACTATCAGTGTTATCTACACCCATCATCTCCATTAAATGACGTAAAGTGTCTTCATCTATGGTTTTATCATAAACAAAACGAACCGGATCACCTACTTCTCTGTGTTTAACACTATCTGAAATCTTTTCAATAAAACTCTTACTTAAATCACTTTCAAAATCAAGTTCAGCATCTCTGGTAATTTTTACCATATGAGCTGAAATGGTTTCGTAATCAAAAATGCTGAAAATATCACTCAAACAATACCTAAGCAAATCATCATACATAATTATATAATTATTCCCGTTTTGCTTTGGAAGCACTATAAATCTACTAATTCCTTTAGGGATTTCGATGAGTGCGTATTGCTTGGCACCATCTTTCATCTGCATTTTCACTGCCAAATACGCTGCAGTATCTTTAAGATTGGGTAGTTGTACTAAATCATTTAATACTATGGTAACTAACTCAGAGCTTACATTCTGAAAAAAATAATTCTTAATAAAATCGTGTTGACTGCTATCTATTTCAGTTTCATTTATAACATAGATATTTTCTTCCTTAAGTCTATTATCTATTTCATCTAAAACTTCTATACTTTCTGCTTGTTGATCGATAACAATTTGAGTTATGATTTCAAGTAATTCAGTGGCTGGAATACCTCCTAACTGATTTTTACCTTCTTTACCTGCGTCTACAATTCGTTTAACAGTGGCGTATCTTACCTTAAAAAATTCATCTAAATTATTTGAAAATATTCCTAAAAACCTAAGCCTTTCAATTAAGGGAACATTCTCATCAGCTGCTTCTTGTAAAACTCTGGCATTAAACTGTAACCAACTTATTTCTCTATTTATGTACTTATCATTAACAGTTTCTGTGGCAATCATACTATTAGGATTAATATCCTAACAAATATATTCTATTTAAGATTAAAAATGAATTCAGCCTACTTTAAATTTGCCTCAAATATAGACCCAGAAATTTAGTGATTTTTTTAAGGAAAAATCTATTTCATATCACTGCGTGTTACACTTTGTGTACACGGACAATTGCTAATACCTTGCAAGAAGTCAATACCCACAGTAACCACATGTGTCCCAGAATTATAACCAGACAAATCATTTGTAGTCACCTGATAAGCATACCCAAAATAGAAAAGTGATTTTTTAAAACCAACCATAGGACCTATGTTTAGAGGTTTCAACAACTGGTCATTTAGAAAACGGTAAGAGATGCCTCCCCAGAAATAATCATCGTTTCTGTCGTATTTTCTAAACTTGAAGTTTATATCGGTAGCAGAACGCTTGTCACTGGTGAACATTTGATATAAAATAGAGGGTTCAAATTCTAAACGGTTCCTTTTATGAATAGTACCCCTAAAAGTATAACCAGAATATATCTGATAATTTAAAAGCAAATTAGGCTCAAAAATACGTTCTGATGAATCAAAATCCTTATCTAAAACATTATTTAAGTTTAAGCTTAAAAAGAACCCTTTAAGCCTATAAAGGGCCCCTATATCAAAGTTATGGTTGGTTGTTCTTCTATCGTCGGTTATATACGGATCTATGGTTGGGTTCTCATAAGTAGTATTAAAGTTATTAATATCTATTCGAAAATTATTAATGTTATATGAAAGACCAAACGATAAATACATTTTAGAATAATAATCTAACACCAAATGATGCGCAAAAGAAAACTTAGCACCTGTTTGAATAGTATTTCCATTTCTATCATTATACAACGATAATCCAACACCTGTTCTATCTGCTATCCTTACATCACCATATAAAGATTGGTTGTCTGGTGCGCCTTTTATACCAACCCATTGGGTTAACCCGTTCGCTCTAATTTTAACATTATCACCAATACCAGCATAAGTAGGTGAGATAACAAAATTATTATCTGCCAAATATTGTGTAAATACAGGTAAATTGAGCTCTTGAGCAAAACTACTTACTACAAAAACAAATAGTATATATGTGAGGGCTTTTTTAATCATAATCTTAAGTATTTACCTATATAGTGTAAAATGACCTACAAATTCTCTTTTATCTTTAGCATCATTAAGTTTAACCACATACCAATAATCTCCTGTTGGTAGTTCTTTTCCATTATAGGTACCATCCCATTTCTCATCTACACCAAGTGTGGCTATTTTACGACCATATCTATCAAAAATATCAAAGGTTAAGTTTCTATATTGCGTTGTGCATCCGGGTCCCCAACCACCATTTCTTGGCACAAAATAGTTTGTAATACATACATCTATAAATTCAAAATAACGAGATGCTGTAGCTATACAACCATTACTATCTGTAACAGTAACCGTGTATTCTCCCGATTCATAAATGATGAATGTTCCTGTATCTTTATAGGGTTCAAAATCGACCTCATTTACACGTTGAATCGCATATTCATAGTTCCCAGAACCACCACTAGCCTGTGCCAAAATTTCATTAATAGTGCCATCGCTTAAAGCAATTTCTAAAGGGTCATATTGAATAATATCAAAAAAGGCTACTTGTTCACAACCATTAGTATGCCGCACAGTGATGGATTGGTTCAAGCCTGCAGGTAGATCTATAAATATATTGTTAGTCTGGAAGTTTACACCATCTAATGAGTAATCTACTTCGGCAGGATCCACACTAGAATCTAGAATTACAGTCACGGCATTGCTAGAGGCGTCAGCTACATCTGTACAGTACTCGACCTCAACTGATGGATCTAATCTTACAGATTCAGGGAATGTTATATTCCATTCAGATTCACATCCTTGAGCATCTATCACATAAACTATATGGTCACCACCGTTTAATCCAGTAAAATCAAATATAGTCTGTGTTGGTGCGCCCATAGTATAAGCACCATTAATGTCATCTAAAGCTACACTATATGGTAAGCTTCCTCCTGAAATATCTATACTAAACTCCCCATTCATATCACCTTCACAAACCTCGGGCAATATAGAGTTTTGTACAATGCTCAAGATTACGGGAGCAGCTTCAACAACTTCAATATCTTCAAGTAAGACGTAACATCCTAATTCATCTTGAACTATAATATCGTAAAATCCTGAAGCCAATTCATCAAATAAAGGTTCATCAAAAAATTGATCCAATCTAGGCGTAATAGCATACTTAATAATACCTGTTCCACCAGAAGCCAAGACTTCAATAATTCCATCATTTTCACCATTACAAGTAATATCGGTTACCGTAAATTGTGCCACTAATGGTTCTGAAGGTTCTGTGATGATTACAGTAGCTGAAGTTACCTCACAATCAACACTTTCTACATGTACTTGGTAGGTTCCAATTGGTAAATCAGTAAAGACACCTGGACTGTTTTGTATGGCTCCAAGGATATCATTTCCAGAACCATCCTGTAAGGTATAAATATAATTTCCTAAACCACCCTGCGCCTCGGCTACGATAACACCTGTTGAATCTCCAGCACAGTTAACCGTTGCGTTGGTTATGTCCAGATTAATAGTCAATGGGTCTATTGGTTCTATAGTAATGCTATTAGAAACACTGGCCACACAACCATTAGCATCTCTTATGTAATATTCATAGGTTCCTGGACTTACAGGGAAGGTTATTGAGCTATTGAAAGAACCCAATACTGTTGTAAAAGTATCTGTATTACTATACTCATAGGTTCCTGTGCCTCCAGTTGCACTCAAGGTGAGTGTGGCATCATTTACGCAGGTTTGTGTGCTTGTAGCTACCAACGAAGCTATTATTTGTGTCGGCTCATCTATTACTACATCTGGTGTTGTATATGAACAGTTATAACCATCGGTTACTGTAACATTATAAGTTCCAGCACCCAATCCATTAAATACTGGTGACGTTTGTGGACCCGAAGTACTCACTGTTGGGGCAATCATATTCAGTGTATAACTATAATTACCACCTTGCCCTCCAGTAACATTATTTATGGTAATGGTAGCATTAGCATCTCCAAAACAGTTTAATAATGTTGGTGTAGCTAAGATTGTTGCATCTATGGGGGTTGGCAAATTAAGGGTTATATTTTCTGAAACGATACAGCCTCCAGCATCCATCACATTAACTATATAAGATCCAGCCGTAAGGTTTGTAAACGTTCCATTTGATGAATAGGGCACGGTTGCGGTTCCAGTTAATTCATATTGATAATCACCCCAACCACCACTGGCTATAGCCGTTATAGTACCTTGATTGTCATTACAGGTTACATTAGATGTTTCGGACAATGAAAGCATCAATGCCGTTATAGGTGAATCTATAGTAATCATATTTGTTGTAGTTGAACAGAACGGACTTGCTGTTTCTGTAATTTCAACATAATAACTACCAGCATTCATTCCGTTCACTACTTGAGGATTCGTAGATGTATTACCAGCCAAAACACCACTCACAGATACTCCTGAACTATTAAATACTTCATAATTATATGCTCCGGAATAACCATTTACACTAAACTCGAATGCACCATTGTTATCTCCAAAACAAGTTATTGCTGTTGTTGCTGTAGCTATTGCTTCTATAATATCAAAAGGAGCGATTGTCAATGCAGGAGTATCAATACTACATCCGGTATCTAAATCATTAACTTGGAAATAATAGGTTCCTGGGGCTGTAATAGTAAACGTATTTGAAACTTGAGACGTACCACTAGGCAATAGTTGATAGCTAAAATTACCCGAACCTCCTGTAACAGATATTGAAACCGTTCCTGTATTGTTACAATCTATTGGTGTGGCTATAGCTGCTGAAGCCATATTTAATGCTGGTAACGGGTTAATATTTACAGAACTTGATGCTGTACAACCATTAGCATCCCTTACATAGATATCAATGGTTTGAACACTGCCTGTATCTATGATATTAAATGTATTGGTAGTAAAATAGTTGATACCATCTATACTATAAGCAAATGGAGCAGTTCCTCCACTCTCGGTAATAGTAAGCGTTGATGTATTCACTGAGTTATCTGGTGCACAAGCAAAATCGGTTGCCAATCCCGAAACCCCTAATAGCAATGGTTCCCCAATAACAACAGGTTCCGTGGTTATACAATTTCTACCTGAAGTTACCGTAATATCATAAGTTCCAGCTGGCAAGCCTGTGAAAATATTCGAATTTTGTGCTCCCATGAGTACAGGTCCTGAAGTAATCTCATAAATGTATGGCGGATTATCATTACTTGCTGCTAAGTTTACAGTAATAGTACCATCGTTTCCTCCATTACAACTCACGTTGGTAGCAACAGGTGTAAATATAACTGGAGTTGCAGCATCCAAAATAACATCTATTTGGTCTGTACAAGCCGTTGTTGTATCAGCTATAGTTATGGTAAAAGTCCCACTTGGCAGACTATTAAATACATTAGATACTTGTGGTCCTGATAAAATAGGTCCTGAGGTGATTTCATAAGTGTAATTTCCAGAACCACCATAACCTGTTACGGTAATAATACCATCGTTATTGTTACAGGAAGGCAATGCTGATACCTGAGCATTAATTTGTATGGGCGGATAAATAGTGATTGAATCTGTTGCCGTACAACCATTTCCGTCACGAATAGTTACGGTATAGGTACCCGGAGTTGAAACTATAAAGGTAGTGCTTGATTGGAAATTTACACCATCAATACTGTAAGTAACAGGTGTTACTTCGCCTCCACCGGGTACAGCGGTAAAAGTATAAGAACCACCATATGAAGTACATTGGTCGTCTGCTATAGCAGGTACTGTTACTGTTGGTAATGTATCATCTGTAATTGTAACATCAAGTGGTAGAGCAATGTTACATCCATTTAAATCGCGCACATAAACATCCCAATCGTTACTTGCTGTTGGATCTAAGAAAGCTAAGCTACTTGACGTCCAATCACCTGCACTGGGTATAGTACCATCAACTACAAAAGCATATTCATAAGGGGGTGTACCACCACCAGCGTTTACAGCAACTTGTGCATCTTGGTTACAGTTAGCATTTATGTTGGTCACCTCGGCAAGTATTAACTCTGTTGGTTCTTTAATTTGGAAATTCACAATCGCTGTACATTGCGTTGAGCCTAGATCCGTTTCAGAAACTAACAAGTAGTAATCTCCTGGAGCCAGTCCAGATACACTGTCACTATAATTTGCACCTCCTAAACCAAGAACACTTCCAGTAATTCCAGTAGTGGTATTGGTCAGGTTTTCGAATACTTCCCAAGTCAAGTCTGCACCATCATAGCCTGTAACTGTAAAATCAAAACTACCATTATTTAAAGCTGGTAATTCATAACAGGTAACATCTGTAGGTGTTCCCGTTACTGCTATAGAAGATGGACTTGGAATGGCGGGTACTTGTTCTATATAAGTACATCCAGTACTAGTGTCTAATACTTCAAAAACATAGCTTACATCAAACAATAAACCAGAAAACTGGTGGTTCCTTTCGTTAGGCGAAACATTAGAAACTGGCAATCCATTAGGCGTAACGCCATCAGTCGGACTGAAAGTTGTAGTACCATCATAAATACGAACTCTAAAAGGCCCTGTACCATTAATAATTTCTATATTATAAGAAACACCAGCTATACAGGTTCCTCCCGCACTGGTGTTGATATCCAAATTATCTACATCAGAAGCTACCAAATAAGGGCCGAAGTTATACTCGCAGCCATTACCATCTATAATTCTTAAATAATAGCTCCCAAAAGTTAAATCATTAAATATAACATTGTCATTTGGTGTAGGTCCAAATGGATTCGTTGAAGACGTAGTAGCTACTGCTCCAGAACTATTTAAAAGCGTATAAGTATAATTAGGTACACCTCCAGTTATATTCAAAATCTGAATAGCACCAAGTACATTACCTCCAACACCACATGTAATAGGTGTAATTATTTCTGACCCTAATGTAATAGCATTGGGTTCATTAACCGTTACTGAACCATTAAACACACAACTATTAGCATCTTGTACAATATAATTGTATGATCCAGTAGTTAGTCCGTTATATACAGTTTGTGAAGTAAAACCTGAACCATTAAAACTTACTAAATAAGGTGGCACTCCTAGCGTTTCATCAATATCAATAGATACAATACCACTGGCATCTCCGTTACAGAATACATCCGTGGCTGTAGCTATAGCAGATGGATTTGTAATAGGTTGTATAGTCACCACATTGGTTAACGCCACACAGCCTAAAGCATCAGTAACTCTGTATTGATAATCTCCTATTTGTGTATTATTATAGACATATGTTGGATTTCCCGTAACTGAAAATGCACCTCCGTTAAATGACATTTCATAAGTATATGGTGCTGTACCCCCTGAAACCGAAACGTCAACTTCTGCGTCTGGGTTTACTGTACAATCCAATCCTTTGATTAAACTAGCCGAAGCAGTTATTTGATCTGCAATAGTTTCTGTAGGCAAGGCAAAAGTACAGCCAAAAGCATCTCTAACCGTAATATCGTAAGTACCAGGTATTAAGTTTGAAAAAATGGGACTTGATTGGTACACGCTTCCATTAATACTATACTCATAAGGCGGATTACCCCCTGAAGCACTTACTTCAAAGGAAGAAGCATTCGTCCCATCAAAACAGTAATCGGCGTTGATTATTGTTGCAGTTGGATTACTTGGAGAGCTTAAATTAAAAGTCGTTGTAACAGTACAACTATTGGCATCGGTAACCGTGATCGTATAAATTCCTGATTGGGTTAGTCCTCCAAACATAATGCTTCCCTGAGGTCCTAAAACAGTACTATCAGGTTGTTCCAGTTCATAACTATAACTACCCCAACCACCTGATGCATTTATTATTACACTACCATCAGCGTTACAAGTAATTGGCGATTCTGTTGCTGAAACTATTAATGCAGATGGTGGTCCACTTATGCTTAATGTATCTGTTGCTGTACAATTTGTGGTTGTATCTGTGATAACTATGACATAATTACCTGAAGCCAATCCGCTTAAACTAATTGGTGAAGCTCCCGCTGTAGATGCTCCTCCATTTATAGTATAGGTGAACCCTGATGTTCCCGAAACCGTAAATTGAGCTGAGCCATCTGAGGCTCCAAAACAAGTGACATTACTTAAAGCTTGTCCCACTACTGTTAATGCTGGTAATGGATCGATAGTAAAGCTTTCACTATAAGTACAATCATTGGCATCTCTTATCTGGAAGGTATAAGTACCTGGTGCCAATCCAGTAAATATATTTGAGGACTGGTAAGCTGTTGCTAATCCTGATGGCGCCATGATTTGGTACTCTAAAGGCGCTGTACCTCCTATTATACTTGTGATGGTCACATCTGAAGTGTTTGACGGACAAGTTAAAGGTGTACTACTAAAAGCCATATCGGTTGGCGGATCTAAAGCATCAATTGTAATAGGAGCTAATGCTGAAGAACAACCACTGGCGTCTCTTACAGTAACTGTATAAGTTCCATTAGTTAATCCAGAGAATGTATTTCCTACTTGAAAGTTTACCCCATCTATACTATATTCATACGGTGACGTTCCTCCTGTTACACCCGATATCGTAATCACCCCACTCGTGGTACAAGTTAACGGTGTTGTTAATGTAGCCGTTCCTGTTATTGGGGCTTGCGTAGTTATGGTGATAGTTTGTGCTACAGTGGCACATATATCAGTGTCATAAGAATATTGTACTACGACATCATAACTACCAGCAGAAAGCCCTGAAAATACATTTGAGCTCACAAAAGTAGTTCCCCCATCAATACTATACATCAAACCATTACCATTGGCATTGACTACATTTACAGTTATTGAACCACTATTTGGGTCATCGGCACACAAGATGTTATTTTGGTTAATATTAAATTCTGGAGGTAAAATCTCATCAACAGTAATTGATGTTGAAGCTTCACACCCATTGAAATCTATAACCGTAATGTTGTATGTTCCAGCTGTTGTAACTATATATTCTGGATAATCTTGGGACACCGTTGTACTATTGATAAAATAGTTATAAGGTGGTGTACCGCCAACCGGATAAATGGTTATTTCACCATCGGTACAGGTTAAAGGTTGAGTTAAAGCAGCTGTTACAGTAATTACTGGAGGACTAATTATGTCGATATCACCAGTAAAAATACAACCATCATCAGTAGTTACCGTATATGTATATGTTCCTGGATTTAGATCTGCAAATGTGTAATTACTATCCATAATAGGGCCTACACTATTAACTAAAGTACCTCCTTGAGATAGACTATAATAATATTGTGGAAGCGCATCGTTTACTTGTAATTGAATACTGCCTTTATCCCCATTACAATCGGGCTGAGTAACTACTGTAGTTAAGTTGGCATCACGTTGTCTCACATATATGCTAGGTGTTTGAAAAGTACATGGAAACGAGTCGGCTACAGTTTGTTGAATGTAAACTGTATAATACCCAGGTGTATTTACGGCAAACGTATTGGATGATTGATATGTACCATTAGGATCCAAGCTATATTCATAGCCAGAAGGCACACCGCCAACGGTTACACTTCCTAGTGTTGTACAAATAATATCTTCAGCAGATATGGTTGGGTTTAATAAGTTTTGGTACACATTAAAATAGAAAACACTAAAACAACCACCTGGATAAGTAATAACTAACCTAAACTCGCCTGCTGCATTTGCTGTATAATCTGGCCCAGTTGCTACTTGACTCCATGTACAGGCATCATTTTCATTAGCACAATCATCTATTGTCATTGCAGGGCAGCTATTTTCATCTAATTGCTCCCATACTATTGATGCCGCATCACTAATTCCTGTATTTATTGTTCTTGTTTCATTAGCTCCACACAAGAAAATGTATGGTAATTGTTTCCCGTCATTAGGACAAGTAACAACTTGATCTGCATAGGGAATAACTGGGTTAGTTTGTGTGGTTCCATAAAGAGCTACCGTTATAGCTTCTTGAATAGAAATACAGGTTGAAGTTGTTGTATTGGTTACGTAGTAAGTTCCCACTTCAGTAGCCGTATAGGTTTGCCCTGTACCTATTACAGGTGTTCCAGTTGGACTGGTAGACCACGAATAGTTATCATATCCAGAAGCTGCTGTTAAAACAACACTAGATCCACATAATATTTCAGTTCTTGTAAAATCACAATCGGATATATCTACAATAAAGTTTGTAGACCCCGGAACTCCTAAGCACTCTACCGTAGCAAAGCTTCCTTCTTCTTCAATTATAGTTGGGTTAATCACTCCTCTATAAGTTGCAAAAGCTTGGTTCATAATTTCATTAGAACAAGCTTGACTTAAATCATAACAGTTTGGTACCACCTGAACAGCCAAACGAATAACAAAAGCAGGATCATCAACTTCAACCGACTGATCTGGGATGCTAAAAATTAGTGTTCTTGTTACTGGATCCCAAGATTGCAATGTTGCTCCTCCTGCATTGGTTAAATCTATATCGGTAGTTGGATCGAAAACAATATTATCTGGCAGTACATCTTTAATAGTAAACTCGGTAACATTATCATTACCTACACTTTGATAAGTTATTTCATAGAATAATTGGTCTCCTAAATACACATCATCTCCATCAATATCATCTCCAGAAGTATCTAATACTACCTTGGTTAAATGAATATCTGGAGCAATGATATCTACTGCAAATGCCCCTAGAAAAGCAAATATTGGGTCTGCCTGCCCTCTAGCTACTTGTAATCTAAAATCGGCTGAGGTATCTCCATTCTTAATAAACTCGGGCTCCGAATTAAGTATTTCCAAAAACCCTGTATCATATCCTAAAGTATTATCACTGTATGGGACTCTTGGGTGAGACACTCCATTTTCATTTTCTATTACGGAGCCAAAAAACTTATTGGCTGATCTTAATGGTGTGGTCACCTCTTTACCATTAATTTCCAACTTAGTGGCTCGTTTTGTTCTATCACCATCCAAAGCAGCATAAGCAAATTGCAAATCAATATTTCCAGCAGGAGGTGTAGCAAAGCCTGTCACAGGAACCGTTTCTTGGTGCCCATTATATATATGGCTAAATCCATCAAAAATATTAAATGATTTTGTATGCAGGTTAGGATCCTCATAAATGACGATTAAGGTCCACCCTGCTGCTAGACCTGTTGAATTGTTTAAACCTAAACTAGATGTCACATTTGCAACGGTATAAGTTCCCTCTACATTAGAAAGTCCTGTCAACAAATCAGTTACTTCAGCATAACAAGCATAAGGTGTATTTCCTGGTTCACCAGTTTCTGCTATAATGGGACTGGCTATGGCATCATAAATAATTTCACCAGTAATATCGGTATAATTAGTACTTCCAGGTAATTTAAATTTGACTTGATTTATATCTGACCTACTACCACTCTGTAATATAGCCCCCCAGTACAACCCAGCGTATGCAACCCTATAACATGTTGTTGCACTACCATCTGGTTGTAAATGTAGTGACAGATCTGCACTACTTGAACTAAAGGTAGAGGCATCACTATCAATATCAATATATTGCATAGAAATATCCTGATTGTCTTTAGTAAGGTCATTAAAATCATTATTACTTTCTCCAAGCGTAGCATTACCCACTACAAGCATACTACCTCGTACTTCCACATTTTTTCTCAGGGAAAAAGGCTCGTAAGTTTGGGCAGACAACTGAATACCAAACAAAAGAAGTATAACAACAAGTCTATAGCTTACATAAGTAGTTTTTTTCATGCTAATTTTTTTATTTTATTCCCTTTTATTGAGGCTACAAAAGGAAATACACTTTGTTATATTCTTATAAAATTTAGTTGAATATGCATGTATATTTTGCTGAAATAGGTCATTCAACCTTAATAAACAGCATTTAAACGAGGTAAATATCGTGTTTTTTTTTATAACTAAGAAGTAAATTTACATATTTTAATGCTTTTCATCGATATTTTAATGCTTTTAAGCGCTTCATGATGTTTTATTTGTAATATATATATTACAATATGGGTTTGTTTATAAAGTTAACTTATTTAACATTCACCTTATGATATAAAAAAATCGAGTAGAAACTCTACTCGATTTTAAAATATTCATACTATAGTAAAAATTAATTTTCTATTTTAACAATGGACATATTACCATTATACGGTTTATCTCCTTTAGCTTCTAAAGCATTTTTTGCTCCATCTATGTAATCAAACTTCTCGTAGTATATAAAATACTTGTTTGAATTCACATCAAAGAAAAAGTTAATATTGAGCTGACCTGCTGCAACCGCTTTTCTCAAAAATTCATCTCTTTTTTCTTCTGAATCATGAACCGCAATAACCATATAAAATCCGTTTTCCTCATTACTAACATCCTTAATAATTTTAATACTATCACTTTGCTCTTCACCAAAATCAAAATCTTCTTCACTTAATGGTTCATTACTAGGATCTGTAAACTTCTTAATTTGTTCTAGAGCAACTCTATCTTTTTCATATCTATCTTGCTGATTTTGATAGGCAGCTCGTTTAATTCTGCGTTTTCTTTCAATCTCGGTAGCTTTATTGATTGTTTCTAAATTAGCAACCAAGTTTTCCTTAATTCTTATGGTTTTTAATCGCTCTGCCTTTAATTCCTCAATAGTTTTCAAATAACTAGCAGATAAAGGATCTAATTTATCTCGCTTCTTTCCTTTTCGTTTAATAAGAACAGCTTCCAACTCCTGAATTTTGATTTCCTGTTCTTCAATGACCTTATCTATTTCGTTTTTAATAGACTCTATTTCAGAATTTTCAGCACTAATACTCTTAAATGGTTTAGGCGCCACATAAATTCCTTGTTCACTTAAATCATTTTCCTCTTTTAAATCATCTAAATCTTGTTGTTTGATGTTAACTTTATCAGATAACCTATCAATCAACAAATTTTGTATATTTTTTGATGCTTCAGCCATTTGATTTAAATCATTAATTGACTTAAGAGTTTCATCATCTATTTCTGGCTGCTGTAAACTATCCTTCTTAATAACTTGCGCTTCTAATTGAGAAGTGGCCTCTACCTCTTCTCGCTTAACCTGCTCTAAGGCTTCTTTTTCCGCCTGTAATCTTTCTGCTTCTAATCGTGCTTTTTCTTCCTCTGCTGCTTTAATTCTTTCGGCCTCAAGCCTTGCAGCTGCTTCGGCTTTATGTTTTTCTTCCTCTAGTCTAGCTTTCTCTTTAGCTTCAGCTTCTAAACGTGCTTCTTCTCTTGCCTTAGCTTCTGCTTCTTTTTTACGCTTTAGAGCAAGCGCTCTGGCTTTGGCTTCAGCTTCGCGTTTTTCTTGTAACTCTATTGCTGCTTGCGCTTTAGCTTCTTCTGCAAGCTTTATCCTATTTGCTTCTTCTTGTGCTATTCTTTCTGCTTCACGCTTAGCGGCCTCTTCTACTTTTCGATTCTCTTCTTCTAAATTAGCCACATCTACTGGATCAACGTCATTATTTTCTAATTCATCATCTTTAATAGGTGTACTACTTTCTTTCTCCTGTTTAACTCTTCTCGACTTTAATCCACCTGGAGTAGCTGATCCTGTTTTTTTAGTTGGATTTTTACTAGCAAGAACTCGCCTTACTTTTCTTGAAGATGTGAAAACAGATTTTTCTTCATCATCCCCACTATAATTAAATCTTTGGTTCTTAAATCTATATGCCAATGTAACTTCATGTGAACTACCAAACTCAACTAAATCCCCCATAGATTGCTCATAATTATATTCTATGGCAATTTGTTCGCTTATATTAATACCAACTCCTACAGAGGCTCCATATAATGTATTATATCCTATTTGACCCCAAAGTCCCTTTGGAATTGACAACATAGCTAATCCAGATAAGACTGTTTTATCTTTTCTGAATTCAGACCTAAATAGACTGGAAAATTTGCTTTCATCAAAAAAACCTCTACTATTCACATAGCCCGTATACATAATATGAGCCTGTAAACTCTGAGCAGGGTTTTCTTCTATTAACTTTGAACTATTCAAATTATAAGAAACTAAATTATTTACCGAAAAGCCAAAGTCAAAAAAACCAGTACCATAATTAATACCTGGGTTTAGGGTTAACAAAAAGTTTTTTGGTATATTTTGAAGCGTTGGGTCAGGTTCATTTATAATGACGTTTCCTTCATTAATACCACTTTGATACGCACCTACATTAAGCCCGAAAGTTAAATTACTCTCTCTATTAAGTGACACATTGTAAGCAAAATTTAAAATACCACCAAAGGTCGTTTGTACACCATAGTCTTGTTGAAAAAGACTTACTCCCAGTCCTATATTTTCACTAAACCGTCCAGAATAACCAAATAAAAAAGTCTGTGGTGCATTATCAAATTGGACCCATTGTCTTTTATTTGTAAAAGTTATATACCTGTTTTGTTCTCTAACAAAACTAAAGGTAGGATTTACAGCATGTCTGTTAAACTTCAAAGAATTTCTTACAGGTAGGTCTAATGCAACAACACCATTCTCTTGAGAATGGCTGATTTGTAGCGTATATAAAAATAGTATACAATATAGCAGGTATTTATGCATGTTATTTAACAACTGTAATAGATCCTTTACGTGTTTTATTATTTGGGGTTGTTATTATATAATAATACACTGGGTTTACATCTTTAAAACTTATATTTTCTGGCCAGTTATTTTGATAATCGTTAGTGTTTAAAACTATTTTTCCCTGCTCGCTTACTATCATAACCTGAGCACCCGATCCACTTACATACTCTTGCGGAATTATCCAGGTATCATTTATACCATCTCCATTAGGGCTAATTAAGTTTGGAATTTTAGAAACATTAGGAAAAGGTTCTGTAACTCTAAACAAAAATTCTTTAGAAGACAAACACCCAACCGTTTGATTAATGTTTACCTTATAATTTCCAGCACTATTAATTTCATAACTGCTAGATGTAGCTCCTGAAATTTCTGAACCATTTATATACCATTTATATATTGGTGTATTTGCATTAGTGGTTACTGTAGCTACTAAAGTTTGACCCTCCTCTAACATATTTACATCATCTACATCTATACTGCTGGTAAAACCAGTATTTTCCAGATCTATAGTAGCACTTGCTGTACAATTTCCTAAATCTATATTAACTGAATAAGTACCAGCTTCATTGGTTTCTATCATTTGGCCAGTAGCTCCAACAATTCTTTCACCATCTTTAAACCATTCATAACTGTCTCCTGCTATTGTACTTAAAGTTGTTGGGCCGTCTTCTTGACAATATGGATTACCCAAAAGTGAATTTATAGCTGTTGTTGTTTCCCCACTTGAAGCTTCGCTTACAGTCACTCTATTTGAAAAGGAATCTGATGTGCAGGTTCCGTAATTAGTCTCTACAAAATAAGTACCCGATTCGGTAACTTCTAATGTATCTCCAGAGGATATGAAAACAGATGCCGAAGGACCTGTTTCTTTATACCAATTAAATGTTAATGAGGGATACTGTAACGGTGAATCATTCATAGCATCTCCAGGATTATCAATAGTTAACATATAACTTCCACCAGAACAAAACACTGCGGTTTCAATTAAATTATTGATTGTAAATGGTGAATCTTGAATCTTGTAGTAAGCTGCAAAAACATCTGAGCCACTACTAGTTGCAATAGGCGACGTACTTTTAATTCTTACTCTATAGGCTTCACCAGCTGTGTCTATTGGCAAAGAAAAACTTAAGGTTGCTGGTGAACTTGTAACACTTCCAGCCGTTGTTGTAAAAACAATTTCAGCATTAGTGAAATCTCCTGTTTCATCAGAAAGCTCAACAATAAATTGATTAGACCCTGTTAAAGCTGTATCTGGTGAAAAAGAAAAAGTAACATTGTAGGTATTAAATGAAGAACTAGCACAAGCCTGAGTAAAACCCAAATTTGGTTTACTAATAACTATTTGTGCTTGTATTAATGAAAATGAGAGCACACCAAAAAGTAATAAGGTAATATTCTTCTTCATAAGTAGGTTTTTTTATTACTATGTAATACACTCTAAAACAACTAACTATTATCTAATCCTCATCAACCTCAGGTTTATTAATAGCAATTATTTTATTAATTCTTAGCCTGTAATCTGGTCTTCTCTGGTTTTCAATATCTATAAAAGTCTCTTTATTACTACTTTTAGAGTAAACATTAAAGAAAGCAGCATTTCCATACCAATTCTCTAAATCATCATTATTATTGTTATAAGCAGTAAAAATATTGCCGTTACAGTTATTGAAATACATATCTGTGAACTTAATTTTTTCAAGATTTCCTTGATTGATTGATATTCTATCATCTAGTATAACGGCAGGATTAAATCCAGAAATAACACTTTTGTTCATATCTAAAGCAGCATCTTGCCCCACATAAACACCCTCTTTAACTAATCCTTTTTCAATATCTTCCTCTAAATTTTCTGTGTCGTTAAAAATTGTAATGTTTTTAGCCACCACAAATGTAGATTTTTTGGAAAAGTCAACTTCTTCTCTTTTATCATAAGACAACACTTTCAGGCAACGAGAACCTTCACTACTTGAAATATAAGGAGACCTAATAGCTAGAGAATTATTTAACCTACATTGGGTTCCATAATTAAATTTAAAGTCGTTACTATTAGCTTTATAAGATACTGCCTGATTTAGAGTAATATCTCCACCCCAAATCTCAAAAGCATCACCAGCAGTATAGGTTACCATAATATTTTCTAAAATAGTTTCAGACCCTATACCTGCTAAAAGTAAACCGTTAAAATACCCTGCTCCTCTAACTCTTTTTCCTGAGTATTCAATTCTTACATATTTAAGAATACCCGAGCTACTTTCTGAATTATTACCCCCATAATTAGTATTTACGTAATTTTCAGGCTGTAGTTTACTATGAAAGCTTGCTACAGATCCGTTACCAAATTTATTTAAAGGCGCATCACCCAAAAGAATAAGTCCTCCCCAGTCACCTGCCTTCTTAACACTTTTATTGGACGAAAAGATTATGGGGTCTGTTTCTGTGCCTTCAGCAACTATTTTAGATCCTTTTGAAATTGTTAAAGAAGCTTTAGTATCATAATCTCCCAAGATTACCGTGCCTGGTTCAATATACAGTGTTGATTCATTTGTAACGAACACACTACCTATAAGCAGATACGTATCTCTTTTATATAGCTTGGTATCTTTGGTTATATTACCTGTTATAATTTGAGTTGGCTCTCTATAATATTCTTTACCAGGTTGAAACTCTGTCCAATTATTCAACCAATTGGTAGCTCCTATAATGCCTTTTTCCTGTTGAGCAAAAAGGTTTACAGAAACTAAAAGTAACATCCATATTAGTACATTAAGCTGTTTCATAATCAAGTATTTATGATTTCAGTAGAAATGGTTTATCAATTAATTTTTCAAATATAAAACTAATTCCACGAAATACCAAATAAATCGATAAAAGGTTTAATTTATGTAATATTTTTCATATTTTATCGACAAAATACTTTTTAATAAGATTAAATATAATTGGTTAATCTTTCAACATAATGGTTTATTTAAGTCACAAAAAAATATACCACCAACATGAAAGCAAAAAAAAGGAGCTCCTAAAGAGCTCCTTAATAAAAGTATATTTTGAAATTACTAATGAAATTCACTGTATTCATGAAGTGATTTTAGTGTATCTTCGTAAAATAAAATAGCAGAGACTAAGTCATCGGTATCTGAATAGGGTAATATTCGTTGCTGAAACACCTTATTCTTTTCTATAAAATCATCAGTCGCTTCAAATTGTTCATCTAAAATTTTTCTATTGTCATTATCATTCGGAATACCTAAAGTAGACATCGTAATTCCTGGTTTAGTAGCAAAAGCGATGTAAGGCATTAGCTGCACTAAACTTTCAATTCTTTCAATATACAATACCAGTAACTCACCTTTTTGCTTTCTATCTAATTCATCTTTGCTATGATATTTCTTAATAGCCACTTTATCATTAATGATACTTTTTGGTTGTTTCTTTTTTTGAGCAAAACTAAGCCCAGTAACTAGGAAAAGACAAAAACCAAGTAGGAATATTTTTGTTTTCATAAAAATAGATTTGAGGTTCAGTGCGCTAATTTATACATTTTATCGTTAAAAACAATCGTTTTATCGATTTATTTGATATTTTTTTATTTTATGTAAGAAATAACACCTTTTTAAACTTAATGTATTTGAATAAAGTAGGAAGTCACAAAACACATATGTAACTTGAAAAACCAAGTATGAATAATATATTTAAACTCTGTTACCCCTTTAAGTCTCTTGGAAATAACTTCCTAATCGTCTTTCCTTTATTGAGCTCATTCCAACTATGGATATCAAACTCAATAGTAACCACGCCACAGGTAGGCACATTGTTTATATAATCATTGCCATAAGTATTCACAAAGGCCGTAATGGCATGATTATGTCCAAAAATTAATAAATTTTGCATTTCATCATCACAGTTTTTAATGACTTCTACCAAATCGTTTCCTGAAAAATCATACAATTTGTATTTTAACTCTATTCGCTCTTTATCAATTCTAAAGTTATCCATAAAAATATTAGCTGTGGTCCTAGCTCTTACAGCATCACTTGATAAAATTTTATCAAATTTTAGATCATTGGTCTGCGATAAATAGCTTGAAACCAGTACCGCATCTTTATACCCTCTACTGTTCAATGGCCGTTCATGATCTATAACATCATGCTCCCATGAAGACTTGGCATGTCTTATTAAGGTTAATTTTCTCATAGTTATTGGATAAAATGTTGTTTTTTATCGATTAAATGTTGTTTTTTTCGATAAAAAGAACTTTATTTGCTTATTGTAATTGTAAAATTACGACTTTAATTAACCAAAATTCAATTAATTATGGATTATAAAAACCTTAGTAAGAGGTATTATTAAATGTTCAAGTCGTTAAATCATACAGTTAATCCGATTAAACGAGTCTAAAAAACTCTTTGTCGACTTTTTGAGTGATTTAACATGTTTTTTTGAATAAATTAAGACATATATGTTGCTTTGTTATAGCTATTAACTGAAATCATGACCCCAAATCTAAATTTCACTACAAAAGTCTTTAATGCCCTTGTTGGCATTATTCCCTCATTACTTTTTTTAAGAAGCAAAGCATGGTTGCCTAACAACATTGTTGTGCATCCTATTTATATATCTAAAAATCTTGCTAAAGTCAATACAAATCTACAAGCTTATGAAAACTAATACTTATAGTCTAATTGCAATTATCCGCAGTAAAACGATATTATTGTTTGCGATATCTTTTTTATTAGCAGGAATTTCTGAGGTAAATGCTCAGTGTACTGTACCAAATAATATGACAGGTGCCCAATTAGTTACTTTTGTTACTACAAATGCAGCGACGTGTGATGGTACTGTTATTATCCCTAATGGTATTGATATATTTATAAGTGTTGATACCACTATACCTTCTAGCATAGATAGAGTTATTATAGAAGATGGTGGTCAAATTATTTGGACTGCAAACGCCACATTAACTTTAGCCCCAAATACCGCAATTGTTATTGAAAACACTACAGACCTTAATACCAGTAATGGTACTGCAGCTTTGTCTACTATAGGACCTTGTAATAACAATAAAAGGATAAATATTGGTACAGTTGAATATACGGCTTGTACTGGAGGAGGAAATGTATGTATTATCTTTAGTGAAGTAGTAGCTGCAGGAGGTACCATACAGATTGATCCAAACATTGATATTGATCCAGGTCTTGGAGAGAATCAGTTTTGTTTTGAACCTACCTTTGTCGATTTGGAATTAAATGGGTTTGTTGAAGGCACTCCTACTTATTTATGGACAGTAGTTTCTTCCCCTTCTGGGGCAACAGTTGATTTTGCCCCAAGTAATACTGTTGAAGATCCTACTATTACAGTTTCAGAACCTGGTCAATATGAGTTTAATGTTGCTGTTACAGTATCCTTGAGTGATGAATGTACAAGCACATTTATTACCGTTGATGCTGATATTGAAATGGAGTTTATTGCCGGTGTAACTGGAACTTTAATGACTGTTGAGCCTGATAGCGATGGATGTAGTTTAACGGTTGATTTTACGGGATCATCAAGTGGTGGGCTTAACACGGAATATGATTGGAATTTTGGAGATGGTAATAGTGTTGATAATATTCAAAATCCATCTCATATTTATGCACAAGATGGAACCTACACTGTAACACTTACTATATATGATCCTGACGCTATTATGGGATGTAATAGTGTTACTGTTTCGGACGATATTACAATTACAGACACTGCACCAACTATTACTTGTCCTCCTACTGTTAATGTGAGTGCTGATAATGGCTTCTGTTATGCGTCTAATGTTGCCCTTGGTGATCCAACCGTGGGTGACGATTGTGACACAAATGATTTAACAATTACCAAAAATATTCCCGATAACTTTCAATTCCCTGTTGGCTCAACTACTGTAACATGGACTGTTGAAGATGCTTCGGGTAATACTGCTACTTGTGATCAAACGGTTACCGTTACTGATAGCGAAAACCCTACCATTACTTGTGCAACTCTTGATGCTTCCTATGATACTGACAATGGGGTTTGTACTTTTACAGTTCCTGACGCTAGTTTAAATCCAACTAGTGCTTTAGATAATTGTGGTGTTGCATCTGTAATCAATGACTATAATAATGGTTCAACTCTTAACGGTGCTGTTTTCCCGTTAGGAACTACTCCTGTTGTTTGGACCATTACGGATGGTAGCGGAAATAAAGCTTCTTGTAGCATTAACGTTGTTGTTGAAGATAATGAAAACCCTACGATTACTTGTGCAACTCCTGATGCTTCTTATGATACTGATAATGGGGTTTGTACTTTTACAGTTCCTGATGCTAGTTTAAATCCAACTAGTGCTTTAGATAATTGTGGTGTTGCATCTGTAATCAATGACTATAATAATGGTTCAACTCTGAACGGCGCTGTTTTCCAATTAGGTACTACAACAGTTATTTGGACTGTTACCGATGGCTCTGGAAATAAAGCTTCTTGTAGTATTGATGTCGTGGTTACCGATAACCAAGCACCTGTATTCGATTGTGACTTATTGTCTCAAATAGATTTTAACTCCGATTCAGATACCGTATGTTCTAACAGTACGGATGTATCGGTGCCTCAGGCTAATGATAATTGTGATGGTACTATAAACGCTGTTGGTACTAGAAGTGACAACGCTGCGCTTAATGACCCTTGGCCATTAGGTACGACTACCATTACTTGGACGTTTACAGATACTGCTGGTAATGATACTGTATGTACACAAGATGTCGTGGTTACTGATAACCAAGCACCTGTATTCGATTGTGACTCATTGTCTCAAATAGATTTTAACTCCGATTCAGACACTGTATGTTCTAACAGTACGGATGTATCGGTGCCTCAGGCTAATGATAATTGTGATGGTACTATAAACGCTGTTGGTACTAGAAGTGACAACGCTGCGCTTAATGACCCTTGGCCATTAGGTACGACTACCATTACTTGGACGTTTACAGATACTGCTGGTAATGATACTGTATGTACACAAGATGTCGTGGTTACTGATAACCAAGCACCTT
>NZ_QRDX01000002.1:84856-86077 GCF_003386195.1 Seonamhaeicola aphaedonensis | reverse complement strand
TTAGGTACGACTACCATTACTTGGACGTTTACAGATACTGCTGGTAATGATACTGTATGTACACAAGATGTCGTGGTTACTGATAACCAAGCACCTTTTATTACTTGTCCAGGCAACCTAACAGCAATGTGTGATATTTCAGAACAACCTGCTTATACTACCTATGCAGAATTTACAAATGCAGGAGGAAGCGCCAATGATAACTGTAGTATTAATGAAGCTAGCTTTACATTAATAAGTGAAGTTAGTGATAACTTAAGCTGTCCTGAAACGGTAACCAGAACATATCAGATTGCTGATATGGCTGGAAATACCACAACATGTACACAAAATATTGTAATTCACGATGAAATTAATCCAACAATTACAAATCAGGCAAGCCCAATAGAGGTACAATGTGATATTAATCAGCAAGGGGACCCTATAGGTGATTGGTTAGCCAACCATGGCGGTGCTACAGCGACTGATAATTGTACAAATGCCAATGATATTGTTTGGACTCATGATTATGGTCAGGGAGATGATTCCGTTAAATGTGATGGAAATGGTATTTTGGTAACCTTTACTGCTACAGATGCTTGTGGAAATTCAAGTTCTACTTCGGCTACTTACTTAATAAAAGATATTATAAATCCAACAATAACTAAGGTTGCTTCAGACCAAACAGTGCAATGTGACGGTACAGGTAATCTAAGTGAATTCAATGCTTGGTTATCTTCTAATGCCGGTGCCGAGGCTTCCGATGATTGTTCTGCGATTACATGGAGTAATAACTTTACTAGTATGAGCGATGAGTGTGGTATGACTGGTAGCGTAATTGTCACATTTAGAGCAACAGATGGTTGTTTAAACTATTCAGAAACTACTGCTAAATTTACAATTGAAGATACCATTGCTCCAGAATTTACAGTACCTGCTGATATAGAAATATTCACAGATGCAGATTGTAACTATGACGCTTCCCCGAATATTACGGGAGATGTAACTGATGAAACTGAGCAATGTTCACCAAATATCGAAGCTACTTATGAAGATTCCATTGCAGATGGTTCTTGTGAAGGTACATTAGTAATTACTAGAACTTGGACATTAACTGATGATTGTGACAACTCAACTGTTAAAGTTCAAACCATAACCATCTCTGATAATATCGCACCGACATTTACGGCGCCTGCGAGTATAGAAATATTCACAGATGCTGATTGTAACTATGATGTGTCA
>NZ_QRDX01000002.1:0-84472 GCF_003386195.1 Seonamhaeicola aphaedonensis | reverse complement strand
ACGTGGTCATTGGTTGATAACTGTGGTAATGCCGCTGAAGATCAAACACAAACCATAACCATCTCTGATAATATCGCACCGACATTTACGGCGCCTGCCGATATAACGATTAACTGTCAAGATGATGCTAGTGATTTAACTATTACGGGTGATGTAGCTAATGAAGCTGATAACTGTTCTACAGGCATCCAAACTACCTATTCTGATAGCATAGCCGATGGTGATTGTCCAAATGAACGCATTATTACTAGAACTTGGTCTTTAGTCGATAACTGTAACAATCCAGCTGCTGATCAAGTACAAATTATAACAGTGATTGATGATGAAGCACCTGAGTTAGTAACGCAATTACCAGGAACTATTTCTGCAAGTTGTGATGCTATTCCTGATGCTCCAGAACTCGGTTTTGCGGATAACTGTTCGGAAAACGTTCAGGTAACATTCAGTGAAGAATACATGTACACTACTAATGCTACCGAGAATTATGAAATTATAAGAAAATGGACAGCGGTTGACGACTGTAATAACACTAGAGTAGTAGAACAAATTGTTACTGTTACTATTGATGAATTTGTTACTCAACTAGTGGATAGTGCTTGTTATGATGATGGTACAATCAATTTAGATAATTATATTAATAATTTCTCTGATAGTGCTAGTTGGACATTTGTCTCTGGTGTTGGTACCCCTGTTCTAAATGATAACATTTTCGATCCATCTAACTTGGAGGATTTCTTAGGGGAATATACTTTTAGTTATACCTATACAAGTCCTACAGGCTGTTTAGAAACTACTGAAGTTACATTATCTATTGATGATTCTTGTATTGTTTTCCCTTGTAACTCTGAGGATATCATCATATCTAAAGCAGTAACACCTAATGGTGATTTCTATAATCAAAGTTTCGATATTGACGCTGACCCAGGATGTGGTTTTACTTCTGAGGTAAAAATATTTAATAGATGGGGTGCTTTGATTTATGAATCTAACAACTACCCTATTGGTGTCAATGAGACAGGAATGTCAGAACCTTTAAAATGGGAAGGCCAAGCCAAGGGTGCTATAGGAAACGCTGACAAAGCTCCAAACGGAACATATTATTATATAGTAATTCTAAAAAATAGTGATGGATCAGCATCTGGATTAGCTCCATTTACCGGACCAGTATACTTAGGAACCAAATAAAAACTTTAACCTATGAAACTTATTAAACATTATATAATCGCTATTGCATTGTTTAGCACTGTGTTTGGAATGGCTCAACAGCTACCACAGTTTACGCAGTACATGTACAATACAATCTCAATTAATCCTGCTTATGCCGGTAGTAGAGAGGCTTTGAGCATCGTTGGATTACATAGAAGTCAATGGGTTGACTTTAATGGAGGTCCTATCACACAAACGCTTTCTATTCATTCACCATTAAGAAATGATAGGGTTGGTTTGGGATTGTCTTTTATTCAAGACGATTTAGGTCCTCAAAACTATTCTTACTTGTATGGAGATTTCTCATATAGCATACCTACAGGTGTGGATGGTAAGTTAGCTTTTGGTTTAAAGGCTGGTTTTACGGGTTATAGTTTTGATCAGGAATTCATTAACGACCCAAGTATTATGAATGATCCGTTTTTTAATGGAACCCAAAGTAGATGGACACCAAACATAGGTTTAGGTCTTTTTTGGCACACCAATAAATGGTACTTAGGCTTATCAGCGCCTCGTGTACTTAATAATGACCAAAATAAGGAAGAGGGCTTTGAAGCACTTGAAAGGCTAAGTTATTACTTCACCGGTGGTTATGTGTTTAACTTAAGTGACAAGTTGAAGTTTAAACCCTCTTATTTAATAAAAGCTACTAACGGTGCACCACTATCTTATGACTTTACGGCTAACTTTTTATTTAATGAGAAGTTTTGGATTGGTGGTTCATACAGAATGAATGAATCTGCTGGAGCCTTTGGAGGTTTTATGGATGTGCAAGTGTCTCGACAATTACGTCTTGGTTATGCCTATGAAAAACCAAATTCTGATATAAATAACTATACGAGTGGTACACATGAAGTATTGTTAATTTATGAATTTAAGTTTATGAGTAATAAATTAAAATCACCTAGATATTTCTAATAAAAAGAATCACCCATGAAATTAAAAAATTACATATTAGTTTGTATCCTATTGACGGTGAGTTTAACGGCCTCTGCACAATATGGAAAACAGAAAAAAGCAGATACATTATTTAATAAGTTCTCATTTGTAAAAGCTACTGAAACTTATCTTGAGCTTCTTGAAAATAAGTATAACGAAGATTATGTTGTTAGACGTTTGGCAGATTGTTATGCACTTATGAGAGATGCTAAAAATGCTGCAAAATATTACAAAAAAGCAGTAGCTCAAGAAAACGTTCCTATTGAATATTACTATAATTATGCTCAAGCCCTTAGAGGTATTGAAAAATACGATGAATCTAAAGAGTGGATGAAACGCTATCAAGATTCTGGAGGTGTTGTAAATACCGGAAAATACTTAAAGAAAGGTAATTTTATTACTAATATCTTTAATGCAAAGCAGCAGTACTTTTTAAGTAAATTCAATCATAATTCTAAACTAAGTGACTTTGGTGCTTATGAGTACAATGGTAAAATATACTTTGCCTCTACCAGAGATGAAGGTGTTTCTATCAAAAGACTTTACGGCTGGAATGAACAACCTTTCTTGGACGTTTACGCTGTAGATAAAGATAGTAAAGAGCCTGCAGACCACACTTCAAAATTAAAAGGAGATGTAAACTCTATATATCATGATGGTCCTGTTACAATCACTAATGATGGCAACACAATGTATTTTACCAGAAATAGCTTTATTAAAAACGTTTACGACAGTAATAGTAAAGGTATTAATCAGGTAAAAATCTATAGAGCTACTCTTAAAGATAGCATATGGTCTGATGTTGAGGATTTATCTATTAATGATTCTGAATTTAGTACGCAGCACCCTGCGCTAAGTCCAGATAATAAAAAACTATATTTTGCATCTGATAGACCTGGAGGCGTTGGCGCTTCAGATATCTATGTTGTTGATATTAATGATGATGGAAGTTTAGGTGAACCTAAAAACTTAGGTAATGTAGTAAATACAAGTGGTTCTGAGGGAATGCCTTTCATCAATAATGAAGGTAGCTTATTCTTTTCTTCTGATGGACATGTAGGACTAGGAATGCTTGATATTTTTGGAACTATTACCAATGAAGATGATGAAATTGTAGATGTGATTAACCTAGGAGTTCCTGTGAATTCTAGTAAAGATGATTTTTCCTTTACTATGAATGAAGACGGGTTAACGGGTTACTTTGCTTCCAATCGTCCGGGGGGGAAAGGAGATGATGATATCTATGCTTATAATAGAGTGCCACTATTAAACGTTGAAGGTGTGGTAACTGATATTGTCAACAAAAAGCCTGTACCTAATGCCATTATAACTTTATTAGATGGTAATGGTAAACAAATTGCTTATATGGAAACTGATGAGGAAGGTTATTACGAAATTAATATCGATAGAGATGTAGACTATAAAATTACAGCGAGTCAAAAGAAATACGAAGATGACGTTAAAGAATTTACTTCTAAAGGAATTGAACCTAAAGTTACTACCATTACAGCTAACTTAGAACTAACGCCGGTTAGAGATGTTCCAATTTTAGCAGATTTAGGTATCATCTACTTCGATTTTGACAAGCACAATATTCGTCCTGATGCAGCGGTAGAATTAGACAAGATCGTTAAGTTAATGAACGAAACGTATCCAGGAATGGTTATTAGAATAGAATCACATACCGATTCGAGAGGAACGTTAAGTTACAATGACAAACTATCTATAGATAGAGCTAACTCAACCTATCAATATTTAATTGATAATGGTGTTGACGCAGCTAGAATTACAGCTCATGAAGGATTTGGTGAGCGTAGATTAACTAATGGATGTGATGGAAGCGTCAATTGTGAAGAAAACAGTCATCAGTTAAACAGACGTACCGAGTTTATCATTATCAAAATGGAATAGAGTATTAAAGCTAAACTCAATTATTGTATAAAACCACCAAGCTTAAGCTTGGTGGTTTTTTTGCTTATATAGATAAAAATCAAATAGAAAATAAACCGCTATGTATTTGAAATATATAGTTTTAAATAAAAGAATGAAATTCTTTTGAGAATCATGTCATACCTAGAGAGCAAAGTGACGAGGAATCTAACAATTTTTAAAATAGTATAATGTATTAAATAGTCTCTTGATGTCCTAGTGTTGATTTAGTGTCATACCAAACTCGTTTTAAAAACCCAAAACACTAATAAATATTGATATTTTTTAGAGAACCTGAAACAAGTTCAGTTAACAATGCTTCATAATTTATCATAGACATTCGAAAAAGAATTAATATAAATAGAAGACCAATACATTATAGCCAATACATCCTTATAAATAACTCCCCAATTAATTTTGGAAATGGAAAGGCTTTTAGAATAACTTCCTTAGTTTACAAATACAAAAAACCTTCCTATCTATAGGAAGGTTTTATACCTAAAGCTAAATTCAATAACATAAAGTTATCATAAATAACCTATTTAATTTTTTAATTGCACAATACCTCTACCGTGCAAAGTTGCTAAATCAGTAAATCAAATAAGGTTATGGGTTCATATTACTTTTGGAACTAAGTAATATTATTTTTTAATAAAGATATTGGTATAATACCACTTACCTTCTGCATTTTTTTCTGCTGAAACATCAAAATAAGTAAAGTCTCCTTCAATGGTTTCTCTATGTCCTTCACTTCTTAACCAAGCTTTAACAACAGTTTCGGCAGATGTATATCCGTAAGCCACATTTTCAGAAACACTCTTAGCACCTACGTTTTCCTTTAGGTAATTACTTCGTGTAAAGAAGTTATCATGAGAAATTTGATCTTTATCAACCATATAATCTGTATGGCTAAAAGCAACCGATTTTACAACGCTCATATCAGTCAGGGGTTTAAGACCTACTGACAACCTATGGTGGTTAATTTGTTCTAAAATTTCAACTTCAATAGTTTTTGTTTGGGGAGTTTTAAGGCTTAATTCAATACTATTAACCTTTTCATCTATGCTATCTGTAGAGCAGGAAAAACTCAAAACAGCTAACAATGCCAATATTGGCAATTTTGTTAATAACTTCATAAGTAGGTAAATTTAGATTTGGTTCCATAAATTTATTAACCTAATTCAGCCTACCATTTTATTTGATATAAAAATCGATGAAATGCATTTTTAAAATCGATGAAATACATTTTTAAACGATTAAATGACTTTTTTAAACACATAAATGTATTTAATCGTTTTATTAAGGAGATAATCGATGAATTACCCAATTATAATCTGGTTGAAGTTTGTATCTAATTCTATCGTGTAAGCGGTTGGGTCTCCCTTGCCAAAATTCAACTTCAACGGGCTTTACAATGTATCCCCCCCAACTTTTAGGTCTGGGTATTTCTTTCCCTTGAAATTCTTTTTCTAAATCAGATAGTTTTTGCTCTAAATACTGGCGATTTTCTATCTCTTCACTTTGATTAGATACTAGCGCCCCTAGCTGGCTACCACGTGGCCTAGATTCAAAATAGCCATCACTTAAATTTTCGGCTATCTTTTCTGCTTTTCCTTTTATAATGATTTGACGTTCTGCACCGTGCCAGAAAAATGACAAACATACATTAGGGTTTTGCTCAATTGCCTTTCCTTTTTCACTTAAATAATTAGTATAGAAAATAAAGCCTTCGTAGGTATATTTTTTAAGCAATACTACCCTATTCTTTGGATATCCGTCCAAACCAATGGTAGAAATAGTCATGGCATTAGTTTCATCTTCGGTAAAATAATTATCTACCTCAAAAAACCATTTCTGAAATAGTTCCATTGGGTTTTCTGGAACATTGTTTAAAAGTAGCTCCCCTTTTTCATAAGACTTTCTGTAGTTACTTAAGTCATTTTCCATATTCAAATGTATTGAATAAGAATTAAATCATTTTAAAATTCAAAAACTTTTCCATCTTCTGAAAGCTCAACAGCTTCAAACACCTCTCTTGCTTCCGTTTTAAAAACATTTAAGTCTTTATAGCGCGTAGAATAATGCCCAAGCAGTAATTTCCCTACATTAGCTTTTTTTGCAATTGTAGCGGCTTCTTTTGCTGTTGAATGTTTTGTTCTTAATGCTATGTGTGCTTGTGTGTCTAAAAAAGTAGATTCGTGATATAACACATCTGTGTTCTCTATGATAGGAACAATATCCTCTTTATACATGGTATCACTACAAAACGCATAACTCTTTGGTTTATCACCCGGTCTTGTTACCGCTTCGTTTTTTATAGTAATACCATCTTCATTAACAACATCAAAACCTTGAGTTAGTTTACGGTAATACGCTACATTAATATTAGCTTCCTCAACAGCAGCAATGTTTAGTTTTCGTTTACCTTTTTTTTCCTTAAATAGGAAACCATTTGTATAAACTCTGTGATTTAAAGGGATAGTATGTACTTCAACTTTATCGTCTTCAAAAATTAATTCAGACTTTTTGGAAGTTAACTCATGAAAAATGAGCTTATAATTGGTCCAAGAATCTGCTAATTTCATTTGAAGTGTAATAACTTCTTTAATACCCTCAGGACCATAAATATGTAAATCGGCTTCTCTGGTAAGTAATCTAAATGTTGAAATTAAACCAACCAATCCAAAAAAATGGTCGCCATGTAAATGTGAAATAAATATATGTTTAATACGGCTAAACTTAACTTTGTGCTTTCTTAATTGAACTTGTGTTCCTTCTCCACAATCAATCAAAAACATATGACCCTTGGTCTCTAAAACCTGAGCAGTTGGATTGGTTAAAATTCTTGGGGTGGCACTATAACAACCTAAAATGGTTAATTTCATGTAAATCTGTATGTTGTTAATTTGTAAAGCTGTATCGACTTAATAACGACATACAACTAAACAACAAACTTATTAAAATCCGAGGTCACGCTCCATTTCCTCCATTTCAATAATATCATAAGCTTCCTGAAGTGTAGGAACTACAACAATCTCATCAGGAACCTCGTCAAATTCTACTTTATTGGTAACAAGTATAAAAGAGTGTTTAGACGCCCTATGAGTATTTGAAAGCTGCAAAAATTCAATAATGTCATCTAAACTAATCTTACCAAGCGTAGTTAAATTAACAATAATATTATTGTTTTTGTATTTAGGATATAGAGCTTGAAGTTTTTTCACAAGCTCAATGGTAGTAGCTTTTTCTTGTGTTATGATAGTTATATTTCCGTCTTGATCAAAAATCATAGATTAAAGATTAATGTTTTATTTTAGAAGCTAATAAATAAATCACTGCCATTCTTATAGCTACGCCATTCTCTACCTGATCTAAAATGATTGCTTGATTAGAATCAGCAACATCACTGGTTATTTCAACACCTCTGTTTATTGGTCCTGGGTGCATGATAGTGATTTCTTTATCTAAGGAATCCAACAAATCTTTGTTAACTCCAAATTGTTGTGTGTACTCTCTTGTTGATGGAAAATAACTTATATCCATACGCTCATTCTGAACTCGTAACATATTAGCTACATCACACCAATTTAAAGCTTTACGAAGGTTTGTTTCAACTTTTACACCAAGTTTATCTATATACTTAGGCAACAAAGTTTTTGGTCCACAAACCATTACTTCAGCTCCCTGAAGTTGTAAGGCAAATATATTTGACAACGCTACTCTACTGTGTAAAATATCACCAACAATAACCACTTTTTTTCCCCTAACCCCACCTAGTTTTTCTCGAATTGAATACGAATCTAACAGAGCCTGTGTGGGATGTTCGTGAGCGCCATCACCGGCATTTACGATACTGGCTTTTACATGATTTGATAAAAAGATTCCCGCTCCAGGATTAGGATGCCGCATTACCACCATATCTACTTTCATAGATAAGATATTATTAACGGTATCTATTAAAGTTTCTCCTTTTTTTACGGACGATTGCCCCGATGAAAAATTAATAACATCGGCAGATAAACGCTTTTCTGCTAGTTCAAAAGATAATTTTGTTCTGGTTGAATTTTCAAAGAAGAGGTTGGCAATGGTAATATCTCTAAGCGAAGGTACTTTTTTAATGGGTCTGTTAATCACTTCTTTAAAATGATCCGCCGTTTCAAAAATAAGTTGAATATCTTTCTTGTTAAGATATTTTATTCCTAGTAAGTGATTTACACTTAATTCGCTCATTATCAAAGTTAAAAGTTAAAAGTTAAAAGTTAAAAGTTTTAAATCCTCTTATATTTCAACTTTAGTTATGTAATATTATTTTTCTATTAGGTACACCGCATCTTCACCTTCATTTTCTTGCCAATGTACTATAACTTTTTCATTATTTATGGCATCTACTTGTCTACCCCTGTAATCTGGCTGAATGGGTAAATGCCTACTAAAACGTCTGTCAATCAAGGTTAAAAGCTCAATCTCATTAGGTCTTCCAAACGATTGAATAGCTGTTAATGCGGCTCTAATACTTCGGCCAGTATATAGAACATCATCAATAAACACAATATTTTTATCTTCAACTAAAAAATCTAATTCCGTAGTATTTGCTTTTAAAGTTTTATCGCCTCTCCTAAAATCATCTCTATAAAACGTAATATCCAACTGACCTGATTTTATATTCTTCACTTTATAATCTGCTTTCAAAATTTTGGTCAATCTATCTGCAAGGTACACACCTCTTGGTTGAAGTCCAATTAAAACAGTATTAGAAAAGTCGTTGTGTTTTTCAATAAGTTGACAAGCCAATCGATGTAGAATGATGTTTACCTCTTTTGCGTTAAGTAAAACTTTTTGACTCATAAATTATCCAAACGTGTCTGGAATACAAAGGTAATGCAAAAATTTATAAGTAAAAATATAAAGTTATTGCAATATCCTAATTGCTGAAGCATAAAAAAGCCTTCATTAATGAAGGCTTTTTTATCTCTAAGTTGGAAATTTTTTATTTCTTCTTTCCATCCATTTTATCCTTAAGAGCCTGTAAAGCATCATTAGCATCACCTAATGTTGGTTTTGCTTCTGCCGCAGCAGCCTCAGCTTTTCTAGCAGCTTGCTTCACTATTTTAGCCTCTTCTGCTTTAAATACAGCAGTATGAGATGCTACAACACGTTTAAACTCTTTACTAAATTCAATGATTTTAAACGAAGCTTCTTCTCCTTTTTTAAGTTTGCTTCCGTCTTCTTTTTCTAGATGACGTGCAGGAACAAACGCTATTATATCATCATTGAATTTAACGGTAGCTCCCTTGTCTACCAACTCTTCAATACTAGCTGTATGAGTAGTATCTAAAGCGAAGTCTGTTTCGTATTTATCCCATGGATTCTCAGTTGTTTGTTTGTGACCTAAACTTAATTTACGACCTTCAACATCCAACTCTAAAACGATAACATCTAACTTGTCTCCAACAGCACAGAACTCACTTGGGTGTTTGATTTTCTTAGTCCAAGATAAATCAGAGATATAAATTAACCCGTCAATACCTTCTTCTAATTCAACAAATACTCCAAAGTTTGTGAAGTTGCGAACAATACCAGTGTGTTTAGAACCTAATGGGTATTTAGAAGTAATATCTGTCCATGGGTCTGGAGTTAATTGCTTGATACCTAAAGACATTTTACGTTCTTCTCTATCAAGTGTTAAGATAACAGCTTCAACCTCATCACCTACAGCAACAAAGTCTTGAGCTGAACGTAAGTGTGTAGACCAAGACATTTCAGAAACGTGAATTAATCCTTCAACGCCATCAGCTACTTCAATAAACGCACCGTAATCTGCAATGACTACTACTTTACCTTTCACTTTATCACCTACTTTAACCTCATCTGCTAAAGCTTCCCATGGATGTTTGCTTAATTGTTTTAATCCTAATTGAATTCTTGATTTATCTTCATCAAAATCTAGGATAACTACATTAAGTTTTTGGTCTAATTCAACTATTTCATTAGGGTGGTTAATTCTAGACCAAGAAAGGTCTGTAATGTGAATTAATCCGTCTACACCTCCAAGATCAATAAATACACCATAAGATGTTACATTTTTAACAACACCTTCTAATACTTGACCTTTTTCTAACTGACCAATAATTTCTTTCTTTTGTTCTTCAATATCAGCCTCAATAAGTGCTTTATGAGAAACAACTACGTTTTTAAATTCGTGGTTGATTTTAACAACCTTGAATTCCATAGTTTTGTTTACATACTGATCGTAATCTCTAATTGGTTTAACATCAATTTGAGAACCTGGTAAGAATGCTTCAATTCCAAAAACATCTACAATCATACCACCTTTAGTTCTGCATTTCACAAAACCATTTACAATTTCACCAGAATCATGAGCAGCGTTTACTCTGTCCCAAGCTTTAATTACTCTTGCTTTTCTGTGCGATAATACTAATTGTCCTGTTGCATCTTCACGAACATCAATTAATACCTCAACTTTATCACCAACTGCTAAGTTAGGGTTGTAACGAAACTCGTTTAAAGAAATAACACCTTCTGACTTTGCATTGATATCAATGATGGCATCTCTATCTGTAATGTGTATCACAGTTCCTTCAACCACTTCATCATCTAAAGTGTCAACAAAGTTTTCTGCTACTAATTTTTCAAATTCCTTAAGTTGTTTGTCATCAACTTCATCAATTCCTTCTTGATAATTATGCCAGTTAAACTCTTTTAAGAATTTTTCAGGATTTGCTTGAGCTTCAGATACTACTGGAGCTTCAGCAGTTTTTACTTCGGTTGCTTCAACCTCAGCTTGTTTTTCGTTTTCAGCCATGTGCTGATAAAAAATTTGTATTCTACATGCTTAGGAAAGAATTAAGCAAATAACACGTAGAAGCGTTAATTTTATTGTTGTTTCACCCCTTTTACCTTTCCATGATTTGCCAAAAGGAGTGCAAAAATACATATAATTAAACTAATAACCTAAAAATGAAAAGATAATATAAAAATTGTGACGCGTAGAGATTTTTGTGTCATATTTAGTAACAACTAAAACTGAAATTGATTTTTACAGGAAATGAATTTCGATATATTAGTAGAACAAATAAATTAAACATTTAAAATTTTATAAATATGACAGTAAAAGAAAAATATCAACCCGTTTTAGATTTGGGAGAATCTTTAAAAATTCAAAATGGTGATGTAAAAGTAGAAGGCAGCCTTTTAAAGATTAAAGGTACGGCTAATACACCATACGAAAAAAACCTTATTTGGGATAAGATTAAAGAGATTGGTGGTGAAAAACCTACCGATATCATGGCTGACATAAAAATAGCCGATGAATCTGTTTTTCATAGACACACCGTTAGAAGTGGTGAGACACTTGGTAAAATTGCTAAGCATTATTACGGAAATGCAATGAAGTACAAAGAGATTTTTGAGGCTAACACAGACATCCTGAAAAATCCAGATTTAATTTATCCAGATCAGGAATTAATTATTCCTAATTTGTAAAATCAATAAAAAAAAACAACATTAGTTGCTTTTTTTGTTCTCTTTTATTTCTAAGGTCTTTCGAACAAGCTCTAAAACCTTTTCAAACTGTTCTTCAAGTGATAGATCAGAATTATCAATTTCAATGGCGTCATCAGCCTTAACTAGTGGTGAATCTTTGCGGTTAGAATCTATGTAATCACGTTCTTGGACATTTTTTAAAACGCTTTCATAAACAACATTATCACCTCTATTAATCAATTCATTATAACGTCTTTTGGCGCGTGTCTCGGGTGAAGCAGTCATGAATATTTTTAGTTCGGCATCTGGAAAAACTACCGTTCCAATATCACGCCCGTCCATAACAACGCCTTTACTTTTTCCTATTTCACGTTGTATTGCCACCAGCTTTTTTCGTACCGCTGAAATAGCAGCTACTTTACTCACAAAACGAGACACCTCTAAACTCCTGATAGTTTTCTCAACATTTTTATCATTTAAATAAACTTCTGCAAAACCTAAACCCTTATTAAACTTAAAACTGACTTTAATCTCACTAAGTTTATCATTAAGCGTTTTTACATCAAAATAGTCTTCAGCAATGAGACCCTGATTCATTGCATACAACGTTACTGCTCTATACATAGCTCCAGAATCTACATATACATATCCTAGATGGTTGGCGACTTGTTTTGCAATGGTGCTTTTTCCAGTTGAAGAAAATCCGTCTATAGCTATGGTAATTTTATTCATTTAATAAGTTTGTGTTGGCTAAGGTACTAAAATGTGTAAGTTTGAAGTAACTTAAGTAGCTTCATGATGTAATTTTAGTCACTTTACTTAATTCAAATCAATTTGAAGTCCAAAAAAATTAGAATTTGCTGCGCTTGTGTATTTAGCATGCGTGTAACTAAAACGCATTTTATTCATTTTAATAGAAATGCCTGCCGATAAGCCTGAAAAATTTCGTTGGTCAACAATACGTAATTCTTCACCTCTTCTAAAATTATATCCCAACCTGATATTAAAACCTCCTTCGGGAAATATCTCAGCACCTACAATAGCATGTCTTATAACCTGACCCAAAAATCCCACTTTTTCACTAGATTGGTTACCACTTAAATCACTAGTTACCCGAGCTGGGTTTGGTCTGGCAATAGGCCATGTTTGTAAATTTTCTAAAGTTATATGCCACCTTATTGGCACATTCTCTAAACGTTGAGACATTCCAAAACTAACTTCAAAAGGTAAACGCTCCTGTAATCCAGCATAAGTTGTTATTTGAGTTCCTAAGTTTCTTATCACCAATGCAGCATTGAAATCCAAGTAATCATTAACATACAGCAGACCAACATCTACCGCTGCACCAAAAGAAGTATACTGCTCCAACTTAGAAGTTATAATCTTTAGGTTGCCACCCATATAAAAATCTGAATATCCTATTTGGCGAGCATATCCAAATGATAAGGCAGTTTCACCTCCAGAAAATGTTCCGGTAGCATTTCCTTGCTCATCATATCCATCAAAAGAACCATAATTGATATAGGTTATGCCTCCATGAAAAGTTTGTGTACGCCTGTCAATAGTATAAGCATATGAGGCTGTACCATAGCCAATACCTCCTAAATAATTAGTGTAATTTAAAGCTAGTTGGTTATCCATTTCAACATTGATTGTTGCTGGATTAAATAAGCCTTGAGTTACATCATAATCTACATTTGTTAACACCTTCCCTCCTAATGCAGCCTGTCTAGGCGAAGAAACCAAATTAAGAAACTGATAAGTGTGCTCCCCACCAATTTGCGCATAAATTGAGGCACTGAAGCACAAACTAAATAAAGTGATAATTTTCCTTAGCATATTTACGTTACAAAGAAAGTAAATCTATCTTAAAACGCTAGTTACAATTATTTATTTTAGAGCAAAAAAAAACCTCGATTTTAAATCGAGGTTTTTAATTTTAAAGTGTTTTTGCATTCTTTACTTTCTGATTTGTTAGTGCTATTTTAATAACATCACTCATATCCGTCACATAATGGAAAGTTAAACCTTTAAGATAATCTTCTTTTATTTCTTCAATATCTCGCTTATTATCTTCACAAAGCAGAATCTCTTTTATTTTGGCACGTTTAGCTGCTAAAATCTTCTCTTTAATACCTCCTACTGGAAGCACTTTTCCTCTAAGCGTAATTTCACCAGTCATGGCTAAACTTCGTTTAACTTTACGCTGGGTGAATAGAGAGACTAAGGAGGTTAGCATTGTAACACCTGCACTTGGTCCATCTTTGGGTGTTGCGCCCTCCGGCACGTGAATGTGAACATTGTATTTATCAAACACTTCAGGATTAATCCCATACTTATCGGCATTTGATTTTATATATTCCATGGCAATGGTTGCTGATTCTCTCATAACTTTACCCAGGTTTCCGGTAATAGTTAAACTACCTTTCCCCTTCGATAAAATAGATTCAATAAATAAAATATCACCACCAACTCTGGTCCAAGCTAAACCAGTGACTACACCAGCTACATTGTTATTTTCGTACTTGTCGCGCTCTAACTTTGGTCTTCCTAAAACCTCAATAATATCTTCATTTGATACTTTGACATTATATGTCTCTTCCATAGCAATATTTTTAGCGGCGTAACGCACCATTTTTGCTATTTGCTTTTCAAGACCACGAACACCGGATTCTCTAGTATATCCCTCGACAATCTTTTCTAACTGAGGTTTTCCTATTTTCAAGTTTTGAGCAGACAAACCATGCTCTTTTAATTGCTTTGGAAGTAAATGACGTTTGGCAATTTCAACCTTTTCTTCAATGGTATAGCCAGTTACATTAATAATTTCCATACGGTCTAGTAATGCAGGCTGAATAGATGCTAAACTATTTGAAGTAGCAATAAACATCACCTTAGAAAGGTCATACCCCATTTCTAAAAAGTTGTCATAAAACTCACTATTTTGCTCAGGGTCTAATACTTCCAACATAGCCGAAGAAGGGTCTCCTTGATGCGAGTTTGATAATTTATCAATTTCATCTAACACAAACACTGGATTTGAGGTTCCTGCTTTTTTTAAGCTCTGAATAATACGCCCTGGCATGGCTCCAATATATGTTTTTCGGTGACCTCTAATCTCTGCTTCATCACGTAAACCACCTAATGAAATCCTAACATATTCTCTACCAAGAGCCTCTGCAATAGATTTTCCTAATGATGTTTTACCAACACCCGGAGGCCCGTATAAACATAATATAGGCGACTTCATATCATTACGCAATTTCAGGACTGCCAAATATTCAATAATTCTTCGTTTCACATCATCTAACCCGTAATGATCTCTGTCAAGAATTTTCTTAGCACGTTTTAAATCGAATTTATCCTCACTAAATTCATTCCAAGGTAAATCTAAGAACAACTCCAGGTAATTACGCTGAATAGAATACTCTGAAACTTGAGGATTCATTCGCTGTAACTTGCTTATTTCTTTATCGAAATGTTTCGCCACTTTTTCATCCCAAAGCTTATCTTTGGCTCTGGCTTTCATCTCTTCAATTTCTTCATCATGACTTACACCACCTAGTTCTTCTTGAATAGTTTTCATCTGTTGGTGCAAAAAATATTCACGTTGCTGTTGACTCATATCCATTTGAACCTTAGACTGGATATCGTTTTTAAGCTCTAACCTTTGAAACTCAACATTCATATGCTTTAAAGTGGCTAAAGCACGTTGCTTAAGGTCATTCATCTCTAATAGCTTCTGTTTTTCTCCAACAGAAAGATTCATGTTTGAAGACACAAAATTTACTAAAAAAGAACTGCTTTCTATATTCTTGATGGCGAAAGATGCCTCACTAGGTATATTTGGGTTTTCCTTAATTATTTCTAGAGCCAAATCTTTGATAGAGTCTATTATAGCTGTAAACTCTTTATTGTTTAAAGCAGGTTTAGCCTCTGGTAAATCTCTAATAGTAGCATTCATATAAGGTTCCTCAGTTAAAACTTCGGCAACTTTAAAACGCTTTTTACCTTGAATAATCACGGTTACGTTGCCATCGGGCATTTTTAAAACCCTTAAAATTCTGGCTACGGTACCTGTGCTATATATTTCTTTTACTGAAGGATTTTCAACAGCCTCATCCTTTTGAGCTACAACACCTATTACTTTACTACCTTTATTAGCATCATTTATAAGTTTGATAGATTTATCTCTACCTGCCGTAATGGGAATTACAACTCCTGGAAACAATACGGTATTTCTTAGAGAAAGTATTGGTAAAGTTTCAGGTAATTCCTCTTTATTCATTTCATCTTCGTCTTCTGGTGTCATTAATGGAATTAACTCTGAATTTTCGTCAAACTCCTGAAATGACAAACTGTCAAGCGATAAAAAATTAGATTTTTTCATACATCATTATTAAGTCAATATGTCATTAAAACACATGGACTTCAATCAATTATAAAATTTTTAAGAAATTTAATTATTTGATTTTCAATAATTTAAAATAAAACCAAAATAATTATCATCTATATAGAGTCAATACTTGTGCCATAAGTAAATTTACCAAGCTAAAATTTAAAAGCTATAATTTGCCCGCTTTTTTTAGACCAAATAGCAATACAATTGGGATAGCTAGTAAACCAACCATAAGTAGATTGGCACTAAAAATCCAAGGTGCCAAAAGCAACGTAATTACATAACCTCCTATGGCTCCACCAAAATGGGCATCATGCCCAATGTTACCAATGCGCTTTTTCATTCCATAGATGGAATATAACAGATAGGCAATACCAAACACGTATGCAGGTATAGGTATTATAAAATAGAGCCCTAGAGTCATACCTGGTTGTAGTAAAATAGCTGAATATAATATTCCTGTTACCGCACCACTTGCGCCTACAGCACTATAATGATATTCATTCTTATGAAAATAAAGCGATAGTAAATTACCAAATAATAAGCTCCCTAAATAGACTAATATGAATCCGCTAGTTCCTAGATAGTCAATTACAATATTGGCAAAAAAGAATAGAGTTATCATATTAAACAACAAATGTTGCATATCTACATGCAAAAAGCCTGCGCTAAATAACCTTATTTTTTCACCTCTTTGAATTGCACCAATATGAAACTTATACTTATCTAAAAAGCCGTAATCATTCAAGCCTTTTAATGAAACCATAACATTAGCTGCTATTATTATAATTGTTATACCGTCTAAATTCATATTATGTGAATGTTTGAAATTAAATTAACATACCTTAATTGAGTAAAAAACTAGATTTGATTATTAAAAGCTATCTGTTAATTTGGTTTTACTTTAGTCTGCTCTTCATTTGCAAATGATTTTTTTCATTTACTTTTGCGCTTACAAATCTAAAATTAATTCATGCAATTTCTAGTATATATTGTTGTTTATCCACTTTTGTGGTGTATTTCTAAACTTCCTTTTAAATTGCTTTATTTACTTTCAGATGGGTTATTTTTTTTACTTTATTATATCATTGGATACAGAAAAACAGTAGTTACCAACAATTTAAAATTAGTTTTTCCAAATAAATCTGAATCTGAAATTACTACCATAAGAAAGAAATTTTACAAACATTTATGTGATATGTTTTTAGAAATGGCCAAAACTATGTCCATTTCAGAAAAAGAATTAAAAAAACGCTTTTTAATTATTAACCCAGAAGAATTTAAAAGACTAGAGGCACTGAATAAAAGTATTATACTCATATTTGGACACTACGCTAGTTGGGAATGGGCTATCATAGTGCAACAATACATTAATTTTAAAGGATTTGCAGTTTACAAAAAACTGGCTAACAAATATTTTGATAAGTTGGTAAGAGATATACGTACCAAGTTTAAAACTGATTTAATAAGTACCAAGGAAACTATAAACATAATCACTAGTACTGAAGCAAAAGGCGTTAAGAGTATTACGGGTTTTTTAAGTGACCAATCACCTCGTGTTTCAAAAGAGGTTTACTGGGGTAAGTTTATGGGTATTGATGTGCCTTGTTTTACTGGAGCAGAACGATTAGCAAAAAAACTAGACTTTTCAACGGCTTACCTAAAAATAACTAAGATAAAACGAGGTTTTTATCAAGCTGAAATTATTACACTAGCTGAAAATTCAAGGGAATACCCAGACTACAAACTAACGGATTTGTTTCTTACTGAAGTTGAAAAACAAATACACGAAGCGCCTGAATACTATTTCTGGACCCACAAACGCTGGAAACACAAAGACAAAAAACCTAACTAACTATTGGCTATGGCCTTTAATTCCCAAATAAATTTATCTGCTAATTCATCTGCTTCTAACTGAGATTTAGCCTCAGTATATATTCTAATGATTGGTTCTGTATTACTTTTACGAAGGTGCACCCAATTATCTGGAAAATCAATTTTCACACCGTCAATAGTAGTGAGTTTTTCATTTTGATACCTGTTTTCTATCTCTTTCAAAATGGCATCAACATCCAAATCTGCCGTCAATTCAATCTTCTTCTTACTCATAAAGTAATTAGGATACGTTTTTCTAAGTTCACTAACAGAAATATTTTTATCGGCCAACAAACTTAAAAATAGAGCTACCCCAACCAAGGCGTCTCTCCCGTAATGAGATTCCGGATAAATAATGCCACCATTACCTTCACCACCAATCACCACTTTATTCTTCTTCATAAGCTTCACAACATTAACTTCACCAACAGCACTGGCCTCATAAGTCCCGCCATATTTTTCAGTAACATCCTTTAGAGCCCTGGTAGAACTCATATTGCTTACCGTATTTCCTGGCGTTCTACTTAGCACATAATCTGCACAAGCTACTAGTGTGTATTCTTCACCAAACATTTCTCCGTTTTCATCCATAAAGGCCAACCTATCAACATCAGGGTCTACCACTATTCCAAAATCTGCCTTATATTTTTTTACGGCTTCAGACAAATCAGTTAAATGCTCTTTTAAAGGTTCTGGATTGTGTGGAAAATGTCCGTTAGGTTCACAATGTATCTTTATCACATCTACGCCCAATCGTTCTAAAAGTAAAGGTATAGCAATTCCTCCTGTAGAGTTAACTCCATCTACAACCACTCTAAACCTTGCCTGCTCAATGGGTTTAACCGTTACTAAAGGTAAATCTAGAACTTCAATAATATGTAGATCTATGTAAGCATCATTTTTTGTTATCTTTCCTAAACTATCTACATCTGCAAAATTAATGGTATTACTTTCTGCAATCTCTAAAATTTTTGCGCCTTCAACGGCATCTAAAAACTCACCTTTTTCATTTAATAATTTTAGTGCATTCCATTGTTTAGGGTTATGACTTGCTGTTAAAATAATACCACCATCAGCATGTTCCATAGGTACTGCAACTTCTACTGTAGGTGTTGTTGAAAGACCCAAATTAATTACATGAATACCTTGACCTACTAAGGTGTTCATAACTAAATTTTGAATCATTTTCCCAGAAATACGAGCATCTCTACCAACCACCACACGGTAATTTTCTTTGTTACGCTGCTGCTTAATCCACTGCCCATAGGCCGCAGCAAATTTAACAGCATCAATGGGTGTTAAATTTTCTCCAACCTGTCCTCCAATGGTTCCTCTAATTCCTGAAATTGATTTTATAAGTGTCATAGTTTTCAATCTGATTTCTGCAAACCTACATATTTTTTTTAGCTTAACTTAAAAAATCAATTCGTACTTTACGCAAATGAATTACCTTGCCCACATTTACCTTTCAGGAGATAATGAATTAATTACTATTGGAAACTTTACAGCAGATGCTATTAAAGGTAATAAATACAAAAACTACCCAAAAGAACTACAAATTGGAATACTCTTACATAGGCATATTGACAGCTTTACCGATGCTCATAAAACAGTGAGACTAAGTACCAAACGCTTGCATAAAAACTATGGGCATTATGCTGGAGTTATCGTAGATATTTTTTATGACCATTTTTTAGCCAAAAACTGGAGCAACTATTCTAATATTCCTCTTAAAGATTATGTCGAGAATTTTTATAATTCTTTAGAGGCTAATTTTGAAACACTCCCCCAAAAAGTAAAACACATGGTGCCTTATATGATAAATGGCAATTGGTTATTAAGCTATGCAGATATTGATGGTATTCAAAAGGTTTTAGATGGCATGAATAGACGTACTAAAAACAAGTCTAAAATGAATATGGCTATAAACGAATTACAAGAGTATTACAATGAATTTGAAAGTGAATTCACTTCGTTTTTTAAAGAATTAATAGACACTTCAAACAAAAAACTTCAAGAGTTAAATAAAACTTTTTTGTGACCAAATACTAGTTTTATAGATTAACTAAAAGTATGATTACCAATCATCGAGTAGAAAACGCAACCATCGGTTTTTATAAATTTTGTTTTAGACAATCATTAGTATTTAATAACTTAGAGCCAGTATTAGTCGATAATTACAAGTTTCTGAAATTTAAAAAAACATATAAGATTATTGTTGGGGTTGTTATATTTTTCACCTTACCTACACTCCTGCTTTTCTGTTTTTTGTATTTTAAGTATCATGAACCTTTACCTAATGGTTCAAAAGGAAAACAAGCTGATGATTTAGCTGCCAAAATGCTTGTTGCAATTAATTATGAAGCCTTTATTGCTACAGATGTTTTTGAATGGACCTTTAAAAATAGACGACATTATAAGTGGGAAAAAAGAAAAAATATTTGTGAAGTATATTGGGAACAATATAAAATTAGTCTAGACTTAAATGATAGTAGACAGCACAAAGCATACGTTCACAGTTTTAAGGTTGATGGTGATTTAGCAGAAAAACTCATTAAAAAAGCTATAAAGTATTATGAAAATGATTCCTTTTGGGTGTTTGCGCCTTATAGAGTTTTTGATGAGGGTGTAAAAAGAGAACTTATAAAAGATGATTTATTAGTAACCTATACCAACGGTGACTCTTACTTGTGGAATCTAGATAATGATGGTATGCCCATTAGCTTTAAAATGTGGACTTCTGAGTTTCCTATTGATGGTTTAGAAGTTTTATGGAGTAATTGGAAAACTACCGAAACAGGAGCAAAACTACCTACGCTTATTAAACTGTTTATTTTTGGGACAGAAATAAGCGATATTAAAGGAACGAGCTAAACAAGTTTACTTACTACTTTGCCCTACAAAATTATGAGATTTCGATTTAAAGAGGATATTAAAACTGGTTAAACTACCATAAATTCTAGTAATATACTGTTGTAAATCTATTTTTCCTTGCTCATCTAATTCACTTGAATTAATACGCTGCTCCATAACACGCAATCTATCTCTCACCATGGTTATTTTATGAAAAAACTTATCTATTGGTAGTTCATAAGGTTTTAAACTTTCATCAGCAGGTTGTAGTATAATTTTTCCTCCCTTAAACTTATCTGCAATTGGCACAATTTCTGAAACATCACTCCATTTTTTTAAAATATCAACTAAACTGGACTCTATATCAAAAAAACTAACGGTGTCTACGTCATCATACGCTGCTTCAATAACCTCAAATTCACTATCTAAATCAATTGTTTCTAATCCTTTATCAATAAAAGTCACCCAATAATGCTGTGATGTAACATTGGTAACAACACCTTTTCCGTATTCTGGATGATCTATCCTTGAGCTTATTCCTAATAATTTCATGTCGATATTTTATTTAAATATTTATACAAGTATAATGATTTACTGCAATATAATATCAATAAAAAAGCCACCTAAACAAGGTGGCTTTTAACTATTCGATTAAATATTTAATAATCCAACAAAATCAATTTACGAGTCTGTGTTTGCTGCCCTGGTACTTCAAAAGTCAAAAAATACATGTTGCCTCCACTTAACTTACTTGTATCTAACATGATAAAGTTTTGCTTATAATAACTTTTACTTTGAAGCTTTTTACCCAAAACATCATAAAAGGTAACCTTGACTTCATTTACCATATTAGTCCACCTTACGTAAACTTTACTTTTACTTGGATTTGGATATAACACTAAATTATTATTGTCAATATTTCCTAAAACTTCTGGCAGACCCTCTAGAGCAGGAGCAATTGGTGCATCACTACAGTATGAAATATCGCTTAGTGAAATACTTAAATCGGTGTTGTTATTACCAGTACCATCGCTTAAATGTACTGATATAATCTGTACAGCTCCTGAAATAGAGATTTCAGCATTCACTCCATCAAAAATTCCGTATTCAATAGTATTATTATTTTCATCAACATAAGTAACTTCAACATACTCTGAATATCTATTAGATTTCTTTCCTCCTGTAATTTGGTCTACATCAGAAATGCTAAACGAAACATTAGAAACAATTTCAGTAAAATCTACACTTACAGAACTAGATCCGTTCCCTGAGTGAGTCAATGGGTTAGAATTGAATTGTGTTGTAACTATATTTTCACATCCATTTGCCGTATCACAATCATCTGGTACACCATCTCCATCACTATCTACCCTATCATCTCCTTCAGGACAAATATCACAACCATCTGGAACCGTATCTCCATCACTATCGATATTATCATTATAACCTGGGCACATATCATTTTCATTACAAATACCATCCTCATCAGTATCTGGACAACCTTCATTATTCCAAGGCTTACAATAGTTTATAGTGCCAAGGGTTATATTCATGTTTCCGTCTGTATTGCCTGAATAAATATCTTCTAACTCTACAGTAATACTATCTACCTCTCCTGCAATATTAACATTTACAGATGACGTACTTGAAAAAGTACCATAAGTGACTTTAACATTGTCTCCAAATATAAAATAGACTGTTACCTGTTCAATATATCTACTAGCAGGTTTCCCTCCTGTTTTAGAATTAATACCAGAAATTGTGAAAGTAGCACCTCTACTACCCTTAGGCAAATAAATGGTTGCTTCTGCTATACCAGATCCTGAATGACTCAAGCTAACTACTGAAAAATTTTCTACCGCTGAATTACAATCATCACAATCATCTGGGATACTATCACCATCTATATCAATTCTATCATCTCCATTAGGACAAACATCTAAGGCATCACAAACACCATCTAAATCACTATCATCGGTTGGAGTACCAACACAATTACAATCGTTATCATAAGCATCATTAATTGTGCAATCATTACCATCATCACAAGTTCCACCTGGATAAATGGTTATATCATTATCGTTACAATCGGTGTTGTTAGATACATATCCTGTTGGAGGCGTACAGTCTTCTAAGGTATTATTAGGGTCTCCATAGCTATCTCCATCAGCATCGGCATAGTACGTTTGAACAGTTAAATCTTCATCTATAATACCATCACAATCATTGTCTTTACCATCACATATTTCATCTGCTCCAGGGTAACTTAGACTATCAGAATCGTCACAATCTTTATTATTTTCAACATAATCATTAGGTTGTGAACATGCTAAAATAGAAGTGTTTAGATCTCCAAAACCATCTCCATCAACATCGGCATAATAAGTGCTGTTATTATCAACAATGGTCACAGAGTCTGAAATTGATTCATTTCCGTCGTTTACAGTAACTGTGTAAAAACCTGGTTCAAGGTTAGATATAGAAGCACTCGTAGCTCCATTACTCCATGAATAACTATAATTACCTGTTCCTCCGCTAGCAGCAACACTAGCTGCGCCATCATTACTTGAACCACAAGTAACATTGGTACTAGAAACTTCGGCTAAAAGTGGACCCCCAACACAGGCAGAAAGACATGTAGCATTAGCAACCCTGTTTCTGATAAGGTCTCCTGGTTGCTGCCCAAAACCCAAACTTAAATCTATACCAACACTATTCAAGTGACAATAGCTCATAACCGTCCCCCCTTCTGAAGGGATAATATTATTAACGTTATCAAAACAGGGAGAAAAAGCTTGAGCATCATCTAGATTATCAACAATATTATCCCCATTGTCGTCCCTACCATTAGTCATGTAGTAAACGTTTCCACAATCATCAATAACTGTATTATCTCCATTCCATTTACAACTGTGAGTATGTGAAGATCCTAGGTTATGACCAATTTCATGGGCTAATACCATAACGGTCCAACTATAATTGGGAATATCATTATAACTTGTACCTATACCACTTACACCCACGCCGTAGGTCTTATTACATAAGACGTTCAGGTAAGCACGACCACCTGAAACTTCGGATGATTTTATAATTAAATGCGCTAAATCACCATTATAATTTCCTGACAACTCATCTCTAAATTGTGTTAAAATAGAAGATGTATCTGTTCCTGGATAAGGGTCCACTACATCCCAAACCACCAATTCATTAATTGACATATTGATAGATTCATTGGCATATAGCAAAATAACTTGATTAAATGCACCAGTAACATAATTTGTAACAGCTTCAACACTTCCATAGTGCTCATACATAGAATAATCCGTTTCCAAATACATTTTTACACAATTACCGGAAGACAAACTGCTACTTGATTCTACCTTTTCAATTGATGACTTATGCATGTGTTCCGACTCATCAGGGGTTGAACACTCTAGATCAAATTGTTCTCTTATATCTTTATTTTCATAAAGAATATGGTGTTTGTCCAGATTGTTTCTAATCTTACCTAAATCATAGGACTTTCCAAAAACCTTTAAATTCCCCACTATTTCATCACCATAAAAACTTATGGCCACCATGGATTGAGTATCACCTTTTACAATACCCCAATAATGAGCACCCTTTTTGTATTCAATGGGTTTATTCCGATCTGTACCTTTATAAACCTTAAATTCATCTGTTAAAACTTTTGATTTAACAAGTTGTAATTCCAAAGAACTACCTTTTACATAAGGTAAATTCATGACCATTCTTTCTGATTTTTCAGAAACTATTTCAGCAACAACATTATCATCAAAAGAAAAGAATAATGCCTTGTTTACATCAATTCCTTTCTCAACTTGTCTCTTAGCTTGAGAGGGCACATTATTCAATCTACTAATGGGTTTTTTAGGCTCTGTTTTGTCAAAAAAAGATGCCTGAGAACTCACCTTTTCGTAAGCAGCTGAACGGTTTTGGGCATTAGCTAAAAAAAAGGATAACAATGTTAAGAGAAGTACACAGGTTTTTGTGTTAAAACCTTTTAAGTAATGTTTTTCCATAATAAATTTGGGGTTTGTTAACAATTTCGAATGTATAAACCACATTAAGTAAGTCCAAAATTTTTCGACAAAACACTTATAACGTATTCAAAACAAACACGATAGACATTTAATCGATGATTTATGTAGTAAATCAATAGCCATAAGAACAAAACATTGTGGTTATGGAATAAAGTCCGCTTCCTTTTAAAATTTAATAATTGTAACTTTGCACTTTTGCCTATTTATGAGCCATTTTGACAATTTTATTGAAGTAAAAGGTGCGCGGGTACACAACCTTAAAAACATAGATGTTTCAATTCCTAGAGAAAAACTTGTTGTTATTACTGGGCTTTCTGGTAGCGGAAAATCATCTTTAGCATTTGATACTATTTATGCGGAAGGTCAGCGTCGGTATATTGAAACATTTTCGGCTTATGCCCGCCAATTCTTAGGTGGCTTAGAACGACCTGATGTTGACAAAATTGATGGTTTATCTCCAGTGATTGCCATTGAGCAAAAAACAACCAGTAAATCACCCCGATCTACCGTTGGTACCATTACCGAGATCTATGATTTTATGCGCCTTTTATTTGCTCGCGCCAGTGATGCATACAGTTATAATACAGGTGATAAAATGGTAAGTTACAGTGATGAGCAAATAAAAAAACTTATCATTAATGATTTTTCGGGTAAACGCATTAATATTCTAGCACCCGTAGTTCGTTCAAGAAAGGGGCATTACAGAGAGCTATTTGAGCAAATAGGAAAACAGGGGTTTGTTAAGGTAAGAGTAAACGGTGAAATTGTTGATATTATGAAAGGCATGAAAGTAGACCGTTACAAAACCCACGATATTGAAATTGTTATTGATAGATTAGTTGTAAATGATAATTTAGATACAGATAAGAGACTTACAGAAACTATTAATACTGCTATGTATCATGGTGATGATGTACTTTTAGTAATTGATCAAGACACTAAAAAGGCGCGTTATTTTAGTAGAAATTTGATGTGTCCATCATCAGGGATTTCATATCCCAATCCTGAACCGAACAATTTCTCATTCAACTCACCAAAAGGAGCTTGCTCCACTTGTAATGGTATTGGCGAATTACACAAGGTGAATATTAATAAAATAGTTCCTGATGAATCACTTTCTATAGCCAATGGCGCCATTGCTCCACATGGGCCACAAAAAAACAGTTGGATTTTTAAACAATTTGAAACCATAGCAAACCGTTTCAACTTTAAATTATCAGATCCCTACAAAAGCATTCCTCAGGAAGCTAAGGACATGATTCTTTATGGTGGCAACGAAAAGTTTTCAATTGAAAGTAAAACGCTTGGCGTTACCAGAAATTATAGTATTGATTTTGAAGGTGTAGCCAATTTTATTGAAAACCAGTATGCGACAGCTGAATCTACTTCTTTAAAACGATGGGCAAAAGGCTATATGGATAAAATTAAATGTCCAGAATGTGAGGGAAGTCGATTAAAAAAAGAATCGCTTTATTTTAAGATAAACGATAAAAACATTGCGGAACTAGCTCATAAAGATATAGTGGAATTAGCTGAATGGTTTAATGAATTAGAAAACCATTTATCAGAAAAACAATTTACCATTGCCGAAGAAATCTTAAAAGAAATTAGAGCTAGACTTCAGTTTTTATTAGATGTTGGATTGGATTATCTATCCTTAAACAGAAGTTCAAAATCTTTATCTGGTGGGGAAGCACAACGCATTAGGCTGGCAACACAAATTGGGTCTCAATTAGTTGGAGTACTTTACATTTTAGATGAGCCAAGTATTGGCTTACACCAACGTGACAATGAAAAACTTATCAATTCTCTAGTATCGCTCCGAGATATTGGGAACTCCGTTATTGTGGTTGAACATGACAAAGACATGATTGAACGTGCAGATTACGTTATAGACATAGGCCCGAAAGCAGGAAAACACGGTGGTGAAATTATTAGTACAGGTAACATTGATGAACTTAAAACTCATCACACTTTAACTGCCGATTATCTTAACGGCACAAAAGCGATTGAAACCCCTAAAAAACGGAGAATAGGTAATGGCACGTTTTTGGAGTTAAATGGGTGCACGGGTAATAACCTAAAAAACGTATCTGTAAAATTTCCGTTAGGTAAAATGATTGGGGTGACAGGAGTTTCAGGCAGTGGTAAATCTACACTTATTAATGAAACGCTCTACCCTATTCTTAATGCATATTACTTTAATGGCGTTAAAAAACCTATGCCCTATAAAAGTGTAAAGGGTTTAGAAAATATTGATAAAGTTATTGACATTAACCAAAGTCCGATTGGGCGAACTCCAAGAAGTAACCCCGTAACATATACAAAAACATTTGACGAAATAAGAAGTTTATTTGCCAAAATTCCTGAGGCAATGATACGTGGTTATAAAGCTGGTAGATTTAGCTTTAATGTAAAAGGAGGACGCTGTGAAACCTGCCAAGGAGGTGGTCTACGTGTTATTGAAATGAATTTTTTGCCTGATGTTTATGTAGAATGCGAAACTTGCCAAGGTAAACGCTTTAACAGGGAAACTCTTGAAATTAGATACAAAGGAAAATCTATTAGTGACGTTTTAGACATGACTATCAACGAAGCAGTTGCCTTTTTTGAGCACATTCCAAAGATTTATAAAAAACTTAAAACAATTCAGGATGTGGGCTTAGGCTACATCACTTTAGGCCAACAAAGCACAACTCTTTCTGGTGGTGAAGCACAACGCATCAAATTAGCCACAGAACTAAGTAAACGCGACACTGGAAACACTTTCTATATATTAGATGAACCAACTACCGGTCTTCATTTTGAGGATATTAGAGTACTCATGCAAGTTTTAAACAAACTTGTAGACAAAGGCAATACGGTGCTAATCATTGAGCACAATTTAGATGTCATAAAGACGGTTGACCATATTATTGATATTGGCTACGAAGGTGGCAAAGGAGGCGGACAAATTGTAGTTGAAGGCACCCCAGAAGACATTGTAAAACACAAAAAAAGCTACACGGCTAAATTCCTTAAAAAAGAATTACATTAGCTTATAAAATTAATTTTGATATGAGAAAAGAACTGCGCCATAAAGGTTGGAATGAAATAAAGACAAACGATTCTTGGGCTATTTTTAAAATCATGGGTGAATTTGTCAATGGTTTTGAAAAAATGAGCAAAATTGGTCCTTGCGTTTCAATTTTTGGTTCAGCCAGAACAAAACCAGATAATAAATATTATAAGCTAACTGTTGATATTTCAGAAAAAATAGTGGAAGCTGGATATGGTATTATTACTGGTGGAGGACCCGGAATTATGGAAGCTGGGAATAAAGGGGCTCATCTAGGAGGAGGAACGTCTGTTGGATTGAATATAGAATTACCATTTGAACAACATGACAACCCCTATATTGATCATGATAAAAGTTTAGATTTTGATTACTTTTTTGTTCGTAAAGTTATGTTTGTAAAATATGCGCAAGGATTTGTAGTTATGCCTGGTGGTTTTGGAACTTTAGATGAATTTTTCGAGGCACTAACCTTAATCCAAACACATAAAATTGGCAAATTTCCAATCATTCTAGTTGGAACAGATTTCTGGGAAGGCTTGTTAGATTGGGTTAAGAAGACCTTACTAGAGGAATTTGGAAATATAAGTCCAAAAGATTTAGATCTTATTCATTTGGTAGATTCTGCAGATGAAGTTATAACCATACTAGATAATTTTTATAAAGAGTCTCAGTTAAGTCCTAACTTCTAGATTTAGGAATTTAACCTGTTTATTTGTTTAATAGCTGCAAACGTTCAACACTTATTTTTATATTATTTGCCTTTAAATGAATTTTAACCTCAATAATGTTTTTTTAATTTGAATTATCGTCTAATAAATTGCCTAATTTTCAGCTTAATATGCTTTTATAGCTTTGGTCAAAACAAAATTGACCTCAAGGCAATTTTTGATGTTGAAGACAAAAAGATTAAGATTTCTCAAACTATTCAATATCAAAACACTTCACAGGATGAGTTGCAAATTATATACTTAAATAATTGGGCAAATAGTTATGCTACGAAAAACACACCTTTAGCACAACGCATTGCCGATGAATATATTAATGATTTTCATTTAGCTAAAAATGAAGATAGAGGTTATTCTATAGTAACCTCCATCAAACAAAATAATGAAGATGTGGCTTATTGTGAGCTTGAAAAGCACCCAGACGTTCTAAAAGTTACTCTTAATAAACCTCTAAAACCAGGAGATTTTTATATTTTAAGTTTAGAAAATATTGTTCAATTACCTAGTGCAAAATTTACAAAATACGGCATGACAGATATTGGAAATATCAATTTAAGGTATTGGTACATAACCCCTGCAGTATATAATGGCCAGTGGCAATATTATAGTAATAAAGATTTAGATGATTTATACATCCCTATAGCCGATTTAAATTTTGAGATAAATTTTCCTAACGGATATTTTATAACCTCCGAATTAAATACAGGAATACACACTCAAAATTCTAAAACGCAAACAATAAATCTTCATGGTTTAAATAGAAAAAGCACGAAACTTTTTTTAAGTAAAACTAAAGATTTTAAAACCATTGAAAATGAAAATTTAGCTCTGGTATCTAGTATAGATGACGAAGGTTTAGAAGTAATAGATAAGATATTAATAATAGAAAAAGTTTTAGGATTTTTAAACAAAAACATTGGTAAGTACCCACATGAAAGACTCCTACTCAGTCAAATTGATTATGACAAATCACCTATTTATGGTTTAAACTTTCTTCCCAAATTTATTAAGCCATATCCTAACCATTTTCAATATGAATTGAAAATACTAAAAATTGCACTCCTTAACCATTTAGAGAACACCCTTTTACTTAACCCCAGAAAAGAACAATGGCTTACAGACGCCATTCAAATATACTTTGCCATGAAGTATGTTGATGAACACTATCCTAATATGAAGTTTTTGGGAACCATTGCTGACATTTGGGGAGTTCGCTCGTTTCATATAGCTGATATGAAATTTAATGATAAATACTCATTAGCATTCATGTTAATGGCAAGAACCAATAGAGATCAAAAACTAACCATGGCTAAAGATTCTCTTTTAAAATTTAATGCTAATATATCCAGTAAATACAAAGCAGGTGTTGGCTTAAGGTATTTAGACGATTTTATTAATCACAATGTTGTAGAAAATAGCTTAAACAACTTCTTAAAAGAGACTAAACTTAAAGAAACTTCAACTAAAAATTTTGAGAAATACATAAAATCTAAAACAAACAAAAACATTGATTGGTTTTTTAATGATTACATAAACACCAGAAAAAAAATCGATTTTAAAATAGGGAAGGTTATCAAAACTGAAGATTCTGTAACGGTCACCATTAAAAACAAACGAGATAATAGTATGCCTATATCGCTTTATAGTTTAAAGGATGACAGCATTATTTCAAAAAAATGGATTGAAAACATTACTAACCGTAAAACCATTACTATTCCTACAAATGAAGCCAATAAACTTGTTCTAAACTATAATAAAGTAATTCCTGAGATAAATGTTAGAGATAATTGGAAATCTTTAAAAGGCTTCTTTTTTAACAATAAACCCTTTCAATTTAGAGTGTTTCAGGATATTGAAGATCCTCATTACAACCAAGTATTCTTTATGCCTGCTGTAGAATTTAACAACATTTATGATGGATTTACTTTAGGAACAAGAATATATAATAAAACAGTACTTAGAAAGCTGTTTAACTATAGAATAGAACCGCAATATGCATTAAACTCTAAAACACTTACAGGCTCTGGATTTGTTTCAAATACGCATTATTTTAACAATACAAACCTATTTAATCTTACCTATGGCATTGCTGGAGGTTATTCGTCATATGCGGAAGATCTTTTTGTTAGACAAATTACACCATCAATAATATTTTCTTTTAGAAAAGATGATGACTTTCGTTCAAATGAAAGACAGTCTTTAACATTTAGGTATATTGACATTAAAAGAGACAGAGATCTAAATAATATCCTAACCTCCAACGAACCAAATTATGCCATATTTAATGCTCGTTATGTATACTCAAACGACAACCTGATAGATTTCAAAAAATGGTATGTAGATTATCAGGTAGCTAAGAACTTTAACAAAATTAGCTTTAACTACGAGTATAGAAAACTTTTTGAAAGCAACAGACAGATAAATTTACGTTTTTTTAGTGGCGCATTCCTTAAAAACAATACTGACGTAGATTCTAACTACTTTAGTTTTGCCCTTGACAGACCAACTGATTATTTATTTGATTATGCCTACTTGGGTAGATCTGAATCATCTGGGATTTTTAGTCAACAATTTATTACAGCGGAAGGTGGTTTTAAATCGAAACTAGACTTTCCTTTTGCCAATCAATGGATTAGCACATTAAATGCTAGTACCACACTTTGGCGATATATTTTGGCTTATGGAGACATTGGACTGGTTAAAAACAAATACGATTCTGCCCATTTTGTTTATGATTCTGGCATACGTCTAAACTTAGTAACAGATTACTTTGAAATTTACTTTCCGGTATATTCAAATTTAGGTTGGGAAATTACACAACCCAACTATGATCAAAAAATTAGATTTAAATTCACAGCAGACCCTGAAGTCTTGTTAGGTCTATTCAGGAGGCGTTGGTTTTAAAATCAATGTTTTTAAAAAATTATTACTTATGTATTGTTAAATATGAAAAATTATTTTTTTTTTAAGTGTTTTTCATTTATTTTTTAATAATCATCAATAACATACCTTTTAATATAATTGCAAAAAACGTAAAGTTTAGCTACTTTTGCGTGAGCCAAAAACCTTGACTTATGCAAGAGATTCCTGATTTAAGAAACATATCATTTGAAGATTTTAAAGCAGAAGTAATCAATGATTACAAAATAGCCTTTAAAAGTAGAGAATGTAGTTTATTAGGAAGACGTGAAGTGCTAACAGGAAAAGCTAAATTCGGCATTTTTGGTGACGGTAAAGAAGTACCCCAATTAGCCATGGCCAAAGCCTTTAAAAGAGGTGATTGGAGGTCTGGGTATTACCGTGACCAAACTTTTATGATGGCTTTAGGTGAACTTAATGCTGAGCAATTTTTTGCTGGTCTTTATGCTAATACCAATATAAAACAAGAACCCATGTCTGCCGGAAGACAAATGGGAGGGCATTTTGTAACGCACAGTTTGGATGAAAATGGTAATTGGAAAGACCTCACTAAACAGTATAATTCCAGCGCCGACATTTCTTGCACAGCAGGTCAAATGCCTCGTTTATTGGGGTTGGCACAAGCATCAAAAATTTATAGAAAAGTAAAAGGAATTAAGTCCAACAACTTTTCTGTAAATGGTAATGAAGTTGCTTGGGGAACTATAGGAAATGCCAGTACTAGCGAAGGCTTATTTTTTGAAACTATAAATGCTGCAGGAGTACTTCAAGTCCCTATGGTCATTAGTATTTGGGACGATGATTATGGCATTTCAGTTCATGCTAAACATCAAACCACAAAAGAAAATATTTCAGAAATCTTAAAGGGGTTCCAACGTGATAATGAAAGTAATGGCTATGAAATATTACGAGTTAAAGGTTGGGATTACGCAAACCTTGTTGCTACTTTTCAAGAGGCCAGTGATATAGCAAGAGATGAACACGTGCCTGTTTTAATTCATGTTACAGAACTTACCCAACCTCAAGGGCATTCAACTTCAGGTTCACATGAACGTTACAAAAGTGCCAAACGTTTAGAATGGGAAAGACAACATGATTGTAACTTAAAAATGCGCGAGTGGATTATTGAAAGTGGTATTTCTTCGAATGAAGCTCTTGTTGAAATTGAACGCATTATAAAAAGAGAGGTAAGAGAAGCAAAAAAGAATGCTTGGAATACATTCTTAAGACCTATTTTAAAAGACAAAACAGATTTGGTTTCATTGTTAACACAATTAGCCTCTAAATCTACCAATGGTGTGTTTATTTCCAAATTAAAAGACAACTTAGTAACTATAGACGAACCAACAAGAAAAGATATACTGTCACATGCTAGAAAAGCGTTAAGGTATACCATTGGAGAATCAACTATTGAAAAACAAAATTTATCTGAATGGATAGATTCTTATTTTGAAGTAACTCAACCTAAATTCAGTTCTCATTTATTCTCAGAAACTGCACACTCTAATACGCGTATAAAAGAGGTAAAACCTACCTACGATGATAATGCCCCACAAGTTGACGGTAGAATTATTTTAAGAGATAATTTTGACGCTATTTTTAGCAATCACCCAGAAGCATTAGTTTTTGGTGAAGATACTGGAAACATTGGAGACGTTAATCAAGGACTAGAAGGTTTACAAGCAAAATATGGTGAACTCAGAATTGCAGATACGGGCATTAGGGAATCTACTATTATTGGTCAAGGTATTGGTATGGCCTTACGCGGATTAAGACCTATTGCCGAGATTCAGTATTTAGACTATATCCTATATGCTATGCAAACTATCAGTGATGATTTAGCTACAACCCATTACCGTACCAAAGGAAAACAAAAAGTACCTTTAATTATAAGAACCCGTGGACACAGACTTGAAGGCATTTGGCACTCAGGTTCACAAATGGGTGGGATCTTGCATTTGGCCAGAGGCGTTAATTTATTAGTCCCAAGAAATATGACTAAAGCAGCTGGCTTTTACAACACCCTATTACAAGGTGATGATCCTGCTATTGTAGTTGAATCTCTTAATGGTTATAGACTAAAGGAAAAAATGCCAAACAATCTAGGGTCTTTAAAAACACCTATTGGCGTTGTAGAAACCGTTAAAGAAGGAACAGATATCACCTTGGTATCTTATGGTTCTACTTTACGTATTGTTGAAAAAACCGCCAAGGATTTGCTGACTATAGGTATTAATGCTGAAGTTATTGATGTGCAGTCCTTACTGCCTTTTGATTTGAATCATGATATTGTAAAGAGTATTGAAAAAACAAATAGGCTCATGATTATTGACGAAGATGTTCCTGGTGGTGCATCGGCTTATATTCTAGATGAATTATTAAGCAATCAAAAAGCATTTCAATATTTAGACAGTGAACCAAAAATGTTAACGGCAAAAGCACATAGGCCAGCCTATGGAGATGATGGTGATTATTTCTCTAAGCCATCTGCCGAGGATATTTTTGAAGCGGTTTACGGTGTAATGCATGAGGCTAACCCTGCAGACTTTCCTAAATTAAGATAATTATAATACACTTCTAAGCCTTTCATAAACGAAAGGCTTTTCTGTTGATCCAGATTTAAATATTTTAATAATCTTGGAATTGACTTTACCGCATAAAATAACTAAATTCGTTCATCTGTCTTTTTATCAACTTAACAAATCAAATTATGAAATTTACATTTAAACTTGCAGTGTTAATACTAGCTATAGGAGTGTTGTTATCATGTCAAAATAAAACTGAAAAAACTGAATCGGCAAATACAATTATTAATGAAATCCCATCTATTAATCATGATGCCCAAGACACTTTTTATCAATACTCTATTTGGTTTGCCTTTGTTAATAAAGTTTTTGATGGTAACCTTACGGTAAAAGAACTTAAATCACATGGTGATGTTGGTCTAGGCTCTTTTGATTTTTTAGATGGAGAATTGGTTATGCTTGATGGTATAGCCTATAGAATTAGAGAAAATGGAGAAATTAGTGTTGGTAAAGATGACGACCAAATTGTGTATGCAGATGCTGCTTTTTTTGAAAAAGAAGATAGTTTTCTTGTTGAAGAACCCATCAAATTTACCGATTTAGCCTCAAAATTAGATGCCAAGAAAAAATCACCTCACTACTTTTATATCTACAAAATTCATGGTCAATTTAAACACATTAAACTAGGAGGAGTTCCTAAAGTTGAAAGACCATTTACCGATGGATTGGATGTTTTAATACCCAACAGACCTGTATTTGATGCCGAAAATATATCTGGAACTTTGGTTGGCTTTTACTGTCCAGATTACATTGGTGATATAAACGCGAGAGGTCATCATTTTCATTTTATAAGTGATGACAAAAAATGGGGAGGCCATGTTATGGATTTTGAATCTTCTTCTGCCTTAGAAGTTCAAACAGATACCAAAACTAAATATAAATTTGATTTACCAGTAAGCGAAGAATTTGAAAATGTAGACCTAAGCAAGACATTTCATTACAACTAAAAATAATATACCAGATCTCTTAACATTAAACCTTTCATTTAATTTGAAAGGCTTAATGTTTATATTTATAGCTTAATAAACAATTTAATGAGCAAAGAATCCAATCTAATTACAAGAGATTGGCTAGCTATAGAGCGAACCAAACTTGCCAACGAAAGAACCTTTTTAGCCTATTTTAGAACCTTCATCGTGTTTTTGGGAACAGGAATAACCATTATGAAACTTGAATTCTTCTCTGAGTTAAAAGCCTTTGGTATAGTCCTATTAATAATATCTCCAATCATTTTGGTAATTGGTTTAATACGATTATTCTATGTAAAAAGGATTATAAAAAAACACTATAAAGTGAAATGAAAGCAGTCTCAGTTAAAGAAATACGACAAGAACTCAATGAGCTTTCAAACAAAGAGTTACAAGATATATGTTTAAGGCTTTCAAGGTTTAAAAAGGAAAACAAAGAACTACTTACATATCTCTTGTTTGAATCTCATAATGAGGCTGGTTACATTGAGAGCGTTAAAAAGTATATAGATGAAGAATTTGATATCATCAATAGAGACAGTTATTACTACATCAGAAAAAGTATGAGGAAGATTTTAAGAAACACAAAAAAATATGTTAGATATTCCCAAAACAAAGAAACCGAAGTGGAGCTCCTCCTCTACTTTTGTAAAAAACTAAAAGACTTTAAGCCAAGTATAAACAGAAGTACTCAATTACAAAATATGTATAACCGTCAGTTTCAATTGGCTAAAAAGCAACTATCAACATTACATAATGATTTACAGTATGATTTTAATAAAATCATAGAGGATTTGAATAATTAACAAATCCATACGTATTATTTGAATCTATTTTCTATAGTTTTATATTTGCCCTCTCAATAAGAAGCATACTTTATGAAGATTTCATACAATTGGTTAAAGCAATTCATAAAAATAGATTGGACTCCTGAAAAAACCGGAGAACTATTAACAGACTTAGGTTTAGAGGTAGAGGGTATTGACACGTATCAATCTATTAAAGGTGGACTGGAAGGTATTGTTGTTGGTGAGGTTTTAACTTGTAGAAACCATCCAAACGCAGATAAACTGAAAGTAACTACTGTTAATATTGGTGATGTAGAACCTTTACAAATAGTTTGTGGTGCACCTAATGTTGCTGTTGGTCAAAAAGTACCTGTAGCTACTATTGGTACAACTTTATACACTCATGAAGGCGAAAGTTGGAAAATCAAAAAAGGCAAAATAAGAGGTGAAGAAAGTTATGGTATGATTTGTGCCGAAGATGAACTAGGACTTGGATCATCTCATGAAGGTATTATGGTTTTGGATTCAGACCTAGAAGTGGGGACACCTTGTGCTGACATTTTTGAGATTGAGAATGATCATGTATTTGAAATTGGATTAACGCCCAACAGAGCAGATGCCATGAGTCATTTAGGTACAGCAAGAGACCTAAAATCTGGTTTGCTACTAAAGGATATAAACTTGGAACTTATCACACCATCTGTTAGTGCGTTTCGTGTAGATAACCGTACATTAAAGATGGATGTTGAGGTCATTAATAAAGATTTAGCCCCACGATACTGTGGTGTTACAATTTCTGGATTAAAAGTTAAAGAATCACCAACTTGGCTTCAAAATAGATTAAAAGCTATTGGCTTGGCCCCTATAAATAATGTGGTTGATGCTACTAATTTTGTACTTCATGAACTCGGGCAACCCTTACATGCTTTTGATGCTTTAAAAATAGCTGGCAACAAAATTAAAGTTAAAACTCTAAAAAAAGGTACGAAGTTTAAAACTTTAGATGGTGTGGAACGAGCATTACATGAAGATGATTTAATGATTTGTGATGCCGAAAAACCCATGTGTATCGCGGGAGTTTTTGGTGGTGAACATTCTGGAGTTACAGAAAGTACAACTAGTATATTTTTAGAAAGTGCTTATTTTAATCCGGTTTCGATAAGAAAATCTGCTAAACGTCACGGGTTGAATACGGACGCCTCATTCCGATTTGAAAGAGGTATTGACCCAAATATCACAGAATATGCTTTAAAACGAGCTACTTTGCTAATTCAAGAATTGGCAGGTGGTGAGATTACAAGTGATATTATTGATATTTATCCAAAAAAAATAGAAGACTTTCAAGTAAGATTGAGTTTTGAAAATGCAAAAAAATTAATTGGAGAAGAAATTCCAAAAGAAACTATTAAAAGTATTTTAACTTCATTAGAAATTAAAGTTAATAATGTAACAGAAGCTGGCTTGGGACTTACTGTACCCGCTTACAGAAATGATGTAAAACGTGAAGCCGATATTATTGAAGAAATACTGCGTGTTTACGGATATAACAATATTGGCACCACAAAAAAGTTAAATGCTTCTATTTCTAGTACCTCTAAATTTGATGATTTCAGAATACAAAATGTGGTGGGAAACCAACTAGTTTCACAAGGGTTCTTTGAAATTATGACCAACTCATTAACTACTACAAAGTACATTGAGTTAAGTGAGCAATTAAATGACACCCATAACGTCTCTATTTTAAATCATTTAAGTACAGATTTAGGTGTAATGCGTCAAAGTCTACTGTTTTCTGGCTTAGAAACAGTGAGTTATAATATAAACAGAAAACAAGATAATTTAAAACTGTTTGAATTTGGTAAAACATACCATCAATATGATGACTCCAGAGAAGAATTCAAACACCTATCTATTTTTGTAACAGGAAACCGCTCACAAGAACGATGGACTAACACTGTCACAAAAAGTGATTTCTTTTTTCTAAAAGGAACTATTACTGCTGTTTTAGAGCGTTTAGGTTTATCTCGTTACAAAGTATCTCCTGTAAGCAATGATGTTTTTAGCGAAGGTATTAGTTTGTGCTTAGGGAAAAACAAACTGGTAGACTTTGGACTTATAAATAAAAAGGTTTTGAAGCACTTTGGAATTTCTCAAGATGTATTGTATGCCGATTTTTATTGGGATTCTGTTTTAGACTTGGTAAAACATAACAGCATTAAGTTTAAAGAAATCCCTAAATACCCTGCAGTAAGAAGAGATTTTGCATTGCTTTTAGACGAATCTATTACTTTTGAAGACATTGATAAAATAGCCTCACAAACCGAAAAACAACTACTCAAAGACGTTGATTTGTTTGATGTTTATCAGGGTAAAAACTTACCTAAAGGTAAAAAGAGTTACGCCATTAGCTTTACCCTTCAAGACGAGAATAAAACACTTACCGATAAGCAAATTGACAAAATAATGAATAAACTACAAGCTAATTTTGAAAAAGAATTAGGGGCAGAATTAAGATGATTTAGTTTAAGATAAACTTGAAAAGCCAGCAATTAGCTGGCTTTTTTTTCGTTTAAATTTTGTATATTTAAGAGAACACTTAATTTTTTTTAGCCATGACAGATTCAAACTACATAAAGGTTTTTACAGGTGATTTAATTATAGTTCAACGCATTATTAATGAACTTGAAAAAGTAAGCATCAACCCCATCGTAAAAGATCAAACAGATTCTGGAATTATAACAGACATTTTAGGAAGTTCTGCATCACACTTCCAGGAAATATATGTTCATAACGATGAACTTGACAAAGCTGTTTTAATCATTGAGGAAATAAACTCAGAGTTACAGGCTTAAACCGTTACTCTGTACATTTTGTTACGAAGTTCCTTTATTTTCGGATTTTGCATATACTCATCAAAGGTAGTATACCTATCAATAACACCGTTTGGAGTTAACTCGACAACTCTATTGGCAACCGTTTGTGCAAATTCGTGATCGTGGGTTGTAAACAATATGGTGCCTTTAAAATTTTTAAGTGAATTATTAAAGGCTGTTATACTCTCTAAATCTAAATGATTTGTAGGTTCATCTAGCATAAGTACATTAGCTCTTATCATCATCATTCTGCTTAACATACAACGTACCTTTTCTCCTCCAGAAAGTACGTTGCTTTTCTTTAAAGCCTCTTCACCACTAAAAATCATTTTCCCAAGGAATCCGCGAATATTAACTTCTTCACGTTCCTCTTCTGTTTTAGCCCATTGACGCAACCAATCAACAAGTGTTAAATTATTATCAAAAAACTCGCTATTATCTAACGGTAAATACGATTGCGTTGTAGTGATCCCCCAAGAAAATTTTCCTGCATCGGCCTTTTCCTTATTATTTAAAATTTGATAAAATGCTGTAGTAGCTCTAGAATCTCTTGAAAACACAACTACTTTATCACTCTTAGCTAAATTAAGATCAATATTCTGAAACAATAAATCGCCATCAATAGAAGCCGCAAGCCCTTCAATGTTTAAAATTTGGTCACCTGCTTCTCTTTCACGCTCAAAAATAATGGCTGGATACCTACGAGATGATGGCCTAATATCCTCAATATTCAATTTTTCAATCATCTTCTTTCTACTAGTTGCTTGCTTACTTTTAGCAACATTAGCAGAAAAACGACGGATAAACTCCTCTAGTTCTTTCTTTTTCTCTTCAGCCTTTTTGTTTTGTTGTGCTCTTTGGCGTGCCGCTAATTGAGATGATTCATACCAAAATGTATAGTTACCAGAATAATGGTTGATTTTTCCAAAATCAATATCTGAAATATGTGTACAAACCGCATCTAAAAAGTGACGGTCATGAGATACTACAATAACACAATTATCATAATTTGCTAAGAAGGTTTCAAGCCAAGAAATGGTTTCATAATCTAAGTCGTTGGTAGGCTCATCCATAATAAGTACATCTGGGTTTCCAAAAAGCGCTTGTGCTAATAACACACGTACTTTTTGTTTTCCGTCTAAATCACTCATCAATGTATAATGAAAATCCTCTTTGATTCCCAAATTAGATAACATAGCTGCGGCATCACTATCAGCATTCCAACCATTCATTTCTTCAAACTGCACTTGAAGTTCTCCTATCTTTTCGGCATTTTCATCAGTGTAATCGGCATACAGGGCATCTATTTCAGTTTTAATGTTAAATAATGGTTTGTTTCCCATTAAAACGGTTTCTAGTACCGTATGCGCATCATAGAGGTTATGGTTTTGCTCTAAAACAGACATACGTTTTCCTGATTCTAAAGATACATGTCCAGATGTGGGATCCATTTTTCCAGATAATATCTTTAAAAATGTAGATTTCCCAGAACCATTGGCGCCAATTATACCGTAACAGTTACCCTGTGTAAAGGTCGTATTTACCTCATCAAAAAGAATACGTTTACCGAACTGTACTGAAAGATTTGAAACTGATAACATGTGCTTGTTTTAAATTTTTGGCAAAAGTAGAAAAATGAATTGGTAAGTGGAAACTTAAATAGCCTATTTTTAATCGCTCAAAATAACCGTTTAACTTAACGTTTTCAATATTTAACAACGCATTAACAACAGTGTATAAGAACAACTTATATTTTTGCAAGACAAATTAAACTGACGAGGGATTCATGAAGCTATACATTGCGATATTATTATCCTCACTAATATTATTTTGGGGCTGTAAAGAAAATGGCTCTAATACCGAAAACAATATTGCCTATTTTGGGGGTGAAATTATAAACCCCAATACCAAATTTGTGGTTCTAGAAAAAGGAGGTTACAAAGCTGATACTATTAAATTAGATGGTAGAAACCGCTTTCTCTTTAAAATTGATAGTCTCAAGGAAGGTCTCTATAGTTTTAAACATGGAGGTGAATATCAATTAATTTTAATTGAGCACAATGATAGCTTGCTTTTAAGGTTAAACACTCTAGAGTTTGATGAATCTTTAGTTTATACCGGAAAAGGAGCTAAAAAGAACAACTACTTCATAAATGAGTTTTTAGAAACTGAAAAAGAAGAAAAGTATATTCTTAAGCTTTGCCAATTAGACCCTGAAAATTATCAAAGAAGAATAGACTCTTTAAGAGAAATCAAACTCAAAAAACTAGATCATTTTATCAAAAAACACAACAGTTCTGATTTATTTAATAAGATTGCTCTTGCTAATATTAATTACACATACTACTCCAGTAAAGAAGTATATCCTTTTATACATTATGGCAAAAACAAAGGAGATGTTTTGAAATCACTTCCTAATGATTTTTACAGCTACAGGAAAGACATCGATTATAACGATAACTTCTTTAAAAATTACCATAGTTATTATACTTTTTTAAGACATAGCTTTAATACGATAGCTCTTGAAAATCATTGTGACCATACTGAAGATAAATATTTTCGCTGGAGCTCTTTGTGTTATAATTTAGATAGGTTACACCTTATTGACAGTTTAGTTACCGACACTGATATTAAAGAAGAATTATTATATCATTTCACTATTAAGTACATAGCCATGAGTAATAACGAAAAAAGTAATAGTGAAATCTTAGAAGCATACATTAATAAAACCAATAGTGAAAAATCTAAAACTATGATGACTAATTATGCCAATTCAATAAAACAATTGGTCTCTGGAGCTACTTTACCTAGTCTACAGGTTTTAGATTATAACAACAAAGAATTTGAGATTAATTCTTTAATAAAATCTCCAACTGTAGTTAATTTTTGGTCTCATATTTATCATGATCACTTTAAAAAAAGTTTTAACAAGATTACTGAGTTAAGAGAAAAATATCCTGAAATAAATTTCATTACCATTAATATTGATGATGTTGACCTTGAAAAGCCAAAGCAAATCTTGAAAGATTGTAGGTTTAATTGTGATAATCAATATTTATTTAAAAACCCCAAAGAATCTAAAAAAACTTTAGCTATCTATCCAATGACTAAGACCTTTATTCTAGATAAAGATCAAAAAATTGTCAGTTCAAACTCTAATATCTTTTCTCATAATTTTGAAGAGCAACTATTAGGTTTGATAAATAAATAGTTTAAAGCTTATAATGATTCATTAAAAGCTTTTCATAAACCTTATCGGGTAAAATTCGCTTTAAAACAATAGAGAATTTTTGCATGAACTCGCCCACTTTATAATGAACCTTAGGGTTAGTAGTATTTATAATTTTAAAAACTTTCTTTGCCATTAAATTAGGGTCACTTCCTGAGTCTACATGAGCATTCATAAGTTCTAAAGTATTACCATAAGGTATTTTATAAGGCGAATCTTCTAAAAGCGGTGCGTGGTACCTGCCAGCAGCAATATTAGTAGCAAAATCACCAGGTGCAACATTGGTCATTTTAATATTGAAACCTTTAAGCTCCATTCTAAAAGCCTCTGTAGTCAATTCTAAAGCACCTTTACTGGCACTGTAAATTCCTCGGTACGGCAACCCCATATAACCTGCAATAGAGGTTACATTAATTATCAAACCTCTGTTCTGTTTCCGCATTTGTGGTAATACAGATTTAATGACATTTATGGGGCCAAAAAAATTAGTATCAAAGTTCTTTTGTATTTCTGCTTCTGGAATCTCTTCTATAGGCCCTGTGATACCCGCACCAGCATTATTAATTAATATATCTAATTTTTCTTCGTTTTCAATCACAGTTTTAACGGCACTTTTAATTGAAGCAACATCTTTTACATCCAAAGCCAAAATAGGAAACTTACTCCCCTTATATTTTGAGGGATTACGGCTAGTTCCATAAACTACAAACCCTTTTTCTGAAAGAAATTCACCAATAGACTTTCCTATTCCAGATGAACCACCTGTTATTAATACAACCTTAGACATTTCTTATACTATATTTAAAAACACGTAGCAAAATACAACATACATTGCCGAAAAGAAAATTTAACTTTAGCGCATAAAAAAAGGCAAGCTACCTACATCACACCGCTACAACCGTTTACCTTTGCTGCGTTCCCGCCCTGGAGGATTCAACAGGAGCTGGTTGTGTAGGACTTGCCGGCTGCAAAGATACAACCTTTTAAAATTTTCACAATGTTTTTCTAAACTGATTTTAAATAAATATCTTGCCTTAAATTTTCAAAAACACCATGTATATACCTAAGTACCTTTTTATCATATTTTTAAGTGGATTTATTATTTCCTGCGGTTCAAATAGCGGAAAGAAAAAGGATGAATTTTTAATTAAAACCAATACTGACAAAGGTCATATAGCTAATAACGAAAACTTAACCTTTTCTATTTTTAATAAAAATAAGCACACCATTGACTCTGTTGTTTATAAACTTAATAATCGAATAATAACCAACAACACACCCTTACTTGATTTTAAGCTAGGAAAGCAAACTCTGGAAGCTACTATTTATTTTGATGGTGAGACACAAACTACAACCATACCAATAACTATTTTAAATAGTGTAGCTCCCAAAATTTATAAATACAAAATCATTAATGAGTACCCACATGATATTACTTCCTATACCCAAGGATTAGAATTTTATAACGGATACTTATATGAGAGTACTGGACAGTATAAGGAATCTAAGCTAAGAAAAATTGACTATAAGACTGGTGAGGTTATTAAAAATGTATCTCTAGCCGATGAATATTTTGGAGAGGGTCTCACTATTTTAAACAATAAAGTATTCCAGTTAACTTGGAAAGAAAATATTGGTTTTGTATATGATGTTGATACCCTTGAAAAACTAAATAGTTTTAAATATGGAAATAGCAAAGAAGGATGGGGATTATGTAACCACAACAATATGATTTATAAGAGTGATGGATCTGAAAAAATATGGCTTCTAAATCCAGAAACCCTGGTAGAGGAAGATTATATTCAAGTATGTACAAACAAAGGAATGATCACTCAAATAAACGAAATGGAATGGATTGAAGGGAAAATTTACGCCAACCGATATCAAAAGAATGGGGTTGCTATTATAAACCCTAAAAATGGTGGTGTCATAGGTGTTGTAGATTTTACTCCTTTAAAGAATCAAGTAACACAACATACTAAACTTGATGTTCTTAACGGAATTGCCTACAACCCGCAAAGTAAAACCATTTTTGTTACTGGTAAACGCTGGGATAAGCTTTTTGAGGTTGAAATAATAGAGTAGTCTATCTTTTTAAAATACTTTTAAAGGTATCTATTCCTGATTTTAAAAACTTAGCATATTCCTCTTCATTAGGGGTGTAACCTACGGGTTCACTTAACATTTGCTTACCATTAGAACTCAAAAGCACGTAAAAAGGCTGTGAATTTGATTTAAAAAACTGTGTTTGAAAATTCGCCCACTTATGACCATAGTTTTTAAGTAATCGTGTTCCTCCATTTACCCTGGCAACTTCTACTTGTTCATTTTTGGGTAATTCTTTTTTATCATCCACATAAAGAGATATTAAAACATATTCGTCTCTCAAATATTTGTCTATTTGCTCTAATGGCCAAACGTGTTCTTCCATTTTTCTACAATTCACACAAGCATAACCTGTAAAATCTATCATTATGGGTTTATTAACTTTTTGAGCATACGCAATACCTTCTCTTAAATCTTTAAAGGTTTTTAGGTTATTTGTAGTATTACTTGGCAAAAACCAACTATACCCCACAGGAGGAGCCAATCCGCTTAAAAGTGTCAACGATGTGAACGTATTGGTTTCTTTATTCACCCTAAAACCAGAAACTAGATATACCGCAAAGGCTGTAACTAAAATTGCTGTTGAAATTCTAAAAAATGATAACTTAACAATGGGAGAATCATGTGGGAATCTAATCTTCCCGAAAAGATAAAGCGCTAATCCTCCAAAAATAATTATCCAAATAATCAAAAAAGGTTCAATTTTTAACAATCCCCAATGTGCAACTAAATCGGCATTAGATAAAAACTTAAAAGCCAATGCTAACTCTAAAAATCCTAAAACCACTTTGGTTGTGTTTAACCATCCACCAGACTTTGGTAAGGCGTTCATCATATTTGGAAACATAGCAAACAATGCAAATGGCAATCCTAATGACACCCCAAAACCAGCCATACCTGCTGTAAGTTGCCATGCACCGCCATCAGCAGTTAATGAGCCCGCTAACAACGAACCTAATATTGGCCCAGTACAAGAAAATGATACAATAGCTAATGTTAATGCCATGAAAAATACACCAACAATCCCACCTATGTTTTCACCTTTGGTTGTTTTATTGGTCCAACTTTCTGGTAAAGTCAATTCATAGTACCCGAAAAATGAAAAGGCAAAAAACACGAAAATGGCAAAGAAAATAATATTTAGCCAGATGTTGGTGGATATTTCGTTTAGAATATCGGGATTTACAGAATCTAAAAGGTGAAAAGGCACACTTAATATGAGGTAAACTAATAAAATGAAAAAGCCATACAATAGGGCTTTTCCAATTCCTGAGCTTTTATTTGTGCCTTCGCTTTTAGTAAAGAAGCTCACTGTTAATGGTATCATTGGAAATACGCAAGGAGTTAACAAGGCTAATAGCCCACCAAGAAAGCCAAGTCCAAAAATGCTCAAAAGTGATTTTTTTTCTTTTGTACCACTCTCAATTAAAGAAATGTCTTCAGGGTTCATACCGTAGAGCTCGTTATTTATAGCTAAATTATCTTTGTTTGAAATTAATACATTGTCTTCATTTGAGCTAAAAATTACAGATTCCCCTTTAAATTGAAATATTAAATCAATAGTAGTGGGTGGCAAACATCTTGCATCATCACAAACCATAAAATCTACAGCTCCTTTTATCTCATTAATTGCAGCAGTTAATTCAATTTTCTGTTTAAAGGTTGCTGAATCTTCAAAATACTTTATTTTCATACCAAACACAGGGTCATCAACTGTATGTCCCTCTTCTTCGGTCGTTTTCCCAATAATTTTAAAACTAGGGTTATTTTCAACATAATAAGTAAATGTAGTTGGTATTGGGCCATCTTCAGGAACATTCTGTGAATATAGATGCCAACCTTTATCTATTTTTGCTTTACTAATTAATATATATTCGGTATCAGAAACTTTTTCAACAGAGGTTGACCATTTAACTGGCTCTAAAATTTGAGAAAAACTGTTTATTGAAACCACCAATAAAAGACACGCTAGTAGCTTTTTCATATACTCGTTATATTGTATTTCTAACTTTTACAAAATTATCGTTTACGATGTTAGGCTCATGTTAAAAACTGTTACAATTTAAAAAGTTTCTAATTATTTCCTAAATATATTTATGTTTAATAATTATATATTTATAATAAACCTTTGAAGTCAATTTTGAAAATATCACATTCATACAATCTCTTTAATAACATAAAGGAGAATAAATCTCTAATTATTAATATTACATTTCTTCTATTAGCAGTTTTGGGCTTTAGTCAAGAAAAAAGTGTTAGCATTACAGGAAGGATAATGGAGTCTTCTAGCAATCAACCGGTAGCTTATGCCACCGTTTTAGTGGTTGATGTTAATACTAAGGAGAATATAACTGGAACCACAACCACAGCTGAGGGTTCATTCCAGCTTCAAACAGAAGTGTCAAATTTTTATATTGAGATTACTTTTATTGGCCTAAAAACAAAAAGAATTTTTGAATTTCAACAGCAAAATGGAACTATTGATTTAGGAAACATTCTTCTTGAAGAAGATTTAGAAAAACTTGATGCCATTATTGTAGAAGCCGAAGTTTCTAAAACCGAGTTTAAACTAGATAAACGCATTTTTAATATTGGTAAAGATTTAAGCAGTACTGGTGCAAGTGCATTAGAAGTATTAAATAATGTTCCTTCTGTAAATGTAAATATTGAAGGCGACATTAGTTTACGAGGTAGTCAAGGCGTTCAGATATTAATTAATGGCAAACCGTCAATTATTGCAAGTGATAGTGGTAATGCGCTGGGTACTATTACTGCAGATATGATGGAGCGTGTTGAAGTTATCACCAACCCATCGGCTAAATATGATGCTGAAGGAACTTCGGGAATCATCAATATTATTCTTAAAAAAGAAGAGCGTAAAGGCTTAAACGGTTCCGCTAGTGTAAATATTGGAGATCCTACAAATCATAGTTTTGGTTTAAGCTTAAACAGACGCACTGAAAAGTTTAATCTTTTCAGCCAATTGGGAGTGGGCTATAGAAAACTGCCAAATGACAGAAAAAATATCAACAGAGATTTAATAAACAACACCACCTTAGAATCTGAGGGTACTGAATATCGAAACGAGAAGTATTACAACATTGTTCTGGGAACTGATTATCACATAAACAAAAATAATATCTTAACGCTTTCTGGAAATTTTGCTTACGAAATTGAAGAACAACCCTCTGAAACAAATTTTAGTTTATTTGATGGTAATGAATTAACTAACTGGAAAAGAACGGAAGAAACCGAGGCTACGAATCCAAAATACCAATATGAATTGCAATACAAAAAAGATTTTGATGATCATGAAGATCATATGCTTCTTTTTAGTGCCTTAGGACAATTTTTTGGAAAAGAACAAAGCTCAGATTTTGAAGATTTAACATTGGCTGGAGATGATAGAGACGCTGTTCAAAAAACACGAACCGATTTTAAAGAAGCTAATCATACCTTTAAATTTGATTATACCAAACCATTTAACGAAAAATTCACCATTGAAACAGGAGCACAATACTTACTAAACAATGTAAGTAATGATTTTGAAGTAAAAGATTTAGTTGGAAGTGAATTTATCTCAGACCCTAACCAAACGAATGTTTTTGAGTTTAACCAAAATGTTCTTGGAATATATGGAACCGCTGCTTATGAGGGTGATAAATGGGGCGTAAAAGTTGGGTTACGTGTTGAAAACACAGACCTTGAAACTTTTCTTGTTAATACCAACGAACAAAATGACCAAAACTACTCCAACCTGTTTCCAAGTTTTCATTCTTCGTATAAATTTAGTAATGCTTATTCTCTCCAAATGGGTTACTCACGGCGCGTTTATAGACCTAGACTGTGGGATTTAAACCCTTTTTTTAATATTAGAAACAACTTTAATATAAGAACTGGAAACCCAGATTTACTCCCTGAGTTTACAGATTCATTTGAGCTAACTAATATTTATAATATAGGAAAAGCTTCTTTAAATTTTGGAGTTTATTATCGTTATACCACCAATACCATAGAAAGAAGCGTTTCTGTTTTTGAAAACAATGTAAATACCTATAAACCTTATAATATAGGAACCACCGATGCTATAGGTATTGAAGTTAATGGAAAATATCCCGTTGCAAAATGGTTGGTTTTTAATGGTGACATCAATTATAATACCTTTCAAAGACAAGGTGATTTTAATGGAATTTCAATTGACTTTAATGCAAACCAATGGACAGGAAAACTCACGAGTAAAATTGGGCTTCCTGCGGATATTGACTTTGAAGTTACCGGAAACTATCAATCTGATGTAAAAACAGTACAAGGTAAAATAGCTGAAAATATCTTTGCTGACCTAGGTTTTCGAAAAAAAATTATAAAAGGAAAAGGTGTTTTAAATTTTAGTGTAAGAGATATTTTTGCCTCAAGAATCCGAAAATCTGAAACTATACAAGAAAACTTTTACCTACTTAATAGAAGTTTTAGAGGTAGGTTTATCACCTTTGGCTTCAGTTATGGCTTTGGAAAGGGTGAAGCTATGGAATACTCTGGTCAAAGAAGAAGACGTTAGCGTTTTTTCAGAAAGCCATTTAAAAATTGAACTTAAAAAATCCTTTTAATTTTCTGGAATATAAGTCTTGTCTTTTGCTAAAATCCACTTATCTAGTTCAAAGCCATCTTCACGCATGGAAAAAGAAATAATGTGCTCTCCAGCCTCTTCAAAAGTCAATGTAATTGTTTGCGGATTCCCACAATGATTTTCAGGCACCCGTTGTGCGGATGACCAAGTCCATTTATGTTTTCCTTTACAAAGCTGAATTCTTTGTCCACTTTTAGGCCATGTTCCATTTACCCCCACATGAATCCCATTATCTTCGGCTCCTGTTGAGAAGGCTCTCACCCAAACATAATATGTTCCTGGGTTATTAATTTTTACTTTATAAGATACCATACCGCCTATACCAGGAGTAGGAAAAAAATTCTCATTGATAATAAGCTTATCATCATGTGTAACTCTGGTATCAGGCAATGCTTTTAAATAGGCTTTACCACTAGCAGTTTCAGTATGATTTTTTGTATTTCCCATAGGCAAATCTTCACCATACTTATGCAATAAAAATTTTCTGGGACTTTCATTATCAGTATTAAAATGAAAATCTTCAGCTTCAACAACCAACAGACCATCTTTTTCTTCAAAGGGTGCAACTTTACTCAATTCATTCGCTAAATCAAAATCTACGGGGCTTAAAATCAATGATTTCCATCTTCCTCTAGACCAAGCCGTACCATCATTTTCTGGTATCTTACCATTAGTTACTGCTTTTGAGGCTACTTTTATTTTATCGCCTTTCTTTAAAAATAGTTTGCCTATTTTTAGTTTAACTTCCTTAAAAGATTCTGAGGTTTCGGGATTCACCAATGCCTTCAGTATTCTTCCATTAACATAAAACTCATAATTAGACTCTCCGTCGTTTTCAGTAATAGTGTTTAGCTCCGCAGAATAATATCCTGTTTCCCCTTCAAAATAAAGAGAGGCACTAGCCCATTTATCTCTTAATTCAATTTTTGCCGCATTTATTGCAAGTGTACCACGCTTTTTTTCTTGATAATAAACAGCTTCTGCATCATCATCTATTTTGAAGTCATTAATGCTATTTAATACAAAGGTATCCGACTTAACTAAGTCTTGAGTTTCTTTTACTAGCAGTTGAGAATGTGATAATTGAAAGCAAAGACAAGTGATTATTAAGCAAATAAAATATTTCATATTTAGCTAGTGTTAATTAAATAATTATATAGTCACAGGTACATTAATCTCTGCCGATTTATAAACAGCTTCTTGTACTCGTAACGTTTTTAAATAGTTTTCTCCACTGGTTTCAAAGGCTATGCCAGAATTAAGCTTATCAATAAAATCTCTTTGAAAAATATAGCAGCAATCCCCTGCAAAACCAATATCGTTATGTACATATTCATGTATCCTTTCAGTTTCGCCTAAATTCTGAATAGTAATTGTTCCATCTGAATAAAGCCTAATTGAACCTTGAGACCCATCTATTAAGTATTCGCCAAATGTATATCTAGATTTTTTGAAATTATTTTCGTTATAACGATTTGCATCCCATATAGCATGCGCATTGTTTTCAAAATTTAAAACCATCAATCCAGAGTCTTCTCCTTTAATCACAGGATTTAAACGTTTTAAAATGGCATATGCACTTGTAACTTCACCAGCATGACAACGGAATGTATCAATAAAATGGACACCTGTTTCATAGATAAGTAAATTTTTGTAGTCTCTAAAATAGGGTTGTCTTGCTAAATATGCGTCATCTCCCCAACCATCGCCCATTCTAGACCTAAAGTTAAGACTGAATAAATCTCCTATTTCGTTATTAGTAATGAGCTTTTTTATTTCCCGATGCCAAGGTTGAAATCTAAAATTTTCATGAACTACAAAACGTACCCCTTTAGAGGCTACATAATCTACAATCTTCTGCGATTCTTCATAAGTAGGCGCTAATGGTTTCTGACAAATAATGTGAACACCGTTATCTGCGGCAAATTTACACATCTCAAAGTGCGTTTCAGGCGGCGTGATGATATCAACAAAATCTGGTTTTTCTTTTAAAATCATTTCCTTATAATCAGTGTAATGATTTTTCACACCATAAGGTTCCATAATAGATTTGGCTCGCTCTAAATTAGAATTACAAAGCGCTATAATTTCAACTTCTGGAATACGTGTCCACGCTTCATACTGAAACTTACTAAAATAACCAGCACCAATGGCCACACCTTTTAATTTAGATTTCATCATTCAACTTTTTATTTGGGTTCATAAAAGACCAACAAAATATAGCAACCCCACCTAAAGTTGCAGCTACATAAAAGAAAGGCGCGTCAGTTCCTGTCCATTCACGTAAATAGGGAAATGCTAAAGCTGTAGTAAAAGCTCCTAGGTTACCTGCCATGTTCATCATGCCCGATACCTTTCCAGAGTTTTCCTCTCCAATATCCATACAGAAGGACCAAGAAGGACTCAACGTCATATCAGCTCCAAAGATAGCCACCGTCAAACAAAGTACCGCTCCTAAGGCTGTATCCATATATAAACTCGCAATAATACCAATTACTACAAATACAAAACCAATGGTAGCTGGATACTGTCTAGATTGTTTCCATTTGCCTTTTTTGTAGATAGCATCTACCATAAAACCAGACACCCAGTTACCTACAGCCCCTCCTAATAAAGGTAACATAGCGTAAAAACCAGTGGTTACCAAACTAAGTCCGTATTTAGCTTTTATGTATGGAAACAACCATGTAAGCGTAAAAAAGAAAATAAAATTACTTCCAATGTATTGAATCATAGCCAAAATAACATTCTTTGATGTTAAAACCGTTTTTAAAGGTAGATTACCCCCTACCTTTTCTACTTCATGCTGACGGTTTTTAACTATATATTCTTTCTCAACATCGGATAAGGCTTTATGTTCCTCTGGTTTATTACTAAAAAGTGTATAAAATAAAACTGCAAATATAATACCGATAGCTCCAAAGAAATAAAAGATATTTCGCCATCCCCAAGCATCAATAAGATAAGCTACCAAGGGTAATGCAAAAGCAGCTCCCAATCTAGATCCTGAAAAGTTTATACCTTGAAAAATACCGCGCTCTTTGGTTGGCACCCAAGAAAAAGCAGCTCTCGAAATATTAGGAAAAGCGCCAGCCTCACCGGCACCAAAAATAAATCTGAAAAACAACATAGATATATAATTCCAAGCTGCACCCGTTAGAGCTGTAAATATAGACCACAACACCATGATGGTGGTCATTACTTTTCTAACACCGTATTTATCTCCTAAAGCACCTCCTGGAACTTGAAATAACGCATATCCTAAAGCAAATGCGCTTAGCACCCAACCCATTTGAATATCAGTAAGATTCAAATCTGTTCCAATAGAATCTTTTGCTGACGATATGCATACCCTATCTACATACAATAAAAGGGTAATTAAAAAGGTTCCTAAAAAAAAACCGTATCTTTTGGTGGGTATGCGTTGGTTCATATTACATTAATTTAGTTATTACGTCTTTTAGTGTTTTGGTAGTTCCTACGTTGCCAGGAAAAACGATGTAAGGCAAATTAGGAAATTTAGTTTCGGTATCCATTTTCCAAACGGGAATACCTGGTTGTATTTGTCCGATGACTTTAGAACGAGTCATCTCTAACCCCTTAATCGCTAGGTCATGGGATGTAATACCACCTTTAGCTATCAAGTATTTAGGTCTAACATGTAGTCCATTAACAATAGATACCAAAGCATTTGAAATGGTAGCCGCTATGTTAATTGTTGAGGCTGTATCACCTCCAGTAACTAGTTTTCTACTAGTGAATACTATAGTGTCTTTTCCAGATTCGAGATTCGAATCAATATGGGAAATAACACCTTTTAAATAGTTTTGGGATGCCTTTCCCAAAACCTGTTCAACATCAATTTCAAGTGTGGTGGTGGCATCAAATAATTGTAATGCCTCTTTTAGCTGGTCTGAAGATTTCTTCACATAAGAACCTACTATGGTCAATCCACCATGATTTGATGCCGTAGTTAATACCTCAGAAACATTAAGCAAACCTTTTGGAGGTAACCCTATATATGAAGGTACAAAAGAACTAGAGGTTCTGTAAATTATTTGCTTACCTTGTTTTTCGGCCTGTAGTAAAGCCTGCGATACTTTGTCTAAATCTGCATAATTTATACTATTGAAAATACAATACGATGCATCGGGTAAATTGACTATTTCATGAGTTAACTCCTCAATATTTTTACATCTAATAGCTTTTAGAGAAAACGAATATACGTCGGCAGCTTTTATAGCTCCGTTTGATTTTTCTTCAATATATTCTTTTAAATTAGCTTTAGTATATTTGAAGGAATGGTCTTGGGCAAACGGGGTTTCATTAACCGGTGTTAAATTATCATTCTCCTCAATATAATGCGTATCATTAAGTGTAATTCGCTTCCCTTCAAACATAACAGGAATAAAAGCTGTTATAGCATTTTTTAAACCCAAGCTACTTTGAAGTGTTGAAGGTTCTAAAGGAAAATGCCCTCTTAATGTTGAATCACTTCTACTAATAATAGTTACGGGTTTACCAACAATGGTCGAAGCCTTACCAATATTTTCAGCAATTTCATTATAAACAGTTGCTGTTTTTTCTGGACTTAAACTCCTGGAATTGGTTAAAAGAAAAAAAACGGAGGACTGTTTTAGTTCTTCAGCTAAGGTCTCCACCGTCCAACTGTTTAGTAAGGGGATATCATAAACTGTTTGGTTTCCTGTTGGGTCATCATCGACAATGATGCAAGTTTTATCTAAATCTATAAAAAGTACTTTATTCAAGCTTCTGAAATCTTTTGAATCAGAATCAGGTATATCTGATAATATTTTGGATAATGATATATTCATTAATATTTCTCAATGGCTATTACACGAGCCGGTGCCCCGTCTCCATCGCCAATTTTAAGCGGTAATGCTATCAATTCTACACAATTTGAACTGAGCTTATCTAAATTAGTTAACCCTTCAATAATTACGACACCCTCTAATAAAATCTGATGGACTTTGGTAACCTCTTTAATATTATTCACATCGGCTACCGAAGGTGGTTCCACTCCTATCATTTTCACCTTATTTTCAAGACACCAATGGGCTAATCCTTCACTAATTCTTGGTAATTCATCACGATATTTGGGCTGATTGATATATTGAGACCATCCCGTCCAGAAGATAAGGCTATCTCCTTCAGTAAATTGTTCCATAATACCTTGAGGAATATGGTTAACTTCAATTAAGCCTTTAGAACCAATATATCTCACATCTACAACCCAAGCTTTCCCAACAAAATTATCAACAGGAATTTCGTCTATAGTTTCATTTTTAACATCAAAATGAATAGGCGCATCCATATGAGTACCACAATGCGAGTAGAATGTTAGCGTACTAGCATTCCACCCGTCATTAGCAATAGTTCTCTCAGTTTCTTTAGAAAATCCGTTTAATCCATTGAAATAAGTTATTGTAAGATCTACAATATTGCTCATTAATTTTAAAGGTTTTTAATCACAGCATCGGCAACATCTGAGGTACTTGCACTTCCACCTAAATCAACTGTTAAAACACCTTCAGAAGTACTTTTATCGATAGCTTGCATTATATTGTTGGCAGCTTCAACTTCACCAATATGTTCTAACATAATGGCGGCAGACCAAATTTGTCCGTAGGGGTTTGCAATATTTTTACCAGCAATATCTGGAGCAGACCCATGAATAGGCTCAAACATTGAAGGGAATTCTTTTTCTGGGTTTATATTTCCACTACCTCCTAAACCAAGGCTTCCCATTACCGCACCACCTAAATCACTTAAAATATCTCCAAATAAATTGGTTGTTAACACCACGTCAAAAATCTCAGGCTTCAAAACAAACATAGCTGTAGAGTTGTCAATATACATTTGCTCATGTTTAACATCTGGATATTCCTGTGCCACCTCTTTAATAACTCTATCCCAATAAGATAAACTATTAATTAAGGTGTTAGATTTGGTAATATGTGTAACTTTTTTACGACGTGTTCTTGCTAATTTAAAAGCGTAATGAGCCACGCGCTCAATACCTTTTCTTGTGAAAACACTTGTATCGATACCCATTCCATTAGCTTCATCTGGTAAATATTGACCACCCATTTGAACAAATTCTCCTTCTGTATTCTCCCTTACTATAACAAAATCAATATGCTTTTCAGAACGAATTGGTCGTGTAACACCAGGATAAGTTCTCACAGGCCTGTGATTTACATACTGGTTAAAACCTGTACGTACTTTAAACGTATAGTCTTTAGCTGGTAAGGTATCATCAACTGCTGGTAACCCAACTGACCCGAAATAAATAGCATCAAAAGCTTTTAGTGTTTCTAAACCATTAGCCGGCATAAACTCATTATGCTTTAAGTAATAACCTGCTCCCCAACCAAATGATTCAGTTTCAATTGAAAAACCATGCTTTTCAGCTACTGCATCAATAACTCTTAAACCCTCTGGTACAATTTCATTCCCAATACCATCTCCCGGTACTACCGCAATTTTGTATGTTTTACTCATTTAATTTTAATTTTCTCATTGCGCAATTATTTGCACAATATTAGTTATTTAAATAATTCAAGATACAAATATAGTGTATAATGATAAAAAATAGATGTTAATTTTCATTTATTATTAAATTATTTGTGCAATATTTTGCATAAAACTCATAATTAGTTAATTTTGAAACCAATAATATATATTTAGTGAAAAAGAAAACCACTTTACAAGATATTGCTAAAAATTTAGGAATTTCTACCTCTACAGTTTCCAGAGCGCTTCAAGATAACCCTAGAATTAGTGAAACGATGCGTAAGAAAGTTATTGACCTTGCCTATGAATTAAATTACTTTGATAAAAAATTCCCTGAAAACTTCACCCCTAAAAAACTTAATGCTATAGGCGTTATAGTTCCTAAAATTAGTTACCATTTGTATGCTATGGCTATAAGTGGGATTGAAAAAGTGGCTGAAGAAAACGGTATGCATTTAGTTATTTGTCAGTCTAATGAATCTTTTGAACGCGAAAAAAGCTTAACCAAAGAACTTATTGAAACAGGTGTTTCTGGGCTAATTGTGTCTCTTGCTGGAGAAACTAAACAATTTGAACATTTTCTGGAACTGAAGAAAAAAAACATCCCATTGGTTTTATTTAATAGACAATGTGATGAGGTTGAAACCGATAAAGTAGTTATTGACAATTTTAAAGCATCTTATGATGCTACCGAACACCTTATTTCCTTAGGCTGTAAAAACATAGCTTATATTGGCGGACCCAAAAAACTTCAAATAAGCAACACACGCTTGTTTGGATACCAACAAGCGTTACAAGATGCTGATATAGGTATTGAGTATATTGAACACTGTAATTTTTCTAAAGAGAGTAATTTAAGTGCTGCCAGAAAATTATTGTATTCACCAAATCCCCCTGATGGCATTATTGCCTTTAGTGATCAAGTGGCTATTTCTGCTATGTTAGCCGCTAAAGAAAGAGGTTTAAGCATCCCTGAAGATTTAGCTATCATTGGTTTTAATAACGAACCTGTTGATGAGCTTTTAGAGCCTTCATTGACCAGTGTTAATCAACCCGCATACAAAATGGGTTACGAAGCAGCTGAATTAATTTTTGACAGAATACAAACCCCAGACAAGGATTATATCCAAAAGGTTTTAAAATCTGACTTGGTTATTAGGAACTCCACCAATAAAAACAAACTTAAATAGTGTTAGCTGTTTTAGTTTTAGCTAGAAAGATAAATCTAATCTTCCTTATAACTAATACGCTCTCTAATTTCACCACTAGCTCGATGGATAATCACATCTGCATCATATCGTTTCGCTAGTGTTTTTGCTTTATTAATAGCAGTACTTTGTTTGCGGTGTTTAGAAGTTATGCGTTTATTGCCTTCTCTTCGTACAGCCCATCCGTCTTCGTATGGAACCACATGCTGATGCCATGTTCGTTTTCGAGCCTCTCCTCTATAACCTAATGCCTTTAGAATTGATTCTACAAACTCTTTAATAATATCTAACGTGGTATTTTGTTTAGACATAAAAACATTTATTTTCACAATTGCTTTATGGAAAAATATATAATACAAGAAGATATACTTATTTAGCTTCCAACTAAGACTAGAGATGATAGATTGTTAATGGTATTTATACTATTAAACATGAAAATTTTCAGTAACAATTTCCTTTATTTTTTTGTTAAGCAAAGTCATTGCACTGTAACTCGTGTGTTCTAAAACAATAACAACCAAATCATCTTCCAAGTATTTAGTTAAACCCGTTCTAAACCCATTCCATTTGCCATGATGGTAGATAGTTTTTGGTCCTTCAGTGTTAATTCTAAACCCGAAACCATATGGCACTTTTCTTCCATAAACTGTTTCGCCTTTTGAATACATTAAGTCCAACGACTCCTGTGAAAGCAGTTTTCCACTATCTAAGCCTAGAGTCCACTTATATAAATCTTCAACAGTAGTGTACACATTTTTATCCCCCACAATAGCATCATTAACCGTGTTATTGATTTTTATATGTCTCCAACCTTTATATAACCTATACCCTACCAACTGATTTTCATTAATACTATCTTTTTTAGAAGTGTACACATAAGAATCTTTCATTTGAAGTGGTTCAAAAATGTTATCTCTTAAAAAGGAACTAAAAGTAGTACCTGAAACCTTCTCAACAATAGAAGCCAAAACAAAATAAGCGGTGTTAGAATAATCAAAATTACACCCCGGTTTAAAGTAACGTTGCACATTACTTGACTCTAATAATGTCATCATGTCACTATTTGTTGGGGCTTCTTCCCGTCTCCATTTATGTTCTGCTACCCAAAAATAACTAGGTAGTCCAGCAGTGTGGTTTAACAGGCTTTTAATTGTAACCTGTTGATAAGGAAATTTTGGAAAATACGCTGTTACGGTATCTGAAAGCTTAATTAAATTTCTCTCCTTTAATAACATAATAGCTGCGGCGGTAAATTGTTTACTAACAGAAGCTAATTGGAATACCGACTTTTCATTCAAAGGGGTTTTCTTTTTAAAATCTGCATAACCTACCTGATTATTATATAAAATATGTCCCTTTTTTGCTACCAAAACAGCCCCATGAAAATCATGTCTTTTATTAATACGCTTTAATAATGAATCCAGTTTATAAGTAACATGCCTTGTTTCTTGTTCAGGATAATACTGTATTGAAATCTTTGGTTCTTTTTTATTTGGTTTAGTAGCAGTTATTTCACTGTCTACAACCAAACGCTTAGTAGAAGAAGAGTTTGCTTTGAAATAAAAAACACTCAAACCAATAATAAGGCATAGGGATATATTTCTAATGTTTTTTTTCAAATGGAGCGAACAATGAATTTTGGGACAAGTTAACAATCATTGTTAAAAAATCAAAACATCGTTCTTGCTTAACTTAACTGGTCATGTAACTTATCAAATTCACCTAATGGTAAATTAATCATATGACCATTACTTCCCGATACAGAAATTAGCAAATATGTTACCTAAGAGGTCATCTGATGATATTTCTCCTGTGATTTCACCGAAGTGATATAAAGCCTGACGAATATCTATGGCTAATAAGTCTCCAGACAAACCTGTATTTAGGCCATCTTTAACTTTTGAAACCTCCTCAAGAGCTTTTAAAAGTGAGTCATAGTGCCTTGTATTGGTCACAATGGTTTCATTATTACGCAAGGCTCCGGTGTTAACAAAATTAGTTAATGTAATTTTTAAATCCTCTACTCCTATATTAGTTTTAGCAGAAATAGGTTTGATATCTTTGATACTATTCTTGAGCTCTTCTAACTCTTTACTAGAAATGACATCAACTTTATTAGCGATAACCACTAAAGGCTTTTGTGGGTATTTATTTTTTATTTTTTCAATTTCAATACTAATAGTTTCAACGCATGCTTTTTGAGAAAAAATAGATTTGGCATCAAATAAATAAACAACCACTTGCGCTTGGTCCATTTTTTCAAAAGTTCGCCTTATTCCAATGCTTTCAACCACATCTTTAGTATCTCGAATACCCGCCGTATCAATAAAACGGAACCCAATACCGCCAATAGAAATTTCGTCTTCAATGGTGTCTCTTGTTGTACCTGCAACTTCTGAAACTATAGCCCTTTCTTCATTTAATAGTGCATTTAACAAGGTGGATTTACCCACGTTAGGCTCACCAACAATAGCCACGGGAATCCCATTTTTAATGACGTTTCCAACAGCAAAGGAATCAATCAATCGTTTTAAAACGTTTATGATTCTATTTATTAATTCCTTAAATTGTGTTCTATCTGCAAACTCTACATCCTCTTCAGCAAAATCTAATTCTAATTCAATTAACGAAGCAAAATTCAATAGTTCTTCACGTAGTTTGGCAATTTCTGAAGAAAATCCACCGCGCATCTGTTGCATCGCAATTTGGTGAGATGCTTTATTATCACTAGCAATTAAATCGGCTACGGCTTCTGCTTGACTTAAATCTAATTTCCCGTTTAAAAAAGCCCTTAATGTGAACTCACCTGCACTAGCCATTCGGCATCCGTTTCTTAAAAATAATTGAATGATTTCTTGCTGAATATAATTAGAACCATGACAAGAAATCTCTACCACATTTTCACCTGTATAAGAATTAGGGTCTTTAAATACAGACACCAAAACCTCATCTAAAACTCTGTCTCCATCAATAATATGCCCTAAATGAATGGTATGTGTTGGTTGCTTTGATAAGGTTTTACCCGATACCGATTTAAACTGCTTTTCTGCGATGATTATAGCATCTTTACCCGATAAACGAATCACTGCAATAGCACCTGCCCCCGAAGGAGTTGCTAGGGCCACTATGGTATCTTGAGTTATCATAAAATAAAAGTAACAAAAAGTGTACGGTATTTATTTAACCAAGTAAATACCATCAGCTTTTAATTCTATTTGACGTTGTTTGTACAAGGTCCCCACTGCCTTTTTAAAGCTTTTTTTACTCATTTGTAGCTGATCCTTGATGGCTTCAGGATCTGATTTGTCAGTAAGATTGATATAACCACTATTATCTTCTAGTTCTTCAAGAATACGCTTTGCATTTGGTTCAATATTTCTATAACCAACCTGCCCTATAGCAATATCTAATTTATTGCCTTTTCTTATTTTTTTAACAATACCCTTAAACTTATCCCCTACATTAATATCTGTAAAAATGGTATCCTTAAAAATAAGTCCTGAATGCTGTTTGTTAACAATCACATTCCATCCAATTTCTGAAGGATGTGAGGCTATAATATCAACTTCATCAAATTCTTTCACAGTGAGTTCTTTGTTACTTAAAAAACTATTGGTCTTACTTGAGGCTACAAGTCTCTCTGTTTTTTCGTCCAAATAACAATACACTAAATACCAACCGCCAGGTTTCATTTTAAAGGCTTGCTCCTTAAAAGGACAAAACAATTCCTTTACCAAACCCCAATCTAAAAAAGCACCATAGTCGGTTACCTGACTGCACCTTAATAATGCAAACTCACCTCGTTTAATAAAAGGCATATCAGTAGTTGCTACCAGACGCTCTTCATTGTCTAAATAAACAAACACTTCTATCTTGTCCCAAATTTTAAATGACTCTGGAACGTAACGATTGGGAAGTAATACTTCATTGTTTTCTTCATCTACTAAATAAATTCCGTGATCAGTTTCACGAAGTATTTCCAATGTGTTTATTTGCCCTAGTTGCATCATGCGGCAAAGGTAATAATATAAAGCTACAAAATAACTTTTGCGTTAAGGATTGCAGCGATATCCTTTTTAAATTTTATAAATAAATTTTAATGTATGTTTTCTTGTTGTGAAATTTTCATAATAAATTTAAAATTCTCTTTAAATAACATTTAAAAAGATATAGCGAAAAGCCTGACCTTTGGTCTTGAATCAAGTTCAAGACGAAAGGGAACGCTCATAAAGAAAGTAAGTTACCTAATGGAATCATTATATAAAAAAGCGCCACAAATCTTGAAGCGCTTGAATATAAAATATTTGCTATATTTCTAATAGACAGATTCTTTCCCAAAGTGTTTTGTTAATAGATAATACACAACGGCACGGTATTTATTTCGGTTAGACTGACCATATTGATTCATTACAGAAGCGATTCCTCCACCTAAATCATCGCTTGCACTTAAGCCTAACTTCTTAATTAAAAAGTTGTTTTTTACAGTTTCTAACTCTGACTCATCTGAACTTGATACTGTTGATGAGTCTGCATTATAAATTGATGGTCCACAACCAATGGTTACTTTGGTTAATAAATCCATGTCTGCATCAACACCACACTTTTCTTTTAAATCTGCAGCGTATTTTGCAATTAGCTCGTCGCGTTTACTCATGATAAAAATTGTTTAATTGTTAATAAAATATTTGAATTGATAACTTTTTGAAAGATACTGGTTTTTAGACACAGTACCTTTAAGAAAGTCACATTTTTACCAAATAACTGGGAATTTAACAGTCAAACCATCTACAGAATCTAGATTGGTAAGAAGTATATCAAAACTTATTTTCAAGACAATTCAATGCTTCGAGTATCAAGTTTACTTTATAAATTTAAAATAGTTTAAAAGCACCTCATCATTCAAGTTTTTAGGAGTAAAAACCTCTAGTAACTTTGGTTGGTTTCCTTCAGAAAAAAAGCTTTGTAATTCATTAGTTAATTCGGTTTCGTTTGAAGCAGTTAAATATCCTAAACCAAACATTTTACATAAATACTCAGCAGTTAAATGATGATTGGTTTCAAAATAGGTATCAAAATTCTCAGTGTTCTTATGCCCTGGTAATATCCTGAAAATGCCTCCTCCTTGATTGTTTATTACTATAATTCTGAAGCTTTTAGGAATATGGTTATTCCAAAGCGCATTACTGTCGTATAAAAAACTTAAATCGCCCGTAATAAGAGTGGTTTGCTTATCTGTTGCGACTGAACAACCAATGGCGGTGGATGTACTTCCATCAATACCACTGGTGCCACGGTTACAATACACTTCTAAGGTGTTGCTAATATTAAAAAGTTGTGCATACCGCACTGTAGAACTATTACCAAGTTGTAGAATAGAATGGTTTGGAATAGCATTTAAAATACTATCAAACGCCTTTAAATCTGTAAACTTTATTTGGTTTAGATATGTATTGTGTTTTTGATGCCTTACTTGTTTTACAGTTTCCCAATGTAGCCTATAATTACTTGAAACTGGATGAGTTTGTGTTAGTAATTTTGATAAAAAATAATTTGGGGTTGTTTCAACAAACCTATTCAAACAGAAAAATGTATCATTGGCTTTTTGGACATCTATGTGCCAGTGCTGCTTAGGTTGATACGTTCTTAAAAAGGCTTTTATCTTTTTAGAAACTATAAGTCCTCCAAAAGTTAATAAAATATCTGGTTGCAAATTTTCAAACCCATCATTATCTAAAGACGCAATGATTTTATCAATACTTGGAAAAAATGCCTCGTGATGTATATTAGACGTTGTTTCTGTGAATACTAAAACACTATCGTCTTTCGCTAAAACATCCAACCATTGCTGTTCTAAGGTATTGGGATGCTTTACACCTACCAGAATCATTTTTCGCTTAGCAGTATTCCAATCATCTATACATTTGTTTAAAATAGAGGCTTCTATTGCCAGAGATTTTTCTTTTGCCGGAACTATTTCGGGTTGTACCGATAGTTTTTCAACATATTCATACAAAGGTTCATCAAAAGGCACATTTAAATGTACCGGACCACTTTTTTGGATCGAAATATTAATGGCCTTATTGATTTCAGATTCATTAAACTCTTGAATAGACTGCTTTAAACCTATCAAGGTTTCTACTTTATTTTCAAGACTTTTAAAAATAGGTAACTCTTCTTGAGTTTCAGTTTCTGCTTCTTTTAAATCGAGTTTTAAGTTAGCTGAATACAGTATATGATTTTCAAAAACATTAGGTTGGTTTATGGTTTGTCCGTCACCAACACCTATTAAATGCTTAGGTCTATCTGCCGAAATTACCACTAATGGAATGCCACTATAAAACGCTTCGGCTAGAGCGGGATAGTAATTAAGCAATGCACTTCCAGAGGTGCAAACCACAGCAGTAGGTTCTTGTAATTGTTGCGCTATTCCTAAAGCAAAAAATGCTGCACAACGTTCATCTACTATGCTATAACTTTTAAAAAAGTTGTCATTAGAAAAGCCAATTGTTAATGGTGCATTACGACTTCCTGGAGAGATAACAATATGTTTGATACCCTTAGCTTTACATAGTTGAATAACAGTTTGAGCTAATGGGATTTTTGGATATATCATATTTTAAAAATCTATTTGCAAAATTACAAAATACGAAGTTAAAGTTCTCAATACATTATACTAAAAGTGTGACCCTAGAACCGACAAAAAATATTCTAGCTAAGAACGTTTTTAATAACCAACGATTTAGCTACCGTTTCATCCCATTCTTTTTCTGCATCAGAACTTTTGGTAATACCTCCACCAACATAAATAGTAGCTTGTGAATTTTTAAGTTGCATACAGCGGAGGTTTACATATAGCTGCGTGCTTTTTCGGTTAAAAGTATAGGCTCTATTTTCAATGTTGCGCTTTCCAGAGCGCAGTGTCGTTGTAGTTTCTAAATTTAACTCACCTAAAAAACCAGTATAAAATTCACGGTTATAATTTTCATAATTTAAAATGAAGTCTTTAGCTGCTTGCTTTGGTACACCACAAACTGCAGGGGTTGGATGAATTGCCGAAATAACTTCTTTTAAATTAGAATCCAATTTTAATTGTGCCGAAATCATAGTTTTTAAATGTAGTAAATTTCCCGCCTTAACTGTATTGGTATCAGAGACTTCAATGCTTTCTACTAATGGCTTTAAATTATCAACTACAAAATCTGTAACAAACTGCTGTTCCTTAATTTCTTTGTCTTGCCATACCACATCCAACGTACCATTGTACACTTGTGTTCCTGCCAATGCCATGATGGAAAATCTGTTGCCTTCAATCTTTACCAAGGTTTCTGGGGTTGCACCTAACCATAAGCCTATTTTAGGATGATACCAACAATACACAAAAGCCGATAGGTAATTATTTAAAAGCCTTTGGAAAATACTAATAGGGTTTACTTCTTGTAATAAAACATCTTCTGTTCTAGATAATACCACTTTTTTAAAAGCATCATTTTTAATGGCTTCAACTCCCTTTTTAACCAATTTGATATGATAGTTTTTAAACTTTTCATCAGTGCTGTTCCTTTGTATTTCAGTCGCCTTATAAGCACTTCCACTTTGCGTAGTTTTACATTCTGCTATCAACACTTCTGAGTTTTTAAAAGGCATTAAAACAGTATTGACACTATCATCAAACGGTGAAAACACAAACCCTTGCTCTATGAATTTTGTAGTAAAATACAAATCAGCAGTTTGTTGCAATAAAACTTTAACCTCACTTTTATTGGGTTTTCTGTAAACTACAAATGGTAATTGTTGCTCGTACTGCGTTTCAATGCGCTTAAAAAAAGCTTCCAAAATCATAGTGGTTATTTAGTTCTTGGAAGTGAAATAGTAGTTAGTTTACACAACGAGATTAAATTATCATTGTCATCGGTCACTTTAATTTCAAATAATTGTGTAGTACGCCCTTTATGAATAAACGTAGCTCTGGCATACACATTACCACTACGCACACTTTTAATATGATTGGCAGAAATTTCAATACCTCGTACAAAAAATTGTTTAGTATCTAAAAGTAACTCGGCAGCAAAACTACCACAGGTTTCGGCTAAGGCCACTGTGGCTCCGCCATGCAACACTCCATCAGGTTGATGTACTTTAGGAGTTACTGGCATTTTTAAAATCAAAAAATCATCCCCAAAGTCCATTAATTCAATATGTAGTGTTTCTAACAAGGTATTTTTTGCTATGGCTTGAAAACGCTCCACCAGAACTTCTTTAGATAATTGCATGGAAATAATTATTTTTAAACTTTGGTGTGTAAAAATACGAAATGCATATATAATTTTAGTTTCATTTTAAAAGATTCCTGCCTTCACTTCAACTGCGCTTATTGTGACATATAGCAATGACAAATATGACCATACCTGCTTATAGATACCCGTGTAAAACTCACCTTGTTACGTATGAGTAACTACGAGCATTTGCTTAAAATTGCTCAAGAACCCAATTTGATACAATACTCCACCCAGTAAAATTGATACGCCCAAAGACTTAAAAAACTATGTACAAACTGCTATAGATGGTTATTATAACCGCACTACCTTTCCGTTTATAATTTTTGATAAACAAACTCAAGCCTATGTGGTTTGCACTAGGTTTGGATATATAAATTAGAATAGTAAATTGTTGCATATTGGCTGGTCATGGCTTGGACACAACTTTCAAGGTAAAGGACTTAACCAGCACGTTAAGTTTTTAATGCTGGAATATGCGTTTGAATCTTTGAATTTTGATAATTTAGAGTTGATGAACGCAATATACGCTCTAGAAAAGCGGTAGAAAAACTGGGCGCTACCCTAGAAGGTATTTTACGAAAAGATACCCTCATATTAGATGGCTTTAAACGAAACATTTGTTGCCATGGTATTTTAATAGAGGAATGGAATGAGATTAAAGGGCATTTTTTGTGGGTTTTTAGAAAGTGTGAACCTTTAGGAGTTTACATACTTTGATTATATTTTTAGATTCAAATTAACTAATCCCTAAGTTTAAAAAGTACATTGAGTAATTCAATATTTGGTGCCTCTACAATTTCGTATGCTTCTGGAATACTGGCTGCTAACTCAGATGCTTTAAAAGCATTTAAAGACTCTACAGAATCCCAAACATAAATACCACCAAACTGCCCGGAGTCGGCCATTTTAACATAATACTTTTGCAACAACCCTGAGATGGCTTTAAACTGAGGTTCTCGTTCTTTGGCTCGTCTTAATAATTCGTCTTCTGGTAAATTTGATTTCAATCTAATTATTTGTATTATCATAATGGTCTATTTAAAGGTTATATCTGCATTTTTCATCACTGTAATAAACTATTAATCTAAAATCTCTATCCACAAATTTCTAAACTGAATTTTAGAACCTTCGGCCTGCAAACCAATACTACCTTTGGTTACCGAACAGTTGGTAGCTACATTCTGGAGTACGCCATTTACAAACAACTCGATAGTATCCCCCTTACAGATAATATCATAGCTATTCCATTCGCCGGGGGGTTTCTCGCTAGACGCTTCGTATTTCGGAATAAGCGGTTTATGGTCAGCGGTAGATGTGTAAGTACTATCGGCCAGGGTAGCGCTTCTGCCTACGCCATGAACGATGAAATCACCTGCATTTTCATGTTTTAACTGCCCTTGGTAGTGACCAACCCAAATAAGATCCTCTCCTGTTGCATGTACAAAAACACCACTGTTGGTTGGTTTTTCGGGGTAGCGCCATTCAAGGTGTAATTTGTAACTTGTATATTCTTTAACCGTTCTTAAATAACCTACGGGCTTTCCAACCGTCTCAATCACCCCCTCACTAACATAAAAAAACTCATTAGGTTTTATGATTGAGTCTTTAACAAAAATGGTCCAACCATCCAGATTTTCACCATTAAACAGGTATTCTTGTTTTTGAGAGTTACTGTTGTTAAAACAAGTAACAAAAATTATTAGGAAAAGACACGCTTTCATAGGTATAAAAATTTAATGCATTAAAGCTAAGTTATTTCTCTATACAATAAAAATCTGATGAAAAGTTCTTATTTGAGAGACTCACAAAAATGATACGTAAAAAACGCTTTTTAAGCATTAACCCTGAATCATGGAAGAATCGATAAACTTGTTTAAATCAATAGTGTTAATTTGTCCATGAGACGCATGTGCAACTACAAAGCCTGCTTTGATAACCACAAGTTGAGGCGATTCATGCCATACCTGAAATTGTTCAGCTATTTTATTAGAAATTTCTCTATAATTCAACAAATCTAGAAAGTACAAATCAATAGCTTCCTCATTTAAATTATAGCCAGCTACAAATTGATTTAAAACCATTCTACTAATACCACAACGCGTAGAATGTTTAAATATGACCTGAACTCTATCTTTTGATTTTTCTTCTATTTTTTTTAATTGTAATATGCTATTTAATTCAATCCAAGGTAAAATCTTTTCTTCTTTTTTCTCTGTAGTACTTCCAAACAATTTATTTAATAATCCCATATCCTTTTCAAAGTTTATTATTTCCCCCTTAAGTCGGTCTAATCTCTTAAACTTACAAACTGACTAAAAGTCATAAAAACAAAGGTTTTTGACGACATTTTGTCCGGTAAAATGTATTGGTAAGATTATTGACCGAAGTAATGTGTAAAGAAACAAATTTAACGCTATGAACTTTAATAATTATACAATAAAATCACAAGAGGCTATACAACAAGCGCAACAGATAGCGGAAGGTTATAGTCATCAACAAATAGAAAATGAACACCTTTTTAAGGCTCTTTTTGAGGTTGATGAAAATGTGTTACCTTTTATTTTGAAAAAACTCAATGTTAATGTACCTGTACTTCAACAAGCTTTAGATAAACAACTGGAAAGCTTTTCAAAAGTAAGTGGGTCAGAATTAATGCTCTCCAGAGAAACTGGTAAAAGCCTAAATGAAGCATCTATCATTGCTAAGAATATGAAAGATGACTTTGTCTCTGTTGAACATTTAATAATTGCCATTTTTAAATCGAAAAGCAAAATAGCACAGATGCTGAAAGATCAGGGTGTTACCGAAAAAGGTTTACATTCTGCTGTTGAAGAATTACGCAAAGGGGATCGTGTTACCTCACAAAGTCAAGAGGATACCTACAATTCATTAAGTAAGTATGCTAAAAATCTAAACCAATTAGCTAAAGACGGCAAACTAGACCCTGTAATTGGTAGAGATGAAGAGATTCGCAGAATTCTTCAAATTTTATCTCGCAGAACTAAAAATAACCCCATACTTGTGGGTGAACCTGGTACTGGAAAAACAGCTATTGCTGAAGGTTTAGCACATAGAATTATTGACGGCGATATTCCTGAAAATTTAAAAGATAAGCAAATTTTTGCTTTAGACATGGGAGCTTTAATTGCTGGCGCTAAATACAAAGGTGAGTTTGAAGAACGCCTTAAAGCCGTAATTAAAGAGGTAACCACAAGCGAAGGAGATATTGTGCTGTTCATTGATGAAATACATACTCTTGTTGGGGCTGGTGGTGGCCAAGGTGCCATGGATGCGGCCAATATACTAAAACCAGCTTTAGCTCGGGGGGAACTGCGAGCTATTGGAGCCACTACTTTAGATGAGTATCAAAAATACTTTGAAAAAGATAAAGCTTTAGAACGTCGTTTTCAAAAAGTAATGGTAGATGAACCTGATACAGAAAGTGCCATATCCATACTTCGTGGGATAAAAGAGAAATACGAAACACATCATAAAGTTCGTATTAAAGATGAAGCCATTATTGGTGCCGTAGAATTATCAACACGTTACATTACCAATCGATTTTTACCAGATAAAGCTATTGATTTAATGGATGAAGCAGCTTCTAAACTACGCATGGAAATCAATTCAAAACCAGAAGAATTAGATGTTCTGGATAGAAAGATTATGCAGTTAGAAATTGAAATTGAAGCTATTAAACGTGAAAAAGATGAGGCTAAATTAAAATCGCTACGTTCAGATTTAGCTAACGTAAAAGAAGCTAGAAACGAAATAAATGCCAAATGGAAAAGTGAAAAAGAAGTCGTTGACAATATCCAAAACATTAAACAGGATATTGAAAATTATAAATTGGAAGCCGAACGTGCAGAGCGGGATGGTGATTATGGAAAAGTAGCCGAATTACGATATGGTAAGATAAAAGAAGCACAAGAGCAGCTTGAGGTTTACCAAAAGCAATTACAAGAACAATCTGAAAACTCCTTAATTAAGGAGGAAGTGACTTATGAAGACATTGCGGAAGTAGTTGCTAAATGGACTGGAATTCCTGTAACTAAAATGATTCAGAGCGAACGCGAAAAACTGCTAAAGTTAGAAGACGAGCTTCACAAAAGAGTTGTGGGACAAGAGGAAGCTATTGAAGCTGTGAGTGATGCCGTAAGACGCAGTAGAGCAGGATTACAAAATCCACAAAAACCCATAGGAACCTTTCTGTTTTTAGGAACTACGGGGGTTGGAAAAACAGAACTTGCAAAAGCATTGGCAGAATATCTTTTTGATGACGAAAATGCCATGACACGTATTGATATGAGCGAATACCAAGAACGTCACGCGGTGAGTAGATTGGTTGGGGCTCCTCCAGGATATGTTGGTTATGATGAAGGTGGACAATTGACTGAGGCCGTTAGAAGAAAACCATATTCTGTGGTTCTTTTAGATGAAATTGAAAAAGCACATCCTGATACATTTAATATTCTGCTTCAAGTTTTGGACGAAGGACATTTAACCGATAATAAAGGTCGTGTAGCCAATTTTAAAAACACAATCATCATTATGACGTCTAACATTGGAAGCTCTATAATTCAAGAGCGTTTTGAGGCTACTAGAGATATGAATTCAGCTATTGAAGCTGCCAAAATTGATGTGTTAGCATTATTAAAGCAAAATGTAAGACCAGAGTTTTTAAACAGAATAGATGATATCGTGATGTTTACGCCTTTAACTAAGGAAAACATTTTTGATATTGTTGGTCTACAACTTAAAAATGTTACTAAAATGTTGGCACAACAAAATATCACGTTTGATGCAACAACAGAGGCCGTACAATATTTAGCAATGAAAGGCTACAACCCTGAATATGGTGCAAGACCTGTAAAACGTATCATTCAGAAAGAGGTGCTCAATGCTTTAAGTAAAGAAATACTAGCTGGTAAGGTAACTACCGATAGCATTATTTTGTTAGACGCTTTTGATGATAAACTAGTTTTTAGAAATCAAAGAGATTTAGTGACTGAAGAAATTTAAAGTAATTTTTATAGGATGTTGTAACATTTTGTTCTTTCAACAGTCTATTAGTTGGTTGGTTAGTTGAAAAGCAACGTGAATCTATTTAAGATAATCGTTGCTTTTTTTATTAAGAGGTTTTAAAAATTTCTATAGTTTAAATACCAAAAACATCGTTTAAAAACTTAAAACCTGGACAAAATACAATTATTTGAAAATTAGTTAGTTAAAAAAATTGTGTTTGTAGTTCATCGAAAATCCTTTCTTAAAGATGTTTTCAACTAAAATTATTTATAAATTCGTGTTTCAATGTATTGCACCAACCAATACATTTATTTACAATTAATAGCACCTATTTTATGGTTTCCCTCCAATAAAATAGATTTAAAACCTACTTAAGACAATGAACTTATTCAAAATTTTTGAACTTACCCAGTTACATCCTAGAACTAGCGAACGAGATATCATAGATTTATGCCAAGAAGCAGTAGCATTAGAAGCGCATTCTGTATGTATAAATAGCAGCTATGTTGCGTTAGCAAAACAACTTCTTGAAGGTAGTGATGTAAAATTAGTATCAACAGTTGGTTTTCCTTTTGGCACAACTGATACCTTAACCAAAATCCATGAAGCTAAAACAGCTATTGAAAATGGAGCTGACGAAATAGATATGGTAATTAATCTGGGACTTTTTAAAAGTAAAAACTATGTGTCTGTTTTACGAGATGTCACCGATGTAAAGTTAGCTATAGGAAGCATACCTTTAAAAGTAATCATAGAAATTTCAGAGTTGAACAAGAACGAAGTACTAAAAGCTTGTCAAATCTGTTTAGATGCAAAGGTTGACTACATAAAAACTTCTACAGGCTTTTCAAAAGGTGGTGCCACCTTAACGGTTGTGAAAATTCTAAAAAAGTCTGTTAAAAATCGAATTAAAATCTGCGCCTTTGATGGTATCTATGATGAAGAAACCGCTTCGAAATATCTCGACATTGGTGTAGATAGAATTGGTATAAATTCTGATTTTAAAGCCAGTGAGGTTGCTGCATAACTCTAAGGAACATAGACTAAAGAACATAGACTAAAGGCTATATTTAAAATATAGCTTTTTTTGTTGTTTTAAACTGATATTAGTCATTCTTACATATACTTAAAAGCCTAATTTAATATTCACACATTTGTGTTTGATTAGAACTAAAATAGCTTTAACTTTAACATAGTTTTGAATACATTAAGCAAATATATAGACCATACCCTTTTAAAAGCAACTGCTACAAAATTTGATATTATACAGCTTTGTGATGAAGCTAAAAAGTATCATTTTTTTTCGGTGTGTGTCAATAGCTGTTATGTAGCCTTGGCAAAAGAACAATTAAAAGGAACTGATATTAAGATATGCAGTGTTATTGGTTTCCCATTAGGAGCCATGTCTACCCCAGCAAAAGTTTTCGAGGCTAAATCTGCTTTAAAAGATGGGGCTGATGAAATTGATATGGTAATCAATATTGGACTTTTAAAAAGTAAAGATTTTGATGCCGTTTGGAAAGATATAGAATCTGTAAAATCCATCATGCCAAACAACGTCTTAAAAGTAATTTTAGAAACTTGCTATCTTGAGGAGATTGAAATTATAAAAGCCAGTGAATTAGCCATTCAAAGTGGAGCAGATTTTGTTAAAACATCTACTGGATTTGGGATTGGAGGTGCAACAAAGGAAGATGTAAAAATTATGGTAAGTGTTTGCAAAAAATGCATTAAAATAAAAGCCTCTGGCGGTATAAAAGATACTAAGACAGCTATGGAATATATTAATTTGGGCGTAGATAGAATAGGCACTTCATCTGGAATTGATATTGTTGAAGGAACAACTAATTCAAAATCTAATTATTAAAATTTTATGAGTGTACATATTGAAGCCAAAAAAGGCGATATTGCAGAAACTATTTTACTTCCAGGTGATCCACTTCGTGCTAAATGGATTGCAGAAACATTTCTTGAAAACCCCATTTGTTTTAATAAAGTTAGAGGTATGTTGGGATACACGGGGACCTATAAGGGTAAAATAGTATCTGTTATGGGAACTGGTATGGGTGTACCCTCTATTTCTATCTATGTTCATGAATTAATTAATGAATATGGTGTAAAAAATCTAATTAGGGTTGGTAGTGCTGGCTCTTATCAAGAACATGTTAAAATACGAGATGTGGTCCTTGCTATGGCTGCCTCCTCAAATTCAGGTTTAAATGAACTGCGGTTTGGTGGAGCAGACTATGCGCCTACTGCAAATTTTGACCTATTTCAAAAGGCGGTTGAAGCTGCCGAAGCTAAAAATATTACTATAAAGGCTGGAAATGTTTTTACCTCGGATGAGTTTTATGCTGATGATTTTGAATCCTACAAAAAATGGTCGAAATTCGGTGTACTATGTGTTGAAATGGAAACAGCTGGTTTATACACTGTAGCAGCAAAACATAATGTAAAGGCTTTGAGTATTTTAACTATCTCCGATTCTTTAGTTACAGGAGATAAACTAACTAGCAAAGACCGAGAAACCACCTTTAGTGATATGATTGAGATTGCGCTAGAACTCGCTTAACTTATTAGCTTAAAACAAACTTTATTTCCTGTAAACTTTTGTGCTATCGCATTTATAGAATCTTCACTTAATTGTAAAACTCTAGGATAGCCCCCGGTGGTTTGACAATCGCGCATTAATAATATTATCTTTCCAGAAGGTGTTAACTGTAATGTTCCAGGTAACACCAAAGATGTGATGATGGGCTCTATATCGTTTTCTAATTCTTCGTTTAATTGATAAGCCATTCTATTGTTATCTTTAGAGATAGTAAAGTCTTGATTAAAAAGGATTTTTTTTTGTGCTTCTGATAGTTTATCAAATTCAGGCCCTTTAAACACTTCTATCTCTTTCAAATTAAAATAGTCATTATTAACTTTGATAGAAGCATGATGGCTTTCTAAGGATTTCTTATTAGATTCAATCTCTAAAATATCACCTTTTTCAATTTTCGTTTTTTTAGTTATTCCATAATACATGCTGTAACTTTGCATTATATAATCCGTTTTAAAACCTCCAGAAACTGCCAAATACGACCGAAACCCATTAACTAATCTTCCAAAAGACAAAATGTCTCCCTTTTTAACTGAGATTACCTTATTGATTGAAAAAGGTATACTGTTTAGTTTAGGTGACATATCCGCTCCCGAAATACAGATTAATGTATTGCAATCAAACTGTAATTTTGGTCCCATCATAGTTATTTCAAGAACTGGTAAATCTTTAGCATTGGCTATAATTGCATTAGCAAATGATGCTGCATTTTTGTCCATAACACCAGATAAAGGTACCCCAAATTGCTGAAACCCGAATCTGCCAAAATCTTGAATGGATGAATAGATGCCTGGATTTAAAACCTTAACCATGCATCACCTCACTTTCTATTTGGTATACACCAGCTTCTACTAGAGTTTTAATATTTGCATGTTCATGTTTTGATATGGCATAAAATTGAATTTGGTCTCCAGAAGTAGCAAAACATGGTACTTCATTTTCAATATTGAAAAAGTTAATGGGTGAATTGCCTATAATATTCCAACCTCCCGGACTTTTACAAGGATACACCCCTGTTTGTGCTCCCCCAATAGCTACAGCTCCTTTTTCTATTTTCAACCTTGGTGTTGCTTTTCTTGGTGTATGCAGTACTTCATTTAAACCAGCTAAATATAAAAACCCAGGCAAAAATCCAATAAAATAAACAGTATAATAAGTTTCAGTGTGAAGTATTACTAAATTTTCAACAGATATGTTTTTAGAATTTGCCAGTGCTTCAATATCAATTCCAAAACAGGAATCATAACAAACCGGAATCTTCCATAAATTGAAAGTAGGTTTATGAATTTTTTTTAAATTCTTATAGACTTCTTTTAAAGTTTTAACCTTGTTTTCAAAGTTGAACTCTAACAAACTATAAACAACTAATAGTGAATTATATGCATTATTAACCTCTGGTAGCGCTTTAATATTTGAATTTTGAATAGTTTCTTTGAAAGCCAGTACATCATATAGAATATCCTTATCTATAATCTGAGGCCACTCAATTAAAATTGAACGCTCACCAAATGATTTATATGTTAGATTGTAAGACATATATTAACAGATTCTTACACCGTTTACTTCTAGTTTTTTATTCAAAGTTTTTACCATTTTAATCACATTAGGGCCATCACCATGAACACAAATAGTTTCTGCCAAAATTGGTATTTCTTTTCCCGAAACTGTTTTCACCATTTTATTTTTCACCATATATAAAACATGCTGCAGCATTTGGTTTTCATCAGTAATGATGGCATTATTTTCTTCCCTAGAAACTAGACTTAAATCATTATTATAGTTTCTATCTGCAAACGCCTCATAAGTAATTTCAATCTTGTTTTCTTTAGCCAATGTTGCAATAACAGATTTATACGGTACATATAATTGTACTGGTCTATCCATACTTTTAATCACTTCAATAATCACATTAGCAAACTTTTCATTTTCTGCTGCTAAGTTATAAAGTGCTCCATGGGGTTTAATATGATGCAATGTTGCATTTTCTTTATGTAGTATACTTAAGAGGTCTTTTATTTGATGTTTCAATGAAGTAATCAATGCTGCACAAGATATATCCATCCTCTTACGTCCAAAGTTTTCTCTATCTGGAAACGAAGGGTGTGCTCCTATTTTAACTTTATGTTTTTTTGCTAATTGCACTACTTCATGCATGGTATTAACATCTCCTGCATGCCCTCCACAGGCTATGTTGCATGACGATATTAAAGGCATTAATTCGGATTCATTACCTATACCTTCGCCTACATCGGCATTAATATCTATCACACAAGATTCCATTAAAAAATATTTAAACCAAACACTTTATTGAGTGCCGATATTGATAACAAAATAGTTATACACAAGATAAAAATGCCTAGAATATTTTGCTTAATGTTATTTCTGTAAACACCCAAAACGGATGATTTATTCATAATCCAAATCAAGACTATTACTATTACTGGCAATAAAATACCATTGGCCACTTGAGCAAATTTAATGATATCAATTGGTTTTATATTCAATGAAGATAAAAGCACACCTAATAATAGTATAAACATCCAAATGCCTCTAAACTTTTTTGATTTTAAATCTGACTTAAACCCTAAACAACCACAAGCCACATAGGCTGCTGCCAAAGGAGCAGTAATAGCACTGGTAATACCAGCTGCAAAAAGGCCAATTGCTAAAAAATATTTTGCAAAATTTCCAAACAAGGGCTCCAGTCCTTTCGCTAAGTCAGATGCGTTCAAAACATCCATATTTTGAATAGAAGCTGCTGAAATTATAATACAAACAGATACCAATCCACCTAAAACAACTGCTATGTAAGTATCTTTTCTAGCAAAACTCAAATCACTTTTACGTTTCCATTTTTCTTTTACCAAAGACGCATGTAAAAACAAATTGTAAGGCACTACAGTTGTGCCAATTAAACCAATAACAACGAGTAAGCCATTCTCAGGAAATGTTGGAATAAACATTCCTTTAAAAATATTAGATATATTAGGTTTGGTCAAAATAGCGGTAGTTAAAAAAGCTAAACTCATGAGTATCACCAAGGTGATTAAAGCGCTCTCAATGACCTTATAATTGCCAAAATATAAGAGTATAAACGCTATAAGACCGATTAAAACACTAAGGAAGTTTATTGAAAATCCAAGTAATTCAATTTTGGTTGTGCCTGTAAAAGTTTCCAAACCTAAAACACCTCCTGATATATTACCAGCCTCATAAGCTGCATTCCCTATAACTATTGCAGATAGTATTAAAATAACAGTAAAAGATTTTAGTACAGGATTATTAATTTCCGTTCTAATTATTTCAGACAATCCTTTTTGGGAAATAATTCCCAATCTTGCTGCCATTTCCTGTAAAACTAAAGTAGCAAGAATAGAAAGTGTCATGGCCCATAATAATGTGAAACCAAAATTGACCCCTGCCATGGTACAAATGGTAACGGTTCCCGGACCAATAAAAGCCGCAGCTACCAATGGTCCAGGACCTGTGTTTTTAAAGAAGTTTTTCAATCTAAATAGTTCTTAAAACTAAGATACTATTTTAATTGACTTAATAATTCGTCCACCGCCCTTTTAAGTTGTGTATCTATATTTTTGGCTTTATCATCTGGGTTATTATACACTACAATATCCGGGATCGCAGGCCCTAGTTCCATATTAGATTTTGTCTCCCTTACATACCATCCTCTAAATGGCATCCTTACGTAAGACCCATCTATTAGACCAATTCCACTCGTAGATATAACGGCTCCAAAAGTTGGTGCACCAACTAAAGTTCCTATGTTTAATGCTTTATAGGCGTGTGAAAAGATCTCTGCATTAGAATAACTGTTTTGGTTACACAACGCAATGGATGGCTTTGTCCAAGATGCTAAAGGCAACCGTTCACTGTAGGGATAATGATTTATAAACTTTGTATGCTCAGAGTCTAGATTTTTAGCAGCACCTCTTGGAACGGTGTAAGCATGTTGCTTGACGTTTAGAACTGCCATTAAATAATCGGTGGTCCAACCACCACCATTAAATCTTACATCTATCACAATACCCTCTTTTCCCAATCCAGCCGCTGTTAACTCTCTTTCAAAACGCTCAAAACTTGTCCAATTCATCCCTTGTATGTGGATATAACCCAAACGACCGTTAGAATATATATCTGTTAAACGTTTGCGTTCTTTTACCCAAGTATTGTAATTCTCTAATTGATTGCTACTTTTTGGTCTAATTACAATTTCCTTTAAAGCACCTCCCTTTTCAATTTCTATATAGATTTTCTCATTAGCAGTTCCTTCTAAAAATTCGTAAATATTACTAGACTTATTTAACTCGTTACCATTAACTCCAGTAATCACATCCCCTACATTAATTTCACTCGCGCTTCTATCGGCTGGCATTGCGGGTACTACAGACGTAACCTTCAAATTACCATTAGACATTGGCTCAAACTCAATACCCAACAAACCAGTACGCTCGCTCTGTAAATCCGCTCTAGTTTCCAGGCGGTAAAGCCCCATATGGCTCGCATTGATTTGTCCAAGCATCCAATTGAAAATAGTTTGAAAATCATTTCGCGTAGAAGCACTCATCGCTAAAGGCTCATACTTTTTTCTAAGACTATTCCAATCTTGACCATGGAAATTAGAATCATAAAAACCATCATTTATTGCTTTCCAAGCTTCATTGAAAATTTGCTGTAACTCAACGTTGTAATCAATATCTAACTTTGCTAAAAAGGATAACGACTCCATCTTATCGTTAGACAAATTCAAACTTGATAAACTACCCTTTTTAGTGAGATATATTTTTGATAGTTTTTTATCCGTAGTTATGTTTGAAGGCCTTGTGTCATTTGTCGTTAAGACCTTTTTATCTTTTCCATCCCAAGTAATCTTAAATAAATCAGATTCAGTTTGCGCATCACCTCTGCTACCATTACCTGTAGTGTAGTATATAGTTTTTGAATCTTTTGAAAATAACTGACCAAACTCACCTCCTAAATATGAGGTTACCTGAACTTGACGCTCATGAATATCTTCAAAATCAATGATTACAGGTTCTACTTTGGGCATTTTATCTTTCTCGTTCTTTTTCTCATCCTTCTTGTCTTTATCTTTCTCTTGACCACTATCCTCTTCCCAATCTTGAGAGGTTTTTTCCCAATCAGTTTTTGTTAACCAAGTAAACCAAACATCATAATCGCTGTTGTTTCTATTAGAAGAAAACATTAATTTCTTTCCATCCGGACTCCAAACAGGGCTTCTATCTTGTTTTGGATGCATAGAAATATTTACTGGTCTAGCAGAGTTATCAGCTTTATGTATGTAGATTTCTGAATTAAAATCTAAATCACTCAAACTATAAGCCAACCATTTTGAATCTGGAGACCAAGTAACACCATCAGCTGTTGCCCAACCATTTAACAAGGTCTTTTTGTTAGATAAGCTACCTTTATGGTCAATCTCTGCTACAATTAATTGTCCCCTACCCAAATTGTAAGCTATAGATTTTCTATTAGGTGATAGTACTAAATTACGTTCATCCTCTGAAGTTTTGGTAATCCTTTCAATCTTATACTTTAAGGTTTTAAGTAAATTTGATTCATTTGCATTGTCAGATTTTATCAAATACAAATCTTTTTGTCCATCTCTGTCAGACACAAATAACAATGTACTGTCATTTAACCATGTGGCATCGGTATCTCTAAACGAAGAGCGCGTTAGATTAACGGTATGCCTTTTTTCTTTATCTGTTTCCCTAATAAATATTTCACCTCTTATATTAAAAGCTGCATACTTTCCATTTGGTGAAATTGAAATATCATCTACATCACTACTGTATGTTTTATGTTCCACAGGATTAAATCTATAATCTGAAGCTATATTTATATTGATTTCTTTTTTAGCTTTAGATTGAGTATTTACCAAATAAACACTTTTTCCTTTAGTCATTATCAAATCTGTTCCATTTCTACTGAGTTGGAAAGAGAAAATCCCCATATCCGAAAAATTAGTGATTTGAGTAACTGCTCCTTGTTTCTCTCCCGCATCATTAATATGCAATTTATGAACGTTATATTTACCACTTCTTGACGATTGAAAGTAGATGGTATTATTATCTCCCCATTGGGGATAAAAATCATTTCCATCATAGTCTGTTAATTGTGTGTAGGTTTCATTTTTGATATTGTATAACCAAAGATCTCTATTAGCGGGGCCTTTGTAAGCCTCTCTTTCTAATCTGCAGCTACCCTTTACAAAAACTACGAAGTTTCCGTTTGGAGATAATTTTACATCAAAACCTGTAGTCTCTAAGTAACGCTTTGGTGTACCACCATTTTCATTAATTATATGGGTTTCAAATTCACGTTCTACTTGCACAAAATTGCGACGTGTAGAAAATAACAAATCTCCATCAGGTGTATAGTCTGTAATAATATCAATTGTAGAATGGTGAGTTAGGCGTTTTGGAGCACCACCGTTTGCTGGCATTACAAAAACATCGTAATTACCAAAGCGTTCACTTACAAAAGCAATGTAGTTACCATCAGCACTCCAAGTTGGTTTAGTGTCATATGCCTCGTGTACAGTTAAACGTTTTGGATTCTGACCATTGATATTGGCTGTCCAAATGTCGCCTTGGAAATTAAAAGCTATGGTTTGCCCGTCTGGGCTTACAGCAGGTGTATTAATTAACGGTTTTTGAGAAAATCCTAAACTTATAGAAAAACATATAGCAAATATTACAAACGTATTACAGAGTTTCATTAGTTAGAGTTATTTTGATTAAAATATAAAAATAAAACTTCGGTATTTAAAAGAACAACTGATTGGTTAATGTTTAACAAAATATTATCACAATTTGGAAGAATTCAATGCGTAAATAGCAAAACTACCTAACCAATGTCCTCCCATATAATCATCTGCAAAAATATTGGGTAAGGAATAGTTGATGTGTTTATTTGCTAAGGATTTAAGATGACTATATTCTGGCAAACCCTCTGCTATTTTAAATAAATTCCATGCTCTTGAAAAATTTACCCCATCTAAATGCACCAATTGTCCGTCGGTTCTGTCAGAAACAATTCCTACTTCCATATCAAAATCTTTTTGTTTTAATTGAGGGAGAAAATCGTTTAACCAAATTTTAAATTCATCTTCAGGTACTAAGCGCTTCATTAAGGCAGCTTCTTCTAAACACGGCGATAAAAAATCACTCCCACTTGGCTCCCAAGATATGGGGCAATTTTCGTCATTTTTAAAGAAAAACAAAGCCCTGTCTTTTATGGCATTTTTTAGAGGTTCATGACCAACTGTTTCTGCATAGTCGTATGCAAAGGACAATCCGAAAGCCGTATTTGTATGGATACCTACCCGTAATGAATAATTTAGTTTTGGCAAATATTCGATATACTTATCAATAATTATATTAGATAAAGGTTGTAGATTATTTTCTAGAACTCTTGCATAATCATCATCCCAAGTGTGCAATTCTTCTGCTAGTTTTAATAGCCACGACCACCCATAAGTACGTTCAAAAGACTTGTTATGTTCCCCATCAAAATAAGCAACTTCGGCTTCAATATTTTCTTTGGAAATATTAATAAGTAACCGTTCTTTAATTTCCTTAGCTTTATCGAGATTAGGAAATTGTTTTAGTAAGCTCACCAAACTCCAATGCCCATGTACTGATGAATGCCAATCAAAACAACCATAAAAAGCAGGGTGTAATTCTGTTGGAGGTTTTAAATCTTTATCACTTCCTAATGTTTGTGATAAACGGTTAGGATACTCAATATTCATGCAATGTAGGGGTAGTTCAGCTAATTTGTTAGCTTGAGTTAAATCTAGTTTTGGAATTATCTCAGTAGTTTGTTCATTTACAGTTTGTAAAGTTTTGTTTTCCTCTTTTTTTGAATTATTACAAGAGAAAATCAAAACGAACAACATAAAAAATATAAAATACCTTTTCATAAATTACTTTTTTAATTTACCCCAACCACCCTTCTCTGTCCAAACTTCTGTATTGAATGGCTTCGCTAATGTGGGCGCCACTTAAATTTTCAGAACCTTCCAAATCAGCAATAGTTCTCGCTACTTTTAAAATACGGTCATAGGCTCTAGCTGATAAATTTAATCGTTCCATAGCAGTTTTTAAAAGTTGTTTTGAAGTTTCATCTAATACACAATATTTTCTAATTTGTTTGGTATTCATTTGTGCGTTGTAATGCACCTTATGGTTATCTTGAAAACGCTTACTTTGAAAATCTCGGGCAGCTGTTACGCGCTTTCTTATGTCTACTGAAGATTCCCCTTTCCTATCATCTGATAGTTTTTCAAATGGCACGGGCGTTACTTCAATATGAATATCAATTCTGTCCAATAAAGGGCCTGAAATCTTGCTTAAATACCGTTGCATTTCAGCAGGACTTGATGTTACGGGTGCATCGGGGTCGTTAAAATAACCTCCCGGACTTGGATTCATACTGGCAACTAACATAAAAGAAGATGGGTAAGTAACCGTAAATTTTGCTCTGGAAATAGTGACTTCCCTATCTTCCAGAGGCTGACGCATGACTTCCAATACAGAACGTTTAAATTCTGGTAATTCATCTAAAAATAACACGCCATTATGTGATAAGGAAATCTCCCCGGGTTGCGGATAAGCACCGCCACCAACAAGCGCCACGTCTGAAATGGTATGGTGCGGACTTCTAAAAGGTCTTTGAGCCATTAACCCAGTATTATCCTTTACTCGCCCTACAACAGAATGTATTTTGGTAGTTTCCAAAGCCTCTTTTAGTGTCATCGGTGGTAAAATGCTTGGTAGTCTTTTAGCCAACATGGTTTTTCCGGCGCCTGGTGGACCAATTAAAATAATATTATGACCGCCAGCTGCTGCTATTTCCATACACCGCTTGATACCCTCCTGCCCCTTAACATCTGCAAAATCAAAATCTGGAAATTCTAAATTTTTGTAAAATTCTTCTCGGGTATCAACAATAGTCTTTTCTAAGACTTCTTCTTTATCAAAATAATTGATAACCTGTTTAATATTATCAACACCAAAAACCTCTAAATCATTAACAATAGCCGCTTCTTTAGCATTTTGACTTGGAAGGATAAAACCTTTAAAGCCTTCTTCTCTAGCTTTAATAGCAATAGGTAAGGCTCCTTTTATGGGTTGCAAGGAACCATCAAGCGATAGTTCTCCCATAATTAAATACTTATCTAAATCGTCTGCTTTAATTTGATTAGAAGATGCCAAAATTCCAATAGCCAATGTTAAGTCGTAAGCACTTCCCTCCTTTCGTAAATCGGCAGGAGACATATTAATAATAATTTTCTTCCCGGGAATTCTGTAACCGTTGTTTTGTAAAGCTGCAGCAATACGAAAATTACTTTCTTTAATGGCATTATCTGGCAACCCAACTAAATGATAACCAACACCCTTATCTGTATTAACTTCAACTGTAATGGTGGTAGCCTCTACTCCGAAAACGGCACTACCAAATACTTTCTTTAGCATAAAACTTGTTTTCAGCTTAAATGTAAGAAAAGTAATTTAACTAATGCTGTATTTTAATTTAGCTTTTATTTTTTAATACTTTAACTGTGTAGGTCACTAATAAATCCTCTCCTAGTTTTAAATGAACATCATAAAAGCCACGCCTTTTAAAAGTGTTTTCAAACTCAACTATATGATTTCCGCTATTTAATTGAAATACTTCAATAAGAGACTTATCAGAATTACTGCCAACCAATAATTCCAGAGCATTAATATCAAAATCTTCAGGAACTTCAAACCTAAAACTTAGTCTGTCATTTTGGAGTACTTCTAGTTTCATTTTTGAGAGACCAATAGGTTTAACCCCATATTTAAACGCATTACCATACACTAAGGGCCCGTTTAAAAAATCTTCTATGGTAAAAGAATTTCTGGTTAATTTCCATGAACTTTCTAAAGGATAATGACTTTTTACAAATAACTCTGGATCTGTTAAGAAGTACCCATCATTAAAGTTAGCCACAAAATAACCCTCATCTATATGAAAAAATCCGCTAGACCAAGTAGGGTCCGTTAAATACCACTTATTATTTAATTCTATAACATTCCAAGAATGATTAGGGATGCTTAATTCATGAATATTAGATGCAACAGTTCTCCCATAACCATGAACCATTTTACAATTTAAGCCTGCTAGTAAAGATAATTCTTGAAGCAAATAGGCATAACCTGTACAAATTGTTTTTTTATGCTTTTTTAAATTCCTGAATACTTTTTCTCTAAACTGGTTATTCCAATTTTGCAGTGCCACAGTATCATTCTGAAATTTCTTTCGCTTACGTAAATTCAAAACATGGTTACTATGGTCATTTTTAATATTCAGACATATCCAAGTATAGATAGCTCTAAATTTTTCAACATCCGTATCTAAATTTGAAGTTAGCTGATTCACCAATATTGGCATATTCTGTAAAGAAGCCCCATTAAATTGCTTCGCAACATTATCAGCTTTTTCAAAACTAATATGCTTGAAATCTGTTGCTTGAGAAAAAAGTTTTAGACCAAATAAAAATGATAATAAAATCAGTTTCCTCATTTAAAAAACACCTTTTATCTTTTGCCAAAGTGATTTTCTAGATTTGTAGGGCCTATTGGTGTCAATAGCTCCCATGAGCTCTACAAGTTCAGCTTCCATGGTTACATTGAGTATCTTTTGGTTGTTTGCTATGGTTACTTTTTTAGGTGAGTAACCTAGAAAACTAAACACTAAAACATCTCCTTCTTTTAATTTTTCTGGAAAGGTGTACTTACCATCAAAATCTGTAGCGGTTCCAATTTTAGTTCCTTTGAGAACAATGCTTAAACCTGGTAGTGGCAAGTTTTCATGATCTAGAACGACTCCCGTTAATAAATCTGCTTGTTGAACCGTTTGAATTGATTGACTAACTTGATTTGAAGTGCCTTTCTGTTGGGCATGTACATTCTGTATAGCAACTAATGAAAATGCTGCTATTAATAAAGCGCTAAAGTAGCTAAGACCTCTTTTAGATTTATAAATTAAAAGGTTAGATGGTGTTTTCATTTGAGATGATTTAAAAATTCCACAAGTAACAGAATGGTTTTGTTTTAAGAACCTAGTAAGATCTGTAAATGTCATGCTTCTAAAGTCTATAACTTCTGTTTTGCAAGTATTACAAAACCCTCCGTTTGAAGTCTTGTTAAAAGTATTGAACTGAGCTTTGCATGGATTGTTAATTGAGATACTAAATTGTGTTTTCATAATTATAGTTTTTTAATATCTCGAAACTAAATATAAGAAACATTTTAAGGAATTAAGTTTTAGGGAATATAAACTTTGGTTGAGTAAAACCTGTTTCTTATTTAACCAACTTTTCACCAAGTTATATTTAATTAAATAAAAAAAATTAAAAAAACCAAATAATATACATAATTAAAATTTAATCAATTAGGATATTAACCAATAAACACCTCATAAATAAGACACAAACACTTATTTATCAATGGTTTATAATTTTTATAAAAAGTTATTAACAATGTGAAATCTATTATAAAAAAGACTAATTTTAACTAAACTAAAAGATCTTTATAAAATAATAATTAATATGAAAAACTTTATATTAAGACTATTTCTAGTCTTAAGTTTATTGCTATTAACGGTTTCATGTGAGGAATACCTGGATATAGCACCAGAAGCTGAAATTGACATTACAGATGTATTTGCAACTTTTCAGTCTTCTCAAGGATTTGTAGAGGAAATGTACAACTTAGTAGTTGAATATGGTACTTCGGGCCATTCCTTTCAGGATTACACTTTTGGGGACGACTCATACAGGGGTAGCCAGTTTAGTGGTGCCGTAGATCGAGGTCAGTTAGATAATTGGGTGAGTCAACGATTCGCTTATCTTGGTAAGAATACGCACCAAGGTCAAGATGGAGACACCAATAATGCTGAAGCTAGGAAAAGACCAAGAATATGGCGTGGTAGTATGTTGGGTATCCGTAAGGCTAATATCGTTATAGCCAACCAAGATTTAATGGTAGGATTAACTCCGGTAGAAAAGAATGTTATATTAGGACAAGCTTACTTTTTTAGAGCATTCTTCCATAACGAAATCATGAAGTTCTGGGGGCGTTTCCCACATATCACTGAGGTATAT
>NZ_QRDX01000001.1 GCF_003386195.1 Seonamhaeicola aphaedonensis | reverse complement strand
ACTTTTAACCAACGATGGCTCACGTTAGGGCTCGATGCCTGTCGATGGTGATTACTTAGTTAAGGGATTGTTAGTAATTTGGTTTAACCCTGAGATGGAACACATTTACTTTAAGATGCATTGTCTGCGAAGCAGCGTAGATTAAAGTTCGCCATCGGCGAATGTGTTCCATCGGTTTTGTATAAGATTAGTTGCGTGTTTTAAGCAACTAATTTAGCAAATACAAGCCGAATAGAAAATCCGTGAGGATTTTCGTAAGTATGCTTGCACTAGCAATTAATTTTATACGGTGTTGGCAATAGTTATTTTATTTTTTTTCCGTTTCGATATTCTTTTTTTGTTTCAATTCCTTTTTCGTTTAGGCAATATTCTGTTCCGTTTTTCTTTCCGTTTATAAATTCACAACGATAAGTCAATTTCTCGCCTTTTTCTCCATATCCCAATTCAAGTCCGTGTTTCTTTTTTCCTAAATATTGACAACTGTAAGTCAGTTTTCCATTTTTAAATTGTTCGACAAGGATTTTTACTCCGTCATCATTATAAGTCGTTGTTTCAAAAATTTCGCTTTCCAGATTGTATTTATATTCTTTTGAGAGAACTAATGGTTTATTCGGATTGTAAATTGTCTTATTAGAAATTCTCTTTTCTTTTCCATTATAATATAAATTACTCGAGAGTATAATTCCGTTTTTATATTCCTCTTCATAAACTAAATGTCCATTTTTACGTTTACTTTGAGCAATTCCAGTAAAGAGTTCATCCGTTGTGTTTTTATAAACCAAATTATTCTCAATATATACTTCTTTCATTTCGATTATTTCTTGTGAAATCAATTCGTTGAAAGTCAATAATATTAGTAAAATCAATAAGTTTCTAAATTTGGTCATAATTATTGCCAACGTGTTATATCCAAACTAAAGTTTTGTTTATTGAGTGCTAAGTTCCGGTATAAACAAACTTTCATATTGGTTTTATAAGTTAAAAGTATAAATTTATTTTCGCTTTTGTCGTAAAAAGTTTACAGATTTCTACTTTTCAACAAAGGAGAACTATTATTACTAAGTTTTAAGCTTTTAACAGCAATATCTAAAGGGCTTTTAATATCTAATAAATCTTTTTTGGTTACATGCGTATATACCATGGTGGTTTCTGGTCTTGAATGACCTAGAAGCACCTGAATATACCTAATATCTATACCATTTTCTAATAAGTGTGTGGCATAACTATGCCTTAAGGTATGCGGTGTAACACGTTTTTTTATGCGGGCCACTTTGCAACTACGCTTTAAAAACGAGCGAATACTTTCAGCGCTGTATTTATTTTTTCCTTGACCTTCAAATAAATAAAAAGATGGCGCGTAAGTGTTTAAATAATTACTTAATAAAGGCAAAAAAGAATCGGCAAGAATTACATAACGGTCTTTTCGGCCCTTTGCTTTTTTAATAAATAACTGCTTTCTATCAATATCAATATGGTTGAGCTCTAAGTTAATCAATTCGCCTATACGCAGTCCGCAGGCGTAAAGCAAAGCAATAATACAACGGTGTTTTAGGTTGGCCGTAGTTCTAATTAAATCTATAACCTCTTCTTTTGAGAGTACCGTAGGCAATAACTTGTCTTTTTTAGGAAGCTCCAATTTTAACTCATCAATCTGGCATTCGGGGTAGAAAGCTTTAAAGTGCCTTAGTGAACTTATAAATTGCCTATGTGTGCTAATGGCATACTGCTTAGGTACCATAACCTGTTCTATAAATACCTCTACACTGCGGTTGTTTATATCTTTTATATCAACTTCATTATAAAACTCAATAAGATCTGCTGTTAACGTTAAATAGGTTTTTACAGTACTATCACTGTAGCGTTTGCCTTTTAAATATTGCCTGTATCCTAATAAAATTTTTCTAGAGGCCGCATTAAGAACACGCTTGCGTTTTTGGTGTCTACTACTATTTAGCTGTGTAAAAACAACACAGTCTTTTACCAAAGCTACAGGCTGCAAAGCAGTTTTTAAATTATTGAGATTTTTTGTTGAAAGTGGGATATACCAACTTTTTAACTGGGTGCTCCACAAGGCACCAGGTATGCTTTTAACAATGGCTTTAATTGATTCATTATAAGCAAACTTAATTAATATTTGCTCAGCATTTCTATGAAACTTGTTTTCAAGAACTACAATAGGCTTGTTATTATACATACTTTAAATATAGGTAAAATAACACAAAAAACAAGGGTTGAGCTTTTAAGTTTTACAAAATATGCCTACTTTTTATTATTGCTTTTGTTTACATCGGCCATCATGCCTTTGGGGTCAATGGTAATACTTTGAACCGCTTTTGATGTTTTAAAGGAATACGTTGGGTAAGCCCAAGCCCAATCAGGAATAATGGTGGCTTTAGTTGGCTTTTCACCACGCATCATTTGTAACGGAATATAAAAATCTTGGGTACTCCCATCGGTATAAGTAACAGTTAAATCAATAGGCATGGGCATAAGGCCAATACGCTCTAGGGTAATGGTATTCCCTTCCACCAATTTTACACCATAATCTATGGTGTTTATGGTTCGGGTCCAATCATTTAAATACCAATCTAGTTCTAAACCAGAAACTTTCTCTGCTATTCTAATAAAATCGTTTGGAGTTGGGTGTTTAAAAGCCCATTCATTGAAGTAAGATTTTATAGTTTTTTCAAAATTTTCATGACCAATCACGTAATCTAACTGATTTAAAAACACATAGCCCTTATAATAGGCCGAAATAGCCGAAGATTGATTGAAATTAAACCTATCGGCATGGGTGGTTTGCGGTTGTTCGTTTCCAGAACTTACGTAGTAGTAATAAATATCATAAACCCGTTGGGTAGGTTTTTCAAACGGTTTATTAAAAATGTGGCATTCGGCCAGTTCTCCAAAATACTCGGTAAACCCTTCGTCCATCCAGTAGTTTGTAAGTTCATTGGTAGCCAATAAAAACTGAAACCACGAATGCGCCATTTCATGGGCGGTAACACCAAATAAGCCACTAAATTCGCCTTCACCAGCAATGAGTGTACACATACCATATTCCATACCGCCATCACCTCCTTGAATTACAGAATACTGCTTATAAGGATAAGGGCCAATATGCTTGCTGTAAAATTGCATGAGTTCTACCGCTTTGGGTTGTAGCTTTTTCCAGTTGTTCAATTTTGCTGATGGCATTGTTTTTTTATAGAAAAAATGCAGCAATGGCCCACCGGGAACCTGTTTGGTGTCATGAATATAATCTGGGTCTGCCGCCCAAGTAAAATCGTGTACGTTGGGTGCTACAAAGTGCCATGTTAATTTGTTCTTGTTGCTGAGTTTAACCGTAGTTGTTTCATAACCATGACCAACCTCATTAGGGTTTTGTAAATACCCCGTACCACCAACCACATAGTTTTTGTCGATAGAGAGTTTTACATCAAAATTACCCCAAACACTATGAAACTCGCGCCCAATGTAAGGGTCGGCATGCCAGCCTTCAAAATCATATTCGGCTAATTTGGGATACCATTGCGCCATAGATAAAGCCACTCCTTCACTGTTATTACGCCCAGAACGACGAATTTGAACGGGTACCTGCGCTTCAAAAACCATATTAAAAGTGACTTTTTCTCCTGGTTGAATTGGTTTTGCTAAATCAACTTCTAAAATAGTGCCTACTGTTTCATAGGTTAAATCAGTACCGTTTTGATTTAATGAAAGCACGTTTATATAACCAATTTCATCTGGGTTTAACTTGCTAATGCGGTCTTTAACCCTACCATCAGGATCTGCAATGGTACGCGAACGCACATCCATTTCGCTCCCTGGTTGAAAGGCATTAAAGTACAAATGATAAAATACTTTATTTAAAACATCGGGTGAATTATTGGTGTACACCAAAGTTTGTGTGCCTTTATATTGATAGGTGTTTACATCCATATCAATAATCATTGTATAATCAACATGTTGTTGCCAATAGGTATTAGCCAATTTAGATGTTGAAGGGGTTTGAGGCGGGGTAGGTATTATTGGAGCAGTTCCAGCCATTTCTTTAGAACTACTACAAGACCACATTAAAAAAACAACAAACAAGGCAAAAAGAAAACGATACATTTGTAAATACTTTTTTATATGTCATACTGAACTTGATTCAGCATCTCACTCATAAATTATGAGACCCAGAAACAACACTTTAACGAGTTTCACTAGCTACTTTCAAACAAAATATATGTTGTTTTCAGTAATACCTAGTGTAACAGTTTAGTTTAGGGAGACTAAATTAATTTTAATTAGCTTGTGAAACCTTTGATGCCATAATTAAGGCATTGTAAGCATTGGCAATTTTACCAGACTTTACAACCTCTGAAAAAGGTCTGATGTCATCGCTATTACCACCAACAATAACCCTAGTATTTATAGTTAAGCCAGAATCCATAATAATTTGTTTCACCTGAGCAGCACTTAAATTAGGATAATACGAACGAATTAAAGCCGCAATACCTGCTACTGCAGGAGCCGCCATAGAGGTACCACCTTTAGTCATATATTCGTTTTCTGGAGTGGTAGAATAAACCGAAGCTCCTGGGGCAAATATATCAACATTCTGCTTACCGTAGTTTGAGAAACTTGCCAACATATTAGAACCGTATTTGGGCGCTAAAGCACCTACTCTAATATAGGTGTTTGAAACTTCAACATAATCTACATTGTCATCAGGAAAATTAGGCTCGGTATCAACATCTTTACTATCATTTCCCGCAGCATGTACAAATACCACATCATTATCACTAGCATAGGCAATGGCTTCTCTCACGTATGCACTGTGAGGCGAAAAACTTTTACCAAAACTTCCGTTAATTACTTTGGCACCATTATCTACAGCATAACGTATGGATAAAGCTACATCTTTATCGTACTCGTCACCGTTGGGAACCGTTCTAACACACATAATTTCTACATTGTTGGCAACTCCATTGGCTCCTAAACCATTGTTGCGTTCTGCAGCAATAATACCCGCTACGTGGGTACCATGACTTTCATCTTTTTTTACGGGTTTTACATTGCCATTACCGTAGTATTTGGTTGTAAAATCATTAGGGTTGTCACCATTTACGCGTCCGTTAAATTCTTTGTTTAAATTATAATTTAGGCGGTCATTAATACCTACCAAACCATCTTCTAGCTCTTTAACAGCTTCTTCTAATGATTCTAAATCATTGCTATACATATATTTTGCTAATTGTACCGACTGTTGTAAGCCTTTGTCTTCGGTTTCAATAGCATTCACTTCTTCTTTGGTGTAGTCTTTTTTTCCAAAATGATTGGTAAGCGTTTCATGGGCACTTTTAACTTGGGTAAGTATTTGCTCGTAGCGCATTTTACGTTCTGTCCACTTGGGGTATTCTTTATTGTATTCTGCTTGAGCTCTGTCATAATCTGGGTGACTGGTATCACCACTAGCCAAAATTCTAACAAATTCTAATTGTTCATCATAGCCATCGCCTAAAAAATTCCAACCATGAATATCATCAATGTATCCGTTTTTGTCATCATCAATACCGTTACCAGGTTTTTCATCTTTGTTAACCCAAATAACATCGTCTAAATCTTCATGGTCTATATCAATACCAGAATCTATGACCGCTACAATAACTTTTTTTCCTTTTCTTTTTTTGATTATTTCGGCGTAAGCCTTATCAACACTCATACCGGGTATAGTGTCTTTTATTAAATCTAAATGACCCCAATTTTCTTTTTCGGCTTTGGTTAATTCCGAAACTTTTAATGGGTTTTTATCAACGTTCTCAATAGGTGTTGAAATAATATCGGCCGAACCACAGCTTAAAATAATACTGGCAAATAACGCCGAAATGCTTAACACTTTTAATGTTCTCATAGTGTGCTTTGTTTAATTTTGAAATAGATCTAGGGTACTAAAAACTTCGTTAAGTCTTACTCCTTTTTCTGTTTGTTTTACGGTTATAATTTGGTGGTGTGCATCATGTTCTAAAAACAGGTAATACTCCCTGTTTGCCGCTTCATTTAAGAATTTTTCTTTTTCGTTTAACGTTAATAGAGGTCTGGTGTCATAGCTCATTACGTAAGGCAGCGGTAAGTGCCCCACTGTTGGTAATAAATCTGCCATAAATACAATAGTTTTTCCTTGGTATTGAATCATGGGCAACATTTGCTTATCGGTATGCCCATCAACAAAAAGAATATCAAACCCTAATGTAGAGTTTTTTAGTGTATCTCCATCAGGAATTGCTGTGAATTTAAGCTGACCACTAGCTTCCATTGGCAGAATGTTTTCCTTTAAAAACGAGGCTTTTTCTCTTCGGTTTGGTTGGGTAGCCCATTGCCAATGGTCTTTATTACTCCAGAAATGAGCGTTTTTAAAAGCGGGCTCATAGCCTGTTTGGTCTTTATTCCATTGTATACTGCCTCCGCAGTGATCAAAATGAAGGTGGGTCATAAATACATCGGTAACATCATCTCTATGGAAACCGTATTTCTTTAAAGACCCATCTAGAGAATCATTTCCCCATAGGTGGTAATACCCATAAAACTTTTCTGATTGTTTGTTACCCATGCCATTGTCAATTAAAATAAGCCTATCGCCGTCTTCAATTAGTAAACAACGTGCTGCAATATCAATCATGTTATTAGCATCTGCTGGATTTGTTTTGTGCCATAACGATTTAGGAACTACACCAAACATGGCACCACCATCTAGTTTAAAGTTTCCAGCATTGATTGGGTAAAGCGTCATAGTAATTTTTTTAAGTGAAAAGTAGTTCTAGATAATTGGCTAGTAGGTTGTTTTTAATATGGAAACAAACCACGAAGCATCAAACTTTCACTTAGCGAGTAAAATTAAGAAATCTTAAACAATTCCTAAGAAAAGTTAAGAATTTATTAAGAAATTTTAAAGTAAAATCAGGTGGTCTATAGTTAATGAGTGTGTTCATTTTATGGTTTATGAAAATCAATAACTTTTTATGTCACTGGGTATATTTATTATGGGTGTCAAAAGTTATTTTTCCTGAGATAAACAAATCAGTTCCTATGGATTCAAAATGAAAAAAAGGATTACTTTCAAAAAAGGGTTAAATTAATTGGTTTTACTTAAATTAGTGATTTTATAATAAGGAACAGTTATATGTTAGAACTTGCCGGAATCATCATTCTTGGAATTTTAGCGCAGTGGTTTGCATGGAAATTTAAAATACCTGCCATTCTACCTTTAATTTTAATAGGATTATTAGTTGGCCCCATTGCTGCAGAATTTTTAAGTGATGATGGACAAAAATGGATTGAACCTATTTGGAATGGAAAGAAAGGTTTATTTCCCGGTGAAGGTTTATATTACTTTGTTTCCTTGGCTATTAGCGTTATTCTTTTTGAAGGTGGTTTAACCCTAAAACGAGCAGAAATTAAAAGTTTAGGACCCGTAATCACCAAATTAATTACAGTGGGTTCTGCCATTACGTTTTTTGGTGCTGGTGTATTAGCACACTTTGTTTTCAACCTAAGTTGGGAGCTATCATTTCTTTTTTCAGCATTAGTTATTGTTACAGGGCCAACGGTTATTACACCTATTTTAAGAAATATTCCGCTTAAAAAAGATATTTCTACAGTACTAAAATGGGAAGGTATTTTAATTGACCCCATTGGGGCTTTGGTAGCCGTATTGGTATTTGAATTTATTAGTGTTGGTGGTGAAGCTGGTTTTACCAAAACGGCACTTATAGAGTTTGGTAAAATTTTGCTCTTTGGTACTACCTTTGGGTTTACCTTTGCCCATGCTCTTGCTTTTGTTGTAAACAAACAATTAATTCCGCATTACTTGTTAAATGTGGTGTCTTTATCTACCGTGCTGCTGGTTTTTGTTGAGTCTGAAATATTTGCTCATGAGTCTGGTTTATTGGCTGTTGTAGTTATGGGTATGGTTTTAGGTAATGGTAAACTAGAGAACATAAAGGAAATTCTTTATTTCAAAGAATCGCTTAGTGTTTTACTTATTTCCATCCTATTTATTTTATTGGCAGCTAATATTAACATAGAAGATTTACTGCTGCTTTACAACTGGAACACCGCCATACTTTTTGCAGCAGTTGTATTTATAATTAGACCCTTGGCAGTTTTTATCTGTACTATACAATCTACATTAAAAATAAACGATAAGTTGTTCATTAGTTGGGTAGGGCCTCGGGGTATTGTTGCTGCAGGTATAGCCTCCTTGTTTGGAGGTAAACTTGTAAAGCAAGGCGTTCCCGGAGCAGAATATATTACACCACTTGTTTTTATGGTAGTGTTAGGAACGGTGCTCTTAAACGCTACCACGGCGCGCTACTTTGCTAAATGGATTGGGGTATTTTTAAAGCATTCCTATGGGGTTTTAATTGTGGGAGCTTCGCCAGTAGCTAGACTTATTGCAAAATATTTAGTTGATAACAATAGGCATGTAGTACTTATTGATAGTAACCAATACAATGTAAAAGAAGCTAAAGATATGGGGCTGGAAGCTATTAATACCGATATCTATTCTGTAAAACTTGAAGATAATATTGAGTTGAATGATGTTGGATTTTTAATGGCGCTTACTGGAAGTGCCGATATAAATAATTATGCTATTAATAAATTTAGCGATCAGTTTGGAGAAAATGGGTCATTTAGATTGTTAACAGCCGATGAAATGAGTAAACCAGAGAGTACCCCTAAAGAAGGACTCTTTTCTCACACCGATGATTTTAATTCATTAACTGAGGTGGCGCTTAAGTACCCTACAATACATGAAATAGAACTTAAAGATAGAAAACATTACGAAGAATTGATTGAGATTACCAATAATGATGATGATATGATTCCTTTATTAGTAAAAGATAACAGGGGTGTTCTTGAAATTATATCCTCATATAGCAAATCAATGAAAATAGAAAAAGGCTTTCAACTAGTATACCTAGGAAAGCCTTTTGATAAGTAAAATGATGTTTTTATTACTAGTCTGCTTTCAACTGTAAATTTGTAAACAGTTTTGTAACCACTAACGAGTTATTTTTAAACTTAACCTCTTTTAAATCTACATATTCGTTATCTACTTTAATAGATTTTACCTTAAATGGTAAGCCGTGAATATTTATTTTAAAGGTATCATAAGAGGTATTGAATAGGCCGCGTTTATGAATTCTAATAATCATTTTATCGCCGTTACCAGCAAAATTAAATTTCTTTAAGCTATAGCGCCCTTTAGTGTAATCGTAACCATCATTGGCATCTTCATATAATTCAGAATCTTCTTTACCATCTTTATAATACACGTCTAGTGTTAACTGGGTAATTTCCTTTTCCCCAACATACTGTTGTACCGGGAATTTAGGAATGATAGCCCCAGCCTTAACAAATAAAGGCATAGTGTCTAAATCAGCATCTACCCACGTTTCTTTACCTCCGGTAATTACTTCCTTAGTCCAGTAATTGTACCACTCGCCTCTTGGAATATACATGCGTCTTCCCTTGGAGTTAGGTTCATTAATTGGGCATACTAAAATTTGGTTACCACATATAAACTCGTCAGTTCTGTAATGGGTTTGAGTATCTTCTTGATCAAATAACACCAATGATTTTAGCATAGGTACATTATCATGGTAGTATTGATAGAAGGTGGTATATAAATACGGCAATAATTCATATCTAATTTCAATGAATTTTCTAACAATATCGGTAATCTCATCATCAAAAGCCCAAGGTTCTTGGTCGCCATGGTCACCTGAAGAATGTGTTCTACAAAAAGGATGGAAGACACCCAATTGAATCCATCTGGCATACAACTCACCATTAGGCTGCTCTGCAAATCCGCCAATATCAGATCCAGCAAATGAGAATCCTGATAATGCTAAACGTTGTGCCTGGATATTAGCTATTTGTAAGTGTTCCCAAGTAGCTACGTTATCTCCCATCCAAGTTGAGGTATAGCGCTGCGTACCAGAATAAGCAGAACGTGTAATTACAAACGGACGCTTAGGATAGTTAAATCGTTTTAAACCATGGTAGGTAGCTCTGGCCATTTGCATACCATAAATGTTATGCGCCTTTTGATGTGAACATGGGTTGCCATCATAATCATGACGCACATCTGGAGGGAATGATTTGCCGGGAACATCCATAACGGCGGGCTCGTTCATGTCATTCCAAACCCCTTTAACACCAATGTCTTCAATTAATTCTTTAAATAAACCTGCCCACCATTCGCGTACTTTAGGTCTTGTAAAATCAGGAAAATAACATTCCCCTGGCCATACTTTACCTTTCATGTAAGGGCCATCAGCGCGCTTACAGAAATAATCTTTTTCTAAACCTTCGCGGAATACATCGTATTCCATATCAATTTTTATACCTGGGTCTATAATTACTACGGTTTTAAACCCATCATCGGCTAATTCTTTAACCATACGTTTGGGCTCTGGAAAATATTCTTTACTCCAAGTAAAGCATCGAAACCCTTCCATATAATCAATATCTAAATAGATAGCATCACATGGAATTTTTAAATCTCTAAATTTTTTGGTTATTTCTTTTACCTTAGATTCTGGATAGTAACTCCATTTACACTGGTGGTAGCCTAGAGCCCACAAGGGTGGTAGCTCGGGTGTCCCCGTTAAATCGGTATAACTCACCACAACATCTTCCATTTTTGGCCCATAGAAGAAATAGTAATTCATTTCACCACCAGCAGCCCAAAAACTGGTTACATTACGACGTTCTTGACAGAAATCAAAATAAGTTCTGAAGCTATTATCAAAGAAAATACCATAAGATTTTCCGTTGTGAAGCCCCGTATAAAAAGGAATGGCTTTGTAAATAGGGTCGGTGTTTTTACCATAGGCATAAGAATCTGTTGCCCAATTTTCAAAACGACGCCCTTTTAAGTTGATATGCTCTGGCTTATCGCCTAAACCATAATAACTTTCTCCATTTTGAGCCACTTTACTCATTTTTACAATGTCGCCACCTAATTCATAGCTTTCTTCCCAATGAAAACCTAGTTCATCTTGACAAATAATGGTTTTATCTATAGCATCAAGTATAGATATTCTTAAATCTACTTTATAAATATGACAAATTAACTTAGCTGTAGTAACAATATATTTTTCCTCATCATCCGAGATTTCTAAATGGTTGTATCCTCTGCTGGCGTTTTTATCAATGGCATAAGAAAAGTCTTTATTAAACTTACCTACTGTTGAGTATCTAAATCTTAAAACACTGTCTCTTAATACTGTAAGTTGCAGTTTTACATTATTTGCAGTCGTAAAATGTAATACATCAACATCTTTTTTGTATTCAATTATGCTAGAAGGGAATAAATCGCCTTTGTACTCTAATTCCGTGTTTAAAATCATAATTCTGAGAGTCAATTATTTAAGCGACCAAAATACTAAAATTGAAAAATAATTTAGGCGACTATTTATTAAAAATAATGCCCGTTCATTGAGTAAAATGCAATGTGCGGGCACTAATTGTTTTAAATTTATAAAAAGAATATTATTTAATCTGGTAAACTGTAACCGATAATGGCGGGAGTGTTATTTCTGCTGAATAATCTTTACCATTCCAAGGGTCTTTGTTGGCTGTTATTTGCCTTGGATTTCCAACACCGCTGCCTCCAAATTTTTTAGCATCGCTATTAAATATTTCTTTAATTTTTGATTTTGTTGGAACACCAATCTTATAATTTTCTCTAATGGTTGGTGTTAAATTACAAACCACAATAACGTTGTTTTCTTCTTGGTAGCCTTTTCTTATGTATGAAATCACACAATTTTCATGATCATCAAAACTAATCCACTCAAAGCCTTCACTACTAAAGCCTTTTTCGTATAATGCTGGCGTGTTTTTATAAAGCGTATTGAGTTCTTTAAAGTAGGTTTGTGTGTCTTTGTGAGGTTTGAATTCTAACAAATTCCAATCTAAACTTTCTTGAAAATTCCATTCGTTATACTGTCCAAATTCACCACCCATAAACAACAATTTGGTTCCCGGGTGTGTGAACATATAACCATATAACAACCTTAGGTTAGCAAAACGTTGCCATTCATCACCAGGCATTCTTCCTAGTATGGAGTTTTTACCATACACCACTTCATCATGAGATAATGGCAGCATAAAGTTTTCGGTAAAGGCATAAGCTAAACTAAATGTGATATCATTCTGGTGATATTTTCTATAGATAGGATCTTTACTAAAATATTCTAAGGTATCATGCATCCAGCCCATCATCCATTTCATTCCAAAGCCTAAACCACCAAGGAAAGTTGGCTTAGAGACCATAGGAAAAGCTGTAGACTCTTCGGCAATGGTTTGAACATCAGGGAATGATTTATAGACTTCTTCATTTAGTTCTTTCAAGAAACTAATAACTGATAAATTCTCTCTGCCACCATAGATGTTCGGTTCCCATTCGCCATCTTCACGAGAGTAATCTAAGAATAACATAGAGGCCACGGCATCAACACGTAATCCATCGGCATGATACTGTTCTAACCAAAACAAGGCGTTGCTTATAAGAAACGATCGCACCTCATTTCTTTCATAATTAAAGATTAAACTTTTCCAATCTGGATGATAGCCCTTGCGTCTATCGGGGTGTTCATATAAATTTGAGCCATCAAAAAAACCTAAACCATGGGCATCTTCAGGAAAATGTGATGGCACCCAATCTAGAATAATACCAATATCGTTTTGGTGTAATTTATCTACTAAATACTTAAATTCTTCGGGGTATCCAAAACGTGATGTAGGAGCAAAATAACCGGTTAATTGATAGCCCCAAGAAGGGTCAAAAGGATATTCCATGATAGGCATCAACTCAACATGGGTAAAGTTCATGTCTTTAACATAGTTTACTAAATCATCAGCCAACTCATAATATGACATGAACCGGTCTTCTTCAACATGCTTTTTCCAAGATCCTAAATGCACTTCATAAACCGAATAAGGCGCATCAATCGCATTGTTTTTTTTGCGCTTTTTCATCCAGTCTTTATCTTTCCACTTATAGTTATCATCCCAAACAATGGAAGCGGTACTTGGTGGATGCTCACAGCGTCTAGCATATGGATCTGCCTTTTCAGTTTTTACATCGTTATTATGGCTCTGAATTTTGTATTTATAAAGATTTCCTTTTCCAACCATGGGAATAAAGCCTTCCCAAATACCACTGGAATCCCATCGTACATTTAATTGGTGTTCACCTTCAATCCAGTAGTTAAAATCGCCTACCACAGAAACAGCTTTGGCACTTGGTGCCCAAACGGCAAAATAGGTGCCATCTATACCGTCAACGGTAACAATATGCGACCCAAACTTTTCGTATAGGCGATAGTGTTTCCCGCTTTTAAATAAGTCAATATCGAAATCTGTAAATAAACTATAAGGTTTTACGTGTGCCATAGTTAGTTGTCAGTTAATGGTTTATAATGTTTGAAATGCCCTTTAAAGGGATAACAGCCCATTGTGGGCGCGAATTGAGTTCATAACCCAATTCATAAACTGCTTTTTCTAGTAAGCAGTATTTTAAAATAAATATGCGTTCTTGGTTATATCCTAAGTTTAAATTAGCCTCTTGTATTTCTGTGATATAAGTGTCTAAAAATAAACTTGTTAAATAGCGATAAAATAGCTCTCCAGCGTTGAATAAATCGTTTTGAGAGATATTATACGCCTTAAAATTATTAAAAATAGTTCCGTAAATAGCATAATGAAATGACCTAAATAAACCTGCAACATCTTTTAGAGCAGGTTGTTTTACTTTACGGTCTCTAATGGTGCTTTCGGGTTCGCCTTCAAAATCAAGAATATAGAAATCATCATTGTGTACCAAAATTTGTCCTAAATGATAATCGCCATGAATCCTGATACGTTCACTTTTAAGCTTGGTCCAATCAAAAGATAAAAAACGTTTTCTTATTTGATTTTTTTTATCTAGAAATTCTTCGGCAAGTTCTAATGAAAGCCCCTCTAACTTATCAAGATTATTTTCTATAATATTTAGTCTGTTTTGAAATTGGTATAACATACGGTTCTTTAACCAAACCGTATAATCCCCATTAAAATGGGCGGGTGTAAAGGCGGTTTCTTCAAACTCAGAGCCTAAAGCAATGTGCATTTCGGCTGTACGTTTTGCTATTTTTTGAATTTTTAAAAACAATCCCAATCCTACCCAATCTATTATTTGAGCAGGTATATCATTAACAGTAAGTCGCTGATATAACACGGTATTGGGCAGTGCGTTAATGTCAATGTTCTTTTGCCCAATGTTTTGAAATACTTTATGAAATTCTTTCAACATGTATTCCCAAGCATCTCCTTCATTTGGAATCATTTGTTGCATGAGTGCAATGGTAATATTGTTTTCTTCAGAATCAACAATATTTATACTACCTAAATAAGGTGGGGTATTTTTAAACTCTTTTTTTTCTGATAAGAAACGAGACATTTCATAGTCTGGGTTTTTATCGGCATAAATGCGCCTGAAGAATTTCAGAACATAGTTTTCATTGTAAACAATGGAGGTGTTGCTCTGTTCAAGTCCCATGAATCGAGACGTTTCATAAACCACATTGTTTAGTAAATGACTTTTATGATATTGAACTTTAGTGGTGTCTTTTGGTAGCGCTGTTAGAATGCGTTCAAACACTAATTTTCTGAAAGACTCTAGGTTAACCGCATCAATAATATATCCTTTTTGATTATTGATGCTAATGGGAAGAATCCTGTCTTTTTTTGCAAAATTATCGTCGGTTACAAATGCTATGGGTAAAAAGTAATGCTGGTAAAACGCTTCAACAAAATTAACTTCCAGAATCAATCCGAAATATACTTCACCATCTTGCTGAATTTTAAAATATTCGGCAAGTTCAATGTATTTAATATTACTAGCCTTACCACCGTACCAACGTTGCTTTAGCATATAATTACCTAAAACATCAGACAGGAATGCTTTTACAAACGCTCTATTATCCAATAATGCTTCCCAATTGGTGTCAAAATTGAAGGTTTGTTCAACAGTTATTTCTCCTGTCAATTCGGTCATAGGCTATTTCTTTATTTCAAAAATATGGAATGGTAAGGTTGGGTGTAGTTCTACAAAGTTCCATTCTCCTCTCCAGTTGTAGCTGCTATTAGTAATTAAATCTTTAACTTGAAATGAATGATTATGGTCTATTCCCAAATCATTTAGAGGTACTTGTATAGTGCCTTGTTGCATGCCATGGTCATCTAAACTTATAACAATTAAAAGTTCGTTGGTTTTAGCATCGTTCCATTTGTAAAAAGCCATTAACTTATCATTTTCAACATAACAGAATTTGATGTTGTTTGTTTGTTGAAGCGCCTCGTTTTGATGTCTTAAATGATTGATTTTTGAGATAACGGTAGTTAACTTATTTTCAATAGACCAATTGTAGTGAGTAAATTGAAACTTTTCAGAGTTGTTATATTCTTCTCTCCCCAACAAAGCATCACTAAGCATGTATTCGTATACCGGACCGTAAATACCAATACTAGAACTTAAGGTTGCAGCTAGCACATAACGCTGAATGTGCTTAGACTCATTAGCGCCTTGTAAATGAAAGGGGTTTATATCTGGTGTATTAGGCCAAAAATTTGGCTGCATATATTCGCGCGAATTACTTTTGGTTAACTCTTCAACGTATTCTATAAGCTCATGTTTAGAGTTTCGCCATGTAAAGTAGGTGTAAGATTGCGTATAGCCTTGTTTAGCCAATTGCTGCATAACTTTTGGTGCTGTAAAGGCCTCTGCTAAAAAGATAACATCGGGATGTTTTGCTTTTACATTTTCAATAATCCAATGCCAGAAATAGAAAGGTTTGGTATGTGGATTATCAACTCTAAATACATTTATACCACAATCAATCCAATACAATAAAATGTCTAAACACTCTTGCCATAAGGCTTTATAGTCTTTACTTTCCCAATAAATTGGTAATATATCCTGATATTTTTTTGGTGGATTTTCGGCATATTGCACAGTGCCGTCTGGTCGCCATTTAAACCACTGCGGATGCTCTTTTACCCAAGGATGGTCTGGAGCTGCTTGTAACGCATAGTCCATAGCTATTTCAATACCGTGTTCTTTGGCTTTATGTATTAAAGATTTGAAATCATCTAAAGTTCCTAATTGAGGGTGAATATCTTTGTGTCCGCCATACTGCGACCCAATACCCCAAGTAGAACCTACATCACCTTCAAAAGCTTCGGTAGTATTGTTTTTACCTTTTCTATTTACCTCTCCTATAGGATGAATGGGTGGTAAGTACAAGGTGTCAAAACCCATTTTTTGAACACGAGGTAATAAACGCTCGCAGTCTTTAAGCGTGCCATGTACACCCTCATGTTCTGAAGCAGAACGCGGAAAGAATTCATACCATGTGCTAAATCTCGCTTTTTTTCTATCTACGTAAACCTGATATTCAGTTGAGGTATTTGCTAATATTTTTGTGGGGTTGTTGAAAAATATAGAATGTAACCTATTACTTTGTGCTTCAGTAATGGCTTCATCATAATGATGCTCATTACCAAATATATTGATGAGGTGGTCAAAGTAAAACGAATCGTTTTGTTCTAAACCATCTTTGATAGCTTTAAGGTATTCAATGCCTTCCAGTAGTTCTGATTTTACATACTGATTATCTTCTATCTTTCGTTCAATACCATGTTGCCAATTAAGAGCATAATCAACCCAAGCCTCTACTTTGTAGGTGTAGAACCCCTGTTTACCAACGGTAAAAGCTCCTTTCCACTCGTTATTTACATCTAAATGCATACGAGTTTCACTCCAATTCTTATCTGTTTCGTGTTTGTATAGAAGTGATGCTCCTAATACGTCATGTCCGTCTGCAAGAATATGAGCTTCAACATTTACTATTTCGTTGACTACTCTTTTTATAAAAAATTGACCACCATTAACTTTTGGGGCTACATAATCTATTACAACTCTTTTTTGATTTTGCATGTTATCTTGTTGGTTTTGAAGTACGCAAAATTAATAAATAAAGTGATTTTCAAAATGTTGAAAACAACTTAAACCTCGCGAAAACGATTGATTGTTAAGAATTAAATGTTATTAGTTAAATGACCATGCCGTTAGGTATGACAGCATTCTTTTTAATAACTACAATACCGTCTTTAACCGTATACAAATCATTATCTGTATCTTCTAAATGAGGTCCACCATTAATTCTTACATCATCGCCAATACAACTATTTTTATCTATGATGGCGTTTTTAATAAAACAACGTTTACCAATACCCATAGAAATTATGTTTGTATCGAGGACTTCGTCTAGTTTTTGATAATAATCACATCCCATCATATACGTATTAATAACGGTTGATTCATCACCTATTCTAGAACGGATTCCAATGACTGATTTTTCAATTTTAGCTGCACTTATTATACATCCTTCAGCAATTACCGTTTTTTCTAGAGCCGTTCCAGATACCTTGGTGGTTGGCAGCATTCTAGCATGTGTGTAAATACGTTTTGATCTATCGTATAAATCAAATTTTGGAATATCATCAGTTAACCCTAGGTTAGCTTCAAAGAAAGAGTCAATATTCCCGATGTCTGTCCAATAGCCTTCATATTGGTAGCTTAATGTTTTAAATTCTCCAATACTTTGCGGAATGATTTCTTTACCAAAGTCGTTTGTTTCTGGGTTGTTCATTAAATCAACTAGCAACTTTCTATCAAAAATATAAATCCCCATAGAGGCCAAATAATTTCTACCTTGGCTTTTCATCTCATCACTTACATCAGATGTCCAATCTGGTAATAAGCTAGCGTCTGGTTTTTCAATAAATGAGGTGATCACATTATTCTCATCAGACTTTAAAATACCAAACTCTGTAGCTTCTTTAGCCGTAACAGGAATGGTAGCAATAGATATTTTAGCTTTATTTTTAATATGGGCCTTCACCATTTTATCATAATCCATTTGATATAGTTGATCCCCTGAAAGAATTAAAGCATAGTCCCATTCATGTCTTAAAAAATGGTGCATACTTTGTCTTACGGCATCGGCAGTTCCTTGAAACCACCCTTTATTACTAGGGGTTTGTTCTGCAGCTAATACATCTACAAATGCACTGCTAAAAAAACTAAAATGATAGGTATTTTTGATATGACGGTTTAAAGAAGCTGAATTAAACTGCGTTAAAACAAACATGCGTTTTATATCAGAATTAATACAGTTAGAAATAGGAATATCCACCAATCGATATTTTCCGGCAATGGGTACAGCAGGTTTTGAACGTTCTTGTGTTAATGGATATAATCTTGAACCTTGACCTCCTCCCAAAATAATCGATAAAACTTTGTTATTTATCATAATAGTTACTTTTATATGTAGTGATTAGTTGTTGTAAATTTTATAGTAATGATTTGTAAAGTTCTTCGGTTTGTTTCGCAATAGCAATCCAATCAAAATAATCTTCTACGCGCTTTCTTCCTTTCTTAGCCATAGAATCCCTAAGGTCTTTATCGGCAATAACTGTATTGATACCCTCGGCTAAATCTCTTGAGAATTTATCAGGGTTCACAGGTTCAAAAGGCGCTACATTTTGTTGTTCTAGCGGAATTAATAATCCTGTTTCTCCATGCACCACAACTTCTTTAATACCACCTACAGCACTAGCTACAACAGCCGTATTACAAGCCATGGCTTCAATATTTATAATCCCGAATGGTTCATAAATTGAGGGGCAACAAAAAACATCGGCATGTGAATACAATTGAATGATTTCTTCTTTGGTTACCATTTTATCAATCCAAATTACATTAGCTCGGGTTTTTTTAACCTCGTTAACAGCGTCCTCCATTTCTTTACCAATTTCTGGAGTATCAGGAGCACCTGCACATAGTACAATCTGTGTATCTGGATTTATATATTTTATGGCATTCACCAAGTGAATGATTCCTTTTTGACGTGTTATTCTACCAACAAAAAGTACATATGGTTTTGATTTATCAACACCGTAGGTATCTAGAGTATCTGTTGCAGCGGTGACTTGATATTGTTGTAAATCTATGCCGTTATAGATTACATGGATTTTGCTTTCATCAACATTGAAATGTTTGATAACGTCTTCTTTGGTTTCTTCGGAAACCGCAATAAGCGCATCGGCCATTTCAATAGCGGTTTTTTCAACCCAAGAAGAAGCATCATAGCCTCTTCCTAATTGCTCTCTTTTCCATGGCCTTAAAGGTTCTAAAGAGTGCGTGGTAATTACTAGAGGAATACCGTAACACAATTTGGCTACAATACCAGCAAAATGAGCATACCAAGTATGGCAATGAACCACATCGGCATCAATCTCTTCGGCATTCATGTGTATGCCTGTACTTAAAGTTTGAAAAACAGACTTAAGCTTACCATTGGAATTATTGAAAAGTACGTTGTCATACGGAAAGCCTTTTATTGTAAGATTATTGTTTTCTTCATTTTGATCTCCAAAACATCTCACATCTATCTTCATTAATTTTGCTAATTCTGAAGCTAAATATTCAACATGAACTCCAGCACCACCATAAACATAAGGCGGAAATTCTCTAGTAAAAAAAAGAGCTTTCATAAACGATTTTTCAAAAAGTTTGGTAGTTAATAATTTTCAGTAATTGATTAGACCTCGAAACCTAAAAAGGAAAGAGAGGTTGGTTTATAAACATACAAAAATATTGTTAATAACTTTGTTGAAATCTCATTTTTGAGAAAAAAAAAAGATTATTGAGGATTATTGAAATTTTAGTTAAAGAAATTCAACAAATACTGAATTTTGGTGGTAATATTCCATAAAAATTAAGACAGACTTCTGGTAGGAACTAGTAGGTTTTTATAAGTTGCCCAATAATTGCGTCACCTTACCCTTAAGGTACTTAGTGGGCGAAACAAAAACCCACATGTTTTTCAATGAGGGTTTTCAAATTTAATACAAATATTGGGCTATTGATTTTTAACATTTGATATGGCCCAGACTAAGGAAATTCTAAAAATGTTCAATTTGTTGATAAGTGCTATAAGTCATGTTATTATATACTTAGAACCTTTAAAATTTTGATTTGAACTCTAATAGGCAAATAAGCTATTTTTGAAGTAAAATTGAAAGAACTTATTTGCTAATCATTCAGTTTTAAAACGGCCATGAATGCTTGTTGTGGAATCTCTACATTCCCCACTTGGCGCATACGTTTTTTACCTTTTTTCTGCTTTTCTAACAGTTTACGCTTACGCGAAATATCACCGCCATAACATTTGGCAGTTACATCTTTTCTGAGGGCTTTTATGGTTTCTCTAGAAATAATTTTGGCTCCAATAGCGGCTTGAATAGGAATGTCAAATTGTTGACGCGGGATCAATTCTTTTAACTTCTCGCACATCTTTTTGCCAATATTTTGTGCGTTATCGGCATGTACTAAGGCCGAAAGTGCATCAACGGGTTGCGCATTTAATAAAATATCTACTCTAACCAGTTTTGAAGTTTTCATGCCAATAGGATGGTAGTCAAAGGATGCATACCCTTTTGAAACGGTTTTAAGTCTATCATAGAAATCAAAAACAATTTCAGCAAGAGGCATATCAAAATTAAGCTCTACGCGTTCTGGCGTTAAATAGGTTTGATTGGTTATCATACCTCGTTTATCAATACAAAGACTCATAACATTACCTACGAAATCGGCTTTTGTGATGATAGTGGCTTTTATGTAGGGTTCTTCAACGTGGTCTAAGGTAGAAGGGTCTGGTAAATCACTTGGGTTATTTACAACAATGACATCATCAGGATTCTTTTTGTTATAAGCGTGGTAGGATACGTTGGGTACAGTGGTAATCACCGTCATATCAAATTCGCGTTCTAAACGCTCTTGAATGATTTCCATGTGTAACATCCCTAGAAATCCACAACGGAAACCAAAACCTAAAGCCGCTGAACTTTCTGGAGTAAATATTAAGGAGGCATCATTAAGCTGCAATTTCTCCATAGAAGCACGTAACTCTTCGTAGTCTTCGGTATCTACAGGGTAGATACCGGCAAAAACCATAGGTTTTACATCCTCAAAGCCAGAAATGGCATTCCTAGTTGGGTTTTTGGCATCGGTAATTGTATCACCAACCTTCACCTCTCGTGCATCTTTAATACCCGTAATTAAGTATCCAACATCACCCGCTTTAATTTCGTTTTTTGGTAACTGTTTTAGTTTAAGCGTACCCACTTCATCGGCGTCATAAGTCTTCCCTGTGGCAATAAATTTTATAAGTTGTCCCTTTTTTATAGAGCCATTAATTACTCTAAAATAAGTTTCAACTCCTCTAAACGGATTATAAACCGAATCAAAAATCAAAGCTTGTAAAGGTTCGTTAGGGCTTCCTTTGGGGGCAGGAATACGCTCAATAACTGCGGCCAAAACATTGTCAATACCTAAACCTGTTTTACCACTAGCATGTATTACTTCATCAGGGTCACAGCCTAAAAGGTCTACAATATCATCGGTTACTTCTTCAGGATTGGCGCTTGGTAAATCTATTTTATTAAGCACCGGAATAATTTCTAAGTCATTCTCAAGAGCTAAATATAAGTTTGAAATGGTTTGCGCCTGAATACTTTGTGCTGCATCTACAATGAGTAATGCACCTTCACAGGCGGCAATGGAGCGAGATACCTCATAACTAAAATCTACGTGACCAGGGGTGTCAATTAAATTTAGAACATATTTTTCGCCGTTGTATTCATAGTCCATTTGTATGGCATGACTTTTAATGGTAATACCACGTTCACGCTCCAAATCCATGCTATCCAATAACTGATCCTGTTTCTCTCTCTCGGTCACAGAACCCGTGTAATCTAATAAACGGTCTGCCAAGGTACTTTTACCATGATCAATATGGGCAATGATACAAAAGTTTCTAATGTTCTTCATAAATCAAACATCCAAATATTTAGGCTGCAAATATAGCTGTTTTTTAACTGAGAGTAGTATCATATTAAAAGCAATAATTTCTTCTGTATTTTTGATTAGAAAAAGTTGTATGTAGTTATTTATGTTAAGAACTCAATTCATCACCAAAATCCATCTCGTAATTTCAATTTGTATCGTTGTACCAGTTGCCATTATTTATGGTTTTATCCCACAGATTTTGTTCGACATTAATTTAAACACCGTAGATGAGCATAATGTATATAAAGCCATTATGGGCTTGTATTTGGGGTTTGCTGTACTGTGGATATTAGGAATTTGTAACATCAAATTTCTCAGGGTAGCATTGATAAGCAATACGATTTTTATGTTGGGTTTAGGTTTTGGTAGACTTATAAGTTTGGTTCTAGATGGTACCCCTACGCTTTTTTACGTTTTTGGTACTATTGGAGAATTAGTACTTGGGTTTTATGGTTTTTGGGTACTTCAGAGAAAAAAACAGTAATTTTGCAAACCAAATTAACGACGTGGTAAAAATAGACAACATAGAACTTGGTGAGTTTCCATTGCTTTTGGCACCTATGGAAGATGTGAGCGACCCACCGTTTCGTGCGTTGTGTAAAGAGCAAGGCGCTGATGTGGTGTATACCGAGTTTGTGTCTAGCGAAGGCTTAATTCGTAACGCAGCAAAAAGTGTTATGAAGCTAGATATTTATGAAAAGGAACGCCCTGTTGGGATTCAAATTTTTGGAGCTAATTTAGACAGTATGCTCCAAACCATTGATATTGTTGAAAAATCGAATCCTGATATTATCGATATTAATTTTGGGTGTCCTGTAAAAAAAGTTGTGAGTAAAGGTGCTGGGGCTGGAATCTTGAAGGATGTTTGCCTTATGGAAAAGCTAACGGCAGAAATGGTTAAACGCACCAAATTGCCAATAACTGTGAAAACCCGATTGGGTTGGGATCATGAGTCTATAAAAATTGTAGAGGTAGCCGAAAGGTTGCAAGATGTGGGGTGTAAAGCAATTGCTATTCATGGGCGTACACGTGCCCAAATGTATAAAGGTCAAGCCGATTGGAAACCTATAGCTGCCGTAAAAAACAACCCAAGAATGCACATTCCTGTTTTTGGTAATGGCGATGTAGACTCTCCAGAAAAGGCTGTTGAAATGCGCGATAATTACGGATTGGATGGCGCTATGATTGGTCGTGCCAGTATTGGAAATCCTTGGTTTTTTAAACAGGTGAAACATTTTTTTGAAACTGGGGAGTATTTACCACCTATATCCTTAGAAGAACGTGTGGAGGCGGCTCGCCGTCATTTACAAATGTCTATTGATTGGAAAGGCCCAGTTTTAGGAGTTTTTGAAACCCGTCGTCATTATACCAACTACTTTAAAGGGATTCCACACTTCAAAGAATACCGCACTAAAATGGTAACTAGTGATAAGCCCGAAGATGTGTTTGCTACGTTTGATGAGGTGTTGGAGAAATTTGCAGATTTCCAGTTTTCACATTAATTTTTAGCAAATGGCAAGCCACCGCGCTATGCGTTTAAGTTTTCTAAAATCATAGATTAAAATTTTACAAAAGCTAACACTGCTATCGCTTTTGCAAGAAGGATTGAGGTATTGTTGGAGCTCTCACAATGTATTGTGAAGCGACTACCGAAAGCCTGTTTGCCATTTAAAAAAGGCAACTTGCCCAACTAATGATTCTGCACTAAAGCCCTAGTAATTCTTGCCGATGCTATTTTTGAAGCTACAATACCTAAAACGGATATGGTAATAAATACCAAAAAAAGATTTACTATTTTAATTTTTGTGGGGTACGCTAAGGTTGGTGTGATGTAAACCTTTAAAAAATCGGGTCCGTAAAGTTGGTTAGCAATAAGGATTAAACCAATTACAATACCAATAAAACCACCAATAATACTCATTAAACTACCTTGAAAGAAGAAAATTTTTCTAATATCCTTTACATGTACTCCTAAATTAAAGAGTGTATTTAAACTTTGTTTTTTATCTAGCATCATCATTATTAAAGAGCCAATAATGTTAAAAAAGGCAATGATTAAAACTAAGGTAAAAATGAGGTAAACCGCAAGGTATTCGGTGTTTAACATTTTGTAAAGCGCATCATTTAACTGAGCTCTGTTTTTTATAATCACCTTGTTACCCAAAATGTGTTGTAGTTTTTGTTTGGCTACTTCCTCATCAATATTTTCATTTAACTTAAACTCTAAAGCTGAGACTTGGTTAGACTCATAGTTTAATAGTTTTTGCGCCAAATCAATAGAGGTGTAAACATAATTATCGTTTAGTTTTTCGTTTATGTAAAATACGCCAACGTTAATAGCTCTTACATTATTAAAAGCATTTTTCGTTGAGGTTATTTTGTTTTTACCAGGCTTAGGGACATAAATATTTAATGATTTGGTGAAATCTAAAACCCCAATAGATAAATTGTTTGCAATACCCCAACCAGCAACAATTTGATTCGATTTTTGGTCTAACCAACTGCCGTGGTCTATTTTAGACTCTATATTTACAACCTTTTGGTATTGGGCATCAACGCCTTTTATAGTGGCTAAACTTGTTTTTTCATCCGAAGTAATTAAAACGCGCTCTTCAATAATCTTAGAAAAGAGGGCTACTTCTTCTAAATTATTAAGTTTTAAGAGGTCATCATCAGTGAGATGATAAGATTTTCCAGTGGCTGCTTTTGCGGTTAAATCTGGGTCTACAATATTTGAAAATTCTAAAGTAAAATCTTTTAAACCAGCAAAACCAGACAGTACAATAAATAAAGAAGCAGACCCAACAATAACACCAAAAAGTGCAAAATAGGTAATGAAATTTATAGCGTTGTTAGTGCTCTTAGAGCGCAGATAACGTTTGGCTATATATAAGGCAACATTCAATTAAGACTTCTTTCTTTTATCTAATAAATCGGGGTTGTCAATAGGATTGTCTAGTCCTTTTAAAGAACGCTCAATATTATCAATATACTCTAAAGAATCATCAATAAAAAACTCAAGAGAAGGCATGCGTCTGAGTTGATTTTTAGTACGTTGAGCCAACTCATGACGTACAGACGTTGTGTTTGCCTTAATACCTTCAAGAAGTTCTTTGGCTTTGTTATTTGGAAAAATACTTAAGTAAACTTTGGCAACAGACAAGTCTACGGTTACTTTTACTTTAGTAACAGAAATGAGGATGCCTTTAAGTCCGCCATCAGTGGCAGCTCTTTGGAGTACATCAACCAAATCACGCTGTAATACCGATGCTATTTTTTTCTGTCTTTGAGTTTCTTCCATAGTGCAAAAATAAAGGATATTTTAAAGAATATCGATTTTTTTTGCGTATTAAAACTGTTTATAAAAATAAGTCTGTATTGAGTTCCTTTATCACTTAATTAAATAATAGAATAAAACCAATTGTAACTTAATTTCCAAAGCTTTTAGTACTTTGTTAATTTACAAATTTCGTATCTTTCAATGAAAGAAATATCATGAATAAAATTGAACATATAGGAATAGCTGTTAAAGATATAGCGGTTTCCAATGAGCTGTTTTCAAAACTATTTGGAGAACCAAGTTATAAAACCGAAACGGTTGAAAGTGAGGGCGTAAAAACCTCGTTTTTTAAGGTGGGTGCAAATAAAATTGAATTGTTAGAGGCAACCAAAATTGACAGTCCAATCGCTAGATTTATTGATAAAAAAGGTGAGGGCATACATCATATAGCCTTTGATGTAGATGATATTGAAGCAGAGATTAACCGGTTAAAGGACCAAGATTTTGAGGTACTCAATGAGGTTTCTAAAAAAGGAGCCGATAATAAGCTAGTGGCTTTTTTACACCCTAAAAGTACTAATGGTGTATTAATAGAGTTATGCCAAGAGATAAAGCCATAAATATCTTGTAGGATTTTAAAATATGTAGTAATATTGCACACTCTTATTTAAAGAGAAATGCAACTTGTTTGCAATGGGTCCTATAACTCAGTTGGTTAGAGTATCTGACTCATAATCAGAAAGTCCCTGGTTCGAGCCCAGGTGGGACCACTTAAAAGCCTTGTAAACATGATGTTTATAAGGCTTTTTCCTATATTTATTTTAAGAGGGGCATATATAACAATGCTTATTACAATCCATAATAGTAAGGTAGTTATTTGAAGTAGTTATCACAAAACCTTCAAAACTTTTCCCAGAATTATCTGTGCCATTAACTTGAATGCATACCTCGTTGTTCGATTCAATAATATTCTTTATTCTATTACCTTCCTGTAAGGACAATATCTTAAATGATGAAAAAATACCGTCTTTACAATCTTTAAATAAATATAGTAAGTAAGTATCCTCGCATTTTTTTCTTAAATTATCTAAATCGCTGGAACAAGAAGTGTTCAAAAGAATTACGGACATTATAATAAATAATTTGTTGAAATTAATTTTCATGTATAGTTTTAATTAGATTAAATGGTTATTAAAACCTAAATTATAAAATTAAAACATTACAGAAGTCCTATAATTTCTATAAACATAATATAGGACAACAAAATAAAATCGCAGCAGCCTAAATTACAAATGTAGTTTAGGCTTTTTTTGTTTAAAGAATTATATTCGCTTAAAACATTAAATGCAAAAATCAAATATCAATAGAAGGTTAAAAAAACTTTCAGATGAATTGAAAGGGGAGTTCTTTTTTGATGATTTGTATAAAAGCATCTATGCAACTGATGCTTCAGTGTATCGTAAACTACCTATGGCGGTAGCATTTCCAAAGGACAAAGACGATATAAGAAAACTTATTGCGTTTGCCCATAAAAATCATACAACTTTAATTCCAAGAACAGCAGGCACTTCTTTGGCTGGTCAATGCGTAGGTGATGGTATTGTAGTTGATGTCTCTAAGCATTTTACAAAAATTTTAAAACTAAATGAGAAGGACAAAACCATTACTGTAGAACCTGGAATTATAAGGGATGATCTTAATTTGTTCCTTAAGCCCTACGGATTGTTTTTTTCACCAAACACATCTACCAGTAACCGTTGTATGATTGGTGGTATGGTAGGGAATAATTCTTCTGGTTCAACATCTATAAAATATGGTGTTACCAGAGATAAGGTTTTAGAACTCAAAACTGTATTATCTGATGGTTCTGAAGTTGTTTTCAATACCATAAAAAAAGAAACTATTGTTAAGAAAGCTGAGGGAGAAAGTTTAGAAAGTAAAATCTATAGATCACTTTTTGATAAACTTTCAGACCCTGACATTCAGGCCGAAATTCATAATGAATTTCCAAATAAAACTATTCACAGAAGAAATACAGGTTATGCAGTTGATGCATTTTTAGATACTAATTCAGAAGACGGACTATCTGAAGAGATTAATATTACTAAATTGCTTTGCGGAAGCGAAGGAACCTTGGCATTTACAACTTCAATTACTTTACAATTGGACAAATTGCCTCCTAAAGAAGAAGTGCTGATTGTGCCACATTTTACAAGTGTTCAAGAAAGTTTAGAAGCCACAGTGATTGCCATGAAACATAATTTATATGCATGTGAGTTATTGGATAAAACGATTCTTGATTGTACAAAAAATAACCGCGAACAGTTAAAGAATAGATTCTTTATTCAAGGAGACCCTGAAGCTATATTAATGTTAGAAGTAAGGGCTGACTCAAAGCAAGTTTTAAAGGAACAATCCCAGAAATTAATTCAAGATTTGCAGGCGGCCAATTATGGTTATGCATATGCCAAACTATATGGTGAGGATATAAAAAAAGCCATGGAATTAAGAAAGGCTGGTTTAGGATTGTTAGGAAATATAGTTGGCGATGCTAAAGCAGTTGCCTGTATTGAAGATACTGCTGTAGATTTAAAGGATTTGCCAAATTATATTGCAGAGTTTACCAAAATGATGGATGACTATAATCAAAAGGCGGTTTATTATGCTCATGCGGGTGCTGGCGAAATTCATTTACGACCTATTCTAAATTTAAAAGCCTCTAAGGATGTGAAACTCTTTAGAGAAATAACAACTAATACAGCTAAACTAGTCAAAAAGTATAAAGGCTCTTTTAGTGGTGAACATGGTGATGGTATTGTGCGTGCGGAATTTTTACCACTAATGATCGGTAAAAAAAATTACCAATTAATAAAGCATATTAAACAAACGTTTGACCCCAATAACGTATTCAATAAAGGAAAAATTGTGGATGCTTTTCCTATGGATGAATCATTACGCTATGAGGTTGGTAGAAAAGAACCAATTATTGAAACTTTATTAAATTTTTCTGATTCCAAGGGGCTTTTAAGAGCTGTCGAAAAATGTAATGGTTCAGGAGATTGCAGAAAACCAGTCTCAGCAGGAGGCACCATGTGTCCTAGTTATAGAGCTACAAAGAATGAAAAAGATACCACCAGAGCTAGGGCCAATGCATTGAGAGAGTTTTTAACCAATTCGGAAAAAGCTAATCGTTTTAACCATCAGGAATTAAAGCAGGTTTTTGATTTGTGTTTGAGTTGTAAAGCCTGTGCTAGTGAATGCCCTAGTAATGTAGACATAGCTAGTTTTAAGGCTGAGTTTTTATATCAATATAATAAGGATAATCCACCCTCATTAGGAACACGAATTATGGCGCACAATGTTAAGTATAGTAAGATAGGCAGTACTTTTCCTAGTCTGACGAACGCCATTTTAAATACGTTGTTGTTGAAAAAGGCTCTTGGAATTGCTATCGAAAGAAGTATTCCTAAATTGGCATCAATGACTTTTAGAAAGTGGTATGTCAAGAATAAATTCAAATATGATAATACTATCTATGATAAGGGAGAGCTCTATTTGTTTATTGATGAATTTACTAATTACTACGATATTGAGGTAGGTAAAGATGCGTTAGAATTGCTCTCAAAACTGGGTTATAAAGTCCATGTTATTGAGCACGAAGAAAGTGGGCGAAGTTTAATTTCAAAAGGTTTTTTAGATGAAGCAAAAGAAATAGTAGATAAAAACGTATTTATATTTGCAAGTTTGGTTTCTGAAAAAATTCCGTTGGTTGGTTTGGAGCCTTCAGCAATTTTATCGTTTAGAGATGAATACATAAGGTTGGCCGAAAATAAAAAGGCTGTTAAAAAGATTTCTAAGAACACTTTCACGATAGAAGAGTTTATCAATAAAGAACGATTGAAGGGAAATATCTCTGAGAACCACTTTTCCAATGAAAAAAGAAATGTAAAGATTCATGGACATTGTCATCAGAAAGCCTTGAGTGGGACCGAACCAACTTTTTCAATGCTTAATCTTCCTAAGAATTATTCAGTAAGTATCATTAATTCTGGTTGTTGTGGTATGGCAGGTTCTTTTGGTTACGAAAAAGAACATTATAATGTTAGTATACAAGTTGGTGAAGACACCTTATTCCCTAAAATCAGGAATTATTCAGACGATGTTATAATTGCGGCATCTGGTACAAGTTGTCGCCATCAAATTAAAGATGCTGTTAACAGAAGCTCATGGCATCCTATTAGCATTTTAAAAGCTGCTTTAAAAGAAGATAATCATAATTCTAAATAGTTTATGCAGTATAAATAAAATCTAAAATCATTGATTTGTTTTGTAATTAAACAAAGAGCATTGATTTTTTCTGTTTCATGAGTACTTTTTTGATTAAACATACTTTAAGTGTGTATGTAAAAGAGATTAATAAATTTGTTAACAAGTATCGTTAAAATTATCTTTTTAAATTATATATATTTGTTTTTCAGGTAATAAGAGGGACTATTATTAAACTTAATATCAGGATAGCACAATTTGGCTCATTTAGCCAAAAAAAATGTATTTCGTCGATGAATTGTGTTTTTTGAAGATGTTTTTTAAAGATAAATACTTCTCTTTATTTTGACAAAAAGTGTTTTTTTTTACTTTTGCCAAACCCATGACTACTAGAAAAAGAAGAATATTAACCTTAGTTTTAATCGCGTTTGTAGGAGTATTGTCTTTTGCTCAAAAAGATGGGCAACCGCCGCCGCCGCCTACAGCAGGTCCCTCCCCTCCTGGTCTAACAATTGGAGTCAGTACTTTTTTTCTATTAGGATTAGCTTTATTACTTGGTATTAAAAAGCTATTAAAAAATGCTAAAGCAAAACTCTAGCTGTTCATTGCTACTAGTTTAGTTACGTATTTTCCTAAAACATCAAATTCTAAATTTACTATAGTACCTATTTTAAAGGTGTTAAAGTTAGTATGTTGATACGTATATGGTATAATGGCTACACTAAAGGAATCTTTTTTGGAGTTTACTACCGTTAAACTTGTTCCGTTTACTGTAATAGAACCTTTTTCTATAGTCAAGTTGTTTAAGGAAGCATCGTATTGAAAGGTAAAAAACCAACTACCGTTTTCTTCTTTAATATTTGTACAAATACCAGTTTGATCAACATGACCTTGAACAATATGACCGTCTAGCCTGTCTCCTAACTTCATGGCACGCTCCAAATTTACCTTATCATTTAGTTGAAGAGTACCAAGGTTAGTTTTGTTTAAAGTTTCCTTTATAGCAGTAACCGTATATTCATCATTATTTACATCAACAACCGTTAGGCAAACACCATTGTGGGCAACGCTTTGATCTATTTTTAATTCTGAAATAATTGAGCTTTTTACAGTAATGTGAAGGTTGGTGTTTTCTTCTCTTAAATTAGTGATAATACCAAGATCTTCAATAATTCCAGTAAACATATTATTATCTGTTTATTTGGTTAAATTTGCAAAATCAAAAGTACATGATTTTTTTCATTTAAATATTCAGAGAAACTAAGTGATAAAAATTAATGAATTAATAGACAGATTGCATAAGTAAGATGAATTTTTAGAGTTTTTAAATCAAAATATCATGCTTACTGAAGCATATTAAGAACAAAAGTTATCTTTATTAATGAATAACGAAGAAAATATAATAGTTGGAATATCAATTGGTGACTTAAACGGTATTGGTGGAGAAATAATATTGAAAGCATTTGATGATGCCATGTTTTTAGAATTATGTACACCTGTAATTTTTGCTTCGGCAAAGACTATGAATTTTTACAAAAGTCATTTTCAGTCTACCATCAATTTTCACAATATTTATAACATCAGTCAATTGGCGCACGGTAAGGTTAATGTTTTTAATTGTTGGAACGAACCAGTTAAAATTGAATTTGGAAAAGAAGACAATAAAGTAGGATTATATGCAATAAAGTCATTAAGAGCTGCCACTGAGGCCTTAAAAAATGAAGAAATTAATGTTTTGGTGACAGCACCCATAAACAAATTCAATATTCAATCTGAGGAATTTAAATTTCCTGGACATACAGACTTTTTAGCGCAGGAATTAGAAGGTGAAAGCCTTATGTTTATGGTTACTGACAATTTAAGAATTGGTTTATTAACAGATCACGTCCCTGTTAAAGATGTGGTTGAACAAATTTCAGAGGAACTCATTATAAAAAAAATTAGTACAATTTATGACTCTCTAAAGAGAGATTTTAGAATATCAAAACCCAAAATAGCAGTTTTAGGCATCAATCCTCATACGGGTGATAATGGTGTTATTGGAAAGGAAGATGATGAGGTATTGCGTCCCACACTTAAAAAAATTAAAGATAAAGGTAAATTGGTTTTTGGACCATATGCTGCCGACAGCTTTTTTGGTTCTAATAATTACAAAAATTTTGATGCTGTGGTGGCTAGCTACCATGACCAAGGATTAATTCCTTTTAAAACATTGTCGTTTGGTCAAGGCGTTAATTTTACTGCAGGGTTAAATAGAATTAGAACCTCTCCAGACCACGGAACAGCTTATGAAATTGCAGGCAAGGGAGTAGCAGATGCTGGCTCATTTAAAGAAGCTATTTATACAGCTATTCAAATTTATAGAAATAGATTTGATTATGAGCGCCTTACCGCTAATCCTTTAAAAAAGGTGCGTAAATAGATATAAACAAAAAAATGTTTATAAGTCATGTTGCTTAAGGCAAAAATTTATATATTTGCAGGCTCAAAATAGATGTGATAATGAAGCCATTGAAAGAATTTGTAATCCAGTTTGTAGGATTAAAATTAGGAAAGCATCATTTTGATTATAAAATTGAACAAACGTTCTTTGATTTTTTTGAGTATAAAGAGTTTAATAATACAAGTGTCAATGTTGATGTTGAGCTAGAAAAAAAGTCAACATTATTAGAATTACACTTTAAAACCTCTGGATTTGTAAACATTAATTGTGATTTAACAAATGAACCTTACAATCAAACTATTGAAAATGAGTTTGATTTGGTTGTGAAATTTGGTGATGAATACAATGATGAATATGAAGATATTTTAATAGTACCGCATGGAACTTATGAAATCAATATTCAACAATATGTTTATGAATTAATTGTATTAGCTGTACCAATTAAAAGAGTACACCCTGGTGTAAAAGACGGAACGTTAAATTCAGAAATACTTGATAAATTAGAAGAACTAAGCCCAAAGCTTAGTAAAAATAAAGACAAAAAAGAGGATATCGATCCTCGTTGGAATACATTAAAAAAACTATTAACGGATAATAAATAATATAGAAAATGGCACATCCTAAGAGAAAAATCTCTAAAACTAGAAGAGATAAGAGAAGAACTCATTATAAAGCATCTGTGCCACAGATTGCTACTTGCCCTACAACAGGTGAAGCGCACCTATACCATAGAGCGCATTGGCACGAAGGAAAATTATATTACAGAGGTCAGGTATTAGTTGACAACTCTGAAGAAGAGAACGTGGCATAACCTAATTTGCGCACACAATATAAAACGCTCACTTGTGAGCGTTTTTTTATGACAGACTTTTTGTAAGAGCAAAAACAAGCATATTTGTGTGTTATTACGCTAAAATTTAGTAGTTTTCACCTAATTTTACATTGTTTTGTTAAATTTTAGTGATTTTTTAGTCAATTTAACGGTTAGTTTATGAGTAAAATTTCAGCGGCCATTACAGCTGTGGGGGGCTATGTACCTGAATATGTGTTAACCAATCAAATTCTTGAGACCATGGTTGACACAAATGATGAATGGATTACCACAAGAACAGGAATTAAAGAACGTAGAATTCTAAAAGAAGACGGTAAAGGCACTTCTTTCCTTGCTATTAAAGCAGCACAAGACCTAATAAATAAAAAAGGATTAGATCCTGAAGACATAGAACTGGTTATTGTTGCTACTGCAACACCAGACATGAAAGCGGCATCTACGGCTGCCTTTACGGCCTCTGAGATAGGAGCTACCAACGCTTTTACTTTTGATATGGACGCTGCATGTTCTAGTTTTTTGTACGGAATGTCAGTGGCTGCTAGTTATATAGAGTCCGGTAAATACAAAAAAGTACTCTTAATTGGAGCTGATAAAATGTCTTCCTTAATTAACTATAAAGACAGAGCTACTTGTATTATTTTTGGAGATGGCGGCGGTGCGGTTTTATTTGAACCTAATCAAGAAGGTTTAGGATTACAAGATGAATATTTAAGAAGTGATGGTACTGGTAGAGAATTTCTACAAGCTACTTACGGAGGTTCTGTACACCCTATAACACATGAGGCCATAGACCAAGGCGGACAATATGCTTTCCAAGAAGGTAGAACCGTGTTTAAAAACGCAGTATTTAATATGGCCGACGCCACTATGAAAGTGATGGAGCGTAATAATTTAACAAAAGAAGACGTAGCATGGTTAACGGCTCACCAAGCTAATAAACGTATTATTGATGCTACGGCAGATAGAATGGGACTTGAGCATGAAAAAGTAATGATGAATATTCACAAGTATGGAAATACTACATCAGCTACCTTACCGTTATTATTACACGACTACGAATCACAACTTAAAAAAGGAGATAATATTATATTTGCTGCTTTTGGTGGCGGATTTAATTGGGGAGCCATTTATTTAAAATGGGCATATAATTCAGATAACTAACCATTAACTAATTAGAAAATTATGGATATTAAAGAGATTCAAAACCTAATCAGGTTTGTTGCCAAGTCTGGCGCAAGCGAGGTTAAATTGGAAATGGATGATGTAAAAATCACCATCAAAACAGGATCGGATACAGAAACAACAATAGTTCAACAAGTTCCAGCTCCACAAATGGCACAACCCGTAGCTACTGTACCTGCGCCTCCTGTAGAAGCAAGTGCTCCAGCAGCACCAGCCACTCAAGAACCAGCAGCAACTGATGACTCAAAATATATCACAATTAAATCACCAATTATTGGTACCTTCTATAGAAAGCCATCGCCAGATAAACCTTTATTTGTTGAGGTAGGTCAGACCATTGCTGAAGGTGATGTACTTTGTATTATTGAAGCCATGAAACTTTTCAATGAAATTGAATCTGAAGTTTCTGGAAAAGTAGTGAAAATTTTGGTTGATGATGCTTCTCCAGTAGAGTTTGATCAACCGTTATTCTTAGTAGACCCTTCATAACCAAATTTAAAATTCCAAAAAAACAAGTCCCAATTTGAAGGAATTTGGAATTTGAAATTTTAAATATCTATAAGTTATGTTTAAAAAAATATTAGTAGCCAATAGGGGAGAAATAGCACTACGTGTTATTAGAACCTGTAAAGAAATGGGCATTAAAACTGTTGCGGTTTATTCTAAGGTAGATGAAGAAAGTTTGCACGTTAAGTTTGCCGATGAAGCAGTTTGTATAGGACCAGCACCAAGTAGTGAATCTTATCTTAAAATGTCTAATATTATAGCTGCTGCCGAAATTACCAATGCAGATGCTATTCATCCCGGATACGGATTCTTATCCGAAAACGCTAAGTTTTCAAAAATTTGTTCAGAGCACGGTATTAAATTTATTGGAGCTTCACCAGAAATGATTGATAAAATGGGAGACAAGGCTAACGCTAAAGCAACTATGAAAGCTGCGGGTGTACCCTGTGTTCCTGGAAGTGATGGTGTTATTAAATCTTATGAAGAATGCGAGAAACTAGCTGAGGAAGTAGGATATCCAGTAATGCTCAAAGCTTCAGCTGGTGGTGGTGGAAAAGGGATGCGTGGTGTTTTCAAAAAAGAAAACCTTAAAGCCGCTTGGGATTCTGCAAGACAAGAAAGTAAAGCCGCTTTTGGAAATGATGATATGTACATGGAAAAACTTATTGAGGAGCCAAGGCATATCGAGATTCAAATTGTTGGAGATTCTACAGGGAAAGCGTGTCATTTATCTGAAAGAGATTGTTCGATACAACGTCGTCATCAAAAATTAACTGAAGAAGTACCATCTCCATTTATGACCGATGAACTTCGTAAAAAAATGGGTGAAGCCGCAGTTCGAGCTGCAGAATATATTAAGTATGAAGGTGCAGGAACAGTAGAGTTTTTAGTTGATAAGCACCGTAACTTCTACTTCATGGAAATGAATACACGTATTCAAGTAGAGCATCCAATTACAGAACAGGTCATTGATTTTGATTTAATACGTGAGCAAATATTGGTGGCAGCAGGTGTGCCAATTTCAGGAAAGAATTATATGCCAAATTTACACTCTATTGAATGTAGAATTAATGCCGAAGACCCGTTTAATGATTTTAGACCTTCACCAGGAAAGATTACCACACTTCATGCACCTGGAGGCCATGGTGTTAGATTAGATACGCATGTATATGCAGGATATTCTATTCCACCAAATTATGACTCAATGATTGCAAAGTTAATCACAACAGCACAAACCAGAGAGGAAGCCATCAACAAGATGAAACGTGCTTTGGATGAGTTTGTTATAGAAGGTATAAAAACAACTATTCCATTCCACAGGCAACTCATGGAGCATCCAGATTATTTAGCTGGTAATTACACCACTAAATTTATGGAAGACTTCAAAATAAAACATATTTCTGAAGATGAATAAATTAAAACTCCGAAAGCAATTTCGGAGTTTTTTTATGGTATTTCTTTGCATTATAAAAATTAGAGTTAGTAGTTTATCCTGAGCGAAGTGGAAGGGCTGTATCTTTTAATTGTACCTCACAAAAGCATGCCATTTCTATCCTTAACGCAAAAGCACTAACTTAGTATCATGAACTTATCCTATTGGGAAATAAAAAGTTGGTTAACTAATATTGACTATACTATTGTTGGTAGTGGTATTGTTGGTCTTAGTTGTGCTTTACAATTAAAGGAAAGATTTCCTAAATCAAATATTTTAATATTAGAAAAAGGGGTATTACCACAAGGGGCTAGTACAAAAAATGCTGGATTTGCTTGTTTTGGGAGTCTTAGTGAAATTCTAGACGATTTAAAAAATCATTCTGAAGATGAGGTTGTTAAGCTTGTGCAAAAGCGTCTAGATGGTTTGAAACTATTACGAGATACATTGAGTGACTCCAATATCGACTATCAACAAAACGGTGGTTATGAATTATTTTTTAAAAATGATAGTTTATTTGATACTTGCCGGTCTAAAGTCAAATATGTCAATGAGCTTTTAAAGCCTATTTTCAAAGAGGATGTTTTTACAATAAAAACTAGCAAGCTCGGTTTTAAGACTATTGAGGAGCAGTATATTTTCAATTCTTTTGAGGGACAAATAGATACTGGTAAAATGATGGTATCACTTTTAAATTTAGTACTTAGTAGAGGTGTCAAAATACTTAATAGCATTTCGGTTGAATCTTTTTCAGAAGATAATTATTCAGTCAAATTACAAACCAATCGGTTTGAGTTTTTCTCATCTAAATTATTTATAGCAACCAATGGTTTTGCATCTGAAATACTAAATGAACAAGTTACACCTTCAAGAGCTCAGGTTTTAATAACAAAACCTATAAGAGATTTACATATTAAAGGAACCTTTCATTTAGACAGAGGGTACTACTATTTTAGAAATTTTGAAAATAGAATCTTACTAGGAGGAGGAAGACATTTAGATTTTAAAGGAGAATCTACAACTGAATTTGGTCAAACACAACACATTCAAGAAACCTTAGAAAACCTTTTAAAAGCAGTTATTTTACCAAACATCAATTTTGAAATTGACCATAGATGGAGTGGTATTATGGGGGTTGGTAATAAAAAAGAAGCCATAGTAAAACAGTTGAGTAACAACGTATATTGTGGTGTTCGTTTAGGTGGTATGGGCGTAGCTATTGGCAGTTTAATTGGAAAAGAATTAGCAGAATTAATTTAATTTCATTCCTCCAGAGGCAGGAATCTACATAGTTTTAATATGAATATTAAAGAAGAATTATATAAACAATGCGAAGCATTTATTGAAATAAGATTAAAAGCTATCCAAAAATCTATTGATGAAATTCAAAATTCCTTAACCACTGAAACCAAAAGTAGTGCAGGAGACAAACATGAAACGGGTCGGGCTATGTTGCAATTGGAACGAGAAAAAGCTGGAAAGCAATTATCCGAAACTGAAAAAATTAAACATATATTAAATAGAATAAATATTGAATCTTCGCAAAAGAGTATTGGCTTAGGTAGTGTAGTTTATACGTCTAAATCAAATTATTTTATTACCATTAGTGCTGGTGAATTAAAGGTAGAAGAAAAACCATTTTTTGCGATTTCTGTTCATACACCAATAGGGCAATTATTACTAGGTAAAACAGTTGGAGATTCAATAAAGTTTAGAAATCAGGAATTTATAATCGAGAAAATAGAGTAACTAGTTATAAATTTTTAAAGATACTTCCAGACCTTTTTTAAGTTCTTTATAATGTTCGAATAACAGGTTTTGTCCATCTAAATTAGCTTCAATTAAATAGTGGATGCCGTTATAATAAGATTGTTTAACCACGGCTTTTAAATTAGATTTTTCAACCATTTTTATTTGATGAGCGTAAACGATGCCGTAAGGTTCAATAACACTGAATTCACCAAAGAATGATGCAATTAATGGTGTTTTAGGGTTATTGAAAAGGTCTTGTGGAGTACCTCTGTCCATGATTTTATTGTTGTCTAAAACAATCATGTTATCTGAATATGAAATAACATCATTTTTATCGTGAGTAGCAACAATACAGGTGATATTTTTATTCTTTAGATACTTAAATAAACTTCGTCTTAAAGATTGCTTTTTAAAGTTATCGATATGACTAAAAGGCTCATCAAGCAAAATAATTTCAGGTTGTTTTGCAATAGCTCTTGCTAGCGCTACCCGTTGTTTTTGTCCGCCGCTTAAAAGTTTTACTTTGGTATTTGCTAAAGCTGATAATTCAACAACTTCCAATAATTCTTCAACTCGTTTTTGTTTTTCCTCGGGATAGAAATTTGATAAAAATTCGCCAATATTTTCGGCTACAGTGGTGAATGGCATTAAATCAAACTCCTGAGAGACGTATTTCATAAAATCATAACCAACAATCAAATTGAATGCAGGACCAAGAATTTTAGTTTTGTTCCAAAATATTTCGCCCTCGTTTAAATCAAATTCTCCGTAGAGTAGTTTTAACAAGGTACTTTTACCAGAACCACTTTCGCCAATAATAGATAAATGTTCACCTTTATTGACTGTAAAGTCTATATTCTTTAGAACTTTTTCTTTGTTGTAACCAAACGATATGTTTTTTACTTGAAGCATAAAGTTGTAAAAATAGTATAAAAAAATCTGCACAAAACTTAAGCAGATTTAATTTTTCAATGATTAGCGGTTATCCTTTTTCTTTTTTTTATACGGTAGCACATCATAGCCCATATTGAATAAGGCGAAACTAAAAATATCGGCATATTGTTCAATGATTTTGCTTACAGGAGTTCCTGCACCATGACCAGCGTCGGTTTCAATTCTTATTAATGTTGGGTTATTCCCAGCTTGTTTACTTTGTAATTCAGCAGCAAATTTAAAACTGTGCGCGGGTACCACACGGTCATCATGATCACCAGTAGTTACTAAGGTTGCTGGATATTCAGTACCCTCTTTTATATTGTGTAAGGGGGAATAACCTTTTAGGTATTCAAACATTTCCTTGCTGTCTTCAGCGGTTCCATAATCATAGGCCCAACCTGCCCCAGCAGTAAACGTGTGGTAGCGTAACATATCTAGTACACCTACAGCTGGTAATACTACTTTTGCTAAATCAGGCTTTTGTGTCATAACGGCACCTACCAAAAGACCTCCGTTAGAACCACCACGAATAGCTAAATATTCTGAAGAGGTATATTGATTTTTAAACAAATATTCTGCTGCAGCAATAAAATCATCAAATACATTTTGTTTTTTAGTTTTAATACCAGCATCGTGCCACTTTTTACCGTATTCTCCACCACCACGAATATTAGGAACCGCATATACACCACCTTGTTCCATCCAAACAGCCATTCCAATACTAAATGTAGGATTTAAACTAATATTAAAACCTCCATAGCCATAAAGTATGGTTGGGTTTTTACCATTGAGCTCTAAGCCTTTTTTGTGCGTAATAATCATGGGGATTTTAGTGCCGTCTTTAGAGAGGTAAAAAACTTGATTGCTTTCGTAGGCATTACTATTAAACTCTATAGAAGGTTTCCAGTATAATTCGGTTTTACCAGTTTCTAAGTTAAGTTTGTAAATACTTGAAGGTGTGACATAGTTTGTAAAACTAAAGTAATCAACGGTTTCTTCTTTTTTACTGCCAAATCCATTCGTATTTCCAACACCAGGAAGTTTAATGTCTCTTATTAAATTACCGTTGTAATCGTATTGCATTACTTTAGAAATAGCATCAACCATATATTTCGCAATAATATATTTACCAGAAGATGAAGGTTGAAGAACAAAGTTGGTTTCTGGGATTATATCTACCCAATTTTCAGGTGTTGGATTAGAAACATAAACCTTAACAATGCGCTTGTTGGGAGCATCTAAATTAGTAACTAAATAGAGTGTGCTTCCATCATTGTCTAAAACAGCAGTATTACTTTCATTATGATCTAAAATAGTTATCCAAGAACTGTCCTTTTTGGATAGGTCTTTTATATAAAGCTTGTTTCCTGTAGTAGAAATTCTGGGTGAAATAATTAAATAGTTGTCGTCTTGGGTTACACCAGCATAAATATAACGGTGTTTCTCCTCTGGCGTTCCACCAAAAACTAATTTATCTTCTTTTTGGGGCGTTCCTAGTTTATGATAGTAGACTTTATGCTGATCTGTTTTAGTAGACAATTCACTGCCTTTAGGTTTATCATAACTTGAATAGTAAAATCCTTCATTTTTATACCATGAAATTTGAGTGAATTTAACGTCAAAAATTGTATCTCCAACATGCTCTTTGGTTTCCGTATCCATGACGATAATTTTCCTCCAATCACTTCCATCTTCAGATATAGAATATGCAAGTAGACTTCCATTTTTAGAGAAACTAACGGCATCCAAAGAAGTTGAGCCATCCTTGGAAAAAGAATTTGGATCTAAAAATACGTCTTCCTCTCCATTTTCTTTTTTTCTGTAGAGTACATAATGGTTTTGTAAACCATTATTTTTGTAATAGTAAGTATTATTTCCTTCTTTAAATGGAGCGCTTACTTTTTCATAATTCCAAAGTTTAGAAAGCCTTTCTTTAAGGTCATTTTTAAATGGAATTTTATTTAAATAGTTATGGGTAACTAAATTTTGAGATTCAATCCATTTAGCGGTTTCCTCACTCATATCATTTTCAAGCCAACGATATGGGTCTTTTACTTCAACTCCAAAATAGGTGTCTACAGTATCAACAGTGTTAGTTTTAGGATAAGTCACTTCAAAATTGTTTTTGTTTGATGGGTCATTTTCGCAAGCCAGAATCATAAAAATTGACAATATAGCAAGTATAACAATTTTCATTAGTTTTTTTACAAAAATAAAAAGGCCCCTGCGGTCAACAGGAGCCTTTAACAATCTTTTAATGAAAAGTGTTTAAACTAAATTGTTTTCAACCAAGTACTCAGCTATTTGAATGGTATTGGTAGCAGCTCCTTTACGTAAGTTGTCTGCAACAATCCACATGTTTAAGGTATTAGCTTGGGATTCGTCTCTACGAATACGTCCAACAAAAACGTCATCTTTATCATGTGCGTAAATTGGCATAGGATAGGAGTTATTTGCCAAATCGTCTTGTACTACAATACCAGGTGTTGCACTTAATAGTTCACGTACCTCAGCCAAGTCAAAATCATTTTCAAACTCAACGTTTACAGACTCTGAATGCCCACCAGCGGTTGGAATCCTCACAGCTGTTGCTGATACAGAGAATGTTCTATCGTCCATAATTTTTTGAGGTTCTCTGGCTAATTTCATTTCTTCTTTGGTATAACCATTTTCTAAAAACACGTCGCAATGTGGCAATGCATTTCTACCAATAGGGTAAGGATAGGCCATTTCGCCTTCAATACCAGCGATTTCGTTTTCTAATTGACGAACCGCCTTAACACCAGTACCTGATACGGATTGATAAGTAGAAACTACAACACGTTTCATGTTGTATTTTTTATGAAGCGGATTTAAAGCCATTACCAATTGAATAGTTGAACAGTTTGGATTGGCAATAATTTTATCTTCTTTAGTTAGGACATTAGCGTTGATTTCAGGAACAACTAATTTTTTAGAAGGGTCCATTCTCCAAGCCGATGAGTTATCAACCACTGTAGTACCAGCTTCAGCAAATTTAGGTGCCCATTCTAATGATGTATCACCTCCTGCTGAAAACAAGGCAATGTCTGGTTTCATAGAAACGGCTGTTTCTAAACCAACAACGGTGTAATCATTTCCTTTGTATGTAATAGTTTTACCCACAGAGCGTTCTGAGGCAACAGGAATTAATTCAGTGATTGGAAAATTACGTTCTGCAAGAACTTTTAGCATGACTTCGCCTACCATTCCAGTGGCTCCAACTACAGCTACTTTCATTTCTATCTGTTTTAAAAATTATGGCGCAAAACTAAGTATTAATTGTTGTTTTAAACTAAAAAAAAGACCTTGAATTTTTTAAAACAAGGTCTTTTTAACAACAAATAACAGTGTGTTATTTATTTAACAATTAGTTATTTTTTAAGTAAATCTCGAATCTCAGCAAGTAATTCTTCTTGACTAGGTCCTGCAGGCGCTGGTTCTGGAGCCGGCTCTTCTTTCTTTTTCATTTTATTGATGCCTTTAATCATCATAAACATTACAAAAGCCACAATGATAAAATCTATAACATGAGTCAAGAACGTACCGTATTCTAGATATACAGCCTGCGTTGTAACTTCACCCGCTGCATCGGTAATTGCTTCTTTTAATTCTAATTTTAAATCTTTGAAATCTGCTTTGAAAATTAATCCAATTAAAGGAGATACAATACCTCCAGTAAATGATGTTACTACTTGTTTAAAAGCAGCACCCATAACAAAACCAACTGCAATGTCTACAAGGTTTCCCTTCATTGCAAATTCTTTAAACTCTTTAAGCATAATTTTAAATTATTATAGTTAGTGAAATACTAAAATAAGAAAAAGTCACTTTGTATTTCGATTTCTAACGTAAAAAAATACGTTTAACTCGTTGTGAAATGCTTGTAATGAGTTCATATGAAATAGTACCAGCTGTTTGGGCTAAATTTTCAGCTGTTGATATTGTATCAAAAACAATAACTTCATCACCCTCTTTACAATCAATATCGGTTACGTTTACCATAATCATGTCCATACACACATTACCTATTATGGGGGCTTGTTTTCCGTTAATAATGACATAACCCTTTTCATTGCCGTATTGTCTTCCAATACCATCAGCATGACCAATGGGTAAGGTAGCCGTTTTTACAAAACCAGCACTTTTATAAGCCCTGTTATAACCAACCGATTCTCCTCTATCAATTTTGTGAATTTGAGAAATAACGGTTTTTAAACTAGCAATGGGTTTTAAATTCTTGTTCTCTTTTTCAGAATTTCCAAAGCCATAAAGTCCAATCCCAGATCTAACCATATCAAAATGTGCCTCGGGGTAGTTTAAAATCCCAGAGGTATTACAAGTGTGAAGTATTGGTTTATAACCAATAGCTTCAATAAAATTTTGTGCAATAGTTTTAAACGTTTCAATTTGGTTCAAGGTAAATGCTTTTTCATCTAAATCTTCGCTGGCGGCTAAGTGAGAAAAAATGGATTTTACTTTTACCGATGAAGTATTTTTTAATTTGGTAACTATTTGGTCTAAATCATTTTTATTAAACCCCAGCCTATTTAAACCCGTATTAAATTTTATATGAACCGGATAGTTTGTTTGGTTTTCTTTTGCGGCAACTTCAATAAATTCATTTAATACTTTAATGTTATATAGACTTGGCTCTAAGCAATATTCTATAATAGCTTTGAAGTTTGAAGTTAAGGGATGCAACACTAAAATGGGCTTAGAAATGCCTGCTTTACGTAAATCTACTCCTTCATTGGCATAAGCAACTGCAAAATAATCAACATTTAAATTTTGTAGGTACTTGGCAATTTCGATAGCGTCACTACCATATCCAAAAGCCTTAACAACGGCTAGAAATTTGGTGTTATTATTTAGTTTTGATTTTAAATGCTTAAAATTGTGTTTAAGCGCGTTTAAATCTATCTCAAGTACAGTTTCTTGCGCTTTAAGCATTGGAGTTTTTTGATTTTGCTATCACTTCTTCAGCGTCGTTCACTTTCATATTTCTTACTTTGTCTCGCATCATAGCTTTGTAAAAAGCTGCTCTGCTTAAAGGTTCGTATTCATCAATTTCTCCAAGCATAACTAAGTTGTCGTTTTGCGCTTTACGGTAGCTATATTGAGCTAAATTTCCAGTTCTGGTACAAACGGCATGCACCTTTGTAACATATTCTGCCGTTGCCATGAGGTTAGGCATAGGGCCAAAAGGATTGCCCTTAAAATCCATGTCTAAACCGGCAACAATAACTCTAACACCCTTATTGGCTAAATCATTGCAAACTCTCACAATTTCATCGTCAAAAAATTGAGCTTCATCAATACCCACAACGTCACAACCATCGGCTAAAATAGGAATATTTGCTGCTGCTGGCACTGGTGTGGAGCGTATTTGATTCTCGTCATGAGAAACTACCATGTCTTCATCATAACGCACATCAATGGCCGGCTTAAAAATCTCAACTTTTTGTCTTGCAAATTGGGCGCGTTTAAGCCTACGAATCAATTCTTCGGTTTTACCAGAAAACATCGATCCGCAAATAACCTCAATCCAGCCAAATTGTTCTTTATGATTTACCGTATTTTCAAGAAACATTTCGTAATTTTAACACTAATAACAAGCAATTTTTCGTTTGTATAAAGGTGGCTCTATTTTTTTTAAAATCAAAAGCCAAAAGTAGATTAAATTTTAAAAATTTTGAATTGATGAAGAAGAAGTTGGAATCAGAATTAGTAAGTATTGCTCATAGAATTATTAAACTAAAAGGAAAAGAAGACATCATAAAAATGCATACTGAGGTTATGGCACTGTATGAGAAACTTACTGTTTTAAAATTTGCTCATGAAAATTTTGATGAAGATATACCAACCATAGGTAGTGATTCTTCTTTTTTTGGAATGTTAGATACGGCTTTTAACAATAAGATAAGTGATAATATAGAGATTGAAGATAAAATTTATATCAACCTAGATGATAATGAAAAAGAGGCCATTTCAGAGCCACTCATGGAGACCATAAAAGATATGGTAGCACAGATGCCTCAGGAAACTGAGCAGGTTGATGCCATTTTTGAAGAGTCCATGTCAGAAAGAATTAGCAAGAAACATGATTTAGACGAAATCACCGCTGGTTTTGAAGAAATGCCTGTTTTTGAACCTGTGTCTAAGATAAATGATCGTGAAAACAGTGCAAAAAAAACATTGAATGACAAGCTCAAAGGTGGTGGACTTAACATTGGATTGAATGATAAGCTGGCTTTTATAAAGCATTTGTTTGATGGGAAGCCAGAAGATTATGACCGCGTAATTTCACAAATAAATACTACAGCTACTTTTCACGAAGCCCATCAATTTATCAATGATATAGTAAAGCCAGACTATCAGGACTGGTTTGGAAAAGAAGAATTTGAGGAACGTTTTTTACAAATCATAGAAGCTAAATTTCAATAATGTCTGGGTGTTCTTGCGCCTTAGCGCAGTCGTGCTTTTCGTTCATAGTTTTGGCTCAATGCCCACCTCGCCAAAAGCTAACCACTGCAATCACTAACACATGAGTAAACTATATATAGTTCCTACCCCTATAGGAAATTTAAAAGATATCACGTTAAGAGCCATTGAGGTTTTAAAAGAAGCCGATTTAATTCTTGCCGAAGACACCCGAACCTCAGGTAAACTCTTAAAACATTTTGAAATAAATACACCAATGCAATCGCATCATATGCACAATGAGCATAAAACGGTTGATAGTATTATTCAAAAGTTAAAGGCAGGGACTAAAATAGCTCTAGTAAGTGATGCAGGGACACCTGCTATTTCAGATCCTGGATTTTTGTTATCAAGAGCGTGTGTAGAGAATAATATTGATATTGAATGTTTACCAGGAGCAACGGCCTTTGTACCAGCACTAGTAAATTCTGGTTTTCCAAATGATAAGTTTGTGTTTGAAGGGTTTTTACCTGTAAAGAAAGGGCGTCAAACTAGGCTTTTACTATTAGCAGAAGAAACCCGAACCATGATTTTTTACGAAAGTCCGCATAAATTGATTAAAACCTTAGGGCATTTTTGTGAGTATTTTGGAGAGGACAGACCCGTTTCGGTTTCCAGAGAGCTAACCAAACTGTTTGAAGAAACCATTCGCGGAACCGCAAAAGAAGTTTTAGAATATTACACTAATAAACCACCCAAAGGAGAAATAGTTATAATTGTGGGTGGTAGAACTGACTAAAATGGACATAGACGAATTTAAAAATAAACTAAGAAGTAATCCAGAAAAGATTGCCTTTTCTGAAACAATGGATGTCATAGAATTAAACTACGATTTTATACCAACAGCTTTTAAAAATGGACCTTTAGAAAATGCCAAAGGACAAAACTCAGGCTCTTGCAAGTTATTTGCTTTTGCTAAAATGCAAAACCTAACTAAAGAAGAAACCTTGACATGTTTTGGGGAGCATTATTTTACAGATGTTTTAAAAGACCCCAATGGAACTGGGCATCAAAATATTAGAAACTTCATGAAAACAGGTTTTGAGGGTTTGTTTTTTGATAAAGATCCTTTAAAGACAAAGTAACGTATTTTCCTGAATTTGTTTCAGCAACCCATTATTTTTACTTTTGAACCCTTATTTTGTTGTAAATGAAAATCCTCCATCTCGACACCAATCATGAGTTACTAATAAATCAGCTAAATGATTTAGGCTATACAAATCATGAGGATTACTCATCTTCAAAAGAAACCATAGAAGAAAAAATTTCAGTATATGATGGGATTGTTATTCGCAGCAGATTTAGCATCGATAAGCAATTTTTAGATGCCGCTACTAACCTAAAATTCATTGGCAGAGTTGGCGCTGGTCTAGAAAATATAGATTGTAATTATGCAGAAACCAAAGGCGTGTACTTAATATCGGCGCCTGAAGGCAATAGAAATGCTGTTGGAGAACATGCTTTGGGTATGTTATTGTCCTTATTTAACAAACTCAATAAAGCGGATGCTGAAGTTAGAAACGGAAAATGGTTAAGAGAGGAAAACCGTGGAGTTGAGCTAGATGAAAAAACGGTTGGGTTGATTGGTTACGGTAATATGGGAAAGGCTTTTGCAAAAAAGCTAAGAGGATTTGATGTTGATGTATTGTGTTATGATATTAAGGATAATGTGGGTAATCAAAATGCCAAACAAGTAAGTTTACAAGAATTTCAGGAAAGGGTAGATGTGGTTAGTTTACATATCCCACAAACACCTTTAACATTAAAAATGATCAATGCTGATTTTATAAAGGCGTTTAAAAAACCATTTTGGTTAATTAATACCGCAAGAGGTAAAAGTGTAGTAACTGCAGATTTGGTGTCAGCATTAAGAACAGGTAAAATTCTTGGTGCAGGATTAGATGTGTTGGAGTATGAAAATGCATCTTTTGAAGGCCTATTCTCTTCAGATATGCCAGAAGCCTTTCAGTATTTAATTCAAGCCGATAATGTTATGTTGTCACCTCATATAGCAGGTTGGACGATTGAGAGTAAGGCAAAATTGGCGCAAACTGTTGTAGATAAAATTAAGGCCAGATTTCACTAAATATAATTAATACAATCGTTTTAAGGTTTGATGTACTTCAGAAAGAATAAATAGTATGCAATCAAAAGCAATAACACCACAAGAGTACATAGACGAATTACCTGCAGACAGAAAAGAACCTTTTTTGAAATTAAGACAACAAATTTTAGCCAACTTACCTAAAGGCTTTGAAGAATGCATGAGTTATGGTATGTTAGGCTATGTAATTCCTCATTCGGTGTATCCAGATGGGTATCATTGTAATCCTAAATTACCATTACCATTTATGAATTTATCATCACAGAAAAACTTTATTGGGGTTTATAGTATGGGTATTTATGCTAAAAAAGAGTTATGTGATTGGTTTACTTCAGAATATACAAAACGCTGCAAGTATAAACTGGATATGGGAAAAAGCTGCATAAGATTGAAACGAATGGACGATATTCCTTATGATCTTATAGGCAAGCTTGCCGCTAAGGTTAGTGCAGAGGAGTGGATTCAGATTTATAAAGATTCGTTAAATAAAAAATAAATAATAACATTGTAGTTAAAAATTTCTCAGGTAAATTCATAACGATGGGAATAAATAGCATTAAGGGAACCATTAAAAACTACATTTAAACAAATTATTTTGGGACTAACTGAGCTTTTTCAATCATACAATCTTTCATTATTTAATTGGTTAGCTATTGGGTTTGCAGCATTTGTTTTGGGTATTTCTAAATCGGGAATCAAAGGCATTGGCATTCTTATAGTTTTAATCTTGGCCTTTGTTTTTGGTGAAAAAGCGTCTACAGGAATTCTCTTGCCCATGCTAATAAGCGCCGATATTTTGGCAGTAAGTTATTACAATAGGCACACCCAATGGAAATTTATTAAAATGCTTTTGCCTTGGATGATTATTGGTGTTTTGGTAGGTGTTTGGGTGGGTGATGCTATTTCAGAAGTTTTATTTAAACGTGTTATGGCAGTCATCATTATTGGCTCTATTCTTGTTATGTGGTTCTTTGAAAACAGAAAGTCTACAACCGTTCCTGGCAATAAGTTATTTTCCTATTCTACAGGTTTTTTAGCAGGGTTTACAACTATGATTGGCAATTTAGCAGGCCCTATTTCAAACGTATATTTCTTAGCAATGCGATTACCCAAGAACGAATTCATAGGTACAGCAGCGTGGTTATTTTTTATTATTAATGTGTTTAAGTTACCTTTTCATTTTTTTGTTTGGAAAACTGTATCAAAAGATACATTAATACTTAATATAGCATTATTTCCATTGGTGGCTATTGGTTTTTTTGCAGGTGCCAAGGTGGTAAAGCTTATTTCTAATTCCAATTATAGACGTTTCATAATTATCATAACGGCTATAGGAGGTATCGTTATGCTATTTAGATAAAATTGTAACAGAATCAAAATTTAATATACTTATAATATAAACTGAGTTTAAATTTATAATTTTATAATCTAACTGTAAAACAATAAAGAATGTCTGACGAGAAAAGTTTAAGCGATGACCTCAATGAGATGCTAGGTGACGCCAAAGAAGGTGCCAAAAAAGCAGCCGATAAAGCCAGTGAAATGGCTGGAGAAGCTAAGGAAAAGGCTAAAGAATTTGCTAGTGAAGCCAAAGAATCTGCTACAGAGTTTGCAGAAAGTGCCAAGGAGTCACTAGGAGGAGAGAATAAAAAGGTTTTAGCTGGAGTACTAGCTATACTTATTGGATCTTTGGGAATCCATAAGTTTATTTTAGGCTATAATAAAGAAGGCATCATTCAACTAATAGCCACATTTATAACTTGTGGTATAGCCGGAATAATACCATTTATAGAAGGTATTGTTTATTTAACTAAGTCTGATGAAGAGTTTTATAACACGTATCAAGTGGGCAAAAGACCTTGGTTCTAGAATAATAAAATACCAAATCCTTACATTTGGTATTTTTTAACAATCTATCCATTGTTATATTACGATGAACTAATGTTTTTACTTAATTGGGCCACTTTAATTTTACTAGTAAACAAATTACATGGAGTCTTTGTTTTTTAAATTTGAAGTTATGTTTAAATTCAACCGTTGTTTGTTAACGATTTTGAAATATAGAATAAAAATCTAATACTTAAATTTGCTGCTTGAAAAATACGGTTAAGCTATAAAGGAAATGCTTTGAATTAGCAGAAAACATGAAAAACACTTTATTTGAGACTATTTCTAAAACCATAAAGTCTTTAGATATCAATACAATTTCAGAGGAGAGAAAAGACATTCTAAAACCTTTAATCGATTATTTAAATGAGAAGATTGAGAGAGAAGAACCTATTCGATTAAACTTTATTTGCACCCATAATTCCAGAAGAAGTCATTTATCTCAAATTTGGGCACAAACCATGGCAGCTTATTTTAATATTCCAAACGTGTCATGTTATTCTGGTGGTACCGAAGCTACGGCCATGTTTCCAAAAGTAGGAGAGACTTTAATGAATCAAGGGTTTAAAATTACTAAACTTTCTGAAGGCAATAATCCGGTTTATAGTGTTAAGTATTCACAAAACGAACCTGCGGTGATAGCTTTTTCAAAAACTTACGGAGACACTTTCAATCCTACTTCAGAATATGCAGCTATCATGACCTGTTCGTCGGCTGATGAAGGTTGCCCTATGGTTTTTGGCTGCGATAAACGTATGGCTATTACCTATGAAGATCCTAAAAAATCTGATGGAACTTCACACCAAACAGAAACTTATTTAAACCGAAGTTTACAAATAGCTACGGAAATGAAGTTTGTGTTTTCTAAACTTATTTGTTAAAGAAATCACGTTGCTGTATTACTATTTTGACTAGTATACTTTCTTTCTAATTCGGCTTGGAACTCTTCCATTACAGGTCGTACAGTGCTTTCGGGTAGATCGGCAATTCTTATATACATTAACCCATCAACAGCATTATTAAAAAGCGGATCAACATTAAAGGCCACTAATTTGGCGTTTTGTTTTATGTATTTTTTTAAGAGTACCGGTAAACGTAGAGCCCCTGGTTCTATTTCATCAATAATTTTATCAAATTTGTTTAAGTCTGCTTCGGTTTCATCAAAAACAAAATCTTTGTCGGCATCTTTCAATTTTACTTTAAACTCTTTTTTAGGGCGTACAAACTGTGCCAAGTAAGGGTCATAATAATGCGATTTCATAAACTCAATCATCAATGATTTAGAGAAATTTGAAAACTGATTGCTTATACTTACACCACCAATTAAAAAGTTATGTTCTGGATAACGTAAGGTTGTATGAACAATACCTTTCCAAAGCAAAAATAAAGGCATGGGTTTTTGTTGGTAAGCCTTAACAATAAAGGCGCGACCCATCTCAATAGATTCACTCATCATTTTGTAAAGTTCTGGCTCAAACCTAAACAGATCTTGCAAATAGAAACCATTAATACCATAGCGTTCAAATATTCTGGAGCCCAAGCCCATACGGTAAGCACCGGCAATAAGTTTGCTCTCATTATCCCACAAAAACATATGGTGGTAATAGGTATCAAAAGTATCTAAATCTATGGCTTCATTGGTGCCCTCACCTACTTCTCTAAAGGTAATTTCACGCAAACGACCAATTTCTCTTAGTATGTTAGGTATTTTATCAGCTTCAGCTAAAAACACCTCATAGTTTTTGCTCTCCAGTAACCTGGAATTGTTTTGCCTTAGTGCCTCAACTTCATTTTCCATAACACTGGTTTCAATGGGTGTTACGATGCGTTTTGGTGGTTTAGGCGTTTTTAAAGTTGAAGAAATATTATCCAGTATTTTAGATTTTTTTTCAAAAGAATTTGAAAGCATGTAGGTTTTCTTTCTCAGGAATTCTGTGAAATCTTCAAGAGTTTTGTGCTCCTTTTGATCATTTACAGGAATAGGTCTTCCAATTCTAACTTTTATAGTTCTACGTTTTTGAGTGAGTAATTCAGAGGGTAGTTTTGCAGTTCTAAACGTATCACTAATTTTAGAGAGCTTGTAAAAAAGTTTACTGTTTTTAGCATGAAAATATATAGGAACTACAGGAACTTCTGCTTTCTTAACCAATTTCATGGCTGCTTCCTCCCAAGGTCTATCAACCACCAACTTGCCATCCTTATAGGTTGATACCTCTCCGGCAGGAAAAATACCCAAAGGGTGTCCCTCACGAAGATGTAAGATTGAATTTTTAAAACCAGCAATACTAGAGGCCGCATCTTTCCTGTCTTCAAAAGGATTTACGGGCATGATGTATGGCTTCATAGGCTCAATACGATGCAGCAAAAAATTAGCGATAATTTTAAAATCTTCGCGTTGCTCTAGCATCAGCTTTAAAAGTAAGATACCATCAATACCTCCAAGAGGGTGATTAGAAATGGTAATATATGCCCCATCTTTTGGTAAACGGTTTAAGTCTTCCTCAGGGATTTCAAACTTAATTTGAAAATCTCCTAGAATACCGTTCAAAAAATCTAAATGGCTTAAATGCTTGTTACGTCTGTAAATTTTATTAAGCGTAGATATTTTAAGAACCTTCATCAAAATCCAACCTACGAAAGTGCCAATAAGGCCATATTTATCCAGCTGAATGGCTTTGGCTACTTCTTTGGCGGTTACCAAACCTAAATCCTGATGTTTGTTCATGAGCGTAAAAGTACATGAATTTTTCCATTTTTAATTTCAAAAAAAGTGAAATCAAAAAATGTATTTCGACTAAATTAAAGGTTGTTAATTAAACAATAAATAGTGTATCTAAATATAAGAAATGGTATGCTTAAACTATTTGGTTACTATTTGAACAGTTTCTTGAGTTAATTGTTTTAATAAAATAGTTTTGCCTTGTTCTAATTGCTTTATAACTTCTTGGTTATAATGTCTTATAGTGTATAAAGATACGTTCTCATAACAGGTTACGCTAAATTTAGCTCGTAACTGTTGCAACAATGTTTTAAGATTATCATAAATATTCTCCACACATACCGAAAAACTAATAGCAGAATTCTGTATGACATCTACTTTCATTTTATAGGTATGGAGTAAGCTGAAAATGTCACTAATGTTATCTTCTACAATGTATGAGAAATCTAAGGATGACAATGAAATTAATACCTGATTTTTCTTTACAATAAAACAAGGAATTAGAGGTTTTATGGCAACACCTTTTCCAACAGTTGTACCTAGTTCTTTTGGATTTAAGAATGATTTTACCTGTAAGGGAATTTCCTTTCTTTGAAGCGGTTGTAATGTTTTTGGATGTATAACCGAAGCACCATAAAATGCCAACTCAATAGCTTCTCTGTATGATATTTGATGTAGTAATTGTGCGTTTTCAAAATATCTAGGGTCTGCATTTAATACACCAGGAACATCTTTCCAGATTGTGACATTTTGAGCATTTAAGCAATAAGCAAAAATAGCGGCTGTATAATCACTTCCTTCTCTACCTAGTGTAGTAGTAAAGTTGTTAACATCACTACCCAAAAACCCCTGTGTTATATTTAAAATACTCGTATTTAGTTGAGTGCTTATTAGGTTTTGAGTGGTTTCCCAATTTACATTAGCACGCCTGTAATAGGCGTCAGTTTTAACTAATTCTCTGGAGTCAACCCATTGGTTTTTAATGTTTATAGAGTTTAAATATTCACTAATAATAGTGGTAGAAACCAGTTCACCAAAACAAACCACTTGGTCATATACAAAATTATAGTCTGGAGATTTATTTGTTCTAAGAAAGATGTTAAGCTCATCAAAAAAAGATTTTATTTTTTTGAAAACAGCATGATTTTCGCCCCCATAGCCATCAGTATCGAAAAGATCGAATAAAATATCATTGTGGTATTTAATGACTTCCTGAATTGAACTTTGAAGTTCTTTTTTATTACTGAAATAATTTGAAACAACTACTTCTAAAGCGTTTGTGGTTTTACCCATGGCAGATACTACTACCAGAGTGTTTTTATAGCCTATGGTTTTTAGAACCGAAGCAAGATTTTTAACGCCGCTAGCATCCTTAACAGAAGCTCCACCAAACTTATATATTTGCATTATTAAGTTTTGCTATGTATTTTTTGATACTGTCTTCACTCATTTGAACCACATCCCAATCACGCATAACTTTGGCGCCTTTACTTTCATAAAAGTTGATAGCGGGTGTATTCCAGTCTAACACTTCCCAATTAATACGCTTAACCCCAAGTTGGTATCCATGCTTTACAAATGCATCAAATAGAGCCGAACCTATACCAGAACCCCTCAAATTTTGGTTTACAATGAGATCTTCAAGATGAATAGCTCTTCCCTTCCAGGTAGAGTAACGGTGATACCCAAGGGCAATACCTTCCACGTTGTTGTTCAATTCGGCAACATAACAAAAAAAGGCTGGGTTTTCACCAAAACCGTCTTTTTCCAAATCGGCAACAGTTACTTCAACAGCATCAGGTTCTTTCTCATATTCTGCCAATTGTTTGATTAATTTTAATACTGCTGCCATATCGTTTTTGGTGGCTTTCCTGATTGTGAACTTCATGGTATGTCTTAAATAATTCCAAATATAAGCTAAAGTAAAAAGAAAACAATTCTTTATTCTAATATGAAAACGTTGTAGGTCTGTTAAAATTAATAGATATTTGTAGCAAATTAAACTACATAACTATGTCTCACAAAAAACAAACTCTAGGCGAGTTTATTATTGAGAATCAAGCCTCATTTAAATATTCATCAGGAGAATTATCTAGTTTGTTAAACTCCATTAGGTTAGCCGCAAAAGTTGTTAATCACGAAGTTAATAAGGCGGGTTTGGTTGATATTATAGGCGCTGCAGGAGACACCAATATTCAAGGTGAAGATCAGCAAAAATTAGATGTGTATGCCAATGATAAATTTATTCAGACACTTACTAAAAGAAATATTGTTTGTGGAATAGCCAGTGAGGAAGAAGATGATTTTATCACCATTAATAGTCAAGATGAAAATCATCAAAATAAATATGTGGTTTTAATCGATCCGCTGGATGGTTCCTCAAATATTGATGTCAATGTTTCAGTGGGAACTATCTTTTCAATTTACCGAAGAGTAACACCTGTTGGAACTCCAGTTCAGTTAGAAGACTTTTTACAAAAAGGAAGTGAGCAAGTTGCTGCTGGTTATGTAGTTTATGGCACCTCTACTATGTTAGTTTACACCACAGGTGATGGTGTTAATGGGTTTACATTAAATCCAGCCATTGGTTCATTTTACTTATCTCACCCTAAAATGGAATTCCCAGTAGATGGGAATATATATTCTGTAAATGAAGGTAATTATATTCATTTCCCGCAGGGTGTAAAAAATTATATAAAATACTGTCAAGAAGAAGTTGATGATAGACCATACACTTCTAGATATATAGGTTCTTTAGTTTCAGATTTTCACCGAAATATGATTAAGGGAGGCATTTATTTATATCCGCAAAGTTCTAAAAATCCTAATGGGAAATTACGTTTGTTATATGAGTGTAATCCCATGGCTTTTTTAGCAGAACAAGCTAATGGCAAATCCAGTGACGGATTTACAAGAACTATGGATGTACAACCTACCGAATTGCATCAGCGTGTTCCATTTATTTGCGGTAGCAAAAACATGGTTGAAAAGGCTGAAGAATTTATGAGGAAGGCTCAAAAATAAACTAACATTAATACTATTTCAATAGTAATTTCTTTGTAGCAGTACCTATTTCTGAATTAATATTTAAGAAATAAATACCAGATGCATAACCACTCATGTCTAACTTATATGAACCATTTGTGTTTTTAACATGGTACTTTTGCATGATAGTTTTCCCAGTAATGTCTGTGACGTTTAAGTTAAACGAGTTGATCTGTTTAACACTGATGCTAAACAGATTATGAGAAGGGTTAGGATACACATAGACAACAGATTGTAAAGGAGTTTCGGTACTACTTAAAGTGCCTTCTATACTAAAATCGTCAATAATTACCCCTTCGTTAGTTGTAAATTCGTCTGAATGAAATACAAATCTGAAAATGATATTGGTTTCATTGTTTAGTGCCGAAAGATTATAACTATACTCTTTCATGGTGGAATCTGTGCCTGTCCATTGAGCTCCAGGACAATTGTAGCAATTAGACCCTGGTAATGTACTACTGTTATACCAATTAACATCATTGGCGGCTCCTAAAATCTGCCAGTTTAAACCATTATTTATGCTGTATTCTACATACATAATGTCATAGTTAAGCTCTAAATCAAAGGCCATGTAAAATTTAAGCAAGGGATTTGTGAGTATTGACAAATCATAACATTTAGAAACCAAGTAACTTTTTAAGTTATTCCCGTGCGCTCCCGATAAGTTGGTTCCGTATACATTAGTACCCGATTGTGTCATGTTTAGAAGCGTTCCAGTGGGCTCACCTCTTTCCCAATAGCCTGTACAAGTACTATTATCATCAAAAGTTACTAATTCATCAGAGGTAGATTCAAATTCATTAACGACGTTTAATAAACCAGATTCATTAGAGTAAAAGGAAGTAATTAGTTCATTGTTACTGGGGAATGTGTCTCCTGAAGTTGTAGCATTGACCTTTAACTCCTGTAAACCTCTACCAGATAACACCATAGATGGAATATCAATAAAGATAGAAGAATTAGGAGGTAAACTCCCATTCCAAATGGTGTTGTTAGAGTTTCCATTTAAGGAATAGTTTATTGTAATAGAACTTACAGTATTAGTGCCTCTATTTTTTACCAAAGCTTTAGCACTACTTGGAGAACCGCAAGCAACCACTTCATGAACATCACTCAATGCTTCCAAGCTTATTTCATCAGAAATGGTTTCAGTTGGAATAGTTGTTTGCCAAACCCCTCTGCCATAGGTTGCCGCTGTTATATTGCCATCGTTAATATTTATCTCTAAATCTGTTACAGAAACGTTAGGTAGGTTATTTTCAAAGGTTTCCCAATCTCCAACGGAATCATCATATCTGTAAACACCAAGGCTGGTTCCTAAAAATAAAGGGTTTTGGCTGTGTAAGTTTTGATGTTTAATAATGTTTTTGGTGATGTTAGGAAGCGAACCCGTTATGTTGCTAAAAGTTAATCCGCCATCAATGGATTTATAAACGCCTCCTGTTGGTCCTGAAGTGGTTACATACACAATATTGTTAGTGTTATTATTAACTTCAATAGATGTAATATTAGATGGGAATGTTTCAACATTGGTAAAAGAACTTCCTTTATCAGAACTTTTATGTAGGTTATTATTAAGAGCAATGAAAATATTGTCAGGGTTTACTTCATCTATTTCTAAAACGTCAATATTGTTATTACTTCCAAAGTTAGATGAAATTCCAGACCAATAACCTCCACAAAGTTCATATAAACTTGAATAAGCTGCATACAAGTTCCCATCTCTATTCATCATTAAGGGGGTTACCCAATTACCGCCTTGATCACTATTCCCTTCGTCCACCTCGTCAGCAGGAGCATCAATAACTAAATTTCTACTATTGCCACCATTGGCAGAACCATATAGACCACTGCCATATTGAATAAAACCATACATTAAATTAGAGTCATCAGGATTGATAGCAGTATCCATACCGTCAGCACCATAATAGTTTAACCAAGTATTGTTGTTGTTATAAGCGTAGCCTCCGTTATCTTGTAAACCTCCAATCATTTTTTCAGAGGACTCCTCAGAAACAGAGAGCCTATAAAACTGCCCTATTTGCATGCCTGCTGTGAGGTCTGTAAAGTTTGTGCCTCCGTTAACAGTTCTATAGAATCCACCATCAGTTCCAGCAAAAAGAGCACCATTATAAAATCGTAAAAGATGAATATCGGCATGAGAATACGATGCTGTGCTTGGTTGATGCCATTCATTTACTTCTTCAAAATTATCACCCCCATTTGTTGATTTCCAAATATTAAGAACACCTACATAAATTTCATTCTCATCTGTTTCGGATACAGCTAAGGCCATATCAAACCATGCTTGTGTACTATGATCAAAAAGATCATCATTATAATCTGGGTATTCAGTTTTCGTAGCAGGAACCGTTGCATTCATTTCAATAAAGGTTACTCCAGAGTCAGTTGATTTGTAAAGTCCCTGAAAGCTATCGTCTGAGGCACTACTTAAAACATAAATGACATTATTGTTGTCTGGAGTAACATCAATAACTAGGCGGTTGGAAGATAATGGTAAACCTGTTCCAAAGCCAGAGTTGGTAAATGTTTCTCCAGCGTCTGTTGAAACATAAAACGTATTTGTGGTTACAGCGTAAATAGTATCAGGATCTCCTGGTTTAAGTTTAATATCTTTGATGTTTAGATTCTGAGTACCATTAATATTACTCCAGTTAACACCTGCGTCAATCGTTTTATATACACCTCGGCTTGTGGCAACCCATAAAATATTTGAATTTGAAGGATGTATATAAATATCGTTCATTAATAACTGCTCACTTGTGATTGCAGACAAACCAGTTGTATTCCAAGTAGTGCCACCATCTGTAGACTTCATAACTCCTACGCTAAAAGTGTCACCATTATCATCATCGCCAGTAGCTATATAAATAGTATCAGAATCAGAATAATCAATCGCAATACCAGAAACCCCAATCTGAGGTAAATCATCAGATAAGGGCGTCCAAGAAGCCCCTAAATTTGTAGATTTCCAGATACCACCAGCTGGCGCACCAGCGTAATAGGTGTTTGAGTCATTAGGGTCTACAATTATAGCATTAATTCTGCCAATACCTGAACTCCAAGAACCTGTATTGGTGAAATCTGTAGGACCAATAGGTTGCCAATTACTTAGGTCTGCATTAAGGCTACTTTGCTTATATTGTTGTGTGCTTGTCCATACATCCCATAATTCTCTTGAAGTAGGAAGCGTGCCGTCTTCTTTTACAAAATTCTTCCAGTGGTTTTCCCATCTTTTAAATGGCTTGTGTCCACTTCCCTTTTTGTTAGCATTCTTGTCTTTCCAAAAAGTGTTGAATGCATTAACAATTTCATTAAAAGTTACAGGAGAATCTATACTTTTGGAGAGTGTTTTTTTGCTTTGTTTTAAGGATTTCATCCAAGGAGCATCAGGATTGTATTGAGCCTGTACAAAGTGGGTAAGAAAAAAAATAGCAACATACAGCAGGTTTCTTTTCATACTTTAGGGCTTTTGAATATCTAGATTATCAAACTCTACTTTTTTATTCATTTGTAGGTTTAAGTTGGAGAAAGCTATAAAAAAATCTTTTAGTGCCTCTAAAAGTTCATCATTTTTGGTTGTATTTAGGTTGTATATGCTTTCTAGTTTTAACATTTTGGTTTCAAAAGCATTTATTCTGGCACTTATTGAAGGCGAATTTAAGGGCTCTGGAATATATAATTTTAATTCTGTTAAGGTTGAATCAACAACAGCTCTATTGTCATATAGGAAAGTTAAATCGCCTTTTTTTATATTGCTAATTATTTCTTGTATTTGTTTGTATTCCAACCAATTGTTGGTGTGTTTTTCGGTTTTTTCGTCTAACAAAAACTCTATATAATCAATGTTAGAAATATCTTTTTCTGTTATTTCTTGATTATCTTTTTTTGTAGTAAGATTACCTTCATTTTCATTAGAGTTTTTACACGAAAAAAGAACAAAAGTTAAACATAGGGCGCTAAAAAATAATCTACTCATAAAACATTTTTTACATGTATAACGCAAATATATGGGAATAGTTTATTTTTTATTTAATTAATAAAAATTCATGTACTTTTGAAAGTCCCTGAATTTAAATTAAAATAAAAATATGCTCGAAAATTTTTGGTTTAATGTAGAATATGGTGTCAATCATGTGCTTGATATAAATGGTTATGACCATGTACTATTTTTAATGGTTTTAACAGTTCCTTATTTATTTAAAGATTGGAAACGAGTTTTATTGTTGGTGTCTACTTTTACTTTGGGGCATACATTATCCTTAGTATTGGCAGCCTATGGTGCAGTGAGGATAAACGGACAGGTGGTAGAGTTTTTAATACCTATTACCATTTTAATAGTAGCCCTTTTTAATGTGTTTACGGCAGGAAAAGGTGCTCAAAATGAAAAAGTAGGTGTGTTGTTTTTGTCAACTTTGTTTTTTGGGTTAATACATGGTCTAGGTTTTGCTCGTGAGTTTCATATTTTTTCTGGAGATTCCAATAACAAATTTCTGCTATTACTTGAGTTTGCATTAGGAATAGAAATAGCTCAAATCATCATCGTATTTGTGGTTTTATTTTTAGGCTATATAGGTCAAACTATTTTTAGGTTTTCCAAGAGAGATTGGGTCATGGTAATATCGGCTATTGTGGTTGGGTTGGTTATACCTATGATAATGGACAGTGATTTTTTATCTTAGAAACGTTAAACTTTTATAAAACTTTAAGCAACTACGTTGTAATTAAAATACTAACCAAGTATATTCGTTGTTAAATTTTGTATGAGGTGTTAAGGTATGAGTTTCTTTTGTGTCTTGCTTAAGAGTTTTATATTGAACACATAATACTCCATTAATGATATTTATTCATAAATTATTAAAAACCAAGAATAAAACCCTTTATAACGTTTTGACACACGCTATATTATTGAAAGATTAATGCCAAAAGAGAAACAATTAAAGTACGATAAAGCTTATTTAAGAATTGCTCAAGAATGGGGGAAGCTCTCCTACTGTAAACGAAAGCAGGTTGGAGCACTGATAGTAAAAGATAGAATGATAATATCAGATGGGTATAACGGAACACCATCGGGTTTTGAAAACTTTTGTGAAGATGAAGAAGGTTACACAAAATGGTACGTACTGCATGCCGAAGCGAATGCTATTTTAAAAGTAGCAGCATCTACTCAATCTTGTAAAGGAGCTACGTTGTATATCACTTTATCTCCTTGTAAAGAGTGTAGTAAGTTGATTCATCAGGCAGGAATTGTAAGAGTTGTTTATAATAAAGCCTATAAGGACGATTCTGGGTTGAAATTTTTAAAAAAAGCAGGAATTGAATTAAAGTTAATTGAAGATTTAACAGCATCATAATGTCCTATCAAAAAAAATATTTGCCTTTGGTTCTGGGAATTGCAATTGCAGCCGGTATTTTTATTGGTGGTAAATTAAATTTCAGTGATGCTCCAGATAGGTTGTTTACCACAAACAGTAAAAAAGATAAACTTAATAGACTTATCGACTATATTGATTATGATTATGTTGAAGACGTTAATACCGATAGTATTGTAGACGTTACTGTTAATGGTATTTTAGATAATCTGGACCCGCATTCGGTGTATATTCCAAAAAAAGATATGCAGCGTAGTACTGAAAATATGAAGGGAGACTTTGTTGGAATTGGAGTGAGTTTTTACACCTTTAGAGATACCATTACGGTTATTAAAACCGTTGAAGGTGGACCAAGTGAAAAGGCGGGTATAAAAGGAGGTGACCGAATTTTGATGGCCAATGGCGATTCCCTTTATGGCAAAGGAGTAGAGGATGATGATATTCTTAACAGATTAAGAGGGCCCGTTAATTCTAAAGTGAATTTAACTATACTGAGAAAAGGAGAGCCAGAACTTTTAAATTTTACAGTAAAGCGTGGTGTTATACCAATAAAGAGTGTGGATGCTGCTTACATGCTTACCGAAAAACTGGGCTATATAAAAGTTAATAGATTTGCTGAATCTACATACAGAGAATTTAAAAAAGGACTTAAAAAACTTCTTGATTTAGGTGCTTCAGAAATTGCTTTAGATTTAAGAGGTAACCCAGGCGGGTTTTTACATATAGCAGAACAACTAGCAGACGAGTTTTTAAGCAAGGATAAACTTATTCTTTTTACTAAAAATAAGCGAGGTGATGTAGAAAAAAGTTATGCTACCCGAAAGGGTAGTTTTGAAGAGGGGAAAGTTTTTGTCCTTATTGATGAAAACTCCGCATCTGCCAGTGAGATTGTTGCTGGGGCACTTCAAGATAATGATAAGGGTACTATTGTAGGGCGAAGAAGTTACGGTAAAGGGTTAGTACAACGAGAAATGGATTTAGGCGATGGTAGTGCTGTGCGTTTAACAGTGTCACGTTATTTTACACCTACCGGTAGATCCATACAAAGGCCTTATGAAAAGAACGGACATAAAGATTATTTTGAGGAATATTTTGATAGATTAGACAGTGGTGAATTATTAAATCCAAGTAAAATTGAAGTGGCAGATTCGTTAAAATTTAAAACTCCCAAAGGAAAAACGGTTTACGGAGGGGGAGGTATTATTCCAGATGTGTTTGTGCCTATAGATAATAGCTTACATAATGAAACCCTGCAATATATTGAGCAGTATCAATTCTTTGATAATTTTATTTTTAGGCAGTTAGATTTAGATCGACATGCCTACGACGGAATTTCAAGACGAGATTTTATAGATAGTTTTAAGATAGATGATGATCTTGTAGTAAAATTTCAAGACTACGTAAATACCCAAACACGGCACAAAATAACTTTTGTAGCCTATAATGATGAAGTAAAACAATACCTCAAGGCTACTCTAGCCGATCAACTTTTTGGCAATGGAGCTTTTGAGGAAGTCTTCAACCAAACCGATATCATGATTGATGAGGTAATTAAGTTGAGTGAAGGGCGTTAAATACAATTACCCTTAAACCTACGATTTATCATATTCTTACCTGTTTTTATCCATATTTAATTTCTTAAATACGCATTAGTTTTGCCAATATTAAATTCAAACAAAACGAAAATATGGATTCCAAAACTATTAAATTAGTGCAGGGAACATTTGAGAAGGTTGTTCCTATTGCAGATAAGGCTGCTGAGATATTTTATGATAAGTTATTTGATTTAGACCCTAGTCTTAAACCTTTATTTAAGGGAGATATGAAAGAACAGGGGAAAAAATTAATGACTATGATAGGCACTGCGGTAAACGGACTGAACAATTTGGAAGCTATTGTTCCAGCGGTTCAAAATCTGGGTAGAAATCACGTGGGATATGGTGTTAAAGACAGTCATTATGAAACGGTTGGTACTGCTCTCATATATACATTGGAAACAGGGTTAGGAAAAAAGAGTTTCACCCCAGATGTAAAAAACGCTTGGGTTGAAGTTTATACAGTTTTAGCAACAACGATGAAAGATGCTACTAAAGAACTTGAATTGGTTACTCCTGATACCAAAAAGCCTTGGTGGAAATTCTGGTAGAGACTCAAGATAACTTACAGAGAATAAAAATAGAAACAGGTTAATAAAACCTGTGTTTTTATTCTATTTTATCGTGAACCTTAGTATGCTTTCCGTTGTTCCAAAGGGTTAAAATATCGGTTGCTACGTGGGCACCACTTCCAGAGGCAATAGCAAATTGAGAACGCCAACCGGCAAGTGTTCCTGCTACATAAAGGTTTTCCTCAATTAAATGATCCGTATTTTTTAACCATATACGTTCTTTTTCAACAACATCTCTAGGGTGAGCCTCCACATAGCGTTCAAGTCCCTTTATCCGCATTAAATTGGTATAGCCTACTGCTACCACTACAATTCTAGTTTGATAAGTTTTTTTGTTGGTTTTAACCTCAAATCCGAAATTAGTTTTAGAAATTTCTAAAACCTTTTCCTTTTCTATTTGTTCAATATGCGGGTACAAATCAAGTAATTTTTGTTTCCCACTTTCTAAAATGGATGCGCCAGTAGTGCCAGGAGTAAGTCCCAGAACATTGTTAAACAGGGCTGTTTGTAAATGCGAAGTTTTTTGGTGTACAATAATGCCTATGCGTTTATCATTTGCAAAAGTCTTTTCTTTAGCAGAGCCCAAGACTAAAGCACATGATAAACCTGCGGCACCACCACCAACAATAAGTGCATCAAACATACTACTTTTTTTGTTTTACTTTTTGTTCAATACGTTTTGATATTTTCAATATTAGCATCAAAGCAATAGCACACAAGGCTGCCAGAATTGTGATTATAGCTATCATACTATCACCTTCGAAAGGCCTTTCGAAATCAATTTTAGTGGCATTGAAAATGGCCATAGCTGTTGCTAATACAATGATTATTGTTGAAATAAATCTCATAACTAGTCAAATAAAATTTTTATGTTTTCAGTAAATAGTTTTACCGCAATAGCTAATAAAACAACTCCAAATACTTTTCTAATAATACTAATACCATTAGCACCTAAAAAACGCTCAATTTTTTTAGAGGTCTTTAAAACGATAAAAATTACAATTACATTTAATAAAATAGCAACAATAATATTTTCAACTCTAAATTCGGCACGTAAAGATAAAAGTGTAGTTAAGCTACCAGGGCCCGCCATTAATGGAAATGCTAAAGGAAACACTGAGGCAGTCAAGGGGTTAGTTTCTTCTTGTTTATAAAGGGTGATGCCCAATATCATTTCTAAGGCAATAAAGAAAAGTATAAAGGCTCCTGCAACTGCAAAAGAGTTTACATCTATACCAATAAGGTTTAAAATGCTTTTACCAAGGAACAGGAAAACAATCATAATTAACCCCGCAATGAGAGAAGCTTTACCACTTTGTATATGACCAACTTTTTTTCTTAGGTCAATCACTATCGGAATGTTTCCAACGATATCTATAACAGCAAACAAAACCATAAAGGCTGTGATAATTTCCTTAAAATTAAGTGGCGTCATGATTAAAATTTTGTGCAAAGGTCTGTATTTATTATTAAATCGCAATACATAACAATTTGAAAGTTTATCTTTGCAGCCTAATTTTTGAGTTTCATGTTTCAGTTAGGTAAAACCATTATATCTGATGATGTTATTAAGAAAGACTTTGTGTGTAATTTATCTGCATGCAAAGGCGCTTGTTGTATAGACGGTGATGCTGGAGCCCCTTTAGATAAGGAAGAAATAGAAATTCTTGAATCTATCTATCCGAAGGTAAAACCTTTTCTACGTAAAGAAGGAATTGCTGCTATCGAAGCTCAAGGAACTTATATAACTACTGAAGACGGCGAACTTGAAACCCCGTTGATTGACAATGCAGATTGCGCCTATGTTGTTTTTGATGAGAATAATGTGGCTATGTGCGCTATTGAAGAAGCTTATAATCAAGGTGAAATTAAGTGGAAAAAACCAGTTTCTTGTCATTTATACCCTATTAGAGTTAGGGATTACACCGAATTTTCGGCGGTGAATTATCATAAGTGGCAGATTTGCGACGACGCTTGTGAATTGGGTGAAGAACTAGGTGTTCCAGTTTATAAATTTGTAAAGGAAGCACTCATAAGAAAATTTGGAGAAGATTGGTATGCTGAGCTAGAAAAAGTTGCTAAAACGTTATAAACATCTTTAAATTTTATTAAATAAAACTCAAAAAACACAGGGATTTAAAGGGTTTTTTAAAGTTAAGTGTATATTATTTTTTGTAAACTTTTTTGTGTTGAAAAATAATTAAAATATTGAAAATCAACAACATAAATGTTTTTTCTTGTCAACTTCTTGAAAAACAGGCATTTTTTTCTTTGTTAAAAACTTGTTGAAAACGTTTTTTTAACTGTCCAAAAACGTATCAATCATTTTACAATCTTTGTGAAACTCAATTCTGAGTAAAAAGATACATTAAACAAATTTTAATCTTTGTTGAATTTATCAATTTGAAGATTTTTTAACAAAGTTTTTAAGGCGCACGGAATTACTTCAGTGTGTTTTCAGGATTATCCTGCAAGGTTTTGTATGTCAATTTTTAACTAAACCAACAATATGGAAATAACGCATATTATTAAACGAGATTACGAAACGACCCCTTTCGTTTTAGACAAAATCACGAATGCCGTTGAAAAAGCAATGCTTTCTGTAAATCATGGATCTAGAGAAGATGCCAGTGAAATCTCAGACAGGGTTTTTGAATCGCTTCTAGCCAGAAAAGCCATGGATGCTCGATATATTCCAACCGTAGAGCAGGTACAGGATATTGTTGAGGATAAATTAATGGATAGTGCATTTCATGATGCTGCTAAGGCCTATATTCTTTATAGAGATGAACAAGCCAGAAAGAGACAGGCTAATATATTTGAAAAGCGTATTAACTTAAAGCCCTATGAATATCCAGATTTATATGAGTATGTGAACGCCATTAGACATTCTTATTGGATACACACCGAGTTTAATTTTACAAGTGATATTCAGGATTTTAAAGCCCAGCTTAACTCAGTAGAAAAATCAGCCATAAAAAACACCATGTTGGCCATATCTCAAATAGAGGTAGCCGTTAAAACTTTTTGGGGAGACATATATCAAAAAATGCCCAAGCCAGAAATTGGATCTGTGGGAGCAACTTTTGCAGAGAGTGAAGTACGTCATCATGATGCCTATTCACATTTATTGGAGATTTTAGGTTTAAATGCAGAGTTCAAGGCACTTAAAAAGAAGCCAGTAATTATGAGACGCGTGCACTATTTAGAAACGGCTCTTAAAAATTCTAAAAGTGAAAATATCCAAGAGTATGCAGAATCCATTTTATTATTCTCTCTGTTTATAGAACATGTGTCATTATTCTCTCAGTTCTTAATTATAATGGCTTTCAACAAACATAAAAATATGCTTAAAGGTATTTCTAATGTTGTTGAAGCTACTTCAAAAGAAGAACAAATTCATGGGGATTTTGGAATTGATGTTATCAAAATTATCAAAAAGGAAAATCCAGCTTGGTTTGGAGACGATTACGGGTTAAAAATTCAAGAAATATGTAAAGAAGCTTTTAAGGCCGAAAGTGATATTGTAGACTGGATTTTTGAGGAAGGCGAATTAGATTTCTTGCCCAAAGATGTGGTAAATGAGTTTATTAAAAACAGGTTTAATAATTCATTAGAAAGTATTGGAATAGACAAGGTATTTGATATAAATGAAGCATTAGTAGCTCAAACTGAATGGTTTGATGATGAAATAATTGGAACCAAACACGGAGATTTCTTTGTAAAAAGATCCATTAACTATAGTAAAAGAACAAAAAGTATAACTAGCGACGACCTTTTTTAAAAAATGAAAATTAATACACAGCAACCAGACCACCAGACCACTGAACAACAATCTAATTATGACCAATTAATTAATGCTAGAAAAGAGCAAATTAAAAGTGTCAATAATTCTTCTGAAGACTTAAAATTTGAATGGTTAACCGAAAATAGCCGTAAGTTTTTGGCTTCTGGATACCTAACTGAAGGTGCAACTCCAGAAGAAAGAATTCGTGAAATAGCCGATAGAGCTGAACAAATTCTTCAAATAGAAGGTTACTCAGACAAGTTTTATAAGTATATGTCTGAAGGGTTCTTTTCATTAGCCTCCCCAGTTTGGTCTAATTTCGGGAAGAAAAGAGGCTTACCAATTAGTTGTTTTGGTTCTAACATTGCTGATGATATGGGTAATATCCTATACACACAATCAGAAGTTGGAATGATGTCTAAACTAGGAGGTGGTACCTCTGGATATTTTGGAAACTTAAGACATAGAGGGGCTCCTGTAAAAAATAATGGAGCGTCTTCGGGGGCTGTCCATATCATGCAGCTTTTCGAAAAAATGGTCGATGTAGTAAGTCAAGGTTCTGTAAGACGAGGGCGTTTTTCTCCCTACTTGCCAGTAGAGCACCCAGATATTAATGAGTTTTTAGAAATTGGTACCGAAGGGAATTCTATACAAGAGTTAACCCATGGGGTTACTGTTAGTGATAAATGGATGCAGGAAATGATTGATGGTGATGTTGATAAGCGCTCTATATGGGCCAAGGTAATTCAGCGTAGAGGTGAAATAGGGTATCCTTATATTTTCTTTAATGACCATGCTAACAATCAAGCACCAGAGGTATATAAAGAGAATGGCCATAAGATTGTAGCAAGTAATTTATGTACCGAAATCATGTTGCCTTCTAATGAAAAATGGTCGTTTGTTTGTGTACTTTCTTCAATAAACCTATTACACTACGATAAATGGAAAGATACCGATGCTGTTGAAACGATGGTGTATTTCCTAGATGCTGTAATTACCGAGTTTATTGATAAACTTGAAGAGTTTAGAGATTCTAGTGATTTAGATGACAGACAAACATTCATGTTTATGGAGCGTGCTTATAATTTTGCAAAAGCAAATAGAGCATTAGGTTTAGGTGCTTTAGGATGGCATTCTTTGCTACAGTCTAAAATGTTGCCTTTTGATAGTGCTGAAGCTTACGAATTAAATAGTGAAATCTTTAAAGTTATTAAAGAGAAATCATATAAAGCTTCTGAAGAATTAGCAGAGCGTTTTGGAGAGCCAGAAGTTTTAAAAGGTTATGGAAGACGTAATGCTACATTAAACGCTATTGCACCTACTACATCTTCAGCATTTATTCTTGGTCAGGTTTCTCAAGGCATCGAACCAATTTGGTCTAATATTTATGTTAAAGATATTGCTAAAATTAAGACCACTATAAAGAACCCATATTTATTAAACCTTTTGGAAGAAAAAGGATTAAATACTCCAGAAATATGGCGTAGTATTCGAGATCATGATGGTTCTGTTCAGCATTTAGAAGAGGAACTAACGGAGCATGAACGCGATGTGTTTAAAACCTATTCTGAAATAGATCAGTTGACTATTGTATATCAGGCAGCAAACAGACAAAACCACATAGATCAAGGACAGTCTGTAAATATTATAGTACATCCTGATATGCCTGTCAAGGACATTAACAAAATTTATGTTACTGCATGGAAATTAGGCTTAAAGTCATTATACTATCAACACAGTATGAATGCAGCGCAGAAATTTAAGCAGAAAAAAGAATGTGCGAGCTGCGAAGGATAATTTAAAAACTAATTTTATTTAATAGTTTTTCTCAAAAGGGACTTAAGTTTTATAAGAAAAAGCATCATAATTATGATGCTTTTTCTTTAGTTTAAAATATCAACGCCTAAAAGTTTATCATTTTTATTATAGAACCAAGCTCTATTCTTTGGCATTTTAATGCCGTTAATAAGCTTTTCCTCAGTTAAAAGAATATACTCTCCAGAATCATTTTTTTGATTTCCATTGTTATCAGTTTTGTAGAACCGATATATTTCCATGGCATACGTTTTGGGGTCAAAATAAAAATACCAAATATCATTTCCAACGCTTTCGTCGTAAGAAACTTTTAGAACTAAATAATCTTTTCCTTTAAAGGTTTTCTTTTCAACCTTAGGATGAATGTTGGTTCCAACATCTTTTAACTTCATGGGCAACCCGTACAAATAGGTGTAGTAGTTTTTATAGAGATTGGCACGTTTACAATTTAGATTATATTTTTCAGTGTCTTCCTCTGAAATAATTTTAGAATTATTTAAAGCAAAAGCACAATGGTTTTTATCAACAGTCATTTGGGTCGAAATAGAGTCTCTTTTAGTAATAACTTGAAAAAACTCGTTGGGTAAATTTATTTCAATAGCACTATATCTTGAGGTTCTCTCGGGTATTTCCGAAGTAATGCTTAATTGCCCATTAAATGAGGGCCATTTATTGTTGGGGTCGTGATAGTTAATAGCTTTGTTTAATAATTCTAAACCAGATATATTTTGGCTTGAATGAGTCATGGTTACTAGTAAAAAGCAAGAACAGAGAATCAATTTTTTCATAGAAAAAGGTGTTTTCACTAAGGTACAGTTTTTTGGTTGTTTAACTTTCGTTAAAAAATGTTGCATTAATTAAACCTTTGTACACAAATATTTTATTTGGCTTGCATAGGTTATTTTTTTTGTAATTACTTTGCGCTATATTGAAGCTTACTAATAATTAGATAAAATAATTTACATGATTAGAAAGTCTATTTTCTTTGGGCTTTTACTTGTTTTAGGAGTAACTCTTTATTTAAACTCCAATTTTAAAACAATTTCTGCCGGAGTTGCTATTTTGCTTTTTGGTATGATTATGCTTGAAGAAGGGTTTAGGGTTTTTACCAAAGGACCTTTACAGACTATCTTAAAAAATGTCACCAATAAACTTTACAAAAGTATTCCAACTGGAGCAGCAGTTACAGCGTTAATTCAATCAAGTTCATTAGTATCAGTAATCACCATATCATTCATAAGTGCAGGATTAATATCACTTGGTGGTGGTTTAGGTTTAATATTTGGAGCCAATATAGGAACCACAGCTACTGCTTGGTTGGTGGCAGGTTTTGGTCTAAAAATTAAAATATCTGCTTTAGCATTACCCATGCTTGTGTTTGGAATTGTGTTTTCTTTTCAGAAGCAAGTGGTTTATAAAGGTATTGGTAATGTACTAGCAGGTTTAGGGTTTTTCTTTTTGGGCATTCATTATATGAAGGAAGGTTTTGATGTGTTTAAAGAATACATTGATTTATCTGAATATGCTGTTTCAGGGTTTCTAGGAGTGCTTATTTATACAGGTCTTGGAATTGTTGTTACTACAATTTTACAATCTAGTAGCGCTACATTGGCACTTATATTAACAGCTCTCTCGGCAGGACAAATTGAATATGAGAACGCACTAGCATTGGCAATTGGAGCCAATATTGGCACTACAATAACAGCTGTTTTAGGAGCCTTAGGTTCAAACAGTGCCGGTAAGCGATTAGCAGTGGCTCATTTTATTTTTAATGTTGTAACGGGGTTGGTAACCATGGCTTTAATATTTCCATTGGCTAAATTGGTAAACAACCTATCAGAAGCATTTCAAATAGCTTCAACAAATTATACCTTAAAGTTGGCTTTGTTTCATACCATTTTTAACGTGTTGGGAGTTGTTTTAATGATTCCGTTTATAAGTAGGTTAGAGCGCTTTTTATTACGCTTTTTTAAAGAGAAAATCACTAAAGAAGTTGATGAACCTAAATTTCTTAACCCAGCCGTATTAAAATTTCCAGGGTCTGCTATAACAGCCCTAGTTCAAGAATCTCAGTACTTGTATAAGAACACTGTTTTTGAGATTGTAGCTCATGCTTTGAATATTCATAGAGAGGATATAAAATCTAAGATGAAACTGAAACAATTGGTAAACAATTCTCAAGAAGATTTAAAGACCAATGTAGATGAGCTTTATTACACCAAGGTAAAATCTATTTATGGAGAGATAATAAGGTTTGCTACCACAGCTCAAAGTAAGTTGAATTTAAATAAAGTGCAAACTAACATGATTGGCGAAATTAAAATAGCCAACAGGAAAATGGTTGAAATCATAAAAGAGGCCAAAGAGCTTAATAAAAATGTAATTTATGCAAGTCATAGTGAAAATACACATTTGCATAGTGCGTATGATGACTTAAGAAAAAAAATGGCCAAGGTGCTTCGCGTAATTTATCTATTTAGGAAAGATAGCAATGGCGATAGCAAAAAGTATGAGCTACAGCTTAAAAAATTAAAGCAAGAGGCCAGAGAAAGCATGAGGTCTGGTAATAAATCTATAGATAAATTAATTAGAAAAGACTTGATAACCGTTGAAATGGCATCCTCACTTTTTAATGATTATTCCAATGTAAACGATATGATAAAAAAGCTGATTGAAGTAGCCGAATTATTATATGGTAAAACAGACCCATTGCTAGAAGATCATCAATAAAAAAGCTCCCAACTAGGAGCTTTTTTAGTTAGATTTATATTAATAATTATTCTTCTTCCGATAATTCTGCAGAAATAATAGAATCATCTGATATTTTTGCTGGAATAACAGAAGCATCATGAGCATTGTGATATTCTTCTAAAAGATTCATGGTAGCTTTCAATAAATCTTTTGTTTCTAAAAGTAGTCCAAAATAAAGAGTTGTGTTTTTAGGACTAGATTCTTCTTTACGTGTACGCTCTACCTGTTTTTGAATTTTATCTGAAACCACAGAAACCACATTTTCTTCCCTGCTAATAATATTACCTATGTGTTCAAAAGAACGAGAATCAAAAGCAGCTTTCGTATCACTGAATAAATGTTCAATGGCTTCGTCTACTTCTTTCAATTCTTTAATCTGATTAAACTTAAGTTTTTTATGATTATTATTTACGTGTTTATGACTCGCCTTTGAGATATACTCTAAAGATTGTGTCATGTCTTGCAAGTATCCTAAGATATTAATATAAAAATTACTTGCACCAACACTAGATTCATCTAAATTCTTAATAAAGTAAAAAATATTGTCTCTTAGTTCATCAACTTCCAAAGATAATTTTGTTATCTGTTTTTGGTTCTTTTTAAGAGATGCTAAATCTTGTTTTGCCAAACCATTAATGGCATTGGAGTAAATCTTGTTTCCACGTTTAACAACATTGGCTATATTAGCTGCACTTTCATGAATAACACCCTGAACAGAGCTGCTTTCTGCACTTTTAAGGCTGTCCTCACTTTTTGAAAGAGAAGATTTTCTTTTATGGGAAAGATAATTTCTTACCAATAAAAGAACTGTTAGTAATAACAATATGGGAGTCATTACAGCTGGATGCCAATTGATTAAGAATACAACTATTCCTGCTCCGGCAAAAGCTCCAAGTGCGGTTAAAAACCATCCACCTATAACGTTAAGAACACCAGCAACCCTGTAAACAGCACTTTCTGCTCCCCAAGCTCTATCAGCTAAAGAGGTTCCCATAGCTACCATAAACGTTACATAAGTAGTTGATAGTGGTAACTTCATGGTGGTTGCAATAGAAATTAAAACTCCCGCTACCATTAAGTTTACAGAAGCCCTAATCATATCAAATGCTGGAGCATTAACACTTTGATCTTTTGTGATTAAGGTAGAATCTGGTTTTTGGAAACTTGCGTTTACTTTTTCTTGAGTAGATTTGGGTATAATTGATGCCAATGCATTTGATAGAGCCGTAGTTCCTTTAACAATACTTCTTGAAAGTAAATTCGGCTTGAACTTTTCATGAGTTTCACTTTGCCTTGATAAACTAATTTCTGTTTCTGCCACAGTTTTAGCTTTTTTGGAGAACCATAAGGTAATCACCATAATACTTCCGGCTATGAACAATAAGAATGGTTCTGCTGGCATTTTTTTATTCAGAACCCCCATAGTAAATTCAGTTGCATCTATACCTGATACAGACCATGCTTCATAAGAATGATAAGCAGCCATGGGAACACCAATAAAGTTGACTAAGTCATTACCAGAGAAAGCTAATGCTAAACCAAAAGTACCAACGGCAATAACTATTAGAAGGATACTTTTCTTGGTTATACGTTGAAATGCAAAAGATATTAAAGTAAAAACAACAAACCCACCAAGGATAATGTATAACTCATTGCCTTCAATTACATCTTTTATTTCATTGTAATAAGGAGTTCCTTTAAGTCCTTTCATGAAAATGAAATAAAGTATTGCTGTAAGGGCTAAACCACCAAAAATAGCTCCAAAACTTTTAATTTTTTCAGTGTAATAAAAGGTAAAAATTAAACGGGAAAACCATTGAACAATCGCTCCAATACTAAAGGCTATAACAACAGAAAGCAAGATCCCACTTATAATTTCAATAGCTTTTTTAGTATTTATATAAGAACCTAAATCTGCGAAGGTTTGAGTGTCTGATGCACCTACTTTGATAACAGCCATTATTACAGCAGCTCCCAGCAAGTTAAATACAATAGAAACTGTAGTAGATGTTGGTAACCCCAAGGTATTGAAAAAGTCTAGCAGTAGAATATCTGTTATCATTACGGTCATAAAAATGAGCATAATCTCATGGAAACTAAACTGGGCAGGTACAAAAATACCTTTTCTGGCTACTTCCATAAGTCCACTAGAATATACAGCTCCAATAAAAATACCCAAACTAGCAACAATCATAATAGTTCTTAATGAGAGAGCTTTGGAGCCAATAGCTGAGTTTAAGAAGTTAATGGCATCATTACTAACGCCAACAACAATATCTGCAACTGCCAAAATTGTTAAGGCAATCAACATGTACAAATAAATATTATCCATTGTGTTTAATTGTAGTATATCTGCAAATATCATGACTATTCTTGATTATATTGTTATGTTATCGTTATTTTTTAGAAATGGAAATCAAACCCTAATCTAAACCTAATATTATCGTCGTTTCCATCTAAAGATGTGTAACTGATATCACTTTGCACTTTTAGCTTGTGTCCGTGTATAAACTTATTTAAACCTAAAGTATATTGTTTTACAGGAAGTGCATTTGTAATGGCTTCATAGTCTAAAGTTGTGTATCTGCCAGCAATTTCAAAGTTACTTTCAAATAAATATCCAGCTTGTAAGTTTAAGGCATTACCGGTTAAAACTACATCTCCGGTAGGTGTAATGCCATCTAATTCAGTAGCAATTTCATCATCGGCAGTACGTTTTGCGTATTCTCCCATAAATGAAAAACCGTTATGTTTATACATGGCATCAATAAATATGGTTGTTTGATCTGTTTCGTAAATGGAACCATCGGTTCTAATCATATAATCACCGGCAAAACCTCTTTCTCTAACAGCATTTTCGTTAAAGTTATACGTAAATGTTAAAGATAGCTTTGGTTTTTCTTCTCTTTTTAAATCAGACCCCTTATAATCACCCTTAGACTTAAAAGCTCCAAAAGGTAACAATTCTAATCGTGCTGTATATTGTAATCCTCCTTCATTACCTTCGGTTACGTTTCTACCTTCACCTTGGGAAAGAGCCAATTTTTCACGAACTAAAAAATCATTGCCCAAATAAAATTTATGACGTAATTGAAGCCCTATATCACGGTCTAAAGTGAATCTGCTATTGAGTAATGAACGGTCTACAAGTTGCAGGTCTCCTGAAGATATTACGCGCTCTACATTTCCAGGTAATTTAGTCTGGCCAGCCCAAAGTTCCCAGTTTTTTGCAAAGTGCCACATCAATACGGCATCAAGTATATAACGTGGGGTGTTTCGGTTAAATTGGTTTCCACCAGACAAGTCACGGTTAGATAGCCCTAACTCAATCTTATACCTTAATTTCGGACTGTAAGCAAAACCATCAAATTTTAATCGGGCTCGTCTTATGATAAAATTATGTTCGGGCGAACCATATTGGTCACCGTTATGATCCCATGATGAAATGTATCGCATTTGAAAACGAGGTGCAAATTTTATGCTAAACGAACTGTCTTTAGCAGTGAAATTTATAAGACCTTTTCCAAAAGAGGTGTCGCTTATTTCTTGAGCAGAAATAGAAATAAAAGTGCTTACTAAAAGCACAAGGGTAAGTCTAAGTTTCATTAGAAATTTATTAATTTTTGTCGCTGTAAAGAACTAAAATCAATGTTAACTTAATGTTTCTAAATGATTAATTTAAGAACAAAAAAAGACTGCCTTGTTCGAGGCAGTCTCATTAGAAATCATAATAATGTAGTCGACAAAAACTAATAAATTATATGAAATACTAATTAAATGTCCTAAGACAAATGCAAATATCAAGGTTCAAGTTAATCTTAATATGACCTCAATATTAAGTTTTCATTAATATTCTAATGTTAAGTTTTAATTTTTTTTGAATACATAATACACAGATTATTAGTTATTTAAAATTTTAATGTTAAGATAACGTTAAGTCAGTGTTGTTTAAAAGTTAAGTAATTTGTAAATTCGATTAATAATTAGTTAAAAGCCATACAAAATGAAAAAATATATTTTTATACTAGCAGTTTTATTTATAGGAATATCAGCCTTTGCTCAAGACACAAATAAAGTAAAACATGAGCAAAAAGGTGATTTAATTGAGACGACCTACTTTTATGCTGATGGAAGCATACAACAAAAAGGAACTTTCAATAAAGAAGGGCAATTACATGGTACTTGGACTAGTTTTGATGCCCAAGGAAACAAAGTGGCTATTGGAAATTATAAGAATGGTAAAAAGCAAGGAAAGTGGACATTTTGGGTAAATGGTGAAGCAAATGAAGTAAATTATGAAGATTCTAAAATCACCAAAGTTGCTAAGGTAAATAATGATGGTGCCTTGTAATTAATAGTCTTAAAATAAACAAAAAAGCATTCTCTACATGAGAATGCTTTTTTGTTTTGAAAGAAAGAGTTTATTGTTTTGTCCACCCAGCTCCCCAAGTAGCATAATCCGTTGCTGTACCCGAACCTTCTCCAGTGTAAAAATCTGAATCTGTAAAAGATACTGATGTATCATTTTTCATTTTAGTAGTAACATCCACGAAAGTAACGCCTGTTACTTGTAAATCATCACTTACTACTCCATTTCCAGTATCAGTATCATCAAGGTCAAATCCTTCAATGTAACCTGTAATGTGTACATTAGTAAAGATGCCTTGAGTACCTGCTCTTAACCTAACAGCTTCAGAATGACCAGCAGCAGTTCCTTCACCTACAATGGTTAAATTAGTTACAGTTGGTTTAGAGAATACACCAGTAGCGTTACTGAAATCTGTATTATAACCATCTGCCTCAATAGCCTTATCATCTGTAGTTCTATTAGAAATATAAACGTTAGTTAATGTACCTGCATAACCTTCGGTCCAATCTACAGAATCATCTTCGGCATTGATAACAGAAACATAGCTTGCGTTTACTGTTCCTCCAAAAAACTCAATACCATCATCTTTACCAGCATAAGCTTGAATGTAGTTAACAACTGTGCCGCTACCTACACCGTAAAAAGAAAATCCGTTGTTTTCAGATTGACCATCTGCTGCACCACCAGAGTATTCAACTCTTACGTAGTTTAACGATCCAGAGTTATCATCTGTTGTTTGACCTCCATAAGGTAAACTTGCAATTTCTGATGTTGCAGTTGCAGTTCCAGTAACAGAGTTAATAGGTGCCTTACCTAAAATGATTAAACCGCCCCAATCTCCAGCCGCAGGACTAGAAGCATCAGAAGTTAATACTATTGGATTATCGGCAGTACCATTAGCAACGATTTTAGCACCTTGTGAAATAGCGATATAAACATCGGCTCCAGAAGCTAAAGCCTCAATGGTCATACCTGCAGGAATTGTTAATGTAGTCCCATCGGTCATAATTAATGACCCATTTAATTTATAGGTGTTATTGGCATCTAAAGTTAAATCTTCAGTATAAGTACCTGACAAGAAAATAGTTCTAGGATCTGTTGAACCACCACCGTTGTTAGTTATGCTGTTGTCATTAATTATAATATCTGCAGTATCGTCTGTGGTACAAGAGAATACCATTGAAACTAATGCTAAGGCTAAGATTAATTGTTTTTTCATTGTTATTAATTTTTTATTTGATTTTTTGATTAGATTTATTTTTAAAATTTATATTTAAGTTGAAGTCCTATATTCATACCTCTTTTGTAATCTGTAACACCTTTTCCATTTGCAGATACAACAAGAACATCGCCTAAGTTTTGATCTTCTCTTACGTACTGAATCGTTGGGTTAAGTAGGTTTTTAGCACTAAAATTGATTTCGAAATTTTCTTTAATCGTATTTTTCCAGATAAAGTCTAAAGTTGGAACACTTTTTTCTATAATATTCCCTAAATCACCAGACCCTAGAGCATCAATACGATCTGAAAAATAAGAGAACACTAAGTTGGCTACGGGTTTGTAATTTTCGAACGATGTTGGAGAATAACTAACGTCTGCATTTAATAAGAATGGAGAAGCACCTTGTAATTCATCTTCAGTTCTATTGAAAGCTAAATCGAAGGTACCATCTATAGTTTCATATAAATCTTGTTCGGTTTTCATATAGGTCGCATTAATTCCAAAAGATAAATTGGCATTTTCATCTTCATCTACTAAAAGATTTTTTCTTAACTCTACCTCAAAGCCATATATAGTTGCTTGATTACCAGTTCTTACATAACGTTGTGTTCCAGTAGCATCACCAACAACAACCAAGTTAATTGGGTTATCAATCTGTTTAGTAAAAACACCTGCTGAAAAGATTTCACTTTTACCAAAGAACCATTCGTATTTAAAATCAATATTCAATATATCTGAATATCCAAGCACATCTGGGTTACCTCCAATTCTTGTAGATACGTCTTCGTAAACGAAAGGTGCAATTTCCTTAAACTCTGGAGTAGATACTGTTTTACTTGCAGAAAAACGTAAGTTTTGATCTTCGTTTAAAGTATATTTAATGTTTAAACTTGGTAGGACAAATGTCTCTTCAGATGATTTAGAATCTACGCCATTATTTCCTAGGTTGATTACATCGTAATCTATCTTTTGCTCGAATCTCTCTAGTCTCACTCCAGGAACAAACAACCATTTTTCACCTGCCTTAATTTCAGCATCAACATAACCGGCATGAACGTCTAATTCTCCACTGTAAGTATTTTCGAATAAGCCGGGTCTGTTCGTGTTTGATAATGTTGGGTAGGGATTAATAACTTTTAACTCGTAAATACCGTTAGAATCATCATTGATATTAAGATTTTCAAGATTGAAAACCGCATTAAGATTATTAATATCTGTAATTTGGTAATCACCATCAACAATATCATAACCGTATCTTATATTATTAAACTGTCTTGTTTTGTGACGTCCGTTATATCCAATGTTGAATTTTAGGTTTTCTTTTACTTCGTAAGCTAAGTTTAAACGCCCGTTATACTCATCATCTTCAATATTTTGAAAATAACGTTGATTATCAAATACCACATTGCTATAGAAGGTAGGGAAAGTTGTCTCGTCATTATCTAAAGCAAATTGATAGTTTTCAACACTAAAACGTTTTCTATCTGGTTGATCAGAGAACACCTTATTATAACCAAATCCCCAATCTAATTCTAGTTTCCCAGATTTGTGTTTACCTAACAACTGATTTACGAACATTCTTGTTTGGTCAAACTGAATGTTCTGTTGGTAAAAACCCTGGTCTGTATCTAAAATAGCATCTCTGTTTCTACCTTTACCATCTATCCCGTAGTAACCAACTTCATCAGAAGAACTATTAATGAATACAGAATTAAAGATTAAACTATTGTCACTATCTATTCTGTAGTTTACATTAGCCATAGCTGTTGTAGTGGTGCTATACTCGTATTCTTCAGAGACTTCAAAAGCCTTCTTTTCTACAGTAGTGAAGTCTACGTTTTTACCATTTCTATATTCGTAACCATTTTCAAAACTACCAGTTAAGAACAGGCTTAATTTAGAGCCATTTTCAAATTTAAATGAGTGTCCTAAAGACCCTCCATAGGAAACATTAATTGGCGTACTTGCAGCTTCTGGATCTACACCATGAGACAAGACAACAGCAAATGGGTTATGAGCATACCTTCCGTAATACCCAAAGTAACCAGTGCCTTCGCTACGTACAAAATTTTCACCTATAGCATTGGTATTGAAACCTGTACCCGATACGACATCTACAAAAAAACTTCCTTTGTGCTCTTTTGAAGTAATATCTACATTTCCAGCAGCAAAATCTCCATAAAATTTGGCACTGTAAGCTTTACTAATAGATACATTTTGAATAACATCTGATGAAAATAAGTTTAAATCTATATTCTTTTTATTTACATCATTAGATGGTAAGGATAAACCATTCATGGAGGTATTTAAGTATCTGTCCCCAAGTCCACGTACATAAACATTACTTGACCCTTCTTGTTTTGACACACCAGAAATCTTAGCAACTGCACCAGCAGCATCACTAACCCCTTTTCTAGATAATTCTTGAGCTCCAATACTTTGCTTTATTTCTACAGCCTTTTTTTGTTCCAACAATAAAGCTGTCTCACTTTCACGTTTTGTAGTTACAGGCGCAAGTATAACAGCGTCTAGAGCTGCAGCACTAGCTCCCATTTCAACATTAAGTTCAACTGTTTTACCAGCACTAATAGTAACTTTAATTTCTTGTGTTTCGTAACCTACAAAACTAAATACTAAGGTATACTCACCTATTTCTAAATCTAATAACTGATATAATCCATCAAAATCTGAAGTGGTTCCTTTAGTAGTTCCTTTTACCAATACGTTTGCAAAGGCTAATGGTTCATTATTATATTCCTTATCGGTAAGTTTTCCTTTTACCGAACCCGTATTTTGCGCATAACCAAATACCGTTGTAAAGAGTAATAATAATAGTATAAATTGTTTCATTATTTCATTTTAATTTCTCGCTGCAAAGAAATGCACATTATGTAAATACCGTGTTATCTACAGATTAAAGTACAGTAATAAAAGAGTTATGATAATGTTACGAAATGGAAGTATGCGAAATCTATTCTAAACAATTTCTTAACATTGAAAATATTCTTTAAATGAATAATTTTCAATGCTCATTCAGAGAGTAAAAACCTTCTGATAAGTTAATGCCTAAAAATTAAATAAAGTGTGATTTAGGTAAAAAACTAAAAGTTAATTTAGTGAAGTAGCTGTCTGCTTAAGTGTTTTCTTTTCTAAAGGGCTCTCAACTAATGCCGTTTCCATTTGAGATGGTAAGGTAAAAGCGCCTAAAGCTAACTTGATTTCTGTGGGTTCAGCAGAATCAACTGTAATATTAATCTCCTTACTTTCATACCCAGGAAAATTACAAACCAAAGTATATTCTCCATCTTGTAGGTTTTCTAAAAGAAACATGCCTGAGAAATCAGAAGTAGCTTTTGATGAGCTTCCCTTAACATAAACATTCGCAAATGCTAAAGGTGTATTATCCATTTCTTTATCCAAAATCTTTCCAACAACTAAACCTGTGTTTTGGGCAAACAAGCTTACTGAAAAAAGGATGAAAAATAATACTACTAATTGTTTCATTTTAAAACGGATAATTATTTCTGCAAATAACCGATATAATCCAGTTTTTAATGTTACTAAATTGTTAATGCTATTTCATTTTTAGGTTACTTTAATGTTAAGAGAATTTTGGTTTTCTTTTTATTGAATTTATTTATCTTGCCAAGGCTTTAAATTACAACTATGAATTGGGAACAATTACTCTCCTTAAAACGCTTTGGTGACACCAATAAACGGTTACGAAAAGAACAAGATGAAACTCGAGTAGGTTTTGAAGTTGATTATGATAGAATTATTTTCTCCTCAGAGTTTAGAAGCCTACAGGATAAAACCCAAGTTATTCCACTATCTCAAACAGATTTTGTGCATACACGTTTAACCCATAGTTTAGAGGTGAGTGTTGTAGGGCGCTCTTTAGGGCGCAAAGTAGGGAAGAAGTTACTTGAAAAATATCCACATTTAAAAGAAGTTTTTGGCTATCAAGTAAACGATTTTGGTGCCATTGTTGCCGCAGCAGCTTTAGCGCATGATATAGGTAATCCGCCGTTTGGGCATTCGGGGGAAAAAGCTATTGGAGAATTCTTTAAAACAGGAGCAGGTCTTAAATATAAGGGCCAATTAACCGACAAGGAGTATCAAGATTTATGTGATTTTGAGGGTAATGCTAACGGATTTAAAATTATAACCCAAAAAAATCTGAGATTGAGTTACGCTACTTTAGGAGCTTTTATGAAGTATCCTAAAGAGTCCTTACCAAAAAAACCAACGTCTCATATTGCCGACAAGAAGTATGGTTTTTTTCAATCGGAAAAGAAATTGTTTGACAATGTAGCCAAAGATTTAGGTCTTTTAAAGCGAAATAAATCAGATATTAGCTATACACGACACCCGTTAACCTTTTTGGTTGAGGCCGCTGATGATATCTGTTATACCATCATAGATTTTGAAGACGGAATTAACCTAGGGCTTATAGATGAAGAGTTTGCCCTAGAGTATTTGTCTAAAATTATTAGGAATACTATCATACCTGAAAATTATTATAATTTATCTAGCAAGCAAGAACGCATTGGTTATTTGAGAGCGCTAGCTATCGGGACTCTAATTGATGAGGCTGTTGATATTTTTATGACAAATGAAGATGCCATTTTAAATGGAACTTTTGATTGTGCGCTTCTAGACAAGAGTAAGTACGAAGCTCAAATAAAGGACATTATAAAAATTAGTATTGACAATATTTATCAATCTGAAGAAGTGATTGATAAAGAAATTGCTGGTTATCAAATTATTAATAAACTTCTAGGGGTTTACACCAATGCTGTAAACCATAATTTTGATGGAAAAGCCTCTAATTATGATAAACTGGTTTTAGAACGATTACCAAAAACCATTGATTTTAAAAGCGAAAATTTATACGAACGATTATTGGCGGTTTGTCATTATGTGTCATTACTTTCAGATAGTAAAGCTATTTTGAATTTTAAAACTATTGAAGGCGTTACTTTTTAATTTAGTGTTGAAAATTCATTTAATCGTAAAAATATTTCATTTAAACGATGTTTTTCCTAAGTTAGCAGTCTCAAAATAATTCTACCATGAAAAAAATATTAGGTATTTTAGTTATTATTTTTCTTGCTTACGCATGTACATTAGTGGTTTCTGATATGACTAATATCTCTTCTTCTACAGATAATTTCCAACAATCTTCTTTTTAAGACATTTAAGAAGTTTTTGTGTTAGTGTAGGCTAAGTATTTAATTTAGTCTGCCTCTCTTTCATAATTATTTTATACTGTGAAATAGAAAATCTATTCGCTTTCATATCATTTTCTTGTATCTTTACAAAGTATGTTTGCGTTAATAGATTGTAACAATTTCTATGCTTCTTGCGAACGCGTTTTTAACCCTAACTTACAAGGAAAGCCCATTGCTATTCTATCAAATAACGATGGGTGCGTTATCGCACGAAGTGACGAAGCTAAGGCGTTAAGTTTGCCTATGGGAGCGCCTATTTTTAAATGGGAAAGCTTTTGTAAGGCTCATAATATTACTGTGCTTTCTTCAAACTATCCACTATATGGCGACATGAGTAATCGGGTTATGAAAATACTGGAACAATTTACTCCAGATATTGAAGTTTATAGTATTGATGAAGCTTTTGTTGCATTTAAAGGCTTTAAGTATGTCGATTTTGAGGAATACGGTTTCCAAATGCGACAACGTATTTTAAAATGGACTGGAATACCTACTTGCGTTGGAATTGCTCCTACTAAAGCGCTTAGTAAAGTAGCTAATAAAATAGCACGTAAATTTCCAGATAAAACAAAAGGGGTTTATGTCATTGATTCTGAAGAAAAGCGCCTAAAAGCACTACAGTGGATTCAATTAGAATCTGTGTGGGGGATAGGCAGGGGGCTACAAAAACAATTAAAAGCCAAAGGTTGCACAAAGGCAATAGATTTTACAAACCTTTCCGATAGTTGGGTCCGAAAAAACTTTGGATCAACAGGATTTAAACTAAAAAAGGAACTGGAGGGTATTCCAATATTAAAGTTAGACGAAATAAAAACCAAAAGAGCTATTGCCACTACCCGTAGTTTTGATTATACCTATGATGATTTAGACTATATAAAAGAACGCATTTCAACTTTTGCTTCAAATTGCGCTGAAAAATTACGCAAACAAGATTCTAGTTGTTATATTATTTATGTAATGTTGAGTAGTGATAGACACAAAAAAGATATGGAACAACACCGTGGTAGTATGGTAGTAAACTTAGCATATCCAACCAATTCATCGCTGGTGATTAGTAGAGAAGCCGTAAAAGCTGTCACTTCTATATTTAAAAAGGGTATTAAGTACAAAAGAGCTGGTGTTGTAGTATCAGGATTAGTTCCAACAGATAATTTTCAACTTAATATGTTTGAAAAAGAAGACCCTAAGCATCAACCCTTAATGAAGTCAATTGATAAACTGAACACTAAATACGGTGACTATAAAATAAAAATTGCAAATCAAGACCTAGAACGGACATGGAAAATGCGACAAGAACGCTTATCACCAAGATATACTACTAATATTAACGACATTATTAAAGTAAAATGATATTACATAAATCTACAAACTTAACATTCTTCACACCCGAAGATGTAAACGATTCACTAGGAGCTTTATTCTTCGATGCAGGAATTTCAGCTGGGTTTCCATCTCCTGCCGAGGATTTTAAAGAACAACGGTTGTCTTTAGATAGGGAACTTGTTAAAAATAAAGAAGCTACCTTTTTTGCGCGGGTAAGTGGTCAATCAATGATAGGTGCTGGATTAGAAGATAATGATTTATTAGTGATTGATCGAAGTCTTGAGCCTGAAAATAATAAAATTGCTGTATGCTTTTTAGATGGCGAGTTTACTGTAAAACGATTAAAAGTTCAAAATGGTGAGATTTGGTTACAACCAGAAAACCCTGATTACCCTATCATTAAAGTAACACCAGAAAATAGTTTTGTTATTTGGGGTATTGTTACCAATGTGATTAAAAAGGTATAGATTTTTACATTACTATATAGCCTAGCTAATCCTTATTTTAAACTAAAATGTTTGGTAGCCATTTCACAAATTTTATCTCCAATAGCTAAACAGGCGGTGGCCGCAGGGGAGGGGGCATTAAGCACATGAATACTTTTATCATTGTATTCAATCCTAAAGTCATCTTGCATAGTACCATCTTCTTTTAACAGCATAGCTCTTACACCTGCTCTTCCAGGCTCTATATCACTCATAGTTAAAGTTGGAATAAGTCTTTGTAAAGTCTTTAAAAACCTTCTCTTAGAAAATGCTCTTCTGTATTCGTTGAGAGCAAAACCTGTGTGGTTTTTAAGTAGGTTCCAAGTTCCTGAATAAGACAAGGCATTCATGGTATCTCTTAAATCGAAATCAGTTTTGCCATAACCTTCTCTCTTGAAAGTTAATACCGCATTTGGCCCGCACTCTACATCGCCATTTACCATTCTGGTAAAATGAACTCCCAAAAAAGGAAAAGCAGGATTGGGTACTGGATAAATTAAATTTCTAACTTTAGTTTTCGCTTTTTCAGTAAGGTTATAATAGTCACCTCTAAAGCCCACAACGCGTTCATTTAAGGTTACATTATCCTTTTTGGCCAGTCGGTCTGCCTGTAAACCACCACAAAAAATCATGTGCTTAGTGGTGTACCTGTTTTTAGCCGTAATTACTTGAGAGGTTTCGCTTCCATGCACATAATTTAACACTTCCTCTCCTAAAACTATTTTGCTTTTTGGTTGATGAGCAATTACCAATTCTGCTAGGGTTTCTGTGGTGCCTTTAAAATCGATGATTCCAGTACAAGGCACCCAAATACCACCAATGCTTTTCACATGTGGCTCAATATCTTTTAACTGATTGGTATTAATTTTTTCAATGCTTTCGGTATTATTAGCAAGCCCATTGTTGAAGATTTTATTTAGAAAAGGTAATTCGTTTTCATCTACGGCAGCTACAACCTTTCCACACACCTCATGTTTTACTTTGTACTTTTTTGCAAAAGCCACTAATTGGTGTCTACCATCAACACAATTTTTTGCTTTTAAGGAACCTGGTTTGTAATATAACCCAGAATGAATAACCCCCGAGTTGTTACCCGTTTGGTGTGCTGCCAATTTCTCCTCCTTTTCAATAAGTAAAATTTTTAAGGATGGATACTTTAACTGCAGTTTATATGCAGAGGCTGTACCAACTATGCCGCCTCCAACTATGGTAATATCATAGGTTTTTTGAGTGCTCAAAGTTGATTTATTTTAAACAATATCCATTTTTTTAAGTAGAAATGAAGCATTCATGTTTTGGCAAATCCCTTTCTTTAATTTATAATCAAAATGAAGCTCATCATTAATAATTTCAGCATCAAAATAATAATTCTTCACGTCATCTAATTGCTTCTCTATCTCGCATAAATTTAAGTCATGAGTAGCAATGATTCCTGTTGCCTTCGATGTTACTAATTTTTCAACAAACTTTTTAGAGCCAATAGCTTTATCAGTGCTATTGGTTCCTTTCAATATTTCATCTAAAACTATAAAATAAGGCTCTCTATTAATAGTATCGACAATAAATTTAAGCCTCGTTAACTCTGAAAAGAAATATGAACTATCATCGGTTAATGAGTCTGTGGTTCGCATACTGGTAATAAGTTTTACTGGTGTATACTGACTGGTTTTAGCACAAATAGGTAATCCAACATTTGCCATAACAATATGCAATGATACGGTTCTTAAAAACGTACTCTTTCCGGCCATATTCGCTCCTGTAACAATAAAAAATTGTTCGCTTTCAATAATTAAATCACTATCGATACGTTTTGATTTATCTAAAAGTGGATGCCCTAATCCTGTGGCTTTAATGACTATATTATTCTCTAAAATTTCAGGATACATATGTTCTGGGTGATTAAAAGCATAATTTCCTAATGAGTTATAAGCATCAAAAAACGAGACTACTTCAAACCAATCTTCAACCTTGTTGGCATATTTTTTAATCCACTTTTCAATGCGATAACTGTTTTTTATATCGGTTAAAAAATAACCATTGCCAAAAATGGCTCCAATGATATTATTTCTATTATCTAAAGCATCTAATGCTCTAGAGAGTTCCTTAAAAATGATAGAAGCTTCTTTAGTTTCAGATTTAATTTGTTTTTGTTTTTTAATAAGAAGTTCTGAAGAAAAAGTTTCTGATTCGATCAACTGTAACAATTGTGCATATTGCCTAAACGTATCTTTCACTTTATCTGTATGTAGCGATAAAGCATTTATCTTTTTTATATAACGTCCTGTAAAAGCTAGACCTACTAATAACCAATACCCAATAAAAGAGATCTCAAGGAGATTTGTTAATGTTAGTCCCAATAAAACTAAGGTAAAGGCTGTAAAAACTGGTGGTAGCCACTTTGCGAAATTTGGTAAAAATGTGTGGTAATTTTTTAACCAATAAACAATGTCTATGGCAGGTGTTTCTACTTTAACCAAACTAGATGTAGCAGCATAATGTTGACGCCATTCCACTTTTTTTGAAAGTTCTTCAATAGCTTTTTGCCTAATGGGAATCTCTTTAATATTATTTTCCTTCAATAAGAAGGCAAGTGTTTCTGTTCCTTCCTTAATAGTTGTTCTATTAATGAACTGGAAAAACGAGCCCCGACCGAACAAATCAATATCCAAACTATAAAAGTGATTGGGTTCTTGAAATGGTTCTCCTTTGTCTCTGTCATGAAAATCACCCGATGCTATTTTTATTTCATCTTCATTAATTTTAACCAAAGCTTCGTTAAAGGCTTTTTTATACTTTACATCAGTATATCTTGAAAGTAATTTTAAAAATATGATAATGCCGATAATGGTTATCGCTACAGTTAATTGCCAAATATTGAAAGCGATATATATACCTAAACCTGTTAAAACAAAAACTAGTAGTCGTAATAAACTTAAAGAAGTCATTCGTTTATTACAGGACCTAGCCTTTAATCGATAGATTTCTGAGTGTTCTTTGTAATATTCTAAAGGATTTTTCACTTAAATGAATGTGTCTTAAAGAAACAAAAAAGCTCTGATATTTCAGAGCTTTTATAGTGTTATAGTTTTTAAATTAATCTCTACCAAAAACTTGTAACGCCCAATATAATAAATTCGCTAGAGCGCCAATGGCTGCTACTAAATAGGTTCTAGCGGCCCATTTTAAGGCATCCTCAGAACCCTTATATTCATCTGGAGTTACAACATTCTTATTCTTTAACCATGCCAATGCTCTGTTACTCGCATCGTATTCTACAGGAAGTGTTATAAAACTAAATAGTGTAGCGAAGCCCATCATGACTAATCCAGCTACAGCAACCCACCATCCTAGGCCTAATCCGGCAGCTCCACCCAAAACGAGACCGCCAATAATTAACCACTGAGACATGCCGGAACTTACACTCACTACAGGCACTAAAGTAGAACGCATTTGCAACCAGCTATAAGCCTGAGCGTGCTGAACCGCATGACCACATTCATGTGCTGCTACTGCTGCCGCTGCAGCATTACGCTGATGATACACAGATTCACTTAAGTTTACTGTTTTATTTTTTGGATTATAGTGATCTGTTAATCTTCCAGGTGTTGAAATAACCTCCACATCATAAATCCCATGGTCTGATAGCATCTTTTGGGCTATTTCTGCACCACTCATACTATTTCGTAAAGGTGTTTTAGAATACTTATCAAACTTTCGTTTTAGGGTATTACTTACCGCCCAACTTACTAGGGCTATACCTCCAATTAATATATAATATCCAATCATATTTTCAATTTTTCATTACAAGGTAAAGATAGCAATAATTGAACCATGTTCTAGCTTCTGAAACTTTGTCAGATTAAAAAAATAAATTATTTAACAAATTTTAACTTAGGCTCTCATTAAAAAAGACTCTGATAAATTATTTACCAGAGTCTTTTCGCTATTAATCAATTCAACTACTAATTAAGCCATTTCAAATTGTAAATCGAAGGCATCAGCAATTTCTTTATAGACAATTTTTCCTTTTACAACATTTAATCCTTTTGCCAAAGGCGCACTATGTTCGCAAGCTTTTTCCCATCCTTCGTTTGCCAACTTTATAACATAAGGTAAGGTTACATTTGTTAAAGCCATTGTTGAGGTGTAAGGAACAGCTCCTGGCATATTGGCAACAGAGTAATGTACCACATCATCAATGATGTAGGTTGGTTCCTCATGCGTTGTTGGTCTTGTCGTTTCAAAACAGCCACCTTGATCTACTGCTACATCAACAATCACCGTACCAGGACGCATCTCTTTTAACATATCTCTTGTAATTAATTTAGGAGCTTTAGCACCCTTAATTAACACGCCTCCAATAATTAAATCAGCATCCTTTATATGTTTCCTTATGTTATATTCACTGGAAAATTCACTAATAACATTATTAGGCATTGAGTCACTTACATACCTAAGTGCTTTCATATTAATATCCATGATAATTACAAGTGCTCCTAGACCAGCTGCCATTTTTGCTGCCTGATAACCAACTATTCCAGCTCCCAATACCAACACTTTTGCTGGTGGAACTCCTGGTACACCACCCAAAAGAATACCACGACCTTTGATAGGTTTTTCTAGATATTTAGCGCCTTGCTGAATCGACATTCTCCCAGCTACTTCAGACATAGGAATTAAAAGAGGTAACGACCCATCAGCGTTTTCAACTGTTTCGGAAGCAATACAAACCGATTTACTTTTAATCATTGCCTTTGTTAAGGCTTCACTAGATGCAAAATGAAAATAGGTAAATACCGTATGATGTGATTTTATTAAAGTGTATTCCTTTTCAATGGGTTCCTTAACCTTAACAATCATTTCGGCTGCATCATACACTTCCTCAATGGTGTCAAGAATAGTGGCTCCTGCTTTTACATAGTCGCTATCAAAAAATCCACTACCAAAACCTGCATTTTTCTGGACAAAAACAGTATGATTTCTTTTCGTTAATTCAAACACGCCCGAAGGTGTCATACCAACACGATTCTCGTGGTTTTTTATTTCAATAGGAACACCAATTTTCATATTGTTATAATTTTAAAGTCATTTTTTAAAAACGGTTACAAATTTATAATAAAAGTTTTGTATTCTATTTAATAAAAATTTGATATTTGACTATTCAATATCAAATTTAACGTTTCATTATGAATATGAATAAACGGACAACTTCAAAGATGAATCCTACACTTTCTTAATAAGAAAAACGACTCTACTGCTATCTAGCAGATACATTAAAAATGATGAATTAAGGTTTGCTATACTTAATTTTGAAGTAAAGCAATAAAAACGAAGAAATGATAGTAATGGAATTGGCTAAAATCATGGCTATACTTTTTACCAAAATACCATAGATGAGCCAAAATAAAATCCCAATAAAAAAGATAAGAAACATGGGTAAGGAAAAGGACTCCACGTCTTTTGTTTTCCAGGTTTTATATACTTGGGGCAAAAAGGCCGCCGTGGTTAATACAGCTGCTATTAAACCTATAATTTCAATATAGTCTATGTTAAAGCCTTCCATATTTCCTCTTAAATTTCGTTGTCATTCTGAATTCATTTCAGAATCTTATCCAAATATGAAAACCTGAAATAACACTTCAACTGCGCTCAGTGTAACAAATAGCTGTTGTTTCGAACGCAGTGAGAAATCTCAATTAACAGATTTCCACGTAGTGTCCACATCATAGAGACTCCTCTAGAATGATGTTCTTTTGTTACCCTACTATATTCACAATCTTACCAGGTACTACAATCACCTTTTTAGGAGTACGCCCTTGTAATTGATCTTTAGTTTTCTCAAAATCTAAAACGGCTTTTTCTATATCCTCTTTACTCAAATCTAATGGTAATTCCATGGTGAAACGCATTTTACCATTAAACGATATAGGGTAATTTTTGCTGCTCTCTACCAAATGACTTTCATCAAATTTTGGAAAAGTTGCTATTGAAATGGACTCTGAATTTCCTAAGGCGCTCCAAAGTTCTTCGGCAATATGCGGCGCATAAGGAGATATTAAAACCAATAAAGGCTCTAAAATAGCTTTGCTGTTGCACTTTTGCGCTGTTAATTCATTAACCGCAATCATAAAGGTGGATACGGAGGTATTGAATGAGAAATTCTCAATATCTTCCTCTACTTTTTTAATGGTTTTATGAAGTGTTTTTAAACTGTCTTTTGAAGGTTCTTCATCAGTAACTTTTAGTCCGTTATCATCAAAATACAGTTTCCATAACTTTTTTAAGAAAGAGTGCACTCCTGTAATACCAGCAGTATTCCAAGGCTTGTATTGTTCTAAAGGCCCTAAAAACATTTCATATAAACGTAAACTATCTGCACCATAATCCTCACAAATATTGTCTGGGTTGACGACGTTGTATTTGGATTTGGACATTTTTTCGACTTCACGACCAACTTTAATCCCCTCTCCTAAACTTATAAATTCAATAATTCTAGCTTTCTTACTATCTGAATTTGGATATTTCCATTTATAAAAATTCTCAATAATTAATTTATCAGAATTATCAATAGCATTAACAGGAACAATAGTTTTATGAACTGAAAATGTCTCTTCAATTATTTCACTTTCTTTTACATCATGATATTCATAACCAAGCATGGTTTTATCACGTAAAAGTTTTTTATACTCTTCCTTTAGTTCATTATTAGCATCAACTGAATCTATTGGTACAAAGTAAGTTATTGCTTTTGAACCAGTGCCCGCTGGAGTATTAAACTTTATTGCACAAATTGCCATGTTAATATAACCACTAGTCCCCAAAATCATCCCTTGGTTAATCAGTTTTTTAGCATACTCATCATGGTTGACATAGCCTTTATCGAACATAAACTTTTGCCAAAAGCGAGAGTATAATAAATGTCCCGTGGCATGCTCTGAACCACCGATGTACAAATCTACTTGTTGCCAATAATTAATGGCTTCTTTTGAAAAGATGGCCTCCTCATTATGTGGATCCATATAGCGGTTAAAGTACTGGCTACTTCCAGCCCAACCTGGCATGGTATTTAATTCCAAAGGGAAGACGTTCTCATTATCGATTTCATCATTTGACACTACTTCCGCCTTGAGGCGGTCCCAAGCCCAAACGGTGGCATTTCCTAATGGAGGCTCACCGGTTTCGGTTGGTAAATATTTTTCAACTTCCGGCAGTTCAATGGGTAAATGTTCTGTAGCAATCATTTGCGGTAAGCCATTTACATAATACACCGGAAATGGTTCTCCCCAATAGCGCTGACGACTGAATACCGCATCACGCAAGCGGTAGTTAGTCTTTCCTTTGCCTTGTCCAATTTGCTCCAATTCGTATATAACACGTTTGGTAGCCTGTTTATAGTTCATGCCGTTAATAAAATCACTATTGGCAATAATCGTCTTATCTTTATCGGCGAATGCTTCTTCAGAAATATCAACGCCCTCAAAAATATTAGGAATGTCAATCCCGAAATGTTTTGCAAAATCGTAATCACGTTGGTCACCACAAGGCACCGCCATAACCGCACCGGTTCCGTAACTTGCTAACACGTAATCGCCAGTCCAGATGGGAATAAGTTCTTTTGTAAACGGGTGTTCTGCATATGCTCCTGTAAACACACCAGAAATGGTCTTTACATCTGACATTCTATCACGTTCACTGCGTTTAGATGTGGCCTCAACATAAGCCTCTACTTCAGCTTTTTGCTCAGGCGTTGTGATTTTGGAGACTAAATCATGTTCTGGAGCGAGTGTCATAAAACTGACTCCAAAAATGGTGTCGGGGCGTGTGGTGAAAACTTCAATAGTTTCGTCGTGTCCATTAATATTAAAAGTAACTGAAGCTCCAACCGATTTTCCTATCCAATTACGTTGACTTTCTTTTAATGAATCGGTCCAATCAATGGTGTCTAATCCTTGAAGTAAGCGTTCAGCATACGCCGAAATGCGCATACTCCATTGTGTCATTTTCTTTCTGATAACGGGATGGCCGCCACGCTCTGAAACACCATTGACGATTTCATCATTTGCTAACACAGTTCCTAAAGCGGGACACCAGTTTACTTCAGTTTCGGCCAAATAAGTTAAACGATATTGAAGTAGTATTTTTTGTTTTTCTTCAGAAGAGAAGTTTTGCCAATCTTGAGCAGTAAAATTTGAAACGTCATCGTCACAAGCAGCGTTGACATTGGTATTACCTTCGGCTTCAAATATTTTGATTAAATCTGAAATATCTTCAGCCTTACTAGTATCATAATTAAACCACGATTCGAATAATTGAATGAAAATCCATTGGGTCCATTTGTAATATTTAGGATCTGAGGTTCTCACTTCACGAGACCAATCGAAAGAAAACCCAATTTGATCTAACTGACGGCGATAAGTTTTTATATTTTCAGCGGTTGTAATGGCAGGGTGCTGTCCTGTTTGAATAGCATATTGTTCTGCAGGCAAACCGAAAGAATCATACCCTTGGGGGTGCAATACATTAAAACCTTTATGACGTTTATAACGTGCATAAATATCTGAAGCAATATAACCTAGCGGATGGCCTACATGCAACCCCGCACCACTTGGGTAAGGAAACATATCTAACACATAGTACTTAGGTTTCTCACTATTATTCTCAGCTTTAAACGTTTGATTCTCCGCCCAGTATTTTTGCCATTTGGCTTCTATCTCGTTGAAATTATATTTCATAACTATTTTAAAAAAATTAACGTCATTGCGAATCCCGATGGCTATCGGGAGAAGCAATCTAGCAATTTAAAACATTACCACGTTGTTTTGCTTCTTGTAATGACGGCTTCAAGGGTGCAAATTTAAGCTTTAAATAGAAATATGTGTGTTTAATCCCTAAAAAATGGAACGCCTAAATATTTGTAAAATAATAGGTTTACTTTTGAGTTTTAAATTCCTTTGGATAAAACTTAAACATTGCGAAGTCATATTATAAAAGCACATTTGGCGCTGTTTGCAGGTCATGTTATTTATGCCGCAAATCATTTTATTGCCAAAGACATCATGCCCGAAAAAGTCAACCCTAATGCACTGGTTATTTTCAGAGTGGTTGGTGCTGGTTTACTTTTTTGGGGTATCAAGTTTTTTATTAAGGAAAAAGTAGCAAAAAAAGACTTTTTTAAACTGGCTTTGTGTGGTTTATTTGGAGCCTCCATGAATCAATTGTCTTTTTTTCATGGCCTTAATTTAACATCACCCATAGATACATCAATAATAATGACATCTGCCCCTACAGTTGTTTTTATTATGAGTGTTATCGTTTTAAAAGAACGGGTAACAGGAGCTAAACTATTGGGGCTTAGTATTGGCGCTTTGGGTGCCATCAGCTTAATTTGGTATGGACAGGTTTCAGAGAACAACAGTTCATTTTTAGGGAATCTTTTTATTTTTATTAATGTACTATTTTATTCGTTATATCAAGTCATTGTAAAACCACTCATGCGAACTTATCATTTCATAACGATTATAAGTTGGGTTTTTCTATTTGGGTTCATATTCGTAATTCCTTTTGGCTTAAAGGAAGTTTTTTACAATACAAACTACAGCGCTTTTGATCTCAATACAAATATGGCTATTGCTTACATTATAGTATTTACAACCTTTTTTACTTTCTTATTTAATATTTATGGCTTGCGACAAGTATCTCCTGCGGTGGCTGGGAGTTATAGCTATGTTCAACCTGCGGTAAGTTTCATTATTGTTCTTATACTATCCTTCGTTTTCCATAATGACATTTATAATAAAGATATTGATTTTGTAAAAATCATTAGTTGCTTTTTGGTTATTATTGGGGTTTATCTTATTAGCAAAAAACCAAAAGGTGGTTAAAAATAAAAGCCTGAAACAACAATACTAAAATGTTTTGGTTTATATAAATAGACATGTCATTTACTTTATTATTTTTACATGATTAATTGTAATTTATGAGTTCTTATTACGAAAAGCAACAAAAGCGTCGACTGATTTCTTCCTATTTTTCTGTAGTGTTGAGTATTGCTTTGGTACTGTTTTTATTGGGCTTACTAGGAATGCTGCTCTTAAATGCGAAAAAAGTTTCAGACCATTTTAAAGAACAAGTAGTGGTTACCATTTACTTAAAAGAGAATGCTAAAGATGTTGAGGTAAAACAACTTGAAAAGAGTTTGGCAATGAGCGATTACGTAAAATCTACCGAATTCGTTTCTAAAGAACAAGCGGCTGAATTTATGAGAGCCGAAACCGGAGAGGATTTTATGGATTTTGTAGGCTATAACCCTTTACAAAATTCTATTGATGTATACTTAAAGGCAGATTATGTTACTACCGAACATCTTGAAAAGGTGACTGCAGAAGCCATGAATAAAAAATTTGTTGAGGAAGTAAGTTACGATAACGACCTAGTAAATCTGATGAATGATAATGTAAAAAAGATAAGTTTTTGGGTTTTGGTTATAAGTGCTTTATTTACTGTAATAGCCGTTTTATTAATAAATAGTTCGTTAAGATTATCGGTTTATTCTAAACGTTTCACGATTAAAACCATGCAAATGGTTGGTGCCACAAAACAGTTTATACGCAAACCCTTTATTTGGAAAAGTATTCGTTTAGGAATCATTGGAGCTACTTTGGCTTTAATAGGAATGGCAATTGTATTCTATTATATTAACCAAACTTTCCCTGAATTGGAGTTAATGGCTAATATTGTTTTAGTTATCCTCTTATTTGTGGTTGTTTTTGCACTTGGTATTATCATCACTTGGATAAGTACTCATGTTGCTACGCAGCGCTTTTTAAATTTAAAAACAGACGAACTTTATTATTAGTTAGATAAATGCCGGATGACATCAGACCGAAGACCAGAGATATCCTGTAAATTAGAAATCCATTAACATATTTATTTTAAATAAAAGCTTTAATTTGCACTTATTCTATTTGAAACTATGGGAGAAAAAAAACGAAAGGAGAACGCTAAACCAATATTTATTTTTGGTAAAAAAAACTATAAATTCATGTTTATAGGCTTAGGGTTTATTGCTCTTGGTTTTATTTTAATGACTGGTGGCGGTAGTGATGACCCAAATGTTTTTAACCCTGAAATTTTTTCTTGGAGACGCATCCGTTTAGCACCTGCCTTAGTACTTATTGGTTTTGGTATTCAGATTTATGCTATTTTGTTGAACCCGGATAAGAAGTAGTTCTCAACACAATTTCTCATACTTCTAAATCAGCTAACTGCCAATATCATTTTATTTTTGCGGCAAACTCTTCAGCAATTTGCTTCACATAGCCATACCCATTTTGCATAGCATCTTCCAAAGACTCTGCTCTTTTAATCACTGCGTCTAAGTAGTTTATTCCCATAGTGAACATTTCTTCTTCCGAAATATCAATGGCCCCACAAAATGCGGCTACTTTAATCTTTTGAGCTTTTGCAGACGATAAAATGCCTTGAATAGTTTTTCCGGACAAGGTTTGAGAATCTAGCTTCCCCTCGCCCGTAATTATCCAATCGGCTCCAATAATTTTTTTATCAAATTGGGCCAATTTTTTTATCAATTCAATACCCGGCATCAACTCACCTTTTAAGAATACTTTAGAAGCAATTCCCATCCCGCCAGCCGCTCCTGCTCCTTTCACAGATTGCGGATTTACATTAAAGGTTTCTTCTATTATTTTAGAAAAATCGGTTAAACCTTTATCTAACATTTTTACATCCTCCTTGGTAGCTCCCTTTTGTGCTGCGTACACGCTAGCAGCACCATGCTCTCCATATAACGGATTTGTGACATCACAAGCCACTTGAAAGTCTATCTCATGTAGCTTAGGATTAACATTAGAGACATCTATAAATTTTATTTTGGAAAGATTTTCACCAATAGGATTTACCTCAGAATTATTTTTACCTAAAAACCTGTAACCTAAAGCTGTTGCCATACCAATGCCACAGTCATTGGTTGCACTACCACCAATCCCCAAAATTATTTTAGACGCCCCTTTTTCAATGGCATCCACTATCATCTCTCCCGTACCAAGTGTAGTCGCATTTTTGCAATCAAATTGTTCTTGCCTTAACAACTTTACCCCAGAAGCTTCGGCCATTACAACAAATGCCGTTTTAGATTTTTCTGAGAACAAATAAGTAGCCTGGACAGGTTGAAAAAAAGGATTGTTGACAATTACTTGAATCTCTTTTCCTTGCAGATAGTAATTGATAACCTCAATAGTTCCATCACCTCCATCAGCAAGCGGCAGTGTAATTATTTCAGCATTAGGTAAAACAGCTTCTAAACCTTTCGATACGGCATCACAAAACTGCAATCCGGTTAGAGAATTTTTAAACTTATCTGGGGCCAATACTATTTTCATAGTTTCAAAATTATTAATAAATCATTAATACTCTTAAGAGGCTCGGATTATATTCCTATTTTAATATTTTTGCGCCATGGATATTATCGACTCAATTATATTAGGAATCATTCAAGGCCTTACTGAATTTTTACCCGTTTCTTCAAGTGGACATTTGGAATTGGGGAAGGCTATTTTAGGAGATCATTCTGTCCCCGAAGAAAGTTTATTGTTTACCGTAGTGCTTCATTTTGCCACAGCTTTGAGCACGATTGTAGTTTTTAGAAAAGACGTATTGGATATCATTAGAGGTTGTTTAAAGTTTAAGCGGAATCAAGACCTTCAATTTGTCTCAAAAATTGCTATATCTATGATTCCTGCAGTTATTGTTGGAGTTTTATTCGAGGAGCAATTAGAATCTCTTTTTGATGAAAATATACTATTAGTTGGATTTATGCTTATTATAACGGCTTTATTGCTCTACCTTGCAGATAAAGCAAAAGACACTAGTAAGAAAGTAAGTTTTAAGAATGCTTTTGTTATAGGTATATCGCAAGCTATTGCTATGCTGCCTGGTATTTCGCGCTCTGGAGCTACTATTTCAACATCTGTTTTGTTAGGGAACGACAAAACCAAAGCAGCGCGCTTTTCATTTTTAATGGTTGTACCATTGATTTTTGGAAAAATAGCTAAAGATATTTTGAGTGGAGAAATATCTACAGAAAGCCAAAATTTCACAGCATTATCTGTTGGTTTTATTGCGGCTTTTATTTCGGGATTATTTGCTTGTACTTGGATGATTACCTTGGTTAGAAAAAGTAAGCTATCCTATTTTGCTATTTACTGTTTAATTGTTGGAGTTATTGCTATTATTGTTTCAATTTTAAATTAGATAATGACTGCTGAAGACTTCCTTTCCGGACAGATAATACTTATTGATAAACCTCTTAACTGGACCTCATTTCAAGTAGTTAATAAACTGCGTTGGGAAATAAGACAAGCCTTTAATATCAAAAAAATCAAGGTAGGACATGCTGGAACTTTAGATCCTCTAGCCTCTGGTTTATTAGTAATCTGTACTGGAAAGAAGACAAAAGAAATTAGCACCTACCAAGGCCAAATAAAGGAGTATACAGGAACTTTTGTTTTGGGTAGCACTACACCGTCTTATGATTTGGAAACCGAAATCAATCAACATTTTCCAACTGAGCATATTACTGAAAGTTTAATTTTTGAAACTACCAAACAATTCATTGGACATATAGAACAATATCCGCCTGTATTTTCTGCTATAAAAAAGGATGGAAAACGTTTGTACGAATTTGCGCGAGAAGGTAAGGCGGTTGAGATAAAATCAAGAATTGTCCATATCTCTGAGTTCGAAATCACAAAAATTGATATTTCCAATTCAAAAAAAACAAGTAGCATTATTGTTGAATTTAGAGTGGTTTGTAGCAAAGGTACTTACATACGTTCTTTGGCACATGATTTTGGGAAAGCACTAAATTCTGGTGCTCATCTAGCGGTATTAAGACGCACCAAAATAGGTGATTTTAGCATAGATAAAGCCGCAACCATAGAAGACTTCATAAATAGTTTAAAAGACTAAACTCTATTTTTTTGCGTATATTGGGTGTAGAATATATAAATAATTGCGTCTCTCAGATCAACATAAAGCCCTACTTATAACGTTTCTGATTGCGGGAACAGTGGTAATGTTAGTTTTTAGTTTAAGCCTTAAACAAAAACAAAAAGGCATTGCCGAAAGCTACTATGAAATTGAACCCGAAGAGGAACTTACCGAAGAAGAATTAAAAGTTATAGAAGCTTTAGAAAAGCTTAATAATTCTAAAGCAGAAACCAATGCGGCTTTTAATCAAAATAAAAGTGCCAACAAATTTGCTCAAGCTTATAAAACCATTGCTCCCCCTGAAGATTACGTTCCCAACACTAGTGATTTTAATAGCGATGAAACATTAAACAGCTTAAAAGACAAATATAAAAACGAGCATAAAGATGAATTGGATAATGAAGCATTGTCTAAATTTGATAAGGCTAATGATGTTTTAAAAAAGCAGTTAGAGGAAGGTAATAATAGTAAAAGCACTATTGGTTTTTCTTTAAAAGGAAGAACTAAAGTTCACATACCCATACCCGTTTATCTTTGTGAGAACAGTGGTACAATTGTAGTGAACATTACAGTAAACGCTCAAGGCAGTGTAGTTGACGCCTATGTAAATACTACTTCAAATTCTGAAAATGAATGTTTAATTGAACATGCTCTTGAATATGCTAAGGAATCTGTTTTTAGTGGTGATGCTTCAAAAGTTTCCCAAATAGGGTCTATCACATTTAATTTTATTGGCAAAAACTAGGTTGAAATCGGCATAACATTTCGGTAATATCTTCAACTATTGTCATCCCTCTATCATTGTTGTACCAATGTTGTAAATCTTCCTTAAACTGGGGTGTTAAAGCTCCATTTGCAGCTTTAAATCTATTTACATAACCTGTTGCCTCACTTGGTCTAGGTCCGTAAGTATCTAGCACGGTACCACTTTCGTCATCAATCATTATTAGTTTAGGAACTGCTTGATTACCGTCTGTTAAAAACATATTTATAAGTTCCTTATTATTATCTCTAATAACTATGTGCATTGTTATTTTGGGATTCATTTCAGCTATTTTATTCAAAGCTGGCATTACGTGAGCAGCATCACCACACCAACTTTCTGTAATTACTAGCCATGTAACATCTGTTTCAAAAGTCATTAAACGCTTTTTAGCCTTTTCGCTAACCTTTAATGTTTTATCCCAGCGTTTCATACGTCTGTTATTTAACTTGGTAAAATTAATACGTGTGTCACTTTTTTCATCACCCGTAGTTTCTCCATGCTCTGCCAAATGAGTCATTAAGGTACGATAAGACTCATATGACATACTATTTTCTAATGCTGCTTTTATAATGGTATTCATGATATGAACTTTTGATAACGGTACAAATTTAGTATCTTGGGTTTCCTAATAAGATGATATTTGTCATAAGGCAAGAATAAAACTTACATATGCCCGAAAAACATAGATGTACTTGGTGCAAAGGTGATCCACTTTATGAAAAATATCATGATGAAGAATGGGGTGTTCTTGTTTATGACGACAATAAATTATTTGAATTTTTAATTCTTGAAACCTTTCAAGCAGGGTTAAGTTGGATTACTGTTTTAAGAAAACGCGAGAATTTCAGAAAAGCTTTTGATGATTTTAATTATAAGACAATTGCTAATTACAACCAAGATAAAATAGATACTTTATTGCAAGACTCTGGAATTATTAGAAACAGATTAAAAGTAAACGCAACCATTAGTAATGCAAGGGCTTTTATTGAAATACAGGAAGAATTTGGTAGTTTCGCCAAATACATATGGGGGTTTGTTGATGGTAAACCCATTAAAAACACCTTTAAATGTTTAAATGATATCCCAGCAAATACCCTTTTAAGTGACTCTATAAGTAAAGACTTGAAAAAGCGCGGGTTTAAATTTGTAGGCACCACAGTTGTTTATGCACACATGCAAGCAACAGGTATGGTAAACGATCATACAATCAATTGTTTTAGGTACAATGAGGTATAGTATTATATTTTTTTTAATGTTTATTTCTTTTTCTTTTTCGCAAACTAAAAACGAAAAAGAAGAACGTATAAAACCTTCTGAATTTCCAGAAATAGCTCAAAATTATTTTAATACCATTTCTGACAAAGTAAAATATCTAAAGTTTTACAAAGAAACAGATGGCATGAAAAAAAGTTATGAAGTTAAATTTAAGTACAATAAACAACACTACAGTGTAGAGTTTGACACTATTGGAAATCTTGAAGATATAGAAATTGTAATAAGAGAAAAAGATATTCCCAAAATTGTATTACACAATATTTCAAAACATTTCGATAAAAATTTCGAAAAGGCTAGATTTATAAAAATTCAAAAACAATTTATAAATACTACTCAAAAAACTGATAAGCAATTTATAGACTACATATTAAATAAACCAAATAATAAACACACTCATTTTGAAATTATAGCCGAAATAAAAACAAAAAAACACCATCAGTTACGTGAATTAACATTTGACAAAGATGGAACCTTTGAAAAATCAAGAATAGTCACCTCCGCTTCTTATGAGCATGCATTATATTAAGTCTACACTTTATTTAGCCCTTTTTTTAGTAAATTTTATCGCCTTCTCTCAAGATAATTTCAATGTTTTGGGTGAGTCTTCGGTGGCTTTAAACCATAATGTGTCTCAAAACTATAGTGTAAATTTTGCTTTTAGGAGTAGATATTTTCTTCATGAAGATTATGTTACTTACAAGCAGCAGCAAATAGACTTTTTTCATTTTTCAACATTCAAGTTAAATTATGTGCACAATCTTAGTTTTGGTGTTTATTATAGAAATCGAGATTGGTTTGAAACTGGTAGTGACGAGCTACGCTTTACCCAACAATTCAATTATACCCATCAACAATTAGGTGTACGCTACGGACATCGTTTTAGGTTAGAGCAGCGAATATTTGATAGCTTTACTTCATTTAGGCAACGTTATCGTTTTGCAGTAGATTTTCCTTTAAATGGTGAAAAACTGGATATTGGAGAACCATATTTTATTGGTAGCACAGAGGCTTTATTTAGTGTTAGTAAAAAACAAAAGTCGCTCATAGATCAACGTCTTACTACGCAAATTGGTTGGCAAATTAATGAGAAATTAAAACTACAAACTGGTTTAGAATATAGATTAGAGGGCTATAATGCAGTTGCAAGAAATAGCTTGTTTGTGTTGTCTGGCGCTATTTGTAAGCTCTAGAAGTTTCTAAAATTAAAATCAAACTTTTAAATAAGATAAAAATTTGGCTCTTGATATATCTTCGGCTCCTAAACTACCTAAATGGTTGGTGTAGACTTGACAATCTATAAGTTTGTAGTTAGTGTTCTGAACAAAACTAATGAAACCAACTTTACTTGCATTACTCACTTTAGAAAACATGCTTTCTCCACAAAACACACCATTGTTTAAATCTACTCCATAAAGCCCTCCAACTAATTCATTATCTTTCCACACTTCAATAGACTTTGCGTAACCTAATTTATGTAGTTCAGTATACGCTTCAATCATGTTGCTGGTAATCCAAGTTCCTAATTGACCTGCTCGGTTTATTTTAGAACATTCTTTAATAACGTCTTTAAAAGCTTTATTTACAGTAAGTACAAAATTAGAGTTTCTAAGCAGTTGTTTCATGCTTTTTGATACCTTCAATTTTTCTGGAAACAACACAAATCTAGGGTCTGGACTCCACCAAAGTAAAGGTTCTTCAGATTCAAACCAAGGAAAAATACCAGACCTGTAGGCTAGTAACAAACGCTCAACAGATAAATCTCCTCCTATTGCCAATAAACCATCAGGTGTAGCTTCATTTACATTTGGAAACCATAAATCCTCGTTTAGGAAATACATTTTTAAGATTTCTTAATAGATACTTTTAAAAAATCAAACTTTTCAACTGTGCAAAAATAATAAACCTCAACAAAACTTTGTTGAGGTTTAACTAATCCTTCACGCTTTCAATTTTAAAACTAAAAGCCGTCTATATTTAAAAAGAGACGCTTAAAAGGTACTTTTAAAACGGTAAATCGTCGTGCTCATCTTCGTTTAATTCTCCAGCAGGCTCAAAGGCATCCATTGGAGGTACAGGAGGTACATTGCCAGAAGCAGGCTCCTGTTGCAAGGCTTCAATACGCCAACCTTGAATAGAATTAAAATACTTAGTTTCACCCTGAGGATTCACCCATTCTCTACCACGTAAATTGATGTTAATTTTTACTTGTTGACCTACTTGATAGTTATTCAATAAATCCGTTTTATCTTGAACAAATTCCACCATAATATGTTGTGGATATTGCTCTTCTGTGGTTACAACTACTTCTCGTTTTCTAAACCCATTAGCCCCAAAGGTTTGAGTTTCTCCAATAACTTTAATTCTTCCTTGAACTTCCATTAATTTCTATTTATATCTAATTACACTTATTTACTTAACAATATTTTCCAAGCACTATCTACATCACCAAAGCTTAAATAATTACGCGCCAACTTGTGTTTGTCTCTTTGTGAGGTTATTTTTTTAGTATTACGATTTTTAGCTAATTCGTTCATGAATTTTTCTACTTCTGTATCGGTTGGCAACGCCTCAACATTGCCTAACATTCCCAGATCGTTTCCTGTTAAAACCATACTATTCTTAATATCCTCTGGCATATTGTCTACCCCTATCCCTAAGGCAGATATAGGCTTAGGTATTTCAAAAAAGCCTTCTTTGGCTCTGCTGTAAAAACTTCCTCCAGCACGTGCTACCAAATCTAATTTGGTTTGATTTATAGTGCTATCATCATTCAAAATAGCGTCATCAATATGAAACTTAAGCACCTCACAGATGACTAAATTTCCTGCACCTCCTTTTTCAGCCAAAGCCACCACACTATTTACTTTACATTCAAACTGAACGGGTGATTCTGCCACTCTAAATGGTTTGACTAAATCAGATTTCAGCATAGTTAAACCTGCTTTATCAAATTCATTAACACCTTTAGGGTATTCTGAACTACTCAACGACATTTGATGCACTATATCAAAATTCACCACATTTATGACTACTTCTTTAGTTGCTTTAACATTGTCTAAAGTGTGCTTTGTAGTGTTATTTCTAACCCGCCTTGACGGTGAAAAAACCATCACTGGTGGATTGGAACTAAAAACATTAAAAAAACTAAAAGGCGATAAATTTGGAACTCCTTTTTCATCAACCGTACTTGCAAAAGCTATTGGTCTGGGTGCAACAGCACTTAGTAAATAACTATGCAATTTACCAGTTGTCAATTCTTTTGGTTCAAATGACGCCATGAAACGCTTTTAGTTTCAACAAAACTAATCAAAAAAAAGCTGAAAAGTTAAACTAATTTTCAACATTGGTTTGTCGCTGTCAATAATTTAGAAAACACAAACTATCAAAGTAAATGTAACCAATATCACGGGCAATCAAAAACCGATTTACTAACAACTAGCACAATAATATTAACAGATTTGCATTATATTACACGTTAAATTAAGTTTAATGATTTTAACTAAATATCAAAACACCTTTCGTTGGGCCATTGTGGTTTTATCGTTTATTATTGTTTCTGTCATTTTATGGAAAACTTATGAGTTTTTTCAACATTTTAAACATGAAGAACGAGTAAAAATGGAAAATTGGTCATTTGCTCAATCTGATTTGGTAAAGACCAATAACCTAAACGAGAACATGGGTGATTTACCTTTACAAGTAATTACTAGTAATAAAACTACACCTATGATTATGGTTAATAGAGATGGCTCTGTAGACCACAATAACTTGAATCCTAAAAAAATTCAGGACACAACATATATTAATAATCTGATTGTAAAGTTTAAAAAAGAAAACAAACCTATTGAGGTTAGGTTTGATGGAAAACTTTACAGTACCATTTACTATGGTAATTCTGAGCTTTTAAATAAACTCAAATATTACCCCTTAGCATTAATCTTAATTGTAGTGTTATTTGGGGCAGTTATATTCTTCTTTTATAGTAGCAACAAAAATGCTACTCAAAACAAATTGTGGTCTGGAATGGCTAAAGAAACGGCTCATCAAATTGGAACCCCGTTATCGTCTCTTATTGGTTGGACCGAAATTTTAAAAAGTGAAAACATCAATCCTGATTACATTGCCGAAATAGAAAAGGATATTGATAGGTTAAAAATTATTACAGAACGTTTTAGTAAAATAGGGTCTTTACCAACTTTAGAAATTGCCAATATTGTTGAAGAAACCATTAATTCGTATGATTATTTAAAGGCTAGAGCTTCTAGTTCTATAGTATTCGATCTTATTGCCCCAAATAATGCCATTCCAGTAAAAATGAACAAACAGCTCTATAGTTGGACCATTGAAAACTTGGTTAAAAATGCCATTGATGCTATGAAAGGGCGTGGAAAAATAACTATAGAAATATCCCAATTAGAAGACAATGTGAAAGTAAAAGTAACCGATACAGGCAAAGGCATCTCTAAAAAGCACTTTAATAAAATTTTTGAGCCTGGCTTTACTACTAAAAAAAGAGGCTGGGGACTAGGTTTATCTCTAACTAAACGTATTATTGAAGATTTTCATAATGGAAAAATAAAAATACTTCATTCTGAAAAAGATAAAGGCACAACCATTCAAATAAGTATGAAAACTGCTTAATTTATGAAAGAATCTTTTATAACTTTAAAACAAGTTTCTTTAAAAAACAACTGTCCTGAATGTTATAATAATAAGGGGTTACAACTCACTTTTGAGCAAAAAATAGTAGAGACTAAATTTTACAAGTCTATTACACCAAACGTTAATCATTCTTTAGAATGTCTTGTTTGCAATACAATTATCTACCCTGTACAATGGACTGATGATATAGAACGTGTTTTTGAATATCAGCAAAAAACAATAAAACCTAAAAAGACTTCAAAATACTTGAAAAAGGCTTCTTGGATTGCTGTTTTATTTTTTATCCTAATAGCAATTATAATTGCTATTTTAGCAATCTATACGAGTTTATAAATGTAATTTTATGGCGTCTGCTATTTTTATAAACTCCTCTGAAGACACTTTAGCTTTTTGAATAAACCGAGCATCTTCCATAGAATGTAAAGGAATTAAGTGCACATGTACATGTGGTACTTCTAAACCGATAACCGATATACCAACACGTTTACAAGGAATAGCTTTTTCAATGGCTTTAGCAACGGTTCTTGAGAAACTCATCAAACCATTATAAGTAGCTTCGTCTAAATCAAAAATCTTATCAACTTCCTTTTTGGGTATACATAGTGTGTGTCCTTTGCTATTAGGATTAATATCAAGAAAGGCAAAAAAATCCTCGGTTTCAGCAATTTTATAACAAGGAATATCACCATTAATGATTTTTGTAAATATAGAAGCCATTACCCTATGTTATTATCTAGTTATTTCAATAATATCAAATTTCATTACTCCATTAGGGACTTGTATTTCGGCAACATCACCAACAGATTTTCCAAGCAATCCTTTACCTATTGGTGAGTTTACTGAAATTTTTCCGCTTTTTAAATCAGCTTCACTCTCAGCAACCAATGTATAACTCATTTCCATACCGTTGGTTTGATTCTTTATTTTAACTGTAGACAACACCAATACTTTAGAATTATCAAGCTGGGATTCATCAATTAGCCTTGCATTGGATAGGGTTTCTTCTAATTTAGAAATTTTCATTTCTAAAAGCCCCTGAGCCTCCTTGGCAGCATCATACTCTGCATTCTCACTTAAATCACCTTTATCTCTAGCCTCTGCAATAGCTTGCGAGGCTTTGGGACGCTCAACATCTTTTAACTGGTTTAACTCTGCTCTTAATTTTTTTAATCCTTCTGCTGTGTAGTAAGATACTTTACTCATAACTTCATTGTTTACTCACTATGTGAGGCTTATTTAATTAAAAAGATGCTGAACATGTTCAGCATCTAAATAAAATATTGGTTTAATATGTCTTTGACACAAATATACAAAATATTTAAGTGGGTTTACTTTTTGTTGTAAATTACCCGTTGTTTTTTAATTACTATGAGATTTATTTACTGTCTTATTTTTTTGTTTGTTTTAACTGCTTGTAGCGGAAATTCTGAGGAAGATGAAAACTGTAAGTTTTTATTAAATGTAACGGTTAGTGAAACTATAAATTTAAGTTTACCACAATATAGTCAGTTACAGTTTCCTGCAAACTCGGTTTATATCCCTAATGCGGGAAATGCAGGAGTTATTGTTGTTAGTACTGGTTTTGATTTTTTAGCTTGGGACGCAAGTGACCCCAATCACATACCCAACAATTGTTCTGCTTTGGTTCCTTCTGGTATAGAGGCCACTTGTGGGTGTGATGACAATAATAAGTATAGTCTTATAACAGGAGCCCCTTTAGAGAATACTTCATTACGTTGTTCTCTTAAATTCTATAGAGTAGAGAAAAATGGTAACAACCTCACTATATTTAATTAGAAAAGCGACTCATTTGAGTCGCTTTTCTATACTTTCTTATTTTGTTTAAAATCTCAACGTGGCTCCAACTAAAAAGTTGGTTGTTGCTTGTGGATAATAACCAGCTCCTTCAATGGTAGTTACCGCATTAGCATCTGACCATGTATCATCATATGTATAGTAATACCCATTGGAGACATATTCTTTGTTGAAAATATTATTGACCAAAGCAGATAACATTATGGATTTAAATAGTTTTTTGGGTTTAATTTCATAATTAACATTTAAATCATTAACAAAATAACTATCCAATTTTGAAAACTCAGAATCTACATTACCCATATATTGCTCACCTACATACTTACTCAAAAGAGACAATTGTAAGTTTTCTGCTGGAAAAAAATTAAGCGCATTACCAATTATTAAGTCTGGTGAAAAAGAAATATTTGTATCTCCTAAATTAACTAAGGCTCCATCAATTGAAGCTTTGAACTCTTTATTTTTATTACTACTTACAGCTACATTTGTTGAAGTGCTGAACGAGTTACAAAACTGAATTGATGCATCAGCTTCAATGCCAAGTCTATAACTTTTTCCACTAGTTGCTCTTAGAGGGCTTCCTACATCATCAAGACCACCAGTTAATACTAGCTGGTTTTGGTAGAACATATAATAAAGATTAGTGCTTAGTGCTACCTTGTTGGTATTATGACGCCAACCCAATTCAATGTCATTTAAGATTTCATGTTCTGTTACACCGTTTTTAAAATCATCACGATTTGGTTCTCTGTTGGCTCTTGCATATGAAGTATAGAAGCTGTTATTTTGATTTGCTTGATAGGTTAAACCTACTTTAGGGTTGAAAAAGCTGAACTCTGCATCAGTTATAAAGGATACTAAATCTGAATTTATCCCATTGGTTTTATAACTAACAAAACGCCCTTGTATATCAACAAATCCAGTAATAGCTTCAGATAATTTAAATGTTGCTTTTGAGAATACACTAAAGTCATTTTTGGTAGCATCACCTTCATAATAGCGATCACGGATGTTGGTATTAGGCGCTAAATCACTACCCCAAATTACTTCACCATAATGATCTCCAGTATAAACGCTATAAGATAAACCAGATATAATTTCAACAGCATTTTTTTTGTAGGTTGTATTCATGTTAATTACATAAAAATCATTATCCAACCAACGACGAACAATGACATCAGAATCATCTTCAATTAAATTAGCAAAACCTGCTGCAGATTCATCCTCTTTAAACTGCTCAAAGTAACCTTTTCCTTTGGTATAGTTTAATCCAATATTAGTAGACCAATTATTGTCTAAGCGCTGGTTCCAATGTAATTGATAATGGTCTTGCCAGTAATTATCGGTTTCATTATCATAAGTGTAAGGGTTTTGACGACGATCTTGCTGTAACTGTTCGGCAGTTAAACCAAACCAAGATTGATAGGTGTATTCTTTATTTCCAAAGGTTAGCGCCTTAATTAAAGTATTACCATCTTTATAAATACCTTGTAAGAAATACGATTTTAAATCGGTAAAAGCTCTATCTACATAGCCATCAGAATCAATTTTTGAAAAACGTCCTGATATTTCAAAATGGTCATTAAGTAAACCAGTGCTTATTTTTACAGTATGCTTTCTAGTATTAAAACTACCAAAACTATTTGATATTTCAGCAAAAGCCTCTTTTGAAAAGGCATCAGTCAACAGATTCAAACTAGCTCCAAAAGCACCAGATCCATTTGTAGAAGTACCTACGCCACGTTGTAACTGTAAACTTTCTGTAGACGAGGCAAAATCGCCTAAATTCACCCAAAAAGTACCTTGGCTTTCTGGGTCGTTGTATGGAATTCCATTAATGGTTACATTCACTCTGGTAGCATCAGTACCACGCACACGAATTCCAGTGTATCCAATCCCTGCACCTGCATCACTAGTAGTTACTACAGATGGTAGGTAGTTGAGTAAAATAGGCATATCTTGACCCAAATTACGCTTTGCCAACTCTTCCTTATCTACATTGGAATGGGTAATTGGAGAATCGGCATCAACCCTAACGGCTTTTACCAAAACTTCATCAAGTTTTTCTCGTGAGGTTGAATCTTGTTGAATTTGATTTTGTTGCGCATTAACGCCGACTGATAACACTAAAAGTGTTAAAAAAAGAAATAAATTTTTCATGTCGATTAAAAAGTTATAATCGAATAAAAAGAGGTAATTATTCTTTAAATTAATAAATTGATTTTCAATAATGAGATGCTAAAATAAGTTAAGCATAACAGCATTATAATTTCCTAAACAGCATTACCTGTTCTAGGTTCAATGGGTATGATCTCAGCCTCTCTGGAGTTAAAAGTTAAAAGTTAAAAGTTAAAAGTCATTTTTTCATGACTGCCAACTGTAAAACTGATAACTGCTAACTGAAAAGCACCCCTTTTTGAGAACAGTGCAAATGTACGCTAGAATTACAAATTACTGGGTAGTAATTTCGATTTTTTTAGTCTATATCGGGTTTTCTTCTATGAGCCTTTTTTTCGGCCTGTTTTTGTTTCTCCTTTAATCGCTTTCTTATGATAGACTTCGGCGTTTTTGTGGGAATACGTTTTTTCTTAATTATCAAAGCGTTTTTTATCAATTCTAAAAAACGATTAATAACTAAGGTTTTATTTTTAATTTGACTCCTGGTTTCACCACATTGAAGAATAAGTACGCCTTCCTTTGTTAGTCTCTTTTTAAGTTTTTGTAAAAGCTTTTGTTTTTGTTCTTCAGAAAGTATTGATGATTCATTTACATTAAAATCCAATTCAACCTTTGTAGCTACTTTATTAACGTGCTGACCACCACTGCCAGAACTTTTTATGGCTTTAAAAGACACTTCGTTTAATAAGGCTTCTTTGTCAAACATTATTCAACTTGGTGAGCAGGTAATAGCAAATCATTGACAGTTTTTACAGGATTGAAGGTTTCTAATGGTACTTCTACAAATACAGAAATCCAACCAGCCATACTACCATTCCATAGACCAGGTAGTTCTAAAGCTTTTATATTAACACCATTTTGAGTTTTTGTGGTAATAAAGGAAGCATTATGATCAACATAGTTTTTAAGATTAAACTTTTCGCCCTTATAATTCTTTACTGCACAAACCAAATCTGTTGGGTTAAAATGGGTGGCTTTATAAACAATACCTTGTTGCTCTTTGCTGCTAAAGTTAATTTGTGCAAACTCAACTATTTGAAGTGAAATATTACTATCTTTTCCTTTTACCCAAAACGGACCACCACCAGGTTGACCTTCGTTCTTAACCATACCACAAACTCTAATTGGCCTGTTGAGCTTTTCTTTTAAATAAGCTGCCTTTTTATCTGAACTGAAATTGTCAAATTCTGGTTTTATGACAACATTTAATTTATGAATTAAAAACAGTGCCATTATTTTATAATCCTCATCATCACAGTCATTCTTATCTAGCTTGTTTAAATAGACAAAAACTTTTTCTTGAATATGTAGTAGCACTCCCCCAAGAAGTTTTTTATATTCAGAAATAGTAACATTTTTATCAGCTACAGTTATGTTATCTATGTTTTTAATAAAGATAAGGTCATAATCTAAATCGTTTAAATTTTCTAAAAGCGCACCATGTCCTGCCGGTCTAAACAAAATGGAGCCATCTTCTTTTCTACATATTGAATTATCAGGCGTAAGAGCAACCGTTTCAGTTGCTTCCTTTTGATATGAATAAGATACTTTAAATTGAACCCCTGTTTCTTTTGTCAATCCTTTATTTACGCTTTCAAACTCAAATTCAAAATACTTGAGATGATTACTCGAAACTGTAAAATGAAGGTTTGCTAAATTATTTGAGCTAGCATATAAAGTAGCTTCTAACAAATGCTCTCTAAAAGCAGAAACTACCTCATCACCATATTTATGAAATGGGAGCAATCCCTTTGGAAAAAAACTATAGTTTAGAGCTTTATGATCTAACATAGCTTTTACAAAGGACTTACAAGTTTCATCATACGACATATGATTGAAAGCAGGCTTATTCTTTTTTAATGTTCTAATTACCTCTTTATAAAACGGAAATGCTTCTAAATTTGAAAAAAAAGTTTTTACTAAATCATTACTTTGTCTGTCTATAAACTGGTTAATGGTTTCTTTTTTTGGATTAAACTTTTTTAAAAACTGAAATAAAAATTTAAACATTCTGGTAGCAGCTCCAGAAGCTGGAACAAACTTAACCATTGACAAATTATTTTTCTTGCTCTCAAAAAACTTAATATAACTGTCTGTGTCTTTTTCGGTAAATTTTTCTATGCCTCGACCAATAGTAGCTGCAGCCAATAATTTAGAATACGAAACGCCATTTTTTAAACGTTCAACTTGTAAATTTAATTGGTCAATAGTAATACCTTTACTATGTATTTGATCTATATCTTTTTCTGAAAACATTCTTTTCTTTGCAATAATTCGTCAATATGTCTAACAGCTTCCTGTAAGCGTTCTTTTTTATTTCCTTTTAGTAAAACAAATGGTCTTTTTTGTTTCATCAATTCATTGTGAAAAGCTTCAAACATTATTTCTCTTTCGGTTGGTTTATCCCTTAAATCATCTGCTTCCCAAGGCACGTCAATATAGGTTAAAAAATATAAATCGTAAGTATTTTCTATGGCATATTTCTCTAAAATTGGATCACAACTTCCTACATAGTAAGCTTCCGAATATACTTTGGTTTCTAATAAATCTGTATCACAAATCAAAACGGTATCTGTTTTTTGGGCTAATTCATTTTCAAGACGTATTTGTCCCTCGGCAATTGGTAATAAATCATTTGGTTCACAAGTTTTACGTTGATTATTCCATTTGTTTTGAAGATACTCTCTAGCATATTCTGGCACCCAAACCGAATTATAATGTCTGGCCAATTGTCTGGATAATGTGGTTTTTCCGGTAGATTCAGGGCCAAACAAAACTACTTTTACACAGTCTGCTGGTTGTTGTTTAAGGTTTTTTTCCATGCAAAATATCCTTGAATTGCTAATATAGTGAAGATTAAATATTGCAGAGACAACATGCCCCAGCCTCTGTAGGCATATAATGGTACTGTAATGATATCGGCAAATATCCAAAGGGTCCAATTCTCAATTTTCTTATTGGCCATATACCACATGGCGGTAAAAAATATTCCCGAAGTAAATATGTCTATATAATTTGATGTTTCTATGTTTGTACCATAGCATTTGTAAACACCATAGGTAACAAATACAGTTAAAAAAAACATACCAAAACCAATTAGTTTCTCTTTTTTGTTAGTCCTTGAAATAGGAACAACATAGGTATTTTCTTTTTTTCTAGACCAATTCCACCACCCATAAATACTCATTACAGAGTAATAGAAATTAATCATCATATCACCCATTAATTCATCCTTAAAAAAAATATAAACAGTAATAACAGTAGCCAACAAACCTGTTGGATATACCAAAATATTCTCTTTTTTGGCATATACTACACTGGCAATTCCAAAAACAAAAGCTATGGCTTCAAGAATAACTAGATATGTTTCTCTATATCTATAGGGTTCAAATAAAAAATCAAAAATGGGGTTCATAATCGTATCTATCAGATTTTACAATCTTCATATATAGTAAGCCTTTATCTATAAGTTCAAAAGCCTCTTTAATCTCAGTTTTTAAAACCTCCATCACTTTATCATAATCACCATATACTTGTGTACTTAAAGGGTTTTCTATGACCTTTAAATTGGAGACTCTTAGTTTTTTTATAAAATGAATGATAGCAGGTTCAAAGTCATCCTGCAAAGGTGTTAATGTCAATTCTACTGATATTTTCATAGTTTTTAATTAAATCTTAAGATGCTGAATCAAGTTTAGAATGACAAGTTACTTCCTTAATTCGTCAAAAAATAATTCATCTTCTTCCAATACAGTTCCAATAACTACCATATCGGCACCATTTTCGTAAGTGTTCTTAATTTGTTGAACAGTTCTTATACCTCCTCCTACAATAAGTGGTATGTTTAATTCCTTTTTTAGCGCCTTTATAATATCATTTGAAGCTGAATTGACCGCTCCACTACCCGCTTCTAAATAAATGAGTTTCATTCCTAAAAGTTCCCCAGCTTTAGCGGTATCTACTACCTCTTGAATATTGTTTACAGACAAAGGTTTGGTATTTGTCTCACGCTCTACAGCGGTTTGTTTTCCACCATTTATTAAAATATATCCTGTTGAGATTACCTCAAGTTGGGTTTCCCTTAATTTAGGGATAGAGTCTACATGCTTCCCTATTAAGTACTCCGGGTTTCTTCCAGAAATGAGGGATAAAAATAAAAGAGCATCAGCTTCATCGGTTATTTGATTTACATCACCCGGGAATATAATAATAGGTAGTTTTGTGTGCTTTTTTATTTCTTTCACCAAAACATCAGTAGCATTGCCGTTAACCGTACTTCCGCCAACAAATATATGGGTGGCTTTTGATTGATTTACCTTCAGCATAAAACCAACAACATTGCGAAGCAAGACTTTGTCAGGGTCTATTAATATAGCTAACAGATTTTTACCTTTTAAAATTGATGATTGTATATTTTGGTAAACACTCATTTAAGCAATAGCATAAGCACAAGAAAAACCCTCAAACTCCAAAAATTGGATGTTATAACGGTGCTTTTGGTTTTTATAATCTATCCAAGCAATGGTTTCTTGGTCTTCAATATTAAAGGGAATAGCAAAACAATGGTTCTTAAAACTTAACCCCGGTGTTAAAAAAAGTTTGTATAATGATTCTTTTATACACCAGAGAATAGTAAGTTTTCTTATGTAATCTGGTGAACCTTCATTTAAATAGTCATTTTCATAATCGATAAACTTATGAGCAATAATTGTGATTTTATCTCGTTGTTTTTCAACATCAATTCCCACAATTAGATCACTAACAATAACAGCCGAAAAATTAAAAGAATGAGTTATGGAAATATGTTTACCATCCTTTAAATGCGGTTTACCAAAATTATCATAATATAAGTCGGCGTCTTGATATCCAAACTCCCTAAGTAAATGACGTACACTCAAAAACCCACGTTGGTGAATTTCACTTTTCATATCCTCAACACGTTCTAAACTAGCTTTTGTTAAAGCCAGTGGTTTCATTAAGTCAATATACGATTCAGAAATCTTCCAGATTTTAACACAAGTTTGTGAATTAGGTGTAATGGTTTTATAAAGAGGCATTTACTTTTATGAAAGTTATTGGTTATCTTTGCAGTCTAAAATTTAAGACCCACAAATATAATAATATGAGTACAAAAACAGTTGCTTACATTCCTAATAAGGTTAAAGATATTTCTTTAGCCGATTGGGGAAGAAAAGAAATTGAATTAGCTGAAGCTGAAATGCCTGGGCTTATGAGCCTACGCGAAGAATATAAAGATTCTCAACCACTAAAAGGAGCACGTATTGCAGGGTGTTTACACATGACGATTCAAACAGCAGTTTTAATTGAAACGCTGCAAGCTTTGGGTGCCGAGGTAACTTGGAGTTCATGTAACATTTTCTCTACACAAGATCATGCTGCTGCTGCCATAGCTGCTGCTGGAACCGCTGTTTATGCATGGAAAAACATGAACGAGGAAGAATTTGACTGGTGTATTGAACAAACCTTATTTTTTGGTGATGACAGAAAACCACTAAATATGATTCTTGATGATGGAGGAGATTTAACCAACATGGTTTTAGACAAATACCCCGAATTGGTTCCTGGGATTAAAGGTTTAAGTGAAGAGACTACTACTGGAGTTCATCGTTTATACGAGCGTGTTAAAAACGGAACCCTACCAATGCCTGCCATCAATGTTAATGATTCTGTGACTAAATCTAAATTTGATAACAAGTACGGATGTAAAGAAAGCGCTGTAGATGCTATTCGTAGAGCCACTGATGTGATGTTAGCTGGTAAGCGTGTGGTTGTTTGTGGTTATGGTGATGTTGGTAAAGGAACAGCGGCTTCATTTAGGGGAGCGGGAAGCATTGTAACTGTTACTGAAATTGATCCAATATGTGCCTTACAAGCAGCTATGGATGGTTTTGAAGTAAAACGTTTAGAGACAGTTGTGGGTAATGCAGATATTGTCATTACCACTACAGGAAATAAAGATATTGTTACTGGCAATCATTTCAAAACCATGAAAGACAAAACCATTGTTTGTAACATAGGGCATTTTGACAATGAAATTGATATGGCTTGGTTAAACGCTAACTACGGCAATACAAAAGTTGAAATAAAACCTCAGGTGGATAAATATACCTTAAACGGCAAAGATATTATCATTCTAGCCGAAGGACGTCTGGTAAACTTAGGTTGTGCTACAGGTCACCCTAGTTTTGTAATGAGTAACTCATTTACCAACCAAACGTTAGCGCAAATTGAACTTTGGAATAATTCTGAAGCATACGAAAATAAAGTGTACATGCTGCCAAAGCACTTAGATGAAAAAGTAGCTAAATTGCACTTAGAAAAAATTGGCGTTGAGTTAACAGAACTTAGAGAAGATCAAGCTGAGTATATAGGTGTTACGGTTAAAGGCCCCTTCAAACCAGAACATTACAGATATTAGTTAGACTGTTAGAGTCATAGACTTCTAGATATTTAAAAATCCCAAGTAATTATGCTTGGGTTTTTTTATGGAAGAACCTACCTATTACGAGCAAAATTTATTAAAGGTACTAAGTGTTTCAGATTAATATTATCTTTACTTAATGCAGTACATTTCTAAATTACCAAATGTCGGGACTACCATTTTTACGGTGATGAGTGCTTTAGCTAAAAAGCATAATGCCGTTAATTTATCTCAAGGGTTTCCTGATTTTGAAAGTGATAAAAAGTTAATATATCTTGTAACTAAGGCAATGAATACAGGTTACAATCACTATGCACCTATGCGAGGTCTTTTGGAACTAAAAGAAACGATTGCAAAAAAATTTGACACACTTTATGGAACCACATATCATCCTGAGAAAGAAATCACGATAACGGCAGGAGCTACTCAGGCTATATCCACAATAATTACAACGTTTATAAATAGGCACGATGAAGTTATTATTTTCCAGCCTGCTTATGATAGTTATCAACCCATGGTTGAGCTAAATGGCGGTACTGTAATTCCTGTTCAATTAAAAGTTACAAATAATTTTAAGGTGAATTGGAATGACGTTGGAACCAAGATTAATGATAAGACTAAAATGATTATTATTAATTCACCGCACAACCCTACAGGGTCAGTACTTTCTAAAGAAGATATGCAGAATTTAGAAGCGTTAACAAGAGAAACAAGTATCATTATATTAAGTGATGAGGTTTACGAACATATGATTTTTGATGAGTTGGAACACCAAAGCGCTTGTTTATTTCCAGATTTAAAATCGAGGACATTTGTGGTGGCTTCATTTTGTAAAACATTTCATAATACGGGATGGCGACTTGGCTATTGTTGTGCTCCAAAAGACCTGATGAATGAGTTTGTGAAGGTACATCAGTATAGTGTGTTTGGAATTCATCACCCTACCCAAAAGGGTATTGCAGATTATATGCAAAATCCAGAGCATTATTTAGGGTTATCTGATTTCTATCAGGAAAGGCGGGATTACTTTTTAGACTTAATTAAAGAATCTAGGTTTAAATTTACTCCTGCGAAGGGAACCTATTTTCAATTGCTAGATTATTCTGAAATCACGGATGAACACGACGTAGATTTAGCAAAAATATGGACCATGGAGAAGAAAATAGCTTCCATACCTCTTTCTGTTTTTAATGCTAATGGTTTGGATGACAAAGTTCTCCGTTTTTGCTTTGCTAAAAAAGATGACACCTTAAAACGAGCAGCAGATATTTTAAATGCTATTTAAAAATGCAACAACAGTTAAAAGTAACCTTAATACAATCTGATTTGATTTGGGAGAACCCTAAACAAAATAGAATCAATTTTGAGAAAAGAATTGCCTCAATCTCTGAAAACGTCGACTTGATTGTGCTTCCTGAAATGTTCACAACGGGTTTTACTATGAATGCCGAAAGTGTTGCTGAAACTATGCAAGGAGAGACTATAAAATGGATGAAGCAAATGGCCTTCAATTACGATACGGCTATTGTTGGAAGTATTGTGATTTCAGAAAACCAAAAGTTTTATAACAGACTATTGTTTACATATCCTTCAGGTGAGGTAAATTACTATGATAAAAGGCATACCTTCACTTTAGCTGGTGAAGATATGGTTTATGCTAGCGGAAATGAAAGGGTTATCATAGATTATAAAGGTTGGAAGATTTGCCCCTTGGTTTGTTATGATTTACGATTTCCTGTTTGGGCAAGAAATACCGACAATTATGATGTTTTGCTTTACGTTGCCAACTGGCCGAAACCAAGAGTTTTAGCTTGGGAGGCTCTTTTGAAAGCTCGCGCCATAGAAAACATGAGTTACTGTGTAGGTGTTAACAGAGTTGGTGTAGATGGTTTGAATATAGAATATTCAGGTCACTCAGCTGTTTATAACGTTTTAGGGCAAGAAATGTCTGCAATAAAACAGAACAAGGAGCAAGCTGAAACAGTGATATTACAAAAGCAACATATAAAAAAATACCGCAGTACGTTAAAGTTTTTAGACGACCGTGATGAGTTTACTCTGAAAGAAAGTTGAGCGTTTGAATATGTTCCCAGCTAGCACGTACTTGCTCGTCATTATCAAAAATGAAATGACTAACTTTTTCGGGCTGTACCTTCTTTAAATAACTTCCAGTGTCATACTTTTTATTACCATTAGCGTCATGAATTACTCTAATATCGTATTTGCCAGGGTTTATATCTAGAAAATCAATTTGTTCTGGTTTAGTAGCATATTTTTCATATTTAACATCACCTTTACTGTCTGTTAGCTGTATAATTACTGGATACTTAGCACCAACAAGGGTTAAACGTACAAAACCATAATCGGCTTCTTTTTTGGTTCTCACAGAATACTGAAGCGTGTCTATATTTTTATCTTCATAGAAGTCAGTAAAAGCTTCAGGTTCAATGTTGAAATCATACTTGTTTGCATAACTTTTTTTGAAGTCGAAAACGTAGGTATTATTTATAGTATCAAATTTTGTTTTAAATTCTACATTGACTGAATCTTTATCCATAAGGGAGACCTTTGAGGTGTCTAAAGAAATTATAGGTGTGGAAGCCCTAATTTTAAAAGACTCTTGAAGTCCTACATTTCCTGAATTAGCCGCACTAAAAGTCAATGAATCTCTTTCTTGAGGTCTCATACGAGGCGTATATTCTTTTTCGTAACCAATATTAGATATTTTAAAAACTAAGGAGTCAACCTCTAATTTAGGTTTGTACCAATAGTATAATGTATCCGTTGTTTCATCTTTAATAATTCTATGGGCAAAATCTTCTGGAACCTCAGATAGTACATCAATCTTCATGTTTTTATGGTCTCCTTCATAGCCAAACGTTATTTTTTCACCCGATTCCATTTTGGGTTTAACCGCCTTGAAATCTAATTCTTCACGAAACAATTTTAGGGTATATAGCGAATCTGTAGGAACGGTAATAAAGGTTTCATGAAAAGCTATTTGATCGGTTTTTTGTTGAAATTTATTATCTCCGTTGTTATCTTTCAAAGCCATAAGCATATACTTACCAGCTTTTATGTTTTCAATAGAAAAAGTTGTTAAACTGTCTAGTGTATTGGTGATATATTTTGGGACCTCTTTATAAATTATAGAATCTGTAAAGGTAGAATCTACTTCATATAAAGCCACATTCACAAAGGTTTCGGGTTTTTTGTTATAGGCGTCTATGATATTTCCATTTACAGTTAAAGAGTCTATATAACTTCCAGTAGAAAATACATATCTGTAATATGGATAAGGGTTTCCTTCATTGTTATCTGTAATACTATTCCCAAAATTAAAGGCGTATGTTGTATTTGGTTGCAACGTATCCATGATTTTAATGGTAATCTTCTTACTTGCTCCACTTAAAGGTTTTACCTCAGGTTTGTAATCCATGGGAGGAGAAATAATAAGCTGTTTTTGCAAGTCTTTTATTTTTACAAACTCGTTAAAAGTGATTTCAATTTCTTTAGCATTAAAATTGGTAGTATAATTTTGGGGAGATTCTTTAACAATTACTGGTGGGTCCTCATCTTTTGGACCACCCTCAGGAGTACCTTTGTTTGCGCAATTAACAAGTGCAAAACATAAAAAAAGTATTGAAATAAATTTTGAAAGCTTTTTAGCCATTGCCAATTTTAGTTTTGCACAAACCTACACAAATTTAGAAATATAACGAGCAATTTAAGGTACTATTGCCATGGTAGCAACACTAATCTTAATATTGTTTGCTTGGTTTAATACCAAAGCACATGCCTCTATGGTTGCACCTGTTGTAATAATATCATCAACCAATAAAATATGTTTGTTTTCAATTGAACTCATATTTTTTAGAGCAAAGAGTTCATTACTATCTTTCCAACGCGCCAATCTTGTTTTTTTTGTTTGAGATTTTGTGTTGGTAATTTTAACCAGAACGTTGTCTGTATAGACAGCATTTAAGGCCAACGCAATTTGTTTCCCAAATTTGGCCACTTGATTATACCCACGCTTGCGTAATTTATTTTTATGTAGTGGCACAGGAATAACCACATCTATATTTTGATAAGCTGCGATTTCTTTCAATTCACCTCCAAGCCAATTTCCAAGAGTAAAACCTACAGGCTCATAGCCCTTATATTTTAAACCATGGAGAAGTTTTTGAACAAGCCCTTGCTTTTCAAACCTAAAAAGCGCAGTGCCGTTTTCAATATTGGCACGTCCATAAAGTACTTTTTTAATGCTCTGGTCATTATCAAAATGAAAATTCGTAATAGGTAAATCATGTCTGCAACTAACACAAATAGTATCCTCATTGTCATTTAAAAAATTAAGACAAGCATAGCATACTTTTGGAAAAAATAGGTTTATTAAAGGTTGAAACATATTTGATAATATAGATTTGGTAAACTTAGATGAAAATATATGAATTTTGATTTAATTTTTATAACAGAAAGCTTTTAGTTTCAGGGGGTTTTATATTTTTGCACCTATGGCAAATCAAGACGATAAATTCAAGAAGGTTATTTCGCATGCAAAGGAGTACGGGTATGTGTTTCAAAGTAGTGAAATTTATGATGGTTTAAGTGCAGTTTATGACTATGCTCAGAATGGTGCAGAGTTAAAGAAAAACATACGTGACTATTGGTGGAAAGCTATGGTGCAAATGCATGAAAACATAGTGGGTATTGATGCTGCTATTTTTATGCATCCAACTACTTGGAAGGCGTCTGGACATGTTGATGCTTTTAACGACCCCTTAATAGATAATAAAGACTCCAAAAAACGTTACAGAGCCGATGTTTTAATTGAAGATTATTGTGCCAAAATTGAAGCTAAAATAGATAAAGAAGTAGCCAAGGCAGAGAAGCGTTTTGGTGAAGCTTTTAATAAAGAAGAATTCATTACAACAAACGGGCGCGTTTTAGGGTATCAAAAGAAAATTGACGAGACGTTATCACGTATGGCGAAGTCTTTAGAGAACGAAGATTTAGCCGATGTTAAAGCCCTTATTGAAGAATTAGAAATTGCAGACCCATTAACAGGTTCTAAAAACTGGACAGATGTTAAGCAGTTTAACTTAATGTTTGATACCAAGCTGGGTGCTTCGGCCGACAGTGCTATGGACTTATATTTACGTCCTGAAACGGCTCAAGGTATTTTTGTAAACTTTTTAAACGTTCAAAAAACGAGCCGATTAAAGATACCTTTTGGGATTGCTCAAACAGGTAAAGCGTTTAGAAATGAAATTGTAGCTAGACAATTTATCTTTAGAATGCGTGAGTTTGAACAAATGGAAATGCAGTTTTTTATTAAACCAGGCACTCAAAAAGAATGGTATGAACATTGGAAACAAACCCGGTTAAAATGGCATTTGTCATTAGGAATGGGTGAAGGTTTGTACCGCTTTCATGACCACGAAAAGTTAGCACACTATGCGGATGCAGCAGCCGATATTGAATTTAAATTCCCATTTGGATTTAAAGAATTAGAGGGGATTCACTCTAGGACTGATTTTGATTTAAGCCAGCATGAAAAATACTCAGGGAAGAAACTTCAATACTTCGACCCAGAAGAAAACAAAAGTTATGTGCCTTATGTGTTAGAAACATCCATTGGTTTAGATAGAATGTTTTTGGCAGTATTCTCCAATTCGTTACAAGAAGAAGATCTTGATAATGGTACTACCAGGACGGTATTAAAATTACCAAGTGTATTAGCTCCAGTAAAAGCTGCCGTATTACCTTTAGTGAAAAAAGATGGCTTACCAGAAATAGCCAGAAAGATTGTAGATGAATTGAAATGGGATTTTAATGTGATTTATGATGAAAAGGATGCCGTAGGGCGCCGCTACAGAAGGCAGGATGCGAATGGAACACCATTTTGTATAACGGTAGATCATGATACTTTAGAGAATAATACAGTTACTATTCGACACAGAGATAGTATGGAGCAAGAGCGCGTTAATATTGATGCCTTAAGAGAGATCATCAAAAAAGAAGTAGATGTGCGTTCTTGGTTAATGAAGATGTAAAAATCTAAAGCCTTCGTTTCTAATTTATAAACACAATCGCATAAAAAAAGCTTTCCTTAAACAGTTATTGTTTCGGAAAGCTTTTTTATGTGGAGAAGAGCGGACTCGAACCGCCGACCTCTTGACTGCCAGTCAAGCGCTCTAGCCAGCTGAGCTACATCCCCAATTTTTGGATTATGCAAATGTATATATTTCTATAAAAAAATAGCACTAAAATCTACCATACATTTATTTATTTTTTAAATCACATAGATACAGTAAAAAAAGCTCCAAGGAAATTCCTTGAAGACTTCTTTCTGTAAAGCTTTCTATTTAAATTTAATTTGCGCTGATAACGCTACCAGAACCAGTAATGTCTGTATTTATACTTGGTGTGCCCTTATAATAAACATTACCGCTACCTTCTATTTCGACATCTAGATTAGTTGAACATTTTACCTCTACATTGCCTGAGCCTTCAATATAAACGGTACAATGATTTGCTATAAAATTAAAGCCAAGTATATTTCCTGAGCCTTGATTTCTAATAGTTAAATCATTTGCAATACCATTAATTTCAATATTGCCTGTTCCTTCATTCTCTATAGAAAAAGTGCTATTATTATCAATGTTATTAAGAACCACATCGCCTATTCCAAAATTCTTTAGGCTATTTAGGTTGGCTACAGTAATATTAGCTTGAATACTAATTCCTCTGTAGTTATAATGTTCATCTAAATACAGATGTAATTCATTGTTGTAGACTACTGTTCTAACCTTATCAATAATATTATCATCTGAGGTTATTTCTAAGGACTGTATTGGTCCCTGGGTAACCGTTAAGTCAATAATACCTTCACTCTTAATTTTTGTAAAGGAATCAACGGCTCTAGTTTCTGTGGTTAAATTTCCTGAACCGAAGAGTGTGTCGTCATCAGAACATGAAGTAACACATACCAATAACATTAATATTGGTAGCATCATTAAGTTTTTCATTTTTGCTGTTTTTAAGTTTAATTCTTGATTTAATTTTACCCATGGTATCCGTTGAAAGTTTATAGGAGTCCATTCGTTTTCTGATTGATTATAATCATGACGATTATCAATTGTTTTTGTTTCTCTTGTTTTCATTTTATAGTGGTTTTAAATATTAAAATTCAATTTTATAGCTTAAGCTAGGTATCATGATAGCACTGTATTCCTGTTCTACAGCTTGCAATGAGGTATTAAAAAGATTCTTGTCAAATTCTTCCGTTAAAGAACTATTGAAGACTTGTAATGACCAAATTGAAGCATGTTTAGGCTTATTCTTTCGGTATGAAAGAGTGAATGATGTAATTGGTGTGTTTCGATGTCTTTTTGAAAAAGAAATCTCTCCATTAGTTTCCCCATAAACCACATCTTGATTATTAATAGAACTTTGTAGGTCAATTGCCTCAACTCTATTTCCGCCTAAATAGTTGAATCTTACATTCGCATTTAAGGTGTTATTCTTATGTTCCCCTACTTGCCACTCTTTCCCTATTAAGGCATTCATAACAAAGTTTTTGTTATACCTAGTACTTCGTTCAATGCCGTCATTAGCGGTATATTTTGAATCAAAAACAGATGCCGTAAACAGATAGTACAATCCTTTGCTTAAATATTGTTCCAGTGTAAAATCAATACCTACATTTCTCCCCGTTCCTTTGCTTATTAATACCTCATTGAAAAACAGATTGTCTTCAACATTTAAGGTCGACACATAAGAATCTGGTGAAACAGGAACGTTAGTGAGTTTTTGATAATACGGCTCAATTGCAAGACTTACATTTTTGAATGGGGTTGAATTGTAAGACAAAACAAAATGATTGGATTTCATCAACTTTAGGTCTTTGTTTGGTTGATTGCCAAATTCATCTTTAATAAAATAGGTTTCCAAAGATTCAATCCTACTATGTAATCCGTAGGCTAAAGCCAAGTCATTTTTATTGTTCAGTTTATAACTTATAGCTACTCTCGGTTCGACAGTGACCTCCTTATTCAATTGGAAATACTGTGCATGTAATCCCGTGTTTAATGTGAACTTTGGTGATATTTTAAATCGAGATTGGCTATATAACTGAAAATGTAAGGACTGCCCTTTTTCGCTTATTATGTTTTCGAGGGTTGTGGTTGGTGTTTCCGTGTGATTAACATTCAGATTATATCCTAGGCTGTTAATATAAACACCTGTTTGATTATAATGATTATCACTGAAATATGTACTTAAACTAGATTGTAATGTTAGCTTATAACTGTCTTTTCTGGCATTGGAGACTTCACTTTCATTAAGGTTATCATCTAAATATTGTTCATCAAAGGATAGCCCTCTGCCTGAGAGTGCCAATGTAGAATTGAGTGAGGATTTTGAACCTACGCCAATCTTATGGCTTAACCCTGATGCAAAGAGGTATTGGGACAATTGTGAACGCTCTCTATCTTCTTTAGATTCCCATTCCTCAATATCAAGAGCTTCCGTATCAACACTATCATAGGCACCTATCCCCCAAAATGAAAATGTTCCAAAATTTTCAGTTGGTATTTTTATTTTATATGATAAATCCTGATACTTTAATATCCCAGCGTCATCTGGCAACAAAGAACCAATTAAGGCTAGTGTTGAGTATCTATAATTAAATAGGTAGGTAGAGTTATTTCCTTTTTTAAAAGGCCCTTCGGATGCGAAATCCAGACCTAGTATTCCCGCCTGAAAAGCATGTTCTCTTTCGGTTGAATTCCCAGAACGCATATTGATATCGAAAACTCCAGAGGTTGCATTACCGTATTCCGCTGGAAAAGCACCTGTATAGAAATCACTATTGTTCATAACATGACTGCTCATTGCTGTTAAAGCTCCTGTTCCCACTATATTCAAATCTGCAAAGTGATTGGGACTTGGGATTTCGACACCTTCAATGCGCCATAATAATCCAGCTGGAGAATTTCCTCTTATGGAAACACCATTACTCTTGATGGAAGGACTCGCAACCCCAGCAAAGGACGATGCTAAACGAGCTGGGTCATCAAGACCACCTGCATAACGATTGGTTTCCTCTACCGTAAACTGACGGCTGCTTACGGTTGCCAAACTATTTATCGGTTTATCCTTTTGTCTTATTGGAATTAATACGATTTCAGAAAGTTGTGTCGCTTGTTCCTTCAGTTCAATGTTAAGCACAACTTGTTTTCCAGAGCTTACCAAAATATCATTGATAAGTACTGTTTCATATCCCAACATCGACACTTTGAAGCTCTGTCGACCAACGGGCACGCTTTCCATAATGAAATGGCCCTCAAAATCAACAATGGTTCCGATTTGTGGCTCAGAGTCGATGAGTACAATATTGGCTCCTATTGTTGGTCCTCCTGTGGTTAAATCCTTAACCGTTCCCCTTACTGTCTGCGTAATACTCTGTGAAAATGAAAGACCGCAAATACTTACTACGCAGACTAATGTTACTATTACTTGTTTCATGATTTGATAGTTTTTTAGTTGAAAAAGAAATTTTTGTCGTTATAAATGACATAGCCAGCAAAAGCAGTCAACAGACAAGTCTGAAACACCTTACTCATGGGGTGAGTTGCAAAAACCTCATTAAAGTAGCCCGCTGCTATGTGAAAAATTATAGGTAGAATGATGTTTCGGTTGGCCTTGTAGTAAATCCAATTCATTATGATTACGAAAGGGAAAAGACTCACTAAGAAATTCAGTGAATATATCCAGCCATCCTCCATCAGATTACTATGGTAGTAATCTTTAATACTTGCCAAAGGAAAATGCCATATACCCCAAAAAAGGGCAAACAACATGGAAGTTTTAAAAAGATTGAGCCTAGCTCGTAAACAGTCCGTTCCATAAGAATGCCATGCCAATTCTTCTATTAGCGGTGCAATGATGAGCATAAACCATACAGGAAACACGCCAGATGTAAAAGAGAATGATTGAGCCAGTTGAAATTGCTCTAAACTGTAGCCAAACAAAAGGGAAATGCCTTGTGCCAATAAAATGCTTATCGGCATTAACAAAAATGCGAGAACAATATAAGTGCTTCTGATTCCTTTGAAATTAAAGAATCGTTGCTTTAAATCTGAAAGCAAGGCTCTATTATTTCTTGAAATAAATAGTGCAATTCCAACGGGTGCCAAAAGACCTATAAATGCCAAAATACTTGCTGATTGCTGGGGTATTATATTACTTGAGTCTATATGACTAACATAACCAGCAATTAACCAAAACATCCAAGGAATGACCACAGATAAACCGTAAAATAATGTCGCTTGATGATACATTTTGAAGTCCATAACTTCTGCTTTTGAAATAATTCTGGTGCAAATATTTATCAAAAACAAAGGCGCATCGCCCCGACGTGAACGTCTGAACTTTTTTTAAAGTCTAATCCTATACGATTGGACTACTTAATAGTAAATTAATTAGCTTTAAATCTTCGAAAGAGCCTTTTTTGAGTCACTATTTTTTCAACTTGGAAATGTACTGGGAAGGTGTAAGAGACTTGAATTTCTTAAAAACGGTATTAAAAGTGGATTTGGAATTAAACCCTGAATCATAGGCGATACCCAACAAACTAAAACTAGTGTCCCTTTGGGCCTTTAGTATAAACTCTTCAACTCTATACTTATTTATAAAATCATGAAAATTAACCTCTTCATACTGATTTATAATCTGAGACAAATGATTCGTTGAAAGCGATAGTTCCTCAGCGAGCTCACTGATAGTGAGCTTATTGTTTAGATATGGTTTCTCTCTTTCCATGAAGTCCAATAATTCTTGATGCTTATTGTTGGCAACCTCAACTTTAAGGCTGGATTTTTTATACTCACTTTCTGTTTTAACAAGCTCCCTTTCCTTAATGTTCGTACTAGTAAATAAATCTTGCTGTCTTATTCCTGAATAACCGACAAAAACTATGAAACCAACTAAGACCGAATAGAATAAAATATCAGCATTAAAAGGAAATTGGAAACCAATAACTTCTCTTAAAACAGATACAATAGTTCCTACTATAAAAAATAAGCCTATGCCAATAATAGTATATCGTAACCATTTTAAATTGATTCGTGTCGTATCTGAAAAATTCTCTTTTACTACTTTTTCTCTTTTTACAAGATTTCTATATGCCAAAATTGTATAGGTTATTCCAGAGATTATGAACCCTACAAGCATAATGGTTGCCAATGTGCCATTATAGTCATCAATAGTCCCTTGATAAACTTGAACTTTTTCATTTGCCGAATAGAAAAAAAAGAAATGGGACATTAGTGAATAAGACATTAAAGTAGGTGCAAAATGTAGATAGTCAATTTTTCTTAATCTTGATTCACTTTTAATGGAGTATAAAACATACAAGTATAAAAATGGGCCGTACAAAAAAGGCAATGGAGCCGTTACACCTGTAAGGTTTGGATAGATTTCCCAATAGCCTTTATAGAACAAGAAATAACCTGTTAAATGGATTCCAATAACAAATAACCAAACGGCCAAAAGATTGTCCGTTAGGACTTTGTTTCTTTTAGAGAACAAAAGAATTCCTAAAAAAATGGATAAAACTATGCCTATGTTTAAAACGAAACTCAACTTTTACCGATAATGATATCTAAGGCTAAAGATAATAATAAAAGACTCATTTTGAGGTCGTCCATTTTTATAAAATTAAAAAATAAAAGGGTTAAAAAACCCACCACCATAGTCCATCACTACTATAAACCTGCTTTTTAAAAACCTTGAAAACCCTTGTTATTAAAGGGGTGCGGGAGATTGAAGATTTTGATTTTTCCCGTCTGCCAGTCAAGCGCTCTAGCCAGCTGAGCTACATCCCCAATTTTTGGATTATGCAAATGTATATATTTTCTGCATAACATATACAATCTTTTTTATTACCTGTACGCTATAATTAAACTAACTCTTACAAGGTTATTAATTAGTTTTAAATATCTCATTTGTAAACCTTAATTTTAAAAGTTATAAATTTCATTCTAAAAATTTATTAAATGGATTTCGACAAAAGTGTATTGTCTTTTTTAAAGGCAGATTTAATTGATAAAATTTTAAAAGAATCAACAATTAAGGAATTTAAAAAAGGAACTGAAATCTTAAGAGAAGCTCAATATGTAAAAGTTTTACCAATAGTTATTGAGGGTCTTTTAAAAGTATATTCAAGATTTGATGAAAAAGAATTATTGCTTTACTACATAGAACCTTCACAAAGCTGTGTTATGACATTCTATGCTGCATTAAAAAATACACCCAGCAAAGTATTTGCAACTACAGAAGAAGATTCTAAAATAATCTTAATTCCCGTGCATTTACTGCCTAATTGGCTAAGAGAATACCCTAAGTTTAATGAACTGTTCTATAATCAATTTAACCTAAGGTATTCAGAACTTCTAGATACAATTGGTCACTTATTATTAGACAAAATGGATAAACGGCTTTATGATCATTTGAAAAAAAAATTACAATTAATACAGGGAGATTCAATTAAAATGAGTCATAGTCAAATAGCTAACGAACTAGGTACTGCTAGAGAAGTCATTACAAGAGTATTGAAAAAACTTGAAACAGATGAAAAAGTTATTCAAAAAGCTGGTGAAATAAAAATTATTGGAGAGTGGTGACCAGAGTCACCGCTTAAAAGCTGATTAGTAATTACTTTTGTACTTGCAACGAAGTAATAACATTCAAAAATTAATAATTATGAAAAAAAATATGGGAGCAACTGATAAAGCGTTTAGAATTTTAGTTGCTATAATTGTTGGTATACTATATTTCAATGATATCATATCTGGAACTCTAGGAATTATTTTACTTATTGTATCAGGTATTTTTATTTTAACTAGTATAATAAGTTTTTGCCCACTTTATGCACCTTTCAAAATAAGCACTTGTAAAATAAAAGAAAACAAGTAGCATTAATTTTAACTTAACTAACGATTATTAGTATTTAAATGATGATTGGGATTTTATTTCTCAATCAAGCAATGAGATTGAGTTAGTTGATATTAGCGATGAAAACGGGTACATAGATTATTTAACCTTTAAGAAGAATCAAATTTTGATGGAATATTTTAGGGAGCTTAAAATAAATAAATCAGAACAAGATTTACATCAACAATTAACACTTGCGAATCTGGGTAAGTTCTGTACTGAAATTTTTAATCTGGAAGATCCTAGTAAAACTGAATCTCAAATTGGTGGTATCTGGGGGGAGTTTACATTGAGCCGTAGTCAAATAAAAGGAGGTGTTCGTTTTGCGCTTCTTGAATGCCCCAATGCCTTGTGTTGGACTATAACGACAGGACATCCACCAAACCCAGAATCTGTATTTATTCATCTAACCATAAATCGATTAGAAAAGGAAGAAGAATTTATTAAAGAAATAATAGATCTTTTGGATGATTTAGAACTTAATCTTAGGGGATTTTTACAGTAAGCTACAGGTTTATCTACTTCAGCTCACTCAAAACTAAAACAGGAATAGAACTATGAAAATCTTTTTTTAGAATGGTATTTTTTTCCCATTTTTTAGTAAAGAACCCACGTTTGCGCCTCACTACACATAACATATCTGGTTGGTGCGATTGAAAATGCTCCAAGACCCCTTGAAAAGTTGTAGCATTTTCAGTTTGTGTTGTATTCCTTACCATAGTTTTTAATTCCTCATTAATGTTAAAATTCCCCTCTTTGTAATAAGGTGTTTTAACTAACAATAAATCTATCACTGCATTAAATTTGTTTTTAATGTTTTGTAAAGGTTGTAATACATTGTTCTTTTTGATGATAGCCGATTTGATAGCCATTAAAATATGGGTAGGTTTAGAAAACTTAAAGCCTTCTGGCACTATTAATGCAGGAACTTCCATTTGCTTTATAATTTTACCAGATGTTTTACCCAAATACACTTCATCTTTAATGGAGTTTGTCCTTGGTTCTACCAATACTAAATCTACATCAGCCGCTTTACATGCTAATTCTAAGGTATCAATTAAATCTCCTTTCAAGGTTTTTACTATCACATCAACATTCCTGGTATCAATCTGTGATACCAATTCATTTAAAAACTCTAAACTTTCGCGTTCAATAATGTGATCAACATTCAACATAGTTCCTGCCTTTGTATAAACATTGTAAACTTGAACAATAAATAATTTAGCTCCAAAGGCTTCTGCAAAATCTATGGCATATTGTAAATGACTAAGAGCATTTTTTGAGGACCCTACAGGCACCAGAATATTCTTCATAAATGGAAAGTTTAGTAGTTAAATTTACAATAAATTTGCAGCAAAAATAAGTATAAAACCTAATTGATTGGTTTTGAAAAATACCATTAGTTTAAAATATATTAACAAACTTGCTATTCCTGCATTGATTTCAGGTATCACAGAGCCAATATTATCAATTACTGATACGGCCATTGTAGGAAATATACCTATAAATGCCGTAGAATCTTTAGCCGCTGTAGGTATTGTAGGTACGTTTATGTCTATGCTTATTTGGGTATTGGGTCAAACCCGAAGTGCCATCTCATCTATTGTTTCGCAATATGTAGGAGCTAATAATTTAGGAGCAGTACAAAACCTTCCGGCTCAAGCTATTTTTATTGTTACTTCAATAAGCATTCTAATCATTATAAGCACTTATCCGTTTGCTTCACAAATATTTAAGCTTTATAATGCCTCTAGTTTAATTTTAGATTATAGTGTTGCCTATTACCAAATTCGTGTTTTCGGGTTTCCGTTTACCTTATTTACTATGGCTGTTTTTGGAACCTTTCGTGGTTTACAGAATACCTATCACCCCATGATTATAGCTACTATAGGGGCATTATCTAATATTGTTTTAGATTTCATTCTAGTATATGGCATAACAGGTTTTATTGAACCTATGCATATCAAAGGAGCTGCCTACGCCAGTGTAATTGCTCAAGTTTTAATGGCTGCTTTTTCGGTATACTTTTTATTAAAAAAAACGCCCATTTCGCTAAAGCCAAATTTCCCTTTTAATAGCGAGATAAATCGTTTTATACTCAGGGTGCTCAACTTATTTATTAGAACATTGGCTTTGAATATTACCCTATATTTTGCCACCCGATTTGCTACCGGCTACGGGAAAACCTATATTGCAGCCTATACTATTGCTATTAACCTTTGGTTTTTAGGTGCTTTTATGATTGACGGATATTCCAGTGCTGGCAATATACTTTCAGGGAAACTCTATGGTGCGAAAGACTATAAATTGTTGGTAGAACTAAATAAAAAACTTATTAAAATAGGTGTTCTGGTTGGGGTTCTCTTAGCAATTATAGGGTTAATAATTTACAAACCCATTGGTTTATTGTTTACTAAAGAAATAGATGTTTTGAATCAATTTTATTCTGTTTTCTGGATTGTACTCATAATGCAACCCATTTGTGCTATCGCTTTTATTTTTGATGGTGTTTTTAAAGGTTTAGGTAAAATGAAATTACTTAGGAATGTTTTATTGTTATCAACATTTATCATATTTCTCCCTGTACTTTATGTGTTAGATTATTTCAATTTTAAACTGAATGGTATTTTTATTGCCCTCACTTTTTGGATGATTGCTAGAAGCCTTCCATTACTAATTAATTTTAGAAAACAATTTATACCGCTAGCTAAAAACTATTAACTTTGTAACTTGTGATACAGATTACACCTATCTAACATGGGCTTTTTAACCACTCTTTTTCAGCAGGTAGATATAGAAGAAAAAATTAAAAACGCTCCCGATAAAGGTTACGAAATAGGGGTGTTTATTGGCTCTATGATACCTTTTGTTATTTTGATAATACTTGCCTACGCCCTTTACAGATATAATAAAAAACGATTAGACAAAGAGTAACTCATGGATATATTAGGCTTTTTAACAGGCAACGGATTGTTTTTAATACTAGCCATAGTTTTAATAATAGTTTACATAGTAAATAGAAACCGAGGAAAACGTAGATAATGGGAAATAATATTAGAATTACCAAACAATTTTCTTTTGAAACGGGTCACGCCCTTTATGGTTATGACGGAAAATGTAAAAATGTTCACGGTCATAGTTACCGGTTGGATGTAACGGTTATTGGTAGACCAATATCTGATAAAAATAACGTGAAATACGGTATGGTCATTGATTTTGGTGACTTAAAAAAAATTGTTGAAGAAGAAATTGTTGATGTTTTTGACCATGCGACTGTATTCAATAAAAACACACCCCATATTGAACTTGCAAAAGAATTGGATGCACGCGGTCACAATATTCTTTTGGTAGATTATCAACCTACCAGCGAAATGATGGTTATTGATTTTGCTCAGAAAATTAAACCTCGTTTACCAGCAAACATCAAGCTTCATTCCCTTAAACTACAGGAAACTGCCACTAGTTTTGCTGAGTGGTTTGCTTATGATAATAATTAAGCTTCTGTTTATTGATAAATTATCTACTAGTTTAACAAACAACAGGGGATAGAGGGTTTGTTTGAGTTTATGATTAGATTAAATCTATTGAATGTAGGTCTTTAAGGTGTTTATGAAAAAGTTACTTAAAGACATAAAACAATGTGCCATATGTAATGCGCATTTGCCGTTGGGACCAAGACCTGTGGTCTCTGCACATACAGATTCTAAAATTGTTATTATCGGTCAAGCACCAGGAACTAAAGTACATATTTCTGGTATCCCTTGGGATGATGCTAGCGGTAAACAATTACGAAAGTGGTTAGCTGTTTCTGATGAAGATTTTTATGATGCAACCAAATTCGCCATCATCCCCATGGGGTTTTGTTATCCTGGAAAAGGAAAATCGGGCGATTTACCACCCAGACCAGAATGTGCTCCAAAATGGCACTCGCCACTGTTTAATGAGTTAAAAAATGTTGAGTTGATTATTTTAATTGGCATGTATGCTCAGAATTATTATTTGGGAAAAACAGCTAAAAAAAGCTTAACGGCTAGTGTTAAAAATTATACCGAATATTTACCAAAGTATTTCCCATTACCGCATCCATCCCCAAGAAATAGATTTTGGCTGACTAAAAACCCTTGGTTTGAAAATGATGTTTTACCTGAACTGAGATTAAGAATTAAAGGATTGCAAAATTAAAATCATCAATTTTATATGAGATTTTAATTTTTCAATTAGTGAAGGTTTAGTTATATGCTTGTAAATACTGAAAGTATTTCATAGCTTCTTGAGGGTTGGCTTTTACATCAATCCGTTTTAATTCGTCCTCATTTTCGTCAAGTTCAATTAAATAGTTGTTATCACCGTCTTCTAACATTCTCAAATAGAACTTTAAAGAACCATCTTCGTTATACAACTTCATAGCTTCAAAACTGTCGTAGTTAGAGGATATTTGTTCCATAAGAATTATATTGTAAGTTTATATATGCTTCCCCTTTTCCCAACCATGTTTACCTAAATACTTCTTACCACTTTCAACAGCACCATCTTCAATAGACGTTCCCATAGAATCATTCCAGCGGTTTAAATACCCGAATAAAGATATTACACCAAGCATTTCTACAATGTCACCTTCATCCCAATACTCATATAAACGGTTTTTAATGTTTTCATCTACAGCATTTGGTACTTGAGATGCTGCCAAACTAAAATCCAAAGCAACACGTTCAGCTTCGCTAAAAGCAGGATGTGTTTTGTATTCCCAAATATGATCTAATTGCTCTTGTTCAGCACCATAACGTTCTGCAGCACGTATGGCATGTGCTTGACAATATCTACAACCGGTTGCATTGCTACTCACCCAAGCTATCATACGTTTTAGGGCAGAAGTTACTCTGCCTTCATTGGCCATTACAGCTTTATTCAAATTAATAAAAGCCTTACTAATGGCAGGTCTTCGTTGCATTGTAAGGACTGAGTTTGGACAAAACCCAAGGGTTTCATTAAAGAATTCTGCTAATGCTTTGGTTTCTAAATCGTAGTCTGAAGATAAAGGTTCTACTAAAGCCATATATAATTTTTAAGTAGTATTTTTGGTATCTACAAGAAACAAAAATTTTCAAGAAAATGGGAGTAAAGGTTACTACAAAGTGGTTAGGTGATATAAAATTTGAAAGCACGAATCCTTCAGGGCATAATTTGTTTATTGATGCTGGTGAAGAAAGTGGCGGAAAAGGTGAAGGGTTTAGGCCTAAAGCGTTAATGCTTTCTGGTTTAGCAGGATGTTCTGGTATAGATGTAGCGGCTTTAATTAAAAAAATGAAGCTAAATGTTGACGATTTTACTATTGAAATTGATGCTAATTTAACTGAAGAGCACCCCAAATATTATGATAATGTATTAATGAGCTTTCATTTTTACGGTCCTGATTTAAATGAAAAGAAATTGCAGAGAGCTGTGGATTTATCTGTTGAAAAATACTGTGGTGTCATGGAAATGTTCCGTCAGTTTGCAGAGGTAATCGTTGAAACTCATTTTCATAATAAGAGAGCGTAAGAACCTACTTTATTTTAACTTCAAGTACTCATAAATATAGCTTAAAACTTATTAAATGCGTTGGACGTTAAAGCCAAAACCAGACTCGGCAAAAGTTAAACACTTACAAAAAGCATTGCAGGTAAGTCAACCCATAGCCATGTTATTGGTACAACGTGGTATTGAAACTTTTGAGGAAGCTAAAACCTTTTTTAGACCAAGTTTAGATGACTTACATGATCCTTTCCTCATGAAGAATATGGATAAAGCAGTAGCTAGAATTGAAAAAGCTATTGCCAATCAAGAAAACATTTTGGTTTATGGCGATTATGATGTTGATGGGACTACTTCGGTAGCCTTAATGGCAAGCTATTTAAAAACTAAAACAGACAACGTAGCTACTTACATTCCAGATCGATATAAAGAGGGGTATGGTGTTTCATATAAGGGTATTGATTTTTCACATGATAATGATTTTACACTTATAATAGTTTTAGATTGTGGAATAAAGGCTATTGAAAAAGTAGCCTATGCTAAAAAACTTGGAATAGATTTTATTATTTGTGATCATCATAGACCTGGGAAAAAAATTCCTGAGGCCGTCGCGGTTTTAGATCCAAAACAAGAGAGCTGTAATTATCCTTATAAAGAGTTGTGTGGTTGTGGAGTTGGTTTTAAATTGGTTCAAGCACTTGCTGAAAAAGACGGACAAACCGCTGAGGATTTATTACCTTATTTAGACTTGGTGGCTACTGCTATTGGAGCTGATATTGTACCTATTGATGGAGAAAACAGAGTGTTGGCATATTTTGGTTTACAAGTTATTAATTCGAATCCAAGACCAGGAATCAAAGCCATTCTTCAGCAAGTTGAAAAGAACCAATTAACCATAACCGATGTAGTTTTTATCGTAGCTCCAAGAATTAATGCTGCAGGACGAATGAAACACGGTAATTTTGCCGTGGCTTTATTGGTGGAGGAGGAATATACTCTTGCTAAAGAGCATGCAAAAGACATTGAAACGTATAATTATGATAGAAGAGAAACCGATAAACAAGTTACAGAAGAAGCTCTTAGGCAAATTGAAGACCAAAAGGAACAAAAGCGATTTACCACTGTTGTTTATGATGAAACTTGGCATAAAGGCGTTATTGGTATTGTGGCTTCTAGATTAACGGAAACCTATTATAGACCCACATTGGTTTTCACTAAAAGCGGTAATACATTGTCGGCTTCGGCGAGATCTGTAAGTGGTTTTGATATTTATAATGCTATTGAAGCTTGTAGTGAGCATATCGAGCAATTTGGAGGTCATAAATATGCTGCAGGTTTAACACTTAAAGAAGAAAATTACAAAGCCTTTAAAGATGCTTTTGAAAGTGCTGTGGCACAAACCATTGACAAGAACCTTTTAGTTCCTGAAGTGAAGGTTGATGTTCAAATTAACTTAAACGATATTACTCCCAAGTTCTACAGAATTTTAAAACAGTTTGTGCCATACGGCCCAAGCAATATGACGCCTGTTTTCATGACTGAAGGTTTAAAAGATACCGGTTATGGTAAATGCGTTGGCGACGATAAAACGCATTTAAGAATTACCGTTTCTCAATCTGATTCGAATAATTTTGTGGGGATAGGTTTTGGTATGGGCGATAAATTTGATATAATAAAAGACCAAAAACCTTTTAAAGCGGTCTATTCCATTGATGAAAATGAATGGCAGGGAAATATTTCGCTTCAGCTTAAATTAAGAGATATTAAAGCTTAGAAAAACCAAAGTTTCACAGACATAATTATTATCATGACCACTAAAAAAGATTTGATAAAATTATCTCCCTTTTTAACAGATAGTCTACTTCCAAACCAAGCGCCAATACCATTTCCAGCGGCTAAAATTAGGCCAACTTTCCAATCAACTTTGTCATTTATAATAAACACAATTAAGGCAGACAGTGTATAAATAAAAACTACAACTACTTTGGTAGCGTTTACCCTAACTAGATTCATTTTATGGAAAAAATGAAGAAATATGATGATGATAAATCCTATGCCAGCATTGACAAACCCACCATAAATACCAATAAAGAAAAATACGGTAATTCCAACCCAAAGATGCTTCCCTGTTAAACGCTCTTGGAGTTCAGATGTTTTAATTTTGGGTTTAAAAATGATGATGAGAACCACAATTACCATGATAATTGCGAGTATCTTATTGAATGTTTCTCCTTTAATATCAATGGCAATATTAGCACCCAAAATGGCTCCGAAAATGGCCGATATTCCTAAATATATATTAAATGGAAATGTTGAAACACCTTTGCTTTTAAAACCTACTGTTGCCATAGCAGTTTGAAGCAAAATACCAACTCTATTGGTGCCATTTGCAACGCTAGGAGGTAAACCACAAAAAATAAGAATAGGAAGTGTTAGTAAAGAACCACCACCAGCAATGGTGTTAATAACCCCAACAGCAACTCCTGCTGCAAGTACTAATAAATAAAGGGTTGTTTCTTCCATATAAAATAGTATAGCTCTACTATTTGTATGCCTTTAGCTCCATAGTCTCACCATCAAAAACAGCATACGTATAATAACTAATCCAATCGCCTAAATTGATGTATTGTGCTTTTTTATTGAGGTTTATATTTAATGGTAAATGCCTATGCCCAAACACAAAATAATCACGATGTTTTTGCTCAAGCTTACGCTTGCAGTACTGAACTAACCATTCCTTGTCTTCACCTAAAAATTTTGCATCTTCATCACCAGAGATAAGTTTGTTTTTTACAGATAAATATTGTGCCAACTTAACACCTATGTCTGGATGTAGCCAACGGAATAACCACTTGCAAAATTTATTGGTAAACACTTTTTTCATACGTTTGTATCCTTTGTCTCCAGGGCCCAAACCATCACCATGACCAATAAAAAAAGTTTTATTGTTAAAAGTAAATTCCTTAGGGTTGTAATACAAAGGAATATTAAGCTCTTCTTCAAAATACCCGTTCATCCAAAGGTCATGATTGCCAACAAAATAGTGAATGGGAATACCTGAATCACTTATTTCAGCCAATTTACCTAGGGTGCGGGTAAAGCCTTTAGGGACAACGCGTTTGTAGTCCATCCAAAAGTCGAACAAATCACCTAAAAGGAAAATAACGGCAGCATCTTTTTTTATGTCATCCAACCAAGCCACAAACTTTTTTTCACGTGGTAAAGACGCGTCTCTTGTTGGTGCTCCTAAATGATTATCTGAAGCGAAGTATATTTTTTTTCCTTTTGGAATTTGCATAGGTAAATATAGGTTTTTTTAGCTATAAGATGGAAGACTGAAGTTAGAAGTAACGTTGCTATAAATTAAAACTTTATCTGTTCATTAAATTGCGTTAGCGATTGAAGTGAAAATCCTTTTGTTTTACAAAAGATTGTAACGGAAAGCGCGACCTGAAAGGGAACGCCCAAAAATTAAATCCCAAGAATGAGTTTGGCAATCCAGAAATAAAGTAATATTCCTAGAATATCATTGCTTGTGGTTATAAATGGCCCTGTTGCAATAGCAGGATCAATACCTCTTTTATTCAAGAACAGTGGCACAAAAGTGCCTATTAGGCCAGCTACTATGATAACAGCAACAAGCGAAACAGAGATGGCTATTGCTAAATCTAGCCTACTTTCAAATAGATAAACAAATAAAAATAAGAAAATGGCAAGTACTAATCCGTTGAGTGCTGCTAAAAGCATTTCTTTAAAAAGACGACTATTGACGCTTCCTCTGACTTCATCATTAGCTAAACCTTGGACAATGATGGCGCTAGACTGTACCCCTACATTACCCGCCATGGCTGCTATTAAAGGTGTGAAAAAGAATAGTATGACGGCTTTTTCTACAAATAATCCCTTGAAACCTTCCATAATTAAAAAGGCGCCAACACCTCCAACTAAACCAAGAAATAACCAAGGTAAACGTGCTTTGGTGAGTTCAAAAATACTATCATCAGAATCTACATCACCAGTAATACCTGCCGCCATTTGATAATCTCTTTCGGCTTCTTCCTTCATAACATCAACAATATCATCAATGGTTATTCTACCTAGCAGCACTTTATTATCATCACTTTGAATTACTGGAATAGCCTCTAAATCGTATTTTGCCATTAGTCTTGCAACCTCTTCAATATCCTCATTAACGTTAACAAAATCTACATTGTCTTTTGCTATTTCTCCTATTTTTTGATCACTTTTGGCAACAATTAAATCTTTTAAAGACAACCTTCCCACAAGCTTTTCTTCCTTGGAAACAACATAGATAGAATGAACTCGAGTAACTTCTTTGGCTTGCCCTCTAATTCTACGAAGGCAACCAGCTACGGTCCAGGTTTCATAAACTTTTACTAGCTCCTTAGCCATTAACGCACCTGCAGTACCTTCTTCGTAAGCTAAAAGTTCTCTAATTTCAGCTTTGTGCTCTTCGTCTTCTATGTTTGAAATTACTTCCTGTTGGCGTTCCTCAGGAAGTTCACTAATCATATCTGCTGCATCATCAGTATCAAGTTCTTCAACCTCTTCTGCAATTTCTTTAGCCGATAAATTTCTTAAAACCTTTTCACGGTTGTCCTCATCGAGCTCCATCAGGATGTCTGATGTCGTTTCTGAGTCTAAAAGCTTTATAACATAAATAGCCTCTTCTAAATCAAGTTCATCTAGAATTTCGGCAATATCGGCATAGTGAAACTCCTTTAAGAGTTTTTGAAGTTCTTTGTCTTTTTGTTCTTCAACTAAAACCTCTACTTGCTCAATGAGTTCATTGGTAAGCTCAAATTGTATGTTCTCTTTTTCCTCAGACAAATTGAAAGCGTTAATTGGTTACGCATCATTTTCAATTAATGTGGTGAGTTCTATAAACTCTGAGACACTTAATTGTTCTGGACGCATGCCAAATATACTATTTGCTTTTAAATTATCTGACAAATTGAATGTTTTTAAACTGTTACGAAGTGTTTTCCGGCGTTGTTGAAACCCCTGTTTAACTACTTTAAAGAACAATTTTTCATCACAGGGTAATGTAAAATCTTCCTTTCTAGTCAATCTTAAAACACCAGAATCTACTTTTGGCGGTGGATTGAAAACCGATGGTGGTACTGTAAATAAATATTCAGCATGATAAAATGCCTGAGTTAAAACCGATAAAATACCATAAACTTTATTCCCTTCTTTTGAACAAATACGTTGCGCTACTTCTTTTTGAAACATACCCGTAAACTCAGGTATTTGTTTACGCATTTCTAAAGCCTTAAAAACTATTTGTGATGAAATATTGTAAGGGAAATTACCTGTTATAGCAAAAGGGTCATTACCAAAAACAGTTGTTACATCGAATTTTAAAAAATCTTGTTCTATTATTCTGGGAGCTAACTTGAGGTAATTGGCTTTTAGATACTCCACCGATTCGGTATCAATTTCAATGACGTAGGTTTCAATATCTTTTTCTAATAGATATTTGGTGAGAACCCCCATTCCTGGTCCAATTTCTAAAATTTTTTTATAGCCGATTAAGGTAAGCGTGTCTCCAATCTTTTGGGCAATGTTTTCGTCTTTTAAAAAATGTTGCCCTAAATGTTTTTTGGCTTTTACTTGATGTTGATTGGAATTATTACCCACGAATTATTGATTCAATTTATTTGTTGTTAAAATACCTATAAACGTTGGTTATTCTTTTTTGAAACCCTAATTTTTGATAGAGTTTGTTGGCAGCAACGCGCTCTGGACTTGATGTTAAATCTATTTTAGATATACCCTTCTCTAAAGCGTAATCTACTGCAAATTGCGTTAATAGTTTGCCAACACCTTTACCTCTTGCATTTTCACTTACAACAACATCTTCAATCCAAGCTTTCTCACCGGTGGGAATTTTGTTAAAAATCAAAGTTAAGGTTCCTAAAATAGTATCACCTTCTTTCACAACAAAAAGTTTTGTATTGCCAGAATTAATAATAGTCTCTAAATCTTTTTTGGAAGGTACCGGACTTGACGAAGATAACTGAGGGATTAAATTGTTAAAAGCATTCAAAACGTCATCATCGATACTTTCTAATGCTGTTATAGTCATCTTTAATTAGGATTAATATTCACAAAGTATTCATCAATCATTTCTAGTTCTGTTCTAAAAGCTAACATTTTATCTGCAAACCTTTTAAACCCATCCGCTCTGAGTCTTTCAGCATCTTCACGATAATAAGCATCTAAAGCTTCACGTGAATAGGCTCTGTACTGAATAGAGTAGGTAATACCCCCTGTTTCTTCCTCTACTAATACTCTAGTTAAGGTAGCTTTATCAAACTTTCCGGTTCCTAAAACTTGGGGGATATGTTCTTTAATCCACAAAAGCCATTCTTCATGAATGGATTGATCAATATTTGCCGTAACATTGTAAATTATCATTATAAATTCTGTTTCTGAATTATTTATTGAGATTCTTTAGTTTAAGGCATCCCCCCTTAAAGCTCTATATCTTTTCCTAGCTTCTACAAAGTAAATACTATCGGCGTGATTAAAAATAATCTGCTCGTATAATTCTTTTGCTTTTTCTGGTTCTTCCAAATATTTTTCAAACAAAAGACCCAAATTAAAATAAGCGTCATCTGCTAAAATACCATCTCTAAAATTGGCAATTATATTTTCATAATTGGTTTTGACCATAAGAAACTGAGACTTCTGTTGAAATAATTGCGCTTGTTTAAATAATGCCTGAGCCACAATGGGTTCTGTTTTATGTTCATTCAATATTATATCTAGCAATGAGATGGCTTCCTCTTTTTTATTTTGAAACGCCAATAAATCTGCTTTTGAATATAGTTTTAAGGCTGTTTGCAATGAGTCTTCATATTTATTATCTGATATCAACAATTTTAAATCCAGAGCGTCATTGGCAATTAATTGCGAAGTAGATGATTTTAATATTTTTAACTGTGATTCTGCCCATTTAAAATCGCCTTTGTAATAACTGGCTTTTGCAACTCTAAATCTAGCTTCTTGAGAGATGGTACTATTTTTTAAATTTCTTTGAATTTGTGTGTAGTAGATTAATGCTTGATTGAATTTTTCTTGCAAAACCAGAATATCGCCTAATTCTAACTTTACTTGAGCCTTTAGCAGTTCTGATAGGGGTAATTCTAAGGTTTTTTCTAGAAACTTAGTGGCCTCATTTGTTTTACCCATATAAAATGCCAAAAAATGCCCGTAGGCTATTTGTAGTTTTAGTGTTTGTGAAAAGGTTCCAAATTCTTCAAATAGTTTTTTGTATTTCTCATTTATAAGGATATAATCCTTTTCAGAGCTTTCATAAGTTTCAATTTGAATTAAATTATAATGGGCATTAAGCTTAGTTTCTAAATCTTGTGCTTTATTAACTATATAATTGAAAATTTCTTTAGCAACATCGTTTTTATTTTCATCTGTTGCAATTAGTGCTAATTCTTGTATTCTATCTAAACTTATGGGTTGCCTATTAAAAATAGCTTTTTCTTGAATGAATGCTTTGGTAAAATCCTTTTGTTGGATAAACAACCAACTCAACATTTGATTCCAAAGTAAGTTGGGTTGCTGCTGCATTTTTTTGAGCAACAACTTTCTTAACATTGCATTGTTTTCATCATCGCTACTATCAGATAAAAATCCATTTATTCTTCTTTTTATATCTGACAATGCCACTGGATTATATTCTGCAAAGTTTAAATAACTATTAAACATTTTTTCAATATGGCCTTGTTCACCATAAAGTTGTGCCAGTTGTATATTAAAATTATAGTCTGGATTTAATCCCATACCTTTTTCATATGCTACTATGGCTTCATTTAAAAGCGAGTGGTTTTGAAAACTCCTAGCAATACTAAACACATTACTTGGCCGTTCATTGATACTTTCTAATGCTTTTTCATAATAAATATGAGCGTTTTGCAAATCGTTTTTAAGCTGGTAATTAAACCCAAGTTCTACGAAAAAGGCTGGATAATTTATTTTAGAAATAATCTTATTGATAAATGTTTCAGCTTCATCATATTGTTCTAGTTGCTGTTGTGAAGCAATAATTTGATTGATGTATGTGATATTTGAAGGACTTTGAGCATACAATTTTTTATATTCATATACTGCCTTTTCATAATCGCCCTTTTTAAAATAATCCATGGCCAAATTTGCGTCTTGTGCAAACAGGTTAACCGACAAACATAAGTATAGAACTAAAAAGGCTCTCATTTTGTAAATATAACAAATGTGCTTGCTTGCTTTAGTAAATATTATCATAAAAAATGCCCAGACAAATCTGGGCATTTCAACCAACCAAAAATAAATGTTCCATTAACTACCGTTAAATTAAAAACGATTGTATTGTTTAGATTGGGGACAGTTTTAATGTTAAAACCTTAAATTTTTAAAAGTGATTTCTTTAAAAAGAAAGTAGTTTCCTATTTGTTTACACTTACAGCATTAGTGTTTTTAGAATTAACTATTTGAAAGTCAGAAAACAACACTTTTCCTGCGAAAAAAACCAATGCAACTAAAATTACAATGCGCTTTAAATTTTTCATGGCTAGTAGGTTTAATAGATTTGGTAGTGCTAACTTCCTAAATAAATCTCGTAGCGCAAAGAAAAACAAACAAAAATCGTTAAACAACCTTTTAAAATTGCTTTTTATCGATTTAATTCATAACATCAAAACAAAAAAGAAAGTATATTCTTTCATTTTTGTATTACAAAAGTTTAGTTAATAATCTTAAAACCAGTATAAGGCTGCAAAACTTCGGGCACTAAAATACCATCCTTGGTTTGATAATTTTCTAAAATACCAGCCAAAACACGTGGTAGAGCCAAAGAGCTACCATTTAAAGTATGAGCTAGTTCATTTTTACCTTCACTATTTTTAAAACGAAGTTTCAATCGGTTAGCTTGAAAGGTTTCAAAGTTAGATACTGATGAAATTTCTAACCATCTATCTTGAGCGGTTGAAAACACTTCAAAATCATAGGTTAATGCTGAGGTAAATCCTAAATCTCCACCACAAAGCCTTAAAATTCGGTATGGTAATTTAAGTTCTTGCAAAATGGTCTTTACATGTGCTACCATGCCATTTAACGCCTCATAAGACTTTGTAGGATGTTCTACTCTAATAATTTCAACTTTATCGAATTGGTGTAATCTATTTAAACCCCTTACGTGTGCTCCGTAGCTACCTGCTTCTCTTCTAAAACAAGGCGTGTAACCAGTAATAGCAATTGGTAAATCTATTTCGTTTACAACAACATCTCTAAAAATATTTGTACCCGGAACTTCTGCCGTTGGTATTAAATATAAATTATCTGCTGCTACATGGTACATTTGCCCTTCTTTATCAGGCAGTTGTCCTGTACCTAAGCCAGAAGCTTCATTTACTAAATGGGGTAGCTGAAATTCTGTGTAACCTGCCTCTGTGTTTTTGTCTAAAAAATAAGTGATTAATGCACGTTGTAGTTTGGCACCTTTACCTTTATAAACAGGGAAGCCAGCACCAGTGATTTTGTTTCCCAATTCAAAATCTATAATGTCATACTTCTTAGCCAACTCCCAGTGAGGCAAAGCATCATCATCTAAAATAGGAATATCACCTTCTTTAAAAACGACTTCATTATCATCTTCAGTATTTCCTGAAGGAACGAGTTTATTAGGAACATTTGGTAATTTATACAAAAGTTCATTGAGTGCACTGGTAGTATTGTTTAACGCTTCTGTTAGTTCTTTAGAATCTACTTTTAACTGACTCGTTTTTTCTTTTAAAACATTAGCCTTATCAATATCTCCAGATTTAAATAATCCTCCTATTTCTTTAGACAGTTTATTCCCTTCGGCTAAAGCATTATCTAATTTAGTTTGAAGTCCTCTTCGTGCTTCATCTAAAGCAACAACTTGGTTAATATCTTCTGCAGCGTCAATGTTTCGTTTAGCTAAACGTTCAATTACCAAATCTTTGTTATCTCTAATAAAAGGTACTTGTAACATGTATTAAAATTTAAGCGACAAATTTAGGGAATTACTAAGAGTTTTAATCTTGTTTTGAAGGCAAAATCCAATCATGGTGTTTAAAAGTTTCCCATGCTGTATTTGCTAAATCTACATTTGGGTCTGTAAGTTGTTTAAAAGGTTTCCCATTTACACTAAGATGGCAGTCAACAAAGACTGAAACTTCTTGATTATTTTCTTTGAACTTCTTTTTGAGAAATTGAGAAAACTGCCAAATAAAATCGGGTTTTGTACTTACACTTTGTTGTTGTTTTTTGGTTAAATAGTCGTTAAGATTCACAAGCATTTTACTACCCGTTTCATTGTCAATAATGGTATATTTAGCACTTCCGCTTTTTACTCTAAGCATCATACGCCAAGACAAGCGATGCCCTTCTTCTGTCCATAACACGTCATCTTTAATTATATGATGACGCAACGGCAAAATTAATTGAAGTACAAAATACAAACTAAAAACAGCCAACCACGGTGTCTTGTTATTAGGAATTAGAATGTCTTTAGAACTATAAAAAGGTTTCTTTTTCAGAAATATTTTTTGAATGGTTTTAGGCTCAAAAAAGAACAATGAAAATGCTAACGATAAATAAGGAAAGATTCCTATATGAAACACAAACGAATTAAACAGGTGGAAAAAGATAGATACCATAAAAATATACTTCCTTGTTGGCTTTAAAAGCAATAGCGGAATTATTAATCCGTCAAAAGCAATACCTCCATAAGCCAGACAATAATGCACCCATTTTTGCTGAAGTAAATCGCCCACCAAAAAATAATGAGCTTTTGGTTTCATGAGTAATTCAATAACCGTAGTATCTAACCAATCAGGGTATAATTTAGCCACCGATGCATAAGTATAAACAATAAAAAGCTGTACCACAAACACCCATTTACACCACAAAGGCATTGATAAACTTTTTAAAGTAGGACTTTGCTTTACATCAATTGAGGCATACTTATTTGCTGGCATTAAAATCATAATAAAGCTCAGTAGCATCAACAAATAATAGTGATTGTTATATGAAGATTTTTGCATTAAATAAGTGGCAGACCACATAAGAGCAAAAGCCAGCACACTGATGCGATATTTATACCCTAGCATAATAAATAACCCAAACAATCCCATGATGGCATAATAAATATACATACCATAACCAGGTAGTGGTTGTAACCACTCAAACCCCATGAAGGTAAATGTAAACTGAGGCTCCACTAGGGTGGTTCGAACCCAACCTGTTATAATAGCACCTACCGATTCTAAAAAGCATAAAAAGCCAAAGAAAATTCTGAAAACAACTAGTGCAGAATTATCAATATGTTGGAATAACCATTTATTAATCATGGTGGTTTGCAATGAAGACAAGCGCAGTTTCCTTGTCCTTTTTAAGTTGATTTTTTAAGGCTTCAACCGATTGGAATTTTTCTTCATCACGCAGGCGTTTTAAAAGTTCAATTTGAATGGTTTGGTTGTAAATATTCTCTCTAAAATTGAAAAAATGTACCTCAATGGTTTCTCGTTTTCCATTAACAGTAGGATTCATACCAATATTCATCATTCCATAAACATCAGAATCTTCGATTTTAGCTTTTACAATATAGGCTCCTTGTTTTGGTATGAGTTTATAGTCTTCTTCTATATGAATATTTGCTGTTGGATAATCCATCTGCCTCCCTAAACCTTTACCTTTTATAACCGTTCCAGTAAGCATAAAATTATAACCTAAATACGCATTGGCCTTAATAACATCACCTTCAAAAAGAGCATCCCTAATTTTTGTTGAACTCACAGCCACATCATCGATGTCTTGAGCCGATATTTCTTCAACTTCAAAACCATAGAGTTTGCCAAATTTTTTCAAATCTTCTATATCGGCATTTCTATTTCTGCCAAATCTATGATCATAGCCAATAATTACTTTTTTAGTTTTAAGTTTATCTACCAAAAGTTGTTTTACAAATTCTTCGGCAGTAAGTCTAGAAAACTCATGGGTAAATTTCTTAATCAATAAAAAATCTAACTCCAGTGACTCCAGAATGTTTCGTCTTTCATCAATAGTATTTATCAATTTAATGTTCGAATCCTTTTGTAAAACCATTCTAGGGTGCGGAAAAAAAGTAAGAATAACAGATTTTAATCCTTCCTTCTTTCCCGTATTAACGAGACGCTCTATTATTTTTTTATGCCCAATATGCACCCCATCAAAAGTGCCGATAGTTACAACAGTAGGATTTTCAGATTTATATGCCGTAATGTTTTTTACACTACCCATTTAATGAGTCCAATTGTTAAATTAATTTAAAAAAGCTAGATTTGTTAATTGACAAAAAAAGAATTGCCCAAAATCTTTATGAAAGCAAAACTACATTATGTTTTTTCAATAGCAATGTTTTTAATGGCATTTTCAGCTACTGCCCAAAATACTACATGGGAAAAACTAAAAGCTATTGAAAATAACAAAAGTCTTTTAAAGTTTGAAATAGATAAAAGTAGCGCCAATTTTTTCAAGTTTAATTCAGATCTATTTAAAAAGCAAACATTAAAAGTTCCTCTCAGGTCATCTAAACTGAACGAAGAGAATACTATTATTTCAATACCTGGGATTGAGGGCGTATTAGAGCGTTTTAAAATTTACGAAGCACCCATTTTTGCAAAAGAGCTCTCAGAAAAATTTCCTGAAATTAAGTCTTTTATTGGTTTTAGTTTAGATCATCCTGGTGCAAGGTTAAGGATGAGTTCCTCCCCTCAAGGAATTCAAACCATGATTACCTATATAGATAGACCTAATGTATTCATGCAACCTCTTGAAAACGGTTCTGACATTTATATTTTATACAACAAAAGTTCACGAAAACATAGTAAAAAACTAGAGTGTAAAACGATTGATAACTTAAGTAAAAGTTTACAAAACAATAATTTTAACTTAAAAGCTGATGAAGGTGGAGCTAATGACCAAACCCTGCAAAAATTTAGAATTGCAATTTCAACCACTGGTGAATACACCAACTTTCATGGCGGTACCGTAGCGGCTGCTTTAGCTGCCATAAATGCTACTTTAACAAGAGTGAACGAAATTTTTGAAACTGATATGGCCGTTACTTTTGAGTTAATTGCTAACAACAACCTTGTTATTTATACCAATGCGGGTACGGACCCTTATTCCGATGCTAATATTGGAGTTAACGGTGCTTGGTCTGGTGAAGTACAATCAACCCTAACAAGTGAAATAGGTGAGGCTAATTATGACGTCGGTCACCTTTTTGGAGCCTCTGGTGGTGGTGGTAATGCAGGTTGTATAGGTTGTGTGTGCAATAATAACTCTAAAGGTAGTGCTTTTACATCTCCCTCAAATGGTGTGCCTCAAGGTGATTTATTCGACCTTGATTTTGTAGCTCATGAAATAGGACATCAAATGGGAGCTAATCATACCTGGGCTTTTGAAAATGAAGGAACAAGTGTTCAATCAGAACCAGGAAGTGGTTCTACCATCATGGCTTATGCAGGTTTAGAGGGTTCTAACAATGTTGAGTTGAATGGTGATGACTATTTTCATTATCATAGTATCAAACAAATTCTAAATAATTTAGCAGGTAAAAATTGTCAAACCACTGAAACTATTTCTAATAATCCTCCAAGTGCTGATGCTGGAAGTGATTACAACATCCCTAAAGGAACACCCTACGTTTTAAGAGGCACTGCAACAGACCCTGATGGTACTGATAATTTAACTTATTGTTGGGAACAAATTGATAGTGGTATTACTAATTTTTTAAATTTTGGACCTGCATTAACCACAGGACCAATGAATAGGTCTTTACCCCCAACAAGTTCACCCAATAGATACATCCCAAGATTTAATAGTGTTTTAAATGGAAATGTTGAACAAACAAACCCTACTTTGGGGAGCGATTGGGAGACTGTAGCCTCTGTGGCTAGAGTTCTAAACTGGGCGCTCACTGTAAGAGATAGAACACCAAGCACATCAACAGGAGGACAATCTAGTTTTGATACTATGCAAATTGTAGTTGAAGATGTTACACCTTTTTCAGTTGAAAATCCTGTATCATGGGCTCAGGGTAGTAATCAAACTATTACTTGGTTAGTTGGCGAAACTACAAATGCCACAATTAATTGTCAGAATGTCAATATCCTTTTATCAACAGACGGTGGGGTTACATTTCCTACGGTTATTGCAAGTGGCACTCCTAATGATGGGACTTTTGACTATACTGTTCCTGCAATAGCAGACACTAATCAGGCTAGAATATTAGTTGAGGCCGCAGATAATATTTTTTATGATGTCTCTGATTTTAACTTTTCTATTTCTCAAAACCCAGACTTTTTTGTGGTTAATGAAACCCTGTCGCCCCTAGCATGCGGAGACTCTGTAGCCACTTTTAATTTTGATTATGTAGCTGCCAATGGTTTTTCCGAAACGGTAACGTTTAGTGCCTCTGGAAATCCTTCTGGATCTGCAGTATCATTTTCACCAACAAGCTTGAACACTTCAGGAACTGTCACCATGACGGTTTCTAACTTGAATAGCGTTCCACAAAATGATTATATCATTACGGTTACTGGAACCTCAACTTCCATTACAAAAAATAAAGACTTTAATTTTCCTTTTTACAATGGTGTTTGTACCTCTATAGCTAATACCGAATACAATACGAGTACAACTTTGGTTCAGTTTAATACTATTAACCAATCTTCTGGAAAACCTTCTGGATATAGTAATTATACTGCAACAACAACCAATGTAAATAGAAATGTATCTTATGATTTAAGGATTAATGTGAATACTGATGGTAACTTTACTACCAATACTAAAGTTTGGATTGACTGGAATCAAAATTGTAGTTTTGATGATGCTGGAGAAGAATATAATTTAGGTGATGCTACTAATGTATCTAATGGACCAACAGTTAATACACCACTTTCTATTACAGTTCCTGCAACAGCAGCCACAGGAAACACTACCATGAGAGTATCAACAAAATATAAAGATGATGGCGTTGTAACGTCTTGTGAAAATGGGTTTGATGGTGAAGTAGAAGATTATACTATTAACGTATTGCCAAATACAGCTTTTGAAACCTCAATAAATTTAGTGCAATTAAACACCATAAACAATCCATCTACCAAGGTTGAAGACTATTCAGATTACACAACTATTTCAACAGAACTGAGTAGAGAGAGTGCCTACAACTTAACAGTTAATGTAAGTACCGAAGGTAATTTTACTACCGATACCAAAGTGTGGATTGATTGGAATCAAAATGGCAGTTTTGTTGACGCAGGTGAAGAATATGATTTAGGCACTGCTACCAATGTTAGCAATTCGGCTACAGGTAATTCTCCTTTATCTATAGCTGTTCCTCTAGATGCGGTTTTAGGAAGTACTGTTATGAGAGTTGTTACAGGATATGATGGCACTCCATTAGTGCCTACTGCCAATGGTGGTGATGGTGAAGTAGAGGATTATATGCTTGTTGTTCTTCCAACAGAAAATATTGAACAATTTGGTTTTGAGAATTTTGTTGTTTACCCAAATCCTAATAGTGGAATGTTTACTATTAAACTAAATGGTTCGTTAAACAGAAATATAACTATTGAAATGTTTGATGCCAGAGGAAGGTTTCTTTTTAATAAAACTTTTCAAGTAACTGGTGACTTTCATGAACATATAAACATCCCATTTGTTCAATCTGGCATGTATATTTTGAATGTAAGTGATGGTGTAAAAAAATCCCTTAAAAAGATTGTTGTTAAATAAAATAGTATTTCTGAAAATGCTTTAGACGAATAAAAATATGTTTAATAAATTCTACAGATTTTTGTCAGAGAAGGAGTTTAGTTTTAACATAAATGATTTCAAGGGTTTTTAAATATTAAGTTTGAAAGGTATTAACATATATTTTACTATCACACTGATAAATTAAAAACATGGTTGATATTTGAGATTATTTGAGGCACTTCATCTACTTTAAAATTTAATTTAAGATGGTAAAAATTATTTTTTAGTTTCTTTATTGAGAGCTTACCTTTTCTAACTCCAAAATTTCCAGCTTGCCCTTTACAAAAACACCAGCGTCCAAAGATTATTGGAGTACGTTTAAAATTATTAGTTTCAAGTTCTACCTCGTTTGGATCTAGAATAACAAACACTTCTTCTCTATAGTTAGAGTCTGAAAGATCTAGATTTTCCGTTCTCTTATATTTGAACTTTAGAATAATTTTATTACCCTCACTTATCTCAACATAAGACATTCCAAATTTGTCCTTCTTTAGTTGCAAATGTTTATCAATCAATATTTCTAGTTCACAAAAATCACTCTCAGGGCACCATAATTTACTAATTGTATCCGAAGAGGTACTAGGTAAATTATTTTTTGATTTACAGCTTAAAAAGGATATGATAACAGAAAAAAACACTAAAAAGCAAGGGGTTAAATGTCTGCTATTTCTTAATTTACAGCGACTATTTTTGTTATTCATAATATTTGAAGCTATTTTTAGAGTCTATCATTTTGTCTAAATCGTGCAATATGAAACAAACTTACTGCAAATATATTGGTTTATACCTGCTGCTTTTCTTATTCTCGATTAATTTTTATGCCCAAGAAAATTCATCTATTTGGGTAAAGACTTCAAGAGAGAATGCTTTAAAGGAATCAAAACTTTCACAAAAAGAAGAAATAAAAAAAGCTAAATATTATCAGTTGGATTTAGTAAGGCTATCAACACTTTTGAAAAATATACCCAGTAGAAAAAATTCTAAAAAGACATCTGGAATAATACTAAGTTTTCCAGATAAGAATGGACAATTACAACCATACAGAATTAAAGAAGCTCCTTTATTTGAAGAGAATTTTCAAGAAAAACATCCTAATATGAGGTGTTATATAGGGGAACATGTTAATAATTCGGGTGCAATGATTCGTTTTAGTATCACTCCAAAAGGATTTCATGGAATGACATTGTCTCCTACCAAACCTGTTGAGTTTATTGACCCTGTTAGCTACGGAACTAAAAATTATATGATTTATGCTAAGGCTGATTTAGAACCGAATAAAAATTCCTTTGAATGCAAATTTATTGATGACCTTAATCAAGCTAAGTTGAGTTCAAATATAAAAGCACTTGAATCTCTTAATGCAAATGATGGCACCCTAAGAACCTATGAGTTAGCTTTGGCCTGTACTGCCGAATATGCCGAATACCATTGGGGTTCAAACGGCGCTAATTTGCCTCCAGGAGCTTCTGATACGAATAAGAAAAATGCAGTAATAGCAGCGATGATGGTGACCATGAATCGTGTGAATGGAATTTTTGAACGCGATTTATCTTTGACTATGACAATGGTAGATAATACAAGCATTATTTTTTTAGACCCTGATACTGATCCTTATGAGAATACCGTTAATCAAACCATGTTAAATGCTAATCAGACTGCAATTGACAATGCTCTCGGTTCAAATGGTTATGATATAGGTCATGTGTTTTGTACAGATAATGGAGGGCTAGCAACATTGAATGGGCCTTGTAATAGTGTTACTAAAGCGAAAGGAGCTACTGGACTACCTAATCCAACAGGAGACGTTTTTGATGTAGAATATGTGGCTCATGAAATGGGGCATCAATTTGGAGCAAGACATACTTGGAGTAGTGAGAATGGTGCGTGTGTAGTTGCAGATCCACCCAATCAACAATGGTCTCCATCAAGTTCTTATGAGCCTGGTAGTGGCTCTACTATCATGGCATATGCGGGTTTATGTGCCCCTGATAATGTGCAATCAAACGGCGATGATTATTTTCATCAAATAAGCATACAGGAAATATGGGCTAATATTTCTTCAAATAGCTGTGATGAAGAGTCCTCGGCAGGAAACAATGCTCCTATTGCCAATGCAGGTAATGACTATAGCATCCCTATTTCAACACCTTATAAATTAACAGGTTCTTCTAGTGATGATGATGGTACTGGTACACATACTTTCACATGGGAACAATACGATTTAGCAGCTAGTCAAGGTAGTATTACTGAAAGTAGTACGACGGGGCCGTTGGTGAGGTCTCTATATCCAACCACAAATCCGGTAAGGTATATTCCAAGTTTTGAAGATTTAAGAATTTCTAATGGTTCTACTACCTGGGAAAAACTAGCATCTGTGCCTAGAACTTTAAACTTTCAATTAACCGTTAGAGATAACGGTTCTGGTGTAAGTGCTTATGGCCAAACAGCAACTGATGGTATGCAAGTTAATGTTGTGAATAATGGAGGTGCTTTTAAGGTAACCTCACAAAATACTTTAGGAATAAGTTATACTGTTGGAAGTACGCAAACTGTAGAATGGGATGTAGCTGGTACAGACTCGAACCCAATAAATACAACTAATGTAAATATAAAGCTGTCTATTGATGGGGGTCTTACTTATCCTTATCTATTACTAGATTCGACTTCTAATGACGGAAGTGCAGAAGTCACTTTACCAGCAGGCGTAGCAGCACCTTTTTGTAGAATTATGGTTGAAGCTGACCCTGCTGAAAATATATTTTTCAATATCAATGAAGTAGATTTTGCTATTGGCTACACAGTTACAGAAACTTGTAATATTTATTCTGGGGGGACGGATCTTCCTTTAACAATAATAGATGGAGGCTCCTCATTTCAGAGAAGTAAAATTACAGTTAGCGAATCAACTTCTATAACAGATATTAATATTGGGGTTGATATTACTCATACTTATAAAGGAGATCTACAAATTGCTCTTTTAAGTCCGCAATCTACAGCAATAAACTTAATAACTCCAGGGTCGTGTTCATCGGGTAGTTTAATTATTACGTTTGATGATTATGCTAGTACAATTGATTGTGCTAATACAGAGGGTAATGAAGTTTACAAACCCGAGAATCCACTAAGCACATTTAATGGTGAAAACCCATCAGGAGATTGGGATTTAGGGGTGATTGATCTTGCAACTGATGATACAGGAACTCTTAACTCTTGGTTTATTGAATTATGTACTACAACAGTGACATTAAGCAACCCAGACTTTTATGATTTTGTCAATAACTTAACAGTTTTTCCAAATCCTAATAGGGGAGACTTTACTGTTAAATTTAGCAATGCTTCGGCAAGTACAATTGATTTAGAAATTTATGATTTGAGAGGTCGAACTATCTACTCAAAAGAATATCTCAATGTTACTAGCTTTAATGAATCTATAAATATGAGTCATGCACAATCAGGCATGTATATATTGAATGTAAGTGATGGTATTAGGAAAACTACTAAAAAGATTATTATTAGATAAAGAGGCTGTCTAAAAAACTACACATTTGTCGATCTGAACTAGTTTCAAATTCTGAAAATAAATTCAGAATGACATACTACTTTATTTCCCATTAAACATATTCATGGTTGCATTTACACCAGCCAAAACAAAAGATTTAATTAAATCTACAGATTTGTCTAACCTCTCAGGGAGTTTGTCATTTTCTTCTTCATTCCATTGTCCTAATACATAATTTACTTGTTTGCCTTTACTAAAAGTATCACTTATACCAAACCTAAAACGGTTATATTTTGTGGTATTTAATTTATCCTGAATATCCTTTAGGCCATTGTGCCCTCCATCACTTCCTTTTGTTTTTAGTCTGATACTTCCAAAAGGAAGATTCAAATCATCTGTAACAACAAGCAAGTTTTCTAAAGGAATTTTCTCCTTAGTTAACCAGTATAATACAGCTTTCCCGCTTAAATTCATGTAAGTGCTTGGTTTTAAAAAAATAAAAGTTCTCCCCTTCAATTTATAGGTAGTTAAATCCCCTAGTTTTTGAGGCTCGAATGATAAATCTTCTTTTTTTGCAAAATGATCTAAAACTTTAAACCCAATATTGTGGCGAGTATTTTCATATTTTTCTCCAATATTACCTAAACCAACTATTAAAAATTTTTTCATGAGGTCTTCTTGTGTTTCTCTAGGGTTCTTTCTAAATAATCTTTTAAAAAATTGGCACATAGTTTAATACTTAGAACAATGCTACAGTAATGAGACTAAATTGGTTTGCGTTAGGGATTGCAACAAGTTACCATGTAACGTGGAAAGCCCGACCCGATAGGGAACGCCCAAATATTTGTTTGGTAAAAATAAAAAAGCATCCTGAAAACAGGATGCTTTTTTATAATTAAAAGGGTTACTCTATTCTTGAGTAGCTTCTGCTGCTGCTTCTGCTCCTTCTTCAGTAGTTTCTTCATCATCGTCTTCATCAGCAACAGCTGTTCTAGAAGTTCTTACTTGACATACTACTGTGTTGTCTGGGTGCAAGAATTTGTAATCATCACTTGGTAAATCACCAACGTAAACTTTACCTCCAATTTTAAGTGGTGTAATATCTACCTCTATAAAGTCTGGTAAGTTTGCTGGAAGTGCTTTAACACGTAATTTACGGTTGTTTCTTCTTAATACACCTCCATTTTTAACACCTCTTGAGTTACCAACAAGGTTTACAGGAATGTCAAGAGCGATTTCTTTATTCTCAAATAACTGATAGAAATCTATGTGTAGAATAGCATCGGTTACAGGGTGAAATTGAATATCCTGTAATACTGCGTTAAAAGTTTCACCATTATCTAAGCTAATTACAACTGTATGCGCATTAGGCGTATAAACCAGTTTAGAGAAAGCTAATTCAGGTGCAGAGAAATGCACTGGATTATCCCCTCCGTATAATACGCAAGGAACCTGTCCAGCATTACGTAAGGCCTTTGTTGCTTTTTTGCCCACGCTTTCTCTTTGAGATCCGTTGATTGTAATTGATTTCATAATTGTTGTTTATTTATTATTAAAAAAGGTATTATGTAAACTTTTTGAAATAAAATCTTATTAATGGATTTTAACATAATTTATATTTCAAGTCGTTTTCATTTCTATTTAAGTTTAATTATTAATTTACATTACGAATTTTGAACTTATACTCTGGTTGTTGTGCACTTTTTCCATAACTTCAGCAAACAAATCTGCACAACTTAATACTCTAATTTTATCACTTTGTTGTGTTAAAGGTATAGAGTCTGTAACTATAAGTTCTTCTAATTTTGAGTTTTCTAAGTTTTTGTAAGCTTTTCCAGATAAAACTGGGTGTGTACAAATAGCTCTAACACTTAATGCGCCGCGTTCCATCATTAAGTCTGCAGCTTTGGTAAGTGTTCCAGCGGTATCTACCATGTCATCAACAAGGACTACATTTTTACCGGTAACATCTCCAATGAGCTCCATGTGAGAAATCACGTTGGCTTTGGCACGTTGCTTATAACAGATAACAACATCACTCTCTAAAGCTTTAGAATAGGCATAAGCTCTTTTTGAACCTCCCATATCTGGAGAAGCAATAGTAAGATTATCTAGATTTAAACTTCTTAAATAAGGCAGGAAAATGGTAGATGCAAACAAGTGATCAACAGGCTTCTCAAAGAACCCTTGAATTTGGTCAGCATGTAAGTCCATGGTGATAATTCGTGTAGCACCAGCTGTTTCTAGCATTTTAGCTATCATTTTTGCAGCAATTGGCACACGTGGTTTATCCTTCCTATCTTGTCTTGCCCATCCAAAATAGGGCATTACGGCTGTAATATGTCTAGCAGAAGCACGTTTTGCAGCATCAATCATTAACAACATTTCCATTAAATTTCTTGGACTTGGGTGTGTAGACCCAATAATGAAAATCCTAGTACCACGTATGGATTCCTCATATGATGGTTGGAATTCACCATCACTGTAAGTAGAAGTAATTACATTACCCAATTCAGCCCCAAAAGCTTTAGCTATTTTTTCCCCTAGCTCAATACTTTGGGTGCAAGCAAAAATTTTAGCTTCAGTAATTACAATAGGCATGGTTAACGTGTTGTTTTTTAGTGTTTAAGCACTGCTTTTTCAAGCGAGGTGCAAATTTATACATTTATTTTAACCTAAAAAGTATATTGACTGGTATTTTTGGCTTTATTCTTAGAAAAATATTTATTTTTGCTATCCGAAATGCTCAAGTGGCGGAATTGGTAGACGCGCTGGATTCAAAATCCAGTTTCTTCGGAAGTGTGGGTTCGATTCCCACCTTGAGTACAAAGCCTTCATCTTTTTTAGATAAAGGCTTTTTTTATTCCCTTTCAATCAATTTTATCAGAATAAGTTTCTTTTCAAAACTTCTTGTAATCATACAATTCTGGCTGTTCCTGACAAATGTCATAAAATGAGAACTTATATTTAAATAATTTTAAATCCCGCTTTGACATATATACTACAGTATAGCTGATTAAATACCACTAACTATTAATGAAGATGACACTGTAGATTTTTGTTGAAAAACTGTCAACCCATCAACAGAAAGCTCAATCTTTTTGATTTGAGTACTATATAATATATGAGGATGTGAATATAGTACTGAATTTAATCAGGTGGAAACTGTATTTATTTACCAACTGTACAGAAAATAGTTGATTCATTATATAATAGTTATTGGCAACAAACCACTAAATAATACATTAAAATTCTCATCTTATGGGCACGTCGATTTTAAAAAAGAAATTAGCAAAGAAGAACAAGTTAACAGAGTTTAAGTATCCTGGCATACCTATTGCTACTGATGGAAACACAGCAGCAATCATGTGTGAACGTGAGTCTACCGATGCTGCGGGTGCATATCCTATCACACCTTCAACTCAAATGGGTGAATATTGGGCAGATGCAGCTGCAAAAGGGCACTTGAACATTTCTGATAAACCTTTAATATTTGTTGAACCTGAAGGCGAGCATGCTGCTGCTGCAGTAACCGCAGGTTTATCAATGACGGGGTTGCGTGCAGCTAACTTTTCTTCTGGTCAGGGGATTGCTTATATGCACGAATCACTATATGCTGCCGTTGGTAAACGCCTTACCTATGTGCTAAATATAGGTGCTCGTGCCATGACTAAATCTACATTAAATGTTCACGCAGGGCATGATGACTATCACGCTGTTGATGACACTGGATTCTTTCAAATGTTTGCTAAAAAAGCGCAACATGTTGCTGATTTGAACATCATTGCTCACCGCATTGCAGAATTAGCACTTACCCCTGGTATTATTGCTCAAGATGGGTTTTTGACTACTCATTTAATAGAGTCGTTTCTACTACCAGAACGCGAACTGATAAAAGAATACCTAGGGCGGCCTGATGATATCATTGACACTCCAACGCCTGCCCAACGTATTATTTATGGCGAAACACGTAGACGTATTCCTGAAATTTGGGATGTAGACAATCCATTAATGGCTGGTATTGTACAAAATCAGGATTCTTATATGCAAAGTGTTGCTGCCCAACGCCCGTTCTTTTTTGATCACATTCAAGCATTAACAGATCAAGCTTTTGAGGAGTACTACAAACTTACTGGTAGACGCTATAAACGTGTTATGACTTATAAAGTAGAGGATGCCGATTATCTCATTTTAGGTCAAGGAAGTCTAATTCCAAGCGCCGAAGTAGTTGTAGATTATTTACGTGAAACTCGCGGAATTAAAGTTGGAGTAGTCGACCTTGTAATGTTCAGACCATTCCCATCAGATATGCTCGGAGACATACTAAAAGGTAAGAAAGCCGTAACTATCTTAGAACGACTAGATCAACCATTAGCAGTTGATTCTCCAATCACTCGCGAAGTACGTTCTGTGTTAAACAAGTGTATTGAAAACGGAATCAACAAAAAACAGAAACCTTATCCTGAACTAACTTCATATTCTTTATCAGATATACCCGCTATATACTCAGGAGCTTTTGGTTTAGGTAGCCGAGACTTACAACCTGAGGGTATCATTGGAGCTATTGAAAATATGTTACCAAATGGTAAACAAAAAAAACAATTCTACTTATCCATTGATTTTATTAAGAAAGTACCTGCTTCACCAAAGCAAAAAGCATATCAAGAAACTATAGAAGAATCTTACCCACGTGTTAAGGAATTGGCTGTCAGGGGATCTGAAAACCCTAACCTCATGCCAAAAGATGCTATTACCGTACGTTTCCACTCCATAGGTGGTTGGGGTGCTATTACAACTGGTAAAAATCTAGCAATGACTCTATATGAGTTACTAGGTTATAATATTAAGGCAAATCCAAAATATGGTTCAGAGAAAAAAGGACAACCCACTACCTATTACCTAGCCGCTGCTGCCGAACCTATAAGAATAAATTGTGAATATTACTTTGTAGACGTGGTTCTATCACCAGACCCTAATGTCTTTAAACACACCAACGCATTAGCTGGGCTTAAAAAAGGAGGTAGTTTTATTATCCAAAGTGATAAAAATACTCCAGGTGAAGTTTGGGCAGAAATTCCAGAACACTACCAAAAAGTTATTATAGATAATGATATTCATGTCTTTTATATTGACGGGTTTAAAATTGCTCGTGAGGAAGCCACCGACCCTGAATTACAATTACGTATGCAAGGAATTGCTTTCCAAGGCGCATTTTTCGCTGCTTCACCATTGATGAAGAAATCTGGACTTTCTGAAGAAAAACTATTGAAAGCCATTGAAGATCAATTACAGCATAAATTCGGTTCAAAAGGTCAACGTGTGGTTGACGATAATATGCGCGTAGTAAAACGTGGCTTCGATGAAGTTCATGAAATTACCAACAAAGAATTGAGCACCAAAAACAAGAAAAACGGAAGTGTTATTGAAGGTGTACCAATACCAAAAATGATAAAAGAAATTCCACAAAGCGAGTCTAAACTTAGTGATATTCATCGTTTCTGGGAACAAACAGGAAACTTCTATTTAAAAGGAATGGGTAACGATAACCTTACCGACCCATTCATTGGATTAAGTGTTATGCCTGCGGTTTCATCGGTATTTAGAGATATGACTGGTATTCGTTTTGAACATCCAGAATGGATTCCTAACAACTGTACTGCCTGCGGTGACTGTTACACCGTTTGTCCGGACACAGCTATACCAGGACTTGTAAGTGAAGTGTCTGATGTTTTCGACACTATTGTAAAACGTGTGAAAAAGAGTCACGGAAAAGTAGAACACCTCCCTAAAGCTGTTAGAAAACTGGAAGGTCATGTTCGGAAATTATTTTCTACCTCAAAAAGTGGAGAAACCGTTAATGATTTCATTCAACATGGAATTGATATGACGCTAGATGAGTTTAAAAACAGTTCAGAATTAATCAAAGAATTCGATTGGTTTAAAGATGAATTGGGTGAGTTTAAATTTGCTTTAACCAGACCTTATTACGATTTACACGAGAAAAAAGAAGAAAACAGTGGTGGGTTATTCAGTATAACCATTAACCCTACTACGTGTAAAGGATGTATGGAATGTGTAAAAGTCTGTAATGATGGAGCTCTTATTACAATACCTCAAACCGAAGGCTCCGTTGTAAGGTTGAACAAGGAATGGGATTTTTGGTTAGACTTACCTAATACGCCTCAAAAATTCAATCGTATTGATGATCTTGAGGAAAAAATAGGTCCACTAGAAACCATCCTTTTAAATAAAGATGCTTACTTGAATTTTGCTAGTGGAGATGGTGCTTGTTTAGGTTGTTCTGAAAAATCTGTAGTACATATTTTCACGGCAACAGTTGAATCTCTTATGCAGCCGCGTATTGAAAAACATATGGCGTATTTGGAAGAATTAACAGATAAGCTAGAAAAACATATTCAGATAAAGTTGATGAATCCAGTGAAATTAACCGATTCTGAAACTATGGCTAAAATTGTAACTGAAATGCAAAATTCAGATTTAACTATGGCTGAAATAACCCGTAGATTAGAATCTGAACAGGGTGGTGAACCTATTGATCAAGAATGGCTACGTGATGTCACTCAACTACTGGCTCAATTGAAAAAACTTAGATGGAGATATACCAATGGAACTACTGGTAAAGGTAGATCAAACATGGGTATGCTCAACTCTACTGGTTGTACATCGGTTTGGGGTAGTACGTGGCCATTTAACCCGTATCCATTCCCTTGGGCAAATCATTTATTCCAAGATTCTCCTTCTATGGCTATGGGAATCTTTGAAGGTCATATGGCGAAAATGGCTGATGGCTTTAGAACAATTCGTAAGGCTGAACTAGAACTTGAAGGAAAATACAATCCGGACGAGCATGATGACTTTTTTACTTACTTCAATTGGAAACAGTTTACTGATGAAGAATGGTTGCTTTGTCCGCCAGTGGTTGCATTAGGAGGTGATGGTGCCATGTATGATATTGGTTTCCAAAACTTATCTCGTCTTATGGCTTCAGGAAAACCAATAAAAGTAATTGTTGTTGATACGCAAGTATATTCTAATACAGGTGGTCAAGCCTGTACTTCCGGATTTATTGGCCAGGTTTCAGACATGGCTCAATATGGCAAAGTATGGAAAGGAAAAAGTGAGCCCAGAAAAGAGATTGGTCTTATTGCTATGGCTCATAGAAATACTTATGTACTGCAAGCCACATTAGCCAATACAAGTCAAATGATTGAAGGCTTTATTGATGGTTTAATGACCAAACGCCCTGCACTTTTCAATCTATATACAACTTGTCAACCTGAACATGGGGTTGCCGACGATTTAGGTGCACATCAAGCAAAACTTGCAGTAGAATCAAGAGCGTATCCAATTTTCAAATATAATCCAGATCATGGAATAAAAGCTAAAGAAGCTTTTGATTTATCAGGAAATCCAGCCATGGATAAAATTTGGCCAACGTACAACCTAAAATATCTAGAATATGGTCAGGAACAACGTATGGAATTGCCAATGACCTTTGCAGACTTTGCTTTGACCGAGGCCCGATTTAGAAAACATTTCAGAAAAGTACCAAGAAGTGCTTGGAATGATAATATGATGATGTTAGCAGACTTTTTAGAATTAGATGACAACAAGCGTGAAGACAAGTTCCCATATATCTGGGCAGTAGATAGAAATCAAAAACTCAATCGGGTACTGGTAGCGAAACCTATTGTTGACTCTTGCGAAGAACGACGCGATTTCTGGTTGATGCTACGTGATATTGCTGGTGTAGAAATAGAAAAACCAGAAGAAGAAGATCTTGAAGAAAAGATAAGAAACGAAGTGGTTGGAAATATTGCCCAAGGCCTTATGCAACTTGCGGGCGGTGGAAATGGTAATGATTTTCTTAAAATGACACTGGGGAAACCATCAGAAAACAATAATGGGTCCGTTCAGGAATCATCTAACGGTGAATATATGGCGCCATGGCTAGAAACAGACGAATGTACTTCATGTGATGAATGTATAAAAATCAACTCTAAGATTTTTGAATACAATGCAGATAATAAAGCGTTTATTAAGAATCCGAAAGCCGGACCTTACCAGGATCTTGTTAAAGCAGCAGAAAAGTGTACAGCTGGTGTCATTCATCCAGGGCTACCTGCTGATAAATTGGCAAAGGATATGGAAAAATGGATTAGCAGAGGAGAGAAGTATAATTAATATACAAATGGTATAATGGCCTTTTTCAATTTTCATAAAAATACGTTTAAGCACGGTATCCATCCTCCGGAAAGCAAGGACGAAACCAATAAATTGCCTATAAAGCAATTTCCCTTTCCTCCGGTCATTATTTTACCAATGGCGCAACATATTGGTGCGCCTTCGCAAATAGTTGTTCGTGAGGGACAGGAAGTGCATCGCGGACAATTGTTAGCCAAGGCAGGGGGATATGTTTCTGTGCCTTTGCATGCTCCAGTTTCAGGTACTATTCGGAAAATTGCAAATGTTCCTACCATTTCAGGAAAAATGTCCCAAGGCATTTTTCTTGAAGCCTTTCCATCTTCAACCCAAGAAGTGCTTGAGGGAGAGCCAATTGATCCAGAAACTGCTACTCCTGAAGAAATTCTTCAGGGAATTCAAGATGCTGGAATTGTGGGGTTGGGTGGTGCCGCTTTTCCAACACATGTGAAGTTAAAAGTTCCTGATGGTAAAAAATGTGAAACATTAATTATTAATGGTGTTGAATGCGAACCCTATCTAACCACAGACCATAGGGTCATGTTAGAACAGGAGAATGATATTTTCACAGGCATTAAATATTTGTTGAAATCAACAGGAGCAAAAAAAGCCATAATTGGTATTGAATCCAACAAACAAGATGCTGCAGATTATTTAGAAAAATATATTCCAGAAGGATTACCTGTTTCTATAAAAGTACTTCCTGTAAAATATCCTCAAGGAGCTGAGAAAATGTTAGTCACTGCAATTTTAGGTGAAGAAATTCCATCTGGAAAGCTTCCTATAGAAGTTGGTGTAGTTGTGGTCAATGTAGCTACAACAGCAGAGATTGGTAGATTACTGCCCCATGGACAAGGTATCCAGGAGCGTGTTATTACCATTACAGGTCCCGGGGTTAAAAAGAAAGGAAATTATACTATTCCTATTGGAACTCCTTTGCGTTTTGTTCTTGAACAGGTAGGGGTTGATGAAGAAATAAGTGAAGTTTACATGGGTGGCCCCATGATGGGTGTAGCCGTTTCAAACCTTAATATCTCTATTGTAAAAGGAACTTCAGGTATTCTGGTTTTCACTAAAAAAGATGTTAAAAGGTCTCCAAAAACATATCCTTGTATTAAATGTGGAGCCTGTGTAGATGCCTGTCCTATTTTACTAAATCCATCAAAGTTGGGCATACTGGCAAAATTTGAGGCATATGATGAAATGGCTTCAAATTATAATCTAATGGACTGCTTTGAATGCGGGTCATGTTCATATGTATGTCCGTCACATATTCCATTGGTACAGTATTTCAGATTGTCAAAACAAATTGTAAGAAAGCGTGAAGCTATAAAAAAAGAAAAAGTAGATGCTTAAAAAGACTTTAGACATAAGCTCGTCTCCCCATATTGTTAAAGGACGAAGTACAGAAGACATCATGAGAAATGTGGTGTGGGCTTTATTGCCTGTTGTATTTTTCTCTGTCTATGCTTTTGGCTTAAATGCATTATTAGTCATTTTTACTGCTACACTCGCCAGTGTTTTAACCGAACATCTTTTATGTAAACTTTCTAAAAAAGAAACTACGGTTAATGATTATTCGGCAATAATCACTGGGATACTTTTAGGACTTTCATTACCTCCAAGTTTTCCTCTATGGATGGCTTTTGTAGGCGGTGTTATTGGAATTGCTTTAGGTAAATATATTTTTGGTGGATTGGGCTATAATGTATTTAATCCTGCATTAGTTGCAAGAGCTGTTTTACAGGCAGCTTTCCCAGTAGCTATTACTACTTGGTATCCAGCATTTCTCGTTGACCGATTCACAACTATCTCCAAATCAGTACTTACGTTTCCATTTATGGAACCTCAATATGATGCTATTTCAGGGGCTACACCTCTTGCTGCCTTCAAGTTTGATGGGGTTTCAACCTCAACCATGGAGTTAGCTTTTGGTCAGGTAAGTGGTTCTGCTGGAGAAACCTGTGCTATTATCATTGCTTTGGGAGGCATCTATTTAATTGCGCGAAATATGATGTCTTGGAGAATTCCCGCTGCTGTTTTATTGAGTGCTTTTATATTAAGTGGTATACTTTATCTATTCAATAGTGAGTTATATCCTTCACCTTCATTTATGATACTTTCAGGAGGCTTAATGCTTGGCGCTGTTTTTATGGCTACAGATATGGTTTCATCTCCAATTACACCACTCGGATTATGGGTGTATGGAGCTATAATAGGTATTCTAACAATTGTAATACGAATTTGGGGTGGTTTATCAGAAGGGGTTATGTATTCTATACTGCTGGCCAATGCCATTTCTCCTCATATAGATTCCGTTATTAAAAATAGGGTATATGGAACCAAACGAAAAATAAAAGCGGCATGAGTGAAGTTGCTAACATAAAAACACAAAACCCAGCAAGTAGTAGTAAAATGTTACTGGCTATGGTAGGTATTGGTATTATGAGTGCATTACTTATTGTGTCCACTTTTGAATTAACACTTCCGCGTGTTCAACGTTTAAAGGCTGAAGCTCTTGAAAGAGCAATTTTTGAAGTGTTACCAGGAACAGCCAGTATGCAAGCATTTGGTGTAAATGAAAAATCGGAATTATTCGATCTTAAGGAAGGGGAAAAAGCAGAAACAACTGTATATGCTGGATACGATGACCAAAAGAGCATTGTAGGATACGCCATTGAAGCTTCTGGTCAAGGTTATGCCGACATTATTAGAATACTTTATGGGTACAAACCTGATGAGGAAATAATTATAGGATTTCAAGTTTTAGAAAGTAAAGAAACACCAGGGCTTGGAGATAAAATTGAAAAGGACGAACGATTTCTAAACAACTTTAAAGCATTGGATGTTAGCTTAACAGATAGTAAAGAAATAAACAACACAGTTATTACTGTAAAACAGGGTGAGAAACAAAATCCTTGGGAAATTGATGGTATCACTGGAGCCACAATTTCTTCAAGAGCTATTGGAGACATTATTGGGGCAAGTTCAACAACATTAGTTCCAATTCTAAGTAATCATTATAAAAAGAATAATAAAAAATAAACGAAATAATGAGCAATGATAGTGCTTCATCAAAGCAAAAGGTAACCTCAACCGATGAATTTATTAAAGGGTTGTGGCGTGACAATCCGGTATTTGTTCAGGTACTGGGAATGTGTCCAGTATTAGCTGTTTCCAACACAGCAATAAATGCGCTTGCTATGGGACTAGCAACAGCTTTTGTTTTATTGATGTCGAATATTTTAGTCTCCTTACTTCGAAATTTTGTTCCTAAACAGGTGCGTATAGCTTCCTATATTCTCATCATCGCCACTTTTGTGACGGTAACAGATTACGCTATTCAAGCCATCAGTGTTGAGTTACATAAAAGTTTGGGTGCGTTCATTTCACTTATTGTAGTAAACTGTTTGATTTTAAGTAGAGCTGAAGCCTTTGCATCTAAAAACACGGTCTCAAAATCCATTTTTGATGCTTTGGGAATGGGTGTTGGGTTTACGTTCGCTCTCTTTTGCTTAGGCGCTGTTAGAGAAATACTTGGTAATGGGTCTTTATTCGATATCGCTCTGTTTCCTAACGGATTTCAAAGTTGGATTGTAATGATACTACCTGCAGGTGGATTTTTTACACTGGCCATCTGGTTGCTAATAATTAATAAGATACAAACAAGAAAAACAAAATCATGAATACGGAATCTTTAGGTGCAATTTTTTTAAATGCCTGTTTGGTCAACAACTTTGTTTTGGCCTATTTCCTAGGTATCTGCCCATTTTTAGGAGTGTCCGGAAAAATGGAAACGGCTACAAAAATGGGAGCAGCCGTAATGTTTGTGATGCTAATTAGCTCCATGTGTGCTTATGGAATTCATGCATTTTTAGTTGCAATTGATGCACCATTTTTACAACTAATTAGTTACATAGTTGTAATAGCTTCCACGGTTCAGCTAGTAGAAATGTTTATCAAAAAAATCAGTCCCGCACTATTTAAATCACTTGGGATTTTCCTTCCATTGATTACAACCAATTGTGCTATACTAGGTGTGGCATTATTTCAAACAAATAAAGAATACGGTTTTTTAGAAAGTATAGTCTATGCGCTTGGTGCCGGTGCTGGTTTTACGTTAGCGTTGGTATTAATTGCTGGATTAAGAGAACAGTTAAACTTTGCTGACGTTCCAAAGATTTCAAAAGGAACGGCGTTAACCCTGTTCATAGCAGGTATTTTATCACTTTGCTTTATGGGATTTGCAGGTCTCGGCGCTTAAAAAGAAGAACAAATGTTTAAATCACTTACAATAGGAATTGGTTTTATAGTAGCAATAGCAATACTTTGGATGCTTGTACAAACATTATGGAAAAAGGTGTTTAAAGACGAATATCACGAAGACGATGTTTTAGCAGGAAGAAGAAGTTGCTCAAACTGTGGTTGTACCACGGTTTGTGAACGAAAAGAGAAAGGAAATATAAACCTTATTGAATAACAAAATAACAACAAAATAAAAAATAAACATGGCACATTTATTAGATTTTGATACCGAAAAAAGGTATAAAGCAGTTGTAAAAAAAACCTCTCGATTAACACCTCAAGACACTGAGGAAGTACGTGAGATTGTATTGGAAGTGAAAGATCCAGAATTTAAATGCGAAGTAGACCAAAGCTTTGGTGTATTGGTAAAAGTAACTAGTGATTTTGGAAACACGCATCACCACAGACTGTATAGTGTAGCTGATTTGCCTGCACGAGTAAATGGTAATCCTAAAATTACCATGTTAGTAAAACGTTGCTCTTATATTGATGATTTCAATGGTGAAGAATATAAGGGTGTTGCTTCACATTATTTATGCAATCGTAAAAAAGGTGATGAAATTACACTTACCGGTCCGTTTCAATTACCATTTAAAATTCCGGAAGATAAAGCGGCTAATATGATACTCATTGGTATGGGTACCGGTATTGCTCCTTTCCGTGCTTTTATCAAACATATCTATAAAAATGTGAAAGATTGGGAAGGTAAAATAAGATTGTTTTACGGCGCTCGAAGTGGCTTAGAGCTACTATATTTAAATGATAAGGATGGTGATCTTACTAATTATTATGACAAAGATACATTTGAGGCTTTTCATGCATTAAGCCCGAGACCACATTGGGCAGATTCAATCGATTTAGAAAAAGCAATTGAAGGGCAAACAGATGAAATTAAAGAATTGCTTTCTAAGTCCAATACCTATGTTTACGTTGCAGGATATGCAAATATTCTTGATAAACTCAATAAATCATTTTCTAAGATTTTAGGTTCAGAAGAAAAATGGCGATTACGTAAAGCTGAATTAATTGCCGGTAGAAAATGGGCTGAAATTATTTTTTAAACTGGTCTGAAAAAAGAGAATCATGTTTCATTAAATTAATGAGTTAATATGTCCATTGTTATTGCCATTGCCGCACTAGGAGGCCTAACCTTACTTCTTGCAATAATGCTAATTGTTGCAAACAAAAAGCTATTTGTCTATGAAGATCCAAGAATAGACAAAGTGGAAGACATGTTGCCTCATGCTAATTGTGGTGCTTGTGGGTACCCGGGGTGTAGGCCGTTCGCGGAGGCATTGGTTCTTAAAAAATCTTTACCTGGAAAATGTACCGTGAGTTCAGATGAAGGTAGGCAGTCTATAGCAGAATTTCTTGGTGTTGCTTTAGGAGCTGAAGAAAAACAAGTTGCGCGTCTCGCTTGTGCCGGTGGGACGAATGTTGCTATTAATAGAGCTCAGTATGTTGGTGTTCAAAGTTGTCAAGCCGCTAATCTGGTTTCTGGAGGAGGTAAAGGCTGTTTTTGGGGTTGCCTTGGCCATGGTGATTGTGAATCTGTTTGCGATTTTGATGCCATTACCATGAACGAGTATGGTCTCCCTATAATTGATATCGAGAAATGTACAGCCTGTGGTGACTGTGTAGAGGTTTGCCCTAAAGACTTATTTTCCCTTCAACCTATAAGTCATAAACTTTGGGTAGCATGTAAAAATCTTGAACAAGGCGAAGCCATTCTTGAAGATTGTCAGGTGGGTTGTACCGCCTGTGGTAAATGTGCCATGGATGCCCCTGGTGAGTTAATTACTATGAAAAATAATTTACCCGTAATTAATTATTCTGAAAATCATAACACACAAAAACCTATTCAGAGATGTCCTACTGGTGCCATAGTATGGTTAGAGGATAGCGGTTTAATAGTCAAAGGTAAAGAGAGTAGAAAAATTATTCGTAAAGGATCTAGAATAATGGGCAACTCTTAATCAATTCTTAACGTTCAACGCATTAGATATTTATTTTGCTTTCGGCTTAAGATATCAAAAAAGAAAGCCTAAACCCTCAACGTTTAAAACTTTCTATACTCTAGCTTCTTAAATCCAGATTCTGATTTAAAAAATCAACCCTTCCTAATTAATGTGACAGAACAAGTGTAACATTTGTAGCACAAAAAATGAGCTTTATTAACTAACTTTAATACTTCATTCAGTGCTCTGTAAAACAAGAACTTACAATCAAAAAAATTAAAAAATGAGCAAATTAAATTCACTAGCAATAAGCGATAATGGATTTATTTTCAAACCTTCTACTGGTGAGTCATTTACCACAAATGAAATAGGTTTAATGATTATAAATCTTTTAAAAGAAGGAAAATCTGCTGATGAAATAATTTCTGTAATTACAGAAGAATTTGATATCGATGCTATTTCTGCAGGACGCGATTTATATGAGTATTTAGACTTTTTGAAACGTGAAAAAATGCTAGACTAAAACATCATGGAGCAAAAAAAACTAACCATAGGAGTAACTGGTCTTAACAATATTGATAGTCCAGGACCAGGAGTTTCTGTAATTCGTGGAATAAAGGAGTCAGAAATAGATGCTAGAATTATAGGTTTGGCTTACGAGAATTTAGAACCTGGTATTTATATGCCTGGATTAGTAGATAAAACCTATTTAATACCATTTCCCTCAACTGGTAGCGAGGCATTTCTTGAGCGTTTAGAATACATACACAGCAAAGAAAAGTTAGATATTATTATTCCAAATTTCGATTCTGAATTGTATTTATTTATAAAATTCAGTGATAAATTATTAGAAATGGGCATTCATACGTTTTTACCAACAATGGAACAGTTTGAAGAACGCCATAAAGATAATTTGCCCGAATATGCTAAAAAGTATGGAATTAAAGTGCCAGAAAGTAGGCCAATAGTAAATAGTAAAGAACTTTCTAATTTACCTAAACCACTGTCTTACCCTTACTTTATAAAAGGTAAATTTTATGAAGCATTTAAAGTGGTAAATAACAATCAAGGAATATATTATTTTAATAAACTTTCTGCAAAATGGGGACTTCCAGTAGTTGTTCAACAAGCTATCAATGGTACCGAAGTCAATGTGATTGCTTTGGGTGATGGAGAAGGAAATACGGTCTCGGCAGTTGCTATGCGTAAACAATATATCACTGACAAAGGAAAAGCTTGGGGAGGCATAACATTAAATGATGAGCGCTTGCTTGAAATTACTCATCATATTATTAAAGAAACAAAATGGAGAGGAGCTATGGAGCTCGAAATGATAAAAACCGATGAAGGAGAGTATTATTTAATAGAAATTAATCCGCGTATACCAGCTTGGGTATTTTTAGCTGTAGGAGCAGGACAAAACATCCCAGAAATGGTATGTCGTTTAGCTATGGGAGAAAAAGTAGAACCAATAACAACCTATAAATACGGTAAAATGTTTATTCGGTATTCGTGGGATTTAATAGGAGATATAGCTGATTTTGAGAAAATAGTAATTTTTGGAGAACTATAAAACTAAATAAGATGAACAAAAGAATATATGAGCGTCCATTATTACGAAAAGTAGTAGAAGGTATTCCCAATAAATTTGGAAGTTTAAAGAGGTTACGACCAATTAGCACCATTGATAATGTAGAGATTGATAGTCTTATTGAAGAATATGGTTCGCCTGTGTTTGTTCTTTCAGAAAAAACGATTAGAGATACCTACAAAAATGCATATCGAGCGTTTTCCACGCGATACCCAAAAGTACAATTTGCATGGTCTTATAAAACAAATTATTTAGATGCAGTATGCCGAATTTTTCATCAAGAAGGAGCTTGGGCAGAAGTTGTTTCAGGATTTGAATATGAAAAAGCGATTGACAACAATATACCTGGAAATAAAATAATTTTTAACGGTCCTGATAAGAGTGAGGAAGATTTAGTAAAAGCAATTAACAACAAATCTCTTATTCATATTGATCATTTTGATGAATTATACATGATTTTAAGTTTAATGGATCAACTTAAAGAACGACCCCAAGTAGCAATTCGTGTGAACATGGATACTGGTATTATTCCACAATGGGATCGTTTCGGATTTAATTATGAAAATGGTGAAGCTTGGAATGCTATCAACCGTATTTTGTCTAGCAAAAAGATGGATTTTATAGGTTTACACGTTCATATTGGCACCTATATTACTATTTCTAAACCTTATGCAGTTGCCATTGAAAAATTAGCAGCTTTAGCTAATAAAACCTATAATCGTTTTCAAAAAAGCATAGGTTACATAGATGTTGGTGGAGGGTTCGCATCTCAAAATACCTTACAAGGAGCTTATATGCCAGCCACTGATACTACACCTAGTTTTGATGATTATGCTCATGCCATTACAACCGCTATGACAGCTGCCGATTTTCCAAATAATGAAACACCAATGCTTATTTTAGAAACTGGCCGTGCGTTAATTGATGACGCTGGTTGGTTGGCAGGAACCATAATGGCAAATAAACGTTTAGCCGACGGGCGAAGATCTATGGTTATTGACGCTGGTGTTAATTTAATGTTTACTTCGTTTTGGTATGATTATGAAATTTATCCGGTTCACGAATCTAGTTATCAATCTGAACCAACGACCATTTATGGACCTCTATGTATGAATATCGATATCGTTAGAAAAAATATTGATTTTCCGATGCTAAACAAAGGAGACCACTTTGTGATTAAAAGAGTGGGAGCCTATACAATGACACAGTGGATGCAGTTTATAACCTATAGACCAAATATTGTTCTAATTGATCAAAATGAAAAAGTGCATTTAATTAGAAAGCAAGAAAACAAAGAAGTATTCAGAAGACAAGAATTAGTACCAGATTACCTTCAAAACTAATGACAGACAAGCTATTAAAAAAAAGTAAGTTTCTTTTAGAAGCAACACTAACGAGCTATTCTCAAATTTTTTTCACAGAAAATAAAATTTTAGCTTCAATTTTAATAGTAGTTAGTTTTATGGAATGGTGGACAGGTTTAAGCGGTTTAATTGCTGTTTTAACAGCCATTGCTTTAGCTCAACTATTTGATTATTCAGAAATCACAACAGAAAAAGGACTGTACAGTTTTAATGCCTTATTGGTGGGATTAGGTATTGGTACTTATTTTGCACCAGGACTAGAAGTCCTTTTGCTTATTGTTGCAGGAGCAGCAATTGCCTTTTTTAGTACTGTATTTTTTATGGGAATTTTTGCTAAATACGGTATACCCTTTTTAAGTATTCCGTTTTTAGTAGGCATGTGGTTATTGCTTTTGGCATTTCCATCGTTTACTAATGTGGCATTAAATATGGAAACATTATACCCATCTAATATGTATTTTAAAATGGGTGGAGATGTTCTCGTTTCTGTGATGGAAGATCTAAGTTTCCTTTTTGAAGACACAGGTTTTGATACCTATTTTTTGTCTCTTGGCGCTATTTTCTTTCAGTTTAATATACTATCCGGAGTAATGATATCATTAGGCTTGTTAATTCATTCTAGAGTGAATTTTCTGTTATCACTAGTTGGCTTTTTTGTGGCTTATGGAATGTATTCCTATTTAGGAATGTATACAGGTTCTTTAAATTACACCTATTATGGGTTTAATTTTATTCTTTCGGCAATTGCGATTGGTGGTTATTTTTTAATTCCATCAAGACAATCTTTTTTGTTGAGCTTGTTATTAATCCCAGTATTGGTTGTAACTACAATAGGTTCAGATCGTCTTTTTATGTATTTTGAATTATCGGCATACTCTTTACCTTTTAATGTGATAATGATAGGTGTGTTGTACGCCTTAAAAATTCGTTATGATCAAACAAAGGGACCAATTTTAACGCTGGTTCATCTAAAAAACCCCGAAACTAATGCTTATTTATTCGACAGTCAGCCGGCTAAAAAATATGCAGCATTTACAGTACCAATTCGATTACCTTTTATGGGAAAATGGACGGTTAATCAAGCACATAATGGGAAATATACCCATAAAGACTTTTTCCGTTTTGCCTGGGACTTTATTATTAAGGACGAGGCTTCAAGTAAAGAGTTTAGTGGAGAGGGTTTGTTGGTAACTGATTATTACTGTTATGATAAGCCTGTTGTGGCACCAGCATTAGGGACTGTTGTTAATGTACTTAACACGGTTGAAGATAATGAAATAGGAGCAACAAACACATTGCAAAATTGGGGGAATACGGTTGTGCTGCAACACGAAAATTATTTATTTTCAAAACTAAGTCATTTAAAAAAGGGCTCTATAGAAGTTAATATTGGAGATGTTGTGGTTGAAGGACAGTATATTGGTAGATGTGGTAATTCTGGGCGTTCCCCATATCCGCATTTGCATTTTCAATTACAAAGTACTTCAAAAATTGGGGCAACAACATTATTTTGGCCTTTATCAGAGTATCTAGTAGACAATGCGTCTAAGTTACATTTTGTTCCAAAAGGGATTCCAAAAGAACAGGATAAACTGTTAAATATTTCAATCTCGCCAATTTTACAATCAGCTTTTAAATGGAGTCCGGGAGATGAGTTTCAATTAAGTATGGCTAATGCATTTAACAAGCCAGTACTATTTACAATAAGAAATGAAATTGATATATATAACCAATCCTTTTTAAATTGTTTAAACACCAATGCAAAATTATATTATGAAAATAATGGTAAAACATTTTCGGCATTAAATTATATAGGTTCTAAAAAAAGTGCCTTGTTTTATTTCTATAGTAGTTTGTATAAAGTGGTTTTAAGTGAACACTCTGAACTTTCGGTGGCGACCAGATTTCCAGTACATCATTTATATCGCTTTCCAGTGATAACCATTCAAGACTTTTTAGTGCCTTTCGGTATTTTTTTAAAAGGAAATTATAAACTTTCATATATAGAATCTGAACAAACTTTTAATCCTGAAAAAATTGGATTTAAGTCTAAAATAGTAGGACATCATGAGGTATCACTTTTTTCGGCAGAAATAGTAGTACATAAAAACAGAGAAATTAATATACAATGTGATACTTCCAAAAAATCCAAAATAATATTAAAATGGAAAAACACTTTGTGTGCATAGTACTTTTGTGGTTTGTAACAGCGGTTAGTGCACAAAAAAAGCCATTATCGATTAAGGATGTAGATAGTACGACCTATGCCTTATTTTTAAAACAAGATTGGAAACCAATTATAACATTGGGAAAACAATCTATAGCAGAGGGAGTTGATTTCTACTACTTAAAAGTAAGAATAGGAATAGCGTATTTTAAAGAAAATAAAATGTTTAGTGCCATTCAGTTTTTAGAAGAAGCCTATGCTTTAGATTCAAAAAACGTTGTGGTACAAGACTATTTGTATTGGGCCTATCGTTATAGCGGATTAGAAATGGAAAGTCGTTTATTTTACTCTAAAATGTCAAAAGCATTAAAAGATAAAATAAAGCTCGATTTGCCGGTTGTAAGTAGCATTAGCTTTAATGTTTTGGCAGCTAACAATTTAGATTACGATACGCAGCTAAAATCGAATGCTAATGGACAGACAGATCATTTTCGTATTATTCCTGAAAATTACCAAATGTATTCTTTAGCTATGAGTCATCCCATATCAAAAGGACTAAATCTATTTCATCAGTTTACTTTGGTGCCTGCTAATTCTGTACAGCAAACAAACGCAGGAAGTGTTTTACAAAATGAAACCTATAAAGTAATGGAATATCGCTATTATGGTAACGTAACGATTGCACTTGGCAATAGATGGTATTTAGATACCTATTTAAATGCCATTTTTGGAGATTACGATAATCTGAATACAGTAACATCAGATTCAAAAATTAAGTATAACAATATGGTTTTTGGTGGTGCGATAACTAAGGCGTCCTATTTAATTAAAAGCAGTATCAATATGTCGGTTTCAAATTTAAATGGTTTTAATCAATTTCAAATGGGTTATGCGATGTCGTTATATCCTTTAGGAAGCACAGAATTGGTACCTTTTGGGTCGCTACAATACAAAAGTCAAGATTCAAAATCCAACATGGTTTTTACAGCAGGTCTGGCAGTAACACTAAATAAAATTGCACTAACTGGTTTTGGAACTGTAGGCAATATGAATAACTTTATTGCCAATAAAGGGGCTATAGTTTACAATCAGCCCGCAACTGCATTAAACGAATTTGGTGGTTCATTTAAATATTTCGGGAAATATTTAGTATTAAAATTAGGCTATTCATTTATGAACATGGAAGCCAATTATTATAAAGCTAATTTTGAAATAACATCAAAAACCTTCGATTTTAATCAACAAAATATAACAGCAGCAATCACATGGGTACTTTAGGAAAAACAATAGTCATTGGTATATTTACCTTTTTTGGAACGTCTTATATATTTGCTCAGCAGAATTTTACAGAACTACATGACGCCTTTAGAAAGAGTTATACCTTAGAAGGCAATGGTGACTTTCAATTAGCCATCAACGAACTAAAAACGGTATACCAAGAAGATACTTATGAAATTAATTTACGCTTAGGTTGGCTAAATTATATGGCAGGCAGTTTTAACGAATCTATAGCATTTTATCAAAAATCTATGGAACTGATGCCTTATGCAGATGAGCCTAAATTTGGCTATATTTTCCCTTTAACTGCTTTAGGACGTTGGGATGAGGTTATAGCGGTATACAACCAAATTTTAGAAAACTCACCTCATAATACAAAAGCCATGTATTATTTGGGTACCATTTATTATAACCGCTTGCAATATGACAAGGCAATAACCTACTTTAAACAAATTGTAGATTTGTACCCATTTGATTACGATGGCTTGTTAATCTATGCATGGACAAAGCTTAAGCTTGGAAATAAAAAGGAAGCAAAAGATTTGTTTCAAAAAGTATTACTCAACAAACCAAAAGATGCATCAGCTACTGATGGTCTTGCTTTGGCGAGTAGTTAATTATGTGTGAAAAATGGAGATGTTTATCATTCAATGAATTTTAAGTTCTATCTGTTAGATAGTCCATCAAATTAGAGTATATATTTCTACAATAGAAATCCTAATCTGTAAATTAATGGTAAATAGTTTTGGTAATTCGTAGAAATACATTTTCTAAAAGAATCCAGTGTTTAGCAAAATGAGTTTTATAAAACAAGGGCTTATAAGCCCAGTAAATGAGGTTAAAAAAATAAGGACGCAGAGCTCATAACCCGAAGGTCACTGGTTCGATTTCCACCTTGAGTACAGATAAAATCCGTAATTAGCTAAACATATAGCTTTTGCGGATTTTTGCATTTGTAAAATGTACAATTTGTGTATGATTGGAAGATTTTTCCTTTTTTTCCTCAAAATAAAAACATTAAAAATAGAAGATTAATTCATTGAGGCTTTTTGTTTTATACCTAGTTCATATTTCGTCCAAAATGTTTAAAGGTTAAGATTAAATATCCTTAGATTTTTAGTTCCTCGTATTTATTTGTATTTGATACTTAAAGAAGATAGACAGAATTAAAAGCTTTCTATAGGCCATATTTAATCCATCAGATTTCGAAAAGAAAGAGGACTAGGTTTTCTTAACATACATTGGCCATCCGTCAACAAGGATAAATATTTTTAACTTATTAATTGGTATACTTGTTTGTTTATTGAATAAGGGTTTCATCTATAGCTTTAGGAATACCCTGGGGGAATCTTGCATACTTATGAAGTTGATCCCATTTGATGTGTTCGGGGTATTTCATCCAGTACACATTTTTTGAATTGATCCCTGCTGAGACCCCAATATTGACCGGAAGGGTAATTACCCCCCAGAACCCATGCCCAATTGAAGTTGCATTTAGCAAACTGGCCCAAGTATCGATTTTCTTTGGATTGTCTACAGATAGTGATATCATAATTTCAGCCTCTTCAATAGCATTTCTATCTATGCTAATCATTTTTGCCCCTTTTTCTACAGGCAATAGTTTGATACGGCTATCACTAACTTCAATGATTTCGCCGATAATTTTTGCGTAGTTTTTTTCATAATGGCATTTAAAATAAAGCCCCTTGACATTATTTTGGAAATCCTTTGGCGTGGACAAATATTTAGGAGAACTGCATCCCTGGATGAAGCATATCAATACGACGAGTATGTTAAAGGTGCTTTTCATAATTATTGAATATCACCGTATTTTGAGTTCCAGAACACGCGTTCCATTTGGTGTTCTACCACTTTATATTCTTTTGCCAGTAACTTCCAGGTACCGGGATCATTGGAAAGCATCTTCTCCAATTTAGAGGTATTCTTATCCATAAGCCAGTTCGCCCTGATCCATTCTAAATAATACCCTTTACTGGACAGGAACAGTTCATAGGCATCTTGATGCCTTAGTTCAGGCAATTCAAATCTGAACACAAATTCATTACCTGGAAAAGAGACCAGATAGTTCTCATCATCACTGAGGACACGCTGTAACCCGCCGGATACTCCTTGAATCTCCATAACTTCAGATGGTCGTATTTTTGTTACATCTGACACTTCTCTAATGGCAGAGAGACCCAAATAATCTAGACGCCATAAGCCTTTGGTAAGTTCTATTTTTATTTTTACTTCTTGGTTATGTGCTAATGTTTTTGGTATGGGTGCAATGATCAGGTTTTTTGAAATGGGTCCGGTTTCATAGATTGCATCGAAGAATACCCATTTATCTTTATTATGATCCCATACAAACAATTGTATGTTGCCCAATAATTTAAAAGGATTGCTCAATCGATTTTTCACTGTTGTATTAGTTTCAATTTTAGTGAAATAATCTCCTACCTCATCGCCCATGTATGATAATCCATTATAGAGTAAAAAAGTAGTTAATAAGCTTTGCCTGAAATTAATAACTAAGCCTTGTTGTTGATCCTGAATACCTACGAAATTCAAATAGATAGTTTCTTTTTTTGTGAGATCATCTTTATCTGTATAGGAGAAAAATTCACGGTCATCCATTCTGGAAATGTCACACAATATATCTGTCCCATCAACTGTGGCGCTGCTGGGGGTTATGGTATAATCGGATTTGTAAAATTTATACCTTCGATCATGAAAAACAAATTCATGGCTTTTCTTAGGTATAGCCGTTAGCACCAATTCATTTAACATATGGGTTTCGAAGGCTTCATTTTTCATAGTTAGGAAAAATTCACCTCCACCAGTTTGTGTATTAAGGGCGTCCATGTCCATTTTTTCCAATGCGGGCGATATGGCACTGGAAAAGCTCTCTGCCTTTGCATCATGAACAGAATTGCTATTTGCTGTATAAAACGTCGGACAGGAACCAAAACAAGCCTTTGGATTGGCAATGCAAGCGACATCAAGTATTAGGTTTACTCCCGTAAGCACAGCAAGTGTTGAAATTTTATCTTTGTCCGTAGATTTTATGGCTTCTAGCTGATTGGTTTCAATAATGGCTATATCGTCAATATTATGGACCAGAGGGCCCTCTTTGAGTTCATTCCTGTTAAAATCAAACAACTTTCCATTCCCTAATATCGAATCTCTCTCAGCATTTAGGCTCCAGTCACTCAACAGACTCACATCACCATTTTTAAGATGTACTTTAAAAAAGGCCTCTTTATATAAATTTTTATGAATGGAATCGTTAAACCCTCTATAGATCTGTCTGAAATCCTGTTTGATATACAATTTTGCACATGAGAAAATTACAAACCCAATGCACAACAGCAGTGTAACCGCTGAAATGAGATGTTTAGTCACCTTTGTCATTTAAATATATGGTGTTTAAAATGTAAATTATAATTTCCATTACAGTATTGTTTTAGAATTTTTCTAAAATTATTATATACCAACAGGATTGATGTCCAAAATAATTGGTGAAGCATAAATCCGGACCTGTATAGAACTCTGCAAGCAAGGTTCTAATCTATACTAATGTAGTGCTATCAGGTTAAAAAGAAAATGATGGATATCAGTTTATCTTACTAAATTAAACCGTTGGGAACCCTCTTAACATCAGCCAGCTTCTTAAGGCCTTCCTAAAGCCGACATACAAGCCCTCCCAATTCTTCGAATTGAAGGAACTTTATTCTTATGTATTGGTATTAGAGGGGATTATTTGTTTTAGCAAACAACATCTATAATACCAATACATAAGAATAAAATTATGGCCATTACAAGTACAAATTAAATTTATTGATATCTCAAATTTTAGTTCTGATTTGTATTTTTTTAATCTACTAACAATTTCAAAATCTATTTGATCAATTTGAGTTACTCCAACCTATAATTATTCAAAAATAATCAACTCACCTGTCTTTTAAATTATAAAAAGATTTAATTCAATCCCATAAATAAATTCAGATTTTGGTTCATCTGTAGCTATAAAATTAACACACTTTATGTTTAAAGATTAACTACTTTATGTAATTAATTTTGAAGTTTTATATACAATTTAATATTAAAATGTACGCTCAACAATTTTCATAACCCAAGACCCTACTAAAAAAAAGAGACTATTTACCCTATGAAATAGCCTCTAATTTTAGGTTATAATTAAATAAATTTTTTACTTCACAAGTAAGAATTTAAATGTTACAGGTGTTTGTAAGGTTACTGGAATGTTTCTCGGGTTAAATAAAATTACCTGAACATTCGCTTGTCCGTTACCATCAATACTTTGTAGATAAACCGATAATATACATCCCTGTAGATCAACATCGGCAGAGGCCAGGAAAATATCTCCCATTTCAAAGGGTTTATCAACCGGAGGATCGACCTTTAAACTATTTGGTGAATACCAGGCAGAATTAGGTGCAATAGTACCATTACTTCCAACGGGAATATTAAAAGAGCCATCTGCGCTCGTTGAAACTGGAGGTGAGATTATGGTGATATTACCTGGGGTATTTTCAATAACAATACCTGTCCCGGCAGTAAGGGTTGTTAAATTGAATTCATTAGTGGTGCTATCTCCAATTAAAATTTCACCATCAGCAACTGCTGATGCATCGAGACCTGTACCTCCATTTTCCAATGGCAAAATATCTGTAACCTTGGTTGTTAGGTTTATTGTATTATTTGCAATATCTTCATTCAGAATGGTTTCGTTTAAAATCTCAGACGTTGTAACGGCTCCTTCAGCGATATCTTCGGCTAAAATGGTTTCATTTAAAATTTCGGATGTTGTAACAGCACCCTCGGCGATATCTTCGGCTAAAATAGTTTCATTCAGAATCTCAGATGTTTCAATGGCTCCTTCAGCGATATCTTCGGCTAAAATGGTTTCATTTAAAATCTCGGAGGTTTCAACGGCGCCCTCAGCGATATCTTCGGCTAAAATGGTTTCATTCAAAATTTCAGAGGTTTCTACAGCTCCTTCAGCGATATCTTCGGCTAAAATGGTTTCATTTAAAATCTCGGAGGTCTCAACGGCACCCTCTGCAATATCTTCTGCAAGAATCTCTTCATTGAGTATTTTTTCTGTGGTAATAGCATCATCAGCAATATCATCTGTATAAAAAGCATAAGGCACTGCCATAAACTTTTGATTGCTCACAGTTTTGTAGCTACCATCATTTTTGGTTGATATTTCAACCTTCAAGAACTGGTCTGCTTCAATCCATGGCATATCCAGTAACCTTGAATAGGTTGTGCTTGACACCGTGCCTTTCCCAATCACCAAGCTAAACAGACCGTAGGCATCTGTTGTTGTTACATGGGTTTCTTCCCATTGAACCTCACCATCAAGTCCTTTTGTAATTGTAAATCTGACCCCAATTTCCCTATTATACAATGGCTTTGCCTCTATGTCAAGGCCAACAATTTCCTGAGTTTCATCATTAAGTGCAACCGCTTGATAATTAATGCCGTCTAGGTTTCCGATGCGCTGTGCTGAAACCACGTTAACAGCAATACTAAAAACTACAGTAAATAATATATATTTAAATTTTTTCATGACAATCAAATTAATGGTTAGTACTATTCTTTTAAATTAAAAGCAAGACCCAATGTAATCCCGAGGCTTCTATTAGCAGTCGTCTGACCAGAATCTTTTTCAATGTTACTCAGCCCAAAGAGATAAAGCCCCTCTGCGTAGGCCGATATGAAACTAGAAATTTTAAAGTTGACTCCAATATTTCCAATCAAACCAAAATCTGATTTCTCAAGTATACTAGACTCTGTAATATTAAACTCCTCGTTGTTTAAAACCTGAGTGCCACGCAATAAATGACCATAATAGGCATTAATAACGGCATAAGGGCTGAACACGCGTCGTTCTAATCTATAACCTCCTCCAACTTTTAGCTCTGCATATTCTAAACGCCATGAGTAATTGGTATTATCATAGACATAGTTAGCACCACTATTGCGCTTACCCAAACCTGCTTTCAACATGATGTTATTGTCAAATATATTGCGGTACCCAATACCATAAGCTCCTGTAAATATCGATTGATAATCTGAATTTAGTTTGTTGTTATCGCTATCAACAAATTTAAAGGTACTTGTTAATTGAGACGCCTCTATGGTAAAACTTGATTCTTGTGCAATACTTGAAAGCGATATACAAGTTACTGTTAGGGCAAGTATAATTCTTTTCATATTGTTGCTTATTTAGAAATTATTAATTTACTGACCAATTGTTTATTGTTATCATCTTGAACTTTCAAAAGATATATTCCTGTGGACCATGAACTACAGTTAATGTTATGAACTTCCAGGCTTTGAATTCTTTGATTGTAAATTATATGTCCATGAACATCAGAAACAAGAATAATAGCATCTTTTATTGCATCTGAACTTTTGAGGGTCACACTATACTGTGAAGGATTTGGAAATATTTTAAGCTCCAACTCTTCTACGTTACTTTGAGTCACTTTTTCAATTTTTAAACTTACTGGTTGCAAAAAACCTTGCATCACTTTAGTGTTTTTGGAGCTTTGGGTATTGTAGCTTTGCCCTATGGTTTGAGCGTAATAATGGGCATCTCCGGTGGAGGTCGTCCCATAACTTGATATACTTTGTCTTATGATTGTTTGTGAGTAACTGTATGATGACAACAGCAAAATAATGACTAATACATTGAAAAGCCTTGTCATAAATTTATGTCTCTCTAATAATAATTGAACACCTAGTCTTATCATAGTTTTGAATTTTGAAAGCAAATAAAGATAAGTGATAATTCTTTTTAGAATTGAATATTATCCTGATTATTAGATAACATGACCTATCTTTCAGATGTTATACATGCTTTGTATCTTTTTTATTCATCTTTTGTATGGTTCTATTCTCATCTAAAGGAAAAGCCTTATTTGTATCCTTTATCTTGACAGCTTATACTTTTTAAAGTTTTACCTTTTTTATGGATAATAAATATGCGTTTGGAATTGACAATTTTAGTTACAGATTTTATTCCTTATAGAAATTATTTGAGTTTATCTGTTCCATAGATTTGTTAGTCTTAGTTATAGTTAATTTGGTATAACGTCTATTTAATTTCCTCCTGATTTTTAATTTGCTTTCAAATCTTACGGGAAAAGTATTATTCTAAAAATTTAGGGTTGTTTTTAAAATTGCCTACATTTCATTTAGTCTAGGAAAATTTATAAACTAATCTAAATTTTAGTTTTACATTAGAAGAATGAAAACATTAAGAATTTCATTACCTTTTTTATGCCTATTGTTGATGAATGGGTTACTAAATAGGCTTGCTGCATTAACAGCTCAAAACATCCAAGATAGCACTTCAACATATTATCAATCCATTATCGAAATAAAGGATGTTGCTAAAACAGCTCGCGCATTTGATTTTTTTGAAAGGGCGTCAAAGAAGGCTTTAGAGAATAATGATTATATCAATGCTGCTTATAACTTGGAGTTGATCTCTTTAGGGCAGTTTAAAATGGGGCTTTATTATGAAAGTGAAGCTACTACAATAGAAGCTTTAAATCTTTTAAATCAGCTTGACAATGCAAATGTCAAGGAACCCAAAAAGCGATTAAACAATCAATTAGGCATGCTCTACCGAAAGATAAAGGATTATAACAATGCCATGTTTTTTTATAAAAAAGCATTAGAGTTAGATACTAGTTTAATAGATAAAATAGCCATTATTACTAATATAGCCAATCTTGAGGCGGATCAGGATCATTTTCAAAATGCTGTTAACCAGCTTTTGCCATTCTATTCCCAAGCGATGACTGTTAAAGATTCTAATATAAAGGCTAATTATTTTGATAACCTAGGGTATTATCAGACAATGATAGGTGACCCAAATGGTTTACTAAACATGAAAATGGCTTTGAAAATAAGAGAAAGGCTAAAAGATTTAATAGGGTTATTTTCAAGTTATAGACATCTAGCTCTCTATTACGATAGTCTAGGTAATAAAAGTAAGGTTCAGGATTATGTTGGTAGAGTGAAATATATAGCAGATACTATTAATAGTCCGTTGTATAAATTGGAAGCTATGAAATTGGGATTGGAACAGTATGATAACCTTGAATTTAAAGAGTATATTGATCTTAGTAATGCCATTGAGTCGCAAAGAATTACTAGAGAAAATAATTATGCAGCGATTAAATACAATATTAATGAAACTGAAAAAAAGTTTAAAGAAAGTCAGCTTGAAATTGAAGAACAAAAGAGGCTTTCTCTTATGTATTTTTTTAGCGGACTTACTTTGTTGCTACTGTTGGTGTTTTTGTATTTCTATTTAAAAACCAAACATAAAAAGGATCGGCTTCTTCAAGTTTATAACACAGAAAAGAGAATCTCAAAAAAAATACATGATGAAGTGGCTAATGATGTTTATCAAGTCATGTCTAAACTTCAAAGTGATGTTAATAATGAAGAAGATTTTCTTGATGATTTAGAGCATATCTACAATAAAACAAGAGATATATCAAAAGAAAATGAATCCATTAATCTAGATGAAGATTTTGGAATGGTGCTTGAAAATTTATTTCAGGACTACAATAATGATAGAGTGCAAGTACTTACTAAAAATTTGAAAACCATAAACTGGTCATCAACATCTAATTTAAAAAAAACAGCTTTGTATAGAGTGCTTCAAGAATTAATGACTAATATGAAGAAGCATAGTAAGGCATCTTTTGTTGTTATTTCATTTGAAAAAATACAAGGAGGTTTAATGGTTACATATACCGATAATGGAATAGGATGTGATTTTAAAAAGCAAAGCGGTCTTAAGAATACGGAAAACCGTATTCAAGACGTAAATGGAACTATTACTTTTGAGTCTGAACCTGAAAACGGGTTTAAAGCAAAAATAACATTGTAGTTATGTTCAAAAAAGTATTAGTTGCAGATGATCTTGGAAGCATAAATCTAGGTGTATTAACAATAGCAAAGAATCTAGGGTTGAATAATGTTGAACGTGTTGAGTATTGTGATGATGCCTATCTAAGAATTAAAAAAGGACTTTTAGATAATGACCCGTATGATCTATTAATTACAGACCTTTCTTTTAAAGAAGATCACAGAACTCAAAAGTACCCTTCGGGAGAAGATTTAATTAAAGTTTTAAGAAAAGAAACTCCTAACCTTAAAATAGTTGTGTATTCCATTGAAGACCGACTTCAAAAAGTAAGACGGCTAATAAGTCAGTATAATATCAATGCCTATGTATGTAAGGGTAGGAAGGGGCTTGAAGAATTGTCAAAAGCGGTAGAAGAAGTTTATGAAGATAGGTTTTTTATTTCTGAACAAGTTTCACATGCTCTTAGCAATAAAACAACTTTAGATATTGATGATTTTGATGTTTTATTACTTCGTAATCTGGCTTCAGGAAAATCGCAAGAAGAAATTAGTCTAGATTTTAAACAAAAAAATATTACTCCCAGCAGCTTGAGTTCAATAGAAAAACGGCTTAATAAACTAAAAATACAATTCTCTGCAAGTAATACCATACATTTGGTTGCTATTGGAAAGGATATAGGGCTGATATAATTTTTAAGCGATTCCGGGAAACCGTAATGAAGTTAAATGCATTTGACTTAATATTGTCATGCTATTAATTAATTCTTTTGGGAGAGAATTATCCTAACCTTCATGATTCAATATAATTGTGAAGGTTTTTTTTATCCTTTTTACAAAAATGTTTTTTCTGAGAATTCTTTACCTTAGTCAGAAGATATAATAGTTAAAGTTCTATTAATTTTATAGACTTATCTTTTTTAGTCAACATCAAGAAACAAAGTCCACAACAATTCTACTATTTTATTATTTTTAGGACGAATTAATAAAAAAGCAAAAATGAAAAACGTATTCCAATGGGCCATTGCTGCCTCATTGATATTAATGTTAGGGTGTTGTACTAACCCTAAAAAAAAGCAAACATTTTCAGTAGAACAAGCTAAACAAGCGTTAGATACGGCTATGGTCCAATACGAATTCATGTATAATTCTATTTCAGATAGAGGTAAATATCCAACCAGCACACACGAAGATGGACGCACACGATGGACACCTCCTACTGGATGGACTAGTGGATTCTTTCCTGGGTCGCTTTGGTATTTATATGACTATTCTGGTCAAGAGAAATTCAAGGAAATGGCAGAAATCACCAATGCAGCTCTAGATACCATAAAAACCTACACGGGCACACACGATATTGGTTTTATGTTATACTGCAGCTTTGGAAATGGACTTCGTCTTACTGGAAATGAAGCATATAAGGAAATTCTAAAAACAGGAGCTAAAACCCTGGCTAACAGATATAGCCCTGTAACCAAAACCACACTATCTTGGAGCTGGGGAGCACGTATGGGTTGGCAGTTCCCTGTAATTATTGATAATATGATGAATCTTGAGTTGTTGTTTTGGGCAGCTAAAGAAACAGGTAATAAAGAACTTTATGATATTGCAACCACACATGCAAACACAACTATTAAAAATCATTATCGGGATGATTTCAGCTGCTATCATGTTGTAGATTATGATACCATAAATGGCAGTATTCGTTGGCGGGGGACCTTTCAAGGCGCCAGTGATTCATCGGCTTGGGCTAGAGGACAAAGCTGGGGGCTGTATGGATATACTTTGGTTTACAGGGAAACAAAAGACCCGAAATATTTAGAACAAGCTGAAAATATTGCAGGATTTATTCTAAACCATCCTAACCTACCTAAAGATATGATTCCTTACTGGGATTTTAATGCTCCTAGCATTCCAGATGCAGAACGAGATGCATCTGCTGCTGCATTAATGGCTTCTTGCTTTCTTGAGTTGAGCCAATACGTTGAAGAACCCAATAAAACAGCTTACTACTCTGCTGCCGAAAAAATTCTAGCTACACTTTCAAGCGAAGAATATTTAGCTAAAACGGGAGACAATAATTATTTCATTCTAAAACATAGCGTTGGATTCCATCCGCGTGGTCTTGAAATAGATTCACCAATTAATTATACAGATTATTATTATATCGAGGCACTATTAAGATATATTGCACTTAATAAAGAATTATGATTTTCTTGACCTAAGAACTCAGTAAATCTACCACACGGTTTTATTAAAAAAGTAATGTAATGAATTAAAACCTTTAATCTTTTGATTGAAGGTTTTTTGCCTTTTTACCAAAGCCATTAAATTTACTTAAAGGTTTAAGTAATTTAATGGCTTAACTCTTTTAAAATGGTCAATACATTCCAATGTGTTGATAATATTGATATTTAGCATATTTATTGTCTATATTCTTAATTTAAATATTCATCCTAATAGAGTTCTATCTTAGCATTTAGTTTAAAGTTTATAAGCAAATATTGGATATAAATAAATACTTTTAAAGCTGGAATAAAATTAATTTTGAACACTTCCCCATTCAGGTTCAAAATTCTCGAAATAAAATTTAAGATTTGTATTATATAGGATTAGACATTGGTAGCTCCTCAGTAAAAGTAGCACTTGTAAATGCAGCTTCTGGCAAAAATATTTTAAGTTTAAACGAACCAACCACCGAAATGGAAATTCTAGCCCTTCAAAATGATTGGGCGGAACAAGACCCTGACCTATGGTGGAACTACGTCTGTAAAGCCATTAAACGCGTTTTAGTTGAAACTAACGCTGATGCTTCAAAAATATTAGGTATTGGTATTTCATATCAAATGCATGGTTTGGTAATTGTTGATAAAGATGGGAAACCACTAAGAAATTCAATCATATGGTGTGATAGTAGAGCGGTTGATATAGGTGAAGATGCTCATAAGGGTTTAGGTGAAGATTTTTGCGCCGAGCATTTGTTGAATTCTCCAGGAAATTTCACGGCTTCCAAGTTAAAATGGGTTAAGGATAATGAACCCGATATTTACAATCAGGTTTACAAGTATATGTTGCCTGGAGATTATATCGCCTACAAATTAACCGGTGAAATGAATACCACAAAGAATGGGCTTTCCGAAGGGATTCTTTGGGATTATAAAAATGATATTTTAGCTGAATCTTTATTAAAATATTATGGTATCGATAAAGATTTAACTCCTGATATTGTGGACAATTTTACCAATCAAGGTTTTACTAATGAGAAGGCTTTTAAAGAAACTGGCATACCTGCTGGCGTACCAGTTACATATCGAGCTGGAGATCAACCTAACAATGCTTTATCATTAAATATTTTTAATCACGGCGAGGTGGCAGCAACTGGTGGTACATCAGGTGTGGTTTATGCGGTTACTAATACTTTAAAGTCTAAAGAGTCTTCAAGAATCAATCATTTTATACATGTAAACTACACACCAGAAAACACCACCGTAGGTAAATTACTTTGTATTAATAGTTGTGGAATCATGTACAGATGGTTAAAGGATAATATAGGAATTCACTCTTACGAAGCTATGAACAATAAGGCAGCTGAGGTTCCTATTGGATCTGATGGTGTGGTTATTATACCATTCGGAAATGGAGCCGAACGCATGCTTAACAGTAAAAATATTGGAGCCCATTTTTTAAATTTCAATTTGAATCTTCATAGTAATGCTCATTTGTGTAGAGCGGCACTTGAAGGTATTGCTTTCGCCTTTGTTTACGGTATGGAAATTTTAACGAATGATAACGCCGAAATTAGGGTGATTAGAGCTGGGAATGACAACTTGTTCCGAGCTGAAATATTTTCAAATACGGTAGCAACGTTAATAGGTCACGAAATTGAAATTTACAATACAACAGGTGCTGTAGGTGCGGCTAGAGCTGCTGGGTTGACCGATGGTGATTTTAAGAAATTTGGTGATAGCATCACAAAAAATGACCATGTGATGACCTTTATGCCGCTTCAAAATAAAGAGCCGTATCAAGAAGCATATTTAAACTGGAAAAAAGAATTAGAAATTATACTAAACAATAAATAAAACTAAAATCATGGAATATTTTAAAGGCATAGACGCCATTAAATTTGAAGGTAAGGAATCTGATAACCCCTTAGCATTTAAATATTACAACCCAGACCAAGTGGTGGCTGGAAAAACCATGCGTGAGCATTTTAAATTTGCAATTGCTTACTGGCATACGTTCTGTGGACAAGGTTCAGATCCATTCGGACCAGGAACTCAAAATTTTGCTTGGGACCAGGCAGCCGACCCTATTCAAGCAGCTAAAGATAAAGCTGATGCAGCTTTCGAATTCATTTCTAAAATGGGATTTGATTACTACTGTTTCCATGATTATGATTTAGTTCAAGAAGCACCAACTTTTGCAGAATCTGAAAAAAGATTGGCCACCATTGTTGATTATCTAAAAGGAAAACAAGCCGAAACTGGTAAAAAACTGCTTTGGGGAACGGCTAACTGTTTTTCAAATCCAAGATACATGAATGGAGCCGCTACAAATCCAGATTTTAATGTAGTTGCAAGAGCAGGTGCTCAAATAAAATTAGCCTTAGATGCTACCATTGCTTTAGGAGGCGAAAATTATGTGTTCTGGGGTGGACGTGAAGGTTACATGTCGTTATTAAATACCGATATGAAGCGTGAGTTAGACCACATGGCGCAGCTTTTAACCATGGCAAGGGATTATGCTAGAGGCCAAGGTTTTAATGGCACGTTCTTTATTGAACCGAAACCAATGGAACCCATGAAACATCAGTACGATTTTGATGCGGCTACAGCCATTGGATTTTTAAAGGAATATGGTTTAGATAAAGATTTCAAAATGAATATTGAAGTAAACCATGCTACTTTGGCGCAACACACGTTTCAACATGAATTAGAGGTATCTGCAAGTGCTGGTATGTTAGGTAGTATTGATGCCAATCGTGGTGATTACCAAAATGGTTGGGATACAGATCAATTTCCTAATAACATACAAGAAACGACAGAGGCTATGTTGGTATTCCTAAAAGCTGGTGGACTACAAGGTGGTGGTGTGAATTTCGATGCTAAAATTAGAAGGAATTCTACCGATATGGAAGATGTATTCCACGCGCATATTGGTGGTGCCGATACTTTTGCACGTGCATTAATAACTGCAGATAAAATCATATCTTCGTCACCATATGAAAACTTAAGAACTAAAAGATATAGCTCTTTTGATTCAGGAAAAGGTAAAGATTTTGAAGATGGGAAATTAGATATGAAGGCACTTTACGATATTGCCAATGAAAATGGCGAATTACCATTAACCAGTGGTAAACAAGAATTGTTCGAAAACATTATCAACCAATACATTTAAGACCACATTATGGAAACAACTAATTCTAAGTATTTAATTAAACTAACCCTAGTAGCCACCTTGGGCGGATTACTTTTTGGTTATGACACAGCTGTTATTTCTGGAACCGTAAGTTCATTAGAACATTTCTTCGTACTTCCGTTTGGATTGGAAGAAACCGCTGCAAATTCTCGTTTGGGATTAGTTGTTTCCAGTGCTTTAATAGGCTGTATTATTGGTGGCCTTTCGGGTGGTATCATAAGCAAAAAATTTGGTCGTAAAAAAGGATTAATTTTAGCAGCCATTTTATTTCTACTTTCTGCTTTAGGGTCTGCCATGCCTGAAATGCTCGTTAAACCTATAGGAGAGGCCGATCATACCTTTATTTATGTATTTATAGTGTACAGAATTATTGGGGGTATAGGTGTAGGGTTGGCATCCATGCTATCTCCACTCTATATAGCTGAAATTGCACCTGCTAAAATTAGGGGAAAATTGGTGTCGATGAATCAGTTTGCCATCATTTTTGGTATGCTGGTAGTGTATTTTGTGAATTACTTTATTGCAAAACAAGGAGATGATTCTTGGCTTAACACTGTTGGATGGCGTTGGATGTTTGCCTCAGAAACTATTCCTGCTGCATTGTTCCTATTAATGTTATTTATGGTTCCTGATACACCAAGATCTTTAGTGTTAAAGTCTCAACCAGAAAAAGCACTGGATGTGTTAGTAAAAGTAAATGGTATTGAGGAGGCCAAAAAGATTTTAGGTGATATTCAAAATACGGTGGTTAGCCATTCTGGAAAATTATTTTCATATGGTATTACAGTGATAGTAATAGGTGTTTTATTATCGGTTTTTCAACAATTTGTTGGTATTAATGTGGTGCTTTATTATGCTCCTGAAATATTTAAGAGTATGGGTTCTGGAACAGATGCTGCTTTATTACAAACAATTATTGTTGGTGCGGTTAATTTACTATTCACTGTTCTTGCAATTATGACTGTAGATAAATACGGCAGAAAACCACTAATGATTATTGGTGCTGTAGGTATGGCATTTGCCATGTTCTCTTTAGGGACTTCTTTTTATATGGAATCGGTAGGTATAGGAGCACTTATATTTATGTTAATTTATGTGGCAGGTTTTGCTATGAGTTGGGGACCAGTTTGTTGGGTATTACTATCTGAAATTTTCCCAAATAAAATTAGAGGTAGAGCGCTTGCCGTAGCCGTAGCTGCTCAATGGATTTCGAATTATCTAGTTTCCTGGACATTCCCTATGATGGACAAAAACACCTATTTATTAGAAACATTTAATCATGGATTTGCTTATTGGATTTATGGTATCATGGGAGTACTTGCAGCCTTACTAGTTTGGAAATTCGTACCAGAAACTAAGGGTAAAACCCTTGAAGAAATGGAAAACATTTGGAAGAAAAAATAATAACTTATTAAATATTAAAAAGACCCAATAGATTTTTCTATTGAGTCTTTTTAATTTACAAAATGCTAGTTCGCTTAAAGGAATTTCTTATAAGCTAGTCCTAATTTTAAGAAACTTAACTTTTAGAAGCAATGTATTCGTCTACAAAATCTTCTAAAACGTTTAAAGGAATTGCACCATGAGAGATCACTACCTCATGGAATTCACGAATATCAAATTTTTCTTCTAATGCTTCTTTTGCTTTTTTACGTAATTCTATAATCTTCAACATACCAATCTTATAAGCAGTTGCTTGACTTGGCATTACAATGTGCCGTTCTACCATTTTAATGGCGTCTGTTTCAGCATTTGGTGTATTATCGATATAATACTTAATACCTTCCTCTCGTGTCCATTTTTTAGCATGTATTCCTGTATCTACAACCAATCTACAAGCTCTCCACAACTCCATTGCCAAACGCCCAAAATCTGAATAAGGGTCTGCATAGAATCCCATTTCTTTTGGAATAAATTCAGAATATAAACCCCAGCCTTCAATAAAGGCTGTATAACCCTGAAATTTTCTAAACATTGGCACATCTTCTAATTCTTGCTGAATTGCCAATTGCATATGATGCCCAGGAATACCTTCGTGATATGCCAACGCTTCCATTTGATATGTTGGCATTGATTTCATGTCATATAAATTGGCATAATAAATCCCTGGTCTGGAACCATCTGCAGCAGGACGGAGATAAAATGCCTTTCCAGCCGATTTTTCTCTAAATGGCTCAACGGCTTTTACTATAATGTCTGCTTTAGGTTTGGTGATAAATAATTCGTCTAACCTTGTTTTCATGCTATCAATTATCTGGATAGCTTTGGCTAAATATACATCTTTCCCTTTTTGATCTTGAGTAAAATAAAACTGTTCGTCTGTTTTTATAAATTGAAAAAACTCTTGCAAACTGCCTTCAAAGCCAACTTTTTCACGAATAGCATCCATTTCATTATGAATTCTAGTAACTTCGGACAATCCTACTTCATGAATTTTATCTGCAGTTAAATCAGTAGTGGTTGTTCTTTTTAATGCATTGTTATAGAATGCCTCACCATTAGGAAATTTCCACACACCATGATCGGTATTTGCCCTTTCCTTTTGTGCTTTCATAAAAGAAATAAGCCCTTTGTAAGCAGGTTTTATTGATGCCAATAAAGCTTCATTTGCTTGGTTTTCTAAAGCGGATTTAGTGGTATCATCTATTTCCAATTCATTTACTTTACTCATGAAATCTTCTAATAAAGTACTTTGATAATCAGAATTATCGAATGGTTGACCAACTAATATATTTTCTGAATCTTGAATAACTTTATCGTAAACAAATTTTGGAGGAACAATACCATTAGCTTCACGAGTTTTTATGTTTTCTAACAATTGAGAAAAGTATTTATTGAACCCATTTAATCTAGATATATAAGCTTCAGCATCATAAACACTATCAATTCGGTGCATATTTATTAAGAATGCAGGTTTCTGTGACTGCGCACCAAACATTTGATTCACTGGGTAGTTATACAGTCTATATTTATAATCATTAATATAGTTTTCCAGATTTTGCTTAAAGAGTTTATAGCTTAATAAAGCATCTTTTGAAAGAGCATCTACATTTACAGAATCAGTTAACCAGACAAGTTCATTCTTTTTTATTTCCAAATTTCTTTCATCCATTTCAGGAGAAATGTCATTTAATTTACCATAATCCTTTTTAATTCCAAGCCTAGTTTGAAATTCAGGGTATAAAGCCACGATATTATCAAATGATTTTTGAAGAAAATCGTTCAGTCTTTTTGATTCAGTTTCAATCTCAGCATTTGAATATACCTTTGCTCTTTTTTCATTTTTACAAGAAATAAATAAAGTAACTATACAAAGCAACTGTACTGGTTTTAAAACTAATTGTTTCATTGATTCTTTATTTTAGGGGTCTTGATTTTTTCAAATGTGTGGTAACTTAATGATATGCATCTTTTTTAATGATTATCAAGTTAGGTGAAAATTTTGACAAAACCAAATAATTAAAGGGAATTACTAGATACGCTTTGTGCTCTCGCGCTCTATCAAACTAGTTTTGATTACTTTGGTTTGAAACGGCGCGTCTATTTCACCTTCCAGTCGGTCTATAAGTATTTTGGCTGCCATTTCACCAATATACTTGCCATGTTGACTAATGGTGGTAATTCTGGGTGTTACATATTGCGGTAACTTCCCATTGGTGAAACAAATAATTGACATCTCATTAGGCATATGATACCCCATACGCTTTACAATTTCTAAAGATTGCACCGCAGAACTTTCTTCTAAACACAACAAACCATCTATAGATTTATCTGCCAAAACAATTTTCATAGCTGTTTCAAAATCTTCACGTTTACCAATTTTAACAATAAGTTTGGGGTCAATAGTTATATTGTTATCTGTAAGTGCTTTTTCGTAACCCTTTGCCCTTAGTTTACCAACACTTAAATTATCAATTACTGAAATCAATGCAATTCGCTTACACCCTGTTTTTATGAGATGATTGGTGGCATTACGAGCTCCTTCAAAATCATCAACAATTACTTTATCGCAAGCAATTTCATCAGTTACACGGTCAAACAAAACCATAGGCACTCCTTCATTAATAGTGTTCTTTAAATGTTGGTATTGTTCCTTTTCTTGGGTTTCTTCCGCAAGTGATAAAATAAAACCATCTAAAGTACCATTTTTCAAAAGTTCCATGGTTTTAACTTCCTTTTCGTATGATTCGTTTGAAATACAAGAAATTAAACTATAACCTTTTTCGGTAGCTTTTTCTTCAATACCAACAAACACCTTTGCAAAAAAGTTGTTCATGATATTAGGAATGATGACACCTATAGTTTTGGTTTTTTTGTTGAGCAAACTTAAAGCAACACTATTAGGTTTATAATGATGCTCTTTAGCGTACTGCTGAATTTTCTCTTTGGTTTTCGCGCTAATTTCATAACTATCGCTCAAGGCCTTAGATACCGTAGCAATAGATACATCAAATTGGTTAGCTATATGTTTCAGCGTGATTCTTTTTTTCACACGTTTAAATTTTAAGTGCGTCTTCTTCTAAACTAAAAGAAGTAAGCTAATTTAGATAATTAAAGTAATTATTTTTTAGTTACCGCTTGCATTTTATTCCATTCTGGTTTTAATTACCTTTGTAATCTTAAATACACGTTTATGATTTATTCAATGACAGGTTACGGAAAATCTGTATTGCAACTACCCACCAAAAAAATTACCATAGAGTTAAAATCTCTAAACAGTAAAAATCTTGACTTAAATGCTAGAATGCCTACTATTTATAGAGAGAAAGAATTAGCTATTAGAAAACAATTAGCAAATGCTTTGGAGCGTGGAAAAGTTGATTTTTCAATTTATGTGGAAGTGACAGGAGAGGATACTTCATCACAGATAAACAAACCCGTGGTGCAACAATACATAAACCAATTAAAAGAAGTGGTTGATGGCGATGACACCGAACTACTTAAAATGGCGGTTAGATTTCCAGATGCGTTAAATACGGTTAGAGAAGAAATCGATGAAGACGAATGGAAAAAAATTCAAACCGAAATCAATAGTGCCGTTGATGCTTTAAACAATTACAGAAAAGACGAAGGCAAAGTACTTGAAACCGATTTTATAAAACGCATTGAAAACATTGGTATTCTACTAGAGAGAGTTATAGAGATGGACCCAGAACGTATTGAGGCTGTTAGAGAGCGTTTGTTAAAAGGTGTTGAAGAGCTCAAAGAAAAGTATGATGAAAACCGCTTTGAGCAAGAGTTGGTTTACTACATTGAAAAATTTGATATCACCGAAGAAAAGGTGCGATTAAAAAATCATTTAAACTATTTTATTGAAACCTTAAAATCTAAAGATTCTAACGGAAAAAAACTCGGATTTATTGGGCAGGAAATAGGTCGTGAAATAAATACCATTGGTTCCAAAAGCAACTATGCGTCTATGCAACAGCTCGTTGTACAGATGAAGGATGAACTCGAAAAAATTAAGGAGCAGTTATTGAATGTGCTTTAATTCATTGAAACGTCAGCAGTATGCTGTGGCAGTACAATCTATAAAAATTTTAAACTTTTGACAAAGAACGAAAATAAACAAGGTAAACTCATCGTGTTTTCAGCACCTTCAGGTTCTGGAAAAACAACTATAGTTAAACATTTGTTAGGTATTGAAGAATTAAATTTAGAGTTTTCAATATCGGCTACTTCACGCGAAAAACGAGGAACTGAAGTAGATGGAAAAGACTACTATTTTCTGTCTGCTAAAGATTTTAAAAACAAAATCAAAAACCAAGAATTTCTAGAATGGGAAGAGGTTTATAGAGACAATTTTTATGGGACTTTAAAAAGTGAAGTAGAACGTATCTGGGATTTAGGAAAGCATGTTATTTTTGATATTGATGTTTCTGGCGGACTTAGAATTAAACGCAAATTCCCAGAACAAACATTGGCCATTTTTGTAAAACCACCAAGTATAGACGAGCTAAAAATTAGGTTAAAAAAACGCAAAACTGAAAGCGCAGAAAAAATAAGTATGCGGGTTGCAAAAGCTTCGGCAGAATTAGCTACAGCACCTTTATTTGATGAAATTGTAGTTAATGACAATTTAGAAAATGCTTTTAAGGACGCTGAAGTATTGGTGAAAAACTTTATAAATTCTTAAGTATGAAGATAGGGTTGTATTTTGGATCTTTTAACCCTATTCATGTTGGGCATTTGGTTATAGCCAATCATTTTGCAGAATACAGTGACCTTGATCAAGTTTGGTTTGTAGTTACGCCTCACAATCCGTTTAAAAATAAAAGTTCTTTACTTGATAACTACCAGCGTTTAGAGATGGTTTACAGAGCTACAAAAGATTATACTAAATTACAGCCAAGTGATATTGAGTTTAAATTACCACAACCTAACTACACTATTAATACACTGGTTCATTTAGAGGAGAAATATCCCAATTATGAGTTCTGTTTAATAATGGGAGAAGATAATTTAAAGCATTTCCATAAATGGAAAAACGCCGAGGTTATTCTGCAAAATCATCATATCTATGTCTACCCCAGAGTTCCTAAAATAAGGGTTGAAACAAAGTTTGATGACCACGAGAAAGTACATTTTATAGATGCCCCTGTTATGGAAATTTCTTCTACATTTATTAGAAATGCCATAAAAGAAGGTAAAAATGTACAGCCTATGCTACCACAGCATGTTTGGGAATATTTAGATGAAATGAATTTTTACAGGTAACTAAAAATTCTTATTTTAATTACAGAAATTTTGGTCGTTTTAAATCTTATTCATCATGGATAAAACTCGAAGAAACGTTTTACAAAGCTTAATGCTAGCACCTTTAGTTTTAGGGGCTAACAGACTCATGGCTTACACCAATCTTGTTAAAAACAACAAGACAACTAGACTGCAGTACAGCATTAATGCCTATTCCTTTAATTCTGAGTTAAGAAGTGGCGAAATGACTTTTTATGACATGATGGAATTTGCTGCAGATATTGGTTTAGATGCTGTAGATTTAACAGGTTATTATTTCAATTCTTATCCAGATTCACCAACCAACAAAGCACTTTTTGACTTAAAAAGAAAAGCTCTTGAGTTAGGACTTGATATTGCTTGGACCGGTGTTAGAAATGACTTTGCCACTCCAGATGCTGTTAAAAGAAATAATGATATTGAACTTATCAAAAACTGGCTAGAGGTTTCCTCTAAATTGGGATCACCCATTATGAGAATTTTTACTGGAAGACATAAAAGTGATACATATTCCAAAGAGCAAGTAAAGGAATGGATGGTGAATGACTTTAAAACGTGTGCTAAATATGGGGAACTTCATGGCGTTATGGTTGGTTTGCAAAATCATGACGAATTTTTATTTACCAGTGAGGAAGTCATTGATATTTTAAAAAGAGTAGACTCAGATTGGTTTGGGTTAATTTTAGACTGCGGAAGTTTACCTTCCAACAACCCGTATCAAGAAATTGAAAACCTTGCGCCTTATACCAACTACTATTTTGTAAAAGAGCATGTAAAACAAAAAGATAGTACTAAAGTTCAAGCCGATTTAAAACGTATTGCAAAGATTATACAATCTAGTAATTATCGTGGTTATGTGTCATTTGAAAGCCTTAAAGAAGGAGACACCAAAGCCATAATAAAAAATATGGTTAGCGAGTTTAAATCGGGGCTTCATAACTAAAAATTAACATGAAATGGAAATAGCAATTATTGCACATGATGGAAAAAAAGCTGAAATGGTTCAGTTTATAAATCAACACAAAGCAAAACTTCAAGAAAAGAAAATAGACATCATCTCTACGGGTACCACAGGAGGTAAGGTTGAAAATGCAGGGATAAAAGTTACTAAATTGCTATCGGGTCCTCTAGGTGGTGATGCCCAAATAGCAGCCAGAGTTGCTGAGGGAAAATGCAACATGGTGATATTTTTTAGAGATCCTCTTGAAAAGCACCCACACGAACCTGATGTTATTATGCTTATGCGCTTGTGCGATGTGCACGACGTACCGCTAGCTACTAATCCTGCGACTGCAGAATTATTGGTGAGGGCTCTTTGATGGCTTTATTTTGTTAAAATTTACAACTATACTGATTACTATATTTTGAAATATCTTTAAAAGCAGAAACTCAATCCTTACTGTTTCTTTAACTACAGTGATTTTTCCTATATCCAAACAAAACATTTATAAACATGACTAACTGGTTTAAAAACAAGTATTTATTAAAACTAATATTATTATACACATTATTTCTGAACTTTTTGGGACTTGTATATGGACAAGATTTGGACTATCTAAATCCCAAAGATTTTTCTAGTCATTTTGATTTATCATACGGAGAATACGAGCGAAATAAGTTTGATATTCTACTCCCAAAAAATGATGCGAAGCATGGTCTTATTATTTATATACATGGAGGTGGATTTCAACATGGAGACAAAAAAAATATATATAGGAGAAAACAAGATATTAAGTATTTTCTTGACAATAATATTGCAGTAGTATCTATTAATTATCGCTTCTATACACCAAACGATTCTCTGGGAGTAAGAATATGTCTTGAAGATATTCAAACAGCTATTCAATATTTACGATTTCATGCTGATGAGTTTAATATTGATAAAGAAAGAGTAGGTTGTTATGGTAATTCTGCTGGTGCAGGTTCAAGTTTATATTTTGCCTTTCATGATAATCTAGCAATAAAGGGAGATACTTCTTTAAAAGGAGAATCTACACGATTAAAATGCGCAGGAGCTATAGCCACGCAAGCTACATACAATGTTTTTAAATGGAAAAAAATAATACCTTATATGCGTTTAGTTCTTCCCTTAAAGCGCAAACAAATTTATAATGCTGCTGCTAACTTTTATGGCTATTCAGATTATAAATCATTTAAGAATGAAATTCGTATCGCTTCAAAACAACTAGACATGTTATCTATGATTGATGCAAAAGACCCTCCAATTTATCTTATGAACTTAATGAAAGAACATTTCCCAAAAAATGATAATGTGATTCAGCATCACAGAAATCATGCTATTGTAGTGTCAAAAAAACTTAATAAACATAATGTTAAAAACCATCTATACACAAGTAAAATAGTTGATAATGAAAAAGATATTGATTTTAAAATCAGAGAATTTATAGTAGAAAACCTGAAATAGAATACTGAAACTACTCTTCCTATTAATATAAAAATGCTGATAAAAATAGTTTAACAACTTGATTTAGTAATAATATTAATCACCTTCATTTTTTGCCTTTAGATCTACAGTAATTATTAGGCATACCTCATTATAATGATATGTATCTAAATAGTAGATATACGAACAAAAAAGAAACCGCCTAAATAACTTTGCTTTAAACGGTTTCTAAACTAAATAACCAACCAAATTTTTGTGAAACTCTATTTTGTTCTTGTATTTTCTCTAGGGTTGTCTACCCTTTTATTTTTAAACTTACGTTTTTTATCTACCTCAACATTTTTTCCTTTTGAATCTGTAATCTTCAAATATTGAATATATCCTCTACCTTTAAATTCATATACGGTCTCAGAGGTTGGATGAAACAGTTCAATAGTTCTATCATCTATAACGGTCAATTCAAAAAATTCATTGTCGAAGAAATCATAATCTAATGTTAAAGTTTTAAGGTATAAATTATTTGAAACATTCCCCACTCCATAAACCCCGGTATAATCCCAAATTAGACTATTAACATTTGTTCCAACCATATCTTGTGAACTTTGGAATGTAGAATCATTACCTCCAGCTAAAAACTGTACAAAGTTTTCATTATCAAATTCATTAATTGCTCCAAACTCACTCGTGTAGGTTTTCTCCCAGGCTTCATACTCTTGTAAGAAATAATGAATGTTATCATAGAACACAAAATCGTAATCAAAATTACTACGTTGATAACCATCTAAAAAGTAGGAAGTATCATTATTCGGATTATAAAGTTCTATGGTATTAGCATCAATTTGAAATACATCAAAGGTTGTAAAGCCATCAATATCATGATATACATCTAAAATCATATTATAAGCTTCATACTCACCCACATCAATACCAAATCCGTTACCATTATTTCCTATTCCCACAATATTATTATTGGCAAACACCACACCTCCCCTAAAAGAAATTGTAAAGGCTTTTTGTAAAAATGGTGTTTCTCCATAACCCGATGTAGCGTTAATGTCTACATACCATAATTCATAAGAATTTAGTAACTGATTAATAGAAATTGTGGGTTCGTCAACAAATTCATCCACATGAACTTCGGTATAACATGATGTGAAAAGTGTTGCTGATAAAGCGAATGTAAAAAGTAGTTTTATCGTCTTCATATTATCTTCATTTTAGGTTTTCTAGTTAGTTGTTTTCAAAACACGTGCCAAAATATTTTTCTTAAAGAATTGATAGGTGCCATAGCTTTAATATATTTACGTACTTTTAAACTGGAATTGATAGAATGTTTTTATGGAAAAACCTTTAAAATATGCGGTTTTTGGCGGTGGAAGTTGGGCAACAGCTATTGTAAAAATGCTTTGTGAAAATCTTGATGAAGTGGGATGGTATATGCGCAGTGTTTATACTAAAGAACATATTTTAAGAGAACAACACAACCCCAATTATTTAAGTTCGGTAGAGTTTCATCTAGAACAATTAAAGCTTAGTAATGACATTAACGAGATTGCTGCATGGGCAGATGTATTGTTTTTTGTAATTCCCTCGGCTTTTATTCATAATGAATTGAATAAGCTTTCCGTTGATATTTCAACTAAAACAATTGTATCAGCAGTTAAAGGTATTATGCCAGAATCTGGTTTATTAGTAGGTGAACACTTCCATGAGTTCTATAATTTACCCTATGAAAACATTGCGATAATTGCGGGTCCATGTCATGCTGAAGAGGTTGCTTTAGAGCGCTTATCATACCTTACTATTTCATGTTCTAATATCAATAAGGCTAAAGAAATTGCGAGAGCTTTATCTTCAGAATACATCAACACCAAAGTTAGTGATGACGTTATTGGTATTGAATACGCTGTTATGCTGAAAAATATTTATGCCATAGCGGCTGGCATAGCGCATGGCTTGGGTTATGGTGATAATTTCCAGAGCGTACTTATGAGTAATTCCATTCGTGAGATGAATCGTTTTATTAAAAAACGCCATAAAATGAAACGAAACATCAATAACTCAGCTTATTTAGGTGATTTATTGGTTACGGGGTATTCCACATTTTCTAGAAACCGCATGTTTGGTAATATGATTGGAAAGGGTTATACTGTAAAATCTGCTCAAATGGAAATGAGTATGGTAGCCGAAGGTTATTATGCTACCAAGAGTGCTCACCAACTTTATGAAAGGAACAATAAAAGAACTCGAATACCAATAATTAGTGCAGTTTACGAAATACTTTATGAGGGTAAAAATCCAAAAAAGGTATTTAATAAATTGACTGAAAAGTTGAATTAAAGACTTGTTCAACCTGAACTCTTCAAAATACTTTTAAATATTCATCAAGTCTTAACTTTTTAAAAATACACCTCTAATAGTCAACATTGTGAACTCATTTTTTTTGAATTTGAAGTCAATGAATATTTAATTCTTAATTACAGATTAGAGAGGATGAACTTTCTGATACTTTCAGGGTCTAATCCAACCAATTTTTGAAGTTCTTCAATATTTCCATGTTCTACAAAACTATCGGGAATACCTAGTGTTTTAATACTGTTTTTGTAATTGTATTCCGATGCAAATTCTAGAATTGCACTTCCCAAACCACCTTTTATGGTGCCATCTTCAATGGTTATTATAACCTCATGGTTTTTAAAAACACTATGAAGCATTTTTTCATCCAAAGGTTTCAAAAAGCGCACATCAAAATGGGAGACATCCAAGTCTTCAATAGCAACCTTTACATTTTTGTCCATGGTTCCAATACTTAAAATGGCAAGTTGATTACCTTGTTTTAATTGTTCTCCTTTGCCAATTTCTATGTTAGTAAATGGTTGCTTCCAATTAACAGTTACACCACTTCCTCTAGGGTAACGAATAGCAATAGGGTTTTCTAATCCCAATTGAGCCGTATACATGATATTGCGCAACTCAACTTCATTCCTAGGAGCAAAAATGATGAGGTTGGGAATACATCTTAAATAAGCCAAATCCAAAACGCCATGATGTGTGGCACCATCTTCTCCCACCAAACCAGCTCTATCCAGACAAAAAACAACAGGTAGTTTTTGTAGTGCTACATCATGAATAACCTGATCATACGCCCGTTGTAAAAATGTAGAGTAAATATTACAAAAAGGAATGAGCCCTTGGGTTGACATACCAGCTGCCAAAGTCACCGCATGTTGTTCTGCAATACCAACATCAAAGGCTCTATCTGGAATCGTGTCCATCATATATTTTAGAGAACTACCAGTAGGCATAGCAGGGGTTATACCAACTATATTTTTATTAGCCTTAGCAAGTTCAACAATAGTTTCACCAAATACATCTTGATATTTCGTAAATGTTGTGGCTGTTTTGGGTGCAATCTCACCTGTTACAGAGTCGAACTTTCCTGGGGCGTGGTATGTGACTTGGTCTTTTTCGGCCTGTTTTAATCCTTTACCTTTTGTAGTTATTATGTGCAATAATTTAGGGCCTTTAACAGATTTTAGCCGCTCTAATTCCGATATAATTTTATCAATATCATGACCGTCAATGGGTCCAGAATAGTCAAAGTTTAAAGCCTTTATGATATTGTTGCGCTTTTGAGTACCCTTTTTTACATTAGTTAAATACTGCTTTAAAGCACCCACGCTTGGGTCAATACCTATAGCATTATCGTTTAACACCACCAATACGTTAGCATCGGTTACTCCTGCATGGTTTAATCCTTCAAAAGCCATACCACTGGCAATAGAAGCATCACCTATAACGGCAATATGATGCTTGTTCTCTCCTTTGAGTTTAGAAGCAATAGCCATACCTAAAGTAGCAGAAATAGAGGTAGAGGAATGTCCAACACCAAAACTATCGTACACACTCTCTTCGCGTTTGGGAAACCCACTAATACCACCCAACTGTCTGTTAGTGTCAAAGATGTTCTTTCGGCCTGTTAAAATTTTATGTCCGTAGGCCTGATGCCCTACATCCCAAACCAATAAATCTTCTGGAGTGTTGAATACGTAATGCAAGGCAATGGTTAATTCAACCACACCTAAACTAGCGCCTAAATGCCCTTCTTTAGTGGCTACAATATTGATAATAAATTCACGCAATTCTTTAGCAAGCCTAGGTAATTCATCTTGGTTTAAGGCACGCAAATCTTTTGGTGAATCTATATGTTTTAACAATTGCTCGTTCACCAAGCAAAAGTACAAGAATGAAATCGTATTTTTATGACCATGGAACACATTTTTGATGACGTTTATTTTATGCGGAAAGCTTTACAAGAAGCTGAAATTGCTTTTGAAAAGGGTGAAATTCCTGTGGGTGCTGTTATAGTTATTGATAATAAAATCATAGCTCGCGGATACAACCTTACCGAAACTTTAAACGATGTTACCGCACATGCCGAAATGCAAGCCATTACAGCAGCTGCTAATTTTTTGGGCGGCAAGTATCTTAAAAATTGTACGCTCTATGTAACTTTAGAACCTTGTCAAATGTGCGCTGGGGCATTGTACTGGAGTCAAATTTCAAAAATAGTTTATGGTGCCAGAGACCCAGAACGCGGTTGTATTAACCTCAAAACAAAACTTCATCCTAAAACTAAAATTAAAGGTGGTGTTTTGGCAGAAGAAACTAGTGATTTGTTAAAACGTTTTTTTATTATGAAGCGAAATTTGAATTGATATTTTTCATCCTGATAGAGGTATGACCGAAGAATCTGCACTAGAGATGAGATGCTGAAACAAGTTCAGAATGACAAAAAGATTAATACTTTTTCTTTTTCTGTGATTCACGCATTCTATCCAAATTTTCTTTAGTAAGCATATAGTCTTTTAAATTTTTGTCTTTCCAGCGGTAATAAGAGAATAGAGGAAATACAACAATAAATAAACCAACAGTTCCAAAACCTACGAGTTTTTGAGAGTATTCCAAATCAACAAAAAATCCCGTAAGAATTAATCCTACTGTGGCTATAAATAGTATGAGAATGATGTATTTCATTAATGCGTAACATTTATTAGTTGTCGTCTGTAGGCGGTTAATAATTTAGATTTAGAGATATAGCCATAATATTTGCCATGTTTTATAACAGGTAAATTCCAAGCACCGCTGGTTTTAAATTTTTGCATGATGGTGTTCATGGTATCTTCTTCATAATTGATGATTCCAGCATCGGCATGCATTAAACTTTCTGCATTAACTTTATCGTATAAATCTGTATTAAACATCATGTGTCTGATATCATCTAAACGGATAACTCCTAAAAATTCCTGAGACTCATTAACCACTGGGAAATGATTTCTAGACGATTTCGCCACGGCGTTTTTTAAAATATTTCCCAATGTCATATCTGGTGTTAAAATAACAAAGTTGGTTTCAATTACTTTGTCAATCTCCAGCATCATCAATACATTTTGGTCTTTATCATGAGTAATGAGTTCGCCACGTTCAGCTAATTTTAAAGTATAAACAGAATGTGATATATAATATTTGGTAATAGCAAAAGAGATTGCAGATACAAGCATAAGAGGCACAAAAAGTTCATAACCACCGGTGATTTCGGCAATAAGAAAAATAGCAGTTAAAGGGGCATGCAAAACACCTGCCATTAAGCCAGTCATTCCTATTAAAGTGAAGTTAGATTCAGATACATCGAAACCAAAGCCAATATTGTTTATTACCTTGGCAAAGGCATTGCCCAAGGCGCTTCCCATAACTAACGTTGGGATAAAAACACCACCTACACCTCCAGCACCAAATGTAGTGGTCATAGCTATGGCTTTAAATAAGGTTATGCCAAAAAGAAGACCAATAACTATCCAGATATTATCTAAATCTAAATTAAAAGGTGTTCTTCCTATGGCTGCGATGTGATCTCCTTTAAGCAAATTGTTCATAATGCCGTAACCCTCACCATAAAGTGGAGGTATTAGAAACAACATAGTTCCTATGGCTAACCCTCCAATTAGCAAGCGTTTTGCTCTACTTTCAAATTGCTTAAAAAAGTTGGTTATGGTGAAAAAGACTTTTGAAAAGTACACAGACATATGTCCTGTAACTAAACCAAGTACCACATAAAAAGCGATATCATTGATTTCAAATTTGTCAATTAATTCAAACCTGAGTAATACATCGGTTCCTAAGAAAAAATAGGAAGTTACCACAGCAGAAACCGAGGCTAGAAGTAATGGTACTAATGAGGCAAAAGCAATATCTAGACTGAATATTTCAATGGCAAATACTATGGCTGCAATAGGAGCTTTAAACATAGAGGCCATAGCGCCTGCTGCTGCACATGAAATTAATAATAATCTCGTTTTCGTATTCATGTGAAACAAACGAGCAGCATTAGACCCCAAAGCTGCACCAACACTTACCGCAGGTCCTTGAAGCCCTACAGAGCCACCAAATCCAACCGTTAATGGAGCGGTTATTAAACCTGCATAAATATTATATCTAGGAATAATACCATTTAGTTTGGAAATAGCATGCAATGTTGTAGAAATACCATGCCCAATATGTTTTTTCAACCAGGTTTGCTTTATTATGTAAACCAATAAAAGTCCAATAATTGGTAAAACAAAATATAGAGTGCTTTGGTAATCTTTAAAAATATATAAATTGAAAAAATGACGAATATAGTGTGTGAGGTTTTTAAGTACTACCGTACCCATACCTGCTAGAAACCCAACTAGAATACTAAGGATATAAACAAATTGACGTTCTGAAATATGTTTGTATTTCCAGATTAGAAATTTCCTTAAAAGACTTCTAGCGTTAGGCATTTTTAAAAGTAACAAAAAATCCCGCAATGTGCAGGATTTTTGAATTATGATTTAAGGTTCAGTTTTAAACTTAATTCTTCCAATTGTTCTTCGTTAATAGGTGCAGGAGCATCTATCATTACATCACGACCAGAGTTGTTTTTTGGGAAGGCAATAAAGTCACGAATGGTTTCTTGTCCTCCTAAAATAGCTACCAATCTGTCTAACCCAAATGCTAAACCACCATGTGGTGGTGCGCCATATTGAAAGGCATCCATTAAAAATCCAAATTGGGCTTTGGCTTCTTCTTCTGTAAATCCTAAATAATCAAACATCAACGATTGGGTTGCTTTATCATGTATCCTTATAGAACCTCCTCCAATTTCGTTCCCATTTAATACTAAATCGTAGGCATTAGCTTTAACCGCACCAGGATCTGTTTTTAATAATTCAATCTGCCCTGGTTTTGGAGATGTAAATGGGTGGTGCATAGCGTGGTAACGTTTTGTTTCCTCATCCCATTCCAATAATGGAAAATCCATGACCCAAAGTGGAGCAAATTCATTAGGCTTTCGCAAGCCTAAGCGTTCTGCCAATTCCATTCTTAGGGCACTTAACTGAGTTCTTACCTTATTGGTATCTCCAGAAAGCACGCAAATTAAGTCACCTGGTTTTGCACCAGTAACTTCTGACCATTTTGCTAAATCATCTTGGTCATAGAATTTATCTACAGAAGATTTAAATGAACCATCTTCATTACAACGACAATACACCATGCCTAAAGCGCCAATCTGTGGACGTTTTACCCAGTCGATTAATTTGTCAATTTCCTTTCTAGTATAACTGTTTCCTCCTGGAACTGCAATGCCAACAACCAATTCAGCATTGTTGAAAACACTGAAATCTTTATGTTGTGCCACTTCATTTAACTCACCAAACTCCATCCCAAAACGAATGTCTGGTTTATCATTTCCGTATAAACGCATGGCGTCATCGTACTGAATTCTGGGGAATTTATCAATTTCAACGCCATTAATTTCTTTTAATAAATGGCGTGTTAATCCTTCAAAAGCATTTAAAATATCTTCTTGCTCTATAAATGCCATTTCGCAGTCTATTTGCGTAAACTCGGGTTGTCGGTCAGCACGTAAATCTTCGTCTCTAAAACATTTTACAATCTGAAAATATTTATCCATACCACCAACCATTAAAAGTTGTTTAAAGGTTTGAGGTGATTGTGGTAATGCGTAAAATTCGCCTTCGTTCATTCTTGAAGGCACCACGAAATCGCGAGCACCTTCAGGTGTTGACTTGATTAAATAAGGTGTTTCAACTTCAATAAATCCTTCTCTAGACAAATAATTTCTTACTTCTTGAGTGACTTTATGTCTAAAAATTAGGCTATTTTTGACGGGATTACGACGAATATCTAAATAACGATACTTCATACGTAATTCCTCGCCACCATCAGTTTCATCTTCAATAGTAAATGGAGGTAGAATGGCTTTGTTAAGAATATTTAATTCTGAAACTAAAATCTCTATGTCTCCAGTTGCCATATTTGGGTTTTTAGAGGCACGTTCAATAACAGTTCCTTTTACTTGAATTACAAATTCTCGACCCAAAGTTTGGGCTTGTTTCATCATGTCTTTTGAGGTACGCTCTTCATCAAAAACCAATTGAGTGATACCGTAACGGTCACGTAAATCTACCCAAACAATAAAACCTTTATCACGAGATTTCTGTACCCAACCGGCTAGGGTAACTTCTTCATTTATGTCTGTAGCTCTTAATTCACCACAATGATGACTTCTATACATGGTTGTAAAATTGAAGTGCAAATTTACATAAGTTATGTGATTAAATATGTATTTGTACATTGAATTTGTCTGTCTCTTAATAAGACTTTAAAAACAAGCTGCCAACTACAACAGAAGCGTTTAAAAAACCAAAAGAGCCTTATATTTTATGGCTCTTTTGATTTATCAAGTGAATAATAAATAATGACGAACTTTATCTAAGCTTCCTTAAAAATATTTTTCGCTTTAACTTGTTCACTAAATAGAATAATACGGGAACTATAATGAGTGTTAAGAATGTGGCGAATATTAAGCCAAAAATAACAGTCCATGACAATGGACCCCAAAAAATCTTATTATCCCCTCCCATATAAATATTTGGGTCAAATTTGTTAAAAAGCGAAAAGAAATCAATGTTAAATCCTACAGCCAGTGGAATTAATCCAAAAACCGTAGTGATAGCGGTTAATAACACGGGTCTTAAACGCGCTTTACCACCTTTTACAATAGCTTCCTTGATATCTTCCATAGGCAAGCGCTCTGTTACATCAATACCATCCATGGTGGAACGTTTTCTGTCTATTAATAATTGAGTATAATCTAGCAGAACAACACCATTATTTACAACAATACCTGCGAGGGAAATAATACCCATCATGGTCATCATAATCACAAAAGACCACCCCGTAAATACTAAACCTAAAAATACACCGGCGAAACTTAAAAATATAGCCCCCATGATAATTGTAGGTTTAGAAACTGAACCAAACTGGAATATTAGAATTAACATGATTAAACCTAATCCTGCTAGAAGTGCTTTGTTTAAGAAAGCCTGCTCTTTGGCTTGTTCTTCTAACTGACCAGTATAATCAATTTTAATATCACTTGGAAGCGTTCCATAAGTGTCACTATACGATTCCATTTCTGTTTTAATTTGGCTTACAACAATATTGGCATCTATAAATCCTGGGGCTAAAGCTGAGTATACCGTTACCACACGTTTGTAATCACGATGTTTAATAGAACTAAATGATGAGGTGTTGGCTTGTTTAGCTACAGCCGAAATTGGTACTTCTTTTAGTTGCCCTGTAGCTTGGTCTCTAAAGATGATGTTTTGATTAAATAATGCACTGGTGTTATATCTTAAATCTTCATTAAAGCGCACATTGATATCATAATCTTCACCATCTTTTTTGTAAACACCCGCTTTAGCTCCAAAGAGTGAATTACGTAATTGTTGCCCTACCTGACCTGCAGAGACCCCTAATTCTCCAGCTTTTTCACGGTCAACATCAACTCTGGCAACAGGTTTTCCGCGGTTTACATCAATTTTTAATTGGTCTATACCAGGTACATTTTTACTATCAATAAACTTCTTAATATTTTCTGCTACAGTAATGAGTTGGTCATAATCTTTACCTTCAATTTCAATATTGATTGGGTATCCAGTAGGTGGGCCAACAGGGTCTTTTTCAACAGAAATAGAAACTCCTGGATAAACACCTTTCAGAGCGTTTTGAATGTCTTTACGTAACTCCTCACTGTCTATAATGTTGTTGTTAGCATCTCTTCTAAATTTAAATTCGCGCATGGTAGCCGTAATTTTACCCTTATTAGGCATTTCTGCTGCCGAACCACCATCGGTAAATGGGTTACCTGCTCCTTCACCAACTTGAGATACTACAGATTCTACCAAGAAGTTTTTACTATCATCCGTTGAGTTTGTGTATTTCTCACTTCTAATAACCTCGTAAACACGGTTTTCAATACTTTTTGTTATCTCATTGGTTTTTTCAATGGCTGTTCCTTCTGGATATTCAATATACACCATGATTTGCTTAGGCGTATTATCTGGGAAAAACTCTATGTTAGTTCTTTGTGTACCAACCGAGATTCCAAATGCCATGAAGGAAATAATTAGGATAAGCACTGTGCCACCAACATATACATAAGGCATTCTTCCTTGTAAAGCAGTTCTTAGTTGTTTTTCATAAAGATTTTCTAAACGAGGTAAGAACTGATCTTTAAAGGTATGTGTAGCACCTTTAATAATGTATTTATAGCCCCAAAGTAATGTGGCACTAAAAATAAGCAAGGTACCTAACCCACGGATGGCACCACCAACAAAATATATAAATAAGCCTAATAGCACCAATATTATGGTAATTCGTATTAAGCGTTTCATAGGTATGGTGTCCTCTTCAATTTTCATGAATTGTGATACCATAACCGAATTGATAAAAACTGCTACAAATAAGGAAGAACCTAAAACTATAGACAATGTAATAGGGAAATAAATCATGAATTCTCCCATCATTCCTGGCCACATTCCTAAAGGAATAAATGCTGCTACTGTAGTTAAGGTTGAAATAATGATTGGCATGGCAATTTCACCAATACCCTTTTTGGCGGCTTCAATACGGCTCATACCTTCTTCATCCATTAAACGGTAAACATTTTCTACCAGAACAATGCCATTATCTACCAACATTCCCAGACCCATAATGAGTCCGAAAAGAATCATGGTATTCATGGTGTAACCTAATATTTGTACAATCATGAAGGCCATTACCATAGACATTGGGATAGCAAACCCCACGAACAGTGCATTTCTAAAACCAAGGAAAAACATCAACACTGTTGTAACCAGAATAATACCAAAAATGATATTGTTTACTAAATCATCAACTTGATTTAAAGTAATTTGAGACTGATCATTAGCCGTAGTAATTTTTACATCTTTAGGAATAATGTTAGTTTCCTGCGAAGTTTTAATGATTTCATAAATGGCGTCTGCCGCAGCTACCATGTTTTTACCAGATCGTTTTTTAACATCTAACATGACTACATTTTTACCAAAGTCTCTGGCAAATGTGGTATGGTCTTCATCAATAAAAGAAACGGTTGCCACATCACGCAGATACACAGCACCATTATCAGATTTAACAACAAAATTTTCTAACTGTTTAGGGTCACTAATTTCTCCAATAACTCTAACAGTTCTTCGCTGTCCGCTAGCAATGAGATTACCGGCACTCATAGTCATGTTACCGTTTTGAATGGTACCAATAACATCATTGAAGCTTACCTTTGCAGCCATCATTTTGTAGATATCTACGGCTACTTCAACTTCTTTTTCTTGAGCACCACGAATATCTGCGGCTTTAATTTCTTCTAAATCTTCAATGTCGTCCTGAAGTATCTCTGCAAATTCTTTAAGTTTATCAACAGGATAATCGCCTGTTAGATTGATGTTTAGAATTGGCATTTCTTCAGAAAAATTTAAATCGAAAACATCTGGTTCTACCTTAGCACCATTAAATGTTGGCCAATCTTCGGATGCTTTTTCACTATCAACCTCATCTTTTACTTTTTGTCTTGCAGCTTCTACGGTGATATTTTCATCAAATTCAATGATAATCATACCGTAGTCTTCTTGTGAAGTTGAAAGTACTTCGGTGACATTGCTAATATTTTTAACCCGGTCTTCTAAAGGGTCTACAATAAGTTTTTCAATGTCTTCAGCGGTGTTACCTGGGTAAGGTGTACTTATGTATATTTTGGTTTCCTTTACCTCTGGAAAACTTTCACGAGGTAAACTAAAGTAGGCTGAAATTCCCATAAAAAGGAAAATAGCAACTATGACATAAACAACTGTTTTGTTGTTTATGGCCCATGATGAGGGTTGGAATTCTTTATGTAGTTTGCTCATTCGTTTTTAATTTGAAATTTCTACTTCTTGGCCATCCTGAACACTTCGGGCACCTTCTTTAATAACTTGATATCCAGATTCTAATCCGGTTAGTACTTCAATAAAGTCGCCTTGTGTTTTACCGGTAGTGATGATGACTTTTTTGGCTTTGCCAATTTTGTTTTCGTTTACATCTATTACCACAAAAACATATTGTTCTCCGGCACTGTTTTCTGAAATAATACTCTGTGGAATGAGTATAGCTTCAGGGTTTGTGTAGTCGTTTATTTTTAGTTTTCCCGTTAGGTTTGGCTTAATATCACCTTCTTTATTTGGTAAACCTACTTCAATTTTAAATGCTCTATTATTAGGGTTGATGAAATTTCCAACTTGACGAATAGAACTTTCTACAGTTTTGCCCAAAGCAGGAAAGTTAACTTCGGTCATTTTACCTTTAGTTACATTGGGTATGTGGCTTTCTGGAACTTCTGCCTCAATGTACATATTATTCAAATTTACTATCCTTAAAAGCGGTGTTTGTCCAGGAGCCACCACACTACCTTGGTCTGTAATTACATCGTCAATAATTCCTGAAAAAGGTGCTCTAACATTTGTTTTATCTAATTGAGATTGTAGTTGTTTTACCGCATTTTGAGTAGCGTTAAATGTGGTTTCGGCTTGTAAAAATTGAATTTCAGAACCAATTTTTTGCTCCCAAAGTCTTTTTTGGCGCTCATACGTGGTTTTAGCTAAGGCTGCTTGCGTTTTAGCTTGAGATAGTTGTTCACTTAAACCGCCATCATCAATTTTAGCTAAAGTTTGCCCTTTACTAACTTGTTGACCCTCCTTTACATAAACATGTTTTAGAACACCTGAAAACTCTGGATACAATACAATATTCTGTTTAGTTTTTACATTGCCTTGAATCTCTAAAAAGTGATTAAAGGCAACTGCTTTGATAGGTATTGTGGTAATTAATGGAAGCACTTTTTTACCACTTAATTTATCTAGGGCGGTATCAATTTTTTGTAAACTGGCAGCTATTTCTTGCTGTTGCTTTTTTAATTCACTTCGTTTTGCCTCAATGCTTGCTAAATCTTTAGAAGCGATTATATCTTCTACCGATTGATTTTTGTCTCCACCACACGAAGTTAATAGCAGTAGCCCGATGATTGTTGTTGTTATATATTTCATGATATGATTGATTTTTTAGTTGTTTATTTTATTAGAAACTGTTTCCAGTTCAACTTTTCTGTTGATAACATCTAACATAGCTTGTAAAAATTCTTGTTGTGCACTGTATAACTGTATTTGGGCTTGCCTTAAATCAAAACTGGTAGCAATACCTTCAAAAAATTTGGTTTGATTTTTATTTTCAATGCGTTCGGCAAGATTTAAATTCTCTTTTTTGTTGTTATAATCTTCTAATGCAAATTGATAGTCACTTTTTGCAGATTCTATTTGCAGTTTTAAACGTTGTTCCGTTTCGGTTAACTCGTCTTTTGATTTTTCTAAATTAATTTTAGCACGTTGTGTTCTAGCACTTTTTTGTCCTGAGCCAAAAATGGGGATTTGCATACTGACTCCCAAAAGACCATAGCCAAAGTACTCCTGCTCGCTGTTTAAAAAGCTAAAATCATTACTAAACGAAAGGTACCCGCCTGTTAAAAAAGTACTTAGTGTTGGCAGGGCTCTGCTTTGTTCTAATTTCACTAATAACTCTTTAGATACTTTGTCATTTTCAGCTATTTGATAATCAATGGTGTTCTCAACAGTTAATGGCTCACTGAGTAACTCCAAATCGATATGTTTTGCAGTTAGTGTTTCTAAATTATCTGTAAGTGTTGTGTTTGCATAAATATCAATACCTAAAGTTATATTAAGCATTTGGTAAGCTACTTTTTTTAACCTGATAGTATTGTTGAGATTGCTTTCAATTCCAGATAGAGTGATTTTTAATTGTTCTACACTTTCCTCTTCTTCAAGTCCGTTTTCATAAATCTTAATAATATCATCCAGATTTTTTTGAAGAGTCGCTTTGTTTTTCTCTAATATTTTTACACTTTCTTCGGCTAATAAAACGTTGCCGTAGGCGTTGATGACCATTTTTCTAATTTCCAAATCAGTCTTTGTTTTAGCATTTTCAGAAATCTCTAAAAACACTTTAGCAGACTGGAGCCCTACAATGTAAGAACCATCAAAAATTAGTTGTGTTAGCGTTGCAGAGGCATTAATGTTTTGAGTAGTCCCAAAAATTACAGGAACAAGTTCAGAATTAGGATCACCAAAGTCACTTGGTATTACTGTAACTTGTTGCTTGAAAAAGTTTTGATAATCGATACTTCCGTTAATTTGAGGAAGCCCAGTAGCAATGGTTTCCCATTTTTGTTTTTTTGCGGCTTCAATGTCACGTTGTGCATTTTTGGCTGTTCTGTTGTTTTCCAAAGCGTAATCTATAGCTTCTTGTAAAGAAAAACTATGAGTCATTTCCTGTGAAAAAAGCGTAAGGCTGCTTAGTAAACTAAAAAATATAATTAGTTTGTTTTTCATGTGTTAACAGTTATTATTTTTTATGTGTTTAATGATTGATTTGATTTTATAAACTTATTTAAAATTTGAAGTCCTTTGTCTGTAACTATTGCTCGTAAATGGTATTCTAAATAGCTTTCAATTAAATATTCCATGTCATAATTGTTTAGAGGAAAAATAGTTTGATCTTTTATACCTGTCATTCCGGTAAAGTACATTTTAGATATAAAATCTACATCAATAGAGTCTCTAAACAAACCATTAGCAATGCCATTTTGCAAACTTTCTTTTACAGAATCGTACATTTTTTCAAATTGCTTTAACTTAAGCTGATTATAAATTTTCGGATAGTATTTTTTTAACTGGAATTGTGGTGAGGTTTTTTCATTTTTTAAGTAATGTAATACAAACATTTTTATGTCGTATAACTCTTTTATCGGGTTGTCAGAGCTGTTGCAAATGCCGTCAATACCCTCGCAAACATTTTCAAAAATTGTAAAAGTTACAGCTTCTATCAATTTGGTTTTATTGGCAAAGTGTACGTATATGGTTTTTTTAGAAATAGCCATTTCATTCGCAATATCATCCATAGTAACGCTTTTAAATCCAAAATTTAAAAACAACTCTGCCGCTTTATTAATTATCTTTTCTCTCATAATTTATGAGCGCAAATATACTTTGGAAACTATAAAAACAAAAAAAGTTTCCAAAGTTTTACTTTTTTTTAACACTAAGTTCATATTGTCCTTTTTTATAAATTGAATTACTTTATTTTTGTTTTATGCTATCCATAGAAAAATATCAAGAGGAGTTTTTATCTTTTCTAGAAGATTACAATACTGTTAAAGAACCGCATGGGTTGTACAAACCAATAGAATACATATTAGGTTTAGGAGGAAAACGATTACGGCCTGTATTAACTTTAATGACTACTGATATTTTTGGAGGCAGTTATAAAGACGCTTTTCATGCGGCATTGGGGGTTGAGGTTTTTCATAACTTTACTTTAGTTCATGATGACATTATGGATGATGCGCCACTAAGAAGAGGAAAAGCAACGGTTCATGAAAAATGGGATATTAATACGGGTATTTTATCTGGTGATGCCATGTTAATTATGGCCTATCAATTATTTGAGCATTATCCACCGGAAATTTTTAAAGCTTTAACAAAACTGTTCAGCAGAACAGCTATCGAGGTTTGTGAAGGGCAGCAATATGATGTTGATTTTGAAACTAGAAATGACGTAACCATACCAGAGTATTTAAAAATGATTGAATACAAAACGTCGGTTTTGGTAGCAGCAGCAATGAAAATGGGGGCTATAATTGCTGGAGCTTCTATAGAAGATCAGAATAATATTTATGAATTTGGTAGAAACCTAGGTGTTGCGTTTCAGTTACAAGACGATTACTTAGATGCTTTTGGAAATCCAGAAACTTTTGGTAAGCAAGTAGGGGGTGATATTATTGAAAACAAAAAAACCTATTTGTATTTAAAAGCATTGCAGTTTGCATCGGAAAATGAAAAGGAAAGATTGATTCACTTATTCAATACCGTAACAGATAAAACTGATGAAAAAGTATTTGTGGTTAAGGAGTTATTTAAAGCTACGGGAGCATCAGAATCAACCAAACAAGCGGTTCAAGATTACACCAATAAAGCCTTTTCTGTTTTAGAAACCCTAAATATCTCTGATGACAGAAAACAGCTCTTAAAAGTATTTGGAAATAGTTTAATGAATAGAAATGTGTAATGCAATTCCCCACTACTTTTGATGACTTAATAGTTAAGGCTAATGATTTAGATTTATATAAAAAGTTAGTTCTTCAGCTTAATAAAGACTTTCTATTAGCTAATATTGATTTAGATTTTCACGAAGATATCTTGCCTTCAAGTTTAAAGCTACTACTTCATGAAACTGTTTATAAGTTAATACAGGAAAGATTTGCAGATTACTTAAACCTACTTTATATCATTGATGTTTCTGAAAAAGCGATTAAGTCTTTGAGTGGAGAGGATACTTTAAAACTAGCAGAAGAAGTGTCGTTTTTGATATTAAGGCGCGAATGGCAGAAAGTCTGGTTTCGCAATTATTATTAAATCTTTTGGCTTGTAGTATTCTGTTCTTAAGTGAATTTACAAGGTTCTAAAGTACTCTAAAAGCGCTCTGGCATCAGCTTCATTTACGTTTTGTAAAGGCATTATGGCTCCGTTAAATTCTTTTTGGAGTGCCTTTGTTAGGTCGTCTTTTTGAATCATTTCAAGAGGATTAAGCATAATATTCATAATCCATTCAGGGGATCTTCGTTCTAAAATATCTTTTGGAGCTGGACCAATAAACTTTTTGTCTGGTTTATGACAGGCCGTACATAATTTTTTAAATATTTCTGCACCCTTGGCAGCCATGTTTCTGTCTATATTTTTATCCAAATTAACAGATGTAATAGGTCCAATGCCTTTGTTTTCGAGATGTATTTGCTTTGAAGGAGGTGTTGCCTCGCTTTTTTTTGTAGTTTTTTCGGTAGAACGTTTTTCTTCATAAGAAAAACTAGTTTTCTCTTTTTCTTCTTTACCACCACACCCTATTAATACCAGTAAGAAAACATAAATATTATACCTAATAAATCCTTTCATTTCATCAATTAATTACTAAAATCAAAACTATTTACAAAAATCATTTCAATATATGATATAAATCATCTTAAAAACAAGGATACCCTTTATATATTTGTATAATGCTATCTAATTCTTCAAAATATGCCATTAAAGCAGTGCTGTTTTTAGCTATACACTCTAACCGCAGCAAAAAGGTGATGGCTAAAGATATATCAGAACCTATCAATGTACCACAAGCATATTTAGCAAAATTACTTCAACCTTTAGTAAAAGAAAATATAGTATCTTCTGTAAGGGGCCCGAAAGGAGGCTTTTATATGGATGATGAGAATTTAGAAAAAACGGTAATTGATATTATTTTTGTAATTGATAGTGAGGAAAAATTTAGTTCCTGTATGTTGAGTTTAGACAAGTGTAATGAAGAAAATCCTTGTCCGTTACACAATATATTAGTTGCTTCAAGAAATGATATTTTTCAACAATTAAAAGAAAAAACCATCAGAGAGTTAGCGCATGAAGTTGCCTTAGGTAATGCATTTTTGCCACTTTAAGAATTCCTTTATTTTTTATTTTATGTCATCTTAGTTAAAAATTAATTAAACCAATACTAAAAGTACACTTATATTTAACGATTTTAAAAAAACTAAATAAAAATTTGGTAATCATCAAAAAATTAACATTTAAACAAAAGTATTTGCTAAAAGTGTTGATCACATACATAATTCTTAAGCATAGAGAACCTAATGTTTATAAAAGTTGTATTTTTGGAGAATGTTTTTTTAAGAAGAGTTAGGATAAGAAAATAATGGATAAATTTTCCTTTTTAAATGCAGCACACACGGCATATTTTGCTGATTTATACGAGCAATATTTACAAAACCCAGATAGTGTAGAACCAAGTTGGAGAGCTTTTTTTCAAGGATATGATTTTGGTAGTGAAAACTATGGTTTAAACGGTGAAATTGTAGAAGGTGTTTCAACACAAATTCCTGAACATCTGCACAAAGAGTTTCAGGTTGTAAAACTTATTGACGGGTATAGGATGCGAGGTCATTTGTTTACCAAAACAAATCCGGTTAGGGCAAGAAGAAGCTATTTTCCAACTTTGGAATTAGAGAATTTTGAACTTTCGGAGGCTGATTTAGACACCGTTTTCAATGCAGGTGAAATATTAGGTTTAAAAGCGCAGACTTTACGTGAAATTATAAAGCACTTAGAACAGATTTACTGTGATTCTATTGGTGTTGAGTATATGTATTTGAGAAACCCTGACGTTATAAAATGGTGGCAGGAAAAATTAAATGTAAATGATAATCACCCAGCGTTTTCTACCGAAACTAAAAAATATATTCTATCAAAATTAAATCAAGCAGTTACTTTTGAGAACTTTCTTCAGACCAAATATGTTGGTCAAAAGCGTTTTTCTTTAGAAGGAGGTGAGTCATTAATACCAGCCATTAGTAATACATTATACAATGCTGTTGAGAAATTTGGAGTGAAGGAATGTGTTTTAGGTATGGCACACCGCGGACGCTTAAGCACGCTTGTTAATATCTTTAGAAAACCCTTACATGAACTATTTAGTGAGTTTGAAGGTAAGGATTTTGAAGATGAAAATATTGATGGCGATGTGAAATATCATTTAGGTTTAACGCTAGACAAAACCTATCAAAATGGTAAATCTATAAAAATGAATTTGGTGCCTAACCCATCGCACTTAGAAACTGTTGGGCCTGTTGTAGAAGGAATTACAAGAGCTAAAATTGATGATGATTATAATGGTGATGATTCTAAAATCTTACCTATTATTGTGCATGGTGATGCTGCAATTGCGGGTCAGGGTATAGCTTATGAGGTAGCTCAAATGAGTCAACTAAATGGTTACAAAACAGGTGGAACCATTCATATTGTTGTTAATAATCAAATAGGATTTACTACAAACTATTTAGATGCACGTTCAAGTACCTACTGTACAGATGTTGCTAAGGTTACCTTATCTCCTGTAATGCATGTTAATGCCGATGACGCCGAAGCTGTTGTTCATGCCATAGAAATGGCTTTAGATTACAGAATGCGTTTCAAAAAAGACGTTTACATTGATTTGTTAGGATATAGAAAGTACGGGCATAATGAAGGTGATGAACCAAGATTTACGCAACCTAAGCTTTATAAATACATCGCAAAACATCCAAATCCCTATAAGATTTATTCTGATAAATTGATAGCTGAAGGTGCCATTGATAAGTCATACTCCAATGCTATAGTTGAGGAGTTTAAGAATACTCTTGAAAGTGAGTATGCAAAGGCAAAAGAATCAGATTCTTCAAAAGTTAGAGAGTTCATGCAAGAGCGTTGGACCAATTTTGAGCGAAGAGGATTAGATGCTATGCTTGAAACTGTTGATACAAAATATTCTGAAGATAACCTAAAAAGTATTTCTAAAGTGGTATCAACGGTGCCAGATGGCGTTAAGTTTTTACGCAAAGCAGAACGCATATTACAAGGGCGTGAAAAAATGGTTTTTGAAACTGACACCCTTGATTGGGGAATGGCAGAAACCCTAGCATATGGAAGTTTATTAGAAGAGGGTTATAATGTTAGAATTTCAGGTCAGGATGTAGAACGCGGTACGTTTAGTCACAGACATGCTATTTTACGAGATGAGATTTCAGAAGAAAGAATCAATTTATTAAACACAAACCCAAATAATAAAGGCGAAATGTACATTTACAATTCGTTTTTATCAGAATATGGTGTCTTGGGATTTGATTATGGCTACGCAATGGCAAACCCAAATACATTAACTATTTGGGAAGCACAGTTTGGAGATTTTAGTAACGGAGCTCAAATTATATTTGACCAATATCTCTCAGCTGCCGAAGATAAATGGAAATCGCAAAACGGTCTTGTAGTATTATTACCTCATGGGTATGAAGGTCAGGGGTCTGAGCATTCTTCTGCCAGAATGGAACGCTACTTACAGCTTTGTGCTAATGATAACATGATTGTAGCAGATTGTACCACACCAGCAAATCTTTTCCATTTGTTGCGTCGCCAAATGAAACGCGATTTTAGAAAACCTCTTGTTGTTTTCACACCTAAAAGTTTATTGAGACATCCTAAAGCGGTGTCTTCCATAAAAGAATTAGCCAATGGTGCATTTCAAGAAATAATTGATGATACTATTAATCCTGATAAGGTTAAGAAATTGGTGTTCTGTACAGGTAAGTTTTACTATGAGTTGTTAGAAGAACGAGAATCACTTAACAGAGAGGATGTAGCCATTGTAAGAATTGAACAGTTATTTCCTCTGCACTATGATAAAATTCAAGAAGTGATTAAGAAATATCCAAATGTAGAAAAGTACATTTGGGCTCAAGAAGAACCAAAAAACATGGGGGCTTGGGGCTTCATGGCTCAACGATTAAATATTGTGAAATTAGAGGTTTGCTCTAGACCTTATAACTCTGTACCAGCACCAGGATCCAGTACTAGAGATAGAGCAAGACAACGTCGTGTAATAGAAGACGTTTTCGACATAAAAAAGTAAATAAGAACAATTTAAAATATAATTAAAATTATTTAGAGATGATTTTAGAAATGAAGGTACCATCGCCAGGAGAGTCTATTACCGAGGTAGAAATAGCTACATGGCTAGTTGAAGATGGCGATTATGTGGAAAAAGACCAAGCTATAGCAGAGGTGGATAGTGATAAGGCTACCTTAGAGTTGCCTGCTGAAGCGAGTGGTACTATTACTTTAAAAGCAGAAGAAGGTGATGCAGTTGCTGTTGGAGCTGTAGTTTGCCATATAGATACGGCTGCTGAAAAGCCTGAAGGAGGAGAAGCTTCAGCCAAGGAAGTTGTTAAAGAAGAAGCTCCTTTGGCCGAGGCCGTAGCAAATGCACCGACACAACAATCGTCAACTTATGCAACTGGAACAGCAAGTCCTGCTGCTAAAAAGATTTTAGCTGAAAAAGGAATTGAGGCAGCTTCTGTAAATGGAACTGGTAAAGACGGACGGGTTACTAAAGAAGATGCTATTAAAGCAGTGCCTTCTATGGGAACACCTACAGGCGGTAATCGTAGCACTTCTAGAAGTAAAATGTCTATGCTACGTCGAAAAGTAGCAGAGCGTTTGGTTGAGGCTAAAAATACAACAGCGATGTTAACTACTTTTAATGAAGTTGATATGTCTCCAATTTTTGCCTTAAGAAACGAATACAAAGAAACTTTTAAAGCAAAGCATGGTGTTAGTTTAGGGTTTATGAGTTTCTTCACTTTAGCTGTGGTTAGGGCTTTAAAAATGTATCCAGCAGTAAACTCTATGATAGATGGCAAGGAAATGTTAACTTATGATTTTTGTGATATTAGTATTGCAGTTTCAGGACCAAAAGGATTAATGGTGCCAGTCATTAGAAATGCTGAAAATTTAAGTTTTAGAGGGGTAGAATCAGAGGTGAAACGTTTAGCGCTTCGTGCAAGAGATGGACAAATTACCGTAGATGAAATGACTGGTGGTACATTTACTATTACCAATGGAGGTGTATTTGGTAGCATGTTGTCTACACCCATTATCAATCCGCCTCAAAGTGGTATTTTAGGAATGCACAACATTGTTGAACGTCCTGTAGCTGTTGATGGTAAAGTTGAGATTAGACCAATAATGTATGTAGCATTATCATATGATCATAGAATTATTGATGGTAAAGAAAGTGTTGGGTTTTTGGTGGCTGTTAAAGAAGCATTAGAAAATCCCGTTGAGATTTTAATGGATAATGATGTTAAAAAGGCATTAGAATTATAAAAAAATCTCTATCTTATAAATAAGAAAAAAGGATGTTCGATTAGAACATCTTTTTTTTTACTTGATAGTATGTATAAAAAGTGAAAGCTCTAGACCAAAATGATACTAGAGCTTTCTTAATTCTCCCAAAGAACTAATTAATAGCAAGGTAAAGATAATCTAAAGAACTTGTTTAGGAAATACGCACTTCTACGTATTTTTTAAGTGAACCTTATTTAGATTTTCACAAATAGTAAGGTGAAGATGTTTTATTGTCTAACTCTCATTTATCAAAAATATTGCTAGATGTTTGTAAACTGTCCTGAGAGCAATTGATAGTTCTTGAGCTGTTTTGTTTTCAGAAAAAAATATAAAGACTAAACGACTAAAGATTTCTAGTTAAATAGTATTTTTAAATGAAGGTAATCATCAATAAATTTAGTGAAATAGATTTTTCAAGGGTTTCAGGAAAATAAAATAATTGGACTAAATTATATTTTTAAATACAAGTATTTCTTGTCATAATCGATAACTGCTTTACCCTTTTTTAGAATATCGGCACCTATAATCCCATCAACTGGCTTAGAATTATGATTAACCAATGCCGTATTTACATGTGTTAAGTTAAACAGTACTAAAACTACTTTGTCATGACGCCATTTACCTATTTTGATTTTATTTTTATTTGACATTTTGGTTTCCATATCAGTGGCGCCAGCACCCGCAGCTTTAATAAGAGAATCTTTTGCCTTCAATTTGAAGGTTTCAACAGCCTCAAAATCAACACAGGAATTAGAGGCTCCAGTATCAAGAATAAATACCCCTTTTTGACCATTTATTGAAGCCTTAATCTCAAAGTGGTTGGTCTTGGTAAGGTGTAATTTTATTTTGGTATACCCTTTTTCTAGCAAATATTCTTGAAGTGTTTTCATCAAATTATTTTTTAGACAAATATAATCATGTAAAAAAATTATTTTTACAAAAATATTAATGGAAAATCTTTTGATTATAACAGATACCCACACGCATTTATATAGCGAAGCTTTTGATGAAGATAGGCATGAGATGATTCAGCGAGCTATAGACCAGAATATATCACGATTTTTTATTCCAGCCATCGATTCAACTTATACGACGTCTATGTTGCAATTGGAAGAAGACTTTCCTAATAATGTGTTTTTAATGATGGGATTGCACCCAACGCATGTTAATGAGAATTTCAGAGAAGAGTTACAACATGTAGAAGAGATGTTGACTAAAAGATCTTTTTATGCTCTTGGAGAAATTGGGATAGATTTGTATTGGGACAAAACTACACTTGCTATTCAGCAAGAAGCTTTTAAGTATCAGATTGAATTGGCTAAACATTATAATTTACCAATTGTAATTCATTGTAGAGAGGCTTTTAATGAAATATTTGAAGTTTTAGACGAGGTCAAACATGATAAACTTTTTGGAATTTTTCATTGCTTTACTGGTACACTAGAGCAGGCGCATAAAGTAATTTCCTTTAACATGAAACTAGGTATAGGTGGTGTGGCTACTTTTAAAAACGGTAAGATTGATACCTTTTTAAATGAAATAGATTTAAAGCATATTGTTTTGGAAACAGATGCACCTTATCTGGCGCCTGTACCATACAGAGGAAAACGAAATGAAAGTGTATATATATTAAAGGTGTTGGATAAGCTTTCAGAAATTTATAATTTACCAGTAGAAGTAATTGCAGCCATAACAACTCAAAATTCTAAACATGTATTTGGTGTTTAATTTATGAATCAGTCGAAACCCAAAATATTGTTGATTTATACCGGTGGAACCATTGGTATGATTAGGGATTTTAAATCCGGCGTTTTAAAGGCATTCGATTTTAAAACACTTTTAGATAAAATACCAGAGTTACAACTTTTAGATTGTAATATTGAAACGGTGTCTTTTAAAGAACCTATCGATTCTAGTAATATGAATCCTAGATATTGGGTTCAGATAGCAGAAGTAATTAAAAAGAGTTATGATGCTTTTGATGGTTTTGTAGTGTTACATGGTAGTGACACCATGAGCTACACGGCCTCAGCCCTAAGTTTTATGTTAGAGAATTTAGCAAAACCCGTTGTGTTTACAGGGTCACAATTACCTATTGGAGATTTAAGAACCGATGCTAAAGAGAATTTAATCACTTCCGTCCAAGTAGCATCTTTACAAAAAGATAACAAACCAATAATCAAAGAAGTTTGTTTGTATTTTGAATACAAATTATACAGAGGTAATAGAACCACAAAAATGAATGCCGAACATTTTGAAGCTTTTGCATCTCCTAATTACAATGAATTGGCTATATCTGGTGTACATTTAAAAGTGAATAAAAAATATTTATTCAATCCAGATATAGAGAAACCATTGCAGGTTCATAAAAACCTTGATAACAATATAGCACTTATCAAGTTGTTTCCTGGCATTACTAAATCGGTTATTCAGAGTGTTTTTGAGACGTCAGATTTAAAAGCTGTGATTTTGGAAACTTACGGAGCGGGAAATTGTACTACAGAACCTTGGTTTATTAATTTGTTAGAAGAAAGAATTTCTGGAGGGGTGCATATTATTAATATAACCCAGTGTCTAGGTGGAAGTGTTATGATGGGACACTATGAAACCAGTATTGGGCTCAAAAAAATCGGGGTTATATCTGGTAAAGATATTACTACAGAAGCAGCAATTACTAAGGCAATGTACCTGTTAGGACAGAATATTTCTAAAGAAAATTTCAAATCAACTTACGAAATGTCTTTAAGAGGAGAAATGACCTAAAATTAACATTATAAAATTTTAAGATTTAAAGAATTTTTTGTTATTTCATCCCCCGTAATTAATACGATTGAAATATTTATAGAGAGGTGGCCGAGTGGTCGAAGGCGCACGCCTGGAAAGTGTGTATACCTCAAAAGGGTATCGAGGGTTCGAATCCCTTCCTCTCTGCTGTTATTTTTACTGTTTAATTGCTTTTTTTTTTTATCTTTAACACTTTAACTAATAAAATTAAGATCGAGACATGAAAAGATTATTTTCTATCCTAGCCATTACAGGAATGATGGTATTTGGAACTGCTAATGCAACTACAATTGCAACCACAACAACTACTGTAACAATTCAAGAAGATACTGATGCTGCAGCACCAGCTGAATCACTTGGATTTCATCAAGAATTAAAAAAGCGTTTCATTGAAGGTGGGCCAGAGTTTATGGGAATCGTTTTGTTATGTTTAATTCTTGGTTTAGCAATTGCTATTGAGAGAATTATCTTTTTAAACCTTTCTACTACGAATACTAAAAAATTAACTCAAGAAGTAGAAGATGCCTTATCTTCTGGAGGTGTTGAAGCTGCAAAAGAAGTTTGTAGAAATACTAAAGGACCTATTGCTTCTATTTTCTATCAAGGATTAGATAGAACTGATGAAGGACTTGATGCTGCCGAAAAAGCTGTTGTAGCTTACGGAGGTGTTCAAATGGGACAATTAGAGAAAAATGTATCTTGGATTTCATTATTTATTGCACTGGCACCAATGTTAGGTTTTATGGGAACGGTAATAGGTATGATTCAAGCATTTGATAAAATTGAAGCTGCAGGAGACATGCAACCTTCATTAGTAGCTGGAGGTATTAAAGTGGCACTTTTAACAACTGTTTTTGGTCTGGTAGTGGCAATTATACTTCAAATTTTTTACAATTACATCATTGCTAAAATTGATAGCATCGTTAATGATATGGAGGATGCCTCTATAACGTTAATGGATCTGTTAATTAGAAACAAGAAGTAATAATTTAAATACCAAAAAAATTATGGGTTTACATAAAGTATTAAAAATAGTAGCTTTCGCACTTGCTATTATTGGAGCAATATTTGCTTTAATGATTATGGCTGGCGATGAAGAGGCTGCACAAAGCATGGGAGGTAACATGTTGTATGTTTCTTATGTAGTGCTTTTTATAATTGTTGCACTAGTATTAATATTTGTTATAAAAGGTTTGTTTGCAGGTAATGTAAAAAAGACGTTAATGTCGGTAGGTGCTTTTTTAGCAATAATAGTATTGTCATATGCCATGTCATCTGGAACAGATTTAGATTTACAACCGTTTGTAGATAAAGGTGCAGATGTTACAGAAGCAACCTCAAAACGAGTAGGAGCTGGATTATATGCATTTTATGTATTAGCTATATTAGCGATTGCATCTATGGCTTATTCGGGAGTAAAAAAAATATTTAATAAATAACACTATGGCAAAAAGAGCAGCACCAGAAGTAAATGCAGGCTCCATGGCCGACATTGCGTTCTTATTACTGATATTTTTCTTGGTAACAACTACCATTGAGGTAGACTCTGGGATTAACCGTAAGTTACCCCCAATGGAAGAGTCTGATGAGGATGTGGTTATCAAGCAAAAGAACATTTTTACGGTTTTACTGAATGGCAAAGATCAATTACTTGTAGAAGACGAGTTAATGGAGCTGAAAGATTTAAGAAAAGCAGCCGTTGAGTTTTTAGATAATGGTGGTGATGGATCATGTAACTATTGTAATGGAAAAAAAGATCCTAAATCATCAGATAATCCTGATAAGGCAATAATTTCTTTAAAGAACGAGAGAGAAACCACTTATAAGACTTACATAGCTGTTCAAAATGAATTAGTAGCGGCTTATAATGAATTAAGAAATATAAGAGCTCAAAATGTACATGGTAAGTCCTTCACAGAGATGGAAGCCAACTACAAAGACGTTAATTGGCCAGGGAATAAAGAAAGACTAAAAGAAAAGATAGACCAAATTAAGTTGGAATATCCACAAAAGCTTTCAGAAGTACAATAATTTAACATTTACTAATATGTCTAAATTTAAAAAGAAAAAGAGCGGTGCCTTACCAGCTATATCTACAGCATCTCTACCAGATATTGTATTTATGTTATTATTCTTTTTCATGGTGGCCACTGTTATGAGGGAAAACACCTTGATGATTGAGAATAATTTACCGTTTGCAGATCAGGTTGAAAAGCTTGATAAAAAAGATTTGGTTATGTATATATACGCAGGTAAACCAAGCGAAAATTTTAAGCAATACGGTACAGAAGCAAGAATTCAATTAAATGATAAACTTGCTGATGTTAAAGATATTGCAGCTTTTATTGCTGCAGAAAGGGCTGCCAAAAGAGAAGAGTTGATTCCTTTTTTAACTACAGCATTGAAGGTTGATAGTGATGCAAACATGGGATTAATTGGCGATATTAAGCAAGAATTACGAAAAGTTAATGCGCTTAAAATCAACTATACTACCAAAAAAGGTAGCGTGTTTGGAAGATAGTTTATAATCTTGATTTTATTATAAGTAGTGAGGCGTTTTGAATTTTCAAAACGCCTTTTTTTCATTGGAGCAATTTTTATTTTGTTGAATTTTGTCTAATATGTTAACATGAAATATTTTGTACTTATTATGCTTTGTTTTTTAAGCATAGAACAAATAGTTGCTCAACAATATGTTGAAGTAGAAGCAGATTCGCTTTATAAGGAAGATCAATTCTATGCTGGAGTTACATATAATTTATTGGGTGAAAAACTAGATGGGTTAAAGCAAAGTGGATTTTCATTAGGTTTTCAGTTAGGTTTCATAAAAGATATGCCCATAAATAAAAGGAGGAATGTAGCGTTTGGATTAGGACTCGGGTATTCAGCTAATTCATTTAATCAAAACTTGCTCATTAATAGAGGATCTAATGGTTTAGTATATAGTATTTTAGATAATGAAACTTTTTCAAAAAATAAGTTTTCAAACCATTTAATAGAAGTTCCTTTTGAATTTAGGTGGCGCTCATCGACTCCTTTAAACTACAGCTTTTGGAGAATTTATACTGGCTTTAAGGTCAGCTATGTTGTTGCACATACTACAATATACAAAGGAGATTTGGGGACTATTAAACTTAGGGATATTGAAGACTTTAATAAATTTCAATATGGGTTGACCCTCAGCTTAGGGTATGATACTTGGAATATCTATATGTACTATGCTTTAAATTCTATCTTTTCAGATAACGTTACAATCAACGGTGAACAATTAAACATGAATACCATAAAAATTGGCCTTATGTTTTACATTTTATAGCCAATAAGGCACTAAGATTAGTTGCGGAATTACACCAACAAAAATACCCATTAATAACTCTTTATATGTATGCGCATTAACATGAAGTCTTGAGGTTGCAACTGCTCCACTTATAATAGCCATTAAGGCTAACGTACCATTAATATTAATGCTAAAATGAATACTCAAGGCTATGAAATACATAAATACTCCTGAAACGGCTATCATGTGTATACTGGCTTTAAATTTTAAAAATGCGAGAATTAAACAAGCCATGGATGAGATTAAAATACCAACAAAGAAAAAATACAACTCAATTATTTGTGTCGGTGTTAGAATACGTTGAATAACAATAATTACAACAATACAATTGAGAACTAATGGTAAAATACGTTCAGATGTTGTTTCAAGGTGGATTGATTTAACCTTTCCTAATGTTTTTAATAAGAAATACAAAAGGATGGGTAGCACTACGGAGAGAATGAATAGTGATATTAATTTAGCTCCAATAACCTCCTTTGGAATGAATCTGGGTGATTTGGAAAAGTAGAATATAACACCCAGTAAAGGCATCAATAATGGATGAAAAATAAACGAGATACTCTTTAAAATATGGTCCATTATATTTTTTTACGTAATCTGGCAACAGGAATATCAAGCTGCTCTCTGTATTTAGCAACAGTCCTACGAGCTATAGGATAACCTTTTTCTTTTAAAATACCCGCTAAAATTTCATCGGTTAATGGTTTTTTCTTGTCTTCTTCTTCAATAACGGTTTCTAATATTTTCTTAATTTCTTTGGTAGAGACATCTTCACCTTGATCATTTTTCATGGATTCTGAAAAGAATTCCTTAATTAATTTTGTGCCGTAAGGCGTATCAACATATTTGCTATTAGCAACTCTAGAAACTGTAGAAACATCCATATTAATTTCATCTGCAATATCTTTAAGAATCATAGGCTTTAGATTACGCTCGTCACCAGTCAAAAAATATTCTTTTTGATAATGCATAATGGCACTCATAGTCACAAAAAGTGTCTGCTGTCTCTGCTTAATGGCTTCAATAAACCATTTAGCCGCATCTAATTTTTGCTTTATGAAAACTACAGCATCTTTCTGGGATTTGGATTTATCTTTTGCTTCCTTATACCCCTTTAGCATATTGTTGTATTCTCTTGAAACATGAAGTTCTGGTGCATTCCTACCATTAAGAGTTAATTCTAGTTCACCATCAACTATTTTAATGGCAAAATCCGGTACAATATGCTCAACAATGCGGTTATTACCAGAATAAGAACCTCCCGGTTTGGGGTTTAGGTGTTCAATTTCTGAAATCGCATCTTTTAATTGCGTTTCAGAAATATCAAATTTTTGAATTAACTTTTGATAGTGTTTCTTGGTAAATTGTTCAAATGCTTTGTCTATAATATCTATAGCTAATTCTGTATCTGGTGTTTTTTCTTTTCTATGAAGTTGAATACTCAGGCACTCTTGTAAATTTCTCGCACCAACTCCAGCAGGGTCTAACTGATGTACAATTTTAAGAACATCTTTAATTTTAGATTCTTCAGTATAAACATTTTGTGTAAATGCCAAATCATCCATAATGTCTGTTAAAGACCTTCTTATATAGCCACTCTCATCAACACTTCCGACTAAAAACTCTGCTATATCTCTTTCTTCATCTGTTAGTCTATAAGTATTTAGTTGATTTATTAAATGTTGTGTAAATGAGGTTCCAGCAGCATAAGGCATTGTTTTTTCTTCATCGTCACTACTATAATTATTGGTTTGTGTACGATAATCTGGAATTTCATCATCACTTAAATATTCATCAACATTGATGTCTTCTGCATTAATGGTTTCGTTGTCATTATAATCGTCATTATTATCGAATTCAGAATCATACTCCTCAGTTTTATCTTTACCGCCTTCTAAGGCAGGATTTTCTTCTAATTCTTGTTTGAGCCTTTGCTCAAAAGCTTGTGTTGGCAACTGAATCAATTTCATTAATTGAATCTGCTGAGGCGATAGTTTTTGCGATAACTTAAACTGTAAATGTTGTTTGAGCATATTTTGATTTGGTTTGAGTTAAAAGTATAAAATTTCTTTTAACTACAATACTTGTACCACAACCAAAATTGAGGCTAAAATTCTGCGTTTTGTGGAGTTCTTGGGAAAGGAATAACGTCTCTAATATTACACATGCCAGTTACAAACATTACTAAACGCTCAAACCCCAGTCCAAAACCAGAATGAATGGCAGTACCGTATTTTCTTAGATCTAAATACCACCAGAGTTCGTCTTCGGGTATATTTAAAGCCGCCATTTTTTGTTTTAAGACTTCTAAACGCTCTTCACGTTGTGCGCCTCCAACAATTTCACCGATGCCCGGAAATAAAATATCCATAGCACGAACTGTTTTGCCGTCATCATTTAAACGCATGTAAAATGCTTTGATATTTGCCGGATAGTCGAATATAATTACTGGACATTTAAAGTGCTTTTCTACCAAAAATCGTTCATGCTCACTTTGTAAATCACAGCCCCAATCATTGACAATATATTTGAATTTCTTTTTCTTATTTGGTTTACTATTTCTGAGAATATCAATAGCTTCGGTGTAGCTTACGCGCTTAAAGTGATTATCTGTAATAAATTTTAGTTTTTCAATAAGCGTCATGTCACTTCTTTCGGCTTGAGGTTTTTTCTTATCTTCATCCTGTTGGCGTTTATCCAGAAATTCTAGGTCATCACGGTTATTATCAAGCACATATTTAATAACAAATTTTAAGAAGTCTTCGGCTAAATCCATATTACCAGCTAAGTCCATAAATGCTACTTCGGGTTCAATCATCCAAAACTCAGCTAAATGGCGTGAAGTATTAGAGTTTTCGGCTCTAAAAGTAGGGCCAAACGTATATACCTTTCCAAGTGACATGGCATATGTCTCAGCTTCTAACTGACCAGAAACCGTTAAATTGGTTTCCTTTCCAAAGAAATCCTTGGAATAATCTACTTTGTCACTCCCGTTTTTTGGTAAATTATTTACGTCTAAACTCGTTACTTTAAACATTTCACCTGCTCCTTCAGCATCACTACCAGTTATTATTGGGGCGTGCATATAATAAAAACCATGCTCATTAAAGTATTTATGAACGGCATATGAAAGTGCCGACCTTAAACGCATTACAGCACTGAAGGTATTAGTTCTAGTGCGTAAGTGCGCATTTTCTCTTAAAAATTCAAACGAATGCTTTTTGGGTTGAATAGGGTATTCTTCAGGGTCAGAATCACCTAAAACTTCTAATGTTTTTACTTGAATCTCAACTTTTTGTCCTTTACCCTGGCTTTCTACAAGTTCGCCAGTAATGTGAATTGCGGCTCCCGTGGTAACTCGCTTTAATAAAGCTTCATCAAAATTTTCAAAATCTACTACGCATTGAATGTTGTTTAATGTTGACCCATCGTTTAACGCAATAAAGCGGTTTGCTCTAAAAGTTCTAACCCAACCTTTTACTTCTACTTCTGGAAAGGCAATATCTTTTGATAATAATTCTGAAACGCTATAATGACGCATTAAATCTTAATTTTGAATGTAAATATAAAAAAAGCCTTTCGGCTTCCAAGTTTAATTTAACTAAAAAATATAATTCTATAAGTAAAAACCTGAGAAATATTATTTATTGAAAGGTTATTCAAACTCATCCTCTTCTGGAATAATATTTATAGCGGGTTCTCTTAAAATTGCTTTATTAGCAATGCTACGTTCTAACGAGAGTAATAAAGAAGGAAGTAACAACAGATTAGATAACATGGCAAACAATAAAGTGGCCGAAACTAAAGCACCTAAGGCCACGGTGCCACCAAAGCTTGAGATGGTAAACACTGAAAAACCAAAAAAGAGCACAATAGATGTGTAAAACATACTAACCCCAGTTTCGCGTAAAGCACCATAAACAGAAACTTTAATTTTCCAGCTATTTGCCTGTAATTCTTGTCTGTATTTAGCTAAAAAGTGAATAGTGTCATCTACCGAAATCCCAAAAGCGATACTAAATACCAAAATAGTAGAAGGTTTAATAGGAACCCCTAGATAGCCCATCAATCCAGCAGTTACCAATAACGGTAGTAGGTTGGGGATTAATGAAATAACAATCATTCTTGCAGAACGAAACATATAGGCCATAAATATTGAAATTAAGAATATAGCTAATGATAGTGATATAGCTAAATTTTTAACTAGATATTTGGTACCTTTCTGAAATACGAGCGCTTTACCAGTCATGGTGACATTATATCGTTCCTTTGGAAAAACCTTATCTATTTTGTTTTGTAAATTTTCTTCAATACGCTCCATTTTATCGGTACCAATATCTTTCATAAAGGTGGTTATTCTGGCATATTGCCCTGTACTATCTACAAAGTTATTGAGCAAATCTAGATCAGAAGACGAATTTCTAGCATATGATAAAATGAAGTTGTTTTCTTGCGATGTAGGTAGTTGATAATATTTAGGGTTTCCGTTATAGTAAGCTTGTTTTGAATATTTAACTAGACTAACTACTGAAATAGGCTTTGATAGTTCAGGGATTTCAATAATGAGATCTTCTAACTCATCCATACGTTTGAGCGTGGCGAGTTTCATAACCCCCTTTTTGCGCTTTGTATCTACAATAAATTCTAAAGGCATGATACCGTTAAACTCTTCTTCAAAAAAGCGGATATCTTTAAAAAAATCTGCTTCTTTGGGCATGTCTTCAACTAAACTACCAGAGATTTTAATCTGATAAATCCCTATAATACTTACAATAAGCAAAACAACCGATGTGGTATATATGGCAATTCGTTTTTGCTTAACCATGCGTTCCATCCAATCTACAAAACCACCAATCCAACGCTTGTTTAAATGCTCTAAGTGTCGGTCTTTAGGGTGAGGTAAGAAGGTATAGATAATTGGGATTATAAGTAGACATAAAATAAAAATAGCTAAAATACTTAAGGATGCTACTACCCCAAATTCTTTTAAGAGTTGACTTTCAGTAAGTATAAAAGTAGCAAACCCAGAAGCAGTGGTTACGTTAGTCATTAAGGTAGCATTACCAATTTTGGTAATAACACGTTGTAATGATTTTACTTTATTACCATGAAGTTTTACCTCATGTTGGTACTTGTTAATTAAAAAGATACAATTAGGGATACCAATAACTATAATTAAAGGAGGGATTAATGCTGTTAAAACAGTTATTTCGTAATTAAATAATCCAATAATGCCAAGCGTCCACATGACCCCAATACAAACTACAATAAGCGAAATGAAAGTAGCTCTAAATGACCTAAAAAAGAAAAAGAAAATAATAGATGTAACCAGTAATGCAGCAATCACAAAAAGGTTAATTTCATCAATGATGTTTTGAGAATTTAGGGTGCGTATGTATGGCATCCCAGATACCCTAATATCTAGATCATGGGCTTTCTCAAAAGACTCTATTTTATCTGTTAAGATATCAATTACAAAATCTTTTCTTGCCGATGTATTTACAATATCCTTTTTTAAATAAATAGCAGTCCTAACCGTTTGAGTTTCTTTGTTAAACAAAAAGTTATCATAAAACGGATACTTGTGAAACAATTCGTTTTGTAAAGTTTCAATTTGTTGAACTGTTGCAATAGAATCCTTAATAAAAGGTTCTAAATCAAACTTTTCATTGCTTGTGTCTTTTACAAGTTTTTGGAGGTCTTTAATAGAAACTACCGTCTCAACTTCTTTGTAGTTTTTAAAACTATTAGAAAGTTTATTCCAAGCGTTAAGTTTTTCAATAGTAAATAAAGAACTGTCTCTTACTCCTAAAACAATAAGATTTCCTTCTTCACCAAAGGTTTTTAAGAAGTTATTGTAGGTAATATTAACCTCGTGTTCATCTGGTAATAAGTTCGCTTCGGTATAGGTAAAGCGCATGTTGTCCCACTGTTTGCTAAATAACAACGTAGTAACAATAATACCAATAAGAATAATGATTTTATTACGTAAAATCAATCTTGCGGTAACATCCCAAAAGTCTTTGCTAAACAGTTTAAACATACCTTTTATGAAAGCAGCGCAAAGGTAGAAAAAACCCTTGTATTACCTCATAAAGTCACGTTAAATGTAAACTTTAAAGCAAGATTGTCTGTAAATTCAGGTAAATGATATCCGCCGTAACGGTAGGTGAAGCTTAAACCAAAACCAAAGAGTAGTTTATTAATTTCGAATCCAGATTCTGTGTATCCTTTTTTTAGAGTTTTGAAACTAATATTTTCATGTTGTTCTGGAGATTCCATATCACCAATGGCGAATCTTGAAATTAAAACTAATTGTGGTTTGAGACGTTCTGAAATATTAAAAGGTTTAAAAAAATGTTTCGCTTGAATGGTTGTAAACTTATCAGAAAAGAACTCGTTAAAATACATGGTTTCAAAACTATTTAACCCAGCTACAGAGAAGCGTTGCATAACCGTTTCTTTTGTTATGTTATTTGGGTAAGCATGATACAAATGTGTTATGGGAGTATCACCGATTGCTAGACCAGAAACCAATGTTAATTCAGAATAACTGTCTTTGTTAACAATGATTTTGTGAATGGTTCTAAAATCAATTTTAGAAAAATTGAAATCACTTTTAAAGACATTTTTAATACTTTTTGAGTACTGAAGTGTGAATTTGGGATATCCTTGTTTAGTTTCTTTTACACCGTTTTCAGTTAGATTAAACTCACTAAAAGGATTCCATTGAAAAGCCATTTTAGCTACGCTTAGTCTAAAGTTATTTAATGATGTACTATTAGTATTGAAACTATATTGGTAAGTTGGGTTAATATTGCTAACTGAAAATTCAGTTTTGGTATTTAACTCATCAAATAATTGATGCTCTATTCCAATAGATTTTGTAATATGTCGATGAAACAAATCGATATTCAATAATCTGGGTTCAAAAAAGTGAAAGAACCTACCGTCTGTTAGAAATTTAGTGCTTCCAGTTTCTTGTAAATCATCGGTATAAGAAAGACTTAACCAGGTATTGGTTTTAGGCGCTAACCTGAACGCTCCACCTAAACTAAATTTGAATTCATCATCTCTAAAGCCATAAACTGTATACCCATTAACTTTGAATTTTTTTGAGAAGTTTTCATTGGTGGTACCACCAATACCAGTACGGATGCCTTCGTATTGATTGAATTTTATTAAATACCTTAAATCGAAATTGAAATATTTGCTAGGTAAATAACCATTCCCTAAATGCTTAATGAAGGTTTCTTTTTTAACAGAATCTCTTGTGATTTCCTTAAAGCTACTAAAAGAAGCCTGACTGTTTAATAAGTTAAAACAAAAAATAATTACAAAAAGAAGACAATGCTTAAGCATATTATTAAACAGAACTAATTGTTGAAAAAAAAAGCGACATAATCGTCGCTTTAGTTAAATTTTTAAACGGTCATAATTTCCTTTTCTTTTATATGGAAAATATCATCTGCTTTCTTAACGTAAGAATCTGTCATTTCTTGTATGTCTATTTCTGCGTTACCCTTAAGGTCTTCAGAAGCATCATCTAATTTTTTAATATCATTCATGGCATCTTTACGAGCATTTCTAATACCAATTTTGGCATCTTCACCTTCTGCTTTAGCTTGTTTGGAAAGATCTCGTCTGCGTTCCTCTGTTAAAGGAGGAACATTAATAATAATACTTTCACCATTATTCATTGGGTTAAAACCTAAGTTAGCTATCATAATAGCACGTTCAATTTCTTGAAGCATAGACTTTTCCCATGGCTGAACGGTGATAGTTCTTCCGTCAGGTGTATTAACATTGGCTACTTGGTTAAGTGGTGTTTGAGAGCCGTAATAATCTACCATGACACTCCCTAGCATCGCAGGACTTGCTTTTCCTGCTCTAATATTAGAAAGTTGTTTTTCTAAATGCTTAATGGCATTATCCATAGCTTCTTTTGCTGTATCTAATATAAATTGTATGTCTTCGTTCATAGTTTTAAAATTTTACTTGGTATTGAGAATCAAAAATTACACCAAATTTTATACGTTAACTACAGTTCCAATTTCTTCACCAGAAACTACTTTAAGCAAATTACCTTTTTTATTCATATCGAAAACAATGATTGGTAATTCATTTTCTTGACTTAAAGTGAACGCTGTAGTATCCATAACTTTGAGTCCCTTACTTAAAACTTCATCAAATGAAATATGATTAAACTTAATAGCCTTTTTGTCTTTTTCTGGATCTGCGGTGTAAATACCATCTACACGCGTTCCTTTTAAAATAACATCAGCTTCAATTTCAATAGCTCTTAATACCGCAGCTGAATCTGTTGTAAAATAAGGATTTCCAGTACCACCTCCAAAAATAACTACACGGCCTTTTTCTAGATGTCGCATGGCTCTTCTTCTAATAAATGGTTCTGCAACTTCATTAATTTTAATTGCGGTTTGAAGTCTGGTTTCAATATTTGCATCTTCCAAGGCTCCTTGTAAAGCCAAACCATTAATAACGGTTGCAAGCATTCCCATATGATCTCCCTGTACTCTGTCCATGCCTTTACTAGCACCTGCAACACCTCTAAAAATGTTGCCACCACCAATAACAATGGCAACTTCAACACCTTTATCTGTAATCTCTTTTATGTCTTTTGCATATTCTGATAATCGATCAGGGTCTATGCCATATTGACGATTTCCCATTAGAGCTTCGCCTGATAGTTTGAGGAGTATTCTTTTATATTTCATTAGTTGTTAATACTGAAGTTGTGCAAAACTACGCAAAATTTTATTCTATATAATGATTAAATTAATGCAATTACTATATATGATTTGGATTAAGGAAACAAAAAAACCACCACTCCAAAGTAGAGCGGTGGTTTATAAATATTTAAAATTCCCTTGTTAAAGACTTCTGATTACCCTAAGGTAACTCTCTTAAATCCTGTGATTTCAACTTCACCATATGAAGCAACATACTGTTCAACAGTTTTCTTCTCATCCTTGATGAAGTTTTGATTTAATAAGCACTGCTCTTGATCTAGCGTCGTGTTATCAGAAATAAAACGTTGCATTTTACCTGGTAAAATTCTGTCCCAAATTTGCTCTGGCTTACCTTCAGCTTTTAATTCAGCTTTTGCAGCTTCTTCAGCTTCGGCAATCACTTCAGGAGTTAATTGCGCTTGTGAAATGTATTTAGGAACATTTTTAAGAGTTTTACCTAAACGTGCTAGTTCTTCGTTGTCTTTTTCTATGGCAGCTATTCTAGCTTCAGTTTCAGAAGCTACATAAGCAGGATCAAAATCTTTGTAAGATAGTGTAGTAGCTCCCATAGAAGCGATTTGCATTGCTACATCTTTAGCTAAAGTTTCAACATTATTTACAACACTAGAAAAACCTACTATTGCTGCAATTTTGTTAATATGAACGTAAGAACCAACATAAGCGGCTTCTACTTTTTCAAATGCTTTAATGTCTAGTTTTTCACCAATTACGCCTGTTTGCTCAACTAACTTATCGGCAACAGTCATCCCACCAAAATCCGCAGCTAAAAATTCTTCTTTAGAAGACGTGTTTAATGCAATTTCTCCAAGCTCACTAGCTAGCGCTAAAAAGTTTTCGTTTTTACCAACAAAATCTGTTTCGCAGCCCAGTACAATTGCTACACCAACAGTGTTGTCTGCATTTACTTTTGCCACAGCCGCACCTTCAGTAGATTCTCTGTCGGCTCTTTTTGCCGCTACTTTTTGTCCCTTTTTACGTAAAACTTCAATAGCTTTATCAAAATCTCCTTCTGCTTCAACTAAAGCTTTTTTGCAGTCCATCATACCTGCACCAGTAGCTTGTCTTAGTTTGTTAACCTCTTGGGCTGTTATTTTTACTGTAGTACTCATTGTATTTTTAATTTAAAAAAGCCGTTCAATTTGTTTTACAAGAAAAGAATTAAACGACTTATAAATATTACTTAATTATTATATAAATTTTATTCTTCTTCTTCAGCAACTGCTACTTTTTTTGAAGTTTTTGCCTTTTTTGGAGCATCTTTTTCATCTTTAGTAGCATCTTTTTCAGCTTTACGTTCTGCTAAACCACCTGCAATAGCATCAGTTACGTATGATAAAATTTTATCTATTGATTTAGAAGCATCATCATTTGAAGGTATTACATAATCAACTTGACGTGGGTCTGAGTTGGTATCTACCATTGCAAAAATAGGAATGTTTAATTTTTGAGCTTCTTTAATAGCAATGTGCTCACGCTTAATATCAACTACAAATAAAGCTCCTGGTAAGCGAGTCATATCAGAGATTGAACCTAAGTTTTTCTCTAATTTCGCTCTCAAACGATCTACTTGTAAACGTTCTTTTTTAGAAAGTGTGTTAAAGGTACCATCTTTCTTCATTCTATCAATTGAAGCCATTTTTTTAACAGCTTTTCTAATAGTAACAAAGTTTGTTAACATACCACCTGGCCATCTTTCAGTGATGTAAGGCATGTTGATAGCTCCTGCTTTTTCAGCAACAATATCTTTTGCTTGTTTTTTTGTTGCAACAAATAAAATTTTTCTTCCTGATGCTGCAATTTTAGCTAATGCTGCATTTGCTTCATCAATTTTTGCTGCTGTTTTGTAAAGGTTGATAATATGGATGCCGTTACGCTCCATGTAAACGTAAGGAGCCATGTTTGGATCCCACTTACGTGTTAGGTGACCAAAGTGTACACCTGCTTCAAGTAATTCTTTTACTTCTACTGCCATTTTTGTAATAGTTTACGTTCTGTTGAATTAGCAATGATTAAGTGGTCATTTATAAAAATTGCCTTAATCATTTAGATGCTAAACTGTTTACACCCTGAACTCGTTTCAGGGCCTTTATAATTATTTAATTTGATGATGAAATGCTTTGACTACGCTCAACATGACATCGAAAAAAATTTTGAACTTGTTTCAAGGTCTTTTTCAAAATTTGAAACAAGTTCAAAAAGGTTCTAACGTTTAGAGAACTGGAATTTTTTACGCGCTTTCTTCTGACCGAATTTTTTACGCTCTACCATTCTTGGATCTCTGGTTAATAAACCTTCAGGTTTTAAGATAGCTCTGTTTTCAGCATCCACCTCGCATAAAGCACGAGAAATTGCTAAACGAACAGCTTCAGCTTGACCAGTAATGCCACCTCCATATACATTTACTGTAATATCAAAGTTGCCATCATTGTTAGTCAAAGCTAATGGTTGCTTTACTTTGTACTGTAAAGTAGCTGTAGTAAAGTAATCCGCTAAGTCTTTTTTGTTAATCGTAATGTTTCCCTTTCCTTGGGCAACATATACACGTGCAACAGCCGTCTTTCTACGGCCAATTTTGTGAATTACGTCCATTAATTGAATTCGTTTAAGTTAATTGCTTTAGGTTTTTGAGCTTCATGTTTGTGCTCAGGACCTACAACAACTGTTAGATTACGGAATAAAGTTGCTCCTAATTTGTTTTTAGGCAACATTCCTTTTACTGATTTTTCTACTATTCTTGCAGGATCTTTTCCATACAATTCTGTAGCAGATAAACTTCTTTGACCACCAGGGTAACCTGTGTGACGGATATATGATTTATCTGTCCACTTGTTTCCTGTTAAGTTGATTTTTTCTGCGTTTATAATAACAACGTTATCTCCGCAATCAACGTGTGGTGTGAAGTTTGGCTTGTGTTTACCTCTTAAAAGTTTCGCAACTTTAGAAGCTAAACGACCAAGCGTCTGACCTTCAGCATCAACTAAAACCCACTGCTTGTTTACAGTAGCTTTGTTTGCTGAAATCGTTTTGTAGCTTAATGTGTCCACACTAATTAATTTTATTTATTAAACATTCCTCTTCAAAAAAGAGTTTGCAAATTTACGATTAAATATTTGATTAACAAACAGTGATGTAAGATAATTTTTTGTTGAATTTTAATATATGTAATTCGTTAATCTTCATGAAATTAATTAGAAAATTACTGGGTAGAATAAATTTCTGGGTTTGGGTAAAAAACAGCAATAGCAAACCAGTAACTCATAACAGATTTTACAGATTCTAGAGATTCACCAGTTCTTGGGCCTTCAATGGCTGTACCGAATATAGACCACTTGTTGCCTTCATTATCTTTAAAGAAAGACTCTGAGTCATTAAAATCATATTCAAAGGTTAGGTTGGCTTGGTCGTTATTTAGGCCAAAACCATAAATTATATCATTGTTGCCAACAATTAAATAGTCTTTACCTTCAAAAGAATCTTTTATAATTTTACCATTTGTAAAGTCTGAAAATTGGTATACTTTCGATTTTGTGTCATCTATTATCGCATACACTCTTTCTTTATTTGGTAGAGCAGGATTTGTAATTTCGGGTCTAAAAATAAAGCGATTATTATTAGTTGCATAATCTCCATAAGGTGAAGTTCCATAATTTCTAGAAAAGCCTGTTTGCGTATTTAAAACTTGAGAGTCAGGATAAAGTGCTTTCCATGTTTTCCAGTTGGTTTCAACAACGTTGTACAATTTTGGCTTGTCGTTAATAAGCTCACCATTAACACATTGTAATTGAAGTTGAGACCAATTACTATCAGTATTTCTATCATATAATATAAGGTTAGCATTATATAATAAACCAGAGACACCAAAAGTAGTTTTAGTGTTATTGGTTTTACTTTCCCAGGCAAATGCTGTACCAGTTAGGGGACAATAATTTAAAGTAAAAAATGAACCATCAATTTCATCGTTTACTACTTCATGCCAATCTAGAATAACATGTGGGTATGCCTTAGTTTCATTACCTTTAATTATGCCTACCACTAAATCGTCATCTGCTAAAAATGAAACTGATGTAACTTCAGTAAATTGAGGGTTGTCAATGGACGGAATACCATCTTTCCCTGGGCCGCCATCTAGAATTTGATTGATAGGTATTAACCATTCAGAAAACTCATTAGAAATACTGTTTTCCACACTTTCACTGGTGGTGCTACATGACGTTAATAGAACTAATAATGCCAATAAGATGTAATTTTTCATAGCTGTTTATCTTAAGTTTAATAATTTTGATTTTGGTTTAATTTTAAATAGGAAGCCAGTTGTAATTCTATAGGTAGGTGTTAATTGTGTGCCATCAACATTACTGTATAAAGGTAATTCTGCTCTGGTAGAAAACACCAAATTTGGTTTTATATTAATTGAAAAATCTGGAATTATAAATAACCAATTCCCACCTGTATTGTCTAAGTTAAATCCGTCTATTTCATCCTGTTTAGCATCTCTATATTTTAAACTGATACTTGGAGTTGCTAATGTTTTTAAGATTGAAAATTGATCTGAAATACCCAAAAAGGTTTGAATTTCGTTTCCAAATTTATAACTTGAATTTTCAAAATAAGAATTATTAGTCCCTGTACTTCTGTAAATAATTCTTCCAGAAAAAGTAAGTGAGGGCCTAAAATTAGCTTGCTTTGATGCAGAGAGAAAATAAACAATATCCCAAGCATTACTCCCTGGCTGTAAATCGGCGTTTAGAGTAATACCTTGATTATTTGTTTCTGTTGAAGAGCCAAAAGGAATTTTAGCTCCTAAACCTAATTCGATATTACTGTTTTTTCCAAGCCCATTTTTAAAGTTATATTTTACTAATAATAGACCATCTCCAATCCCAGAAGTTTGGTCTAAATTTTCATTTCCAAATTGAGAAATAGCCCTGCGTTGGTTAACCCAAGTAAATAAACCTTCTACAGATAGTCTGTTAGTTATAGCATAACTTAAGTTAAAAAGTATTGAGTGGGTGATTCGTAATCTTGAATCGTCATTTAATTTTTCTGTTCCGTTATTTAAAGTATTCAGGTTATTGTAATCATAATTAAGACTAAGTTGTAATGTCCCTTTTTCTTCAACAGACATGCCAATATTATTAGAAAGCGGAATTCCGCCAGAACAACACGTTTGAGCATACATAGTTGATGCACAAATAATAAAAACGATAGAAATCGATTTTTTTATTAGCATAGCTTTTTTTAAACGACTACTTAAAGTGTCGATAAAGCTTTTGTTTTCTTACTTATTTTAAAATTTAAGGTTAAAAAAGGGAAATATTGACAAGAGAGTAGCTTGTTTTTCAAGAAGAATAGGTAGCTCGTTGCAATCTGTCGTTTATAGATTTTCCAAGTCCAAAATCAGGAAACCGTTCGGCAATGATTATATCTAAATTTTGAAGGTCTAGGTTGTGCATTGAGGCATAAAGTTTAGACATAGCTTCAGCCAAATCACCCTTTTCTGAGAGAATGATTTGATATGTAACACGGTCATCTTCAAATCTCGTTTTAAAAGATAGGATACCAATTCGTTTTCCTTGATGTTTTTCAATTTCCTCTAATATAGAATCGCATAAATAAGTTGTTGTATTGGGAGCATAATGACGAGCCAGCATCCCTGGAGCATCAGGCTTTATTTCTTTTTTATTTTTTAAAGTCACGGGGCCAACTACCTTTTCAATGTCTTCTAATGCCAAAGCCCCAAGTCTATAAATAACAGGTTCATCATTTTCAAAACCAATGATAGTAGATTCGATACCATTTTCACAAGAGCCACCATCCAAAACTTGTTCAATAGCATTTTCAAAATAAGTAGCAACATGTTCTGCTTTAGTAGGGCTGATACTTCCAAAAGGATTGGCGCTGGGAGCGGCTAAAGGGAAAGGTAGCTGTTTTAAAAGCTTTAAGGTAATAGGGTGATTAGGTACTCTTACGGCTACAGTATCTTTGCCAGCTGTTACTAAATCTGGAATAGCCGGTTGTTTTTTCAATACCAGTGTCATAGATCCCGGCCAGAAGGTTTCAGCTAATTTTTGAGCTTTAGACGGAACATAACTAGCTATATCCTTTAGATTTTCAATTGAAGGAATATGAACTATAAGTGGATTAAAGAAGGGTCTTTTTTTGGTTTCAAAAATACTTTTAATAGCATTTTCGCTAAAAATGTTTCCTGCAAGTCCGTAAACCGTTTCCGTAGGAATGGCAACAAGCTTTTCAGCGCTTAAAATAGCTACAGCCTTTTTAATATCTTTTGAAATAATACCCATATAGTTCTTAAACAAGGTGCAAAAATACACTCTTTTTTTATTTTCTAATACTTCTTTAATTTGGATGCATATATGAATCAAGACCATATAAAACAACTACGAATGATTTTTTAGTTATTTTTGCAGTTCTATGGAGGAGTTAAGGCTATCAAATTGGTTACCTACCACAAACAAAGAGGTTAAAATTCGTGGTTGGGATGCACTAGATGTTATTTTGTTTAGTGGTGATGCCTATGTTGACCATCCATCGTTTGGACCTGCTGTTATTGGGCGCATTTTGGAAAGTTATGGCTTGCGAGTGGCTATTGTGCCACAACCCAATGTGAATGACAATCTTCAAGATTTTGTAAAATTGGGGGCGCCAAAATTGTTTTTTGGGGTTACAGGAGGATGTATGGATCCCATGGTGAGCAACTACACCGCCAGCAAAAAACGTCGCGATAAAGATGCCTACACACCCAATGGCAATATTGGTTTTAGACCCGATTATGCCACTACGGTTTATTCTAAAATTTTAAAAGAAAAATGGCCTGATGTTCCCGTATTAATAGGTGGTATTGAAGCCTCATTACGTCGTGTTACGCATTACGATTATTGGAGCGACCAACTAATGCCAACCATTTTAGAAAGCTCAAAAGCTGACATGTTGGTGTACGGAATGGGCGAACAGCCCTTACGAGAGATTGTACGACTGCTTCAAAAAGGTGTGCCATTTTCAAATATCAATACGGTAAATCAAACGGCTGTTTTAGTGATTTCGGAAGACGATATTCCGAAGAATAAAAACTGGGAAGATGTTGAAATTGCATCACACGAAACCTGTTTAAAGGATAAGAAAGCATACGCATCCAATTTTAAAATTATAGAACAAGAAAGTAATAAGTTGTATGCAAGACGTATTTTTCAGAAAGTAGGTAATAAAACCTTGATGATTAATCCGCCTTATCCAACTATGACAGAGGAAGAAATTGATGCCTCCTTTGAGTTGCCATATACGAGATTACCGCATCCCAAATACAACAAACGTGGGCCTATTCCTGCGTATGAAATGATTAAATTTTCTATCAACATTCATCGTGGATGCTTTGGCGGTTGTAGTTTCTGTACCATTTCGGCACATCAGGGTAAATTTATAGCATCTCGTAGTCAGGAATCTGTTTTAAGAGAGGTGGATGTTGTGGCCAATATGCCAGATTTTAAAGGTTACTTATCTGATATTGGAGGCCCTAGTGCCAACATGTATAAAATGAAAGGCAAGGTACAGGAAATATGCGATAGGTGTGTAGCACCATCTTGTATTTCACCTGTTATTTGCAGTAATTTAGATACCTCACATAAACCTTTAACACGATTATATCAAGCTGTTGATAGTCATCCAAAGGTTAAAAAATCATTTATTGGAAGTGGTATTCGGCATGATATGTTGGTGCCAGAATTCAATAAAAATGCAGATGCAAAAGAACTAGACGATTACACTGAGGAGGTAATGACCAAACATGTTTCTGGACGGTTAAAAGTAGCACCAGAACATACCAGCGACCCCGTTTTAAAATTGATGCGCAAACCATCATTCAAGTATTTTCACAAGTTCAAGGAACGTTTTGATAAAATAAATAATACTAAAAAATTAAAACTTCAGCTTATACCTTATTTTATTTCGAATCACCCGGCATGTGAGGCCGAGGATATGGCAGATTTAGCAGCCGAAACTAAAGATATGGGTTTTCAGTTAGAGCAGGTGCAAGGCTTTACCCCAACACCAATGACCGTAGCTACAGTAATTTATTATAGTGGCTATCATCCCTATACCCTTGAGAAGGTTAATACACCCAAAACTCAAAAAGAGAAAGACGAACAACATCGGTTTTTCTTTTGGTATAAACATGAAAACAAGGCTTGGATTAAAAATACATTAAACAAGCTTGGGCGCACAGATTTGTTAAAGGTATTGTTGCCTGAGAATGATAAATGGCGAAAAAATAAACCCGGAAAACCTAAACACACGTTTAATGATGCTGTGCCTTTTAATCAGCGGAAAAATAAGGTGGAGTTTAGGAGTAAAAAGAGAAAATAACTTTTGATTTACTCTCTTGTAGTTTGCTTAATGGAATATTGGCTTATATTTATGATTTTACAGTATTTTTAAAAACAAAAAAGGTTTTATCTTACTTTTTATTAGTTTTAAGAATATGAGTGGTATCCCCTCAAGGAGACTCTTCCTCAATATCGAATGTCTTTTTAGTGGGTTTAAAGTGTTTAATGCGCTTCCAACCAATTATCTCCCGTATCTAAATCAACATCCAAAGGTACTTCTAACGTATATGCATTTTCCATTTCGGTTTTAACCAAAGATTTGATGGTTTCTAATTCTGGTTTATAAACATCAAAAACTAATTCATCATGTACTTGAAGTAACATTTTAGTTTTAAAATTACCTTCTTTCAATTTTTGATGAATTTTTATCATGGCAATTTTTATAATATCTGCAGCACTGCCTTGAATGGGCGCGTTTACGGCATTACGTTCAGCAGCGCCTCGAACTACAGCATTTCTAGAATTAATATCTTTTAAGTAACGCCGCCGCCCCAAAACCGTTTGCACATAGCCATTATCTCTTGCAAAATCTACTTGCTCAGTTACAAAATTTCTAAGTTTAGGATACGTAGCGTAGTAAGTGTCAATGAGCTCTTTCGCCTCAGTTCTACTTAGGCTTGTTTGATTACTCAGTCCAAAAGCAGAAACCCCATAAATAATTCCAAAGTTTACGGTTTTGGCATTGCTACGTTGTTCTCGAGTTACTTCGTTAATTGGAACATGAAAAACTTTTGAAGCTGTTGAGGCATGAATGTCTTCTCCGTTTTTAAAGGCTTCTATCATAGTTTCCTCTTGACTTAAAGCAGCTATGACGCGTAATTCTATTTGTGAGTAATCAGCAGCTAAAAGTGTATAATCTTCGCTTCGCGGAATGAACGCTTTTCTAACTTGACGACCTCTTTCAGTGCGAATTGGGATATTTTGAAGGTTTGGATTATTACTACTTAAGCGCCCTGTAGCTGCTACGGTTTGCATGTAATCTGTGTGAACGCGTCCTGTAGTTTCTTCAACTTGGTTTGGTAAAGCGTCTACATAAGTGCTCTTTAATTTTGAAAGTCCTCTAAACTCTAATATGTTCTGAATGATTTGATGGTCTTTTGCCAAGTAACTAAGTACATCTTCTGAGGTAGAATATTGCCCCGTTTTAGTTTTTTTAGGTTTGTCTACTAATTTTAATTTTTCAAATAAAATGATACCCAGTTGTTTTGGTGAAGCAATATTGAATTCTTCTCCAGCGTTTTCATAAATTTTCGATTCTAAATCTGCAATATCTTTTTCTAGCTGGCCTGATAAACTGTTAAGAAAACCTTTATCTAAGTTAATGCCTTCCAATTCCATATCGGCTAAAACTTTAAGCAAAGGCACTTCAATGTCATCAAACAGTTTTTGGGTATTTGCTTCTCCTAATTCATTCTGAAAATGTTCTTTAAGCTGAAGGGTAATATCGGCATCTTCAACAGCATATTCCGATTGTTTTTCCAAATCAACCTCACGCATCGATAATTGGTTTTTGCCTTTTTTACCAATTAATGTTTCAATAGAAATAGGCGTGTAATTCAAATAAGTTTCAGCTAGAACATCCATATTGTGTCGCATATCTGGATTGATCAGATAATGTGCCAGCATGGTGTCAAATAATTGACCTTTTACATCAACATGGTATTTAGCCAAAACTTTGATGTCATATTTAAGATTCTGACCAATTTTTTCAATGTTTTCATTTTCAAAAAAGGGTCTTAATTCTTCAATGAGGTTTTGTGCTTCTTTCTTTTTTTCAGGGAAGGGTAAATAAAATCCTTTTCCTGCTTCCCAAGAAAATGCAATACCAACTAGTTCTGCCGTTAGTGGATTAATACTTGTAGTTTCTGTATCAAAACATACACTTGATTGTTGAAGTAATTTTTCAATGAATAACTTTTTGGAAGTAGCTGTGTTTATATATTGATAAAAATGCGATGTAGTTTCTGCCGTTTTTCTTGTATATGCAGAACTTGTTTCAGTTTTAACGGGATTAGAGCCTTCTGAGTCAAATAGTGAAAATTGTCCTGCACCAGCGGAAGCTTTTGGCTTTGAGATAGTTGTTTTTGCTTCAACAGTTTGAGCTGAGGTTTCGGTTGTATTTGTCTCCCCATTATCGGCAAACGTTTTTAAGAAGTTTTCAGTTAATCTTCTAAATTCTAATTCCTGAAATATATGTTTTACTTTTTCAATGTCAGGATGGTCTAGCTCAAAATCTTTAGCATCAAAAGTCACTGGAACATCTAGCATTATAGTAGCCAATTGTTTTGAAAGCAAACCTAACTCACCATTAGCTTCTACTTTCTCTTTCATTTTACCTTTTAACTGGTCTATATTGGCTAGCAACCCTTCCATAGAGCCAAATTGCTTGATAAATTTCTTGGCTGTTTTTTCGCCAACCCCAGGAAGTCCAGGTATATTATCACTGGAATCTCCCATCATACCTAAAAAGTCTATGACTTGTAGTGGGTTTTCTACTTCAAATTTAGCCTTTACCTCTGGAATACCCCAAGTTTCATAACCGCCACCAAATACGGGTCTATACATGAATACATTTTCGGTAACCAATTGTGCAAAATCTTTATCTGGGGTTACCATATAGGTTTTATAACCTTCTTTTTCGGCTTGACGTGATAAGGTGCCAATAACATCATCTGCCTCATACCCCTCCTTTACCATTATGGGTATATGCATAGCTTTTAAAATTTCGTAAATATGGGGTATTGCAGTTTTTATACCTTCTGGTGTTTCATCTCGGTTAGCTTTATAGGCTTCAAACATTTCAATGCGGTCTGTACTGCCCCCTTTATCAAAACATACGGCTAAATGGTCTGGACGTTCACGTTTAATGACATCTAAAAGAGAGTTCATAAATCCCATAATAGCAGAGGTGTCTTGTCCCTTAGAATTGATCCTTGGGTTTTTAATAAAGGCGTAATATCCACGGAAAATAAGGGCGTAAGCATCTACTAAAAAAAGACGTTTTTGTTCAGACATTGATTTTGTTTTTGATAGGAAATCAAATGTACATGAAATTTTTCATTTAAAAATTCGCAAGAACTGAATGAAATAATATTTGAGAACATGTTTTTAAAATGTGAACTGCAAAATCATTGTAACTTATTATGTGTATATCCGACAAATAATGAGCTCTTAACTATAAGTTAAATAAACTAAGGTTTCAGAATTGTAATTTAGATTACCGCTATATTTGTTAAAAAAAGAACATGCTACGCTTAATATTGTTTATTCTTATCTTATTGCTTTTAGATTTTTATACACTTCAATCCTTTAAAGCTATTTTTAAAAGTAGCGTAGTTACTTATGTCTATATTTTTGTTTCCCTTGCGATTTTAGGGAATTTTTTTATTCAAGTCTATACATTTGACAGGTCTAATGGAATTCCTTTTCGGTTTTCACTTGCACTTATTTTATTAGTACTATTTTATGTACCTAAAATTATTGTGGGTATAACCTTGTTTGCTGAAGATGTATTTAGGGGTTTTGCATTTGTTTTTGAAAAGATTAGTAGTGAAACCAATAATTCGGTTGCCTTAAATAGCAGACGTAAATTTATTTCTCAATTAGCTTTGGGGATTGCAGCAATACCGTTCACATCTATTTTGTACGGTGTGATTAAAGGGAAATACAACTTTAAAGTTTTAAAATATACACTACACTTTGAAGATTTACCAACAGCGTTTGATGGTTATAGAATTACTCAAATAAGTGATATTCACTCTGGAAGTTTTGATAATAAAGACAAAGTAAGTTATGCGATTGATTTAATTAATGAGCAGGAGAGTGATGTGATTTTGTTTACGGGTGATATGGTAAATAATAAAGCCGACGAAATGAAACCATACATACCTGTTTTTAGTAAACTGCATGCTAAGGATGGGAAGTATTCGGTTTTAGGGAATCATGATTATGGCGATTATGTGCATTGGGATTCTAAGGAAGCTAAACACCAAAACTTAGAAGATTTAAAATTGATTCAAAAAGAAATTGGGTTTGATTTATTATTAAATGAACATCGATTTATTAAGAAAAACGACGCACGTTTAGCATTGGTAGGTGTTGAAAATTGGGGAGCAGGAGGTTTTAAAAAAGCAGGAGACTTAAAAAAGGCATCAAAAGGAATTGATAAAGATGATTTTAAAATATTGATGAGTCACGATCCATCGCATTGGGAAAATGAGGTAATTCAAGATGATTATCATTATCATTTAACATTAAGCGGACATACGCATGGGATGCAGTTTGGTATTGAAATTCCGGGGTGGTTTAAATGGAGTCCTGTGAAATGGCGCTATAAATATTGGGCCGGTATCTATGAGGAGTTTGGACAGTTTATTAATGTGAACCGAGGCTTTGGCTATTTGGCATTTCCTGGACGTGTTGGTATATGGCCAGAAATAACCGTAATAGAGCTTAAAAAAGGCTTAAAGCCGGTATAGAAATTTCAGTATTTAAATTGTGTTATATCACCCTTTTTTAATACATTAGACGTTAGGAGAACCTACTTTTACGGTTGATTTTTAAGGAATTAACGCATTACAAAAAAAATGATTAGGTTTGTAATACATCATAATACCAATTAATACTAAAAAGTATGTCGAAATTTGGGGAACTCATAGATGTTGAAATTCCGGTATTGTTAGAGTTCTACACAGACTGGAATGAACAATCCACCGCAATGCATCTGGTTTTAAGAGATGTAGCTGCGGCACTAGGAGACAAAGCTAAGGTTATTAAAATTGATGTTGAGAAGAATGAAGAATTGGCAGAGGCTTTAAGGGTTAAGACACTTCCAACGCTAATTATCTACAAAAACGGTGAAATGAAATGGCGCCAAAGTGGGGAGTTAGATGCTAATACCCTTATAAATATTATACAAGAGTACGCCTAGTCTAGTACATCAAAATTATAACCTTTTTTTGTAAAATAATCTAATACTTTTGGGAGGGTAAACATCATATTTTTTGATGCTTTCAAACTATCGTGAAATACAACAATGCTTCCAGATTTAGCTTTTGAAATAACGTTACTCAAACAAATTTCTTCACTAACCTTTTTATCCCAATCAAAAGAAAGTACATCCCACATTATAATTTTATACCCATGTTCCATAAGCTTTTTACCTTGTTTGGGTTTTATTTGCCCATAGGGGGGACGAAACAGATGAACGTTTTGATAGTTTTTGGCTGATAATTCGCTATGTATGATTTGTGACTTAATAACTTCATCGCAAATTTGTACATTCTTAAGATAGACTTCTGTACTAGAGTTCCATCCTTTAATATGGCTTTGCGTATGGTTACCCACATGGTGACCATCTACCAAAATCCTTTCAAAAATTTCAGGATACTTTTCTACATTTTTCCCAATGCAGAAAAAAGTAGCTTTGGCGTTATAATCTTTCAAGGTATTTAAAACCCAACTCGTAATTTCTGGGGTTGGTCCATCATCAAAAGTTAAGTAAATAGATTTGCTTGCAGAGGGTACATCCCAAACATAATTAGGAAAGATACTTTTAGCAATTAAAGGTGTTTTTACGGGCTTGTAAATCATGCCTTAGTCTACAGAGTCTGTTGTGGTTTCAATGCCAATGCTATCATTTTGTGAAGGGAGATCTTCGTCACTATCATCATCACCATAAAAATATTTAAACAATCTTAAGTAATCATTAAAAATATCTCCTTCTGTAGTTGCAAATTCAACATCATGCTGAATCAAAATATCTATCAATGCCATGTAACGCTGAATGTCAGTATTAATTTCCTCAAATAAGCGCTCTTGGTTATTAATTTTAAGGGTGCTGTAATATTTTAAATTCTCTTGATATTTAATAGCTACATCCTTAAACAGTTGTCGCGCTTTTTCTTGGTTGCCAACTTCATAATAGGCGCTAATGTATGGCTCTAATAACGTGTAATATCCAAAGTAATCAACAGGCATATTAGTTAAGGCAATATCTGCAATTTCTTCGGCCTTTTTAAGTTTACCTTCATTAATAAGTTGTTCAATTAACCTAGCTAAGTTACCTCTGTATGTAATAGAGTTTTTTCGAGTTTCTGGGTCGTGATAAATGTTACTACTTCCGCTATTACCCCAATCCCAAGTTATCACTTTTTCATACATTAAATCGGCATCTACACGTCCCATATCAAAAGGATTGGCTCTGTTAATAGGAGTTTTTATAGGCACCAATTTATAACACATACCGTCTAGTTGCAGGTAGTCTTTCATCCAGAGATAATCGTCATCGCCAAAACTACCACCTGTAAAATAGATGGGGCGTTTCCATTCATTATTTGCAACAATGTCTAGCATTAATAGGCGATTTTTATAAAGGGCACCCCCTGTAACTTCAATATCAATATGAGGTACTATTTTATCTGCATCTGTTGCTTTTACAATACCATGTTGTAATACATTGTCTTTATTAACTGGTATTCTGAAAAATTGAGTTGGTATGTATCTTGAATTAAGTTGTTGAGAAGGATACCTATTAACATCTGCATCTGTGAAACTTTCCAAATAATATCTAAACCTCGTTTTAGGGCTATCACTAGTGATGAAATTTAAAGCTTCTTTTATGGTAATAGTATCTTTTGAAATTGGTGCTATGGTTACATAGTCATTGGTGCCCCACTTGTAATGCTCATGTGTTAGTTGAGATGGAACAGGGTCACTCTCATAAGCTTTTCGTTTCATTTGGTCTATATACCAATCGGTTTGGAATAAACTGGTGTTTACAATACGAACATCTGTTCGATACCCTTCAATTTCTTGAGCATACCAAAGGGCAAACGTATCATTATCTCCAATGGTAAACAATATGGCATTTTCTGCACAAGAATCTAAATATTTTTTGGCCATGGCTCGAGCGGTATATTTCCCAGAGCGATTATGGTCATCCCAATTGTTGGCAGCTAAAATACCTGGAACTAAAATTAAGCAAACCATGGTGATTATAGGAGCCGCTAATTTTTTTGGAAGTTGATTTTTTAATGTATCATAAATAGCATAAACCCCAAAACCAATCCAAAGTGCAAATACATAAAATGAGCCAACTACAGAGTAATCACGTTCACGCGGTTCAAACGGACGTACATTGGTATACACTTGAATGGCTAATCCTGTAAAAAGGAAAAACACCAACATGACCCAAAATAATTTTTTGTCTTTGTTAAACAAAAAGAAAAAACCAACCAGACCTAAAATAAGTGGAAGTAAATAATAAGTGTTTCTGGCTTTGTTGTTTTTAACATCACTGGGTAAATTGTCTTGTGAGTAACCTAAGTGCCACTCATCAAGTGGTTTTATGCCACTTAGCCAGTTACCATGATTATCATATTTCCCTTGAATATCATCTTGTCTTCCGGCAAAATTCCACATGAAATAGCGCCAGTACATGTATCCTAATTGGTATTCGAACAAATACCTTAAATTGTCACCTAAACTTGGTTTTTCAATATCAAAATACTCTCTGCCATATTGCTTGAGAAATTTGTCAAAGCCTTCGTAATCAATATTACCTTGGTTAACCTCTTTAATAAAATTGCTAACCAGAGAGCGTAATTCATTTTGCATTTGGTACTCTGGTTTCAGTTTAAAATCTAAAAACCCAGTGAACATCATATAATTTTCGGCATGTTCACTGCTCCACATTCTTGGTAAGATTGAAGCATGGTCTGAGTTATAGTTTTGTCTGGCGTTCTTGTAATCGTTTACAATGATGTACTTACCTTTTTCTTCGTCTTTTTCGTATTTAGGTTTGTCGTCTTTGTATGGATTGTTTTTATCTAAAGGGGCATAAATATCAGTAAACTGAGGTCCATAAAACAAGTGTGTTTCAGGGTACTGTTCTAAGTTATAATAGGCTAATAACTCCCTTGCATTAGATGGATTATTTTCATTCACTACCACATTGGCGTTGGCTCTTATGGGTAGCATCAACCAGGTGGAAAACCCAATAATGACAAAAGTTAAACAAAGAATAGCGATGTTTAAATGGGTGTATTGTTTTTTTCTGGTATACTTTAAACCATAAAAAATTATGGCTACCAGTAAAATCGCAGCAATTATGGAACCAGAGTTAAAAGGTAAACCAACAGTGTTTACGAAAAAGATTTCTGAAACACTGAATATTTTTAGAATATTGGGTGCTAATAGTTTAAAAATGAATAGTAACACCGCAACCGAAACTACATTAGCGATGATAAAGTTTTTAACTGTAATCATTTTGTAGTTTTTAAAATAGTAAATAAGTCCAATAGCAGGAATGGTTAGTAATCCCATAAAGTGTACTCCAAAGGATAAACCAATAACAAAAGCGATTAAAACTAACCAGCGGTTTCCTCGTGGTTTATTCATGTCTTGCTCCCAGCGTAACCCTAACCAAAATAACACAGACATAATTAAGGTGGCCATGGCGTATACTTCAGTTTCAACCGCATTAAACCAGAATGAATCTGTAAAGGCAAATGCTAAACTACCCACAAGACCGCTACCAAGAATGGCTATAGATTTAGGTTGGCTATCTTCACCACTTCCTGTTATTTTTTTAAGAAGTAAAGTAATGGTCCAAAACATAAATAGAATAGCAAAAGCACTAGAAACCGCACTCATCATATTCATCATAAAACCTACTTGTGAGGGCTCTAAGGCAAACATTGAGAAAAAGGCTCCAAGCATTTGAAATAATGGCGCTCCTGGAGGGTGACCAACCTGTAATTTAGCCGAAGTTAATATGTACTCGCCAGCATCCCAAAAGCTTACCGTAGGTTCAACGGTTAGGCTGTAGGTTATAAGTGCAATTAAAAAAGAGAACCACCCCAAAATGGTATTCCATTTTTTAAAGTTCAAATTGGTCATAAAATATCTGTGTTTGTTCGCTGTGGCGAATTTAAGAATAATTACGTTACGTCAAATTTTTTTAAGTAAACGTTAAGGTTTCGGAATTATTTTTTTCAAAAAAATGTTTGTGTAGAAAAAACTTTGTACTAAATTTGCACCCTTAATTACACAATGGCCTATGGTGTAACTGGCAACACGTCTGGTTTTGGTCCAGAAGAGTCTAGGTTCGAGCCCTAGTAGGCCAACAAATAATTTTAAAAGTCCTTACGTTTAAGTAAGGACTTTTTCTTTTTTATGGTTTATAAATTAAATTAAAAATCATATATTTGCAGCGTTGAAAGACAAAATTAAGATAATGAGGGGACGGAAAGTCCCCTCTTTTTATACTAAAAATGTTTAAAACCACGGTTGAAAATTTATTGAACGATGCTTTAGAGGAAAGACCTGATTTATTTCTAATCGATTTTTCTATCCAAGGTGATAATCAAATTAAGGTCGTTATAGATGGTGATCATGGTGTCTTGGTTGACGATTGTATTTTTATTAGTAGAGCTATAGAACACAATCTAGATAGAGAAGAGCAAGACTTTTCACTTGATGTTATGTCTGCTGGTGCTACAACACCATTGGTTAAGCAACGTCAGTATAAAAAAAATATCAACAGAACGCTTAAAGTAAAAACCGAGTCTGAAAATTTTGAAGGTATCCTTTCTAATACCTCAGACAGTGATATTACTTTACGGTGGAAAGTTAGAGAGCCTAAGCCAGTTGGTAAAGGTAAAGTAACAGTGACAAAAGAAGCGAATATCGCTTACACAGATATTGTAGAAGCAAAAGTTATGATTAAATTTTAATTCAGTAAGAGTTATGGAAAATATCGCGTTAATTGAATCTTTTTCAGAATTCAAAGACGATAAGCTGATTGACAGAGTAACGTTAATGGCCATTTTAGAAGATGTGTTTAGAAGCGCCTTAAAAAAGAAATTTGGTGATGATGACAATTTCGATATTATTGTAAATCCAGACAAAGGTGATTTAGAAATTTGGAGAAATAGAGTGGTAGTTGCTGATGGAGAAGTAGAAGATCCCAATCAGGAAATTTCATTATCTGAAGCTAGAAAAATTGAGCCAGATTTTGAAGTTGGTGAAGACGTGTCTGAGGAAGTTAAATTAGCAGATTTAGGCAGAAGGGCTATTTTGGCATTGCGTCAAAACCTTATTTCAAAAATCCATGAGCATGACAATACCATCATTTACAAGCAATTTAAAGATCTTGTAGGTGAACTTTACACTGCTGAGGTTCATCATATACGACACAGAGCTGTTATTTTGTTAGACGATGAGGGTAATGAAATTATATTACCAAAAGACAAACAAATACCATCAGATTTTTTTAGAAAAGGGGATAATGTAAGAGGTGTTATAGAGTCTGTTGAACTTAAAGGAGCTAAACCTACTATATTGATGTCTAGAAGTTCCCCAGTATTTCTAGAGAAGTTGTTTGAACAGGAAATACCAGAGGTTTTTGATGGGTTAATTACTATTAAAAAAGTGGTGAGAATTCCTGGAGAAAAAGCTAAAGTAGCCGTAGATTCTTATGATGATAGAATAGATCCTGTAGGAGCTTGTGTGGGTATGAAGGGTTCTAGAATTCATGGTATTGTTCGTGAATTAGGAAACGAAAATATTGATGTAATCAACTACACCAATAACTTACAATTGTTTATAACAAGAGCGCTAAGCCCTGCGAGAGTAACATCAATAAAAATTGATGAAGAGAACAAACGTGCTGAAGTTATATTAAAGCCAGAGGAAGTTAGTAAAGCTATTGGTAGAGGAGGTCATAACATTCGTTTGGCAGGTCAATTAACGGGTTATGAGATTGATGTGTTTAGAGAAGGCGCTGAAGAAGATGTCGAATTAAGTGAGTTCTCTGATGAAATAGATGAGTGGATCATCCAAGAGTTTAGTAAAGCAGGTTTAGATACCGCTAAGAGTATTCTAGAACAAGATATAGATGATCTTGTAAAGAGAACAGATTTAGAAGAAGAAACAATTTACGACGTTATTAGAATTCTAAAAGAAGAATTTGAAGAATAACACATATATTTGAGTATTTTAAAGGCAATTTATGGCTGAAACAATAAGATTAAATAAAGTATTACGCGAGCTTAACATCTCTTTAGATCGTGCTGTAGAATTTTTAGATTCTAAAGGTATAGAGATTGAAAAGCGCCCAACAACAAAAATTTCTGAAGAGGTTTATGAAATTCTATCGGATGAGTTTGAAACAGATGCTAACAAAAAAGTAGCTTCTAAAGAAGTTAGTGAAGCTAAACAAAAAGAAAAAGATGAACTAAGGGAGCAACGCGAGCGTGAACTTGAAGCAAAGCAAAAAGAAACAGCCAAACAAGAGGAAGTTGTAAAAGCTTCCGCTACCGTTTCAGGTCTAAAAACTGTAGGTAAGATTGATCTATCTCCTAAAAAACCTGAACCTAAAAAAGAAGAAGCACGAATAAAAGAAGAAGCTCCGGTAAAAGAGGAAAAGCCAATAAAAGAAAAATTAGTGGCTAATAACGAGGATGTTGAAGTTCCAAAAGAAGAAGCTCCGAAAAAGGAAATATCCAAAAAAGAAGTTAAAAAAGAAGCCCCTACAGGAGTAGAAGAACTTCCTGTTAAAGAGGAGAAGGTTAAAACTCAATATCAAAAACTTACGGGACCAAAAATTGCTGGCGATAAAATTGATTTGTCGCAGTTCAATAAGCCTAAGAAAAAGAAGGAGGATAAAAAGGAAGGAGCCTCTGCTGCTGATACTTCAAATAAGAAGAAACGTCGTAGAATTAGTAAAGTTGGTGGCGCACAACCTGCTGGAAACCAAAGAGGGGATCAAAACAGAGGAAATGATCGTTTTAAGGGCAAAGGAAAAGGAAGAAGAAATACCACCATTGTTAAAGAAGAACCTAGTGATGAGGATGTAAAACGTCAAGTAAGAGAAACACTAGAAAAACTTCAAGGTAAAGGAGCCAAAGGTAAAGGTGCTAAATATCGTAGGGAGAAAAGAGATCAGCATAGAGATCAAACCGAAAGAGAGTTACAAGCAGAAGCAGCAGAAAGCAAGATACTTAAAGTGACCGAGTTTGTTACAGCCAGTGAGGTTGCTACTATGATGGATGTTAGTGTTACCGAAATTATATCGGCATGTATGTCACTTGGTATGATGGTAACTATGAATCAGCGTTTAGATGCCGAAACCTTATCTATTGTAGCTGAAGAGTTTGGTTATCAGGTAGAATTTGTGACTGCTGATATTGAGGAATCTATTGAAGAGGTAGAAGATACACCAGATGACTTAAAACCAAGAGCGCCAATTGTAACGGTTATGGGACACGTTGATCACGGTAAGACATCACTTCTGGATTACATCCGTGAAGAGAATGTAATTGCTGGAGAATCAGGTGGTATTACGCAACACATCGGAGCCTATGGAGTTACATTAGATAGTGGACAAAAAATAGCATTTTTAGATACGCCTGGTCACGAAGCGTTTACAGCAATGCGTGCTCGTGGAGCTCAGGTGACTGATATTGCCATAGTTGTTGCAGCAGCAGATGATGATATCATGCCGCAAACCAAAGAGGCTATATCCCATGCTCAGGCGGCTGGCGTTCCAATTGTTTTCGCCATAAACAAAATAGATAAACCAGATGCCAACCCTGAAAAAATCAAGGAAGGATTAGCTAATATGAATTTATTGGTGGAAGATTGGGGTGGAAAAATTCAGTCTCATGATATTTCTGCAAAATTTGGAACAGGTGTAAAAGAATTACTCGAAAAAGTACTTTTAGAAGCAGAATTATTAGAATTAAAAGCAAATCCAGACAAACCAGCAGTAGGCACCGTTGTAGAAGCATTTTTAGATAAAGGACGAGGCTATGTGTCTACTATTTTAGTTCAGGCAGGTACCTTGCGTGTAGGAGACTATGTTTTAGCGGGTCAGCATAGTGGTAAGGTAAAAGCTATGCATGATGAACGCGGTAAAGATTTAAAAGAGGCGGGGCCTTCAACGCCAGTGTCTATTTTAGGTTTGGATGGTGCTCCGCAAGCAGGAGATAAGTTCAATGTGTTTGAGGATGAGCGTGAAGCTAAAGCTATTGCTGCTAAACGCTCGCAATTACAACGTGAACAATCTGTTAGAACGCAACGCCATATTACGCTTGATGAAATTGGAAGACGTATTGCCCTTGGAGACTTTAAAGAGCTTAACATTATCCTTAAAGGAGATGTGGATGGTTCTGTTGAAGCACTTACAGATTCGTTCCAAAAACTTTCAACAGAAGAGATTCAAGTTAATATCCTTCATAAAGGTGTTGGAGCTATTACTGAAAGTGATGTGCTTTTGGCCTCGGCATCTGACGCCATTATCATTGGATTTAATGTGAGACCAATGGGTAATGCACGTACCATTGCAGATAAGGAAGAAATAGATATCAGAACATACTCCATCATCTATGATGCAATCAATGATTTAAAAGATGCTATGGAAGGTATGTTGTCGCCAGAGTTTAAAGAAGAGATTACTGGTACAGCAGAAATCAGACAAACGTTCAAAATTTCAAAAGTTGGAACCATTGCTGGTTGTATGGTAACTAACGGAAAGATTTTTAGAAATTCTGGAGTGAGATTAATTAGAGAAGGTGTTGTCATATTTACAGGTGAATTAGCCACATTAAAACGCTTTAAAGACGATGTAAAAGAAGTCTCTAAAGGATACGATTGTGGTATACAGGTGAAGAATTACAACGATATTAAAGAAGGTGATATCATTGAAGCCTTCCAAGAAGTGGCCGTTAAGAAAAAGTTGAAATAGTAATTTTCATAATAAGTCTATTGTCAACTGTACTCGTTTTCAAGGTCTCAACACAATATAAATCCAAATTATAAAAACAGAAAAGCGAACCAAATGGTTCGCTTTTCTGTTTTTATATGTGATATTTTATTTAGTCAGCTAAAACGATAACTTTGTTATCTTTCATTTCAATGGTACCTGAGTTTATTTTCAAAGTAAAGCCTTTATCAGATTTAGTAAACTTAGATTCTACTTCTTCGTCTATGCTAATATTGCCAAAGATTTTAACCTGTCCCTCTTTTAATAAAGATACAATAGGAGCGTGGTCTTTAAGCATTTGAAACTCTCCATTTACTCCCGGAACAGCAACTGATTCTACTTCTCCGCTAAATAAAGTGGCTTCTGGTGATACAATTTCTAAATACATAATTTTTTAATTAATAATTAATAATTGTCAATTATTAATTCATTACGCTTCTGCAAGCATTTTCTCTCCAGCTTCAATAGCATCTTCAATAGTACCCTTAAGGTTGAAAGCAGCTTCAGGTAGGTGATCTAACTCACCATCCATGATCATATTAAATCCTTTAATGGTGTCTTTAATATCGACTAAAACACCTGGTATACCAGTAAACTGCTCTGCAACGTGGAATGGTTGAGATAAGAAACGTTGCACACGACGCGCACGAGATACTGCTAATTTATCTTCTTCTGAAAGTTCTTCCATACCAAGAATAGCTATAATATCTTGTAATTCTTTATAACGTTGTAATAACTCTTTTACTCTTTGTGCACAAGCATAGTGGTCATTTCCTAAAATATCAGCAGTTAAGATTCTTGAGGTAGAATCTAATGGATCTACCGCTGGGTAAATACCTAACTCAGCAATCTTACGAGATAATACTGTTGTTGCATCTAAGTGGGCAAAGGTTGTTGCAGGCGCAGGGTCAGTTAAATCATCCGCAGGTACATAAACCGCTTGTACAGATGTAATAGATCCCTTTTTAGTTGAAGTAATACGCTCTTGCATCGCACCCATCTCAGTGGCCAATGTTGGTTGGTAACCTACCGCTGATGGCATACGTCCTAATAAGGCTGATACCTCAGAACCAGCTTGTGTAAAACGGAAGATGTTATCTACGAAGAAAAGTACGTCTTTTCCTTGTCCGTCTCCAGCACCATCACGGAAATACTCAGCTATAGTTAAACCAGATAGAGCAACACGTGCACGAGCCCCTGGAGGCTCATTCATTTGTCCAAAAACGAAAGTTGCTTTAGATTCTTTCATAGCCTTTTTGTCAACCTTTGCTAAATCCCATCCACCTTCTTCCATAGAATGTAAGAAGTCATCACCATATTTAATAATACCAGACTCTAACATCTCTCTCAAAAGGTCATTTCCTTCACGAGTTCTTTCACCTACACCAGCAAAAACAGATAAACCACCGTGACCTTTTGCAATATTGTTAATTAACTCCTGAATCAATACTGTTTTACCTACACCAGCACCACCAAATAAACCAATTTTACCTCCTTTTGCGTAAGGCTCAATTAAATCGATAACTTTAATACCTGTAAATAATACTTCAGTAGACGTTGATAAATCTTCAAACTTAGGAGCTTGACGGTGAATTGGTAATCCATCTTTATTTGCTTTAGGCAAATCACCTAAACCATCAATGGCATCTCCAATTACGTTAAATAAACGTCCGTAAACATCTTCACCAATTGGCATTTGAATAGGAGCACCAGTAGCAAGAACTTCAGTTCCTCTACTTAAACCATCAGATGAATCCATGGCGATAGTACGCACGGTGTCCTCACCAATGTGAGACTGTACTTCTAGCACCAATGTAGAACCATCAGGTCTTTTAATTTCTAATGAATCATAAATTTTTGGAAGCTCTGCCCCAGCAGCGAATTCAACATCGATTACCGGACCTACTATTTGTGCAACTTTACCTGTAACTTTTGACATTACTTATCTGTTTAATATTATGCGATTTAATTGTTAGAAAACATGGTTTTGTTTTCGGCTGCAAATATATGGGTTTTAATTTAAAAAGAAAGCTGTTTTTTTAAGCTTTTTTATAATAGCAAAAACACCCTCTAAAAGAAGGTGTTTTTGATTGATTACTAAGTAGTAATTATAGATTATTAATTGTCCAAGAGACATAATACATTGAGCCAATAAAACCAGTTCCAAAGGCTTGTGTATATTCATCTCCTAACAGGTTTGTAGCACCCGCTTTAAATGTTGATTTGAAACTAGGTACTTTTAAATTAATCTGAGCATCTAATACATGATATGCCGGTACAGCACCAGTACCAAAAGATGATTCCCAGAAGTAATTATCACTCCATCGCCACGCTACGTTAAAGCCAAAGTTTTTAAATACATTGGTGTTTCCAAAAGATGCTTTAACTCTATGTTCTGGTGTGTTAAAATTGGTTGTTAAATTTGGGTTAGCTTCTTGATCGAAGTCTAACTTAGCATAAGTGTAATTTCCACTTAAATCAAAATTTCCAAAAACTTTAGTCGACAGACCTAATGACGCACCATATGAATTGACATCAGCTGAAGAGTTGGTATAAGTGCTATATATTTGGAAATCTCCATTAGCAATAGCAGCCACAGACAAGGAGTTATCTCCAACAGTGCCATAAAAAGGAGATACAACTAGAGGTTGTGTCAAGAAATTTTTATAAGAGTTGTAGTAAGCACTAAAATCTACAGTGAAATTATTTAATTTACCGCGGTATCCTACTTCATAAGAGGTGATTTGCTCAGGTTTAACAACGTCTGGATTGGCTATAGCATTAGGTGACGCTAAGACAGAAGGGTCTCCTGTGGCTAATAATTGTAAGAGAGAATTAACTGTATATGAGTTTTCATAGGCTACTCGCCCAGTTTGTGTAATTGTGGATGGTTGTCCAAATCCTAATTGTCCAGCTAAACTAACAGGGTAATTATTGGTATATCTATCTAAATTGTCAGGAGCAGACCCTATTAAAATAGCTCTTCCAGAATTTAATCCAATAAATAAATCTTGGGTAGTTGGGTTTCTAAACCCAGTTTGTACAGAAGCCCTAATATTATGATTTTCATTAACCGTTAAACCTGCAGAAAATCTAGGGGAAAAGAAGCCATCGAAAAACTCTGATTTATCATAACGAATAGATCCTGTGAGTTTTAAATCCATAGTTTCATTGAGCTCCATATTCTTTTGAATCTGAGTATATAATCCATATTCCGAATAGTCTATAGGCCCATCGGTATCAGTATAAATGGTTCCAAATGAATTTAAGCTATATTGTCTGTATGATCCGCCAATTTGAACCTCAGCAAACTCCCATAAATGACCAAAATTATAATTAGCATCGGCATGGTAATACTTTGATTGGTCTTGAAATTTAGATCCGGTTGCTAAGTCTGGATCATTTATACTTCTGTTAAATGCCGCTTCAAATTCAGGAGTTCCAGGTTCAAAACGTCCCATGTCTGCTATTTGTCTTGCAATAGCATGAGCAGCATCAACATTCCCAGCAGGAACATTGGGGATCAGTCCAGCAAATGCTTGAGCATAAGTTCCAACATATTCACCATGCCAAACTAAATCATCTTTCCAAGCTCTATTAATATTTCTACCCGTAAAACTCATGTCATAAGAGTCTCCGGCCTTATCGGTTACAACGTACCCTCTTAGAAAGAAATTATTATTTCTAAATTCTAATTTATGTTGCTGTTGAAAAAAGCCGTTTATATTGTATCTATTGGCGCCTTGATATATGGTTGTGCCAACCCCAACCTTACCAACATACTGTATTTCAAAGTCATTAGCCCATGGTCTAAAATAGAGACCCCAATCCGCTTTTACACTTTCGGCATTGTAATCAGTTAAGTAACGTTCGTTATAACCAGTTCTACTTACATCTTGAGAAGGTACCAAATCGGCTAAAGCTTGTGGTAGTAACCCAGCAGCAACAAGTCCGTCTGCAACAAGGGTCATATTAAGGCTCTCGTCATCTCCATAAATATTAATACCATCGTAATCTGGGTTAGTTCTGTCAAACCCTCTATTAAGTTTGTCTTCTTCACTAGTGGCCATCCAGTCGGTTCCTTGCAAATACCCAAAGTTAACCTTAGCCGCAAACTTATCACTAAACTTGTGAGCTGCTCTAATTCCAAAATCTTTGTAGTCATTATCTCCAGCAGATTCTTGTGATGTTATGCCTTGTTTGTAGTAGGCACTTATACCATGGTGATCAAATGGGTTTTTGCTACGCATAAATAAAATCCCATTAAACGCATTAGCACCATAAAGTGCTGACGCAGCTCCAGGTAAAATTTCTACGCTTTGAACATCTATATCTATCATCCCAACTAAATTCCCGATAGGGAAGTTAAGTGCTGGTGTAGAGTTATCCATACCATCTACTAACTGCATAAACCTATTATTAGCAAAGGTGGCAAAACCTCTTGTATTTACAGATTTAAAGGTTAAACTATTAACGTTTACATCTACACCCTTAAGGTTTTCCAATCCGTCATAAAAATCAGCTGAGGCCGTATTCTTAATTTCATTAATACCAAAACGCTCTACAGTAACTGGAGATTCAAAAATGCGTTCTGGAGTTCTGGATGCCGAAATAACAACTTCATCGAGTGAAGTACCTTCATTTAGAACAAAATTCAATGTTTGATTATTTGAGGTTACTTCTTGTGTATCAGTTTCAAATCCAACACTACTAGCTTGAACTGTAAATGGTGGGTTTTGTGAGTAAGTTAATGTAAAATTACCATCAAAATCGGTTACTGTTCCGGAAGAAGTTCCAATAATAAGGATATTAGCTCCTGGTAAGGGCTGACCATTATTGTCTTTTACAGAGCCTGAAATAGTTGTTTGAGAATGAATTGAAAAACAAAACAACAACAACAGAAGAGGGATAATTGTTTTCATTTGGAGTGAATTAGTTTAAATTATTAAAGCAATATAAAAATAAAATCATAAAAATTATGCACGCATAATAAAAATCTTTTAAATAGAAGCCGCTAAAAATGAGTAATTCATAAAATTTAATTATTTAAACTGAAAATAACAACGACTTCATGTTAAAATAATTTTTTAGTTTCGGTTTAAAGATCTGAATATATAATTATGAAACGTCCGAAATTATCTTTGGGAAATAAATCAGGATAATTATATCTGCAAAAAATCTGTTTTAGTTCGTTTTAATAAACTACAATAATGAGACTTAATAAATTGTAAAACAAATTATTCTACAGTAACCGATTTTGCTAAATTTCTTGGCTGGTCTACATTTTTTCCAAGCATTACAGCAATATGATAAGATAAGAGCTGAAGCGGAATGGTGGTTAATAATGGTGAAAGTGATTCTAGAGTCTCTGGTACTTCAATAACATGGTCAGCTAATTCCCTAACCTGCTCATCGCCCTGGGTTACAATACCTATGATCTTACCTTTTCTTGATTTTATTTCCTGAATATTACTGACAACCTTTTCATAATGTCCTTTTTTGGTAGCAATTACAATAACAGGCATATTTTCATCAATCAAAGCAATAGGACCATGTTTCATTTCGGCAGCTGGATAGCCTTCAGCATGAATATAAGATATCTCTTTTAGCTTTAAGGCGCCTTCTAAAGCGACAGGAAAATTGTAACCTCTGCCTAAGTATAGGCAGTTAGTTGCATCTTTATATATGTCTGCAATTGTTTTTATGTGATTGTCATACTCTAAAGCCTTTTTTACTTTATTAGGAATCATTTCCAATTCCAATAAATGGTGATGGTAATCTGAACTAGTAATTGTTCCTTTAGCTCTAGCTAATCTTAAAGCCATTAATGTTAACACAGTAATCTGAGTTGTAAATGCTTTTGTGGAAGCTACACCTATTTCAGGACCAGCATGAGTATATGCACCAGCATGGGTTTCTCTAGCTATGGATGAACCAACTACATTACAAATACCAAATACAAATGCCCCTTTAGATTTCGCTAATTTAATTGCGGCCAAGGTGTCGGCCGTTTCACCAGATTGAGAAATGGCAATTAATATATCATCTTCATTAATGACTGGGTTTCTATACCTAAACTCTGAAGCATATTCAACCTCAACGGGAATTCTTGCTAAATCTTCAAAAATATATTCAGCCACTAAACCAGCATGCCATGAGGTACCGCAAGCTACAATAATAACTCTATTAGCATTGAGAAACTTTTTTATATTGTCCTCAACACCAGACATTTTTATGATAGCTTGGTCTCTTAAAAGTCTTCCTCTATAAGTATCTGTAATGGCTTTAGGTTGCTCATAAATTTCTTTGAGCATGAAATGGTCGTAACCGGCTTTTTCAATTTCTTCAAGGTTCAATTGGAGTTTTTGAATGTAAGGGGCTACCAAAGAGTCATCTTTTATTTTTCTTATTTTGATTCCTTTGTTTTTTCTAATGATAGCCATTTCTTCATCTTCCAAATAAATAGCATCTTTGGTATATTCAATGAAAGGTGAGGCGTCTGATGCTATGAAAAACTCGTCTACTCCAATGCCAATTGCAAGTGGACTACCTAAGCGAGCTACCACAATTTCTTCAGGTTTATTTTTATCAAAAACGGTAATAGCATAAGCGCCAATTACCTGATTCAAAGCAACCTGAACCGCTTTTCCTAGTTTGACGTCTTCCTGATTTTGTACATCTTCTATTAAATTGACTAATACTTCTGTATCGGTATCAGATTTAAACGTGTATCCTCTCGATATGAGTTCTTGTTTTAAAGAATCATAATTTTCAATAATTCCATTGTGAATTATCACTAAGTTTCCAGAATTGGAAAGATGGGGGTGTGAATTTATATTGTTAGGGACTCCATGAGTTGCCCAACGCGTGTGGCCTATGCCAACATTACCATGTTTAGTAATTTCTTTTTCTGAAAGATTTTCTAAATCGACTACTTTACCTTTAGTTTTCGAAACCTTTAAATCAGTGCCGTCAAAAAGCGCTATTCCAGCACTATCGTATCCTCTATATTCCAGGCGCTTAAGTCCTTCAACTATAATGGGGTAAGCTTCTCTGTGTCCCAAATATCCAACTATGCCACACATACTATTTTTATAATTTATTTTGGGTCAGTAAAAAACAACCTTAACTTCATTCGTTTGTCTGAATCTGAGCTATTGGTTCCATGAATTATTGTTCCTCTGGGAGCAATTACACTAGCAGCTGGAATTTCGGTTACAACGTCGTTACTTTGTAAAATTTCTGCATTACTCGTAATATTTACATTATTAGATAAAACCAAGCCTATTTTGGTATTGGCAGAATCTTTTAATAAAATATTGTTCAAGTGTTCTGTAATTCTAATTTTATACCTGTAGTTGCCTTCATCATCTTCTTGTCTTAATCCTAAGTTAATAACTTTAGACCTATTTGGGTTTCCAGGATTTTCAGTTGGATCAACAAAATAATCAATAGTTGGAGTGTTGTTTTTTAGGTCATAAGCATAAATCCTGTCATAATAGTGTAAGCTATCATTTGTTCCTGTGTTGATAGTTTCATCTTCATAAATCACCAAGTGAGCTTGATTGATAAGTTTCTTTAAAACAAAATCTCCTGTAGAATTATCAATTATGTACTCACCTTCACTATCTAAAGCTCTAAAAGACCTTTTAAAAGCTTCTAATGCTGGTAAATTAGATGTATTATTGTTGTCATCTGTATATTCTACAAGACCATGAAACAAATCTACTATAGCCATACCTCCCTGAGCACCTTTAAGATAAAGTTTTTCATCGCCATTGGTTCTGTCTCCGTCAGGTATTGGGTAATTGAAATTATTTATAAAGGTGTTAAGTCTTTTGCCATCAAAGTTAAAAACATACGTAGCTTTTATTCTGCTATCACCACTCCTTCTTGTATAGTGAATAGTTATTTGAGCATCAGACGACCCAAAATTTAAAAGAGCCATATTGCCATCACCAGCAACATTTTCAGCTTTGAAGTAAAGCCCCCTAAAGTAGTTCTTAAAGTTATTAGCATTACTTAAGTCAGCACTACCTTGTTTGTCAATAATGGTTGTTTTCCAAAATAGAGAATCTAACTTTAATCTAAGTGCAGGGGTTCTTAATGACTTAGTTGTGTCTGTTCCTGAAATCTCCCAAAGTTCAATAGCTTCACTGCTAGGTGTGAAAGTTGTATCCTTTATTAAAGTACCTTTAAAATTGTCAAAATTGATTATGCTGTTATCTGTTCTGGCAAAATTATCGGTTGAACCACTGCTGGAATAAGAAAAATAGTTTTGAGGTTGACTTAAATTATCGGGATTAAAATCTCTTAAAAAGTATTCATTTTGATAAATAGATAGTTTTATTTGAGCTTTTTCATTGCCAAATAAAGAATCGCTTATAGAATATATAGAGTTGCCAGTAATCTCATTCGTACCAATTATTCTACTATAGTAAGGAATGCTCAAAACTACAGAGTCTATTATTGGATCTTCTCCAAAATCTGGATTGAAAGCTGTTGGTAATATCTGTGTTACAATACTTGCAATTGTAATTCCAAACTCTGGGTCTTTATAAAATCCCAATAGATTAGAGGGTAAATTATTAATTTGAACGGAGTCTAATCTCTTATTATATGATAGAATAGAAAGTGTGTTTTCACCCGTATCAAAATTAGCATTGTCTTTACCTAGTACGTCACTATCTAAAACATAGAATTCTTTATCGCAAGCAATAAATGATGATACAAACAGTAAAATTATGGTAGGTATTTTAAGGACTTTTATTTTCTTTTTCATCTGGGATATGGATTCTTATAGATGTGTTTTTGTTTAGATATACTTCATTAAATTTTCTAGAGAAGTACAACTTAACTTAAAACGTTTTCATTAAAGAATGTAGTATAAGCTTCGCCAAATTCATCTCTATCAACGTACTCTAGAATAGGTTTGTTGGATGCTTTAGCGTAAGCATTTAAATCTTCAGGAACATTTTCAGATCCTATTATAAGGGCATCAGAATAATCAATAGCTACCTTCATCAAATTAGTGTAAGATGGTTCTTCGAGCACCTTAATAGCATCATCTTCAATGCTGTCAAATTTAATCTTATTAACCAAGTCTTTATTTAAAGTATTGTTAAAACTTTGGTTATACACCGAAGTCACTATTTTGCTTTCAGTAAACAACGGTTCGTCTTTGTAGTATTCTTTTAAATAAAGGGGTAGTAAAGAAGCCAACCAGCCATGAACGTGGATAACATCTGGAGACCAGTTTAATTTTTTTACGGTTTCTATCACACCTTTTGCAAAAAATATAGCACGTTCATCATTGTCGGAAAACAATTCACCATCCTCGTCTGTCAAGGTTGCTTTTCTTTTAAAATATTCATCGTTGTCAATAAAATAAACCTGGATACGCTCTTTTGGTATAGACGCCACTTTTATAATTAATGGCATATCTAAATCGTTAATTACTAAATTAATTCCAGAGAGCCTAATAACTTCATGTAATTGATGTCTGCGCTCATTAATGTTACCGTATCTAGGCATAAAAATACGAATTTGTCCACCCTGTTGGTTAACAAGTCTAGGAGCTTCGAATGACATGGATGAAATTTCGGTTTCTGGTAAATAAGGCACTACTTCAGATGATACATACAATATCCTCTTATCTTTCATATGTTTGTTTTTGTGGGCTTTCGAAAGCCTTTTTAACTAGCGATTAACGATTTCTATTTTGTGAGAAATTTTGAAAAGCTCGTTTTCAAACAAGTCTCACGTCATTAATTCAAAATAAAAAACACGCAAAAGTACAAAAATTTATGCAAATTGACTGTAAAATCTTAAGTTTGCAGGCGTTAATTTTTTATTAAAAGGTGCAAGTTTACTCAGAAAAACAACAAATCATAACTGCTATTGCAGCTCTTAGAGCCCAAAACCAATTAATTGGTTTGGTTCCTACTATGGGAGCTCTACACCAAGGTCATTTGGCCTTGGTAGAAAGGGCTTTAGAAAATAATGATTATGTTGTGGTTAGTATTTTTGTAAATCCTACCCAGTTTGATAATAGTACTGATTTAGAAAAATACCCAAGAACATTGAAAAAAGATGTGGCGTTACTTAGTATGCTCTCAAAAGATAATATCATAGCGTATGCGCCTACTGTTGATGATGTATACGAAGGTAATACGGTTTCTGAAAAGTTTGATTTTGACGGATTGGAATTTGAAATGGAGGGCAGGTTTAGACATGGGCATTTTGACGGTGTCGGTACCATTGTAAAACGTCTTTTTGAAATCACTACACCACAAAATGCGTACTTTGGTGAAAAAGATTTTCAGCAGTTGCTGATAATTAAAAAATTGGTTGAAAAGCATCATATTCCTGTAAATATAGTTGGGTGTCCCATATATAGAGAAAAGACTGGGTTAGCTATGAGTTCTCGAAATACCAGACTAAAACCAGAATATTTAGAGGCTTCCCCTTTTATCTATAATACATTAAAAACGGCCAAAAAACTTTTCGGCACAAAAAGTGCTGGTAAAGTTTCTGAATGGGTTGAAGATCAGTTTTCAAAACAAAATTTATTGGAACTAGAATATTTCATTATTGCAGATACAGAAACTTTAAAACCTGTAAAACGAAAATCAAAGAAAAAGGCTTATCGAGCTTTTATAGCTGCTTATGCAGACGATATCAGATTGATTGATAATATCGCATTAAATTAATTATCTTTGCCGCATGCAAATTCAAGTAGTAAAATCCAAAATTCACAGGGTTAAATGCACGGGTGCAGACCTTAACTACATAGGCAGTATTACTATTGATGAAGATTTAATGGAGGCTGCCAACATTATACAAGGCGAAAAAGTTCAGATTGTAAATAATGACAATGGTGAGCGCTTAGAAACCTATTGTATACCTGGTCCACGTAATAGTGGAGAGATAACACTTAACGGAGCTGCCGCAAGAAAAGTTTCGGTAGGAGATACTTTAATTCTCATCACCTATGCCATTATGGATATAGAAGAAGCTAAAGTGTTTAAGCCCTCGTTAGTGTTTCCAGACGAAGCCACTAACCTATTAAAGTAAACATTGAAACCTAAAATAAAAAGAATACTAAAAATTGTACTCCCATTATTATTGGGAGTTTTTTTAGTCTGGTATTCTTTAAAGGCAGTTCCCTTACCCAAAATTTATGAATACTGGAAAACAGCAAATAAAGAATGGGTTTTGGCTGGTGTTTTTTTAGGTTTTTTGAGCCATTTATCAAGAGCCTATCGTTGGCGTTTTCAGTTAGAACCTATGGGTTATAATATTAAGTTGGGCAATAGTATAATGTCTGTTATGGCTGCTTACCTTATTAATTATTCAATCCCAAGGGCGGGTGAGGTTGCTAGAGCATCTATTTTAACCAATTATGAAGAGGTGCCTTTTGAAAAAGGTTTTGGAACTATAGTAGCTGAACGAATAGCCGATATGCTGGTTATGCTTGGAATCATAGTGGTTACGCTTTTTCTACAATTTGATTTTATTTATGGATTTTTAGCTGAAAATTTTAATCCGTTAAAAATCATAATAGGATTATTGGGGTTACTAGTTTTAGTATTCATATTTACAAGGTTAGTTAAAAGAAGTTCGTCTAAAATAGCCTTAAAAATCAGGACGTTTGTTAGTGGTTTAGTTGAGGGTGCTATAAGTGTTTTCAAAATGAAACAGAAGTGGGCCTATATTTTCCATACCTTATTCATTTGGGCTATGTACATACTTATGTTTTATGTGACATCTTTTGCAATGGAAGACATTAGAGACATCACTTTTTCTGCTATTCTAATAGGTTTTATTGCGGCTAGTTTTAGTATTGCAGCAACTAACGGAGGCATTGGCGCATATCCGTTAGCGGTGTATTTGGGATTTTCACTATTTGGAATAGCCGAAGAACCCAGTATAGCTTTTGGTTATATTATGTGGGCATCTCAAACACTTTTAATTATTATTTTTGGAGGCTTATCTTTAATTTATCTGCCAATTTATAATAGAATAAAAGTGAAATAAAGGCTTATAAACTAAAAACAGTGTTTTTAACCTGTTAGTTTATTTATTACCTTGCCGTTTAATAAAACTCAAATCATTCTACCAAAATGAAACAATTACTTATAGTGTTGCTTTTTTTTACTGTAAATTTTACAACTTCCCAAGTTAAATACGAAACTTTTCAATCTTCAAAATTAGGAGATGAGCGTCAAATAAAAATTCAATTACCTAGAGGTTATGATTCTAATCAAGAAAAAGTATATCCATTGTTTATAGTTTTTGATGGTGATTATATGTTTGAAGCTGTAGCAGGCAATGTTGATTATTATTCATATTGGGAGGATATGCCCGAAGCTATTGTAGTTGGTGTTAATCAACTTGGTAAACGTTATGATGATTGTATGTATTCTGAACAAAATTCTTTACCTATTGAAACGGGTGCTGCTTTTTTTGAATTTGTTGGCATGGAGCTTATGCCTCATCTAGAGTATAATTATAGGATAACTAATTTTAAAGTAGCGGTAGGGCATGGAGAAACAGCTAATTTTATCAATTATTTTCTGTTAAAGTCAAGCCCATTATTTCAAGCATATATTTCAATTAGTCCTGAGTTAGCTCCAGATATGATAGAGTATGTTCCAGAACGTCTCGGTAAATTACAATCTAAAGCGTTTTACTATTTGGCATATACTGATAACGACTCAAAATCTATTAAACAGATGTCGGAGGCTTTAAATAAAGATATCTCATCATTAGAAAATGAAAAATTACAGTACACTTTTAAAAGTTTTGAAGAACCATCACATTATTCGCTGCCTGCACATGTTATACCTAGTGCTCTAGAAAAAATTTTTAAAGTCTATCAACCCATTACCAAACAAGAGTATAAAGAAGTTATTTTAAAATTAGAAACATCTCCTGTAGAGTATTTAGCCGAAAAATATCAAACTATATTAGATTTGTTTGCCATAGACAAGCAAATACTTGTGAACGATTTTAAAGCCATAGCAGCTGCCATAGAAAAAAATGAAGATTATGAGCAATATGAATCTTTGGGTAAGATGGCGAGAAAACACTATCCAAAAGCACTGTTAGGAAATTACTATTTAGCACGGTTTTATGAAGAAACCGGAGAGCCAAAAAAGGCTATGCGAACCTACCAATCGGCTTATATACTAGATGAAATAGCAGGTTTAACTAAAGATTTGATGTTAGAAAAAGCAGATTTAATAAAAGCAGATTTTGGTTACTAAATGGCTAAGGTAAAAACAACGTTTTTTTGTCAGAAATGTGGGGTGCAATATGCTAAATGGCAAGGGCAATGTAACGCTTGTAAAGCTTGGAACACTATTACAGAAGAGGTTATTCAAAAGCCAGAAAAGAGTGATTGGAAAACAACAACCTCAACTATAAAACATGTTTCTAAACCGCTTAAAATAAATGAGATTGATCTTTCAGAAGATGCAAGATTAAACACGCTTGATTCTGAATTTAATAGAGTTTTAGGGGGAGGTTTGGTTCCTGGTTCATTAACATTATTAGGGGGTGAACCCGGAATAGGAAAAAGTACACTTTTATTACAGATTTCATTAAAATTACCTTATAGGGTGTTATACGTTTCTGGTGAAGAAAGTCAGAAACAAATAAAAATGCGTGCAGAACGCATAAATCCTAACAACAGTAATTGTTACATTTTAACAGAAACCAAAACCCAAAATATTTTCAAGCAAGTTGAAGATTTAGAGCCTGAGATTGTTATTATAGATTCTATTCAAACACTTCATAGCGATTATATAGAGTCGTCTTCGGGTAGTATTTCACAAATAAAGGAATGTACTACAGAGCTTATCAAGTTTTCCAAAGAAACGGCTACCCCAGTTATTCTCATTGGTCATATTACAAAAGATGGTCATATAGCTGGCCCTAAAATTTTAGAGCACATGGTGGATACGGTACTACAGTTTGAAGGTGATCGTAATCATGTGTTTAGAATTTTAAGAGCTAATAAAAACAGATTTGGGTCTACGAATGAATTGGGTATATATGAAATGCAAGGTTCCGGATTGAGAGAGGTGTCAAATCCTTCAGAGATTCTAATTTCAAAAAAAGATGAAGAGTTATCGGGAAATGCAATAGCTGCAACTCTAGAAGGTATGCGCCCGTTAATGATTGAAGTTCAAGCTTTGGTAAGTACAGCCGTCTATGGTACGCCGCAACGCTCTGCCACTGGTTTTAATGCAAAACGACTTAACATGTTGTTAGCTGTTTTAGAAAAACGCGCTGGATTTAGGTTGGGAGCTAAAGATGTTTTTTTGAACATTACTGGAGGTATTAATGTTGATGACCCAGCTATTGATTTAGCAGTTGTTGCAGCTATTTTATCATCAAATGAAGATGTAGCGCTACAACAGGATTTTTGTTTTGCCTCAGAGGTTGGTCTGTCAGGTGAAATTCGTCCTATACAACGCGTTGAGCAACGCATTCTAGAAGCCGAAAAATTAGGCTTTTCTACTATTTTTATATCTAAATACAATAAAATTTCTCTCAAAAGCTCTTCTATTAGAATTCAAATGATTTCCAAAATTGAGGATTTGATTGGATTTATCGTCTAAAATAGTGTAAATCAGTACTTCGTTTTTCTCAAAATTCCTTAAATTCGCACCCTTATAAGATTTAAGCGTAAATGAGTAGCAAATTTCCTGAATATAAAGGACTTGACTTACCAAAGGTGGCCGAAGAAATTCTAAACTATTGGCAAGAAAATAACATATTTGAAAAGAGTATAACCTCCAGAGAGGGGCAAGAATCTTTTGTGTTTTTTGAAGGGCCTCCATCTGCTAATGGATTACCGGGTATTCATCATGTTATGGCTCGTGCTATTAAAGATATTTTTTGTCGTTATAAAACTCAAAAAGGCTATCAAGTTAAACGTAAAGCAGGCTGGGATACACATGGGTTGCCCATTGAGCTTGGTGTTGAAAAAGAGTTGGGTATTACCAAAGAAGATATTGGCAAAAGTATTTCAGTTGAAGATTATAACAAGGCTTGTAGAAAAGCGGTGATGCGTTACACTGGGGTTTGGAACAACTTAACTGAAAAAATGGGTTATTGGGTTGATATGGATGATCCTTATATCACCTACGAACCCAAATATATGGAAAGCGTTTGGTGGCTTTTAAAACAAATCTATAACAAAGATTTGCTTTACAAGGGTTACACCATTCAGCCATATTCTCCTAAGGCAGGAACGGGTTTAAGTTCACACGAGTTAAATCAACCAGGCACGTATCAAGATGTTACAGACACTACAGTTGTTGCCCAGTTTAAAGCAAATACAGATTCGTTACCAAACTTTTTACAAAATGAAGGCGACATTCATTTTCTAGCATGGACCACCACACCTTGGACACTGCCAAGTAATACGGCGCTTACTGTAGGTCCCAAAATAGATTATGTGTTGGTTGAAACATTTAACCAGTACACTTATGAGTCTGTAAAAGTAATTTTGGGAAAACCATTAGTAGCTAAACAATTTGTGGGTAAGTTTTATCAAGTTGATAGTGCAGATGAAATAACTTCATTTAAATCTTCTGATAAAAAAATACCGTATCGCATAATTTCAGAATGTAAAGGCTCCGATTTAGTCGGTATTAAATACGAGCAATTATTACCATATACCTTGCCAAACGACAATCCTGAAAATGCTTTTAGAGTTATTTCGGGTGATTTCGTTACTACTGAAGACGGTACGGGTATTGTGCATACAGCACCTACGTTTGGAGCTGATGATGCCTTGGTTGCTAAACAAGCGATTCCCGAAGTACCACCTATGTTGGTAAAAGATGAAAATGGTAACCTAGTGCCGTTAGTCGATTTACAAGGGCGTTTCCGTCCTGAAATGAAGGAGTTAGCAGGTAAGTATGTGAAAAACGAATACTATGAGGAAAATGAGGCTCCGGAACGTTCTGTGGATGTTGAAATTGCTATCAAACTAAAAGAAGAAAATAAAGCCTTTAAGGTTGAAAAATATAAACACAGTTACCCAAACTGTTGGCGTACCGATAAACCCATACTTTACTACCCACTAGATTCTTGGTTTATAAAAGTTACAGATGTTAAAGACAGAATGTTTGAACTAAATGAAACTATAAACTGGAAACCAAAAGCTACAGGAACAGGACGCTTTGGAAACTGGTTGGCCAATGCTAACGATTGGAACTTATCACGTTCCCGTTATTGGGGTATTCCATTGCCAATTTGGAGAACTGAAGATGGTAAAGAAGCATTATGTATTGGTTCTGTTGAAGAATTAAAAGCTGAAATGCAAAAAGCCATAAAAGCAGGTGTTTTAAAAGCTGATATTTTTGTGGACTTTCAGGTTGGCAACATGAGTGATGAAAATTATGCCAAAATTGATTTGCATAAAAATATTGTAGATCAAATTACTTTAGTGTCACCGTCAGGAAAACCAATGAAACGTGAGAGTGATTTAATTGATGTTTGGTTCGATTCTGGCTCTATGCCCTATGCACAATGGCACTATCCATTTGAAAATTCAGATTTAATTGACGAGGGTACAACATATCCAGCCAATTTTATAGCAGAAGGGGTTGATCAAACCCGTGGGTGGTTCTACACTTTGCATGCTATTGGTACTATGGTTTTTGACTCTGTAGCTTACAAAAACGTGGTATCTAATGGATTAGTTCTTGATAAGAGCGGACAAAAAATGTCTAAACGCTTAGGAAATGCTGTTGACCCATTTGAAACTTTAGGGAATTATGGAGCCGATGCTACTCGCTGGTATATGATCTCTAATGCTAACCCTTGGGATAACCTGAAATTCGATATAGAAGGCGTTGAGGAAGTAAAACGAAAATTCTTTGGAACACTTTATAATACATACTCTTTCTTTAGTCTATATACTAATTTAGATAAATTTAGTTATGCTGAAACCGATATACCATTAGAAGAGAGGCCTGAGTTAGACCGTTGGATACTTTCAGAATTACACACGCTTATTAAGAAAGTAGATGACTATTATGCCGATTACGAACCTACAAAAGCAGCTAGATCTATATCAGATTTTACACAAGATTATTTGAGTAACTGGTTTGTACGCTTAAGTAGAAGGCGTTTTTGGAAAGGTGATTATCAAGCCGATAAAATTTCGGCATACCAAACCTTATACACTTGTATGGTTAACATTGCGAAATTGGGGGCGCCAATTGCACCATTTTACATGGATAAACTATATCAAGATTTAAATTCGGTTACTAAAAAAGAACCTTTTGAAAGTGTGCATTTGGCTAACTTTCCGGTTTATGATGAAAGTTATGTAGATAAGGCTTTAGAACGTAAAATGGAAAGTGCACAAACCATATCATCTTTAGTATTATCGTTAAGAGCAAAGGAAAAGATAAAGGTGCGTCAACCGCTTCAAAAAATAATGATTCCTATTGATGGGAAACAACAAAAGGAAGAGATTTTAGCGGTGTCTGATTTGATAAAGCACGAAGTAAACGTTAAGGAAGTTGAGCTTATAGAAGATGCCTCAGATATTTTAGTAAAACAAATAAAACCTAATTTTAAGGCATTGGGTCCAAGATTTGGAAAAGATATGAAGCTCATCGCTAATGCCGTTAGACAGTTTAATGTAGAGGATATTAAAAAAATTGAACAAACTGGTGAAATTGAGGTTGACATTAACGGAAAAAATATTACTTTAGGGCTTGCAGATGTCGAAATTACATCGCAAGACATAGAAGGCTGGTTAGTTGCCAATGAAGGTACATTAACAGTCGCCCTAGATGTTACCATTTCTGAGGATTTGCGAAGTGAAGGAATTGCGAGAGAACTTATCAACCGTATTCAAAATTTACGTAAGGATTCAGGGTTTGAAGTTACAGACAGAATTGATGTTAAACTTCAAAAAGACGAGAATATAGTAAATGCTATAGATTCAAATATGGCATATATTAAAACGGAAACGTTAGCAGAAGGACTTGAAATAATTGAGAATTTAGACAACGGTATAGATATTGCTTTTGATGATATTAATACGAAGTTGTTTATCCAAAAACATTAAAACTATGGGAGCAACAAGTGCAAGATATTCAGATGCAGAGTTAGCAGAATTTAAAAAGTTGATTCAAGAAAAAATTGACAAGGCGCAACATGATTTAGAACTCATAAAAAGTGCCTATATGAATGATCATAATAACGGTACAGATGATACATCGCCTACCTTTAAAGCGTTTGACGAGGGTAGTGAAGTAATGAGTAAAGAGTCTAATTCTCAGTTAGCTATCCGTCAAGAAAAATTTATTCGCGATCTTAAGAATGCTTTAATTAGAATAGAAAACAAAACTTATGGTATTTGCAGAGTTACTGGTAAGTTAATTAATAAAAAGCGTTTAGAATTAGTGCCTCATGCTACCTTAAGTATTGAAGCCAAAAACATGCAGAAATAGTTAATCTCTTTGAAAAGAGGGCTCATGAATAATACAGAAGCGTCATCATTTTTTAATGAAAGACGCTTTTTTTGTGCCTTAAAATTCTGGTTTGAATGGTTATTGAGGTTAGGAACATTTTTAAGGTAGTATATTAAGTCATGTCATTAAAAAAATCTATCATACTAATTATTGTTATTTTGCTAATTGACCAAATAAGCAAAATATACATTAAAACGCATTTTGAACTTCAGGAAACCGTTGAGGTTTTTAGTTGGTTTAAAATTTTCTTTATTGAAAATGACGGGATGGCATGGGGTACAAAAATTAGTGATTTTATTCCTTTTATGAATGAAAGAACTGCCAAAGTATGTTTAACAGTTTTTAGAATGGTAGCCATTTGCGGAATTGGTTATTGGCTTTATGATGTTACTAAAAAGCATAAACCAAAAGTACTTATTTTAGCCATTGCCTTTATTTTTGCTGGTGCTCTTGGTAATATTATAGATTCTGTTTTTTATGGAATTCTTTTTAGCGATAGCTATGGGCAAATGGCTGTTTTTATGCCAGGTACTGGTGGTTATGATAGTTTACTACATGGTAAGGTAGTAGATATGCTATACTTTCCATTAATTGAAATAGATTTACCTAATTGGGTTCCCTTTTACGGAGGCAAACGATTTAATTTTTTTGAACCCATTTTTAATATAGCCGACGTTGCCATAAGCACGGGTTTTATAATGCTCATTGTGTTTAATAAAAGGGCGTTTTCAAAGAAAGATATAGAAGCCTAAAATGTGTGGACTTGCTTTGGTGTCACACAATAATTGAGTTTAATATCGCCTTCAAAAATATCGGTTATTACTTCTTCGGCATCAAAAAAGGATAATCCTATTTTAATAGTTTTAGGTTTGCAGTTAGCCAAAAATAAATCATAAAAACCTTTGCCATAACCAACACGGTTACCTCGTTTATCGAAAGCCAAAAGAGGTATAAACACCGCGTCTATGTTTTGGTTTGAAATCTCAATTCCATCAATAGGCTCTGGAATGTTATAATGATTCTTTTTAATTTTAGTATTGTCTGTTAATAAAAAGTGTGTCATTTGCCTATTTTCAAAATCACTTTTAGAAACCACTATATTTTTGTCTTTTCCAGACAGGATACTTAAAATATATTCTGTATTTACTTCTTTTTGTTCTTCTATAGATAAGAAAATATGATAAAAAGAATAATCCCAAATGGGAAGTTTTAAGAGCTGATTTGCAATAAGCATACTCCTTTCATCTACATCATTTAATGATAAATTATTGCGTAAAGCCTTATATTTTTTACGTAGTTCAGCTTTTGTCATTTAGTTTGGTGCTTATATGAAAAAGTGCATCGCCTTGATATACAATGGGTGATTCGTTTACATTAATGATAAAACCAGAATTTTGGGCCTTTACAAAGTAATTGAGTTTGCCATAAGGGTCTGTAATGTTCCCTAATAAATCCCCTTTTTGAACTTTTGAGTTTATTTTAATCTGTGCTTTAAACATCCCAGATAATTTAGCTCGTACCCATTTGCTGTCTTTAATAAAAACGCATTCTTTTTGTGGTATAGAAGCTTTAAACTTTGGATTAAGCATATCCAAATGCTTTAGTATCCGTTTAGAGCCGTTTACTCCAGAATTTGTTACTGTATTATCAATATGAAAAGACTTACCACCTTCAAAAAGTATGAGAGGTTTATTAAGTTTATAGCAGGTGTTTCTAAACGATTTATTCAGGTTTTTGGAATAAAGAACAAATGGAGCGCCAAAAATTTTAGCCAGTTGTTTGAGTTCAATATCACCATCAATAATACGTATTTGAGGAGCATTAAAACGCCCTGAGCCACCGGTGTGGAAATCAATGATGTAATCTACGTGAGGAATCACTTCATTTACTAATTTATAAGCTACTCTACTGGCTAAAGAACCCTTTAGGCTACCAGGGAACACACGGTTTAAATCCCTGCCATCAGGAAATTCTCTTCTCAAATTAATGAATCCAAAAATATTGATAACAGGTATACAAATAATGGTGCCCCGTTTAGGTTTATTGATACCCTTAGCAATGAGCTGTCTTACAATTTCTACACCATTAACTTCATCACCATGAATACCGGCAGTAAATAAAACTGTTGGGCCTGGCTTTTTAGAACGCTCAATAATTACAGGTACATTTACAGAAGTTGAGGTATGAAGGTTGGCTACATCAAAGTTTACTTCTTTACTTTCTCCGGGAGCAATAGTTTCTTTAAGAATAGTTAAGACTTGTTTTTCAGTACCCATATTGGTTTTAAAATAATTAGCGTCTGTTTCTTTCAATATAAGTTATAATGCTTCTAGCTATATTTCTTCCCGTAGCCTTTTCTATGCCCTCTAAACCAGGTGTTGAATTTACTTCCAAAAGTAAAGGCCCTCTGGCAGATTGCAACATATCTACACCACAAACCGGTAGTTTTAATGCTCTTGCAGCATTCATGGCTACCTTTATTTCAGCCTCATTAAGTTTAATGATTTCTGCGCTGCCACCTCTATGTAGGTTAGAGCGAAATTCACCTTCTTTTCCTTGACGTTTCATAGCACCAACCACATGTCCGTCAACTACTAAAGCTCTTAAATCGGCACCTTTAGCTTCGGCAATATATTCTTGCACCAGTGCTCTTGCTTGTAAGCCATTAAAAGCCTCCAGAACAGATTCGGCGGCATTTTTAGTTTCGGCTAAAACCACACCTAAACCTTGAGTACCTTCCAATAGTTTAATAATTACAGGAGCGCCTCCAACATGGTCTAATACTTTTACAATATCACGGGAGTAGTTAGTGAAGACTGTTTTTGGCATACCAATACCAGCTTTAGACAAACGTTGGAAACTACGTAATTTATCTCTTGATCTTATAATGGCATCAGAAGTAACCGAAGTAAACACATTCATCATTTCAAATTGGCGTACTACGGCACAACCAAAAAACGTAACTGATGTTCCTATTCTTGGAATAATAGCATCAACATAATCTAAATAGCGGTCTTTGTAATAAATGGTGGGTTTTTCCTTTTCAATAATAAGGTCGCATTTTAGGGGATCAATGACTTCAACTTGATGCCCTCTATTTTCGCCTTCTTCAATAAGTCTTCCGGTAGAATAAAGGTGTTCGTTTCTTGAAAGAATAACTATGTTCATGGTGTTTTTTTGTAATACGAAACGTTTTCTAAATCTACGTCAACTATAAACTTTTTGCTTAAAAATTGCCTGCCAATTAACACTGGAAATTTCATGTCGTCTCTAGTGCTTAAAGTTAAGTTAATCTTATACGTTTTTCCAAAAAATATAACTTCTGATTTTACTTTGTATCTGTTTACCTTATAGCCGTTGCTGCTTTTAACATTGGTTAAGGAATATGAATCAAAAATCATCTCTGTTTTGCCAAAGTTTTGATGTACGTTACTATTGAAAATACAAAGTAATGTTTTATCAATTTCAATAATTTCAGAACAGTGTATTGCAGAAGTATAAGCTCCTGTATCTATTTTAACATCAATATTGTAGAGTTCTAATTTTGGAAAATCTACCTTATCTATTCTACCAATAATTGTTTTGCTCATTAGTTTTTTTAGAAAGTGGCGTAATGTAGTAAATTAGTAAATACAAATATTTAGTTAACCAAAAAATAATCATAAGATATTTAATAATTACCTTTGAGATAATGGATGTACCTACTTTAGAGATACAGTTAAAAACCTTACCCAACCAACCTGGAGTTTATCAATACTTTGATAAAGAAGGAGCCATTATTTATGTTGGTAAAGCCAAAAACTTAAAAAAAAGGGTTAATTCTTATTTTACAAAAACGCATGATAACGGTAAAACCAGAGTACTAGTAAAGAAGATAGCTAGAATAAAACACATTGTGGTTGAAACCGAAACCGATGCTTTGCTGCTAGAAAACAATCTTATTAAAAAACATCAACCACGTTATAATGTGATGTTGAAAGATGATAAATCCTATCCGTGGATTTGTGTAAAAAATGAACGTTTTCCTAGAGTGTTTTCTACCAGACGCATTTTTAAAGGAGGTGGTGAGTATTTTGGTCCATATACCAGTGGAAAAACGTTACATACCTTGCTAGACTTAATAAAAGGGTTGTATCCATTACGAACTTGTAATTATGATTTAACCAAATCAAAAATTGATGCAGGTAAATACAAAGTTTGTTTAGAGTATCATCTAGGAAATTGTAAAGGTGCTTGTGAAGGCAAAGAAACAGAAGCGGCCTACAATGAAAATATTAAGGCCATTCGTCAAATTTTAAAAGGAAATTTTAAGGACTCTTTACATCAGTTTAAAAAGCAAATGAACCAATATGCTCAGGACATGATGTTTGAAGAAGCACAAAAAATTAAGGAGAAAATTGAAGTTTTAGAAAACTACCAAGCGCGGTCAACTATTGTAAATCCCAAAATCAGTAATGTAGACGTGTTTTCTATTATGAGCGATGAAACCTACGGTTATGTAAATTTTTTACAATTATCATATGGGGCAATCATTAGGTCGCATACCCTAGAAATTAAAAAGAAATTGGATGAAACCGATAAAGAATTACTAGAATTAGCAATTACCGAAATAAGGCAAAGGTTTCATTCTAAATCTAAAGAAGTTTATGTGCCTTTTAAGGTTGATTTAGGAGGCCATATTAAGGTAACCATTCCTAAACTAGGTGATAAAAAGCATATTTTGGATTTGTCACTTCGTAATGCGAAGTATTACAGAATGGAGCGTTTTAAGCAAGACAAGATTGTAGATCCAGATAGACATGCTAACCGTATCATGGCACAAATGAAAGCCGATTTAAGACTGAATGAAGAACCAAGACATATTGAATGTTTTGATAATTCAAACATTCAAGGAACAAATCCAGTAGCGGCTTGTGTTGTTTTTAAAAATGGCAAGCCAAGTAAAAAAGATTACCGCCATTTTAATATCAAAACGGTAGAAGGTCCCGATGATTTTGCATCTATGGAAGAAGTGGTTTTAAGGCGTTATAAACGTTTATTAGATGAAGACCAGCCATTACCACAGCTCATAATAATTGATGGTGGTAAAGGCCAATTATCATCGGCGCTAAAAAGCTTAGACCTATTAGGTTTACGTGGTAAAGTAGCTATTGTAGGTATTGCAAAACGTTTAGAAGAATTATACTATCCAAATGATCCAATTCCCTTATATTTAGATAAGAAAAGCGAAACCTTAAAAATCATTCAGCAATTACGTAATGAGGCACATCGTTTTGGGATAGAACATCACAGGAATAAACGTAGTAAAAGTGCGCTAAATACAGAATTGGAGACCATACCAGGCATTGGAGAAAGAACGGTTGTGGAGCTATTGAAACATTTTAAATCGGCTAAACGAGTTGCCAATGCCAAATTAGATGAATTGGAAGCGGTTATAGGAAATTCTAGAGCTGAAAAAGTTTATAATTATTATCATGAATAAAACAATTTTTCAAGATTTTAAAATTTGAAAAAATCAGTTATCATATCACTCCTAATTCTTTTTGTCTTCATTTCCGCGAAAGCGCAAAATGATTCATTGCAAATTAAAAACCCAAAAGTGGGTTTGGTTTTAAGTGGTGGTGGCGCTAAAGGATTGGCGCATATTGGTACACTCAAAGTAATTGACAGTTTAGGCATAAAAGTAGATTATGTTGCAGGAACTAGTATGGGTGCTATTGTTGGGGCATTATATGCCTCAGGTTATTCAGGAAAGCAGTTAGATTCAATTTTCAGGAATGCTGATTTTGACAACATCATCATCGATAATTTACCTCGAGCCTCAAAAGGTTTTTTCGAACGAAATAATGACGAGAAATATGCTTTAAAATTACCTTTTGATGATTTTAAATTAACATTACCTTCAGCCCTTTCAAAAGGTCAAAATGCGTATAGTTATTTACTTAAATTATTACTTCATGTTAATGAAATAGAAAATTTTAGTGAGCTACCTATTCCGTTTTTTTGTGTAGCAACCAATATGGAAACTGGTAAACAAGTCATTTTAGAAAAAGGCAATCTTACTCAAAGTATTATGGCTAGTGGGGCATTGCCCTCCTTGTTTCAACCTGTAATGCTAAATAATCAAGTACTTATTGACGGCGGCGTAGTTAATAATTACCCAATAGATGAACTAAGAGCTAAGGGCATGAAAATTATTATTGGGGTTGATGTGCAAGACGGACTAATGAATAGAGATGAATTAACTTCGGCTCCTGATGTATTGCTTCAAATTAACAACTTCAGAACCATTAAGGATATGGAGGTGAAGTCCAAAAAGACGGATATTTACATAAAGCCAGATATAAAAGATTACACGGTAGTATCTTTTAATGATGCAAACACAATTGTAGATTTAGGTGAAATAGCTGGTTTAGAAAAAGTTGAAGAATTACATATGCTACCAAAAAAATCTAGTAACTCTAACCTTAAATTAACTCCTTACCAGCAGGATAGTGTTACTATCAATCAAATTTTAGTAAAAGGCCTAGAAAAGTACACAAGAGCTTACGTTTTAGGTAAATTAAAATTTAAGAGTGGCGAAAAAATAGCTTATAATAAGCTAATGGAAGGAATCAATAGCTTAGTAGCTACTAATAATTTTGATTCATTTGAATATGAATTAAAGACTTCAAAAAATAAAGAAGGGTTTGATTTTTATGCTAATTTAAAAGAAGCCGAAACAACTACATTTTTAAAATTTGGTGTGCATTACGACGATTTATACAAAAGTGGTCTTTTAGTTAACATTACAAAAAAACGATTGTTGTTTGATAGTGATATGGCTTCTTTAGATGTGGTTCTGGGAGATAATGTGCGTTATGATTTTGAGTATTTAATTGATAAGGGTTTTTATTGGAGTGTGGGGCTACGATCTAGATTTAATAATTTCTACAAAAATATAAATGCCGAATTGCTATTGGATGATGCTGAAATAAATGCCACAGGTTTAAATAAAATTGAAGTTGAATTACAAGACCAAACCAATCAGTTTTATTTACAAACCTTATTTAGAAAAGATTTTGCCTTAAGTATTGGTGCAGAACACAAGCGATTAGAAATTTCATCAGAAACCTTGGCAACCAATAACGAAAATGAGGATTTCATTTTTGAAAATACAGATTATTTAAGCGTTTTTGGATGGCTAAATTTAGACACCTATGATGATAAATATTTCCCTAAAAAAGGAATTCTTTTTAATGGTGACATTCACACCTATGTTTATGCATCTCATTTTAATACTGATTTTGAGCCATTTACATTGGCAAAAGCTAATATGGGTTACGCTTTTACAATATCTGACAAACTAGCAATTAATTTACAAACGAGCGGTGGTTTTAAATTAGGCGATAAGTCAACACAAACCTTAGATTTTGCGCTGGGTGGTTTTGGCAATGATTTAATAAATAATTATATTCCCTTTTTAGGTTATGATTTTATTTCAATCACTGGGAATAGTTTTGTGAAAGCATATGCAGGTTTAGATTTTGAGGTGCTTAAAAATCATCACCTTACTTTAGAGGGGAATTGGGCTAATGTTGATGACGATATTTTTGATTCAGGCGAATGGTTTACACTACCTGATTACAGAGGCTATGCTTTTGGTTATGCCATTGATACATTTTTAGGGCCAATTCAAGCGAAATATAGCTTCTCACCAGAACAAAACCAAGGTGTTTTATTTGTTAATTTAGGGTTTTGGTTTTAACTAAATCTTAAGAATAGGGTTTATGAATTTTCTCGATATTTGTATCGTTATGAGGGTTTTATTTAAAGACTTATTGCAATTTCTACATTATCTTATTAAGAGAAATCCTGAATAAGCAGGCAACATTATTATTGCTTAATTCGTAGGAATCTTATAAATTTCTTATCTTTAATACAACGCTATTAGCCATATTATCAGGCTAGTATCTAATTTTAAAAAAATGCCATTTTATCATAAATTAGGAAATATTCCACCTAAACGTCATACGCAGTTTAGAAAACCAGATGGTAGTTTATACTATGAGCAGTTGTTTGGTACTATTGGTTTTGATGGGATGTCAACCAATAGCTACCATGAACAGCGTCCCACTCAGGTTAAGGAAATAAGAAAGCAATTCAATGTGGCACCAAAAATTGCTTTAAAAAATAATATTAAATCGTATCGCTTCAAAGGATTTCAAGTAAAACCGGAAGATGATTATTTAGAAAGCAGAAAAACAGTTTTGGTAAATAAAGATTGCGCCATTGTATTGGCAGCTCCAAAACAATCAACCCAGAACTATTTTTATAAAAACACCGATGCCGATGAATTGATTTTCGTTCATAAAGGAACTGGAACTTTAAGAACCATGTTGGGGAATCTCGATTTCAAATACGGAGATTATCTATTGGTACCGCGTGGCATCATCTATAAAATAGATTTTGATACAGCAGATAACCGACTTTTCATTGTTGAATCTCATCGGCCCATTTACACGCCTAAGAGGTATCGCAATTGGTTTGGACAGTTATTAGAGCATGCGCCGTTTTGTGAACGCGACATCAGGCAACCACAAGAATTAGAAACTTACAACGAAAACGGTGATTTTCTTATTAAAGTAAAAAAACAAGGCGATATTATAGAAATGGTATATGCCTCACATCCGTTTGATGTTGTTGGGTATGATGGTTACAACTATCCTTACGCCTTTTCAATTCACGATTTTGAACCTATTACAGGACGTGTGCATCAACCGCCGCCAGTACATCAAACTTTTGAGACAGATGCCTTTGTAGTGTGCAGTTTTGTGCCGCGTTTGTATGATTATCATCCACAGGCAATACCAGCTCCCTATAATCACAGTAATATTGATTCTGATGAGGTTCTGTATTATGTTGATGGCGATTTTATGAGTCGCAACGATATTGAAGCAGGACATATCTCACTGCATCCAGCGGGTATTCCGCATGGCCCGCATCCTGGAGCTACAGAGCGTAGCATTGGGCAGGTAAAAACAAATGAGTTGGCAGTAATGGTAGATACATTCAAACCACTTATGGTTACAGAAGAAGCTATGAAAATTGCCGATGAAGGTTACCATAAATCTTGGATGTAAGCCCCTAAATCCCCGAAGTGGACTTTTTAATACGTTCATTAAAAAAACATAATAATAAACTCCCAACGTCCAGTTTAGAGTTCCTTCCCTTTGGGAGGGTTAGGGTGGGCTTTTGATATGAAAGACATAAAATCAGTAAACTACGGTTTAGAAAAAATATTTGAGGGCGCACAAGATTTTTTGCCACTTTTAGGGACAGACTACATAGAACTTTACGTGGGTAATGCTAAACAAGCGGCACACTTTTATAAAACCGCATTTGGGTTTCAATCTTATGCCTATAAAGGTTTGGAAACGGGAAGTAAAGACATGGTTTCCTATGTGCTTAAGCAAGATAAAATTAAATTAGTGCTTACCACACCATTAAACTCTAAAAATCCAATAAATGAACATATTGTTAAACACGGTGATGGTGTAAAAGTTATTGCGCTTTGGGTTGAAGATGCAAGAAAAGCTTACAAGGAAACAACAAGTAGAGGCGCCAAATCATATTTGGAGCCTTTTATAGAGTCTGATGAACATGGTGAAGTGATTCGCGCTGGAATTTATACTTACGGCGAAACTATACACATGTTTGTAGAACGTAAAAATTACAATGGAGTGTTTATGCCTAAATTCGAAAAGTGGGAGTCAGACTACAACCCAGAACCGCTTGGTTTAAAATATGTAGATCACATGGTTGGAAATGTTGGTTGGGGACAAATGAATACCTGGGTAAAATGGTATGAAGATGTGATGGGTTTTGAAAACTTTTTGTCGTTCGATGATAAACAAATTCATACAGAATACTCGGCATTAATGAGTAAAGTAATGAGTAATGGTAATGGGCGTATAAAATTCCCAATAAACGAACCTGCCAAAGGCAAGAAAAAATCTCAAATTGAAGAATATTTAGATTTTTATGAAAGTGCAGGAGTACAGCATATTGCTGTTGCAACCGATGATATTATTTCAACAGTAAAAGGCATGCGCTCTAGAGGCGTAGAGTTTTTATCTATACCACCAAAAACTTATTATGAAGCCGTTCCTGAACGTTTGTTGGCTCATGATCATCAATTGAAAGAAGATATTAAGACTCTTCAAAGCTTGGGTATTATGATAGATGCCGATGAAGAAGGCTATTTACTTCAAATATTTACAAAACCCGTTCAAGACAGACCTACGTTGTTCATTGAAATTATCCAACGTATGGGTGCTCGAGGTTTTGGGGCTGGTAATTTTAAAGCTTTGTTTGAGTCTATTGAGAGAGAACAAGCTAAACGAGGTACGCTCTAGCGAAAATTTCGATTAAAATGATGTTATAACTAGCATTTAATAGAGTTTTTGTGACAAATAATTGTTAAGAACTTCTTATAAGAAAAGGCACTCCGAAGTTTTTTTATATTTTTGGAATAGTAATTGTATTTCTAAGCTAAAACAATAAAATGTATAGCTAGAAGTTAATTACATAACCCAAAGAAGAATGCGTAAATTACTACTTATATTATTACTTATAATAGGCTTCTCACAAGTGTCTTTTGCTCAGGAAGAAAAAGCATTTCAGGATGGCGAGTGGTTTAAATTTAAAATGAGCTACAGCGGCTTCTTAAAAGCAGGTAATGCAACACTTGCTGTCAAACATGCTACATTAAATAACAAAGAAGTATATCATGTGAAGGGAAAAGGTTGGACAACTGGCATGATAAAATGGTTTTTTAAAGTAGAAGATCGATACGAAAGTTACTTTGATAAAAAGACCAATATACCCTATAAATTTATAAGAGACATTGATGAGGGAGGGTATACTAAAAACCTTGAAATTGATTTTGATCATATCAATAAAAAAGCCCATGTAAATGATAAAAAGAATAAAACCAAAACCGTTGTAAATATAAAACCCAACATACATGATATGGTGTCTACGTTTTATTACTTACGCAATAATATTATAATTGATACTTTAAAAATTGGCGATGAAGTTCTGGTAGATATGTATTATGATAAAGAAAGCTACAGGTTTAAGTTAGAATACCTTGGCGAGGAGACTATTAATACAGATTTTGGTGATGTAGAAACCCTAAAATTCAGACCATATGTTTTGGCTGGACGCGTATTTAAAGAAGAAGAAAGTTTAACGGTTTGGGTAACTAAAGATAAAAATAAAGTACCTTTGCGCATCAAAGCAGATTTGGCTGTGGGCTCTTTAAGGGCAGATTTAGAAGCTTTTAGGGGTCTAAAACATCCCTTCCAAATAGTAGTTAAACGATAATGGGTTTAGATTCTAATATTACTAAACAACTTAAAGACAAATACAACGCCATAGACCAAGATTTAGAAGATCACCTGGAAGGCTTGTTGTACAGTAAACCTATTTCTTATTGGGATTATATACAGACCGATGCCTTATTAAATCTTCAATTGCCCAGAACTCATTTTCCTGATGAAATGGTATTTATTATTTACCATCAGGTTACAGAGCTTTTGTTTAAAATGATACTTACCGAAATTGAACAGCTTGCAAAAGCTGAAAATTTAGAAACAGAGACTTTTACAGATAAAATAATGCGTATAAGTCGTTATTTTGATGTATTGACATCCTCTTTTAGTATTATGAAAGATGGTATGAATATAGAGCAGTATAACAAGTTTAGGCAAACTTTAATACCTGCAAGCGGATTTCAGAGTGCACAGTACAGAAAAATAGAGTTTGCCTCAACAGCACTAATTAATCTAATAGATAAAAGATTCAGAGATACTATTGATAGGAATTCGTCTTATGAAAATGCTTTTGAGCATTTGTATTGGCAAGCAGCGGGTAAAGATTACAAAACAGGAAAAAAGAGTTATACTTTAACAGCATTTGAAGAACGATATAAAGAAGAGTTTATTAGATTTACCAAATTTTATTATAAAAATAATCTTTGGGCAAAATTTAAAAGTTTACCACAAAAGGCACAACAAAACAAAGCACTGATTAAAGCAATGCGACACTATGATTTTACTGTGAATATTAAATGGGTCATGGCTCATTATAATACGGCTAATCACTATTTAAACATTGGAGGTAAAACAGCTGAGGCTACTGGAGGTAGTGAGTGGGTTAAATATATGCATCCAAAGTATCAGAAAAGAATATTTTTTCCAGAATTATGGACAACAAAAGAGATAGAAGCGTGGGGAACAAATATTTAATTATATTAATGTTTTTAATGCTTCTTTTCAATGCATGCAAAGAAGATAAAAAAGAAGACAGTGTAAAAGAAGAAATTACTGTTGTCAATGCTCCCAAAGATATTTTTGAATTTGGTTTCAACTTAAATAATTATGTAGTAAAGCGAGATACGGTAAAGTCAGGAGAAAGTTTTGGGCAAATTTTAGAACAGAATAAAATAGGGTATCCTAAAATATTCCACATAGCCGAAAAAACGAAAGAAACCTATAACATTGCTAGATTTTTTCAAAAAGGGAAGCCTTACACAATTTTATGTTCAAAAGATTCTTTAGAATTGCCAGAGTCTTTTATCTATCAGCCTAATAAGGAAGAATACATTGTAATTAATTTTAAAGATTCTATACATGCTTTTAAAAGTAGAAAACCAATCACCTATATAGAAAAAACCGTTACAGGAATAATTACCAGTAGTATTTCTGAAACTTTAGATGCAAAAGGAATTAGCCCTGTATTAACAAATAAACTGGCAGATGATATTTATGCATGGACCATTGATTTTAGACGTCTTCAAAAAGGAGATAGATTTAAGGTAATTTATACTGATAAGTATATAGACGATTCTATTTATGGCGGCATTCATGATGTAAAGGCAGCTTATTTTGAACATAATAACGAACCGTTTTACGCCTTTCAATTTGAAACAGATTCTGTAAAAGGTATTATTGATTATTTTAACGATGAAGCCAAAAATTTGCGTCGCGCCTTTTTGAAAGCTCCCGTTAAGTTTAGTAGGATATCTTCCCGTTATAATTTAAGAAGAAGAATAGCGGTTTACGGTTACAAAGTGAGAGCCCATAAAGGTACTGATTTTGCTGCTCCAATAGACACGCCTATTATGGCAACCGCCAACGGAACGGTTACTAAATCTGAACGCAGAGGTGGTAACGGTAATTATGTTAAAATTAGACATAATGCCACTTATGAAACTCAGTATTTGCATATGAGGAAGCGTAATGTAAAAGTAGGGCAATTTGTCAAGCAAGGCGATGTAATTGGATGGGTTGGCATGACTGGAAATACAGGTGGTCCACATGTTTGCTATCGGTTTTGGGTTAATGGTAAACAGGTAGATCCATTCAAGCAAAAACTCCCCGAGGCAAAACCCATTTCAGATTCATTAAAAGCAAGATATTTAGAATATATAAAACCTATCAAAGTTCAACTGGACAGTATACAATTTGATGAAGATGTGCCAGAGGAACACTTTAATGAAAATCTCATCACACAGAATTTTTAAATTATGGCATTACCAACAACCAACCCTACTACAACTAATGCTTGGGAAAAATTAAAGGAGCATTTTAATGAAGTGAAGAGTTTACATATGAAAGATTTATTTGTTGAAGATCAAGAAAGAGCTAATAAATTTACCATTAAATGGGATGATTTTTATGTAGATTTTTCAAAAAACAGATTCACAGAAGAAACTTTTAAGTATTTGTTGGAGCTAGCAGATGATGTTAAGTTAAAACAGGCTATTCAAAGTCAGTTTTCAGGAGAAAAAATAAATCAAACCGAAGGAAGAGCAGTATTACATTCAGCCTTAAGAGCACCAGAGTCGGCTATAGTTGATGTTGATGGAGTGAATATTATTCCTGAAGTACATAGTGTAAAACGAAAAATAGAAGCTTTTACCAACCAAGTAGTAAATGGAGAAAGAAAAGGTTATACAGGTAAACCATTTACACATGTAGTTAACATTGGTATTGGGGGTTCAGACTTGGGGCCAGCTATGGTTGTAGACGCTTTGCAATTTTATAAAAACCATTTAACAACCTATTTTGTTAGTAATGTTGACGGCGACCATGTTAACGAAGTTATTAAAAAATTAAATCCAGAGACGACTCTTTTCGTAGTAGTCTCAAAAACGTTTACTACACAAGAAACACTATCAAATGCGAATACTATAAAAGATTGGTTTTTGCAATCAGCTAATCAAAAAGATATTGCCAAACATTTTGTGGCGGTTTCAACCAATTTAGAGGCTGTTCAAAGTTTTGGAATAGATCCAAACAATATTTTTCCTATGTGGGATTGGGTTGGTGGTCGTTTTTCATTGTGGAGTGCTGTGGGGCTTTCAATTAGTTTGTCAGTTGGTTATGATAATTATGCAAACTTATTATTAGGAGCCAACAAAATGGATGAGCATTTCAAAAATGAAGATTTTTCTAATAACATTCCGGTTGTGTTGGCATTAATAAGTATTTGGTATAACAATTTCTTTAATGCCGAAAGTGAAGCCGTTATACCCTACTCACAATACTTAAACCAGTTTGCTACTTATTTACAACAGGGTATTATGGAAAGCAACGGTAAAAGTGTTGACAGAAATGGTAAGCCTATAAATTACCAAACCGGGACATTAATTTGGGGAGAACCTGGAACAAATTCACAACATGCGTTTTTCCAATTAATCCATCAAGGCACTAAATTAATTCCAGCCGATTTTATTGGGTTCACAAAATCACTTCATGGTAATCAAGATCATCAAGATAAACTAATTTCAAACTTTTTAGCGCAAACCGAAGCTTTGTTAAATGGGAAAACAAAAGCTCAAGTGATTGAAGAAGGGACAAAAGAAGCTATTATTCCTTTTAAGATTTTTGAAGGTAATAAACCAACCAATACCATTTTTATCGAAAAGTTAACACCAGAAAGTTTAGGGAAGTTAATAGCCATGTACGAGCACAAAATTTTTGTTCAAGGCGTTATATGGAATATTTACAGTTACGATCAATTTGGTGTTGAGCTAGGAAAGCAATTGGCTTCTAAGATTTTAAAGGAGTTTGGCGGAGATGTTACCAATGCGCATGATGCTTCAACAAGTAATCTTTTGGCACATTATAAGAGCAATAGATAAGATACATAAACGTATTTAATCAAATTTAAAGACTAGGTTCGAATTTTTAAAATTCGAACCTTTTTTTATGAGTGCTTATTGAATGTTTTGATAGTTTCTGCTTTGTTTATCCAATTTAGAATAGAGGCTGGTTTATAATTTTCCAAACCGTTTAAATCTGTATCATCCAGAAATTGAAATGACTTAGAAAGCGTTTTTTAATGTGGGTTAGTAGAGGCTAAGGGGTGAAATAAGGTCTAACTTATAAAGATAGTGTACTAAACTGCATAAACAAAGAGAAAAGTGTGATACTTACAATTTATAACAAAAAATGAAAAAATGCAGAGAGTTTTTATCAATAAACATTTTAATGTGTATAAAAATTGTTAATTATTGTTAACAAATGCTTAACATTTAATGTACTTTTATCCGTAAATTTGCATGACTAATTCAATTAATTAATTTTTCTTCACTATGAAAAAAACTACTCAATTTTTATTGTTGGCTGTAGCGTTTTTGTTCAGTACAACAATTTTTGCACAAAGTAAAATCACAGGAACTGTGATTGATTCAGATCTAAATGCACCACTTCCAGGTGCTAATATTGTTGAAAAAGGCACTACAAATGGTGTCTCTACAGATTTTGACGGAAACTTTACCTTAACAGCACAAGCAACTTCAGGACAAATAGTTGTTTCTTATGTAGGGTACGGAAAAGTAACTTTATCATTTAATGGCGATACTAATCTAGGTAAAATTACTATTTCTCCGGATAATTCATTAGAGGAGGTGGTAATTACTGGAACGGGTGTAATCGACTTAGCTGAAGATAGAAAAACACCTGTTGCGGTATCTACCATTAAAGCAAATGAAATTAGAGAACGAGCTGGTAATTGGGATTTGCCTGAAGTTTTGAAATCTACACCATCAGTTCAAAATATCAAAGGCGGTGGTTTTGGTGATGGTCAAATGTTTTTACGTGGGTTTGATCAAACCAATACGGCCTTTATGTTAAATGGTCAGCCAATTAATAGTCCAGAAGATGGCAGGATGTTTTGGTCTAATTGGTCTGGAGTATTAGATGTTGCAAATGCAGTTCAAGTCCAAAGAGGGTTAGGTTCTTCTAAATTGGCAATATCATCAGTTGGTGGTACGGTAAATATTGTAACCAAAACGGTAGATAGAAGAGAGGGAGGTTTTGTTCAGCAAATGGTTGGAAATGATAACTATACAAAATCTACAGCTTATTATTCTACAGGATTGATGGAAAGTGGTTGGGCTTTTTCAGCCATGTTAGGCCATTGGCAAGGAGAAGGTTATGTTAATGATACAGATGGGCAAGGGCAAACCTATTTTATATCATTGGGTTATAAGCCCAATGATAACAACTTGTTCAATTTTTTAATTACTGGTGCGCCACAATGGCATGCAGCAGCTGGAAGTGGAAGAATAAGTGAATTTCTTGAAAACGGAAGAAAGTATAATTCCTGGAATTTCTCTGGAGTGGACAGTCCTAACTTATTACAAAGCCGAAGGTATCCAGGAGGTAGAAATGTTTACCATAAACCAGTAGCCAATATAAGTTGGGACTTAACAATTGGTGAAAACTCTTCTTTATCAACCATTCTATATGGTTCTTTGGGAAGAGGAACTTTTGCTGCAACAAGAACATCAGGAGGTGTGCCTACATATGCCAGAGGATCTAATAATAATCATAACTGGTATGGACTTGTTTCGAATTTTAACACACAGCTAAATGATAATTTAAGCTTAAACTTTGGAGGTGATGTTCGTTTATATAATGGTATCCATTTTAGAAGTGTTAACGAGTTTTTGTCTGTTGATAGCGTAAGCGCATTCAGTATATATAATGGAGGGGATTATGAACTAACAAAAACCTTTGGAGGAATTAATCCTTGGAATGTTACATTTAATACTAATGACGAGCATGACCAGCGTTTTGGATATGATTATGAGGAAGATATTAACTATTACGGTGTTTTCGGTCAATTAGAATATGCGAATGACCAATTTTCTGCTTTCTTTCAAGGTTCTGCCTCAACCCAAACTCATGTTAGAACAGAGTATTTAAATGCTGCTGTTGAAGGCGTTTCAGAGGAATCAGAGAAAGTCAATAACCCTGGCTTTAATGTAAAAGCAGGGGCATCATATACTATAAACAATAATCATAAGGTGTTCTTTAATACCGGATATTACTCACGCCAACCTTTTCATAGTGACTTATTTATAAGTGATAGAAATGGGAATGAATTAATAATGCCAGAAGTTGAAAACCAAAAAATCACAGGATTAGAGGCTGGATATCAATTGGGAGGAGAAAAGGTTTCTGCTAATTTAAACCTATATTACACTATTTGGGATAATCGTACTTTATTAAGTGATAATGGAGAGGATCAAGGAGATTCTGCCTTTAGGTTATTTCAAACCCAAGGCGTTAAGCAAGTTCATAGTGGTATAGAGTTGGAAGTATTTGCGCGGCCAATGGATAACCTTAGAGTGAATGGATTTCTAGCGATTGGAGATTGGAAATTTGATGGGAATGGAACTCAAAGGACTTTTGATGAAACGGGTACAATTACCGACCCTGATATTGAGGTAGACCTTGACGGTGTTAAGGTAGGAGGAGCGGCTCAATTTACTGCTGGAGCATTTGCTTCCTATGAGTTTTTACCCAGATTTAGTGTAGATGGAACCTGGAATCTTTACAATAATTTGTATTCACAAGGGCAAGCAACAGCCGATAGTCCTCCTATAGAGTTACCAAGTTATGATACTGTAGATTTAGGTGCCTCATATAAGTGGTTGTTAGGTAAAAATGACCAAAATGCATTACAGTTTAGAGTGAATATCAACAATATCTTTGATGAAGTTTACCTAGAATCTGTGGGTGGAAATACAGCTGCATCTTCTATTGCATCAGAGAATTACAAAGGTGTTAATGTTTCTAATAATGGTAGATTTGGTTATGGTAGAACATGGAATGTTAGTTTACGCTATTCATTCTAATCAAGTTCGGAAATAAGAATATAAACCGCTTCTTTCAAGAAGCGGTTTTTTTATGGATTAAAATCACTATTTTTGATTTCATTTAAATTCAAGATCATGTATCAAACTATACTTAATTTACATTCTTATTGGGCTTATTTAGTGCTTTTTATTTTAATTATTGCAGCTTTTAATGCCATTATAAAATCTTTTGGAGGGAAAGAGTATAGTGCTAAAGATTTCAGAGTATCTCTTTTTACTCTAATAGTGTCTCATATTCAATTATTGATAGGTATTATACTGTATTTTGTGTCTCCTAGGTTTGAATTATGGAGTGAATTAGGTGGCGGTGTCATGGGTAATAGTTTAGCAAGATTATACTTGGTAGAGCATCCTTTTATCAATATTTTGGGAGTTGCTTTAATTACAATAGGTTATTCTAAACACAAAAAAGTACTTACTTCTGGAGCTAAACTTAAAAAGATAGCTATTTTTTATTCTATTGCTCTAGTGCTATTCTTATCTAGAATTCCTTGGAGTACATGGCTGGGTTAATTTTTCACCTCTTTAATTACATAAACAAATACGGGAAAATGATCACTATAACCATTGGTGAACCCGCCATTTGAAAAACTTCTAAAGGGATATCCCTTGTATTGACCCATGCTGGTAATTAAGTAGTTCTTATTAAAAATGCCTGCTTTATAAAATTGAAACGACGAGTAATCTTTTTCAAGTAAGGGTTTGGTGATTAAAATTTGATCAAATAAACTCCAAGCATCCCTGTAAGCTGTGGTTCCTAAACCATTTTTAAAGTATTTTTCATAAGGGTTATAAATACCTTTTAAGCCAACGTTCTTTTTGTTTTTTTTTGGTTTTAAAACTTTTTTTAGACTTTCGTCTGTAGGATTATCGTTCAAATCTCCCATCAAGAAAATTTTAGCATAGGGGTTATTAGATTGAAGAGAATCAATCAAACGCTTACTAAGTTTTGCTGCGGCAACGCGTTTTGGTCTACTTCTGGCTTCTCCACCACTTCTTGATGGCCAGTGACTCACTATTAAATGTATAAGATCTCCATCTAATTCTCCACTTACCAACAACTGGTCTCTAGTATATACACGCTTTTTAGTTAAATCATCATAAATTTTTAATTCATGGCTACTTTTAGAAATAGGAGTAAAAATATTTTTTTGATACAAAAGAGCTACATCAATACCTCGAGCATCAGGAGAGTGGTAATGAATAATACCATAATTTTTATCTATCAGTAATGAATCGTTTAAAAGGTCTTCTAAAACTTTTCTATTCTCAATTTCCGAAACACCAATTATTGCTGGAGAATTATTAGTTACTTCACTACCAATGTCTGCAATAACTCTAGCCATATTTTTTACTTTCTTTTTATAAACTAGATCTTTGTTTGTTTTTAATTCCATCATAGGACTAGCTTCATCAAATTTGTTAGGGTCGTTTTCTGTGTCAAACAAATTTTCCAAATTATAAAAGGCAATGGTATGTATTTTATATGTCTTTTTTTCTTGGGAATAGATATATGAGTTTCCTAGTATAAATAAGCTAAGTAATAAGGTTGCAAAAGGTCCCATTAAAGAAAAGTTATGTTATTGTTATTATAGTTGTAAAGTTTAAGCCAAAAGTAAATATTTGCTTTAAATAACGTAAATTTGATTATACTAAATAATCATTATTTAGTAATACTCAAAGTATTAATTATAAATTAAAGTATGAAGAAAATATTACTCATTTTTTTATTGGGAGTTTTTTCATTTTTTCCAGTATCAGCACAACAAACCCAAATAAAGGGTAGTGTTAGAGATGCTGTTTCATTTGAACTTATTCCTGATGTAATAGTTGAAATTGAGGGTACAGAGTTAAATACGATAACAGGAGACAAAGGGGGATTTTTATTTGCTTTTAATGTGCCATTTGGAGAGCAAGTTTTGAGAATTTCTAAAATAGGTTACATTACCAAAAGATTTCCAATTGTTGTATATGAAAATCAAACAGTTAAAATATTTGACATGACTTTGGAAGTAGACGATTCTTCATCCGAAGAATTATTTACTATTACGCTGTCTGATGATCAACTAGATAATGATGAAAGTGGGGCCGATAATATTGCTGGCTTATTAGCATCTTCGATGAATGTTTTCCAAAGAACTGCTGCTTTTGAATTTAGTTCTTCCTTTTTTAGAGTAAGGGGGTTAGATTCTGAGCATGGATCTGTGCTAATCAATGGTATAGAGATGAATAAATTATTTAACGGGAGACCTCAATGGAGTAATTGGGGTGGGTTAAATGATGTCGTTAGAAATCAAGAACTAACTGTTGGATTGGCACCTTCTAATTATAATTTTGGAGGTATTTTAGGAACAACCAATATTAATGTAAGAGCTACTCAAGCAAGACCAGGAGGTAGAATAACATATTCGTCTTCAAATAGAAGTTATACAAATAGGCTTATGGCAACTTACGCTAGTGGATTGATCGAAGGAGATTGGGCGTTTACGGTTTCAATTGGAAGACGTTGGGGAAATGAAGGGTTTCAAGATGGTACATTATATGACTCAAATTCTTTTTTTGCATCTGTAGAAAAAAAAATAAATGATAAGCATAGTTTAAGTTTTACCTCTATATATGCCCCCAATAGAAGAGGGAAATCTTCTCCCAATACCCAGGAGGTATTTGATTTAAAAGATATAAAGTATAATGAGTACTGGGGATGGCAGAATGGAGAAAAGCGCAATTCGCGTATAAAAGAAGTGGATGAACCTATAATAATGCTTAACCATTACTGGGATTTATCAAGTAAAACTAAATTGAATACAAACATAGGGTATCAATTTGGGAAAATCGGGAATAGCCGTTTGAGTAATAATGGAACTGATTTAGTCAACGGTTTTCCTGAGGGAGGAGCATTAAATCCTAGTCCCACTTACTATCAAAAATTACCAAGTTATGCCTTGAGAAACTTTCCAGATGACACAAGTATTGCTTATGGTCTTCAACAACAATTTTTAAACGATGGTCAAATAGATTGGAATGCACTTTACGAAGCTAATATTTTAAATGCTCAAAATGGAGGTAATGCTATTTATGCACTTTACGAAGATAGGTCTGATGACAAACAACTTACACTTAATACCATTTTTAGTTCAGAACTAAATGATAATATTTTAGTCAATGCGGCACTAAATTATAGATCACTTAAGTCAGAGAACTTTGCTGAAATTATTGATTTATTGGGAGCAACTACTTTTTTAGATGTTGATGCTTTTGCTACCAATATTAATGAAGCCCAAAACGACTTATTAAACCCAAATAGGTTGGTTGGAGAGGGTGATAGATTTGCTTACAATTATAATTTATTTGCAGATATTATTAGCGGCTATGCACAAGCTCAATTTAAATATAATAAGATAGACTTTTATTTATCTGGAAGTATTACCAATACACAATATCAGAGAGATGGTATATATCAAAATGGAGGTTTTCCAGATAACTCACTTGGTAAAGGTGATAAGTTGAAATTTGCAGGCATTGGTGCTAAAGGAGGTCTTACTTATAAACTTACTGGAAAACATGTATTCGATATTAATGCAGGTTATATTACTCGGGCTCCTTCATTACGTAATACTTATTCAAATGCTCGAGAAAATCATAATGTGGTTCCTAATATTACAGAAGAGAAAATTTTATCTTCAGATGTTAGCTATATTTTTAGATCACCAAAAGTAAATGCTAAATTAACAGGATACTACACTAAAATAGAAGATGCTAATGAAATATCATTTTTCTTTGCTGATGGTATAGGAGGCGATAATACGGCCTTTATTCAAGAGATACTTCAAGGCATAGATAAAAGGCATATAGGAGGTGAATTGGGGGTTGAAGCTCAAATAACGCCAACTATTAAACTCAGGGGAGTTGCCTCTGTAGGACAATTCACCTATGACAATAACCCTAATTTGTTTTTAACCACAGAGGCTGATGATGAATCAATAGCAGCTGGATTTGTAAATGGTTTTAAAGATTTTGGAAAATCAAACTTAAAAGATTACAAGTTGGCTGCAGGACCACATAGAGCATATTCAGTAGGGTTCGAATATCGCGATCCAGATTATTGGTGGGTAGCTGCTACCGCTAATTTTTTTACTAATACTTACGTTGATGTAAGTCCACTAATAAGGTCTGAAAATTTTACCACTGATTTTGATGGCAACCCATTTAATGATTATGATGAAGACCTAGCCAGAGAATTATTAAAACAAGAACGTTTTGATGATTATATGGTAGTAAACCTAATTGGAGGTAAATCTTGGAAATTAGGAGATAAATATGTTAGCATATTCGCTAGTATTAATAACCTCTTAGATGAGGTATATAAAACAGGAGGTTTCGAGCAAGGTAGAAATGCCAATTTTAGACAATTGCGAGATGATAAAAACCTAGATACTCCAGTTTTTGGATCGAGATATTGGTACGGTCGCGGAACAACTTATTTCGTAAACGTTAACTTTAGATTATAAAATAATATTTAATATAAAAGGAGATAAAAAGAACTCCTAAAATTAGAAAAACTTAATTATGAATAAAGTGAATAAAATTTTAATCCTCTTAGGTGTTTTTGCATTTGTAGTAGTTATTACTTCATGTGTTCAAGATGATGATTATGTTATCCCTAATTTATCTACTAATGAACCCGATGTTTCTCAAAATAATATCACAACATTTAAAGCAGTAGTACAACGCTATGTCTCTGCTGTAGATGCAGATGAAGATGGAGAACTTGACGATAACGAAAGAGGGAGCGATATTGGTGTTTTTGAAACCGATGAAGCCGATCTATATATAACTGGATACGTTGTGTCAAGTGATAAAGCTGGAAATTTTTTCGAGGAATTAATTATTCAAAATTATGCAGATGATAGTAACCCAGATGAAAACCCGCGCTTAGGGTTTAGGGTAGAAGTTAATGTTAGCAGTCTTTATAATACTTATGAGTTTGGACGCAAAGTATTTATAAAATTGAACGGATTAGCTGTTGGTGAGTCTAACGGAGTATTGGTCTTAGGAAAACCTGATGGAACTCAAGTGGGACAAATTCAAGCTTATGAATTTAAAGATTTTATAATGAGAAGTCCTGAAGTAGCAGAAATACTTCCAAAGATTACAACAATTTCTAACTTATCAGAATTAGACGAGAATACATTTATTCAATTGGATGATGTGCAAATTAACAGAAATGAATTAGATAAAACCTTTGCTGGAGATGTAAGTGATGAGTTTGATGGATTTAGAACTTTGGAGAGTTGCTCAGATAATAGTACTTTAATTTTACAAACAAGTACTTTTGCTGACTTTAAATCTCTCGCTGTGCCTCAATTAAGAGGATCTATTAAAGGAATATTTAGTCGGGATTTCAGAGATGATTTTAGTGTTCTACTTATAAATAGTAGAGCAGATATAACCTTTGACAGTTCTGAACGTTGTGATCCTATAGAACTAAGTTGTGGATTAGCATCAACACAAGGAACAAATAATTTATTTGCTGATGATTTTGAATCACAATCTATTGGTTCGCTTATTTCTGGTAATGGTTGGACAAACTATATTGAGTCTGGAACAGAAGGTTGGGAAGCCTATTTTTCCGGTGGTACAAATTCGTCTTTAGGAGTTTCGGCTAGAGTTGGTTCTTTTCGATCAGGAGATGCTTCTAGTGTTGCTTGGTTAATTTCTCCGGCTATTAATTTGGATGCCCAAGATAATGAAACCTTGGTTTATAAAACATCAAATAGCTTTTCTGATGGTAGTGACATGGAATTACTTTTCTCAAACGATTGGGATGGAACTACGGAAGGTATTGCTACAGCAACTTGGGGTATTTTAACAGATGGTTATATTACCCAGGATAGTGATTTCTTTGGGGCGTGGTTCGATTCTGGAATTGTAGATTTATCTTGTGCATCGGGAACCATGTATATTGCTTTTAAATATACTGGTAGTGGTGAAGCAGATTTTGATGGCACCTATGAACTGGATGAAATTAGCATAGATTATTAGAAAGGATATAATTTGGGAAAGCCTGCTTACTTGCAGGCTTTTTTATTTCTTAAAAACAGCATATACTGGAAAGTGGTCACTATAACCACCTTTATATTTTTTACCAACATAGGTTCTAAAAGGAGCGCCTTTAAACTTACCTCTAAATTGCTTTAAGAAATCTTCATCAAAAATATTAGCATTATAGTATTCAAATTCATCTTTAGAGCTTTTAAAAAAGTTGGTGGTAAAGAAAATTTGATCAAATAAACTCCACCGCCTATATCTAGAAACCGTTCCTCTATTATAAGAACGCATTGTTTCAAAAGGATTATATAACCCATGATTTTCAATCAATCTTATAATACTATTGTTGTGTGGTTCATCATTAAAATCGCCAATGATAACTATTTTAGAGTTGTTGTTTTGGGTTCTTAATAAAGTAATAATATGTCCAACTTTTTCTGAGGAAGCCAATCGTTTACTTTCACTTTCTTGGGTGCCCTCTCGTCTAGAAGACCAATGGTTAACAATGATATGCATAGGTTCACCATCTAGATTACCAGAAACTAACAGGATATCTCGGGTATAGTCTGTAGCACCATTGTCATTTGTTAATAATACCATGTATGATTCAGAATGAGAGACTTTAAAAGCAGTTTTGTCATACATTAAGGCAACATCAATACCACGTTCGTCAGGTGATTCGTAATGTACATAATCATAATCGTATTCATTCAAGTGTTTTGAGTTTAAAAGGTCTTGAATAACCTTGGCGTTTTCAACTTCGGCTAAGCCAACAATAGCAGGGTGTTTTCCTGTTTCTTTTCTTCCAATATTTGATATAGCAAATCCTAATTTTCTAAGTTTATTTTCATAACGTTTATCGGTCCATTTTTTAGCTGAAGTAGGTATAAAATCATTATCATTGGTATGTTGGTCTTTATAAATATCAAATAGGTTTTCTACGTTATAAAAGGCAATGGTTTGCATATTTTTTTTCAAGGGAATGTCACCAAACAAATCGCTCATATTCTAAAAAGTTGACCTCTAAAATATAAAATTATAAGTAGTTGTAATTACGTAACTTTGTACATTATTTACATTTATGATAGAGAAGAAGGACATAGCTTTAGAGAAGGCGGTTTTAATAGGTATTATAACTAAAGATCAAGACGAGGCGCAATCTAAAGAATATTTAGACGAGTTGGAGTTTTTAACTTATACAGCTGGTGGGGATGTATTGGCCCGTTTTACCCAAAAAATGGACATGCCCAATCCAAAAACTTTTATAGGATCTGGAAAAATGGAAGATGTGCGTCAGTTTATTGAAGAGAATGAAGTGGGTACTGCCATTTTTGATGATGAGTTATCGGCTGCTCAAGAACGGAATATCAGTAAAATATTAAACGTAAAGGTTTTAGATAGAACTAACTTAATCCTTGATATTTTTGCCCAACGTGCCCAAACGAGTTATGCTAGAACACAAGTTGAGCTGGCACAATGTGAATATCTGCTACCACGGCTTAGAGGTATGTGGACACATCTTGAACGCCAAAAAGGTGGAATTGGAATGCGTGGTCCCGGTGAAACAGAAATTGAAACAGATAGGCGTATTGTACGTGATAAAATAGCCTTGTTAAAGGCTAAAATTAAAACCATTGATAAACAAATGGCGGTGCAGCGAGGAAATCGTGGTAAAATGGTTCGGGTAGCACTTGTAGGATACACCAATGTTGGCAAATCTACTTTAATGAATGTGATTAGTAAAAGTGAAGTGTTTGCTGAAAATAAGCTTTTTGCAACTCTAGATACTACTGTTAGAAAGGTAGTTATACAAAACTTGCCATTTTTGCTAAGTGACACAGTTGGATTTATTAGGAAATTACCAACTCAATTGGTTGATAGTTTTAAAAGTACATTGGATGAAGTTAGAGAAGCTGATTTGTTATTGCACGTGGTAGATATTTCTCATCCTAATTTTGAAGAGCACATAGATTCTGTGAACAAAATTTTGGGAGAGATTGATAGTAGTGATAAGCCAACTATTATGGTGTTTAATAAAATTGATGCTTACAAATCTGAACCACTTGATGAGGACGATATAGATGCTGAAAGAACCAAAGCTAATTATAGTTTAGAGGAATGGAAAAACACTTGGATGAGTAAAATTGGCAACAATGCCTTATTTATTTCTGCTGTCAATAAAAGTAATTTAGAAGATTTTAAAAAACGGGTGTATGATGAAGTCAGAGAAATTCATATCACACGCTTTCCTTACAATCATTTCTTGTATCCTGATTATAATTATGAGGATATGTAGTAATGGAGTAATTAAAAAAGGGGCTTATTTCAAAATAAGCCCCTTTTTTTATAAACGTTTTAGCCTAGAATTTGTAGCTTAAACCTATTGTCCAATAGGTTTGTAAATCGTTGTCTACATTATCAAATGTGGCGTTGGGATCACCACCATCGGTTGGATCTAAATTTTGAATGTAATTTACAGCTTCCTGTTTATTGCTTCTCAAACCAAAATCAAAACCAATACCAATTACTTTCCATAGTTTATAACTGAATGAGTTAGTCCATGTCCAGTTAGAGTAATTACTACTTTTATAACTTTGGAATGTGGAAAGGTTTGATTTAAAGTTAATAGCTCCAATTTCTCTAGTATAGTCAGCTACAATTTTAGCTCCCATAGATGATTCAAAAACTGTATCACCACTGCTAAAAACAAAGTTATAGTTTAAAGGATGAATAACAACCACTAAGTTTTTTGTGGGAGTCCATGTTCCTCCTACACCCAAATCTAAATAACCAGGGTCATTAAAGTTATCTAATAAAGTAGTTCTGTATTCACCCATTCCTGAAATAGCAAATTTCTCATTCAATTTTCTTCCATAAAGTGATGATATATTGAACACATCTGTAGTAGGTTTGAAGCTGTCGTCATCATTAGGATTGTCTTTGTCATCCAATTTCACCCAATTAAGATTTGAGGTTACAGCATTTCTCCAAAAAAATTTTTCCTGAATCAAATTAGCAAATGCGTTAACAGTAAACCCAATATTTCCTGAACTATTATTTGGCGAGCCTTGTGCATACCAATTATTGAAGTTAGATAAACTTCCTCCAATGGTACCAAAAGCCCCTATTTTCCATCCTGGGAGTGCATCTATTTGACTTTGTAAAGCCTTTACTTCTTTAAGAGCCGCATCAGCTTCTGCTTGTTTTTCGGCTTTTTTAGTTTGTAATTCTTCTTTTGTTTGAGCGTTTATTGTTAAAATTCCAATAAACAGAAAGCATACTAGTAGTACTTTTTTCATTTTAATATTTGATTAATTAGGTTTTGTAAATATTGGTTTTTGACCCTTTTCTATAATAAAGTTACATTAAATTATTTGTTTTTGTAAAGTGGTACCGACGAACAAGCTTCGCCGTACATAATGGATTTTACAACAGGTTTTAGCTTATTTGTAAGCATAATATAAGCATTTTGAGGCACAGGTTTGTTTGAACAACCTTTAATAATAATGGGCTTATCCTTGTATTCATTAATATCTATATCATTAATGATATCTTGATAAATTGAAGTTTCTAATGTTTCCAAATTTCCAACAACAACTTTTTTAGCATATGGTTCTAAGTAAATACTTAAAAGCATAAAAGCCCATCCGGGAATGATAGCATCTGTACTACAAGTTAAGGCTATATAAGAATCTTGATATTGAACCCAGTCAAAAGTTTTGGCTTGTTTCCTAAAATCTTTTTCACGCAAAACAAAACCTTCAAAAAGCCAGTCTTTAATATCAAAAAGAATGCGCTTGCCTTTAGGGTAAAAGTCTTCAAGGTCTAAAGTGACTAACTTGCTATTCGCTACGCGATTTACTATTTCGTCTGCCATTTCTATTTTAAAAAATCTTTTCTTATTGGGGAAAAACTATCAATAAGCTTCACTTTCTCTGTGAGTGTCTGAACAGAATGATTTAAGTTTGAAGCTATTTTAATAACATCACCTTCATTTAAGGTATATTCTCGGTCTTCAATAAAAAATTTTAAAGAGCCACTAGCTACGTAAGTAATTTGTTCATGTGGATGGTTATGTGGTAAATCTGGTTCTTTCATTGGTCCATTAGAAAACTCAATTACAGTAACCATAAGTTCCTTTAAATGGATAACCTTTCTGTGAAGTGAAGAACTTAAAGTTTCTATATTTTCATTTTGTTTAACAACCTCTACCATTAATTAAGTATTATAACATCCCCAACTCTAACTTAGCTTCTTCACTCATTAAGTCTTGAGACCAAGGCGGATCAAAAGTAATTTCAACTTCGGCACTTTTTACAGCATCAAGTGATTTTACTTTTTCTTCAACCTCAAGGGGTAGTGTTTCAGCAACAGGACAATTGGGAGTTGTTAGTGTCATTAATATTTTGACATCGTAGTCCTCGTTTACAAAAACATCATATATCAAACCTAGTTCATAAATATCAACAGGAATTTCAGGATCGTATATCGTTTTTAAAACGTTTACTATTTTTTCGCCAAGGGCATTTGTGTCTATTTTTGTTTCGCTCATGTTTTGATGTTTAATCGTTTATCTGTTTATTTGTTTAATCGATTCAACGATTATACCCTTCAACAAATCAACTAATTTAATTGTGTTTGATACGCTATAGCGTACATCTTTAACTGCTTCACCATACTGACTAAACCATTGGCACGAGTTGGTGATAAATGCTCTTTTAATCCAATTTTGTCTATAAAACTGGTGTCTGCATCAATAATATCTTTGGGGTGCTGATTAGAAAAAGCACGAATTAAAATAGCAATAATGCCTTTGGTGATGATAGCATCACTGTCGGCAGTAAATTGCAATTTATCATCATTCATTTCTGCATGCACCCAAACTTTACTCTGGCAACCTTTAATAATATTGCTGTCAGTTTTGTATTGGTCATCAATTAAGGGTAATTCTTTTCCTAAATCTATCATGTATTGATAACGTTCTTCCCAATCGTCAAACATTGAGAATTCGTCTATAATCTCATTTTGAATTTCTTCAATAGTCACAGTTTCAAATTTTAAGCAAAAATACAACAACTAAAATTGCTATTCAATATTTTGGGCTGTTGATAAGATTTCTTTAACAAGATTCACTATTTCTGGATGTGGATTACCGTGGTCAAAAGTTGGGGTAATATAAGTTTTACCATCATAAATAATTTTTAGTGTAGCCATAGCTGCACCGTCATAGAGTCGTTTTTGAGAAGGGGCTTCTAAATTTTGGATGGCTTTAATATTAATGGTTTTAGTAGACTCCATTAATTTTTTCCATTGTTCATTATCGCAGGTATATTTAATTATGGAGCCATTTCTCTTATTTTGAACGGAAATGGACTTTTCGTTAACTTTTATATTTTGAAAATTTCCTCTAGAATGAGTTGTATATTCAAATGAAATTGATAAGGAATCATTTTCTAGTTTTATTGCCTGAATTAGGATATTGTTATCTCCTAATAGTTTTAAAATATCATCATCAACTGAAAAGGAGTTTAGTTTTAATAGTGCGTCCAAAATTTTACTTTCTACATCATTAAATTTAGGAGAACACATTCTCTTGGTCGAAGCCAATGGTCCCAATTTTAAAGTATTACGATCAATGGTATAGGGGCCGAAAAATCGGTTGCAGCCTGAGAACCCTGAAACCTGTTCAGTAGAATCGTTAAAAGCGATTGTAAGCTCAAATTCTGAAATATCTTTACCATTTAAAGTTATAATGTTATAGGTGCCATTCAACATGATATTTTGATTTAGTATACCGGAATTATCACATGTTTTTAATGAGATAATAGTGAAAAGCATCAATATCCATTTCATAGTAAAGTTAATTTAAAATTAAATTCACAAAAAAGACACCTAAGCACCTTTAAAATTATAATGTGGTTTTTTACTAATTTATTGTTATGCCCATGTTTTTTCTAAAACTATTTTCGGCATTAAATGTAGCCGCCATTCTTGCTTTTTGACCAATTGTAAACAGGTTCATGCAAGTGTCATCGGTGTAATCCATAAAGTTCATAAACATGTCATGTGAGTTACAACTAGTTGGGCCTGGATATGTATAACAACCTGTATTGTAGCTATCTGCTTCTGGAGTATCAACTACATAATCATCATAACCACAAGGGCCATCACCCCATATATGTCTAAGATCCATCCAGTGACCAATTTCATGGGTTGCAGTTCTGCCAGTAGAATATTGCGTGATGCCTACAAAGCGATGGTCAAGAACTATGCCGTCTGTAGACCAACTACCTCCTGGAAATTGTGCATAGCCCAAAATATATCCACCCATATAAGGCATACTATTTACCACCCAAATATTAAGATAATGTTCAGGATCAATAACATCACTTCCCCCAGATGAAGTAAATTTCATAGAATCATCAGGTCTCCAACTTCTTTTTTTGCTTTGAACCCTAACTACTCCAGCTAACTTAAAATTTACGCCAATATTTGCTTCAATACCTTGAAAATCAAGTGGTATATTTTGATTATTTGGATTGTTGGCATTAAAATCTTCTTGTAAAGCTTCTATCTGGTCATTTAATTGTGAATCTAGAATATTTTCTGAACTTGAACTATAAATGATATGAAATATTACTGGAATGGTATTAGTTCCTGAAAAGACAGTATAGGGTGTAATTCCATCAGTACCTGAACCACCACTGCCTCCTCCAGAACCACCGTTGCCTCCAGAGCCATTGCCTCCATTGCCTTTGCCAGGTTTTAAATTATTTTCAGAAATAAATTTACGAGTATTGTATTCAATATCATACATCTTTTTCTCTAGGTCAGGATTTTCATTTAGTAAACGATTTAAGTTTTCCATGGTAAAACAATTAAAAAAAGATTGTTCTCCATGCGCTACTTTAGCTGTACCGTTTGTCTTGGTATCGGTATAAACATAAAAATCACTCATATCAATAGAATCTTGAGTCAATTCTTGATTAGGGTTTTGAATGTCTTTATCACAACTAAGAACTAGAAGTACCATTACTAGAAAACCTAAAAGTAGTTTTTTCATTATACGTTAATTAAAATTAGTTAATGATGAAGATATTATTTTTAATTGACTTCTAGCGAATAATTCTGAGATGAGGATTAAAAAACCGATAAAAAGTTTCGTGATGTCAGAAAAGACAAGAATTAAGACAACATCATTTTAGCTTTTTTAACGCCTTCAACTAAAGTGTCAATTTCAGCCTTGGTGTTATAAAAAGCAAAGGAAGCTCTGATGGTTCCTGGGATTTTGTAGTAATCCATAATAGGCTGTGCACAGTGATGTCCCGTACGAACGGCAATTCCTAGTTTATCTAGAATAGAACCAACATCGTAAGGGTGAATACCCTCTAAATTAAATGATATCACCGAGGTTTTATTTTTTGCTGTACCATATATCTTTAAGCCTTCAATTGCTAAAAGTTTTTGGCTAGCATATTGTAGTAATTCATTTTCATATTTGGCTATGGTATCAAATCCAATACTATTCATATAATCTATGGCTGCTCCAAAAACAATACCTCCAGCTATGTTGGGAGTTCCAGCTTCAAATTTATGAGGTAAATCGGCATAGGTGGTTTTTTCAAACGTTACTTCGGCAATCATTTCTCCACCGCCTTGGTATGGTGGTAACTTTTTTAACCATGCTTCTTTTCCATAAAGCATGCCAACACCAGTTGGACCACACATTTTATGAGCAGAGGCTACATAAAAGTCAACATCTAACCCTTGAAGATCGGGTTTAATGTGTGGGCAAGCTTGGGCGCCATCAATTAAAATCGCAGCTCCACTATCATGTGCTTTTTCAATGATATATTCAATAGGATTTATAGTTCCTAAGGCATTCGAAATATGATTAACAAAAACCAACTTGGTGTTCTTAGAGAGTAATCTGTCATAAGCAGACATTACCAACTCACCTTCATCATTCATAGGAATGACTTTAAGGTTGGCTCCAGTGCGCTCACATAACATTTGCCACGGAACAATATTGCTATGATGCTCTAATGCCGAGACAATAATATCATCACCTTTTTTTAGAATAGATGAAAATCCGTTTGCTACAAGGTTAATTCCATGAGTAGTACCCGACGTAAAGATGATTTCATGTGAAAATTTCGCATTAAAATGTTTCTGGATTTTTTGTCTGGATTGCTCGTATAAATCGGTAGCTTCTTGGCTTAAGGTATGTACACCTCTGTGGATGTTTGCATTGTAATTATGATAGTAGTCTACAATGACATCAATAACTTGTTGGGGTGTTTGAGATGTAGCTGCATTGTCAAAATACACCAAAGGTTTACCATTAACTTTCCTTGAAAGAATGGGGAAATCTTTTCTTATTTTTTCAACATCAAACATGAGTAGTAGAAAGCCTTTTGTAGTAGACTTAGTTTATAAATCAAACCCAATATTTACACCCAACTTGTTGGCAATAATTTTGGTAATTCTAAGCTTTAATTCTGGAATTTTTACAGAACTTAAAACATTATTACTAAACGCATACATTAATAAAGCTTTGGCTTCTTTTTCGGGAATTCCACGAGAACGCATATAAAAAAGCGCACTTTCATCTAATTGCCCAACGGTACATCCATGTGAGCATTTAACATCATCTGCAAAAATCTCTAATTGAGGTTTCGTGTTAATGGTAGCTTTGTCACTGATTAGGATGTTGTTATTGGCCTGAAATGCATTGGTTTTTTGAGCCTCTTTTTCGACTATTACCTTGCCATTAAAAACCCCAGTAGCATTATCGGCAAAAATACCTTTATAATCTTGATGACTTTCGCAATTAGGTTCAATGTGGTGTACCAACGTATTATGGTCAACATGTTGTTTGTCTCCAATAATAGTAACACCTTTTAAAGTAGAATCAATACGTTCTCCTTCTTGATAAAAGTTAAGGTTATTGCGTGTTAATTTGCCGCCAAAAGAAAATGTATGAACAGAGGCGATACTTTCTTGCTTTTGTTTTATAAATGTGTTATCAATTAATGAAGCTTCTTGCGTATCGTTTTGAATTTTATAATAATCAATAATAGCGCGCTTTTTGGCAAAAATTTCAGTAACGCTGTTAGTTAATACAGGGTTACTCGTTAAACTTTGGTGGCACTCAATTATCTGCACATGAGAATTCTCTTCAACAACTATCAGGTTACGGGGTTGTAACATGGTAGCAGATTCGTTACCTGTTGAAAAATGAATAATCTGAATGGGCTTTTCAATTATTTTTCCTTTCGGAATATGTACGTAGGCACCTTCTTTTGAAAAGGCTGTATTTAAAGAAGATAAACTATCAGTTGTGGCAGCTTTATTGAAATAGTTTTCAATTACCAATCTGTATTTTGGCTTGTTTAATGCTGCAGACATTAAGCAAACATCTAAACCATCATGCGTTGTTTCAGAAAGATGTGATGAATACTTGCCATCAACAAAGATGATTTTATAACTGTCTATGTCGTGAATAAAATACTTCTCAACGTCCCTGTATTCAAGAGCATTTTCCTGTTTAGGGAATACACTATAGTCTTCTTTTAAAAGTTTGTTTAAAGAAGTGTATTTCCAAGCTTCATCTTTTTTGGTGGGGAAGCCTTTTTTCTCAAACATTTTTATGGCATCATTTCTAACATCGCTTACGTAAGAATCAATTTCTGATTGATTTTCGAATACTAAAAATGATGATAATAGTTTTTCTTTTAAGTCCATATTTCTTCTGTGTTCGGGGTTCAGTATTTAGTCTACAGTTCAGATGACTGCTAACTGTATACTGCCAACTGGTTACCAGCTAAACGCCTACTTCTTCTTTAATCCAATCGTATCCTTTTTCCTCAAGCTCGTGTGCTAACTCTTTACTTCCAGATTTTACAATTTTACCATCGTGTAAAACATGAACATAGTCTGGAACAATATAATCTAATAACCTTTGGTAATGCGTAATTACAATAACTGCATTGTTTTTGCTTTTGAGTTTGTTAACACCATTGGCAACAATACGAAGCGCATCGATATCTAATCCAGAATCGGTTTCATCAAGAATGGCTAATTTTGGTTCTAACATAGCCATTTGGAAAATCTCATTACGTTTCTTTTCACCACCTGAAAACCCTTCGTTCAATGAGCGCGATAAAAATTTTCTATCTATTTCAAGTAAATCTGATTTTTCACGGATTAACTTAAGCATATCTTTAGCAGGCATCTCCTCTAAACCTTTTGCCTTTCTAGTTTCGTTGATAGCTGTTTTAATAAAGTTGGTGACCGAAACTCCTGGGATTTCAACAGGATATTGAAATGAAAGGAAGATGCCTTTGTGGGCACGTTCATCGGCTTCTAGTTCTTCAATATCTTCACCTTCAAAAATGATGCTTCCTTCTGAAACCTCGTACTCTTCTTTACCTGCTATTACAGATGATAGAGTGCTTTTACCTGAACCATTTGGTCCCATTATGGCATGAACTTCACCTGCTTTTACCTCTAGGTTAATACCTTTTAATATACTCTTATCTTCAACACCTGCGTGTAAGTTTTCTATCTTTAACATATTTACTGGCTTAGTTTAATAACGTCATTATAATCATCATTAGGAAGTGCTTCAACTTTTAGTATTTCTATTATTTCTAATTTGTCTTCCCAAAGAATGGTTTCGTGTTTTGCTTTATTTATAATACCTCTAAGTTGAACCCTAACCATATCTGTTAGCTGGTTTTTTAAAGGTTCTGCTTTTTGATTTAATTCAAGCGCTTTTTCATTGATGATGACTCCATATATGAGTGTGTCTGTTTGTAAAACGGCAGCATCACCATGAAACACATAGTCGCCCGAAATTATTTTACCGCTTTTTTCTTCATGTTTACAACTGAGAAAAAATGAAAATGCACAAATAAAAAGAATGATTAGCTTTTTCATAAAAAGAAATTTTATCCAACGCTTCCCTCTAAACTTATTTCTAATAATTTTTGTGCTTCAACTGCAAATTCCATTGGTAGTTTGTTTAACACTTCTTTGCTAAAGCCATTCACGATTAAAGCTATGGCCTTTTCGGTATCAATACCTCTTTGGTTACAATAAAATATTTGATCTTCACCAATTTTACTTGTTGTTGCTTCGTGCTCTATTTGGGCAGATTGGTTTTTTACTTCAATGTATGGAAATGTATGTGCTCCACACTCATTACCCATTAATAAGCTATCACACTGAGAAAAGTTACGAGCATTTTCAGCTCTTGAGTTTATTTGAACCAAACCTCGATAGGAATTTTGCGATTTTCCTGCTGAAATACCTTTTGAAATGATGGTTGATTTGGTATTCTTACCAAGATGAATCATTTTTGTTCCAGTATCGGCTTGTTGGTAGTTATTAGTCACCGCTATGGAATAAAACTCTCCAACAGAATTATTGCCTTTCAATACACATGAAGGATATTTCCAGGTTACGGCACTTCCTGTTTCAACTTGCGTCCAAGAGATTTTTGCATTGGTTTCACACAAACCACGTTTGGTCACAAAATTGTAAACACCACCTTTGCCTTCGGCATTTCCAGGGAACCAGTTTTGTACGGTTGAATATTTTATTTCAGCATCATCAAGAGCAATTAATTCTACAACTGCTGCATGTAATTGGTTTTCATCTCTGCTAGGTGCCGTACAACCTTCAAGGTAACTCACATAACTACCTTTGTCTGCAATAACCAAAGTTCTTTCAAACTGACCAGTTCCTGCTTGATTAATTCTGAAGTATGTAGATAATTCCATTGGGCACTTAACTCCTTTTGGAATGTAACAGAAACTACCATCACTAAATACAGCACTGTTTAAGGCGGCATAGAAATTATCTCTTTGAGGAACTACAGTGCCTATGTATTTCTTAACCAATTCTGGATGCTCTTGAATCGCTTCAGAAATACTCATGAAAATAATGCCTTGTTCTGCCAAAGTTTCTTTAAAAGTTGTTGCTACCGAAACAGAGTCTACAACTACATCCATAGCAACACCAGCTAGTTTCTTTTGCTCGTCTAATGAAATACCTAGCTTGTTGAAAGTTTCCAATAGTTCTGGGTCAACTTCATCAATACTGTTATATTTGGGCTTACTGTTAGGCGCTGAGTAGTATGAAATGGCTTGAAAATCGGGCTTTTCATAGTTCACATTTGCCCATTCAGGTTCCTCCATATCTTTCCAGATTTTGAATGCTTCCAAACGCCATTCAGTCATCCATTCTGGTTCTTCTTTCTTTTTTGAAATAGCTCTTACTATATCTTCGTTTAAACCATTAGGGAAAGTCTCTGATTTAATATCAGTATAAAAACCGTATTCATATTCCTTGGTTTTTAATTCTTCTCTTAAATCGTCCTCAGTATATTTCGACATAAATATTTTCTTAAAAATTAAAGCGAAAATGATTCGCCACAACCACAAGTTCTATTGGCATTAGGGTTGTTAAAAACAAACCCAGTTCCGTTCAACCCACCAGAATACTCTAAGGTAGTGCCAATGAGGTATAAAAAGCTCTTTTTGTCTACAATGATTTTTACACCATTATCTTCAAAAACTTTGTCGTCTTCCTGTTGTTCTTTATCAAATTTTAAATCATAAGATAGACCAGAACAACCGCCACTTTTCACACCAACACGAATAAAATCTGTAGAGGCGTCATAACCGTCTTCGGTCATGAGCTCAATTACTTTTTTCTTTGCTGTTTCTGAGACTTTAATCATTTGTTTTTAATTAGATTGACTCTAAATAGAGTGCAAATATACAATTTAAGTCACGGATTACCACAGAACCTAACATTATATTAATAAATGGTTTTATAGTTTTTTATTATTGATTTTTAAAAATAAGATTATTGACAAATTCAAAGTCTGAAAGAGTTAAAAGAAACGCCTTTAAATCTGCCTTATCTTCAGGGCTTAATTGAACACCTCCTTGGTTGACTTTTTTCATAAGTGGGTCTATAGTTGGGGAATTTTGAAGCCCTTCGCTGTAGTGGTTTATAACGTCGTCTAGAGTAGCAAATCTTCCATCGTGCATATAGGGTGCGGTAAACTGTAAGTTGCGAAGTGAAGGTGTTTTGAATTTTCCGTTGTCAGCAGGGTCACCAGTTATAGCTCCATGACCTAAATCGGTAAATTGAGAATCGAGTCCATTATTATGAAATCTATTATCAGTCCATAACGGATTTCTTTCGTTCCCATGACAATGAAAACAGTCTCCTTTTGCTTCATCCATAAAGACATTGAAACCGTTTAATTCCTCAGGAGTTAGTTCAACGTCTCCTAAAAGAAATTTATCAAATTTAGAATTAGCAGAGATAAGCGTTCGTTCAAATTGTGCAATGGCTTTAACTACAAGAGTCGAGTCTATGATTGAAGTTCCAAAAGCCCGTTCAAAAAGTGTAGGGTATTCTGGGTGTTGTTGTAGTTTTTGTTCAACATCTGCCCAAGTTGTATTCATTTCAATAGGATCTGTAACAGGAATAAAAGCCTGATGTTCTAGACTAAAGGTGTTTCCATCCCAAAAGAATTTTTCATCAAAGTTCCAAGCCAAATTAAATAGTGGCATAGAATTTCTATTCCCTCTAATGCCTTCTACACCTTCACTAAATCTATCGCTGTCAGAAAATGCCTTTTTGCTAATATGACAATCTGCACAGGATTGCGAGTTGTTAAGTGATAAAATAGGGTCAACAAATAGCTTATTCCCTAACGCAACACCTTCTTTGGTCTGTGGATTGTCAAAGGGAATAACTGGGTCCAATAAATTATTAGAGAATAGTTCTGGAATTTGAAGCGGACTAGGTGTGGGGCCAGTAGCTGGTTTGTCAACAGTTTCCTTTTCACAAGAAAGAGCGACAAAAATAAAGGTTAATATGAATAGCCATCGAGTCATTAATTAAGGATTATCTGGCTTTAGGGAGAAAACACTCTGTCCGTTATCATACATCATAATTTGTGCCGATGAATTAGGCATCAACATTTGGTTTAGTAGATTCAAATCCCAGATATGCGGATTTTTAAACCATTCTGCAATATTCATTTCTATATTTAAAACGGTATTGTTTGATATGGTAACACTTCCTAGGTTCACTTCAAAGTAGGTATCTTGCGGAAATGTTGGGTTAGCTCCAGGATTATCTACCGCTTTAATGGCATGATAATTATAACCTTGTTCTTCACTGTCACTATTTATAAATTTACCATCCAATTGCATATAATGATAACCACCGCCCAACATGGCGGGTACATTAAAAATGGCTACATTCAAATCATTATAACCATCCTCAATGTAGTTATCTTCATTATTAAATCCGAACGTAAATGAAAGGTTAGAATACGTTCCTCTTGGAATATTTACTGAGGGTGAAAAACTCAGGTTTATATTGTCAGTAACATCAACAAGTTTATAGGATTCTATAACCATTACTTCATTGTTTGATTTTTTTAGTTTGATATTTGAAATCAAATATCTTAATCGTTCAATACTTAATTGGTTACCATTAGCATTAATGAATTTAATAGTGTTAAAATCTGCATTGGTAACCGAAGTTCCATCCCAGTAGTGGTTAACTTTAAAGGTTATATTTACGGGATTTTTTTCATCATCTGAACTACACGAAAGTAAACTTAAAAGTATTAATAATGTTGAGGCAATTTTTGTCACTATATATTATTTTGTTTTAAAAATTAACAAATCTGAAAACCCTTTATTTTCTGTAATATCAAGATTAGAACTACTGGATTCCCCAATAATAATTACGCTATTGTCATTAAGCTCAATGGCATCATAGGCTAAATCTACTTCGGTTCCACCAATGCTTTTTTGCCATATGATATTCCCATTATTATCTATTTTGATTACCCAAGCATCGTTTTGCCCATAGTTATTGTTGAGGTCTACGTTGGCACTTCTGGAACTTCCACAGATAATAAAACCACCATCTTGGGTTTTAGAGACAGAACGAGCTGCATCAAAACTACTCCCTCCAAAGGTCTTTTCCCAAATTAAATCGCCATTAGGAGACATCTTAATTATCCAAAAATCAGCAGCGCCTTTATTTAATGAAACATCTGTGTCTTCACTTCTTGTATCTCCTATTATGAGGTAGTTTCCATCATTGGTTTTAACAATGCCTCTGGCTTCATCAGCTTGTGAACCCCCGAAAGATTTTTCCCAAACTAGTTCTCCTATTTCAGAAATTTTAATAATCCAAAAGTCGTAAGAGCCTTTATTGTTTTTTATATCCACATCAGTACTGTCTGAAGACCCTACAATAATATAGCCATTATCATCCGTTTGGATAACGTCATAAGGGGTATCTGTAAACGTACCACCAAAATATTTACTCCACTGAAGTGTTCCGGTAGAATTTAATTTAATAGCCCAATAATCGCCGCCAGCGTGTCTTTTTGATGATAATTTTGTGTTCCCTTGACCAGCAGATGCCGTTACATCTAAAACGCCAACAATTAGAAAACCAGCGTCTTGAGTTTGGATAATAGATAAACCATCATCGGCTCCTGAAAATCCAAAAGTTTTTTCCCAAATGATATCTCCAAAACTATTACTTTTTAAAAGCCAAAAATCATTAAAACCATTATTTTCTGAAACATCACCATCATTACTTTTGCTAGATCCTAGAATAGCATATCCGCCATCTGAGGTTTTGATGATGTCACTTCCCCGGTCATCATCGCTTCCGCCATAGGTCTTTTGCCATTGTAATATATGGTCTTGACTGTATTTAAGTAAAAGATAATCAAAAGATTCATTAGTTTTGTTCAAAATATCTCCATCGCCACTTTGAGTGAACCCTAAAATAGCATAACCGCCATCTAGAGTTTTTATAGCAGACCGTGCGCTTTCGTTTTTTGAACCTCCAAAGGTTTTTATAAAATCGATTTCTTTTTCAATGGGTTTATTATTTGGTTTTGTTGGTGATTCGTTTTTAGAACAATTAAAAGCCAAAAGAATAAAAATGAGCAAATACGTTAGGAGATTATATTTTTTTGAACGACTAAACATAACGTAATATTATGTACCACTTTTTCTAACTATAAAAAGTCCTCTGTTGATGTCGCTAATAATAATATTGCCACTTGGTAAGTAAGGGTAAACACTCCAAGCGCCATCAAAAGCGGTTCCATTGTCTTCAGGGTAGGTGTCAAAGTAACCTATTTCGGTAAAAGAAGCGTTATTTATATTAGAAATATCTAAAACCCTTAAACCAGCCCTGTAACTAGCAAAATAATAAGCATTGTTTTTTACATAGCCATTATGGTCAATAGCCGCTGAAGGACCAAAGTAATTGAAATAAAATTGTGGGTTATCTAAATCTGTAAAGTCGAAAACAACAGTTTTGGTGTTAATTCCAATTCTTAACTCATCTAGCTCATCACCAAGAATAAAATATTTCATATCTAATGTAAACCATCCTTGATGTGCATACCAAACATTACTATAGGTAATTGTAGAAATAATTTTAGGATTTAGTTTGTCTGAAACATCAGCAATAACCACTTCATTTTCGTTACTGCCAATAAAAATTTCCTTTCCGGTATAATCGGCGTCAGGACCATTATAAGTTACCACTTGTGCGTCATGAGAATAACCTCCAGCACTAAAGCCTCCCTCTATAATTGGAGATAAAGGGTTTTGAATATTAATAAAAATTGGGCCACCCGCATAAGTGCTATTTCGATTGCCGCCAACAATATAGGCATAGCCACTTTCTTCATTTATGACTATGTTGTGCGCTCGTCCAAAGCCAGTAAACCGATTATCTGCAGCAAAATTTTCGGGTGGATTTGTAATATTCCTTAACCTTGTAAGATTAAAAAGTTGCATGCCATGACTATCTTCACCAGTAACATTATCGGCAACTATAAACGCATAATCATTATATACTTTTACATCTCTCCATGTGCTTGATATAGTGGCTGTAGGAAGTTTGCCTAAATAGATGGGGGCGCTTGGTGCTGAAATATCAATAAAAGCAATACCATTATCTAGCCCCATTAAAGCATATTCTTTATTGGTTACAGGGTCTACCCATCCCCAACAATCATTTCCGTCTGATGCGTTAAAAGTTGATAAAGGGATGTGTGTCATTAAATCATAATCATTGCAAGGATATATATCAGCAAAGCCATTTTCACAATAGGCTAGAGGAATGTTAGGGTTTATATAATCGTCATCACAGGCATTCCCGATTCCATCATTATCATCGTCATTTTGGTTGGGATTATATATGGATAAACAGTTGTCTACGTCATCTAAAACCCCATCATTATCGGTATCCATAGTTGGAGGATTGAATTCAACAGGCTCTGTGTTACAACCTTGTGTGCAAATAAAAAAAACTCCAAACACGCTACCTATGATGTAGAGAAAGAGTTTCTTGAGGATACGTTTCATTTGTGCAATTTTTTCTTTTCTATCAAATTTAGAGATTATTACCTAACTAACCTTCAAACGCCTGGTTATTTAACGGATAAAAACGTAAAATAGTACTGTTCTATGTTTATAGGATGGTTTTATAGTTTTAATAGTAGGCTAAACAAAATACCTTCTTATTTTTGCATCATGATAGAAGATAAAAACCAACAAAGAACCAAATTAAGTGATCTAGGCGAGTTTAAGTTAATTGATCATATAACTAAAAACTTTGAGATAAAACACAAATCAACAATTAAGGGTATTGGTGATGATGCAGCGGTTTTAAATTTTAAACAAAGGAAGATAGTAGTAACTACAGACTTGCTTGTTGAAGGTGTTCATTTTGATTTAAGTTATATGCCTCTTAAGCATTTAGGATATAAAGCTATTATGGTAAATTTATCAGATGTGTATGCTATGAACGCTCATGCTATGCAAGTTACCGTTTCTGTGGCTGTTTCAAATAGGTTCCCTTTAGAGGCTTTAGAAGAATTATATGCTGGTATAGAAACAGCTTCTAAAATTTATAACATTGATGTTGTTGGTGGTGATACAACCTCGTCTACAACAGGATTATTAATTTCTGTGACGGCCATCGGTGAAGTTGAAAATGATAATGAAGTTTATAGAAACGGGGCTCAACCTAACGATTTGTTAGTTGTTTCTGGCGATTTAGGAGGGGCTTATATGGGGCTGCAGGTTTTAGAAAGAGAAAAAGAAGTTTATAAAGTTAATCCCAACAACCAGCCAGATCTAGAACCCTATTCCTATATAGTAGAACGCCAACTGAAACCAGAGGCTAGAAAAGATATTGTTAAGTTACTAAAAGATTTAGGTGTTAAACCAACCGCTATGATTGATGTAAGTGATGGCTTATCTTCTGAAATTATACACCTATGTAAACAGAGTCAAGTTGGTTGTGATTTATACGAAAATAAAATTCCATTAGACCCGCAAGTAATCTCTACTTGTGAAGAGTTTAATATTGATAGTACCACAGTGGCTTTGAACGGGGGGGAAGATTATGAATTGTTGTTTACCATTTCACAAGACGATTTCCCAAAAATTAAGGCAAATCCTAATTTATCGGTAATTGGTTATATAAAAGATAAAGAAGCAGGAATGCATTTGGTAACTAGGGCAGAAACAAGAATAGAGCTCAAAGCTCAAGGTTGGAAAAACTTTAATGTCTAAAAACTAATAAATCTGGGTTTAGTTTTCTTCTTTTACGAAGCCGTTTTTTATGGATATTTTCTAAAACAGCATTTATCTCTCTGTATTTGGGTGTAAGCTCTGTTAAAGTGCCAGTACTGTTTGTCGTGAATTCTTTTTTGCAGTTTTTACAGGTGTATTCTTTTACATAAAATGTTATGTGCCGACTTATATTGAAATCGTGTCCAAACATTTTGCAATGAATGTTTTTCATTTACTTTTTGCTATTAATTTAATACTCAGGTTCAATCGAGACTAAATGTATTAAAAAATCGACAAAAGTAACTTGATGTTGTTAATAAATCGACGAAGCGAATGTTTTTTTCTTTGAACGCTGCATTCTAGATATGTACATTCGTTCCAAGATATCGTTAATTTCCTTGAACTTAGGTGTTAACTCTATTAAATCACCATTACTATTTGTAGTAAGTTCCTTTTTACAATGACTACAAGTGTACTCCTTTACATGGTGAGTAACTTTCTTACTTATCTCATAATCATGACCAAAAAGAGAACAGTAAATCCTCGGAAATAAATTAGGTTTATTAGTAGTTTTACTCATGGCTAATAATTTAGTAACTATAAACCTACAAAAAATAATTAAAAAAACGATAAAAAGTTATTTTTTTTCGATGAAATGCATAATTGAATTTAAAAAGTCATCTTTGTTTTCTATAAAACTCATATGTCCACCTTCTAATTCTACTATAATTACTTCAGTGTTTTTTGATTGTGCTTTTAATGAATTATAATCAAGGGCAGGGTCTTGTTTTCCAATAATCATCATTTTCTTATAAGGAGAAAAGTGTAGCAAAACTTCTCTATCCTCTCTAATTTTCATACCCTCTAACGCAGCAATTATTCCTTGCAACGGTGTGTTTAAACATTCTTTAGTTAATGATTTAATTTCTTTGGAAAATAAAGTTTGATTTTTTTTAGAAAACAGGTTAGCAATGGCAATTCTAATGAAGGTTTTGTGATTTTGTTTAACAGCTTCAATACCTCTGTCTCTGTTTAATTGTTTTTCAGGGGTGTCTGCTCTGGCAGTTGAGTTCATAAGACAAAGACCTTTTACGTTGTCCGGATTCTTTTCTGCAAAAGCAAGCGCTACATAGCCACCCATGGAATGTCCAATGAATGTTGATTTTCTAATTTTTAAATGCTTTAATACGACTTCAGCTATTTCGGACATTAACTCCATAGTATGTATGTATCCTAAACAACCCGTTTGACCATGCCCCAAAAGATCAATACAAACCACTCGATTTTTTTTACTTAATTGTGGTATGAAAGGTTTCCAAATGTTAGAGTTTTCTAGAAACCCATGAAGCAAGACAATGGTTGAACCTTTGCCGTAATCGGTATAAAATATATCAATGCCTTTGTACTCTAAAATCATACTTTAAATATCAAGTACAAATTTAAAAATGATTGGTTTAAATATTTAAGATTTTACCCTTTTTATAGCTGTAAATGCCTTGTCTACAAAGTCATCTTCTACTAAAATAGTAAACTCGTTGGTAGTAGATAGCACTTCATATAAAACAATACCTTCCCATGCTAAGCGCTTAAAAAAGTGATAGTACAAACCGGCTATTTTAGAGTTGTCTTGAGGCAGGTTAATGCTAATAGCAGAAAGCCCACTTTGCATAGCAAGAAAGTTTTCGTTTTTTAAGTTGTCTTGAACAAAATCTTTTAGGCTGCTTGAAATGATAATGTTACTCTCATGAATACCTCTAGTAAAGGTGTAAAAAAGTTTGTTTTCTTGGTTTATACGTGCTAATATTTTAGCATGATTATCAATTAAAGTATCGGAATTTTTAACAGTAAAATCTGTTAAATTGGAACGCACGGTAATATCGCCCAAATTTTGTATTACACGTCTCATTTTTAATGTATTACTAAGAGTAGGCGGCGGACTGTAACGTCTTAGAGCCATCATAATAGCACCCGGTTTTACATCTTTTTTCAACATTTTGCTAATAGGCTCCGTGAGTTCAACAGCCAAAGCGCTATAATTAATAATGTTTCTTGATAAAGCTTCCTCTAAATATGGTTGTGTAATGAGTATGTCTTCTACGCAGTTGGATACGGTTTTCATCTATTTTGAATTTTATTGAATTCGAAATAATAATTCACGCTGTTTTTGTGTTAAATATTTAACATTATGTGTAAAAGTAAACATATTTTTATAAAAATAGGTTGTAACTCATCTTCTATATTAATTTTACAGCTCAATTTGAAGAAAATGACATTAGTGGTGTGTAACGACCTAAACAAATAAAAATTTAGATAAATGAAAGTATTAAAGTTTGGAGGTACTTCGGTTGGTTCGGTAGAAAACATGAACCATGTAAAATCCATCATTAATGATGGGAGTAAAAAAATAGTGGTGCTTTCAGCAATGTCTGGCACAACCAATGCTTTAGTGAGTATTGCTTCAGAAATTGAAAAAAATAATATAAATCAAGCAGAGTCTGAAATTGATAAACTATATAAGAAGTATGTAGACGTTGTAGATAACTTATTAACAGACAAGTATCTCAATGTTGGGGTTATGGCATATGTAAACGAACGTTTTAATTTCTTGCTACGGTGTTTAGAAAAACCATTTTCATTGACTTTAGAAAATGAAGTTTTGGCTCAAGGAGAATTACTTTCAACCTATATGTTTAATGCTTATTTACAGCAAGAAGGAATTAACTCTCAATTGTTAGCAGCATTAGATTTTATGAAAATTAATGAAGTTAAGGAGCCAGATTTTAAATACATACAGGAGCATTTAAACGAGGTTTTAAATAGTACCCCCGGGGCAGATATTTATATTACTCAAGGGTTTATTTGTTTAGATGATGCAGGGAAAGTATCTAATTTACAACGAGGCGGTAGTGACTATACAGCTACTATTGTTGGAGCCGTAATTAAAGCTGAGGAAGTGCAAATCTGGACAGACATTGATGGTATGCATAATAATGATCCAAGGTTTGTAGAAGGTACACAACCAATCTCAGATTTATCGTTTGATGAAGCTGCAGAGTTAGCTTACTTTGGTGCCAAAATTTTACATCCACAAACAGTATTGCCTGTAAGAGAGGATGGTATTCCTGTTCGATTAAAAAATACCATGAATCCGCCTGCACCAGGAACTTTAATAAGTAGTAACCATGTAGAAAATGGTATTAAAGCCATTGCAGCAAAAGATAACATAACTGCTATTAAAATTAAGTCTGGTAGAATGCTACAGGCGCATGGTTTCTTAAGAAAAGTGTTTGAGATTTTTGAGGTTCACGAAACTTCTATAGATATGATTACTACCTCGGAAGTAGCAGTTTCTTTAACCATAGATGATGATAAAAACCTTGATAAAATTGTATCAGAATTAGAAGCAATTGCAACTATTGAGGTGGATAAAAATCAAAGTATTGTTTGTTTGGTTGGACACTCCATAGTAAACCATGAAGATACTTTTAAGTTATTTCAGATTTTGAAAGATGTAAAAATTAGAATGATTTCTTATGGAGGAAGTCGAAACAATATTTCATTGCTCATTGATACAAAAGATAAAGTCGAAACATTGCAAAAACTAAACGCATATTTATTTGAATTAGTCACTCTTTAAAAATATGATCAGGTTTGTGCAGCAAAAAAGAGGGGTTTTTACCCCTCTTTTTATGTTATAAATTCATAATAGATTCAATGTCTTCAATCTCAATTGGAATGTTCTTCATTAAGTTAATTGGTTCGCCCCTTTCTTGAATAACTACATCATCTTCTAGTCTTACTCCAAACCCTTCGTCTGGTATATAAATACCGGGTTCTACTGTAAAAACCATATTTGCTTGCATAGGTTCTGTTAATATACCATAGTCATGAGTGTCTAAGCCCATATGATGACTAGTACCATGCATAAAGTACTTTTTGTAAGCCGGCCATTCTGGATTTTCGTTTTGAACATCAGCTTTGTCAAGTAATCCCAAACTCAATAATTCAGATGTCATAATTTTGCCAACTTCAATATGATATGCTTCCCAAAGTGTTCCAGGGACTAACATTTTTGTCGCTTCGTTTTTTACTTTTAAAACAGCATTGTAAACGGCTTTTTGTCTATCTGAAAACTTCCCCGAAACTGGAATGGTTCTTGTCATATCACTAGCGTAATTCGCATATTCGGCACCAACATCCATGAGTATTAAATCGCCTTCTTTACATTGTTGGTTATTCTCAATATAGTGTAAAACATTGGCATTATTACCAGAGGCAATTATTGGAGTGTAAGCAAATCCGTTAGAGCGATTTCTGATGAATTCATGGATGTATTCTGCTTCAATTTCATATTCCCATACACCAGGTTTTACAAAATTTAGAATTCTGCGGAATCCTTTCTCGGTAATATTGCAGGCATGTTGAATCAGATTAATTTCAATGTTGTCTTTTACAGATCGTAGTCTTTGCAAAATAGGGTTGCTTTTAGCCACAGTATGTGCTGGATATTTTTCTTTTAACCATTTGGTAAAACGGTCTTCTCTTGTTTCAACTTCAACATTAGAGCGATAATGTTCATTAGTGTTGATATAAACCGTATCACATTGGGTCATGATTTCAAACATAATCTTTTCCAAGTCTTGCAACCAGTAAACTGTTTTAATACCGCTAACTTCAAAAGCTTTTTCTTTGGTTAATTTTTCTCCTTCCCAAATAGCAATGTGATCATTGGTTTCTTTTAAGAACAAAATTTCCCGGTGCTTTTCTTTGGGAGAATCAGGAAATAAAACTAAAATACTTTCTTCTTGATCAACGCCACTTAGAAAAAAAATATCGCGGTGTTGTTGAAAAGGTAAGGTGCTATCTGCACTAATGGGGTATATGTCATTTGAATTAAACACAGCTAAACTGTTGGGTTTCATTTTAGAAGCAAAGTTTTTTCTGTTTTTTATGAATAAGGTGTTGTTTATTGAAGAATATTTCATTGCATTTTAAATAGTTGTTATTAGGTAAAATTAAAAAATAAAGTACACTTTTATATGTTTGGTGTTTGATAATTAAAAACTGAGAATATTACCATTATGAGCTTCTTGAAATTGTACTGACTATTTTTTGACAGAAATGACTTTTGTCATTTTATTAAAACTAAGTATTATTACTTATAATTATTCTAAATAAGAATAATAAATCATTTGCATATTGTCTATGAATGTATTGTAATTTACCTTTGCAGCTTACTAAATAAATTAAATAATGAGCGGATTTTTTAAATCTTCAATAGGAAGAAAAGTTGCCATGGCGCTTTCTGCATTCTTTCTTATGTTTTTCTTGATAATTCACTTAGCCGTTAATATTACTTCGGTGTTTAGTGCAGATGTATTTAATGAGTTATCTCACTTTATGGGAACTAATCCGGCAGTTCAGTTTGCGTTGCAACCAATATTGCTTTTTGGAGTTGTTTTCCACTTTGTAATGGGCTTTGTTTTAGAATTAAAAAACAGGAAAGCACTTGGAGTCTCATATGCAAAGAACAATGGTGCTGCGAATTCTACTTGGATGAGTAGGAATATGATTTACAGCGGATTAGTGATACTGGCTTTTTTGGTATTACATTTTATAGATTTCTGGATTCCCGAAATCAATGTAAAATATATTCAAGGTGATATGTCTGGTTTGCATAACGGTGAATTCAGATATTTTCACGAAATGGTTGCTAAGTTCGAGAATCCTGTAAGGGTTGCAGCCTACGTAGTATCTTTTATTCTATTAGCCTTACATCTGCTACACGGTTTTACTTCGGCATTTCAATCTATGGGTTCAACTGCTGGAAGAAAAAAAGCACTACAGAATTTTGGAAAGATATATTCTTTCGCAATTCCATTAGGATTTATAATTGTAGCTGTTTACCATCATTTTAATCACCATTAATTTTCAGAATATGAGTGTTTTAGATTCAAAAGTACCAAAGGGTCCGTTAAAAGATAAATGGACATTATATAAAGATAAAATCAATTTAGTTAACCCAGCTAATAAACGTAATATAGATATTATTGTTGTTGGAACAGGTTTAGCTGGTGGTTCTGCTGCAGCTACATTGGCTGAGTTAGGATACAATGTAAAAGCATTTGCCTATCAAGATTCTCCAAGACGTGCGCACTCTATTGCGGCTCAAGGAGGTATCAATGCAGCAAAGAATTATATGGGTGATGGAGACTCGGTTTACAGATTGTTCTATGATACTGTAAAGGGAGGTGATTATCGTTCTCGAGAGGCTAACGTATATCGTTTAGCTGAAGTTTCAGCAAACATAATTGATCAATGCGTGGCGCAAGGTGTACCTTTTGCTCGTGATTATGGTGGATTATTAGATAACCGTTCTTTTGGTGGGGTGCTTGTTTCAAGAACATTTTACGCCAAGGGTCAAACGGGTCAGCAGTTGTTGCTAGGAGCTTATTCTGCAATGAATCGTCAGATAGCTCGTGGAAAGATTCAAATGTACAACCGCCATGAAATGTTAGATGTGGTAATTGTAGATGGGAAGGCCAGAGGAATCATTGCAAGGAATTTAGTTACTGGAGAAATTGAGCGTCATTCTGCTCATGCCGTAGTTGTTGGTTCTGGAGGTTATGGAAACGTATATTTCTTGTCAACCAATGCTATGGGGTCTAATGCCACTGCTGCATGGAAAATGCATAAGAAAGGGGCGTTTTTTGCTAATCCATGTTATACACAAATCCACCCAACGTGTATTCCACGTTCCGGAGATTACCAATCTAAATTAACCTTAATGTCAGAGTCATTAAGGAATGATGGGCGTATTTGGGTTCCTAAAAATTTAGAGGATGTTAAGGCTATTAGAGAAGGTCGTAAAAAACCAACCGATTTGTCTGAAGAAGAAAGAGATTATTACTTAGAAAGACGTTACCCCGCTTTTGGAAACCTTGTGCCAAGAGATGTTGCGTCTCGTGCTGCCAAAGAGCGCTGTGATGCTGGTTACGGAGTTAATGCCACTGGTGAGGCGGTATATTTAGATTTTGCCTCGGCAATCGAACGCTATGGAAAAGAACAAGCTAAGATTCAAGGAATTGACAATCCATCTAAAACAAAAATTACAGAGCTGGGAGAAAAAATAGTTGAAGCTAAGTACGGAAACCTCTTCCAAATGTATGAGAAAATTGTAGATGACAATCCATATAAAACACCCATGATGATTTACCCTGCAGTTCATTACACTATGGGCGGTATTTGGGTAGATTATAATTTAATGACTACGGTTCCTGGTTTATATTGTATTGGTGAAGCTAATTTCTCAGACCATGGTGCAAATAGATTAGGTGCTTCTGCTTTAATGCAAGGCTTGGCAGATGGATATTTTGTGTTACCATACACCATTGGAGATTATTTGGCAGATGATATTAGAACAGGAAAAATCCCAACAGATTTAAAAGAATTTGAGGATGCTGAAAAATCTGTGAACGATAGAATAGACTTCTTTATGAATAATAAAGGAAGTAAGTCTGTTGATTATTTTCACAAGCGCCTTGGAAAAATTATGTGGGATAAAGCAGGAATGTCTCGAAATGAAAAGGGTTTAAAAGAAGCCATGGCAGAGATTAAAGCCCTTAGGGAGGAGTTCTGGAAAGATGTTAATGTGCCAGGTTCAGCAAATGAAATGAATCCTGAACTTGAAAAAGCTGGTCGTGTTGCAGATTTTTTAGAATTAGGTGAGTTATTTGCTAAAGATGCCTTAATGAGAGAAGAATCTTGTGGAGGTCATTTTAGAGAAGAATCGGCTGAGGAATCTGGCCCTCAAAAGGGAGAAGCAAAAAGAGATGATAAGAACTTTGCTTTCGTAGCTGCTTGGGAGTATAAAGGAGAACCAGGAGATGCGGTTCTTCACAAAGAAGAGTTAGAATTTAAAGATATTGAATTAAAACAACGTTCATACAAATAAGAAAGTTATGTCTGGAAAAGGAATGAATTTAACATTAAAGATTTGGCGTCAAAAAGATGCGCAATCTAAAGGTAAGATGGAAACTTACAAGGTGAATGATATTTCAGAACACATGTCTTTTTTAGAAATGATGGATGTTTTGAATGAACAATTAATTGCTGAGGGCGATGAGCCTGTAGCTTTTGATCATGATTGTCGTGAAGGTATTTGTGGGATGTGTTCATTATATATTAATGGTGAAGCGCACGGACCTGATAGGGGAGTAACTACTTGTCAATTACACATGCGTATGTTTAATGACGGTGATACAATATATATAGAGCCATTTAGGGCGGCTGCTTTCCCTGTTATCAAAGATTTAGTTGTTGATAGAAGTGCATTTGATAGAATTCAACAAGCAGGTGGTTATATTTCAGTTAATACATCTGGTAATACCCAAGATGCTAATGCTATTCCAATTTCTAAACACGCTGCAGACGAGGCTATGGATGCTGCAACTTGTATTGGATGTGGTGCTTGTGTGGCTACTTGTAAAAATTCATCAGCTATGTTATTTGTTGGTGCTAAGGTGTCGCAATACGCATTATTGCCCCAAGGTCAAGTTGAAGCGGCCGATCGTGTTAAGAATATGGTAGCTCAAATGGATTTAGAAGGCTTTGGAAACTGTACTAATACAGGAGCTTGCGAAGTTGAGTGCCCTAAAGGTATTTCATTAGACAATATTGCTAGAATGAATAGAGAACTTATAAAAGCATCTGTGAAGTAAGTAACAAATTAACTATAAACATGTGCTCATACTATTTTAGTGTGGGCTTTTTTTATTTAGAGATAGTTTATTAAAAGAGTATATTAGATATTTAAAGCTTAATATTTTGACTGTTCTCAATGTTTTACCCAAGAGTTTAGCCTTAGTTGTTATAGGTCTTCTGAGTGTTTCTTTTAGTTCTTCGCAAGAACAAACGGAGTCTTATTTTAATGAAGAAGCTCTTTTAAGACATTTAGAAACATTATCTTCAGATGTCTTTGAAGGTAGGCTTACTGGTAGTAACGGAGCTATTAAGGCAAAGGAGTATATTATTAACCAATTTTATAGTTTAAAAATACAGCCTTTCAAAAAGTCTTATGAGCAATCTTTTTTATTCTCTAAAGGTAAAAAGGATTTTAAGGGGACAAACATTTTAGGTTACATAGAAGGAACGCTTGAACCTAATAAGTATATTGTTATTAGTGCGCACTATGATCATTTAGGAGTCAATAATGGAGTCATTTATAATGGCGCAGATGATAATGCTTCTGGTATAGGTGCGCTTTTTAGTTTTGCTCAATTTTTTCAAAAATACCCACCAAAACATTCGGTTATTTTGGCGGCTTTTGATGCTGAGGAACTTGGCATGCAGGGGTCATCATATTTTATTAAAAACTTTCCTTTTTCCTTAAAAATGATAAAAGCTAATCTTAACATGGATATGATAAGCCGAAGTGATAAAAAAGAGTTGTATGTGGCTGGGGCAAATGTTTATACTTTTTTAAGAAAAGCAGTTTGTTGTACAGAATCTAAAAAAGTAAACCTTATTACAGGTCATGATGGTTATGATGATAAAGATAGTTGGGTGTATGCGTCAGACCATGCCAATTTTCATAAAAGAGGAATTCCTTTTTTATATTTTGGAGTTGAAGACCATGAAGATTATCATGAGGCAACCGATGATTTTGAAAATATTCATCCAGAATTTTATACCGAAGCAGTTAAGGTTATTATCTCTGTGTTTAAAAAAATTGATGTTCATTAAAAATAAGCTTTTAATTGTATTGAACCAGTATGGATGGTATTGCTTGTTTCAGTTTTTCTCCCAAAATAGCTTAGATTAAGATCCAAAAAATTAGTTAGCTTTTTTTGAGCAAGCAGCGTCCAAGTAAAGTTTTTTCCGGGTTGTAAACCCTCTAACATTTGGTAGGCTACAGGTGTGTTGGCATTGCCATTAAATATATTCGAAAAGAAATTAAACTCCCCATTAATGGCGCTTTTAGCATTTTTAGAAAATAAAAAGGACGCTCCATATCTTTGTTGTTTTAAGGATTCTAAACCTCCAATAGTATTATCTTTTTGAGAAAACTCATAAAATACATCAAAGCTAGAGTTGTCATTAAATAAATAGGATAGTTTGGGGTTAAAACGAGTTTCTTCAAAATTGTAGTTTCTACTAGCAAAATTCTCACTTAAACTTTGGTTTTCTTCAGTTGCTAAAAAAAAGGAAGTGAGCCAATTGTCTGATAATTTATGATTAAAGTTTAATTGATGACTTTTTAAACTATTTTCAACAAATCCGATAGATAAGATATTTCTAGTTTTGTTTTCCAGATAAGTGTAAGAGGTGGTGTATTTCTGTTTTCCTCTATTAAAGAACAAAACATTTCTAAAGTTTAATTGTAAACCTAGTTGATTATTTTCATCACTTTTAAAAGGATTAAGATTAAAACTATTGTTGTCTCTTCTATTTTTTCTGTCAATTAAATAACTGGTCTGGTTGTAAAAATGTGACCAGAATTTCTTCGATTTTTTTTCATTGACAGACCATTGCGATGGATTAATAGTTAATGTTTGGCTCAATCTGTTTTGATGTGTTTTAATAAAAATCCTGTTAGGTAGTAGCACCCTTATATATTTCCCTTGATCTTGAAACTGTGCAATTTCAAACTCCTCTAATTCCTGAATACCATTATTGTTATAGTCAATCCAGGTGTATGTGCCTTGACCTGCTTCCACCTCTATGTAGGTGAAATCTTGTTGAGGTAAGGTGCCAGAGTTGGTCTCATAAATGGTATTCCACTGAATTATATTTTTAAAGAGCCTCTGGTTGAATTGTAATCTGGAATTTACAGATTGCTCATCATTAATACCCATTTCTTCACTTTTTAAATCTCTGTAGTTAGCATAAAGTGATAGATTGGTGTTTTTGTTTTGAACAAGTTTAGAATTTAAGTAAATAGTATTGGATGTATTAACTTTTTGTAATTGGTTATTTCTAATGCTATCATTCACTCGGTTTTTATAACCTAATTCCACAAAAATTTTCGTACTATCTCCAATACCAGTAAAAATTTCATAAGATTTGAATTTCTGACTTAAGGGTGTTAAAGTATTGGTACTAATTTCTCTTTGTTCATTGTCTTCAATGGCTAGTTTAGTTCCAATCCAACTTTTTTTCATACCATAGGCTATTGTAGTATGTGATCTTAAAAATGAAGATTCATTTAGGTTAGATTTGGTATTTAAAAAACTACTATTTGATTTAATTCTAAGTTTGTTTAATAAAAGATTAACAAAGGCTACATGACGATTTCCATTAAAACCACCTGAATAGTTTAAATGTTCAAATTGATAGTTCACTAAGCCTTTTTTTGGATGAAATAACTGCAAACCTGAATGTATTAAGGTTTGGTCTCCAATATTCATATTAGAAACAGTGCCGTCTGAAGATAATAAATTCCAGTCTCGTGCAAACTCCACGTTATATAACCTTTCAATAGTTCTGTAATTATCTTGTATATAGTCTGTATTTGCAAATACATTCAAAGACCAAAGACTATCTTTTTTCACAAGACTTTGTTCTATATTTAACTTACCAGCAACTCCGTTGTTATCATTGTCGTCTAAACTTGAAAAAAGGTTTAAATCATTTTTGCTACCAGCCAATTCAAAGTTTATATTCGTTTTTTCATGGGGTTGATAGCTACCATTTACAACGGCAATTTGTAGTCTGGTAGGGGCTGCCAGTTGAACTATGGGGGCGTAATTACCTTGATTAACTCCTACATATTCGTAAATATTGTTAACGGTATTGGCGTTGCTTAGAACATAATCGCCTTGATTAGTTCCAACTTGAGTAAAGGTTACCCTGAATAACTCATCATTAGGATTATTAGAAAACACAAAAGCTTCAACACCACCAATGAGTTCTTTTTTGTATAAAATTCTGTTTTCATTTAAAGCTTCCTGAACCGCTGATGGAGCTACCATTTGAGTTTGATCGTCACCAGCATCGGCGAGAATTTGAACCTGCTCCTCAGACAAATTCTGTTGCAGTGGCTGATTTTTAGCATCACTTTCAGAATAAACCGAAACACCAATTTTTAGTTTGTCACTATTCAGATTACCGCCTCCATACGCTACAAATCTAGAATAGTTTCGTTCACTAAATTGATAATCTACCGTAATGCGCATTTCAGAAGTAATTGGGTAGGTGGAGTTGAAAATAATTTCCCCAGCATTGTAATCTATGATGTAATCTTGGTCTTCACCGCGACTTACAGCAACGCCATTAACATAAACGGTTTCACTGCCAGATACAATAAGTACAAATAATTCACCATTGGCACCTTGCAGTTTATAGGGGCCTTGATTTCCTTCTTGGGCTGTGAACTGACTTCTTGTGAACTGTCCTCGTACAATGGCACCTGCTGCAAAAAGATTATTTTGTGGGTCATTATTGCCTAAGTTGGCATTTATCAATAGCCCTTGAACACGCTTGGAGAAACTAGCAAAATAAGAGTTGTTATTTTGAAGATCAATATCTCCGGCTCTAATATTCCAAGAGTCACTAAAAAGTTCAATAAACACTTGATCAAATTCATCCAATCGTTGGCTGTAACCGCTTTCTTGTAAAGGAATATTGGCATCTTGAATAGAAGCTCTTAAGGATACTTTATTGTTCAATTTACCGGTTATCTGTAAGTCCAATTCGCTGTTTAAAACGGAGTTTTGGTTATTGCCAATAGTAACTCCTCTTGAAATACTCCCCGATGTTGTTAACCCATCAAATGGTGTAAATATATTGCTATTGTTGGGTTGTGATAATTTTAATAAGGTTTGTGCGCTACTTTTATCAGAAATGATGATAGACTCATCTAATTGCTTATATGTTTTAGTTAGGAACGCTGGAAATTTTAAATAGTTAATAATAATAGAATCTGTTTCTACAGGTTTTTTGAAGGTTATTAGAACTTTTGAAAAATCAACGTGATAATAGGATGAATCTAATAATGTTTGGTCTTTTCTTTGTATTGAAAAACTACTGGAATTAATGCTAACACTATCAATTTTAATAGACTCTTTTACCGCTACTTTAACAGACTTGTAGTTAGCGTTTTGGTTTTGAGAAAAACCAAAAAAGCTAATTATGGATAAAAGCGTAAATAAACCGTACTTCATTAGGTATTTAAACTAAAATAAGTCTAAAATAGTATGTTGATAGTTTTCTGTATAAATGCTTGTTAAAGCCATGGTGTAAAAGTAATGTATTATTTATTTTAGCTGAAAACAAAAGACAAGCAAGTGAAAATCATATCATATAACGTAAATGGCATTAGAGCAGCAATTAATAAAGGGTTTTTAAATTGGTTAAAAGCGGCCAGTCCAGATGTTATTTGTTTACAGGAAATAAAGGCTTTAAAGGAACAATTAGATTTAGTAGTTTTTGAGGAAGCTGGTTATAATCACCATTATTGGTTCAGTGCTCAAAAGAAGGGTTATAGTGGTGTAGCTGTATTAAGTAAGAACAAACCCAACCATGTAGAGTACGGTACTGGTATTGAGTCTATGGATCTTGAAGGTAGAAATTTGAGAGTAGATTTTGATAATTTTTCAATTATGAGTTTGTATTTGCCCTCTGGCACAAATATTGATAGATTAGAGCATAAGTTGGAATACATGGACATGTTTCAAGACTATACTAACAACCTTAAAAAAACCATTCCGAATCTTATTATTTGTGGCGATTATAATATTTGTCATGAAGAAATTGATATTCATAATCCAAAAGGTCTTAAGAATGTTTCAGGGTTTTTACCGGTGGAGCGAGAGTGGATAGGTGCATTTATTGATAGTGGTTTTATTGATTCTTTTAGGTTTATAAATCCAGAAAAGCAACAATATAGTTGGTGGAGTTATAGAGCTAATGCACGTGCAAATAACAAAGGTTGGCGATTAGATTATGCCATGGTCGCTAAGCCATTACAAGAAAACATAAAAAGAGCCGTTATACTTCAGGATGCGGTTCACAGTGACCATTGTCCTATACTTTTAGAAATTGAACATTAATTAAAAACAGTCAAACCCAAAAACCTAACCTAATGATTAAAAGAATTTCAGTATTAGTATTAACCCTAGTGGTTTTTGCTTCTTGTGTATCACCTAAAGTTTATAAAGAACTGGAAGGGAAATACAATAATTTAAAAAATGAGAACCGAAAACTATCAGATGAAAATGAAGCCCTTTTAAAGGCTAAAAATGCAGCCACCAATGAGTTAAAACAAATTCAAGCAGCTTATGAAGAAGCGATAGCAGATCGTGATAAACTGAGAGCCGATTATAATGCAATGAAGTCTAATTATGATGCTTTAAAGGCATCTTATGAAGCTTTAGAAGAGAACAGTTCTGCAGCAATTGCTAAAAATTCTCAAAAGAATAGAGAGCTTTTAGCACAATTAGAAGCTAAAGAACAGGCTTTGGTGGCGGAAAGTGCTCGTTTAGCAAAACTAAAAAAAGAATTGGAAGATCGATCTAACAGAGTTGCTGAATTGGAAAAAGTAATTGCAGATAAAGATGCAGCTATGAGTGCTTTAAAGGATGCCATTTCAAGAGCTTTAACCGATTTTGAAGGCAAAGGTTTAACGGTAGAGCAACGCAACGGTAAAGTATATGTTTCTATGGAAAATAAACTGCTTTTTAGTTCAGGAAGTTGGGCTGTTAATACCGAAGGACGTAGAGCTGTTCAGCAACTTGGCAACGTGTTGGGAGATAATCCAGATATTGCCGTTTTAATAGAAGGGCACACAGATAATGTGCCGTATAAAGGTAGTGGTCAATTAAGTGGAAACTGGGATTTATCAACCAAACGGGCCACCGCCATAGTAAATATTCTTAGAGAAAATGCAGCAATCAATCCTGAGAATTTAACAGCTGCAGGACGAGGTGAGTATGCACCAGTTGCTACAAATGATACTCCTGAAGGAAAGGCAAAAAATAGACGTATAGAAGTCATTTTAACGCCTAAATTAGATGAGCTTTCTAGGTTGTTGGAGAATTAATTCGTTGTTATTTCTTTAATTTAATAGTTAGATAGTCATTTTATAATACAAAACAATATCATACATAACAAAAGCCTTTTCAGTAATATAATTTACCGGAAAGGTTTTTATTTTTGTTATTAATGAAATAGCATTTTCTTTCAATTTTCAACACTACAAAAATTTTGTAAATGAAGTATACAGTATTGCCAAACACCGATATAAAAGTTAGTAAAATATGTTTAGGTTCCATGACTTGGGGAAATCAGAATACAGAAGCAGAAGGGCATGCTCAAATTGATTATGCCGTTGATCGAGGTGTAAACTTTATTGATACTGCCGAGTTATATCCAGTACCAGCCTCACCTGAAACTCAGGGAAAGACAAGTGAGATAATTGGAACATGGTTGAAAAAGGGAAACAAAAGAGATAAGGTTATTATAGCTAGTAAAATTGCTGGTCCAGGAGATTATACAGCACATATCCGTAAAACTGGATTTAGCAAAGAAGCTATTCATCAAGCTGTTGATAACGAGCTAAAACGATTACAAACAGACTATATAGATTTGTTTCAATTACATTGGCCAGAGCGACAAACAAATACTTTTGGGGTTAGGGATTTTAAACATAATCCTGATGATGATTGGAAGGATAACTTCAATGAGGTGCTACGTGCTTTGCAAGAGGTTATTAAAAGTGGAAAAATTCGTTATATAGGTCTCTCAAATGAAAAAGCTTGGGGAGCTATGCGTTATATAGAGGAGAGCAAGCGTGATAATTTACCTAGACCAATAACCATTCAAAATCCTTATTCCTTGTTATGCAGAACTTTTGAGGGCGATTTGGCAGAAGTTTCAATGAGAGAAAATTTAGGTTTACTTGCCTATTCGCCAATGGCGTTTGGAGTCTTGTCTGGTAAATATATTAAAGGTATAGCTGCTGATAATGCTAGGTTAAAATTGTTTCCAAGGTTTGCTCGTTATAGTAGCGAACAATCTTCAAAGGCAACGCAAAAGTATTTAAAAATTGCAGAGGATAATAATTTGTCCATTGGTCAAATGGCTTTGGCATTTGTAAATCAGCAACCATTCTTAACGAGTAATATTATTGGAGCTACCAATTTAGAACAGCTTAAAGAGAATATTGATAGTATTAATGTAGAATTAAGCACTGAAGTTGTTGATGCTATTAATTCGGTACATAGTGTAATTCCTAATCCAGCACCGTAAGACTTTTATAGGTATGAGTTTAAAAATAAAAAGCCTTACTAAACTAATAGTAAGGCTTTTGAGTTATTTAATTTGATTACCGTCTTTATCAAAAAAGTGGTACTCTAAATATGTGTAAGCATCTCTTGGTAAAATTTTTACCCATTTTTTGTGTTCAAAAAACCATTTTGAACGTATAGATGGAAAACCTTTGGTTAAAAAGGCTGCTATAAAAGGATGTGTGTTTAAAGTCAACTTTTTATAGTCTTTTCGAAACAATACTTCAAGATCATGCGTTATTTTTTGAACGAGTCCAATAGGCGCTTCAACCTCAGATCCGTTGATTCCATTTGGATCTTCTTCTCTGGTTTTTATATTCATTTCAGGGCGCGTACGCTGTCTTGTAATTTGTATCAACCCAAATTTACTTGGAGGCAAAATTTTATGTTTTGCTCTGTCATCTTGCATTTCTTCGCGTAGATGATTAAAGAGCTTCTGCCTGTTTTCAGCATTAGTCATGTCTATAAAATCTACTACAATGATGCCACCCATGTCACGTAATCGTAACTGGCGGGCCAGTTCTGTAGCAGCTATTAAGTTAACTTCTAATGCAGTTTCCTCTTGATTGTTAGCTTTGTTAGAGCGGTTTCCGCTATTTACATCTATCACATGTAAGGCTTCGGTGTGTTCTATTACTAAATAGGCACCCTTTGCCATAGAAACGGTTCTACCAAAAGAGGTCTTTATTTGTCTTTCAATACCATATTTTTCAAAAATAGGCACTTTAGACTGATACAATTTAACTATTGATTCTTTCTTTGGTGCAATTTCTTGCAGATAATCTTTTAATTGATAATAAAGCTCTTCATCATCAACTGTTATTCCTGTAAAGGTGTCATTGAAAATATCTCGTAAAATAGACGAGGCTTTATTCATTTCTCCTAACACTTTACTTGGGTGATGGGCTTTATGTAACTTTTTACACATTGCTGTCCAACGACTAAGCAAATTCTGTAAATCTTTATCTAGTTCGGCTACTTTTTTGCCTTGTGCTACAGTACGAACAATAACGCCGAATCCTTGTGGTGTTATACTTTTTACCAATCGTTTTAGGCGGTCTTTCTCTTCGCGATCTTCTATTTTTTGTGAAATAGAAATGCGGTTTGAAAAAGGGACTAAAACAATATATCTACCGGCAATTGAAAGCTCAGAACTTATTCTAGGGCCTTTTGTAGATATGGGTTCTTTAACAATTTGTACTAATAGCGATTGATTAGATTTTAATGCGTCGACAATTTTGCCGTCTTTATCAATATCTTTTTCAAATGGGAAATTTTTTAAAGAAAAATCTTTTAGTTTACCTGTGCTTACACGTTTAGTGAATTTTAAAAGTGAAGGCAATTTTGGGCCTAAATCATGATAGTGCAAAAAAGCATCTTTCTCATAACCTACATTAACAAATGCAGCATTTAACCCAGGAACTGTTTTTCTTATTTTGGCTATAAACACATCACCAACCGAAAAATTGTTCTCGTCTTCATCCTTTTGTAATTCAATTAGTTTTCCATCTTTTAATAAGGCAAAATCAACAGCATCGGAACTAGATCGGATGATCAATTCTTTATCCATTTCGTTAATTTTTATCCATACGTTTTAGTTAAAAAGCTTAAAGTTTAAAGTTTAAAGTTGTTTGTCTAAAACCCAAAACCCAAAACCTAAAACCTAAATGGTACAGATGGATTAAACAATATTTTTTGATTATCTATCTTATAGATAATCATCACAGGATTTTTTACCCGTGGAGTTCTTTAAGAACTCATTTCAAAGAACGTTTGGTTTTTTTAACCAAAAAAGTAGTTAACCTAACTACTTTTTCGATTTATTTTTTCTTTTTATGACGATTAGCGCGTCTACGTTTTTTACGCTTATGCGTAGCTACCTTATGTCTTTTGCGTTTTTTACCACTTGGCATAAATAGTGTCTTTTAAAATTAATAATTTATTTTGTTTTTACTTTACTTCTACGTTAGTTTTAACTCCTTCAACAAAAACTTTTGCAGGCTTAAATGCAGGGATGTTATGAGCAGGAATTTTAATGGTTGTGTTTTTTGAAATGTTTCTTCCTGTTTTTTCGGCTCTAGTTTTAATAATGAAGCTTCCAAAACCTCTTAAGTAAACATTATCACCACTTTCTAATGAAGTTTTTACTTCTTCCATGAAAGATTCAACAGTTGCTTGAACATCTCCTTTTTCAATTCCTAATTTCTCAGAAATTTTTGCTACTAAATCAGCCTTCGTCATTTTAAATTGTTATTTTATAATTACTGTATACTATTTTTAAGGGATGCAAATATAGGAATTAAATATTCAATATTTCAAACCTAATTCATTAAAATTTAAGATTATAAAGGTTTATTTTAGCGCTTTGTCTAAAATCTATTAATGCAATTTTCAAAAACTTTAATTAACTGGTATTCAATTAATAAGCGAAGCCTTCCGTGGCGACAAACTAAAGAACCCTATTGTATTTGGCTTTCAGAAATTATTTTGCAGCAAACACAGGTTAAACAAGGGTTGCCGTATTATGAAACTTTTTTAAGAGCGTTTCCGACGGTATTCCAGCTAGCCAATGCTAATGAAAGTAAAGTGTTAAAGTTGTGGCAAGGACTTGGTTATTATTCTAGAGCAAGGAATCTACATGCTACAGCTATGTATATTGTAAATGAATTGAATGGTGAATTTCCAAAAACCTACAAAGAGCTTATTAAACTTAAGGGAATTGGTGATTACACAGCTAGTGCCATAGCATCTATTTGTTTTAATGAGCCTACCGCGGTGGTTGATGGTAATGTATACCGTGTTTTATCTCGATATTTTGGAATTGATACACCCATTAATTCAACCAAGGGAATTAAGGAATTTAAATCATTGGCTCAAGAACTAATTGACAAAAAAAAGCCAGCCGAATTTAATCAGGCTATTATGGAGTTTGGCGCTATACAGTGTAGACCTCAAAATCCTGATTGTGAAATTTGTCCGTTAAACATTTCCTGTTTGGCTTTAAAGCAAAAGAGAATTAGCCAGTTACCAGTAAAAATTAAAGCTGTAAAGGCAAAAAAGAAATATTTTAACTTTTTGGTGTTTATTTCTGAAGACGGTAAAACAATTTTGAAACAGAGAAAAACAAGGGGTATTTGGCAAAACCTTTATCAATTTCCATTAATAGAAACAAAGTCTGAAATGGATTTTGACAATTTTAAAAATCATATTAAGAATCATAAACTTCTTGAAAATGTTTCATTTGAGTTGTCTTTGTATAATGAAAAAAGTTTAGTTCATAAATTATCTCATCAACATTTGTATACGAAGTTTTGGATTGTTCATGTTAAAAATTTAAAAACAGAAGGTACTGCAATAAACACTATCAAAGACTATGCGGTTCCTATCTTAATTGGAAACTTTATAGAGTCTTTCATATTTTAGTTCAAAATAGAAGCTAATCATATTTTTTTATTAATTTTAAAAATGAGTTACAATTAAGTAATTTTGCAATCAATTAATTAACTCAGTTATGTCAGGAACATTAAATAAAGTAATGCTTATAGGGCATTTAGGAGATGAAGTAAAAATGCATTATTTTGAAGGAGGTGGATGCGTTGGAAGATTTCCTTTGGCAACAAACGAAACTTACACTAATAGACAAACAAATGAGCGTGTTACTAACACAGAATGGCATAACATAGTGGTTAGAAACAAAGGTGCTGAAATTTGTGAAAAGTATTTGAGCAAAGGCGATAAGGTCTATATTGAAGGACGACTAAAAACCCGCAAGTGGCAAGATGATTCTGGAAACGAACGTTACAGCACTGAAATTCAATGCACAGATTTCACCTTTTTAACCACAAAAAAGGAAAGTGAGCAAAATACTCAAGCGGCCACAAGTACAAGGCAACCAGATTCAAACCAGCAACAATCTGTTAGTGAACCCACAGTTGAAGAAAATAATGATGACCTTCCATTTTAAATTAGAAAAGCACTTTTCAACTTTAGTTGAGACTTCATTAATTTGGCATTCCTGTGAAAGTAGGAATTCATCAAAAGTTTTTAAATACTTTTTGTTTAACTAAAACCAACGTATTTGGACCCCGACCCTTCCAGTTTTTTAAGTTTATTTATTGCAATTGACATTTCAATTGTTTCTGGTTTTGTACTACTGATTTTACTCTTAGTTTGTTCTGCGCTTATTTCTGGTGCGGAAGTAGCACTTTTTTCACTTACAAAGAATGATGTTGAAGCTGGTTTAGAAGCAAATTCTAAACGTATGCAAGTGGTTTCTGTGCTAGTAGAACGTCCTAAAAAGTTACTGGCAACTATTTTGGTAGCTAATAATTTTATAAATATTGCAACGGTAATTTTATTTGCTTACTTAGGAGATTTTATTTTTGGAGACATTGCAAATCCTAAAGTGAAATTTGTTTTAGAAGTCATTGTAATTACCTTTCTTATTTTACTTTTTGGTGAGATTTTACCTAAAATTTATGCTAGTAGAAATAATATAAAATTTGCTTCTTTTATGGCGTATCCCTTGAAAGTTTTAGATTTAATACTTTCACCTATAAGTTCGCCAATGCAGAGTGTAACCCTAGCAATTCACAATAAGTTAGGTAGACGTAAATCTAATTTAAGTGTTGACCAACTATCGCAAGCCTTAGAGCTAACCAGTGAGGAAGACACCACTAAAGAGGAACATAAGATTCTGCAAGGAATAGTATCTTTTGGTAATACCGATACCAAACAAGTGATGCGTCCGCGTATTGATATTTTTGCATTAAACATTGAACAGAAATATGCTGAAATCATGCCAGAAATAATTGCTAATGGGTATTCCAGAATTCCAGTTTATGAGGATAATATAGACCAAATAAGAGGTGTTCTCTATGTTAAAGATTTACTACCTCATATTAATAAAAAACAGTTTAACTGGGTTAGTCTAATTAAAGAACCTTTTTTTGTTCCAGAAAACAAGAAGTTAGATGATTTAATGGCAGAGTTCCAAGAGAAGAAAGTGCATTTAGCTGTAGTTGTTGATGAATATGGAGGGACTTCGGGTTTAATTTCTTTGGAAGATATTATTGAAGAAATTGTAGGTGATATAAGCGATGAGTTTGATGATGAAGATTTACAATACTCTAAACTTGATAATAACAATTATGTGTTTGAAGGAAAAACAGCTTTGAAAGATATTTATAAGATTACTAAAATTGAAGATGAAGATCTTTTTGAAGAAAATAAAGGTGAAGCAGAGACTATTGCAGGGTTTGTGCTTGAAATATCTGGTAGTTTTCCTAAACTTAACAGTAAAATAAATTTTAAAAATTACGTTTTTACTATTGAAGCGTTAGATAGAAAACGTATTAAACTTGTAAAATTTACAATTACTTGATGGGCCGATATTTATTTCTTTTTATATTTTTTTTGTGTGTTTCTTGTGGTGAAGATTACAAGCCAAAACCCAAAGCCTTTTTAAGGTTGGAGTACCCAGAGGCAAAATACGTTACTTCAAATCTTGAAGTACCTTTTACTTTTGAAACTAATTTGTTAGCAAAAAAAATTTCGTTAAAAAAAATGCAGGCTCCAACAGAGAGTTATGGTGTTAATTTAGAGTATCCATCACTTAGAGGTACCATATTTTTAACCTATAAAGCAGTAGGAGGTAATCAAAAGAATTTGGAGAGTTTTTTAAGAGATGCTCAAAAATTCACCTTAGAGCATACAAAAAAGGCAGATGAAATTCCGGTGACACCTTATGAGAATATGCAGAAAAAAGTTTTTGGAGCATTATCTGAAGTAAAAGGTAATGTAGCGTCCCCGGTTCAGTTCTATGTGACTGATAGCGTAAATCATTTTTTAACAGGGTCTTTATACTTTTATGCAAGACCTAATTATGATTCTATACTTCCTGCAGCCAACTATTTACAAAAAGACATTATTCACATGATGGAAACCATTAGTTGGAAATAAAAAAGACCTCCAATTTGGAAGTCTTTTTAATGATTTTCATGCTTTCTTTAAGCCTTTTGCGCGCAACATGACTTTTTACAATCTGCAGCGCATATTTTTTTCTCAGTTTCTGTTTTATTGGCACAACAAGCCTCTCTACAATCAGCTGAACATTTTTTTGTAGTAGAAAATGCATCAACGGTTTTCATATTGCTTACTTTATAAATGTCGGCAACATTGGTAACGGTTTCTTCCAATGAAGTTGGCGTCACTTTAGCTTCGTTATATTCTACCATAGCTAACTTTTTGTCAAAATCTATCTTTGCAGATTTTACACCTTCCATTTTGGCAATTTTCTTTTCAATAGTCTTAGCACAACCAATTTCACAGGTCATGCCGTCTATAGTAAACTCTGCTTTAGCAAAAGTGGCATTAGGGTCAATTGTTTTTTCAGCTTCAGCCGAAACTTCAATAGTTTTTAATTCTGGTTCAACCTTATTTTTACAGCTATAAGCAAATAAAACCAGTACTGTCAAAACCAAGATGTATTTTAATATGTTCATTGTATAAGGTGTTTTAAAATTATAATCTATTTAACAATCAATGATTGTACAAAATTACTAAATAAAGCTCTTTTATTAGGTTTAAAAAGTTGAATTTTGTAATTCAAATGAATCATCAATGAAGGCACTGCACCCAAAGTGGATTTATCTGTTTATACTTTCATTAATTTGGGGTAGCTCATTTATGCTAATAAAAAAAGGTCTTGTAGGTTTAACTCCCATGCAACTTGGAGCTGTTAGGATTATTTTTACGGGAACATTTCTTTTTATTATTGGGTTCAGGAAAATTAAGGAAATAAAAGGAGCTAAAGAATGGAAAGGAATAGTACTAACTGGGCTTCTTGGTACTTTTTTTCCGTCTTTTCTTTTCGCTTATGCTGAAACCGAGATTGATAGTGCTATAGCTTCTATATTAAATTCCTTGGTGCCTCTAAATACTATTCTAATAGGCCTTTTACTGTTCAAAATAAAATCAACTAAACGACAGGTTTTGGGCGTTTTTATTGGGTTAATAGGAACATTAATTCTCGTAATGAATGGGGTGTCATTAAATCCTAATCAAAATTACTTTTATGCTGTATTGGTTATCATTGCTACCATTATGTATGCAGCAAGCTCCAATATTATTAAGTACCATCTCCAGCATGTGAATGCGCTAACAATAGCCGTGGGGAATTTTATGGTTATTATGATTCCCGCCATGATAGTTTTAATTACCAGCGGGTTTTTTAAGGAAGAAACCCTTGCTAATGAACAATTGAAACCAGCGTTGTTGTACATGGTGATTTTGTCTTTATTTGGTACAGCAGTGGCTAAAGTTTTATTTAATAAGTTGATACAAGTCTCAACACCTGTTTTTGCTTCTTCTGTGGCTTATTTAATGCCTGTTGTGGCTGTTTTTTGGGGGCTTTTAGATGGGGAGCGCTTTAGTATTTCGCAAGCCTTTTCAACGGTAATTATTTTTGTTGGAGTGTACTTGGCACAAAAACAAAAAGGGTAGTTAACTCAAATATTTGGAGTTATTTTATTAATTCTCAGATTTTTTTCCGAAATTTAAAGAAACACTAAACATTGTAAACGATGAAAAAAATATCACTTCCCATCAGATTTGGACTCGTTACAAGTGCGGTTTTAATAGCATATTTTTTAATTTTATCGTTATTTGATAAACATATAAATCCTGCTTTTAGTTTTTTTAATGCTATTATCACCGGTTTTGGTATTTATGAGGCGGTAAGGCTGTCTAAATTGCAATTACCTAATTCGTTTTCTTATACCGAAGGTTTTAAAACAGGTATTATTACAGGTTTTGTTGCTACGATATTGTTTTCATTTTTCTTTTTGTTTTACACCACAGAAGTTGATTCAAATTTCTTACCTAATTTAATGCAAACATTAAATGGTAAATTTGATGTTGATATTGGTATGATAACCTTTATAGTAGCTGTTATGGGGTTAGCCACATCGGTAGTTGCTACCTTATCTGTAATGCAACTTTTCAAGAATAGCAGAAATGTTCCTCAAAATCAATAAAACGTTTGTAGTTTAATTAATTAGCAGTATATTTGCACCCGCCTTAGGAGGCTCTAAGGTGTTTGTTCAATAAAATTAATTAATAAAAACGTTACGCTATGTACGCAATTGTAGAGATAGCAGGGCATCAATTTAAAGTTGAGAAAGACCAAAAAGTTTTTGTTAACCGTTTACAAGCTGAAGAAGGAAAGCAAGTTGCTTTCGATAATGTTCTTTTAGTTGCTGATGGTGACAATGTAACTGTTGGCGCCCCGGCTATAGACGGCGCTCAAGTTGGAGCAAAAGTCGTTAAACATCTTAAAGGTGATAAAGTAATCGTCTTTAAAAAGAAAAGACGTAAAGGTTACCGTGTGAAAAATGGTCACCGTCAAGCTTTAACAGAAATAATAATTGACAGTATTGTTGCTTCAGGAGCTAAAAAAGCTGCTCCAGCTAAAGAAGTTAAAAAAGAGGCTACTAAAGTAGAGACGCCAAAAGCAGAAGCTAAGCCAGCTGAAGCAACTCAAGATTTAAGTAGTTTAACTGTAGCTGAATTAAAAGAATTAGCAAAAGCTAAAGGAATAGCTGGAATTTCTTCAATGAAGAAAGCCGAATTAATAGCTGCCTTAAGCTAAAATAACAATATAAAATCGAAATAAAATGGCACATAAAAAAGGAGTCGGAAGTTCGAAAAACGGTAGAGAGTCAGAATCGAAACGCCTAGGGGTTAAGATTTTTGGTGGTCAAGCTGCAATTGCAGGGAACATCATTGTAAGACAGAGAGGAAATACTCATCACCCAGGTGAAAATGTATATTCTTCAAAAGATCATACATTACATGCCAAAGTAGATGGTATTGTGAAATTCACAAAAAAGAAAGACAATAAATCTTATGTATCTATAGAGCCTTTTGAAGCTTAAGATTAAGGATTTAATAAAGATTAAAAACCCTTTCCAAATTTGGAAAGGGTTTTTTTGTTACCATTCTTGAGTCTTTACCTGAAAATTGAACAAATTACCGTTAAATAAAACAATAGTTATTTAACTAATAGTTGTTATATTTACCAATTAAAATCTTATTAATTTGTAACTATGGATTACGCAAAAGAGTTTGAAAAATTTGCTATTAAAGATCAAGGTATTAGCAGTACTTATTACAACAAAATAATAAGTAGTATGTACCCAACTAATTTAACACCCAATATTATTGAGGAGCGTCAAATGAACATCGCTATTTTTGATGTATTCTCTCGTTTAATGATGGATAGAATTATTTTTATGGGAACGGCTATCAATGATCAGGTTGCTAATATAATTCAAGCACAGTTATTATTTTTAGAAAGTACAGACTCTAGTAAAGACATTCAAATATATATTAACTCTCCAGGAGGTAGTGTTTATGCAGGCCTAGGTATATATGATACTATGCAGTTTATAAAACCAGATGTGGCTACTATTTGTACTGGTATGGCAGCTTCTATGGGGGCTGTTTTGTTATGTGCCGGAGAAAAGGGTAAACGAAGTGGGTTACCTCATTCAAGGGTCATGATTCATCAACCATTAGGAGGGGCGCAAGGGCAAGCTAGTGATATAGAAATTACAGCAAGAGAAATTTTAAAATTGAAAGAAGAGTTATATCAAATCATTAGTAAGCATTCTGGGCAGGATTACGACAAAGTTTACGAAGATAGTGATAGAGATTACTGGATGAAAGCTGATAAAGCCAAGGAGTATGGTATGATTGACGAGATTTTAACTAGAGTGTAAATAAAAATCCGTAATTTTAATATATTGTTACAGAGGGATTTAATAATTCAAAGCTCTCAAAAATTGAATTAGATTAATGGCAAAGGAAGAATTAGAATGTTCATTTTGTGGTAGAAAAAAGCCAGAAACAAACTTATTAATAGCGGGTTTAGATGCTCATATATGTGACAGATGTATTGAACAGGCACATGGCATTGTACTTGAAGAATCAAAGCAAAATGATAGTAGTGATTTATCGGCAGAGTTAAAACTTCGCAAACCTCAACAAATTAAGGCATTTCTTGATGAGTACATCATTGGGCAAGACATGACCAAAAAAGTCATGTCTGTTGCTGTTTACAACCATTATAAACGTTTGTTGCAATCGTCTTCAAACGATGACATTGATATACAAAAGAGTAATATTATAATGGTTGGACAAACAGGGACAGGTAAAACCTTAATGGCAAAAACTATTGCCAGAATGTTAAATGTTCCGTTAGCTATTGTTGATGCTACTGTTTTAACTGAAGCAGGTTATGTTGGTGAAGATGTTGAAAGTATTTTGACTAGGTTACTACAGGCAGCAGATTATAACCTAGAGAAAGCCGAAAGAGGTATTGTATTCATTGATGAAATTGATAAAATTGCTAGAAAAAGTGACAACCCATCCATTACACGTGACGTTTCTGGTGAAGGTGTGCAGCAAGCTCTTTTAAAACTTTTAGAAGGAACTGTAGTTAATGTGCCACCAAAAGGAGGCAGAAAACACCCTGATCAAAAATTTATAGAGGTTAATACTGAAAATATTTTATTCATAGCTGGAGGAGCTTTCGATGGTATTGAACGTAATATTACTAAGCGTTTAAATATGCAAGCAGTTGGTTATAGCGCTTCAAAATCTGATGAGATAATTGATCAAGATAATCTGTTACAGTATATCATACCTAAAGACTTAAAAGACTTTGGACTGATTCCTGAAATTATTGGTCGTTTACCTGTATTAACATATATGGATCCTTTAGATTCAAAAACGTTAAGAGCCATTTTAACTGAACCTAAAAATGCTATCATCAAACAATATAAGAAGTTATTTGCGATGGATGAAATTGATTTTACCATAACCGATGGGGCACTAGACTTTATAGTAAATAAAGCTATAGAGTACAAGTTGGGAGCCAGAGGATTGCGTTCGCTTTGTGAAGAAATTTTAACAGATGCTATGTTTGAGTTGCCAAGTTCAGATGAAAAGAAATTGAATGTAACTAAAATTTATGCAGAAGATAAATTGACTAAAAACACTTTAAAGAAATTAAAAGCTGTTTCTTAAACATAATTTATATCGAGAAATCAAGATAAAAAAATCCAGACTTTAAAGTCTGGATTTTTTATTTTCGGATTATTAATTAATACTGTATTTATATTTTAATCAGTTTCTTAATTTGAAATAAAAATATACTTATTTAGGAAGGCTTCAAAAGTTTTTTAAGCCTTTTAGATTATTAGACGAAAAACTCGTTTAAAGACTTTTTGTTTTGCATTTAGTCGGGAATATTGAAGCTTTAGGAATTTAGCTTTAAAAGATCATCGATATAATCTCTAGTATTGGAGAGTCGTGGTACTTTGTGTTGCCCCCCTAATTTATTGTTATTTTTTAACCAATCTCTAAACAAGTGATGACGTGCTATATTTATTTTAGGTTTGTTTAAAGTTATGTTATTATAACGTTTGGCTTCATAATCAGAGTTTAAAGCCTTTAAGGCATTATCAAATAACTCATTAAAATAATTAATATCTTTTGGAGGTGTTTTAAATTCAATGAGCCACTCATGAGCCCCCTTTTCTTTACCCTCCATAAAAATGGGCGCCGCGGTAAAATCAACAATTTCAGCTTTAGTTCGTTTACAGACTTTTTTAAGAGCTTCTTCGGCATTTTCAATGATTAATTCTTCACCAAATACGTTAATATGATGTTTAGTGCGTCCCGAAATTTTTATACGGTAAGGGTTTAACGATGTAAAACGAATGGTATCACCAATCTTGTAGCGCCATAAACCAGCATTAGTAGTGATGATGACGGCATAATTTTGATGGAGCTTAACCGCACTCAAAGGAATGGCTTTTTCATCGGGTGTTCCATAAATATTCATAGGAATAAACTCATAAAAAATACCATAGTCAAGCATTAATAGTAATTCACTGGAGTTATTTTGATCTTGAATAGCAAAAAATCCTTCAGAGGCATTATAAATTTCATAATACCTAAAGTTGTTTTTAGGTAGAATTTTTTTATACTGGTCCTTGTAGGGAGTAAAACTCACCCCTCCGTGAAAGTAAACTTCTAGATTTGGCCAAACATCAAACAAGTGTCCTTTACCTGTAGTTTCTAAAACATTATTTAGTAACACCAACATCCATGATGGTACTCCAGCTAAACTAGTTACGTTTTCATTAATGGTTTCATCTACAATAGCCTGCATTTTGTATTCCCAATCGCTCATTAAGGATACTTTATTGCTAGGGGTACTGCTAAATTCTGCCCAAAAAGGCATGTTGTCAATCAAGATTGCAGATAAATCGCCAAAGATAGTACCATTTTCCTTGTATAATTCTTTACTACCACCTAACCTTAAACTTTTTCCTGTAAATAATTGAGAATCTTCATTATTGTTCAAATACATACACAACAAATCCTTACTTGCAGCATAGTGGCAATCTTCTAAAGATTCTTCGCTTACAGGAATAAACTTACTTTTAGCTCTTGTGGTGCCACTAGACTTAGCAAACCATTTGATAGGTGTTGGCCAAAAAATATTTGGCTCACCATGTCTGGAGCGTGAAATATAATCCTGCCAACCATCATAATTTAAAATAGGAATACGTTCAGCAAAAGTTTCGTAATTTTTGATGGAGGCAAAATCATATTTTTTACCCATTTCAGTATCTTTTGCAAACCCTACAAGATTGTGTAGTAACTCTAATTGTACTTCATTGGGGTATTTTAAAAACAATTCAATTTGATGAAAACGCTTCTTTAGAAACCAAGAAGCAATAGAATTTACTAAGGGAATTGGCATATTTATTCTATCTTTAAGTTTTTAAAAATAATACTTTTTTTCATGTTCTACCAAGGTGTTTTAACAAAAATGGAAACGGAATTTACAAGTCCGATTCAATATTATTTGGTATTTGAAAACGATTTTATAAACCTAAATCAACTTTTAAATAAAACCATAACTTTGGAGTTTGTTAAGTACCAATGTTTAAACTGTGGGCAGGATAAACCCATTTATCGTCAAGGGTTTGATAAACAATGTTTTTATGAAGTGCCTCAAGCAGCCGATTGGGTAATGCGGCCAGAATTAAGTAAAGCGCATTTAGGTATAGAAGAACGTGATTTAGAGTTTGAAAAAAAGACCCAATTACAACCCCATATTGTTTATTTGGCAAATTCCAGTAATGTAAAAGTTGGGGTAACTAGGAAAAGTCAGGTGCCAACTCGTTGGATAGATCAAGGTGCTCATGAAGCCATTGAAATAGTAGAGGTGCCAAACAGATATTTGGCGGGTATTACAGAGGTTGCCTTGAAAGATCATGTTAGTGATAAGACCAATTGGCGTACCATGTTGAAGAATGAAATTAAAGACGAAAATTTGGTAGAATGGAGAGAACAATTAAGGTCTTATATTCCTGCTGAATCAAAAGAGTATTTTATTCAGAATAATTCTGAAACTAACCTAGAATTCCCTGTATTAAAATACCCTGAAAAGCCAAGGAGTCTAAATATTGTAAAAGAACAATCTTACACTGGTAAACTAGTAGGTGTAAAAGGGCAATATTTAATTTTTGAAGACGAGACGGTTTTTAATATTAGAGCCAATGAAGGACACGTAGTTCGTATTTCACTACCTTAACTTTTAACAAGATGCTAACGTTTTAACAATGGTTTATTGAGTATCTTGTAAATAAAAAAGTTATGAAAATTCCAATAATGTTTTATGTGGGACTTACCACATTTCTTTTAGTGCTTTTAACATTTATGGTTTCTATGAATATGACCTTTACAGTGGTGTTTTACACCATGTGTTTGGGACAAGTTATGGTGGGAGTCATGGTTTACAAAGTTTTGAAAGACAAATATACCACCGACAAAACTTTTGAAAATTTTTATGAAGATAGACCTTTTAATTATCGTGAATAAGCATTTAGAAAAATATAGTTTTGTATTGTTATGATGCCAGTATGCTAAATACAAGATAAAGCAAATTAGTTTCAAACTCCCAAAAGTAGTGCTGAGTATTATATATTTAAATATCTTCGGCGTCTTTCAACTGTTGAATATAGGCTGCTTTTTGAATTTCCTGCCTGCGTTTCACAGAAGGTTTCGTGAAATATTGATTTTCTTTTAGGTTTTGCATTACCTTAATATTTCGGTGTTTTCGTTTATAGCGTTTTAAGGCACGCTCAATGTTTTCGCCTTCTTTTACTATTATTTTTAACATATTTTTATTTTTTTATCCTAAGTACTTTTTTAAAACTTTGTTTTTTGAGGAATGTCGCAATCTGCGAATCCCTTTCTCTTTAATTTGTCTAACACGCTCTCGAGACAACCCAATATTATCACCAATTTCTTCCAAACTCTTGGGGTGTTTTTCACTAATGCCATAAAAGTGTTTGATTACATGTGCTTCCTTTTTAGATAATGTTTCTAAAACTCGATTCATTTCAATATTTAAGGATGACTCCATTAGTGCAGCATCAGGTAGAGGTGTTTCCTCAGACTTTACTATATCGTATAAATTAGAATGTTCTCCCTCTTGAAATGGTGCGTCCATAGATAAATGTCCAACACTTACTTTCATGGATTGCTTTACATTATTTACACTTAAATTTAGGTTTTTGGCAATTTCTTGGGCGCTAGGTTCGCGCTCATGAGTTTGCTCTAAATACGAATAGGCTTTTCTTATTTTATTAATAGAACCAATTTTGTTTAGTGGTAATCTTATTACTCGTGCTTGCTTAGCAATAGATTGTAAAATAGATTGTCTAATCCACCAAACGGCATAAGAGATAAACTTAAACCCTCTAGTTTCATCAAAGCGTTTTGCAGCTTTTACTAAACCAGCGTTTCCCTCATTAATCAAATCGGGTAGAGATAGTCCTTGATTTTGATACTGCTTTGCAACCGAAACCACAAATCTTAAATTGGCTGTCACGAGTTTGTCTAAGGCTCTTTGGTCACCTTTTTTAATTCGTTGTGCTAACTCTACCTCCTCATCAGCCGTAATCAGTTCTAGTTTACTAATATCTTGTAAGTATTTATCTAGTGATTTAGATGATCTGTTGGTAATTTGTTTTGTGATTTTTAATTGCCTCATAAAAGTTATTTAAATGTTTTATTATATTACTTTTTGTAAACTAAAATAAAAACTGTAAAATCCAAAAAATTAACCTTTTTTGTTAAAAAATGTGCTAAAATTCATCAAAATGACAATTTTTTAGATGTATTTTGCCTGTTTTTAGTGATTTTTGGTTTTAGTATAAATATATCTTGCTCGCCAAGTATATTTAATAAAAAAGTCTACATTATCAATTGTAATAGTTGGCTTTAAGAAGGTGAAATGAAGTCGAAAAGGTTAGCCTCGAATACGAATGCTTAAAATTACTTAATAGTATCTTTCTTTTTTTTCTTATTAGTTAATAGACCACCAAGCACATTTTTAATGACTTTTTCTGTAGACTTTGCGCTATCGGTAGCTAAGGAATCTTGAGGGGTTTTATTTTTTATAATGTCGTTCAAAACAGTTTCAACGGTATTGTTTTGTTCCTTTTTAATAGAATCTGTTTTTGTTTTGTTGCCTCCAATAACATCGCCTATGAGGTTTTTAACCTTATCCTTGCCCTGCTTTAGTAACTTTTGCTTTTGAATTTCAATAAGTTGATTTGTTAAGTTTTTAACCCCACTGGTTAAATCGGTTTTTACATTTGGTTTACTAAAAACGCCAGTAATATTTGCTGTAACAGGAATGGTGATATTGTTTACTTGAGCATCGTTAATTTGATTAATAAGGAGATTGACTTCACTTCCTAAATATTTTGCAGGTACATTAAATACGGCATTATAGTTAAGTGATTTATCAAAGTTGTGTGCACCCGAAACTTCAATGTCTATGTCCTTGTATTTCAAATTAAAAGGTTTTACAGCAACTTTTCCGTTAGCAAACTCTAGCTTAGTTTTTACATCTTTTAAATCTAACTTTTCAAAATCTATGAAATTAAGTGAACTCTGTAATTTATTCAAAATACCATCTTCAGTATTAATATTTGTTGTCAATATTTCTGCGAGGGCATCGCCAGACACAGAGTTTAAAATGGGTAAAAATTCTTCATCTAAAGCGCCTGATAGATTTAAGGATGTATTTAGTTTTCCCTGAATTAAATTGGCAACAGGGACTAAATTCTGTAATAACTCTAAGTTTTTAAAAGACTGGGCAATATCAAAATTATTAGCATCTAAGCTTAAGTTAAAAACGGGTGTTTTGTCTTTGGTTGAAACATCTCCATTTATGGCTAGTTTACCATCAAAAATTGAAGATGTCATCTTTTGGAGTGATGCCTTTTGGTCTTTTATAAAAAGTGTTCCTTCAACATCTTTTAAATTTAAATTGTCATAAATCACCGTTTGAGCATTGGTGTTTATAGTGCACTCTAAAAAGTCTGGAATTTTAAGTGATTCCGTATCACTGGTCGTTTTATTTTTAGAAACTGTTGTGTCTTCATTCATAAAATCACTCACCTTAAATAAGTTAGATTTTACATTGAAATTACCTTTCAAAGTGTTGTTGCTTAACAAAAACCCCATTAAATTATTAATAGTTCCCGTAGCATTTATGTCACTTTCACCGGTTTTAGCTTTAAAATTTTTAAGAGAAACAGTTCCAGGATTAAACGTGATATTTGCTTGTAAAATATGAATTGGATTTACAATATCTTCAGAAGAAAATACAAAATCAGTAATGCTAACAGTACCACTATTTTTAATACGTTGGTAAGCATTGGTTTCAAGAGCATTCATGTCAAAAGATGTTGTAATGTTTCCTTTTAAAATGCCTGTGAGATTATTATCCAACTCCACAGGATACGCTTTTGAAATGTTTGCTAAATTTAAAACACCATCAATCTTGGCATGCACCAACAAGTTTTTAGTTAGATTTTTTAGAGTAGCTGAAGATTTGAATACGTCTTCGTCTATCTTAAAATCTAGGGCATTAATATTTATGTAAGTGTCATCAATATTACCCGAATCGTTTTTTATTTGGGTGTTAATAGAAATATTACTAACTCTTTTAGGTAAATCTGGGTATTTAAATGAAGCATTATTAGATATTATACTAATATCGAAATTAGGTATAGTTTCTTCAGAATTTAAACCTTTAATAACCCCCTTTATTTTGAATTCTCCCAAGGTTTCAACACTTTCGATATTTTTGGAATACGTTTTCGGAATTACTGCTAAGAAATTTTTAAAATCAGACTCAGGGTTTTCAAAAGTAATGTCAATTTGCTGGCCGTTTTCTAAAAGTTGCACAAATCCTTTAAATTCTATAGGCAACTCATTTATATATCCCTTATTGTTTTTAAATCTGTATTTTGAATTTTCTAAATCCAGATCAATCAAAGCGTTTAACTTAATGGGATTACTATTTAAGAATTTAGTGCTATCCAAAGTAATACTTACTTTACCTTCGCTTTGTGTATTTAATTCTGAAGTTTCTGTCGAGAAAGTTCCGTGACCTTCATGATTTAATTCTGTAATATGGATTAAAATATCGGACCCTTCATCAATGTAAGAGAAAGCACTATTTTTTATTTGATAATCTTCAATGTTGAAAGAGAAACTTTCATGGTTTTCTGTGGTAGAACGATTTATTTTTTCTTTGGTAATATCAAAATTATTATTTCCAAGCGCGTCAGTTTTTAAAGTTAATAATGCTTCATCAATGTTAATTGACTTAACCACAATAGGATCGTCACCAGTCTTTTTGAATAATTCTTTAACAGACATGGTAAATGACATATCCTTTACTGTAGCAAAAGTTTCGTCTTTAAATGGTTTAAAATTGCTGATTACCAAATCGTTTACACTTACTTGAGCTTGCGGGAAACTCCTTATAAAACTCAAACTTATATTACTAAACTCTACTCTAGCATTTAGGTTTTGGTTGATAAAACGTTTTACTAAGTTTTTAATTTGCCCTTGAAACGCCAAAGGAAGCGCCATTAAAAGTGTTATAATTATAAAAATGGTAATTCCTGTTATTTTCAGGGCTTTTTTCACACGTTTAATTTTAATAATTACTAAATATTAATTGTAAAATTGAGAACGTAGTGGTTGCATACGTTCTCAAATTAAAAATCTTAAATATTACTTTTTTAGGAATAAATTTTTAAAATTTATTGATATTCATTTCATATGAAAATACTTTTCTTAAATATACGGAAGACAGTCTGGTTTGGTTGAAAATGAATTAAAATTTAACCCAAAATTAACCACGTTACAATAAATCTATTTCTTCATTAACTTTAAGTTTAAATCGTTTCCTAAAAAGAAAAACGCCTAAATATAAAAAGGGAGTATCGCAAGCAGCAACTAGAACTTTAAAAATAAAACCACTTAAAAGAAGTCCATTAAAATCAGACCAAGGAAGAACTTTGAAATAACAAAGTAAACTTATTATGGATAGTGTGTCTACAAATTGAGATATCCATGTTGAAAAGTTATTTCTCAGCCATAATTGTTTGCCATGAGTCAACTTTTTCCAAAAATGATAAATCCTAATATCAATAAATTGAGCAAATAAATAGGCTAACATACTAGATCCAACAGCTACAATAGTTTTACTAAATACATGCGTGAATGTAGCATTATCAATTGGAGAATTACCCAAGGCAGGTACATTATCTGCAAGAAGAATAATGCAAACAGAGAATAGAGAAGCTGCAATACCAATAACAACAATATCATTTGCACGCTTTTTACCATATATTTCGCTAATCAAATCGGTAATTAAAAAAGTAATAGGATAGGGCAAAATACCAACAGAAATTTCAAATAGCTTACTGCCAAAAATTTCAATATCAACCGGATACCAATAAAAGAATTTTTGAAAGATGAGGTTTGAAACTACCAACGATGTAATAAATAATGCTCCTAAGAGCATGTAAATACGTTGGGCAGCGAGTTTGTCTTTTTGTGTCATGTAAATTGTGAATAAATACCTTTTGTAAATATAAAGGAAACCATTTACTTTTTCTTATTTTGCTTTTCTATGTCGCAACCTACCACGTTTCATATAGCTTTGGGGAGTAATAAAGGTGATAAGTTTAGAAACTTACAATTAGCGGTAGATTCTATTCATACCCAAATTGGAAATATCAAACTCATTTCTAAGGTGTACAAGTCTCCAGCTTTTGGTTTTGAGGGTGATGAATTTTTAAATGCCTGTTTGGTATTAGAAAGTTATTTAAAACCCCAAAAGGTTCTAAAAGCATTGTTGAAAATTGAAAAATCATTAGGACGCACCAGAAAAATAGGCAAGGGCTACGAGTCGCGAACAATAGATTTAGATATTGTGTTGGCTGGTGATGAAATAATTAACACAAAAACATTGCAAGTGCCTCATCCCGAAATGCAAAAGCGTAGATTTGTACTGCTACCTTTAAACGATATTGCCTCAAAAATTAAGCATCCTAAACTTTCCAAAGAAGTATCAGTTTTATTGGATGAATGTGAGGATAATTCGGTTTTAGAACCCATCAATGTTTGGCTTAAAAACCCAAGAAAGGCGTTTAATTTTTCTAAGTATAATTATATTGCCATTGAGGGGAATATAGGTGCAGGAAAAACCAGTTTAGCAACTATGATTTCGCAAGATTTTAATGCGAAATTAATTCTGGAACGGTTTGCAGACAATCCGTTTTTGCCAAAATTCTATAAAGATGCTACACGTTATGCCTTTCCGTTGGAAATGTCTTTTCTGGCAGACAGGTACCAGCAAATTTCTGATGATTTATCGCAATTAGACTTATTTAAAGATTTTGTTGTAAGCGATTATGATGTCTTTAAATCACTTATTTTTTCTAAAATCACCTTACAAGACGATGAATTTAAGCTCTACCGTAAATTGTTTTATTTAATGTATAAAGACATTGCAAAACCAGAACTTTATGTGTATCTCTATCAAAATACACAACGCCTGCAGGAAAATATTAAAAAACGCGGACGAGATTATGAGCAAAATATTCAAGATACCTACCTCGATAAAATAAACGAAGGTTATCTGGATTTTTTAAAAACCCAGTCTGATTTTAAAGTGAAAATCATTGATATCTCAGATAAAGACTTTGTAAAAAACCGAAGTGATTATTTAAATTTATTAGCTGAAATTTGTATGGAATAATTTTTATTTTCGACTGTATTAAAGTCTATGTTAATTATTACTCAGAGTATTTTTTATAATATTTTAATTCTTTGTTTTTCAGAAAAATAGCATGAAGTTTTTTTAAGACTAAAATTTATAGCCATAATGGAGCAGGATAGTATACGGTTTTTTAAATAGTATTTTTGAAAAATAATTTTAACAGGTATGAAAAAGTTAAATTTTAATTACGCTCTAGTATTTACTATTGTGTTTATGGTTTTTGGAATATTGGTGTCTTGCCAAAGTGAAGGCGAACCTTCAGAAGAAATAAATGAAGTAGTTGTAGATGAACCAAATCCAGACCCAGACCCAGACCCGGTTCCAGACCCGGTTCCAGATTCAGATTCTGAAGAAACAGATGAAGATACAGGCGCATATACCACTTGTAACCCAGATGGAGAAAATGCTACCAGAACGTCAAATGATTTACCAAATCCGGTGAATGTTGGAACTATTGATGATAGAAGTTGTTATGCAAATTATAAGGAAAGCACACTTATGGGGTCTGTTTGGGGTGTTTATAATATTACAGATGGTTCTAATAAATTTGACGCTACTCTGCAACCTAGAATAGAACGCTCATTACCTAGAGCAGCTAAACTTGGTGTAGGAACATATGTAAAATTTAATGGAACAGTAAGAATTCTAGAAGTGGGAGACACTTCGGGAACTAACAATGATGGTACTTATATTGCACAGGCCAAAGGGAAACACACTGGAGGAGGGGGTTCTCCTGATCCAGCTATTTGTTTGTTTTTAGCTAAGCCCGTTTATGGTACAGGGTCCAATTCAAATAAGCAAGTGTCGTTTGATGTTTATGCCGAACGTATTTTAACTCGTGGAGGAGAAGGAAGCAGTGGTAGAGAAATTGTTTTCTTAAAGAATATTGAAAAGAATAAACCAACTGATTTTCAGTTGGAGGTAGGTTTTAGAGTAGATTCAAATGATGCCAGTAAAAAGATTCATTATTGTGATGCTATAATTGGAGGAGAAAGTTTTAATTGGAACATTCCAGACCCAGAACGAGCAACAGAGTCAAAAATAAGATATGGTGCTTATCGTGTTAAAGGAGGTAGAGCACAAATTAGATGGGCAAATACAACATTTGATAAAGTAGAAAAAGATTAGTATTAATATTGAAAATATACTCAAATAAATGAGAGGCTCCCTGAGAAGGTGGCCTTTTTTTAACTAGAGAATAATTACCTAATGTTTTACAATAATTGATACAAGGAGGTAATAATTTCACTTTTTTGATTCTCCAAAGTGAATGTTGTCAACTGTTTTGCTACTTTAATTTTTAATTTAAAAGGAGCTTCCAGTAAATTAACTCCACTATTTTGTTTTAAACGAATGCCTTGTCCAGAAATGATATCTATATTGGGGGTAAAGTTGTTATTAGGTATATGTTCTGTGAGAATTACATATTTATAAGAGTATAACTTTTTGGTAATTTTTTGAATTTCGACATTAGATACATGTTGCAGCACTTGCCTTAAAATGATGCAATCTGCAAGGGGAAGTTTGTCCTTGGCTATATCTAAACAACGAAACTCTACTTTAGCTCCCTTAAACAATTTTTTGTTTCGTTCAATTAGTGGCTCAACAATATCCACGGCAGTATATTTTTTAGTATATGGAACCAAATGTTTTCCAATATTAAAATCGCCACAGCCTAAATCGCAAACCGTTAAAGGATTTTCAAATGATGTTAAAAAATTAATGACCGCATTTAAATAAGGCTGAACTATGTTTGGATTATGGGAGCCAAACCCAGAGTAAAAATCAAATTCATTACCGCCCCAAAGATGCTTTTCATAGATTTGATTCATAGCATCTTTTGTGGGCCAAGGTGTTTTTATTTTTTTGATCACCAGATTTTAATTCGGATTTAGTTTGCTGAAAAAGTCCCAAATCACAACGCCACAACTTACTGAAATATTTAAAGAATGCTTTGTGCCGTATTGCGGGATTTCAATCACCATGTCGCTGGCAGAAACTACATTTTGCGATACACCTTTTACCTCATTGCCAAAAACTAGGGCGTAAGTTGTTTGGGGTTCTGGCGCAAAATTGTTGAGCATCATCGCGTTCTCTGCTTGTTCAATAGAGCAGATCTTTACATGCTCTTTTTTTAGCTTTTCAACAACTTCAAGCGTGTCTTTGGCATATTCCCAATTAACAGATTCGGTACTACCCAAAGCTGTTTTATGAATGTCTTTGTGAGGGGGTGATGCTGTGATTCCGCAGAGATAAATTTTTTTCACTAAAAAAGCATCACTGGTTCTAAATACCGAACCAATATTATTTAGGCTTCTTATATTATCTAAAACTATGATAATAGGTGTTTTTTTAACAGTTTTAAAATCGTCTATACTAAGTCTGTCTAGTTCGCTGTTTTTTAGTTTACGCATAATTTTAATTTTTCGTCATTGTTAGGACGAAGGATGTGGTAATCTTTTTAAAAGATGCTTCGACTACGTCCAGCATGACAAGGCAAATATTGTTAAAATCTTGACTTAATTGTAGATAACTTATATTATTTCAACTTCAAAAAACATGAAATTAATAGTACATTGCATGCTTACATCCCGATAGCTATCGGAACAAAAATAATATTTAAAAACCACTTACTATTGGCTAAAAAAGCAAAAAAAGAAACTCCGTTAATGAAGCAGTACAATGCTATTAAAGCAAAGTATCCAGATGCGCTTTTGTTGTTTCGTGTGGGAGATTTTTATGAAACCTTTGGTGAAGACGCAGTGAAAGCGGCTGGTATTTTAGGTATTATTTTAACCAAACGAGGCGCTGGTAGTGAAAGTGAAACAGAATTGGCTGGTTTTCCACACCATTCTTTAAACACCTATTTGCCTAAACTGGTAAAAGCAGGAGAGCGCGTGGCTATTTGTGATCAACTAGAAGACCCCAAGCTCACCAAAAAAATCGTGAAACGTGGTGTTACAGAATTGGTAACTCCGGGAGTGGCTCTAAACGACGAGGTTTTAGTGTCTAAATCAAATAATTTCTTGTGTTCGGTGTATTTTGACAAAAAATATATTGGGGTATCTTTTTTAGATATTTCCACAGGCGAGTTTCTAACCTCACAAGGTAATGCTGAATACATTGATAAATTACTTCAAAATTTCAGCCCTAGCGAGGTATTGGTTTCCAAACAAAAACGAAGTTTGTTTAAAGAAACTTTTGGCGATGATTTTCATACGTTTTACCTTGAAGATTGGGTATATCAAACCGATTATGCCTATGAAACTTTAATAAAGCATTTTAACACAAAAACGCTTAAGGGCTTTGGTATTGAAGATTTGTACGAAGGTATCATTGCATCGGGGTCTATCTTACATTATCTGGGTGAAACACAACACCATAAGTTACAGCATATCACCTCAATTTCAAGAATAGCTGAAGATGATTATGTCTGGATGGATAAGTTTACCATCAGAAATTTAGAGTTGTATCATTCTACAAACAACAATGCGGTTACGCTTTTGAATGTTATTGATAAAACCATTTCCCCTATGGGCGGGCGTATGCTTAAGCGCTGGTTGGCATTACCCTTAAAGAGTTTAGATAAAATCAAGCAACGCCACGAAGTTGTTGATTTTTTAACTAAAAGTGATGAGGTTCATCAAAAGATTCAGATTCATATTAAGCATATTGGTGATTTAGAGCGATTAATTTCGAAGATTGCCACCGCAAAAGCGAATCCACGCGAGGTCATTCAGCTTAAAAATTCTTTAGAGGCTATCGTGCCTATTAAAAGTATTGCCTCGAATGTCAAAAACGAATCGTTACGTGTTATTGGAGATAATCTTCAAAGTTGTGAGCTATTGCGAGAGAAAATCAAGGAAACCCTTAACGAAGATGCACCTGTTAATATTTTAAAAGGTAATACAATAGCTCTAGGTTTTTCTTCGGAATTGGATGAGTTGCGAGGTTTGTCTAAGTCAGGAAAGGCTTACCTTGATAATATGTTAGAACGTGAAAGTGAGCGAACCGGTATTCCTTCATTAAAAATAGCTTCCAATAATGTATTTGGGTATTATATTGAAGTACGAAATACCCATAAAGATAAGGTGCCTGACGATTGGGTAAGAAAGCAAACTTTGGTAAGTGCCGAACGTTATATTACTGAAGAGTTAAAGGAATACGAAGCTAAAATTTTAGGAGCCGAGGAGCGCATTTTGGCTATCGAACAACAGTTGTTTGCGCAATTAGTTTCATGGATGAATCAGTACATAAAAACAGTTCAGAAAAATGCTGGTTTAATTGGGCAACTAGATTGTTTGTGTAGTTTTAGTCAATTGGCCAAAGACAACAATTACATTTACCCCATAATGGATGAATCGTTTGATTTAGATATTAAAGATGGGCGTCATCCTGTTATAGAAAAACAATTGCCATTAGGTGAAACTTACATTGCAAATAATCTTTATTTAGACCGGGTTGAGCAACAAATCATTATGATTACAGGACCTAACATGTCTGGAAAATCGGCTATTTTAAGGCAAACAGCTTTAATTGTTTTGCTCGCCCAAATAGGGAGTTTTGTGCCGGCTCAATCGGCGAGAATAGGTTTGGTTGACAAAATTTTTACTAGAGTTGGTGCCAGTGACAATATTTCAATGGGGGAGTCTACATTTATGGTCGAAATGAACGAAACGGCTTCTATTTTGAATAATATATCCGACAGAAGTTTAGTGCTCTTGGATGAAATTGGACGAGGCACCAGCACTTATGATGGTATTTCTATTGCCTGGGCTATAAGTGAGTATTTACATGAGCATCCTGCAAAACCTAAAACGTTATTTGCAACGCATTATCACGAACTCAATGAAATGTGTGAAACCTATGAACGCATTAAGAATTTCAACGTGTCGGTAAAAGAACTCAAAGACAATGTGTTGTTTTTAAGGAGGCTTGTTGAAGGCGGTAGTGCCCATAGTTTTGGTATTCATGTAGCTAAAATGGCTGGAATGCCACAGCAAGTATTGCACAGAGCTAATAAGATTTTGAAGAAATTGGAACAATCACACTCTAGCGAAGAACTTACCGATAAGGTAAAATCCATTCAAAATGATATGCAACTTAGCTTCTTCAATCTTGATGATCCGTTACTAGAAAATATAAAGGACGAAATTATACATACTGATATTGATACACTCACACCTGTAGAAGCGCTTATGAAGCTCAATGAAATAAAACGGATGCTGGTTAAGAAAAAACAGGCATAAAATAAATTTCATTTATTTTAATAAAAGGCTTTGCAATTACTAGAAATGTTTTAAATTTGCACCCGCTAGAACGATAAAACTATGGTCTAGTGCGCAATCAAGAGAGATTGTACGTTCATAAACAAATACTGCGAAAGTAGCTCAGGGGTAGAGCATCACCTTGCCAAGGTGAGGGTCGCGGGTTCAAATCCCGTCTTTCGCTCTGATACTTTCTTAAGTTCAAAATATCAAGCGATGCTGAAGTGGTGGAATTGGTAGACACGTTGGACTTAAAATCCAATGGCCATTATGGCCGTGCGGGTTCAAGTCCCGCCTTCAGTACAAAAGCCTTTATCTTTTTTAGATAGAGGCTTTTTTGTTAATAAAAGTTTTATTGATTAAATCTAAAGATACATAAATCCATCAGGATTAAAGCTTTCATTGTGGGTATAATTTACTAATTTTACAGTCAACAAATTTTATTTAAGATATGGTTAAAAATAGTGAAGTGCGCTACGCAGCTTCCCCAAGGGAAGTAAAAAAAATGGATACTCAAGAACTAAGAAATGAGTTTTTAATAGAAGATGTCATGACAGTTGATGGTATAAATTGGGTTTATTCACATTATGATAGGTTTATGACTGCTGGTGTTGTTCCAGTAAATGATGTCGTATTAGAAACTGTAGATCAATTAAAATCTGAATATTTTCTGGAGCGAAGAGAATTAGGTATTATAAACATAGGAGGGAAAGGTACGGTTTTAGTTGATGGAACTTCATATATCTTGGATAATAGAGAGGCTCTTTACATTGGGCAGGGGAATAAAGAAGTGGTTTTTTCGAGTGAATCTCCTGCTAAACCAGCTAAGTTTTATTTGAACTCAACACCAGCACATAAAGCTTATCCAACAAAAAAAATAGGAACTAGTGATGTAGAAGTTGTTGAACTTGGTGCACCAGAAACAGCTAATGCCAGAACGCTAAGAAAGTACATTGTAAATAGCGTGGTAGATGTTTGTCAATTACAAATGGGAATGACTTCATTAAAAACAGGTAGTATATGGAATACTATGCCAGCGCACGTTCATGATAGACGTATGGAAGTGTATTTTTATATAGATGTTCCTGAAGGGCAATCAGTTTGTCATTTTATGGGGCAAACAGACGAAACCAGACATATTTGGATGCAAAATGAACAAGCAGTAATTTCACCACCATGGTCTATTCACTCTGGGGCAGGCACTAGCAACTATACGTTTATTTGGGGAATGGCAGGGGAGAATTTAGATTATTCTGATATGGATGTAGCTAATATTCCAGATTTAAGATAAGATGTCTCCTGTAATGAAAGTTCTAAAATTATTTTTGGTATTATTATTTTTTTCTTGTAGTCAAGAAAAAAATCAGATAGTCATTGAAATAACCAACAGCCTAGACATAGAAAGAAAATATGAAACAGTAGAGCTTTCTAAATCCTTTTTAGGTTTAGAGAGTCTTGAAGGTTTGGGTATTAAAGATATAGAGACTGATGAAATATTAGCGTCTCAGTTAGTTGATGATAATGGCGACGGTGTCAATGATGTTTTGTTGTTTCAACCAAATGTGCCCGCTGGAGCCACAAAGAATTATAAAATCACTGAGGTCTCTGTCGATAGTGTAGCAGCAGTTTGCTATTCTAGATTCGTTCCTGAGCGAACTGATGATTACGCTTGGGAAAATGATAGAGTAGCTTTTAGAACTTACGGGCCTGATGCACAATACAGGTTTGAAAATAAACTTAAGGAAGGTACCTTATCTAGCGGCATAGACGCTTGGTTGAAGCGAGTAGAATACTCCATAATTGATAAGTGGTATAAGAAATACACCGAAAAGACGGGTAGTTATCATAAGGATACAGGTGAAGGGTTAGATAATTTTCATGTAGGAAGTAGTAGAGGTGTTGGAGGTATAGCTTACAAAAAGGACAGTACGTTCTATATTTCAAAAAACTTTTTAAGCTATAAGACCATAACTACTGGGCCAATAAGAACCAGTTTTATTTTGGACTATGGCACTTGGGAAGCAGGAGATAGATTAATTAAAGAGTCTAAGAAAATATCCTTAGATTATGGTAACAACTTGTCAAAATTTGAAATTTCCATTGAAGGTGTTGATAGTGTTTCTGCTGGTTTAACGTTACACGAAAAAGATGGTGTGGTTACTTCTCACAATGAAGAAACTTGGTTGAACTATTGGCAACCACATGATGATGCCGAATTAGGAACAGCCATAGTTACTACTCCCGTCTATTTTATGAGTACAGAAAAGTACGAAACAGATCAAAAGGATTTGAGTAATGCTTTTATGCACTTAAAAGTAATAAACAATAAAGTAGTCTATTATGCTGGTTTTACTTGGAGCAAAAGTAACCAGTTTAAGAATCAGAATGCTTGGGAACAGTATTTGCAAGATTTTGCTATAAAATTAAATAATCCTTTGGAAGTTAAGTTGGTAAATAACTAATGTACTAGGGGTTTTAGATACAAAAAAGCAGCCCATGGGCTGCTTTTTAATCTTAAAAGAGTTTACAATTAGTGTCCTGTAGCTTCGTTTATTTTACCTTTTGCAGCTTCAGCAGCATTGTCTATAGCCTCACCAGTAGCTTCAGCAGCTTCTTCAACAACTTCTTCGGCAGCATCAACGGCATCGTTAGCCTCCTCTAAAGCGTCAGCGGCGTCACTTGCAGTTTCTTCAACAGCTTCGGCTGCATCATTCATAGTTTCTTCAACAGCATTTTGAGTCTCTTCTGCTTTTTTAGTGTCTCTACAAGAAGTTAGAGAGAAACTCATAGCCAATAAAATAGCAGTACTTAAAATTAGTTTTTTCATAATCTTTGTTTTAGTGTTAATTAATGGGCTTTAAATAATTGATTACTAACATAATAGGCTTGTGTTAATATTGAAATAATTCTGTTAAACTTTTAACACAAAACCTATTTATATACGTAAATAGTTGAGGATTTGGATGACAGCTCCTTTGTTTTCCTCAATATATTCTCTGTTTTTTGACCCGCTTTTTACTCGAAAGTCACTTTCTTTGGCTAGTTTATTGAGAATCAAAGTGAAATCTTTATGATTTGAAACCGAGAACATACCACCCTTATCAATCATAGCTTTTGCTTCAGGAAATTTATGATGATGATTTCCTATAATTATAGGAACGCCAAATACAGCTGGTTCTAAAGTGTTGTGTAATCCTGTGTTTCCCAAAGCGCCTCCAACATAAGCTATACTCGCATAGCTGTAAATTTTAGAGAGGATACCAACAGTATCAATAATAAAAATCTGGGCTTCTCTTAAGTTTTCATTTTCTTTTTCAGAAAATAAAACGGTTTTAGTGTGTAGTTTTTCTTTTAAGCTGTTTATTTGATTTGATTTAATATTGTGTGGTGCAATAATAAATTTTAATTCATTTGAGATATTTGAGTTTATAAAGTCTATAAAAAAAGCTTCGCCTTCTGGCCATGTACTACCAGCAACCACACATACTTTGTTGGCTTTAAATTCTTCAACAAAATCTAATGTATTGTCTTGTTTAAGTTGATCTAACACTCTATCAAAACGAGTATCTCCAGAAACAGTTACATTTTTATAATTTATAGAATTGAGCAGTGTTTTAGATATTTCATTTTGAGTAAAGATGTGTTGAAAAGCAAAAAGCGCCTTTCTCAAGTTTTTGCCATAAAACTTAAAATAAGATTGATTTCTTCTAAAACTTGCTGAAATTAAGATGGCTTTTAGTTGTCTTTTTTTTAAAGTGTTTAAGAAATTTGGCCAAATATCATATTTAACAAAAATGGTGAGTACAGGATTGACGATGTCTAAAAAGCGTTTTGCATTTTTTGGTGTATCAATGGGTAAATAAACAACTAAATCTGCGATAGGTGAATTCTTTCGTATTTCAAAACCAGAAGGAGAGAAAAAGCTGAGTACAATTTTATGATTTACATAATGTTTTCTCAATGCCTTAAAAACAGGAAGACCTTGTTCGTACTCACCTAAAGATGCACAATGAAACCATAGAGTCTTATCATTCTTGGTTATGGAGTTTTCCAAAAGGTAAAAGGTTTTAGCTCTTCCGTATACGCCTAATTTAATTTTTTGGTTAAAATGCGCTACACATTTTAAACCATAATTAGTGAAATTAATACCAATGTTATAAAGAAAACTCAATATTATTTATTTGCTGCTAAAATACATTTCTTTGGTTAAATTCATTGGTTAAGCTTCGCGTTTTTTGTAATTTCGTAGCTTATAAACTCAATACTTTGAGTTGTAATTTTTTCAGATGAAGAAAATTCAAATGGTTGACCTCAAAGGTCAGTACAACGGTATTAAAGATGTTGTAAACCCCTCTATTCAAGAGGTCATTGATTCAGCTTTTTTTATAAATGGACCTAAGGTTCATGAGTTTCAAAAAAATTTAGAAACCTATTTAGGTGTTAAACATGTCATACCTTGTGCCAATGGTACCGATGCCTTACAAATTGCTATGATGGGACTAGGTTTAAAACCTGGAGATGAGGTCATAACTGCAGACTTTACTTTTGCTGCTACTGTTGAGGTAATTGCTTTGTTGAACCTAACACCAGTTTTGGTTGATGTAAACCCAGATGATTTTAATATTAATATTGAAGCCATCAAAAAGGCTATTACACCAAAAACAAAAGCCATTGTTCCTGTGCATTTGTTTGGTCAGTGTGCCAATATGGAAGCCATTATGGAAATTGCTAAAGCACATGATTTATATGTAATTGAAGATAATGCTCAGGCTATTGGAGCTAACTACACTTACACCAATGGAGAAAAAGTTAAGGCAGGCACTATTGGTGATGTTGGTGCCACGTCCTTTTTTCCATCAAAAAATTTGGGTTGTTATGGTGATGGTGGTGCTATTTTTACTAATAATGATGCCTTAGCGCATACAATTAGAGGTATTGTAAATCATGGAATGTATGAGCGTTATCATCATGATGTGGTTGGTGTTAATTCCAGATTAGATAGTATTCAAGCAGCTGTTTTAGATGCCAAATTACCACACTTAGATACTTATAATAAAGCTAGACAGCGTGCAGCGAAAAAATATAATGAAGCGTTTAAAGGTATTAGCTCAATAATAGTTCCTCAAACTTCTAATAATTGTGACACAATTTGTGATTATTGTGACTGTCATGTCTTTCATCAGTATACACTCAGAGTTGTTGGAGTTGATAGGGATGCTCTTGTGAAACATTTAAATGAAAAAGAGATTCCGTGTGGCGTTTATTACCCTATTCCTCTTCATAAGCAAAAAGCATATTTAGATGAACGCTATAATGAGGAAGATTTTACAATAACTAATCAATTAGTGAAAGAAGTTATTTCATTACCAATGCATACAGAATTGGACGATGAACAAATAGCATATATTACATCAACAGTTATAAAATTTGTAAATGGATAAAATATTAGTAACCGGTGGTTTAGGTTTTATTGGGTCTCATACCGTTGTAGAATTGCAAGAGGCAGGTTATGAAGTGGTGATTATTGATGACTTATCAAATTCCTCAGAAAAGGTACTTGACGGGATTACGACCATAACAGGTAAAACCCCAATTTTTGAAAAAATTGATTTAAAGGAAAAAGATACTGTAGCAGCTTTTTTTAAAAAGCATAGTGATATAAAAGGTGTGATTCACTTTGCAGCTAGTAAAGCGGTTGGTGAGAGTGTACAAAAACCTTTACTATATTATGAAAACAATATTGGAACACTGGTTTATCTGTTAAAAGAGTTAAAAAAGCTTCCTGAAGCTAGTTTTATATTTAGTTCTTCTTGTACTGTATATGGACAAGCCGATGAGTTGCCTATAACTGAAAGCGCTCCAGTAAAACAAGCCGAGTCTCCTTATGGGAATACCAAACAAATTGGAGAAGAAATTATTAGAGATACTTGCAAGGTAGTATCAACTTTGAAAGCTATTGCCCTACGCTATTTTAACCCCATTGGTGCCCATCCTTCAACAGAGATTGGTGAGTTACCCATAGGAGTTCCGCAAAATTTAGTGCCATTCATAACACAAACGGCTATTGGTATTAGAGAACAGCTATCTGTTTTTGGAGATGATTACCCAACACCAGATGGTACTTGTATTCGAGATTATATTCACGTAGTAGATTTGGCGAAAGCGCATGTTGTCGCTTTGGAAAGATTGTTAAAAAACAAAAACAAAGCTTCTTATGAAACTTTTAATTTAGGAACTGGAAAGGGAAGTTCTGTTTTAGAAGTTATAAAGTCATTTGAACGTGTTTCTGGCAAAAAGTTAAATTATAAAATTGTAGGAAGACGTGAGGGTGATATAACGGCTGCTTATGCCGATACTACCAATGCTAATGAAGAGTTGGGTTGGAAAACGCAATTATCTTTAGATGAAGCCATGCTTTCTGCTTGGAAGTGGGAGCAAAAAGTGAGAGGTTAATATTTTTATATAACACTTTACAACTTTAAAACGGATTAAAAATTTTTAGTCCGTTTTTATTGTTTTACTTCTTTATGTTTTTTTTTAAACAGTGCAATAAAAACTAGAATAATCATTCCTGTGCTTACAAATACATCGGCCACATTAAAAATGCCAGTTCTTAATGTGTCAGTTAATTTAATGTGCCAGAAATCAGTAACGCTTCCGTAAACAAAACGATCATAAACATTAGCTATACCTCCACCAATAATACTGGCAAATGCAAAAAGTGACCAATTGCCTAAACTTTTATCTTTAAACACATATCTAAGCACAAGTCCCAAAACAACCACTGGAAGAATTAATAAGAGAACAACTCTAAGTGTTTCATTTAAATCACTACCCATACCTAAAAAAGCACCCTTATTTTCAACATTATGTAACGTAAAATAATCTCCAAAAATTTCAGAAACACTTCCTGCCTTTACATGGGCCCTAACCCAAACTTTAGAGATTTGATCTAAGCCTATAGAGCCAATAATGGTTAAAATGATGAATGCTGACCGACGAGAAATCTTCATTTTATAAAACTTATAAAGTAGCCGAGGCAACTTCAGATTCTCTATTAATTTTTTTAACCAAACCTTGTAGTACTTTACCAGGACCAACTTCTGTGAATAATGTAGCTCCATCAGCAATCATTTGCTGAACAGATTGTGTCCAACGAACAGGTGCTGTTAATTGAGAAATTAGATTGATTTTTATTGCCGTTTCATCTGTAACAGCATTAGCGGTCACATTTTGATAAATAGGGCATTTTGGTTTCTTAAATGTAGTGCTTTCAATAGCGGCTGCCAATTCCTCACGTGCAGGCTCCATTAAAGGCGAGTGAAACGCGCCTCCAACAGGTAGTACCAGAGCTCTTCGTGCACCTAACTCCTTTAAGGTTTCGCAAGCTTTGTTAATGGCTTCAATTTCACCAGAAATTACTAATTGTCCTGGGCAATTATAGTTAGCTGCAACTACCACACCATCAGTAGAAGCACAAACCTTTTCAACAATATCATCATCTAAACCTAAAACAGCAGCCATAGTACTTGGCTGTAATTCACAAGCTTTTTGCATAGCCATGGCACGTTGTGAAACTAATTTTAAACCATCTTCAAAGTTTAATGTGCCATTAGCTACCAAAGCAGAAAACTCACCAAGTGAATGTCCTGCAACCATATCTGGTTTAAAGGAATCACCCAAAGTTTTAGCTAAAATCACTGAATGCAAAAAGATAGCTGGTTGAGTGACTTTAGTTTCTTTTAAATCATCAGTAGAACCTTCAAACATGATGTCTGTAATATTGAAACCTAATATATTGTTGGCTTGTTCAAATAATTCTTGTGCCTCAGCAGATTGTTCATAAAGATCTAGTCCCATTCCAGAGAATTGAGCACCTTGACCAGGAAATATATATGCGTTCATTTAAGTTCGTTTTTTTAGTGTGGCAAAAGTACGTGAAATTTTAGTGACTTACCAGATTAATAATTTTTTTAGCGTTGCCATTGTAATTGATTTCTAAATCGGCAGTTTCTCCAATAACTTTTGTTAAGTGGCTAACTTTTATTCTGAATTCAATATTGCTGTCAATTAATGTATGATTATGATTTGATTCTATTTTGAAAGCATTGGCGTCTACTCCAGCTATTTGAACTGAAGTAATAAAACTACCCGTATTACCACCTTCATTTTTTACCTTAATTTCTATTGAAGACCCTTTTGAAATCTGAACTTTTTCGGGAGCTGTTAAATAAGAAGCGGTTAAAGGTGTTCCATTAGGGTTATCTACATTATAAACTTCCATATTTAATTGTCTGCCACCACCTCTTTTTGGAGAGCCTGCAGCTATATAAATACCTTCGCCTGATAGTATCGCTTGAGTGCCATGTCTTGGGTAGTGCATACTAGCTTTATTAGTCCATTTATTAGTTTTAGGATTGTAAGCTTCTACAATTTTATAGGCGGGTCCTTTTTCTTCACCTTCACCGCCCATAACTAATAATTCATTGTTAAAAACCGCAACTCCAGGAGCCGCTCTTGGCGTTGGTATGTTATTTTTTAAAACAGACCATGTTTTGGTGTTAAAATTGTAAACGTCAACAACACTTACGAGAGGCCCAAATACACCGCCTTCTCCTCCTGAATGCCTTCCTGCTACAGCATAAAGTTTATTTCCTATAACAGCTGCACTAAAATGATCTCTAGCCTGAGAGGCATTTTCTAAAATCTTCCATGTGTTGTTAACTGGGTCATATTCATCAAACCAATTTACATAACCGCCATCATGACCTATAGTGTTACCACCAACCAAATAGAATTTATCTTTGTAAATTACCAAACCAGCACCACCACGTCTTCTTTTCTCAGGGATTTCAGGCCCTTTAATCCAAACGTCATTTACTGGATAATATAACCAAACATTTTCTTCTGGAAGTTCTCTGGGGAAATTATTCGTTTTAAAAGAACCTATTACCCAAATAAACCCTTTGTAGAAGGTAGCCTGAAAGTGATTAAATTCTTTTGGAGCTTTATTTTTTGCAGTTGTCCAAGAATTACTTTGAAAATCATAAATATCTAGTTTGGGGGCAGATTCTCTTCCACCAAACATGATAAATTTATCACCCGCTTGTACAAAAGAACATTCATGGCGAGCAGTATAGTTCTCATCTTCATTTTTATCAATCCATTGATCTTTAATCTGAGCATTTGACTTACATGATACAAGGATTAAACATAATAAAATTACAAGCAGTCGAATTTTCATTTTCTTTAGATTCTTACGTAAGTTAAAAAAGAAAACTCAAAATCATGGTTTTCATCTTTTTGATGAAATTCATTAAAAGTTTCTTTCCAAATATTAGAATCTATTTCTGGGAAAAAGGCATCTGCTTCAAACGTTTCATGAACTCTAGTAAGTTCAATTTTATCTGCAAAAGTCATGGCTTGCTTGTAAATTTCGCCCCCACCAATTACAAAGGGTTGTGAATCATTTTTTGAAGCTTCAATCGCAGCCTCTAAACTATTCACTAAAATAACACCATTAGGGGCTTTGTAATCTGATTGCCTAGTAATAACAACGTGTGTCCTATTCGGTAAGGGCTTAGGAAAGCTTTCAAATGTTTTTCGTCCCATAATTATATGGTGACCATCGGTTAAGGATTTAAACCTTTTTAAATCATTACTTAAATGCCAAATAAGTTTGTTGTCTTTTCCAATAGCGTTGTTTTCAGCAGCAGCAGCAATAATTGTAAGTTCTGAAGTTTTATCTTTTATGGTAAGTTCTTCATTGTAAATTTCACTCTCGGCAATATGAGACGCTTCTTTTTTTAGCTCTTTCTTAATTTTTTCAATCCTAGTTTTTTGTTCAGCAACCAACTTGTTCAACTGCTTTTGCTCCCATTCTTTACCCATAAATTTATGGGTTACAAACACATTAAAGGTGTGATAAAGCAACAAAAATAACCAGATAAGAATAGCAAAGACAAACCATTCTTTTTCAAATGGTGTAAAATCTTTGCCTATACCTAAAACAGTATTAGCTACTATTATTAATATAGAGCCAATAAGAAATAATACAAAATGAATGTATAGACGTTTTTTTTGTTTAATACGTCTTTGGGCATTTTCAATTAATTCTAGCTGCTCTTTATCAATTTGAGTCATACTTTTTTTCTTTCCGAACATAATTCTAAAATAAGGACTGTAAAGTTACTATTTTATATGAGACCTTTTAGTTTGAATTATTGTATAGAAAGGTGTTTTTCGCAAACGATGTAGTGTTAAATCATCTGAAAATCAGTGTTAAAGCGTTGATTTTTTTGTTGATAATACTTTATTTTTTCACTTAATTTTTTCTATACAATAAAATAATGCTTGCAAATATTACTAAATTGATAATTCTTTTGGGTTAAGAGCTTTTAATATAGATCAGTAGAGGATTGTTTTATAAATTTGTCCCATTAAACAACACGCAAAAAATTTAAATTATGGCTATTAAAAAACAATACTTAAAAAGTAAACCAGTATGCAAGGTAACTTTTTCTATAGAAGCAGAAGACGCAAAAAAAGTTTCTGTAGTAGGAAGTTTTAATGATTGGAATGCAAAAAAGGCACCTCTTAAAAAATTAAAGAGTGGCGTATTTAAAGGAACTATTGATTTAGATAAAGATAGCTCTTATGAGTTTAAGTATTTGGTAGACGGAGAATATTTAAACGATGCTGCTGCTGATGCTTATGCATGGAATGATTTTGCTGGTGCAGAAAACAGCGTTGTAACTGTATAAAGTTTTTTGAAATTTTTATTAAAAGCATCTTCTTTCCTGAGGATGCTTTTTGTTTATACTGCTACTACCCCTTTAATATGTGGGTGAGGATTGTAATCTAATAAGGTGAAGTCTTCAAAAGTAAAATCAAAAACATCAGTTATTTCTGGATTTAAAACCATTTTAGGTAAAGGTCTTGGCTCTCTAGAAAGTTGTAATTCCAACTGTTCAAAATGGTTGCTATAAATATGAGCATCGCCAAAAGTATGTATGAATTCACCTGGCTGATAACCACAAACCTGAGCAATCATCATGGTAAATAAGGCATAAGACGCAATGTTAAAAGGAACACCTAAAAAGATATCTGCACTACGCTGATATAATTGACAAGATAGCTTTCCGTCTGCTACATAAAACTGAAAAAAGGCATGACACGGTGGTAGGGCTGCTTTACCATTGGCTACATTTTCACTAAAAGTTTTTGATGTATCTGGTAATACCGATGGGTTCCAAGCAGAAATTAACATTCTTCGGCTGTTAGGATTCTTCTTGAGCGTATCAATGACTTCTTTAATTTGATCTATCTCATCACTATTCCAATTGCGCCATTGATGACCATACACAGGTCCTAGATCACCATTTTCATCAGCCCATTCATTCCAAATTCTAACGCCATTTTCGGTTAAATATTTAATATTGGTATCACCTCTTAAAAACCAAAGGAGCTCATAAATTATGGATTTCAAATGGAGTTTTTTGGTTGTTACCATAGGAAAGCCTTCACTTAAGTCAAAACGCATTTGATAACCAAAAACGCTTTTTGTTCCTGTTCCTGTTCTATCTCCTTTTTCGTTTCCGTTTTCTAAAACATGTTTTACTAAGTCGTGATATTGCTTCATAGATCTTGTTCCCGTGAAAATAGGAATCTAATAATTGGTTAAAAATTACGCAGCAATCAGTAAAATGATAGCGGAAACGAATTTAAAGAAAAAGAGCGTTTAAATTCTTCTTCGCAAAGCGTATAATATTAAAAAGTTATTAACGGTCTAATTTGAAATCAAGTTGGATAAGGTTCTTAGGTTTGCAGAAATTAGTTACCCTATTATCATACCAGCAATAGTTGCTGAAACTAAAGAGGCTATAGTGCCACCCAGTAGCGCTTTCATACCAAATTTTGAGAGTAGCTTACGTTGTCCAGGCGCTAAAGACCCAATACCACCAATTTGAATGCCTATAGAAGCGAAATTGGCAAACCCACAAAGCATATATGTTGCCATAACAACAGATTTTTGATAGTTAAGATGTAAAGGGTTGTTTATGTTTTTTAAATCAACAAGCTGAATGTAACCTATAAACTCGCTGGCTGCAAGTTTAATTCCTATTAATTGCCCCATCATCATGGTGTCTTCTTTAGCTACTCCTATAAGCCACATTAATGGTGCGAAAACAGTGCCCAGTAAAGATTCAATTGATAGGCTATTATAGGGGCTATTACTAGATACCCACGCGTTAATATTACCTAAAGTACCAAGTTTAAATAAGCCATAGTTTATCATAGCTATAAAAGCAACAAATACCAAAAGCATGGCGGCTACATTAACCGCTAACTTTAATCCTTCGGTTGTTCCGTTTGCAATGGCATCTAAAATATTTGAACCTATTTTGTCTGCTGAAACTTTTACATCTTTATTAATAGCTTCTGTTTGAGGATATAATATCTTTGATATTACAATCGCTCCGGGGGCTGCCATTACAGAAGCAGCAAGTAAATGACTAGCAAAGTATTCTCTTAAAATAGGGTCATCACCACCTAGAAATTGTATATAAACAGCTAAAACACCTCCGGCTACAGTTGCCATACCACCAATCATCACCAAAAGCATTTCAGATTTATTCATTTTTTCTAAATAGGCTTTTATCATTAAAGGAGATTCAGTTTGACCCAAAAAAATATTACCAGCAACGCTTAGGCTTTCTGCTCCAGATATTTTTAACAGTTTGGTGAGCAACCAAGCTAAGGCTTTTACCACTTTTTGAATAATTCCTAAGTAAAATAATACAGAAGTAAGGGCTGAAAAGAATATGATTGTTGGAAGTATAGTAACAGCAAAATTAAGTAAAGGGTTTTCAATTTCACCAGTTGAAAATGCACTGAATAAAAATTTTGTTCCGGCCTCAGTAAATGTTAAAACCTTATTGAAGGCTTTACCTAAGTAATTGAAAATAGATTTAACGAAAGGGACTTTCAAAATTAAAATAGCAAGTATCAATTGTGAAGACAAACCAATGCTAACAGTTTTCCAGTTTATAGCTCTTTTGTTACTACTAAAAAGAAAGGCGATAAATATTAACGACATCATACCTAGAACACCACGCCACAAACTGTTAAATGAAAACCCCTGACTAGGTATGATACCTCTCTCTGTAGTTTTAACTATTTCTGATTTAGTTTCTAAAGTATGATTAACTAAAGTGGTGTTGGAGGCGTTATTAATTTCAGTCTCCTGAAGTGTAGTGGTAATTTCTTGAAGTGTTACTTTTTCTGTTTCCTGTGCTGATATTGAAGTTGAAAAAACTAAAAAAGCCAATAGAAAAGACAGAAAAAGTTGTTTCATAATTGGCATTTATTTTCGTTTGGAAATTTCGTCTCTAATATGAGCGGCCTTTTCGTAGTCTTCGTTGGCAACAGCTTCATCCAATAAGTTTTCTAGTTCTTCTAAAGTTTTACTGGCATAATTTTCCCGTGGAGCAGGTTCTAGTTCACTAGCCATTAAATCATCTACTAAAACACTATCTTCTGTAGATTCATCTTCATCATCTTTTGTTGGATTCACTTTTAAATAAATGCCAGCTTTATCCAAAATATTCTTGTAAGTAAAAATTGGTGCATCAAAACGCAACGCCAAGGCTATGGCATCACTGGTTCTAGCATCAATGATTTCTTCAATTTTATCACGTTCACATATCAAACTTGAAAAAAATACACCGTCAACTAATTTGTGGATGATAACTTGCTTAACTACAATATCAAAGCGGTCTGCAAAGTTTTTGAATAAATCATGAGTAAGTGGTCTGGGGGGGCGAATTTCTTTTTCTAAAGCAATGGCAATGGATTGTGCTTCAAAAGCACCAATAACAATAGGAAGTTTTCGTTCGCCATCTACTTCGTTTAAGATTAATGCATAAGCACCATTTTGGGTTTGACTGTAGGATATTCCCTTTATATTTAATCGAACTAAGCTCATATTCCACTCAATAATCGAGATTTAAACATTCAGATGTTTACCTCTCAATAAAATTATGATTCTTAAAACACCAAGTGTTTATTTACTGAGGTAACTAATCGGGCACAAAGAACCGTTTAAATTTGGAATTTACCAACTGCTAAACACACATTTAGATAAAATGTGCCAAATTATTCCATGTAATTGAGAATACAAGTTATGAAAAAAATTACTGTTGAGCCTTAAACGCTTTTATTTTTTCTATGAGTTTAGGTACTACGGTAAATGCGTCTCCAACCACACCGTAATCTGCTGCTTTAAAGAATGGTGCTTCGGCATCGGTATTAATAACAACTTTTACTTTTGAAGCGTTAACACCTGCTAAATGTTGAATAGCTCCTGAAATACCAATAGCAATGTAAAGGTTAGATGCCACAGGTTTACCTGTTTGTCCAACATGTTCACTATGTGGTCTCCAACCCAAGTCTGACACTGGTTTAGAGCAGGCAGTGGCGGCACCCAAAACATCGGCTAATTCCTCAATCATACCCCAGTTTTCAGGACCTTTTAAACCACGTCCACCCGATACTACAATATCAGCATCTGCAATGGTTACCTTATTAGTGGTTCTGTCAACCGATTCAACTTTTAAGTTTGATGCTTCAATTGTAGGCGAAAAGTCTTCTGCAGTAGCGCTGCCATTACTTTCAACTAAACCAAAGGCATTACTTGATACTCCAACAATTTTCACATTGGTATTTATTTGAGTGATTTCAAAAGCCTTGTTTGTGAAGGCATTCCTTTTTACCGTAAATGGCGATGTACTAATTGGTGTTTCAATAACATTAGAGACGTAACCAGCTTGTAAGTCAACTGCTAAAAGTGGCGCTAAATACTTGCTGTCTGCACTAGAGCTGATAATAACTATTTGGGAGTTTTCTTTTTCGGCAGCTTGTTTTATAACGCTCGCATAAATTTTAGCATTAAACGATTCTAATTCTGAACTTGAAACAGTTAATACTTTATCTACGCCATAATTTCCTAACACCGAAGTTTCATCTGCATTTATAGAAATTGCCGTAACTGTGGTTCCTAATTGATTAGCAACTGCTTTGCCATAAGACGCTACTTCAAAAGCCCCTTTTTTTAATTTGCCTTGATCTGATTCTGTATATACTAAAACTGACATAATATTTTCTTTTTCATCGTCTTGAGCTTATTCCAAACACAATTTGGTTTCAAGATTTCATTTAATGTTTTTACTGGTAGGATATTCCTAAAATTAATTCAGAAAAGTTGATGTTAAATAACTTTTGCTTCGTTGTGAAGTAAATTAATTAACTCATCTAAATTATCTTCTGGTACTAACTTTACCGCACCTTTGGGTGCTGGTTTTTCAAATTTAATTGAAGCTGTTTTTGAATTAGTTTCATCGGGTTCAACAACCGTTAACGGTTTTTGACGTGCCATCATAATTCCGCGCATATTTGGGATGCGTAGCTCACTTTCTTCAACTAATCCTTTTTGTCCACCAATGATTAGAGGTAACCCAACAGAAATAGTTTCTTTTCCTCCATCAATTTCTCTGGTTGCGCTGGCAGTATTACCATCAACCTCTAGAGCAATACAGTTATTTACAAAATTAGCATTAGTTAATCCAGCTACCATACCTGGTACCATGCCACCGTTGTAATCTATAGACTCCCTACCTGCAATGACAAGGTCAAAGCTACCATCGGTTATTACTTTTGCTAATTGTTTAGCAACTTTAAAACCATCTGTGGCTTTGGTGTTAACACGAATAGCTGCATCTGCCCCAATTGCTAAAGCTTTTCTGAGTGTTGGTTCTGTTTCAGAGCCTCCAACATTTACAACCGTAACTTTAGCGCCTTGCTTTTCTTTAAACCACATAGCGCGGGTTAATCCAAATTCATCATTAGGATTAATTACAAACTGCACACCATTGGCGTCAAACTTGGAGTCGTTATCTGTAAAATTTATCTTAGAAGTTGTGTCGGGAACATGACTAATACACACTAAAATATTCATAAACCTGTGTTTAAAATAGACAATTTTTTATGGCTACGAAGGTAATTATTTTATTTCTAAAAAATACTATGCGCGCATAGTATTTTTTAGAAATGTTATAAAAAAATAGAAAGTAAAGTAGCTCTTTAAGTATCCATAAGAAACACCGCAAACATATTTAAGAATTAATTAAATAAATGGAACTTCTTTTGAATAGTAATCCTTCATCAATTTTAAGTCATTTCTGTTAAATTATTAATTTTTAGAGGGTCTATATTTTACTGCCAAGTTTTATGGTTAATTATAACCAATAATTCTTATTTTTGCATCTCGAATAAAACAAGATTAATGAAGACAATTCAATTTAGAGAGGCTATTTGTGAAGCCATGAGCGAAGAAATGCGCCGAGATGAAAGCGTATATTTAATGGGTGAGGAGGTAGCAGAATATAATGGAGCTTACAAAGCTTCAAAAGGAATGTTAGATGAGTTTGGTCCTAAACGTGTTATAGATACACCTATTGCAGAGCTTGGTTTTGCTGGTATTGCCATTGGGTCTACTATGACTGGAAATAGACCCATTGTAGAATACATGACCTTTAATTTCTCTTTAGTTGGTATTGATCAGATTATAAATAATGCAGCTAAAATTAGGCAGATGTCTGGAGGGCAGTTTAAATGTCCTATTGTATTTCGTGGGCCTACGGCTTCTGCGGGTCAGTTAGGTGCTACACACTCACAGGCTTTTGAAAATTGGTTTGCTAATACACCTGGTTTAAAAGTAGTAGTGCCTTCAAATCCTGCTGATGCTAAAGGGTTATTAAAATCTGCTATTCGTGATGATGATCCAGTTATTTTCATGGAAAGTGAACAAATGTATGGAGATAAGGGAGAAGTGCCAGAAGGAGAGTACTTAATTCCAATAGGCGTTGCAGATATTAAAAGAAAAGGCGACGATGTGACCATTGTATCCTTTGGAAAAATTATTAAGGAAGCTTACAAGGCTGCCGATGAATTAGACAAAGAAGGTATCTCATGTGAAATCATTGATTTACGTACGGTTCGTCCTATGGATAGAAAAGCTATTATAGAATCTGTTAAAAAAACCAATAGGTTGGTAGTTTTGGAAGAAGCTTGGCCCTTTGGAAGTGTAGCAACAGAAATTACTTATTTGGTTCAGTCTGAAGCATTCGATTATTTAGACGCACCGGTAATTAAATTAAACACAGCTGATACACCTGCGCCATACTCTCCAGTTTTATTGAAAGAATGGTTGCCAAATAGTGAAGACGTTATCAAAGCAGTAAAGAAAGTATTGTATCAATAAAAGAAAATTTTTTACGTTATATAAACTTCATTAGCATGTAATTGCTGATGAAGTTTTTTTGTATTATGAAGTTGAGATTACTAGGTGTTTTATTATCATTTATTTGCAATATTAGTGCATATGCCCAAACTAAAGTGAGTGGTTATGTTTTTGATGAATACAACGAGCCTATTTCTTTTGCTAACATCATATTTCAAGGCTCTACTGAAGGAACAACTACTAATGAAAACGGGAAATTTTATTTAGAGTCTGAAGAAACTTGGAATGTGCTTACTATTTCATTTATTGGTTATGAAACCTTAAAAATTTCCCTAGATAAAAAAGTAAACTATAATCTAAAATTCACACTCAAGGAAGAAGCTGCTCAACTAGATGCTGTAGTTTTATTGACTGGAAAGCAATCAAAAAAAAATAATCCAGCTATTGATATTCTTAGAAAAATTTGGGAAAACAAACGAGAAAATGGCCTAAGGCGTTTTAAACAATACGAATACGATAAATATGAAAAAGTAGAGTTTGATATTAATACCATAGACAGTGCCTTAATAAAAAGCAAGTTTTTTAAAGGGATGGAGTTTGTGTTTAATGAAGTAGACACCTCTCGTGTTACAGGGAAAACCTATCTACCCATGTTTATTAATGAAGCGGCGTCAAGGGTATATGGAGACAACATCATAAATAAAGAAAAGGAAGTTTTAAAAGGTAATAAGAACTCTGGTTTTAACGACAATCAAGTAATTATTGATTTTGTTGATGACCTTTATTCCGATTATGATGTGTATGATAATTACCTTAAGTTTTTCGATAAGAGTTTTGTGAGTCCGTTATCCAGAACAGGTATCAGTACTTATAACTATGTCTTGACTGACAGCGCTTATATTGATAATAAGTGGTGCTTCAATATTATTTACTACCCAAGGCGAAAAAACGAACTCACCTTTAAAGGAGACTTCTGGGTAGCGGATTCAACTTACGCACTTAAGGAGATTAACTTACAAGCTTCGAAAAGTGCTAATATAAACTGGGTAAAAGAGATTTATATTGAGCAGGAGTTTGAAGTATTGAACGATTCTATTTTTTTGGTAAAGCGCGATTATATGATGTCTGATTTTGCCTTAAGTAAAAAAGAGACATCAAGAGGGATTTATGGTAAGCGTACCACACTTTACGATAATTATGAATTTAATGTTCAAAAAGATAAAAAATTCTATGATGCTGAAGTCTATAATTATGACAAAGATGTTTATGACAGAGATGACGCTTTTTGGCAAAAGAACCGTCTAGAGGCTTTAAATAAAGATGAGAAAGGGGTCTATAAAATGCTAGACACTTTAAAGACGGTCAAAAAGTTTAAGCAGATGTATAATCTGGGGAGTATTTTATCTTCTGGATATATTGAGTTCAATACATTACCTTTAGATTATGGTCCTATTTTTTCAACTTTTGGTTTTAATGAAGTTGAGGGGGTACGGTTGCGTACTGGTGGACGCACTTATTTTGGCAGAAATGATTTATGGCGATTAGAAGGCTTTTTAGCTTATGGTTTTAAAGATGATAAATTCAAGTATGGTATTTCAGGAAAGTGGTTGTTAGATAAAAAGAGCCGATTGATTATTTCTGGAGGTAATCGTCGAGATGTTGAGCAATTGGGTGCTAGTTTGACCAATTCAACGGATGTTTTGGGACGAAGTCTAGCCTCTTCAGCTGTAGTAACTGCTGGTGCCAATGATAAATTAACTACAATCAACCTCACAAGCTTTGCAATAGAAGCAGAGCCTTTTAGAAACTTAATTTTAAGGCTAGGAGCAAATTATAGAACTTTAGAGTCGGCCTCACCTACTTTTAGTTTAGATTATAATACGCCAAATGGTATAGCATCTGAGATTAAACAATTTGAAACTACAGCTGCAGTATATTTTTTCCCAGGTAGAAAAATGACGGGTTTTGGAGTTGAGCGTTATGATGCAAATGACGATTATGCTAGAGTTTTTGCACAGATAAGTCTTGGAGATAAAAGTATATTTAATAGCGATTTTGATTATACTAAACTACAATGTTCTTATGTTCAACCTTGGCAGTTAGGTGGTTTTGGTAGGTTAACAACTTCAGTAGAAGCGGGGAAAACTTTTGGAGAGGTACCTCTTGGCTTATTGAGTGTCATTCCTGGTAATCAATCATATTTTTCAATTTATAACACTTTTTCGCAACTAGATTTTTATGAGTTTGTGTCTGATACGTATACTTCATTTCATGTGGAACATAATTTTAACGGACGCTTATTTTCTAGAATTCCTTTTCTAAGAAAGTTTAATTTAAGAGAGATTGTGAGTATTCGGGGGGTTTGGGGAGATATATCTGATAAAAATGTAGCTTTAAGCACAACTAATAATCCTTTCAACATTCCTTTAGTAGCTCCTAGTGATAAAATATATTACGAATACGGACTTGGTATAGGAAATATATTTAAGGTCTTTAGAATTGATTTTAACTTCCGAGGTAATTATAAAGATGAGACATTATATCCAAATGCTAGAAAGTTTGGTGTAACAGGTAGTTTTGGATTTAATTTTTAAAGATTTTACTTTGGCCGTGTAAGGTTATCTCACAATTTTCATTGTTCCTTCTTATCGGGTTTTTCAATTATTAAACGTAATTGTCACATTTTTTATTTGGCCATAGTGGTGTGAAATCTCATTGTAATATAAAAAATATTTATGTTTTTAATAAAAAATATAAATAAAAATATATTAATTCTTTGTCATAATTTTGAATTATACAAAAAATAAGACATGGAAACAGAATTATTAAATGGTAGCTCTAAGAACTACGCTAGTAAAAAGCTAAACAAAACTCAACAAAAGGTAAAAATAGCCATTGCCCAAGGAGATGGTATTGGTCCAGAAATAATGGATGTAACACTAAAAATTCTTAAGGCAGCTGGAGCCAATATAGAGCCTAATTTTATTGAATTAGGTGAACAAGTGTACTTATCTGGAAACACTTCTGGTATTTCAACTAAAGCTTGGGATATCATTGGTGATGCAAAAATAATATTAAAGGCTCCAGTAACAACACCTCAAGGAAAAGGCTACAAAAGCTTAAATGTTACACTGAGAAAATCACTTGGTTTATTTGCTAACGTACGTCCTGTAAATGCCCTACATCCTTTTGTAAAGACGAACTTTCCAGATATGGATGTAGTAATAATTCGTGAAAATGAGGAGGATTTGTATGCAGGTATAGAGCATCAACAAACCGATGATGTGGTTCAATGCCTAAAACTAATTACCAGACCAGGTTGTGAACGAATTGTACGTTACACTTTTGAATATGCCAGAGCTTTTGGTAGGAAGAAAGTAACTTGTATGGTTAAGGACAATATTATGAAACTAACAGATGGTTTGTTTCATAAAGTGTTCTTAGAAATTGCAGCCGAATATCCTGATATTATTAATGAATCACAAATTATTGATATTGGCGCTGCACATTTAGCGGCACATCCAGAACGTTATGATGTTATAGTGACATCAAATCTGTATGGAGATATTATATCTGACATTGCTGCAGAAATTGGTGGTTCAGTTGGAATGGCAGGCTCTGCGAATATTGGTAAGAATATAGCAATGTTTGAGGCTATCCATGGATCGGCTCCTGACATTGCAGGACAAAATGTAGCCAACCCTTCAGGTTTATTAAATGCTGCTATCAATATGTTAGCTTATATTGGGCAAACAGAAGTAGCAGATAAAGTTAAAAATGCGTGGTTATCTACACTAGAAGCGGGACATCATACCGCCGATATTTACGACAATAAATTCAGTATTAAAAAATTATCTACTTCAGAATTTGCAGAGGCTATTATAGAGAGGTTAGGAGAAAAACCAAAGAGGTTGCAAGAAAGTACAATGGCCAGTGGTACAGGTAAAATCACTATTCCTGATTATAAGCGTAAACTAACAAATAAACAATTGTTGGGAGTTGATGTATTTATAGATTGGAAAGGTACAAATCCAGAAGAAATAGGGGAGATACTTTCTAATATTAGTGCTTTCAAGCTTAAGTTAAAAATGATTACCAATAGAGGGGTAAAGGTGTTCCCAAAAGGCTTGAAAGAAACCTATTGTACAGACCATTGGCGTTGTAGATTTGTTGCCATGGATGCCGATATTGAAGGTGGTACTCCCGTGTATAAGCCCGTAGAATTTGAGCAGATTATTGCGCTCCTTTCAAAACTACATAACGAAGGTATGGATATTATTAAAACCGAAAACCTTTATGAGTTTAATGGAAAAAGAGCGTTCTCACTTGGGCAGGGAGAATAAAAAATGAATTTAATCAAGGCATTAAAAACGTTGTAACGAGCTCTGTTTAAAACATAAATAATATTTATACATAATATAAAAATTATAAATAAAAATATATTAAAATCAAATATTACATTTGTAAAAAGAAAAGGGAAAAAATTGTTATAAAAAGTTTATTCATATAGTTGATTAGTTTAGAGTTAGTTGAAAAGTGCGATTTTTTTTTTGAAATCGAATTGAAATCCATGACAAAATCATGGATTTTGATTTTTAACTCTATTCCTAATTCTAAATTACTTGCTGCCAATCTCTTTTAATTTCTCAAACTCTGTGGTTCTTTCTAACTTAGTATAGGTATTATAGTATACCTTAATTTAGGATAAATACAGTAATTGCTCACAATATAACAATTATTGATAGGGTTTTTTAACAAATTGCTTTGGAAGCTTAATCAACTTTATGCTTTTGTAAAAATATTGAAATGTGAGAATTTATTGTTGTTAAAAGCTATTAGGTTCAGTAACTTTGCTGCCTAAAATAGATAATATGGCTAAGAAAAAAGAAATTACTTTTGATGTTCTCATAGAAATCCCAAAAGGAAGTAGAAACAAATACGAATATGATTTCACATTAAATAAAATTCGTTTTGATCGTACTTTATTCTCGTCAATGATGTATCCTGGCGATTATGGGTTTATACCTGAAACCTTAGCTTTAGACCAAGATCCTTTAGATGTTTTGGTTTTATCTACAGAGCCTTCTTATCCTATGGTGGTAATGGAGGTTAGGCCTGTAGGCGTTTTTCATATGACAGATGAAAAGGGACCAGATGAAAAGATTATTTGTGTACCAGTATCAGACCCTGTATGGAGTCACAGAAGTGATATTTCTGATTTAAATCCACACAGGTTAAAAGAGATAGAACACTTTTTTCAGGTCTATAAAGATTTAGAAAAGAAAAAGGTTGATGTTGGTGGATGGGGAAATTCTGAAGAAGCAATCAAAATTTATCATGAATGTGTAAAACGTTATGAAGATAGTGAACACAAGAAAAAACGAACGTTTGTCATATAGTAAAATCAATCGTTACAGATAATTGAATGAGCCATCTTAATTTTAAGATGGTTTTTTTTGCTTAAAACCTACAGTTGTGTTTTTTAATGATGCTATTTTTGACTTTATTGAAAACAAAAAAGCTAACATAAATCATTGTATTGTAAATATTATAAATTAAAGCTTGATTGAATATGAAATCTTTAATTTGTAGAGGTTTTTTTTATCACTTTAATTTTGCTATTTTTAGCGCCTTGAAAAATATATTAATAAAACTAACTGATTAAAATATGGAATTTATAGTTGATTTTTTACCGTTGTTTGGTGTGGTTGCCTTGGCTTTTGTTTTTATAAAAAGTGCTTGGGTATCTAAGCAAGACCAAGGAACGGAAACCATGAAAGGTATAGCCAAAAACATTGCCGATGGAGCAATGTCCTTTTTGAAAGCAGAGTATAAAATATTAGCAATTTTTGTTGCTGCGGTTGCCATCTTGTTATATTTTAAAGGTAACAGCGAGGAAGGTTCTAATGGTATGGTAGCTGTATCCTTTATTGTAGGTGCCATTTGTTCTGCTTTAGCAGGGTTTATAGGAATGAAAGTAGCAACCAAAGCTAACGTTAGAACCACAAGTGCAGCAAGAAACTCACTAGGTAAAGCTTTAGAAGTTGCTTTTGCTGGTGGTGCTGTTATGGGATTAGGCGTTGTAGGTTTAGGTGTTTTAGGACTGAGTGGTTTATTTATGATATACAGTGAAATGGGCTGGGGAATTAATGAAGTTCTTAATGTACTTTCTGGATTCTCACTAGGGGCATCATCTATTGCATTATTTGCACGTGTTGGTGGAGGTATTTATACCAAGGCTGCTGATGTTGGTGCCGACTTAGTAGGAAAGGTTGAAGCCGGTATCCCAGAAGATCACCCCTTAAATCCCGCAACTATTGCTGACAATGTAGGAGATAATGTAGGAGATGTTGCTGGTATGGGTGCTGATTTATTTGAATCTTATGTGGGTTCTATTATTGGTACAATGGTACTAGGGGCTTTAATTACTACTAGTAATTTTGACGGACTAGGAGCCGTATACTTACCTTTGGTATTAGCTGCTGTAGGTATCATTATGTCTATCATAGGGACGTTTTTTGTAAAGGTTAAAGATGGAGGTTCTCCGCATAAAGCTTTAAACCTTGGAGAATTTGGTTCTGCTGGTCTAATGGTTATTGTTTCTTATTTTGTTATTGATTTAATGCTGCAAGGAACCACAGGTTTGCCTCATGGTTCTATGGGTGTGTTTGTTGCCGTAATAGCCGGTTTAATAGCTGGTTTAGCTGTCGGTAAGGTCACAGAATATTATACAGGTACAGGAACAAAACCTGTAAATGCTATCGTAAGACAATCTGAAACTGGAGCAGCAACAAACATTATTGCAGGTTTAGGAACTGGAATGATGTCTACTATGATTCCAATTTTATTAATTGCTGCCGCTATCTTAGTATCTCATCATTATGCAGGGTTGTATGGAATTGCTATTGCTGCTGTTGGTATGTTAGCTAATACTGGAATTCAATTAGCGGTTGATGCCTACGGACCTATTTCTGATAACGCAGGTGGTATTGCAGAAATGGCTGAGTTACCTAGCGAAGTTAGAGAGCGTACAGATAAGTTAGATGCTGTAGGAAATACAACCGCTGCCATTGGAAAAGGATTTGCTATTGCTTCTGCTGCATTAACGGCACTTGCATTATTTGCTGCTTTTATGGAAACTGCTGGGGTTGTTGCTATTGATGTTTCACAACCAAAAATTATGGCTGGTTTATTAGTTGGTGGTATGTTGCCATTTGTATTTTCAGCCTTATCTATGAATGCGGTTGGAAGAGCAGCTATGGCTATGATTGAAGAGGTGCGTCGTCAGTTTAGAGATATTCCACAGTTAAAAGCGGCTTTAGATGTTATGAGAAAGTATGACTCCGATATGAGCAAAGCTTCAGAAGCTGACAGAAAGATATTTGATGCCGCTAATGGGGTTGCAGAATACGATAAGTGTGTTGAAATTTCAACTCAGGCATCCATTAAAGAAATGGTATTACCAGGGTTATTAGCAATTGCAGTTCCAGTTGCTGTAGGGTTTATTGGAGGTGCTGAAATGCTTGGAGGCTTGCTTGCAGGTGTGACTACTTGTGGGGTGTTAATGGCAATTTTTCAATCTAATGCAGGAGGCGCATGGGATAATGCTAAAAAGACTATTGAAGAAGAAGGAAGAAAAGGAACCGATGCCCATAAAGCTGCTGTAGTTGGAGATACGGTAGGAGATCCTTTTAAAGATACTTCAGGACCATCATTAAATATTTTATTAAAGTTAATGAGTGTAGTTGCTTTAGTAATTGCACCTAGTTTAGTGTCAGATGAAGCAGTTCAGGCTTACAATGATACTAATAACAGTAACGACGTTGAAATGGTTGAGGTTTCAAAAGAAATAAAAGTAAATATGAGTAACAATGACAATGGTACTGTTAAAGCGGTTGTTACCGTTGTTACCACAGAAAATGGTGAGGCTTCAACTACTTATGAAACTTTTGAAGGAACAGAGGCAGAGGTAAAAGCTAGCATTGATGCCATAAAAAAGAGTTAACCACCTACTACTAATTAAACTAAATAACTAACTAAACTGAAAAAACCACGCTTTAAGCGTGGTTTTTCTTTATATGAGCCAAAGAGAAAGAGCTATCTATTAAAACAATCCGTTAATTTCAGCGTCAATGGTATTAATAACCTTTCCTAAATCTTCAGGGTTATCAACAAAGTCTAAATTGTCTACATCAATAATTACTAATTTGCCATTACTGTATCCATGAATCCAAGCTTCATAACGTTCATTTAATCTACTTAAATAGTCAATACTTATAGAATTTTCATATTCGCGTCCACGTTTATGAATTTGCTTTACTAAATTTGGAATAGAACTTCGCAAGTAAATTAGTAAATCAGGTCCTTGAACTAAAGATTCCATTAAATCAAAAAGCGTTTTATAATTCTCAAAATCTCTGTTAGTCATCAACCCCATTGCATGAAGGTTGGGAGCAAAAATATGGGCATCTTCGTAAATAGTTCTATCTTGAATGATGTCTTTTCCACTTTCACGGATTTGTAAAACCTGTCTAAATCTGCTATTTAAAAAATATACTTGAAGGTTAAAGCTCCAACGTTCCATTTGATTATAAAAATCGTCTAGATACGGGTTATCTACAACATCTTCCAATTGAGCTTCCCATTTGTAGTGTTTAGCAAGTAAATTTGTTAGGGTAGTTTTTCCTGCGCCAATGTTTCCTGCTATAGCAATATGCATACTTAATTAATTTTTAATTGAAATTGTTGTAGTTTTTGATTCTGGTAAATATACAAGGTTTCATTGGTTACAAAAAACTGATTTATCAACAAATTTGGTAGATTAATCGGGATTGTTTCACTCCAATCTTTCTTTAAAAAGTACAAATTATTATCTTTTATTAAAATTAAAATTCCGTGGTCTTCAGATAGCTGTGTGTAACCATTGTTTTTAGTTTTTCTAAGTAAATTCCCAAAGTAATTATACTCATAGAGGTATTTTTCGGAGAGTAACCAAACGCTATTGTAATTACTTTTTAGGTCTAATACTTTACTTTGAATTGGTACTGTTCGAGCTTGGGTAGTGTTATTTTTGTAATTGTATAATTCCAGTTGTTGGCTGTCTTGGTTGAAAACCCAAAATGTGTTGTCAAAACCACTCGAAATATGGGTGATATTTTTATAAGGTTGAATGGTGTTAAAATCTATTTTGAAAATTTCAGCAAGCCGATTATCTAGAATAATAGTCGTATTAAAATCCTTGTAAAACAGATTTATTTTTAAAGGGTTGAAAGCATTTACGGCGGCAACATCACCTAATTGTAAATTATTATATGAGATAGTTTGAGTTCTAGTTTTTTTATAAAACACATTATTTAAAATATAATACACAGTGCCAAAATCATCTATAGATACAATGTTATCAGCTTTAAAGGTAGTGGTTTTTACATGAGAAATATCAACACTGTTTTGTGCATATGTTGAAAATTTAAATAAGAAGAGAAGTATTAAAATCTGCTTCATAGAGACTTGAAAAATACAAAAAACAAACCATTTCTTATTGCAAGAAATCAGTTTTAAAGAATCAATTTGTATGTATAAATATTAAGGTAAAACGATATTATAGATTATAAAGTACAAACAGAAAATGGTTTATTCATGAATTTTGTTAATTGTTACATAAAAACAATAAAGAATGTTTGATGAAATTTTATATTTGTTAAACAAAATATAGTTAATTATGAATTGTAACTTAAAATATATTGCTGTTACCTTGTTATTTCTTTGTCCAATTTTCTTGGTGAGTCAGGAGTTCCACGGAAAAGCATATTATCAGTCTAAATCTACCCTGGAGTTGGGGCGCTGGGGTGCTACAATGAGCCAGCAGCAAAAAAACCAAATTGCGGCAAGGTTAAAAAACAGACTAGAAAAGACATTTACTTTAACCTTCAACAAAACGGAGTCAATTTTTGAGGAAGTAGAAGTTTTGGATGCCATTTCAGGGGCAACAGATTCATGGGGTAAAAATTTTAGAGCTGGTAATCAGTATAAAAATGTAAAAGAGAATAAACTCGTCCAAGAGCAAGAATTTTATGGTAAGCGTTTTGTAATTGAGGATCAAATACAAGAGATTAATTGGAACCTGGGTAATGAAGTCAAGAAAATTGGACAATACACATGTTACAAAGCTGTAGCATTAATTCCCGCATCTGATTTAGAATGGTGGTCTTTTTCTTGGAATAAACTCAGAAATAGAGATAATCAAGAGGATAATGTTACAAATAATCAGAATAAAGATGAAGTATTAAATGAAGAGTCAAAGGCTGAAATGGATGAAATGAGACAAATTATTGCTTGGTACACACCACAAATACCTCTAAGCCATGGGCCTCTAGAATTCTCGGGTTTACCAGGGTTAATTTTAGAGGTTAATTATAATGGAACTACAATGTTATGTACCAAGGTTATCCTCAATCCTAAAGAAAAAAATGACATTGATATACCCAACAAAGGTAAACGCGTAAATAAAAACGAGTACACTGATATTATTTTCAAAAAAATGCGTGAATTTAGGGAGAACAGAATGGGTAGGCGTGTGAGGTAATATTATGTTTTACAAAATTCAGAACTTTATTATTTAACGAAATATTAACGTCAGAGAATTAAACTTTGAATTTGTATTTTGGTCCAATCAAGTATTAGCTACAGATTAACTAATAATATTACTAATAATGAAGAAAGTGTTCATAAATTATTTTATCCTTTGTCTTTTAGTTTTAACCTCCAATAGAATTTATTCCCAAGATTTTCAAGGGAAAGCCTACTACATGTCTAAAACTACCATAGATATGGCTAATTTTGGAGGTGGTAGGATGGATGAGGAAACAAAAAACCGAATTGCAGCAAGAATGAAAAGTATGTTAGAGAAGACATTCATTCTAACATTTAATAAATCAGAATCAATATATAAAGAAGAGGAAAAATTGAAAGCCCCTGGAACTGGAGGAGGTGGGTTTAGAAGTATGATGGCCGGTAATTTTGTTGATGGTAATCAATATAAAAACATCAAAGACAAAACGTTTTTGCAAGAACGAGAGGTTTTTGGTAAAAAATTTTTAATAAAAGATTCAATTCCATCTTTTGAATGGAAAATGACTGGGGAGACTAAACAAATAGGTCAGTATACTTGCTTTAAAGCCATAGGCGAAAAAATAAAATATGGTTTAGATATTAATACAAGAAGACCACGTCCTGAAGATGAAAGTGAAGAAGAAAACACAGAAAATGAGCAAGAAACAGTAGAAGTTATTGTATGGTATACCCCACAGATACCTGTTAGCCAAGGACCAACTGACTATTGGGGATTACCTGGTTTAATTTTAGAAGTAAGCGAGGGAAGAACGACTATATTATGTTCAAAAATTATCATGAATCCTGATGAGAAGGATGAAATTAAAATCCCATCAAAAGGGAAAGAAGTATCCAGAGCAGAGTTTGATGAAATTTCTAAAGAGAAGATGGAAGAAATGCGCCAAAATTTTAGACGAGGCGGTGGTCGTCCTGGAGGCGGAGGAGGAAGAAGATAACCAGATTAAACCTAAAACACAGAAACAACTAACCATGAATAAAATTGTTTTGTTAATACTGCTTATGGCAGTAGGTATTACCAATGCCCAAGTTAAACTAGAAGGTGTGGTAAAGGATAGTATAGGCACACCACTTGAACTTGCAAATGTCATAGCTATAAACCAAGCCACTCAAAAGCTTGATTCTTATGGGATAACTAATGATGAGGGTCGTTACAGATTATCTTTAGAAAAAAACACTATTTATACTATTCAAGTAAGTTATGTAGGGATGAAAACTGCTCAAGCTGCTATTGAGACAACAGATCAACCTATTATAAAAGACTTTTCTCTTCAAAGTGATAATACACTTGATGCTATTGAATTAGTTTATGAAATGCCAGTAACCGTGAAAGGTGATACTATTGTTTACAATGCCGATTCTTTTAGATCTGGTACCGAGCGAAAATTGGGTGATGTTCTTAAAAAACTTCCTGGTGTTGAACTTAATGATGATGGTGAAATTGAAGTTGAAGGTAAAACTGTTGGAAAAGTGATGGTGGAAGGAAAGGATTTTTTTGATGGCGATTCTAAATTGGCCGTTGAAAATATTCCAGCTAACGCTATTGACAAAGTTGAGGTTCTTAAAAATTACGCTGAAATAGGGCAACTAAGAGGTGTAACAGATAATCAAGATAACATTGCCATCAACATAAAGCTAAAAGAGGGTAAAAAGAAATTTTGGTTTGGTACCGTTACCGGGGGACTTGGGAATTCTGATGAGGAAACCTTGTATTTAGCGCAACCAAAATTATTCTATTATAGTCCAGAGTATAGTGTAAACCTTATTGGAGATTTGAATAATTTAGGTGAAGTAGCTTTTACGAGACGTGATTATTTTAAATTTACAGGGGGTTTTAGAAGCCCCAGCAGAAGTAGTGGTACCAACATTAATATTGGAAGTAATGATATAGGGTTTTTAACGGTTCAGAATAACAGGGCTAAGTATATTAATACCAAGTTTGGTGCAGCCAACTTTAGTTATTCTCCCAAAAAGACCTTAGATTTAAGTGGGTTTGCTATTTTTTCAAATAGCAGAACAGATTTGCAGGAAAAGAGAGCGGTAACTTATACAGATCCTGATTTAAATATTCCAGATGAAGAAACCAAAAGTAATACAACCCAACGCAGTGACTTGGGGATGCTTAAACTTAGTGCCTCATTTAAACCTAATGTGAATAATCAATTAGATTATGATGTGCTGGCAAGAACATCTAAAGAGTCTCAAAATCAAATGTTTTTCTCTGATGTTTTGGGAAATATTGATCAGTTTGAAAATACGTCGCCTTACAGCTTTAATCAAAATTTAAATTACTATTACACGCTTGATGAGAATAATATTTTTGCTTTTGAAGTTCAACATCTGCTACAAGAAGAAGATCCTTTTTATAATGCTATTTTAGAAGATAAAGCCAATTATGAAAATACAGCAAATGTACTCGGTTTAGAAAATGCACAAATAGATTACAACGTAGCTCAACAAAAAATAGTAAAATCCAATCAGATGGATGCTAAATTAGATTACTGGAATGTTTTGAATAATAAGAGTGATATTAATTTTACTTTGGGAACCATTTACAGTAATCAAGATTTTGATTCTAATATTTTCCAATATTTAGATAGTGGTAGTATATTTAATCCTACAAATACAATTCCAGACTACCCTGATGGCAATGATATAAACTACACGTTTAGCGATGTTTATTTAGGTTTTCATTACCGTTTAAAAATGGGTATTTTTACCTTTACTCCCGGAGCTTCAGCGCATGCTTATAGCGCTAAAAATAATCAGTTTAATGTAGGGTTTACAGATAACTTTTTTAGAGTATTGCCCGATTTTAATGCCAGAGTTCAATTAAAAAACAGTGAAAATATTAACTTTAATTACCGAATGTCAACTAACTTTACAGATGTAAATCAGTTGGCAAGAGGGTTGGTATTAAACAATTATAATGCTCTTTTTTCAGGTAATCAGGAATTAGAAAGTGCACTGGCTCACAACGTGAACCTGTCTTACTTCAGTTTTAATATGTTTAACTATACCAATGTTGTGGCAAGACTTAGTTATTCTAAAACGATTGATAGGATTAGAACCACATCACAATTTCAACCAGGAAGTGTAGTGAGGGTTAGTACGCCTTTTAACTCAAATTTTGCCGATGAGAATGCTAGTGCGAATGCCAGATTGGAAAAAACTTTAGGGAAGTTTAGAGCAAGGGTTAGTGGTAATTTTGATTATTCTAAATTTAACCAGTTTATAAATAATAGACGATCAATAAATGAAAATTACACTTATACCTATAGAACGGGGTTAAGTACTAACTTTAGAGAAGCCCCAAATTTTGAAATAAGCTACAGACATTCCATACAAGATAATAACCAAGGAGAAAACAAAACTACGTTTTTTACAAGGGCACCATCTATAGAGTTTGACGCCTTAATCTTTAAAAAGTTTACCTTTAAAACAGATTACTCCTATAATAACTTTAGTGATGAGGATAAAACTATAAATAGCTTTGAATTTTGGAATGCATCATTATCCTATAGAAAAGACCAGGATAGTAAGTGGGAGTTTGAAGTTAGAGCCTCTAACATATTAGATACCCAAAGTCAAAATAGGAGTAATACAGGGAATGTTTCTGTTAGTGAGGTAGAGTTTTTTATACAACCCAGATTTGTAACTTTTAGATTACGATATGAGTTGTAATACTTTTTTTTCAAATAATTCAAAAGAACCAGAATTGATTAAGAAAATTTTGAAGTATTTTCGAAAGACCATCAGAAGCTTATCATTGCTCACCATATCTGTAATTATTTGCTTTAAATGACACAAATTTTTTATGAATCAGATTGTTAGGTAAACGTGTCTCTCATTATGTCAAAAATTCTTTGTTTAATTACTAAACAATAATATATTTGCGCTCGGTTTTGGGAAGATACTCAAGCGGCCAACGAGGACAGACTGTAAATCTGTTGGTTTTCACCTTCGCAGGTTCGAATCCTGCTCTTCCCACGAATAAATAGAAAAGTCTGCACGTGAGTGCAGACTTTTTGTTTTTGTTGATAAATTCTTGTTTTAATTAACAACACCCGCTCTTAGGCGAACAACAGGTGTCTTGTAATTCTGATAGCTTAATTTTAGATTTATCAGTTTTTACTCCTGGTTTTTCAGCATAAACAGTAATACTAAAAATACCAACTCCACTATTATTAAATGCTTTAACTTGTTCTATAGTAAGATATTTTGAAAGGATATCCTCAGGGATGTTAATGGTTTTTTCCTTTTGAATGGTAATAGACTCAAAACCTTTATCTTTAATAAATTGTAAATAGTCATGTTTTTGAATAGCACCCGCTACACAACCGGCATACATTTCAGCATCTTGTTTTAAAGCATCTGGTAAATCACCAACAAGCACAATGTCCGAAATACTAAAATGTCCACCCGGTTTTAAAACTCTAAAAATTTCTCCAATGACCTTTTGTTTGTTGGGAACTAGGTTTAATACACAATTACTAACAATAACATCGGCTACATTATCATTAACAGGCATATTATCAATGTCACCTTCTCTAAATTCAACATTATTGTAACCAAGCTTTTCGGAATTAGTACGTGCTTTTTCAATCATAGTAGGAGTGAAGTCAATGCCTATGACTTTGCCTTTAGCACCCGTTTCATGTCTGGCTACAAAGCAATCATTTCCTGCCCCAGAGCCTAAATCGATAACAGTATCGCCTTTATGTATTTTAGCATACTGCGTTGGAAGTCCGCAACCCAAACCTAAATCGGCATCTTCAACATAACCTTTGGTTTTAGAATAATCGTCCATCATAATGTTGTATACTTTATTTGATGGTGTAGTAGCACCACAGCATGATGATGCGTTTTCTGCTTTACCCTGTTCAGCTATTTTGCTGTAGCGTTCTTTAACGATGTCTTTTAAAGCTTGCTCTTTTGAATCCATGAATAATACTCTTTTATTGTAATTTTACGATTAAATAATTTAAATTTTTTTAACAACAGTTAAAGGTTATATCTAAGTCTAAAAACTCTGTCATTAAATCTTTCATTTTAGTCCAGTTGTCTTTATCAATACAGTAACAAACACTAGTACCTTCAATATTACCTTTAATAAGTCCTACATTTTTAAGTTCCTTTAAATGTTGCGAAATAGTGGGTTGTGCTAGACCAATTTCGTCAACCAAGTCGCCACAGATACAGGTGTTAATTTTAAACAAATGTTGAATGATGGCTACTCTGGCAGGATGTCCTAACACTTTAGCTAATACAGCAATGTCATTTTGAAGGTTTGTAAACTTTTCTGATTTTGTTACTCCCATATAATTTATTTATTGCAATATTACGATTAATGGTTTATTTGACAAATTTTTTGAAAACATTTTTTTTAGATTGATGAATTAAAAATTAAGATAAATATCAATTTTAATTGGCTTTACGACCTTTTTTATGATTGAATATTGTATAGTCTGAAGTTTACAAAGTTTAGTTGAGGTTAAGTATCCAATAAGCTTTAATTTCTAAAATCAATTGATTAATATTACATTTACAGTCTCTTTAATTTTTTTAATTGATATCACAATCATCCATAGACCAAGTTTTTGAAACTGCCCGAGTAGAGGAGGTAATTGGTGATTTTGTAAACCTTAAGAAAGCAGGGAGTAATTTTAAGGGGTTAAGTCCGTTTAGCGACGAACGTACTCCAAGTTTTATGGTGTCTCCCGTAAAACAAATATGGAAAGACTTCAGTACGGGAAAAGGAGGCAATGTGGTGGCATTTTTAATGGAGCATGAGCATTTTACTTATCCCGAGGCCATAAAATATCTGGCAAAAAAATATAATGTTGAAATTGAAGAGACCCAGCAAAGCAATGAGCAAAAAGAAGCAGCCAATGAGCGCGAAAGTTTGTATTTGGTTAATGAGTTTGCTAATGAGTATTTTCAGAAAATATTACATAAAACTGACCAAGGAAAATCTATCGGGCTCAGTTATTTTAAAGAACGTGGGTTTACAGATGAGACTATCAAAAAATTTAATTTAGGTTATTCTCTTGATGATTGGCAAGCCTTTACAGATGAAGCTTTAAAAAAGGGATATAGTATTGATTATCTTGAAAAAACCGGACTCACCATTGTAAAACCCGATAAGCATTTTGATAGGTTCAAAGGGCGTGTGATGTTTCCAATCAAAAGTATGAGTGGTCGTGTGTTGGGATTTGGTGGGCGTATACTTATTAATGACAAAAAGGCGGCCAAATATCTTAATTCGCCAGAGAGTGATATCTACCATAAAAGTAAAGTGCTTTACGGAATTTATAATGCTAAACAAAGTATAGCCAAAGAAGATAATTGTTATTTGGTAGAGGGTTATACAGATGTCATTCAGTTTCATCAAACAGGGATAAAAAATGTCGTATCATCGTCTGGAACAGCACTTACTTCAGAACAAATTAGGCTTATAAATAGGCTAACAAAAAACATTACGGTACTTTTTGATGGCGATGCTGCTGGTATGAGAGCATCGCTTCGAGGTATTGATTTGATTTTAGAACAAGGCATGAATGTGAAAGTATGTTCGTTTCCAGAAGGTGAAGATCCTGATAGTTTTGCAAAACAAAATACCCTTCAAGAGCTAACGCTATATCTTGAAGAAAATGCTAAGGATTTTATTCAGTTTAAGGCTGGGGTTTTACATGAGGATTCTAAGGATGTCCCCATAAAAAAAGCGGAAACCGTAAGAGATATTGTTAATAGTATTTCTAAAATTCCTGATAGAATTAAAAAAGAAATTTACATTCAGGAATGTGCTAGAATCATGGATATTAGTGAGGAGGTATTGTTTAGTACATTAGCTCAAATAAATAAAAAGGATTTTCAAGAACAGAATAAACAATTCACCAAACAGCAAAAAGCTTTTGAGGTGATTAAACATCAACAGCCTGTAAAAAAGGTAGATGTTCAATACGTTTTAGAACGAAAAATTATAGAAATCTTATTACTTTATGGGAATAGAGTTGAAGATTTTGAGGATTTGGTTTTAAAGGAAAATGATAAAGGTGATTTAATTTTAGAACCCATAATTCAGCAGGCTAAAGTATTTGAAAAAATATACTTAGACCTTCAGGATGATGAAATGCAGTTTTCAAATGAGCAATTTAAAAATTTATATTACACCATTATAGATGTCTTGAATCAGAATCCAGAGTTCGATTTAAAAATGTTTATTAATTCTGTAAGCCAAGAAACAGCAAATGAAATCACTACTATTTTGATGGAAGATGAACGTTATTCTCTTGACAATTGGAATAGGATGAATATCTATCCTAAGGAAAAATTAAATACTGTTTCGCAATTGGTAAGTGAAACAATTTTAAGCCTGCGATGTTTTTTAATAGACCAAAAGGTCAAAGAGTATCAGCAAGAAACTTTACACAATAAAAATGATGTAAATAAAAATATTCTTGAAGAGGTAAAAGACTACTCAGGCTTAAAAATGCTACTATCTAGAAAGCTTAACAGAGTTTTATAACTGATCTGCTAATTTTGCTTGATTAACTAAATCTACCAAGTTAGTAACTTTTAGCTTACGCATTAATCGTGCTTTGTAAGTACTAACGGTTTTTTCGTTAATATCAAGTTCCCTAGATATTTCTTTGTTCTTTCTACCAATGGTTAAAAGTTTAAGTACTTCAGCTTCTCTGGTAGATAATTTCTTGTAAAAAGACCCAGTGCTTCTTCCAATACGGTTGCCAAATGCCAGCTGTTGAGTAAGCTCATTGCTTAAATAAATACCGCCATCATGTACCTTTGTAATGGCTTCGCTAATAGTTATAACGTTAACCGTTTTAGAAACATAACCAGAAGCACCAGCTTTAATGGCGTTTATGGCATATACTTCTTCTGGTTGCCCACTAAATATAATAGTCTTAACATCTGGATGCTCATTTTTTAAATGGCGTAAAATAGTTAATCCATTAAGTTTTGGTAAATCGGCTTCAGTTAAAAGGATGTCAACGGGATTTTTCTTAATAAAATCCATTGCGGCTTCGCCGTCTTCAACACTACCAACAACTTTAATGTTGGGTGATGCAGAGAAAAGAACTTCCAGTCCCTTTCTAGTAATAGGGTGATTTTCTGCTATTAATAACTTTATCATAATTTTGGTTGTTTTGCATAATTACTTAGAGAGATAATTATAAGTTGAGAGAATATGCAACTGTAAAAGTAATGATTTCCTGAATATTTTACAATAAATTCTTTAATTTATTAGGAATTTTACAAACTGGTATAGGAATCATCTTGTGTTTATTAGCAGTATTAAAGCGTTTGTATATTTTGAAAACCTCTTTTTCTCTATCTTGGAAATCTGCTTCAGTTTTACCTTGATCATTCATTTTCATAGCCCATTCAAGTTCTGGATATGATGCTCCTATCTGATCTTCATCGGTTCTGTCATCACCCCATAAACCATCAGTAGGGGCAGCATCTATAATATCTTGATTGATACCTAAAAATTCGGCAATGGAGTAAACTTCTGTTTTAAGTAAATCTGCAATAGGACTCAAATCTACACCACCATCACCATATTTAGTATAAAACCCAACACCAAAATCCTCAACCTTATTTCCTGTTCCTGCTACTAAAAGATTGTCAAGAGCTGCAAAATAATAAAGTGATGTCATTCTTAATCTAGCCCTGGTATTTGCCAATGACATAAAACGTTCTTCTTCATCTTCAACAGAAGGTAGAGCTTCTATAAGACTATCAAATACAGGGGTTAAATTTACTTGAGTCATAGTTACTTTATTAAATTTAGACTGTAACCAATCTATATGTTTTAAAGCTCTATTTACTTGGCTAGGAGCTTGATGAATAGGCATTTCTAAACATAAAAGTGGTAAACCTGTTTTAGCACATAATGTAGACGTTACTGCAGAATCTATACCACCAGAAACTCCTATTACAAAACCATTTACACCAGCGTTAGTAGCATAGTCTTTTAACCAATTAACAATATAATCTATAACTTTTTTAGTTTGCATTTTAATGAAAGATTTTAATTCTAAGAATACTACCTTTGCAAACAAAAGTAAGCGAATCACTCAATTAATAAAAATTTATGCTGTTTAAGTTTTATGTCAAGAATTTCGTAATGATTACATGTCTAGTTCTTGTTGCTGTTTCCTGTATAAAAGAAAATAAAATTGAAAAGGAAATAGCAAAAATTAATATTGATATTAATGTGGAACGATTTGATCAATTATTTGCCAAAATAGAAGTTAATGAACTACCTAAATTAAGGACAGCTTATCCGTTTATGTTTTCTGAAACAATTAAAGACTCATTTTGGATAGTAAAAAAGGAGGATACCCTCCAAAGAATGCTGAATACAGCCGTTGATAAAACATTCAGTAATTTTGATGTTACCGAAGCAGAAATAGAATCACTATTTAATCACCTGAAATATTATTTTGAGGGATTTAATCCGCCAAGAGTTATTACCACAACAAGTGACGTTGATTATAGAAACAAAGTTATTGTAACTGATACGATTGCTATCATAGCATTGGATAATTATTTAGGTAGTAACCATGAGTTTTACGCTAACATACCCAAGTTTATTACAGCCAATTTAAAAAAAGAGCAACTTGTTGTAGATTTAGCTGAAGCGTATGCTAAAAAGTATATTTATCTGAGTCAAAATAAAACATTACTAGATGAAATGATTTATTTTGGTAAACAGCTTTACTTCAAAGATTTAATGGTTCCTTTTAAAACCGAAGCACAACGTATTGGGTATACTCAAGAGGAATTACATTGGGCTAATGCCAATGAAAGTTATATTTGGCGTTATTTTGTAGAGCGTGAATTGCTTTTTAGTACCGATTCTAAACTACCAAATAGATTTATAAATCCTGCGCCTTTTACTAAATTTTATTTAGAAGAGATTGATTCTAATTCTCCAGGTAGATTGGGGCAATACATTGGTTGGAAAATAGTGCGTGCCTATGTGGAACAAAATGATGTGTCTTTGAACGAGATGCTAATAACTAGTGCAGAAGAAATTTTTAACAAAACTAAATACAAACCAAAAAAATAATGGGTAAAACATACACATCAAAGATTGAATTGAATGTTGAACTAGATGAAAATAGAGTTCCAGAAAAACTGTTTTGGTCTGCTGAAGATGGAGGCATAAACAATGAAGAATCTAAAGCGATGATGCTTAGTGTTTGGGACTCTAATACCCAAGAATCTTTGCGTATAGATTTATGGACTAAAGATATGCCTGTTGATGAAATGAAGGTGTTTTTTTATCAAACTTTAGTATCTATGAGTGATACATTTAAAAGAGCGACACAAGACGAAAAGATGACGGCAACCATGAAAGATTTTTGTGATTATTTTGCCGAAAAATTAGAATTGAAAAATAAGTAAAAATCTTAAATAACAACCCCACAAAGTAAGCTTTTGAGCTTTTTTGTGAGGTCTTTTTTTATTATTGTAAAATGTGTTTTCTGGTTATATAAATAGAAGATGCTAATTGTTTCTTATTTACGGTATAACCTCTAAATTATCAAATAAATTAGCGTTATAAGAACTTCCTAGTAAAACATAACCTGTTTTACTTTTATGGGTTATTTTTGATAAAGCTGTCCCGTCAACAAAGGCCTCAATGTCTTTACCATAAAATTTTAATTTTATATTGTGCCATATACTACCATCAAAGTTTTTAATAAGTCCTTCGGCAAGCGTTTCTTTATCAAAAACTAATTTCCAGTTACCATCTTTTTGTAGCATGAGTCGGTATCCCTTAAGGTAGCTCCCTTGCACACGCCCTCCTAATTCTACATTTCCATCATCTATAAATACATCTACACTACACGTAAAGTCTTTCCAGTTAACATCGCCTATCAATGTATTGGGTTTAATATTAGAACGACGGTAAACACGCATCCAATCATAACCTTGCTCAGGGTTTATTTGCTTTAAACAATTAGTGCCATCTTCTTTTTTAGCAATTTCGAAACTTCCTGTTTGATCTGAGTGATATTTTGGAAGATCTCCAACATCTCGGTCTTCATAATCTTCTTTATACGGAAACGGAAAAGCCTCTTCCTTAGGGATTTTATATTGTCCTTTTTGTTGACCTACAGTAGTGGTTAGTGAGTATATACATTTAGGGTCTAGTTCAATGCTGAATTGTCCATTTTCTGGTATTATGCTTTTTTGTTGTACGAACTGTTCATTTTCATCTGATTTCCATACATGAACAATTTTATTTGCTAAACCATCGTTAATGTTCACTTGAAGTTTTTCAGAGTTTTCTGTACATATTATCATACTCCAGTTTTCACTGTTCTTTTCTTTTAATGAAACAATACTGCCTTTATATGTACTAGCATCAAATAGTCCGCAGCCTTCATCTAAGTATTTCCAAGTAAGAGGTTGGGTAAATTGGGTAGTATGTGCTGTAGCCCAAATGGTTGGCCAAACTTCATAATAACCACTCCAGGGGCTGTTAGCTTTCATAGCCCCAGCTTTATCCCATGTTACTGATTTATAAATGGAACCAATTGGAGCCCATATTAAAGTTTTGGTAATTTTATCGCGTATATAAAATTTATTGTAAATACGAGCAAGATTAAGCGCTCCTGCGCCTCCCCAGTCTTTACCTGTCCAACTCCAGTCTTCGCTAGCCCAAAGTGGTTTGCCAGAGGCTTTTGCTTTAGCCGTTGTTGGTCTACCGCGGCCATCTACCATGTTTTCATTAAATTCTCGACCAGTTACATAATGATAACCAGCTGCTTCAATTACCTTGTCAAAGTCAGGATCTTTTTCAAGTTCTTCAAATATTTGCCAATCGCCACTATTGTCATCTGGTCCTTGAATTTTTACATCTTTGTAACCTCTAGCATCAAGCATAGGGCGCACGTCATTTACAAGCCAATCCCTGTCAGTATAGTTTTCATTTTCAGCTGCGGCTACCCAGTCAATATCTAAATCCCAATCTCTTTTAGCTACATCTAAAAAAGTAACAAAGTATTCAGCCGATTCTTTGGTAAAAATATTTGGTTTTAAGTATCCTGGGAAACTCCAAGGTAAGTATTCCAAAATCATATTAGTATTTCTTTTTTTGGCTTCTTTCATAAACCAAAACTCATAACCACGTGAAACAGGATTTTTTAATTCTTCTCGAGTTATGGCATGAGAGGGTTCAGAACCGCAGGTTGAATTTTCACCACCACCCATTTCGACTTTCAAGTGCTGAAAACCAGCGCCAAATTTAGGCTTAAAAAGCATATCAAGAATGTGACTACGGTAGGGGTCTTCATAATCATATAATAAATCTGTAGAAGCACCAGCACTCACACCTCCAATACCTTCAAATGTTCTACCAGTGTCTTCAGGGTTTAAATAGATTGTAGTTACGCCATCTTTTTGTTTAAACACGGGCGGTTGGAATGGTTTTTCAGGGTTTTCAATGTCTCCCATTACAAACCATGCGGGTTCACTATGAGCTACGCCACGGTTGTTACCCCAAACCGTAACCATCCAATAGACTTTTTGCCCCGATTTTAAGGGTTCTCCCAAGTACTGATAGGAACCTGTTTCAGATTTACTAGTTGGCCCAGTATCCCATAAATCGGGATATTTAAGTCTTTCAATACTAGTGGCCATCATAATTCTAAAACCTCCCTGTTCTGTACTTACGTCATCTCCAATAAAAGTCCAGCTAAAACTTGGTCTAGCCTTGGTTATACCTGTGGGATTAGTTTTAGATTCACATTTTAAATCTTTTACATCTAAAGCCTGAGCCATTGAACACAGGCAGAGTATGCATAAAGTAATTAATCTCATAATTTTATTTAGTTTGTTTGGTAATTTTTTATTCCAAAAGCATGCCACTTTTCAAATATTATAAATGTAACAATATCTTAAATTAAGTCTCATAGTTCTGTTTTTCTTAGTATATGGTTTACTAAATTAAAACTTCTTATTATGGATTTTTCCTTTCAATCCAGAATAGAGTATTTATAACAGAAAACATAAGCCTGTTAGAAAATAAGATAGAAACTTTTGATGTAAAGATACCTTCTAGTAAAAGAAATAAGATAGACAATTTTAAGGTGTTTATGGATTATTTTATTGTATAACTTATTGCTGATTCAATTCTCTATTAAGATGATCTAAGTATAAAATACCATTTAAATGGTCTATTTCATGTTGAAATATTACTGCTGTAAATCCTTCAATAGTTTCTGTTTTATGTATGGCATCTTGCGTATCATATTCAATTTTAATGGTGTATGATCTTGAGTTTAAGGTATCTGTTCTATTGGGTATTGATAAGCATCCTTCCCTAACCGTTTGCTTCTTTTCTGAGTATTCTATAATTTTTGGATTTAGATACACTTCAAATGGAAGGCTTTCTTTATCAAAGCGCTGTACCCAAATAATATTTTTTAAAACACCCACTTGAGGCGCTGCAATACCAACTCCTAAAGATAAACTATCTCTTACGGTAGCATATAAACGTTTAATAAATTTCTGTTGAAGTTTATTGTGAGGGTTTGGTTTTATATAACTACTTCTAGTTCGTAAGATTAGTGAATCCTTTTTGTTTGTGATTTTATAAACCCGCATAGGCTTATCATTATCAGCATTAGAAATTAATTCGACTTCAGATTTTGAAAAATTTCCTTTTGTAATATCCTTTGTGCTTGAGCATCCTACAACAAAAAATAACCCAAAAGCTATTATAATATTTGTTTTCATCTTGGTGAGATTATTAAAAGATTCTTAGGTTTACCATTCATTGATACGGTTAGAATCTAATTTAATAAAGATAAAAATTAATATGGTAAATGCCCATAAACCAGATCCACCATAACTAAACATAGGCAGCGGGATACCAATGGTAGGGATTAATCCCATTACCATACCAATATTGATAAGAAAGTGAATAAAAATGATGGATGCTACGCCATACCCATAAACTCTACTGAATTGTGACTTTTGTAATTCAGCTAAGTGTAATATTCGTAGCAATAATAAAACGAATAGAATTACAACAAACGATGCTCCAATAAAGCCCCATTCCTCGCCAACCGTACTGAAAATATAATCGGTATGTTGTTCAGGAACAAATTTACCAGTGGTTCTAGTGCCTTCCATAAATCCTTTACCGCCAAAACCACCTGAGCTAATAGCCTTTTCAGATTCGTTTAGATTATAGGCAAAGGTTTTTTTCATAGCTTCTAGTTTGTCTGGATCTTTTTCTAATCGTAACCATAGACTAATTCTATCTTGTTGATGTTCTTGAAGAATATGTTCATAGAAAAAATTAACTCCAAAACATAATCCTGAAGTAATAAAAATAATAAATAATGTTTGTAACAAGGGGTGCTTCTTTTTATTTATCAAGTATAAAGTTATGCTAATGATAGCTGCTAATATGGCTATTAAAGGAGCACCGAATTTTAATGCAGAAATGGAAATTAACACCACAAAAAGTGCTAGATATAAGTAGATTTTAGGTAATCCTTCTCTATATAAAACGAAAAAGAAAGCGCCATAAACTATAGTGCTTCCTGTGTCATTTTGAAGTAGCACTAAAAGTGCCGGAATGATAATAATAATAAAGGTTTTTATTTGGTCCTTTAGGTTGTTAATGTTAGTATTTAAATCGCTAATATGTTTAGCAACTGCTAGTGCCGTGGCCGCCTTTGCAAATTCGCTAGGTTGCAATGTCATGCCTCCAAAGGCATACCAAGAGGTGGCACCATTTACATTTTTACCAAATGCAAAAAGTCCAACTAAGGAGAGCATAGAAACAATGTAAATAATACTGGAAAATCGTTCGTAGAATTTAGCATCAATAGCTAGGAGTAAAATGATTAATGCAAATGTTAGAAAAATAAAAATGGTTTGTTTTCCATAGGGTTGAGAGAGGTCAAAATAACTGATAGTATCGCTAGTGTGGGAGGCTGATATAATATTTAACCAACCAAACCCTACCAGTAGAAAAAATAAAACTATGGTTATCCAATCAAATTTAAAATATCGCGTTCTATCAGTGTTCATTTAATAGTCTATTTGCTTTCTTAGAGCATCATATTCTTCAACTGTCATCATTCTAGACTTGGCGTTTATTTCAAAAGGCTCCCCAAGGAAAGGTTTATGATATTCATGTTCTAATGTATAGGTTAGAACCCAATTTTCAAGATCTTTTCTTGTTATAGTTCTGTTAATGTATTTTTCAATCATCAAGGTTGCAATTCTACCTGCAAACCTAGCGCCGTAATAACCATTTTCGACTAATATTGCTAGAGCAATTTTTGGATTGTCTTTTGGGGCAAATGCTACGAAAATGGAATGGTCTGTCAATTGCTTTCTTTCGCCATCAATTTTGGTGAAATTTTCGGCTGTACCTGTTTTTCCACAGATTTCAATACCCGGAGCATTTAAAAACCATGCGGTACCATTGGGTCCATAAACATCATGCAATCCTTCAATTACCGGGTCAAAGTACTTTCTGTCTATAGTTGTTTGGTGTTTTGTAGTGTATTGAAATGGAATAGTGTCATTTTCAATTTCTTTAATGATGTGTGGGGTGTAATAATAACCTCTATTAGCAATTGCGGCCATCATATTAGCCAGCTGAATAGGTGTTACCAATACTTCTCCTTGACCAATAGAATTGGAAATAATAGTTGTTGCGCCCCATCTAAAATCAGGATACCAATTATCATAATATGAACCATCAGGAATGTTACCTTTTTTACCAATGGATAAATCATATCCTAAATAATTACCTAGACCAAAACTTTTAATGTGCTCACTCCATTTATTCATGCCTATAGTAGCATTATCATATTTATCAATAGTTTTTCTAAAGGCATTGGCAAAATAAGAATTGCACGATTTGGAAATGCCATTGTTAAGAACTCTAGTTCCACCACCACAATGACAGCCCATAGGCCTACTACCACCATAATAATAGGCTCCAGAACATCTAATTGAGGTTCTTTCATCAATAGCTCCTTCTTGTAATGCAGTTAAAGCAATAAGCGTTTTAAACGGAGAACCAGGTTCATGCATTCTTAAAAGTCCTTTGTCAATTAAGGGAAGGTGTATAGAGTCGTTATGAAGTTTCGTATAGTTTCTTGAACGTTTTCTGCCAACAAGTAGATTAGGGTTGTATGAGGGAGCCGAAATAAGACTTAGTATTTCACCTGTTTGAGGTTCAATAGCCACAATACCACCTACTTTGTTTTTCATTAAAAATTCACCGTATTCTTGAAGTTCTGCATCTATAGTAATGGTAATATCTTTACCTGGAATAGGTAAAGTATCATATTTTCCATCTTTGTATGATCCTATATTTCTGTTAAACCGATCTCTCTGATAACGTTTCACTCCTTTAACACCACGTAGTTCTTTTTCGTAAGATTTCTCTATGCCCTGTTTCCCAATAATATCGCCGCTAAGGTAATAGCCGTCTTTTTTTATTTCATTTTGATTAACTTCGGCTATATAACCCAATACATTGGCACCCACTTCTCTTTGATAGTGGCGCAGTGAGCGTTTTTGAATATAGAACCCTTTAAATTTTCGCATTTTTTCTTGAAGAGCTGCATAATCTTTTTTTGATAAATGAGAAATAAAAACCGATGATAATCTAGGGGAATAACGTCTGGCTCTATCATAATTTTTAATGAATTGCTCCTTAGTTATTTTTAACAGGTTACAAAACTCAATAGTATCTAATGGTTCAACTTCTCTTGGGGTAACCATGACATCATATGATGGTTGGTTAGAGACTAATAATAAACCATTTCTATCATAAACAAACCCTCTTTTTGGATAATCGTAAACAGCTCTAATGGCATTGTCTTCATAAAGATTATGACCTTCAGATGAATAAATCTGAAGGTAAAATAATCTTGAAATGAACAAAATCCCAACAAGAATTACAGAACCAAAAAGTAAAAATTGTCTCATTTAGTATTTTTGCTGAAGATAACAGATATGATTATACTTAATAAAATAGTAAATATACTAGAGAATAACGTTTTTTGAAGGATGAAAATTATTTTGGAAATGCTAAAAATTTCAAGTGAAAATAAAATAAGGTGGTGTGCTAAAACCAAAAGTGTTATGTAAACAATTTTAGGGCCAAGATCAATTCCAGAAAACCTAATAGTTTGATGCTCATACATTGTTCCGAAAGATGATTTTAAAAGAACAGGCCTTATGTAAGCTATAAAAACACTTGCCGCTGCATGAATGCCTCCAGAGTCTAAAAATATATCAATTGATAATCCGAGAAAAAAACTAATTAATATAAGTGTGGTTCTGTTGTCTTTAACAGGAAAAAATGCAATAAAAAGTATATAGATGTAGGGGTTGATATATCCATAAAAATTTATATGATTAAAAATAACAACCTGGACCAAAACCAATGCTATAAACCGAATTATATTTCCTGTAATAGCACTATTCATTTAATAAGTTTTCAATTTCTTCCTTATGAATATTTTCGATTATATAAACATGTTCTAGGTTGGTCATGTCATTGAAAAGTTTTACGTTTATTTCATAAAAATTTTCAGCAACATCATTTTTAAAATCCTGTATAGCTCCTATAGGGATGCCTTTTGGAAAAATAGATGATTGTCCAGAAGTAACAATGGTATCACCTATATTTATTCTGGCATTTATTGGTACATCTATTAACTGAACTAATTGAGGGTTTTCGCCATTCCACCTTAAAGAACCATAATGAGCTGTTTTCTTTAACCCAGCGCTAATACTACTATTTGTGGTGTTTAAAATTGAAATGACCGTTGAAAATCTTGAGCTAGATTTATCCACAATACCTACTATCCCTTTGGTAGTAATAACTCCAAAATCTTGTCTTATACTATTGTTTTGTCCTTTATTTATTAAAAGGATATTATCCGTAGCAGAATAACTGTTTTTGATAACTTGAGCTGTAGAAAACCTGTAAGATTTATTTTGAGAGATAGAATCAAAATAAGTAGAATCATCGTCAATTTCGCTATTGAAAAGAAGCTCTCGTAATCGGTTATTTTCTTCTGAAAGCAACTGGTTTTGAGATTTCAAATTGAAATACTCACTAATATTGTTTACTGAGTTATAGACCCCTCCGCTAACAAAGTTAGCAGAATTAATAAATTTGCTTTTGTGGTAAGAATGTGATTGAATGGTAAAAACAATAGCAATAAAAAACAGCAACAAGAACAACAGGAAATTTTTGTTCCTAATTATAAAATTTATAATCTGCTGCATGCTTTAAACTCCTATTTTATCAATACACTTTTGTATTTGGATAAATTTTTAAGTGTGATACCCGTGCCTCTAACAACGGCACGTAAAGGATCTTCAGCAATATAAACAGGAAGGTCTGTTTTTTGAGATAAGCGTTTGTCTAAACCACGTAACATAGAACCACCACCAGCTAAATAAATACCAGTATTATAAATATCAGCCGCTAATTCTGGAGGTGTTTGTGATAGCGTCTCCATAACGGCATCCTCAATTCGTAGAATAGACTTGTCTAAAGCTTTAGCTATTTCTCTATAAGAAATGGATACTTGTTTTGGTTTACCTGTTAACAAATCACGTCCTTGAACACTCATATCTTCTGGAGGGAGTTCTAAATCTTCAGTGGCTGCACCAATTTGGATTTTTATCTTTTCGGCAGTTCGCTCACCAACATATAGGTTATGTTGGGTACGCATGTAATACACAATATCGTTTGTAAACACGTCACCGGCAATTTTAACAGATTTATCACATACAATACCACCAAGTGCAATAACTGCAATTTCGGTAGTTCCTCCACCTATATCAACCACCATATTGCCTTTTGGCTGCATAATATCAACACCAATACCAATAGCCGCAGCCATAGGCTCATGAATAAGGTAAACCTCTTTTCCGTTAACACGCTCGGCACTTTCTTTTACGGCGCGCATCTCAACTTCAGTAATCCCTGAGGGAATACAAATTACCATTCTAAGAGCTGGGGTAAAAAACTTCTTTTTCAAAGCAGGTATGTTTTTAATAAACATACTAATCATTTGTTCCGAAGCATCAAAATCTGCAATAACCCCATCTTTTAACGGGCGAATGGTTTTTATGTTTTCATGGGTTTTTCCTTGCATTAAATTTGCCTCCTGGCCTACGGCAATTATTTTACCAGAAATTCTATCTCTTGCTACAATTGATGGCGCATCTACAACAACTTTGTCGTTGTGAATAATAAGTGTGTTTGCTGTCCCTAAATCTATTGCTATTTCTTCAGTTAGGAAGTCAAAAAAGCCCATGTATTTTTAGTGGTTTAATTGGGTTAGTATACGAAATCTTGTAAATGTAATAAAAGTTGGTAAAAATATACACTTAGACACACTTAAAATACTCATAATTTTAAGCATATGATTGTTATACGTCTTTTATCGGTTTTTAGACTTTGGAGTGACTCTTTTTTAGTGTTTAAAATGGCGTGTTCCTGTCATGACCATAGCCACGTCATTTTCGTTACAGTAATCAATACTTAATTGGTCTTTTATAGATCCACCAGGTTGAATCACAGACGTTACTCCAGCGTTTTTAGCAATCTCAACACAATCTGGGAATGGGAAAAAGGCATCACTTGCCATAGCAGCTCCATTTAAATCAAAATTAAATGAATTAGCTTTATGAATGGCTTGTTGAAGGGCATCTACACGACTTGTTTGCCCTGTTCCGCTAGCGCATAATTGTTTGTTCTTTACTAAAACAATGGTGTTAGACTTGGTATGCTTGCAAATTTTAGAAGCGAATAATAAGTCTTCAATTTGTTCTGATGTTGGAGTTAAATTAGTTACGGTTTTTAAGTCTTCGGCTTTGTCAGTAATGTTATTTCTTTCTTGAAGTAATACTCCGTTTAAACAAGTTCTTACGTTCATAGGCGGCATATCCACATCATGAATTTCCAATAAAATTCTATTCTTTTTACCTTCTAGTAAGTTCAAGGCATCAGCAGCAAAAGAAGGAGCAATAACTACCTCACAGAATAACTTGTGAATTTCTTCTGCTGTTTCTAAATCAATTTCCTTATTGCTAATCAAAACACCTCCAAAAGCCGATACGGGATCTCCTGCCAAGGCATCCACATAAGCTTGTTTAATAGTATTGCGCTGTGCTAAACCGCATGCGTTGTTATGTTTTAAAATAGCAAAAGTTGGGGCGTCATTTTTAAACTCTAGCATTAAATTAACGGCTGCATCAACATCTAACAAGTTGTTGTAACTTAATTCTTTTCCGTTGAGTTTTGTAAATAATTCATCAAAGTCTCCAAAGAAAAAGCCTTTTTGGTGTGGGTTTTCACCGTAACGCAATACTTTTCCTTTTGTTTCACTAACTTTTAAAGCGACAACTTCATGAGTGGTATTAAAATAGTTGAAGATAGCTGAATCATAATGCGATGATACATTAAAAGCTTTGGTTGCAAAACGTTTTCTGTCTGCTTCAGAAAGTGTTCCGTTTTTCTCTGTAATTAAGTCTAAAAATTCAGCATAATCATCAACTGATGCAACGCATACCACATCGGCATAATTTTTTGCGGCGGCTCTAATTAACGAAATACCACCAATATCAATTTTTTCAATAATATCTTGGTTGCTCGCACCAGAGGCAACAGTTTTTTCAAACGGATATAAATCAACAATAACTACATCAATCTGAGGAATTTCATATTCAGCTAATTCAGCAATATCAGAATCGTTATTTTGCCTATTTAGAATACCACCAAAAACTTTAGGGTGTAATGTCTTTACACGTCCACCAAGAATTGATGGATAAGACGTAACGTCTTCAACTGGAACAACCTCAATGCCTAAATCGTTTATAAACTTTTCTGTTCCACCAGTAGAGTAGATGGTTACGCCTTGCTCATTTAGTTTTTTTACAATAGGTTCTAAACCGTTTTTACTGAATACCGAAATTAGGGCAGATTTGATTGTTTTTTTGTTGCTCATTCCTGTTTGATTTTGAATACCCACGCTTTTGAAAATGAGTATTTAAGGTTATTGTTTTGTTAAAAATTGATGTGTTTTGTAATAAAGTGCAAAAGTAGTTATTTAAAGCAAAAAACGGATTTGAATGATAGAAAAAAATGGTGTTTTTTTTAACTAAAAAAAAGAGTTGTTAACTAAGGAACTCAAATTCTAAATGTTGTAATGTTTAGTTTTGGAAAGAAATCTTAAACAGTACTTTGAATTTTATTGAAGTATTTCAGAAACTTTTTGAGTAACAAACTCTAAAAAACGTTCGTCAGCTTCGGTAAAAGGATCTGGAGTGTTGGAGTCTATATCTATCTGTCCAATATTTTTACCATTCACAAAAATTGGGATGACAATTTCGGCTTTTACGGTCATGCTACAAGCAATGTAGTTATCTTGAACAGACACATCTGGCACTACAAAATTCTGGTTGCTAACAGCCACTTGTCCGCAAATGCCTTTCCCAAAAGGGATTATTGTGTGATCTGTTGGGGTACCAACGTAAGGTCCCAATTTTAGTTCTTCTTTGTTTCTATTTCTAAAATAAAAACCAACCCAATTATAGTAGTGAATATGTTTTTCTAGAAGCTGACAAATTTCAAAAAGGCGTTCATCAACAGAGCTTTTTTTAGAAGTAATAGCTTCAACTTGCGGTTTCAATTGTTCAAAAATCATATCAAAAACTAAAATTATTATTCAAAAGTATTTATAAAAGGTGTAATTTCGAAATTGTGACTTACATTATATTTTTTGAAAACACTTCTTTTAAAATATAAGGCGGTAATAAAATTTATTCTAACATTTTCTATAGTTTACGGATTGTTAACAATAGCTTATAAATTTTATCTGCAATTTTCGACTGGAACGGCATTTTATCCTGATTATTTTACCAATTTGGTAGCCAGACAAACCGAAATTCTTTTAAACAAATTAGACTATAAAACTGTGATAATTCCTCACACTAACGAACCTTCAATTAAAGTAATTGTGAATGATAAATATTTAGCTAGAGTTGTTGAAGGCTGTAATTCTTTGAGTGTTATAATACTGTTTGTATCATTTATTATTGCTTTTTCAGGAAAATTAAAGACGGCTATTTTATATGCCTTTTCTGGTGCAGTATTTATCTATGTTATCAACTTACTTAGAATAGTGCTTTTAAGTATTGGTTTATATCATTACCCTAAAAAAGAGTATATTTTACATACGGTGATTTTTCCAGCAATTATTTATGGCATCGTTTTTTTGCTTTGGCTAATTTGGGTCAATCGGTTTTCTAATGTAAAACGTAAACATGAATAAATTAATAAAATATTTATTGCTTTTTGTTTTGTTCGGAATGCTTATTCTCATAAGGGCTTTTGAAAATGAACTGTTCTATGATCCTTATTTGGTGTTCTTTAAGAACGACTATCTTTACATTGATAGCCCCAGACGTGAAGTGGCTAAATTGGTCTTTTTTACAACATTAAGATACATCTTAAATACCATTATTTCATTAGCAATATTATTTATATTCTTTAAAAGCAAGAGCGCTATTAAGTTTTCTTTACTGGTGTATGCTTTGGCTTATATTGTGTTAATGCTTGCTTATTTGTATTTTGTGATTAATCCTAGACAAGAAGATTATTATTTGTTTTTTAATGTTAGAAGATTTTTAATTCAACCCATATTTTTACTTCTTTTAATTCCTGCTTTTTATTATCAAAAACTAAAGAGTAGATGATAAGAATGTTAATCATTTTATAAAAGGAAAGTGAAAAACTGTAGGTTTTGTAACTTTGTATTGTGATTAAAGAGATATTACATAAAAGTTTTTCGGTGTTCTTGGCATCTTTGGTGTTGTTTTCAACACTTTCTTTTACTATTGAAAAACATTTCTGCGGAGATGTTTTGGTAGATGTTGCGGTCTTTACCGAAGTTGAAAAATGTGATATGGAAACTGAAGAAAAGGCTTTAGCTGAAATAACAAAAAAGCCTTGTTGTAAAGATGAAATAGATGTTGTTAAAGGTCAGGACGAACTCTTAAAATCTTTTAATGATTTTAATATAAAACAACAACAATTTATTACTTCTATTTTTTATTCGTATATCAACCTTTTTGAAGGGATACCTAAAAAAATAGTGCCCTGTAGAGGTTATTCTCCGCCTATTTTGGTCAGGGATATTCTTGTTTTAGACCAAGTTTTCTTGATTTGATTTATAAACTTTTTCCATTTTGAAATACCTCACTGAACACAGTTGAAGTGTTGTTTCAGAATATAGAACTTAATGACTTCCTTTTAATATGGGATGGCTAAAGATTATTTATCAAATTTAATTTACAATGAAAAAAACATATACAGTTACAGGTATGACCTGTAATGGATGCAAAGTATCTGTAGAAGAAGCTTTAAACAAGCTTGCTGAAGTATCTAGTGCTACTGCATATTTAGAGACCTCTAGAGTCTCTATTGAAATGAAAAAGCACCTTTCAATAGAAAAATTACAAAAAGCACTTTCAACTAAATATACCATTTCTGAAACCAAAGAAGAAGCTGAGAAAAAATCAGAATTACAACAACTATTTCCGCTGTTTTTAATATTCGGATATATCATTGTAACAAGTGTGCTTTTAAACTATAAATTATGGCATACAGATAGCTTTATGCTAGACTTTATGGGGCTTTTTTATATTGTTTTTAGCTTTTTTAAGCTACTAGATCTAAAAGGCTTTCCTCAGTCATTTAGAATGTATGATCCCTTGGCAAAAGTAATGCCCATTTACAGTTGGCTATATCCGTTTATAGAGGTGGCTCTAGGAATCATGTTTTTAATGCGAATAGAAATTCAATGGGCTTTAATAATTACGCTGGTTATTTTAGGAATTACTACTATTGGCGTAACAAAAACCTTATTGAATAAAAATGCCATACAATGTGCTTGTTTAGGCACTGCTTTAAAGTTGCCCATGACCAAAGCCACTTTTATTGAAAATAGTATCATGATTGTTATGGCGCTTATCATGCTAATTAAAAATTAACTAAAAATATTTGTCATTGAGAAAGACAAAATGACGTGGTAATCTAGAAATTGTCATGATTTATTTAAAATCTCAAATGATGCTAAGAATTGAATGAAGAAAATAATATATATACTATTCATACTTCCAGTTTTAGTCTTATCACAAGAAAGTATAAGCGGAATCATTTTGGAAGCAAATGAAAAGAACGAAAGACTTGCTTTAGTTGGAGCGAATGTATATTGGCTTAATACCGATATAGGAACTGTAACCGATGTTGATGGTAGGTTTGCTTTAAGTTATTCTAAGCAGTATACTAAATTGGTTATTAGTTATGTGGGGTTTAAAACAGATACCATTACCATAACTAAACAAAAAACCATTGAGCATTGGCTGCAACCAACCGATAATTTAGATGAAATTACCGTGACCACAAGAAAGCTGGCTACCAGAAAATCATATTTACAAGCTCAGAATGTGTTAACGGTGAGTAGTGATGAGTTATTAAAAGCTGCTTGTTGTAATCTGTCTGAAAGTTTTGAAACCAATCCATCTATTGATGTTAATTTTGCAGATGCTGTTACGGGAACAAGACAAATTAAAATGTTGGGGCTTACAAGCCCCTATATCTTAATCACAACTGAAAATATTCCGTCCATACGTGGTGCATCTCAAGCGTTTGGATTAAGTTTTATTCCAGGGACTTGGGTGGAAAGCATCCAAATCACCAAGGGAGCTGGAAGTGTTGTAAATGGCTTTGAAAGTATTGCAGGGCAAATCAATACGGAATTGGTTAAACCTGCTACAGATGATAAATTGTTTGTAAACGCTTATGCTGGTATTAACGGTAGGTACGAACTTAATACACATATTAACCAGAATATTTCTAATAAATGGAGTACAGGTTTGTATGTTCATGGTAACTTAAGAGATCAAAAATTTGATAGAAATAATGATTCTTTTCTTGACGTACCATTGAAGCAGCAAATCAATCTTATGAACCGTTTGCAGTATACCAATGGAGAGAAAGGTATTGTAAGTTTTATAAACCTAAGATATCTCAATGACAATACGCAAGCAGGACAATTAGATTTTGACCCTAGCAGGGATAGAGGCACAACTATTTTTTGGGGAAGTGAGATTGATACTGAACGTTTTGAGGTTGCAACTAAACTTGGTTATGTAAATCCTGATATTCCCTGGCGAAGTTTAGGTGTGCAAACAGCATTTAGTAGTCATAAACAAGAATCGTATTTTGGATTGAATACTTATGATATTACACATAATAGTTTGTATGCTAATGCTATTTATAATTCTATTATCAGTGATTCGCGTCATAAAATAAAAACGGGTGTTAGTTATACCTATGACCATTATGATGAGTTTGTCAATTCTAACGATTTTGTAAGAACCGAAACTTCGGTGGGTGGTTTTTTTGAGTATTCACATGATAATTTAGAGTTGTTTAATTTAACAGCTGGAATTAGGATAGATTATCATAATTTATTAGGAACTTTTATAACTCCAAGGGTGCATGTGCGTTATTCTCCTTGGCTAAAATCGGCCTTTAGAGCTTCTTTTGGAAGAGGAAAGCGAAGTGCCAATATTTTTGCTGAAAACCAGAAACTTTTTGCTACATCCCGAAATATTATTATTAATGATGTTGGAGGAAACATTTATGGTTTAGATCCTGAAATTGCTTGGAATTATGGCGTGTCTTATTTACAAGGTTTCAACCTCTTTGGAAAAAAAGCAGATATAACGTTAGATTATTATAAGACCGATTTTAAAAATCAGGTAGTGGTAGATTATGAAAATCCGCAAGAAGTAAGTTTTTATAATTTAGAAGGAAAAAGTTACGCCAATAGTTTTCAGGTTGAGTTTAATTACAATCCATTTGGAGGAATAGATTTGAGAGCAGCTTATAAGTATTATGAAGTTAAAACCGATTATAGATCGGGTAGGTTAACAAGACCGTTAACACCAAAACATCGATTTTTTGCTAATGTTGGTTATAAAACTAAATTAACTGAGCAGGGAAGTCAATGGAAATTTGATGCCACATTTAATTGGTTAGGGGAGCAGCGATTTTCATCAACAGCAACAAATCCTATGCAATATCAATTGCCTGATCAAACCCCAACAGTTTCAACTTTAAACACCCAATTGACTAAAGTGTTTTCGGCTAAATTTGAGATATACATAGGTGGTGAAAACATTACCAATGTAAGGCAGCCAAATCCAATTTTAGGAACAGATGATCCGTTTGGTTCAAATTTTGATACCACTTTTGTATATGGTCCTATTTTTGGGAGTATGTATTATGCTGGATTACGCTATAGAATTGAATAGAGTTCATTATTCCCGCAAAGGTGGGAATCTACATAAAATTAAATTAAGTAAAATTAGATTCCCGCTTTTGCAGGAATGTCAAAAAACAAATAACAGAGTATGAAAAAAATACTAATAATTGCTTTAATGCTAATAGGGAGTATAACGTTTGCTCAAAGCAAGAATACCAAAGCCACTACAGAAGTTGATGGAGTTTGTGAAATGTGTAAGGCTCGTATTGAAAAGGCTTGTTTAAATACCAAAGGTGTGAAATATGCCAAATGGGATGTAAAAACACATCAGCTAAGTTTAATCTTTGATGAACGTAAAACCAATTTAAAAACTGTTGAGGAAAATATATTGGCAGCAGGTCATGATGTTAAGGAAACTAAGGCTACAGACGAAGCCTATGCTAAGGTTCATCATTGTTGCAAATACCGTGATGAGGATGTTAAGAATGACCACACCGAAGAATAATTTAAACAATAGTCTGGGTTTAAACTCAGACTATTGTTTCATAAGGAATCTTATAATGTCGGCAGTTGATACTATGCCAACAATATTTTCATTTTCTACAATAGGTATAGCGTGGTAACGTCCTTTTGATAATTCTTCAGCTACTTCATTTAGCATAGTATCTGGTCCTATAGCATAAGGATTGGGTGTCATAATGTCTTTTACACATAATTCATTATAAATTGCATCATCATCATTTAGTCCGGCTCCTTTAATGTGGTACATAAAATCTATCAAACTAAGTATGCCAACTAATTTCTTGCCTTTAGTAACTGGTATGTGGTGATGAAACTTTTTCTTTTCGTAAATACATTTTACATCAATAATCTTTTGGTCTGGTGAAACACAAACCACATTTTTCGTCATTATTGAGGAGATGGGTACAGATTTCATAACTTCTAAATTTTAATTAACACCTAGCTGACTCTATTTCAAAAATAAGTTTCTAATCGCATATATGAACTGAGGAAAATCATTTTTAAAAATGATGTTAAACGATATATTGTATTGTAGAAAAAACTAATAGTTCAAGTTATGAAAACCAAAACATTAATAGAGTTAATTACGCTTTCTTCAAGTCTTTACATTTTAGCCCGAGATACTCATTTGCTTGATAAGTTTGGAGAGTGGACTGATGAAAAAGCAAAAAAAATGAACGGCATAGCTTCTGAAACTGTTTTGGATGGAGATGGAAATGAGTTACAATTACTGGATAAGATAAAACTAAAGGCAGAACAAGTTAAAGTCGAATTAGAAGCTAAGATTGAAGATGTGATATCTAATACTTATAAAAAAATAAAAATAGCACATCTTGATGATATTAAAGGCTTAAGGGAAAAGCTTGAAAAAGCAGATGCTAAAATTGCTTTGCTAGAAGCAAGACTAAATAAACTTGAAGCAAATACTTAACATGAGTTTATATTTAGATATTGGTAAAAAATATAAATCGGTAGCACGATATAATCAAATCCTAAAGGTTTTGGTCAAATATGGCTTTGAAGATTTGGTACAGTATTTAGAAGAAAAAAAACGCTTTGAATTCCTACGAAGACTCATACCCAAAGCCTCACGTGAAAATGCTTATAAATATACCAAATGGGAAAAAATGCGTTTGGTGTGTGAGGAGCTTGGTCCAACATTTGTAAAATTTGGTCAAATACTAAGTAATAGACCAGATTTAATTCCATTAAAACTAACTCTCGAGTTAGAGAAACTGCTTGATGATGTTCCTCCAATTCCAGAGGAGGTGGCAAAAAAAGTGGTAGAGGAAGAACTAAAAGATTCTATTGAAAATTTATTTGCTTGGTTTGAGCCTAAACCTTTTGCATCAGCCTCTATGGCACAGGTGCATAGGGTTACTCTCAAAAATGGCAAGCGCGTTGCATTAAAAATACAACGTCCTGGAATAAAAGAAGTTATTGAAGAAGATATTAAAGTAATGTATAGCATTGCAGAAGTACTTCAAAAACGTATACCGTCAATAAAAAGTTTTGATCCCAAAGGATTGGTTAGAAATTTTGAAGAAGCTATTATAAAGGAGCTCGATTTTATTAACGAGTCTATAAATGTGCAACGTTTTTATAATAATATCACAAGTGATACAAGCATAGATAATTTTGCAGTGGCTCCAAGGGTATATAGGGAGTATACTACTACCAAAGTGCTGGCTTTAGAATTTATGTCTGGTACTAAAATTGATAATTTTGATGAGCTAATCACTAAAAATATTGATGCGAAGGTAATTTCAAGACGCCTAACCAACAGTTATTTTAAACAAATTTTTAATTATGGTTTCTTTCATGCAGATCCGCATGCGGGGAACTTACTCGTAAAATCAAACGGACATATTTGCTTTTTAGATTTTGGTATGATGGGAAGCATACTACCAAGAGATATTGAGGTTTTTGGCAAGTTGTTCCTTGCTATTACTAGACGTGATGTTAAACGAATAATTAAAGCGTTGCAGGAGTTTTCAAACTATACAAATATTGAAGATATAAGGGCTCTTGAATTTGATATCAATGAGTTTGTAGAGAAGCATTATGTTAGATCTGTCCACAAAAATGAGATGAGTACTATACTCTTAGAGTTGAAAGATATTATTATAGCACATGGATTAAAAGTTCCAACGCATTTCTTCCTTTTTGCTAGATCATTAGTTACTATAGAAGGGGTAACTCATAAATTGGATCCAACTATAGACCAATATAATATTGCAAAACCTTTTTTACTAAAAGCTGTAGCTAAAAGTTTTAATCCGATACTATTTGGTGAAAAAGTAATTAATTCGCTTTATGAATTAGGTAATTATATAGAAGAGTTTCCAAGAGATTTAAAGAATGCCATTCGAAAAATAAATAGGGGAGAAGTAAAAGTAGATTTAACTCATAAAGGGATTGATCCTATGGTACATACAATACACAGGATTGCTAAACAAATTATTACTGCATTCATTATAGGAGCATTAATTGTTGGTGCATCACTATTTATAATTTCAGGTATAAAACCACTCTGGGGAGATATTTCTTTAATAGGTATTGTGTTTATTATATTAGCATTAGTATTAGCATACGGTATGATTAGAGATATTAAAAAAGGAGATCGTGATGAGTGGTGGTACATGAATGAATAATTTTTAAGTTCTAATAAACCTATTGTAATAAAGAAGGGTACTAAGCTTAAGCTTAGTACCCTTCTTTATTAAATTTAATGTTTTAAAACTCATGAAGGCTGCATAAAAGCTTTTTTAAAGTGCGTAAATGCTTCAGAGATTTCATCTTGAAAATGTTCCCATTTAGTCTCTTCTTTTTTGCCTCTATACTTGGTCTTTATTTTTTCAATAAAAACATTGAATTCATTTTTTCCTTTTTCAAAAGATGATTTAGCATTTGTTTTTTTTCTTTCAAATTTTTGTTCTAAGACTTCTAACTTAATCTTAAATTTTTCAATCTCAAGTAAAACAAAGGCGTAAATATCATTAAGTCGTTTATTAGTTTTAATTTGTACCTCAATTTCATGCAGTTTTGCTAACAAGGTTTTCTTTTGTTCTTTAAATGTATCTAGACCTTCTGTTTTACCTAATTCTAACTGAACCCTGAACTCATCAAATTTAGTATGGATATCTTTGGTTTTTTCTCTGCCAGCTTCAATTTTAATTTTAGCTTCGTTTAGAACATGATTAAACTTTTTCTTTACTTCCTCATATTTATCTTTTGCTTCAGCCTTTCCTAAAGCAGCTTGTACTTGAAGTTCTTCAATTTCAATGGCAGCTTTTCTAAGTGTTTCTACTACATTATCAATAAATCGATTATCTTCAATTGTTTTCATGATATTATAATTATGATTATTAACAAATTTGAAAACTATTTAAATTATTATCAATGAGGAATATCAGTTAAAATAGATTTATTGTTAATTCTTTAACCGAAATAAACAAGCCCTTGAAATATTTCAAGGGCTTGTTTAAATATAATAAATGAAAAATCGATATTACATCATCCCTGGCATACCGCCACCCATGCCACCTGGCATTGCAGGAGCATCTTCCTTAATGTCTATTAAAGCACATTCAGTAGTTAATATCATACCGGCTACTGATGCAGCATTTTCTAAAGCAATACGTGTTACTTTTTTAGGATCGATGATTCCGGCTTTTAGCATGTCAACGTATTGTTCAGATTTGGCATCGTAACCAAAGTCTTTTTTGCCTTCTAAAACTTTATTGATAACAACAGAACCCTCACCGCCTGCGTTTTCAACAATAGTTCTTAATGGTGCTTCAATGGCTTTATTTACTATTTGTACCCCAGTAGTTTCATCCAAATTCTCAGTGGTTAATTTTTCTAAAATAGCTTTAGCTCTAACCAATGCTACACCACCACCGGCAACAATGCCTTCTTCAACAGCAGCTCTAGTTGCATGTAAAGCATCGTCAACACGATCTTTTTTCTCTTTCATTTCTACTTCAGAAGCTGCACCTACATAAAGTACGGCAACACCACCAGCTAATTTAGCCAAACGCTCTTGAAGTTTTTCTTTATCATAATCAGAGGTGGTCGTTTCAATTTGAGCTTTGATTTGGTTAACTCTAGCTTTAATGGCTTCAGCATCACCAGAACCATTTACAATAGTGGTATTGTCTTTATCAACAGTTACTGTTTCAGCAGTTCCTAACATAGAAAGGTCTGCGTTCTCTAATGTAAATCCTCTTTCTTCAGAAATTACAGTCCCGCCAGTTAAGATAGCAATATCTTCTAGCATGGCTTTACGTCTGTCACCAAAACCAGGTGCCTTTACAGCAGCAATTTTTAAACCACCACGTAATTTGTTTACAACCAAAGTAGCCAATGCTTGTCCGTCAACATCTTCAGCAATGATTAATAAAGGGCGGCCAGATTGAGCAACTGGCTCTAAAATTGGAAGAATTTCTTGTAGGTTTGAAATTTTCTTATCAAACAATAAAATGTATGGATTTTCTAAATCGGCCACCATTTTATCAGAATCTGTTACAAAGTAAGGAGATAGATAACCTCTGTCAAACTGCATACCTTCAACAACATCAACATAAGTGTCCATTCCTTTTGCTTCTTCAACAGTTATAACACCTTCTTTACCAACTTTTTCAAAAGCCTGCGCTATTAATTCGCCAATGGTATCATCATTGTTTGCTGAAATGGCTGCTACTTGTTTTATTTTTTCGGTTGAGCTACCCACTTTTTGAGCTTGAGTTTCAAGATCTGCAGTAATAGCCTCTACAGCTTTATCTATACCACGTTTTAGGTCCATTGGATTAGCTCCGGAAGCTACATTTTTTAAACCTTCTTTTACAATAGCCTGTGCTAAAACGGTAGCAGTCGTAGTACCGTCACCCGCTAAATCGTTGGTTTTAGATGCTACTTCTTTTACCATTTGAGCCCCCATGTTTTCGTGTTCATCATCTAACTCAATTTCTTTTGCTACCGAAACACCATCTTTGGTTACTTGAGGTGCTCCAAAGCTTTTTGAGATGATAACATTTCTTCCTTTTGGTCCTAGAGTTACTTTTACTGCATTTGCCAATGCATCCACACCACGTTTAAGACCGTCGCGTGCTTCAATATCAAATTTTATATCTTTTGCCATTTTTTTAATTTTTAGCTTTTGCCTATAGCACTTTGCTATCGGCTGTGTTTTGTTATTAATTATTTTAGTTGGAGCTAAAAGCTTAAGGCTAATAGCTTAAAGCAATTAAACTATTGCAAGAATATCGCTTTCTCGCATGATTAAATAATCAGTGCCTTCCCATTTTAGTTCTGTTCCAGCATATTTACCATATAAAACGGTATCACCAACTTTTACGGTAATAGGGTCGTCTTTTGTGCCAGGTCCAGCAGCAACAACGGTTCCTTTTTGTGGTTTTTCTTTTGCGTTGTCTGGGATAATAATTCCCGAAGCAGTAGTAGTTTCAGCAGCAGCAGGTTCTACAACAACTCTGTCTGCTAATGGTTTAATGTTAATGCCCATTTTCTATAATAGTTTTTATTAATTGATTTATTTTAACGCTTAATAGTTATACTAAAAATGTGCCATTGCTTTTAGACTGACAAACTTTCAGATATACTTGTAATACACTGGAAATAAAAAATGCCAACTGAATAAGTTGGCATTTTTTTATGAGATTATTTTGGGCTATTGAGCAGTGTCATTAGCAGTGGTTCCATCATTTGCTGTAGGTAATGGCGCTGCATCAGGCAATGGTTGTGTGGTTGTTGCGTCTGGGTCTAATGCCTTAGAGTCTGCGCTATCACCACCTTTATTAATTGCTACATTTGAAGCTAGAATTAATACCAACAAAAAGGTTGCTAAATACCAAGTACTTTTATCTAAAAAGTCGGTTGTCTTTTTTACACCACCCAATTGTTGAGAGCCACCGCCACCAAAAGTAGAAGATAAACCGCCACCTTTAGGGTTTTGTACCATGATTACTACTATTAACAAAAATGCTACTACAACAATTAATGCTAAAAATATTGTAAAATTCATTATTCTTTATTGTTTTGTTCTTGTAATTGTTCTACTGCCTTAATTTGGTTTGCAAAGAAACCACTTTTTTCTGGATATTTCAAACTTAATATTTTATATGATTGAATAGCTTTTTTGTAGTTTCTCTGCTCTACATAAATGCGTGCTAAAGTCTCAGTCATTAAAGCTTCTGGTTTTATCATTTGGGCCTTTGCTAAATTCCCTTTTTTACTTGATGATACAGCAGGCTTTATTTTGGGATTTTTGCTAATAAATTTATCTATGAGTTCAAACTTTTTAGTTTTTTCTAACTCAGTAGATAGAAGTTCTTCTTTCTCTTCAGGTTTGTTTTTAGGAATAGTGTCTCTTTTTATTGGCTTGTAACGTGTAAGTTTTAACCACTCATTAAACGAATGTTTTTCATTTTTATCAAATTGAAGCGGTTTCCCTAAACTTAAAATTTCTGTTGCTGATAATTCTGGTTCTAGGGTTGATTCTGCAGCCGTTTCAATGGCTTCAGATTCGTCTAATGTAAAATGAGGTTCTTTTTTAGTAAGTGGTTCTTTTGGTTGAAACAATGCGGGGTCTAAAACTCCTTTGGTTTCTTTAATTTGAAGTTTTAATGCTTCATCAATGGCCACACTTTTATTTACAGATAGATCTTCAATAGATACATCAATATCATTTAAATGTTCTGTGTTTTGTTTTATGAATTGGGATATTTCATTTTGAACAAAAGACTCAGAGGTTATAAAATCGAATAAAATACTGCGGTCTGTGGTGTAGGCGGCAGTAGTTTTTAATTCCTGATTATATTTAAAACTACTTTGGTTTTTTAGTCCTTTTAAATAAACTGCCCTAGCCGACTGAAAATACGGAAACTCATCAATAACAGATTTTATAGCTTCAGTTTGCTGATGAGTAATTTCCTGCGGATGCTGTAGTATGTTGGTAAAATCTGATGAGTTCATTGACTAAAGCCAAATTTAGTTATAATTATTTTAGTATTCCATACAAAATATTCAGACGTCTTTACTGAAGACTGAGTACTGCCAACTGAAGCTACCATCTTGCTAAAGTAGCATTGAATATATCTTGTGTTAAGCGGTCTAAAATTTCTTCATGGGCAGTAGCCTTTTGTGCTCCTGTTAATTGTGCACTACCAGGGAAATCATAGAAGAATGAAAAAGTTTGCTCTAAATCATCCTCTTCATTGTTAGTATTATAAAATCGAACTTTAACCGAAATTGTTAACCTGTTTTGCGCTGCTGTATTTTGTGCCGTAGAGGTGGTTGGTGCAATACGATAATCTGTAATTTCCCCCTCATAAATTAAATCGCCACCAGATGGAACCAACCTGTAATTGGTTTGGTTTTGAATTAAATCTTCTAGAGCTATTTTAAAATCCCTATCTAAACCTGGTTCAAATAGCAATGAAGTATTTTCAAATTGATTTACTTGATAAGTTTCAGCAACTATTGATGTAGGTGGTGAAAAGCTGTATTGTATTTTACAATTTGTAAAAACAGAGAAGGTTAAAACTAAAAAAAGATATTTTATGTATTTCATTTATTTTGTTGAGGTTCCGTAAAGACAACTATTAATATTTATAAAAGTATCAGTTGTTTAGGGTTTAATGATAAACTATAAATCATATTGCTTAATCTTTCTATATAAAGTGCGTTCACTAATACCCAGTTCGGCAGCCGCTAATTTACGTTTTCCGTTGTGACGTTCAAGAGATTTTTTAATTAATTCTAATTCCTTGTCTTGTAAAGAAAGTGTTTCTTCCTCTTCAATTTCTTCTGCAAAATGATACTTATCCTGAACGTTCTCAGGAACTTCATGGTTGGAAGCGTGTTCAGAGATTGATAGTACTTCTGTTTCCTCTAGAGATTCTTCATAAACAGTATCGTCATTATCATCTTCACCATAAATTTTTTGAATGAGATGCTCATGATCTTTTTCAACTTCTTTAATGTTACCGCTTTTCATGAGTTCCATGGTTAGTTTCTTCAAATCGTTTAAATCGCTTTTCATATCGAATAAAACTTTATAAAGAATTTCACGTTCACTACTAAAATCACTTTCAGATTTAGTGGTTTTAATTACTGCTGGTAAGTTTGTTGATGCTGTGGTAGGTAAATAACTTCTTAAAACATCGGCGGTTATGGTTCTGTTTTGCTCTAGTACCGAGAGTTGCTCTGCAATATTTCGTAACTGCCTAATATTACCGCTCCAACGGTACTTTAAAAGTAGTTGAATGGCATTGTCTGTAAGTTTTATGGTTGGCATCTTGTACTTTAAGGCAAAATCGCTCGCAAATTTTCTAAACAGTAAATGAATATCATCTTGTCTTTCACGTAGCGGCGGTAAATGGATTTCAACCGTACTTAGACGATAGTACAAATCTTCTCTGAATTTTTCTTTTTCAATGGCCTCAAACATGTTTACGTTAGTAGCTGCCACAATGCGCACATTGGTTTTTTGAACTTTACTAGAACCTACTTTAATGAACTCACCATTTTCTAAAACACGTAGCAAACGTACCTGAGTAGTTAATGGTAACTCTCCAACTTCATCAAGAAAAATAGTACCCCCATCAGCAACTTCAAAGTAACCACTACGGGTTTGGGTAGCGCCCGTAAAGGCTCCTTTTTCATGCCCAAACAATTCACTGTCAATGGTTCCTTCTGGAATAGCACCGCAGTTAACCGCAATATATTTGTTATGCTTTCTATGAGATAATTGATGTATGATTTTTGGAATACTTTCTTTACCAACACCACTTTCTCCAGTTACCAATACCGAAATATCGGTTGGAGCCACCTGAATGGCTTTTTCAATGGCACGGTTTAAAGCTGGTGTATTTCCAATAATACCAAAACGTTGTTTTATTGCTTGAACTGATTCCATTTATTTTATGTGAATCCTGCTAAGGCAGGCATCTTTTTGGGTTAAAATATAGATTCCGCATTAAGTGCGGAATAACAATTATTAGTTAATTATTATCTGAATATCCTAAAGCCTCACCAATGAGTGTGGCGCTGGTGCAATCTGTAATTTTTACGTTTACAAAATCACCTATCTTGTAGTTTTCTTTTGGGAAAACTACCATAGTATTTTGGCTGTTTCTACCTGCCCAATGAGCATTAGAACGTTTGGAGGCTTTTTCAATAAGCACTTCCTCTACTTTACCAACATGCTCTTGTGTACGTATTAATCCGTGCTTTTGCTGTAAAGCAATGATTTCGTTTAAACGACGTTTTTTAATGTCCAGTGGAATGTCATCTTCCAGTTTGCGTTCTGCTAATGTTCCAGGTCTTTCAGAATAAGCAAACATAAATCCGAAATCGTACTTAACATACTCCATAAGGCTTAATGTATCTTGGTGATCTGCTTCGGTTTCTGTTGGAAATCCTGCAATCATATCCTGACTGATAGCGCAATCAGGAATAATACGTTTAATGTTGTCAATGAGTTCAAAATATTCCTCTCGTGTATGCTGACGATTCATTTCTTTTAAAATACGATTACTACCACTCTGTACTGGTAAATGAATGTATTTACAAATGTTATCATATTTAGCCATGGTTTCAATTACATCTAAGGTCATATCTTGAGGGTTAGATGTAGAAAATCTAAAACGCATTTTTGGTTGAGCCTTGGCACACATCTCTAAAAGCAAAGCAAAGTTAACGGCCGTTACTTTTTGTATATCGCTGGCTTTATCAAAATCTTTTTTAAGTCCGCCGCCATACCATAAAAAACTATCTACATTTTGCCCAAGAAGCGTAACTTCTTTATAGCCTCTATTCCATAAATCGTTTATTTCTTCAATAATACTTTGAGGGTCTCTACTGCGCTCTCTACCACGTGTAAATGGTACTACACAAAAGGTACACATGTTATCGCAACCACGAGTAATAGACACAAAAGCGGTCACGCCATTACTGTTTAATCTAACTGGAGATATATCACCATAAGTTTCTTCTTTAGAGAGAATCACATTAATGGCGTCTCTGCCTTCATCAACTTCGGCTAAAAGGTTTGGTAAATCTTTGTATGCATCAGGGCCAACCACCAAATCCACAATTTTTTCTTCTTCAAGGAATTTAGCTTTTAACCGTTCTGCCATACAGCCTAAAACTCCAACTTTCATATTTGGATTGCTTTCCTGTTTTACGGCATTGTACTTCTCTAAACGTTTACGAACGGTTTGTTCAGCTTTATCTCTAATGGAACAAGTATTTACTAAAACCAAATCTGCTTCTTCCAAATTTTGAGTAGTATTGTACCCTTGTTCATTCAAAATAGAAGCAACAATCTCGCTATCAGAAAAATTCATCTGACAGCCATAGCTTTCAATAAAAAGTTTACGTTGGTTACCTTCTTTATGCTCTAAAGTGAGAGATTCACCTTGTTTATTTTCGTCTATAATCTTTTCCATAATTTGCTTGAAGCAGTTTGTGGTCAATATTTATGCCTACCAATAAGAAGGCAGGTGCAAAGATACAATTAATTTAGTTTTCGTGACAAAGTGTCAGACTCTATTTTGTTATTAAATTTTATAGTTTTTGATGGATTTTCGAGCAACCAATTTAGGGTTGAGGTATCTCTTAAATAAAACTTAACTCAACTATGCAAAGATTAATGTTCAAGACTACCAAGCAAATGCTTTTTTGCACTGCATTAGGGCTTTTGTTTTTGAACACGCAATGCGAAGAGGAAGATGATTTAGTAGGAGATGCTAATTGTGACTTCGCTACTATCGTTGATGCTTCTAAATACAATAATATGAATGCTGATGATTTTACCTTTATTAATACTGAAATAAATGGCGATTGTTTAGAACTAACCATTGGAGCTTCTGGGTGTGATGGAAATTCTTGGGAATTTGGTTTGATTGGTTCTGGAGCAATTGCAGAATCATTCCCTGAGCAGCGGTTTTTGAAGTTAGATTTTGGTAATGAGGAACTTTGTCTTGCATATATTGAAAGGAAAGTTTTGTTTAACCTAACACCAATTCAAGTAGAGGGAAGTAATAAAATTGTACTTCATATTGAAAGACTCAATGAGACTTTGGAATACACATATTAATTGAAATTTAATAGATAATGAAAGCCTGTTTTAGCAAAACGTTATGCTTTAGATCATTTCTTAATGAATGGGAATAAAGGGTGATTTGCTTTTTGTTTGGGATGGGACTTTGGAGATAAAATTATTAAATAGAAACACGCCTGTAGATTTTAATTTGATAAGAACTATAGTAATGTTCAGGCCACTGATGTTATTCCGCTAATAAATAGTTTAGTGACGGTTGGAGATAATAGGCATTATCAATATGAATACCTTGAGGATAATATTAATTTTTTTTAAGCTCATTTTCAATCTACTAAAAACTATTTCTTAAATAATGAAAATCTGCTTTCCAGCAGATTTTTTTTAAAACCAGTAACGAATTACAAAAAACGGTTACTTTTATTGTGTATAATTGCTAAATAACTTTAATCATTAAAAAATGCAGACCTTCAATACAATAACTAAAAAGATAAATGCTGCCCCAGATTTGAATTTTGGGGATATCATCAATGATGCCATAGAACTATTTAAAAAGGTTTGGATTAAAGGCTTCTTAACTATTTTAATCATTGCTGTTACTGCCATTGCTGTCAGTTTTGTTTTTCAATTAATTGGTTTAGCTCCAGACTCTTCGTTTTTTGTAAATAATGATTTTAATTTAGAGACTTTTGTTGGGTTTTACTCTCAGAATGCCATCAATAGTATACCACAAACCATTATTGTAAGTTCGGTAACTATAGCTTTAATGGCTGCTTTTTACAGGATTTGCAAGCAAGTGAGTTTAGGACAAAATGAAAATGATGATTATTTTTATTTTTTTAAGAAAGAATATTTCACCAAGGCATTACTCCTAGGAATGATATATACTGCTATAGCTACCATTACTCAACTTTTATTGCTCATTCCTTATATTTATGCAATTGTACCACTGTCGTATTTTTCCATAGTGTTTTCTAATAATCCAGATCTAAGAGAGATGGAAATTGTGAAAATAAGTTTTGCTATTGGTAATAAAAAGTGGCTTATTTCATTTGGTAGTCTCTTTGTTTGTTCAATTTTAGGAATGTTAGGAATAATTGCTTGTGGTATAGGTATTTTATTAACTATAAGTATTGCCTATTTACCATTCTTTTTAATTTATAAGGAGGTTATTGGTTTTAATGAACAATCTGAAATTGATTTGATAGGAGAAGAAAATGATTTTAGTTAATTATAGAAAATAATCTGGATACATAAGTAATTGCTGACATAAAACAAATTATATGAATACTGTAAACACATTAATTGAAAAAATAAATAGTGCCAAATCTTTAGATTTTGGTAATATTTTTAGTGATTCTATTGAACTTTTTAAGAAGACTTGGCTACAAGGTTTTTTATTGCAATTATTCACGCTTATAGTAATGCTACCATTAATAATAGTGCTTTATGTTCCATTAATAGCGGCTGTTATTGCTCAGCAAGAAAGTGGCTACGCGAATGAATCATTTGAGAGTTTTATTGCTGGTATATCAGTATTATATATAGTTTTCATTCTTGCAGGTGTATTAGTGTTAGGAGCTATTTCTGTGGGGTTAAACGCTGGGTTTTACAGAATCATGCGAAAGTTAGATAATAATGAGGTCACTACCGCTTCAGATTTTTTCTATTTTATTAAAGGTAAATATTTAAGCAAAATATTTGTTTTAATGTTAGCTTCATTTGGTGTTGCAATTTTGGCTGCTTTATTATGTTATCTGCCTATATTCTATGTAATGGTACCGTTGTCATTATTTGCTATAGTTTTTGCTTTTAATCCAGAATTAAGTGTGGGTGAAATTGTGAAAGTAAGTTTCAAGCTAGGTAACAAGAAATGGTTACTTATTTTTGGTTTACTACTGTTATCTGGTTTGTTAGCAGAAATTGTTGGGTTAATGTTATGCGGTATTGGATTATTGTTTACGGCCGCATTTCCATATCATCCAATTTATTTAATTTACAAAGAAGTTATTGGTTTTGATGAGGTCGCATCTATTGAAGAAATAGGAACTCATACCGAATAAAATTTTTACAAATAATTTTAAAAAGCCCGTGTTTATTCAGTTAAATGCGGGTTTTATTAATAAAATAATATGTGGTTAATCTGTAAAATGCAGCAGATAAACTTTTTTTCATATACATTTGTAGCTTCAAAAACTGAAGTATGGCGAAGAATTTAGTGATAGTTGAGTCACCTGCAAAAGCAAAAACCATTGAGAAATTTTTAGGGAAAGATTTTAAAGTAGAATCTAGCTTTGGGCATATATCAGACCTTCCTTCTAAGGAGTTAGGGGTAGATGTAGATGGTGATTTTAAACCTAAATACGAAGTTTCTAAAGATAAAAAGGCGGTTGTTAAAAAACTTAAAGAGTTAGCTAAAAAAGCAGATACTGTTTGGTTGGCAAGTGATGAAGACCGAGAAGGAGAGGCTATAGCATGGCATTTAGCCGAGGCTTTAAAACTAGACAAAGAGAAAACCAAACGCATTGTTTTTCATGAAATTACAAAGTCGGCCATTCAAAAGGCTATTGAAAACCCAAGAGGTATTGACTATGACTTAGTTGATGCACAACAAGCACGCCGCGTGTTAGATAGAATTGTGGGGTATGAACTATCTCCAGTTTTATGGCGCAAGGTAAAAGGAGGTTTGTCTGCAGGAAGAGTACAATCTGTTTCGGTACGGTTAATTGTTGAAAAAGAAAGAGAAATTCAAGATTTCAAACCGGTGGCATCATATAGAATTGATGCGGAGTTTTCTAATCAAAAAGGACAGTCTTTTAAGGCGAAATTACCCAAGAATTTTTCTGCCAAGGAAGAAGCTCAAAAATTTTTAGAGCAAAATGTTTCGGCAAGTTTTAAAGTAGCGAGTTTAGAAAAGAAACCTGGAAAAAAATTACCAGCAGCTCCATTTACAACGTCAACTTTACAACAAGAAGCATCCCGTAAACTATATTTTTCTGTAAGTAAAACCATGACTATGGCACAACGCCTTTATGAAGCTGGTTTAATTACATATATGAGAACCGATAGTACTAATTTATCAAATGAAGCCAGACATGGTGCTCAAGCTGAAATAGAAAAAGCATTTGGTTCTAATTATAGTAATCCGAGAAATTATACTGGAAAATCTAAAGGAGCTCAAGAAGCTCATGAGGCTATACGACCTACTGATTTTTCAAGGCATTCTGTAAATATAGATAGAGACCAAGCGCGTTTATATGAGTTAATTTGGAAGCGTTCTATTGCATCACAAATGAGTGAAGCTCAATTAGAACGTACCAATGTAAAAATAAGTGCATCTAATCATAATGAACTATTCACAGCTAACGGAGAAGTGATTACTTTTGATGGCTTTTTAAAGGTATATTTAGAAGGTACAGACGATGAAGATGTTGAACAAGAGGATATGTTACCTGCTATGAAAACTGGAGAGATACTTCTTAATAACTATATCACGGCAACAGAACGATATACGCGTCCACCAGCAAGATTCACAGAAGCATCTCTTGTAAAGAAGTTAGAGGAATTAGGTATTGGGCGTCCGTCAACCTATGCACCAACCATTTCTACCATTCAAAATAGAAATTATGTTGAAAAGGGTTCGGTAGAGGGTGAAGAAAGAGAATATACCCAACTCACTTTAAAAGAAGGGAGTATTTCAAGTAAACTACTCACAGAAAAAGTAGGATCTGATAAAGGCAAATTAGTTCCTACAGATATTGGAATGATTGTTACAGATTTTCTAGTGAATCATTTCGATCAAATTCTAGATTATAATTTTACAGCAAAGGTTGAAGAAGATTTTGATAGTATAGCTGATGGAGAAGAGGATTGGACTAAAATGATGAAATCGTTTTACAAAAATTTTCACCCTAAAGTAGAAGACGTCAAAGAAAATGCAGAACGAGAATCTGGAGAACGTATTTTAGGTGAGGATCCTGAAACGGGAAGACAAGTTAGTGTGCGCTTAGGAAGATTTGGGCCTATGGTTCAAATAGGAACTTTTGAGGATGAAGAAAAGCCTTTGTTTGCTAGTTTAAGTCCAGATCAACAATTAAGTAACATAACCTATGAGGAAGCTATGGATTTGTTTCAACTTCCAAAAGATCTAGGAACGTATAAAGGAGAAGAAGTTCAGGTAAATAACGGTAGATTTGGCCCTTATGTGAAATTTGGAAATAGCTTTGTATCCTTACCAAAAGGTGTTGACCCATTGAGTGTTGACCTTGATGATGCTATTGTTTTAATTAAAGAAAAGATAAAGGCAGATGCTCCTATATATATATATAAAGATTTACCAGTGCAAAAAGGTAAAGGACGTTTTGGACCCTTTATTAAATGGAACAATATGTTCATTAATGTAAATAAAAAGTATGACTGGGATAACCTTTCTGATGAAGATATTGTTGAGTTGATTGAAACCAAAATTCAGAAAGACATTGAAAAGGTAGTTCATAATTGGGAAGATCAAGGTATACGAGTTGAGAAAGCAAGATGGGGAAGACATCATGTTATCAAAGGAAAGGTGAAAGTTGAATTGGCAAAAACGGTTGATGTTTCAGAAATGACTCTTGAAGAAGCCAAAGGCCTTATTGAAGCCAATGCACCAACAAAGAAAACAACAAGAAAAAAAGCAACCACTAAAAAGAAGTAGCCTAAATGAATTTCAATTTTCTTACCCCTGTTTCAGATTTAGTTTTAGCTCATAACGAATTACTATCTGCTCAAGCATTGGGAAGAAAAATTAAAATTCATTCAGAACAAAATGGCATGCCAGATTTAGAAGGTGTTTCTATTGCTCTTATTGGTGTTTTAGAGAATCGTAATGATGTTAATTATATTGGGACTGAATTTAAGTTAGATGAAATAAGAAAATCTTTCTACGGTCTTTTCCCAGGTATCTGGAATACTACTATAGCAGATTTAGGTGACATCCATAAAGGAGAAAGTGTAGAAGATACTTACTTTGCTTTAAAAACAGCCATAAGTATTCTAGTTAAAAAGAATATCATTCCAATTATATTAGGTGGCTCTCAAGATTTAACTTACGCAAATTACCGGGCTTATGACCATTTAATGCCAATGGTTAATATTGTTAATATTGATAGTAAGTTTGATATGGGAGATTCTACAAAGCCCATAAAGAATAATAGTTTTGTTGGAAAAATAATTCTAGATAAGCCATACAACCTTTTTAATTACGCCACCATTGGTTATCAGACCTATTTCAATTCTCAGGAAGAAATAGATTTAATGGAAAGTCTTTATTTTGAATCTTATAGATTAGGTGAGATCTCTAATAACATTGCTTCAGTAGAGCCTGTTTTAAGAGATGCTAATATTGTAAGTATTGATTTAACTTCTGTTAAAAGTTCTGAGGTAAGTTTAAATCAAAAATTTTCTCCAAATGGTTTAGACGGAAAAGAGATATGTGCCATTTCAAGATATGCGGGTATCAGTAATAAAGTAACATCATTTGGAATTTATGAATACAAGCCTTCAAATGATGATGAAATTTCTTCAATGCTAATATCACAAATGATTTGGTATTTTATTGAAGGAGTGAATTGTAGAGTAAAAGATGATGATTTTTCTAATGAGAACAATTATCAAAAATTCATTACCTTAGTGGACTCCCAAGAATTAATCTTTTACAAAAGTAATAAGACCGGTAGGTGGTGGATTGAAATCCCTTTTTTAGCAGAAGTAAATAATAAATTAAAAAGACATACGTTATTACCATGCATGCATCAGGATTATATAGATGCGAGTAATAATATAGTCCCAGACCGCTGGTATAAAGCGTTTCAAAAGAATTGCGTTTAGCAGCAATATCAAGGCAAAATGCTTATTTCATCGATAAAATGCTTATTTTTTACGATGAAATGTAATTTTTTTCTCGAAAAAGTTGTTTTTTAAAAAATATATAAATATGTTTACCCTCGCAAAGTTGAAGCAGATTAATTAACCTCGAGTTTTCTATGAATATGAAAAAGTTAACATTATTAACCGCAGTACTTATACTACTAGCTAGTTGTGGATCCAAAGATAGGGGAGAGTTAGTGGGTGTTAAAGGAAAGAAATGGCATCCAGAAAAGCCCTATGGAATGGAACTTGTACCTGGTGGTGCGTTTATAATGGGTAAAGCAGATGATGATTTAGCAGGCGTGCACAATGCACCAGCAAAAACAGTTACTGTTAGGCCCTTTTATATGGATGAAACAGAAATTACTAATAGTGAGTATCGTCAATTTGTTAATTGGGTTAGAGATTCTATTATTAGGACCAAGTTGGCTATTTTAGCCGATGAAGTTGGCATGACGCCTGAAGATGGAGGTGTTGGCGAATTTGCTTTTAAAGAAGCAGATACTGCTAATATGACCGTTTATCAGAAGTATATATATGAAAATTATACTGGGCTCGGACCTACCGGCTATGAAGGTTACAACTTAAATCATGATATTGATTTGATTTTTGACACAGCGGAATACCCTGATGAGTATTATGCCGAAGTTATGGATACCATGTATTTGCCAATGGAGGAATCTTATAATGGTCAACGTACCTGGGATGTAACTAAATTTAAGTTTCAGTACACGTACATGGACATTCAAAAGGCCGCTAAGGATAGAAGTTTAAGAAGAAAAGACGTTTTACTCAAAGAAGAAGTTGAGGTGTATCCTGATACTACAGTTTGGATTAGAGACTTCTCCTATTCTTATAACGAACCAATGCATAACGATTATTTTTGGCATGACGCTTATGGTGAATACCCAGTGGTTGGTGTAACTTGGAAACAAGCTAAGGCCTTTTGTCAGTGGAGAACTTTATGGAAAAATACCTATCAAAAAAGTAAAAAAGGTGCTCATTTTGTAAATGCGTTTAGATTACCTTCGGAAGCTGAATGGGAATATGCTGCCAGAGGAGGACTTAGAGCAGCTACATTCCCTTGGGGTGGGCCTTATGCCAAAAGTGATAGAGGTTGTTTTATGGCAAACTTTAAACCAGTAAGAGGTGATTATGCTGCAGACCAAGCATTATACACTGTTGAAGCAAAATCTTATGAGCCTAATGATTATAATTTATATAATATGGCTGGTAATGTTGCTGAATGGGTAGATTCATCGTATGATCCATCATCTTATGAATATATGTCTACTATCAATCCAAGTGTTAGCGATATGGAAAACGAACGTAAAGTAGTGCGTGGGGGATCATGGAAAGACGTTGCATACTTCTTACAAGTAAGTTCAAGAGATTATGAGTATGCAGATTCTGCAAGAAGTTATATTGGCTTTAGAACCGTTCAAGATTATATGGGGACACAAGTAAATTCTAAAAACGGTAAAAAGACAAAAATTTAATCAAATCAATAATAAATAATTACTATTAATTAACCTACTTAAGTATTCGTACTTAAATTAAAAATCGAAAATTATGGCACAGTCAAGAGCAAGTAAAAAGTTTATGAATTTAGCTTACGGATTAGGAGCATCAATCGTAATCGTAGGAGCATTGTTCAAAATTATTCATTTTGAAATTGGACCTTTAACAGGTAATGTCATGTTAACCATTGGATTGGTAACAGAAGCAATCATTTTTGCTATTTCAGCATTTGAACCAGTAGACGACGATTTAGATTGGTCACTTGTTTATCCAGAGTTAGCGGGTGGTCAAGCAACCGAAAAAGAAGCTAAAGACCCTCAGGGTTTGTTATCTAAAAAATTAGATGAGTTATTAAAAGACGCTAAAATTGATGGTGAACTTATGGCTAGTTTAGGAGATAGCATTAAAAACTTTGAAGGTGCTGCTAAAAACCTTACACCAACTGTAGATTCTATGGAAGCTACAAGAAAGTACGGCGAAGAATTATCTTTAGCTGCTGCTCAAATGGAATCTTTAAACAGTTTATATAAAGTACAGTTAGAAAGTATTAACAAACAAGCTGCTTTAAATGAAGAGTCTGTTGAGAACGCTGCTAAATTAAAAGAGCAAATGCAATCTTTAGCATCTAATCTATCATCATTAAATGGTGTTTATGGAGGTATGTTATCTGCTATGAATAAAAGCTAATTAGGGGTTACCCAAATTTATATTAATAACCAAAACCTAATTAGAAATGGCAGGAAATAATTTATCACCAAGACAGAAGATGATTAATCTGATGTATTTAATCTTCATTGCAATGTTAGCATTAAATATGTCAAAGGAGGTACTTTCGGCCTTTGGATTAATGAACGAAAAGCTTACAGAATCTAATGAGGCTGCAACATTACGTAATCAAACGTTTGTAGCTAGTTTAGAACAAAAAGCTATAGATCAAAAAGAAAAATACGAGCCTTTAAAAGACAAAGCAAAAGAAATTCATGATAAGGCTGTTGCATTAAATGATTATTTAGAAGAGCTTAAAAGTAAAATGAAAGCCACTGTTGATGATCCTACAGATTATGAGATCATGGACAAAGGCGATTATTTAGATGAAAACTTTTTTAAAGGAGATAAACTTAAGCCTGAGGGTGAAGAGTTTTTAAATCAAATAGCTACTTTTAGAGATGGTGTTTCAGAAATTCTAAAGGGTCAAAATGGTATGGAAGACATTGTGAAAGATGTACAAAAAAACTTTAATACCGATGATGTTAAGCGTGGTGCAGGAAAGCAACCATGGTTAGAGTACCATTACAAAGGCTTTCCTTTAGTGGCTTCTTTAACAAAAATGACCCAGTTGCAAGCTGATATTAAGACTACTGAATCAGAGGTATTGTCTGCAATGTTACAAGGAACACTTTCTAGTGAGGTATCTATGACTAACTATACCACGTTGTTAGAAACTACAAAATCTGCTTACTTTAATGGAGAAACATTTGATGGTCAAATAGTATTGGGTAGAAAAGATGCCTCTACTAAGCCTAATAGAGTTGAATTAACTTTAGATGGAAGACCTTTAAGTGAAGATCAGTACTCTATAGAGGAGGGTAAAGTAAAATTAAAAGTAGGAACAGGTAATCCTGGAGAACATAAGATAGAAGGTAAATTAATCTTTGCTCAAGATGGAGAAGAAGTTGAAGTACCTGTATCATCATCTTTTGCTACCGTTCCTAAGCCAAATTCAGCTACGATTTCAGCAGATAAAATGAATGTAGTATATCGTGGTGTTAAAAACCCAATGACCATCTCATTTGCGGGAATTCCTGATAATAATGTAAGCGCTAGAGCTCAAGGATTGTCTAGAGTTAAAGGAAGTAATTACGTTATGGATGTAACTACTGTTAAAGGTAGAGAGGTAACCATTAATGTAACTGGTAAGTTGCCAGATGGAAAACCAGTGAGTGATAATGCTACTTTCAGAATTAAGGATTTACCAAAACCAACAGGAACTATTAGAGGTGAAGATGGTCAGGTAAAAATGCAACGTAATAGTTTGGAGATATCTTCTGTTGGCGCGAAGTTCGACGATTTCGATTTCGAATTACCATTGCGAGTTACAGGATTTAAGTTTAAAGTGTCTGGGCAACCAACCATTAATGTTAGTGGTAATAAGCTAGACAGTAGAGCGAAATCTGCATTACGTAAAGCAAAACGAGGATCAGACGTGCAAATATTTGATATTGAAGCTAAAGCAAGCGGTGTAAGTGTTATACTTAAAAAAGTATCGCCTGTAATTATTGAGCTTACAAATTAAAATTTAAGAATAGTCTTAGATTAAAGCCCTATTAAAATATAATAAGATGAATTATAAAAGTTTTTTATTAACCATAGTAACTGTTTTTACAGCTTCGGGAATGTTTGCTCAGGCAAATATCTTGAATGCTAAATCACCAGAAGAAATAGGTGTACGAACAGAAGCGCAGATAGCAATTGATAACGATAAGCCACTGCCTTATGGTTATGTAGATGATAGAGATATTCTTTTTTCTAAAATGACCTGGGAGAAAATTGTTCTTGACGAACGTGCTAACTTTCCATTGTACTACCCTATTGATACCAATAACATTGGTAGTGACAGAAGATCTCTGTATGATGTACTTATGAAAAACATTAAAAATGGTAACATTGAAAGGATTTATGATGATTCTTATTTTACAACCCAAAGAACTCTTAAAGATATTGAAGCTGCTTTAACTAAAATAGATACTACCGAATTAGGTGTTGAGCAATTAAATGCAGGCGAAGAATTATCGGCAGAATATATTAACAGACGCGATATTACCGCTGCAGATATTATGGAATATCGTGTTAAAGGGTTGTGGTATTTTGATAAGCGTCAATCTGAAATGAAATACAGATTGTTAGGGATAGCTCCTGTAGCTCCAGATGTTAATTTTATTGATGAAGAAGAACCTGATTTAGTAGAATTATTTTGGGTGTTTTTACCAGATGCCAGAGAGGTATTACATGAAGCTAAATCGTTTAATAACGAAAATAGTGCCATTCCATTCTCTTTTGATCATATCTTGAATTCCAGACGTTTTCATGGTTACATATATAAAGAGGAAAATGTACAAGGCGATAGAAAAGTAAATGAATATATCTCACAAAATGCTTTAATGCAGCTACTGGAATCTGAAAGAATTAAGGATAAAATTAGAGATTTTGAACTGGATATGTGGACTTATTAGTCGCATGGTCTATATAATTTAAAGCCCACTTTTTAGTGGGTTTTTTTTGTTCAATTTGTCCCACTGAGCGCAGTCGAAGTGTCTTTTAATATGTAAACTTTATATCTTCGCAATATGCAAGTAGATTATATAGTCGTAGGCATTGGATTAGCAGGTATTAACTTTTGCGAACAACTTAGAGCCAACAATAAAAACTTTTTAGTTTTTGATAATAACTCTCAATTATCGTCTTCTGTTGCTGGGGGGTTATACAATCCAGTTGTTCTAAAACGTTTCACAAGCGTTTGGAAAGCAAAAGAACAATTAGAATTGGCATTACCCGTATATGCTTCATTAGAAACTTTACTCAATGTAAAGTTAGACTATAAAATTCCTGTATACAGAAAATTTGCATCGAACGAAGAACAAAACAATTGGTTCACAGCATCAGATAATACATTGCTTTCAGAATTTCTATCAGACACTATTATTAAAAATGATAATGATAGTTTAGAAGCTCCTTTTGGTTTTGGCGAGGTATTCAAAACGGGAAGGATTGATGTTAAAACTTTGATAGATTCATACAAGAGTTATTTGAAGAAGAATAACAGGTTATTAGAAGAAGCTTTTGAATATGATGAGTTACAAATTAAGGATGATAAAGTTCAATATAAAAATATAGAATCAGAACGCATCGTATTTGCTGAAGGTTTTGGTGTTAAACAAAACCCGTTTTTCAATAATTTGCCGTTAGTCCCTGCCAAAGGAGAACTATTGATGATTCATGCGCCAGAGTTGAAAATTGATTTTGTGTTGAAATCAGCAGCCTTTTTAATTCCTTTAGGAGATGATTTATATATTGTTGGTGCTACTTATGAATGGAAGGATTTAAGCAACAATACATCTTTAAAGGCAAAAGAAGAACTACTGGAAAAACTTAAAAGACTAATCTTGTGTGATTTTGAAGTTATTCATCAAGTGGCAGGAGTGAGACCAACGGTAAAAGATAGGAGGCCATTAGTTGGTAGTCACAAAGATTACAACAATATGTTTGTTTTAAACGGGCTAGGAACTCGTGGAGTTATGATAGGTCCTTATGTAGCCAAACAGCTTTATGATTTTATTGAAAATAATATTCCTCTGGAAAAAGAAATTGATATTAAAAGGTTTGAAACCTTAATGTAAAAGCTGACCAAAGACTAAAGACTATAAAAAGTTAAGGTGATTTTGCAATAATAGGCAATATCAGTTTCTATTTCTCCACCAAACTTTTGTCATAATGCATAAAAAAGTTAATCCAGATATTTCTTGAAAGTCGCATTATAATTGGCATAAAAACCACTAAGGTAACAACAATAGAAATAAAAGTAATTTTTAAACTAGCGTCAAAAAACAGGTTGCTAATAACATAAGCCGCTACAGCAAAGGCAATTCCAACAGCATAACTTACATACATGGCACCGTAAAAAAAAGAGGGTTCAATTCGGTATTTAGTACCGCATTTAGAACAGCAATCGTTAATTTTCAAAGTGTCTGTAATCACGTAGGCATTTTTATTGCAATACATTGATTCTTGATGACATTTTGGGCAACAACCTGTAACAATGCTATATAGCTTCGTTCCTTTTTTAAACATATATTTTAATGTATTTTTGCTAGCAATTTTATAAAACAAAAGTAGTTGTAATAGTTTAATATTCTGTAACCAAAGTCACATTTCTATGCTTAACATACATAATCTTTCAATATCGTTTCAAGGTGAATATCTTTTTGAAGATATCACCTTTAAGCTAGGAAATGGAGACAGGGTAGGGCTTATTGGTAAAAATGGTGCTGGTAAATCAACCATGCTCAAAATTTTATCGAAAGAGTTAGAACCTGATTCTGGACAAATAGCTACCGATAAAACGCTAAAAATTGGTTTTTTAAAACAGGATATTGATTTTGTTTTTGGAAGAACAGTTTTAGAAGAGGCTTATGAAGCTTTTACTGAAATTAAGCAGCTAGAGGCTAAAATGGAAGCTATTAATACTCAATTGGCAGAACGTATCGATTATGAAAGTGATGGATATCATCAGCTTATGATTGACATTAATGATTTGCAACATCAATATGAAATTTTAGGAGGTTATAACTACCAAGGTGATACAGAAAAAATACTTCAGGGACTTGGTTTTAAGCGTGAAGATTTTAACAAGTTAACAGATACGTTTTCAGGAGGATGGCGCATGCGTATTGAGTTGGCAAAATTACTGCTTCAAAATAATGATGTGTTACTTTTAGATGAGCCTACAAACCATTTAGATATTGAATCTATTATTTGGTTAGAAAACTTTTTAAGGAATTATTCTGGAGCCGTGGTTATTGTGTCGCATGATAAAATGTTTTTAGATAATGTAACCAATCGTACTATAGAGATTTCCTTAGGAAGAATTTATGACTATCCTAAACCATATTCTAGATATTTAGTGTTACGTGAAGAATTGAGGGAGCAACAATTGGCATCGCAAAAAAATCAGCAAAAGCAAATTGAACATACTGAAAAGTTAATTGAAAAATTTCGTGCAAAGGCCTCCAAAGCTTCCATGGCGCAATCACTTATAAAAAAGCTAGATAAAATTGAGCGCATTGAGGTTGATGAAGATGACAACAGTGTTATGACCCTTAATTTCCCCGTTTCAGTAACACCGGGAAAGGTTGTTGTTGAAGCTTCCTCAGTTTCAAAGAATTATGGACAAAAGGAAGTCTTAAAAAATATCAATTTACTCATTGAACGAGATAGTAAAACAGCTTTTGTAGGGCAGAATGGTCAAGGAAAATCAACTTTAGCTAAAATTATAGTTGGTGATATTAAGTTTGATGGCAATTTAAAACTTGGACATAATGTTCAGTTAGGCTATTTTGCTCAAAATCAGGCAGAGTATTTAGATGGTAATAAAACGGTTTTAGATACTATGATTGATGCAGCAAACGAAACCAACAGAAGTAAGGTGCGCGATATTCTGGGGTCATTTTTGTTTAGAGGCGAAGAGGTTGAAAAATATGTTAGAGTATTGTCTGGAGGGGAGCGCAACCGATTAGCATTGGCCAAATTGATGTTGCAGCCCTTTAATGTGTTGATTATGGATGAGCCTACAAACCATTTAGATATCAAGTCTAAAAATGTATTAAAAGAAGCCTTAAAACGATATGAAGGGACTTTAATTCTAGTGTCTCATGACCGTGACTTTTTACAAGGATTAGCCAATAAGGTTTATGAGTTTAAAGACCATAAAATAAAGGAATACTTAGGTGACATCGATTACTATTTAGAACAACGTAAAGTAGAGAGTTTAAGGGAGGTTGAAAAGCGAACCATAATACAAGAAGTGCCAAAAAAGAAATCTAAATCGACTTACGAGGAACAGAAAAAATTAAAGTCTTTAAATAATAGATTGAGTAATGTTGAGGCCAAAATTAGCTCCTTGGAAAAAGAAATAAAAGCTATAGACATCGAGCTTGAAATTAATTATGAACAAGCTACTTCAAAACCAAATTTCTTTGATAATTACCATAACAAGAAGTCAGATTTAGATTCTTTAATGGAACAATGGGAAAATATTCAAGTAGAAATTGAAACTTTAAACAATTAGATTTAAGTTTTTTTTAACTACTTTAAGATGGTCTAAGAAATATATTTGTTAGACCATCAAAATAACTCGCATGCGCAAAATTATACTTTCTGTAATAGGAATTTTACTTGTTGTATTGTCCTTTTTATTTGCAAAAAACCTCATAGCTAATAAAAACAAACCTAAACCATTTAAACAAAAAGTTGTAAAAACAGTATTTACTGATACTGTTAAAAATACCACGGTAAAAGTTGTAATTCCTGCAAGTGGAAGTTTGGTAGCAAAACAACGTGTAGAACTTTATGCTGAGGTTCAGGGAGTTTTCAATTATTCTAATGTACTTTTTAGACCAGGACAATATTACAAAAAAGGTCAAGCTTTAATCAAAATAGACGATTCTGAATATCGTGCCAGTGTTCAAGCTGCAAAGAGTAATTTGTATAATGCCATTACCGGTATAATGCCAGATATAAGATTAGACTTTCCAGAAGTTTATCAAAAATGGCAGACTTATATTGATAAATTCGATTTAGATAAAAGGACGCCAGAATTACCAAAGATGACTTCAGATAAGGAGAACTATTTTATAAATGGACGTGGTATTGTTTCTAGCTATTATAATGTTAAAAATCTAGAAAGTCGACTTTCAAAATATACCATTTCTGCACCTTTTTCAGGTATTCTAACAGAGGCTTTAGTTACAGAAGGATCTTTAATACGTAATGGCCAAAAACTAGGTGAATTTATAAATCCATCAGTTTATGAGATGGAAGTTGCCTTGGCGAGCTCCTATGCCGGTTTACTTAAAATTGGTGAAACCGTTGTATTGAATAGTTTAGACAAAACTGCTACATACAATGGTAGTGTTTCTAGGGTTAATGGTAGTATAGACCCCACTACACAAACTATAACTGTTTATATTGAAGTAAATGATCCTAACCTCAAAGAAGGATTATTTTTAGAAGCTAATGTAAATGCTAAAGAAGAAGATGATGCTATTGAAATAGACAGAAACTTATTCTTAGAAACTAATGAAATTTATATAGTAAGAGATAGTGTTCTAGACGTTATAACTGCCAAACCAGTTTATTTCTCAGACACAAAGGTGGTGCTAAAAAACATACCTGATGGTACAGTAATACTAAAAAAACCTGTTCCTGGTGCTTATGTAGGTATGTTAGTAAAACCTTTTGAAAAGAAGTTTAAGTCATGAGAAAGATAATAGCTTATTTTATTAAGTATCATGTAGCGGTTAATGTTTTTATACTGGCTTTCTTTACGTTTGGTATTATTGGGATGTTATCACTCAGGTCATCTTTTTTTCCGCTAGTTGAGTCTAAAATCATAACCATAAATGTTACGTATCCCGGAGCATCTCCTCAGGAGATTGAAGAAGGTATAGTGCTTAAGATTGAAGATAATTTAAAAGGCTTGAAGGGTGTTGAACGTGTTACTTCAGTTTCCAGAGAAAACAGCGGCTCAATTACGGTAGAGATTGAAAAAGGTGAGAATATTGATTTTATGTTACTTGATGTCAAAAATGCAGTTGACAGAGTACCTTCATTTCCTACTGGCATGGAGCCTTTGGTAGTAGCAAAGCGCGAAGAGGTTCGTGAAACCATATCGTTTGCTATAAGCGGAGACAATATTCCTTTAGTTACTCTAAAACAACTGGGTAGACAAATAGAAAATGATTTAAGAGCTATAGAAGGTATTTCACAGATTGAGGTTACTGGTTATCCAGAGGAAGAAATCGAAATAGCCCTTAATGAAACAAGTTTGTTAGCTTATAACCTTAGTTTTAATGAAGTTGCTCAAGCGGTAGCGTCAGCTAATATTTTAGTAACAGGAGGAAATATCAAAACCAATGCAGAAGAATACTTAATTAGAGCCAATAATAAGTCGTATTATGGTGATGAATTATCAAATGTGATTATCAAAGCTTCTGCTAACGGAAAAATAGTGAGGCTCAAAGATGTCGCCATTATAAAAGATCGGTTTTCTGAAACGCCTAAAGTTAGTTATTTTAATCAGGAATTATCTGTTAATATAAGTATCACAAGTACGAATAATGAAGATTTAATTTCGGCTGCAGAAAAAGTAAATGAATATATTGAAAGCTACAACCAGAGCTATAATAACGTAAGTTTAAACGTAATTAGTGATCGCTCTATTCCGTTAAAGCAGCGTACAAAGTTGTTAATGGAAAATGCTTTTGCGGGCATTATCTTGGTGCTTATTTTCCTGTCTCTTTTTCTAAATACACGTTTAGCGTTTTGGGTAGCATTTGGACTCCCTATCTCTTTTTTGGGTATGTTCATTTTCGCTAATCAGTTTGATGTTACAATAAACGTATTGTCCTTATTTGGGATGATTATTGTCATTGGAATTTTAGTAGATGATGGTATCGTGATTGCTGAAAACATTTATCAGCATTACGAAGAAGGCAAAACGCCAGTTCAAGCAGCAATTGATGGAACTATGGAGGTGCTTCCTCCAGTAGTCTCAGCAATTATAACCACATTGTTGGCTTTTTCATTGTTTTTATTTTTAGATAGTAGGATAGGCGAATTTTTTAGCGAAGTTTCGGTAGTGGTCATATTAACTTTAACTATTTCATTAGTTGAGGCATTGATTATTTTACCCGCCCATTTAGCACATTCTAAAGCTTTAGCTAAACCTAATAGAACTGGTACCACATCAAAAATAAAGTTGTTTTTCTCTAAAATGAGACTCATCAATAAAATAGGAGATAGTATCATGTCTTTTCTCAGAGATAAAGTGTATAGCCCAATCATTCATTTTGTTTTAAATCATAAGTTACTGTCACTTGGTTTTTTTATTACTTTATTGATTCTTACTTATGGATCAATAGGAGGAGGTGTTATTGGGATTACTAGATTTCCTTCGATAGCTAGCGATAGAATTAATGTTCAATTGGAAATGCCTAATGGCACGAATGAAAAGGTTACAGATTCTATTATTTCTATGATTGAAGAAAAATCATTTGTGGTAGATAAGGAGTTTACAGAGAAGTATTTAAAGGGTACTGGTAAGAAGCTTTTTGAAAACACCATTTTAACTTTAAATAGTTCTTCTAGCGCCAGATTAGAAATTAATATGCTTCCAGGAGAGGAGCGGCCTGACGAAATAAATGCAAGACTGGTGGCAAATAGGTTAAGGCAGGTAGTAGGGCCAGTAATTGGGACAGAGAGCTTAATTTTTGGATCAGGAGGAAACTTTGGTGGAAGCCCAGTTTCTATCTCTCTGTTAGGTAATAACGTTAAAGAATTAAAAGCTGCGAAAATAGAGCTTAAAAATAGATTGCAAACCAACCCACTTTTAAAAGATGTAGCAGACAATGATCCAGCAGGAATTAAAGAAATAAGGTTGCAGCTTAAAGAAAGTGCTTATCTGTTAGGACTAGATTTACGAACTGTTATGAGTCAAATTAGAGCTGGTTTTTTTGGAGCGCAAGCACAACGTTTTCAGAGAGGGCAAGACGAAATTCGTGTTTGGGTACGATATGACAGGAGCAACAGAGAGTCCTTAAGAGATTTAGATGATATGCGTATTATTACACCATTGGGAGAACGTGTTACACTAAAAGACATTGCTTTTTATAGTATTGAAAGAGGAGATGTTGCTATTAATCATTTATTAGGGCAACGAGAAATTCAAGTTACGGCAGATTTAAAGGATCCTAATGGTAGCGCGACTGATATTTTGAACGATATTAAAGAAGATGTTATTAAGGATTTACAATCTAGATATCCTACAATTACACCATCTTATGAGGGGCAAAATAGAGAAACGGTAAAGCTTGTAACCTCGTTAAAGAAAGCAGGGATACCAATTTTATTACTCATTTACATCACCATTGCATTTACGTTTAGAAGTTACAGCCAACCATTACTATTAATTCTTTTAGTGCCACTTAGTTTAACATCTGTGGCTTGGGGACATTGGTTATTTAATTTTCCTTTAAGTACTTTGTCTCTCCTAGGAATTATTGCTTTAATAGGTATTATGGTAAATGATGGATTGGTGCTAATTGGTAAATTCAATACTAATCTTAAAAAAGGAATGCCTTTTGATATAGCGCTTTCAGAAGCTGGAAAATCAAGATTTAGAGCCATATTTTTAACATCATTAACAACCATAGCAGGTTTAGCGCCACTTTTATTAGAAAAAAGTAGACAAGCACAATTTTTGAAACCTATGGCAATTTCTATTTCATTTGGTATTGGTTATGCAACCATTTTAACGCTATTGGTATTACCATTGTTTTTAGCATTTAGTAATGATATTAAAAAGAATGTTAAGTGGTTAGTAACTGGTAAATCCGTCACTAGAGAAGAAGTAGAACGAGCTATAATAGAACAAAAGGAAACACATGAAAGTTAGATTTATATTATTTAGTATTTCACTTATACATTGTATGTGTTTGTTTTCTCAGGAAGTTATTACACCCAAGGAAGCTATAAGTTTGGCTTTAGAACATAATTATGGTATTAAAATAGCTAATAATCAAGTTGAGGTAGCAAAAAATAATGCTAATATTCTTAATTCTGGTTACTTACCCACCCTTACTGGTAATGCAAATGCTTCAATTGACAAACAAAATACTGAAGGGCAACTTGCCAACGGAGACACTCGGGTGGCTACAGGTGCTGAAACAAGACGATATAATGCTTCTATAAACCTAAATTACGTGTTGTTTGATGGTTTAGGAAGAAGTTACAATTACAAGCAGTTGAAAGAAAGCCAGCAATTAACAGAATTAGAAGCACGTGAAACGATTGAAAATACAATTCTACAATTATTTACGGTATATTATAATGTAGCAGAATTACAGGAGAACACCAATTCAATAATTCAAACCTTAGAAATTTCAAGAGATAGAGTGTTTAGAGCTAAGTATCAATTTGATTATGGACAAGAAACAAAGTTAGCTCTTTTAAATGCTGAAGTAGATATTAATAACGATAGTATCAACTTGATGAATGCAGAGCAGCAACTGAAAAATTTTAAAAGAGATTTAAATTTAGTTTTAGGAAATACGTTACCAGATCATTTTGATATAGATACAAAAGTTGGGTTTAATCAACTAATGAACAAAGAAGAACTGTTAGAAAAAGCTAAAAATTATAATACCGCTTTGCAACGGATAGAGAAAAATATTAAAATCAATTCTTTAATTGTAAAGTCTGAGAAATCAGCCTATTTGCCAACTGTTGGATTAACAGGAAGCTATGGTTGGAATGAGTCTAATAATAACAGCCCATTAGCCTTTGTGATTCAAAATACAAATTCTGGTTTTTCGGGTGGTTTAAATTTAACATGGAACTTATTTGATGGTGGAACTACTATAACAAGGGTTAAAAATGCCAGGATAAACCTAGAATCTCAAAATATTCAAAAGGAAGAATTTTTAGTAACATTAGAACGTGATTTTAATAACGCTTGGGAAGATTATCAAAATAAATTGGCAATTTTTAGACTTCAAGAAGATAATATTAAAACTTCTCAGAATAATTTTGATAGAACTCAAGAAAAATTCAAACTTGGTCAGCTAAATTCTATAGAGTTCAGACAAGCACAAATAAATCTTCTAAGTGCTGAATTAATTAGGAATCAAGCAAAATATGCGGCTAAACTTGCTGAGTTACAATTACTAAAAATTAGTGGTGAAATTTTAAATGTTAATTTTTAGAGATTTTTCTCAAAAATCCCCTTTTTTAGATTAGTTCTATGTATTTCATCGAATTATATCTGTTAAAATTTTATGCTTTTTATCGATAAAAATAGTTTTTAAACCTGTTTTAGCTTAGTTTCGTCATAGAATTAATCCCAAATCTATTCTAAAATGAAAACCTTAAAGCTAATAGTAGTTTGTTTGTTAACAACTACCTTTTCATTTGCTAATATTTCTTTAACCGAGAAAGATGCGCTTATTGCATTGTATAATTCAACTCAAGGAACCCAATGGAACACTCCATGGGACTTAAATGCCGATATTGATACTTGGTATGGTGTAACTATTGAAGACAATAAAGTGGTAGAAATAAATTTGCCATTCAATAACTTACAAGGAAAATTGCCTCATGAAATTGGAAATTTTTCAAGTTTGAAAAAACTAAACCTAGGGTTTAATAAAATATCTGGAAATATTCCTACTTCATTGAGTAATTTAAAATCTTTAACCTCTTTGGAGTTATTCATGAACGCTTTAGAAGGTACAATTCCTTCAGAGTTAGGAGAACTAAAAAACCTTGAATCTTTAAAATTATACAGCAACAAACTAGATGGAGAGATTCCAAGTTCACTTATGGGATTAACAAACTTAAAAGAACTTTTATTAGGTAGTAATTTTTTAACTGGTACAATTCCAACAGATATTTATGCCTTAACTAAATTGCAAAAGTTAAGCCTCATGGATAATAAATTAGAAGGAGAGATTCCCGTTGAAATTGCGCAATTAACAAATTTAGAAGAATTGTTATTATCTACTAATAAGTTGACTGGAGATTTGCCATTAGAGTTTATGAATTTAACCAAGCTAACAACAATAATGGTTAGTGATAATAATTTGAATCAAGAGTATATAAGCGTCTCTGGTAAAAATCCTCCAAGTATGATGATATTACCATCACAAAGAGCAACGGCCTCAATGGATATTGAAAAAGAATAATTCAAAGTAATACTTTTAATAAGTTCATAAAAAGTGACTATTTTATAGTCACTTTTTTGTTTTATTATGATTGAGCATTATTTTACATGTCCCTATTGTTGGCAAATTATATCAATTTTAATAGATAACTCTATTATAAACCAAAGTTATATAGAAGATTGCGAGGTTTGTTGCAATCCAATTAATATATCATTTAAAATTTATAAATCAGATATTTCAGCCTTTCAGGCAGATAACCTGTAGTAATAATATTTTTTGGTAATATACTTGTTAAAACTAAAAAGGATTGTATATTTGCAATCCAATATCGCGGGATAGAGCAGTAGGTAGCTCGTCGGGCTCATAACCCGAAGGTCACTGGTTCGAGTCCAGTTCCCGCTACAAGGCTTAAAGCTAGATAAACAAACGGATTGGTTACGCTAATCCGTTTTTTATTTACTATATCACTGATACTTTAATATTTATATGGTAGTCTAAACTATATGAATTCTAAACTATACTCTTTCAATTCTGAAATCTAAATTATTATTAGAACCTTAATATTGTTGTAATGACCAATATTTTTACTGACAGGATGTTATTTATGAAGGCTTTGTTTGTAATTTCTGGGAGATTTACCCATAAAGTTTTTAAAAATTCTTGAAAAATATAAAGGATCTTCAAACCCTACTTCAAAGCTAATTTCTTTAATGCTTAAATCTGTGTAATTTAAAAGCTCACAGGCTTTTTGTACTTTCTTTAAATTGAAAAAGACCAATAGCGGATAACCTGTTTTTGCTTTAAACTTGGTGTGTAAGTAGGATTTTGAGTAGTTAAACTTTGATGCTATTTCATCCAAAGTAAATTTTTTTTCTAAATTATCCAATAAGTGTTTTATTATTGAATTAACAATAGTGTCATCACTGTTACTCTTTATACTATATTCAAAGTCATGATAAACAAAATAGCTAATAAAGTTCAGGGAAAGAAGATTAGCATATTCTATATGGTTCTCTAAATAAGTACTATTAAAGAGGTTAAATATTTTTTCAAAAGAATTTATTCTTTCAAGAGAGAACGGAATGTTTTTATAATTCTTAATTTGAGTGCTTTCATATCTTTTGTATAACTCATCTGCTAGAGGGCCATTAAAGTGGAACCAATAAATACTCCATGGGTCATTGTTGAATGCTTTATATTCATGCTTTACTTTTTTGGGTATTATGAAAAACTGGTTTGGATTTATTTCAGTTTTTTCATTGTTGATATAAATCTCTCCTTTTCCTTTAGTGCAGTAAATAAATATGTATTGGTTGGCGCCTTTCTTTCTCATTCTATAATGATGATGAGCTCTTGGGTAATATCCCAAGTCACTAACATAAAAGTTTTTGGTAATGTCATTGACTTTTGAAATATTAATGATTGATTTATGGAATGCAATCATTTTTTGGCCAACAAAGCCTTCTTTTAAAGTTAAATCATCGGTTGTGTCAGATTCAGTTTTTTTAGTCATGTTTTTATTAAATGTAGTCAGTTAGTTTCTTATTAGCTAGTTTGGATATTCCTTATCAGAATTTTCTTGATTAATCTGAGTTCAAAAGTGTAATTCAATACATTATTTTGATAGTTTAGTATAACTTAGGTTTATTTATAAAACCATCATAACTAATTAGCTGTTCTTTTTCCAGAAGGTATCAAGTTGTTTTCCTTTTCCTGTTAAAAATTAGTTCTTAATACAAAAATAGAAATATAATCCATGTTTTAGGTTTTTGTGTCTATTGTTTTAAGGAGTTTAGATTGTAATTTTGTAAAAATGTAGTGTTTAAAATGGTTATTTCCTAAAATCAAGTGCATTACATGGAATAATGTGTATAGTGTGTTGTTAATTACAATAAATGATTTTTTTTATAAATAATGAAATCATCCTTGTTTTTGTCCTAGCTATCATAATTATTCAATACCAATACAGCGTAAGCTAATTTTATAACTAAACTCGATAATACATTAAAAATGAAAACAATTAAAACAAAACTAGTTGTCCTTACGGGATTTTTAACCATGTTATTAGGATGTGGTGATGACGATTCGGTTAGTGTAGATTCTATGCCAGAATTTCAGTCGTTAAATCAACAGGTTTCTTCGTTGCCTGGAGAGGAGTTTCTCTTTGAAGGTATCGTTACAGACCCTGCGGGAATTAAAACTGTAAACTTTAAGTACGAGTCTTGGTTTCTTGATAAAACTATTTTAAAAGATTCCTTGCCTGAAACTTACACCATATCCTATAAATTTAAAGTTCCAGATGATGCAGAGGAGTTTAGTGTGCATACCATTCCGGTAACTATTACAAATGCTGGAGATGTAGAAACAACTAGAGATGTGGTAATAACTTTAGATAGGGATATTTCTGCTCCAACAATTACTATAAATAGTCCTGCTAACGGTGCTACAATATTAATAGGTGCTGGAGATGAAATAGATTTAAATATTGATTTAGCTGATAGGGAATTGGCTGAATTGCGAATTGAAAGTGATATTTTAAACGAGACAATTCCTATTTCTGGGGCTTCACATAACTATAGTAATAGCATAGATGTTCCTAACCCGGGAAGTTACGATTTTATGATAACAGCAACAGATGCTGCTGGAAATGAAGCAACAGCTTCTGTATCAGTAAGTGTGGTAACGGATTTACAGTTTGTAGCTATGTTTTTAACAGATGAAACTTCAGATGCTGCATTAGAGCAAGATATTTTTGGAATTCCTTTTACTACAGAAGGTAGTCAAGTAACTGGAGAGAATGGCTATGTTTTTACAGGTAAATATTATGCAGCAGCAGCTAATTCAGAAGTTAGGTTTATTCCTCAGTCTGGATCCTTTGGTCCTTTTACTTTTGGGGCTGATCCTAATACTCCGGGAAGATTGGTATTAGGTCAAGATGCTTCTGTAGATCCTATTGTGCTTCCTAATGTAGGATATTATGAAATTACTATGGACGTGAGGGATTTGAGTTATACCATAACATCATACACACCTACCGATGCAGCTTTTGATCAAGTTTATATTTTGGGAAGAGGGATTTACATTGACGCTACAACCTCTACATGTACAAATAATAATGATGGTAGTACTCAATGTTGGCATTTTAATTCAGGTAAGCCATTTACGCAAGATGCAAATAATGATTATTTATGGACTATAGATGTGACGCTGCAAGATCAACCGAATGACGAAGGAGCTAATGGCTATATTTTAAACGCCAGTACTTCTGGTTGGGCACCGTTTTGGAGAACAAATCCAGACGATCGATCTCAAACAGTGCCAGGAGGTGGATCAAATTACGTGTTTGATGATAGTGCGCTTAACAAAGACTACACGTTTATTTTCGATACGCACTTAAACAGAATTATTGCCAAGGAAAGATAGCTGCAGCTTTAGGAATAAGAATGCCTAGATATGCTAGGCATTCTATCAAACCCTAATTTTGTAAAAAGTAGGCTAAATGAAGCTCTTTAGGCGACTTTAGCTCGATGTTCTGTAGGATTTCACTGAATCAAATTAATATAAAACAACCAAACTTTTAAAAAGCAAATTAAATGAAACAAATAGCTTTAATTGCAATTAGTGTGTTGTGCTTCGGTTTTACGATGATGGCTCAAAATACTGTTGAAGGAACTATTACAGATGACCAAGGGCAACCTTTGCCCGGGGTTAATATTCTGGAGAAAAATACAGCTAACGGATTTGTGTCCGATTTTAACGGAAATTATACCATAACAGTTGGGGATAACGCTACTTTGGTATTTAGTTATGTAGGTTTTAAAACGCAAGAAGTTGCGGTAAATAATAGAAGCAACATCAATATAATTCTTTTAGAAGATAATGAGCAATTGGATGAAGTAGTTGTAATTGGTTATGGGGCGGTAAAAAGAGATAAAATAGCCACTTCTATATCTTCTGTCAAGGGGGAGGATATAGTGACTCAGGTGGCAAGTAACCCTGCGGAAGCACTACAGGGAAGAGCGTCAGGGGTTCAAGTATTGTCATCTGGAGGAGCTCCAGGAGCATCGCCGACTATTCTTATTCGAGGTGTCGTGACTGGAACCACAAACACTAGTCCGCTTATAGTAATTGATGGAGTAATGCAGCCATCAGGTACTTCTTTAAACTCTGTTAATTCTCAAGATATAGAAAGCGTAGACATATTGAAGGATGCTGCGGCATCAGCTATTTATGGTTCAAGAGCGTCAAATGGGGTGGTTCTTATAACTACAAAGCGAGGTAAGGAAGGTAAAGCAGTAGTAAACTTCGATTTTAATTATGGTGCTCAACAGTGGGAAAAAGTTGAGATGGCAGGAGCGCAGGAGTACATAGACATAATCAATACAAGAAGAGCTAATGATGGAACAGCGCCATTGTATGACCCAAATGATTTTGGAGAAGGAACTGATTGGTGGGACGAAGTAGTGGAGGATTATGCGCCCGTTGTAAATGCTAATATTAGAGCTTCTGGTGGTAGTGAAAATATCAAGTATTCGGCTAGTGCTAGTTTTTTTGACCAGCAATCAAACTATGCCAAAGGATGGTATCAAAGAGTTACCACAAGATTTAATGTAGATTTTAAAATATCAGATAAAGTAACTCTAAAACAAGATATAAGTCCTAGAATAGAACGATGGGAAACCACGCAGGGTCTATTGGATAACGTATTACGAATTGATCCATTAACACCAGTTTTTATTCCTCAAAGTGAACGTGAAGGGCGTAATGAATTTAGTATACATGGTTTGCCTCTTAACTTGGTAACCAATCCTGTAAATGCTCTGGCAAGACATTTTGACGATAACAACTTTTTTGGTATTTTTTCAAATACACAGTTAAACGTTAAAATAACACCAAGCATAACGTTTTCTTCACAGATTGGGGTTAATATGTCATCTACAACTAGAGAACGATTTGAACCAGAATATTTTTTAGGTCCAAATCGTCAGTTAGAAATAAATAACTACAGGGAAAGAAAGACCACTAATTTTGATTATGTTATAAATAATACCATCACTTTTGAGAAAACTATCAATGAAAAACATTATTTTAATGTTTTAGGTGGTATTTTATATGATTCTAGAAATTGGGAGTATGTTGAAGGTTTTGCGGATGGATTACCCAGTAATACTAACGTAAATTTAAGGCAGTTAAATGCAGCTCAAGGTGAAACGGTAAGGGTAGAGGGTAATGATGCGACTGATAATATTTGGTCTGCTGTATTTAGAACAATCTACAGTTTTGATGGTAAGTATACGCTTAACTCTTCGGTAAGGGTGGATCGAGCTTCCCGTTTTGCAAAAGACAAAAATACAGGAGTGTTCCCAGGAATCTCTTTTGCTTGGGATGTAGATTCAGAAGATTGGTTTAAGAGTAAGGCTATAAATAATCTTCGTTTCAAGATAGGTACTGGAGAGCTTGGAAATCAACAGATAGACAGAAACGGTCAGTTCTCTCTTGTGGGGAGTGGAGATTTTGTATTTGGTGGAGATAGAGTGCCTGCTAATTTCTTAAATCGCTTAGGAAACCCGCTTTTGCAATGGGAGACCGTAAGAGATAAAAACGTTGGGGTAGATTTAGGGTTATTCAATAATACTATTACGCTATCTGCAGAGTACTATGAAAAAACTTCAGAGGATTTATTGTTCGATGTTGAATTACCAAACTATACGGGCGTACCGGGAGAGGTATCTCAAAATGTAGGTAGTTTTCAGTCTAAAGGATTCGATCTTAACTTAGGATACAACAAAAATTGGAATGATTTTACCTTAGGGCTTAATTTAACAGTGTCGTCCAATGAAAGTAGAGCTATTGAGCTAGCTTCAGGAAATGAAGTGCTTTTGGCACAAAGAAGATCTACTCTAGGGAACAGGGATATAAAAAGAACAGAATTAGGTGGTATAGTAGGGCAATTTCTAGGATATGAGACAGATGGGATTTTTCAAAACCAAACAGAGTTGAATTCTCATACTTCTGAAGATGGTACTATTATACAACCTAATGCTCAAATAGGAGATTTGCGTTTTGTAGATCAAAATGGAGATGGTGAGTTAACTGACGAGGATTTAGTTGGTATAGGAAATCCGTTTCCAGATTTCTTTACGGGGTTAAATATCAACATGAAGTATAAAAGGTTTGATATGTCCATGCAATGGTATGGAACTTTTGGTAATGATGTGTGGAATAGTAATCTAGAATACATATATTCAGGAACACAAAATCTTAATGTGCTTGCTGGTACTAAAGATGTAGTGTGGTCTCCTACGAATACAGGTGCAAGGTTTCCTAGGTTAACTGAACTAGACAGAAACGGGAACTACCAAAACCCATCAGATTTGTTTGTTGAAGATGGATCTTATATAAGATTGCGTAATGTGCAATTAGGGTACAATTTCAAAGTTAAAGGATTTAAGAGGTGTAGGTTATATGTGTCAGGGCAAAACCTTTTAACTATTACAGACTATAGTGGTTTTGATCCTGAAGTTTCAGGGGGAAACCCTAACCAATTGAGTATTATTGATCGTTATGGGGTAGACTATCGTAGAAACCCAGTGTCTAGAACATATTTATTAGGACTAAATTTAACATTATAAGACTATGAAAAAGATTTTTTTATTATTAGGTATTGTCACTACTCTGTTTTTTGCGAGTTGTGATCCGTCGGATTTTTTAGATCAACCGGTACAAGGTCAAGAGGAGTTGGATGATTTCTTTTCAACTGCTGAGAAGGCAGAGGCGTTTATTAACGGTATATACAGAAAGGTAAATGGTGAAAGTTGGTGGCAAGTTAATTTTCAGCGCCAAATTAACGAAATGGCTACGGATGATAACTGGGCAGGTAACACGGCTCAACCACGACCAGATATTACTGGAATAGCGCAATATAATGTATTCGCAGGTTCTAGGTATTTTAATTTTTTATGGGAAAGCCATTATATAGGTATCACAAGGGCTAATATTTCATTAGATCGAATTCCTGGAATAGAAAGTATAGAAGAAGATAAGAAAACCCAGTATATTGGTGAGGCTAGATTTATAAGGGCTTTTTTCTATTTTGATTTGGTGCGTAATTTTGGGGGAGTGCCTATTGTAACCTCCTATGAAGAAATATTAGACCCTTCTATCAATGATAAGGTTCGTGCATCAGTTGAAGAGGTATATGCTGTTATAGAACAGGATTTAGAGGTTGCTATTAACAATTTACCAAGAAAAAGTGAGTATGCGGCAGACGATTTAGGTAGGGCTACCAAAGGTGCTGCCCAAGCGCTATTGGCTAAAGTGTATTTATACCAAGAAAAGTGGGCTCAAGCACAAGCTATGGCTAAAACGGTAATGGATTCAGGTGAGTATGCTTTGGAGGCTGATTTTGCAGACCTATATAGAATTGGCAATGCTCATGGTATAGAATCGATATTTGCAATAGAATTTATTAACAATCCTACGTTTCAAGATATAGGAGGGCAATTCTCTATTACCAATGGTAGTCGTGGTGACCGTGGCTGGGGCTGGGGTTCTCCAACTAGTGATTTGGAAAATGTCTTTTTAAGTGAAGGTGATAATATCAGATTAAGGTCTACAATCATTAAACATGGTGAGCCAGTTTTTGGTGATCCAGCTGTAACTGAGTTTGATGGAAAACCCTCTGAAAATAAATCTGGGCGTACAAACAGAAAATATTATACACCAGTTGGGGAAAGACCAGAACCGTATCAAAGAGGGCAGATCCCTGGACAATATATTCACATAAGATTAGCAGATGTTATATTGTTTCATGCTGAGGCTGCGTATTTTAATGGAGACGCCACATCTGCTAGAAACTCGTTAAAACTTGTGAGAGATCGTGTTGGTTTGAGTACTAATATGTCTTTGTCTGGAGATGCTTTAAGAGATGCAATTTGGAGAGAAAGACGTCTAGAAATGGCCTTGGAGCAACACAGGTTATATGATCTAAGAAGGCAAAAGATAAATGGTGTACCAAGAATAGCATTAATATTGGGCCCAAATGGTTCCTTTGTGAAGTATAATACTGAAGAGAGTACTGATCCTTTTGAGACTACAAACTTATTAGAATCACAAGATAGTGGAGCGTTATTCGATCCAGATATCCATATGTTGTGGCCTGTTCCTCCTAGAGAAATCCAATTATCTAGAGGTAATATAACGCAGAACCCTGGGTATTAATTTTTTTGTTAAGCTTTTGAAAAAGAGAATTAATGTTGAGATTATATAAGTATGTTTTAGTTTTTACAAATGTTGCACTATTTATGGGGTGTAGTTCGGATAATGCAACGGATCCTAATGATCCAAAGTTTGAAGTGCCTCAAGATGGTATTAGTTTAAACTTAAACACTACATATCAAGTCATAGATCATTTTGGAGCTTCGGGTGGTTTTCAAGACCAATGGGTTGGAAAATGGCCTGATGCCTCCAGAAATAAAGTAGCTAAATGGTTATTTAGTACAGAAACTAATGCTTTGGGAGATCCCGAGGGTATTGGGTTGTCTTTGTGGCGAACTATCATAGGAGAAGGATCTGCGGACCAGGTTAATAGTGGCTTTAAAGCTTCTAATTGGTTTCGTGAAATGGAATGTTATTTGGCACCGGATGGTACTTACGATTGGAATAAGCAAGAAGGGCAAAGGTGGTTTATGTCTAAAGCCAAAGAGTATGGTGTGGACAAATTTACAGCATGGACAGGTTCTCCTCCATATTTCATGACTAAAAACGGCTATGTTTTTAGTACAGCAGAGGTTCCTACTTTTAATTGTGAACCAGATAAATATGATGATTTTGCTAATTTCTTAGCAGATGTGGTTAAAAAATATGAGGACGACGGTTACAATATTACTACAGTGTGTCCTTTTAATGAAACTCAATACGAGTGGAATGCAACAGTAGGAGAGGCTCAACAATCTGGAACAAGAGCAACCAACGGAGAGGTGGCAACAGTTACAAGAATTATTGATGGTGTATTTGCACAGAAAGGAGTGAATGCTAAAATTATGATTCCTGAAGCTGCTCAATTAAAGTATTTGTTTGAAGGTAGTAATAATAGAGAAGATCAGGTTAATGATTTTTTTAACACGTCCAGCTCAAACTATATTGGAGATTTGGATAATTTGTCAAAACATATTGCAGGACATAGTTATTTTAGTAATGGTACTACAAGTGAGTCATTAAGGCAACGAAAGTCTCTAAAAACAACTGTAGAGAGTTATGGTTTAGATTATTGGCAAACAGAATATAGTCTTTTGGGTACGGCATACCTCAATGGAAGAGAGGCAAGTGATCTATCGGAAATAGATTATGCTTTGTGGATGAGTAGAATTATTCATACAGATTTAGTTTTTGGTAATGCTACTGGTTGGAGTTTTTGGACGGCACTTAATAGATCTACATTTGGCGATCATCGTTATAGGTTTAATCTTGTGTTGTGGGCTCCAAATTCTAATGGGCCCTCTCACACAGATGGAACAGTGTCAGATAATAAATTGCTTTGGGCTTTAGGGAACTTTAGTAGGTTTATTAGACCTGGAATGGTTAGGTTTGAAATTAATGATCCTGATTATAGTGATAATGCTTCTGTAGAAAATTTTATGATTTCGGGATATAAAGGAGGTGCTTCAAATAAAGATTTGGTTATTGTTTGTATTAATAACACCGATTCAACAAGGCGTATATCTTTTGAAAACTATGGTGTCGATTTTGAAGTTGTGAATGACACTTTTGAGGCCTTCACAACATCATCAGGAACTAACCTAAAGAAATCAACAATGCAATATGATGGTGTTGACATACCCAGAAAATCTATCGTAACATTAAAAGCTGTGCTTAAATAAAATTAACTGTGAGATATTATTAGTGTTAAGCTCAAGCTTAGTGCTTAATTACTTCCCACTACAATAAATAAATTTAAAAAAAAAGATATGATTAAGATAAGACAAACATTGGTATTCGTTTTAATGGGATTGGTTATGGCTTGTAGTACCAGTAGTCCTACAGATCCTAACGACCCTAAATTTGATGATACAGACGATGGTCCAATTACTGGAGGGTCAGCAGATGCTGATATTACATTAACAGTTGACGCTACAGATGCGGTAGATATTTACCCTGATATTTTTGGGATTAATAATGATTGGCGTCTAGTTTCCGATGAGACTTTTGCAAACTTCGTTTCTACCTTAGGAGATATAGGAACAACTGTGGTGAGATATCCAGGTGGTTGGGAATCTGAGTTTTATGCTTGGACGAGCAACACAACTCCAGGTTGGGATAAAACACCAACGAATCCTGGGGCTTCAGTTACAACCTTAAAAGCTAATGTGTCTAACTATAGTATTGTGATCCCTACCACAAATGCCATGAATACAACGGTTGGGTCCAATCAATACAACAACGCCATAACGCTGTTAAAAGATAGAGCGAAACAGGCTATAGACCTTTCTAGTATTAATTCTGTAGATGGTGGTCTTTTAGAAATTGGTAATGAATGGTGGTTGCAATGGGCTGGTGGAGTAACCAGAGCTGAAAAATTAGATAAATATGTCAATATTGCTATGGAATTGACAGAGTATATAGTTAGCGAATATCCAAACCGTAAGTTTAAGCTGCTTATTAATGGTGATTATACCCAGCCACAGGAATTTACTACTATGAAAAATAAGTTTACTAGAGCATATGATGCTATTGATGGGGTAGGGTTGCATACCTATACAGGATATGTTACGGACACACATAACATCGCTGATTTGGAACAGAGGATAAAGGATTGTGCGGATAACTTTAATTCGAACAAGAATTTTAAGTATCTCTCAGAGTGGATGCCTTCTAGGGATTATAATGACAGAGCATTATATATGGAAGCTGCTAATATTATTCCAGATATTATCCACATCTATGCTAGATCTGGGGCTCAAGCAGCTGCATACTGGCCACCTATTAATAGTCCAGTGCCTGGCTTGGGTGTAACTAATTGGAATTATTCTAAAATATTTCCTACAGGGCAGATTTTAGGTAATATGGCGGAATCTTACAAGGGTAAGTCGCTAAAAACCACATCAAATAAATTTCATTTAGCTGCAGCCTTGCAAGATGATAGTACTATGGTGCTTTACATAACAGGAGGTAAGGAGAGCGGTAAAAAAGTAGCTGTGAAAGTAAGTGGTTTTACCTTAAGTTCTATACAAAGCGTTGAGCGTTTCATACCAGCTGATTATAATGATACTGCAAAATCTGAGCCTTATCTTACAGAATCAGCATCTGCTGAAATCAGTTCTGATAATGCTATAGTAGTAGATGTTAATAAACAAGGTTTGTACCAGATTTATAAAATTATAGTAAAAGGTAATTAAAACAATAAAAGCATTATTATCCATATATTAAATTTTGTTATCTATTTTTTGTTCTAGTAATATATCTAATTTTGCTTAACAATAACAGTATTATTGATTATTATGTATTTGGTGTAAGAACAAAAAATGTTAAAATATAATTTAAAAAATATAATACATGTACTGATTCTGATTACATATGCTATTGCAAATAGTCTAAACGCGCAATCTACTAAGATTAGCATTGATAGTGAGAATGTGTTTCAAATTATGGAAGGCTTTGGTGCATCAGATGCATGGAGATGTCAATTTGTTGGAAAATATTGGCCAGTCGAAAAAAAAGAACGAATTGCAGAGCTTTTATTCAGTACAGAATTTGATGGACATGCCACCCAAAGTACAGGGCTGTCTATTTGGCGTTTCTATAACGGTGCTGGTACCATGGAACAAGGGGGTCATTCTGGTATAAAGAATGATTAGCGAAGAAGAGCCGAATCCTTTATTGATGGAAATGGTAATTATGATAGGCAAGAGCAAAAAAGTCAACAATGGTTTTTAAATGAGGCAAAACAATACCGAGAAGATGAATTTCTGGCGTTTTCCCTTTCAGCTCCATTATATTGGGTCAAAAATGGTAAAGGTTATAACGGCGACTATAAAGATGGGGAGATTAACCCAAAACCAGATTATTTTGATGATTGTGCTCAATTTATGGTAGATTTGATAAAGCATTTTAATGCTAGGGGCTTTTAGTTTTCTTACTTAAGTCCAATAAACGAACAACAGTGGAACTGGGAAAAGAAAATTTAAGAGGGTACACCAGCCACAAACAACAATATATTGGTGCTTCTAAGATAGAAGAGAACTATTTAGAAACAGATATTGTTTTGGCAGAAGACGTAGATTTGTGATGGTAATATTCAAATTACGGTAAACCAGAAAGAGGATATCAAATTAATTATTTCTCTAACAATAATTGGAAATAGAGGTTATCTCTCTGCTGAGGTACAATTCAATTTATTTCAGACCTGTAATGTAAATCTTGATGCGCCCATGAGATTAAATCAGAATAATTACAAGAAACAACCTTACGTCTTTAAGAAATCTAGAAAAAGAATTGAAATCCTGTTCTAAAAATTCTGCGACCAATTCATGATTCGTAGAAACTATACCAAATCTTTTGATGGGTTTAAAACTAGAATATTATCCAAGATTACTGCTTTAATAATTGTTCAATACATCAATAGGTTTGTATTTCACAGAAATATTAATAACATCAAAATTAACTTAACCTAAATGTAACACGGGTTAAGTATAGTTTAAAATAAAATTTAAGTATTTGTAAAAAGCAACTTTATCTAAAATGATATAAAACAATATTGTATATATTTTAAGTGTTATTGTCCTTTTAATAACTTAAGAGGTGTACTAGTTTTACCATCTGCTCTTAGCAAAGAAAAAAGAGTGTAACAACAACTAACTAAACCAAATTATGAAAAAAAACAAACGTGTGACATTTACACGGTCAAAATGTAAATGTCTAAAAATTAGTTTAATTAATTATTATCTTTTTGCATTGTTTATATTGATAATATCAGATAAACTTTATGCGACATCTAGCTTAAATGAATTATTTCAAAGTAGTGTTGTAGGGGTTGTTTATGATAACCAAGGGGTTCCATTACCTGGTGCAAATATTCTTATCAAGGGTACAACTAAAGGTGTAGTTACGGACTTTGATGGAAAGTTCAGTATTGATGCCAATTTAAGTGATATTCTATTGATAACATATGTGGGTATGGAAGACATGGAAATTCTTGTTAGGAATTATGAGCCACTGAATATAAATATGAAACAGAGTTCTGCATTGCTAGATGAGGTTGTGGTGGTTGGTTATGGCACTCAAAAAAAGGTTAATGTTACAGGTTCGGTTGCTAGTGTTAAGGTAGAGGAGATAACTAATATTCCAGCAACCAATGTGAAAAATCTTTTAATAGGACAAGTGCCTGGATTAATTACAAATCAAAATCCAGGATTACCGGGTCAAGATAATAATGCATTAAGTATCAGAGGATTTGGTACGCCTTTGGTAATCGTTGATGGTGTAGAGTCTTTTCTTGATAGAATAGATCCTAATGATATTGAAACTATATCGGTTTTAAAAGATGCTTCTGCCGCCATCTATGGTGCCAGAGCAGGAAACGGCGTTATTCTTGTTACAACCAAAAGAGGTAAGTCTGGTAAGGCGAAAATAAATTATCATGGTTGGTACGGAACTCAAAATAAATTGGTATTTCCAGATCTTGCAGATGCTGAAACTTTTGTTAGGTTGGGAAGGGATGGGCTATTTAACCAACAATTTGACCCTGCAAATCCAGATGCAGCTATAGATTATGGGACATTATTTACAGAAGATTTACTTCAAAGAACTATTTCTGGGGAACAACCGAGCTATGATTGGGCCGATGCTGTATTTCGTAGTGGTGGCTCTTCCATCGCTCAACATAACATAAGTGCCAGTGGAGGTTCTGAAAATGTTAAGTATTACACTTCAGTTGGTTTGCTAAATCAAACAGGGATATTTAATGGTGATTATGACTACAGGAAAATTACTGTCACTAACAATTTAGATGCTAAGTTATCTAAAAACATAACGTTAAACTTTAACAGCTCCTATATTGATGAATTTCGAGACTATTCTTCTGTTGGAGTGAACCAGGTCTGGAATGATATTAGAACAGCTCAACCGATTTTTAATCCTGTTTCTCCGGACCCAGATAGAGCTCCTTATTCGGGGTTTTCTGAGCGATCTCCCGTAGCCAGAATACAACAGAAATTCGCTGGTTATGAGCGTACAAATTTAGAGACATTGGCATCGGCTCTAGATTTAAAATATAATGTTCCCTTCATCCCTGGATTGACAATGGGAGTTAGAAATAATATAAGATTTAGATTAATTACACGAGAAAGATTGAGAAGGCCTTACGACGTATGGGAATACAATCCAGATAGTCCATTGGCAGACTCAGATGGTTACATCTTTCAAGCCACAATTTCTACTAATGACTTCTTCAAATCTATTGGAGGAGCTAATTTTACAAATGATCCTAAACGAAGAATTCTATCAAGAATTTATTTAGACTATAATAAAGAGATAAATGACCACAAAATATCAGCTCTAGCTTTTTATGAAAAGGAAGATAATAGCTATGAAAGTTTGACAGTATTAAGGAGAGATTTGTTGTCATCTGAAATACCTCAGGTAACATCAGGTGACGATAATCTTACAACTACAGGAGGCATTGGAGTGCCATTAAGCTACACTAGGCTAAGTGCAGCTGGTAGGTTAAACTATTCTTACAAGGATAAATATTTATTTGAAGCTACTGTTAGAGCAGATGGTAGTTCCAAGTTTGGTCCTGAGGTACGTTGGGGGTATTTTCCATCTGCATCTCTAGGATGGAATATTGCTAAAGAGGATTTTTTAAACGATAGTGCTATTGGAGAACTTAAATTAAGATTATCATATTCAGAAACTGGTATTGATAGTAATATAGGAAATACCGCTTTTGAATATTTATCTGGTTTTTCTGAAACAGGCGGTGTATACTATTTTGAAGGTTCATCTCCCGCAGCTATAATACAAACAGAAGGTCTTGCAAATGCATTAGTCACTTGGGAGGAGACAACTATGTATAACTTAGGTTTAGATTTCAGCACTTTTAAAGGTAAACTATATGGTAATATTGATTTGTTTTACAGACTAAGAGAAGGTTTATTAAGAAGGCCTCTTGAGGGGCTGCCTTCTACATTCGGAGCAGCTTTACCAGCTACTAATCTTGATTCTAGAAGCAATAAAGGAATTGAGGCTTTAGTCGGTTACAGAAATAATTGGGGAGATTTTGGAGTGAATATCGCAGGTACTTTCACTTTAGCAAGAGAACGTTACGAGGAATTTCAAGAGGATATAGATGAAACCGATCCTGTACAGGTAAGAGTGGATCAACGTTCAGGACGTTATGTAAACCAAGTTTTCGGTTATAGAACAAACGGTTTGTTTAATTCTCAACAAGAAGTAGATGATTATTTAAGTCAAGTAACAATACAGACAATTAATGGAGCACCTAAACCGGGTGATATTAGATATGTAGATTTGAATGGAGATAATGTTATTAATAGAGAAGATTTAGATAATATAGGGTTTGGTGGTAATCCTGAAATGTTATTTTCATTAAATACAAATTTCACTTACAAAAACTTCTCTCTTTCCATGCTATGGCAGGGAGCGTCTAGATTTAATGTTTTCCTTACGCAAGGAGCTAGAAACCCTTTCGATAACGAAACAGTACCTTACACGTTGCACGAAAAATATAGTTGGAGACAAGATCCTTCAAATCCTGGATTCAATGCAAACCCTAGTGCCCAATTACCGGCCTTTGAGAGAAATGGAGCTAGACCATGGAACGGAGCTTTTTCAGATTTTTGGTATAAAGATGGTACGTATCTTAGATTGAAGGTAGCAAATCTAAGTTATAAATTTCCTAAAGAAGTTTTAGATAAAATAAGTCTGAATAATTTAGAATTATACGTAACAGGCGATAATATATTAACTTTCTCTAAACTGGGTATTTTTAAAGATATAATCGATCCAGAACAAGCTGCAAGTAATAGTGGCTTGAGTTTACCTCCTTTAAGAACTTTTACATTAGGTGTACGCCTAGGATTATAACCTCAAAAAAATAATATTATGTACAAAAGAATTTTAATTATTTTAACTATCCTCATATCATTTGGATGTGAGGATCAACTAGACAAACAAGCTGATTTTATATCTGAAAACGTTGTATTTGAGGACGAGGCTTTAACCGAGGCATATTTGGCAGGTTTATACAATAACATGTCATTTCAAATTTTTGGTGGTTTTGGTAACATAAATATTGGTATGATAGCTGCAGCAGGAGCAGAACATATTAATTTTGCCAATTGGCAGACACCCAACTCGACTTACAGAAGACAATATACAGCAGAAACTGGTCCTGGGCCACTTGATCGTTGGCCATATTTTAATATCCGTAATATTAATATACTAATTAGAGATATGCCTAACAGTGTGACTCTGAATGAATCATTCAAAAAGGAAAAAATTGCAGAGGCGAGGTTTTTAAGAGCTTATGAGTATTTTGAATTGGCTAGAAGATTTGGAGGAGTACCTTTAATAACGGTACCTCAAAACACAGATGATCCAGAAGAGGAACTATTTCCTGCACGTTCTAATGAGAAAGATATTTATGATTTTATTTATAATGAATTAGAATTGGCAATTCCAGATTTATCTGAAACTCCAACAGGTGCAGAAGGAAGAATAGATAAATCTACAGCACTAATGCTCCAAAGCAGGGCGATGTTATATGCTGCGAGTATCGCAAATTTTGGAGAAGTTAAACTAAATGGTATAGTTGGTATTCCTGATGGAGAGGCAATTGCTTATTATCAAAAAAGTTATGATGCTTCTAAAGCAGTAATTGAATCTAATCTATTTAGTTTGTATAATAAATCAGCTGATAAAGTACAGAATTTTTCATCTTTGTTTTTAGATGAAGGCTTAGGCAATCCTGAAATTATCTTTGCAGAAAGATTTGAGCCTTTCATAAAAGGACATTCATTAGATTGGTTGGCAAATCCGGATGGTTTAGGTTTAGAATGGAATTCAAACTTTCCAGTACTTTATGATTTTGCAGAACTTTTTGATTTTACCGATGGTAGGACTGGTAAAAGTATTAATAGAGGTGATTTAAATGCCAATAATACATGGGACATTAATGATTTCTTCGGTAATAGAGACCCTCGTTTTATTGCAAGTATATTTTACCCTGAAACAGAATGGAAGGGTCAAAAAATATACTTTCATGGAAGTACTCAACTAGAAAATGGTACAGTTTCAACAAACAGAAATTTGTTAATAACTAAACCAGGTACAGGGGAACAATTACCAGCCGCCGCAGCAGCAAGAAACGTAAGAAATACCGCATTATTGGCGCGAAAGAGATTGGATCCATCTAATACGGCAACAGCTGAATTAAACTCAGGACAGGATTTCTTTGTATTTCGTTATGCAGAAACACTTTTAAATTTAGCTGAAGCAGCCTATTATTTAGGAAGAACTGATGAGGCACTCGAAGCAATAAACATGGTAAGAGAAAGAGCTGGAATGCCTTTAAGAAATTCGATAACTGAGGATAATATAAGACAAGAACGTCAAGTAGAATTGGCTTTCGAGGAACAGCGTTACTGGGATTTAATTCGTTGGAGAATTGCGACAGATGTTTTAGGTAATGTAAGAACTAAAGGGCTTGTGTTTAGATACAATCTTGCAACAGATACCTATAGAATTACTTTAAAAAATGCAGAGGGAAATATTCGACAATTTGGAGAAGAACGCTATTATCTTCCTTTTGGACAAAACAGATTAGCAGATAACCCTAATTTAATTCAAAATCCAGGATATTAATTTTAGAAAAAATTTGCTAAAATCATTTTTTCAACACGATATTGAATTAGTTCATGAGTACAAATAAGTTAGTTTTAGTTTTTAGTCTTTGTCTTACAACCATTTATATAAATGGTTGTAAAGACATTGATAATAAAAAAGAAACTATTAGTAAAAAACCGAATATAGTTTTTATTCTAGCTGATGACCTCGGAGCTTATGATTTAAGTTATGCAGGCAGTAAATACTATGAAACACCTAATATAGATGCAATTGCTAGTGAGGGAGTGCAATTTACACAAGGTTATGCATCTTGTCAAGTATGTAGTCCTTCAAGGGCAAGTTTAATGACAGGTCAAGATCCCGCACGTCATGGTATTACAGACTGGATTGGTGCAGCAACAGGAAGAAAATGGGGAGATCATTACAATACAAAAGTAATGCCACCTGATTATCAACATGCTTTGGCGGATTCTTCGATTACAATCGCTGAAGCTTTAAAGCAAAATGGGTACAAAACTTTTTTTGCTGGAAAATGGCATTTAGGAGATGAGCCATACTCGCCAGAGAATAATGGATTCGATATAAACAAAGGAGGCTGGGAAGTAGGGGGGCCTAAAGGAGGTTATTATGCGCCTTGGAGAAACCCTAAGTTGGATTATAAATATAAAGGAGAAAATCTTACAAAGCGTTTAGCTCTTGAAACTGCTGATTTTATTGAAGCAAATAAAGAAAAACCATTTTTTGCTTACTTATCTTTTTATGCTGTGCATGGTCCTATAGAAACAACAGAAGCTAAATGGAAAAAATATAGGGACAAAGCGGAGGCACAAGGTATTCCTGATTCTGGTTTCGAAATGGAAGCTAGATTACCTATTAGAAATGTACAAGATAATCCAGTTTATGCTGGTTTGGTAGAATCAATGGATAACGCTGTGGGTGTTGTACTTGATAAATTAAAAGAGTTAGGTTTAGATGATAACACCATAGTGATCTTTACCTCAGATAATGGAGGTGTAGCTAGTGGTGATGCATTTTCTACTACAAATTATCCCTTACGAGGTGGTAAAGGTTATCAATGGGAAGGAGGTATAAGAGAACCGTATCTTATTAAAGTTCCAATGTTAAAAAATACACCTAAACAAGTAGCTTATCCTGTTTCAGGGATTGATTTTTACCCAACTTTATTGGATTTAGTTGGAGCTGAAACTAATCCCAATCACAAGGTGGATGGTATTAGCTTATTACCACTACTCAATGGGGGAGCTTTAAATGAAAGAGCTTTATTTTGGCATTACCCACATTATGGAAACCAAGGAGGGGATCCAGTTAGCATCATAAGAAAAGGAGACTATAAACTCATCCATTTTTGGGAAGATGGACGAGATGAGTTATACAATTTGACGAGTGATCCTAGTGAAAAGCATAATATTTCTAAAGAAAAAGAAGCAATTGTAGAAGGTTTAAGAACTGAATTAGACACTTATTTGAAAAGTATGAATGCCAAAACACCAGAAGTATATCCTAATTATGATATTGCTAAGGCAAAAGAAAAACAAGAGAATAGGAGAACTAAAATGTTACAGCGTCTAGAAAAACAGCGCAAAGACTTTTTAAGTAAAGATTTTAAGCCTAATGAGGATTGGTATAACAGTAGCTTATCAACTAAGGATTAGAAGATTAATATTAACATAAACCAACAAAACTAAATAATGTCTAAACCAAAATTTAATTTTACCTACCTACTCTTCTTAGCACTTGTTTCAGCAATGGGTGGTTTTCTATTTGGGTATGATTGGGTAGTAATTGGAGGGGCAAAGCCTTTCTATGAGCTTTTTTTTAACATAAGTTCAGAGCCAACATTACAAGGTTGGGCTATGAGTAGTGCTTTAATAGGTTGCATCTTTGGAGCAGTTGTTTCTGGATTTGTTGCTGATAAGTTTGGGAGAAAACAACCTCTAATACTTGCTGCTGCTTTATTCATAATTTCTGCGTTTGGTACAGGATATGTCAATGAATTTACGCCTTTTATAGTTTACAGGCTTATTGGTGGTTTAGGTATTGGGTTAGCTTCTACCTTATCTCCCATGTACATTGCAGAAATTGCACCAGCAAAATATAGAGGCCAATTTGTGGCAATCAATCAGTTAACACTTGTTATAGGGATTTTAGCAGCGCAAATTGCTAACTTTTTTATCGCTGAATCTATACCGAAAGATTTTTCGCCAGAAATGATTTTAAATTCTTGGAACGGTCAAACTGGTTGGCGTTGGATGTTTTGGGCAGAATTGATTCCAGCTGTTCTATTTTTTATTTTGATGTTTGTTGTACCCAAGAGCCCTAGGTTTTTAGTGAAAATTGCTCAGCCTGAAATGGCTAAAAGTATACTTTTAAAAATTGGTGGTAAAGCTTATGCTGAGGAGGAATTAAGTAATATTAAATTGACTTTAAAAGAGAGTAGCACATCAAAAATCAATTTTTCGGATTTTAAAAATCCAAAAATTAAACCAATTTTAGTTATAGGAATTGTTTTAGCAATATTTCAACAATGGTGTGGCATCAATGTTATTTTTAATTATGCCCAAGAGATTTTTACAGCGGCTGGTTATAGTGTTGGTGATATGCTATTCAATATTGTGATAACTGGAAGTGTGAATTTAATATTTACACTAGTAGCGATGAGAACTGTAGATAGTTGGGGGCGTAGAAAATTAATGCTTTTTGGGTCTATTGGATTGGGTATAGTATATCTGATTTTAGGAGGGGCTTTTTATTTTCAATTTACCGGCTGGCCTGTATTATTGATGGTAATTACTGCTATTGCTATTTACTCAATGTCTTTAGCACCTATTACTTGGGTAGTACTTTCAGAAATATTTCCAAATAAAATTCGAGGTGTTGCCATGTCTATTGCAACCTTTTCACTGTGGGTAGCTTCGTTTGTACTAACCTTTACATTCCCAATTTTGAAAGATGCCTTGGAAGCTTCAGGAACATTTTGGGTATATAGTTTCATTTGTATAGTAGGGTTTATATTCATAAGAATAAAATTACCTGAGACAAAAGGAAAAACTTTGGAGGAAATAGAACAGGAATTAACAAAAGAGAAGTAAACACTAATAGATAATGTCAATTTTCAAAAAACATATCGCTCTAGGATTTTTTTTATTGATGGCCTTAAATAACGCCTGTGCTCAGCCTGAAGAAAACATGGCGTCTAATTATTTAGATTCTTTAAAACAAGAATTGAAAGTAAAATGGCCCAAAAACCGTACAATAAATTTAGTGTTTCATGGGCACTCAGTTCCTACTGGGTATACTACAGGAGGGGTGTTAGATAGACTCAACTCTTATCCATATAAAACCTTAAAAAAAGTAAATGATTTTTACCCTTATTCAGTAGTAAATACTATTACTACGTCAATAGGGGGAGAACAAGCCGAACAAGGTGCCAAACGCTTCAAGGAAGAAGTCTTGACTTACAAGCCAGATGTATTGTTTATAGATTATGGTTTAAATGACAGAAGTATTGGTTTAGAGCGTGCAAAAGTAGCTTGGGAAGAAATGGTTGTAGAAGCATTAAAATATGGAGCCAAAGTAATTCTACTAACACCGACTCCTGATTTAAGAGAAGACATTACGTCTGACGAAGCACCACTAGCAAAGCATAGTGAGATGATTCGTGATTTAGCTAAAAAACATAAAGTAGGCCTTGTGGATAGCTATGCGCTATTTAAAAAACTAGCGGAAACAGAACCTTTAATTGGCTATATGGCTCAGAATAACCATATCAACCAAAAGGGGCATCAATTTGTTGCGGATGCTATTTTCGAATATTTCATCACATCAAATTGTCATAATAATTAATCGTATAAATGAAGCTTTTCAGAATACATATAACCTTTCTTTTAATTGTCATTGCCTTCACTTTACAGAATTGTAAAAGTGATGAATTGGCTTATATGGATTTGTCAGGAAACTGGAGTTTTAAAATTGATTCTTTAGACCAAGGTATTCAGGAAAAGTGGTTCAATTTAAGTTTGAACGACAGTATAAAGTTACCTGGGTCTATGCCAGAAAACGGCAAGGGTAATGCTATTTCTGTAAAAACCAATTGGACGGGAAATATGTGGAACGATAGCCTTTGGTACACTTCAAAAGAAATGAAAAAATATCGTCAAGAAGGTAACGTTAAAGTTTCCTTTTGGCTAACTCCGGTTAAAGATTACAAAGGGCCTGCTTGGTATCAAAAAAGGATAAGTATTCCACAATCATGGAGCGGCAAAAACATTAATCTAAACTTAGAACGTGTACACTGGGAGTCTATCTTGTGGGTAGATGACAAGAAAATAGGTATGCAAAATAGTTTAGCAACGGCACACAATTATAATTTGGGTAAATTGTCAGCAGGCCAGCATACTATTTCGATACGTGTGGACAACCGTATTAAAAGCATCAATGTGGGCTTAGATGCTCATAGTATTTCGGATAACACGCAAACTAATTGGAATGGTATTGTTGGAGATATTTCACTTTCAGCAGTTCCAAAACTGTCTATTGGAAATGTGAAATTGTATCCTAACGTCTCAAATAAAACGGTTAGGGTAGTAGCTCAAATTGAAAATGCCACTGAATCCAATCAAACGGCAGAACTAACGCTTCAGGCTATAGAAAAATCAGAAAGCGGACAAGCTCTTGAGGTTTTAAAAGAATCCATTCAAATTGAAGATTCTAAAACAGTTGAGTTTGAATATCCTATGGGAGATGCGCCCAAACTTTGGGATGAATTCAATCCTAACTTATACGACATACACCTGTCTTTAAATTCCGAAAAAGGTTTAGACAAAAAAGTGGAAACTTTCGGTATGCGAGACTTTAAAGCTGATGGCACTGTTTTTAAAATTAATGACCGCCCCATTTATTTAAGAGGGACTTTAGAGTGTGCGATTTTTCCATTAACGGGTTACCCTCCAACTGATGTTAATTCTTGGAAAAGTATTATGAATACTATCAAAGCCCACGGTTTAAACCACATGCGTTTTCATTCGTGGTGTCCGCCAGAGGCCGCATTTCAGGCTGCTGATGAGATGGGTATTTATATTCAGGCTGAAGCATCTGCGTGGAAAGCTGGTTTAGGAGATGGTAAACCTGTAGATACGTGGTTGTACCAAGAAGGCGAAGATATTATCAACGCTTACGGAAATCATCCATCTTTTGTGCTCATGACCTATGGTAACGAGCCAAGTGGAAAAAATCACAAGCAGTATTTAACAAAGTATGTTGACCATTTTAAGGCATTCGATAACCGAAGGCTATACACTAGTGGCGCAGGATATCCATATCTTGAAAATATGGATTATTATAACCATAGAGGTCCAAGAATACAAGGTTGGAATGAAAACCTGAAGAGTGTAATTAATGCAAAACCCCCACAAACAGAATTTGATTGGAGTAAGTTTATTCACAAAACCCCGATGCCTTATGTTTCGCATGAAATGGGGCAGTGGTGTGTATATCCAAACTTTAAAGAAATGTCAAAGTACACGGGAGTTTTAAAACCTAAGAACTTCGAAATTTTTAAAGAATCTTTGGAAGAAAACGGGATGCTGAAATTAGCAGATAGCTTTTTATTGGCATCAGGAAAACTACAAACATTGTGTTATAAAGCTGATATAGAGGCAGGATTACGCACCAAAGGAATGGCAGGGTATCAGCTATTAGATTTGCATGATTTTCCGGGTCAAGGTACAGCACTTGTTGGTGTTTTAGATGCATTTTGGGATGAAAAAGGTTATGTGTCGCCAGATGAATTTAAATCATTTAGTGGAAATACAGTGCCTTTGGCAAGACTAGAAAAACGCACTTTCAAGAATTCAGAAACGCTTACAGCAAAAATTGAAATAGCACATTTTAGTGAAAACCCTATGCAACAGGTGGTTCCAAAATGGCAATTGACTCACACTGACGGTAGTGTGTTTTCTGAAGGTGAATTGGATAAAACAGATATTCCAATAGGGAATGGCATTCAATTGGGCACTATTAATCAATCTTTAAGCTCTATAAGTATAGCTAAAAAGTTAACGTTAACTGTTTCAGTAGAAGATTTTAAGAATAGTTGGGACGTTTGGGTGTATCCAAATCAAAAAGAAACCATTGAAAATGAAGCATCCATTAAAATTGTAAATAAACTGGATACTAAAACCATCAGCTATTTACAAAACGGGGGTAATGTGCTTTTAAACATCACAAAAGGCGATATAGCTCCAAATTATGGAGGTAACATAGGAATAGGATTTTCAAGTATTTTCTGGAATACTTCTTGGACTAAAGAGCAGAAACCTCATACGCTGGGAATTCTTTGTAATCCATCACATCCAGCATTAGCACATTTCCCGACAGAGTATCATTCCAATTGGCAATGGTGGGATGCCATGAGTCATTCCAACGCTATCATTTTTGATGAGATACCAGAAATAACGCCTATAATAAGGGTAATAGATGACTGGTTTAAAAATAGAAGGACCACACTTTTATTTGAATGTAAAGTTGGTAAAGGAAAATTGATATTCTCAGCTATAGATTTACATACCAATTTACACAACAGACTAGAAGCACAACAGCTCCTGTATAGTTTAAAACACTATATGGCAAGTGAGGCCTTTAGTCCTAAAACAGCTATAGAAATAAGCCAATTGAAAAGGCTATTAAAATATTAAAACATACAAGGTTAAATTATTACGATTATGAAGACAGTCAAAGCTTGGCATGAAAAAGTAACCATTCCAACTTATGAAGTGGGAACCCCAGAAAAATATCCGGTTTTTTTAGAAAAACGTGTATATCAGGCAAGTAGTGGAGCAGTATATCCGCATCCCGTGATAGAAAAAATTAGTGATGAAAAAGTAGACAAAGAATGGGATGCTATTTTCATTGAAAACGATTATATAAAATTGATGATTTTACCAGCGCTTGGAGGAAGAATCCAAAGAGCGTATGATAAGATTCGTAAACGGGATTTTGTTTATTATAATCATGTAATTAAGCCAGCGTTAGTAGGGTTAACAGGGCCTTGGATTTCAGGAGGAATAGAATTTAACTGGCCACAACACCATAGACCAAGTACATACGACCCAACAGATTTTTATATTGAGGAGAATGAGGACGGAAGTAAAACGGTTTGGGTAAGTGAGTTAGAACGTATGTTCCGTACTAAAGGTATGGCAGGTTTTACGCTACATCCAGATAAGGCATACATTGAAATTAAAGCACATTTATATAATAGAACGCCACATCCACAAACGTTTTTGTGGTGGGCAAATCCTGCAGTAGCAGTTAACGACCATTACCAGTCGGTTTTTCCACCTGATGTAAATGCTGTATTTGACCACGGTAAACGTGATGTGTCAGAATTTCCAATTGCTAAAGGCGAATACTATAAAGTAGATTATTCCCCAGGAACAGATATATCTAGATACAAAAACATTCCAGTACCAACAAGTTACATGGCAATTACCTCTGAATATGATTTTGTTGGAGGATATGAAAACGATTCAAAAGGAGGCTTACTGCATGTTGCAGACCATAATGTATCTCCCGGTAAAAAACAATGGACTTGGGGCAATGGAGAATTTGGTAAAGCGTGGGATAGAAACTTAACAGATGAAGACGGACCGTACATTGAGTTAATGTGTGGTGTTTATACAGATAATCAACCAGATTTCTCTTGGATGCATCCATACGAAGAGAAGAGTTTCAAGCAATACTTTATGCCCTACTACAACGTAGGTGTTGTAAAAAATGCAACAAAAGAAGCCTTGGTAAACCTTGAAATGGTAGATGGTAAAGCACAGGTTAAAGTATATGTTACTTCTACATATGATAATTGTGTTATCACTTTAAGTGCTAATGGTAAGGTGTTGCACGAAGAGGTGTTAAACCTTTCGCCGGAAGTTGGTTTTGAAAAATTGATTGATATTGCTGGAAATACATTTGACGATTTAAAAATTTCAGTGAATGACAGTACAGGTAAAGTTTTAGTGGCATGGGAACCAGATAAGGATTTATCCGATGAAATTCCAGAACCAGCCAAAGCGGCCAAAGACCCTAAAGATATTGAAACCGTTGAAGGTTTATATTTAAGAGGGCTTCATTTAGAGCAATACAGACACGCCACCTTTGTAGCTACAGATTATTATGAAGAAGCGTTAAGACGCTCTCCAAAAGATGTACGCAATAATAACGCCATGGGGCTTTGGTATATACGTAAAGGACAATTAGAAAAAGCAATTGAGTATTTTGATACGGCTATAGAAACATTAACAAGTCATAACCCTAATCCGTATGACGGAGAGCCTTATTTTAACAAAGGAATAGCTTTAAGTTACTTAGGTAAAAAAGAAGAGGCATACGCCAGTTTCTTTAAAGCATGTTGGAATGCTCAATGGCAAGATGCTGGTTATTTCAATTTAGCCCAAATAGATTGTTCTAGAGGCGATTTGGAAAAAGCGATGGACTTGGTAGATAGAGCATTAATCAAAAACTGGCATAACCATAAAGCAAGACACCTAAAAACTATTTTACTTAGAAAAGCTGGTAAGATTGAAGAAGCTAAACAGTTAATTGAAGATTCTTTAGCTATTGATAAATTCAACTTTGGAGTGCTTTATGAAAAGTATATTTTGTCTAATGCTCCAGAAGATTTAGAGGCATTTAAGACGATTCTTCGAAATTATGCACACAATTATATTGAGTTTTCTTTAGACTATGCTATGGCAGGTCAATTTGATGAGGCTGTAGCATTATTAAAAGTACATACCGATACCAATGCAAAAGTGTACCCCATGGTGTACTATTTTATGGGGTGGTATTTAGACCAAAAAGGAGATAGCAGTAGCGCATTAGAGGCCTACAAAAAAGCATCGCAAATGCCAGATACTTATTGTTTTCCGAACAAAATAGAAGAGGTCAAAGCACTCCAATCTGCTTGTAAAGCGAATCCGTTAGACGCAAAAGCATTTTATTATTTGGGTAATTTCTGGTATGCTAATAGACAATACAAAGAAGCACAAGCTTGCTGGGAAACTTCCGTGAAATTAGATGATAGTTTCGCTATTACGCATCGTAACTTGGCATTGCTTTATTACAACAAAACCAATCAAAAAGAATTGGCAGTAATCCATTTAGAAAAGGCATTTGAGTTAGATAGTACCGATGCACGATTGTTGATGGAGTTAGATCAATTATACAAAAAAATTAATGTGTCAATTGATAAGCGATTAGCATTATTGGAGGAGCATATTGATTTAACTAACTCTAGAGACGATTTGTATTTAGAGCGTATTGCGCTTTATAACTTGAAAGGCGATTTTGAAAAAGCAAAAGCTTTGATAGATAAACGTCAATTCCATCCATGGGAAGGTGGCGAAGGCAAAGTACCTTTTCAATATCTAACAAGTAATATAGAACTTGCAAAGAAATATATCTATGTAAAGAATTATGAAGACGCTATTGAACTTTTAATACAGTCTAAAGATTACCCTCATAATCTAGGAGAAGGTAAATTGCACGGGACCGTTGAAAATGATATTGATTATTGGTTAGGGTGTGCCTATGAAGGTCTGGGTGAAGATGACAAAGCCAAAGCGTATTTCGAATTAGCTTCGAAGGGATTGAGTGACCCAAGTCCAGCAATTTTTTATAACGACCAGCAACCCGATAAAATTTTCTATCAAGGACTGGCATTGCAAAAACTAGGTAGAATAGACGAAGCCAATACCCGATTTGATAATTTGTTAAACTATGGAGAAACCCATATGAATGACAATGTAAAAATGGATTATTTTGCCATTTCTTTACCTGATTTATTGATTTGGGAAGAAGATTTGAATGTCATTAATAAGATTCATTGTAATTATATGATTGGTTTAGGACAGTTAGGTAAAGGCGAGGATTGTAGAGCCATAGAAGCTTTTACTAAAGTTATTGATACCAATTCGTCACATATACCAGCGCATATTCATCAAGCACTAGTTGGTGTTAAATCTTAATAGTAAAAAGGAGATGAAATTGTCAGCTCTCATCAAGAGTATAGTGTTTAGCACTTTGTGTTGTATAGCTTTTCAGGCATGTGCACAACACAATAATCCTAACATCGTCATCATTTATGTTGACGATTTGGGTTATGGTGATATTGGAGTGAATGGAGCTATTGGTGTTGAAACACCACATATTGATACACTTGCTAAAAACGGATTGAATTTTACAGATGCGCATTGTTCTGCATCAACCTGTACGCCGTCCAGATATTCCTTATTAACAGGAAGTTACGCTTTTCGAAATAAGGCTGAAATTTTAGAGGGCGATGCTCCTTTGATTATAAATCCAAATATGGGAACATTGCCTAAAATGCTTCAAAAAGCAGGTTACAAAACGGGGGTGGTTGGTAAATGGCACTTAGGCTTAGGAAAGGGTAAAATCAATTGGAATGAGTATATTCCTTTAGGACCCAAAGAAGTGGGGTTTGACTATAGTTTTTTAATTCCAGCCACAGGTGATAGAGTGCCCTGTGTGTTTTTAGAGAACCAAAAAGTAGTTGGTTTAGACCCTAATGACCCCATTACGGTTAGTTACGGTACACGAATAGAAGGATACCCTTGGGGTTTTCAGCACCCTGAACTTTTAAAGCAACATACAGATCCTTACCATCAAGGTTCGGTAATCAATGGCATTAGCCGAATTGGGTATATGAAAGGAGGTAAAGAGGCACTTTGGGTGGATGAGAATATCCCTTATGTACTTACTGATAAAGCCAATACTTTTATAAGTAATAATAAGGACAATCCTTTCTTCCTCTATTTTGCTTTGCATGATATTCATCAACCTCGTATAGCGAATATTAAGTTCGTAGAAAGTAGCACCATGGGACCACGTGGTGACGTAATAGCTCAAATGGATTGGTGTGTTGGTCAAGTTAAAGAAGCACTGGAAAAACAAGGGTTGTTAGAAAACACCTTAATTATTTTCACTAGTGATAATGGTCCAATTTTAGATGATGGCTACATAGACTATGCCAGAGAATTGGTTGGAGACCATAAACCTGGGGGAATTTATAGAGGTAGTAAGTATTCTGCTTATGAGGCTGGTACCCGAATGCCTACTGTGGTGCATTGGCCAAAAGAAGTAAAACCGGGCACAAGCAATGCCTTACTATCTCAAGTTGATTTGTATGCGTCTTTAGCCTCTTTAGTTAATCAAAACATAGAAAAAGGAGATGCTGTGGATAGTCAAAACTTTATGGATTCTTGGCTGGGAAAATCTGATAAGGGACGCAAATATTTACTGGAAGAATCTTATACTTTCGGTTTTAGAATGGATAATTGGAAATACATTACTCCAAAAGATAAGCCTGTACCTAATTGGATTGTAGAAAAGTTTGTAGATCCTGGGTTTAGAACAGAACCGCAATTGTATAATTTATACGAAGACCCCTCCGAAGTAAAAAATTTAGCAAGCGAGTATCCAGAAATCGTGGCTAAAATGGAGGCTGAACTGAAAGAAATTTTAGAGCAATAAAAATAGATTGAAACATCTGCTTTACATACTAGGTTTAATTATGATCCTGTCTTGCAAAACTCAGGACAAGCCCAACATTCTTTGGATAACCATTGAAGACACATCGCCTCAGTTCATTGGTTGCTATGGCAATGAAAACGCGAGTACTCCAGTAATTGATAAATTGGCAGATGAGGGTGTTCGTTTTACTAATGCATTTTCAACAGGTACTGTCTGTGCGGCCAGCAGGTCTACCATTATAACAGGAGTACGAACCTTTAAAATGGGTACGGGGCATCAAAGAAGTCAATATCCAATTCCAGATTACATCAAAGGTTTTCCGTATTACTTAAAACAATTGGGGTATTACACCACCAATAATTATAAAACCGACTATAATATAGCCAACGAAAAAGATTTTATAAAAGAGTCATGGGACGAGTGCTCTGGTAAAGCAACATGGAAAGGTAAAAAAGAAGGTCAACCTTTCTTTTCTGTATTTAATTTCCCAGAATCTCATCAGTCAAGGACCATGTCTTGGACGTTTGAGCAATATGTAAAGCACGTTTGGAATCATTTACCAGAAGAAGACAGAATAGCTGATGAAGCTTTTGAAATGCCACCGTTTTATAATGATACCCCTGAAATGCGAAAACAGTTCGCAAGAGTTTATAATTCTATTAAACTAACCGATAATAGAATTGGTAAATTATTGCAAAAGTTGGAAGACGATGGCTTAACAGATGACACCATTATTTTCTTTTATGCAGACCATGGAGAGGGGATTCCCAGAGGAAAAACCAACGGTATTAACCTTGGATATCGCGTACCGTTTGTCGTTTGGTTTCCTGAAAAATACAAGTATTTATCGCCTTGGGAAACAGGCAAAACAACAGATAAGCTAATTAATTTTGAAGATTTAGGGCCTACCATGATTGATTTATTAGGAGGACAAGTTCCTGAATATATGAAGGGGCAACGCCTTTTTAATGGGGATTCAGAATATGAGAAAGAGCTACTGTTGCTTTCTACAGATAGAGTTGATAATGGCTTAGATTTGGTAAGAACCGTAACCGATGGAAAGTATGTGTATTCTAGAAACTACATGCCTTTTATACCTGAAGCACGGTATATCAATTATTTAGAGATTGCTGATATTACCAAACACATGCGTAATGATTTAAAGTATGGTAAATTAAACGCATTTCAATCTGGTATTTTTGATGAACGTCCTTATGAAATGCTTTATGATATTGAAAATGATATATGGGAGCAACATAACTTAGCAGAGGACCCAAAGTACAAACCTGTTTTAGAAAAGATGCGACAGCATTTGGATACTGAGCTTTTAAAAGCAAAAGATGTAATGTTTATGCCAGAATACGAAATGGTAAAACTTTCAGAAACCCAAACTGCTTATGAGTATCGTTTAGATGAAACTAATTATAATTTTGATGAGGTTTATAAAGTAGCATCGTTATCAGGCAAGAAAGGGGAAGAGATTGTAAAATCTCAAATAGAGTATCTAAGGCATCACGATAAATTAGTGCGCTATTGGGCTAGCGTTGGATTAATGTCTCAAAATCTATTACAATTGCAACCATATGAAGCGGAGTTAAAAGAAGCGGTTCAGGATGATTATCCTCTTGTTGCTGTAACAGCTTCAGCAATTTTATACAAGAAATTCGGCAATAAGGATGTTGTAGAAGTTTTGAATAACTTTAGTAAAAGTGACAACTGGACATTGGCTTTAATGAGCGTTTATCATATGCTTTATTTTGAAGATAGAACGCCATTTGAATCAACTATAGAAGAATTGCTTCAAGACAAAGATATTAATTGGCATGTAAAAAGTGCTTGCTTTGATTTTGAGCGAAGCCAGAAGTTGAAAGAGGAGATTTAAAAATAGAAATACTAAACGATATAAGGTATAAACGATGAGATTATTTCACACCACAATTATAATTGCTGTACTGTTTTTAAGTGCATGTACATCATCGAAAGTTGAACAAATCGATTTGTCAGGCGACTGGCAAGTTAAGCTGGATTCTACTAATGTTGGCGAAAGCGAAAGTTGGGCGTCGTCAAAAATTGAAGGCACTTCAATTAGTTTACCAGGTACTTTGGATGATGCAGGTATCGGAACTCCTAATACTTTAGAGCCTGCCATTAACAATTATGTGATGTCTAATTTGGCAAGAAAACATCAATATATTGGTAAGGCCTGGTACCAAAAAGAGATAGAGGTTCCTAGTGATTGGAAGGATGAAGCTATTACCTTAAGTTTAGAACGTGTGCTTTGGGAATCTACGGTTTACATCGATGGGAAAAAAGTGGGTTCAGCTAATAGTTTAATCGGTACACACGATTATGAACTAACAAGTTTAACTCCCGGAAAACACACGCTTACCATAGTTATAGATAATTCCAATAAGTTTCCAGATATTAATGTAGCGGGAACAAAATATCCAGATAAGGTCAATCAGGATATGGCACATGCATATACCAACCATACCCAAATTAAATGGAATGGTATTTTGGGAGATATAGTGTTAAAGGCTTCAAGTGATAATGCACCAGAGAACCTTCAAGTGTATCCTAATAAAGGCTTGGACAAAATAAAAGTTACATTTAATCAACCTAAGTCAGAAGAAAATCCAGTAGAAGTAGTAATTAAAACAGTTGATGGTACTGCGGTTTACAGTGAAAAAGTAGAAGTTTCTAATTCTGATACCAACTTATATGCCTTAGAAATAGAAAAGCCAGAAGGTATTGAATTATGGGATGAATTTAATCCTAATTTATACGATGTATTTGTTAAAACTTCAACGGGAACAGTGAACACGCGTTTCGGTTATAAGTTCGTAGTAAATGATAATGGAAATCTTACCCTTAACGGGACGCGTATTTTTTTACGTGGAAATTTAGAGTGTGTTATTTTTCCGCTTACAGGCTATCCACCGACCACAAAAGAAGAATGGGCAAAACTAATTGGTCAAGCTAAGGCTTATGGACTTAATCACTTGAGGTTTCATTCTTGGTGTCCGCCAAAATCGGCGTTCCAGGTTGCTGATGAAGCTGGGTTTTATTTACAGGTAGAGTTACCACATTGGAGTTTAAAGTTTGGAGAAGATGCTAACACAGTAGATTTTTTAACCTCTGAAGCTCATAAAATACTCAAAGATTATGGAAACCATCCGTCTTTTATTTTGATGGCAATGGGTAATGAGTTGCAGGGTGATATGGAACAGCTTAATAGCTTGGTGGCAAAATTAAAGCCTTTAGACAATAGGCATCTCTTTGCAACAACGGCATTTTCATTTCAACGTCCAGCCGGAACGCGCCCTGAACCTGAAGACGAATTTTTTATAGCCCAATGGACTAAAAATGGATGGATTCGCGGGCAAGGTGTGTTTAATAATAAGCCTCCTCATTTTGATGCTGATTTTACTGCTGGGGCTGAATTTGTGGAGATTCCGTTAATATCGCATGAAATAGGACAGTATACCGTATATCCAGATATGAGCGAAATTGAAAAATATACAGGAGTTTTAGAACCACTTAATTTTATTGCCGTAAGAAACGATTTGAAAAAAAAGGGCTTACTAGATTTAGCACCCGATTTTACATATAACTCTGGAAAATTAGCTTCAATTTTATACAAAGAAGAGATTGAGCGCGCTATGAAAACACCAAGTTTTGATGGTTTTCAATTATTGCAATTGCAAGATTTTCCAGGTCAAGGTACGGCATTGGTAGGATTACTTAATGCCTTTTGGGAATCTAAAGGTGTGATTTCAGCAGAAGAATTTAGAATGTTTAATAGCGAGTTGGTGCCCCTTTTAAGGTTTGAAAAAGCTGTTTACGAGAACGGTGAAACATTTAAGGCTTTAATAGAGGTAGCTAATTTCTTTAAACCTTTAGATAATCAAAGTATAAATTGGAGTATTACTGATGAGACAGGTAATGTGTTAGTCAATTCTCAAGTTCAGGGCATCAATTTAAGTATTGGCAATAACACCAACTTAGGAGAAATAGTTTATGAAGTAAAAACAGATTCGGCTAAAAAATTAAAACTTGAAGTTGGCTTAGAAGGTACTAGCTATAAAAATTCGTGGAACATTTGGGTGTATCCAAAAGAGGTTAACTTATCGAACAGAAATGTGGTAGTAACTTCATCTTTCACAGTTGCGGAACAGGAACTTAACAAAGGAAACAAAGTATTATTGAATCCAGATTATAAAACTTTGAATGGTATTGAAGGGCGTTTTGTGCCTGTATTTTGGAGTCCAGTGCATTTTCCGAATCAACCTGCAACTATGGGCGTTATGGCTAATGTTAAACATCCAGCTTTAAGTAATTTTCCAACCAATACACATAGCGATTGGCAATGGTGGGATTTGTGTATCAACTCAAAATCAGTTATTACAGATGGTTTAAATGTTAATCCAATAGTTAGGGTGATTGATAATTTTGTGACCAATCATCACTTAGCCAATGTTTTTGAAGCTAAGGTGGGTAATGGTAGTTTGATGTTTTCATCTATAGATTTAATATCGAATTTAGAAGAAAGGCCCGTTGCTAGACAATTACGTCATAGTTTGTTACAGTATATGGATAGTGAAGCCTTTTCACCATCAGAAAGTGTGACTATGGATGACTTAAAAAGTATAAAACTAGAGAAAACACAAGGTAAGTTTTCTACAGAGGATATTTACAATTAAATAATGACAATGATTTCAAGACTGTTTATCAAAATAGGTGTTCTATTATGTGGTTTAATATGCTTTTTTAGTTGCGAAATAGTTGTTGAACGTCCTATTTATAAGGCCTCTGTTTGGGAAAATCCAGAATGGGAAAATCCTGAGATTTTTCAAATTAATAGAGAAAAACCTAGAGCTACTTTTTATAGTTTTCAGAGTATTACAGAAGCATTGGAAGGTAAAGACTGGAAATCTTCTTCATTATATAAATCTTTAAATGGCACATGGCATTTTTACTATTCTGATAGCGTTCAAGCAAGACCAGAACAGTTTTATGAAAATGATTTTAGCTTAAACGGTTGGGATACCATCACTGTTCCTTCCAATTGGGAGTTGCAGGGTTTCGGACTGCCAATTTATACCAATATAAAATACGTTTTCCCAAAGAATCCGCCTTACATTCCTCATAATATGAATAATGTAGGTAGTTATAAGCAGAGTTTTCAATTACCAAAAGACTGGAAAAATAAAGAGGTTTATCTGCACTTTGCTGGAGTAAGTGGCGCTATGTATATTTATATTAATGGCGTATTTGTGGGTTATAATGAAGGTAGTAAAACACCTGCAGAATTTAATATTACAAAACATCTTACTTCTGGCGAAAATCAATTAGCAGTACAAGTATTGCGTTGGTCTGATGCAAGTTATATTGAAGATCAAGATTTTTGGAGGCTCAGCGGTATAGAGCGTGATGTGTACCTAAGAGCAGAAAATGCAGTATCTATAAAAGACCTTCGGTTTAATGGCGATTTGAGCAATAATTATACACAAGGCGAATTTTCTTTAAATGTTGATATTGAAAATAAATCGAACACAGATGAAAATAGATGGATTCAGGTAGAATTATTGGATGGAGAAACTTCCGTGTTTTCAGAAGAAAAGAAACTGAGTATTGTTCCTGGCAACCAACAAACTGTAAGTTTTAGTACAAGTATTCCTAATGTAAAGGCTTGGACTGCCGAAACCCCAAACTTGTACACGCTACTGATTGCAGTAAAAGATGAAAATGGCAAAGTAAATCAAGCCACAACATTAAAAACAGGCTTTAGAAATATAAAAATAGAGAACAATCAATTTTTGGTAAACGGTAAACCTGTTTTGATAAAAGGAGTGAATTTACACGACCATGACGAGAAAATGGGTCACGTAGTCAGTAAAGCTTTGACCTTAATGGATTTGACGCTGATGAAGCAGAATAACATCAATGCTATTCGTTGTAGTCACTATCCAAAAAATACATTTTTCTACGATTTATGCGACCAATATGGTTTTTATGTGATTAACGAAGCCAACATTGAAACTCACGGCATGGGGACGACCAATCAAGGATTGGATAAAAAACCTGAATTAAAAAAAGTGCATCCTGCGTACAGAGAAGACTGGAAACATGCACATTTAGATAGAACCATACGAATGTTTGAGCGTGATAAAAACCATCCCTCAATTGTAACTTGGTCACTGGGAAATGAAGCAGGAAACGGTGATAATTTCTTTGCTACATACAATTGGTTGAAAAAACATGACACCACGCGACCTGTGCAGTACGAAGGTGCAACCAAATATGACAATACCGATATTCAAGCGCCAATGTATGATCGTATCCCACAGTTAATTGAATATGCCGAAAACAATCCCAAGCGACCACTTATTTTATGTGAATACTCGCATGCCATGGGAAATAGCTTAGGCAACTTTAAAGATTATTGGGATGTGATTCGAAAATATGATGTCTTACAAGGGGGATTTATTTGGGATTGGGTAGACCAAGGTTTGGTTGCAGAAACTGAAGACGGCACTAAATATTGGGGGTATGGTGGAGATTTTGGTGCTTCACACCTGCATAACGATGCTAACTTTTGTTTAAATGGAATAGTTAACCCTGATAGAACGCCACACCCCGGACTGGAAGAGCTTAAAAAAGTGTATCAAAATATTCAATTTTCAGATATTGATTTTAAATCGTGTGAAGTGAAAATTGCCAATGAATACTTTTTTACCAATCTGAACCACTTTAAAATAGATTGGGAACTCTTTAGGGAAGGAGAAAAGGTAACTTCGGGAAGTTTAGGAGTTTTAGATGTTGCTCCTCAAGCGTCGAAAGTAGTACAGATAGAATTACCAGAACTAGATTACAGCAAAAACGAGTACACACTTAATTTTTCAGCAATAACCGACAAAGAATTACCTTTATTAGCAAAAAGGTTTTCTTTAGCTAAGGCGCAATTTATTGTTGGGAAGTACACCCCTAAATTCAAAACGAACACTAAAAACAACCTCTCGATTTCTACAACTGAAAAGGATATTGTTTTTAAATCAAATGCTTTTACAGTTAGTTTTGATAAGACCTCTGGCGAGCTATCCAGTTTAGATTACGGCAATGGAAATATCATTTTAAAAGGCATAACTTCTAACTTTTGGAGGGCCACAACCGATAATGATTTTGGGTTTAACATGCCAAAGCATTTTGGTATTTGGAAAAAAGCTACCGAGAATAAAGCGTTAACATCCTTGGTTTTAAAAAATGAAACATCGACTTATGATGTATTATCAGCAAAAGGAATAAGCCTCGAGGAGCATTCTATGCATCTAGAATCAAAATATAAACTACCTGATGATATAGCAACATTACAAATGTCATATAAAATTGATGCATCAGGGCGAATTATGGTGAAATGCGCATTGCTAAATGTTAAAAACGGATTACCAAATATGCCCCGTTTTGGTACAAATGTTATAGTTGATAAATCGTTAAATCAAGTCAATTGGTATGGTCGTGGACCTTTAGAAAACTATCAAGATAGAAAGACATCACAATTTGTGGGCCATTATAAAGCGTCGGTTTCAGAATTATATTATCCATACATCAGACCTCAAGAAAATGGCTATAGAACTGATATACGCTGGGTAACGTTTACCGATGCCAATGGACAAGGTATCAAAATAATGGGGTCTGAGTTTCTAAGTTTTAGTGCGCATCATCAATACAATTCAGATTTTGATGCTGGTGAAACCAAACAGCAACGGCATACTATAGATATTATTGAAAGAGATTTAGTCAATATCAATATAGACCATGCGCAAATGGGTGTTGGAGGTGATACTAGTTGGTGGACAAGACCTTTGGAACAGTATCAAATTAAGGCAAAAGACCAATCGTTTTCTTATTATTTCACTCCAATTAAATAGTCCTATTTTCATAAATGAATCGCTTTTTCTCAATATGTATTTTGATGTTTCCACTGCTTTTTGCGTGTAAATCAAAAACAGAGACTTCAAAACATGAACCGCCCAATGTCATTGTTATATTAGTAGATGATGCTGGTTACGCAGATTTTGGTTTTATGGGTAGCAACGATTTGCAAACACCACATATTGATGCTTTAGCTAAAAGTGGGGTGGTGTTTACCGATGCCCATGTAAGTGCCACGGTTTGTGCCCCATCTAGAGCAGGATTAATTACTGGAAAGTATCAACAGCGTTTTGGATTTGAAGCCAATGGAACTGGTGGTATTGGGCTTAGTGATGATGTTGTCACTATAGCAGATATTTTTAAAAAAAATGGCTATAATACTTACGCTTTAGGAAAATGGCATTTGGGTGAAGATGCTTCAGATCATCCCAATAATAGGGGTTTTGATGAGTTTTATGGTTTTTTGGTTGGCAGTCGTTCTTATTTTCCGTTAGAAAATCCTTCAAAAGAACAAATGCTTCAACATAATGGGAAACGTGTTGTGTTTGAAGGTTACATGACTGATGTATTGGGAGATCAATCAGTTAAGTATATACAAGAAAGTAGTGATAAACCATTTTTTATGTATTTGGCATATAATGCTGTGCATACGCCTATGCATGCAAAACATGAAGATTTAGAAAAGTTTAGTAACCATCCGAGAAAAGAATTGGCAGCCATGACATGGAGTTTAGACGAAAACATTGGTAAACTCATAAAAAAACTCGAAACCTTAGGAAAAAGAGATAATACTTTAATCTACTTTTTAAGCGATAATGGAGGTGCACATAATAATCAGTCTTCAACAGGCTCACTGAAAGGCTGGAAAGGCAATAAGTTTGAGGGCGGACATCGTGTGCCTTTTGTTATCAGTTGGCCAAAAATGATTGAAGGCGACAAAACTTTTGATGGCTTATCATCTTCGCTAGATATTTTCGCAACGTCTTTAAGCGCTTCTAAAATTGAAAAGCCAGAAACTTTAGAATTAGATGGTGAAAACCTGTTACCTTATTTAAAAGGAGAAAAGCTTGGCAACCCACATGAGAGTTTGTTTTGGAGAAAATTAGAAGAATCCGCCGTAAGAATGGGTGATTCAAAACTAATTCAGCTAGAAGGATACGGTTCAGTTCTCTATGATTTAGTTTCAGATTTAGGCGAAACAAATGATATATCAGATTCTAATCAAGTACAGCTTAAAGAAATGTTGTTAGAATATAAGAATTGGGAAAATACCATAATGTCTCCTTTGTGGGGTGAAGCAAGAGATTGGATGGATGTAACCTATCACATTCACAAACAACTCATGCAAAATAAGGAGCCAGACTACAAAGATATTTGGAGTCCAGCCTTTAAAAACCGAGATAAGAGAGATTAATTTTTTTTCCTGACATATGAAGGGGCATAGCCCTTTACACGTTTATACTGTCTGTTAAAATTTGATAAATTTTGAAAACCTGATAATTCAGCGATTTCAACAATAGCTAAATCGGATTGTTTTTCTAATAATCGTGTGGCATGCTCCACCCGTATTTCGTTTAAAAAAGTAACATAAGTTTTATTGGTACGTTTTTTAAAATATTTGCAAAAGGCGTTTTTAGTCATGTTAGCCACATTGGCAATAGTTTTTAGTGTAATAGCGTTTTTGTAATGGTTCATAGTATAATCATAAACATTACGCATTCTATTACCTTCATTGTCGTTGTAATTCTTGTTGTAAATGAAGGAAGAAAGCGGTGTATATCGAGCTTCGCTTCCAACTTTTAAGAGTTGGATTAAAATGATAAGGCGCTCTAGTTGAGTAGCAGTTTCGGTTTTTAGAATTAAATCGGTAGCCCATCTTTTTTTTGAATTAATTTTGAATCCATATTCTGAACGCTTAAAAAAATTGGAAACTTCTCTAAGTTCATTCAACTCTAAGAAAGCATCACCCAATAACTGTTTTGAGAAAAATACCGTGAACATTCTTGATTGAATTTTCATCGGAGTGTCACTATTAAATACATGCGGAATATTACTCCCTATCACAAAAATATCACCATCCTTATACCTGTTTATGGTGTCTCCAACTATCAAATTGCCATCGCCCGAAAGGATTAAGCTAATTTGAATCTCCTCATGCTGATGCAGTTTGTTGAAAAATGTTTTACCTTTATCTTCCTGAAAAACAACAGCATTTAACTCAGGTTTTGGTATTTTAAAGGGTAAAACCTTCATGGTTTATTTTCTATTTTTACTCTAAAACATATATATAATACTCAAAATATAAAAATAATATGAAAAAATGGATAATATAATATTATGAATGAATAATTTAGTAGTACTGTTACTAGTAATATTTATATAGTTTTAGAATTCAATAATAAGAATAAAATAAGATGAAATCTAATTGGGATGGTGTAATGCCTGCAGTGTTTACATGGTTGAAAGCGTCAAAATCTGGCACTCTCGAAATTGACTTTGATACAACACAAAAACAGGCGGCAGGTATTTTAAAATCTCAAGGAAAGGGAGGAAGCAGAATGAGTGGACTTGTCGGTTCTGGTACTCTGGGAGAGAACAGTTACCTAAGTACCAAACAGCGTCTTTCTTTACTTAAATCCCTTTCTGAGGTTGCTAAAGAATACAATGTTCCGTTAATCAGCGGAGCTTCGGCAGAAACTAAGGAAGAACTTGCCAAAATCATTGAAGGACTTGGAACAGTTGGAGTTGATACAGTTATGGTCATGCCACCAACAACTAAGGCGGTTCCTTCTGAAAAAAAAATGTATGAATATTATGAACTTTCTGAAGCAACTGCAAAGGATGTAGGTGTAACAATTATGCCTTATAACAATCCTGATGCAGCTGGTTATCATTCACTTTCAACTAATCTTCTTTTAAGACTTTCTGTTCTTCCCAATGTAACTGCTCTTAAAATATCGACTATAGATGTTTCAATTATTGAAACTCTTATGTTAGAGAATAAAGATTTAAAAGTTTTGGCAGGAGTAGATACGGTCACTGTATATGCAGGACTTGCTGGAGCATGTGGTGGCATTACAGGTGTAGGTAATATCTTCCCAAAAGCAAGTGTTACCATGCAGGAATATGTTTTAAATGGAGAATGGGCTGAGGCAAATAAAATTTCTCAAGCTTTAAATTCCATATCGTATCTGGATGCTCAGCCGCTGCTTTTGGAATATCTTAAACTTGCTATGGGAATTCACCATAATGATGTTGCTGGAGGGCTGCGTACCTTTGGTAAGAGATTAAATAAACAGCAAATTGATGATGTCCGTGCAAGATATATTTTGGCAAATGAAAGACTTGAAGCATTGGACTTAATAAGTTGATTCTTTTAAATTATCAAAAAAAGAAGTTTGTAAACGAGTAAATTTGGATAAAGAATAAAAAAATAAGTAAAGATGATTACCGGAAAAAACTACATCGGGCAAACGCCTAAAGCTTCAGGGGATAAAACATACAAAACCGTTAATCCAAAATTGAACATTGAAAACAATACGGCGTTTATTGATGCGACTGAAGATGAAATAGATGAAGCCGTAAATTTAGCTTGGGATGCATTTAAAATATACAGAAAAGTATCAGGAGTAAAACGAGCCGAATTTTTAAACGCCATCGCCGATGAAATTTTAGTATTGGACCAAACGCTTATCGACATGTATATGTTGGAATCTGGACTACCCGAAGGACGTGCTATTGGCGAACGAGGTAGAACCATTTTTCAATTACGTTCTTTTGCGGAACTTATTTTAGATGAACAATGGCGAGATAATAGTTTTGATGCTGCAGACCCGGAAAGGAAACCCTTGCCTAAAGTAGATTTAAGAAGAACGTCTATCCCGCTTGGACCTGTAGTAGTTTTGGGTGCTAGTAACTTTCCATTAGCATTTTCAACCGCAGGTGGAGATGTTTCAAGCGCTTTAGCAGCAGGTTGTCCAGTGATTGTAAAGTCGCACCCAATGCATTCAGGTACTGGAGAGTTGGTGGCTAAAGCATTACTCAAAGCTGCTAAAGATACAGGAATGCCCAACGGTGTGTTTTCAAATTTAAACGGAAAAAGTATTGAGGTTGGTACCGCTTTAGTAAAACACCCAAAAGTAAAAGCGGTTGGCTTCACAGGGAGTGTTAGAGGCGGAAGAGCGTTGTTCGATTTAGCTTCAAAACGCAAAGAACCCATACCAGTCTTTGCCGAAATGGGCAGTATAAATCCGGTAGTTATCACACCTAAAGCTATTGAAAAACATTCTGAAGCTTTGGCAACGCAATACGCCAATTCTATTACTTTAGGAACTGGGCAATTTTGTACTAATCCTGGTTTATTGTTAACGATTGATAATGAAAACACTCAGAAATTTATTGATGACTTAGCTCAAAAAACAGTGACTATCGAAGCTCAATGCATGTTACATCCTAATATAAAAGAAGGTTTTATGCAAAATAGCCTAAAGGTTTCATCTCAAAGAGGTGTAGAAATTATTGCTAAAATTGAATCTGAGGTAGCACCTAATTACGCACCTTCACAAATTGTAAGTGTTTCTGGGAAGGACTTTTTAGAAAATCCAAAGTTACAACAGGAAGTTTTTGGACCTTTTTCACTGGTTGTAAAAGCTAAGAATGAGACAGAACTAATCAAAATAATTGAAAGTCTTGAAGGTCAACTTACAGGAACTATTATTGCAGAAAAGGATGAATATTCTGGTCTTCATGATATTGTTGATGCCTTAGTGAATAGGGTAGGACGCATCATTTTCAATGGTGTGCCAACTGGTGTAGAAGTATGCTCTTCGATGCAGCACGGAGGGCCTTATCCCGCATCTACCGACTCCAGATTTACTGCTGTAGGAACAAATTCTATAAAAAGATGGGTGCGTCCTGTGAGTTATCAATCTTTTCCAAAGGAATTATTACCCGAAGCCCTAAAATAATTTTGATGTTTTAACATATGGCAAGAAACACGTTTGTTTGCATTGATGCTCATACCTGTGGAAATCCTGTAAGGGTTATAAAAAAAGGTGGACCCGATTTGCATGGTGCCAATATGAGTGAAAAACGTCAGCATTTCCTAAAGGAATTCGATTGGATTCGCAAGGGCTTGATGTTTGAACCACGTGGACATGACATGATGAGTGGCAGTATTTTGTATCCGCCTCACCATCCTGAAAATGATGTTGCTGTATTGTTTATTGAAACTTCTGGTTGTTTACCCATGTGTGGTCATGGTACAATTGGTACGATTACTATTGCTGTTGAAGAGGGTTTGATAAATCCTAAAACACCAGGTAAAATTAAAATGGAAACACCTGCTGGTTTGGTTGAAATTGAATATAAGCAAACTGGAGATAAAGTAGATTGGGTACGGTTAACCAACGTAAAAAGTTATCTGGCTGGAGAAGGTATGACCATAGAATGCCCTGAATTAGGTGAACTTACTTTTGACGTGGCCTATGGTGGAAATTTTTACGCCATTATTGATCCTCAAAGTAACTTTTCTGGCATTCAGGATTTTTCAGCGACTAAACTGATTCAGTATTCACAAGTAATACGTCAGGCTATCAATCAAAAATATCCTAATACATTTATTCATCCAGAAAACGACACTATCCGGGATGTATCACATTTATTATGGACGGGGACACCTATACACCCTGGGTCTTCTGGAAGAAATGCGGTGTTTTATGGAGACAAAGCTATAGATAGAAGCCCTTGCGGTACAGGAACTTCAGCTCGAATGGCGCAGTTATATGCTAAAGGGAAGCTAAAATTGGGAGAAGAATTCATTCATGAAAGTTTTATAGGGAGTAAATTTATTGGTAGAGTAGAAGAAGAAGTCAGGATTAATGGAAGGTCTGCAATAATCCCTAGTATCAAAGGGTGGGCAAAAATATATGGTTACAACACAATTATTATTGATGATGAAGACGACCCATACGCGCATGGGTTTCAAGTGATTTAGGTTTAATATGGGGAAAAATGTTATTGTAGTAGGTGGAGGGATTATAGGTTTATGTTCTGCCTATTACCTTAAAAAGGAAGGTCATGAAGTTACGGTCATTGATAAATCCAATATGGATGCGGGTGCATCTTATGTAAATGCGGGATACATCACACCAAGTCATTTTATTTCCTTAGCATCTCCGGGTATGCTTTCAAAAGGATTAAAATGGATGTTTAATCCTAAAAGTCCACTCTATATAAAACCAAGATTAGATATAGATTTTTTAAAATGGGTATGGGCATTTAAAAAATCGGCTACACCTTTAAAAGTTGAAGCCTCCATCAAACCGTTACTTGATATCAATCTATTGGGTAGGGAATTGTATGAAGATTTACAACAATCAAACGAGTTTAATTTTCATTATGAAAGAAAAGGGCTTTTAATGTACTACAAGACCGATAAGGTTGGTGAGGAAGAATGGGAAGTAGGTAAACGGGGTATAGAAGAGGGTTTAAAGGTTGAGCATTTGTCTCAAACTGAGGTTTCGAAATTAGAGCCTAAAGCCAATTTAAATGTTAAAGGTGCGGTTTACTACCACTCTGATGCACACATGACACCAAATAACTTCATGCAAGAAATGATTGTTCACTTGAAAAAAAACGGAGTTTCAATTTTAAAAAATGAAGAAGTGGTTGATGTTGACATAAACAATCAAAAAATTTTAAAAGTAATCACAGAAACCCGACAATTATTATGTGATGAGGTTGTGTTGGCAGCTGGTAGTTGGAGTCCTAAAATCAGTAAAAAATTAGGTTTAAAATTGCTCATACAAGCTGGGAAAGGCTACAGCATCAATTTGAATCGAGATACCAATATTACCATTCCTGCCATTTTATGTGAGGCCAAAGTTGCGGTTACACCTATGAATGGTTTTACCCGTTTTGCTGGCACCATGGAATTTTCAGGGATTAATCATACTGTAAATCCCGTGCGTGTAAATGCTATTGCAGAAGCAAGTTCATCGTATTACAATCAACTCTATATTACTTCAGAAGAAAAGGCACAAGCCAAATGTGGCTTGCGCCCATGTACCCCAGATGGCTTACCCTACATTGGAAAAACCTCAAAGTATAAAAATTTAACTATTGCAACAGGACACGCCATGATGGGCTGGAGTTTAGGGCCTGCAACAGGAAAATTAGTTTCAGATATTATTTCAGAGATAAAAACAGAATTAGATATACAAGCCTTTAATCCAGATAGAATATTTTAGAGTGTTTTTGTGTATGTGTGGTTGGTTTTTAAAGTGCGTTTACTCTGCGTTCTAAATGCGATTCTTATACGTTTTATTTTTTGTAATTGATGTTTACTTATTGAATATTAAACTAAATAGGTGGCTATTGGTTTACAGCGAGTACTTAACAATTCCCATTGTAGATATTATGCTTTGATTATTTAAAAAGTGTTTTTGTCTATGTTTAGGGTAGTTTGGTTAATGTTTTTAGGCTTTAGTTAGTTTAATTTTATCAATTCCATACTAACAGAGGCATTATGAACAAAAAAAATACGCTAAGGCTGGTTTTTATCGGTCTATTTTTAGTTGCATTTACGTTAATTTTCAAATCTTCTTTTAATCAAGAATCTGAATATTTGGAGTCTGATTATGGTGGCGATTATGAGCACCATGAAGAAGAAACTCCAGAGGAAATAGCCTATGAAATGGCTATGGATGAATTGGCATTGCCTAAACCGTTTAATTTTCAGAATTTAACTGGAGAGGCTTTGGCAGATTATAATGTTTGGTACCTAAACAAAGAAAAAACAGGTTTTAAATTTAGTGCTTCAGAAGATTTTGAAGCTTATTTTAAATCGGCTCAACAGAGCATGACAATGCCACCACCAGAAAAATATTTTTATGCCAATCGTACGCTTTCAGGAACATGGGATCAGAAATATTTACACATGACATCTACAACCGCTCCTGGCTATAGCGAAGGGGGTTTTAGAACTGACGGTTCTCTATATGACCCAATAAATGAGGACATGTATATTGTGTCTTTTGCAGGTCATATTTATAAAATTGATGAGGGTGCTCCAGTGAAATGGTCATTGAGGAATCACACCAAAAGTTTTGAGGGTGATAAGTTTAATGGGGTGAATCTTCCAGATGGTTCTTTTAGACTTTTAAATCAGAAAAGTAATGGGTCTATGGAATTCTCTGACGATGAGGGTAGAACCTGGATGGATGCTAATGGTGCTTTTTTTGAAGGTGGCGCCAACTACACGACGGTTGTTACCAAAAGGAATAGTCAAAAGCGTATTGTAGCACACGGGGCAAGAAGAGATGCATCGCGTGGTAACGCTTGGTATGATTTTATATATATATCAACAGATTATGGTTTAAATTATACGACTTCGGCATTAAGTTTTTTAAGTAATGCTTTTGATGTTGAAATTTTGAAACCTCACGGTAGTAGAGATGTGTATCTTTTTGCTAGAAGGGCAAGTGATTCAAAATTGTATGTTTATAAAATGGCTGAAGGAGATGATGACTTTTCACTCATATACGAGCCTACAACAACGGTGGCTAAATTAGATTCTGTGCAAGGAACCACAGTTGGAGGCATTACGCATTTTTACATAAGTTATGATAATACTACTATTTTCTATTCGGGTGATGAAGGGGCAACTTGGACACAGAGTGTTACCTCTAGTGATACAGGTAGAAACATTGTAGAAGTACATCCAACACAACCCAATATTGTATTTAAAGGTTTTGTTGAGCTTTGGATATCTACAGATTATGGAGTGAATTGGACTAGAAATCAGCATGTCTTGAGTAATAACGACATTTATGTTTGGGATTTACAGCACTTTAAGACTTTTGATAAAGAAGATGGCGGGTTTTTTACTATTTCTGGATATGATTTTGGAACCTATTATTCAACCACTCCAGAGGATTGGAATTCTTGGGTAAGTGTAAGTAAAGGTAACCCAACTATCATGTGTTATGATGCTGAGACCAATGAAAAATATAATCTAGTGTACACTGCTAATCAAGATAGAGGATCCCAAAGTTTTTCTGGTAGTAATAATTATGATAAAAGTGTTCCAATACCTGCTTTAAGAGAAGCTAATACAGATGTGTTACGAGTTACTGTGGCCAATGGAGGTGAATCAGCTTGGTATTGGTATTATTATGGTACTATAGGAAGAAGTTCTGCAACCAATGGGGGTAATTATAAAACAGTTACTGGTACCGATTTTTATGGAAATTGGGCGGCTACAAGTTTAGTGCCTTCTCCAAACGATAATGAAGATGCTGTTTATATTCCTTGGGGTGAAGGAGGGTTGCAAAAAATTATTTATAACGGTAGTGCTGTAGTTAGAGAAATACATCCGTTTCAGTTTAGTGGTCCAATATCTAGTTTTGGCTATTCTAAAGTAAATAAAAACCGATGGTATGTTAGTTTAAAATCTGGGCAATTGTTGTATTCTACAGATGGAGGAAATTCTTTTACATCATCAAGTTACAATGGAACATGGCCTCAGCAAGAGGATTCGCATAGAAAACGAAGACAGGTAATTGCTACTAGTCCTATAGACGAAGCTACAGTTTATTTTGCAGGGAAGGGTAATAATTTCTTGATTTCAGTTGATGGTGGGCAAACATTTACTAATCATAATGCAGGATTAAGTGTAGAGCGTATTTCAGAGATGGAGACTTCACCCAATGGTCAGTATATTTTTGCTGCCTGTGAGTTTGATGGTGCTTGGGTATTTTCGGTACAACAAGACCAATGGTTTAAAATGGATGGACTAGATGTGCCTGATGCTGTAGGGTATACAGACGTGCAATTTATAGAATCTGAAAATGCAGTAAGGTTTGCTACGTACGGAAGTGGAATTGTAGACTTTATTTTGGATCAAGATTTTTCAGAGATCTTTGTGGCATCAGATAATTTTACCATTGAAACTATTGACGAAACTTGCCAAGGTAAAAATGGGCAAATAAAAATTAACACAAAATATAAGCATAGTTATAAAGTTACGATTGGAGGAACCGAATATAGTTTTAACGAGGTTCTTAATATTCCTAATCTAGAGCCAGGAGTTTATGATGTCTGTATAGAAATTAAAGACACTTCTTATCAATATTGCGTTAATCTGGAGGTTAATGCCTCAGAATTATTAACAGGGAAGTTAACTACTTCTAAGTCTGGAAAAATCGCGGTAGATATTAAATCGGGTTCTGCGCCTTATAAAGTTTTTATAAATAATAAGCAAGTATTAGAAACTTACGAAACGTCTTTTGAAGTTGAGGCAAAAGATGGTGATATTATTAACATTGAAGCTAAAGCTACTTGCGAGGGTAAGTTAACCAAGGTTATGGAGACTTCAGGTTTATTGAAAGCATTTCCAAATCCAGTGACAGACCAGTTTGAATTAAGTATTCCAGAAATATCAAAAGCTACGGTATCTGTAGAGTTATATTCCTTAACATCAGGATTAATAGCTAAACAACAGTATAATGTTGCCGGAGGAAAGATTACTGTAGATATGCAAAAATACCCATCAGGGATTTATTTTGTAAGGTTAGATTCAGAAAAACCTAAAACTCTAAAAATTGTAAAGAAATAAAACAAATTGTTATGAAAAAACTCCTATATATATATGTTCTAGTTGCCTTTATAAATACATCCTGTTCCTCTGGTGGAGGTGATGATACAGGTGGTGGAGGTGATACTTCCGATAGTAAACCCTCTTCGCCTACGTTAGTGTTTCCATCTCAAAACCAATTGTGTATCACAAATGTTTTGAATTTTGAATGGCAGGCCTCTACCAATTCAGATGGTAGTTCAGTTATCTATATTTTAGAAATAGCAAAGGATAATCAATTTAATAACAAAGTTGTAGATGAAGTTTTAACATCCCTTTCAAAAATAGTAACCCTAGAAAAGGGTTTTGCTTATTACTGGAGGGTAAAGGCTAGAAGTACCAAAAACATAGAAAGTGATTATTCACCTACGGCACAGTTTTATACAGAAGAAGTGCCTAATAGTAACCATTTACCCTTTGCGCCTGCACTAAAGTCTCCCTTTTTAGGACAGTATTTAGAAGCAGGTACCACCATGGCTAACCTAGAATGGACAGCCTCTGATGTTGATGGAGATCCTGTAACTTTTGATGTTTATTTTGGCAAGGATAAAGATGCCTTAACCTTAGTTTCAGAAGATATTTCTGCAAATACTATCCAAGTCAACTTAGATGCTGTTGATACTACTTATTATTGGAAAGTAGTTGTACAAGATGATAAAGGAGCTTTGGTCACAGGGCCAATTTGGTATTTTAATTTATAAATAAAACTTAACTAAATAAATATAATATGATAACTAGTACGAAATTAAAGCGTTTATATTTTAGCTTTATAGGGCTTACAGCACTTTTGTTTGTGTCTTGCTCAGGAGATGAAAAAACCTCACCTGATGATGACCAATTTGATGATGGTGATAATCCAGTAACAATAGCAAAACCTGTTTTAAATTCAATAAACACCAGTGGGTGGACCTTAATGTTTGAAGATAACTTTGATAGTTTTGAACCTACAAAATGGACTAAAAATAATTCTACAAAAAGTAGGGCAGCAAGGCCTGGTATTGGGATTAATCAATGGTTTTGGAAACCAGAGAATGTATCTTATAGAAATGGTAATTTGGTTCTTAGAAGTGAGAAAGTTGCAAACGATGTGTTGCACTGTGGTGGTGTTTTTTCTAATAATTTATTTGAATTTAAATACGGGTACATTGAGGCTAAGATAGATATTGCAGAAACCATGTTTGGAACACACACAGCTCTATGGTTGCAAGGTGATAATATGGGTAATGTAGATGGTACAGGAAATGATGGTGCAGAAATAGATGTTTTTGAGTCCGCATGGGTGCAAGATTATACCAAAAGTGTGGTGCATATAGATGGTTATGGTACATCACACAAGGCAAATACCAGAAAATATGATACCCCAGGTATTCACTCTGGATACCATATTTATGGTTTGTTATGGAATAAAGATATGCTTGAGGTGTATTATGATGGGCAATTTAAAACACGTTATCAAGGGATTTGGGTGCCACAGGTAGAGGAGTTTTTATGGTTATCTACAGGTGCCAGTTTTGGAGGGACTGCAAACTTTACTTCAAGAAATATTGGCGACTTTACAGAGGCAAAAGTAGATTATGTAAGAGTTTGGCGAATGAATTAGATTAATAGAAACTTTAATATAGTTTTGGTTTTTTAAAAACCGCCTTATTAATAGGTGGTTTTCTATATGTATTTTAAGGTTAAATCTTTTTGTTTTTGTACAGTACTGTTTTTTAGTGTTTTGTTTTTAATGGTTTGTGGTAAATAAAAGTATAATTGTACATGTTTAGGTAAGTTTAGTCCATTTTAGAACTGTGTAAATCTAGTAACTTTATACAACCAACAAATAACTAAAATTATAGACATTATGAAAAAAATTACTTTATTAAATTTATTATTTGCCCTATGCGCTTTTACTGGTTTTGGACAAACCATGGTAGATGATTTTGAATCTGGCAATGGTGGAGTAGAAGTAGCTTTTGGTGCAGCATCAACTATTGTTGCTAATCCAAATTCATCTGGACTTAATACAACTGCTAATTGTCTTGAAATTACTCACACTAATGCTAATTGGTATGCACTGACAAGAATTAATGTAAATCCAGATTTATCTATTGGGCCTGCTGAGTCCAAATATCTAAGCGTACTAGTATATAATTTAGATACTGACATGGCATGTAGATTTGATGCGGATAGTGATTCAGGTAATGGTTCAAACCCTGGAGTTATCAGAGCAATCAATGATCACTCTGGTGCAGATGCTTGGGAACAAATAATAATTCCAATTGAATTTCCTAGAGATGCAGGTACTTTTAGTTTAGGAACCTTATATACTCTCGTGTTCCATGCAGATATTAAGGATTTTATTAACGCCAACACAAGTCCTCTAGAAGGTGGCGGTAAAATATATATTGATGAAATCCAAGTTTTGGACTCAAACCCATTAAGTACTTCAGATTTTGAATTGTCTAAAAAAATCTCACTTTATCCAAATCCAGTTCAATCTCATTTTTCAATTCAAACTAAAAATGGTGTTGAGATTTCAAAAATCTCAATTTACAATACCCTAGGTGCTAAAGTTGCTGTTAACCCAGTTTTAGTAGGAAATAAATATGATATCAGTAGTTTAGCGTCTGGAATGTATTTGGTTAAAATTTCAGATGATAAAGGAGCAGTCACTACAAAAAGGTTATTAAAACAATAATTTCTTATAGCTGGTTTATAAATAATCAATTTTAAAAAGCAATAACCCAAGAACAATACATAATTGATCTTGGGTTATTTTAGTTAGTTTGAATTTACACGTATAAAATGGAAAATAACATGTTCTTCTCTATAAGTCTAAGTAACGTCTAAATAAAGTTAAAAATTATATAAAATCATGATTCCATTTTTTGTATTACACTTGCAGGGGTGTTTTATTGGTCTCTGTTTAAGGTTAAGATAGCCCTTGATAATTTTTCAATTTATTCAGAAATTATTTTTAAATTCACATTGTATTTTTGGTATTTATCTTAGTCTAACCAACCTCAAAATAAAAATGATACGTTAGATTGTAGATTACCAAGAATTAAACCCAGAAATTTTGTGTCTTCTTGTAGATAGGTTTTCAAACAGTTATAATAATGGTGATGACTGTTAAAGAGTTGATTTACCTGTTCTTGAAGTAGATTTTAATAATAAAATTAATATTCGTTCTATATTGTTAAATGAAAACAGCAGTTTTTAAATCCTACCAAGATGGTTTATATACATTTTGGTTTGATAATGGTGATGAATTAGCTTTTGAAGAAGTACACCCAAAAGCGCTTTATAAATATAATTTAAAGACAGACAAATCTTTCATTGATAAATCTTTTAAACTTTCCTATTCTGAAGTTTTTAATGATTTAGATGATAGTGTTATTTACAGGATAGATTCTCTTGTATTGCTTTAGGGTTATCTTTAAAAACATCCCGCACAAAAACACTATAAACTATCAGGTATTCTAAGAAAATGATAAGGAGATTTTCTGATTTATTGGCATTTCCTATTTGTATATAAGCCAAATAACTTAGTATAATTACAAAACTCCATATTAACGGAAATTTATATTTTGTAAATACAGATAAAAATAAAAGTGTTACTAGATACCATGGGTGCACTGTAGTACTTAAAAATAAGTAGCAGGTAAAGACTAATAACATAGATTTAAGCAAATTTTCCATGGGATAATTTGCTTTATAAAAAGTTCTGTAAAGTGTGAATAAAAATATCATTAAAGAAAGCACAATGCCTAGAATAGCTATTTCATTATATCCTCTCATATAATAGCCAACTTCACGAAACACATAATAGATACTGGCGTTAAATTCAAATTTTTGAAACCAAAGTGCAACAGTTTCAGTATAATTTAACACGAATTGTTTTGAGAAAAAGGGTAAAAAAAGGAATAATGTAACGGTACCAACAATAGCATAAAACGAAATAAGTTTTATCATTCTTAGTGATAGAGAAGCATCTCTCTCGTCACTGCGAGGAACTTGTGACCTGGTAATCTCATCATTTGATACAGATTGCTTTGCTCCTCCGTTTGCAATGACATGCTTCTTTGTAAACCACTTAAACACCAAAGGCAAAAACATAAGCGGCATTAACTTGGTAGAAATAGAAAGAGCAAACACAGCAGCGCTCCATGGCCATTTGCCTTTCTCAAGCAAATACAGACTCCAAACTAAAAAGAAAATCATGACCCCTTCAAAATGTAGGTTTCCTGTTAGCTCGATGATGATGAACGGATTTAGAACATACCAAAAGATATTATGAACGGGTAACTTTAATTTTTTAAGCAGTTTTTTGCCAAAGTAAAGGGTTCCGTAATCTGCAGAAATAATAATAAGTCGTAAAACAACCACAGAGCCTAAAATACTTTTACTGGCAAATAAACCTGCAATTATAAAGCATAGTTGGTTTACAGGTGGGTAATTGGTGAAATGGCTAGCGTTCAAGGTACCCATGCCATGATATAATTCTTTGGCTTGAGCAATTGGAAAATTTCCTACGCTCATAAAGCTTTCAACAGTGTATAAATAGGGATTAAAGCCTTCTAAAATCATGCGTCCATCCCAGATAAATCTATAAAAATCTTGGGATAGATTAGGGGTAGCTAAAATAAAAGCAGATCTAAATAAAAATGCAAGTGTTGTTAAGAGTTTGGTGTTATTTTTATATTTTTTTTGTAACCAATAAAACAACCCAAAAAGAGAAGTGTATAAGGTAACAAGCTTAACATATTGTGTGCGTTCTAAATTATAAGCAAAAACAGTATAAAGAGCAAAACTTACTAAAGTGATGAGTAGTGGTGTTTTATAAAGCTTTAATAAACCTAGGTTGCGTTGCATTAACCAAATATACTATATAATTGTTTGTTACATATTAAAAAAGAGCACTCATAGTGGTGCTCTTTTTAATTCGGACGTCCTGTAGTTTAATTGTTTTGGTGACTAACTCAAATAATTAAATGATAGTTGACTGTCCTAAATGTATGTTGGTGAAATTCAAATTAGTTTCGTCTGGATTATTTATAAAATCTTCAATAAAATCACCAACCTTGGTTGTACTAATATTATCGTACTTCGTATTTAAATCAGGTGTCGTGATATGAAGATTTAAAGCTTTATCAACACCTTCTCTAATTAAAGCAGCTTCATCATACAAAGCAAAGTGGTCTAACAACATAGCAGCACTTAAAATAGAAGCAATGGGGTTGGCTATTCCTTTGTTTTTAGCTTTAGTGTAAGCACCATGAATAGGTTCAAACATAGCATGTTTGTCGCCAATAGAAGCAGATGCTAATAAACCAATAGACCCAACAATGACGCTAGCCTCTTCTGAAAGGATGTCTCCAAACATATTTTCGGTTAAAATAACATCAAACTGACGAGGATTAATAATGAGCTCCATAGCAGCATTATCAACAAACATACAATCTAAAGTAACATCAGGATAATCTTTAGCTATTTCGGTCACAATAGCGCGCCAAAGTCTAGAGCTTGCTAAAACATTGGCTTTGTCAACCAGCGTTAATTTGTGTTTCCTTCCTTGCGCAGCTTTAAAAGCTAAATGTGTAATGCGTTCTATTTCAGAGCGTTTGTATTTACAAACATCAGAAGCTTCATCGTTACTAAAATGCTTGTCACCAAAGTAAATGCCGCTAGCCAGTTCTCTGTAAATTAAAATATTGGTACCCTTAATTTGCTTTACTTTTAATGAGGACTTATTTAGTAAATCATCATAAGCAATTACCGGTCTTATATTGGTGTATAAATCGAATGTTTTTCTCAAACCTAATAAGCCTTGTTCTGGTCTTATAGTGGCTAAAGGATCATTATCATACTTGGGATCACCAATGGCGCCAAATAAAATAGCATCTGCTTTGTCGCAAATGCTAATAGTTTCTTCTGGTAAAGGAACTCCTGTCTTATCCATAGCACAAGCACCAACCAAAGCCTTTTCGAAAGTAAAGACGTGATTAAATTCCATGGCAATAGCTTTTAGAACTTTAATGGCCTGAGCAGTCACTTCTGGTCCAATACCATCGCCCGGTAAAACGGCTATGTTTAATTTCATCCCCTTTAAAAAAAATTAATTAGAAGAAATCTCGTTGTAAACCGAACTAGACTCTATGATTTGATGAATATCATTGTCATCTATTTCTTTTTTATTATCTGCAAATTCTAAAAATTTGTTGTAAACTTCATCTAGCTGGAGTTTGGTTAATTCATAACCTACATTTTTAGCTCTGTAAGCTAAAGCAGCTCTACCGCTTCTGGCTGTTAAAACAATAGCAGATTCTGTGACACCAACGTCTTTAGGATCTATAATTTCGTAGGTCTCACGATTTTTAATTACGCCATCTTGGTGAATACCAGAACTATGAGCAAATGCATTAGCACCAACAATAGCTTTATTTGGTTGTGTGTAAATACCCATACTGTCTGATACCAATTGACTGATGCCAAATAGCATTTCAGAGTTAATTCTAGTGTCTAAGTTTAAGTAAGGATGTTGTCTTAATATCATTACTACTTCTTCTAGTGCTGTGTTGCCTGCACGTTCTCCTATGCCATTAATAGTACACTCAATTTGACGCGCACCATTAATAACACCTTCAATGGAATTAGCTGTAGCTAAACCTAAATCGTTGTGGCAGTGACAAGATAAAATAGCTTTGTCAATACCTTTTACGTTTTCTTTTAGGTATTTGATTTTAGCCCCATACTCATGTGGTAAACAGTATCCAGTAGTGTCTGGAATATTCAGCACTGTGGCCCCCGCTTTAATTACAGCTTCACAAACTCTTGCTAAATATTCATTATCAGTTCTACCAGCGTCTTCAGCATAAAATTCTACATCCTCTACAAAAGATTTAGCATAACTAACCGCTTTAACGGCACGTTCTATAATAGCTTCTTGAGTAGATTTAAACTTGAATTTAATATGAGAATCTGAAGTACCAATACCTGTATGGATTCTTGGTGTTTTAGCGTATTTTAAAGCTTCAGCAGCAACTTTTATGTCATTCTCTACAGATCGTGTTAAACCACAAACGGTGGCATGTTTTACAATTTTTGAAATGGCTTCAACCGATTTAAAATCCCCAGGACTGGAGACGGGAAACCCCGCTTCAATAATATCTACACCCAATAGATCAAGCTGTTCAGCAATGACTAATTTTTGTTCAGTATTTAATTTACATCCAGGAACTTGCTCACCATCACGCAGCGTAGTATCAAAAATTTGTACCTTATTATCAGACATTTATTAAAATATATTTTCTTATTCTTTTACGAATGTATATTTTGGTTTCGTAAAACTACAACTTTAATTACTTTTTTTACGATGTTTAACTACTGCTAAGTTAAGTTAAAAAATTGTATTACAATGCTTTAAAGGTAATTTTGTAACTATGACAAAAGAGCAAAAAGATAATTTGTTTGTGTTGGTGAAGTCTTTATCAAAGTCCGAAAAAAGACAATTCAAATTGTATGTAGGGAGATTAGGCGTAAATGAAGACTCCAAGTTTTTATTGCTCTTTAATATTTTGGATAAGTTACCTAAATATGACGAAGCCACTATTTTAAAAAAAGGTATTGTAAAAAAACAACAACTTTCTAATTTAAAAGCACATTTATATAAACAGATATTAATAAGTTTAAGGTTGAATCCTTCTCATCAAGATGTCCGAATCCAGATTCGTGAACAATTAGATTTTGCTACCATTTTATATCATAAAGGACTTTATAAACAGAGCTTAAAGATTTTGGATAAAGCCAAAAATATGGCAATAGCTCATGAGGAAAAGAACATTGCCTATGAGATTGTAGAGCTGGAAAAAATTATTGAGTCGCAGTATATAACACGTAGTTTGAGTAATAGGGCAGATGAGTTGACAGTGCAAGCTAAAGAATTGAGTGTTCAGAATGTGGTGGCCAGCAAGTTATCTAATTTATCATTACAGCTTTATGGTTTGTTTTTAAAAACAGGTTATGTGAAAAATGACGCAGAACATAAACGAATTACAGATTATTTTAATGCACGTTTACCTAAATATGATATCAATGACTTAGGCTTTCGGGAAAAGTTGTGGTTATACAAAGCGCATTTGTGGTATAGCTTTTTAATTCAGGATTTTTTATCGTGTTATAAATACGCTTTAAAGTGGGTAACGCTTTTTTATGATTATCAAGATATGATTAAGCTAAATCCTGTTTTCTTTTTACGAGGAAATCATTACTTGCTTGAAGCTTTGTTTTATTTACGCAAACATGAAAAGTTTAAAGAATATCTTGAAAAGTTGGAAAGTGTAACAAAAGAAAAGTGGTTTCCAATTGATGATAATGTTGATGGCTTAGCGTTTCTGTATATCTACACCAATAAACTCAATTTGCATTTTATAGAAGGTTCTTTTGAACAGGGGGTGCCATTAATTGATGAGGTTTTAGAACAATTAAAAACTTATAAGGATAGAATTGATGAACATCATATCATGGTATTCTACTACAAAATTGCTAGCATGTATTTTGGAGCAGGAAACAACAGAGAATGTATTCAGTTTTTAGATAAAATAATTAGTAACAAATCATTACAAATGCGTGAAGATTTGCTATGCTTTTCAAGAATTTTGAATTTGGTAGCACATTATGAGGCCGGGTTAGATTACAACTTAGATGTACTAATTAAAAGTACTTATAAGTTTTTAATAAAAATGGAAGATTTGTATGAGGTACAGAAGGAATTTATTAAGTTTTTAAGAGGCTTGGGAGATATTTATCCTCACGAAGTGAAGAACGAGTTTATCAAACTTCATAAGAAATTAAAAGAGTTTGAAGATGATTCCTATCAAAGTCGTGCCTTCTTATATTTAGATATAATTTCATGGTTAGAATCTAAGATAGAAAACAAACCCATTGCAAGTGTTATTCGTGAGAAATTTGAACAGAATTTGATTGAAAACTAAAATTAACCCTTAAAAAATTTGGAAAATAACTTTTCTGAACGAATATTTGCAAAACAAAAGTTCAACAAACGTATTGAAATGTTATCAAGAAAGGTGGAGGGATTAGACCCACAGAAGCCTTAGCAACCCTTTAAACTTATTAAAGAAGGTGCTAAATTCTACTTAAATGACCGATTCATTTATCGGGAGTTTGGATAGATAACTAAACGAAATTACTTTCTGTAATTTTAAAATTCTTATAACATTTTTCTATACTTAGTACGTTATTTTTAGCGTATTTTAACTATTGGATTATTTTTTATTAACCGAAAAAAGAAATTAGAAAAATGAGCGATCAAAAATTAGCAACAAACGCATTACATGCAGGTCATGATGTTAAAGCCACAGGAGGAACAAGAGCGGTGCCTATTTATCAAACTACTTCCTATGTGTTTAATGATTCAGAACATGCAGCAAACCTGTTTTCACTACAAGAATTAGGCTTTATCTACACCAGATTAAACAATCCAACAAACCAAGTGTTACAAGAGCGTCTAGCTTCAGTTGAAGGAGGTATTGGAGCTGTTGTATTTGCTTCTGGTACAGCCGCTATTTCAACAGGGCTTTTAACGCTTTTAAAATCTGGGGATCATATAGTAGCTTCAAGTAGCTTGTATGGAGGTACATACAATTTGTTAAGTGTTACATTACCCAGATTAGGTATTACAACAACATTTGTAGATGCATCAAACCCAAATAATTTTGCTAAGGCAGTTCAAGATAACACAAGAGCCTTTTTTGTAGAGTCATTAGGAAATCCAAAATTAGATGTTCTTGATTTAGAAGCCATTGCCGAACATTCAAAAGCAGCAGGAGTTCCTTTTATTGTAGACAATACGGTGGCTACTCCAGCTTTATTAAATCCAATTAAACATGGTGCAAATATTGTTATTCATTCATTAACTAAATACATAGGTGGTCAAGGAACATCCTTGGGTGGAGCCATTATTGATGCAGGAACTTTTGATTGGTCTAACGGAAAGTTTCCTGAATTTACAGAGCCATCAGCGGGATATCACGGACTAAAGTATTACGAAACACTAGGCGCAGCGTCATATACCTTTAAACTCATATTAGAAGGGTTACGAGATTTTGGAGGTGCTTTAAGTCCAACCAATGCTTTTAATATTCTACAAGGTTTAGAAACTTTACCTGTAAGAATCAAACAACACAGTGAAAATGCTCTAGAACTAGCAAAATGGTTAGAAGCTCAACCCGAAGTGGCTTGGGTAAATTATCCAGGGTTAGCAAGTAGTAAATACAAAGCGTTAGCAGATAAATATTTGCCTAGTGGCCAAAGTGGCATTGTTACTTTTGGTGCCAAAGGCGGTTTTGAAGCTGCTAAAACCATTGCAGACAAAACAAAACTTTTCTCATTACTTGCTAATATTGGAGACACAAAATCATTGATAATTCATCCTTCTAGTACCACGCATCAACAACTAAATGAAGAAGAACAGGCTTCAGCTGGTGTCTCACCAGATTTAATTAGATTGTCCGTGGGTATTGAGGATATTGAAGATTTGAAAGCAGATTTAAAAGCTGCTTTTTCGGAAATAAAATAAACACTAGAGTTGAAAGACACATTGCAACATATCATAATAAAGAATTACACAACTATAAGTGGTGTGCTTAATCCTGAGCTTAAATTAAGTTATCAGGTATTTGGGCAAGCATTAGGAACGGCTCCGGTTGTTTTGGTAAATCATGCCCTTACAGGTAATAGTAATGTGGCAGGGGAAACGGGTTGGTGGAAAGATTTAATTGGAGAAGATAAGGTAATTGATACCAAGATTTATTCCGTTTTAGCCTTTAATATTCCAGGGAACGGATTTGATGGTTTTCTTATAGAAAACTATAAAGATTTTGTGGCTCGTGATGTAGCTCAAATCTTTTTAGAAGGCTTAAAAAGATTAAGTTTAGACAAAGTTTATGCTACCATTGGAGGTTCTCTAGGAGGTGGTATTGCTTGGGAAATGGCTGTTTTGCAGCCTAATTTTACGGAGCATTTAATTGTGGTAGCAACTGACTGGAAGTCTACAGATTGGTTAATTGCCAATTGCCAAATTCAGGAGCAGTTCTTATTGAATTCTAAAAACCCGGTTCATGATGCCAGAATGCATGCTATGTTGTGTTACAGAACACCTGAGTCTTTTAAAGCGCGTTTTCAACGCACCAAAAATGAAGATTTAGAAATTTTCAATGTAGAAAGTTGGCTACTACATCATGGTAAGAAATTGCAAGAACGGTTCCAACTGTCGGCCTACAAATTGATGAATCAACTCTTAAAGACTATTGATGTTACTAAAGATAGGGCGTCTAACTTTAATGTTTTAGAGAATATTCAAGCTAAAATACACATTGTTGGTGTAGATTCTGATTTGTTTTTTACAGCTGAAGAAAACAGAGAAACGCATAAACAGTTGGCCTTATCGAACCCAAACGTAACGTATAGTGAGATACATTCGGTACATGGGCATGATGCATTTTTAATGGAATATGACCAACTTGAGAAAATAGTTGAAGGCATATTTGTGCCAGATTCAAAAAGAAAACCGATTAAAGTTCTAAAGTTTGGAGGTAAATCGCTGGCTAACGGAGAAGGTCTAGAAACGGTATTATCTATTATAAAAAACAAGGTACATGCCGGTGAGCGTATAACAGTGGTGGTTTCAGCAAGAGGGTCGGCAACCGATGACTTAGAAGCCATCCTGAATAAAGCTTTAGAAGGAAAGCCTTATAAAGAAGATTTAGAAGCTTTTAAGGCTTATCAGGGGCAGCCTTCAACTTACATAGATTTTTCAATAGAATTTGAAGTTCTTGATAAACTTTTAGAAGGCGTTAGTTTGTTGCGTGATTTCAGTAAAAAAACTAAGGACAATATTTTAGCACAGGGCGAATTACTGTCTGTTAAACTTATTGCCAATTTATTGAATGAGCATGGTATTGAAGCCAGAGCTGTAGATTCTCGAGAGTTAATAAAAACCGATGAATCTTTTGGCAATGCGCAACCGCTCCATAAACTATCTAAAGAAAATGTTGAGAATTATTTTAAACGAAATAATGGTGTAGTTAATGTAATAACAGGTTTCATAGCTTCAAACTTAAAGAATGAAACTACCACTTTAGGTAGAAATGGAAGTAACTATACAGCTGCGCTATTAGCAAATTTTTTAGAAGCCGAAGAGTTACAAAATTATACCCATGTTAGTGGTATTTATACGGCAGATCCTAATTTAGTTCCAGATGCCAAACAAATTAGAGAATTGTCGTTTAGTGAGGCCAATGAGTTGGCAAATTTTGGTGCTTCGGTGTTACATGCAAAAACCATCATTCCGTTGGTGGAGAAGAATATTAATCTTCGTATTTTAAATACTTTCAATCCTAATGACCAAGGTACTTTAATTACCGCAAAACCAAGTGTTAAAGAAGTTACCTCGCTTTCTGTGTTAGATAAGGTGGCATTATTGAATTTAGAAGGACGAGGTTTATTGGGTAAAATAGGTGTTGATGCCAGAATATTTGGAGCCTTGGGAAATGCGGGTATTAGTGTGAGTATCGTATCACAAGGTTCTTCGGAGAGAGGTATCGGATTAATTATTGATGCAGATCAGTCAGCACAAGCCGTAGCAACGTTACAACGAGAATTTAAAAATGATTTTCATTCTCAAGATGTAAATGCTATTACCGTTAATGATAATGTGGCAGTTATCTCAATAGTAGGCATTGAATTAAGTTCGTTCCACAAACCCTTCAATGCGCTAATTAAAAACCAAATTACTCCGTTGCTTTTTAATAATACAGTTACTGGGAAAAATGTGAGTTTGGTGGTTAATAAAACAGAGCTTCATAAGGCATTAAACGTTATTCATGGGGAAGTCTTCGGAATTTCTAAAAAGATTAATATTGCTGTTTTTGGACATGGAGGTGTTGGAGGGGCTTTAATTAATCAAATTCTTAAGTCAAAAAACGATATTGAAAAACGAAAAGGGATTAATTTAAATGTGTTTGCTATAGCCAATTCAACCAAACTCATTTTAGATAAAAATGGGGTTGATAATCAATGGAAAGAGGCTGTGGCTTCAAGTTCATTAGATAGTTCTATTGAACACATTATAACGTTTGCTAAGAACCATCATTTAGAAAACTTAATTGCAGTAGATAATACGGCAAGTGATGTGTTCTATAAAAACTATGTACCTTTAATTGAAGCTGGTTTTGATTTAGTATCCAGTAACAAAATAGCCAATACCATTTCGCATGATTTTTACAGAGAATTACGTGAGCAATTAAAAGAGCATAATAAACAGTATCTTTATGAAACTACTGTTGGTGCTGGTTTACCTTTAATTGATACAATTAAATTACTTCATGAGTCAGGTGAAAACATCACACGTATTAGAGGGGTGTTTTCAGGTACTTTAAGTTATTTATTCAACAACTTTTCGGTACAGAATAAGCCATTTAGTGCAATTGTTAGAGAGACCATTGATAAAGGGTTTACCGAACCTGATCCGCGTGAGGATTTTTCAGGAAATGATGTGGCTAGAAAGTTATTGATTTTGGCAAGAGAACTGGATTTACAAAATGAGTTTGAGGATGTTGAAGTACTGAATTTAATTCCAGAAGCCTATCGTAATATTTCGGTCGCTGACTTTTTAAATCAACTAGAGGTTTTAGATGATAAGTATCAGAAAATAAAAGAGGAGCAAGCATCAGGTCATGTGCTTCGTTATGTGGGTGATTTATCTGGAGATTTATCTCAAGATAAAGGCAATTTAGAAGTGAAATTAGTATCAATTCCAGAAGATAGTACTTTGGGGCATGTAAAAGGTTCTGATGCTATTTTCGAAATATTTACAGAAAGTTACGGAGAACAACCTATAGTTATTCAAGGTGCAGGTGCAGGCGCAGAAGTTACGGCACGTGGAGTTTTTGGGGATATATTAAGGTTGTCTAAACATATCAGTTAATTAGTTTTGTCATTCCCACGTAGTCATTAAGCAGAGTCTAAGTGTCATTGAAACCTACAAACATGAAAAATGAGCAAAGAGAAAAAACATTTTGAAACGGAAGCGGTACGCACACAATCTGAAACCACACAGTTTTCTGAACATTCGGTGCCTTTATATTTAACCTCAGGATTTGTGTTTGATGATGCTGAAGAAATGAGAGCGTCTTTTGCCGAAGAAAAGCAACGCGATTTATACAGTAGGTATAGCAACCCCAACGTAAACGAGTTTGTTGAAAAAGTTTGTAAAATGGAAGGGGCTGAAGCTGGTTTTGCCTTTGCAAGTGGTATGGCGGCAGTTTTTTCAACATTTGCAACCTTGTTAAATGCTGGCGATCACGTAGTGTCTTGTAGTTCAGTATTTGGTGCAACACATGGCTTGTTTACTAAGTACTTCCCTAAATGGAATATTGAATGTTCTTATTTTAACATTAATGAAGTAGAAACGGTTGAAAGTTTAATTAAACCCAATACCAAGTTTATTTACGCTGAAACACCAACGAACCCAGGTGTTGATGTTTTAGACTTAGAATATTTGAGTGGGATTTGTAAAAAACACAATTTGTTATTAGTGATAGATAATTGTTTTGCAACACCGTATTTACAGAATCCTATTAAATTTGGCGCAGATTTGGTAATTCATTCAGCTACCAAGTTAATGGATGGACAAGGGCGTGTTTTGGGTGGTATAACGGTAGGTAACAAAGCGTTGATTAGAGAAATTTATTTATTTTCAAGATTAACAGGGCCTGCTATGAGTCCGTTTAACGCATGGGTATTATCAAAATCGTTAGAGACTTTAGCCATTCGGGTTGAGAAACATTGTGAGAATGCCTTAAAGCTAGCTGAATATCTAGAAAAGCACCCTAAGGTGAAATGGGTTAAATATCCATTTTTAAAGTCGCATTCAAAATATGCAGTAGCCAAAAAGCAGATGCGGTTAGGGGGTAATATTGTGGCTTTTGAAGTTGAAGGAGGACTAGAAGGAGGTCGAAGTTTCTTTGATAATATTAAGATGTGTTCTTTATCTGCTAATTTGGGTGATTCTAGAACCATAGTCACACATCCTGCCAGTACAACACATGCAAAGGTAGAGCCTGAAGTGAAAGCTGCTGCGGGTATTACAAATGGTATGGTGCGTTGTTCACTTGGGTTAGAGCATATTGATGATATTATAGCCGATATTGAGCAGGCTTTAAATAGTTAGTGCTCTTATCATTTCACATTCGTTCGTAGAAACAAATCCAAATTTGTTTAATTTGAGAGGATAAACATATTTGAAAACAGTTTTTAGATACTTAATTAGTGTAATTTAGAGAGAATCTATCAAATAAAGGGACTATATCCTCAACTAATGTTATGAAAAATTGTCATTTTTTTATTTATTGACGTACTAATTTCTGTCATTTTTTCATTTTTATTAGTTGTTTTTTTGTTAATTATCGTCTAAAATAGTTTGGTATTTTTTTTGTCTATAGTATAATGCTTTTAAGGTGAATCTGATTATTCTATGTTGGTTTACTTTTTTAAGTATACTTCCAGAATTTCAGAAAATATTACCTGAGTTTTATTAGAGTTTTTGTTTAATTATTAATTGTTTATCATGGAATTAAATAAGATTAACAAGAATGAAAGCGTTTTTAAGACCTCTAAAAATGTATCTTTTAAACTTACTGAATTAAAAATGGATGTTAAAGACGGTATTTTAACTATCCGTATAAAAGCACCATTATTAAAAGCGAACAATTATGCCATTGATATTACCAATGGTGTATTAACATTAAAAGTCATGTTGGCTAAAATTGAAACCAGTTACGGCGTCTTTAAAAAGAAACCTGTTTTTGTAGAAAGCTTTTTAGTTTTACCTAACAGCAACTTTAATACCCTAATAAACACACAATATGTTGATGGGGGTTTATATATTTCAGTAGCAGAAAAAAATACAACGTCACTTTTATCCGATGAATTATTAACAGGAGTGGCGTAGTTTTTAAATAGATTATTTGTTTAACTAAAATTTTTATTATGAGCAATCTTGTAACAACTCAAAAAAATGGAAGTTTAGCAAAATCAGATAGATATGCAGACTTCCCATCATGGTCTAATTGGATAGATAGAATGTTTAATGCAGATTTACCTTCTATCATGATGTCTAATTACAATACGGGAATGACCCTGCCCAAGGTAAATATCAGAGAAACAGCTGATGCTTTTTATGTGGATATGGCAGTTCCCGGTATGAAAAAAGAAGATTTTACTATAGATTTGGATAACGAAGTATTGTCAATTTCTTCAGAAAAAAATACTGAGAATGAACATGTAGAAGACAACCACATTCGTCAAGAATTTGGATACGCTTCATTTAAAAGAACATTTTCATTACCCGAATATATAGAGGAATCTAAAATTAAGGCAACTTATAAAGATGGTATTTTAAGCGTTCATCTTCCTAAAAAAGAAGAGGCTAAACAAAAACCTCCAAGAACTATAACGATTTCTTAAGTAATAAGTGATTAAAAAGGCCTCTTTTAAAGAGGCTTTTTTAATGCTGTATTTTATATTGAAATCTAGTTGAATACAAATTCATGAGGTGTTTATGAGAAACTAATTTTTGACATTAAGTCTCTTCATAAAAGCAAAATTGAAACTTTGGTTTACAGATATGGTAATTTGCTTTTGATTATACCGACTGATGGTTAAAAAAAAGAGACTATGATATCGAGTTATAAAAGTATGCCAATAATTGCCCTATTGATTTTGTTCAACTTCCAGGGGATTTCTCAAGCCAAGTTTAAGGTTGAAAGTCTAAACTTTGATGGGCTAAAAAAAACAAAGGCCAGTTTTTTAACAAGAATAGCGAAGGTAAAAGCGGGAAAAGAGACTGATAGTATTATCGTAATTACCGATATTGAACGCTTAAAGCGATTGGATGGTATTGCTTTTGCCGATTATAAAGTAGAACATAAGGGGGATGCTGGTTACAAAATAACTTATATCATTAAAGAGAATTTTAGTATTATACCTGGTATACGTATAGGGCAGGCTGCCGATGATAGTTTTTCATATCGGTTTTCAGTGTTTGAATTTAACGGATTAGGTCGTAACATCATTTTCGGAAGCTTTTTTAAGAAGGAAGTTTTTAATGCTTTTGGTGTATTTTTAGAGCATCCGTATTTGTTTACAAACAAGTTAGGTTTAGGAGTAAATTACATGGACGATAGTACACAACAGCCTATTTTTTTTGATCCTAATACCATTGACAATGATACCGATTATGTATTTACGAATAAAGGTTTTGAAACTATTTTGTTTTATGAATTAAACTTTAATAATAGGTTTGAGTTTGGTTTAAGAACTTCAGAAGAAAGCTATGTGCTGATACCCGAGGATGATATAGAGCCAATAAATAAAGTAGAGCCAAGTATAAAGAAAACAGCATTTAGGGGCTCTCATGAATATGTCAATATTGATATTAAATATCAAAATGTTTCAGGGTTCAGAAATCTTTTTGAAACTACAGTGTTTAGTAACAGTAATACGCTTTTGCAAACAGATTTCATTATAAATAACACGACACAGTATTTTAAACGAATTGGCAGTAAAGGTAATTTTGCAAGTCAGCTACAATTACAATTTAGTAATCCGATTGAAAATAGTGCCTTTGCACCATTAGTTATCGATAACCAATTAAATACAAGAGGAGTTGGAAATATTACAGATAGAGGTTCTGCCATTGTAGCCTTAAACAGTGAGTATCGGTATACGCTATTAGAAAAAGGTTGGTTTGTATTGCAAGGAAATGGCTTTTTAGATGTGAGTGGTGTTCAACGTCCTGATGCTGATTTAGAAGATGTATTTTCTCAAAACACAACCCGTATATATTCAGGTTTGGGTGTTCGTTTTATTCATAAATACATTTTTAATGCAGTATTGCGCTTTGATTATGGTATTAATGTAACTGGTAATGGTACTAATGGTTTTGTATTTGGAATAGGTCAGTATTTTTAAATATGTTTTTAGTTTTAGTGCAAAAACTAAATTATTTATATTAGCAGCATGCTATCTAAAAAAACCAAGTACGGACTAAAAGCACTAACCTTTATTTCAAGGAATGAAAGTGACATGCCAGTTCGGGTTGGGGAAATTGCAAGTAGCGAAAACATTCCACAGAAATTTTTAGAAACTATTTTACTTACCCTAAGAAAGGCAGGTATTCTTGGGTCTAAAAAAGGTAAACATGGTGGGTATTATTTACGTAGCCATCCTTCTGAAGTTAAAATGACCGATGTCATGCGCGTGTTAGAAGGTCCTATAGCCATGGTGCCTTGTGTGAGTTTAAACTATTATGAAAAATGTGACGATTGCCCTGACGAACACCAATGTAGCGTTCATAAGCTAATGATAGAGGTAAGAGATAGCACTTTAAATGTTTTTAGAAATACTACTCTAGAAGATTTAGCCTTGAAAGATTCCTAAAAATATATCAATTAACTACTTTTTTAAGTCTTTTGTCCTTAAAACATTCCATTATTCTAAAAAGTTGTTAATACTATTTGTTATGTAATAAAAAGTATTACTTTTGTAATTCCTATTAAATTGATAGGAATAATGTAATATAAAGACAAATGATAGCGCAAATGTTATTAAAAAGTAAAGAGAAATCTACTTACAAAGAAGATAATGTTGGAGAAAAACCTATTAGAAGTGTTGCTAAAGCATTAAGTTGGAGAGTTGTAGGTACACTAGATACCTTGCTGGTTTCTTACATTTTAACCGGAAGAATTTCGCTAGCAGCCTCTATAGCTTCTGTAGATTTTGTAACAAAACTAATTTTATACTTTTTTCACGAGCGCTTGTGGAATGTTATTAAATGGGGAAAATAAATTAAGATTTTATGTTTACTGAAGATCAAATTCAACAACTAAATAAGGTATTAAAAAATGCTACACCTGCCGAAATCATAAAAAAGGCATTCGAGCTAAGTAATAAAGCGGTAGTTACAACTAACTTCAGGCCTTATGAAGCTGCTATTTTGCATGCTGTAAGCGCTGAAGTTTCAGATATTCCTGTGGTTTGGTGTGATACGGGTTATAATACCCCTAATACCTACAGACATGCAGAACAAGTAATTAAAGACTTAAACTTAAATGTATTTTTATATGTTCCAAAGCAAACATCTGCTCATAGAGATGTTTTAATGGGTATTCCTAGTGTTGATGATCCAAATCATGAACTCTTTACAGAGCAGGTTAAATTAGAGCCTTTTAGAAGAGCTATGGAGGCACATAAACCAAAAGTATGGTTTACTAACTTGCGCAAGGGACAAACAGCCTTTAGAAATAGCATTGATATTTTCAGTTTAAGTGCTGATGGTGTCTTAAAAGTGAGCCCTTTTTATTACTGGTCTGACGAAAAGCTAGACACCTATTTACAAGAGAATAATTTACCAAACGAATTTAAATATTTCGATCCAACAAAAGCATTGGCCAATAGAGAATGTGGTCTACACGCTTAAATAAATTAGATTATGAAGAAAGATACGTCATACATTAATGCGTTAGAAAATGAAGCTATCTATATTATTAGAGAGGTAGCAGCACAGTTTGAAAAGCCAGTACTATTATTTTCTGGAGGGAAAGACTCCATTACCTTAGTTAGGTTAGCTCAAAAAGCGTTTTACCCAGCTAAAATTCCATTTCCTTTAATGCATATAGATACGGGACATAATTTTCCAGAAACTATAGAATTTAGAGATAGATTGGTTGAAGAACTTGGTTTAGAATTGATTGTGCGTAATGTTCAAGATTCTATAGATCAAGGTAAAGTAAAAGAAGAGTCTGGACGTTATGCAAGTAGAAATATGTTGCAAACAACGACACTTTTAGATGCTATTGAAGAGTTTAAGTTTGATGCTTGTATAGGTGGTGCCAGACGTGACGAAGAAAAAGCAAGAGCTAAAGAACGTATTTTTTCGGTGCGTGATGACTTTGGTCAGTGGGATGAGAAAAACCAGAGACCAGAATTGTTTGATATGCTGAATGGAGAAATAGATTTAGGACAAAACGTTCGTGTATTTCCAATATCAAACTGGACGGAGTTAGATGTTTGGTCTTATATAGAAAAGGAGAATATAGAAATTCCATCTATCTACTTTGCTCATAAACGTAAGGTGTTTTTAAGAGACGGACTGATTTGGTCCGCAGAAGATGGTGTGGTTTATAGAGATGAAGAAGAGGAAGTAATTGAAGAAATGGTGCGTTTCAGAACTGTTGGAGATATGAGTTGTACTGCCGCTGTATTATCAGAAGCTTCTACAATAACAAAGGTAGTTGAAGAAATTAGAGATTCTTCAATCTCAGAAAGAGGAGCAAGGATTGATGATAAACGCTCTGAAGCAGCTATGGAAAAACGTAAACAACAAGGGTATTTCTAAAAATTTGTGAAACAAATTTTTAGCTTTAAGCACAAAGTTTAAAGCTATAAAATGAAATTAATCAAAAAAATAAAGCTTAAAGCTTAGAGCTTTGAGCTAACAGCTTAAAAAATATGGAAGTATTAAAGATTGCAACAGCAGGAAGTGTAGATGATGGAAAGAGTACGTTAATCGGTAGAATCCTTTACGATACAAAATCACTAACTACCGATAAATTGGAAGCGATTGAAAAAACTAGTAAACAACGCGGATACGATTATTTAGATTTTTCGTTGGCCACAGATGGTTTGGTAGCCGAAAGAGAACAAGGTATTACTATTGATGTCGCACACATATATTTTTCAACACCCAAAAAGAGTTACATCATTGCGGATACACCGGGTCATGTAGAGTACACAAGAAACATGGTGACAGGGGCTTCAACATCGCAGGCGTCCATCATTTTAATTGATGCTAGAAAAGGTGTAATAGAGCAAACTAACCGCCATTTCTTTATCAATAATTTATTGAGAATTAAAGATGTTGTAGTGGCTATTAATAAAATGGACTTGGTTGATTATTCTGAAGATGTTTACAATAAAATTAAAGCCGATTTTGAGGAGTTAATGAGTAAAAGAGATTATCAAGACCAATCTATTTCATTTATCCCAGTAAGTGCTTTAAAAGGCGACAATGTTGTTAATGCTTCAAAAAATATGCCTTGGTATAAAGGAGAAACGTTGTTAGATCACCTAGAAAAACTTGATAAAGCCGATATTTTTAATGTTGGTACACCACGTTTTCCTGTGCAGTATGTTATTCGTCCTAAAACAGAAGAATACCATGATTTTAGAGGATACGCTGGAAAAGTGTACGGAGGTAATTTGAGTGTTGGAGATGAGGTTGTGGTGTTACCATCTCTAACAAAATCAAAGATAAAGGAGATTTATTTTTATGATCAGAAATATGAAACGGCTTCAAGACGCTCTTCAGTTACTATTACTTTAGAAGATGATGTTAATGTTAGTAGAGGTGATATGATAGTAAAAGCTGATGATCTACCAACCATAGAAAAACAGTTTACTGCGAATGTATGTTGGATGGATTCTAAGCAATTAACACCAGGCGCAAAATATATTGTGCAACACGGTATTAATAAGGTTTTAGCCAAAGTAGATAATATTCATCATAAAATTCACCCTGATTATTCTGGAATTGAAGAAGAAGTGAGTGGGTTAGGTATGAATGATATTGCTCAGGTAAGCTTTAAGCTTAATAAACCTATTTATTATGATAAGTTTAAAAATCACCGTACCAATGGGTCGTTTATAATTATCGATACACAATCAAACAATACGGTTGGAGCTGGATTTATTCAGTAAAATATAGGTCTGCCGTAAAGACCTAAAAGAAACGGAGAGAAAAGAAAAACGGGAAACACTAAAAAGACTTTCCGCAAGGGAAGAAAAGGGAGTCATGCAAAGTTTTAGATCAGAAATAGAAAATCCTATTGTTGAAAAGGATATTATTGAATTGGCCAATAAAATTGAGCTTTTTCATAACGGTAAAATTGATGAAGAAAAATTTAGAAGTCTTCGTTTAGCACGTGGTGTGTATGGGCAGCGTCAAGAAGGTGTTCAAATGATCCGTATTAAATTACCTTATGGTAAAGTAATGAGTAATCAACTGCGCAGAATTTCAGAGGTGTCAGATGAATACTCAAGAGGACGCCTACACATTACTACGCGTCAAGATATTCAAATTCACTATGTAGATTTAAATAGAACTCCAGAGCTTTGGGCAGAGTTAGAAAAGGATGATGTAACTTTAAGAGAGGCTTGTGGAAATACTGTTAGAAATGTAACCGCCAGTGAAACGGCTGGAATTGACCCAAAGGAGCCATTTGATGTGTCACCTTATGCAGATGCTTTATATAAATTCTTTTTACGTAACCCAATCTGTCAAGAAATGGGACGTAAATTTAAAGTATCGTTCTCATCTTCCGATGAAGATACTGGGTTGTCCTACATGCATGATTTAGGTTTTATTGCAAAAGTTAACAATGGTGTACGCGGTTTTAAAGTGATGATTGGTGGTGGATTAGGGTCTCAACCACGTGAAGCAGATGTGCTTTATGATTTTGTTGAAACCGATAAGATTATTCCAATTATGGAAGGCGTTTTAAGAATTTTTGATCGACATGGTGAACGTAAAAGTCGCGCTAAGGCTCGAATGAAATTCTTAATAAAAGACATAGGCTTAGAAGCTTTTAAAGCATTGGTTGATACCGAACAGCTAGCTATAGAACTAAAGTCTGTGCCCATTGATGCTGATGCTTATAAAGCATCCGTTCCTGTTGAAGTTTCTGAAATCCCAGAGGTTGACATCAAAGATCAAGAAGCTTTTGAAACTTGGAAAGCAACAAACCTAGTTCCTCAAAAGCAAGATGGTTATGTAGCTATAGGTATTAAAGTATTACTAGGTGATTTTTATACCGATAAAGCTAGATTGTTAGCTGATTTGGTAGAGAACTATGCCGCTGGAGAAATACGTCTGTCACTGCGACAAAATATTTTAATTCCTTTTGTAAAAGAAGCATTAGTGCCATTTTTCTATACTGAATTGAAGAAGTTAGGATTTACGGAAGCTGGTTATAACAAAGCGGTTGATATTACAGCGTGTCCAGGTACGGATACTTGTAACCTAGGTATTGCAAGTAGTACGGGGATTGCAGCTGAATTAGAACGCACCATCAAAGCAGAATACCCGCAGTACTTAAATAACAACGATTTGGTTATTAAAATCAGCGGCTGTATGAATGCCTGTGGACAACATAATATGGCGAACATTGGTTTTCAAGGAATGTCTGTTCGTACTCCAGATAAATTAGTTGCTCCAGCTTTACAAGTATTATTGGGAGGAGGTAATTTAGGTGATGGCAAAGGTGTATTTGCAGATAAAGTAGTAAAGGTACCAAGTAAAAGAGGTCCTGAAGCTTTGAGAAGAATATTAAATGATTATGAGACTAATGCTAAAGGCAAACCTTTTGTGGATTACTATAGAGAGCATGGCGAAAGATACTTTTATGAACTACTCCAAGATTTACAAGATGTTAGCAATTTAACTGAAGCTGATTTTATTGATTGGGGTAATGAAGAAAAGTACGTAAAAGAAATTGGAGTTGGTGAGTGTGCAGGTGTAGTGATTGATTTGGTGGCTACTTTGTTTTTGGAGAGTGAAGAAAAAATAGAGAATGCTAAAGAATCTGCCGGTAACGGTGTGTATTCTGGGGCTATTTATCATGCTTACAGCTCAATGGTGAATACTGCGAAAGCTTTATTAACATCTGAAAATAAAAAGACCAATACCCACGCTGGTATTATCAAACAGTTTGATGAATTGTTTATTGAAAGCAAAAAAATAAGTTTAGATGGTTCTTTTGCTGAAGTAGTTTATCAAATCAATAAATTTGCACCTTCACAAGAGTTTGCTTCAAAGTACATAGAAAGTGCTGAAGATTTTCTTTCAAAAGTAAGAGCTTATAGAGAAGCGGAATTAGGAGCAGTTCAAAAACAAGCTGTTTAAAGATAAAAACAATGAGCAACACATCCCCAAAATTAACAGTAGTAGGAGCAGGTCCTGGAGACGAAGATTTAATTACTCTCAAAGCTATTAAGGCTATTAAATCTGCTAACGTTATCCTTTATGATGCCCTTATAAATGAAAGTTTACTCAATTATGCGGCAACTGATACAGAATTTATCTTTGTTGGAAAACGCAAAGGGTGTTATGCTTTTCAGCAAGAGCAAATAAATGAATTAATTGTTACTAAAGCTCATGAGAAAGGACATGTTGTTAGATTGAAGGGGGGAGATCCGTTTGTTTTTGGAAGAGGTGCCGAAGAGATAGATTACGTCAAAGGATTTGGATTAGAGGTAGCCGTTGTACCAGGAATTTCATCAGTAATTGGTGTACCTGCCTATCAAGGTATTCCTTTAACAAGGCGAGGGGCATCAGAAAGTTTTTGGGTAATTACAGGAACCACAAAAAATCATCAGTTATCAAACGATGTATTGTTGGCAGCAAAATCGACAGCTACCGTAGTTGTTTTGATGGGAATGCATAAACTTGGTGAGATTGTAGAAGCTTTTTCTAACGAAAACAAACAAGATACACCCGTAGCTATCATTCAAAACGGGACTCGAGATAATGAAAAAATAGGGATTGGAACTATTGCTACTATTGAAAGAGTGGTTTTCAAAAATCAGTTATCTTCTCCTGCTATTATTGTTATTGGCGAGGTTGTAGAAAAGCGTGTGCAACTATCATCTGTTATAAAAAGTATTGAGGAGCAAACATAATTGCTGATATGGAACGTAATAATCTTTACCCCATTTTTCTTAAGGTAAAACAACTGAATATCCTAATAATTGGAGGAGGTTTTGTTGCTGAGGAAAAACTCACGTTTTTACTAAAATCCAGTCCAGATGCTCGGGTAACCATGGTAGCGCCAATGTTTAGAGAGGGTACGATTGCCTTAGCTAAAAAAGGAGATGTAACCCTAGTGAAATCAAAGTATAAAAAACGATTTCTAAGGAGAAGGCACATAGTTATAGCTACAACTGATAGACCTGAGGTGAATGAAAGGATTTATAAGCATTGTAGAAACAGAAGTATCTTAGTAAACGTTGCTGATAATCCACCTTTATGCGATTTTTATATGGGAGGTATCGTTACCAAAGGCAATGTGAAAGTTGCAATCAGTACCAACGGAAAATCACCAACAACAGCCAAACGATTAAGACAGTTTTTTGAGGAAGTCATTCCCGAAAATGTTGATGATTTAGTTAAAAATTTAAACGAATATAGGAAAACTCTAAAGGGTGATTTTGAGGAAAAGGTGGAAACGCTTAACGAAGTCACAAAAAAATTAATAGAAAAAAGAAAAACGAAATGATTAAGACTGATATAATTATTATTGGTGCAGGCCCCACTGGTTTATTTACGGTTTTTGAAGCAGGATTGTTAAAACTAAAGTGTCATTTAATTGATGCTTTACCTCAACCAGGAGGTCAGTGCTCTGAATTGTACCCCAAAAAGCCTATTTACGATATTCCTGGATTTCCTGAAATTTTAGCAGGAGATTTAACTAAAAATTTACTAGAACAAGGGAAGCAGTTTGAACCAGGTTTTACCCTAGGCGAACGTGCAGAAACTATAGAAAAACAAGAGGATGGATCGTTTATTGTAACTACCAATAAAGGAACAAAGCATCAAGCGCCTGTTGTTGCCATAGCAAGTGGTTTAGGAAGTTTTGAACCTAGAAAACCTCAAATAGAAAACCTACTTGATTATGAAGATAAAGGCGTTGAGTATATGATTAAAGAACCAGAAATGTACCGCAATAAAAACGTTGTAATTGCTGGTGGTGGAGACTCGGCCTTAGATTGGTCTATTTATTTATCAGATGTTGCTAAAAGTGTAACACTTGTGCACAGGCGTAATGAGTTTAGGGGACATTTAGATTCTGTTGAAAAAGTTCAAGAATTAAAGAATGAGGGTAAAATTAATCTTATTACTCCAGCAGAAGTAACTAATATCTTTGGTAATGGAAAAGTTGAAGCCATTGAAATTACAAAAAGCGGAGAAGCACCAGCTATTGTTGAGACAGATCATTTTATACCATTATTTGGTTTATCACCCAAATTAGGCCCTATAGCTAATTGGGGTCTAGAAATTGAGAAAAATGCTATTAAAGTAAATAATGCATTAGATTATCAAACCAACATTCCCGGTATATTCGCCATTGGTGATGGTAATTACTATCCAGGTAAATTAAAGCTAATTCTTTGTGGGTTCCATGAAGCAACCATAATGTGTCAAGCGGCATATAAAATCATTAATCCTGGTAAGAAATTTGTTTTGAAATATACAACAGTAAGTGGGATTGATGGATTTGATGGTACAAGAAAAGAAGCTCCAAAAGCGGTTGTACAGGCTATAAATTAATTTATTGCAATTACTATAGAACAATCCCGCGAAGTTTCTTTTAAACACGCGGGATTTAATGTTTAATATAGTTAGATTATTCGGGTTTTAATTTTATTTTTATCGAGTAAAAGACTAAAGAGGCAACTTATGAAAAGCTATAATGTTTGTTTAAAAGATACAGTCAAAATCTTTACCAAAAAATTGTTTTATTCTTTGTTTGATTGCGAGCAAGAAGAAGAGCACAGCATGTTTTTAGAACAGACTTTCATTAAAATTTTGTCGGTTTTAAAAATTGATGATGCTGAAAATATTTGGAAAAGCTTTAAAGCCGAGTTACCAGAAATTAGAGCAAAACTAGATTTGGATGCTGTTGCCTTCGAGAAAAATGACCCTGCATCACATTGTTTAGAAGAAATTTATTTGGCATATCCGGGATTTCATGCTATTTCAATTTATCGATTAAGTAATGCATTGTATAAGAGAGGTGTATATATTTTACCAAGGATGATGAGTGAATATATTCATGGTATTACAGGTATTGACATTCATCCAGGAGCTACAATAGGCGATTCATTTTATATAGACCATGGTACAGGAATTGTAATTGGAGAGACATCTATCATTGGTAAAGAAGTTAAAATATATCAAGGAGTTACTTTAGGAGGTATTTCGGTGTCAAAAAACTTGGCCAAAGTAAAACGTCACCCAACAATTGAAGACGGAGTGTGTATTTATGCCAATGCCACTATTTTAGGAGGTGATATAGTCATCGGTAAAAATAGTATTATTGGTGCTAATGTTTGGATAACCCAGTCAGTACCCGAAAATTCATTAGTGACCTATCAAACCGAAATAAAAATTAGACCCAAAAAAAATGGCATACGATAAAACAGTTTTAGATTACATAGGTAACACACCTTTGGTTGATGCGAGTCATTTAGTGAACAAAAAAGGTGTTAAGCTATTTTTAAAACTTGAAGGTAATAACCCTGGTGGTAGCGTAAAAGATAGACCTGCTTTTAACATGATTAATGAAGCGCTTAAGCGGGGTGATGTTAAAAAAGGAGGCACTTTAGTAGAAGCAACAAGTGGTAATACAGGTATTGCTTTAGCCTTAATAGCGAATCTTTTAGGTGTGAATATGGTGTTAATTATGCCTGAAAACTCAACAGAAGAACGGGTTAAAACGATGCGTGCTTATGGTGCTGAAGTGATTTTAACACCTGCTGATATTGGTATTGAAGGGTCAAGAGATTTAGCTTTTAAATTACGAGATGAAAAGGGATATGTGTTGTTAAATCAATTTGGGAATGATGATAATTGGAAAGCCCATTATAAAACCACTGGGCCTGAAATTTGGAAAGATACCACCGGAAGGATAACCCATTTTGTATCTGCCATGGGAACAACAGGCACCATTATGGGGGTTTCAACTTATTTAAAGGAAAAAAATGGAGATGTTACAATAGTTGGTGCTCAACCCGATGATAACTCAAGGATACCTGGTATTAGAAAATGGCCAGAGGAATATATTCCAAAATTCTTTGATAGAAGTAAAGTAGATCAAGTAATTGAAGTAACCGAAGCAGATGCCAAAGCAACCACCCAACGTTTGGCCAAAGAGGCAGGTGTTTTTGCAGGAATGAGTAGTGGTGGATCGGTATTTTGTGCGCTAAAACTAGCTGAATCTATTGATGCAGGAGTTATCGTCGCTATAATTTGTGATAGAGGTGATCGATACTTATCATCAACATTGTTTGAGTAACCACGGGAATTTTTAAAAATGATAGTGTAAAACAAAAATATAGTCATTATTTTTGTGCGCCAAAAGCTATAAGTTCATAAACGTAATAGTGTTATCAAGAAAGGTAGAGGGATTAGACCCAATGAAACCTTGGCAACCCTTTAACTTGTAAAGAAGGTGCTACGTTCTACCGCCTCTTCTGAATTTATAAAGCTGATTGTTTTCAGAATAATTTAGAAACTAAGCGGACAGATAACGAATAGTATTTTTACTTTTCTTGATGACATTTGTATATCCTGTAAGATTTCTGAGAATCTTGTAGGTGATTAATAAAGAGAAAATGTCAAAGATAAAACAAGCTTTAAAAGACCGTATTTTAGTGTTGGATGGTGCCATGGGTACCATGTTGCAAGCCTATAAATTTACGGAAGAAGATTTTAGAGGTGAACGCTTTAAGGACTATCCAATTCCACTTCAAGGGAATAACGACTTGTTATCTATAACACAGCCTGAAGCTATTAAAACAATTCACTCGAAATATTTTGAAGCTGGAGCAGATATTGTGGAAACCAATACATTTTCTGGTACAACTATAGCCATGGCTGATTACCAAATGGAAGATTTGGTTTATGAACTTAATTATGTGTCTGCTAAAATAGCTAAAGAGGTTGCAGAAGCGTTTACTAAAAAAGAGCCGAATAAACCACGGTTTGTAGCTGGCTCCATGGGACCCACGAACCGTACGGCAAGCATGTCTCCTGATGTGAATGATCCAGGATACAGAGCAGTAACTTTTGATGAATTACGAATAGCCTATAAACTACAAGCCGAGGCGCTAATTGATGGAGGAGCAGATTTATTATTGGTAGAAACAGTGTTTGATACTTTAAATGCCAAGGCAGCATTATTTGCTATTGAAGAGGTTAAAGAGGAAAGACATATTGAAATACCAGTAATGTTAAGTGGTACCATTACTGATGCCAGCGGGCGCACACTTTCAGGTCAAACGGCAGAGGCATTTTTAATTTCAGTATCACATATTCCATTATTATCGGTTGGGTTTAATTGTGCTTTAGGAGCTAATTTATTACAACCACATTTAGAGGCTATTGCTGGAAAAACAGATTTTGCGGTATCGGCACACCCAAATGCAGGTTTGCCAAATGCTTTTGGAGAATACGATGAAACACCAGAAGAAATGGGTGCGCAGATAGAAGAATATTTAAAAAAGAATTTAATCAATATAATTGGCGGTTGTTGTGGTACAACCCCAGCACATATCAAAGTGATTGCTGATATCGCTGCTAAATATAAACCGCGTCGTCATGCTGAACTTATTTGAGCATCACATTAAGATTTATTTATGAAAGTAAACCAAAGCAAATATATGAAGTTGTCTGGTTTAGAACCTTTGGTTTTAAACGAGAATAGCAATTTTATAAACATTGGCGAGCGTACTAATGTAGCTGGTTCTCGTAAATTTCTTCGATTGATTAAAGAAGAAAAATTTGATGAAGCCCTAGATATTGCACGTCACCAAGTAGATGGTGGTGCACAGATTATCGATATTAATATGGACGACGGACTTATTGATGGAAAAGAAGCTATGGTTAAGTTTTTAAACCTCATAGCTGCTGAACCTGACATTTGTAGAGTCCCAATTATGATTGATAGTTCTAAGTGGGAAATTATTGAGGCAGGACTTCAGGTTATTCAAGGCAAAGGGGTTGTGAATTCTATTTCGCTTAAAGAAGGAAAAGATAAATTTATTTGGGAAGCTACCCAAATAAAACGCTATGGAGCAGCAGTCATTGTGATGGCATTTGATGAGGTAGGGCAGGCTGATAACTATGAGCGTAGAATTGAAATTGCAGAACGTTCATATAGCATATTAGTTGATGAAGTTGGCTTTCCTTCAGAAGATATTATTTTCGATTTAAATGTGTTTCCTGTGGCTACAGGAATGGAAGAACATCGAAAAAATGCAATTGATTTTATTGAAGCTACCCGTTGGGTACGTCAAAATTTAGAAAATGCTAGTGTAAGCGGTGGTGTTAGTAATGTGTCCTTTTCTTTTAGAGGAAACAATATTGTAAGAGAAGCTATGCACTCTGTATTTTTATATCATGCTATTCAAGCAGGTATGAATATGGGTATTGTAAATCCGACCATGTTGGAGGTTTATGATGATATTCCCAAGGATTTATTAGAGCATGTTGAGGATGTTATTTTAGACAGACGTGATGATGCTACCGAACGCTTATTAGAATTTGCCGAAACCGTAAAAGGTACTAAAGTAGAAAAGGCAGCAGATTTATCTTGGAGAGAAAATTCATTACAGGATAGAATTACACATGCTTTAGTAAAGGGAATAGATGCATTTATAATTGAAGATGTTGAGGAAGCAAGACAAGCAGCTAATAGACCTTTAAATGTTATTGAAGGGCACTTAATGATAGGGATGAATGTAGTAGGTGATTTGTTTGGTGAAGGAAAAATGTTTTTACCACAAGTAGTAAAATCGGCTCGTGTAATGAAAAAGGCGGTAGCTTATTTAAATCCCTTTATAGAAGCTGGAAAATCTGAAGAGCAAAAGGCTTTAGGTAAAATATTAATGGCAACAGTAAAAGGTGATGTACACGATATTGGTAAAAATATTGTGAGTGTTGTTTTAGGCTGTAACAACTACGAAATTGTTGATTTAGGGGTGATGGTGCCACCGGAAAAAATTATTGAGACTGCCAAAAAAGAGAATGTTGATGCTATTGGTTTATCTGGTTTAATTACACCATCATTAGATGAAATGGTGTATTTGGCTAAGGAAATGGAACGCGAAAACATGCATATTCCATTACTAATTGGTGGGGCTACAACATCAAAAGCCCATACAGCTGTTAAGATTGATACGCAGTATAAAAATGCGGTAGTGCATGTAAATGATGCATCACGTGCTGTAACTGTTGTAGGAGATTTGTTAAATAAGCAAACTGCTAATGAATATGTAGCGAGGCTAAAGAAAGATTATGATGAATTTAGAACCAAGTTTTTGAAAAGGGGCAAAGAGAAATCATATATTTCTATTGAAGAAGCCAGAGAGCGAAAGTTTAAAATTGATTGGGGCAATGCCGACATTGTGAAGCCCAAGGAAATGGGGGTTCAAATGCTCAAGCAATTAAGCTTGAAAGAACTGTTGCCGTACATAGATTGGAGTCCGTTTTTTAGAAGTTGGGATTTACATGGAAGGTATCCTGATATTTTAGATGATGAGGTCGTTGGTGAACAGGCTAAACAATTATTTAATGATGCTCAAACAATGATTCATGATATCATTGCGAAACAATTATTAAAACCAAAAGCTGTTTTTGGATTGTTTGAAGCTAACAGTATAAATGACGACGATATTTCTGTAAAGAAAAAGGGTGAAGAAATAGCCGTATTTAGAACTTTACGTCAACAATTAAAAAAGCGCGAGGGACTACCTAACCTTGCCTTGGCAGATTTTATTGCACCTGAAAGTGAAGGAAAAAAGGATTATATTGGAGTATTTTGTGTAGCCATTTTTGGCGCTCAAGAATTAGCGGAAGACTATAAAAATAAAGATGATGATTACAGTGCTATTATGGCACAAGCTATTGCAGATAGGTTTGCAGAAGCCTTTGCAGAATATTTACATAAACAGGTAAGAACCAAACATTGGGGTTATGCCGAGGGTGAAGATTTAACTAATGATGAATTAATAAAGGAAACTTATAAAGGTATCCGTCCGGCGCCTGGTTATCCAGCATGTCCAGATCATTTAGAGAAAGAAACTATTTGGGAATTGCTTGAAGTTGAAAAAATTATTGGTGTAACGCTAACCGAGAGTTTAGCCATGTGGCCAGCAGCAGCGGTTTCAGGATATTACTTTGCTAATCCAGAAGCTAAATATTTTGGTTTAGGTAAAATTACCGATGACCAAGTAACCGATTATGCCCAAAGAAAAGGCATAACAAAAGATAAAGCAAGAAAGTGGTTACACCCTAATTTGGTAGAATAACCTGCGTTAGCGATTGGAGCAAACTACCGCGTAGTGCGAAAAGCGCGACCCACAGGGGAACGCCCAAATAAAAAATAATAAAAAAGATTCCTGCTTTTGCGGGAATGACAAAAGCCAGTTATGAAAGTAACAGACCATATAAAAGAAGCAAAGGGAAAAACATTGTTTTCGTTTGAGGTAATTCCACCTAAGAAGGGGAAAAATATTCAGGATTTATACAATAATATAGACCCATTAATGGAGTTTAATCCACCGTTTATAGATGTAACCACTTCTAGAGAGGAGTATGTTTATATTGATAAAGGCAACGGACTTTTAGATAAACGTATTACGCGTATGCGTCCTGGTACGGTGGGTATTTGTGCCTCTATTATGCACAAGTATCAAGTAGATGCTATCCCGCATTTGCTTTGCGGTGGTTTTACTAAAGAGGAAACCGAATATGTACTGGTAGATTGTCATTATTTAGGTCTAGACAATGTGATGGCTTTACGAGGAGATTCTATGAAAGATGAACCGTATTTTAAACCTGTAAAGGGAGGTCATGCTTATGCTTGTGACTTGGTGGAGCAAATAGCTAACTTAAATAGAGGTAAGTACCTTCATGATGATGTTGAAGTAGAGCATTATTCTGATTTTTGTATAGGTGTGGCGGGGTATCCGGAAAAACATATGGAAGCACCATCATTACAAACCGACTTGAAACGCTTGAAGCAAAAGGTTGATGCAGGAGCAGATTATGTGGTAACACAGATGTTCTTCGATAATCAGAAATATTTTGAGTTTGTTGAGAAAGCACGGAACATGGGAATAACAATCCCAATTATTCCAGGTATTAAACCAATTGCGGTTAAGCGTCATTTACAATTACTACCACAGGTATTTAAAATAGATTTACCTCAGGACCTAATCGATTCTGTAGAGGCTTGTAAAGATAATCAAGCGGTAAGGCAAGTAGGTATTGAATTTGCTATTCAACAATCTAAAGAGTTAAAAGAGGCTGGCGTACCGGTATTACACTATTACTCCATGGGTAAAAGCGATAATATAAAGGCAATAGCTTCCGCATTGTTTTAAATATTGTGTTACATTTGCGCTATAAGCAACCCATTAATGAGGCTTTTTTTAACCTGCTCTTTTATTGTTTGTTCTTCTGTTTCTTTTGCACAGGAAAATAAATATTCCTCTTATTTTGATGTTAATTACTTTAAGGGTAATATAGCACTTCATAACAACGATATTCTACACTTAATTCAAGGGCATCCCGAAGGTGTTATTTTAAGTTGGAATAAAAAAACCTTTGGTTATCAGGCGTGGGAGCAACGTTATAACTATCCAGATTATGGTCTTTCTTTTGCATACCAAAATTTAAAGAACAGTGTGCTAGGAAATAACTACTCAATTTATGCACATTATAATTTTTATTTTTTTAAAAGAAACTTGATGATGCGTGTTGGTCAGGGGTTAGCCTACACTACAAATCCCTATAATAGAGAAACTAATTTTAGAAATATTGCTTTTGGAACTAGGCTTATGAGTAGCACCTATGTCATGTTGAATTATAAGAAGGAACACCTTTTTGATAGATTTGGTTTGCAGGGAGGATTGTCTCTTATACATTATTCTAATGCTAATGTAAAGGCTCCAAACACGAGTATAAATTCGATGACTTTGAATTTGGGAATAACCTATAGTTTAGATAATGAGGATCCTGAATATCAGAGTTCTTTACAAGAGAATGATAATAAATTTGCAGAACCTCTAAAATACAATTTGGTTTTCCGTAGCGGGGTCAATGAAAGCGATATTGTAGGGAGTGGGCAGTTTCCATTTTATGTTTTTTCTGCTTATGCAGATAAACGAATTAATATTAAAAGTGCTTTGCAATTTGGTGCCGATGTGTTCTTTTCCAATTTCCTAAAGGAATATATTAAGTATAGGAGTGTTGCTTTTCCAAATGATAATTTGTCTGGTGACGAAGATTATAAACGTATTGGTATTTTTGCAGGTCATGAATTATTTGTAAATAAATTAAGTTTAATTACCCAACTGGGATACTATGTGTATTATCCGTTTGATTTTGAAGGGCAGACCTATGTTAGGGTTGGAATAAAGCGATATTTTGGCAGTAAGTGGTTTGGGGCATTGACACTAAAATCTCATGGTTTTAAAGCCGAAGCTGTGGAATTGGGAATAGGAATACGATTGTGAAAAAGTTACCATATATATTATTAATCGTTTTAATTTTTGCTTGTGATAGTGAGAATGCAAGTGATTGTTTTCAAAAAACAGGAAAGATTATTCAAGATGAAGTAGCGCTTGGTATCTTCAATAAAATTTTGGTTAATAGAGATATTGAACTAATTGTTAAAGAAGGCGCTCAAAAGGTTGTTATAGAAACAGGAGAAAATCTTATAAATGATATTACAGCTGTTGTAGTTGATAATCAATTGATATTAACAGACAATAACACTTGTAATTATGTTCGTAATTATGGTGTTACCAAAGTATATGTTACAGTCCCCAATATTAGTGAAATACGAAGTTCTACGCAGTACGATATTAGTTCTGAAGGTGTTTTAACGTATCCAGATTTAACTATCTTGTCTGAAGATTTTGGTGCTCCAGGTACTATTACAAACGGTAATTTTAGGCTGCAAATAGACAATAATAGCTTTAGATTAGTGTTTAATAACTTATCTAACTGTTTCGTTTCTGGTAACACTAATAATCTTCATGTTACCTTTGCATCAGGAAATGGACGTTTTGAAGGTGAAAATCTAAATGCACAAAACATTCAGATTTGGCATAGAGGAACTAATGACATGATTGTTAACCCAATGCAGCGTATTCAAGGAATAATTAGCAGTGTGGGTAATGTAATTTCTAAAAACAGACCTAACACAGTTATTGTGGAGGAACTATATAAGGGCCGATTGATTTTTGAATAAGGCTACAGATTGTTTTGCAATTTCCAACTCTTCATTGGTGGGGATTACCAGTATTTTAGTTAACCCAGTGTCTTTATTGATAGCTCTAATTTCATCAGAACGCACCTGATTTTTTTTGGTGTCTAATTCAATGCCTAAATAATCCAAATCTTTACAAACACGTTCCCGCATATCAGCAGAATTTTCTCCAATGCCAGCGGTAAATATAATGGCATCTAGTCCGTTCATAATGGCGGCATAACTACCAATATATTTTTTAATTCGGTAGGCGTTCATCTCTAAGGCTAGTATGCAATTTTTATTACCTTTTTCTGCCTCCTTTTGAATTTCACGTAAGTCACTATAACCAGTAAGACCAAGCATGCCACTTTGTTTTTGAAGCATGTTATTGATGTCTTTTAACTCAAACCCATGACGTTCGGCTAAATGAAAGATAACAGAGGGATCAATATCTCCAGAGCGAGTTCCCATAATAAGACCATTTACAGGTGAGAATCCTAATGAGTGATCAATACTTTTACCATTTTTAATAGCAGTCATACTACAACCATTACCTAAGTGAATTGAAATGATTTTTGAATCTTTTTTTCCGAGAAACTCAATAGCCTTTTCAGAAACGTACTTATGGCTTGTACCATGAAATCCGTAGAGGCGAATGTGATGTTTTTCTAAATATTCATTTGGAATAGCGTATTTATAAGCTTTTTCTGGAATAGACTGATGAAAAGCTGTATCAAAAACTGCTACCTGCTTAGCGTTTTTAAAGACTTCCTCAGCTACTTCAATACCTTCTAAATTTGCTGGATTGTGTAGGGGAGCTAAAGAGGATAATGCTTTAATTTTTTCTTTAACCTCATTAGTAATTACTGTGGTTTCACTAAAGTGTTTTCCACCATGAACCACTCTATGTCCCACAATAGTAATATCATCGGGAGATTGAATAACGCCAGTTTTATGGTCTAAAAGTTGTTCAGCAACTAGTTTTAATCCTTGTTTATGATTTTTAACCGGAGTTACTTTTTCTATGGTGTTACTATTTGTTTTAAATTTAAAAATGGCATCTTCAAAACCAATGCGTTCTATTTGTCCTGAACAAATAATACGTTCTTCTGGCATTGAGAATAATTGAAATTTCAATGATGAACTCCCGGAGTTTAATACTAATACTTCCATAGTTATAGATCTTGAGCTTGAATGGCTGTTATTATTACGGTGCTATAAATATCATCTGATGTACAGCCTCTACTTAAATCGTTAACAGGTTTGTTTAAACCTTGTAACATAGGACCAATTGCTAACGCACCTGTTTCTCGTTGTACTGCTTTATAAGTATTGTTTCCTGTATTTAAATCTGGGAAAATCAATACACTGGCTTCACCAGCCACTTCAGAATCTGGTAATTTGCTTTTTCCAATGCGCTTATCAACCGCAGCATCATATTGAATAGGACCTTCAATTTTTAATTCAGGGGCAATAGACTTGGCAATTTCTGTTGCTTTTCTAACTTTATCAACATCTTCACCTTTTCCAGAAGCTCCAGAGGAGTAAGACAACATGGCCACCTTAGGTTCAATACCAAAATCTAAAGCAGTTTTTGCAGATGAAATAGCTATTTCTGCTAATTGTTCAGCGTTTGGGTTTGGATTGATAGCACAGTCACCAAATATAGAAACACGATCTTCTAAACACATAAAAAACACCGATGATACAATGTTAACACCTGGTTTTGTTTTAATGAATTGAAGCGCGGGGCGCAATGTGTGTTGTGTGGTATGTGCAGCTCCAGAGACCATACCATCGGCATGACCTTTATGAATCATCATAGTTCCAAAGTATGATACGTCTTCCATCATATCTTGAGCCATTTGTCTATTTACGCCTTTGTGTTTTCTTAGTTCATAAAGGGTGTCTACGTAATCGTCAAAATGTTCTGATTGATTGGGGAATACTACGTTAACATCGTTTAAATCAAGTGGGATGTCATACTCTTCAATAAGCGATTGTATTTTTTCCTGTTCACCAATCAAGGTAATATCAACTACACGGGTATTTACTAATCTAGCCGTGGCCCTAAGTACGCGTTCGTCATAACCTTCTGGAAGTACAATGTGCTTTTTGTCTCTGAGTGCACTTTGTAATAAATTATATTGGAACATTCTTGGAGTGAATATATCCGATTTGAAAGTAATTAAACGTTCTGCCAACTTATCTGTATCAACATGATTTTCAAATGTTGAGATTGAAGTTCTAATTTTTTCAGAATTCTCAGCGTAAATTCTAGACTTCACTTTTCCAATGTCGTTGGCAACAGAGAATGTGCCTCCAGGAACACTAATAACAGGAACAACACTTGAAAGACCTTCAATGAGTTTTAGTATAGATTCTTCAGGAAGTAAACCACCTGTTAATACAATTCCTGAAATTTTTGGGTAATTTTTAGAGGCGTGCGCTTGTAAGGCACCTAGAATAATATCTGCCCTGTCACCTGAAGTTATAACAAGAGAACCATCTTTTAATTTGGTTAGATAATTTCTTAACTGCATGGTGCCAACCCCAAAATTTTCTACTTGGTTGTTAAGCATATCTTTTCCAAATAAAACTTTAGCATCTAATGCTTTAACAATTTCTTTCATGGTTGGGCTAGCTAAACTTCTAATTTTTGGAATAACCCTAATATCAGTTCCATTATGAATGCGTTCAGCTAGTTTAGACTTAAGTTCTTCAATATCTTCTTTGTTAATCTTATTAGCCATAATTGATAGCACATCTACCTCTTCTTTAAAGGTGTCATGAGCTAATTGAGCACTATCAACAATATCTTTCATGCTTTTACCATCACCATGTAAAACAATAATGACAGGTAATCCGAGGTTTTTAGATATTAACATGTTGATATCTAACTCTAAACTAGAGTTTTCATGAGAGAAGTCTGTTCCTTCTACCAGAACCAAATCAAAACGATCTTCCAATCGTTTGTATTTTTTAATAATCTCATCAATAACATCTCCAGATTTACCCTGATTGTAAAGGTCTAAAACTTCACTTCGGGTAAATGCGAATGTTTTTTTGTAGTTGATATCTATATCGAAATGAGAAATCACAGTGTTGATGTGATTGTCCATTTCTCCAACTTCAACATCTTCAATAATTGGCCTGAAGTAACCTACTTTTGCAGTCTTTCCTAAGAGCATACGCATGAGACCTAAGACTACAACCGATTTGCCACTATTAGACTCTATAGTGGCTACATAAATTCCTTTGCTCATTATACCTGTTTGTTGTTTACAAAGATACCTTATTAAATCCTGATTAATGAAGTACCCTTCCCTGTTTTACTTTGTTTTTAATACGGTACAAAATTAAAGCCTCAATATTGTTGTAAAGATGATTTTTGTCATGATTTTTAATAAAAACTAGATTGATTTTTTGGATTTGCTTTAGTATCAATAATCTAACTAATGTGTGAAAGAAGGTTTTTTTGTTTAAGACTGTGTTAGTTCTCTAAACAAACTTTCTAAACTTGCATTTTTTTGATTTAACTGAAGAATTTTTAGCTGGTTATCATGAGCAAAATCAAAAACATGAGAGCGCATGTCTTTTGAGGTAGAAAATGTAATTTCATAGACAAAATCATAAGTATTAATTACTTTTTTAACGTTTGGAAGTTGTTTTAAAAAGGCATCTTCTACTCTATAGTCAAACTCCACAATAACAGTTTGTTCTTTTTGCTTACGTAATTCAGATAATTTTTTGTCGGCAACCATGTTACCTTTATTAATAATGATAACGCGGTCACACATGGCCTCTACTTCTTGCATGATATGTGTAGAAAGAAAGACTGTTTTTTTCTGTCCAATGGTTTTAATAAGGTTTCTAATGTCAACCAGTTGGTTAGGGTCTAAACCCGTGGTAGGCTCATCTAAAATTAAAACATCAGGATTATGTAAAAGTGCTGTTGCTAATCCTATACGCTGGCGATACCCTTTAGAAAGTTGCCCTATTCTTTTATGAACTTCTGGGGTTAACCCTGTGAGTTCTATAACTTCATTGATACGCTCTTTAGGTACTTTGTAAATACCAGCATTGAACGAGAGGTACTCTTTAATATACATTTCTAAGTATAAAGGGTTGTGTTCTGGTAAGTAACCTACACTTAGTTGCACGTTTTCGGTTTCATTATGTATATCGTATTCATTAACTTTTGCGTTTCCAACGTCTGGTTTTACATAAGTGGTTAAAATTTTCATCATGGTAGATTTACCAGCGCCATTGGGGCCTAAAAAACCAACAATTTCGGGGTTGTCAACCTTAAAAGAAATGTTGTTTAAGGCTTTTTGATTACCGTAAAATTTAGAAATATTTTCAACCTTAATAGACATAATAAAAATTTCAGACAAAATTAAATGATTATCTAATGTAACCTAAGTTTTGCTATAAAATCACTAAAACTTCAAAAAAAACGATAAAAAATTAATTCTACAATTTTGATTTCTTAAAATATTAACTACTTTAGCCGCTGTAATTATGAGAACAACAGCAGTTTATACATATTTTGGCTTTTATTACTTCTTTTTTAGTTAAAGGAACGAGGCGTTATATGTATAAATTAAAACAATAAATTTAAATATAAGTCTCGGTGAAAATCGAGACTTTTTTTTATGATTAAAACGGTTGCCATACAAGGAGTAAAGGGGTCATTTCATCATATTGTGTCACAACAATTTTTTGATAAAACAGTTCATAATATTGAATGTTTAACTTTTGATGAGGTGGTTGATTCTTTAATTTCTGAAGAATCTGATGCAGCAATTATGGCCTTAGAAAATTCCATAGCTGGGTCTATTATTCCTAATTATGCATTAATTGATAAATATAATTTGCATATAGTAGGAGAACATTATGTTGATGTGCAGCATAATTTAATGGCCTTGTCTGGGCAAACTATTGAAGATATTAAAGAGGTGTATTCTCATCCTATGGCATTGTTGCAGTGTAAAGAATTCTTTAAACAATACCCACATATTAAGTTAGTAGAAGATAAGGATACTGCTGAGGTAGCTCAAAGAATTCAAGAAGGACAATTAAAAGGTATTGGTGCTATTGCTAGTGTTTTGGCAGCTGAGATTTTTGAACTGGATATTTTAGGAAAGAGCATTCAAACTATTAAACATAATGAAACACGCTTTGTAATTGTAAAGCGCACAAATTCTGAAGTACTTGAAAACGAAATTAATAAGGCATCTATTAAGTTTGAGGCAAATCATAAAAGAGGTAGTTTGGCAACTATTTTAAATGTGATGAGCGATTGTAAATTGAATTTAACTAAAATACAGTCGTTACCAATTATTGAAACACCTTGGAAATATGCCTTTTTTGTTGACGTTACTTTTAATGAATACGGTGATTTTAAAAAGGCAAAATCATTGATAGAAATAATGGCCGAAGGCCTTAAAGTGTTGGGTGAATATAAAAATGCCAAGTTATGATTGAAGTAGCAAACAGGTTGCATACCGTAGAAGAATACTACTTCTCAAGAAAACTTAGGGAGGTAAACCAAATGATAGCCAGTGGTAAGCAGGTCATTAATTTAGGTATAGGAAGCCCTGATATGCAACCGCCACAAAAGGTCATTGAAGCTATATCAAACAGCTTGAAAGATGCTAGTGCTCATAAATACCAGAGTTATCAAGGGTTGCCAGAACTAAGAGAAGCCATGGCAACATTTTATAAAGAACATTTTGCGGTAAGCTTAAATCCTAATTCTGAGATTCTTCCATTAATGGGTAGTAAAGAAGGGATTATGCATATCTCTATGGCTTTCTTAAATGAAGGTGATGAAGTTTTAATTCCAAATCCCGGTTATCCAACATATCAATCAGTTACTAGGTTGGTGGGAGCTAAAACAGTATTTTATAATTTAGATGCTTCTAATAACTGGCTGCCGGATATTGATGCGCTTCAAAGTTTAGATTTGAGCAAAGTAAAGCTAATGTGGATTAATTACCCACATATGCCAACTGGGGCACAGCCTTCAAAAATAGCTTTTAAGAGTTTAGTGGCTTTCGCAAAGCAGCATAATATCTTAATTGTTAACGACAATCCTTACAGTTTTGTGCTTAATGATAACCCCATGAGCATCCTTAATATAGAAGGTGCTAAAGAGGTTTGTTTGGAGTTGAATTCATTGAGTAAAACTTTTAATATGGCAGGATGGCGTGTAGGCATGGTTCTAGGACATAGTGAGCTTATAAGTAATGTGCTTAAGGTTAAAAGTAATATGGATTCTGGTATGTTTTACGGTATTCAAAAAGGTGCTATTCAAGCATTGAAATGCTCTAAAATGTGGTATGTTACTTTGAATAGTGTTTATAAAAAGCGCCGTGATTTAATCTGGAAACTAGCCGATGCACTTCATTGTACATACGATAAAAATGCAACGGGTATGTTTGTTTGGGCTAAATTGTCAGCAAACCAGAAGTCTGAGGAATTTATAGATACGGTGTTGAAAAACAATCATATTTTTATTACACCAGGCACTATTTTTGGTAGTCAAGGTGAAGGTTACATTAGGTTTTCGCTTTGTGCGTCTCTAGAAGATATTGAGGAATGTATAGCAAGAATTACTAAGTAGCATGAAGAATATTTACTTTATAGGCATAGGGTTAATAGGAGGTAGTCTTGCTAAAGATATCAAGCAGCAAAACCCTAATGTGGTTATCCATGGTATTAGTAGAAAGGATTCAACATTAGAGGAGGCATTAGATTTAGGGCTGATTGATAAGAAAGCAACTTTAGATGATATTGTCAAGGCAGATTTGGTTATTGTATCCATTCCTGTTGATGCTACTGTAAAATTATTGCCAGCCATTTTAGATAAGATTTCTGATAACGCATTGGTAATAGATGCTGGTTCCACTAAGCAAGCTATTTGTAAAGTGGTTGAAAACCATCCCAAGCGAAGAAATTTTTTAGCGGCACATCCCATTGCGGGTACTGAGCACTCTGGCCCAAGTGCTGCTATTAGTGGATTATTTGAAGGTAAAACCAACATCATTTGTGAGGTAGAGAAAACGGCGTTCAAACTTCAGGAAAAAGCACTAGAGATTTTTAAATCTCTGGGAATGCGCATTCGATATATGAATCCTGAAGCACATGACAAACATATTGCTTATGTGTCACATTTATCACATATAAGCTCTTTCATGTTAGGGAAGACAGTTATTGAAAAAGAAAAAAATGAGCGTGATATCTTTGATATGGCCGGTAGTGGATTTGCTTCAACAGTAAGGCTTGCTAAAAGTTCGCCAGAAATGTGGACGCCCATTTTTAAACAGAATAAAGACAATGTTATAGAAACATTAAACGAGTATATAAATAACCTTACTCATTTTAAAGAGTTGATGAAAAAAGATGATTTTGAAGCTATTTATAATGAGATGAAGGATACCAATCATATTAAAGACATATTAAACGGAATTAATTAACACAAAAAACAATAATAAAATCCCAAATTCCAAAAAGCATTTTAAGGTATTGGATTTTGGAATTTAAAGCTTGAAATTTTATCAAAAATTATGGAAAACAACAAAGAAATGAGAGCATGGTTAGATGATTTGAAGTTAAACCATCCACTAGTAATTGCAGGCCCTTGTAGTGCCGAGACCGAAGAACAGGTTTTAAAAATAGCTCACGAGCTTAAAGATACTGATGTAAATTATTTTAGAGCAGGTATTTGGAAACCAAGAACAAGACCTGGTATGTTTGAAGGTGTTGGTGCACTAGGTTTAAAGTGGTTACAAAAAGTAAAGGCCGAAACGGGTATGAAGGTATGTACAGAGGTAGCCAATGCAGCACATGTAAAATTAGCTTTAGAGCATGATATTGATATGCTTTGGATTGGGGCGCGTTCTACAGTGTCTCCATTTATAATGCAGGAAATTGCAGATGCACTAGAAGGAACAGAAAAACCAGTTTTAATCAAAAACCCTGTAAACCCAGATTTAGCATTATGGTTAGGAGGTATTGAAAGAATTTATAGTTCTGGTGTTAAAAACATTGGAGCTATCCATAGAGGTTTTTCTACCTATGAGAAAACCAAATTCAGAAACAATCCAGAATGGCAAATGGCTATTGAGTTTCAAAATAAATTTCCAGACATCCCGTTAATTAATGACCCATCGCATATTACAGGAAAAAGAGATATGGTTTTTGATATCTCTCAAATTGCTTTAGATCTTAATTTTGATGGTTTAATGATTGAAACACATCACGATCCTGAAAATGCATGGAGTGACGCCTCTCAACAAGTCACTCCAAATATGTTAATACAAATGATGCGCGATTTAAAAGTGAAAAAGGAAGCAGATCCTGAAGCAGAATACAATAGTAAATTAGATAATCTGAGAGCGCAAATTGATGTTATTGATAATCAAATTATTGATATGCTTGGTAAGCGTATGCAAGCTTCAGATGGCATTGGTAAACTTAAAAAAGAGAAAAATGTTGCGGTATTACAAAGTAAACGTTGGAACGAAATTTTAGGTAGAATGGTACTGGAAGGTCAAGATCATGGTTTAAGTGAAGAGTTTGTTTTGAAAATGTTTAAAGCTATTCACCAAGAATCTATCAATCATCAAGAGAAGATCATAAACGGATAATTATTTTACATATAAACAGAAAGAAAAGCCTCACTTAAGTGAGGCTTTTTGTTATTCTAATCGTTTTTTGTGTAGGATAATCTTCTCGAAGCTTTTCTCATTAAAATATTTATTAAATCTTCTGGACTACTACCAATTGAACCTCTAACTTTTTTATTGTAATTCCACAATAAAACGCCATCCTCAGCATTGTGTACACTCATGTTAATAATGGCACTATTGGTACTTCCCCAAAATCCAACAAGTAAACCAAGTGCAACTGATGCTCCTTCTGACATTGGTTTGTTAGTTTCATATTCTCCCGAGATTACGGCATCAACTTTAAGTATTGTGGCTAATTCTTGAGGAGTGAACTCTGTAATATTAGCATAACTAATATCATTTCTTTTCAGTAAAGCTGTTGTGACTTTTGGATCTTGAACTTCTAAAGTTTGAAGTTTTCCTCTTTTCTTTCTTTTTAAAAACCAAGAATACATTGCTGTTTGGATACTTTCTCCTTCAGATTTTTCAATTCTAAATAGCTTTTCATCCGTAATATCCTTCATTTGCTTCGGTCTTAGTTTTACTTGTGTTTTAAAAGGTATTACAGCAATGATTTTATGTGACTTAGCTATCTTGTCAAATTCGGGGTTTTCATAAAGGTTGGTTTGAGATTTAACATTTAATGAAATGGTAAATAACAGAATTAAGAATAATAATTTTTTCATGTTGGTGTTTTTTTTAAAAAATTCAAACACCAATATAAACTTATTCTTACTAAAAAAAACGGATAATTTAATTTATTTTTGAATTGAATATGACAGGACTTGTTTATAAATCTACAGGAAGTTGGTACACTGTAAGAACACAGTTAGGAGACACTTACCAATGCCGTATTAAAGGTAAATTCAGAATTAAAGGTATTAAAAGTACTAATCCCATTGCTGTTGGAGATATAGTAGATTTTGAATTAGAAAAAGTAAATGATGTTGAGTCTGGAATTATACACAACATTCACGATAGAAAAAATTACATAGTCCGTAAATCTGTAAACCTGTCAAAACAAACGCATATCATTGCGGCAAACTTGGATCAGGTTTTTTTAATGATAACCATTAACAACCCGCCAACCTTAACCAGTTTTATAGATCGGTTTTTGGTAACTGCCGAAGCCTATTCCATAAAAACCGTTTTACTGTTTAATAAAATTGATACTTATGATGAGGAAAGCCTTTTAGAGGTGAAATATTTAGCACATGTTTACCGAAAAATAGGGTATGAATGTATTGGTGTGTCAGCTAAAACAGGAAAAAATATTGATAAGGTAAAAGCCTTAATGAAAGACAAAGTAAGTATGTTTTCTGGTCATTCAGGAGTTGGTAAATCAACTTTGGTAAATGCCATTCAACCAGATTTGAATTTAAAGACAAAAGAGATTTCAACCTTGCATATGCAAGGGCAACATACTACAACATTTGCTGAAATGTATGATCTTGATGCTAATGCAAAAATTATAGACACACCTGGTATTAAAGGTTTTGGAGTGGTAGATATGGATAAAGAAGAAGTAGGAGACTATTTTCCTGAAATATTTGCCCTAAAACAAGATTGTAAATTTAATAATTGTTTACACATACAAGAACCCAAGTGTGCCGTAAAAAAAGCACTTGATAAGGAGGAAATAGCTTTTTCTAGATACCGCAGTTATTTGCAAATTCTACAAGGAGATGATGACAATTATAGAACCGATAATTGGGAGGTAGAATGAAGGTAGTATTACAAAGGGTATCTAAAGCCAGTGTAACCATAGGAAAAGAAATTCCTGCTGTTATTGGGCATGGTCTTTTAATTTTATTGGGGATAGTAGAAGATGATACTCAAGAGGATATAAATTGGCTAACAAACAAAATTGTAAACCTTCGCATTTTTGGTGACAACAATGGACTTATGAATAGGTCTGTTAAAGATGTGAGTGGAGATATTATCGTTGTGAGTCAATTTACCCTACATGCACTTACCAAAAAGGGAAACAGGCCAAGCTATATTAAAGCAGCCAAACCAGATATTGCAGTACCATTGTATGAAAACTTTATCAAGCAATTAGAAACAGATTTGGGAAAAAAAGTACAGACTGGTCAATTTGGAGCTATGATGGAAGTAGGTTTGGTTAATGATGGGCCAGTAACCATTATTATTGATTCTAAAGATAGAGAATAGATGGAGATACTTACCGCATTAATTCCTAGATTTTCAATTTGTTAACTATTTTGAATTATACTTTTCTAATACCATTATTACAATCAATCAAACAGATCTTTTGTTTTCATTTTATTTTCTTATATATTGTGTAGGATTTTTAGTTTAACACTAAAGATCTAATGCTAACTAACAAACCTGATTTTTCTCATGATTTTTTGAGAATTATTATAATACATTTAACCAACAAAAACTATCAACTTACTTTATGAGAGTTAAATTATTTACAAGTGTTTTGCTTGTAACACTAAGCGTTTTTTCACAAAAAAATATCAGCTTAACCATTCCCAATAATCTTAAGGAAAATGCCAATGCTGTAGTCAGAGAACAAAGTGTTGATATAACTTTAAGGTCTTCAAGTGAAATGCATGTCATTCAAAAACGTGTAGTTACAGTGCTTAACAAACAAGGAAATGATAATGTAGATGCTTATTTATATTATGATGATAATAAGAGAATCATTAGTCTAGAAGCTTTAGTTTTTGATGCTTTTGGTAGGCAAACTAAAAAGATAAAGAAGAAAGATTTTAAAGATGTTAGTGCTGTGGATGGTGGAACTTTGTACTCAGATTCAAGATTGAAATATTTAGAATATACACCCATAAGTTATCCTTATACCATAGAGGTTTCATGTGAGTATGTAGATGAAAATACGGCATTTATTGAATCTTTTTACCCACTTAATGATTATTATTTAAGTGTAGAGAAAAGCTCATATAGTATAAGTTATCCTTCAGATATTCAAGTTAGGACTAAAGAATTAAACCTCAATGATATAAACTTAGAAAAAGTTGAACTGGATAATTACTTGTCATTTAAGGTAAAGGATATAGAGGCTATTAAACCCGAAGATTTTAGTCCGTCACTTTCTGCAATATTACCAAGGATTTTAGTGGCGTCCAATGATTTTACTTTAGAGGGTGTAAGTGCCCATGTAGAAAATTGGGAAGATTTTGGAAAGTGGATGTACCATGACTTAATAAAAGATACTCAGGATTTGCCACAAAGTACATTAGAAGAAATACAAAGTCTGGTTGTTGAAGCTAAAAGTGATGTTGAGAAAGCAAAAATAGTATATCAATATGTTCAAGATAAGGTGCGCTACATTAGTGTGCAAGTGGGTATTGGTGGTTGGAAACCTTTTAATGTTTCGAAAGTAGATGAACTTGGTTATGGAGACTGTAAAGCGTTAACCAATTACACCATGGCGCTTTTAAAAGCCGTAGGGGTAGACTCATATTTCACCGTTTTGTATGCTAGAAGTTCGCAAAGAAGTATGGAGAGTGACTTTGCTTCTATGCAAGGAAATCATGCCATACTAAACATACCTCAAGAAAACGGCGAAGATATATGGCTAGAGTGTACCAGCCAGAAATTACCATTTGGTTTTATTGGTGATTTTACTGACGATAGAGATGTACTTGTAATTACCCCCGACGGTGGTAAAATTGAACATACAACAAAATACGAAGTGGATGAAAGTCTTCAAACCATAAAAGGCCTATGTAATATTTCAAATGAAGGTTCAATAGAAGCTAAGGTAACAGTGGTTTCAAGAGGCATTCAATATGATGATAAATATTTATTGGAAACTGAAACGAGTAGAGATTTAGATACGCATTACAAAAAACATTGGGGTTATATTAACGGGCTTAGTATTGACAATATTGAGATTAATAATGACAGAAATAATATTGAGTTTATTGAAGATATAAGCTTTAGTGCATCAAACTATTCCAAAATTGTAGGAGACCGGATGCTTTTAACCCTAAATGCCTTAAACAGAAATAGACATATTCCAGATAGATATAGATCCAGAAAATTGCCACTTCACATAAAAAGGGGTTTTAAAGATGTTGACACAGTAGAGATTAAACTACCAAGTGATTATAAAATTGAATCTCAGCCAGAAAATGTTTTGATAGAAAATAAATATGGTAGTTACAAAATGGAATTAAATGTTAAGGATGAAAACACTTTAATATACAACAGGGAGTTTACCATCGCAGATGGATATTTTCCAAAAGAAGATTATAAAGCCTTTAGAGACTTTTATAAAGAGGTTTCAAAACAAGACAACGCCAAAATAGCATTAATTAAAAAATAATATACCATGAGAGTTTTACTAATTGTATTTGTTCTATGTTTTACAAACTTGATATTTTCACAAGACTATAAATTTGGAAAAGTTTCAAAAGAAGAGCTTAAAGAAACGGTTTGTTCTCTAGACTCAACAGCAAACGCCGCTTATTTATATAAATACAGACGAAGCTATTACGTGTATATCAAGGATGAAGGATTTGTATTAAAAACAGATATACATGAGCGTATAAAAATCTATAATCAGGATGGGTTTGACTATGCAACAAAGCAGATTCGACTTTATCAAGGAGGTAGTGGAGAAGAAAAAATTTCTAATTTAAAAGCTTATACATACAATATAGAAAAAAACAAAGTTTTAGCTGAAAAGTTAAGTAAAGATGGCATTTTTAAATCTGAAGCAAGTAAATACTCTAATAAAGTAAAGTTTACCATGCCTAATATAAAACCAGGATCTGTTATTGAATATAAGTACCAGATAACATCGCCATATTGGTCTAATGTTGATGAGTTTATTTTTCAGTATGATATACCAATTAAAAAATTAGAAGCAGAATTTGATGTTCCTGAATATTATAATTTTAAAGTAAATACAAAAGGGTTTTTATCTGTTGCGCCTACAGTAGAAAGTAAAACAGATGTTATTAGATTTGTAGATAAAGCAAGGTCTCTAGCAGGAGGTGGATATAATGGTGCGGTAACAACATCGTTTAATAGCTCAGAAATAACATATTATACTCAAATCAATAAATACAATCTTACTGACATTCCAGCACTAAAAGAAGAGCCTTTTGTTAATAGTATTAATAACTACAGGGCATCGGCAAAATATGAACTTTCTTATACCAAGTTTCCAAATTCAACGGTAAAGACGTACTCAACTACTTGGGAAGATGTTGTAGATAGGGTTTATAAAAGTTCAAGTTTTGGCGATGAACTTAAAAGAACAGGTTATTTTCAGAATGATATTGATGCACTCGTAGGTTCGGTATCGGGGGCAGAAGAAAAAATGATGATGATTTTTGATTATGTGAAATCTCAGGTTAAATGGAATGGTTATTATGGCTTTTATGCCGATGATGTTAAAAAAGCATACAAGAACCATGCAGGTAGTAGTGGTGATATTAATTTAATGCTCACCGCTATGTTGCGATATGCTGGGTTAAATGCAAATCCTGTTTTAGTAAGTACAAGAACGCATGGAGTGCCTCTATTTCCAACAAGGGAAGGTTATAACTATGTAGTGTCTTGGGTAAAACTACCTGATGGTACTGAGGTCTTATTAGACGGAACTGACAAATATTCGGTTCCAAATATTCTACCATTAAGAGCTTTAAATTGGCAAGGAAGAATTGTAGCTGAAAACGGTGGCTATGGGGTTATTGATTTATATCCTAAAAGTCTATCAGAGAATAACGTTATTATGATGGCTAAAATAGATGAGGAAGGAGCTTTAGAGGGCAGTTACAGAAGTATAAAAACAAACCACAGGGCTTTGTCTTTTAGAAATAGTTATAACGAAGCAGATAAAGATGATTACTTAGAAAAATTGGAAAACAGGTATAATGGCATAGAGATTTCTGATTATAATGTTAAAAATGATACGGATTTATCTAAACCAATACAAGAGTCCTATAAATTCAATAAGGAAAGTCAAGTTGATATCATAGGAGATAAAATGTATTTTTCACCGCTATTTCATTTAAGAACAAAAGAAAACCCTTTTAAGTTAGAAAAAAGAGAATTTCCTGTAGATTTTGGCTATCCATCAGTGACTTCCTATAGAGTAATTTTAAATATTCCAGAAGGATACAAAATAGAAAGTACACCAGAGTCTGTAGCCTTAGCGTTACCAGATAATCTAGGGTCTTTTAGTTACATGGTGAAGGGTAGTGGGCGCAACATTCAAATAATGGTAGAGACACAAATAAATGAGTCTATTATATCACCAATATATTATGAGGTCTTAAAAGAGTACTTTAATTCATTTATTCAAAAGGAAGCAGAACAAGTGGTGCTAAACAAAAAACAAATATAGATGAGGGGATTAAGTTTTATTTGTTTATTTCTTTTCGCGCTTATTTGTGAAGGCCAGAATTATAAATTTGGTAAAGTTTCAAAAGAGGAATTAGAAGAAAAAGTTTGTTCTATTGATTCTTCTGCAAGTGCCGCTTATTTGTTTAAAAAAAGGCATACCTATTTTAGTTATCATAGATCAGATGGTTTTAAACTTCATACGGAAATGCACGCACGTATTAAAATCTATAATCAAGATGGGTTTGATTACGCAACAAAGGAGATGAATTTATACAAAGATGGTGTATTAGAAGATAAAATGACTGAATTTAAAGCGTACACCTTTAATGTTGAAAACGGTAAAGTTATTCAGAATAAATTAGAGAAAAACGAGGTGTATAAATCAGATGTGAGCAAATACTTAAATGAAGTGAAATTTACAATGCCTAATATAAAGTCTGGTAGTGTAGTAGAATATAAATATATTATAGTCTCCCCGTTTTGGTCTAATGTAGATGAGTTTATTTTTCAGCACAGTATTCCAACAAAAAGGGTAGAAGCTATTTTTGAGGTGCCAGAGTACTTCAGTTTTAAGCCAAGAACTAAAGGGTATTTGGTGTTTCAGCCTATCCAGGAAGAAAAGAGAGATAAACTTTTCTATAAAACTGAGGTTCCCATAACTGAAAACACCAAGTTGGATACAAAAAGCCTTTACAGAACAGGAGAGATTGAATATAAAAAAGATATCTATACATATGATCTCGAGAATATTGCGGCTATTAATGATGAGCCTTACGTAAATAATATAAATAATTATAGGGCATCTGTTAAGTATGAGCTGTCCTATACTAAGTTTCCTCACTCAGCAATAGAATATTTTTCTACTACTTGGCAGGATGTTGTAGAAAGAATTTACAAGAGTGCCAGTTTTGGTGACGAACTTAAAAAAACTGCTTATTTTAAGAATGATATAGATGCGTTGTTGGCTTCGGTTTCAGACCCTGTAAAAAAGGCTGCTTTGATTTTTAATTTTGTTAAGTCACAGGTAAAGTGGAATGGTTATTATGGCTTTTATTCAGAGGATATAAAAAAGGCTTACAAAGACCATGTAGGTAATTCTGGTGACATAAACTTAATGTTAACCGCTATGCTTCGGTATGCAGGTTTAAATGCGAATCCTGTTTTAGTGAGTACTAGAAATCATGGAGTACCATTGTTTCCAACCAGAGAAGGCTATAATTATGTGGTAACCTGGGTAAAACTACCTGATGGTTCTGAAGCTTTGTTGGACGCAACTGAAGAATATTCTATTCCAAATATTTTACCATTAAGAGTTTTGAATTGGCAGGGGAGAATAGCGGCAGAAAATGGAGGTTCTGGTTTAATTGATTTGTATCCTAGGACAAAATCAAAGAATTTAATTTCTATGATGTTGAAGATTGATGAAGAAGGAACAATTCATGGAAATTATAGAAGTACTAAAACTAATCATAAGGCACTAGCTTTTAGAAATGAATACATAAGAGCAGATAAAAGTGATTTTTTAGAAAGACTAGAGAATACTTATGATGGTATTAAAATTGAAAATTATGTGGTTAAGAACGATACAGATTTATCAAAACCAGTTACAGAATCTTATAAGTTTTTAAAAGAAAATCAAGCTGACATTATTGGAGATAAAATGTATTTTTCACCGCTATTCCATTTTAGAACAGTTGAGAATCCTTTTAAGTTAGAAAAAAGAGAGTTTCCAGTAGATTTTGGGTATCCATCTGTATCTTCATATAAGATATTGATTAATATTCCTGAGGGATACATAATAGAAAGTATTCCAGAGTCTGTTTCTCTTGCTTTGCCAGATAGCCTAGGGTCTTTTAGCTACAATGTTATGGGTAATGGTAGTACTATTCAAGTAGCTGTTGAGACACAAATTAATCAATCTATTTTGTCTCCAATTTATTATGAGGCATTAAAGGAATATTTTAATACATTTATACAAAAAGAAGCAGAACAAATAGTTTTATCAAAAGTATAATGGATATAAAAAACGCTCAAAAGGTTGTAGATGAATGGATAAATGAACATGGTGTACGCTATTTTAATGAGCTTACTAATATGGCGCAACTCACCGAAGAGGTTGGAGAAGTTGCACGTATTATAGCACGACGCTACGGAGAACAAAGCGAAAAGGAAAGTGATAAGGATAAAGATCTCGGCGAAGAGTTAGCCGATGTACTTTTTGTGTTATTGTGTTTGGCTAATCAAACGGGTACCGATTTACAGCAAGCTTTTGATAAAAGAATGGAAAAAAAAGCCAAACGAGACCATGATAGGCATCATAATAATGAAAAATTGAAATAATATTTTATTCAAGAAAAGAGGTCATAAAAAAAATCAATAAGTTTCATAGTATTAATCTCTATTATCCAGTAAATTTGCAGCTTGTTTATAACAGGTATTCATAGTTATGCAAATTACACTTCATAAATCTGAGATAGCACAAAAGTCTTCAGTTCAAATAACAGGGTCGAAAAGTGAATCTAATAGGCTATTACTATTAAAAGCATTATACCCCGTATTTACACTTAAAAACGTATCTAACTCAGATGATAGTAACTTAATGACAAGCGCATTGAGTTCGAATTCTGAAATAGTTGATATCCATCATGCTGGTACTGCCATGCGATTTCTTACTGCTTTTTTTGCAATTCAAGAAGGAAGAACAGTTACACTTACGGGTTCTAAACGTATGAAAGAACGGCCTATAAAAATTCTAGTAGAGGCCTTAAAAGCGTTAGGAGCTGATATTGAATACGAATTAAACGAGGGGTTTCCACCCATAAAAATAACAGGTAAAAAACTCACCAGACATAAAGTGTCATTGGCAGCTAATGTAAGTAGTCAATATATTTCGGCGTTATTACTCATTGCTTCAAAATTAGAAAACGGACTAGAATTAACGCTTGAAGGAGAAATCACGTCGGTACCATATATAAAAATGACCTTAAGCTTATTAGATGAAATTGGGATAGAAACATCTTTTGAAGATAATGTCATTACTGTTAAGCCCAATACAAAAAACCCAATGCCTAAAACCTTAGTAGTAGAATCAGATTGGTCTTCAGCATCATACTATTTCAGTATAGTAGCCATAAGTAAAGTTGGTACAGAGATTTGCTTATCATCATACAAAAAAAACTCATTACAAGGCGATTCTGTTTTAGTTGATATTTACAAGTATTTTGGAGTTGAAACTATTTTTAAAGACCATACAATCACCTTAAAGAAAATATCTTCTGAAGTACAGCCGTTAGAGCTAGATTTAAAAAATGCTCCGGATATTGCGCAAACCATTGCAGTGACATGTTTTACTTTAGGGATTCCTTGTGATTTATTCGGTCTTCATACACTAAAAATAAAGGAAACCGACAGATTGGTGGCTTTAAAAACCGAAATAGAAAAATTAGGAGGAGATGTTGAGATTACAGATAAATCTTTACACTTAAAGGCCTCAAAGAATATCAAGGAATTTGTATCTATTGCAACCTATAACGACCACAGAATGGCTATGGCATTTGCACCTATTGCTTTAAAGTCACCCATTGTGATAGAGGATGCTATGGTGGTTTCAAAATCATATCCAACCTTCTGGGACGATTTAAAATCTATTGGTTTTAAAATATCTCAATAATAATTAGGTAATTACTTGACAACCCCTATTTACAGATTGTATATTTGCAACTTTGTAAAAATATCTGTAGAAAAAGATATAGATTATTTATTAGGATAGATATCAGCTTTTACATCAAACTATTTTAAAAAAGAGTACATGAAATTATCAAACTTTGGCTTTAATTTACCTCAAGAACTTTTAGCAGAATACCCATCAGAAAACAGAGACGAATCACGCTTAATGGTTTTAAATAGAAAAGAACAAACCATTGAACACAAACTGTTTAAAGATATCATTAATTATTTTGATCAAGATGATGTGTTAATACTAAACAACACAAAAGTATTTCCTGCAAGATTATACGGTAATAAAGAAAAGACTGGTGCTAGGATAGAAGTGTTCTTGTTGAGAGAACTTAATGAAGAACAACGCCTTTGGGATGTTTTGGTAGACCCCGCTAGAAAAATTAGAATTGGTAATAAACTTTACTTTGGTGATGATGAAACTTTAGTAGCAGAGGTTATTGATAATACTACTTCAAGAGGAAGAACACTACGTTTTTTATATGATGGTTCCTATTCTGATTTTCGTAGAAAACTACAAGAATTAGGTGAAACACCATTGCCTAAATACATTAAAAGAGATGTTGAACCAGAGGATGAAGACCGTTACCAAACTATTTATGCAAAAAATGAAGGAGCAGTTGCAGCTCCTACAGCAGGACTTCATTTTTCTAAGCACTTATTAAAGCGCTTAGAGATCAAAGGTGTTAATTTTGCCGAAGTAACCTTACATGTTGGCTTGGGTACTTTCAACCCTGTTGAGGTAGAAGATCTTTCTAAACATAAAATGGATAGTGAAGAAATTTCTATAAATAGTTTAGCAGTAGAAACTGTAAACAAGGCTATTCAAAATAAAAAACGAGTGTGTGCTGTAGGTACTACAGCTATGAGAACTATTGAAAGTTCTGTGTCTTCAAACGGTTTACTTAATGAAATGGAAGGTTGGACTAATAAATTTATATTTCCACCATACGATTTTAGTATTGCCAACTGTATGATAACTAATTTTCATACACCAAAATCAACATTATTAATGATGGTATCAGCATTTGCTGGTCATGATTTTATTATGAAGGCTTACGAAGAAGCAGTTAAGGAAAAGTATAGATTTTACAGTTACGGAGATGCTATGTTAATCATATAATAAAGTATCAAGTGTCATACATTAAGCCCCTTTTATTGGGGCTTTTTTGTTTTACATATAGCTATGTGCTTATTAAACTATATAGTAGTGACATTTAGGACTTGAGCTTTACTCATTGTTTAATGTTTTAGGTTGTTGTATTCGTGAATATAAATATTTAGGCCGATGCTTTTTTGTTTTGCATAAGTAGAACAACTCAAAAAGAGTTCCAATAATACCTCAATTTCTAATGCAAGATTAAAATCGTAATTCCTAAATCAAAAATCGTATATCGCATTTGCTTTCGTTATTTTTGCAAGACTTATGGCAATTACAAAAAAAGACATCAGAGCATTAACCAAAAACCAACTTAGAGAATTCTTTGTACAGGAAGGTGATCAAGCATTTCGTGGTAATCAAGTCTATGAATGGTTGTGGCAGAAATCTGCACATAGTTTTGATGCTATGACCAACCTATCAAAAAGTACGCGCCAAATGCTTGAGGATAATTTTGTAATTAACCACATTAAGGTGGATACCATGCAGCGTAGTAGTGATGGTACGGTTAAAAATGCGGTGAGATTACATGATGGGTTAGTAGTAGAATCGGTTTTAATTCCAACCAAATCTAGAACTACGGCCTGTGTATCAAGTCAGGTGGGTTGCAGTTTAGATTGCAGGTTTTGTGCAACAGCACGCTTAAAGCGTATGCGTAACCTAAACCCTGATGAAATTTATGATCAAGTAGTTACCATAGACCAAGAAAGTAGATTGTATCATAATAGGCCGCTAAGCAATATTGTGTTTATGGGTATGGGAGAACCACTCATGAACTATAATAATGTACTAAAGGCCATTGATAAGATTACTTCACCAGAAGGATTAGGGATGTCTCCAAAACGTATTGTGGTTTCAACCTCCGGAGTTCCAAAAATGATAAAGAAAATGGCTGATGATGGCGTAAAGTTCAAGTTGGCGGTATCTTTACATTCGGCTATAGATGAAGTGCGTGATACCATTATGCCATTTAATAAAACCTTTCCGCTTAAAGATTTAAGGGAAGCATTACAATATTGGTATGCAAAAACCAAGAACAGAATTACTTATGAATACGTAGTTTGGAGAGGTATAAATGATAAGAGAAAAGACGTAGATGCTTTAGTTAGTTTTTGCAAGTTTGCACCAAGCAAAGTAAACCTCATTGAGTATAACCCTATCGATGATGGTGAGTTTCAACAGGCAAATCTAGAAGCCATAGATATGTATCAAAAAGTTCTGGAAGCTAATGATATTATAGTAACTATCCGTAGGAGTAGAGGAAAAGATATTGATGCTGCCTGTGGGCAATTAGCCAATAAAAACTAGTCTATTGTATTATTTAAACTATGAATAAGCAGTATTATTTTGTTTATGGAACACTAAAAAAAGGGTATTGTAACCATAAACTATTGAGAGATTCTAAAAAAATACGAGACTATATAACAAGACCAGAATACAGCATGGTTAATTTACAGTCATTTCCCGGGGTTGTAAAAAATGGTAATACTGCAATTCACGGAGAAATTTATGAAGTTGTTGATGAGATGATAGAGAAAAGTTTAGATAAACTTGAAGGTTATTATAAACCAAATAATAAAGAAAACCTTTTTAACAAAGAGTATTTTGACATTGAGGGAGAAAAAGTGTTTATCTATATTTTAAACACATCTAAAGTAGCTATAGAAAAATACCAAATAATACCTACCGGCAAATGGTAATCAAAGTTGCCTGATAAAAAAACAGTAATTTCATAAAGCTGAATTTCAATAAAACAATTAATATTATATTTGAACTTTCTAAAAATTAAAATTGAAAATAGTTGAACAGATAAAGCAACCTATAGCCTTTGAAATGGAGCTTTTCGAACAAAAGTTTCAATTGTCAATGTCAAGCAAAGTAGCTTTGTTGAATAGAATTACCCACTACATAGTAAATAGTAAAGGAAAGCAAATGCGCCCCATGTTTGTGTTTTTAGTAGCCAAAATGGTGTCTAATGGCGAGGTGAGGGAACGCACTTATAGAGGCGCTTCGGTAATAGAGTTAATACATACTGCAACGTTGGTTCATGACGATGTAGTTGACGATAGTAATAGACGTCGAGGTTTTTTCTCTGTAAATGCCCTATGGAAAAACAAGATAGCTGTTTTGATTGGCGATTTTTTATTATCTAAGGGCTTGTTGTTGTCTATAGATAATAATGATTTTGATTTACTAAAAATTATCTCGGTAGCAGTAAGAGAAATGAGTGAGGGAGAGTTGCTTCAAATTGAAAAGGCTAGAAAATTAGATATCACCGAGGAGGTGTATTATGAAATCATTCGTCAAAAAACAGCAACGTTAATAGCTGCCTGCTGTAGCTTGGGAGCAGCTTCAGTAAAACCGGATTCCGAGCATGTTGAAAAAATGCGAAAATTTGGAGAACTTATTGGTATGGCATTTCAAATAAAAGATGACTTATTTGATTATGGAGACACGGCCATTGGAAAACCAACTGGAATTGATATCAAGGAGCAAAAAATGACCTTACCTTTAATATATGTTCTTAATAATTCAAGTAAAAAAGATAAGAATTGGCTTATTAATTCGGTGAAAAATCATAATAAAGATAAAAGGCGAGTGAAAGAAGTCATTAACTTTGTGAAAGACAATGGTGGACTGGATTATGCTGTAACTAAAATGAAAGCCTTCCAAGAAGAGGCAATAAAAATGCTTAATGATTATCCGGAATCTGAGTTTAAAAGCTCTTTAGAGCTTATGGTTAATTATGTGATTGATAGGAAGAAGTGATTTTTTATTACTGTTGCTGCTGCTGTTGGGTAAATTCTAAATTTTGCCGGTAGCTATTTTTAGGGATACTATTTTTAGAAGTATCAGATCTTTCTGAATCAGATTCATCTATGCTAATATCATTATGGTTTTTTGTTGTGCTAACATGTACTTTTACAAATAAACTATCTTTTACTTGGCCTCTATAAACCCCTTTAACAGGAGTACAATCATTATAATTTCTACCAACAGCAACTTTCACATGATGTTCAGAGGCTACAAGATTGTTAGTAGGATCTAAACCTAACCACCCATAAAAAGGAATATAGACTTCTATCCACGCATGTGTAGCGCCTTCACCTCTAGTTTTGGAGTCTCCAGGACAAATGTAACCACTAACATAACGAGCTGGTATACCCATCATGCGTACCATTTGTAATAAAATGTTAGTAAAGTCTTGACAAACGCCAGCTTTAAGTTCCCAAACTTGGTCTAATTTAGAATCTACATTAGTAATGCCTTGAATATATTTAAAGTTGTTATAAATAAACTCGCAGAACTCTAAAGCTACTTTATAAGGAGTTATGAGAGATTTATTTTTTGAAGCAATCATTTTTCTAATATCAGGAGTGCCATCAAAAGTGATAAATTTTAAATAGTCCATAAACAGGATATCCTCTTTCAAAGATTCTAAGAGCTGCCATTGCTCTTCAGGTTTAGCTTTGTCTTCTGGAAAGACAACAGGTTGGGTATTAACTTCAATATCAGACTCAATTGATAAAAAATTGTGAGGAGTAATTAACATAAACGTACCAACAATATTGTGATAAAAATCTTGGTAAGTGGTAACGCTTGGGTTTCCGTTTATTGTTATCTTTTGCGATACTACTTTTTGAAATTCATTATTGAAGGGGTATAAACGTATTTGATTGGCTCCATCAATCACATTACCGCTATATGTGTATTTTGTCATATGTTTTATGTAGTACAAAGCCATAATAACCTAACTTTGGTTTGAAAAATACACATTATTGATGCTTAAGGAAATATTTGTGATATCGTTTTTTATACTAGCAATAAAATTAGTTAATCCTTGCTCATTAATGCTTTCTATGGTTGTGTATTGAATGGTGCTTTGTAACTTTCCTAAAAGGAATTCTAAATCGTTATTGACCAATTCATTGGTTTGTATAAGCTGATTGATATGTCTGCTTAATTTGTTAACACAATAATATAAGGATTTTGGGAATAATTGTTCTTGAAATATTAACTTTATTATAAAATCCTCTTGAAATGTAGACTTATATTTCTTTAAATAGAGCTGGTAGGCACCAATGGATAGTAAAAAATTTTTCCAAAGAAAACTTCGTTCTAAGGCATCAGATGTTTTTGCTATTTCCTTCAATTTCATGGAAGCAAGATCTGAGATTTGAATAACGCGTTCCAAAAATTTGCCAATATCCATAAAGTAGTAAGCAGAACCTCGTTCTTGAGTAATGTCAATCTTTCCGTAATATAGTAATTGGTGGTTTAATAGTCTGTCTAAAAAAACTACAGGGTCTTCTTGGTATAGTTTGTTTGGTAGTTCTGGCTTTGTCAGATAAAGATAGTAACTATTAATACCAAGCCATAGCTCTCTTGGAATGTGCTCTTGAACACTTCTTGCGTTTTCACGCGATCTTGTAACTAAATTAATTATAGAATTTTGATTATCTAAATTAAAAATCATGTGATTAATACACTCAATTGAATTTTCTGAAGAAAAACCACTGTCAGATCCACAATAGTTGTTAATTATAGGAGTCCATGGGAAAAGATCAGGAGAATCTTGATGGGCAGAGTAATTCACTTTTAATAAATTCAATACGCTATAACCGCGTTCCATATAGCGGTTCATCCAAATTAAGTTATTTGCTACTCTACTAAGCATTTTAATTATTTAATTACCCAAGTATCTTTACTGCCACCACCTTGTGAACTATTCACAACCAGAGAGCCCTTTTTAAGAGCTACACGAGTTAAACCTCCTGGGCAAATATCAATGCCATCAGGGCCATATAATGCAAAAGGCCTTAAATCTACACATCTAGGTGATAGTTTACCATCTATATAACATGGTGCTGTGGATAGTTTTAAAATAGGTTGTGCAATATATGCTGCAGGGTTTTTATTAACAACTTTAAAATAGTCATCGATTTCCTCATTACTTGCTTCATGCCCCATCAACATACCGTAACCACCACTACCATCAGTTTTTTTAATTACCATTTTGTTGATATTTTTTTTCACATAAGCAAAATCCTCAGGTTTACCAAGTTGATAGGTTTCAATATTTTTTAATATAGGTTCTTCGTTTAAGTAGTATCTAATCATATCCGGAACAAAGGTGTAAACAGCTTTGTCATCTGCTATTCCAGTGCCTGGAGCATTAACTATAGTAACGTTGCCTTTACGATATGCAGACATAATACCCGCTACACCTAAAACGCTTTTTGAATTAAATTCCATAGGATCAAGAAAATCATCATCAACTCTACGGTAAATGACATCAACTCGTTTTAGTCCAAAAGTAGTTTTCATATAAACCACATGATCCTTTACTACTAAATCAGAGCCTTCAACGAGCTCAATTCCCATTAAACGCGCTAGAGTGGTATGTTCGTAATATGCAGAATTATATATACCTGGAGTTAGTAAAACTACATTGGGATTGTCTTGAGTACTGCATTGGCGTAGCTTTTTGTAAAGAATATCAGGATAACTAGAAACCGAAAGTACATTGCATTTGGGTAATATACCTGGAAAAATACGCTTAGATATTTCTCTATTCTCGAGCATGTAACTAACACCAGAAGGCGTTCTTAGATTATCTTCTAACACATAAAATTCTCCGTCATTGTTTCTTATTAAATCTACTCCTGTAATATGAACATAAATGTCAAAAGGTGGCGTGACACCTTTCATTTCTCTTAAAAAATAAGGGCAATCATATATTAAATTTGCAGGAACAACTTTGTCTTTAAAAATAAATTGCTCGTTATAAATATCTTTTATGAAGAGGTTTAAAGCTGTGATGCGTTGCTTAATGCCATTTTCAATTTTTTCCCATTCTTTAGAAGTAATTATTCTTGGTAAGATATCAAATGGAAAAATTTTCTCAATACCTTTTTCGTCATTGTAAACGGTAAAGGTAACCCCCTGATGCATAAACAATTGTTTGGAAAGTTCTTCTTTTTTCGAAAGTTCTTCCGGTGAGGTGTACTGTAAATAATTGCTTATAATTTCATACTGCTTTCGCAATGCATCATTATTTGAAAACATCTCGTCCCAAGTGTCTTTTAAAAAATCATAAGAAGAAAAAAGAGTTGAATTTTGCATATTCAGTACTATGAGAGTTGTTTTATCAAATTTAATAAAAATTGAATGATTATCATGTATTTTAATAAATGTCAATAAATAAATTATCAAAACCTTTATTTTGATAAATAATAAATAGATATTTAACAATATAAACATGTTTTGTTATTATTCTTTTAATATCATTTAATAGATGAATTAACCTTTAGGCAACCACTAGTATAAAAATTACGTTTGTATAGACAGAAAGTAAAATGAGCTAGAATTCACAAAAGGGCTAAAAAAACAATAGGAAAGTTTAACACGAGTTGTTTGAATTGCACACGCCTAAAATACTATGTGTATGGAGGTGTTGTGTTATGTGCTAAATACAATTTGCCTCCAATTTTCAAAAATAAGCAAATAGATCAATGCAATTTATCAATAGGCGTATACTTTGATATGTACTAAATTATAATTTTTGAACAAGTTAAAAAGCTTCCAATATTTGGAAGCTTTTTAAGAATTTTTTAAGTTTTTTATAGGCCAAACGCCTGTTTTACTTTATCTACATAATCTAGTTTTTCCCAAGTAAATAATTCAACATCTAATGTAATACTTTCTCCGCTCGGTTGTGAAAATGTTTTTGTAACCGTTCTATTGGTTCGTCCCATGTGTCCGTATGCTGCCGTTTCACTATACATAGGTGAACGTAATTTTAAACGTTCTTCAATGGCATAAGGGCGCATATCAAATATTTTAGATACCTTTTTAGCAATATCTCCATCGCTCAAATTAACCTTTGATGTTCCATAGGTATCAATAAAAATACCCATAGGTTCCACAACACCAATAGCATAACTAACTTGTACCAAAACTTCATCTGAAACCCCAGCGGCTACTAGGTTTTTAGCAATATGTCTAGTAGCATAAGCGGCACTTCTATCAACTTTACTTGGATCCTTTCCTGAAAAAGCACCACCACCATGAGCGCCTTTTCCACCGTAGGTGTCTACAATAATTTTACGTCCTGTTAAGCCTGTATCACCATGTGGTCCACCAATAACAAATTTTCCTGTAGGATTAATGTGATATTTAATATTGTCATTAAATAAATTTTGAGTAGCCTCTGGTAATTTAGCTACAACTCTAGGAATCAGTATCTCAACAATATCTTTTCTAATTTGGGCCAACATGGTCTCGTCATCATCAAAATCATCGTGTTGTGTAGATATTACAATAGCGTCAATACGTTGCGGTACATTGTCATCGCTATATTCAATGGTCACCTGACTTTTAGAATCTGGTCTTAAATAAGTAATATCTTTATTCTCTCTGCGTAGTGCTGCAAGTTCAATTAAGATTCTATGAGATAAATCAAGAGCTATAGGCATGTAGTTTTCGGTTTCATTGGTAGCATAGCCAAACATCATTCCTTGGTCACCTGCACCTTGTTCTTGCTTAGTGCCACGGTCTACTCCTTGATTGATGTCTGGAGATTGAGGGTGGATAGCCGAAAACACACCACAAGAATTTCCATCGAACATGTATTCGCCTTTGGTATAACCTATTTTGTTGATGGTGTCTCTTGCTATTTTTTGAACATCTAAATAAGTGGTAGATTTGACCTCACCAGCTAACACCACTTGTCCGGTAGTTACTAAGGTTTCGCAGGCTACTTTAGAATCTATATCAAAAGCTAGAAAATTATCAATAAGGGCATCACTAATCTGGTCTGCAACTTTATCTGGGTGCCCTTCAGAAACACTTTCCGAAGTGAATAAATAAGACATTTTTTGTAATTTACTGAGTAAGATTTGACGGAAAACGTCAAGGAAGCAAACACTGCCTTTAGCATTTTTTATTTCCAATTTATTTCAGAATCTTTTTATTAAGTGAAATAAACTAGAAGAGGTTGCAATCAGTCAAATCTTTCCTCTATTAATACGAGAGCAAAAATATAAAATTTAATAGAAACACTATTCAATTTTTATTTTTTTAACCAAAATTTTAGTTGGTAGATTTTAATTGTAAACATTTGTTGCGTTCAAGATGAAAAGTTTATATTCTAACATCATTCCTTTCAGTGGCATTCTGGTTATTTCACATGGATAGAAAATGTTATTTGATAAAAGTAAAATACAACTCAAGCCTTCCTATTATTAAGGAAGGTTTTTTTGTGATTTTTTTCAAGTATTGGGCATCATAAAAAAATAAAGTTAAAACATTGTTAATCAGAGATGTATTATGTTTTTCTGTGCTATGAATTTAACCTTGTTTTATATAAATAAAAACCCGAAAATGGTTAAAGGTTTATTTTCGTTGATTATAAATTAACATTTTTTGTTAAAACTCTTAAAATCGTTGAATTATCAACATACATACTGAATAAGATTTAAAATTATTGATAAAGAACATGAGCGAACTTAATAAATATAGTAAAACAGTTACTCAAAATCCATCACAACCAGCATCGCAAGCAATGTTATACGCTGCTGGTTTAACAGAAGAAGATTTAAAGAAGCCTCAAATTGCTATAGGAAGTACGGGATATGACGGAAACCCTTGTAACATGCATTTGAATAATATAGCTGCTGAAATTAAAAAACGTATAAACGAAACGGGTCAAGTAGGATTAGTATTTGGGACCATTGGTGTTTCAGATGGGATTTCTATGGGTACTCCTGGAATGAAATATTCATTAGCTTCTAGAGATATCATAGCAGACTCAATGGAGACTGTAGTAAATGGTATGGCTTACGATGGATTAATTGGTGTAGTTGGTTGTGATAAAAATATGCCAGGTGCTATTATTGCCATGTTAAGGTTGAACAGACCATCTATTATGGTTTATGGAGGAAGTGTTGCTTCAGGTAAATATAAAGGTCGCAAATTAAATATTGTGTCTGCTTTTGAGGCGTTGGGTCAAAAAATTGCTGGTGAAATTGATGATGCAGAATATAAGGAAATAATTAAAAAATCTATTCCAGGAGCTGGTGCGTGTGGAGGGATGTATACTGCTAATACTATGGCGTCTTCTATAGAATGCATGGGAATGGCGTTACCATATAACTCATCTATTCCAGCGGTGAACCCAAGCAAACTTACAGAAGCTGAACGTACAGCAAAGGCTATGAAAAATCTTTTGGAATTAGATTTAAAACCAAAAGATATTGTTACTAAGAAGTCTATTGAGAACGCCATTACTTTAGTAAATGCCTTGGGAGGATCTACCAATGCGGTATTACATTACTTGGCAATTGCATATGCTGCCGATATAGAGTTTAGTTTAGAAGATTTTCAAAAAATTAGCGATAGAACACCACTCATTGGAGATTTAAAACCATCAGGTAAATATTTAATGGAAGATGTTCATGGTATTGGAGGGACACCTAAAATCATGAAATATTTGTTAGAAAAAGGACTTTTACATGGTGAATGTATGACGGTAACAGGTAAAACACTAGCCGAAAATCTTGCTGATGTTGAAGCCATGGAGTTTGAAGAGCAAGATGTTGTTTACAGTACCGATAAGGCTTTAAAATCTTCTGGAAACCTGCAAATATTAAGAGGGAACTTAGCCGAAGAAGGTGCGGTTGCTAAAATATCAGGAAAAGAAGGATTGAAATTTGAAGGAAAAGCAGTGGTTTACAACAGTGAACCTGAAGCGAATGATGGGATTTCTAATGGAGAAGTAGAAAAAGGAAATGTTGTCGTCATTCGTTACGTAGGACCAAAAGGAGGACCTGGAATGCCAGAAATGCTAAAACCTACATCGATGATTATGGGAGCAGGTTTGGGTAAATCGGTGGCCCTAATTACAGATGGTCGTTTCTCTGGAGGAACCCATGGGTTTGTTGTGGGTCATGTAACACCAGAGGCACAAGTTGGCGGTACTATTGCTCTTGTTGAAACAGGAGATACCATTACGATTAATGCCGAGGATAACACAATTACCCTAAATATTTCAGATGAGGAAATGGCAAGTCGAAAAGCTAAATGGCAAGCACCTCCATTAAAGCATACTAAAGGGATATTGTACAAATATGCACGTTCTGTAGCTTCGGCTTCAGAAGGGTGTGTTACTGATAAATATTAAAAAAATAAAATAATACCTAATGCGAATGCAAAAGGTGAAAAGTTATAAAATGAATACTGAAACCATGGAAACCAATAAAACGGCAGCTACCAAAACGGAGCGTATCACCGGATGTGAAGCTATTATAAGATGTTTGATTGAGGAAGGGGTTGATATATTATATGGCTACCCAGGTGGTGCTATTATGCCGGTTTACGATGAATTGTTCAAATATCAAGGAAAAATTCATCATGTATTAACACGTCATGAACAAGGGGCAGCACATGCAGCTCAGGGATACGCTCGTATTTCTGGAAAAGTAGGGGTTGCCATGGCGACGTCTGGTCCAGGAGCAACAAATTTAGTTACTGGTATTGCAGATGCTCAAATAGATTCTACGCCGCTAGTATGTATTACGGGGCAAGTGCCTTCGCATTTGTTAGGTAGCGATGCCTTTCAAGAAACTGATATTGTTGGTATTTCTACACCTGTTACCAAATGGAATCATCAAGTTACGAAGGCCGAGGATATTCCTGTGGTTTTGGCTAAAGCATTTTATATAGCAAGAAGTGGAAGACCAGGGCCTGTTTTAATAGATATTACAAAAGATGCGCAGTTTCAGGAATTTGATTTTTCGTACAAAAAGTGTACTGGAATAAGAAGTTATACACCTGCTCCAAAGGTTAATATTGAGTCTTTGAAGACTGCCGCAGAATTAATCAATAATGCTAAAAAACCACTAATTGTTTGGGGTCAAGGTGTTATTTTAGGTGAAGCAGAAGAAGAGTTAAAAGCGGTAATTGAAAAATCTGGAGTGCCAGCAGCATGGACTATTTTAGGAGCTTCAGCTATTCCAACATCACATCCATTAAACGTTGGTATGGTGGGCATGCACGGTAATTATGCACCTAATAAACTAACCAATGAATGTGATGTTTTAATTGCTATTGGAATGCGTTTTGACGACCGTGTTACAGGAGATTTAAATACTTATGCTAAACAAGCCAAGGTCATTCATTTTGATATAGATCCGGCTGAGATAGATAAGAATGTAAAAACAGATGTTGCTGTTTTAGGAGATTGTAAAGAAAGTTTAGGACTTTTATTAAAGGAACTTAATGCAAATTCACATGAGGATTGGCATCAGGAATTTAAGGACTTATATGAAATTGAATATGAAAAAGTAATCAAGTCTGATTTGCTTCCAGAAAAAGAGGGCTTAACCATGGGAGAAGTTCTTAAGGAAATAAATATACAAACAAAAGGAAATGCAGCTATTGTTTCCGATGTAGGACAGCATCAAATGATTGCTTGCAGATATGCGGAGTTTAATAAAACAAAAAGTAATATTACTTCTGGAGGTTTAGGTACCATGGGGTTTGCCTTACCAGCTGCTATTGGAGCTAAAATGGCAAAACCAGAGCGCGAAGTTGTTGCTATTATTGGAGATGGAGGATACCAGATGAATATTCAAGAATTAGGTACTATTTTCCAACAAGAAGTACCCGTAAAAATTGTAGTTTTGAACAATGAATTTTTAGGAATGGTACGCCAGTGGCAACAATTGTTTTTTGATAAACGCTATGCCTCTACAGAAATGACAAATCCTGATTTTGTAACTATAGCAAAAGGTTATCATATTGATGCAAAAAGAGTTGTAAAACGTGAAGAGTTAGCAGATGCTGTTCAGGAAATGATCGCTTCAAAATCATCTTACTTCCTTGAAGTATGTGTAGAGAAGGAAGATAATGTGTTTCCAATGATTCCTTCAGGTGCTTCGGTATCTGATATTAGATTAAGTTAAAAAGTATAAAGAACCATATAAAAAGAATAAAGAGTTTTAGATAATTACATGTCTTTCTCTTTTTTCTTTTTTCTCATATCTCTTATAAAATGAGTGAAGAAATAAAAACACTTACCATTTCGGTTTATACTGAAAACAATATTGGTCTGTTAAATCGTATATCGGCAATTTTTCAGCGTAGACATATCAATATTGAGAGTTTAACAACATCGCAATCTGAGATTGAAAATGTAAATCGATTCGTTATTGTAGTCAATATAACAGAAATACAAGCTAAAAAAATAGTTGGGCAGATAGAGAAGCAAGTCGAGGTAATCAAGGCTTATTATCATGATGATCATGAAACTATTTATACAGAATCTTGTATGTTCAAGATAAAATCTGACTTGTTGTTTGATGAACCTCAAATTCAAAATATTATAAAGGAAAGTAACACAAGGATTGTAACAGTGAACAGAGAATTTTTTGTTTTAGAAAAATCGGGTAGGCGCCATGAAATTGAAGCCTTGAGAAAAGAATTGAATGTTTTTGGTATCATGCAATTTGTGCGTTCGGGCAGAATAGCAGTTACAAAAGATGAAATGAAAATTACTGAGTTATTAGCACAAATTAAAAATTAACATATAATTAAAGGCCCTTTCTTTTTAGGGTGAAACAAGTATTAAAAACAAGAATATTAAAATGGGAAATTATTTTAACACTTTAACGCTAAGAGACAAATTAGATCAATTATCAAAGTGTAGGTTTATGGATTCTTCAGAGTTTGAAGATGGGGTAAATGCTTTAAAAGGAAAGAAAATTGTAATTGTAGGTTGTGGAGCTCAAGGGCTTAATCAAGGATTGAACATGAGAGATTCTGGTCTTGATATTTCTTATACGTTACGTGAAGCGGCTATCAAGGAAAAAAGAGCTTCTTATGTGAATGCAACAGAGAATGGCTTTAATGTGGGGACTTACGAAGAACTAATTCCAACGGCAGATTTAGTTTTAAATCTTACTCCAGACAAGCAACATACCAGTGTTGTTAACGCGGTAATGCCCTTAATGAAAAAAGGAGCAACATTATCTTATTCTCACGGTTTTAATATTGTTGAAGAAGGCATGCAAATTCGTGAAGATTTAACAGTAATAATGGTAGCACCAAAATGTCCTGGTTCAGAAGTTAGAGAGGAATATAAAAGAGGATTTGGTGTGCCTACACTAATAGCTGTTCATCCTGAAAACGACCCAGAAGGAAAAGGTTGGGCGCAAGCGAAGGCTTACGCTGTAGCAACTGGTGGAGATAGAGCAGGTGTATTGGCATCGTCTTTTGTTGCCGAGGTTAAATCTGATTTGATGGGTGAACAAACCATTTTGTGTGGTTTATTACAAACGGGTTCTATTTTATGTTTCGATAAAATGGTTGAAAAAGGAATTGAACCTGGATATGCTTCTAAGTTAATTCAATATGGATGGGAAACAATCACTGAAGGTCTTAAATATGGTGGAATAACCAATATGATGGATAGATTGTCTAATCCAGCAAAAATTAAAGCTTTTGAATTATCTGAAGAGTTAAAAGATATTATGCGTCCACTATTCCAAAAACACATGGACGATATTATGGAAGGACGTTTCTCTAGTGGAATGATGGCTGATTGGGCTAATGGAGATGCAGACCTTTTAGGTTGGAGAGCAGCTACTGCAGAAACTAATTTTGAAAAAACTCCTGCAGGTGATGTTGAAATTTCAGAACAAGAATATTATGATAATGGGGTTTTAATGGTTGCTTTAGTAAGAGCAGGGGTAGAATTAGCATTCGAGGCAATGACTGAATCAGGAATTATTGATGCATCTGCTTATTATGAGTCTTTACATGAAACTCCTTTAATTGCTAATACTATTGCTAGAAAGAAATTATATGAAATGAACCGTGTGATTTCTGATACGGCTGAGTATGGTTGTTATTTATTCGACCACGCATGTAAGCCTTTATTAGCAGATTTTATGAAAACTATTGATACCAATGTGATTGGTAAAGCATATGCTAAAGATAATGGTGATAGCGTTGATAATGCTAGATTAATTGAGGTTAATGCAGCGTTAAGAGCACATCCAGTAGAAAAAATTGGAACGTTCCTTAGAGCGTCTATGACTGCCATGAAGCCTATTGTTTAAGAATAAATTTAAAAAATCCTCTGCGTTTTAGGTTGAGGGTTTCTTTGAAATTGTCATTCTCAGGAAAATGGGAAGCTAAATATTAAAACCTCATAGTTATAAGACCTATGAGGTTTTTTGTTTTTTATTCCATTTTATGAAAATGCAAATACTTAAATTGCATAATAATTAGTTTTCAATTTCACAGAAGAATAACTTTAGAGGTAACATGACTTACTTTCCAGATATAAATGATGTTAGAGAGGCTGCAGAAACTATCAAAAATGTATCGGCAGTCACACCATTAAGCTATGGATTAAGATATTCCAATAAGTATAATGCTAATATTTATTTTAAAAGGGAAGATCTACAGCAGGTCCGTTCATACAAAATAAGAGGAGCTTATAATAAAATAAGTTCTTTGTCTGAAACCGAAGCTAAAAATGGGGTTGTTTGTGCCAGTGCAGGGAATCATGCACAAGGAGTAGCTTTATCATGTAAGTTGCTAGAAATAAAAGGAACTATTTATATGCCAACACCAACCCCTAACCAAAAGATAGAACAAGTAAAAATGTTTGGTGGGGGGTTTATTGAAATAAAATTAGTGGGAGACACTTTTGATGATGCGTATTATGCAACTGTTTTAGAAGGAAACGAAACGGGCAAAATTTTTATACACCCTTTTGATGATAAAAAGGTTATTGAAGGACAAGCAACTATTGGGTTAGAAATAATTAAACAAGCCAAAGAACCCATTGACTATATTTTTATTCCTGTAGGTGGAGGTGGTTTGGCTGCTGGGTTATCGTCAGTTTTCAAAGTTTTATCTCCAAATACAAAAATTATAGGTGTAGAGCCTGAAGGAGCTCCATCCATGACTGTTTCAATAAAGAATAAAAAAAACACTGAGCTTAAGCACATCGAAAAGTTTGTTGATGGAGCCGCTGTGAAGCGTGTAGGTGATTTAACCTTTCCCATATGCCAACAGAATTTAGATGATATGATTACTGTTCCAGAGGGGAAGATTTGTGAAACTATTTTAGAGCTATATAATAAAGATGCCATTGTAGTTGAGCCAGCAGGTGCTTTAAGTATTGCTGCACTAGATTTTTATGCTGAAAAGATTAAAAATAAAAATATAGTTTGCTTAATAAGTGGAAGTAATAATGATATAACAAGAACCTCAGAAATACAGGAACGTGCTTTACTCTATGCAAATTTGAAGCACTATTTTATTGTTAAATTTCCGCAACGTGCTGGTGCCTTAAAAGAGTTTGTGGTTGATATTTTGGGTAAAGATGACGATATTACTTATTTTGAATATGCAAAAAAAACCAACCGAGAAAATGGTACGGCAGTTGTTGGAATACAATTAAAGTCTTCTGAAGATCTTGAGCCGCTAATTGAAAAAATGAAAAAACATAATTTTTATGGTGATTATCTAAATGATAAGCCAGATTTATTTCAATTTTTAGTTTAATTTAGGCAACCTTTAGAAAAAAGTATTAAACATTTAAAACAAAATGAGAATAGTTAAAGGCGTATTTACATTATTTATCGCAGTTTCACTTTTAGTTAGCTGCGGAGGTGAAAACAAAAAAGATAAAGAAAATTTTTCATATGAAAGTAAATCAACAACCTCAGAGAAAGAGACAGACGACCCTAATGTGGCTAATATCGTTTTAGTGGGAGATGATTTAATGAAATTTGATAAAACTGAAATTAAAGCAAAGTCAGGTCAGAAAGTAAAACTAACCTTGCGACACAAAGGAAAAATGGATGTTCATGTTATGGGGCATAATGTAGTGATACTAAAAAAAGGTGTAGATATTACAACTTTTGCTGGTAAAGCAGCATTAGCAAGAGATAACAATTATATTCCTGTTAATTCACAAGACATTATTGCATTTACTAAAACTATAGGTGGTGGGCAAATCACCTCAATTGAATTTGTTGCTCCTGCTTCTGGGGCTTATGATTTTATTTGTAGTTTCCCAGGGCATTATGCTTTAATGAAAGGGAAGTTTATTGTGGAGTAAAAGTATATAAATATTTAAAAAATTATGCGCTCAGTTTAAAGTTAAACTGAGCGTATTTTATTTTAATTCCATTAATTTAATATTCTTAAATTCTACAGGGTGACTTTCACTTTGCAATGAAATATAGCCGCTTTTTAATGGTTCATTTTCTTTAGGGCTCCATTTATCACCAGTGTTTACCGCTCCGCCTCCAATATGAGGTTTGTTATATGCTAATACTTCTTCTCCATTTATGAAATGCTTTATAATGGAGTCGTTTCTCACTTCAATTTCTACATTTACCCATTGGTCACCATGATAGGTTTTTGAAGAAGATTTTATAATATGCTGTGTCACCAAAGTGTCGTTATAAAATACATTTGTACCAGGGGTACATAAATTTCCTGTAGAGCGTTCATCTATACCATTACCCCCAAGTAATTGTACTTCTATACAAACAGGGAAATTTTGGTTTAGCTCCATGCCTTTTGGGTCTTCACAATGAATCATAATACCACTATTTCTTAGAGCCCAAGCTTTTCCACCTGCAACTTGTTCTCCTAAAAAGCGATAATCCATTTTAAACCTGTAATTACTATATGGTGTTTTGTAAAATAAGTGGCCAAAGGCATTATTAAAGGAATCATAAGCTTTATAAGATACCTTCAACAAGCCATCTTCAACAATAAAGGTGTTTTTGTAATTATTCCCATACTCAAACCCCATTATTTTTGGCGTCCATCCTTCTAAATCCTTACCATTAAAAATTGATTTCCATTCAGTTTTAGTATTCGGGTTTTCTGGTTTTTTTTTACATGAAAGTGTAAATGAAAATATCAATAGAATACATATAATTTTGATTAAATTAGATTTCATATATATGGTTTGTTTAAAGTTCAAATGTTTTATAATGACCAAGCTTTTCCTCCTGTAGCTTCTTCAATTGGAATACACCCTTTTTGAACAGTTGGTATAGGGTCATAAGCTAATACTTCTTCTCCTATTGTTTTACTAGTTTTATAAGCCCAAACAGCTTGATCTCTTAAATTTAAAAGAGATTCGTAGACAAGGTTCTTTTCTTGTTTATATAAGATTTCTTCTTCATTAGTGGGCCTTAAATATTTGTCTAACAAGTTAGTATAGTCTTCGGTTTTTAAATATTGCGCTCCAGATTCAGGAATGGCTAGTGCTTCTATGATGCTCTTTATGCCTTTGCTGTATTTTTCTTTAGCTTCAGTGTCGTAAGCTTTAGAGGCATATAAGTCTAAAAATTCGGGAACATTAACATCTAAGGCTCCAGGCGTAGCTTCAGTTTTTGGTAAAATTAAATCTACCAATTTGGTCATCACTAAACCTTCTTCTTGAGTAAAGAAAAGTGGAACCCATTTTTCTTTTTCAGTAGTACAACTTTGTAATATGCTTAAAGCACTTGGTGCAATAGCAGAATAGCCAATTGTTAATCCAATATTTTTTAATGCTTCTCTACGTTTCATGAATTTTTTGTTTTAAATTGTTTAACGGCATGGTTTGCAGCTCGGGCGGTTAGTGCCATGTAGGTTAAAGATGGATTCTGGCACCCTGCTGAGGTCATACAAGCGCCATCAGTCACATACACATTTGGAACGCTATGAATTTGATTATATTTGTTTAGTACAGATGTTTTAGGGTCTCTTCCCATTCTTGCTGTACCCATTTCATGAATACCTATACCTGGGGCTGCAGGTCTGTCAAACGTGTTTATATTTTTAAATCCAGCTTTATCTAACATCTCAACAGCTTGCTCAATGATGTCTTTTCGCATGTTAAGTTCATTCTCTTTCCATTCTGCATCAAAAGTAATGGTTGGTAATCCCCATTGATCTAATTTTTCATAATCTAAAGTCATTTTATTGTCGTGGTATGGTAAGCATTCTCCAAAGCCACCAAGCCCCATGCGCCATGGTCCAGGTTCTAGTAATTTTTCTTTAAATTCTGCTCCGTAACCTAATTCTGCTACATGCTCAAAAATACCACGTCTTCCAGCGCCCCCTTGGTAACCATAACCTCTTAAAAACGATTTTTGTTCACTGGCCTTGTCTCCTAAGTTTCGAAAACGAGGAATGTAAATACCATTGGGTCTTCTTCCTTTATAATATTTATCATCAAAACCATCAATTGTTCCAGAAGCTCCTGAGCCCAAATGATGATCCATAATATTATGTCCTAATTCTCCAGAATCATTGCCTAAACCGTTTGGAAATCTAGTTGATTTAGATTGCATTAAGATTGATGCGGATGCCATCGCAGAGGCACAACAAAAAATAATATCTGCTTCAAATTCTATTTTTTCCTTGGTTTCAGTATCTATAATTTTTACTCCTATAGCTTTTTTTAAAGTGTCATCATAAACAATTTCATAGGCAATTGAATTTGGCCTTAAAGTCATATTTCCGGTCCGTGCTGCTGCCGGAAGTGTTGAGGCATTACTGCTAAAATAACCGCCATAAGGGCAGCCTCGTCTACACCTAGCCCTGAATTGGCATTTACCACGCCCTTCCCTTGGAGTATTTCCTGTATCATTGGCAACTCTTCCAATGGTTAGAACACGTCCTTGGTTTTTTGCCATTTCTGTTTTAAGATGTTCTTCTACACAGTTGAGTTCCATAGGTGGTTCAAAAACACTGTCTGGCAGATGAGGTAAGCCGAGTGCTTCACCACTTATTCCAACAAAACGTTCCACATAACTATACCAAGGCTCGATGTCTTTGTAACGAATAGGCCAATCTACACCATATCCATCTTTTATATTAGCTTCAAAATCTAAATCACTTAATCTATAAGATTGTCTACCCCACATGATAGAACGACCCCCAACATGATATCCTCTTAGCCAATCGAATCTTTTTTTCTCATTGTAAGGATGTTCAAAATCATTTACAAACCAATGTCTGGAATCTTTTTTTACAATGTAACCAGTTCTAGCTTGCTTGTACTGTTGAGAAAGTTCTTCGGGTGTAGGTTCTCCTCTGAGCTCCATGTCCCATGGGTCTAAATTCATGGTTGGATAGTCCTTTATGTGTTCTACCATTCTGCCACGTTCAAGAACCAAGGTCTTTAATCCACCCTCACATAATTCCTTGGCGGCCCATCCTCCAGTAATTCCTGTTCCAATGACAATAGCATCATATTTTTCCATTATTTCCTAACTCTTTTCATTATAGTTTTGTTTTAAATACTTTGGCTGCATAATTAGCTGCTCTAGCGGTAATAGCCATGTAGGTTAAAGACGGATTTTGACACCCCGCTGAGGTCATACATGCACCGTCTGTAACAAATACATTTTGAACACTATGAATCTGATTATACTCGTTCAAAATTGATGTTTCTGGGTTCCTTCCCATTCTGGCAGTTCCCATCTCATGTATTGCCACTCCAGGTGCGACAGGTCGATCAAAAGGCTCAATATTTTTAAATCCAGCCTTTGTTAACATATCTACTGCCTGTTCAACAATATCTTTACGCATATTAAGTTCATTCTCTTTCCATTCAGCATTAAAGGTAACGGTTGGTAATCCCCATTGATCTAGTTTATTATAATTCAACGTCATTTTATTGTCATGGTAAGGTAAGCATTCTCCAAAACCGCCAAGATGCATCCGCCAAGAACCAGGTTTTAATATTTCTTCTTTAAACTCAGCTCCATATCCTAACTCTTTTATGTGTTCTGTAATGCCGTGTCTGCCGGCGCCTCCTTGATAACCATAGCCTCTTAAAAATGATTTTTGTTTAGTTTCTTTATCTCCAAGATTTCTAAAACGAGGAATGTAAATGCCATTTGGTCGTCTTCCTTTATAATACTTGTTACTATAACCATCAATGGTTCCTGATGCTCCAGAACCTACGTGATGATCCATGAGGTTGTGTCCTAATTCTCCAGAATCATTTCCAAGGCCATTTGGAAATCTTTCTGATTTAGATTGCATTAATATGGAAGTTGATGCAATAGCAGAGGCACAACAAAAAATGATGTCTGCATCAAACTCAAGTTTTTCCTTAGTTTTGGCATCAATAATTCTAACACCTGTAGCTTTTTTTAAATTATCATTATAAACTATTTCATAGGCAATTGAATGTGGTCTAAGGGTCATGTTGCCACTACGTTGGGCAGCAGGTAATGTGGAAGCGTTGCTGCTAAAATAGCTTCCATAGGGACAGCCTCTCCTACATCTATTTCTAAATTGGCATTTGCCTCTACCTTCATGTGGTTGGTCTCCTGTAATGTGTGCAACTCTTCCAATGGTTAAAACACGTCTATGATTTTGTGCCATCTGTTCTTTCAGGTGTTGCTCTACACAATTTAATTCCATAGGTGGTTCAAAAATACTATCTGGTAATTGAGGCAGTCCCAATGCTTCTCCACTAACGCCTATATAACGTTCTACATAACTATACCAAGGTTCTAAATCTTTGTACCTTATAGGCCAATCAACACCATGACCATCTTTTTTGTTAGCTTCAAAATCTAAATCACTAAGTCTGTAGCTTTGTTTTCCCCATGTTATAGATCTTCCACCTACATGATAGCCCCGAATCCAATCAAATCTTTTTTCTTCATTATAAGGATGATCAATATCATCTACAAACCAATGGTACGAACCATTTTTTAAAAAAGAACTCACTCGATGTTGTTTATGTTGTCTTGCTTTTTGTTTAGCAGTTGGTTCACCTCTAAGTTCCATGTCCCAAGGGTCTAAATTCATGGTGGGATAGTCCAAAACATGCTCAACCATTCTACCACGTTCTAAGACTAAAGTTTTAAGTCCGTTTTCGCATAATTCCTTGGCAGCCCACCCTCCTGATATACCAGTTCCAATGACAATGGCATCATATTTACCGGATTTTTTTATGATATCCTTAATGCTCATGAATTCTTTTTTTTCAAAATAAAATGAGTTCGTTTTTTAATATATGCGTGATAAATGTATGTTAAAACCTAAGAATTATTATTAAACTCTTAGGTTCTTTATAATATTTGGAAAAATAGTTAATTTGCATGGGTTAATTGTTTAAAATATTTCAGTGAAAGTAAACGTACATGAAATTGAACCCTATGAAGCTAACGGTGTGGTGTATCATGCTGATACTTGTTTGCCGTTAATTGACGCCTTTAACAGAAAGAAACTGAAATTTAAGGCATTAGCTAGACATACTTATCCAGGGGAGCGATTAGATGAAAATACTTTGGGTTTGAACAGTATTGGTTATTGGGACGCCAATGAACCACAAGATTGGGGTTTAGATTGGCATCGAAATGAGGGTATAGAATTTCATTTTTTAGAATCAGGTACCATGCCATATGCTCAAGAAGGGAAAGAAGTGTTGTTAACTCCTAATCACCTGACCATCACACGTCCGTGGGAGGCTCATAAAGTTGGGAACCCCAATATTGGTATGGGAAAATTTTATTGGGTGATTATTGATTTGGGTGTTCGTAGACCCCACCAAGAATGGGTATGGCCAGATTGGATTACTTTAACAAATGATGATTTATTACAATTAACAACTATTTTAAGGCATAATGAACAATCAATTTTAAAGGCAAATCAAAGGGTTCGAGATTGTTTTAAGCGTATAAATATAGCAGTAAATACAGATGAAAATGGAAGTAATGCCTCTAGAATTAGGTTGTTAATAAATTATTTGTTGATTCTAATTTTAGATCTGTTAAAAACCGAAAATATTGTGCTTAACGAGTCTTTAACTGATAGTTCTAGGAGCGTACAATATTTTTTAAAAGAGCTAGATAAGAATTTATCTGAAAACTGGACCATTGAGGAAATGGCTAAATCTTCAGGAGTTGGATTAACGCGCTTTACGCACCATTGTAAGCAATTAACCAATTTAACACCTATGCGGTATTTGAATATACGTCGTTTAGAAATGGCTAAAAATATTTTAAAAGATAATCCTCATTTAACCGTTGGAGAAGTAGCTAACATGTGTGGTTTTACTACAAGTCAATACTTTTCTACTGTATTTAAAAAACATGAAAAGTGCTCTCCAAAAGCCTTTAGAAGCAGGTATCAATTGAGTGAAAAGTTAAGTGCATACCCTGAGATTTAAAGTTGTTTAAATTTTTTCACTGAATAAAAATAGACAGCTGTTGACATTTATTTCTATAACTTCACACTTCTTCAAATTAATTTATATACTAACAAAATACATGAAACGTCGCGATTTTATTTTGAAAACATCTCAAACAGGTATAGCAATTTCAGCACTTGGACTTTATGCTTGTAAGAATTCAAAAGAAAAGAAAATAATTGATGAAACTAAGGAAATAGACAATTCAGAAGAATTGTTTTTTAAGATGTCTTTAGCACAATGGTCTTACCATAGATCACTCAAAAGTGGTGCAATTGATCATTTAGACTTTGCAGCAAAATCAAGAAGTTTTGGGTTTGAAGGGATAGAATATGTAAATAGTTTCTTTAAGAATAAGGCACAAGATATGAGCTATTTAAAAGAAATGAATTCTAGAGCTGATGCCGAAGGCCAAAAAAGTGTGCTCATCATGGTGGATGGAGAAGGCGCATTGGCAGATGCCGATACTAAAAAACGTTTAAAAGCTATTGAAAATCATTACAAATGGGTTGAAGCAGCACATTTTTTAGGTTGTCATGCAATTAGAGTAAATTTGGCTGGAGGTATTGATGAAGAAGAAGCTGCAAAAGCAGGGATTGATTCTTTAACGCAACTTTCCGATTTTGCCAGAGGGTCAAATATTAATGTTCTAGTAGAAAATCATGGTGGGTTTTCTTCAAATGGTGCGTGGATGTCAAGGGTGTTTTCTCAAATAAAGAATGAAAATTGTGGTACTCTACCAGACTTTGGGAATTTTTGCATTAAAAAGGATGAAGAAAGGAATTGTTTAGAAGCCTATGATAGATACAAAGGAATGAAGGAAGTATTACCATTTGCAAAAGCAGTTAGTGCGAAATCATATGAGTTTGATAATCAAGGTAATGAAACCACAATTGATTACAAGCGCGTTATGAAAATGGTAAAGGATTCAGGTTACACGGGCTTTGTAGGAGTGGAGTTTGAAGGTAAAACTATTTCAGAAGAAGCAGGCATACAGGCCACTCGCGATTTGCTCATTAAAGTTGGTAAACAACTTGCTTAAAAAGCTAATCAAACTAAATAAATTATGGAAAATATTAATAAAAACAGGTTGTTTTTGGGAAGCTGTTTGGCTTTAATTACAACAGCCATGACTTTTGCTATTCGTGCACGTTTAGAAACGGTTTTTGGGCCACATGGCGTGGGTTTAACCATGGAGCAAATAGGATATGCTTTTGCACCCGCATTTTTTGGATTTACAATTGCTATGATTATTGGTGGGCCATTAGTAGACTTACTGGGGATAAAAAAAATAACGTGGATGGCATTTATAACCCATGCTATTGGGATAGTACTAACCCTAATGGCAGACTCCATGACATCACTATTTATTGCAACCCTATTTATTGGTATTGGAAATGGCTTTGTTGAGGCAGCGCTGAACCCCATGGTGGCTTCCATGTATCCTGATGAAAAAACTAAAATGTTAAACAGGTTTCATGTATGGTTTCCTGGAGGTATCGTTATTGGAGCTTTAGTAGGTTGGTTGGTTATGGATGTTTTAGGCTTGAGTTGGCAAGTTATGGTAGCTACGTTGTTTATTCCTTTGGTGATTTATGGATTATTATTTTGGGGGCAAAAAATACCCGTTACAGAGCGTGTTCAAATGGGAGTGAGCAATAAAAAAATGTTTTCTAGTGTTTTAAAACCTCTGTTTTTGTTCATGGTAGCCTGTATGTTTTTAACGGCAGCTTCAGAATTAGGAACCACACAAAGAATTGAATCGTTGTTAAAAGAATCGGTAACTGCACCGTTATTGGTATTAGCATTTATTAATGGTATTATGGCTTTAGGTAGACTGTTTGCAGGACAGGTAGTACATAAATTAAGTCCGTCGGGAATGTTGTTGTATTCTGCAATTTTCACATTTATTGGGTTATGGTTATTAACGGTTTCAAATGGTGGGATGACCTTTGTAGCAGCTGCGGTTTTTGCCATTGGGGTTACATTCTTTTGGCCAACCATGTTAGGTTTTGTGGCAGAATATTTACCAGAAACAGGCGCGTTAGGACTTTCCATCATGGGAGGTGCCGGCATGTTTTCGGTATCTATAGTTTTACCTGTTATGGGAAAACTTATGGATGATGCTAATGCTGCTGAGGCATTACAAACCATGTCTATTTTACCAGCTATCTTAATTGTGGCATTTTTGGGATTGCATATTTATATGAGAAAAAAATATCAAACTTCAGAAGTATAAATTATTTATGAGTAAAAAATTAAGAATGGGAATGGTTGGCGGTGGCATAGGTTCTTTTATAGGAGATGTGCACCGAAAAGCAGCTGGTATTGATGGTATGATAGAACTTGTTTGTGGTGCGTTTAGTAGTACTACAGAAAAATCAATAGCATCAGGGAAGGCACTTGGACTAGCTGAAAGCCGATGTTATGGTACTTTTGAAGAAATGATTCAAAAGGAAAAAACATTACCAGAGGATGTGAGAATGGATTTTGTAGCGATTGTTACACCAAACCATATGCATTTTCCACCTGCTAAGATGGCTTTAGAGTATGGGTTTCATGTGGTTTCTGATAAACCTGTGACGCTGACTTTAGAAGAAGCAGAAGCATTGCAGAGTATGGTAGCTAAAAGCGGAAAACTATTTGCCTTGACTCACAATTACACGGGTAATTCTATGGTAAAGCAAGCTAAAGCTATGGTGGCTAAAGGTGAATTGGGAGCCATAAGAAAAATACAAGCACAGTATTTACAAGGGTGGTTATCTACATCTTTGGAGAAAACCGAACAAAAACAAGCGGCTTGGAGGGTTGATCCAAAACGTTCTGGCATTGGTGGAGCTTTAGGAGATATTGGCACGCACGCTGAAAACTTAATTGAATACATAACAGGGCTGAAAATTAAAGAAATTGCAGCTGATTTGGGAAGGTTTGGAGAAGGGCGCATTTTAGATGATGATGGTAATATGCTGATACGAATGGAGAATGGCGCCAAAGGCACAATTTCTATTTCTCAAATTGCCTTGGGTGAAGAAAACAATTTAGGCATTAAAGTTTACGGTACAAAAGGAAGTTTGGAATGGTATCAAGAAAATCCAAACGAATTGATTACGCGTTGGCTCGATGAACCGAAAAAAATATATACGCCTAATGGTAATGGACTACATGATGAAGCTTTAGAAGTTTGTAGAATCCCGGCAGGACATCCAGAGGGCTATTTGGAGGCGTTTGCAACTATATATAAGAATTTTGCGTTGCATTTGATAGCTATAAACGATGGGAAAGTCATTGAAAAACCAGATTATCCCATCATTGAAGATGGTGTACGCGGTATGAAATTTATTTATGCGGCAGTAGAAAGTGATAAGAACAATGCTGCGTGGACTGAAATTTAATTTGTCATTCTCGTGAAGGCGGGAATCCACATGAAAAATTTAAATATAAAAATGAAAACAATAAAAGGACCAGCCGTTTTTTTGGCACAGTTTGCGGGAAGTGAAGCACCATTTAATAGTTTAGATGGCATGTGCCAGTGGGCGGCTGATTTGGGCTATAAAGGTATACAAATTCCAACTTGGGAGTCGAACCTAATTGATATTGAAAAAGCAGCCGAAAGTCAAACCTATTGCGACGAGCTTAAGGGTAAGGTGCAATCCTATGGGTTGGAAATCACAGAATTATCTACTCATTTGCAGGGACAGTTAGTGGCTGTGAATCCTGCTTATGATACTATGTTTGATGGTTTTGCACCAGAAGCTCTGAGAGGAAACCCCAAAGCAAGAACTGAGTGGGCTATTGATTTTGTTAAAAAATGTGGAACGGTGAGTAAACGTTTGGGGTTAAAATCGCACGCCTCTTTTTCGGGAGCATTAATGTGGCATACGGTCTATCCTTGGCCACAGCGACCTACTGGTTTGGTAGATATGGGATTCAAGGAGTTAGCTAACAGGTGGTTGCCTATTTTAAATCATTTTGATGACTGTGGTGTAGATATATGTTATGAAATTCATCCAGGAGAGGATTTGCACGATGGGATTTCGTATGAGCGTTTTTTGGAGGCTACAGGAAATCACAATCGTGCTAATTTATTGTACGATCCAAGTCATTTTGTATTACAACAATTAGACTATTTAGAGTTTATCGATATATATCATGAACGTATTCGAGCATTTCATGTGAAGGATGCTGAATTTAACCCAACTGGTAGACAAGGTGTATATGGTGGTTACGCTGATTGGAAGGATAGAGCAGGACGTTTCAGAAGTTTAGGTGATGGTCAAGTAGATTTTAGTGCGATATTTTCAAAATTGACCAAATATGGACTGGATTTATGGGCGGTCATGGAATGGGAATGCTGTATTAAATCATCGGAACAAGGTGCCAGAGAAGGGGCGCCGTTTATTAAAAAACACATTATAGAGGCAGCAACCCGTAGTTTTGATGATTTCGCTGGTGGTGATATTGATGAGGATTATTTGAAAAGTATTTTAGGAATTTAAAGAATGGTATTCATAAAAATATTTCCAGTACTATTTGTAGTCCTCGTTTTTTTTGGTTGCAGGGATAACTCACAATCAGATGCCAAAAAAATAAATCAAACTAATAAAAATAATTCTAAAAAGGAAGTCCAAACTTCAGAATGGATAAACCTTTTCGACGGAAGTTCATTAAATCAATGGAGAGGGTATTTAATGGATGATATGCCCAATGAATGGACTATACAAGATAATGTATTAGTTTTTATACCAAGTGAAGAAGGTGGTAAAAGCATTATTACAAAGGATAAGTTCAATAATTTTATATTGTCTATAGAATGGAAAATATCCAAAGGCGGTAATAGCGGTATTTTTTGGGGTGTTTATGAAGATGAAGAATTTAGCGAAGCATACCATACGGGACCTGAAATTCAAATTTTAGATAACGCCTCACATCCAGATGCCAAGATAAATCCAAAATTTCATCAAGCAGGAGCGCTTTACGATCTAGTACAACCAAAGCATGATGTTTGCAAGCCAGCAGGTGAATGGAACCTGTGTGAACTTGAAGTCAATCATGAAACAAACAAAGGCTCAGTGGCTTTAAACGGGGTGCAAATTGTTTCTTTTTCTCTGTCAGGATCAGAATGGGAGGAAATGATTAAAAAATCAAAATTCAAGGATTGGGATGGATTTGGTAAATACCACTCTGGGCATATAGGGTTACAAGATCATGGCGATAAGGTTTGGTTTAAAAACATTAAAATTAAAAGGCTTTAAAATTAGTTTTTACATGCCTACAACGTTTACTCTTGATTGTCTAAAATATAAAAAGTTATATTTTTTAAATACCCAGAGTTTTTTGTTGTTACTTTTTTTTAGAAAAAAATAGTCAAAAAGGCTATATTAAAAAGTGATATCTAATAAAAAGCTAGTTATTTATGAAATTTATTAAAAACGCAGTCATTGTTAGGCGTTTATGAAATAATGTATTAGATTTACACCATGAAAAATTTTAAAAACAAAATACGTTGTACTACTCCCGGTTTACCCATGCGTCGTCGTCGCTGCATATAATATGCTCCAAGAAGTAAACTCAATAACGTAATTTAAATTTTTTCAAAAGTGTCCAATTTTTTTTCAATAGCAATTATAATTAAAGTTAATTTCATGATAATTAACAATAACTTTGTACGTCGCTTTTTCCCGCGTCGCCCGTAAGGGTATGTATTGTAATTTTGAATTAGGTGCGTCCAATTCAGCTTAAAAATAGTTTATTTAGACATTTAATTAAAGGGAAAATGAAGGTTGTAATAGCCGATATAACACATATAAAATACGCCGAAGAAATTTGCGAAACTATAGCAGAATCTGCAGCTGTAAGAGGAACAGGTATTGCAAGGCGAACACCTGAGTATATTGCAAAAAAAATGGAAAACGGTAATGCCGTAATTGCATTAGACGGAGATAAGTTTGCCGGTTTTTGCTACATAGAAAAGTGGGGACATGGAAAATTTGTAGCAAATTCTGGACTCATTGTTCATCCAGATTATAGAGGTGGCGGTCTAGCAAAAAAAATTAAATTGAAGGTATTTGCGCATTCTAGAGAAAAATTTCCAGATGCAAAGGTGTTTAGTATCACCACGGGTCTAGCGGTTATGAAAATGAATAGTGATTTAGGATATAAACCTGTGCCATTTTCAGAATTAACAGATGACCCTACCTTTTGGGATGGTTGCCAAACCTGTAAAAATTATGATGTGTTAACACGTACTAATAGAAAAATGTGTTTGTGTACAGGGATGCTCTATGACCCTGAAAAAGTGAAGAAAGAGAAAAAAACTGTGATTAAAGAGAAAACATTTAATAGACTAAAACGAATTAAAGAAGCGCTGTTTCTTAAAAAAGACAAAAATAAATAGACATGAAATGAGCCATGATGACTATCAAATAATACCTTTCGATATATTTAATGGCGAATTATATCTGACCAAAAAAAACAATAAAATTAGAACAGATGAAAAAATTAGTAATAGCATATAGTGGCGGTTTAGATACATCATATTGTGCGGTAAGTTTGTCAAAAGAATTTGAAGTTCATGCTGTGAGTGTTAATACCGGTGGATTCACAAAAGATGAAATCAACCATATTGAAAGTAATGCCTATAAAATGGGTGTTGCTACCTACAAAAACATTGATGCAGTAGCTACATTTTACCAAAAAGTGGTTAAATATTTAATTTTTGGAAATGTATTAAAGAATAACACTTATCCTTTATCAGTAAGTGCTGAAAGAATTATTCAAGCCATTGAAATTGTTGAGTATGCAAAAAGTATAGGGGCAGGTTACATTGCTCATGGTAGCACAGGTGCTGGTAATGACCAAGTAAGGTTTGATATGATTTTTCAAACCTTAGCGCCAGAGATAGAAATTATCACACCTATTAGAGACGAACAGTTAACCAGACAGCAAGAAATAGATTATTTAAAAGCTAATGGTATTGATATGTCTTGGGAAAAAGCCAAGTATTCTATCAATAAAGGCCTATGGGGAACCAGTGTTGGGGGTGCAGAGACTTTAACCTCAGACCAACCGCTACCAGAGCATGCTTATCCGTCACAAGTAAAGCACTCTGAGCCAGAAAAAGTAAAATTGACTTTTGAAAAAGGGGAGTTGGTTGCTGTAAATGGTGTTGAAAATGCTCCTGAGATTAACATAGAAGTCTTAAACAATTTAGCATCTGCTTACGGAATTGGGAGAGACATACACGTAGGTGATACCATTGTAGGGATTAAAGGTAGGGTTGGTTTTGAAGCTGCTGCAGCTTTAATTACTATCAAGGCACATCATTTATTAGAAAAGCACACCTTAACAAAATGGCAATTACAGCATAAAGAATATTTATCTAGTTTCTATGGTATGCATTTACATGAAGGACAGTATTTAGATCCTGTAATGAGAGATATTGAAGCTTTTTTAACAAGTTCTCAAGATAAAGTTAGTGGTAATGTTGTTGTGACGTTACTACCTTATCATTTTTCGTTAGATGGTATTAGTTCGGAGCATGATTTAATGAGTGCTAAATTTGGTAGCTATGGAGAGGAAAACAAGGGATGGACAGCAGATGATGCTAAAGGGTTCATTAAAATTCTTGGAAACCAAAATAAAATATATCAACACGTAAATTCTTAAATTCTAATGTTATTCTGAGCGTGTCACACTGAGCGGAGTCGAAGTGTCGAGAAGAATCGCAAAAAAGAAATAAAATGAAAAGTATTAAAGTAGGAATCATAGGAGGTGCAGGTTATACGGCAGGTGAGTTAATCCGATTATTAATTGCTCATCCTGAAGCTGATATAGACTTTGTATTTAGTACCAGTAATGCGGGTAACCAAATAAGTAAAGTGCATCAGGATTTGGTGGGCTCTTTAGATAAAACCTTTACTGATACTGTGAATCCTGATGTTGATGTCTTGTTTTTATGCTTAGGTCATGGGAATTCGGTGAAGTTTTTAGAGGCCAATACATTTTCTAAAAGCACTAAAATTATTGATTTAGGAAATGATTTCAGGTTAGAAGCCGATAAAGTATTTGATGGAAAGACTTTTGTTTATGGTTTACCAGAGTTACAAAAAAAAGCTATTGAAAGTGCAAACTATATAGCCAATCCAGGCTGTTTTGCAACAACCATTCAATTAGGTTTGTTGCCGTTGGCAAATGCAGGTTTGCTAAATCAAGATGTGCATATCAATGCGGTAACAGGAGCGACTGGTGCAGGAACTTCACTATCAGCTACAACACACTTTACTTGGCGAGATAATAACTTTTCGTATTACAAACCATTTACCCATCAGCATTTGGGAGAAATAAATCAATCGGTTAAACATTTACAGAATAATTTCGACTCAGATATTCTCTTTATGCCCAATAGAGGAAATTTTTCAAGAGGAATTTTTGCCACTATTTACACCGATTTTGAAGGAACGCTTCAGGAAGCAAAAGATATTTATAAATCATTTTACAAAGAGGCTGCTTTCACTTTTTTGAGTGATGACCAATTACATTTAAAACAAGTAGTGAATACCAATAAATGTTTAATTCATTTACACAAGCATCAAGGTAAATTATTGGTAACCAGCATTATAGATAATTTATTGAAAGGAGCCTCAGGACAGGCTGTTCAAAATATGAATTTAATGTTCGGGTTAGAAGAAACAACCGGGTTGCAATTAAAAGCCACATACTTTTAAAAAATCAGCAGTCATTCCTGCGCAGTCAGGAATACATAAGATATAAAAAAAGATTCTCTAATTCTAGGGAATGACAAAAAATAAAGAATTATGAAAATAGCTATCATAGGAACTGGAAATTTGGGAAGTTCAATAGCCAAAGGCTTAATCAAAAATAAAACGTTTACCTCTTTATATTTGAGTGACAAGAATACATCTGCGGTTTCTGAGTTTGAAGATGAAGAAAATGTCATCATTACCAACGATAATAGAGAGGCGGTTCTGAATTCTGATTTAGTGATTTTCGCTTTGCAACCAAGGCATGTAGAATTTGTTTTAAAAGAAGTAGCCACAGAGATTACTAAGAAACATTTAATTATGTCGGTAGCCGCTGGATTTGCTATTTCAAAAATTGAAAGTGTTATTGGTACAGATAAGCATATTATTCGCGTCATGCCAAATACAGCTATTTCCATAGGGAAATCCATGACCTGTTTATCGGCTAATGAAATTGGTGAAGAAAAAATTGAATTGGCTAAAACCATTTTTAACCAATTAGGAACTACTATGGTAATTCCTGAAGAACAAATTCAAGCAGCCACAGTAATTTGTGCCAGCGGTATTGCTTTTTGGATGCGTTTGGTACGTGCCACTACCCAAGGTGCTATTCAATTAGGGTTTGAAGCCGAAGAAGCACATCAATTAGCGTTGCAAACCTGTTATGGGGCGGCTAGTTTGTTGAAAGAATCTGGTAGACACCCAGAAGCAGAGATTGATAGAGTAACAACTCCTAGTGGTTGCACTATTGAGGGATTAAATGAAATGGAGCATCAAGGATTGAGTTCTTCTTTAATCAAAGGAATCAATGCTTCATTCGAAAAAATTAATCAAATTAAAAATAGTTAAACATGCCATTATTTGACGTTTATCCATTATATGATGTAACACCGGTTTCAGGAAAAGGAATTCATATTTATGATGACAAAGGGGCTGAATATTTGGACCTTTACGGAGGACATGCTGTGATTTCTATTGGGCATGCGCATCCAAATTATATAAAGGCGGTTACAGAACAAGTGAATGCATTGGGATTTTATTCTAATGCCATTCAAAACCCACTACAGCAGGAGTTAGCAAGTAAATTGGAACAACTTTCTGGATGTGATGGTTATCAGTTGTTTTTGGTGAATTCTGGAGCTGAAGCTAATGAGAATGCACTAAAAATGGCATCTTTTAAAACTAGAAAGAAACGTGTAGTAGCTTTTAAAAAAGGCTTTCATGGACGTACATCTGCCGCTGTGGCAGCAACTGATAATCCAAATATCGTAGCACCAATCAATGCACAACAGGATGTAACTATTTTAGAATTGAATGATATTGATGCTGTTAAAACCGAATTAGAGAGAGATGACGTATGTGCGGTAATTGTAGAATTTATTCAAGGTGTTGGAGGTTTAGACCAAGGAACTGCTGAGTTCTTTGAACAAGTGGATGCACTTTGTAAAGCTAATAACACCATGTTTATTGCTGATGAAGTGCAATCTGGTTATGGGCGTTCAGGTAAGTTTTTCGCATTTCAGTACTATAATGTAACACCAGACATTATTTCAATAGCTAAAGGTATGGGGAATGGATTCCCTATTGGAGGAATTTTAATTCACCCTAACATCGAAGCCCAATATGGTATGTTGGGAACCACATTTGGAGGCAATCATTTAGCATGTGCAGCGGGTTTGTCGGTTCTAAATACCATTGAATCTGAAAATTTATTAGAGAATGTAAATGAAGTAGGGACCTATTTTGTTGAAAAGGCTAAAGACATTCCGCAGATAAAAAAAATAAAAGGAAGGGGCTTAATGCTCGGGCTAGAATTTGATTTTGAAGTTGGGGCGCTTAGAAAAGAATTAATTTATAATCATAAGGTATTCACTGGTGGTGCTGCCAACAAAAAATTATTACGCATTTTACCACCTTTGAATATTGAAAAGGTTCATGTAGATGAGTTCTTTGATATTTTGAATGTAGCCCTCAAGAAAATAACAGAAACTGTAAAATAGATAATAGATAAATGAACACTGAAAAAAAGAAAATGAACACATTATTATCCATAGAAACAAGAAATGCGGTATTGCTTAAAATGGCAATGCTTTTAGAGCAAGAACGTCAAGCAATAATTGATATAAATAAAGTAGATTTAGAATCATACAATGGCGAAGACATCTCAATGTATGACCGTTTAAAAGTTGACGATTCTAAAGTTGATGAAATGATTAAAGCCGTAACACATTTAGCTTCTCAGGAAGACCCAGTAGGGGTAGAACGTTTTAGTTTTAAGCACGATAACGGTATGCAGGTTTACAATAAAACCGCATCGTTTGGTACGGTACTTATTATTTATGAATCAAGACCAGACGTAACAGTAGAAGCTGCTGGAATTGCCTTTAAATCTGGAAACAAAATTTTATTAAAAGGAGGTAAAGAATCGTTGCGTTCTAATTTAAAAATTGTGGAATTGTGGCACCAAGTGTTAAAAGAAGAGGGAGCATCTAAAGATTGGGTTGAGTATTTGCAATTTGATAGAACAGAAACACAAGCATTTCTAGAAAAGCCAACACAGCCAGTAGATTTAATAGTGCCTCGTGGTGGTGAGCGTTTAATTGCTTTTGTAAAAGAGCATGCGGCGTGTCCGGTAATCGTAAGTGGTCGTGGAAACAATTTTGTTTATGTGCATAAAGATGCTAATAAATCTATTGCCTTAGATGTAATTATTAATGGAAAGACAGCTAAAATTTCGGCATGTAATGCTGTTGATAAAGTGCTTGTTGATTCTAATTTACCTGATAAAGAACGTTTTATGAAAACCTTAATTTCAAAATTAAAAGAGTTTAATGTTGAGATTTTAGGAGATGCACAAACATCTAAGTTTGAAGAAATTAATAGTTTTGAATCTGATGATATTTGGTATGAAGAATTTTTAGATTATAAAATAGTTATTGGTGAAATAGACTCTAATGCTAATGCCATTGCTAAAATCAACAAATATTCTGGAGGACATTCGTCATCCATCATAACAAACGATGAAGCCGAAGCTAAAACCTTCATGGAAAATGTAGATACTGCGGCAGTCTATCATAATGCCTCAACCAGATTTACTGATGGCGGACAATTAGGTTTAGGTGGCGAGTTGGCTATAAGTACAGATAAATTACACCAAAGAGGACCAATTGGTCTGCAACATTTGGTAACTAATAAATGGTATGTTCATGGTAACGGACAAATAAGATAGAATGCCAAAAAAGAAACGCATATTACTAAAAATAGGCTCCAATACCTTAACCAAGGAAACGAATAATATTTCCAGAGGAAAGATTGAGGACATCGCCAATCAAATTGCTAAACTTCAAGATACCTGTGAGTTTATTATAGTAAGCTCTGGGGCTATAGCTGTTGCAAAGCAATTTGTAAAACTGGAAAGTAAACGTAAGGAGCTTTTTGTTAAACAAGCCTTAGCTTCCATAGGGCAGCCTCATTTAATTAGAATCTATCAGGAAATTTTTAGGGAATATGGGTTGTTGAGTTCTCAGTGTTTATTATCTTATTCAGATTTTGAAAAAGAGGAAAGTAAAGTCAATATTACAAATACTATCAACGTGTTGGTAAATAACAATTATATTCCAATCATTAATGAGAATGATACCGTAGCTACTGATGAAATTAAATTTGGAGATAATGATAAATTAGGCGCTTTGACCGCTTCTTTAGTTAATGCAGATTTGTTTATTATAGCAACAAATACCAACGGAATATATACTAAAAGTTCAATGCAGAATGGCATGCCAGAAACTATAAAGGAAGTAACCGATTTTAAGGAGCTTGCTGATGAAGTAGTAAGTTCAAAATCATCGCACGGTAGTGGTGGTATGCAAAGTAAAATTCAAGCTGCTGAGGTCACAAAAAGAGCAAAAATAGAAACATGGATAGTAAACGGTTTAGAGGATAATTTTATTCTGAATGCTATGGAAAATAACGTGCCGTTTACCAAGATAAAATGACGTTATGCTGAATCTGTTTCAGCATTACATTATAAATAAAAGAGAAATAATGAAACATTACACTTCCATAAATGATATAGACAATATAGATGACTGGATTAAGGAAGCAAAAGAATTAAAAGCGAATCCGCTTAAATATAGAGACTTAGGAAAAGATAAAACATTAGGGTTGCTCTTTTTTAATTCTAGTTTACGCACACGCTTAAGTACTCAAAAGGCTGCTTTGAATTTAGGAATGAATCCTATAGTTATGAATGTATCAGGCGATGCATGGGGATTGGAGTTTGAAGATGGCACTGTAATGAATGGAAATATGGCTGAGCATATCAGAGAAGCTGCAGCGGTAGTATCTCAATATTGTGATATCATAGCAGTACGTGCATTTCCTACATTAACCGATAAAGAAAAAGATGAAAGTGAGCAGGTTATGAATGCTTTTATGAAATATGCTTCAGTACCAATTGTGAATATGGAAAGTGCAACAGGACATCCACTACAAGGATTTACAGATGCTTTAACTATTTCAGAATACAAAAAAGTTTCTAAACCTAAAGTGGTATTGAGTTGGGCGCCACATATAAAGGCGCTACCGCATGCCGTAGCCAATAGTTTTACCCAAGCCATGCAGAAAATGGATGTGGAGTTTGTGATAGCCAATCCTGAGGGGTATGATTTAAATCCTGAAATAACTGGAGACACCCCTGTTTATCACAATCAAAAAGAAGCGTTTGAAGATGCCGATTTTGTATACACGAAAAACTGGAGCTCTTATGAACATTACGGAAAAGTAGTGAATACAGACCCAGATTGGATGATTACAAAAGAAAAAATTGGCAATGCCAAGTTTATGCATTGTTTACCGGTAAGAAGAAATGTGGTGGTTAAAGATGCCGTATTAGATAGTGACAGTTCAATTGTAATTGAACAAGCCAATAACAGAACCTATGCAGCACAATTAGTGCTAAAAAAAATATTGGAAAATGGTTAAAGAAAAATTATCCATTGTAAAAATAGGAGGGAATATTATTGAAGACTCCAAATCCTTGGATGCTTTTTTACAATTATTTTCAAAATTAGAAGGTAAAAAAATACTAGTCCATGGTGGCGGTAAGCGTGCTACTAGTGTGGCTGCAAAATTAGGTATAAAGTCAAAAATGGTTGATGGTAGACGTATTACTGATGCAGAAACATTAGAGGTTATTACGATGGTTTATGGTGGTTTAGTAAACAAGAATATTGTTGCTAAACTACAAGCACTAAGTATTGATGCTATTGGATTAACCGGAGCGGATGTAAATAGTATCACATCATACAAAAGACCCGTAAAAGATATCGACTTTGGCTTTGTGGGTGATATAAAGAAAGTTGCTCACCAATCCATTGATAAACTAATTAAAGCAGATTTTACGCCGGTTTTTTGTGCCATAACACATGATGGTGATGGGCAATTGTTAAATACAAACGCCGATACTATTACATCTCAGGTTGCCGTTGGTATGAGCGAAGTCTATGAAACCTCGGTTTACTATTGTTTTGAATTGAATGGCGTATTAGAAGATATTAATGATAGGAACTCAGTAATTAAACATATCGATTCAAAAATATATAATGAATTGTTGAAAAAAGGTATTATAGCTGATGGCATGCTACCAAAACTAGAGAATTGTTTTGACGCTTTGAATAATGGTGTTAATACTATTAATATGGGAAATACATCTATGTTAACACAAGAAAATGATAATTTTACAATGATAACCTTGTAACGATGATTCAAGAATTAACCCAAGATGCTATCGCATTATTAAAGCAGTTAATTGAGACGCAATCATTTTCTTCAGAAGAAGACCAAACCGCATCTCATATCGAAGCTTGGTTTAAGCGTTATGATATTGAATACAAAAGAACCAAAAATAACGTTTGGGCAGTTAATAAATATTTTGAAGAAGGTAATCCAACGTTACTACTCAATTCCCATCACGATACCGTAAGACCTAATTCAGCATATACTAAAGACCCTTTTAAAGCCATTGTTGAAGATGGAAAATTATATGGTTTAGGAAGTAATGATGCGGGTGGTTGCTTGGTGTCTCTACTGGCAACTTTCACCTATTATTACCATCATAAAAAGCTAAAATATAATTTGGTGATTGTAGCTTCTGCAGAAGAAGAAAGTAGTGGCCCCAATGGTTTAAACAGTATGTTATCTGTGATTCCAAAAATTGATGTAGCCATTGTGGGAGAGCCAACCTTGATGAATTTAGCTATCGCAGAAAAAGGGCTAGTAGTTTTTGATGCAGTTATAACCGGTACACCAAGTCATGCAGCACACCCAAATGATGACAATGTGATTTATAAAGCTATTGATGTATTGCAGTGGTTTAAAGATTTTAAGTTTGAAAAGGGTTCTGAAGCTTTAGGTGATGTAAAATTAACAGTGAGCCAAATCAATGCAGGAAAACAACACAATGCGGTTCCAGCAGATTTGAATTTGGTAATTGATGTTAGGGTAAATGATGCTTATACTAATGCTGAAATAGACAAAATATTACAAGATAATGCGCCAGTAACCAGCATCACACCACGTAGTTTACGATTAAATTCATCGTCAATACCAACAGACCATGCTTTAGTTAAAGCAGGTATTGACATGGGACGAAGCACTTATGGGTCGCCAACCTTATCAGATCAAGCGGTTTTATCTTGTCCTAGTTTAAAACTAGGACCTGGAGATAGTACACGTTCGCATTCGGCAGATGAATTTATTTATTTAAACGAAATCGAAGAAGGTATTAAAATTTATGTTGAATTGTTGAATCGGGTAATCGTTTAAACGAATCAATATCTAAACGAATAAACAAGAAAAAATGAAACTCTGGGACAAAGGGATATCAATAGACAATAAAATAGAACAATTCACGGTAGGTAACGACCGAGAAATTGATATTCATATAGCAAAGTATGATGTTATTGCATCAAAAGCACACGCAAAAATGCTACAAAGTATTGGTGTTTTATCAGCCAAAGAATTAGAACAGCTTTTAGTAGGTCTGGAGGTTTTAGCTAAACAAATTGAGGAAGGAGTTTTTGTTATTGATGAACAATTTGAAGATGTACATTCTAAAATTGAATTTGAGTTAACGAAATCTTTGGGAGATGTTGGTAAAAAAATACACACAGCACGTTCAAGAAATGACCAAGTTTTAGTGGCATGTCATCTTTATTATAAAGAGAATTTAAAATTAATTAAAACCAAAGTAAAAACATTGTTTGATACACTTTTAGATTTGGCAGAAACGCATAAGGATAAACTTTTACCTGGTTATACGCACTTGCAAGTTGCTATGCCATCATCATTTGGGTTATGGTTTTCGGCTTATGCAGAGTTGATGATTGATGATGTGTTTTTATTAAATGCCGCTTTAAAAACGGTAGATCAAAATCCCTTAGGATCTGCCGCGGGCTATGGTAGTTCTTTTCCAATCGACAGAGAATTAACAACCCAAGAAATGGAATTTTCAACCTTAAAATATAATGTAGTTGCAGCACAAATGGGACGAGGAAAAAATGAACGCACTATTTCTGCAGCCTTAGGAAGTTTGGCAAACACCCTTTCAAGATTTGCTATGGATGTATGTTTATATATGAGTCAGAATTTCGGATTTGTAACCTTTCCAGATGAGTTAACCACAGGTAGTAGTATCATGCCTCATAAAAAGAATCCAGATGTATTTGAGTTGATTAGGGGAAAATCTAACAAGATTCAAGCGCTTCAAACAGAAATGGTATTAATCACCAATAACTTACCAAGTGGTTACCATAGAGATTTTCAGTTGTTAAAGGAAAATATGATTGCTGCTTTTGAAGATCTAAAAGATATTCTGGATATTTTCAACTATGCCATTCAGCAAGTAATTGTAAAAGATGTTGATTTGAATGATGATAAATACAAATATCTTTTTACTGTAGACAATATCAATACGCTTGTTGTTGAAGGGCAAAGCTTTAGAGAAGCTTATCAAAAAATTGGAGGAGAAGTACAAGACGGTACTTATATTCCAGATACTTCTAAACAACATACCCATGTAGGAAGTATTCACAATTTATCTCTAGATAAAATAAAGGCAAAATTTCCTCAGTAATTTAAAAATCAATTAAAATGAAAGCAAAGAAACTACATTTACTAGCTATCTTATTTTTTTCCTTAATGGTACAATTGGTTAGAGCTGAAGTTAAACTTCCAGCCATAGTTTCTTCAAATATGGTGTTACAGAGAGATACAACAGTTGAATTATGGGGATGGGCAGATGCTAACGAAAAATTTTCCATTAAATCGAGTTGGCTAACAGAGGAGCTAAAAATAAAAGCAGATGATTATGGAAATTGGCGTATTTCAGTAAATACAAATGATAGTAAAGCGCCTCAAACAATAGAAATAAAAACGCAAACTTCCACCATTATTTTAGATAATATCCTATTTGGTGAAGTATGGCTGTGTTCAGGTCAGTCCAATATGTTTCAACCATTAAGAGGGTATAATGGTCAGCCAACATTTGGAGGGAATAAAGCCATAATGCTTTCAAAAAATGCGAATTTGCGTTTGTTTACAGCAAATAAAAAAACCTCTGAAACACCTTTACAAGACTTGAGAGATTTTAATAGTTGGACGCATGCATCACCTGAAACTGTTTCAGAGTTTAGTGCTGTCGCCTATTTTTTTGGAAAACAATTACAAGAAATTTTAGACGTTCCGGTGGGTCTTATTCATTCGTCATGGGGTGGTAGTAAGATAGAAGCATGGATGAGTGCTGAGGTTTTAGAAAACTTGCAGGAGGAAGGAGTAAGTATGGCACCTGCAAGTAAAAGCCCGCAACGCTCCCCAACCATACTTTTTAACGCTATGATAAATCCATTAATACCCTATAAGATAAAAGGTGTGTTATGGTATCAAGGAGAGGCTAATAGACAAGATCCTAATTCTTATAAAATTTTATTTCCAGCAATGGTAAAAGATTGGCGAGAGCGCTGGGGAGGAGAAGAATTTCCCATCTATTATGCTCAAATAGCTCCATATATATACAGTGGAGATGAGGAATATAAAAAGAAAACGGATAATACAGCATATATACGGGAAGCCCAATTAGAATGTTTGAATTTAATTCCAAATTCTGGAATAGCTATTACTCTAGATATAGGCGAAGAAAAATTTATCCATCCACCCAAAAAGAAAGAAGTTGCAGATAGGTTGTTATTTAATGCTTTAAATCAAACTTATGGCTATACTGCAATAGATTATGCGTCACCAACCTACAAATCCTATATGGTTAAAAATGGAACAATTATTTTAGAGTTTAACAATGTAAATGGTGGTTTGTATAATAAAAAAGGGCTATCTGATTTTGAAATTGCAGGAGACGATAAGGTGTTTTATCCAGCGGAAGCTCAAATTATTGAAGGTAATAAGGTATTGGTGCACAATAATAAAGTAACAGAGCCAAAAGCTGTACGTTATGCCTGGAAAAATTGGGTAAGAGGAACGTTGTTTGATACAAGCTTATTACCGGTTTCATCTTTCAGAACAGACAATTGGTGATATAACTATTAATTCTAATCATAAAATACTAACCAAAAACTAGACTAATTAATAACAAAATGAAAATAGGAGTTTTAAAGGAATCTCAAAATGGTGAAAAGCGCGTTGCTTTATCCCCTTTTATAACTAAGAAATTGGTTGAAAAAGGATTTGAGATTTTTGTTGAAAAAAGTGCTGGAGAAAATTCTTTATATAGAGATTCTGATTATAAAGAAGCAGGAGCGTCTTTATCTACCAAAGAAGACGTTTTTAAGTCAGCACAGGTACTAATTAAAATTAATCCATTTGATGATGAAGATTTAAAGCTAGTACAAAGCCATCATATTTTGATGAGTCAACTTTATCACAAATCAAATCCAGAATTAATCAAAGCTATTTCAGAAAAAGGGGCAACTGCCTTCTCACTTGATGCTATGCCACGTATTTCTAGAGCACAAGATATGGATGTTTTAAGTTCGCAAAATAACTTAGCGGGTTATAAGGCAGTCATTTTAGGAGCTTACGAAATGACAAAAATTTTCCCTTTAATGATGACAGCTGCAGGAACTATTACACCATCAAGAGTCTTGATTTACGGTGTTGGCGTTGCAGGTTTACAAGCAATTGCTACTGCTAAACGTTTAGGGGCAGTTGTTGAAGCAACTGATATTAGATCTGAAACCAAGGAACAAGCAGAGTCCTTAGGTGCAAAATTTATTTCAGTTGATAATACTGGAGAGGCGTCTGAAGGAGGTTATGCCAAAGAAGCTTCAGAAGATTATCAAAAAAGGCAAAAAGAAGCAGTGAATGAATCTTTATTCAAAGCAGATTTGGTAATTACAACGGCTAATGTTCCTGGTAGAAAAGCACCAGTTTTAATTACTGAAGAACAAGTAAAACAAATGAAGAATGGTGCTGTAATAATTGATTTAGCAGCGGCACAAGGTGGAAACTGTGAGGTAAGTAAACTCAATGAAAAGGTAATTGTTAGCGGTGTTAAAGTTATTGGAACTAGTGTTGCGCCAGAGAGTGTTTCTACTAATGCCAGTGAGCTATATGCTAAAAATATATATAACTTTATTGTACACTTAACAGAAAACTTGAAATTTAAATGGGATTTAGAGGAAGAGATTACCAATGAAACCCTTATTGTTCAAGACGGAGTTCAACGTAAAAAATAACTAACCAAAAATGGAAAATTTAATAGAATTTATTAGTAGCAATTTACAGATTGTTTACATCATTATTTTAGCAACCTTTGTTGGAGTAGAGCTAATTAAGAGTATCCCCGCTGTTTTACATACACCATTAATGTCTGGAGCCAATGCCTTGAGTGGTGTGGTCATCGTTGGGGCTATTTTGGTAATGTTGCATTCAGACCCTACAGATTATTTGGCTTTATCGCTTGGGTTTGTAGCGGTTGTATTAGGAATTTTAAATGTTGTTGGTGGTTTTGCCGTTACCAACAGAATGTTAGAAATGTTTAAAAAGAAGAAATAATGAGTGTAACATTAAGTATAATTTATCTAATCGCAACGGTAACATTTGTATTTGGATTAAAGCGATTAGGACACCCAGATACAGCCAAATCAGGAAATTTAATTGCAGCTGCAGGTATGGGTATAGCCATTATTGGAACCATTTTTATTCACGATTTGGAGGTGCCAACTATTATTTATGTTTTAATAGGTATTGCCATTTTAGTAGGAACTATTATTGGATGGCTAATTGCTATTAAGGTTGAAATGACCAAAATGCCAGAGTTAGTATCTTTATTTAACGGTTTTGGTGGTGCCAGTGCTGCTTTAATTGGTATTGTAGAGTTTGGTAATGCTGATATTTCTGCAACAAGTGCCTCTGTGGTGGCTACTATTTTAGCTGCTATTATTATTGGTGCAATTACCTTTTCAGGAAGTTTAATGGCCTTTGGGAAGTTGAATGGTTCTGTAAAGAGTGTCATCAAGATTCCTCAATATAATATAGTAAACAACCTATTCATTGTTGGTGTGGTTGTTTTAGCTGTTTATATGGTTGCGGGTGGTATTGACAGCTCACTATTATTATATGCTTTATTAGCTGGCGGATTGGTTTATGGTATCTTATTTGTTATGCCTATTGGAGGAGCTGATATGCCTGTGGTAATCTCATTATTGAACTCCTTAACTGGTATTGCCGCTGCTATTACTGGAGTCTTGTATGATAATATGGTCATGTTAGTTGGAGGTATTTTGGTAGGTTCTGCAGGAATCATTTTAACGGTGGCTATGTGTGTAGCTATGAATAGAACCTTAGCATCTGTTATATTTGGTTCATTCACTGCCACTGCAGGACCAGAAGGAGTCAATAAAACCATGGGTTCTATTAAGAGCACAACTGCTAGTGATACGGCTATTATGATGAACTATGCAACTAATGTAATTATTGTTCCTGGTTATGGATTAGCTGTAGCTCAAGCGCAGCATGTTATTCATGAGTTAGAAGAACTTCTGACAAAAAAAGGTGTTAATGTTAAGTATGCTATTCACCCTGTAGCGGGACGCATGCCTGGTCATATGAATGTACTTTTGGCAGAATCTAATGTTGAGTATGATATGCTTGTTGAAATGGAAGATATTAATCCCCAGTTCAACAATACTGATGTGGTTTTAGTTGTTGGTGCCAATGATGTTGTTAATCCTGCAGCGCATAATGATCCATCAAGTCCTATTTATGGTATGCCTATTTTGGATGTTGAAAACTCAAAGCATATTGTTGTAAATAAGCGAAGTATGAATGTAGGTTATGCAGGAATTGACAATGAATTATTCTATAACGCTAAAACTGCTATGTTATTTGGTGATGCCAAAAAAGTATTAACAGATTTGGTTTCAGAGTTGAAGAATATGTAAATAAAAGATGGTTTAAAATCAAGGCTTTTTGTTTGATACAAAAGGCCTTTTTTTATTCACTTTCTTAAACTTTAGATGCTAGCGATTTAATAAACACGTACCCAAAACCAATAAAGAGCATCAAGTGAAATGGAAAAAGACCAAAGTCACCACCTTGGTCACCTACTACAAAAGCACTATACATACCAAATCCAAAATAAAGCATCAAAGCACCTTCAAAAATCACATGTACAGAAACTGTTTTTTTGATGTATTTATTATTTTTCCAGTTGTCTTTAAACTTACTAATATTAAATTTAGGCGTACGTACAAATTCACTTTTCTTTCCTAAATGACCTTCTAGAACAGCAATAGAATTATGCAGAGAAAACCCCATAGCTATGGAAAAGAAGACAAAGAACATACCAATGTAGCCCACAAAGTTTTTGAGGCCTTTACCATATATGTTTTTGTACATAATCCAGTAGCATATAAAGAAAATAACTGTACTAAGTACAAAGAAACTCATTACCAAAAAATAGGTTTTTAAATGTGCATATTCGTTCTTTATGTAGAGCATAGGAATACTTAAAACTGCCACTATAAGAATGTTTAAAAACATGGTGCTGTTTAGTAGATGTAATAACCCGTGAACCTTGGTTTTGGCAGAAATATTTTGACTCTTTATAACACGCCACATCATTTTTCTAAAGTTTTCAGCCCCTCCTTTATTCCATCTAAATTGTTGTGAACGCGCAGCACTTATAACCACAGGTAGTTCCGCAGGTGTTTCAACATCTTCAAGGTATTTAAATTTCCAGTTTCTTAATTGTGCACGGTAACTAAGATCAAGGTCTTCGGTTAAGGTATCGCCTTCCCAATTTCCGGCATCAATGATACACTGTTTACGCCAAATACCAGCTGTTCCATTAAAGTTAATAAAATGCCCCTTGCTGTTTCTTCCAACTTGTTCTAAGGTAAAATGAGCATCTAATGCAAAAGCTTGAATTTTGGTTAGTAAAGAATAATTTCGGTTTATGTGTCCCCAACGGGTTTGAACTACACCAATGTCTTCGTTTTTAAAATAAGGTACCGTGCGTTTTAACCAATCTGATTTCGGTAAAAAATCAGAGTCGAAGATGGCAATAAATTCGCCTTTGGCAATTTCTAATCCTTCTTTTAGGGCACCAGCCTTGAACCCAACACGATTAGTTCTCGTAATATGCTTAATATCTAATCCGGTTTGCTGAAGTTTTTCTATCTGTTCCGCTGTACTATTAACGGTTTCATCAGTAGAATCATCTAATACTTGAATTTCCAATTTATCATGTGGATAATCAATTTTAGCAATATTATCCAACAAACGTTCCATGACATACATTTCGTTATATACCGGAAGTTGTATAGTGACATAAGGGACTTCATCAGGATTTGATAAATCAAACTTAGGTGAATCACCTTTTTGCTTTGCAGAAACGTAATTGAATAATAAATTTAATTGAGCCAAAGCATACATGAAAATGAGTAATATAGCAATGGTATATATAAGAATAACGATGGTTTCTATAATCATTATTTAAAACTGTATTTAAATATCCAACCTAATATTTTTATGCCTGCAAATATAGCACCTTTTACAGTACCTGAAACTTTTGATACTCCTATTCTATTTCTATACCTCACTGGGATTTCAATATAACTAAGCTTTTGTTTCAAGACCTTAAGTTGCATTTCTACTGTCCAGCCATAGGTCTTATCTTCCATTTTAAGTGCTAATAATGTATCAAATTTAATAGCTCTAAAGGGACCTAAGTCAGTAAATTTAGATCTAAACATTAGTTTCATTAAAAAAGTAGCCAACCAATTACCAAATATCTGCGGAAAAGTCATAGAACCAGATTCTCTAAGTTCTTTTACTCTTGCCCCAATCACAAAATCTAAATTATCATTAATAATAGGATTAACTATTTTAGTTAGTTCTTCGGGGTAATCGGAGTAATCACCATCTAAGAAAACGATAATATCAGGTTTGTTGGGTTTATTGTTCACATAATCTATTCCCTTTAAGCAGGCATAACCGTAACCTTTTCTGTTTTCTAGTAAAACAGTGGCTCCCGTATTACGTGCATAAATCTCGGTATCATCAGTTGAATTATTACTAACAACAATTATTTCATCAACTATCTCAGGAATATCATTTATTACGTTAGCAATAGAATCAGCTTCATTATGAGCAGGAATGATAACCTTAATTACGGGCATAAATTGTTATTAAGTGGCAAAAATACAATAAGCGATTTAGGTGGTCAAATTATAGGACAACAACTTGATTATAAATAAGTTTAAGATTTATTTACTAAATCCATCAAATCTACATCATTCCCCAACAATACTTCGGTTGGGTTAATACGTCCTTTTTGAGGGCCATTCTCTAGTTTTAAAACACCTCTTGGGCAAACAGCAGAACAAATACCGCAACCTACGCAACTGGCACGTACAATATTTTCACCTTTTTGCGCGTAAGAACGTACATCTATGCCCATTTCGCAATACGTGGAGCAGTTACCGCATGAAATACATTGCCCGCCATTGGTGGTTATTCTAAATTTTGAGAATAAGCGTTGTTGTAATCCTAAAATACCAGCCATAGGGCAACCCATGCGGCACCAAACACGGTTACCTAGCAAAGGATAAAAGCCTGTTCCAATAACTCCAGAGAATATAGAGCCGATTAAAAATCCATAGAAGCTTCTTAAATCTCCTGATTCAAAAATAAATACTTTATTGTTTTGTGTGCCAGAAAAGTAATGTATTCCTATAAGGGCAAGTACAATTACTAAATATCCTATAGCACCATAACGCGCATCCTTTTTTAGCTCTTCTTTTTTAAAGTACCAAATTACTGCGAATAACAGCCCCAAAAATACAGCAACACTAATTAAAAAGATATCTTTTGTTAACCAGTATTTTTCAGAATCGTAACCAAGATAAGTACTGATTACAGCAGTGGTCATAACAACTGAAAACGCTAATACAGAATGAATTACCCAACGTTCTACTTTCCAAGCAAACATGCTCTTGTCACTTAACTGTCTAAAAGAGTCTCCTGCTGTTTCAGCTAAACCACCGCATCCGCACACCCAAGAACAGTACCAACGTTTACCGTACTTGTATGTTAAAAATGGGGAGATAACAAACACAGAGAGTATTCCAAAAATTAAAAAAGCCAAACCTATATTACCTGCATTTATAAACTGATCTACACGCCAACCATCAAAAGCATAATAGTTTAGTGGCCACATATTCTTCAAATCGTTGTAAGGTAAAGAAAAGCTATCGCTATTTAGTCGTGCCATTAATTCTGGAATAATAAAAGCGAAGGCGGTTTGAAAAAACATAACGCTTATAGTTCTTAATTGTTCGTAGCGATTGTGTTTGTATTTCCAGATAAATTTGATACCAAATGCCAGTATAGCAACCGTATAAAGTGTGCCATAAACAAACCATTGGCTCGCAGGGTTACCACTTAAGAATTTACTTAAGGGATCAAAAAGAGCTATTAATCCTGTATTGCCATCAGGGTTTGCTCCCAAGAGACCTTCATAAAAGTAGAGTATTACATAAAAACCTGTTAATGTAATGCCTGCTAACCATCCCCAAAAACCTCTGCTTGAGATGCTTTTAAACCAAACACCGTGGTTTTTTATACCTTTTAGTTTATCGTTATACAAACCTTTTGAAAATAAAAGAATACCCCCAGCAAGAGCAATTAGGGCTATGGTAAGCCAAAGGGCTTTATCTTCTATATCACCAAAAAGTGAATACATTAATATTACTAAACCACCAAAGCCTATTATTGTACCTGTTTTTTGTAAAGGATTTAGGTGGTCTGAGACATCTCCCGTAAGAGACATGTTACGTTGTATAGTTGCCATGTTATGTTGTAATAAGATTGTTTTTAAAAGCGTTAAAAATGTCTGTTTCGTAGTGCTTGAAAAACTCAGGGTCAAAATTAGCCTTTGATAAGTTTTTCATTACAAAATCTACATCGCGTTCTTCATTAAGCCAAGTATTAAAAACTTCATGCCGCATGCGTATGCCAAAAGTGTTAATGCCAAGAAATTTATTAGTGTTGGTATCATAACACACCGTAATACACTTGGTGTCGTCTTTATGTATCCAGTGAAAATGTGCTTCGTTTTCTCTAGGCTTAGAGAACACCCATCCGTAGGTTTGATATTCTATGTCAAAAAATTTGGCCGAATTAAACCAGTGCCCTGGGTTGTATGGAATGCGATTACCGCAAATGGTTCGTGCCACGGTTTCGCCCATCATTCTGCCAGTGTACCAAACGGCTTCGATGGGTCTGCGTTGGTCTATACTTTCATATTGTTCGGCACAATCGCCTATAGCATAAATATCTGTAATGTTGGTTTCTAAATATCTGTTTACCTTTACGCCACGACCAGTTTCAATTTTAGAACCTTTTATAAAATCAATATTAGGAGATACGCCTGCGGTTAATCCTACTACATCACAAGCTATTTCTTCACCTGTTTCTGCAATGACTACAGATTTCGCTTTACCATTTTCATCAGCTTTAATTTCTTTAAGATTTGCACCTAAACGTAAATCAATATGATGATTTTTTATATGTCTGTTTATCATGGCGCTTTCGCCTTCGGGTAAAACACCGTTCCAAAAACTACTTTCACGTACTAAAAAGGTAACAGGTATGTCTCTAGAGCTTAGCATTTCGGCTAATTCAATACCAATTAAGCCGCCACCAACTATAACCCCTCTTTTACAAACCTTATTGTTGGGAGCATACTTTTCGAGATTTTCTAAATCTTGTTTGTGGTACATGCCCATAACACCATCTAAATCTTGCCCAGGCCATCCAAACTTATTGGGTTTACTACCAGTAGCAATAATTAATTTGTCATAGCTCAAAGTTTCACCATTAGAAAAATGAAGAAGCTTATTTTTACTTTCAATAGACTTTACATACCCCTTTTTTAAGTCGATTTTATTTTTCTTCCAGAACCATTTTTCGTAGGGTTGGGTGTGCTCAAATTTCATATGCCCCATGTAAACGTACATTAACGCAGTTCGGGAGAAGAAATAATCAGTTTCAGAAGAAACAATAGTAATTTTTTTATTGGAAAGTTTTCTAATGTGTCTGGCTGCAGTAACGCCAGAAATACCATTTCCTATAATAACGATGTGTTCCATAATTTTTGGATGTTATGTGCTATTAGGTCGCACTTAAATATAAGAACTTAAAAAGCTAATATAATTTAGAACAAGTTTAAATTGTAAGGGAGCTGTAAGGATTATTGACGTTTAAAGACGCGAGAAATTTGCAAATTTTTTTGAAAGTTTCATTAAGTAAGGAAGACTTAAGGTTCAGAAAATTAAAATTTAAATCTCTTATAAATGAAATCAAATATTTTATTCATAACCTTTTTAACCGTTGTGGTATCAGTAAAAGCTCAAGACTTAAATACGTTTTTCAACAAAGCTGATATTTTTTTAAAGGCAAACGTAGCAAATGGCAGAGTAGCATATGGGAACATAGCTAAAGACCCCTCTAAATTAAATGAAATTTTAAAAATTGCAGAAGGTATTTCGGTATCTAAAAGTGATGCTGAAAATTATCAAGCGTTTTGGATTAATGCTTATAATTTATCTGTAATAAAAGGACTAATCGATAACTATCCAATCAACTCACCACTTGATAAAACAGGGTTTTTCGATAAAACCACCTACAGTTTAGCCGGTAAAGATATTACCCTTAATGATATTGAACACAAACTTTTGAGAGCACAGTTTAATGATGCGCGTTTTCATTTTGTTTTAGTATGTGGTGCTATTGGGTGTCCACCATTAATAAGCGAAGCATATTTGCCTAATAACTTGGAACAGCAATTGGATTCTCAAACTAAAAAGGCTATAAATGGGAATTTTATTCAGGTGAATACCAAGAAAAATCGTGTGCAAGTATCGCAAATTATGGAATGGTATAAAGATGATTTTATAGGTAATGGTATGGATGAAATTGATTTTATTAACAAACATAGAAGCGAAAAATTAGAAGGTAAATGGAAGCTTAGTTACTTTCCTTACAATTGGACAATTAATAAACAATAACATCAAATTTTTAAAAACGAAATAATAAACCAAAAATCAAAACAATGAAAAAAATAATAGTAATAGTGTTGGCATTAGTAGCGATATCCTTTAATGGATTTTCGCAAGAAGAAGCACAAGAGGAACGTAGTGTAATTCAAACCTATACCCCATCAATTCTTCTTAAAAAAGGGCAATGGGATATAAAATGGTTTAACAATTTGTATACGGAAACAAAAGATTTGTTTGGGAATTCAGAGGGGACACAAAAACGAGATATTCCTAGAAATACATTTTTCACATCAAGTGTTGATATTTTTACAGGAGTGTCTAGTAACAATAGTTTTAACGTTGGTCTGTTATTTGAAGTGCGTTCAAACGCTATAGGGGGTAGAAATACTCTAGATGTCTTTTCTTTTGATGGAGAAACGGGTACGGCGCGTTCCGGTTTAACATCATTTGCTCCCGCAATTAAGTTTAACCCAATAAAAAGTCTTGGTAATTTTACTATTCAAACCGCCTTTCATATTCCACTAATAGACAATGAATCTGAAGATGGTGTGTTTTTAGATCAAGACGGTTTCATTTTTCAAAATAGATTTTTTTATGATTATAGTTTTTCGGGAGGCGATTGGCAATTATTCACAGAGTTGAACACAGAGTATAACTTTGGGGAGCAATCTAGTTTTGCATACAATAGTTTACGCCTAACTCCTGGTGTGTTTTTAAGCTATTTCCCTAGTTCTAAATTCACAGTATTAGGTTTAGTGCAACATTTGCAATTGATTTCCTTTGGAGGTAACGACCAAGGAGAGAATGATTTTAGTCAAAATGCCTCCATACTTGGTGGAGGTGCTAAATATCAGTTAACAAAAGAACTGAATATTGAGTTTTTATACTCCAATTTCTTTAGAGGTAAGAATTCAGGTTTGGGTCAGACATTTAACATTGGTTTAAGAGCGTTGTTTTAATTCTTAAGTAGTAAATTAGGGATTTGCAAATCATCAAATAATGAAAAGATTAAAATCCCTAATAGTTCTAGTACTAAGCTTGCTTTTAAATTCCTGTGCTGCACAGTTAGAGAAAATAAATGGTGTAAGCTTTGTTGCTTCTAGGGACAGAATTTATGAATATCACGTAAAACCTGTAGTGCAGGTCAACGCAAATTATGCTTCGGTTATGCCATTTGGGTTTCTCAGAACTATTAATAGTCCTAATGTAATTTATAATACCGAGCGCCAATGGTTTGGTGAAACTAAAGAAGGGGCTAAGCAATATATTAATGAACTCAGAAAACAAAATATTAAAATTATGCTCAAACCTCAAATTTGGGTTTGGCGAGGTGAGTTTACGGGTTATATTAAAATGAATAGTGATGATGATTGGAAAATCTTAGAGGATAGCTATTCAAAATTCATTTTGGATTACGCGCAATTAGCTGAAGAATTAAAAGTTGAAATTTTTTGTATGGGTACAGAGCTTGAAGCTTTTATTGATAATAGACCTAACTATTGGTTTGATTTAATAAAAAAAGTAAAAAAAGTTTATAGAGGTAATATCACTTATGCAGCCAATTGGGATGAATTTAAGCGAACACCATTTTGGAGCAAATTAGATTTTATAGGTATTGATGCTTATTTTCCTTTGAGTAAAAATAAAACGCCATCTGTTAAAGATTGTTTAGAAGGATGGCAAAATCACTTACCTGAAATAGAGAAAAAACAAGAAATTTTTAATAAACCTATTTTATTCACTGAGTTTGGTTACAGGAGTGTGGATTTTTCAGTTAAAGAGCCTTGGAAAAGTGATAGAGAAATGAATCAGGTTAATTTAGAGGCTCAGACCAACGCAACCAAAGCACTGTTTCAAACTTTTTGGGATAAAGAATGGTTTTCTGGGGGTTTTCTCTGGAAATGGTATCACAACCATGAAAAGGCAGGAGGCTTGAACAATTCTAGATTTACACCACAAAATAAACCCGCAGAAGCCATAATTAAATTACATTACAGTAAGTTATGAAGCGATTAATTTACTACATACCTTTATTTCTATTAATGACGTGTTTAGAAGACGATAGTGTTCCTTTAGTAAATGATAATGAAACCATTTTATCGAACTTTTTAATAGATAAAACATTTCTAAATGATCAAGTAATAGCTTGTGCAGCAAGTGATAATGGTATTCCAGACATTAACAATATATATTTTTATCCGGAAGATGGTTCATCAGACTTTAGGCTCTACCAATCTTGGGCTGAAGATGGAAAGGACTTTTCAAAATATCAGTTTGTGCCACAAAAATCAGAACCTTTTTTTCAAGGTGCTTTAAGAGTATTTAAACTACGGTCTGATTGTAAATGGACTCTAGTAGTTTTTGAAAAGGAAGGCAAAACTGAAATTTCAACTCCTATTAGAATGAAGTTAAGTTTTCAACCAACAGTTTGGAGTACAGATATAATGGTTGATCAATCTAGTTCTTTAATGCCTCATTTTTCTTGGTCAACACTATCTGAAGAAAACAATGTTATTTTTTTTCAAGTGTTGTCTACAGAAGCATTGGAGTTATTGTCAGGTACTTATACAAAAGAGAATCATTTTCAATATTATAATTTAAAAAATGTTGTTTTAAATGTAACCCGAAATGAACCACCTAATTTAATTTCAGGAGAAACTTATATATTTACAGTTATGGATGTGAGCATAGATAATTGGGTAAACCATGTTATAATGTCACCTTTTACTGTTGAATGATGAATATTAAACTTTTGTTGTGTGTACTCTTATGTGTTTCTTTTTTTGCAAATGCACAGGATAAGTTAATTTCAGATATCAAAATTCAAGGAAATAAAAAGATAAAGTCATCATTTATCAAAAAAATAGCATCTGTAAAACCTGGTGATGTATTAGATTCATTGAAAATTGAGGAAGATATAAAGCTTATTAAGCGATTACCTTCGGTGTCGCATGCCTCATATCAAGTTTTTATCTCTAAGAGTAATGAGTACAACGTTTTTTATAATATTGAGGAAAACTTCACTTTAATTCCTAGTGTGAACTTTTACACTACCGATGATGATGAATTTGCATATAGAATTGGGGTTTATGAATTTAATGTGTTCGGAAGAAATATCATTTTTGGAGGGTTTTATCAGAAGGATGTTTACGATTCTCATGCCATAAATTTTAGAGCGCCTTTTTTGTTTTCTAGCCATTGGGGGTTAGCGGTTAATTATCAAGATTTAACAACTTTAGAACCCGTTTTTTTTGCAGATGAAACAGCTCAATATAGATACAACAATAAAAGCTATGAAATCTTAGGTTTGTATCGTTTTGATTTTAATAATAGGTTGGAATTTGGAATTAACTACTTTAAAGAGGATTATAGGTTTAGGGGTGAGAATGTTAATGATAGACCAGAGTTGAATGTAAAAAAATGGCTAGCTAAGGGAGTTTACGAGTTCAATGACCTTAACTATGATTATCAGTACGTTTCTGGTTTTAGAAATATATTTAATTTTCAGTATGTAACTTCAACTAATGATATGCTTCCTGATTTTTTTATTGGCTGGAACGATTTTTTTTATTTCAAGAAAATAGGAGATAAAGGCAATTGGGCCAGTAGAATGAGGTTGGGGCTATCTTCAAATGATGAAACGCCTTTTGCCCCTTTTTCGGTTGATAATAATTTAAATGTTAGGGGTGTAGGAAATACTATTGATAGAGGAACGGGTGTTATTGTCTTGAACTCAGAATATAGGCACACTGTTTATGAAAAAAACTGGTTTGTTTTACAAAGTAATATTTTTGTAGATGCTGGGACATGGCGTAATCCAGGGGGAGATTTTGGAGACTTTAGCAAATCTGATAATGTAAAAGTATACCCTGGTTTAGGGCTTCGTTTTATTCATAAAAAAATATACAACGCTATTTTTAGAATTGATTATGGTTATGGTATTTCAGAAAATGCTACCAAAGGTTTTGTATTTGGTATTGGGCAATATTTTTAATGCTAACTTAACCTCATTAGTCTTCAGAATTACAATATTAAATTCTAGTTTTACTGAAAATTATTATTAGATGGAGCGCGTAATAGCAATTGGAGACATACATGGAGGCTTAAAGGCTTTAATTCAGGTTTTAAATAAAGTTGAGTTAAAAGACGAAGACCATTTAATTTTTGTTGGTGATTATGTTGATGGATGGAGTGAATCTGCACAAGTTATACAGTTTTTAATAGATCTTTCTAAAACCATTAATTGCATTTTTATAAAAGGAAATCATGATGTATGGGCAGAAGAATGGTTAAGAAGTGGTGAGGTAAACCCTACTTGGTATATGCACGGTGGAAAAGAAACCATGGAAAGTTATGAGGGGTTTTTGGAGGACGAGAAATCTAAACATTTACACTTCTTTGAAAATATGAAAATGTATCATATAGACTCAGAAAACCGTTTGTTTTTGCATGCTGGTTTTACGTCTATGCATGGTGTAGAAAAAGAAGTGTTTCAACAAACACTATATTTTGACAGAACACTTTGGGAAATGGCCTTGACTATGGATAAACGACTTGAAAAGCATTCTGAGTTATATCCAAAACGATTAAAGCTCTATCATGAAATTTACATTGGGCATACTCCTACTATTCATTTTAATTCTGATGTACCCATCCAAGCCATGAATGTTTGGAATATTGATACAGGTGCTGCATTTACGGGAAAAATATCTGCTATGGACATTGATACTAAAGCTTTTTGGCAGAGTGATGATTTACCCATCCTTTACCCAAATGAAAAGGGTAGAAATAAGTAATCAATCAATACTCTTAAAATCCTTAATAGCTTGATTAGGTTCTATTACATTGTAGCCTTCCCAAAAGACTGGGTCGTAAGCCGATAAATAGGTTGGGGTTACATTAGGTTTTTCCTCAAAGACATCATAAACCGTTTTATTGATAGTTTTGCTTTCAAAAACTACTAATTCTTTTTTTGTGCTGTTTGATATAGTAAAGTGAAGGTCTGTTGAGAGTTCATTCTGCTTTCTTCTACCTTTTACATTTTTGTTCTTCTCAATAATTTTCAACGGACGCTTAATGCCGAAGTTATTTCCAGTTTCAGACTCAGCATATTTTAAAGTGTACGTATCCACATCATTTTTAGCATAGATTAATGTGCCTCGATGTAGTTCTTCTTGATACGAAATACCTAAGAGCTTAAAATTTCTCAAGGATTTTACGTTCTCATAGTCTACTCTTATTATGGCAAAATCATCTGTGTTTATATATAACAGACCTTTATAGTCGGCATTACGCTTAGGCTGGAAACTTATTTTATAAACAAATTCTCCATTTAAAAAGATATAGTCCAATAACTCAAACATGTACTTTTTGGGCTTTTCTAGAAAGTTTAAATGAGAGTCTTCAAATACAAAGCTGCTACGTTCTAAATTAGAAATGGTGTTTTTTCTGTGTTTTAAGAAGTTTTTTTTACGTTGTTGTTCCTTCTTTTTCTGCTCTTCAATAAACGCATCGGTTTTTTCTTTTTCCTTTTGTTTTTCCGCATCAGCACTGTCAAAGAAAGAGGAATCTATTGCTTCCTTGGTGCCAAAAATCCCAGACTTAATTTTAAAATATGAATCACGCTTAATATGCTTTTTAAAGATGTCGTTAAACCGTTTTTCAAGTCCGTTAAATGATACTTCCTTCTTTTTGTCGTAGAGATGAGATGCTTTAATAATATCTAATTTTTTAGATTCTTCTGGATAGGTTTTTGTGTATAAATCGGCTAGTATTTCAGTGTAATCATCAGATTCTTTAGGCATAATAGACATAATACTGTCTATAAAATGTTGATTAAATTCGGGAATGGTAGATTCTTTTACTTTAATACTGTTTTTAATAATATGGTTAAAATAAGATTCTCTGTAAAACAACCTACTTCGGTTATATTCAAAGTCATAATTATTACCTAGGTTTTCATAAGTCTTTTTAATAATGTCATCTACAGAATAGTTTTTGTTTGATACCAAAACTTCATCTAACTCAATAGATTTTTGACTTAATAAAATAACTTGATTTGTAAAGTTTAAAGCAGGAAATTTTTTGGTCTTGTACCCTAAACAACTAATAAAAACAGAATCAAATTTTGAAAGCTTTGTTTTAAAGTGAATTTGAAAATTGCCATCACTATTACTAATAACGCCAGACTTTTTTCCGTAGCTAATGGTAGCAAAAGGAATAGGTTTTTGGGTAGTAGAATCAATTAATCTGGCACTTATAGATTCTTGAGAAAATAAAAGCGTAAATGATATAAAACAAAATAAACTTGCTAAACAGTATTTCATTGATCTTGATTTTGCTATGAAATTAAGTTATTACAAAAACACGACCACCTAATTAACTTTTTGTTACATGAGTTTTATGATTTTTTAAGAATAATATGCTTTAAATAATATTTATTTAAAGTTTGAGCATCTGCACCCAACCATTTTTTTATGTGAATAGTGCAATAATGATATTGTAATTTCCACATGCCATTGGTTTTATAACGTCTAGATGATGTTACCAACCATTCTTGAATTACCACAAACTGTTTGTGTTTATAAAGCTTGCTTATTAAATCATTGTCTTCATATATGGTATAACTTTCATCATAACCACCAATCTTATAAAATAAAGATTTGGTAATGAATAGGCTTTGGTCTCCTCCTCTACATGCTCTCCAATTAAATTGAGTGAACCAACCAGCCAATTTAAGCCACCAGTGGCTACTATCAAATTGCATTCTAAAACAACCAGCATTATTGCCTTTTTTTATTTCATTTAAAATATAATTGTCGAAGTTTTTTGGAGGAAAGGAATCGGCATGTAAAAAATATAATATATTGCCAGTAGCATATTTAGCACCATTATTCATTTGTTTGGCTCTTCCTTTTTTAGAAGTTATTAATTGAACATAGGCATCATATTTAGTGGCAAAATAGTCAACCACTTTTTTTGTTCCATCAAAACTCCCTCCATCTACGACAATAATTTCTGAAATATTGGTTTTCGAAGAGTTTTCAATAAGGTATGAAAGTAGCGACTTTATATTAGAAACTTCGTTTAAAACAGGTATGATGATAGAGATTTTATTCATTGAGATTCCAACTGTAATCTTTATAACTAATTTTGGCTTTTTCTGAAATGCTTACGTCAGTATACACGTTCAAATAATCAATTAAAGAACCATTATTAAAATCTTTGGAAAACCACTGAAATATTTTAGATAGTTTCAATTCGTTTTCTGAAATTTCATTACGTTCAGTATCGCTTAAAAACTCTTTGGTTGCATTTCTTAATTGAGTTTCTAAATTGAAAGTGGTAAAAGCCTCATTTTGAAGTTTTGGGCAAGAGTAAGACGCACAAACTATTGCAAAATGAATACGTGGTTCGTTCATTTTTCGTAAAATCTGATGCTCTATTTCATCTAAATTGTACCATTTATCTTCTAATTTCCAGAGTCGTTGCTTCCATGGTTTATTGATTTCTTTAATGCTTTTAATAGGATAATGTCTTAAAATTAAATCAACAGTAAATGCATTATAGGCATTAATCCAGTAAGCTAACTTGTAGTTTTTAGAACTTTCTTTTTTGGGTAGAGAATTTTGGAGAACTGTAATATATTCTTCAAGTTTAATGTAATCTTTTTTAAAACCTTGATAATCTACTAACCCATCATTTGAAACATATTTTTCTAAAAGATTATTCCATAATTGATGCTCAGTGGAAACGTTAGCAGTTACTTTATCTAACCTATCTTCAAATACAATATTGCTAATATCGGGTCTAGTTTCAATAGTGTCAACTGTAGTTGTGATACTTTTATTGACACTCTTTTCTTGTGGTCTTTCAGATATTTCAATTGTCTTTTTTGTTCCTCTACAGGATACCAACAAGAAAACACAAAAAGTAAGGCATAAAAAATTGCGCATCATAAAAAATTAACAACTAGCAACAGCCACCGCCGTCATAATGATAGGTAGATTCACTTATGAAAATATCATCTCTGTTTAATGCTGCTAAATTATCTGCCGTTTTATCACAAACCGCCAAAGGTTGATTTTTTATTAAAATATGTCCCGCATTATCATCAAAAAAATCATCATCTCCAAAATAGATCGCTGCTTTACCAGTAAATATACAAGGGCCATCAGCAGGCATGGGGTCTTTTATGGCTGCTACTTCAATAGATTCTATATATATCAATTCATCGGTTTCGTAGTGTTTCGGACTTAAAATACGGTAGGGTTTTCTGGCTCTAATTTCAATGGTTCCAAAACCGGCATCGGTGAGCATTGTTACATAGTCTTTTATGGGTAAACTTCCACTAAGACATAAAGCACGTAAACGGTCATCATTTCTAAGTGACTCACTCATTGGTTGTTCGCAAGTAGGATCGCTCATTACCAATCGTCCATGAGGTTTTAATACGCGAAACATTTCGGCAATGGCCTTTTTTAAATCCTCTTCTTTAAAAATATTGAATAAACAATTTTGAGCCGCTACATCTATACTGTTATCTTGAACGGGAAGATTAAGCGCATCTCCTTTTCGTAAATCAACAAATTCACTTTTAAACCAAGGGTTTAATGTCTCAGCTTCCTTAAAGTTTTTTCTAGAGGCTTCCAGCATTTCGTCAACTACGTCAATACCTACCACACCATCCTTTTCCCTATTAAAATAGGAGAACTGTAAAAGTTCCATGCCTCCGCCAACTCCAACATACAGCATTTTTGGGTTGTTGCTTAAATCTCTGGCATGAACTGTAGAACCACAACCATAATTCATCTCTTGCATGATTTTCGGTATTTTTAATCCTGGTAGTTCCCATATGGGATTTGTAGTGCAACACAGTCCAACATCGGGAGTTAAAGCAGCTTGTTTATAAACATCGTGTGTGGTATCTAGATAATTGCTCATAATTATAAGGTCTTAATCAATTCTTTAAATAAGGTTATCATATCAGGTTCTGCTTTAGAAGCGTTGGCTATAATATCCTCAATATTTATAGGTTCTAAGTTATCTGGGTCGCACTCATCCGTTAAAACTGACACAGCTGCTACTTTAAGTTTAAGGTGATTGGCAACTATAATTTCTGGAACAGTACTCATCCCCACAGCATCGGCTCCAATAAGTTTTAACATACGATATTCTGCCCGAGTTTCCAGTTGGGGACCAACAACAGATGCGTATACACCTTTGTGTAAAACGATATTATTTTTTTTAGCAATGGATTGGAATGTTCTGTTAGTTTCTTCATCATAGGGCATACTCATATCTGTGAAACGTTCTCCTAGGAGTTCCACACCTCTAAAAGCTAATGGAGAGCTACCTTGAAGATTAATATGATCATCTATAAGCATTAATTCACCCTTTTTAAAGTTTAAATTGATAGCGCCTGCGGCATTAGAAACTAAAAGTGCTTTAATACCCAGTTTCTCCATAATACGCACAGGATATGTTACATCTTGTAATGTATAGCCTTCGTAAACGTGAAAACGACCTTGCATAACAACCACCTTTTTACCTTCAAGAATGCCATAAATAAGTTTGCCTTTATGAAACTCGACGGTGGCCGTTGGAAAGTTGGGAATATGATTGTAGCTTGCTTCCTTGATAATCTCAATTTCGTTAATTAATTGCCCTAAACCAGTACCTAAAATGATGCCTAATTCTGGGTTTTCAAATCCTTTTTCAAGTAAATAATTTACTGTTTCTTCAATATACTTAATCATGTAACTGTTTAATTTTTTCTTGTAACTCTATATTCGATTGATAAAATTTTGATGCAATCAAATCTTCAAAAGTATCAATGTCATTCAAAAGCTCTAAAGTAGTAAATGTTATGTTATGAAATTCTAACTCGTTTATTGTTTCTTTTAATAAATTTGATTGACTCCAAGGTTTATTGTTAAATAACATTTCATGCATTTTACGCATTCCAATAAGATAATAACCACCATCTTCTGCTGGACCAAAAACCACGTCGTTTTTAATTAAAGCAGATAGGCCATTTTCAAGGTGTTTCGCTTTTATGTCTGGTAAATCAGAGCCTATTAAAACAATTCTGTTGTATCCGTCATGAAAACCATCTAAAAAAGCACTTTTCATTCGTTCACCTAAGTCAGCTCCTTTTTGAACGGTTTTATAGAGTCCTTCCCATTTAGAATTCACAACGGTATCTGAGAAATAAATACGTTTATCAATACTTAGATTTTCAAGTGCTCTTTCGGTAATTTTCACCAACTCACTATAAACTTCAAAAGCGCCTTGGTCTCCAATGGTTTTGGCAAGACGTGTTTTTACTTTACCAAGTTTGATGTTTTTAACAAAAACAATAATCAATGCCTTATTCATAAACTTTAATACCTTTTTGTAACCATTTGCTCCAATCTTTACTAAAGGCATGTACGCTATCGGTTTCTTGCTCTTTTAAATTGTAAACTTTTTGTTGATTATTTTTCCATTCAAAAATTCCACCGTATAAATTGAAAACGTTTTTATATCCCGATTTTTTAAGTTTTTCGGCAACATCTTCAGAACGAATACCCAAAGAGCAGTACACCACAATTTTAGAATTTTTGTTTGGTATTTTTTGAGAGGTAGAATCAATATTAAAGAAATCATACCCAACAGCAATAGCATCTTTTAAATGACTAGTTGCATATTCTCTTTGTTCTCTGGCATCCAAAAGAATAATGTTGTCTGGGTATGATTTCAATTCATCTACATGAATATACGGAATATTTCCCGAATTATATCTCTTAAGTAATTGATCTAAGTTCTTTTGAGAATAACCTAAGGTAGAAATTAAAAAAATAAAACAAAAGAAAGTTTTTTGCATAACTAATATTTAAGCTACAGTACCTTGACAGCTACTGCCCGCACCAGCAGTACAACCATAACAGTGTTGTGAGATTACTATAGGTCTGCCTTCTAAAAGATCCTCATTATATTCTGATATATGCTTCACTTTACTATTCACAGGTAATTCCAACATTTGGTTAAAATCGCAATCATATAAGTAGCCATCCCAACTCACGGAGAGCGTATTGGTACACATCACATTAGCTACAGCCATTGGGTTATATGCTTCCACTAAATTGTACATATAGTCTTCGTAATTATCAGAGGCTATTAGGTAATCTAAAAACCTACTAATTGGTAAATTAGTAATAGCGAATAGGTTATGAAAATAAATCCCGAAATCTTCAAGCAAAGCTTTTTTGAAATCTCTTTCCATAGAGGCTTGATTGCTAGGTAGAAATGCCCCTGAAGGGTTATAAACCAAATCTAGTCTTAAATTACTATTGGGCATACCATAGCCTACAGCATTCAATTCTTTTAGAGCATCAATGGATTTGTCAAAAACCCCATAACCACGTTGTTTGTCAGTTTTTCCGCGTGTCCAATGTGGCATAGAGCTAACAACATGTACGTTATGCTTTTTGAAGAATTCTGGTAAATCAGCATATTTTTTGTTAGCCTTAATGATAGTAAGGTTTGAGCGAACTATAAAATCTTTAACACCTGCTTTAGAAGCTTCTTCTACAAACCACCTGAAGTTGGGGTTCATTTCTGGTGCTCCGCCTGTTAAATCTAGGGTATGAGCTCCAGTATTTTTAATAACCTCCAAACATTGCTGCATGGTGTCTTGGCTCATGATTTCCTTGCGGTCTGGACCAGCATCAACATGGCAATGTTCACAAACCTGATTGCACATGTACCCCACATTAATTTGTAGAATTTCTAGTTTTTTTGCTTTAAGTGGGAATTGATTACTCTCGGCTATTTTATCTTTGAAAGTGGGTAATTCACCATTTTGAAAAATACCATTTGATAGAATTTCGAGTTGCCGTTTACTGTTTGCTAATTGACTTTCGCTTTTATGAAGTGACTTTGTAGCCATTAATTACATATCTAATTTATTAACTTTATTCATCATTTGAACGCCATGTACTAAAGTTGCTCCACTTTTTATAGCGGCACCAACATGAACAGCCTCTATCATTTCTTCTTTAGTAATGCCGCGTTGTAAGCCATCTTTGGTGTAGGCGTCAATGCAGTAGGGGCATTGTTCTGTATGCGCTACCGCCAAAGCAATTAATGATTTTTCTCTGGCAGTAAGTGCACCGTCCTCAAAAACTTTTCCGTAATAATCAAAGAATTTGTTACCTAGTTCCTCGCTCCATTCTGTGATTTTTCCAAATTTTCTTAGGTCTGCGGGGTCGTAATATGTTTTACTCATCTTTTATGTTTTGGTCTAAAATATGAAAATATAAAATCTTAAGTCGATAATAATTTCTCTACATAACAGAGTGTTGTAAATATTTTTGAGAACGACAAGGATGTCACTTATATGAGAGTCTTTTTTCTTTTGAAAAGAACTTTACCAGTTGGTGTTTTTAGAGTCCTTAGCTCCATCAATAATACTCTGGACAATCTCAGGATTTAGTAATGTACTGGTATCCCCTAAGTTTGATGTATCATTACAGGCAATTTTTCTAAGAATACGTCTCATAATTTTACCCGAACGTGTCTTTGGCAATCCTTGGGTAAATTGAATTTTATCTAGTTTAGCTATAGGGCCAATGTGTTCTGTTATTATTTGATTAATCTCTTTTCGAAGATTAGTATGATCTCTACTTTCACCTGTATCTTTCAGTATTACAAATCCATAAAGAGCATTTCCTTTTATATCATGTGGAAAACCAACGATAGCCGACTCTGCAACTGCTGGATGTTCATTTACAGCATCTTCAATAGGGGCGGTTCCTAAATTATGTCCTGATACAATAATAACATCATCAACTCTTCCAGTAATTCGATAATATCCAACCTCATCGCGCAAAGCACCGTCACCAGTAAAGTACTTGTTTTCAAAAGCCGAAAAATATGTGTCTTTATATCTTTGATGATTTCCCCAAATGGTGCGAGCCATACTTGGCCAAGGGAATTTTATACATAGGCGCCCATCAACTTGATTACCTTTAATTTCATATCCGTTTTCATCCATCAAGGCTGGCTGAATTCCTATAAAAGGTAGTGTGGCATAGGTTGGTTTTGTAGGTGTTACAAATGGGATGGGGGTAATCATAATACCACCAGTTTCAGTTTGCCACCAGGTATCTACTATAGGACTTTTCTTTTTACCAATATTATCGTTGTACCAATGCCAGGCTTCTTCATTTATGGGTTCTCCAACCGAACCTAGAGTTTTTAATGAGGATAAATCATACTTTTCAACCACTTCTAACCCTTGTTTAGCCAGAGCTCTAATGGCTGTTGGGGCTGTGTAGAACTGATTAATTTTGTGTTTTTCAACAATTTCCCAAAAGCGACCATAATCAGGGTAACTTGGAACACCTTCAAACATAACAGTTGTAGCTCCATTTGCCAGGGGTCCGTATACGATGTAACTATGTCCTGTTATCCAGCCAATATCGGCAGTACACCAATAAATATCATCTTCTCTATATTGGAATACATTTTTAAAAGTATAAGCAGTATATACCATATAGCCTGCCGTTGTGTGTACCATGCCTTTGGGCATACCGGTTGAACCTGATGTATATAAAATAAACAAGGCGTCTTCAGCATTCATTACTTCAGCTGCACAAACGGAAGAAGCCTCATCTAATAAAGGTTGTAGCCATTTGTCTCTTCCAATTTTCATGTTAATGTCTGACAAAATACGTCTAGCTACTAAGACGGTCTCTACGCAAGGGCAATCGTTAAGAGCTTCGTCTACAATGCCCTTGAGGTCTATAGTTTTAGCTCCTCGATAAGAACCATCGCTGGTAATTACCATTTTACATTGAGAATCATTAATTCTAGTGGATAGAGCCGTTGATGAAAAACCTGCAAAAACAACTGAATGAATGGCTCCTATTCTGGCACAAGCTAAAACCGAAACTGCTAATTCAGGGATCATGGGAAGATAGATGCACACTCGGTCTCCTTTTTCTATTCCATGGTCTTTTAAAACGTTTGCAAATTTGTTGACACGTTCTGAAAGTTCTCTATAGCTAATAGAAACAGAAGCTTCTTTAGGGTTGTTCGGTTCAAAAAGAATAGCGGTTTTATCACCTCTTGTTGCTAAATGTCTGTCAATGCAATTTTCGGTGATGTTTAATTGTGCGCCTTCAAACCATTTTACTTCGGGTTTAGAAAAATCCCAGCTTAAAACAGTATCCCATTTTTTTCGCCACATAAAATGCTCTTCAGCAACTTCTTCCCAGAAATTTTCTGGTTCTCTAACCGATTTTCTATATACCTGATAGTATTCTTCTAAATGTTTTATGTGGTAATTGCTCATAATTTTTTTATTACAGAACGTTTTCTTTTATTTTTTTCCACGTATTCTTGAGTAAATAAGCTGAAATTATTGCAATAGCACCAAGCAATACAGAATTAATGTACTTGCCATATATATAATAGCCAGTAGCAAACATGCAAGAATATATTAGAATGCAACCAAGTAGTATAGCTAAAATTCCTGAAGGAACACTCCATTTTTTCGAATCTTCAATATCTATACCCTCTGCTTTAGCCTCAGAAACAATTTTTTTCCACCCAGGGCCTCCTGGTTGGATTTTCTTATAAAAACTTTGCATGGTTTCTTTGTTTTCTGGTTTAGTTGTAAAAGTAGCAGTTATCCATATAACAGTGGTTATAAGTACGCTTATAGGATATTCATAGTAATCATGAAAAATTCCATTGTCATGATTAAAAAGATAATCACCTATATATGTGAATTTGAATAATATGGTAACAATTCCAGAGGCAAACATTGCAGTTATTTCACTCCATGCGTTTATTCGCCACCAAAACCATCTTAAAATAAAAATTAAACCGGTTCCAGCTCCAAACATTAAAAGAGCATCAAATAATTGTAGTGCATTTTGTAATAATAAAGCTAAAAGCGCACTTAGTATCATAAGTGAAATAGTTGATAGTCTTCCTATTGCTACTAATTTTTTTTCTGAAGCATTTGGGTTAACTTGCTGCTTATAGAAGTCATAGACTATATAAGAAGAACCCCAATTTAGTTGTGTTGAAATGGTGCTCATGTAAGCAGCAACTAATGAAGCAAGCACCAAGCCTAATAATCCACTTGGTAACTTTGTTAGCATTGCTGAATAGGCAAGATCATGACCAAGTTTATCTGCAGATATATTAGGAAAAGCTTCTTGGATACTTGATAGATCGGGAAAAACGACTAGTGAAGCTAATGCCACCAAAATCCACGGCCAAGGACGCAAAGCATAATGCATAATATTAAAGAAAAATGTAGCACCTATAGCATGGTTTTCATCTTTTGCTGCAAGCATACGCTGTGCTATATATCCACCACCTCCAGGTTCTGCTCCAGGGTACCATGAACTCCACCATTGTACTGCTAAAGGAATAACTAGTAAGGTTATAATAGCTTTATTATCGTTAAAATCTGGTAGAATATTAAGTTTGCTAGATACATTTTCATTAACCATAAGGGCATCAATACCACCCACTTCTGGAATGTTAATTAAATAATAAGCAGCGCCAATTGCTCCAGCCATTGCTGTAAAAAATAATATGAAATCGGTATATACAACTCCTTTGAAACCACCTAAAGCACTGAATATGACTGTAATTAGTCCAGCACTTATAACCGTCTCCCAAGGTTCAAGTCCTAACATAATGCCTCCAATTTTAATCGCAGCAAGTGTTACCGACGACATCGTGATTACATTAAAAATGACTCCTAGATATAGGGCTCTAAATTTTCTTAAGAAAGAAGCAGCTTTTCCACTGTAACGAAATTCATAAAATTCAATATCAGTATTCACATTAGATTTACGCCAAAGTTTAGCATAAACAAAAACTGTAAGTAACCCAGTTATTAAAAAAGCCCACCAAACCCAATTCCCAGACACGCCATTGGATCTAACTATGTCTGTAACTAAATTAGGAGTGTCAGTAGAAAACGTTGTGGCAACCATAGAAATACCCAATAACCACCATGGCATTGTGCGACCTGATAAGAAATATTCAGATGAGTTTTTTCCAGATTTTTTTGAGACCAATAATCCTATGGAAAGTGTGATTGTAAAAAAAATAATTATTAAAAAATAGTCTAAAGAACTTAATTCTACCATCCAATCAAATTTAGTGTCAAATATTACAAAGTTTTATCACAAGCTAAAAGTATAGATAAAAATAATTTATAACAAAAAGAATTTTTAGACTAAGATTTATATTGTGTGTGTGAAATTTTTAATTGTTAGAAGAATAAATGTTATTATAACAAAAAACCCTGTAAACATTGCTGTTTCAGGGTTTTTAAGTGGTACCTCCAGGAATCGAACCAGGGACACAAGGATTTTCAGTCCTTTGCTCTACCAACTGAGCTAAGGTACCTCGCTAAAGCGGTTGCAAATATAAATTCTATTTTATTATTCGCCAAAATAAAAATACAAAAAAAATCATTAACATATTTTAAGGGTTAGCAGCTTCTTTGAAGTTAATATTATCAAATAATTAAGAATATAATTATTTGCGTTTTGTAATTTTAACCCTTTTACCAGACTTATGAATTTAATTGTTGATGTAGGAAATTCTTTTGTTAAACTTGCTGTTTTCAGTAAAACTATTTTAAAACACAAACAGACTATAGAATGTGATGCACTATTTGAGAATGTTAAGTTGTTAGTTAAAAGATTTAAATCAATAAAGCAAGGGATTATTTCTTCCGTGGGAACATTGAATAATGAAGACATATCAGAAATAAATGAATTTGTCAGACTTTTAATATTAAATTCAGAAACTAGACTTCCTTTTAAAAACGAATACAAGACACCAAGAACCTTGGGGGTAGATAGAATAGCATTAGTAAGTGCAGCGGTGAGACTGTACCCTAATAAAGATGTCTTGGTTATTGATGCGGGCACATGTATTACTTATGATTTTATAAACTCAAGAAATGAATACTTAGGAGGTGCTATTTCGCCTGGGTTGCGTACCCGCTATAAGTCATTAAATAATTTAACTGCTAACTTACCGTTATTAGAGACAGAACAACCTAAAGATATTATTGGAGTATCTACCAAAGAATCCATGCATGCGGGTGTTATATTTGGAGCTTTAAATGAGATTGATGGTATGATTGATAGTTATAAACTTAAATATCCTGATTTAACAGTTATTTTAACAGGAGGAGATGCTAATTTCTTGTCTAAACAATTAAAAAATAGCATATTTGCCAATTCAAATTTTCTTTTAGAAGGTTTAAACTACATTTTACAATATAATTCAAACGAATGATTAAAAAACTTGTATTAGTTTTTACTGTTTTTATAGCCATTTATGGTTATGCTCAAGAAGGTACAGCATCTCCGTACTCTTTTTATGGCATAGGAAGTCTTAAATTTAAGGGTACAGTTGAAAACAGAAGCATGGGGGGTATTGGTGTTTACATAGATAGTATTCATGTTAATTTACGTAATCCTGCATCGTATGCCACTGATAATTTATCATACCTTAACGATGAGAATAGACCGGTAAAGTTTACAGTTGGAGGAAGTCATTCTAGTATTAATTTAGAGGGAGCCTCAGAGAGTGATAAAACAAGTTCAACCACCTTTGATTATGTAGCGCTTACTGTACCTATGGGTGAATTTGGTTTTGGTTTTGGGTTATTACCTTATACATCTGTTGGGTATAAACTAGAGTCTTTAAATGACGATAATAATATAGAAAATAGATTTACAGGAGAAGGGGGCTTAAATAAAGCTTTTTTTGGGTTAGGTTATAGAGTTGCAAAAGGTTTAAGCATAGGTATTGATGCACAATATAACTTTGGTAGTGTAAGAAATAGTACGGTGGAATATTTATATGATGATGGTATACCAACACAATTTCAATCAAGAGAAAATAATCGTTCAGATTTAAGTGGTTTAAATTTTAATATTGGATTATCTTATGGTACTTTAATAACTGAAAGTTTAGAGTTAGCTACCACTTTCACATACACACCAGAGAGTACATTAGTGTCTAAAAACGAACGATCTATTGCTACTATTACTACGAACGCTAATACGGGACGTGAGTTTGTAAATGATTTAATTGATATTGATTTGGAGGCTTTAGGTTTATTAGAGACAGATTTGGTATTGCCATCCAAAATATCGTTTGGGTTAGGAATAGGAAAACCTAGAAATTGGTTTGTTGGAGGTGAATACACATTACAAAAGACCAGTCAATTTTCCAATCCGCTTTACAGTAGTGCTAGTACGAGTTACGAAGATGCTTCTACAATTTCCTTTGGAGGTTTTTATATCCCAGATTACAATTCACTCAATAACTATTTGAAAAGAACTATTTACAGAGCAGGAGTTCGATATGAAAAAACGGGACTTAATCTAAATACAGAATCAATTGATGAGTTTGGCATATCTTTTGGTGTAGGATTACCATTAAGAGGAGGGTTATCTAGTGCCAATGTAGGTTTAGAGCTTGGTAAAAGAGGAACAACTAATAGTAATTTAATACAAGAGAATTTTATTAATCTCCAATTAAGCTTATCTTTGGGCGACATTTGGTTCCAGAAAAGAAAATATAACTAACAAAACACGAGTAAATTAATTACCATGAAGACGAAAATAACTTTTTTACTAACCTTATTAATAGGATTGAGTTTTGGTTTTGCACAACAGGACGAAGAGTGCATGACCAAGCTATCTATATTTCATGAATATGTCAAAGCAAAAAATTTTGATGCTGCTTATGAACCTTGGTCGGCTGTAAGAAATAAATGCCCAAAGTTTAATAATGCCATTTATGTTGATGGAGAAAAAATATTAGAACATAAAATTGAGAATTCATCTGGAGCCGATAAATTTGGGTATATAAATGATTTAATTAAACTTTATGAACAAAGAGCTGAAAATTTCCCTAGTAAGACACCAAGAGGAAAGTATGGAGCCATGGCATGTCAATTGATGTATGATTATAGAAATGAGCTCAATAAGACACCACAAGAACTTTACGAATGTTTTGATGCTGTTTACAATGAAGATAAAGAGAACTTTACCAATCCAAAAAGTCTATATACGTATTTTTCTTTAATGGTAGAATTGTTTGATTCTGGTAAAAAACCGGCTCAGGCTCTGTTTAACAAGTATGATGACGTTGTTGCTAAAATTGAAGACGAGGTTAAAAATTATTCTAATAAGCTTAATAAATTAATAGCCAAAGAAGACACTGGAGTAGCACTAACAAAAAAGGAAGGTAGTTATAAAAGATTTTATGAAAGTTATTTAAAGGCCTATGATCAAATTTCATCAGGTGTTGATAGTCAACTAGGTACAAGGGCTAATTGTGAGAATTTAATACCTTTATACCAAAAGAATTTTGATGAGAATAAGAATGATACGGCTTGGTTACAAAGTGCTATGAACTTAATGTTTCAGAAAGAATGTACAGATGATCCTATGTTCGTGAAAATAGTTGAGCAAAAAAACGCCTTATCGCCAGATGCTAATACAGCATTTTATGTAGGGTTACTTAAAGATAAAGAAGGTAAAACCAGCGAAGCGATTAGTTTTTATGAACAAGCAATTAATTTAGAAACCGACGATTTTAAAAAGTCTAAGTTGTATTACAAGATAGCAACAAAACTCAAAGCTAAAGGTGACTATAGTGCTGCTAGAAATTATTACAGACAAGCATTAAAACTTAATCCATCTAACGGACGCCCATACTTAGCCATTGCGGCCATGTATGCAGCTAGCGCTAATAATTGTGGTGATACTAACTTTAATAAAAGAGCCGTGTATTGGTATGCTGCTGACGAAGCAAAAAAAGCAGCAAGGGTAGACCCAACGCTTAGTAAAGCGGCTAGTCAATCTGTTGCTAATTACAAAGCAAAAGCACCATCAAAAGCTGAGATTTTTAGTTGTGCTTGTTCAGGACAGGTGATAAAGTTCAATTGTTGGATAGGAGGTTCTGTAACAGTACCTGCAATAAAATAATTGATTTTCAGTTTGGGTGATTAATACTCAACACCATACATGAAACAATTAATTACATATTATATACCATGCATAGTCACAGTTTTTACTGTGACTATGTTTTTTTCGTGTAAGGACAACTATAATGAAGTCCAAAAAATTGGTGTTTCTGAAAATGAACCTATAGGAGAAGCAGAGAATTTCAATCTTAAATATACCGATTCTGGAAAGGTTACAAGGCATTTAATAGGAAAAAAAATGTTTGATTATACCAACAGAGATTTTCCTTATTACGAATTTACCGATGGTGTTATACTTAATATTTTTGACAAAGATAAAAAGAGTACTGTAGTATCAGATTATGCCGTTGTGTATGATAAAACAAGTATTATAGATTTACAAGGTAATGTCGTCATAACGACACATGATAATAGAATTTTAAAGTCTGATCAATTGTATTTTGACCGAAAAAAAGAGTGGTTGTTTACCAATCAGCCCGTTACATTTACTTCAGGGCAAGATATTATACATGGTAATGGTTTTGATTCTAATGGAGAATTTTCTAATGCCGAAGTGTTAGAGGTTACAGGTATTTTTACAGTTGAAGAATAATTGGTTTCAGTCTATATCTTTCCTAAATTATTTATCTTTACATTAAATTAAAACAATGAAACATCCATGTCTAATTTTTAGACACACAGTGAAATAGGATTATTTGGATGTTACACGTAACCCTTGAGAAAAAAATAAATAAACACATGAAATATTCAAGTATCTTTCAATACGCCTATTTAGTTTTTGCTGTTCTATTTACCTATGATGGTATTTCAAAATGGGGCGATGGTAGTAATGGCGCATACATATCACTAGGTTTGGCAGCTTTAGCTGTTTTCATGTTTTACTTCAGAAGAAGGTTTAATAAAAAATTCCAGAATAGGAATAACCAGTCTTAGTAAATGACAATTTATGTTGTTATTATAGTAGTTTCCTTAATGCTTTCAGCATTTTTCTCGGGTATGGAGATAGCCTATGTGTCTTCAAATAAAATTCATATTGAAATTGAGAAAAAGCAAGAGGGTATACTTGCCAAAGTTTTAAGTAAGCTTACTGCAAAACCATCAAAGTTTATTACTACCATGCTTATAGGAAACAATATTGCTTTGGTAATCTATGGGTTTTTTATGGGTGATTTATTGGTTGATTGGTTCCAATCTTTATTACATACAGAAAGCAGCTTTTTAAATTATTTACTAACAGATTTAAGCCTGCTGTCACAAACAGTCATTTCAACATTTGTAATTTTAATTACTGCCGAATTTTTACCTAAGGTGTTTTTTCAAATTTATGCCAATACGCTTATAAAAGTACTAGCAATACCAGCATATATTTTTTATGTTTTATTTAGTTTCATATCGGGTTTTGTCATCTGGATATCAGATATGGTATTAAAAACATTTTTTAAAACCGAAGGAGACCAAATTCAATTAGCGTTTACAAAAGTAGAACTGGGGCATTACATAAGTGAGCAAATGGAATCTGTTGAGGAACATGATGAAGTAGATTCTGAAATACAGATATTTCAAAATGCCTTAGAGTTTTCCGAAGTAAAAGCTCGCGAAGTGATGGTGCCTAGAACGGAGATTATTGCGGTTGAAATTGGCGAGTCTATAAAAACACTCAACACACTTTTTACTGAAACTGGGAGAACAAAAATTTTAGTTTATAAAGACACTATAGATGATATTTTAGGATACGTGCATTCTTTTGAACTTTTTAAAAAGCATAAAGACATTAAGTCTATGATGCTTCCGGTTGAGTTTGTACCTGAAACGGTTCTCATAAAAGATGTTTTAAGTGTATTAACAAAAAAAAGGCGTAGTATGGCAGTGGTAATAGATGAGTATGGAGGAACATCTGGGATTATGACCGTTGAGGATATTGTTGAAGAGTTATTTGGTGAGATTGAAGACGAGCATGACACTGTAGATTTAATTGAAGAAAAAATAGATGAAGTCACTTATAGTTTTTCAGCGAGATTAGAAGTAGATTATATAAACGAAACATACAAAATTAATCTTCCTGAAAGCGAAAACTATGAAACTCTTGGTGGTTTAATAGTAAACCATACCGAAGAAATACCTCCTAAGGATGAAGTTGTGAAAATTGAGAATTTTCAGTTTACCATTATAGAAGTCTCTAATACCAAAATTGATTTAGTGAAACTAAAGGTGTTAGAAGATAATTAATGGCTGTTTCTGCTTTTATTATTAAATAGAAAATGTTATTTTCGCGCACGATATTTTCGTCAATCATGTTAATTTGATTGGAAATCCAACTATTAAATAAAAAATCCTAAACGGATTATAAAAATCAAATATAAAAAATGGCAATTTTAAATAAGATTAGGCAAAAAACTTTAGTATTAATTCTCGTTATTGCTATGGCACTTTTTGCTTTTGTATTATCTGGTCTTTTTGATGGAAGCGCTAGCTTCTCAGATAAATCACAAAGTGTTGTTGGATCTGTTAATGGAAAAGACATAACACGCGAGGATTTTCAGCAAAAAACTGAAACGATGCAAAGACAAATGGGACCCAATGCAACCAATACTCAGGTTATGAACCGAGTTTGGGATCAAGAAGTAAGAACAGCAGTTCTTGAAACTCAATTTGAAGCCTTAGGTATTTCTGTTGAAAAAGATCAAATGAGAGATTTAATTAAGAATGCTATGGCTAGCAACCCTCAGTTTTTAAATGAGGCAGGGTTATTTGATGAAGACAAATTAAACGAGTTTATTGCTAACCTCAAAGATATTGCTCCTAATCCTGGTTTTATAGGTGGCCAGCCACTTACATACTCAGATTGGATTAATTTTGAGCAAAATTTGGCATCAAACGGATTACAACAAAACTATTTTAATTTGGTAAGAGCGGGCCTAACAGGAACTTTAGCAGAAGGTGAGTTAGAGCATAAATTAGAAGGGAATAAAATAGATATTAAGTTTGTTCAAGTGCCTTACACTTCAATTCCAGATAGTATTGTAAAAGTGTCAAAATCTGAAATTTCAAAATATATCAACAATCATAAAAAGGATTTTGAAGTTGAGGAATCTAGAGATATTAAATTTGTGCAATTCAATGAAGTTGCTTCTTTAGAAGATGAAAATGCTATCAAGGAAGGGTTAAATACCCTTTTAAATGGAAGATTTGTTGATGAAACTGGTAGAAAAGATACTATTATAGCTTTTTCAAAAGTTAAAAACAACGCAGAATACATCAACTTAAATTCTGATATTAAGTTTAATGACCGCTTTTTATTTAAATCTGGATTAGCTTCTGAAGTAGCAGATAGTTTGTTTAATTTAAAAGTTGGAGAAACTTATGGGCCATACAAAGAAGCCGGTCATTTTAAAATTTCAAAATTAATTGCAGAAAAAAATATTCCAGACTCAGCAAAAGTAAGACACATCTTAATTCCGTTTATAGGTTCACAAAGTGCCGCTCCAGATGTAACTTTAACAGAAGAACAAGCAGAAGAAAGAGCCGATAGTTTATTAAAGGTAATTAGAAGTAATCGCTCTAAGTTTCCAGAGTTGGTAAAGGAGTTTTCATCAGATCAGGGAAGTGTTGAGAACGAAGGACGTTATGATTGGCATCCATACAACACGATGGTTCCAGAGTTTAATGACTTTGAATTTGAAGGTAAAGTTGGGGACTTAGGGGTTGTCAAAACTGTTTTTGGTTTCCACATTATTGAAATTGAAGGGCAGAAGGATAAGAAGAGAGCTGTTCAAATAGGAACTATCGCTAGAAAAATAGAGCCATCTGAAACTACTACTGCTAAAATTTTCAGGGATGCCTCTAAATTTGAAATTGATGCTGCAACAAAAGGATTTGAGGAATTAGCAGAAGAAAATAAATATACGGTTAGACCTTTAGAAGGTATTAAAGCCTTAGACGAAAGTATTCCAGGTGTTGGTAACCAAAGACAAATTGTTCGTTGGACTTTTGAGGATGATGCTAAAGTTGGAGATATTAAACGTTTTAATATTCCAGGTGGTTATATAGTAGCGCAATTAGTGGCTAAAAATGAAGCCGGTTTAATGTCGGTTGATGATGCTACAGCTACGGTTTTGCCAATTATTAGAAAAGAGAAGAAAGCAGAATTAATCAAGGAAAGAATATCTGCTACTACATTAGAAGATTTAGCAACAGCAGAAAATACCACTGCCAGAAGTGCCTCTGCAATCAATATGAAAAACCCAACCATTTCTGGTGCTGGTAGAGAGCCTCTAGTTGTTGGAACTGCTTTTGGTTTAAATGAAGGAGAAACTTCTGGGCTTATCGTAGGAGAAAAAGGCGTATATATGCTACAGGTTACCAAAGTGACCCCAGCGGTAGAGCTGGATAATTATCAAGCTGCAGCTAATAGAGTTGAGCAGCAAAAATCTACTATAGTAAATAGTAAATTATATAATGCATTAAAAGCTGCAGCAGACATCGAAGATAATAGAGCAGCGTCTCAAATACAGTAAAAAAATAAGGGATTTAAAAGAAAGCCTCGTTATTTAACGAGGCTTTCTTTTTATATGTCATTTTATGTTTATAAAATCATATCAGCGTATGAGATAATAGTTTCATAACCTTTGCTCTTAAAATAGATGGTGGGGTTTTGATCAGATGCTGCCAAAACAAAATCACCTCCCCAAGCACCAAGACTTTTTAGGCTTCCATCAAAATCATTAAAGAGTAATTCTTTAACTGTTTTTTGATTAGTAAAATCAGAAATGATATTTTCATGTTGATTCATTAATCTTTTAAACTCCTCAAAAGAATCACAAGTAATCATTTTTAAAGTGATATTATTAACTTCTTTAATGGTTTCATTAATATTTACTTTATCCTGAGCTCTATAATGTGCAATACCTTCTCTACTATTCTGTTTTTTATTAAGGTGAATAAAATAAAGGTGTTCTTCAAACGAAGGTTTAAAACTTACTTGATTAATTATTGGAGTTTTATAATCTAGTTTATAAGTAATAGGTGTATTATTTTGAGAGCAAGCAATATCGTAACCACTACCTTTAAAGGTTTCTTCCAAAAGCTTAAAAGCATCAATGTTTGCCCATTGTGCTATATTGTTGATTAAGGTTGAGGAGGTTCCCAACCCCCAATTTTTAGGAAAATCTAAAACGGTTGATATGTTGTACCCTTCGCCAGCATTTAAAAAACTTGGATTTATTTTTTTAACAGCTTTAAATATTTGAAGTAGTCTTTTAGAAATGTCATCATTCTGAGCTTGTTTTAGTATCTCACCATGCCATTCAAATTGATTTTCAAACCAAATGTTACCATTTTCATCAATACTTTTCCAGTGTAAAATAGACTCTGGAATGCTTTCAATTTTAAGACTTTGTCCAAATTTTGTTGGTACAGCTAAGGAGATGGCACCATCTAGAACCACATACTCACCTGTAATCAAAAGCTTGCCGTTGCTGTAAAAATTTTGCATTAATTATTGGCTCTTAAATATTGAATGGCTTCAACTACGGCACTATGCGTCACGGTGTTCTTTTTGAAATATTCAACAAGTTTTTCTTTTTCTATAGCAGTAGCATCAAACTGATTTAAGATATTCATCAAATGCATTTTCATATGCCCCTGTTGAATGCCCGTAGTTGTGAGCGATCTTAAGGCGGCAAAATTTTGTGCTAAACCTGCTACAGCAACAATTTGCATGAGTTCTTTAGCTGACGGTTTATGTAACATCTCTAAAGCTAATTTAACGAGTGGATGTAAACTAGTAAGTCCGCCAACAGTGCCTAAAGCTAATGGAATTTCAATCCAAAACTTAAAAATATCATTATCTATTTTAGCATGTGTTAGGCTGCCATATTGACCTTTTCTTGCAGCATAGGCATGAACACAGGCTTCAATAGCTCTAAAATCGTTACCAGTCGCTAAAACCACCGCATCAATACCGTTCATGATACCTTTGTTGTGGGTTACAGCGCGGTAAGGTTCTATTTCAGCTATATTCACCGCCTGAACAAATTTTTCAGCAAATGCCCTTCCAGAAACCACTTTGTTGTCTGATAATTCATCAATATGACAACTTACTTCGGCTCTTACTAAACATTCAGGGACATAATTAGACAGTATACTCATAATAATATCAATTTGCTTTTCATCTTCAGAAAACAAATCGAAATTTAAAGCTTCTTCTCTAAACGTTTTTGCAAACTGTTCTAAACAAGAATTGATAAAATTGGCACCCATAGCATCTAGCGTTTCAAAAGAGGTATGAAGTTGATAATAACCTTTTATAGCCTCGGTTTTACTTCGCAATTCAATATCAATAATACCACCACCACGTTTTTCCATATTAGAAGTGATATGTTTTGTGGTACTAATGAGTTTGGGTTTTACAGTATTGAAAAAAGTTTGTAGCTTATCAAAATTACCTTTATAGATAAAGTGTACTTGTCCAATTTTAGTGGTAGAAATCACCTTTGTTTTAAATCCACCTCTCTCTAGCCAAAATTTAGCAGCCTTACTTGCTGCGGCCACAACAGAGCTTTCTTCAATAGCCATGGGTATAGTGTATAGCGTATCATTTATCAAAAAATTTGGAGCAACTCCAAGTGGTAAATAATAGTTAGTTATAGTGTTTTCAATAAATTCATCGTGAAGCTGTTGTAGTTTTTCGTTGGTATTCCAATATTGCTTTATAATATTTTTAGCACTTTCGGCATTTGAAAAATAAGTATCTACAATCCAGTCAATTTTTTTTGACTTAGAAAGCTTTGAAAAACCAGCAATAGACTTACTCATATAAAATTGTTTAGAAAGGCAAAGATACTACTCTTGGTATGAATATTGAATATCTTAATATTTATGGCGTAATAAAGTGTTAATAAGTGTTAGGTTTTGAATAATTTTTAGTAAAATTGACATCATTTTGTTTTAAAATAAGTTCTTTTTAAGAAACATCTATTATTTTTTATTATAAATTGTAAGGTAATTGTATAGGTGAAGCGTCTTATTAAGTACAAGTATATAAATTATTTTAATGAGATATTTTAAATTTTCTATTTGCGTTTATTTTATTTTAACTTCATTATTAAGCGCTCAAAATCAATTAATTAGTTTAGAGGAAATATGGGGTGGTGTTTTTAGAACCGAAAGCATGGATGTATTGCATTCTATGGAAAATGGGAAGCAGTACTCGGTTTTGAATTTTGATAGAAATACAGGTTCCACGTCTATTGATATTTATGATTATCAAACTTTAGAAAAGGTACAAACGTTGGTATCTTCAACTAATATTCCACAGTTAAGATATTTTGTAGATTATACCTTTAGTAATGATGAACAGAAAGTGTTATTGGCAACAGAGGTAGAGCAGATATATAGACACTCTAGTAGAGCTATTTATTTTGTGTATGATATAAATACCGAAGAGGTTGTTAAGTTACATGATGAAAAGGTTCAAGAACCAACGTTTTCTCCTGATGGAAGCAAAGTTGCTTTCGCCTTAGATAACAATTTATATATAAAAGATTTACTATCTGGCAATACTACGCAAATAACCTCAGATGGTAAAAAAAACAGTATAATTAACGGTGTTACAGACTGGGTTTATGAGGAAGAGTTTGCGTTTGTAAAAGCTTTTGATTGGAATACTGATAGTAACAAAATAGCCTTTATAAGATTTGATGAAACTGATGTGCCTGAGTTTTCTATGGATGTTTACGGAACCGCACTTTACCCACAGCAATATGTGTTTAAATATCCGAAGGCAGGAGAAAATAATTCAAAGGTTTCAATTCATATGTATGATTTAGAAACAAATAAATCCCATGAAATTAAAGTTAAAAATACCTTTGATGATTTTTATATACCTAAACTTAAATGGACAAATAGTGCAAATAATTTGTGTGCTATATATTTAAATCGGCATCAAAATGAAGCGCATATTTGGTTAATCAATACAGTTACAAAACAATCCGAAATTATTTTAACCGAAAAAGATGAAGCTTATATAGAAGAAGGCTACCCCATACATTTTTTAAAAGACAATACTTTTCTTTGGATTAGCGAGACAGATGGATATAATCATATTTATCATTATTCAGAAAAAGGTAAATTGATAAATCAAGTAACCATGGGCAGTTGGGAAGTCACAGAATATTACGGTTTTGATGAAAAGACCCAACGAATTTTTTATCAATCGGTTGAAAACGGTTCCATTAATAGGGATGTTTATTCGGTAAAGTTAAATGGAAGAAACAAAAAAAGGCTCACCAAAAATGAAGGTACAAACAGTGCTTCATTTAGTGCAGATTTCTCTTATTTTATAAATGCATTTTCAAATGCAACCACCCCACCTAAGTACACTTTAAACAGTGCTGATTCGGGTAATCTCATCAAAGGTATTAAGGATAACGATAGGTTATTACAAGAACTTTCAAATTATAAAATTTCTAAGAAGGAATTCAGTACCATTAACGTAAATGGTAATGATTTGAATATGTGGATGATAAAACCAGCTAATTTTGATGATTCTAAGCAATATCCTTTGTTGATGTATCAATATTCTGGCCCCGGATCACAGTCAGCTGCGAATAGTTGGCACAGTTATAATGATTATTGGTATCAACATTTAGCGCAACAAGGTTATATCATAGCTTGTGTAGATGGTAGGGGTACTGGGTTTAAAGGAGCCGATTTTAAAAAAGTTACGTATTTGAATTTGGTAAAATATGAGACCGAAGACCAGATAGAAGTGGCTAAGAAATTAGGTGAATTACCTTATGTAGATGCTGATAGAATTGGAATATGGGGGTGGAGTTATGGAGGGCACATGTCTACCAATTGTCTACTAAAAGGGAATGATGTATTTAAAATGGCCATTGCTGTTGCACCCGTTACAAGTTGGCGCTTCTATGACACAATTTATACCGAGCGTTTTATGAGAACCCCTCAAGAAAACCCTGATGGATATGATGATAATTCTCCTTTTAATTATCCAGAAATGTTAAAAGGCGACTATTTGCTAGTGCATGGTTCTGGCGATGATAATGTGCATGTGCAACATACAATGAGAATGGTTGAAGCTTTAATACAAGCTAATAAAGATTTTGATTGGGCCATATACCCTGATAAAAATCATGGTATTTATGGTGGTAACACCAGACTACATTTGTTTAGAAAAATGACCAATTTTATTCACGAAAATTTAGGTGATAAAAGAGAATTTGAATAAAATTCAAAATAGAATGAACTGAAATAAAAGGATAGAATACTAACTAACATTAAAATATTATGGCAAATCCTGTAACATTAAAGCAAAAAGAGTTATTTGGTCACCCAATTGGGCTTTATATACTGTTCTTAACAGAAATGTGGGAGCGTTTTTCATATTATGGAATGCGTGCAATATTAGTGCTTTATTTAGTTGCCGAAACAGCTACCAATAATCCAGGTTTAGGTTGGACAAATGATAATGCTATAGCTCTTTACGGATGGTATACCATGTTTGTTTATGTTATGTCCATACCAGGAGGAATAATAGCAGATAAAATTTTAGGCCAACGAAAATCTGTTTTTGTAGGAGGACTCTTATTAGTGGCTGGTCATAGTGTTTTAGCAATAGAACAAATGTGGGCGTTTTACACTGGTTTGATACTTATAGTATTGGGTGTGGGAATGCTAAAACCAAATATCTCAACAATGGTAGGAGGATTGTACCCTAAAAACGAACAAAATAAAAGGGATGTTGGCTTCTATATCTTTTATATGGGAATAAATTTAGGAGCTGCAGCTGCAGCTCTAATAGTTGGATACGTAGGAGAGAATATTGGTTGGCATTATGGTTTTGGTCTTGCAGGAATTGGTATGGCTTTAGGGCAGGTTATTTATATTATTGGACAAAGGCATTTAAAGCATGTTGGTAACTTAGTTATTGATGATAGAGATGAAGATGAAAAAGGCGATAGTAAGAATCTTTTAACTGCTATTTTCAAACATACCAATTCTATAATTGGATTTGCTATAACGGTCACTCTAGGTCTAATAATTTGGTTTGGAGGTTCTTGGTCTTACGGTTTGTTAGTTATTGGTTTGGCTTTTGCCGTTGGTGTTGGTATAGTTGTATATAATGATGGTAATAAAGTTGAAAAAGATAGAATACTTGTAACTTACCTATCTTTTTTAATAATAATTATTTTTTGGGGTTCTTTTGAACAGGCTGGTGGATTACTAAATGTCTATGCCAAACAAAAAACAGATTTATCATTAGGTTTATTTGATGTCCCTGCAAGTTGGTTTCAATCTGTAAATGCCATTTTTATTTTAGTTTTTGCAACTATAGTTGCTAGCTTTTGGGTTTGGTGGAAGAATAGAAAAAAAGAGTCTTCTTCATTATTTAAGATGGCAATCGGTGTAATTATAATGGGTTGGGGTTTTTTCTTCATGTCAATTGCTAGTCAAGAAGTTGGATATAATGCCGCAGGAGAGGTAACAGCCAAATCTGGAATGCAATGGCTAGTTTTAGCTTATTTATTTCATACTTTAGGGGAACTATGTGCTTCACCAGTAGCGTTATCATTTATTACAAAGTTAGCTCCTGAAAGGTGGATGGCTTTTATGATGGGAGCTTATTTTGCTGCTACAGGTCTGGGTAATAAAGTGGCTGGATTGCTTGGGGAGTCTGCATCAGAGTTTGGTGAATTTACCATATTCACTGGAATTGCCGTTTTTTGTACTATTTTTGGGTTTTTAGTGATTGCAATTCTCAAACCTTTAAAAAGACTTACACATGGAGCTGAAGAGCTAGAAAGTGCTGTAAAATAAATAAACTTAAATTGTACCTCTAGTCTATAATTAAAATAAATTTCTCTATGGAAACTAACTCAACCGATCAATTTTTTAAAAATACTGTTCTAGGACATCCTTCTGGATTGTTTGTACTCTTTTTTACAGAAATGTGGGAGCGTTTTTCGTATTACGGAATGCGTGCTATTTTAGTGATTTTTCTAACTGGAGTTATAACAGGTGACAACCCCGGTTGGGGATGGGATAAACCAGCTGCTTTATCTCTTTTGGGAACTTATGCCATGTTTGTTTATCTAACACCAATTGTTGGTGGTTGGCTTGCTGATAATAAAATAGGCTACAGGCTTGCGGTGGTTATTGGGGCTTTATTAATGACTTTGGGTCATGCTGCCATGGCTGTAGAAACACCAACTTTTTTATATATTGGGATTACCCTTCTTATTCTAGGAAATGGTTTTTTTAAACCAAACATGACGTCTATAATTTCAAAAATGTATGAAGGAAGAAATGAAAAGAAAGATGGGGCATATAATATTTTCTATATGGGTGTTAATGCTGGGGCTTTTTTAGGGATTATGTTATGTGGATGGATTGGTGAAAACATTAGTTGGAGTTACGGTTTTGGTCTTGCTGGAATTTTTATGTTTTTAGGTATGCTTCAGTTTTATTATGCGCAGCCTCTTTTTGGTAATATTGGAGCCAAACCTAAGAATGAGAATAGAGATTTAATAGATGAATTAGTTGATACTTCTGATAAGGACAAAAGTAAAAAAGAGAACTTAAACCCTTTTTTGTCTATTGATTATTTATTGGTTGGTGTTTTTATTATTTCTGCTTTAATATTCATTATTAACGACCCACTTAGTAAAATTGGTAACATTAACGTTCTTAATATTACTATTGCAGGCATGACAGATTCTTTATTCTTTGCATTGCTAGCAGCAATTATATTTATCATAATTTTAGCCGTAAGAATCCCAAGGTATGAGAGCGTGGTTAGAGATAGAATGATTGCCTTTACTATTTTCTGTATTTTCACAATTTTCTTTTGGGCAGCTTTTGAACAAGCTGCTGGTTCGCTGCCACTTTATACAAGAGATTTTACTAATAGAGTACTCGAGGGTAATGCTTCTTTAATTTTTAAGATTATTGATGCCATTGTTACTGTTGTTCCCATTGGAATAATCACCTATGTTCTTATTAGTTTGTTTAGAAAAACGTTCAGTAAAATTAGTTTGTCAAATATTATTTTAGCTATAAGTTTTTTGATAATTTGGGCGTTGGTGATTTATAAGCTTTATATCAATTTTAGTGCAGAAGCAAAAGAGGTAGAAATAACGTGGTTTGCTATTCTTAACTCATTATTTATTATAATATTTGCACCTTTATTTACTAAATGGTGGGATAGTAAATATAATCCTCCAGCATCTGTTAAATATGGTCTGGGCTTAATAATTATGGCTATTGGTTTTGGTTTGTTAGCTTTTGCAGCAAGAAATGTTCCTCTAGGAGCCGAAACTGCTAAATTGAGTATGATATGGTTAGTGTTTGCATATTTGTTCCATACACTTGGAGAATTGTGTTTATCCCCAATGGGATTATCTTATTTAAGTAAATTGGTTCCGCCTAGAATGGTAGCCTTTATGTTTGGTGTTTATTATTTGGCAATAGCTATAGGGAACAAGATGGCTCATTATGTAGGTGGAGATATTGAAAAGATAACAGAGGAGAGTGGCTTATCTCATTTTTTTCTAATATTCACTGTAGTACCTATATTGTTAGGTCTGGTTTCATTCGCTTTACATCCATTAATTAAAAAACTAATGCACGGGGTTCGTTAATCGAAAAAATCGTTAAAAAACATTCAAAATGCTCCTATTTAGGAGCATTTTTTGTAAGTTCGGAATACATTTTGAAACTAATAGTCCATGATTTAAAATGTTGTGACCTTTCGAAATGATTAAAAAATTATTCTTGAATTACATATGAAAAAGATATTGTTTATAATGATGCTCTCCGTGCTTATTAATAAAATCGGAGTAGCGCAGGAGATTAATTGGGTGACTTTTAATGAGGCATTGGAGCTTCAAAAAAAAACACCAAAAAAAATCATGATGGATGTGTATACCAATTGGTGTGGCCCTTGTAAAATGCTTGATAGAAATACATTTCATAATAAAGATGTGGTAGAATATGTGAATGAGCATTATTACGCTGTAAAGTTTAATGCCGAAGGAAATGAAGAGGTATCCTATGATGGTAAAACCTTTTCAAACCCTAATTATAACCCAGACTTAACAAATAGAAGAAACTCACCTCATGAATTGTCCAGATACTTTCAGGTACAGGCTTACCCAACTATAGTTTTTATTGATGAGAAGGGTAAACTTATTTTTCCTTTAAGAGGGTACAAAACACCAACACAGCTGGAGTTGTATTTGAAGATGTTTAAAAATGATGATCATAAAGGTATGGACACTCAGGAAAAATTTAATGAGTATTACAAGGCATTCCAATATGAGTTCGAAGGATAAATTTATAGTTATAGTGTGTCATAAAACAAAATGAAAATGAAAAAAGTGTTTTTTTTAATATTTTTTGTAACTCTAAGTTCTAGTAAAACTTTCTCGCAACAAAGAGTACAATGGCATACTGATTTAAATCTAGCTCTAAATGAAGCTTCTAAAGAAAATAAAAAGATATTGTTGTTCTTCACTGGGTCTGATTGGTGTGGATGGTGTAAAAGACTTCAAAATGAAGTGTTTAAAACTTCCGATTTTGAAGAGTGGTCAAATAGTTTAGTGTTAGTTGAATTAGATTTTCCAAGAAGAACACCTCAAGATCAAAAGATAAAAAACCAGAACCTGCAGTTACAAAGTATGTTTCAAGTGAGAGGTTATCCAACGGTTCATTTTGTGATTCCAGAAAAGATGAATGATGGTAGAACTAATCTTAAAAGTTTAGGAAAAACAGGTTATGTTAGAGGAGGTCCAACGGCTTGGTTAAATGTAGCCAATAATATAATTAACAAGACACTATAATACTTTAATAGTTTATTATAAAAGCTCCTTTTTTACTGGTTTGGTGAAAAGGGAGTTTTCGTTTTACACAAATACGTTCCCAATTTTCTATATAAGATTTATAGTTGCTGCCATCGGCAATGATGTATTTAGGTTTAATGGAGTCAATCAATCTGCTTAGGTTTATTTTTGGTGATTGCCTTAACAAAATATAGTCGGGCTTTATAGACTTTACATTGTATATGCCAAGGCTATCTACCAACAAAACTTTTTTGTTATTCAATAAATAAGCCTCTTTTATTGTAGTGTTTTCTATATGGCTTATATGGTTTCCTACTGTGTAATCTTTTATAATTTTGTTTTGTAATTGTGTTATGCTATCAAAATTATGAGCTACTGTAATTTTGTTTTTGGTAACATTACCAATTAAACTATGTCTGCTTTTGTGAAATATGATGAATTGATTTTTTGGTGTTTGATATTTGGTGTAGATAACCGATACTTGAAAAATCAAGACTGAAATTAAAAAAAATCTAACCGCTTTATAATTCTTTTTAATGAATAACCTAACTACTGAGGTAATAAGAATATATGATGCAATTAGGTATAAAATGCCAAAGGGAATATCCCTAAATAGAAAGGTTTCCTGATTTGATATCCAAGCAACAACGTTATTCATGCAACTAATAACATAACCAAAACCTGAGGCTACAAATTGAGGTAATATATTTAAAACTGCTAGTAGTAAAACTAAAATGCCAAACCCTAAAATAATTCCGAGAAGAGGTACGATAACCAAATTTGAAATAAAGAATAATCCTGGAAATTGATGAAAATAATATAGGCTCACCGGGATAATTCCAATTTGTGCTGCGATAGTGATGGTAAGTGTATGCCAGTATTTATCTAAAAGCCAATTTTTAGGTTTCCAAATATTGTACAACAGTGGATCCATTATAACTATGGCAAAAACGGCTAAGTAGCTTAACTGAAAACCAACATCAAAGACAAATAAAGGTTTTAATAACAAGATAATAAACATTGAAATAGCCAATGTGTTAAAAATGTTAGTAGGTCGTTTCAAATTCATGGCTATAGCTACAATACTGAACATGGTGACTGCTCTTGTTACAGAGGCAGATAAACCTGCAATTATTGCAAAACTCCAAAGAATAGATATTAGTAGGATAGTTTTTAATAGATAGCCTCTTTTTAAACGTTCTATTGGTTTTAAAATAAAATTCAGAATGAGTAAAATAATACCAACATGTAACCCTGAGACTGCCAAAATATGAATGGCACCAGCATTTGTGTAGTTGGAATAAACCTCTTCACTAATATCCTGTCTTTGACCTAAAAAGAGAGCATTAATTATAGCTAATTCATTAGGTTCAAAATAATAGGGTTGTAATTTTATATTGATATACTCTCTTATATTGTTAGCAAGACCTAATAAGGTGTGCACGTTGGAACTTACTTTAAGAAGCGATTGGTTTTTAATAAACAACTGATGGTATATGTATTTTTTTTCTAAGTACTTTTTGTAGTCAAATTGATTGGGATTTAGCGGATGAATTAAATTCTTAAAATCAGTTTTAGTAATATAGATTTCATCTACTTTTAAAGTTGGTTTTAAAGTGTCTTTTTCAATGTTTAAAAGCAATTTCCCTTTTACTTCTGTATCATTAATTTTTAAAATATCAATGACATATTTATTGTAGTAATCACTAGGTTTTAAAACTTCTCTTATTCTAAGTGAAATCAATTTAAGAGAATCCTTGGAGTCTAGAGTATGGTACGAATAATGATTTGAAAAGTTCTTTTCATTATGAATATTTGTGGTTAAAACTCCAATAGAAATCATGGTTAAGAAACTTAAAACTCCAAACCAAATGGTTTTCATTAATTGTTTTTTGGCTACAATAAAAGCAATGATTAGAATGAAGAATAAAGAGCATGTGATATATAAAGAGATTTGCAGTGAAATACTAACAAAGTAGCCGGTGATTATTCCAATTATAAGGCAAATGGTGAGTTTAATGACGGTAAAATTAAGTAGCTGCATATAGCCGAAAGATATAAAAATCTTACAAAATCCTTCGTGCCTCTACAAAAGATTTATACCAATAATCTTCAGAGAGTTGTGAGATAATAACACCTTTTTTAGTAGTGGCATGAATAAACTCCAAAACCTTGTTTGTAGATTTTGTAACTAATCCCACATGGTTAATGGTGTTTCTCCGGTTTTTAGTTTTAAAGAAAAGTAAATCACCTTCTTGAACTTCCTTAAGTTTTATTTTTTTCCCTTTTTTGGCCATGTCTCTGGAAATTCTGGGTAAATAGATATGGTGTGCTCTAAATGACTCATAAACCAATCCAGAGCAATCCATTCCAGTTTTAGTAGTGCCTCCCCATTTATATCTAACGCCTTTAAACTGTATGGCAAATTTAACAATGTCTTCAGCTTTCGTAGTTGATGTTTTTGCTTCAGTATCATAAATGCTATCAGAACTATTAGTCTCTGATTTTTTTGTAGTTACTTCAATATTTGAATCCTTTATGTTTTTTGTTTTTTTTGCAGATTTGCAGCTTCCAAGGGTTACAACTAAAACCAATAAGAAAAAGACCTTTTTCATTATTTAGGTTTTATGTATTGGTAAATCAACTTAGCTGTTTTTTCGCTTGCACCTTTACCTCCTAAAGCTTTTTCTAATTCATAGTAGTCTTCAAAAATTCGTTTTCGGTTTTCGGTATTTAGAATATTAGTCAACTCCTTTTTTAGTCGTTTTTTATTGAAGTCGTGTTGAATTAGCTCAGTGACCACTTCTTTATCCATCACTAAATTTACTAGGGAGATAAATTTCAATGTAATGATTCGTTTTGCAATATGATACGAAATGGCACTACCCTTATAGCAAACCACTTGAGGAACTTTAAATAATGCGGTTTCTAGAGTTGCGGTACCAGAGGTTACCAAAGCAGCATGGGAAACACTCAATAAATCGTAAGTTTTGTTGGTGATAAACTTAACATTACTTGTTTTAATAAACTGCTCATAAAAACTGTATTCTTGACTTGGAGCACCACCAATCACAAACTGATATTCTTTAAAATCGTCTACCAAACTTAGCATGACTGAAAGCATTTTTTTAATTTCCTGTTTTCTGCTTCCAGGGAGTAAGGCAATAATTGGTTTGTTGTTTAGGTTATACTCTTTTTTAAATTTTGTTATGTCTGTTTGTTTTCGTTGAGCAATAGCATCTATTAGTGGGTGTCCCACAAAATGAACCTTATAGTCATGCTTTTCATAGAAAGGTTTTACAAAAGGAAGGATGACATACATAGCATCTATATCACGTTTTATAGAAGCCACCCTGCTGGCTCTTGAAGCCCAAACTTGCGGAGATATGTAATAATTAGTTCTAAAACCTTGGGCTTTGGCCCATTTTGCAATACGCAAATTAAAACCAGAATTATCAATAAAAATAATGACATCTGGATTAAACTTTTTAATATCCTCCTTACAGAAAGCAATGAGTTTGAATATTTTTGAGAGATTCATGATAACTTCAATAAACCCCATAAAAGCACGTTCTTTATAATGCTTCACAAGTGTGCCACCAACAGCTTGCATAAGTTCGCCACCCCAAAAGCGGATATTGGCTTGTGCATCTTTTTTAAGCAATGCCTTCATGAGATTAGATCCATGTAAATCTCCCGATGCTTCTCCTGCAAGGATATAGTATTTCATTTATAGCATTTAGAAAAGTTTAAAAACAAAAGTAAAAACTGCTATAAAAACAGTAATTAAAAGAACGCCTCTAGCTCTGTAATCTTGTCTTTTCTTTAAAAATAGAAAAAAGGCAATTAAGTTTAAAATAGCTCCTAGGCTAATGAGTTTCCCTAAAAAACCTTCATTTGCTGCAGCTTTAATTACATTCGTGAAATCATCGCCATTTCCTAATATAGTAGCGGTAATAATTAAGCCAATACTATTAGCAATTAACCCCACAACCATGCCTATAATGATCTCTTTTTTCATCTATTTAAATTCCAAGTGTTTAATTCTTTTAAAAATGTATGTGCTGTTAAATCAAATTGTGTTGGTACTACAGAAATATAACCGTTTTCCAAAGCATATTCATCCGTATCTGTTCCGCTATCTAAATTAACAAACTCGCCAGAGAGCCAATAATAATCTTTGCCAGACGGATTTTGACGTTTATCAAAAGCTTCTACCCAATTTCCTTTAGCTTGTCTACAAACCTTTATGCCTTTTATGTCTTTCTGAGGAAGGTTTGGGATATTTACGTTTAACACAACACCATCAGGTAATTTGTTTTTTAACACCTCTTTAGTGATGTTTTTTACAAAAATTTTTGAAGCTTCAAAATTAGCATCCCAAGCATAGTTTAGTAATGAAAATCCAATAGCAGGAATCCCTTCAATACCAGCTTCAACAGCAGCACTCATAGTTCCAGAATAGATGACATTAATGGATGCATTTGAACCATGATTTATACCCGAAACGCATAAGTCTGGTTTTCTGTTTAGTAACTCCCTAATGGCTAGTTTAACACAATCGGCTGGTGTGCCAGAGCATCGGTATTCTATCTGGGGACCATTATCAACTTTAATTTTATTTACGTAAAGTGTAGCATCAACAGTAATAGCATGTCCCATGCCGCTTTGTGGGCTATCTGGAGCTACAACCACAACTTCTCCAATAGTATTCATTATGCTAATGAGCGTTCTAATTCCTGGAGCATTAATACCATCGTCGTTAGTAACTAAAATAAGCGGTTTTTCTGTCATCAGATTCTTAATAAAATCATCGCTAAAATACATAATTTCATTAGTAAACACCTATTTTCTTTGGTTTAACAAAAAATTAGAGGTATTTGCCACTATTGGCATAGTTTTTTCTTTATTTTAGTGAAAAATTACTATTGTTTTTAATAGAACTCAAAAAAACATTCGGATGAAAAAAATTATGAAAAGGAATTATAAAGTTCTATCCCTACTGTTGTTACTTGCTTTTGCCTCATGCAGTTTTACAACAAAAACATTTGATAACCCTGATAAAGATAAGTTATTGGTTCAGATAATTACCTTTGTTTTAGAACGAGGTCATTTTGACCCGATAGCTATGGACGATGCATTTTCTGAGGAATTATTCAATGATTACATCGAAACTTTAGATCCATTTAAACGATATTTTTACGAGTCTGATATAAAGGATTTTGAAAAATACAAATTTCAGTTGGATGACCAGATTAAGGCAACAGATGTTACTTTCTTCAATATAACTCATGAAAGATTGTTACAGCGAATTGCAGAAGCAAAAGAAGTATACAAAGATATTTTAGGAAAGCCATTTGATTATACCATTGACGAAACGTTTGATACCGATTACGACACCTATGAATTTGTTAAAAATAAAAAGCAGTTAAAGGAGCGTTGGAGAAAACAACTTAAATTCTCTACGCTTTCTAATTATGATGATATTCAAATTCAAGAAGAACAATCAAAAGAACGTGATGCTGCTTATGAGATGAAAGATAAAGTAGCAATTGAAAAAGAAGCACGTGAGGCAACTTTAAAGTCTATTGATATTTATTTTAATGACAACATTGATGATCTGAAACGGGAAGACTGGTTTGCTATTTATGTAAATACCCTTGTTGAAGAATTTGATCCTCATACGTATTATTTACCACCTAGAAGCAAGGAAGCATTTGATATGGATATGTCTGGTAAGTTGGAGGGCATTGGTGCAAGACTCCAAAAGCGTATGGATTATATTAAGATCGTGGAATTAATCTCTGGTGGACCTGCTTGGAGAAGTCAAGAGCTTGATGTTGAGGATATTATATTAAAGGTAAAGCAAGAAGACGAAGAGTTTCCTATTGATATCGTTGGCATGCGAATTAATGACGCTATAAAATACATCAAAGGACCAAAAGGAACTAAAGTTACCTTGACTATTAAAAAAGTTGATGGTACCATAAAAGATGTTACTATAACAAGAGATGTTGTAGAGTTAGGTGAGACTTATGCCAAATCATCTGTGGTTGAGAAAGATGGAAAAACTTTCGGAATTATCAATTTACCCAAGTTTTACGTAGATTTTAATGATTACAAAAATATCAATGCAGCTCAGGATGTTAAGAAGGAAATTGAGCGATTAAAAGCGGAAGGAATGGAAGGCTTAGTGCTAGATTTGAGAAACAATGGTGGTGGTTCTTTACCAACAGTTGTTGAAATGGCAGGTTTATTTATTAAAGAGGGACCTGTTGTTCAGGTACGTTCTACTGGTTCAAATAAGGAAGTTTTAAAGGATAGAGACAAATCTATAGCTTGGGATGGACCATTGGTTATTTTAGTAAATGAATTGTCGGCTTCAGCTTCTGAAATTATGGCAGCAGCCATGCAAGATTATAAACGCGCTATTGTCATTGGTAGCAAACAAACCTATGGTAAAGGAACGGTTCAAAACGTTTATAATTTAAATGATTTGGTAAGAAGTAATACCAGTGGAGATCTAGGGGCGCTCGCTTTTACAACCCAGAAATATTATAGGATAAACGGTGGCTCGGTACAATTAGAAGGTGTTCAAAGTGATGTGGAAGTGCCTGGACGCTTCAGTTTTATTGAGGTGGGCGAAAAGGAGAAAGACAATCCGTTACCTTATGACGAGATAACCGCGGCTGATTTTACACCATGGGAGTATTATTATGATTATAATACAACTATCAGCAGAAGTAAAAAACGTATGAGTAATAATGAGCAGTTAAATCTTATAGAAGAAAATGCAAGGTGGGTTAAAAGTAAGATTGACGAGACAGTTGTGTCTCTAAATTATGAAAAGTATAGAGCACAGATTGAAAGTGAAAAAGAAGAGGGTAAAAAGTTTGATGCCATATCACAATACCAAACTAATTTAACATTTAAATCACATGCTTTTGAACAATCGCTTTTTGAACAAGATACAACAGATTTAAAAGAAAAGCGTGAGCGTTGGCATAAAAGTTTGTCTAAAGATGTATATGTTGAAGAAGCGCTAAACGTATTAGAAGACTTAAAATTATCATATCCAATAAAAAACGTTATCGCAGCTAAAACGCAAACAGAAACAAAATCTGTAAAACAATAGGAATATTGGTTTATGAGTAAGAAATCAAACTCATTAAAACAATTAGCGCTCCAGAAGTTTAAAAAGAACTTTTGGGGCGTTTTTAGTTTCTACTTTTTAATAGTTGTTGGTTTGATTTCTGTGTTTGCTTATATGATTGCTCCTGATAATTCAAAGTATGCTAATCAAATGCACTTATCTATCCATTCTAAAAAACCTGGATTTAAAGTAACTATGTTAACCATTCCCTCTCAATTCAAAACAGAGCAAAGTATGTTTAATAGGTTCTTTTTCGGAAATAAAAATGCAAATACTGAAGCCCCAATTTTAAGATATACTATAGAAGATGAAACTATAACTTATGTTGAATATGCATCTGACGGTCTTGAAGGTGTTGAAAAACAAATGAGTTTAAAGGCTTTTCCTAAAGGAGATATAAGTGATTATATTAAAGAACAAACGTTTTTTTTCGGAACTGATAAGTATGGAAGGGATTTGTTGAGTAGAGTTTTGGTAGGAGCAAGAATATCTTTCTTTATTGGTTTTGTGGCTGTATTTATTTCGCTAATTATTGGTGTTTTAATGGGTAGTTTAGCTGGTTATTTTGGAGGTAAAGTAGATGCTGTTATCATGTGGCTTATAAACGTTACATGGTCTATTCCTACATTATTATTGGTAATAGCTATAACGTTAGCTTTAGGTAAAGGTTTTTGGCAAGTTTTTATTGCTGTCGGACTTACTATGTGGGTTGAGGTTGCTAGAGTAGTGCGCGGACAAATAATCAGCACTAAAGAAATGCAATATGTTACGGCGGCAAGAGCTCTTGGTTTTAGTGATTTTAGAATTATAACAAAACATATTCTGCCTAATATTATGGCTCCAGTTATTGTGATTTCTGCAGCTAATTTTGCTGCAGCTATTTTAATTGAAAGTGGTCTTAGTTTTTTAGGTATTGGGGCTCAACCACCCATGGCCAGTTGGGGAGCCATGATTAAAGATCATTATAATTATATTATTCTTGGAAAACCATATTTGGCCATTATTCCAGGGTTATGTATTATGAGTTTGGTTATGGCTTTTATGCTTATTGGTAATGCTTTACGCGATGCTTTAGATGTTAAAAGTTAACCACATCATTTTCGTTTTAAGGTTTTGTTTGTGGTTTAAACTTTTAAGAACTGTTGGTTAAAACTTTATTTAAAACTGACTATCATAGATTTCTAATATAATTTCTGAGGCTTTTTTAGCGTCTTCTCCATTTATCAGAGGTTCTTTTCCGGTATTAATTGATTTTATAAAATCATTAATCAAAAACTCATGATTTGTTGTGTCTTCTACTAATGCAGTTGCTGCACCGGTGTGAGTATTACCAGTTTCAGATTGTGTAGTTGGATTTTCAAGATCTTCCATATCCCAATGAGTAATCATATCATTCTCCATAATTAAATAGCCTTTGCTGGTATAAATTTCTAATTTGGCAGGAAATCCTGGTTTACAAACTGTAGAGGCTGTTATGGTGCTAATCATACCTGAATCGTGTGTGCAAATGGCTGCACCATGATCTTCAACTTCAATATTATGCGCAAAGGTGTTTAGCTTACTAACAATTTTAGAAGGCTTGCCAAAATACCAATTGTACAAATCAATATAATGAGAAGCCTGTTGAACAAAAGGACCTCCACCATCAATATCTTTTGTGCCTCTGTATGGTGCTGAATTATAGTAGTTGTCGTCTCTGTAATTTTTCACAGATAAGTCAACTGAAAAGATTTTTCCTAATTTATTTTCATGAAGAAGCTTTTTTATAACAGGGTTGTCAGAGCTGTAACGTCGTTGGTAGGCTACTCCTAAAAGCACGTTATTTTTTTTACATGCAGTTATCATATCGTCCATTGCGCTTAAGGTAACATCCAATGGTTTTTCGCAAAAAACATGTTTGTTTAAACTAGCAGCTTCAATGGCATTAAGATGATGTAACCCAGGAGGAGTGCAAATAATAACAGCATCAAAATCAATATTTACCTCACTTAAAGAGGCGAATGCTGGTAAATCCTTTTGCTTGGTAGGTGCTTTTAATCGTTTTGAAATAGCAGCCACAATTTTGGCATTATCAATATTTTGAATAGCCGAAACGTAAGTGTTTGCAATATTACCACTTCCTACAATTACAAACTTTATTTTTCTATTCATGCTTTTTAAGTAAATGTGTTTGAATTAATATTACTATTTAATTCATCAATAAATCCTAAAACATCATCTTTTCCAATGTTTTTAGAGGAAGATGTTATGAAATAGTTAGGTACTTCTTCCCATGTTTCTAAAAGAATATTTTTATAGGCTTCAACATGGTTTTCAATAGCTTTGGGTTTTAATTTATCGGCCTTTGTGAAGATAATACCAAACGGAATGCCATTTTCTCCAAGCCACTGCATGAATTCTAAGTCGATAGGTTGTGGATTGTGTCTTATGTCTACCAATACAAAACCACATACTAATTGTTCTCTATTTTTAAAGTATTGTGTGATGAATCTTTGAAATACCTTTTTTGACGATTTAGAAACTTGTGCATAACCATAGCCGGGTAAATCTACTAAATGCCAATTTTTATTAATTAAAAAATGATTTATTAATTGGGTTTTTCCTGGTTTTCCAGAGGTTTTTGCTAAACTTTTTCTGCCTGTTAGCATGTTTATAAGCGAAGATTTACCAACGTTACTTCTGCCTATAAAGGCATATTCAGGGAGCATGCTTTTGGGGCATTTAGCAACGTCAGAATTACTCATTACAAATTCTGAAGATTTAATTTCCATGGTATTATATTTTCAATACTTAGACTAAGCGAAGTCTTTATAAAAGCGCGGATATCTTAAGTTAAAAACCTCTTTTAGTTAACCACTTTTCCATGATGATATTAAATTCATCTGGATGTTCCATCATGGCGGCGTGTCCACATTTATCAATCCAAAATAAATCAGAATCAGGGAGTAATTCATGAAATTCTTCAGCAACTTCTGGAGGTGTTACATTATCATTTTTTCCCCAAATGATACAGGTGGGAGTATACATTTTTGGTAAATCTTTAGCCATGTTATGTCTTATGGCACTTTTAGCAATGGCTAGAGTTTTTATAAGTTTATTTCGGTCGTTTACTGTAGCATAAACTTCGTCAACAATTTCTTTAGTAGCTATCTTAGGGTCATAAAAAACTTCTTGAGCTTTTTTCTTTATAACCTCATAATCGCTGCGTTTTGTATAACCACCACCCATGGCACTTTCATAAAGTCCGGAACTACCAGTAATAATTAAAGCTTTTACTTTTTCGGTATATAATTTTGTGTGGTATAAACCAATATGACCTCCAAGTGAATTTCCTAGTAGTATAACGTTATCAAAACCTTTGAATTTAATAAACTCATTCAAATAGGTAGCAAAACTTTTTACATTAGTTTTTAATAAAGACATGGCGTAAATAGGAAGTTCCGGTATGATGACCTGATAACCCTTTTTGCTAAAAAAATTTATGACAGAGTCAAAATTACTTAATCCGCCCATAAGACCATGGAGCACTATAATTGGTGTGCCTTCGCCTGCCTCTATATAGTTGTAGTTACCTTCTTTTTTTAAACGATGCGTCATTAATCAGTTGTCGTTTCATTAAAAACAAATATAGGTATTTCATTCATATTTCAATGATTTTAATTCATTCATAAAAATAAATGAGGAAAGTAAAGATGTTAATAATATTCTTGTGATACTATTCTTTGTTTGTAATTCTTTGACTGCTAGGGTTTATCTGGGGTGTTTGGTTTGTAGTTCTTCTTAAAACGGTGTTTAATCGAAAAATTATTAACAATGTGGTAAAATGTGGTAAAATGTGGTAAATTTTTCAATATATTTGAATTCTATATAGCATAACCAACAATCCATAATTGAGTTTTTTAACCGGAACATACGAATGTAAAGTAGATGCAAAGGGCAGGTTAATGATGCCAGCGCCTTTGAAAAAGCAGATGGCTTCTGTGTTGGCAGACGGTTTTGTGTTACGTCGCTCGGTGTTTCAAAAATGCCTTGAGTTGTATCCTATGGCAGAGTGGCAGGTCCTAATGCAGAAAATGAATAAACTTAATCGGTTTAAAAAGAAGAATAACGATTTTATTAGAAGATTTACTGCAGGTGTTAAAATGGTGGAGGTTGATGTGAATGGACGTTTATTGATTCCTAAGGACCTAACAGTTTTTGCTAGTATTTCAAAAAACATTGTGATTACTGCTGCTGTTAATATTATTGAAATTTGGGATAAAGACTTATATGAACAGGCTATAGACGATGCGGCATTAGATTTTGCAGATTTGGCTGAAGAAGTAATGGGACATGATGATGATGACCATGGAATATCATAACCCGGTTTTGTTAAAGGAAACGGTTGATGGTTTAAATGTTAAACCAGATGGGATTTATGTTGATGTGACATTTGGTGGTGGTGGTCATAGCAGGGAGATATTAAAGCGACTTGGTGATAATGGTAGGTTGTTTGCTTTTGATCACGATGAAGACGCTCTTAAAAACACAATTAATGATTTGCGGTTTACATTAATCAATGAAAACTTTAGATATATAAAGCGGTTTTTAAGACTTTATGGTATAAGGCAAGTTGATGGCGTTTTAGCAGATTTTGGAGTATCGTCTCATCAGTTTGATGTTCCAGGGCGTGGTTTCTCTACCCGTTTTGAAGCTAATTTAGATATGAGGATGAATCAGCGTAGTAAGCTGTCTGCCTTTCATGTGGTAAATGACTATGATGAAGAGCAATTAAGACAGGTTTTTGCTCAATATGGTGAGTTGAGGGCGGCTCCAGCTATGGCAAGATTAATTGTTGATAAAAGGCAGGAGGCGCCAATAGTAACAAGTGAACAATTAAAATTGGTTTTGAAAAAGTTTCTGCCGTCTCGTCATGAAAATAAAGTTTTGGCTCAGATATATCAGGCTATTAGAATAGAGGTGAATCAAGAGATTGAAGTGCTGAAGGAGTTTTTATTACAAACCCCCGAACTTTTAGTTAAAGGGGGTAGGTTGAGTTTTATTTCATATCACTCTTTAGAGGATAGATTAGTGAAGCGATTTATAAGAAATGGCATGTTTGAAGGGGAACCAGAGCGTGATATGTTTGGGAATTTTGAAGTGCCTTTAAAAAAAGTGGGTGGACTCATAACGCCTTCTGAGGAAGAAGTAAAAACAAATAATAGGGCTCGAAGTGCAAAACTGCGAATAGCAGAAAAACTATAAGTGAAGAAGCGTATATATAGCATACTGAAAGGAACCTTTTTGGTGAGCGATGATTCTTTTAAGAATTGGCGATTTATCATTTTTATTTCGTTGCTGGCTATAATAATGATTGCAAGCTCGCATAGTGCAGATAAAAAAGTGTACGAAATAGCAAGATTGAAGAATGAGGTGAAAGAGATTAGATCAACATTTTTAGAAGGTCGTACTAAATTAATGCGGCTTAAGATGGAATCGAATGTAATAAGTGTTATGAAAGAAAAAGGAATTAACCCTTCGGTGATTCCTCCAAAAAAAATAAAAGTAAAAACTAAAAACTAAAAACAAGCATTGGCAGTTAACGAGAAAAGCATATTAAACCGACTCTACTTTATTTCAGGCTGTATGTTTGTCTTCGGTCTTGCGGTAATGTTTAAACTTTTTAGTATTCAATTTGTTGATGGAGAAAAGTATAAAGCGCTTGCAGAAAAGCGTGTTGTAAAAGATGTTATTATTCCAGCAAATAGAGGTAATGTTTATTCAGTAAATGGTAATTTGCTAGCTACCTCAATACCTAAATACGATATAAGAATTGATGCTCTTACTTCGTCTTCTAAGAATTTTAAGGAGTACCTAAAGCCCTTATCAGATTCGCTTGCTAAGTTTACTGGAAAGTCATCAGCTTACTATCAAAAAGAATTGCAAAAAGCAAGAAATAACAAGAATAGGTACTATTTGTTAGCTAGAAATATTGGCTATTCTGACTATGTGAGAATTCGAAATTTTCCATTGTTAAATCTTGGAGCTTTTAAAGGGGGTTTGATAGTTGAACAAACCGAAAAGAGAGAGCGTCCCATGGGTGGGATAGCACAAAGAACTATTGGGTATGAGCGAGAGGATGAACATGGCAACGTTACTCGTCCAGGAATTGATGGTGCCTTTGGGGTAAAGTATTTACAGGGTGTGGATGGTAAAAGAAAAATGCAACGTATTGGAAAGGGGCAGTGGAAGCCATTGAGTGATGCTAATGAAATTGAACCAAAAGATGGTTTTGATATTTATACCACTATTGATGTAAATATTCAGGATATAGCCCATCATGCCCTTTTAAAACAGTTGGAAACTTATAAGGCGGAACATGGCTGTGTGGTTGTAATGGAAGTTGAAACGGGTGAGATACGAGCTATTTCAAATTTAGGTAGAACAAGTAAAGGGACTTATTACGAAAAGTTAAACTATGCGGTAGGAGAAAGTCATGAGCCTGGTTCTACATTTAAACTAATGGCTGTGGCTGCGGCGCTTGAAGACAAAGTAATAGATACCAGTGATGTTGTAGATACTGAAAAAGGTGTATTAACTTTTTATGGAAAGAAGGTTAGAGACTCAAAATGGGGTGGTTATGGTAAAATTTCTGTTTCAGAGGCTTTTGAGGTGTCGTCAAACACTGGTATTGTAAAAGCAATTCATAATGCATACAAAGACAAACCTGAAAAGTTTGTAGATAGGTTGTATGCCATGAATTTAGATGATACACTTCAAATTCCAATCATTGGAGAGGGGAAACCTGTTATTCCAGATCCTAGAATTAAGAATGGTAAATGGAGTGGTATTGCGTTGCAGTGGATGTCTTATGGCTATAATGTTAGGTTAACACCATTGCAATCACTTACTTTTTATAATGCTATTGCTAATGATGGTGAAATGGTAAGGCCACGTTTTTTAAAAGAAGTTAAAGAGTTTGGTAAAACAATAGAAATCTTTGATAAAGAAATTATTAATAAGCAAGTGTGTTCAAAAGAAACCATCAAAAAGTTACAGCAATTGCTTAAAAACGTTGTGGAAAAGAAACATGGTACAGGTCATAGACTATATTCTGAAAACTTTTCTATGGCAGGTAAAACAGGAACGGCTCAAACTGAGTATTGGATGGAGGATTGGAGTGAAAATAAACGTTACATATCCTCTTTTACTGGCTATTTTCCAGCCGATGAACCAAAGTACTCCTGTATAGTGGTTATACATAAGCCAGATATAAGTGTGGGATACTATGGGGCAGATGTGTCCGGTCCGGTATTTAAAAGAATTGCTCAAAAAATATTTACAGACACACCATTAGTTGATGAAGTAAAAGCCTTGGAAATTAAAAAAGCTTCCGTAGAAAAGGAGTATAATGGTTATTATAGTTTAGCTCAAACTTATAAAACTATTATGCCCAATGTAGTTGGGTTGCCAGCAATGGATGCGGTGGCGCTTTTAGAAAATATGGATGTAAAGTTAAAGGTGAAACTGAACGGTAGCGGCACTATAATAAAGCAATCCATTGACAAAAGTGTAAAACTAAAAAATAATCAAACCGTCGTTTTAAACGCTTCATGAAAGTATTAAAAGACATATTATATAAAGTTTCTATCAATGCAGTGGTAGGTAATACAAATATTGGTATAAATGCAATTCATTTTGATTCTAGGAGGGTTGAGGAAAATGATTTGTTTGTAGCTATTAGTGGAACTGTAGTTGATGGACATGATTATATTAAAAATGCTATTGAGCAGAAAGCTATAGCTATTATTTGTGAAGAACTTCCGCAGGTTTTAGCTGAAGGAGTGACTTATGTTGAGGTTGATAACTCAAATAGAGCCTTAGCCTTTTTAGCGTCTAATTTTTATGGGGCGCCATCTGAAAATTTAAGACTTGTTGGTGTTACCGGAACTAATGGAAAGACCACTGTTACAAGTTTGTTGTATCAGTTGTTTAAGAATGCCGGATACAAAGTAGGTTTACTGTCAACAGTGAAAATTTTAGTAAATGACAAAGAGTACAAAGCAACACATACTACTCCAGATTCATTAACAATCAATAAATATTTAAAGGAAATGAATGATGAAGGTGTTGAGTTTTGTTTTATGGAGGCAAGCTCTCACGGAATACATCAATTTAGAACCGAAGGTCTTTATTTCGAAGGCGGAGTTTTTACCAACTTATCACATGATCATTTAGATTATCACAACACATTTGCAGAGTATAGAGATGTAAAGAAGTCATTTTTTGATAATCTTCCAAAAAAGGCTTTTGCGCTTGTAAATATTGATGATAAAAATGGCTTGGTGATGTTGCAAAATACCCAAGCAAGAAAATTTACTTACGCACTAAAAAGTTATGCTGATTATAAAGTTCAAATTCTAGAAAACCAATTTGGAGGTCTATTGCTCAAAGTGGGTGATAACGAAGTCTGGACTAAGTTAATAGGGAATTTTAATGCTTATAATGTATTAGCAATTTATGCCACAGCAGAATTGTTAGGGCTTGAAACGTTTGAAATTTTAAGGTTAATTTCTGGCTTGGAAAGTGTTACTGGTCGATTTCAATATTTAATTTCAGATGAAAAAATTACGGCCATTGTGGATTATGCTCATACGCCAGATGCTCTTAAAAACGTATTGGAAACTATCAATAGTATCCGTACTAAGAATGAGGAACTAATCACCGTGGTGGGTTGTGGTGGCGATAGGGATAAAACAAAACGTCCTAAAATGGGTCATATAGCAACTGAGTTAAGTACGAAGGTAATTTTTACAAGCGATAACCCTAGAAGCGAAGAGCCAGAAGCCATTTTAAAAGATATTGAAGCTGGTGTAGAGCCTCAAAATTTTAAAAAATCATTAACCATTGTAGATAGAGCACAGGCTATTAAAACCGCTTGCCAGTTAGCGCAGCCAAACGATATTATTTTAATAGCAGGCAAGGGTCATGAAACCTATCAAGAAATAAAAGGAGAGCGCTTTGATTTTGATGATTATAAAATCGTTCAAGAGTATTTAAAACAATTACAAAAATAAAAATGTTGTCCTGAGCACTGTCCAAGGACTAAGAATTAAGATATGCTGTATTACCTATTTGAATATTTAGAAAAACAATTTCAATTTCCGGGAGCAACCCTGTTTGGTTATATCACATTTAGGGCTGCCTTTGCAATGATTTTGTCGCTTCTAATTTCTACAATTTATGGTAAAAGAATTATTCGTTTTTTACAAAGAAAACAGTTAGGTGAGACTATTAGAGATTTAGGTTTAGAAGGTCAAGCGGAAAAAGCGGGAACACCAACTATGGGAGGTGTTATTATAATTCTTTCAACGTTAATACCGGTTCTTTTACTTTCAAAATTAGAGAATATATACATCATTCTTTTAATAATTACAACTCTTTGGATGGGTGTTATTGGTTTTGTTGATGATTATATTAAGAAATTTAAGAATAATAAAGAGGGCTTAAAGGGCCGCTTTAAAGTTATTGGTCAGGTAGGTTTAGGATTAATTGTTGGGCTTACATTATATTTTCATCAAGATGTTGTAATAAAGGAAAAATTACCTGCTGCAGAACAACAACAAATTCTAGAAGCTAATCCTGATGCTAAAGAATCGGCATTTTTCAAGCCCGAGGAAAAATCTACTAAAACTACCATTCCTTTTGTAAAAAAGAATGAGTTTGATTATGCCGATTTAATTACTTGGATTCATCCAGAGTTACAAAATTATGCTTGGGTCATTTTCATCCTTATTGCTATAATTATTATAACTGCGGTTTCAAATGGAGCGAATCTCACCGATGGCATTGATGGTTTAGCAGCTGGGACATCGGCAATAATTGTACTCACCTTAGGGATTTTTGCTTGGGTATCTGGTAATATTATTTTTTCAGATTATTTGAATATCATGTATATCCCAAGAGTTGAGGAAATTACTATTTATATAGCTGCTTTTGTTGGGGCACTCATTGGTTTTTTGTGGTACAATGCCTACCCAGCACAAGTATTTATGGGTGATACGGGGAGCTTAACTATTGGAGGAATTATAGCAGTAATTGCTATTGCGGTTCGTAAAGAATGGTTGATTCCGGTATTGTGCGGCATCTTTTTAGCCGAAAATTTATCTGTGATTATGCAGGTAAGTTGGTTTAAATACACCAAGAAAAAATATGGTGAGGGAAGAAGGATTTTTAAAATGTCTCCTTTACATCATCACTATCAAAAATTAGGATATCACGAAAGCAAAATAGTAACCCGTTTTTGGATTATTGGAATACTACTAGCAATTCTATCGATAGTAACATTGAAGATTAGATAGATGAAAAAGTTAGTTGTTCTTGGTGGTGGCGAAAGTGGAGTTGGAACAGCACTTTTAGGCAAAGAAAAAGGGTATAGTGTTTTTGTATCAGATAAAGGAACAATAAAAGAAAAATACAAACAGGTTCTTATACATAATGAGATTGAATGGGAGGATGAAACACATACAGTAGATAAAATTCTTGAAGCAGACTTGGTTATGAAAAGTCCGGGTATCCCTGATAAGGTGGTATTGGTAAACAAAATAAGGAAAAAAGGAATTCAGGTGGTTTCAGAAATTGAATTTGCTTCTATGTATACTAATGCTACCATTGTAGGAATTACTGGGAGTAATGGCAAAACTACCACAGCGAGTTTAACACATCACATATTAGAACAGGAGTTAGAGGTTGGTCTTGCGGGTAATATTGGAGACAGTTTTGCTAAACAGGTTTTAGAAGAAAATCATCCAAATTATGTTTTGGAGATAAGTAGTTTTCAATTGGATGATATTATGAAGTTCAAACCTCATATAGCCGTCATTACTAACATAACACCAGATCATTTAGATAGATATGATTATAAATTTGAGAATTATATCAAATCTAAATTTAGAATTGCAGAAAATCAAACGAAGGAAGATTATTTGATTTACGATGCTGATAACGAAGTGATTGTAAATCATTTAAAACGTAGCCCAGTTCAATCAACATTATTGCCGTTTTCAATAGAAAAAAAGATTGAAAATGGAGCCTATTTAGATAACGATAATATAATACTAACAGTAGATAACAAACAATTTATTATGCCAACAGCAAATTTAGCATTAGAAGGAAAACACAACATTAAAAACGCTATGGCTGCTTCAACAGTAGCACATTTATTAAAAATAAGAAAACAGACCATTAGAGAAAGTCTAGAGAATTTTCAAGGGGTTGAACATCGTTTAGAAAATGTTCTAAAAATTAATAAAGTACAATATATAAATGACTCTAAGGCAACTAATGTAAATGCAACATATTATGCTTTGGAGAGTATGGATGCACCTACAGTTTGGATTGTTGGCGGGGTTGATAAAGGTAATAGCTATGAAGAGTTATTCCCGTTTGTAAATGAAAAGGTAAAAGCTATCATTTGTTTAGGTGTTGATAATGAAAAACTCATAAAAACTTTTGGGAATATGGTAGATATTATTGTTGAAACTCAGTTTATGAGTGAAGCGGTTAAAATAGCATATAAAATAGCAGATTCTGGTGATAATGTGTTGCTGTCTCCAGCGTGTGCAAGTTTTGATTTGTTTGAGAATTATGAAGATAGAGGACGCCAATTTAAAAATGCAGTACGAAACTTATAATTAAGTGCAAACACTATTCAAAAACATAAAGGGTGATCGTTTAATATGGGCTATAGTTGCGTTGTTGGCAATACTATCTTTTTTGCCTGTGTATAGTGCTGCCAGTAATTTAGCTTACAAGGGTGGTGGTAGCAATACCTTTGCGTTTTTTGTCAAGCATTTTATGCACTTGATTTTAGGGTTTGCCATTATGTATGGTGTACATAAAATTCCATACCGGTATTTTAGAGGTTTGTCACTCATTATGATTCCAGTTGTTTTGGTTTTATTGGGTGTAACTATGTTACAAGGTACTGTTGTAGAGGGGGCTAATGCAAGCAGATGGATTCAAATACCCTTTGTAGGCATGTCTTTTCAAACATCAACTTTAGCATCTGTGGTTTTAATGGTATATGTAGCAAGATATTTGTCAAAAATAAAGGATAAAAAAATAACGTTTAAAGAATCTATTTTGCCACTTTGGATTCCTGTTTTTTTAGTGTTAGGAATGATTTTACCTTCAAACTTTTCAACAACTGCCATCATTTTTTTAATGGTAGTTATTTTAGCTTTTTTAGGTGGATATCCAATTCGGTATTTAGTTGCTATAACAGGTTCAGGTCTATTAATGTTAGCTTTGTTTGTATTATTAGCTAAGGCTTTCCCGGAGTTCATGCCAAATAGAGTAGATACTTGGATGAGCAGAATTGAAAGCTTTTCAAATGGTGAAGATACCGAGGCTGATTATCAAATAGAAAAGGCAAAGGTTGCTATAGCATCTGGAGAAATATGGGGTTTAGGCCCTGGAAAGAGTAGGCAAAAAAACTTTTTACCACAATCGTCCTCAGATTTCATTTTTGCAATCATCATTGAAGAATATGGATTGTTAGGCGGAGTTACTATCATGTTTTTGTACATGTGGTTGTTATTTAGAATTGTGATAGCGGCACAAAAATCAGATACCGTTTTTGGAAAGTTGTTGGTTCTAGGGGTTGGTTTGCCAATTGTATTTCAAGCATTAATAAATATGGCTGTAGCAGTTGAGTTGTTTCCTGTTACAGGGCAAACACTACCACTAATTAGTAGTGGTGGTACATCTATATGGATGACCTGTTTGGCTATTGGAATTATTTTAAGTGTTAGTGCTAAAAGAGAAGAAATAAAAGAACAAGAAAATATAGAAGAGAATCCGTTGGAAATTCTATCAGAAACAATTTAATGAGTCATTATAAGATCATATTGTCAGGTGGTGGTACAGGGGGGCATATTTACCCTGCTATTGCCATTGCTAACGAGTTAAAATTGCGTTACCCTGATGCTGAATTTTTATTCGTGGGTGCTAAAGATAGAATGGAAATGGAAAAGGTGCCCCAAGCTGGATATGATATTGAAGGACTCTGGATTTCAGGAATTCAACGTAGTTTAGCATTAAAGAATCTATCATTTCCTTTTAAAGTAATTAGTAGCCTTTGGAAAGCTCGTAAAATCATAAAATCGTTTAATCCTGATATTGCCATAGGAACAGGTGGTTTTGCGAGTGGTCCATTGTTATACGTAGCTGCTTCAAAAAAAATCCCAACCCTAATACAAGAGCAAAATTCTTATCCAGGAATCACTAATAAGTTATTGGCTAGAAAAGCCAAAAAGATATGTGTGGCTTATGATGATTTGGAGCGATTTTTTCCAAAGAAAAAAATTATCAAAACAGGTAACCCAGTGCGTCAAGACTTGTTGAATGTAGAGGCTAAAATAGTTGAGGCAAAGAATTATTTCAATTTAAAACACGGAAAATATACCTTGTTAGTAATAGGGGGGAGTTTAGGGGCTAGAAGGATTAATGAACTTATCGAGAAAGAACTTGATTTCTTTGATACTCAAAATGTTCAAATTATATGGCAATGTGGTAAACTCTACTACCAACAATACAAAATTTACAACCACACAAATAACGTTCAAGTTTATGAGTTTTTAAATGATATGGGGTCTGCCTATGCAGCAGCAGATATAATTATTTCAAGAGCTGGAGCGAGTTCAGTGTCTGAACTATGTATAGTAGGTAAGCCAGTTATTTTTATACCTTCTCCAAATGTTGCAGAAGACCATCAAACCAAAAATGCCATGGCAATTGTTAATGCAAATGCGGCTATGATTATTAAAGAAGAAGATTTAGAAGTAGATTTTGAAAACAAGTTTTCGCAATTAATAGCATCACAGGAAAAGCAAAAAGAATTGGGAAAGAATATAAAAAAATTGGCCTTGGTTAATGCAACAAAAGATATTGCAGACGAAGTAGAAAAGCTATTAAAACGGAAATGAATTTAGAACATATACATAAAATCTATTTTGTTGGTATAGGAGGTATTGGTATGAGTGCTTTGGCTAGGTATTTTAATGCAAACAAGAAACTAGTGGTTGGGTATGATAAAACCTCAACTGAAATTACTGATGCTTTAATTGATTTGGGTATTGATATTAATTTTAATGATTCTATAGAAAATATACCAGTGGCATTTTTAAAACCTGAAAATACTTTGGTAGTTTATACACCCGCTATTCCTCAAAGTCATTCACAATTGACCTATTTTAAAAACAATCAATTCATAGTATTAAAACGATCTCAGGTTTTAGGCTTGATTACAGATAATACGTTTTGTTTAGCAGTAGCAGGAACACATGGTAAAACTACAACATCGAGTATTTTGGGTCATTTGTTATATGAGTGTGGTGTTGAGGTTACTGCATTTTTAGGAGGTGTTACAGAGAATTATAATTCTAATTTGATTTTAAAAGGAGGTGAAGTATCTGTAGTTGAGGCTGATGAATTTGACAGGTCGTTTTTAAAGCTGTCACCAGATATAGCTTGTATTACCTCTATGGATGCTGATCATTTAGATATTTATGGAGAAGCAAGTGCTTTAAGGGATTCTTTTATCGCGTTTACAAAAAGAATTAAACCAAAAGGGAAATTGTTTGTTAAAAACGGATTACCTGTAGAGGGCATTACCTATGGTCTTGAAGATGATTCCAATTATTCTGCTCAAAATATAAAAATAGAAAATGGCACCTATGTTTTTGATATAAAAACACCAAAAACAGTGTTGAAAAATATACACTTTAACCTACCCGGTAGACATAATTTGTCGAATGCATTAATAGCCTTGGCGATGGCTGTGGAGTATGGTTGCCCTCACCAACAGCTCGCTAAGGCTTTAGCATCTTTTAAAGGGGTTAAAAGACGATTTACATATCAAATAAAAACAGAGAATTTAGTTTTTATTGATGATTATGCGCACCATCCAGAAGAAATTAATTCTGTACATCAAGCTGTGCGTGAAATGTATCCAAACAAACAAGTGTTGGCTATTTTTCAGCCACATTTATTTAGTAGAACAAGAGATTTTGTAGATGAATTTGCCCAAAGCCTATCGCAGTTTGATGAGTTGTTGTTATTAGATATATATCCAGCTAGAGAGTTACCGATTGAAGGGGTTAATTCTGCATGGTTATTGGGTAAAGTAAAGAACAAAAACAAAGGTTTAGTTAGTAAAGATTTACTTCTAAAAAAAATACGCCAGAGTAATGCTCAGGTTATACTCACCATAGGGGCAGGCGATATTGGAGAGGAAGTGAAAAAAATAAAAAAAGAATTGAGTGTTGCGAGTTAACTGGAACTACATAAAAATGCTAGTTTTATCCGTTGTGGTAATCTTTTTGTATGCCTTTTCAACTCATAGAAATGATGGTAGAAAAGTTTCAGAACCACAAGTAGAGTTTGTTGGTGAAAATAGCTTGTTTTTAACCCATGAGAATGTTAGTAAATTGTTAATACAAAATCGGAAAAGCCTTAAAAATGTGCCAAAAGAAGCTTTAGATTTGAATGAATTAGAGAAAGCCCTGAAATCTAATCCAATGATTAAATCTGCTGAGGTGTATGTGGCTGTGAATGGCACATTTAATGCCAAAGTTGAACAAAAAACACCCATAGCACGAGTGAATACAAACGCATCATATTATATTGATGATGAGGGTTCTTTTATGCCTTTGTCAAGTAATTATTCTGCTAGAGTGCCACTAGTTACTGGTTATGTTGATAAAAATAATCTAAAAAATGTCTTTACAATCGCCAAGAAAATTCAAAATGATGAGTTTTTAAAAAAGCATGTTATTGAGATTTATCAGAGCTTAGATAAAGATGTTTTTTTGAAGCTCAGACAATGTAGGTTTCTTGTGCAATTAGGAGATGTAAAGTTGTTGGATAAAAAAATTAATAATCTAAAGGCGTTTTATTTAAAGAGTACAAAAGAAGGTACGCTTAATGAGTATAGGAATGTCAATTTACGGTTTGATAACCAAGTAGTTTGTAGTAGATAAAATAAAGATGTTTTAAGAACATGTTAAAGTGTCTAGAGCAAGAATTGAAAGAATATTGAAGTATGAAATCTCAATTATTGAGTAAAAAGTAAACTATGGAACATAATTTATCAGTAGGATTAGACATAGGAACAACGAAGATTGTGGCCATGATTGGTCGTAAAAACGAGTATGGTAAACTTGAGATTTTAGGAATTGGTAAATCTAAGAGTTTAGGTGTACATCGTGGGGTGGTTAATAATATAACACAAACTATTCAGTCTATTCAACAGGCGGTACAAGAAGCTGAAGCTGCTGCCGATATTAAGATTGAAGATGTGACTGTTGGGATAGCAGGTCAACACATTCGTAGTTTACAACATAGTGATTACATAACCAGACCAAATTCAGAAACCGTCATTGATGAAGATGATATTGATAGATTAATTAATCAAGTACACAAGCTTGTTATGTTGCCAGGTGAAGAGATTATTCACGTGTTGCCACAGGAATATAAGGTAGATGGGCAAGCAGAAATAAAAGAGCCTATTGGGATGTATGGTGGAAGATTAGAGGCCAACTTTCATGTAGTGGTTGGTCAAGTGTCTTCAATCCGAAATATTGGTAGATGTGTTCAAAGTGCTGGATTAAATTTAGAAGGTATTACTCTAGAACCATTAGCCTCTGCAAATGCCGTTTTAAGTCAAGAAGAGAAAGAGGCTGGAGTGGCGTTGATTGATATAGGTGGCGGAACTACCGATTTGGCTATTTTTAGAGATGGTATCATTCGTCATACGGCGGTAATTCCATTTGGAGGAAACGTCATTACAGAAGATATAAAAGAAGGTTGTTCTATTATAGAAAAACAGGCTGAACTTCTTAAGATAAAATTTGGATCCGCATGGCCAGGAGAAAATAAGGATAATGAAATTGTATCCATTCCAGGGTTACGTGGTAGAGAGCCAAAAGAGATAACCCTTAAAAATCTTTCAAAAATAATTCATGCCCGTGTTGTGGAAATTATTGAACAGGTTTATGTGGAAATTAAAAACTACGGACACGAAGAACAAAAGAAAAAGCTCATTGCAGGTATTGTTTTAACTGGAGGTGGCAGCCAATTAAAGCATTTAAAGCAGCTGGTAGAATATATCACTGGAATGGATACTAGAATAGGATATCCTAATGAGCATTTAGCAGGTGATAGTGATGATGATATCACAAGCCCATTATTTGCAACAGCTGTTGGTTTGGTTCTAGATGGTTTAAAACGTCAGGAGCGAAAAAAAATTGAGGCTCAAACTGAACAAGTAATTGAAGAAAACCAGCCTGAGGAAATTAATGAAGAACCAAAAAAGGAACGTAGATCGTTTTTAGATAAATTAACCGATAGGGTTAAAGATTTTCTAGATAATGCAGAATAACATATTTCATTGAATAAAATTAGTACAAAAACCCCAGAAAAATAGAATTTATGAGCAGCAACAAAGAATTCGAAAGCATCACATTTGATTTACCCAAAAACCAATCAAATGTTATTAAGGTCATCGGTGTTGGCGGCGGAGGAAGTAATGCAATAAACCATATGTTTCAGCAAGGCATAAAAGGTGTAGATTTTTATGTATGTAATACCGATGCTCAAGCACTTCAAAACAGTGGTGTGCCTAATAAAATACAACTAGGTGTTAATCTTACCGAAGGTTTAGGTGCTGGTGCCAACCCTGATGTAGGAGAGCAGGCAGCAGTTGAAAGTTTTGAGGAGATTTCCAGAATGTTGGATTCTAACACTAAAATGGTATTTATCACAGCTGGAATGGGCGGTGGTACAGGTACAGGGGCTGCACCAATTATTGCTAAAATGGCTAAAGATTTAGATATTTTAACAGTTGGTATTGTTACTATGCCATTTCAGTTTGAAGGTAGAATGCGTTTGGAACAGTCTCAAAAAGGGATTGAAAAAATAAGAAATGTTGTAGATTCTTTGATAGTGATAAATAATAACAAGCTTCGTGAAGTGTATGGAAATCTTGGTTTTAAAGCAGGTTTCTCTAAGGCAGACGAGGTTTTATCTACTGCTGCTCGTGGTATCGCTGAAGTTATTACACATCACTATACACAAAATATAGATTTACGTGATGCTAAAACTGTGTTAAGCAATAGTGGAACCGCTATCATGGGTTCTGCAGTAGCATCAGGGCAAAATAGAGCACACGATGCTATAAGAAAAGCTTTAGATTCGCCATTATTGAACGATAATAAAATCACTGGGGCTAAAAATGTACTATTGTTAATAGTTTCTGGTTCGCATGAAATTACTATTGATGAAATTGGAGAAATTAATGACCATATTCAGGATGAAGCTGGTCATGGAGCAAACATTATCATGGGGGTTGGAGAAGATGGATCTTTAGAAGAGTCTATTGCAGTAACAATAATAGCCACAGGTTTTAATATTGAGCAACAAGATGAGATTTCTAATACAGAAACAAAAAAGGTCATTCACTCATTAACATCAGAAGATCAGGATTTAAGTGCTCAGAAAAAAGAGCCTGTAATAATTACTCCTGTAATTGAATTAGAAAAAAAGCAAGAACCCCCAATTGTTCGTCATACTTTAGAATTGGACAACGAAGAGGAGGAGTCACATGTGGTTAAAAGTTTATCCAAAGATGACGATTTAATTTCTACTACAGAGGTTGTTAAAAATATCAATGTGATATATGATGAGGTTAAGGCAAATACTGAAGAGCAAGAAGATTTTATCATAAAACCAGTGACAAGAATGGTGGCTGATGTTGAAGAACCATCAGATAATGAGGATGAGAAACAAATTACATTAACGTTTGATTTGCCAATTCCAAATGTAGATAAAGAAAACATCAATGAAACGAAAGAAGAGGTTGTTTCATATGATTTAAATGATGATGTAAAAGAAATTCCAGTAAAAGATTATATAGAGTTAATTACAGTTACAGAAGCCAATGAGGAAGGAGAAGTACGCTACGCTTTAGATGATTACATAGAATTAGAGTCTGCAATGAATGCTAAGAAAAACGATTTAGAAGTTTTAGAAGACCTAGATAACGAAGTTGTTTTTGAAAAGAAGGTTGTTCAGGAAGAACAAGTTGAAGATGTAGCTGAAGAAATTGACCCGATGAATAGCCCTATTTCAGAATTATTAAAAGAACGTGCAGAGGAGCGAAGACGTAAAATGAAAGACTTTAACTATAAATTTAATAATGCTAAAATAGATGACATAGAAAAAGTGCCAGCATATAAGCGTCAAGGTGTAGATTTAACAGATGCTAAGCATTCATCTGAAACAGATATATCCAGAACTAGTGTAGGTTTGGATGATAATGACGATATTCAACTTAGAAGTAATAACTCTTTTCTGCACGATAATGTAGATTGATGAGCAGACTAACTCACTTTTTAAACCCGAAAAGACACAAAATCTTTTCGGGTTTTTAATTTCAATTAAGGAGGTTCTTTTTTTATCTTCGCAATCTATAAATTTAGATAAAATGAGCTTACAACAAGATCTAATGGCAGCTTTAAAAGATGCTATGAAAGCAAAAGATCAAACAGCTTTAGCAGCATTACGTGCTGTTAAATCTGCAATTTTACTAGCGAAAACAGAAGCTGGTGCTGGAGATGAATTAACTCAAGAGCAAGAACTGAAGATACTTCAAAAACAGGTTAAACAGCGTAAAGATAGTGCTGCGGTATACTTGGATCAGGGAAGAGGGGATTTGGCAGTTCCAGAACTTGCAGAAGCTGAAATTATTAGTCAGTTTTTACCAGAGGCTTTATCTGAAGCAGAAATTGAGAAAGTAGTAGTGGCTGTTATAGAACAGGTTGGGGCAGAAGGTATGAAAGATATGGGTAAAGTCATGGGGGTTGTTAGTAAGCAATTAGCAGGAAAAGCTGATGGAAAAACCATTTCCAATATCGTTAAAGCTAAACTCTCTTAAAATATAGGATTCCTTTTTAGGAAAAAATGGCTGCGTAGTTCAACTGGATAGAATATCAGATTTCGGCTCTGAGGGTTGGGGGTTCGAATCCCTCCGCGGTCACAGATTTTAAAAAAGCAAGCTACTAAAGCTTGCTTTTTTGTTTCTGATTTTATGAAAGGCCGATTAATTTAAGTATGTGGTAATTTCATGCATACATTTACGTTATAATCTAAAAAATAAATTTGGTGCTAGAAAAGTATTCTATTGGAAGTAAAATCATTTTGCTAACTCTCTTTGCAGTTTTGTTCTTCATGGTGTTGCGTTATGTTACTAAGCTATTTGAAATGGCTTATGTTATAAAGCATAAGAGACCACTCTATACGCATTTTTATATTTTTAAAAGAAAACTTAGTTTATCTCAAAAGTCGATTTTAAAAAAGAAGTTTACATTTTATAATAAATTACCTTTTCAATATCAAGTTTACTTTGAACATAGGTTAGCATCATTCATAAAAGATAAGGATTTTTTAGGAAGGCAGGGTGTGATAGTTACAGAAGAAATGAAAGTACTAATTTCTGCTACCGCAGTTATGTTAACCTTTGGGTTTCGAGACTTTTATATTGGTTTAATTTCTAAAATTGTTATTTATCCTAAGGAGTTCTATTCTAAATCTAATAATGCTTACCATAAAGGAGAGTTTAATCCTAAGTTTAGGGCATTAGTGCTGTCATGGAAGGATTTTGAAAAAGGTTTTGAAGATGGAAAAGACAATCTAAACCTTGGTATTCATGAGTTTACGCATGCCATTCACCTAAATAGCATAAAAGAACGAGATGTTAGTTCCACCATTTTTAGTGATTCATTCAAAGAGCTATCAGAAATACTATCAAGGCATGAGTATTTGCGGGAGGCATTGATTTCTTCAGAATATTTTAGAAGATACGCTTTTACTAATCAGTTTGAATTTTTAGCTGTAGCTATTGAAAGTTTTATAGAAACTCCCCATGAGTTTAAAAGTCAGTTTCCTAGGGTTTATAATAAGGTAAAGCAGATGTTAAACTTCAATTTTGCGGGCTACTAGTAATCTACATGATTTTTGTCATAATTTAGGAAACAGTTCTTTAATAACTTTAGAGATAACTAAACTAAAATATAAATGTCATGATTAGAAAAGCGCCTATTTCAATGATAATGACCGAGCGAGTTATTACATTGAATAAAACAGATTCCTTAGAAAAAGCAGAATACTTATTTAAACATCATAATATTAGGCACATTCCCGTAGTAGATGGTGAGGTGGTGGTTGGTATGTTAAGTTATACAGACTTAATGCGTTTAAGTTTTGCAGATATTACTAACGAAGATGAAGGAGATACTGATGCTTTGGTATACAGTATGTTTACTATTAATCAAGTCATGAAGAAAAAAGTAGTATGTGTGTCACCTTCAAACTCCATAAAAGAAGTAGCTGAAATATTAGCAACTAAGGAGTTTCATGCACTACCTGTGGTAGATAACAATAGGTTAATAGGAATAGTAACTACTACAGATTTGATAAAATACCTTTTAAAGCAATTCTAACTTAAGTCTTTTCATGACATTTATATTTTGCTAAAATCTTAAGTTATGAGACATCATGAACCAGTTTCTAACATCATGACCAAAAAAGTGTTTGCTATTACGCGTTCTGATAATTTGCAGAGTGCTGAGATGCTATTTAAAAGATATAAAATTAAACATATTCCAGTAGTGTCCAAGGAAACTGTAATTGGTATGCTTAGTTATACCGATTTAATGAGGATAAGTTATGCTGAAGCTGCAGAAGACAATAGTTATTCTGTTGATTCTGTAGTTTATAATATGTTTACAATTGAACAGGTAATGGTAAAAGATGTTGTTACAGTTAATAGTCAAACTTCTATAAAGCAAGTAGCTAAAATATTAGCCGATAAAGATTTTCATGCGTTGCCAGTTGTAGACGGTAGTACTCTTGTTGGTATAGTAACAACTACAGATTTGCTTAATTATTTCATAAAGGAACTTTAGGAATTGGCTAGCTCTTTTAAGTCTCTTATAGTTTCAATTTGGTTGCTACTTCTAAAAATATAGCTTCCAGCAACAAAGGTGTCTGCGCCTGCTTCAACAAGGGCTTTAATATTTTTATTAGAAACACCTCCATCTATTTCTATGCGGGTACTTAAGCCTTGATCATTAATCATTTTTCTAAGTTTCTTTACTCTGTTGTAAGTGATATCTTCAAATTTTTGTCCACCAAAACCAGGATTAATAGACATTAATAACACCATGTAGCATTTAGGTAAAATATCTTCTAAAACCGATATGGGTGTGGTTAAATTTAACACTACGCCAGCCTTACAACCAGTGGCTTCAATTTGAGTAAGTGTTCTATGTAAATGAACCGTAGATTCGTAATGAACAGTTATAATATCGGCACCTATTTTTGCAAACTCTTCAATATAGCGTTCTGGTTTTTCAATCATTAAATGAACATCAAGCGGTTTTTTTGCATGTTTTTTTATAGCTTGAATAACTGGCATGCCATATGAAATGTTTGGAACAAAATGACCATCCATAACATCAATATGAAACCAATCTGCATCACTATTATTTACCATTTCTATATCACGCTGAAGATTTCCAAAATCTGCTGCTAAAATTGAAGGTGCAATAAGTTTGTCCATGCAATAAAAGTTTGATACAAATATAGAAACTCTTTTTTGAAGTCACTCTCCTTTGTGAAGGATTTAAAGTAGAACAAAAAACAAACCCCCGGTAATCAGCCGGGGGTTCTTTCATCAATCAAAAAACGAACAGTTATGTGTAACTGTTGTTGCCGAAATTTAGGGGTAATTTGATAATTATCCTAAATAAGTTTTTAATATTTTACTTCTAGAAGTATGTTTTAATCTTCTAATAGCTTTTTCTTTAATTTGTCTTACACGCTCGCGGGTTAAATCAAAGGTTTCTCCTATTTCTTCTAAGGTCATTGGGTGTTGATTACCTAAACCAAAGTACAATCTAATAACATCAGCTTCACGAGGTGTTAAAGTTTCTAATGCTCTTTCTATTTCTGTACGAAGAGATTCATGCAATAACTCTTTATCTGGATTAGGTGATTCACCACTATTTAAAACATCGTATAAATTAGAGTCTTCGCCTTCAACTAAAGGAGCATCCATACTTACATGGCGACCAGAGTTTTTCATAGACTCTTTAACATCGTTAATAGTCATATCTAACTCTTTAGCAATTTCCTCTGCACTTGGTGGACGCTCATGACTTTGCTCTAAAAAAGCAAAAGTCTTATTAATCTTATTAATGGAACCAATCTTGTTTAATGGTAAACGTACAATTCTAGATTGTTCAGCTAAAGCTTGTAAGATAGACTGACGGATCCACCAAACAGCATAAGAGATAAACTTAAAACCACGTGTTTCATCAAATCGTTGTGCCGCTTTTATTAGACCTAAGTTACCTTCATTGATTAGGTCGGGTAGAGTAAGGCCTTGATTTTGATATTGTTTTGCTACCGATACTACAAAACGAAGGTTAGCCTTTGTTAACTTCTCTAAAGCTACTTGATCACCAGCTTTGATACGTTGTGCTAACTCTACTTCTTCATCAGCGGTAATTAAATCTACCTTGCCAATTTCTTGCAAATATTTGTCTAACGATGCAGTTTCTCTATTAGTAACCTGCTTCGTAATTTTAAGTTGTCTCATCTAAAAATTTCCTGTAATTTAATTGTGAATAATCGAGCGTTTAGTAGTTATACGTAAACAAACCAGATAATGTTACAAAAAGTATTAAAATATTTGTTTCTTTTATACTTTTGAATACTTAAAAGCACATAAAGCTGCTATTTTGTCTGAATAATGCAATGAATAATTTAAGTTAAATACGAATAAGTTTTTTATCACCTAAATTAATATCCTGTAACATTTCTTTTGAAAATTGAATATGTCCTCTAGTGGTAATTAATTTAAATCTGCGGGATTTAAGATTACTTAGTGTATTTAAAAATAACCATTTTGATTTCAAGAGTTTTGGTTTTTCAGATTTTAAACTAATGTCAAAATAGTAGGTCCTACCTTCTTTAGTGGCCACCACATCAGGAGTTATTGAGATGTTACTACCTGCTTTAGTAAATGATTTTGGTGTTTCATATCCTTCCAAATCTGCTTTGATGTTTTCAAAGTTATGGTTTTCCAAATACGTTATGGAGTCTTCTAAAATGTCTGTGTACTTTTCTTTGTCTTCTTTAATCATAGTCATTAACATAATGAAAATACATTAAAAAGCAAGTTTTTAACAAGATTTAACAAATGGAGTTTTTACAGAAAAGCCATTTTATAATCTAAGTTTATACGTTCTTTGGCAATGGAAATCTTTTGGTGAATCATTTTAAAAAAAAGAGTCCTGTCACGTTCTCCAGAGGTAGCTAGCAATTTGGAGTTGGACATTTGTTTGTTTAAAAAATCATTCATCATTTCACAGGTATCTTGGTGTTCAATTTTAAAATAGCTTAACACTGTAAATGGTGAATAGAAAACCTTTTGATGAGGTGTCCTAACCATTATGGTGTTGTTTAGCATGTGTAAGTCACATTTATAAAGATGAAAAAACTTTTTGTTATTGGGAGTTCCAATACTTTGTTCAATAGTTTGCTTTTCGGTATCATTAATCACCTCATGTACATCGTCACAAATTTTAAGCGCTACATCTTTAGAAACTAAGCCAGCTTCAAAGTAGTATAGAATTTGTTGTAGCGTACCAGTTACAGTGTTGTCATTCCACAACTCTGTAATACTTATATTTTTGTATATGCTACCTAAGGCGAAAGCACTTTCTAATAGAGAGTTTGGTATGGTTTTCATCCATTCATCGAAAGAAATTTGGCTTTTCGCCATGTCTATATTTAAATCTTTTAACCAAACATACATTTTGTATCGGGTAAGAAGAGAGTCGTTTAAGGTGTGAAATAAAGGGATATCTTTTGCTGAGTAAAATATTTCAGCACCTTTTAATTTAGATAAAACCTGAACATTTTGGAGAGAAACTTTTAACCAGTGTTCTAAAGCCACTTCATTTTTAGGCTCAGGAGGAAGTTCTACAACTATGGTATTTTGATTACCAATTTCAAAAAGTTTATTTAATGATACTTTAAAATGTCGTGCCAAAATGACGCCCTCTTCTAAAGAGAGATTGGTTTTTAAATTTATACGTCTGTAGGCTGCATCGTAACCAATGTCTAGAACCGATGCTATTTCTTCAACAAAAGAAGTACTGTCAGATGTTTTAGATTTTAAAAGTGTAATGAATTGTTCTTGCATTTTTTGAAAATTATAGGTAGGAAGTCAGTAGTTATTGTGAAAATTACAAAAAGTTATTTAATATTTTATGGTTTTGGTCTAATCATTATCAATATTCGCAAACTAAATTTGTACTGTAATCAATTATATGTCAATAAATGAAATCAAAAAATAACATAAAAACATCAGGGATCTTCCTTTTTTGGTCTTTACCAAGTGTTTCTATGGTAAAGGCATATAAGCAAAAATGTAACCAATTAAATCAAGCCATTAAAAAAATGAGTTGTGTTGAAATCATAACCATTGAAAACGAGATTTTAAAGCTAATGGAAATAGGAATTGAATCTGGTAGCTATTTTGGCTTGAAAAACATAAAAGGACAGATAGAGAAAATATTATTAAATGTTAATCATATAAAACATATTGTTTTACTTTAAAATATATTAAAAATGATTGGAGCAATACAAAATGAAATTAAAAAACAGTGTAAATATGTAATAGAGATGATAGATAGCTACCTGTTCTATTTTATCATAAACAAGGAATATAAAGAGAAAATTAAAAATACTAACTTGAGTATTGGCAAATAATATTTTGTTTGCTTTAATATAATTTTTCTTTATTACAAATTTAACACCTACCTATATTTTCTTGCTATAGTACTTATTATTAAGTTTTTATTATCTTAGCGTATGTTGTTTGATGGTTTTTCTGTCAGATAATGGTTAATATCTATACTTTTTTTCCTAATTTACGGTCATTAGGTAGTTATGAGTATTGTTTCAATTGTTAATTTTTTACTAATAGCAGGTGTTGTACAAGGTTTTGGGTTTAATCTTGTAACCGTATTTATTAGAAAAAAGTTTAATAAAACAATTCTTTTTCTCAATCTAATTATTCTTTTTATTTCATTAAATAATCTACAGCGCTGGCTTATTGAGCAAGGTCATATTTCAGATTTATTTGTAATTCAGCAATTGGAAGTGCCTTGGTATATACTTACTATACCTATGTTTTATGCTTTTACAACGCATTTTTTAAAAGTTGAAAATAAGGTTCGTGGTTTTATAAAGTTGTCACTTATTATTTTCACTATAGAATTAATTTTACGTTTATGTTTAATTTCTTATGTATATCATGAAGTTCCAGATAGAGACCCTCACATAATAAAAACCTATACCCTAGCAGAGGATGTTTTCAATTTAGTTTACATGATATATTTATTTGTAAATGCTTGTGTCATAATTTTTAGAAGGCATCACTTAACAGAATATATTTTATCTTTTGATGATTTAAACTGGATGAAATGGTTTATTAGACTGGGAACCATTGTTCTAGGGTTATGGGCTGTAGCCTTAACTATAACCATATTTACAGGCAATGAAGACGCTTATTTATTTCTTAGATTAGGTACTTCAATTCTGCTTTATTGGTTAGGTTATCAAGGATTTTACAGATATAGTGTTGTACAAGATAGAATATTGTTAAGAAACTCTATTGAATCAGATCAAGTATTAATCAGTTCAAGTAAAATTGCTTATGATCCCAAAAAGGAGGATGATTATATAAATGAAAGGCATAAACGGGATTTTGAAAAAATTAGGAGTCATATTGTTGATAACAAACTATATCTAGATCCACTTTTGAGTATGGAATCTATTGCTTCTGAAATGGGAATGAGTAAAAGTTATTTTTCTAGACTAATAAACACCTATAGTGACTTTAATTTTTCAGATTTTATTAATTCTTTAAGGGTTGAACAAGCTAAAAAATTTCTATCTAATGATGAATTTAGTGAATATACCATTGTTGCCATAGGCCTTGAATGTGGTTTTAATTCTAAATCTACATTCTATACGGCTTTTAAAAAGTTCACTTCTGAAACGCCAACTGCTTTTAGAGCAAATTTTGATTGATTTATAGTCCGAGATTATCGTTGGACATCCTAATTCTTACTTCATAGACCTTATAGGATACTTACATGGTGTCATGCTTATAATTTTATGATTGTTATTAATCGTAAAAACAAAGCGTCATGATACCAATGTTAATAATGTATGTTTTAAGAAGATCAAAATATGGAAGTATTATTGTTAAAAAAATTGAGAGTAACAAACGTGTTTTTTTAAGATTTATAATGCTTCTTGCTATTCTATTAGTTACCAAGGTTCAAGCTAATACGGGAGGCCAATCTTTAAGATATAGCGTTGTAAAGAACAACAAAGTAATAGGGTCTATTGCTATAAATAAATCTGAGGGCAATAATACCATTACCTATACTCTAAAAAGTGAGATTAACGCTAAATATATCATAAGATTTAATATAGAGGGAAGTGAAAGGTCAGTTTATAAAAATGGTAAACTCATCTTTTCATCTGTTCTCAGAAAAGTTAATAACAAGGTTAAATCTAATCATTCCATAAGTTTTCATAAAGGTTACTATAATTTAAAGACTTCAGAAAGTGAAGAGCGTTTGAATTTCAGAGCTATAGCTCAAAACTTGATTATTCTTTACTTCAACGAGCCTTTAGGCGTAAGAGAGGTTTATTGTGATAATCAAAGAAAAATGGCAAAAATTAACCGGCTTTCCAATGGAAGCTATAAGGTGAATATTTCAAAAGATAAGTATAATATTTTTCATTATGAAAGAGGAAGATGTGTAAAGGTTGAAGCGTTTAGTTCTATATTCAAAGTTATTTTAATTCCTGATAATAATGCTTAATTCAATAAATAATTAGTTATGGAAACTATTTCATTAAATCCAATTGTTTTTGCTGCCCCACTTTTAATAGCCCTTATTATAGGTGAAATCATCTACAGTAAATTAAAAGGTCATACTAAACTCTATTATTGGAAAGACTTTTTGGCAAGCGCCGGATCTGGTTTAGCAACATTGTTATTAAATCCAGTAGCTAAATTTATATTTTCTGCCATCTTATTTTATGGTGTTTATAATCTTTTTAACCCAATTGTTGAAGGTGTTCGTATAAACCTATTAGGTTATGAAGCTTTTGGTTGGGCTTGGTATACCTGGATTCTAGCTTTATTTCTTAATGATTTTAGTCACTATTGGGTACATAGATGTAATCACACCGTTAGAATTATGTGGGCAGCACATATGGTGCATCATTCTTCAGAGCATTACAATTATGGTACCGCATTACGGTTAAGTTGTATTGCCATTTTCTACAAACCCCTATTTTATTTATGGTTGCCTGCTATTGGATTTCACCCTGAAATGATTATAGTGTGTATGGGGGTTGAGTCTGTTTGGCAATTTTTGTTGCATACCTCCTATTGTCCAAAGCTTGGGTGGCTTGAATTTTTATTGATTACACCTAAGCAACATCAAGTACATCATGCAACCAACCTGCAATATCTTGATAAAAACCATGGTGCTATTTTTAGCATCTTTGATCGTTTATTTGGAACATGGAAAGAGTTTCAGGAAGAAGATGATATTAATTATGGAGTACTGCATGGACCAAACTCATATAATCCAATAAAAATTACAACCTACGAATTTAAAGCCATTTGGTTAGATGTAAAAAATGCAAAAAGTCTTAAAGAAGTATTTATGTATGTGTTTGGTCCGCCAGGATGGAGTCCAGACGGATCATCCCTTACCGTTAAGCAACTTCAACAAAAATTATAAAATAATATTATAATGAAAAGAACTGAGTATAAAACAGCTTTAGTAACTGGAGCAGCTTCTGGATTGGGATGGGAATTCTCAAAAATATTGGCTAAAAACAATTTTAACCTTGTTTTAATTGACATTAATATTCATAAACTACACGAAGCTAAGAAACTTATTGAAAGAAAACATACTGTAAAAGTAATAACCTTGGTTAAAGATCTAAGTCGGCCTAATATATCTGAAGAAATATTTAAAGATATAAATACAATTGATATATTAATTAATAATGCTGGTTTTGGTGTTTTTGGTCATTTTGTAAATACAAGTTGGAAAAGTGAATCTAAAATGTTGGATCTACATATTAAGACTACCACTGAGCTAACGAAGAAGGCTTTAGAGATAATGACAGAACAAGGATATGGAAAGATATTAAATGTAGCCTCAATGGCTGCTTTCCAGCCAGGTCCTTTAATGTCAATTTACTATGCTTCAAAGGCTTATATATTATCATTTTCTTTGGCTATTGCTAATGAACTTAAAGGGACTGGAGTCACAGTTACAGCTTTGTGTCCGGGTCAAACAAAAACTAATTTTCAAAAAGTGGTATCAGCATCATCTTCACCAAATAAAATTAAATTTAATATGTCAGATGCCAAAACAGTTGCTTCATATGGTTATGCTGCTTTGATTAAAGGAAAGGCTATTGCTATACCCGGGTTTCTTAATAGGTTTTTGGCATTATTGACAAGGTTTATTCCCAGAAATACAGTTACGGCCATAGTGAGAAAGATTCAAGAGAAAAATAGGAGTAAAATTATTCTACAAAAGTAATATTAAAACAAATAGAGATTTATTAACATTATCCCATTCGGAATTGTAATATAAGTGAGTATTTGTCAGCTTGAAATTTTATGTTGTCAAAGAAAAATCTATTATCTTATAATTATAAGAGATTTATTTACAGGTATTTCCGGTTATATTTTATATGAATTAGCACTTGCTTTGGCTTCAAAGAATATCATAATCCATATATCGGTAAGAGATTCAAAGTCTGCAAAAGTGCCACAGCAAAAAAAATGTAGTTTTATGCAAAGGAGACATATGAAATTATGAATCTATTGAAAAAGATCAAATACTCATTGGCTCAAGTAAGGAAACGAATGATGTTAAGAAGGAAGATGATTTTATAAACGAAAAACATTTTAAGTATTTTGAAAATATTAAAAGCCATATTTTTAACAATAACTACATTTAGATTCTTTGATTAGTATGGAGTTTCTAGCTTCAGATATGAGAATAAGTAAAAGCTATTTTTTAAACTTATAAACTCCTTATAGTATTTGTAATTTTTCAGATTTTATTAATTCATTATTGGTAGAACAAGCTAAAAAGTTTTTATCTAATGATGAGTTTAGTGAATATGCAAATGTTGCTATAGGTCTGGAATGTGGGTTTAATTTTAAGTCTATATTCTATGCGGCTTTTAAAAAGTTTACTTCAAAAACTCCTATTGTTTTTAGGGAGGAATATTAGTCCGAGATTATCGTTGGACATCCTAATTATTACTTCATAGACCTTATAGGATACTTACATGGTGTCATGCATGTAATTTTATGATTGTTATTAATCGTATAATGAAATTGCCATGACATCAATGTTAATTGTTTACCTCTTCAAAAGATTTAAAAGTAACCCTTACTTTATTAAAGTATCACTCCATTTTAAAAAAGCAGCCTTAAAACTAAAGCTTTTAATGTTCCTTTTAACTGTAACTACTTCATACGCGAATGATGAAGGCTCACCAAATCAACATACAAAATACCATATTATTAAAGATAATGTTGTCATTGGTTATATTAATATAGGTCATAGTACAATCAAAAACTCTCTTACTTATTCTTTAGAAAGTGATATTAAGACTAAATTTCTTTTTAAATTTAAAATCACAGGTAAGGAAATATCAGCGTTTGAAAATAGTGTTTTAACCTATTCTTCTGTTTTTAGAAAAGTAAACTATAAGGTAAAAGTTAATCATAGTGTAGTTTTTAAAGATAACCAATACTGTTTAAATTGCACTGAGAAAATAGAAAGTCTCCATTGTAAAAAGATAGATAGAAATTTAGTGACTTTTTACTTCAAGGAGCCAAAAAATGTGACTAATGTTTTCTGTGACAATTTAAAACGATTAGCCCCAGTTGAGAAAGTTGGAAAGAATAAATATAAGGTTCAGTTTTCAAAAGCAAAATATAGTGTGTTTCACTATGAAAATATTAGATGCGTAAAGACTGAAGCCTATAGTACCTTGTTTGATGTAAACCTAATTCTAGTTAGTCATGATAGCAAATAATTGGGTTTTAATAGGAGTGGTCTTTCTAACTTATTTCATTGTGAGTTGGGTGTATAAAAGGGTAGATGTTACAAATCTTGAAAAAGCATTACCTGTTAGAAATGGTATTAGATTTTTAAATTTAAAGCATGGTTTAGGTATTGTTCTTTTTGGGATTCTTTTTTATGTTATATTTCCAAGTTACAGGTACCTGATTTGTGAATTTGAAATTGCTAAACTTGAAATATTAATTCCATTCTTTATTCTAACTTTTTTAAGTGCTGGCATTTCAAATATGACAGCCAAAGGTAATTTGGGAGATAAAATAGGATTTAGTAACCATAGCTTTTCTGAAGCTATGGTGTACTTCACAATCAGGTTTATTTTTTTATTGTGTTATGAGTTCTTTTTTAGAGGCGTTCTATTTTTTATGTTTTTAGACCATTTCAGTCTATTTATCGCAATTACCTTAAGTACGATACTATATTTTATAAGTCATTTATTTGATTCCAAAAAAGAATTGATTAGAACCATACCATTTGGAGTTTTACTTTGTATTCTTACGTATTACACTTCTAGTATTTGGTATGCTTTTATTGTGCATTTGGCACTTTCTGCAACTTATGAAATTTCAATTTTTTACTATAAAACTATAAAAACCTTTAAATCATGAAAGTATTATTAACAGGAGCAACCGGGTATATTGGCCATGAATTAGCACTTGCTTTGGCTTCAAAGGGCATAATAGTCCATGCATTGGTAAGAGATATTGAATCTGAAAGGGTACCAAAGCATAAAAATATAGTTTTATTCAAAGGAGATATTTGTAACCATGAATCTATTGAAAAAGCTATTGATAATTGTGACTATGTGTTTCATACTGCAGCATATACCAATTTAAAAGACTCTAGAATAGATAGTTTTTATAATACTAATGTTTTAGGTACCGAAAATATTCTAAATGCTTCACTAAAATTTGATGTTAAAAAAGTAATCTATACAAGTACGCTTTCGGTTTTTGGACCTTCATATAAAGATGTATTTATTTCAGAAAATCAGCCTAGAATTGTGTCTTATGCTAATGATTATGAGCTTACAAAAGGCATGTCTGAAGAGCGAGTAAATGAATACAGGAAAAAGGGACTTTCTTCAATCATATTAAATGTTTCTAAAGTTTATGGACCAGGTCCTGGAACCTATTCAAACGGTGTTAATCGTTTAATTTCTATGTTTCTCAAAAAGGATGTTTTAATAGTCCCAAATAAATTAGAGTCAGAATCTAATTATGTATTTATTAAGGATGTAGTGAATGCACACATACTTGCTATGGAGAGTGATATTTCTAATGGTAAATACATTATTGGTGGTGAAAACATTAGTTATAATAGACTTTTTAATACCATAAAAACTTTAACTAAGAGTAAAATTAGAGTGGTGAAAATAAATTATGATTTAGTAAAAGTGTGTGTGTTTATTTTAAACCTATTGAAGGTAGTTAGTAGGAGTAATCCAGTTGTAACTCCAAAAGTTATAGACTCGTTATTTGTAAATCGATTGTCAACCTCAGAAAAGGCAAAAAAAGAGTTGCATTATAAAACCACATCTTTTGGGGTTGGCCTTAAAGAAACTATTCAATATTTAAACAAAGTATCATGAAGCCATACGCAGTAATAACGGGAGCAAGCTCTGGACTTGGTAAGTCGATTGCATTAGAATTGGCACATAGAAATATCAATTTAGTTTTAATAGCGTTACCATATTCTGGGTTGCCAGAACTGTCAGATTTTATTAGAACCAATATTCAGGTTGATGTACACTATTTGGAGCTAGATTTAAGTGATACAAAGAGTACTTATCAAATTTCTGATTATGTAAATAATAAGAAACTTCATATAAAATATTTAGTAAACAATGCGGGTGTTTTAAGCAAAGGCTTTTTTACTGATTTAAGCGATAGGTTTATTTTAAGTCAAATTGCTGTAAACATAACAACACCAACACTTTTAACTAAGTTATTATTAGATAACTTAAAAGCATCTGCCCCAGCATCTATTCTAAATATTAGCAGTATGGCAAGTTTTTTTGCTTTACCCAAAAAGCAAGTATATGGAGCCACAAAAGCATATTTAACATCTCTTTCTCATAGTTTAAATAAAGAATTGAAGCGGGATAATATTTCCGTTACAGCTATATGTCCCGGCGGATTAAATACGACCTCTTGGTTGTGTTATCAAAATCGGTGTATGGGATGGCTAATAAGAAAAACTATCCTTAACCCCGAAGATGCCTCAAGAATAGCTGTTAACGCTATGTTTAAAAAAGAAAAGCTTGTTGTTCCGGGGGTTGTGAATAGGTGTTTGATGTTTGTAGATAAGATTCTACCTGATTTTATAAAAGATTATTTAACTAATAGAGAGCTAAAAAAACTAAATGTTTCAAAAACTTGAATTTATGATTAGTGAAAGAGTTTTAGTTACTGGAGCTAATGGTTTACTTGGAACCAACACGGTTATAGAGTTACTCAATCAAAATTATTTGGTGAGAGGTCTAGTGCGGGATACTAATAAATATAAGGGGCCAAATCATTCTAATTTAGAACTATTTCAAGGAGATATTCTAAATATTTCAGATTTAAAAAAAGCAACTTTAAATTGCCAATATGTAATTAATTGTGCTGCTATAACAGATCAGAGTGAATTTGATTATAGGATGTACCATTCGGTAAATGTTCAAGGAGTAAAAAATATATTGAGTGTAGCAGTTAGAAATAATGTAAAAAAGATTATTCAGGTTGGTACTGCTAACGAGTTTGGTTATGGTGGACTGAATGATTTAGGGGATGAAACTAAGAAAATGAAACCACCATACAAAAAGTCACTTTATGCAAGAAGTAAGAAAAATGCCTACCATTTTTTGAAATCAAAAACCGATGATATCGATATAGTATTTATAAACCCTACATTTATGATAGGTTCTTATGATAGCAAACCAAGTTCGGGAAGAATTATATTAATGGGGCTTAAAAAAAAGCTAGTTTTTTGTCCTCCTGGAGGTAAAAGTTTTGTTTGTGTTAAGGATGTTGCAAGGGGAGTAGTTTCAGCATTAAAGTGTGGAGATAATAAGGCCTCCTATTTAATGGCTCATGAGAATTTGAGTTTCCTAGAATTTTTAAAGATAATGAGAAATCAGACGAAAGGTAGATTTCGAATAATTTTAATACCAAAGTGGGTTTTGATATGTCTAGGTTGTTTTGGCAGTTTGTTACGTTTTTTCAGAATTAAAACGAATCTATCAATGGAAAACATGAAATCACTTTCAATAAATAGCTTTTATTCCAATCGAAAATCCTGTGAGCAACTTTATATAAATTATACACCAATAAAAGAAGGGATTAAAGATTGTGTTAAATGGTTTGAAGTTCAGACTTAAGGAGCTATAAAAATTGTCCAGAATTATCGCTGAACAGAAATCTTGGATATTAAATATTTAAATCCAACATAAATTTGAATATAACGGTCAAAGTATAAGAGTTATGAAAGCTATCATAAATAAAGGAAGGTTAATTAGTTTCTATTGCTTTGTAATAACGATGATTGTAAGTTTAACTCTTTTCTCATGTGAAGAGGTTCTTGATACCGTAAAGGATTGTGTTATACCAAATCCTGAGCTTCCAGATAAACAACTAAAGACAGCCAAATTAGGAGAACCATATTCGGAAGAAATAAAGGCTTATTTAAAAAATGAGCCTAATGTTGATGGTTATATATATAGCTTCAATATTAAAGGACAGTTGCCAGAAGGTATAACAGTTAATCGATTTCATAGAACTCTGTTTTTTGAAGGAATCCCTACGGAAACAGGTGCTTTTAGTATTAATATAACTGTTGAGGTACACGAATCAATTCAAGCTATTGATATATGCGTCAAGAAAGCCACTAGAGAATATACTTTAGTTGTTTCGAATCAATAAACTTAAAAAATGAATTTTAATAATAGAATCATGAGAAATATAATAAAATTTATTACAGTAATATTTTTTTGTTTCGTTACATGTTTAGGATGCTCTAAAGATTCAGATATAACTTGTGGACAATAACAGATATAACATGGTCTGTCTTTTATAAATTTAAGTTGAAATAGAGTAAATTTAATGATAGTGCATTTTTATTAATTACCTTATCATGGTTTAAAAAATTTAACGTTTAGGGTTTTGAGTGATAATAAAATTATAGAAAATGAAAATATAAAATCAATTGCAGGTACTTTTTCTAGAGCACCATTTCAACTAAACGCGCTTTTAGAATCTGATGCTGAATTGATTCAATTTGATTCTGAAAACATTCTGGCAATGACTTATGATGCTATTGTTGAAGAAATAGAGGAAGGGCTTTATACTGATAACTATCAAATAGGATGGATGGCAGTAACAACAAGTGTAAGCGATTTGGCGGCGGTAGGAGCTAAGGTCTTAGGGTTGTTATTGGATTTAAAAATTCCAAAAGAATTTAGAAATACTGATTTAAGTGAATTACAAAGGGGAATAAATGATGCCTGTAAATTTTACGGATGTCATATTTTGGGTGGTGATACAAATGCTAATAAAACCCTACAAATAGGGTCTACAGCAATAGGTTTTTGTAAAAATAAACTTATGAGAACAGGAATGCAGACATCAGATATTTTATATACATCTGGTAAAATGGGCTTAGGTTCATCATATGCATATTCTCGGTTTATGGGAGACGCTAAAATCGAATATTTGCCAAAAGCAAAAATTAAAGAAGGGCAATTACTAAGTAAATTTGCCAGTAGTTGCATTGATACGAGTGATGGATTGTTTCCAGCAATTTGCCAACTTATGGAATTAAATAACCTAGGGATTAATCTTACAACTCCTTTAAATGACATTCTTCATAAAACATGTTTGAAAATTTCTGAAGAGAAACAACTTCCAAATTGGATTTTTATGTGTGGTCCACATGGTGAATATGAATTATTATTCACTATTCCCTCAGACAAGATTAAAAAGTTTGAAACCGAGGCTAAACGAATAAATTGGAATCCAACTAAGATAGGAGATGTAGATAATAAATCAAAACTGTTTACCAATGTTGACGGTTTTTCAATAAATATTTTTGATACAACTAATCTTTACAATAAGAATAATATTAAAAGTCCGCAACAATATATGGTGGAGTTATTGAAATTAGATAAAGACTTGAGATTATGAGAAATTTGTTGAATGAATTAACTGCAGAAAAAAATGATCTATATCATTTTGAAAAAGCAAATAGGAATAAATCATTGAAGGATAAAAGTTCTTGTTTCAATGCTATGCTTAATAGATTAGAGGTAAATAGGGAGTTTACGTATAGAAGAATGATTGTTTCTGCAACAGGAAGAACGGTATCTGTATTTGATAATGCACTTAAAAAAGAACGCGAAATGTTAATGTTTGCTTCTAATAATTATCTCGGTTTTGCCAATCACCCTTACATAAAAGAAAAAATAGACGCTGTAATACAAAAATTTGGGATTGGTATAGGAGGACCACCATTATTGAATGGATATACCTTACTAATGAATGAACTAGAAGATAGACTGTCAAGTTTGAAAAAGAAAGAAGATACTCTCATTTTTCCATCAGGATATATGGCTAATTTAGGATTGGCTTCAGCCATATCTAATACCCAAAATAATTTTGTCTTAGATAAATACAGTCATGCATCTTTATACGATGGCATAAAATTAAATAATGCTAATTTCAAGACTTTTAGACACAATGATATAGGTTCCTTAGAGAAAGTTTTGGTTGAATTAGACCAAAAAAAATATAAAGAAACATTTGTTTGTGTTGAAGGGGTTTATTCAATGGATGGTGATTTAGCAAAATTGCCTAAAATAGCTGAAGTATGTAAAAAACTTGGTGTTCTACTTATTCTGGATGATGCACATGGTACAGGTGTTTTAGGAGATAAAGGAGGTGGAACTGCTGAACATTTTCAATTAGAGAAAGACGTAGATATTTCCATGGGTACATTTAGTAAAGCATTTGCACTTACAGGAGGTTTTTTATCGGCTGATAAAGATATAATAGAGTATTTTAGATATTATTCGAGGCCTTACGTTTTTTCGGCAGCACTTCCGCCAGTTACAATAGTTTCTGTATTAGCAGGACTAGACCTTTTAGAGCATGAGCCGTGGAGGCGTAAAAAGGTTCTGGAAAACACAAAATATGCAGTTAGTAAGCTAAGAGGTTTTGAGTTAACAGCTGAGCCAGAGGCTGCGATTATTTCGGTTAAAGTACCAACATGGATAAATATTCGTAATGCAAACATGCAACTAGATAAGATGGGAATATTTATCAATTCTATCGAGTTTCCGGCGGTGTCTCAAAACGATCAACGATTTAGGATAAGTATTTCCGCAGAACATAATCAACAAGATATTGATAAATTGGTTGATTGTTTAGAAGAAGTTTGGCATGATTCAGCTAAAAATTCTTAATATGATATGGTATTCTCATGTTAATGAAGATTCCTCTCCCGAAATAGCTTTCAGCAAAGGATACTATTCAGTGATTTCTGTTATTGGTAGTGGTGAACGCCTTATAGCCTTACTAAGTAATACTCATCTAAAACAAGTCTTTGCGGTAGATACAAATTCTGATGCTATTGAATTATTGAAATTAAAATTATTAGCATTAACTGAACTTGATGTTGAGGGCTATTTGAGGTTTACGGGTGCTTCTGAAATGTCTGCGAATGAAAGGATGATGTATTTTATGAAACTCCAAAATAAATTAGAAGCCTCTACAAGGAATTATTGGAACAAAAATCATCGTATTATAAAAAAAGGAATACTAAATATTGGTCAATATGAAAAATTTTTATCTAAGGCTAGACCATTATTAAATGTATTTTTAGGAGTTTCATTTTTAAAAATGTTTAATCAAGATTATAATAGTTATTCAAAATTTAGATGGAAAATTGTAAAAAATATATTCTCAAAAAAAACAAGTTATTTGCTACTGGGGAATAAGGATCCTGCATTTATTGGCAAAGGTGTGGATGCTTCAATAATTACTAAAGGCTTTCAAGAATTGATAGATAAAAAAGAAATTCACAAATCTTTTATGGCCTATTTAGTTTTCTTTGGGTCTTTAAAAAAAATGGATGTAGAGTTTTTACCAACATCCCAAAATCCTGAAACTTTAAAAAAAATTCAAGATAGGTTAAGGAAAAAAAAAATTGAAATACAATTTATAAATAATGACGTGTTAAACTTTCTAGAAAGTAATGCTTTTAAATCATATAATTCTAATGTTTTTTTATCGATGTCTGATATTTTAAGTTTTCATAAAACAGACTATGTTATAAAATGCATAAAAGCTTTGAAAGTATCTGACAAATGTGCCTTTGTGTTTAGATCTTACTTAAGAAATCATATTGATACTAATATTATCAAAAAAATTAAAGCATTGGGATATAAGGTTAAAGATGTTTCAAATATGGAGAGCACTAAAATGTACAAAGTTCATTTAGTAGAAAAGTTATGAACAGTTTTCAATATGAAATAATTCCATACTCAGAAAAGTATGAAGCTGCTTTACTTGCTTTGGAAAAGAATGCACTTCAAGGAAAATGGATTCAACTTGAAATGGTTAAAACATCTTTTGTTAGGCGCTCGGAGAATTTTGAAAAGTATCAAATATATCTTGCAGTTGATTTTAATGGTGAATTATTAGGTGTTTTGGCTGCCTCAATTGTGTCAATTGTCATTAATAATACAAAAAGGAATCTTGGTTATTGTTATGATGTAAGGGTAGCAAAGCATGCAAGGGGAGAAGGTTTAACAAAGAAAATGGGGATGTATGCTTATAAGAATTTTTATTTACCTAACAACGTCTCAAATGTCTTTCTAACAATGAAAAAAGGTAACAAAGCAGTACGTAAATCTGCCGGAATTCTAGGTCTAAAACTCTATAAATACCCTTTTTCGTATCTCACAATTCCAACCAACAGAAGATTGAAAAGAAGCTACAACCAATCTATTTCTGAAAAATTAACTGTATATGCTCCAATAAATAAACAAAAAGTAAAGTCTTTTTTTTACTTTATCAACGGAAAACCAAAAGTTTGGAAAACAAACCTTATATATCATTTAAAAATTAGAAAACTTCACTTTTTAATTAAGTTAATCAATTATATTTTAACCTTCTTTCAAGCATATAGTAAACAACTCCCTAAAGAAGGAGATGAACTAAACTTTGGTATCTTAGTTTATGATAATATACCTTCAAAAGACGAAGTAAACTCCATTTTAGATTTTCTCGAAAAGCAAAATATTAAATACCTTTTAGTAGCTTGTACTAAAAGCTCAGGCTTATATTCGGTTTTAAAACCTATTTCAATTAATTCTTATGCTTATCAGATATGTAGCACTTTCCCTGTAGATCAAAATGATTTTATAAGTTTAGATGTTAGGTGTTTATGATAAAGCAATGGATTAAATATCGTTATGTTTTACTAGTAATTGTAATTGTGTTTACTGTTTATTCTATATCAATATTGAATCGAATAAAGTATAACACAGATTTTTATCAGTTTTTCCCTGAAAACGACCCAGAGTATACCTTTTATAAACAAGTGAATTCTCAATTTAAAGATTATAGTAATATTCTTGTAATAGCTTTAGAGAATCCGAAGTATTCTTTTGACCAAAGCTTTTTAGATACCTCTAAAATTTTCATAGATAGTCTAAAGAGGTTTGCTGAAATAAGAAGAGTTAGTTCATTAATTGATCTATCCTACCCGTATAATACGTTTCTTGGTTTAACGCAATTACATTATTTGAATAAAGATGATAGTTCCAACATAGCCATAGATCTTAAAAAAGTTTTTAAAGATTATGAATGGACACAATACTTCATTAATAAAGAAAGTAATGCTTTATTTGTTTGGATTGAGATTGAAGATAATTTAGATAATAGCGATACAGTATTATTATTAAATAAACTAGAAAAATTAAGAAATAGTTTAACAATAAACTCTTATATAATTGGTGATAAGTACCTTGAAACTTCCTTCAAGGATTTGCTCTCTCTTGAAATAAAAGATTTTACACTTTGGTTTTTTGTTTTTTTAATAGTCACACTTGTCTTAATATTTAGAAAATTTATTGCAATTATATTTCCATTGATTGTCGTTTTTGTTTCACTTGTTATTTTTTTAGGAGGTATGGCTTACTTTAATAAGCCATTGGGTATTATGGCTAATTTATTTCCAGTAATAATATTAATAATTGGAATTTCAGATGTCATCCATTTGTCATACAAATACAATTCGTTGAGAGTAAATGAGGTTTGCAAAAAAAAAGCACTTTATGTTACGTTAAAAGAAGTTGGTAAAACAACATTTGTAACCTCTTTTACAACAGCTATTGGTTTTTTTGTTATGTATATTTCTCCAATGCCAGCAATTAGAGAGTTTGGTTTGGAGGCTGGATTGTCAATACTTTTAGTTTATTTAATAACCGTTTCTCTTACTCCTGTATTTTTCTTAATGACTAAAAATAAAATCACTTTTTCATCAAGTAATTTTTTTGAAAACTTGTCAAAAGTGATTATTAAGAAAGCTCAGTGGTTTAATGGTCAACCTAAAAGTGTTTTGGTGACATATATAAGCATATCAATTTTTTCTGTTATTTCGATTTTTTTTATTAATGTGAATAACTATAAATTGTCTAATGTGCCAAGTAATAGTGAACTTTCTAATAATTACTCTTTTTTTGAAAAAAACTTTGGTGGCGCAAGAGATTTTGAATTGCTTTTAATAGCAAAAAAAGGTGTTAAATTAAATGAACCCGATATATTAGAAATGGGTTTGAATATTCAAAATTTCCTCGATAGTTTAGATTACGTAAATTCAATTAAGTCACCAATTTTGTTTTATAAATTATTTCATAGAGCCTACAAGCCCTTTTCGTTCAAAGCGAACCCTATTCCAAGTGATGAAAAAAGTATTTCAAAATATGATAAGCATATAGGTGTATTTAACAATGGAAACTATTTATTTAATAAGGAACATAGTATTTATAAATTTTCGGGAAGAATGAAGGACATAGGAAGGTTGAATATTAATGAAAAAAATAATGAAATATTAGGTTATATAAACACATTAATTGATACCACAAAAGTTCAAGCAAGAATAACTGGAAAAGATTATTTGGTTGATAGAGCACATAAAGTACGTATAGACAATATGATTTATGGGTTAATAATAGCAATTATTTCTGTAGCAATAACCTTAGGTTGTATATATAAAAAAGTAGCATTAGTTTTTTTGACCCTAATTTTAAACCTTGTGCCAATTTTAATTGTTGCAGGTATAATGGGGCTTACAGGTATAGAGTTAAGAGGAGCAACCTCTATTATTTTCACTATAGGATTTGTAATAGCTATTGATGATACCATACATTTCCTGAGTAGTTTTCAATTAGAAAGAAAAAAAGGTAGTAGTTTGAAACATTCAATTTTAAAAGCTTTGGAAGAATGCGGCAAAGCAATACTAGGTACTAGTTTTATTTTATTAGGTGGATTTAGCGTATTAATTTGTTCTGGATTTATGGAAGTATTTACTCTTGGAATTCTCATAGGAATAACGGTATTCATAACACTAACAGTGGATTTAATTTTGGCTCCCGTACTAATGTTAACCTGGTTTAAAAAATATATTTAATGAAACCTAAAAAACTAGTAATATTAGTCAATCTAAATGCAAGACAAGGAAAGTCTGCTAACAAGTGGAAAGAAATATGTTCAAGTATACTTGATATTTTTCCTGAGGAAACAGAAATCGTTACATATATGCCTCCGTGTGATTTTAATGGGATGATAAAGAGTTTGTATCATGAAAAAAAAATTGATGGGTTTGTTAGTGCAGGTGGTGATGGAAGCCTGAATTATATGCTTAATGTTCTATTAAATATCGAAAAAAGTGATTCTAGGCAAGTATATATTGGAGGTATAGGTTTGGGTTCCAGCAACGACTTTCATAAACCTTTTAATAAATATGTGAAGAATGTGCCTGTGAAAATTAATTGGAAGATTTGTCAATTATATGATGTAGGGAAAATTACATACGAAGATATTAATGAGCAATTCCATACAAGATATTTCATAATAAATGCAAGCATGGGTATTACTGCTGAAGCTAATTATAGGTTCAATCATCCAAAGTTTTTTCTTAAATTTCTTAAAAGATATTGGGTGGATGCTGCTATTTTTTTTACTGCTGTAAAAACTATTTTTTTATATAGGAATTATAACGCAGAACTATTAATAGATGATAAGATTAACGAAACTATTACTTTGTCTAATTTATCAGTAATTAAAAACCCAAATATTTCAGGTAGTTTTAGGTATGAACAAAATATATCTTTTAATGATAATGTTTTAGGGTTGAACTACTGTGATAGAATGAATAAGGTTGAGCTTTTGAGAACTTTAATTGCTCTTATTAAGGGTAAATTTAGTACTAATTCTAAAAGAAAAACATATAAACTAAAGAGTTTAAATGTATTCATCGGTAAGCCTATGCCTATTGAGGCAGATGGAGAGGTTTTTATAGGAAAAAATTGTAGGTTTTCAGTTGTTCCTAATGCAATATATATAATGAATTAATGTATTAAAAATGAACAGAAAAAACTCTAAAATGAAAAATACCTATCCCATTTTTAATTTTAAATTCTTCAAAGCTTATTTAATTCAGTGTCGGCCATATTTATTGTTTCTATCAGGAATTGTAGGATTGAGTGGAATAGCTATTGCTGTAACAGAAAATATCAGTACAAACTTATGGTCAATATATTTGGCTTTTGTTCCGCTGTTTTTAGGTTATGGTTTTGGGCAAGCACTTACAGATACATGGCAGATTGATACTGATTCTATATCGGCTCCTTATCGACCATTATCAAAAGGTGTAATTTCAATCAAATCAGTTAGAATAGTTAGTATACTCGGTCTTGTTTTAAGTGTGATCATTTTAGTTTACTTGAATTTTTGGAATATTATCTTAGGGGCTTTAAGTGTTTTTGGATTAATAACATATTCATATTTTAAAAAGAATTTTTGGTTTGTTGGACCATTTTATAATGCTTGGATTGTGGCTCTATTACCGTTAATGGGATACATTTCTATTGTAGATTCTAAGTCATTTTCTAGTAAATTATTGATGCTGGTTTTATTAAGTTTCATGTCTTATACCAATTTCGTGTTAATGGGATATTTAAAAGATATATCGGCAGATAGAGAAACTGGATATAAAACTTTTCCGGTTGTTTTTGGTTGGAACAGAACGGTGTGGATTGGAGATATTATTGTTTTATTAAGTACAGTTCTAGTTTTGTTAACAGTAGAAACAGGGATTGGAATAGGCATAGCATCAATAGCTACAATATTAACTATTTATGGTCAGATATATGCACATTTAGCAAAGGTCAAGGAAGAATCATATGCCTCAATTCCAGTTGAAATGACAGTTAGGAGCTTTATATTATGGCAAATCGCAGTGATTTTAGATATCCATCCTAATTGGTTAGTAGTTATTATAATATTCTATCTTTTTTTTGAGGTATTTTTGTTTTTTAGACCTGAAAAATCGCAAATATGAAAACGATAATAATTTAGGAAAAAATATAACCCCATCAATATTATGAAGGGGTTATAAACTTAAATTATTATATGACAAATAAAATTTACTATGCTTCTTCAATACTTATTATACCGTTAATCTTTAACTTTTTACCAGATTGTCTTAATTCGTTAAAGAAAATCCTAGTATCTTCTTTAGCTTTTATAAGTTCATCAATTCTTGCATTATCATATTCACACAAATCATTAATATTACCTTCTGTTCTAGATAGTCTTTTTAACTTGTGGTAGTTAATTTTCACATCAAGTACACTATTAATAATGTCGGCTGCATCAGATACGTTAAAAACACCATCTATAAGATCAATGCTTTTATTTTTTGCTCTAGTCATGGTTTTTTGTGTTATTGATTTTTTCATAATTTTTGAGTTTTTAAATTAAAATGTATTTTGAATAATATATAAGTATAGTGGCATTCCCAAGGTTATATTAAAAGGGAATGTTATGGCTAAGGCCATTGGTATGTATAAGCTTGGGCTTGCTTTTGGTACCGCAATTTTCATGGCTGCGGGTACTGCTATGTAGGATGCGCTGGCTGCTAAAATGGCAAATAAAAGCCTGTTTCCTGTTCCTGTAATAAAGCTTCCGGTAGAGAAAGCTACAATGCATCCGTTAACAATAGGTACTATGATTGCAAATATTAATGCGAACTTTCCTTTTTTGACAAATTCATTTAGTTTTTTACCACTGGTTATTCCCATATCTAATAAGAATACCGCAAGAAACCCTTTAAAAATATCTGTTGTGAAGGGTTTAATACCTTCTGCTTGAGCATCATTAGCCAAAAATCCTATGACTAAACTCCCCAGAATTAGTAACACACTTCCATTAAAAAGGGCATGCTGTAAAACGTTTTTCATAGGTATGTTGGTTTTTTCCTTTCCACCTTTAAAAAGCATAATTAACAAAAGACCAATCATAATAGAAGGAGCTTCCATTAATGCCATAACGGCAACCATATGGCCACTAAAAGCTATTTGTTCTAGTTCTAAAAATGATATGGCTGTAACGAAAGTAACGGCACTAACTGATCCGTAAGAGGCAGCTATGGCTCCTGCATTTTCAACACTAAATTTTCTCCGTAGTATAAAATATGCATAAACAGGAACTGCTACAGCCAAAAAAATACCAAAAAGAAGAGACCATAAAATTTCTAAACTAAACTCACTGTGTGCCAATTCTTGACCACCTTTAAAACCTATGGCCAATAGAAGGTACAAGGAAATAAATTTTGATGAGTTCTCAGGTATTCTTAAGTCACTTTTAAGTTGTACGGCAATAACACCTAAAAAGAAAAATAAAAGCGCAGGGTTAGATAGGTTGTCTACTAGTAAATGTAAATCCATTTGGTTATTTTAAATTTTTTAACTTTTGTTTTTAGTTCGTGCGCTCATCAATGCAAAAATGATTATGAGCCCACACAAGGCTAGTTCTTTTAAAAAAAGTTTGTTGTTTAATATTGATAATGATAAAAAAGTAAAGTAGGTCGTTACTAAAATTATTTCTTCTAAAGTGCTTGGTTTTTCTTTTAGTTTTTTTAAACCGTTGTTAATTGCTTCTCTCATGTAATTTATTTTTTGCAAAGGTTATTATTTTTGTTTATATATTTTTATTTATATTTATTATGAAATATATAAACTCTATTTATGAATTATACTTTGCATCAGCTTGAGATATTTCTTAAAATAACTCAATTACAGAGTGTTACGAAAGCTTCGGAAGCGCTTTATTTAACCCAGCCAGCTGTTTCAATTCAGTTAAAAAAATTTCAAGAACAGTTTAAAACACCTCTTTTTGAAATTGTTGGCAGGAAAATTTACATAACAGAATTTGGTGAGGAAATTGCTAAGGCTGCCGAAAATATTTTGAATGAAGTGCAGGCTATTAATTATAAAGCGCTTTCATTTCAAGGGGAGCTGGCAGGAAAACTTAAAATAGCCATCGTGTCAACGGCTAAGTATGTGATGCCTTATTTTTTATCTGATTTTATGAATCAGAATAAGGGTGTAGACTTAATTATGGATGTAACCAACAAGGCAGAAGTGGTTAGAGCATTAGAAAATAATGAAGTTGATTTTGCTATGGTATCTACCATTCCAGGTCACTTAAAGATTAATAGAATAGAGTTGATGGAAAACAAATTATTTATGGTTGCCGGTAAAGATTATAAACTTAAGGGCAAATATCTGTCTTATTCAGAATTTCAAAAATTACCCTTAATATATAGAGAGCAGGGATCGGCAACGCGTTTGGCTATGGAAAAATTTATTGATTCTAGAAAAATTTCAACTTATAAAAAGATAGAATTAAAATCAAATGAAGCACTCAAACAGGCTGTAATATCTGGTTTAGGCTGTTCTATCATGCCATTAATTGGGATTAAAAATGCTATTGCAAATGGTGAATTACAGATAATTCCAGTGCAACAATTACCTATTACAACCAATTGGAATTTAATTTGGCTTAGTTCAAAAAATCTAACCAATATTGCCAAAGCTTTAATTGACTATATTGAGGGAAATAAGGCGTCTATAATTAAAAAACATTTTAATTGGTTAGATAAATATTAAAATAAACAAGCCTTTCAAAACAGAAAGGCTTGTTGTTTTATTGTTAAAAGAAAGAAATTAATCTTCTTTGTTGTCGTCTCTAGGTCTTCTATCGTCTCTGCTGCGGTTATCTCTACCTCGATTATCACGTCCACGATTGTCTCTACCTCTGTTATTGTTGTTCTCTCTTGGAGGTCTTGGTTGCCAACCTTCAGGCTTTGGTAAAATAGCTTTTCTGGAAACCTTTTCACGTTTAGTTTTAGGGTCAAAACCCAAGTATTTTACATCAATAGTGTCCCCAACATTAACAACATCGGTAACGTTATTAGTACGTTCCCAGGCTAACTCAGATATATGAATTAATGTATCATTACCTGGCGCTTCAACATATTCTACAACAGCTCCAAAATCTAAAATTTTGGTAACCTTCATTTCGTATACACTTCCAACTTCAGGTTTAAACGTTAAAGAATCTATTTTAGCCAAAACAGCATCTATGCCAGATTGATCTGTACCTAAAATTTCAACAATACCTTCTCCGGTTACAGGGTCTTCGTTTATAACAATGGTTGTTCCAGTTTCTTTTTGTAATTCTTGAATTACTTTTCCACCAGGACCAATGAAGGCTCCAATTAAATCATTTGGTAATTTAGCTGTTACCATTTTTGGTGCATGCGCTTTTACATCCGTGTTTGGTGCAGCAATGGTTTCGGTTAATTTACCAAGGATGTGCATTCTACCTTCTTTAGCTTGCTGTAAAGCATTTACTAAAATCTCATAGCTTAATCCTTTAATCTTAATATCCATTTGACAAGCTGTGATACCATCTTCAGTACCAGTAACTTTAAAGTCCATGTCACCTAAGTGATCCTCATCTCCAAGAATATCAGAAAGCACTGCATAACGCTCACCATCAGAAATTAACCCCATAGCAATACCAGATACTGGTTTTTTCATTTGCACTCCTGCATCCATCATAGCCATAGTACCAGCACAAACGGTTGCCATAGATGATGAGCCGTTAGATTCCAGTACTTCAGAGACAATACGCACCGTGTAAGGACAATCTGCAGGTACCATACGTTTTAACGCACGTTGTGCTAAGTTACCGTGTCCAATTTCTCTTCTTGAAGTTCCTCTTAAAGGTCTTGCTTCACCAGTTGAGAAAGGAGGGAAGTTGTAGTGTAAATAGAAACGTTCTTCGCCTTCTAATGATGGATTATCTATCATATTGGCTTCACGCGACGTTCCCAAAGTCACAGTAGCTAATGCCTGGGTCTCACCACGTGTGAATATAGACGACCCGTGTGTTGATGGTAGATAATCAACCTCACACCATATTGGTCTTACTTCTGTTGTTTTACGACCATCTAGACGAATACCCTCTTCTAATACTAAATTGCGTACCGCTTCTTTTTGAATTTTACTAAAATATTTAGAAACTAATCCGCCTACTTCTTCTAATTCTTCTTCAGTATATTCAGCTTTTAAAGCATCTTTTAATTCAGAAAAAGCTAAACCTCTATCACTTTTAGACGATGCGCTTTTAGCAATTTCGTAACACTTATCGTAAGCAAAGGCTTTTACCTTTTTAAGAACGGATTCGTCTTCAGCTTCAGGTTCATACGCTCTAGTTTCTTTTGCGCCCACTTGAGCCACTAAACGCTTTTGAGCTTCAATTTGAACTTTAATAGCCTCATGAGCTACTTTAATGGCTTCAACCATTTCTTCTTCAGAAATCTCACTCATTTCACCTTCAACCATCATCACAGAGTCTTCTGAGGCTCCAATCACCATATCAATATCAGACTGATCTAACTGAGATAAACTAGGGTTAATAATAAACTCACCGTTGATTCGTCCCACACGAACTTCAGAAATTGGAGTTTCAAAAGGAATGTCTGATAACTGAATAGCGGCAGAAGCGGCTAAACCAGCTAAAGCATCTGGCATAACTTCCTTGTCTAAAGACATTAATTGAATCATTACCTGGGTTTCAGCGTGGTAATCTTTTGGGAATAATGGACGTAATACACGGTCCACAATACGCATTACTAGAATTTCTTCAGTGCTTGGTCTTGCTTCACGTTTGAAAAAGCCACCAGGGTAACGACCCGCAGCAGCAAATTTTTCACGATAATCTACTGTTAATGGTAAAAAATCAACATCAGCAGCATCGTAATTAGATACTACCGTACATAGCAACATCGTTTCGCCAGATTGCACCACAACGCTACCATGAGCTTGTTTAGCTAGTTTTCCGGTTTCAATAGAAATTTCTCTACCGTCACCAAGGTCTATGACCTCTTTAAATACATTTGGAATCATAAAATTTTCTTCTTGTTCAAGCAAACTAAACTTATAGCCTGAACTATGTTAAACAATGGTCGTTGTGTTGTTGTAGTTGTTGTGTGTGGCATGAATGCCCTGACCAATGAAAAACTATAATTAGCTTCTTCTAATTTTTGTCATTGCGAATCACGTTTTTGGCGTGATGTGGCAATCTGTTTTTTTAAAATTTTAAGATTACCACGTCGTTACACTCCTCATAATGACTATGTAACTTTATATTTAAACAAAAAAGAGGCTGTTAAAGCCTCTTTTTATTATTTTCTTAATCCTAATTCTTTAACTATGGCACGATATCTTAAAATATCTTTCTTCGTTAAATAATCTAGTAACGCTCTACGCTTACCAACTAATTTCACTAATGAACGTTCTGTGTTAAAGTCCTTTCTGTTGTTCTTTAAGTGTTCTGTTAAGTGGTTAATTCTGTGAGTGAATAACGCAATTTGAGCTTCCGCAGTTCCAGAATCATTCTTTCCCTTTCCGTGTTTTGCGAAAATTTCTTCTTTAATTTCTTTTGTTAAATACATGCTAATATTATTGTAAATGATTTTTATGTATTCGAAAGTCTTTCTTTCGAGCGGCAAATATACGCTTTTTTATTGATTTGCAAGAGAATATATCAAAAAGTAAGAGCGACCATTTTGGTCGCTCTTTTTAAGCTCTCAAAGGTTGATTCAGTATTAAGTCTAAATACTGATTTACTTTCTTTTTTAATTCTTTTCTAATAGTTATAAAGTCTAAAAAACCGTGTTCTAGTAAGAATTCTGATGTTTGGAAACCTTCAGGTAAATCTTGTCCCGTGGTGTCTTTAACTACACGTGGTCCTGCAAAACCAATTAAGGCTCCCGGTTCACTAATATTGATATCACCTAACATAGCAAAAGAAGCCGTAGTTCCTCCCGTAGTTGGGTCTGTACATAATGATATGTAAGGAAGTTTTGCTTCTGCCAATTGGGCTAGTTTAACAGAAGTTTTTGCCAATTGCATTAGAGATAGCGCAGCTTCCATCATTCTGGCTCCACCTGATTTTGAGATCACCATTAATGGCAGTTTGTTTTGTAATGCATAATCTGCTGCTCTAGCAATTTTTTCTCCAACAACGCTACCCATAGAACCACCAATAAAACTAAAATCCATACACGCAACAACTAAATCCTTTCCTTTAGATTTGCCAACTGCGGTACGAACGGCATCCTTCAGTTTGGTTTTATCTTGTGCTGCTTTTAGCCTATCGGGGTATTTTTTAGTATCTTCAAACTTTAGAGGGTCTTTAGATTCTAAACCAGCATCTAACTCTTTAAACTTATTATTGTCAAAGAGTATTTCAAAATATTCTTTACTTCCTATACGTACATGATACCCATCTTCTGGACTAACATAATAATTTTTTTCTAACTCTTCGGTATCTACTATTTTTCCAGTAGGTGTTTTATACCACAGTCCTTTAGGAGTGTCTTTTTTCTCCTCAGTAGAGGTGGTTATTCCTTTTGTTTTTCTTTTAAACCAAGATGACATACTTGTTGTTTTTTAGTTCTACAATGATAAAAAATAATTAATTTATCATTGATTTCTTTTTAATGAGGCATTTGCTAATCCTTATTGATTTGAATTTTAGGAAACATTAAAAGCCTGAGGACAAAATTAAACCTTTTTTTAGTTTTGGAGTGCAAGGAAGTACTTTATTATAATGCATGCATATTACTTCTGAGGATACACTTCATAAAAAAGACCCCTATAAGAGGAGTCTTTTTTATGAATTTATTTAAAGTTTTTACTACAAGGTATTTACATTGTTTAAGTCTTCAAAAGCTTTCTTTAATCTCTCAACGAATGATTTTTCACCCTCACGCAACCAAACACGTGGGTCATAGTATTTTTTATTGGGGACATCATCACCTTCAGGGTTTCCAATTTGAGACCCTAAATAAGCTTCTTTGTTTTTCATGTAATTGCGAATACCACTCATGAAAGCATATTGTAAATCGGTGTCAATATTCATTTTAATAACGCCGTAACTAATACCTTCTCTAATTTCTTCTACTGTAGAACCAGAACCACCGTGGAAAACAAAGTCTATATGATTGTGCCCAACACCATACTTTTCAGAAATGTATTCTTGAGAATTTTTTAAAATCTTCGGTGTTAATTTAACATTACCTGGTTTGTAAACACCATGAACATTTCCAAAAGCAGCTGCAATTGTAAACTGATCACTTACTTTACTTAATTCTTCGTAAGCATAAGCAACTTCTTCAGGTTGAGTATATAATTTAGAATCATCAACATCAGTATTATCAACACCATCTTCTTCACCTCCGGTAATACCTAACTCGATTTCAAGCGTCATATTCATTTTGCTCATGCGCTCTAAATATTTTTTACAAAGTTCTATGTTTTCTTCAATGGGTTCTTCAGAAAGATCAATCATATGAGAACTGAATAATGATTTTCCAGTTTCAGCAAAATGCTCTTCACTGGCTTCTAATAGACCATCTATCCATGGTAATAGTTTTTTTGCACAGTGGTCTGTATGTAATATTACAGGAACTCCATATTCTAATGCTAATTTTTGAACATGTTTTGCTCCAGCAACAGCACCTGCTATGGCAGCTTTTTGTCCATCATTACTTAGACCTTTACCAGCGTTAAATTGTGCACCACCATTTGAAAATTGAATAATTACAGGGGCATTTAAGTCTCTAGCTGTTTCTAATACACCGTTAATGGTATTAGATCCTATTACATTTACAGCGGGTAGAGCAAATCCTTTTTCTTTTGCTAATTTAAATATTTCCTGTACCTCATATCCTGTAGCTACACCTGGTTTTATGTTGTGTCCCATTTTCTTTAAAATTTGATTACTATAGGCATCAAAAGTAATTAAATTTTAGAGAATTACAGCTTGTTTTTGAGACTGAAAACGATAAATACGCACTAAAACGTTATAGGTAAAAATATTATTAATACTAAAAAGGATAGTTTATACCAATATTATAAACGGCATTTGAGAAGTTATAATCGTTAAACCACCTATTTTCTTCAGGATAGATAGGGTTATAGGTTTTAAAACCAATATCAAAACGGAAGACAAAAAAGCTAAAGTCATAGCGCAAACCAAAACCGGAACCAATAGCGATATTCTTTAAGGAACTTAAATTGGTAAAGGTAGCTCTGGGATTTTCAACATCGTCTAGAGCATTCCAGATATTTCCGGCATCAACAAAAATAGCTCCATTTAAATTTTCAAAAATATTAAAGCGCTGTTCTAAATTAAAGGCTAGTTTTAGATTGGCTTCGTTGAACTCGTTAGCTGATTCCAAACTCCCAGGACCTAAGCGATAAGCAGACCAAGCTCTGTTATCATTTGGTCCACCAGCAAAAAAACTTTTTGAGAAGGGTATGTTGCTGGAGTTTCCGTAGGGAATGGCAAAACCGAAGAAACTTCTCATAGCAAGCACATTTTTCCTTCCCAAATCCCAATGTCTGGTAAATTCTAACTCTGTTTTAGCATATTGAGAGAAGGCTACATTAAATAGTTCATACCTGTCATCAGCGTCTTTTTTAAGACCCAGTAATTTTGAAGTATTGGCAAGTAGATTTCCAGCAAACTCTATTTTAAACCTAAAAATGGAGAAGTTTTCGTCAAATAGATTGGTTCTGCCATCATTAACAAAACTGAAACTAGAGGAAAGAATAAGGTTGTCTTCTGTTAATCGTTGCTTTCTTTCATTAATGTTAATGATATCGCTTAACTGCTGATCTGATATTTCGGTAGGTGTGTTGTCATTCAAAGCATAATCTATGAAAGCATTGGCTTCAGTAGGAATAAGCAAATCGGTTCCTGGTGCTACAAAATTAACGTCTTGTGCTATTTTGTTTAGTAAACTAAATGAATTTTGATAAACATCAAAATAGTTATCAATATTTAAGTTTCTTACATATTGGACATTGAATAAATCTAGTTTGTTTGTTTTTTTACTGTTAGGAAGCCAATTGTAATTTATGGTACCTCGTAAAGAGGTTTTGTCTAAACCAATATTGGTTTGACTAGAAGTTGATAATCCTATTCTTGTGTTGGGCGACATATGCTTTGGTATAATCCGCTCCGTATAAAAAGGGGATAGTATCCTAGGAATTGTGAGTTTTAAGTCCAAGCCGTATTCAATGATGTCAAAAAATGGATCGGCTTCATTTTTATTGGCATCTACCGATGCTCCTATGGCACCAAGAGCAGAAACATCTAAAGTTTCTGCACCCCTAAAAACATTTCTAATTTTAAGACTAGGATTTACTGATAGGCCAACTTTTTGGATATTACTTGTAGAAACATCAGTACCTAAGCTAAGACTAAACTTTTTTAGTGGCGATAATCTAATGGTACTTGATAATGAGTTGTCAAGGTTTTCGGTATATTCAATATTAGGGTATTTAAATGTTCGTAACTGGTTAATATGCCTGTAGGTTAAGGTGCGATCTCTGTCTTTAAAAATATCTCCAGGGGTTATGAAAATAGCATCGGTTAAAGCCCTTGGTTTATAACGCATTTTACCATAGCTATAAAATGTATAGCCACCAAATTTAATAGTGTCTTGTGGGATTTGGTTTCTTTTGTTAAAAGAGTAATCTGTATAAATATTTACTTCTCTAATATCATAGATATTAAATGGTTCTCTAGTAATAGAGTCTGGAGTTACAATAGCTCTGTCTGAGATGTCTATATCAACATCTACATTTTCATTTTCATCGTTGTAAATAACATCAAAACTTATGTTTTCTTGAGTAAAGTGATATACGCCAGAGTTTCTAAAAGCATGGCTTAGTCTGTCTCTTTCGTTTACAAAATTGGCATCTCTGTATTGATCACCTTTTATTAAGAGGCTTTTTTCTTTAGATATTTTGTATAATGAGTCAATTACAGGTGAGCTAATTGATGAATAAATCGAATCTAAGATTTTAGGCTTGCCAGTAGTAATATTGTAGGTCACACTAGCTCTTTTCTTGTCGGTTTTATTTAATTGGTAAGACACTTCATTTTTAAACCACCCATTAGCTTTGTAATATAATTCTAATCTTTTCTTTGTTTTTTCTGTTTTTAAATCATCTAAGATAACTGGAGCTTCTCCAGTAGTTTTAAGCCAATTGTTAAATCCAACTGAAGAGGTTTTCAGTTTATTAAGTTGTTTTTTTGAGAGTTTTTTGGTTAACCGTTCCCTCCGTTTTGGTTTTTTATTTAACCAAACTTCAAATAATGAGTCTTTGTTTTTACGTGCTAAATTGTAGATGTGAAGCCTTAGAGGTATTCCTAAAATTTTTCTGTTAGGACTTTGAACAATTAAATTATTAATGGTTTCAGAGCTTTCTTTTTTGTCGTTTACTAGTACAGTGTTATCAGTAAGTAAAAATTCGTCTTCAGCAACTCTTTTGGTAGCTTCACAACCCGTAAAAAGGGGAGTAATTAATAAGGAAACCAATATTTTTAGGTGAAGCTTTTTCAAATGAAATTACAATTATTCTGGTTGGGATATATAAATTAAAAATTAGACATAAATATAGCTAGTAAGCCGCTCAAAAATACATTATTTCATTTGTTTAATTTTTTTTGATTTCTGAAAATTTTCAAAAAAATGTACACATTCAGAAATTTATACTCATTTTGTCCACTTGAATAAATAATTCAGGTCTATAGTATTCTTAACCAGATATTTTCTTTTTCTTTATAAAATAAAACTGATTATATGTTATCTAAAAATCAGATAAAATTAATAACGAGTTTAAAGCAAAAAAAACATAGACACCAACATGGTTTATTTGTTGTTGAGGGTCTTAAAACAATTAATGAATTGTTGCAATCTAATTTACAACTTCATTCACTATATACGACTGGAACCTTCAATATTGATGCCAAAAGCGAATTTTTAATTTCTGAGATTGAACTCAGAAAAATTAGTTTTTTAAAAACACCAAACATGGCTTTGGCTATTTTTTATATTCCGGAGTCAAAACCAATTGATAATTCGCAATTAGTTGTGGCTTTAGATGATATAAGAGACCCAGGAAATTTAGGAACTATTATTAGACTTTGTGACTGGTTTGGAGTAAAAGATTTGGTATGCAGTAAGGAAACGGTAGATTGTTTTAACCCAAAAGTAGTTCAAGCCACAATGGGTTCTATAACCAGAGTAAATATTAGTTATATTGATTTGATTGAGTTTTTAAGTAATTCTGAACTAACTGCTTTTGGATCCTTTATGGATGGCAATAGTATTTATAAAACCAAAATGCCTAATACTGGGGTTTTAGTTATGGGCAATGAAGCAAATGGGATATCAAAAGGGGTTGAAGGTCTAGTAAAACAAAAAATTTCAATTCCAAGATTTGGTGAGCTTCAAGAAACCGAAAGTTTAAATGTTGCCACGGCCACAGCTATTTTATTAAGTGAGTTTAGAAGAGGTTAGTTCTTAGATTTTAGAATATGACTTAAAGATTTGAGTGATTCCTGACCTTATTGAAACGTAAAATTAATAAAAACCGCTCTGGTTTGCATACTATGTATGTTGCTAGTCCATGGGCTCAAAGGATCTTTGTCTCTAACCAATTCGTCGTTTAAACCAAATACTCCACGTATTGAAGGCGTAAACTTGAAGTTGTATAAGTAAAAGTCAATACCAAAGCCTAATTCATAGAATAGGTTGTTTTTTGTAGTTCTAAATTGTCCGTTGCTATTATCATTAGGGTTTTTTTCGTTACTAGATAAGTTAAGTGCAGTTGAAAATCCACCTACAATAAAAGGTTTAAAGTTATTAATTCGCTTTGTGGAAATCTTCAATAATAAAGGAATGTGAATGTATGTAGACTTTACTTCTCTGGTTAAATCATTATCTGAAACAGTTTCCTTAAAATAACTATCACTGTAATTTAATTCTCTGCTAGTAATCATTAAACCAGGTTCTAAACGTAAATCTAAAAAGGTGTTAATACGAAGATTTCCAATTAAACCAACATTGAAACCTGGACTTTTTTGTGTATAAATATCACGTAAATCTTGATTGTAATCAAAATTAAAATCATAGTTGCTAATACCTAAGAAATAACCCCACCTTAATAAATCATTGTCAGTAGACCGTCTTCCTTGGTTAGCATCGTATTGTACTTTTTTCTTTGTGAAAAGCTGAGCATAAGATGTCTGGGTTATGAATAAGAATGATATTAAAACAAAAAAATATTTCATAGTATCATTTAGACGATTTATAAATTGTAGCCACCCCAAAGGTTTGCGGAAAATGTTCAACATTAATAAACCCAATTTTGCGCAAAATATTGTTTAATACTTCTCCATAAGGAAAAACAGATGCAGATTCACTTAAATATTTATACGCACTCTTATCTCTGGAAAAAACTTTTCCTATTAAGGGTAATATTTTTTTGGTGTAAAATTTATAACCTTGCTTGTAAACTGTTTTTGTTGGAACAGAGGTTTCTAAAATAACAAAGGTGCCATTTGGCTTTAATACACGCAGAATATCTTTAAGTCCATTCTCTAAGTTTTCAAAATTTCTGACGCCAAATGCCACTGTAATAGCATCAAAGGTGTTGTCATCAAAGGGCATTTTTTCACTATCTCCCAATACCATTTCAATTCTATCTGCTAGGCCTTTACTAGTTACTTTTTGTTTGCCAATTTCAAGCATACCACTGCTAATATCTAAGCCTATAATTTTAGAAGCCTTTGTTTGTGCTAGATTTATGGCTAAATCACCAGTGCCAGTGGCAATATCTAGAATAGTTTTAGGATTGGTTTTATTGACAAGTTTTACTACTTTTTTACGCCATTTAACATCAATTCCAAAAGAAATAACACGGTTTAAACCGTCATAATCTCCAGAAATATTATCAAACATTTTGGTAACCTGTTCCTTTTTGCCTAAAGTGCTGTCTTTGTAAGGTTTTATTTTTGACAAATCAATAATTTTTGGCAAACCTACATAATAATTCCTAGTTTAAAAAGGCAATATTCAACACTTTAATAAATTTTACAATGTCTGTTTTATGTTTTTATGTTACTTTAGTTATATGTCTTTTTTTGAAACTAAACTATGTTTACAATAAATCACAAAATTTAGTCTAGCTGTTTGCGGTATTTTACTAATACATCAGTATTCTCATTTGTTATTGGTCAATCTTTAAATGAAAAAATTAATGTACTTTTGTTCTACTTTTTATGATTAAATCAACATGAAAATAATTATTGCTGGAGCTGGTGAAGTTGGATTTCATTTGGCAAAATTGTTGTCTTACGAGTCTCAAGAAATTACCTTAATAGACCCAAATAAAAAGAGTTTAGCATACGCAGATTCTCAGTTAGATATTAGGGTGGTACGTGGAGATGCTACCTCTATAGCTATTTTAAAAGAAGCTCGTATACAAAATGCAGATTTGTTTATAGCGGTTACATCTAGTGAAACAACAAATATTACGGTGTGTGTTTTAGCAAAACAATTGGGAGCCCAAAAAACCATTGCTAGAATTACAAATACAGAGTTTATTCACTACAAGGATGAGGTTGGTTTTACAAAGTTTGGTATTGATGAGCTTATTTCACCAGAGGCTTTGGCTGCTGCCGAAATAGAACTATCATTAAAACAATCGTCCTTCAATGAAAATTATGAGTTTGAGGATGGCGCTCTAACCATGGCGGGTTTAACGCTTTCTAGAAGTGCTTCTTTTGTTGGGAAAACAGTAAAGGAAGCTGCTCAAATATTTCCTGAGATTCATTTTGTTCCCATAGCAATCCAGCGTTTTGGTACTCAGTATACTATTATTCCTAGAGGTGATACTAAATTTAAGAGAGGTGATAATGTTGTCTTTATCACTTCTGAAGGTGGTGCCGATGAACTTTGTAGGCTTACAGGAAAAGTGAACAGGGAAATTAAGAATGTTATGATTCTTGGTGGTACTCAAATAGCTTACAAGACGGCTAGGGATTTGAGCGAAAAAGGTTTAAATGTAAAACTTTTTGAAGGTAATAGAGATATGGCTTTTGAAGTAGCCGAGGAGCTTACTAAAGTGTTGGTCATTAACAGCGATGGGCGTAATGTTGACATGCTTGATGAAGAAAATATTGGAGATATGGATGCCTTTATAGCGGTAGGGCCAAACTCTGAAACTAATATTATGTCCTGTTTGGTTGCAAAGTCTAAAGAGGTTAAAAAAACCATTGCTTTGGTTGAAAACATGGATTATTTTGATTTATCACACTCCATCGGTATTGATACGCTCATAAATAAAAAACTGTTAGCTGCCAATAATATTTTTAGGTATATACGTAGAGGTGAAGTGGTGGCTATGACCAAGTTGAGTAATCTTAATGCTGAATTATTAGAGTTTGTAGTTAAGAAAACATCAGAAGTCTGTAATAAAGCAATTAAATCGATTGATTTTCCTAGAACGGCTATTATTGGTGGTGTCATAAGAGACGGGGTTGGTATGATTGCTCTAGGTAGTTTCGTTATTAGAGAAGGAGACAGGGTTGTAGTGTGTTGTTTACTGAAATCTATAAAACGTGTTGAAAAGTTATTCCTTTAAGAGCGGTTTATGAAGCTTAACTACAAAATCATTTTACACTTCTTAGGACTGCTACTTTTGTTTAATGGTGGTTTTATGTTGCTGTCGGCGTTAGTAAGTCTGCTTTACAAAGATGGGGTTACCTCACAAATATTTTATGCTGGAATCATTACTTTAGTTATGGGGCTTTTGGGAATGTTTTTTACAAGAAAGCATAAAAAGGAAATCAATAAACGTGATGGATATGTAGTGGTGACGTTTGGTTGGATAATCATGTCCTTATCAGGTACACTACCTTATGTGTTTACTCAAAGTATTCCTGAGTTTACAAACGCTTTTTTTGAAACCATGTCTGGCTACACAACCACCGGAGCTTCTATTTTAAATGATATTGAAGCTATGCCCAAAGGTGTCTTGTTTTGGCGTAGTTTAACGCATTGGATAGGAGGTATGGGAATCATTGTATTGGCTATTGCTATTTTACCATTATTGGGCATTGGAGGTATGCAGCTTTTCGCTGCCGAAGCTCCAGGCCCCAGTGGTGATAAATTGCATCCAAGAATAACAGATACAGCCAAACGTTTGTGGCTTATTTATTTTGGGTATACAGCTGCAGAAACTATATTGTTGCAACTGGCTGGTATGTCTTTTTTTGATGCTATCAATCATGCCCTGTGTACCTTATCAACAGGAGGTTTTTCAACAAAAAATGCTAGTGTAGCATATTGGAATGGGCAGCCTCTAATTCAATATATTATTATATTATTCATGTTTCTAGCTGGAACAAACTTTGTATTGAGTTATTTTGCTTTTAAAGGACGCGTTCAAAAAATTATTCAAGACGAAGAGTTCAAACTTTACTTCAAGTTTATTGCAGTTTTCACCATTATTGCAGCTGTAATAATTTATTTTAGGGCAGATGTTAGCGCCTCTTCTGTTAATCACCCCATGGTGTTAGGTGAAGCCGAAAGTGCTTTTAGGCATTCATTGTTTCAGGTTTTAGCCATTATTACAACTACGGGTTTTGTAACTGCAGATTATACCATGTGGACACCTTTCTTGGTGGTTTTCTTTTTTGGACTTATGTTTTTAGGTGGTTCTGCAGGAAGTACTTCAGGAGGCGTAAAAGTTGTACGCCATTTAATCTTGATAAAAAATGGGTTTTTAGAATTTAAACGCACATTACATCCCAACGCTATTGTACCTGTACGTTATAATAAAAAGGCTATTAACAGATTTATTGTTTTTAATGTTCTAGCATTTTTTATTCTTTATATGCTATCATTTATTATTGGTGGCTTAGTGTTCTCAATGTTTGATATTGATTTTAAATCTGCTATTGGTTTATCAGCTTCAACCTTAGGTAATGTAGGGCCTGCATTGGGTGATTTTGGACCAGTAAATAACTATGCCCCATTGCCCCCATTAGCCAAATGGTGGGCATCCTTTTTAATGCTCATTGGGCGACTAGAACTATTTACAGTCCTTATTTTATTTACACCTTTCTTTTGGCGTAATAGGTGATTTTTAATGCTTTATTCTGCACTGCATTGAGCAAGAATTTAGCATGTAACATTTCTTGATTTTTTTAATACTTATAGATTATAGTTTCTTTTATAAGAGTGAATTAAAATTATAAAGTATATAGTTGGAGAAGGTTATACAACTTCTGCTAGCACTTCGTTAAAGAATAACAGAAGTCTATTGAAAAAGAGAAAATGGAAATTGCCTTAGGATGAAGTTATGCCAATGTGGAATTAAAATAATTTACAAAGGTAACCGATTCACAATTGATAGAAATAAAAAAGCAAATTCAAGAACAAAATAAAAAACCACTGTAAGGCATATTATACTTTTCATCATTTTATTTGTAACGTTATTATCTGGATTTCTATATTTATTTGATTAAAACTATTAATAAATGCCTTTGCCTGAATCTATGTTGAGTACTCTAAGAAGTAATAAGAATATGATGCTCGATAAATCCATTCGGTTCAGATAAACCATAGGCCGAAATAAATGGTCCAACGTTAAACTTTCCAAATTTCCAAAGGCAACAGAGAAGGAATTAGAACAAGTTAGGCTTAGTATTCAAAAGGAAATAGGAGGAAGTGTATAAAGCAATGGTGTTTCTTTTCAATTATATTAATAACCTTGACTTTAGTTGTTTTTTACTAACGAAATATAAACTAAAAAGCCACCGTATCATTTAATCAGTGGCTTTTTAAAATATATATCCGTTTAGTTTTTTAGCTTACAGCTTCTTTAATTCTTTTTACTGCTTCAATTATTTGTTCTTGTGAAGCTGCATAAGAAATTCTAATACAATCAGGGTTTCCAAAAGCGTCACCTGTTACGGTAGCTACCAAAGCTTCTTCTAACAAATAAAGTGAAAAATCAGATGCATTGTTAATGGTTTTTCCTCTTAGTGTTTTTCCAAAAAAATGAGAAACATTTGGGAAAACGTAAAATGCGCCTTCTGGAGTATTGGTTTTAAAACCTTCAATATCAGCTAATAAATTTAAAATTAAATCTCTACGTACATTAAATTCATCAATCATATATTGAATACGAGATGGTGGTTCATTTAATGCAGTGATTACAGCACGTTGTGCAATACAGTTAGCCCCACTAGTGGTTTGACCTTGTAATTTATTGCATGCTCGGGCAATTTTTTCAGGAGCACCAATGTATCCAATACGCCACCCAGTCATAGCATAGGCCTTAGAAACACCGTTTACCGTAATGGTACGATCATGTAATTCTTCAAATTCAGCAATACTGGTGTGTCCTTCTCCGTAGTTAATATGTTCATAAATTTCATCAGAAACCACATAAATATCAGGATGTTTTGCTAATACATTAACTAAGGCTTCTAGTTCCTTTTTACTGTAAACAGAACCACTTGGGTTACAAGGAGAACTAAACCACATCATTTTGGTTTTAGGTGTAATGGCTGCCTCTAATTGTTCCGCCGTCATTTTAAAGTCTGTATTAATAGAGGTTTTAACTTCTACAGGAACACCACCAAATAATTTTACAATATCTGCATAACTTACCCAGTAAGGACAAGGTAAAATAACCTCGTCACCATCATTTAACATTACACCTGCAATATTAAATAATGCTTGTTTAGCACCCGTTGAAACTACTATTTGAGATGGAGTATATGTTAGATTATTATCTCTTTTGAATTTTGTAATGATGGCTTCTTTTAGGTCGCCATAACCATCAACAGGCGTATATGAATTATACCCTTCATTGATAGCATCAATGGCCGCTTCTTTTACAAAATCAGGTACTTTAAAATCGGGTTCTCCAAGACTTAATCCAATAATATCTTTACCTTCCCCCCTTAGTTCGCGTGCTTTAGCCGCCATAGCCAAAGTTGCAGATGTTGACATACTTAAAATTCTGTCAGATAATAAGTTCATCCTTTTTATTTATTTATTGGTGATTAATAGGTTTTAAGCAAAACTGGGTTTTTGACCTAGTTCTTTTAATTGGTTATAGTGTTCTGCAACAGCTCCCCAAAACGTTTTATATTCATTGTATGGAAGGCTAAATTCTTTTGCGGTTTCCTTTACTATTTTTGCTATTTTTCTGTAGTGAATATGGCTAATATTAGCAAATAGATGGTGTTCAACTTGCCTGTTTAAACCTCCAGTATAAAACTCAACCAACCAACTTTTTGGTGAAAAGTTGGAGGTGGTGAACAATTGATGGATAGCCCAGGTGTTTTTCATATTACCTTCATTATCAGGCAGCGGCATTTCAGTATTTGGCATTACATGAGCCAATTGAAAAATGACACTTAAAATAATACCTGCCGTATAATGCATTACAAAAAAGCCTATTAAAACCTTCCACCAAACAATTCCTAGAGAAAGAGGTAATACAATCCAAATGGCATAATACACAATTTTTCCTATAATAAGTTTTGTCCATTGAGTGGCAGGGTTAGGAAATTTGCCATAAGATAGTTTTCTCTTGAGGTAATTGTAAGATTGAATAAAATCTGTTACAATAGCCCAATTAGCCGTTAGTAAACCATATAAAAAAAATGCATAAAACTTTTGGTATTTATGAAATTTATACCATTTAGCGTGCTTAGAAAATCTAATAATTCTCCCGGCATCAATATCTTCATCATGGCCTTGAATGTTTGTATATGTATGGTGTAGCACATTGTGCTGAACTTTCCAGTTGTAATCGTTTCCAGCTAAAATGTAAATACTACTACCCATAAGTTTGTTAACCCATTTTTTGCTAGAAAAAGAACCGTGGTTGGCGTCGTGCATCACATTCATACCAACACCAGCCATTCCTATCCCAACAATAACCATGCATAAAATTTGTAGCCAACCTGGTAATTCATAAGATAATACAAAAATCACAGGAACAATTAGTAATGAGAACATTACTATAGCCTTAACATACAGTTTCCAGTTACCTGTTTTTTTTAGGTTATTTTCTTTGAAGTAAGAGTTAACACGTTTGTTTAACGTTTTAAAAAACTTTGCGGAGTCATTTCTTGAAAAAGACAGAGCTTGTTTTGACATACTATTAATTTATTCAGTTTTGTAGTGATGGTATTTTTATTACCGGGTGCAAAGATAGGTATAAACCCATTTATGTAATAACGTTTTTTATTAAAAATATGCACATAAAAAGTATATTTTTGTTGAAAATTTAACAGAATGGACCTCATATTAAAGTATTTTCCTAATCTTTCCGAAGACCAAATTATAAAGTTTAAAAAGTTAGAAATGCTTTATCAAGACTGGAATTTAAAGATAAACGTTGTGTCTAGAAAGGATATAGATGAACTTTACTTGAGACATGTGCTGCACTCCTTGGCAATATCAAAATTGATAAATTTTAAAGCAGGTACAAAAATAATGGATGTTGGCACCGGCGGTGGTTTCCCTGGAATTCCATTAGCTATTATGTTTCCTGAGTGTTCATTCCATTTGGTTGATAGTATCGCCAAAAAGCTAAAGGTAGTAAATGAAGTAGTTGATGGTTTAGAATTAACCAACGTGAAGACCACTCACAGTAGGGTTGAAGATATAAATGATACTTATGATTTTATTGTGAGTAGAGCTGTAGCTGCTATGCCTACTTTTGTAAATTGGGTAAAAGGTAAAATAGCAAAAAAGCAAAACAACAATTTAAAGAATGGCATTCTGTATTTAAAAGGAGGAGACTTAACCGAAGAGCTTAAAGATTATACAACAGCTAAAATTTATAACCTTTCAGATTTTTACACTGAAGATTTTTTTGAAACTAAGAAATTAGTGCATTTACCTCAAAAGTTTAAAGTCTAATTATTTATTTTTTTTGTTTGGGCATTATTTATTCGTCGATTCGAAATAAAGCCGATAGGTCTTTTAGACTTTTACACTATCGGCCTTGTTTACAATATTAAGTTATATTTTGTTGAAAAAGGTGTTTTGCAACACTGCATAAAATTTTCTGAAAGTTTTTTCTAGGCTTTTACACAAACCTGTTTCTGGCTCCCTAGTCCTTCAATTTCAAGTTCTACAATGTCGCCTTCCTTTAGGTATTGTGGTGGATTAAAACCTAGGCCAACCCCTGGAGGTGTGCCGGTGTTTATAATATCTCCTGCTTCTAAAGTCATAAATTGAGATAAATGATGAATGACCTGATATACATCAAAAATCATAAAACTGGTATTGCCTTTTTGTTTTTGAATACCATTAACTGTTAATGTCATTTTCAGGTTTTGAATATCATCTATCTCATCAGGTGTCACTAAATATGGCCCTAAAGGATTGAAATTATCGCAAGATTTACCCTTGGTCCACTGGCCACCTCGTTCTAGTTGAAATGCTCTTTCCGAAACATCATGAGAAGTACAATATCCTGCAATACAGTCTTTGGCGTCTTCAATGGAGTTTAGATATCTGGTATCTTTTTTAATAACCACACCTAATTCTACTTCCCAATCTGTTTTTTCAGAATTTCTAGGAATAATAATATCATCATAAGGACCAACTACGGTATTAGAACCTTTCTGAAATATGATAGGTTCTTCAGGAATAGCCATTCCAGATTCCTCAGCGTGATCAGAATAATTAAGCCCAATGCATATTACCTTACCTGGACGCGCTACACAAGCTCCCCAACGTTCTGAATCATTTACATTGGGATAAATCGATATGTTTTTCAGACATTCATCCAACTTTTTAAGTCCTTCATTATTAAAAAAATCATTATCCCAATCATTGAATACTGAAGATAAATCTTTACGCAGACCATTTATTAACAGACCAGGTTTTTCTTGCCCCAACGCTCCAAAACGAATTAATTTCATTATTTTATTTTTAAAATTTGTAGATTAATTATCTGCCATACAAGGCTAAATTCTCAATTATTTAAACGGCTAAAACCTCCATCAATAGCGTAATCACTGCCTGTAATAAATGAAGCTTCATCAGAACATAAATAGAGCACTAGGTTTGCTACTTCTTTTGGTCGTCCCATTCTACCAATTGGCTGAGATTTTGATAATTTTTCAAACATGTCCATTTCTTGACCAGGGTAGTTTTTCTTTAAAAATCCTTTTACAAATGGTGTATGTACTCTGCCCGGAGAAATACAATTGCATCGAATATTATAGTCTAAGTAGTCTTTTGCAACAGAAAGGGTCATGCCGACTACAGCGCTTTTTGTCATGCTATAGGCAAACCTGTCCTTTATTCCAACGGACGCGGCTATTGAAGCCATATTGATTATGACACCGCCATTAGTTTTTAAAAATGGAATGGCGGATTTCATTACATAAAAAACACCTTTTACATTTACAGAAAATAGCTTATTAAAATCTTCAGCTAATGTTTTTTCTATATTTCCTATATGAGCGATACCCGCATTATTAATAATGATATCTAGCTTTTTTTCAGAACCAGCGGCAGACTTAATTGCATCATCAACCTCTTTCTTAATAGAGATGTCACATTTCTTAAAAACTCCATTTCCGCCATTTTTTTGAATACTTGTGATGGTCTCATTAGCACCTTTTTCGTCCATATCTAAAATATAAACTAGGGCTCCTTGTTTCGCTAAAACGATACTAATAGCTCTTCCAATACCACTACTCCCACCAGTAACAATAGCTTTTTTATTTTTTAAACTAAATATGTTCATTTTACATCAACAAGCTATTATATTTACGGTTTTGCTCTTTTTAAGAACAGTACTTTACAGAGATTTTAGATTGAAAAAAATAAATCGATTTTTACTCATTTCAGGAATCATGATTATTCCTTTTTTCGGATTAATACCTAAATCGGCAAATTGCGAAAAGCCAGAAATCACTTCTTCTACATTTCCGTCTTCACTAATTTTTAACAGCCTTCCTCCAGTCCAATCTGTTCCATAATAGAAATTTCCATACTTTATAACACCATCAAAGTTTGCTATAGGCAAGCCTTTGCCTACCGGCTTTATCTCTTTTGTTTTTAGATTAATTCTCATTAACGTGCCTTTTCTGCTGGTTTCAAAAGTGGCACGGTTGGTCATTGGTCCCCATGTAGCAACTATTAAATGTTGCCCATCTATCCATAAGCCATTTGGACACTCTAACACATCATCCTTAATAAAAACCTCTACATTTTTATTTTTCCGTAGTTTGTAAATGGTATTTGTAAATGTGTCTGACACATAAATGTCTCCGTTAGGTGTGGACGCAACATCATTTGCGAACTCAGAATTTGGTAAATTTATTTTTCTGATAATTTTCCCTTTGGATATGTCTATTTCTACTAAAACACCCCTATCTGCCACATACAATAGGTTTTTATAGGATGCCATTCCTGTTGGGGCATCTAAACCTTCAATCCATCTGTTTGAGATAACATTTCCGTTTTCGTTCAGGCGGGTAAGCCATCCATAACCATCTTTTTCAATCGTTACTTTTTCTCCTCCAAGACTAGAAATGAACCAGGTTTTTGAAACGTCATCCCAATACGCATTTTCTGGATTGTCTAGAATGTTATTTAGATTATTATTTAAAGTTTCGTAGGTAGCATCAACCAGAGTGTTCCATTTCTTAATAGAACGAGACAAGTGCTCTTTAGGAGCTTCTTCAATTCCAAAAGTATGCAACATAGTTTTGCCTTGAAACTTAATTTTTTGCAACACAGATACAAATTTTGACACATCATAATCGCCCTTATCCAAAGGTTTTATGGCGTCGGACCAGTTTCCTTTGTCATTATTAAACATCGTTACATTTGAACCTGAAATAGAAGCAAACTTTAAATAAGGAGCTGATTTTATTGCGACATCCAATAAACGGTTTCCATTACCTGCTCTTAATTCATGGCACAGGTGTAATGTTAGATAGAGGTTTGGCGCTTTCAATTCTTCAATGTAAGGAATGGCTTCTTCAGCTGATTCTATAAAGCAATTATCGTGCGGATAGATAACAATATTCTTGTTTAACTTTTGCGCTTCAGTTGTCATGTTTTCCAAAAGCGCCAAAGTTTTTTCCCTTGTAGCATCTTTTTTCAAGATGATAACCCATAAATCTGTTCCTTCTGGCAATGCTGCCAATGTTTTACGCCATAATTTATTTTCATTTTCAGAATTTTTTGAAAAATCAAAAGAAAAATAAACGACAGGTATAGATAATTTTCCTGCAGTAAACGCTTTAGTTTTTAGATATTCTTGTAGTTTTTCTCTTTGCTTATCTGTTTTTACAATAAATGTAGTGCCACTATAACCCAGTTCAGAAAACAATTCTGAACGCTCGTCAATAGACATATTATCCATTTTAAAATCGAAAGCATATAGTGATTTATCTATGCCTTGAGTATTGGCAACTATTGAAATAGTAAAACAGAATACTTGTAATATTTTTTCCATAATATATATTCTATCGTTTTTACTTGTTTTATAATTTTAAATAATAATTTCTAAAGACTGCATCTTGGGCGTTAAAATCTTTTACTGGTATTCCAGAATTTTTAAGTTCTCTACTCCATTGTTGCAATCTTTTTTTCAACACTTTTGCTTTTTTAGGATACTCATCAATTAGGTTTTTATTTTCATGCTCTAGCGAAGTTACATCAAATAAATACTCGTATTGTCCAGACTGTAAAAACTTATAATCACCCATTCTTATCGCTGATTGCCCCCAGAATCTCCAGAAAAGCGCTTCATGAGGAGCGCCTTTTTTTACATTATTTAGATAAGGAATAAGGTTTGTACCATCTAATTCTTCAGTATCTTGTAATCCAGCCAAAGCATTACAGGTTGCCGCTACATCAAGCGAAATTACAGGCTTATCGTAGACAAGCCCTTTTGGTAAACCTGCGGGCCAATTCATAATAAAAGGAACTCTAATACCTCCTTCAGAAATCATACCTTTTTCACCAACCCATGGTGTGTTTTTCGATCCATCCCAACCAACACCAACGCCTGGTTTATCTTCCATATGAAGCTTTAAAGGCGCGCCGTTATCACTTATAAAAAAGATAACTGTATTATCTTCAATACCCTCTTTTTTAAGTGTTTCTTTAATTTTACCAACACCATCATCAATGGCAGACATCATTGCCAAACAATAGCGTCTCCGTTGCGGCATATCTTCTGGAAAACGATCTAAATATTTTTTCGTAGCACCCAAAGGAACATGTGGTGCAAAATAAGAGGTATAGTAAAAAAATGGCTTATCACTATTGTTTTCTATAAATTTAACTGTAGCATTAGTTTGAATATCTAATCGATAACCATCCTGTATAATCCACTGCGCTTCCATATCCTCTTTTCCATCTAAACTATAATTTGCCCAATAGTTCTGAACATATCCTTGAAACGTTTTGTCGAAGCCTCTATTAGAACTCATATATGGCTCTTTTTTTTCGAAAGGAATATCTGATGGTTTAAATTTTTCACCTTTTAATTCTGGCATGTTTTTATTTATCCATAGTTTCTGTTGGTGATTGGGTTCTAAATGCCATTTTCCAGTCATACCTGTAACATAGCCTGCCTTTTTCATTCGTTGCGATATCAATACTTCATCTAGAGGTAAAGGTATAGTGCCATTATGATCCAAACCAAAACGCTGCTGATACCTACCTGTTAATAAACCCGACCTAGATGGAATGCATTGAGGAGCAGTAACATAGCCTGAAGTCATCCTAACTCCATTTTTTGCTAATAAATCTATATTTGGTGTTTTAATGTCATCTACTTGTCCATTTATTCCGATGTCAGCATAACCTTGGTCATCTGTAAAAATAACAATAATGTTAGGTTTGTTTTGAGTAAATGATTCTACATGTAACATTAAAAAAAGAACTAAAAAAAATATTTTATTCATAGCATTATTTTTTATTATTTATAGTATTGTAAGTTAGATTACTTAACTAAAAGATTGAATTATTAAAGAAAAGTAGAGTTTTTGTTTACCCTTGTCTTCTTGCACACCTTTAAATAGGCAACCAATTTATCGATAAAGATTAAAAAAACAATCATGCCCCTTCTGTGGAGCAACCATATTCGGCAGGATGGTTTTTTGGGATAGGTAACATAATTTTATATGATATAAATTACCTTCAGAATATTATTATGCACAAGTATTTTTTGTTTTTTTTATTATATCCTATTGTATTTTTTGCTCAGGATTCTAAAACTACTTTGAGGGTAAATACTAAAGTGTATAATCAGATAGCATTAAGCGTTTTAGAAGGGGATATATATGATATTAAGACCTTAGGAAAAGACCCTTACCTGTTTTTTAATCCTTTGGAAGAAGATTTAGATAAGAAGAACAACCATTTAGTATTTGAATATTTTTGTCCTACGGGATTAGATTTTTTAGAAATTCATTTTTATCCTCAAAACAATGACTTAAAGCCGAAAATAATTAGAGATATAGGTTCCACGGAAGGATGGGTTACGTTTAGCATCGATTTGTCTGAAGCATTAAAAACTTGGGGTAAAAAAGGAGATTATTTAAGATTAGATTTAGGCCCAGCACCTGCTCTAAGCATACAGTTAAAGCATTTAGCCTTAAGACAGCAAACAAAACGAGAACTAGAAATTGCCAAAAACAAAGCACTCAAAAAGAAACAAGAAGTTATACTTGAGCGTAATTTAGTTACTTATTTAGATAAGGACTTTCCTAATCAAATTTCAAATGTATTGGTAACTGATGAAATCGTAAGATTAGAAGGTAAAGTATCGGATGACAAAAATTTACATTTGGCAGAAGTAGGTGTTTATGAAGATGCAACAGAGCTTAAAGATTTTAGTTTTTTAGAAGTTATTGAGCCTAAGGATAAAACCTTCAATATTACTCTTGATCGTTTTAAAACACAGCACGGTTATAAACAAGATAGGTTACTTTCAAAATGGATAATTGTAGAAAAAAAAGAAGACAAATATAAAGTAGCTTCTCATGCACGCTACGCAGATTCTATAGTCCCAAAATACAATTATCCATTTAAAAAACCATCCACAAAAAAAGGGTTGGGAGGTTACAGTATTAATAGGGAAGCCCCATATACAGATTTGGATAGCTTGGGTATTACCAGCGCAACTGTTAATATTTGGATTTCTAAATTTTTTCGCTCAAACCCCTCTCCTGAAGACATGCCTTTTGAGTATATGGGAGACACCTATTATGTAAACAAAAAACAAATTAAAAATCTTGATAATACGTTTTTAAGTACCTCAGAAAGAAATATTGAGGTATCAGCTATTTTGCTTGTAGATAAAGCTTCAAAAACTCCTGATAAAAAAATAGGGCATATCCTTGAACATCCAGATTGCGACCCTTCAGGTATTTATAGTATGCCTAATTTAACAACTCCAAAAGGAGTTCAATATTATTCTGCCATTCTTGATTTTTTAGCAAATAGGTATAGTAGACCAGACAAAAAATTTGGACGCATTCATCATTGGATTATTCACAATGAAGTAGATGCTGGTTGGGTATGGACTAATGCCGGAGAAAAGACAGCACTTGTATTTATGGATATTTATCATAAATCTATGCGGATGTCTCATAATATAGCTAGAAAATATAACCCTAATTCAAAAGTATTTATTACTCTGACGCATTTTTGGGATTGGACATCGAATCCACACTTTTATCATTCCACAGAATTGTTGGAGTTTTTATTGAAGTTTTCAAAAACAGAAGGCGATTTTGAATGGGCAATAGCCTATCATCCCTATCCAGAGTCTTTACGAGAACCCAAGACATGGTTAGATAAAAAAGTAAGTTTTAGTTTTGACTCACAACTTATTACATTTAAAAATATTGAAGTATTGGACGCTTGGGTAAAGCAACCAAAAGTATTTTTTAAAGGAAAAACCAAGCGACTGGTTTATTTATCTGAAAACGGTACTAACTCCCCAACCTATAGCGAGCAGGATTTGAAAGAACAAGCGGCAGGCATGGCTTATGCCATGAAAAAAATCAAATATTTAGATGGTATTGATGGGTTTCAATATCATAATTGGCAAGACAATAGGAATGAAGGTGGCTTGCGTATAGGTCTAAGACGTTTTCCTGACGACAAAGATAACCCCGGAGGTATTAAGCCTGTTTGGAAGGTATATCAAGCTTTCGGAACAGAAATGGAAGACAAAGTTTACGACCAATACAAAACAATGATAGGCATAAATAGTTGGGATGAAATTCGTTATAAAGGTCCTATTAATGAAACACGAAACCAAAACTAAACATAAACTAATTACACCTTAATCAATGAAATATTTAAAATTAAGCAGTATTTGTCTTTTTGCGTTATTCTTTACAGGATGCGAAACGAAAGCCAATAAGAAAAATACAGAAGATAAAAATACATCCCGCCCTAATATTATTTTTATACTTGCCGACGATTATGGTATTATGGATAGTCAAGCTTATGCTAATAAATTTACGGGCACACATCCAGACGAAATGTTTTATGAAACACCAAATATTGATAAATTGGTAAGTGAAGGAACATCCTTTTCGCAAGCTTATGCAAATCAGTTATGCTCGCCTACAAGAGCAAGTATATTAACAGGTAAATATGCAGGGAGACTGGGTTTTACTACAGCAATGCCACCAAGAGCAACGTATTATAATCAAAATGAAGAAGTCCCTAAAGGCTATTACATACATGATGTTTATGAGCACAAAGACCCTATAAAGATTGAGCAAGCAATCACTAACGGAATTTCTAATTCTGCCATTCCAACAGGCAGTGCACTTGATGGAGGAAGAGACGAACTTTCCATTGCCGAAGCCCTTAAAGACTATCATTCAGGCTTCATTGGAAAATGGCACCTTGGGGGCTTTGGAGCTAAAGGATATCAACCCAAAAACCAAGGTTTTGAGCCTTTAGCTTGGTTTGATGCAGGAGGGTCTACCTATTATAATTGGAGAAAAATATGGAATGATAGAACTAATAAAGCATTTCCAAAAGTTGCTCCAGAAGCTCTAGAAATAGGTGGCTCAGGAAAAGAAACTAATGAAACGTATTTAACCGACGACCTTACTGTGCAAGCGTTGCAGTTTATAGAAGACAGAGCCAAAATCAAGGATAAACCTTTTTTCTTATACTTTTCTCATTTTGCTATACATACACCTTATCAAGGTAAAGCAGACGAAATAGCTCATTTTGAAAATAAAGAAAATAAAGGCTGGAATGGGCACGACGATCCAGTTTACGCTTCAATGATTAAAAGCTTAGACCGCTCCGTTGGAGATATTTTAAATAAACTAAAAGAGCTTAACATTGAAGATAACACACTTGTTGTTTTCATGTCTGATAACGGGGGTATTGATGCCGAAGTTACCCCAAATAATAAAGGCACTAACAACGATCCTTTTTTAGGTGGTAAAGCTTGTGTAACAGAAGGCGGCATTCGAGTACCTTTGGTTTTTAAATGGAAAGGTAAAGTTCAAAAAGGGAAATGGGTAGACGTTCCTGTAGACTGCACAGATATTTATCCCTCTTTATTGGATGCGGCAGGTTATAACGCTAGAGACATTGTATCTAAAAATAATCTTGATGGTGAAAGCTTAATACCAGTGCTTTCTGATATTAAAAATAAGAAAAATAGTTATACTAAAACAACTCATTATTGGCATTACCCTTTTAATGTTATTTATAATAGTCCTTTTGAACCTTTTGCACTTACACCTCATTCTGCAATTCGAGACGGCGATTACAAGCTAATTTTCGATTGGTATGGGAGGTTGTATCTATATAATATAGAGAAAGACCCCTATGAGAAAAACAACTTAATAACGGAAAACCCAGAACTTAAAGATACAATGTTTAACAAATTGATGAGTTGGTTAAAACTGAATGTAGATATACGTTATTGGCCAACGGTTAATGAAAATTATAACCCTAAAAAAGAAGTTAGAGATACACCATTTGTAGATATGTTTTCATCATTAAAAGCAGACATCTAATTCTAATATTTTCACAAATAAACTACCAATGAAAAAAAATTGCCCGTTCTATACCCATTATTCTAAAAATACATCTTTTAATATTAGATATTTTTTACTTTTTATTGCTATTTGTTTTACGGTAAGCTGTAAAACTGAAATAACAAAAGAAACAGAGTCACCAAATATTATTGTAATTATGGCAGACGATTTGGGTTATAGCGATTTAGGGTGCTATGGTGGAGAAATAAGTACGCCATCTCTAGACAACATGGCTAGTGAAGGGATTCGTCTTCCTAATGTTTTCAATGCTGGCATGTGTGTAGCTTCAAGAAGTGCAATGCTAACGGGTAAATGGTGGCCAAGAGCTGGTTTTGGCGCCCAAAACGGACCCAATATTGCCCAAGAACTAAAGAAAGAAGGCTACAGAACAGGTTTAATAGGAAAATGGCATTTAGATGGCACACCAAATGAAAAAGGATTTGATTACTTCTTTGGTTTTTTAGGAGGTTATTCTTCTTATTTTAAAGGAGGTAAAGACTATAGGATTAATGAAGAAAAATATGAAGACTTTGGTAACGCTTTCTATTCTACAGATGCTTTTTCTGAGAGTGCCGTTCAATTTGTGAAATCTCATAATGAACAAAATAAAGAGCCTTTTTTTTTGTATTTAAGTTATCAATCACCTCACAATCCATTGCAAGCCCCTAAAGAAGATATTATGAAATATCGCGGTTCTTATTTAAAAGGTTGGCAATCTATTAGAGAACGGCGTATAGAAAAACAAAAATCTTTAGGACTAATACCTGATGATGTAACTCTTCCTGAGTATCCTCAAAACTTACCAGAATGGAGTACTTTAACAGAAGCGCAAAAGGATTTGGAAGATTTAAGAATGTCTGTTTATGCCGCTATGGTAGAACGTATGGATAAAGGTATTGGGCTATTAATGGATGCTTTAAAAGTAACTAACCAAGATAAAAATACATTAATACTATTTTTAAGTGATAATGGTACAGATTCTTTTTCGGTGCTTGATGAAGTTCTGTTAAAAAAGAATCTTTTGCCTGGAGATATAGGTTCCAACTATCAAATGGGTACAGGTTGGGCATATGCAAGTGTTAGTCCTTTTAGGCTTTATAAAATTAGCCAACACTCTGGAGGTGTAAAAACTGCTGCAATCGTAAGGTGGCCAGAATCTATAGAAAATCCTAATTCTATAAACACTGAAGCTATTAACTTAGTAGACTTTATGCCAACATTTTTAGAGGCTGCAAAATCAGTTTCAGTATCAGAAAATAACACATTTTCAGGACAATCTTTTCTACCAATGTTAAAGGGGGAATCATGGAAACGAGAGACTCCAATGTACTTTCAGTTTATGGATAATCGCGCTATGCGCACTTCGGAATGGAGTTTAATTGAAGTAGATGGTAGTGGTTGGGAGTTATACAATACCATAAAAGACCCGTTAGAGACTAATGATGTATCTAACATTTATAAAGACAAAGTAGTAGAAATGGAAAAAAAGTGGCTTAATTGGTGGACAGCCGAAAGCGGAGCGTCTGATTATCAACCTAAAAGCACAGAGGAAAGCCCTCACTATAAACCACAGGGCGATCGTGGAACTGGTGTTATGTACTCCCCTTCAGCAATGCCTGAAAAATTGAGCAAAAAATATAGTATAAAAGGGTGGCAGGAAATAAAAAAGGGCGAAAAAAAAATTTCGCCCTAAAAAAACTACCAACTAATTAAAAACTAAATATCAGTATTAAAAACACTCAAAAGTAAAATCAAGATATCTTTTCTCTGTTGTTAAGAAAGAATTAAATGGGTTTCTAACATATATACCTGCCTACTATTGTAACATTACTTACTTACCTCATTTTTTGTCCAACGCGGTCTTCATCAAAAATAAAATTGATGGGATTTGGTCCTGATTTGAATGGAGGCAACTTGTCAAATAGATGAACAAAGAAAATAGGATGATTAGGTTTTTATTTTGAATGCATATTTACCAGAACCAACTTTAAGTATTGTAAATTCTTCTTCAGACTGTAAAACCTTAATATCTGGGTTTTTATTTAAAGGCATATTACTTTCTTTGATTTTAGAAACTTCAGATGTTGGAATATATACTTTAGCACTTGTATTTGTTGGTACTTCAATATCCATATTTAAATGATTTTTTCCCCAATTCCAAGCTGATGATATGGTGCCGTTAATACTCTTATAACTCCCTTTTATAAAGTTCATCTCTTTGCTTATGGCAGGCTTTATAATTATGTTTCTGTAACCAGAATCTTCAGTGTCTATACCTACAGCATTAATGAACATCCATTCTGCTACAGACCCAAAGGCATAATGGCTAAATGAGTTCATTTTACTATTAATATCTGAATTTGACAATTCATCTTTGGTATAACTATTCCATCGTTCCCAAATAGAGGTGCTACCATTTACAACAGAATATCCCCAACTTGGGTATTCGGTTTGCTTAAATAGTTTGTAAGCGATATCATAATATCCGTATTTTGATAATGCGAGCATAACATGTTTTGTTCCTAGAAAACCAGAAGAAAACTTAAAGCCATTATTTTCAATTTTTTCTGCTAATCTAGAAGCTCCCTTTTTTGCAAGGTGCTCTGGAAATAAATCAAAATATAAAGCTAAAGCGTAGGTGGTTTGCGTATCTTCAGAAGTGTGTCCGTTTTCTTGTATGTATTTTTTAGCAAAAGCAGTTTTTATGTTTTGGAATAACGTTTTATACTTTTCAGCATCAGCGGTTTTTCCTAACGCTTCTGCCACTTCAGCCATTAGTTTAGCATCATAACCATAATAAGAAGCTCCAATAAAATCATGACTTGTTGTTTCGTTTACCGATAGCCAATCGCCCCAATTATTTCCACCACCTGGTCTCAGAAAATCAGTGCTTGCATCAGCTTGAAATTCCATAAACTTTTCCATACCTACATACATGTATTCTAAAATTCGAGTGTCGTTGTACACTTTGTACATGTTATACGGAATAATAATACCCGCATCCATCCAAGCTGGAGCGTACTGGTTTGGTCTTGAATATGGAAATGGTGCAAAATTAGGATAGGCACCATACCAGCGTTGGGCATCGTCTACATCAATCAAAAATTTTGACATAAAAGAAGCGACATCGGCATTTAAAGATGCAGAACGCATAAAGGTTTGCGCATCTCCAAGCCAGCCTAAACGCTCATCTCTTTGAGGGCAATCGGTTGGAATGTCAAAAAAATTAGCTTCTTGAGTCGTTTTAATATTTTCATAAAGCTTATTATTCATTTCATTAGATGAACTGAAAGTACTTGCATCAGTTTGAATAGAACTTAGCACTAAACCGGTAATAGCATCTAATGTTGGTTTACCGGGAAACCCCGTAAGTTCTATATATTGAAAGCCATGATAAGTGAATTTTGGTTGCCAAACTTCCTCTCCATCTCCTTTTAGAATATATGTATCCGTTGCTCTTGCTAAACGAAGGTTTTCTGTTAAAATGTTTCCATCTCTTTTTAAAATCTCTCCAAACCTAAGTGTGATTTTAGTGCCTTTTAGGCCTTTTACTTTTAACTCTGCTATACCAGCAATGTTTTTGCCCATATCAAAAACATAAGTTCCAGGTTTTGGTTCAGTTATTTTAATAGGACGAATACGTTCTGTGTTTTTTACTAGGTTACCAGGGTGTACTTGTAATTTTCCATTAGGGTAGGTGTATACTTTAGGTGTTTCCCAAGATTTATCATCATAATTTGGACTATCCCAACCTGTGTTTTCCATAGTAGCATCATAAGTTTCTCCCATTAAAATATCAGCCTCACAAATAGCACCTTGGCTAGATTTCCAAGTTGTATCAGTTGGAATAATTTCTATACTACCATCTTCATATTCTAAATGTATTTGTCCCATGAATGATGGATTAACTCCATAATATTCACGCACTTTATCTAAACGAACCAATAAGCCATAGCCAATGTATCCAGCATACCACCCATCAGCAATAATAGCTCCTATAACATTTTCTCCTTCGTTAATATGCTCGGTAATATCATACGTTTGGTAATACAAACGCTTGTTATAGTCTGTCCATCCAGGAGCAAAATAATCATCACCTACTTTATTTCCGTTTAGTCTTAGTTCATATAAACCTAACGCAGTAGTATATGCTATTGCTTTTTTTATCTTTTTTTTAGGGGTAAATGACTTACGAAGGTATCTTGCGGGAGGTAGGTATAAACTATCATATTTATCTGTTTTATCGTATCCAACGTCATGACTAATAAAAAGTCCTTTCCAATTTGAAAATTTTAATAATCCCATAGACCAGTGAGCCGTTTCGCTCCAACTGGATTCAGTATTGGATTCATCCCAAACCTTTACTTTCCAATAGTATGTTGTATGAGACCTTAATGAAACGCCTCCGTATTCAACTTGATTAGTATCACTAGAAGTAATTTTTCCACTATCCCATATGTCTCCTTCATTTTGATTTAATTTTTCTTGAGAGGAGGATACGAGTATTCTATATGCTGTTTGGTACCTGTTTCTTCCCTCTGCTTCTAAAACCCAGCTAAATCTAGGTTTTAAAACATCCATCCCTATAGGGTTTGTAAGGTATTCTATTTTTAATGTATCAATGTTTAGGGGTGTTTTGTTAACTAATACATTATAGATACTAGTAAAATGAGTGATTAGTAAAAAAACGATAACTTTAATTTTCATAGTGCACAATATTTTTTGTTAAACTGAAAAAAAGGCTACCGTAAAGTAGCCTTTAAAAACTAAAACTAACTCAAAAAAATTACCAACCAGGGTTATTTTCAGTGATTTGAGGATTATTATTAACTTCACTTACAGGTATAGGCCACAAATTGAAATTTGGGCTATATGCTGTGTTTGTTGGAGACCATGTTATATTCTCAGGATGTTGTGATAAAGCTTCTTCTACTTTACCTAACCTTCTAATGTCATAGATTTCTTGAAATTCAAAAGAAAGCTCTTTATAACGTTCTTCATATACATATTCAGCAAATTCTTCTTGCGTCATGCCATCTGGAGCATTAGTTGCTAGTGCTCTTGACCTTACTCTGTTTAAATAACCATAGGCTGTAGCTGTTGGACCATTTAAACTATTCTCAATTTCAGCAGCCATGAGTAGTGCATCAGAATATCTATAAACAATCATATCTGGATCACCATTAACTGCTTCTTGATCAATATCTATATACTTGTTTTGGTATATACCGTTACGCTCGGGATAATTATCATCCTTATAGGTTCTAGTGACTCCATCTCTATCAACATAAGAGTATGACATAGTAACGTCTCTTCTGGTGTCGGTAGCATCAAAAGAATTGTAAAAGTCCTCTGTAAATCCACCATGAGTTTGACCAAGACCTGGGTTGTTAAGTCTATTTGCAGAACCCCAAACATGTCCAAAAGCCGTACCTTGACTTGCGGTAGATTGTGTTTGTTGAATAGCAAATATGCGTTCATCGTTATTGTCTATACGAATAGCATCGTCATAGCTTGCTAATAATTTATAACCTTGAGCTGTGTCTTCTAAATCAATAACTTCTTGTAATTTAGCTTTAGCTAATGACATAGCACTTGCATCTTGCAATGGAAGTCCTGCCATAGTTAAGTAAACTTTGGCTAGGAGAAACTTAGCGGTGGCCTGAATAGGTCTTCCTATTTGAGTTGCACTTCTTTTATCGCTTGGCAAGTTGGTTTCGGCTTCTTGTAAATCTAAAATAATTTGCTGGTATACATCTGCTATTGGTGTTCTGGGAAGTTGAGCTTCTTCAGCTGTAATAGCGGGCTTTAAAGGCATTGGAACGTCTCCAAAAAGTTGAACTAGATTGAAGTAAGACCATGATCTTAAAAATTTAGCCTCAGCAATTATTTCTTTTCGTGCTATTTCTTCTTCGCTGTCAAATTCTCTTCCTTCTAATTCTGCAATAAGGACATTAGATCTAAAAATACCTTGATAAAAGGGGTTCCAAACACGAGGTAAAGAAATAGCCTCAGTAGCATCAGCAGTATAGTTAGCCCACATTCTTCTCCACCACACCCTAGATTGTATTTTTGGTGAAGGGACCACAGTTAATGATGACAAACCAAAGTCATAGAGGCTAACAGCTCTGTTAAATGAATTATAAATTGAGGTCACTGCCACTTCCGCCTCAGCTACGTTTTGATAAAAGTTTGATGGGCTGATTTCTGAATACACTTCTTCTTCTAAATCAGAACAAGCTACGAGACCGGCCAGTAGAATTATATATTTTAATTTTTTCATTATTGTTTTATTTAAATTAAACTATTATTAGAAACCAATATTTATACCTAAAGTAAAAGTTTGCGCTCTTGGATAGGTTGCGAAATCTATACCTTGTGCAAGATTATTGCCACCGCGAATATTTACCTCTGGGTCAAAGCCTGAATAGTCTGTAAAGGTTAGTAGGTTGGTTCCTGTTACATAAACTCTTGCAGATGCTATTGCCTTAATTTTTTCAACAGGAACATTATATCCTACACTAAGATTTTTTAACCTAATATATGACGCATCTTCTATAGTAGCAGAGTTTGGTGCAAAAAAACCTCCATTACCTCCAGTATAATTAGGATATCGAGTATTGTTTGTAGGGTTTTCAGGTGTCCATCGGTTTTCGTACCAATCTTTAAAAGCATTATTCACAATTCTACCTGTGCCCATAAAAGAGTTATTGAGATTCATGACATCATTTCCAATAGATCCTTGAAAAAATACACTTAAAGTGAAATTTTTATATGAAAAATCGTTATTCCAACCAAAAATATAATCTGGATTTGGATCACCTATAATACCTCGATCTAAACCACTTATTATGCCATCTGGAACTCCATTAGGACCGCTTATATCTTGGAATTTATAATGGCCGGGAGCTTGATTACCAAGTGTTGGAACTGTAGATGTTCCAGAAGCGTCAAAATCACTTTCTTGGAGTATACCTATTACTTTATACCCATATAAAGCACCAAAAGCTTCACCTACTCGCATAACGTTTGTAGGGTCTGTTACAATATTTGTGGCAGGTCCAGGACCAAAAATATCGGCATCATTGTCTCCAAGGCTAATAACAGTTGCTTTATTATTACTCCAGTTAAAATTGGTGTTCCACTTAAAGTCTTTTTTATCTATTATATATCCTCCCAATACAATTTCAAAACCTTTGTTTTCAATACTACCTGCATTGGCAGTAAGAGAGTTAATTCCAGCAGAATTTGGAAGTGGGAAATTTAATAATAAATCGTCTGTCGTTTTTTTGTAATAATCTATAGAAGCATTAAATCTATTTTTTAGAAACCCTGCATCTAATCCAATGTTAAACTGCTTTGTTTTTTCCCATTCTAAATCTGGGTTTCCAATTCTTACAGGTGCTAAACCAGAATATAGAATATCACCATATACAGCATTCGCAGTACCTAAAAGGGTTAAAGACTGCAAAGGCGCTATGGATTGAGAACCTGTAATACCATAACTAGCTCTAAACTTCAAGTTAGATACCGTTTCTGATTCTTTTAGAAAGTCTTCATTTGATACAGTCCAACCCAGACCTACTGAAGGGAAATATCCCCACTTTTTGTTTTCGGCAAAAACGCTGGAGCCATCTGCACGAGCTGTTAATGATAAGTAATATTTTTTATCGTAGTTATAGTTAAGTCTTGCGTAGTAAGAAGATAAAATTCTTTCAACCCTAGAACTTGTTGGTATTATAGGGTTTAAACCTAGGCCAACATTATCGGTTTCTAAGTTGTCAACTGGAAAATCATCTACGACAGTATTTAAACGACGTATGTTATCAATTTGATAAGAATACCCTCCAGTTACATCTAAATTACTTTTCTCAAAGGCCTTGTTATAGGATAAATAAGATTCAATTAAATAATTACTATTACTACTAACGTTGTAAACAGCTCTAGAATTACGTAATCGTCCTTGTCTAGTTGTTTTAGGGAAATAAACTTCTCTTCTGCTGTTTGAGCTATTCGTACCAGTTGAAAGGTTAAAAGTTAAATTTTCTGTTATTTTATACTTTGTTAAGATGCTAAGGATTAAATTCTCGTTATAGGTTTCATTCCTTGTGTCTCTTAGTTCTACCAAAGGGTCCGTAAAAAAATTGCTCGTACCGTCACCTTCGTCGATAGGGTCATCAGGAGTTGCTGTTGGAGCGTTTTTGTAAGCTGAAAAAACAGACCCTGAATTTATAATGGAACCAGACCCTTCTCCAGATCTATTATTTTGTGAGCGCACATAGTTTACAGATGTGCTAGTTGTTAAACGGTCGGTAAGGTTATTATCTACATTTAACCTGATATTACCTCTAGAAAAATCTGTAAATTTTACAATTCCTTCATTTTTCAAGTAATTAGCCGATAAGAAATATCTTGATTTATTTCCGCCTCCAGATATAGTAAGTTGATATCTGTTGGTCATCGCTGTTCTTAAAATTCTATCCAACCAATCTGTGGTCGTTGCGTTTTCAGGCAAGGGCCTATCAACCCCGTCAAACAGTATAGGTGTATTGTTTATAGTAGCTACTTCATTTCTCCATTCAGCATACGTTGGTCCATCTAAAACTTCTGGAAAATCTTTAATATCGCTAAATCCAGTTTCAGCTGTTAAATTAATTTGAGTAGCCTGCTCGTAATTCCCTTTTTTCGTAGTAACAATTATTACACCATTTGCACCTCTCGACCCATAAATAGCTGTTGACGACGCATCTTTAAGAACCTCAACAGATTCTATTTCTGCAGGGTTCAAAAAACTTAAAAGGTTAGAGGAGGTTTGGTTGCCATCTCCCGCTCCCCTTGCACTAGCTTCGTTTCCTGTAGGCATTGGATAACCATCTATTACAATTAGAGGTGAATTGTCTCCTAATATGGAGTTGTTACCTCTAATTCTAATGGTAACTTCTCCACCAGGTTCACTAGATGTATTAACAATGTTTAATCCAGCTGTACGACCTTGAAGCGCCATATCAAAAGTTGGAACTGGCATTTTAGCAATATCATCTCCTTTAACGGATCCTACGGAACCAACTAAATCAGCCCTAGTTTGGGAACCATATCCTACCACAACAACCTCGTCAAGACTTTCCGAATCTTCTGATAAAATAACACTAATAGTGGATTGACTTGCTACCTCAACCTCTTTAGTGGTAAAACCTAAATAAGAGAACACGAGTGCTTGAGGACCAGGCACTAACTTTATTGTGAAATTACCGTCAAAATCCGTTACCTGGCCGTTTTTCGTCCCTTTTTGGACAATATTTACACCTGTTAATGGCATCCCATCTTCAGAAGTAACGTTACCAGTTACGGTACGCTCCTGCGAATACATTCCAAGAGATACTAAAATAAAGCACAAAAACAGTGCTTTTTTGAGAGTTTTCTTAAGTTGTTTTTTCATCATTTACTTGAGTTTGGTTAATTTAAATTAGTTTATTTGTTTGGAGCTATTATCAATCAGATGCTGTAAAACTATATTATTTCAAAGAAAATTCCATCCTGCCGAATCTGTAGAATTTATAATATTAACCCATTGTGCATTTAAGCAATATTGATTTTTAGGTTATTGATATTTCGGTTGAATTCAAACATGTTTATATATTGAATAACCGTCATAGCTGTAATTTTAGATAAGATCCTGTTTTTGAATCCTTCAAAAGATTTAGCATAATTTCTTCGAATCATAAATTGATCACAAAGTTGAGAAAACAACGTTTCAATACGTTTTCTGGATTTCTTGAAAATAAACGGTTACTCTTTATAATTATGTTGATTTTTTCTCATAGGAGTTTCTAGTCTAATATTATGAGATTCAAATAGATTTAATTGATATTCCGCCGACAAATACCCTCTGTCACCTAGCAATACACAATTACTTAGTTGATGCTTTATATCCTTTAAATAATTGATGTCGTGTACAGAAGCAGGACTAATATCCATGCTCTCTATAACACCTTGTGCAGAACAGACTGCATGCAGTTTATATCCATAATAATGATTTGATTGACTCGCACAATATCCCTTTTCGGGCAGACTGTAGTTTTGTTCTTTACATATTTTGCTTCTAGAGCTTCTTGATAGTTTACAGACCTCTAAAGGCATGCTGTCAACGATATAACAATGCTCAGATTTATTCAGCTTCTTTACTAAGGCTTTGCGAAGTGATTCTCTAAATGAAAACAACTTACGCTTTCTTCTATTGTAAACACTGCACTCTATTTTACAGGATAAATCAATAGGTAAAATCCGAAAAAGTTGACATTCACTATCAATACTCATAAACTCTGATGTTAAATCAATAGCTATGAGTTCTTTATCCCTTAATTTAGGTTTGCGTATTTGATGTAAATAATCCATTTTACAATCTAATTCTTTTAAAACCTTGAGTATTTTGTCGTAATTTGTTTGAAAGTTGTGCATAAAAATTATAGTGTGGTAACTACAATTTACTGCCTTTTAGCAGTTTGCACAACTTTTTCTAAATGCACAACGGGTATATTTTTATATTTGAAGGGGTAACATGTTTTTTTAAAAACATTTTTTGTTTTAAGTTTCTGAAATTTAATGTTTTAATTAATGCTTTAGTGGTTGTTTTTATTTAAAAGAAATATTTTTCTAATTAATGTTGAATTTGAAAGGGTAGAGAACTTTTTAAGGCTAAATTAAAATTTATGTTGTGTGATTTATGACTTATAAAAAGTATTGCCTTAAACTCAAAATAAACTTTATCAAAAAATAATCTGATTGCCTATTAGATATAGCTTTTATGTATTTTATTACTTGAAATGGTCAAGTATTTTATTTCGATTTAGAATGCCTCTTGAATCCATTGTGGTTTTAAGCAATTGCATCAATTGTATTTCTGCAATTGAACGACAAAATTTTAGGTAAGGTTTTTTATGAATCCCTATACCATGCTCTGCAGAGACCGATCCTCCAAGACCAGTTAAGGGAGTATATATAATATTATTAATTTTATCTATGAGTTCAGTCGAATTATTGCTTTTACTTATTAAAAAGTGAATATTTCCATCGGCTACATGGCCATGAGCAAAAAAGTTGTCTATTTCTGGTATTTTATTTAAAATATTAAAAATAGCGTCAACGTAGGTGCCTATTTCTGAAACAGGAAGACTTACATCAAAATTCTGTACATTATTGCATTGGGAAACAAGAATATCTACATCTTCTCTAATTCTCCAAAACAACTCTGTATGTTGCACTGATTGCGGCAAAGCAGCATCCAAAATAAGCTCGTCCATTAAAGCTTCTTCTAGTAATGATTCTAATCTTTGCTGGTCTTGTAAATAATCACTACCCAAACTTTCTATTAGGACGTAGTATTTATATCCATAAGGTAAAGGCTTTGAAATATTTGTAGAAGGATTGGTCATAGCTTTAAAATTACGTTCCCATAATAACTCATAACCACTTAGGGTACCTGCCAAGCCTGAGTCTATAAATTTTAAGAATGCTATTACCTTATTAAAATCGTTTATAGCTACAAATGCACTATTTCTACTTTTGGGTTTTTGTTGTAGCCTTAATACGGCTTTAGTGATTACTCCTAAAGTGCCTTCAGAGCCAATAAAAAATTGTTTTAAATCATAACCTGAATTATCTTTTATAATTTTTTTCATAGAGGAGATAATGGTTCCATCAGCCATAACCACTTCTAGCCCCAAAACCAAATTTCTGGTCATTCCATAGCGAAGAACACGAAGTCCACCAGCATTTGTAGCAATTACACCTCCTATTTGAGCAGACCCTTCAGCACCAAAGTTAATAGGGAAGAGTAAGTCTTCTTTTTCTACCTCTTGATGTATGGATTCTAGGATTACTCCAGATTGTACGGTTATTGTTCGGCTGGAAACATCCAATTCTTCAATGACATTCATTTTTTCCATACAAATGACTAATTCATCAGCATTGGTTTCTGTACTCCCAGTAAGATTTGTTAATCCTCCATGTACTACAATGGGCTGGTGGTATTTATGACAAATAGTTAGGATATCTGAGACATCCTGAGTTGTTGACGGAAATACTACAGCTTTGGCACACAAAGGCTTGTCCATTTCCCATATATGCTCATATCTCTCTTTAACTTTTTCTCCTATAAGAACTTTGTTAACTCCAAGTTTTTGTTCAATTTGTTTAATATGTTCTTCAATCATAATCTTAAACTTAATTCTGAATTATTGAGATCCTGCATTAATAGTGTTTTCTCCTAAGCCTTCGGGACCTATTGAGAGGTAGCCTCCATCAACTGCTAGATTAGTGCCCGTAATAAAAGAGGCGTCATTGCTTAGTAAAAAGAGTACGGGTCTTGCCACTTCTACAGCTTTACCCATACGTCTTAACATATGAAAACGTCCCCAGATAGGATCCCATTTTTCTCGACCGCCTCCATCTAGATTAGCAGCTTTATCTGTTTCATGAGTCCATATCCAACCAGGATCTATACTGTTTACTCGTATGTTATGAGGAGCAAAATCTAGAGCTTGGCATTTAGTTAATTGGTTTACAGCTCCTTTTGATGCATTATAAGTCCACCTATCTTTTTGAGCAATATGAGCAGAAATGCTTGAAATATTTACAATAGCACCTCCACCAGATTTTTTCATATAGGGGTAAACCTCTTGTGCCATTTTTGCATAGGCTAAAGGGCCTACTTTAAAACTTCGCATCCAATCTTTAGTTTCGGCATTGATGCCTGCTGCAGTAAAAGAGAAAGCATTATTTATTAAATAGTCAATTCTTCCATATTTTTTTATGGTTTCATCTATAGTGGATTTGCAAAAATCTTCATCTCCCATATCTCCCATTAAAAATGTGGTGTCGTAGTTGTTTTCAATGTCATTCTCTTGTTTTATTTTACCTAAATCGTTTATGTCAGTAAATAAAACTTTACCACCTTCTTTACATAATTCTTCTGTAATAGCTCTTCCTAAACCAGAAGCGCCACCAGTAACAATAGCAACTTTACCTTCAAACCTTTGTGGAACAAATTCATGGTTGCTTTTATATAATCTATTGCTCATACCAGTATTATTTTATAGGTTATAAAAACGAATTGCATTTGTTTTAAAAACTTTATCACGCTCTTCTTCACTTAAACTTTCTGTTAACGAAACTGCTGTTTTAAACCATTTGGACCAAGAAGAGGCACGAAGTACGTGAGGCCAATCGCTACCCCATATTAATTTTTCCGGACCAAAAACATCAATCACTATATCTGAATACGGTCTCAAATCATCAATATCCCAGAGATCTAAATTGGCATTACAGACTAGGTTTGAAAATTTACAGTAGTGTGGTCCAGAATTAGCAAAGGCTTTTAGGTGTTGTCTCCAAGGATATAATTGCTTGTTAACTATACTTGGATTACCTATGTGGTTTAATATAAATATTGTGTCATGACACTTTTCTACAAGTTTTAAAACAGCAGGAAAGTGTTTTGGATCTGTAGTTAATTCAAAGTGTAGATTGTTTTTTCCTAAGAGTTTAACGGCTTCAATAAAATCGGGACTTATACAAAAATTTAAATCTTCTTCTGGTTGTATTAACTGTCTAACTCCTTTTATTTTTGGGTTTTCTGCAAATTTTTCTAATACTTCCGCTACTGCGTTTCCTATATGTAAAGGTGCCCAAGGTATTATTGCAGACAGTCTCTCGTCCTTTTCTGAAAGTGCTTGAACCCATTCCACTTCTTTTAAAAATTGAGAAGGTTTGCATTCAGCTTGAACAAAAATCATTTTTTCAATAGATTGTTCTGCTGTAGCCTTATTATAATCTGATAAGGAAAAAGTTCTATTGATTTTAGGAAATTGATTTAACCAAGGATAGTCTAAATGCTTTACATCCCATAGATGAATATGTGCATCAATTATTGATGAATTTTTCATAGTCATATTTTCATATTAAACTGTTATCCATTCATCACATAAGTTGAATATCCCAGTAGGGAAAAGGCTAAACACAATACCAAAATTCCTGTTATCATAATTCGGCGAGGTGCTACTCCAGTGTTTTTCCATTCGCCACCTAAAGCACCTGCTAAATTCCCTGCTAGAATAGATGCCAATATCATCATTGGAAAGCCTGCATAAGCGCCATAAGGTCCCATGGCATTTGCGCCAATACCATAAATAATAATACCTCCAGGCCATGCTAAACCCATAAAAACTGCACCTATCCACTCTCTAGAAAAACTGCCTTTAGATAAGTTTTTTAATGTGCCTTTTTTTAGCATCGTATAAAAACCATAAATAACATTGATTGAAAAATTAGCTGTAAAAACGAGGCTCCAAATAGCAAAACTAGTAGCATAATCATGTACCCGCATTTTTGAAGCTTCCTCAGTTATTGGAGCACCAATAATAAATGCAAAATTAACTGCAGAAGAAAGAATGCCAGAAATTAAGCAAAAGATCAAACCCAAACGAAATATTCCTGTTTTTTTATTTTCAACTACTTTACTCTCTCGTATTACTAAAGCCTGCTCTTTCTTTTTACCAGCAATTGATATTATAATTATCCCTACAATCATTATAAGAACAGCTAAAATTAAAATACCACCACCTAGAGTAAATATTTTGTTAGGCTCAAAAACAGACAGAGGTACAATTGAACCGAAAACATTAATGAGTCCCATAAGTATAGAAACACCCAGAGCCATCCCTAATGTTGCAATTGCACGCCCCCAATAAATACCTCCTATTCCCCAAGCAAAACCGCATAACACAATGCTTATTAAAATTGAATTAGGTATGGATGCGTATAATTGAGACAAGTCTTCTACGAAAAAATAAGATAAAGGCCAGGGTAATAACAAAAGTGCAATAAGCGACCCAACCCCCCATATATTCTCAAACTCCCATGTCTTTACTTTAGTAACTGGTATTGAAAAAAGACCTTCTAAAATTCCTCCCAATGCTACGAGTAATACACCTACTAAAAATGCCATATCCATATACTTGATTATTATATTGTATTTATATTACAAAGTGGTTTTGACGGCGCGTATAAATTCATCACTATTCATTAATCATTCTATAAATCTTCCCATCTGCTTTGGTAAACATATACATGTTTCCATCACAATCTTGACCTAACCTAAGGTCTATACGACGTTTATTGGTAAGCTGTCCAAAATCTGTTTGCTTTCCTTTAAAAACTATATTCAACTTTTTAATATTCCTTTTGTCAGTGTTGGCTTCTGAAAGATCTGCTATATAAACAGTACCCTCTGGAATATCTCCAAAAATGTATTTCCCCTTAAATGTAGCTGTATTAGAAAAGAACCCTCCGCTAATAGCTGAACCATCATCATGATCATATTGAATTACAGGATATGTAACACCAAAATCGGCATCGTTATCTGGTAAAGGATACGCTAAACTTTGATTTCCATTAGGGTCTACTAAAAACCTACCTTCTCTAATAGGCCAGCCATAAAACTTACCTGGTTCTATAATGTTTACTTCCTCCGCTATATTATGCCCAATATCGCTGGCATACATTTGTCCTTCTGTATTCCAGCAAATTCTATTAGGGTTTCTTAGTCCATAAACCCAAACTTCCCTTTTTTTATTATTTGCATTTACAAAGGGATTATCTTTTGGAATGCCATATTTACCATTATCACTATTACTACCACTAGGATCTATTCTCAAAATTGTTCCCCAAACTTGAGCCCCACCATGCAACGCTATTTTTGGAAAACCATAAGCAACACTGCCTCCATCTCCAACACCAATGTATAGCATCCCATAATCTGAATCATTTTTAGAACTATGTGGATTAAAGGTAATTTCCTGAATACCATGCATTACAGTAACAAAATCAATACGCAAAAGCTCTCGAGTTGAACCTTCAAAGACTTTGCTTTTGGGGTCTTTACTTTTCCATTCTTTAATAACCCATTGTAGTTTTACGGGAATACTGTCTGGAAGTAAAAAATCAGCCTTCGTTTTATGCAATTTTTCAGAATGCGCAGTATAAAATAATCCGTTTTCTGAAAAGTTTGGATGAAAAGTAAAACTTCCAAACCCAGTGCCTAGTCCTGGTTCAGACATAAAACTATCGTGATATTTAGAGATTGAAGCATATAACTTCGGCTTATTATCTTTCAATTCATAAAGCATTCCTCTTAAATCGTTGATAAAAACCCGCCCAGAATTAGTAGTACATGCCATCTTATTTATTCGAGCTAAAGGACCGTTTTTCGAAGAAGCAGGTACTTGAGCTACAAACTCTATATGTGCGTTATCTTCAGAATACACAAGTGTGTCTTTAATTGGATTATCTATAACGTCTTCTAAATTTTTATTACCAGACGCTTCCTTCTTTAAATAAGAATTCATGTAACTTAGAAGTTCGTTAAATTCCTTTTCGGATAAATATGAAAACTCCGGCATAAATGTTTTATATTTTTGATGTAAGGCTTTTGCTCTGGGATCCTTTTGAGATATCATCTTAAATGGATTCTTAATAAATTCTTTTATCCACGCTTCACTAACCTCTTTTGTAATCCCACTAAGATTAGGCCCTATTGCGTCCTTTTTAAAATTATGGCAGTGACTACATTTTTGCTCAAAAATTAATTTTCCATTTTGTATATCCTCAGTGTTGATACTTATTGTACTACCATATTCATGCTTTGGCTCCGATTTACAGTTGCTAAGCACTACTGCTAATAGCAAAATGTAGAAGAATTTTGTTTTAAACAGTATCTTAATGCTATTCAACCTCTTAGGAATAAAAATTATATTTCAGATTGAAACTTGTAGCTTCCTGACCCAATTTCATAAACCTTATAGTCCCCTTCATGTTTTACAAACTTTATAAGTTTTGAATCGATTTCACTACCAGATTCTAATACAACACCTCCTTCTTTAAAAGGTATATATACAGAAGCTTTAGTATTTACAGGTATTTCTACTTCTAAATTAAAATTGGAATCGTCAATTGACCAAGAAGAAACAATATCCCCATTGATAGAAGCGTATTTTGCATTAACATCAGTCAATGCCTTATTACCTAATTTTGGTTTAATTACTATATTTTTAAAACCCGCATCCTTGGTTTTAATGCCTGCTATATCACTAAATAGGAATTGAGAAAATGCACCAAAGGCATAGTGGTTAAAAGAGTTCATTTTGGCATTCATCTCTCCATTAAAACCATCTTCCGGTGTGTAACTATTCCATCGTTCCCAAATTGTTGTAGCACCGTTTTTTACTTGGAAACCCCAACTAGGATAATCCTTTTTTAATAAAATTTCGTAAGCTAAATCAGAGCGTCCAATAGAAGATAATGCTGGTAGTAACTGCCTGATTCCCAGAATTCCTGAAGATGGTAAATTATTATTTTCAGCTAATAAATCTACAAGATGTTTTCCTGCTTTTTCTTTTAGTTCTGGAGGTAATAAATCAAAATAAATAGCTGTTGCATACGCTGATTGTGTATGACCTGTAAAGCCTCTTTCTCCTTCAAAATAGCCTTTCGCTTTTCCGTAAACAGCTTCATCGATTTGAAACTTTCCATCTTCATCTATATAGTGCTTTATAAATGCGCTAACCGATTCGTTATATAAGGCCTCATAATAGTTTGCCTTTTCTTGCTTGCCAATAGCACCACTCATTTCAGACATAATCTTTAACGCATATTGATAATGCATAGATGCAAGTATATCATGTGAAAGGTGCTTGTCCGTCATAGACAACCAATCTCCAAAACCACCTTCAGGTTTTGCGTCTGCCCAAGAATGCTCTGGGTAAAACTTATGCGCTTTACTTTTTTCTATGTGATAGTCCATGAATCGGGTCATAGATTCATAATGACTTTCTATAATTTTTGTGTCATTGTAGAATTTATAGGTGTTGTAAGGCACCATTACACCAGCTTCCATCCACCCTGGAGAATACCAAACCAACTTAGGGTATGGTCGAGGAGCAAAAACAGCATAAGGCCCATTATCATACTGCGCGTCACGAACATCTGCAAACCATTTTGTATTAAACGCACCTATGTTAGCATTGTAAAGTGCAGACCTAGAGAAGATTTGTACGTCTCCGAGCCACCCCAAACGCTCATCGCGTTGCGGACTATCTGTAGGTACTTCCATAAAATTAGAATGTTGTGTCCATACCACATTTTGATACATTTTATTTAAAACCTCATCAGAAGAAGTGAACGAACTTTCAAAAGGGATTGATGACCCAAAAGGGATACCTGTAATTGTTTTTTTACTAGGTTTTGTTTTAAGACCTGTAACTTCAACATATTGAAATCCATGATATGTAAATTTAGGCTCCCAAACTTCAGTGCCTTCGCCTTTTAAAATATAGGTGTCTGTAGCGCGCGCAAACCTTAAATTTTCGGTCATTAATCTACCATCATCATGTAACCTTTCTCCAAAACGGATAACTATGGTATCGTTTTTGTTTCCTTTAACTTGTAGTCTTGCATGTCCTGCAAAGTTTTGACCTAAATTAAAAATGTACGTGTCTTTTTTAGGCTCGGTAATTTCAATGGGTTCAATCTCATCATATACTTGTATGCTGTTCCCTGGGTAGGCCTGAATAACACCTTCTGTGCCTTTGTGGATGAACACAGGTTTCCAATCTTTATCATCGTAATTGGTAGTATTCCAATTTGGAAGTTCTGAATTAGCGTTATAGGCTACCCCCATAAGTAAATCGGCATAAATGAGAGGCCCTTCATTAGCTTTCCAACTTTCATCAGAAGTTATAATATCTTTTTCGCCATTATCGTATTCAATTTCTAGTTGTGAAAGCAATCCAGGATGCAAACCATATAACTCTCTGTTTCTAGGTTTAGATAATACTTTTGGACCTACATAACCAGCATACCAAGCATCTCCTAATATAGCACCTATGGTATTTTCTCCTTCGTTTAAATGAGAAGTTACGTTGTAAGTTTTATAATAAATACGTTTATTGTAGTCACTCCAACCAGGTGTTAAAAAATCTTCACCTATTTTTTTACCATTCAAAGACATCTCAAAAGCACCAAGTGCCGTTACGTAAAGCGTAGCATTTTTTACGTTGGCTTTGGTGGTAAATGATTTTCGTAAATATGGCGGAGGCGGTAAATGTAAAGTGTCTTTTTTGTTTTTATCAGTTGTTTTATAACCAATCCATTTTGCTTTCCAATCAGACTTATTTAGTAATCCCATGGTCCACATACTTACTTCACTCCAAGATGAAGCAACATCATTTTCATCCCAAATTCTAACTTTAAAATAGCAATGTTGTCCAGATTGCAATTCTTTACCTGCATAGCGTACTTGTGAATTTTGTGCTGACACTAATTTCCCAGTATCCCAGAGTGTGTTGTCGTCAGTATTTAATGATTCCTTTAAACTTGCTACTTTAATTTGGTAGGCAGTTTGTTTTTTGTTTCTTCCGTTAGATGACATTGTCCAACTAATACTTGGATTTGGATCATCAATACCTATTGGACTTTCAAAATAATTAACAGTTATTTTGCTTATTGAAATGTTATCCTCTGCTTCTTTTGAACAAGAATGAAGCAGAATTATTGATAGAAATATGAGTGTGATTTTTTTCATTTATCTTTTTTAACTAATTACTAAAGAATTATTAAGAAATGATTTTAGTTCAACAAACTTATTACTAAAAATAGATTTTTGCATCCTGTCGTTTCTGTTGGAAATTCATATAAATAGGCGCTTTTTGATGCTAGGAGAAAGAAATTTCATTTCTATAAAACCTACAGAAAATAGATACTTTACAAAATATACACTAAAGATGAAATGGGATATATCACTAAATTAAACTCAACAGGGATATCTATAAGTACTTTGTGAAACACTTAAGTTTTGATGTCAGTAAAAATCATGATTTAAGATTTCAAGATTAAATCTTTACCTAAACCAAAAAATAAAAAGACATGTTCTTCTCACAGAAGCAACAGGATGCTTTTTCATTTCATTTATATTAATATTGTTACAGCTAAATTATAAAGATTAATGAATGGATTTAGTTGAGATTTTTAAAAATGACATAATGAAAAAACTATTTTTTTTACTTTTTGTATTCATCTTAACTGTAAATTCTAATGCACAAGATAAACCAAATGTTGTATTTATTTTAGCCGATGATTTAGGGTGGAGCGATGTAACCTTATACGGAAATACTAAATTCTACGAAACGCCAAATTTAGAACGATTAGCAGCAAGAGGCGTAACGTATACTAATGCCTATGCCGCAAGCCCTTTGTGTTCTCCAACTAGGTCTAGTATTTTAACAGGGCAAACACCTTTACGAACAGGTATTACCGCGCCAACAGCACACCTAGAAAAAGAATTGCTTAAGGCATCGCTTGAAGAAAACCCAAATAGTGAGAATAAGGCAGTAAATTGTATTTCGGTATCGCGATTAGATAATAAACTCCCCACTTTAGTAAAGCAATTTAAAAAGGCAGGCTATTCTACGGCACATTTTGGAAAGTGGCATTTAGGAAGAGAACCGTATTCTCCGTTGCAACATGGTTTTGATATTGATATACCGCATTGGCCAGGTCCTGGGCCTGCAGAGAGTTTTGTGGCTCCTTGGAAATACCCTAGTTTTAAAGAAAAATATGCCCAAGAACATATAGAGGATAGAATGGCAGAGGAAGCTGTTTCTTGGTTAAGAAATGTAGATAAGTCTAAACCTTTTTTTATGAACTACTGGCAATTTTCTGTACATGCCCCTTTTGATGCCAAAGAAACCTTAAAAAAATATTATAGTTCTAAAGTAGACCTAACAGATTTGCAACATTCTTCTACATATGCAGCTATGATACATTCTTTAGACCAAGCAGTAGGGAGATTGTTAGATGAGATTGACAGATTAGGTCTTGCAGATAATACCATTATTGTTTTTACAAGTGACAACGGTGGAAACATGTATAATGGCATCATTGATTTTTTACCCTCAGGAGAAAAATATATTACTCCACCAACAAGTAATAGACCTCTGCGAGGGGGGAAAGCAACCTTGTATGAGGGCGGTATTAGAGTACCAACTATAATATCTTGTCCAGGTGTAGCAACTCCTAGAACAAAATCAGATCAAATAATCCAATCTATAGATTTTTATCCAACACTTTTAAATCTAACAAATATACCTCTGCCCAAAGATCATATTGTTGATGGTATGGATATAACACCTACGTTAAAAGGAGAAACCATTGAAAGAGATGGGATTATTACATTTTTTCCTCATCAACCAAAGGTACCAGATTGGTTGCCGGCTTCAATTTCTGTTCGTTCAGGAGATTGGAAATTAATTCGAATCTTTCACTTAGGTAAAGATTTTAAACACGGTTATCGACTTTATAACTTAAAATGGGATATTGGCGAACACAATGACCTTTCTGAGGTATACCCTGAAAAAATAATCGAACTAGATAAAATAATTGAAAATCGTATAGCTGAATCTAATGCTGTAATACCTATACCAAATAAGACATTTGACCCTTCCAAATTCGCTCCAGAAAGTATTGGTGTACAAGCAGGGGGTTATAAAGGTGTAAAAAAGATAGAACTTAATTAAAACATAACCCGTTGTGCATTATGATTTAAAACAAAAAAGTTGTTCATCTTACTGATAATCAGTAAATTGTTTTAGCTATAAAACATCAACAATGAACAACTTAAACGCAATTTACGAAAGAATATTGGAAGTTTTACAAAACATATCAGAACAACAGTTGATAGCATGTCAAAGGCGTCAGCCTAAAATGACCGATTTAGAGTTAGTTAGCCTTAGTTTAACCTCTGAATATTTAGGTATTGATAGTGAAAATGACTTGTTTAGAAAGTTGCCAAAAACACTGCTCGCCAAAATTGAGCGTAGCGTTTACAACAGGAGAAGGAGGAGGTTGGCTTGCCATATCGAAGATATTCGCTCAAGGTTAGCTTTTGATTTCAATGAGTTTGAGGATGTTTTCATTGTAGATAGTATGCCTTTGGAGGTTTGCAAACTCTCAAGAAGTGGGCGTTCAACAATATGCAGAGAAAATCAGTACTCGCAACCCGATAAAGGGTATTGCGCAGCCCAAAGCTCGACATACTATGGTTATAAATTGCACGCGGTATGCTCGGTCAGAGGCGTATCCCATAGCATCGACCTATCACCAGCATCGGTGCACGACATTAATTACCTAAAAGACATTAAAGCACAACTAAATGACTGTACATTAATTGGGGACAAAGGCTATTTATCGGCAAAAGTACAACTCAATCTTTTTCAAAGCTGCAACATAAAACTCTCAACCCCAATGAGAACAAACCAATACGACCACAAAAGGCAGCCTTTTGTTTTTAGAAAATCGAGGAAACGAATTGAAACGCTCTTCTCACAACTTTGCGACCAGTTTATGATAAGGCGCAACTATGCCAAGTCTTTTGAAGGCTTCAAGACCAGAATACTATCCAAGATAACAGCCTTAACTGTGGTGCAATACATAAACAGGTTTATCTTTGAAAGAAATATTAACAATATTAAAATCAGCATTGTTTAAAATGCACAACGGGTTAAAACATACTCTTTTTTAATCTATTTATTAGACTAATAAATAAACACTTAAGATTATTTAGATACTACAAACAACTAGCATTTCAGTCGTTACTTAAAGTCATAGAGAGAGATATTAGTTTCTTTATAAACCCTTCTAGATAGTTGATTTCTTAACCATAAAGGTTGCTAGACTTACACATTTACCCCCTAAATTAAAAACATATACCCCTGTAAAAGTAGCCTTTTACCCCCTTGTCAAAAACATATCTCCTTAAGGAAACAGCAAGAACATTATAATATTGTAGTAAACATTTTTCACTAGAACGCAACATGTTTACCAACTAAATATTCTAACACTCTAACTTTTAAACTTTAATAAAATGGAAATAACAGAATTTATTAAAATCGATGACCAATCAAGAGAATCTAAATATGAGCAAATTGTTAAATCTATAATTCATAATATTTCCGTTGGAAATTTAGTTATGGATCAAAAAATTCCATCAATCAATAGTTTTAGCGAAAATTTATTTGTGTCTCGTGACACCGTTGAAAAAGCATATAATATTTTAAAAGAGCGCAATGTCATTTCTTCTATAAGGGGCAAAGGTTTTTACATAGCAAGAACAGAACTTATATCTAAGATTAATATTTTATTTTTAATTAATAAGTTGAGTGCTTATAAAATGAAAATATATAATGCCTTTGCTGATTCTATTGGAGAAAATGCACATACAGATATCCATATTTATAATGGAGATGAAACACTATTTTTAAACCTACTGGACAAGCACAAATTGTCTTATGATTATTATGTGATTATGCCTCATTTTAAAACAGAGAATTTGGAGCACACTAGCATGACTCCAAAAGTTTCTAATGCTTTAAAGAAAATACCAGAGAACAAACTCATTTTAATGGATAATGCGTTAGAATCAAATCAAAACCAGATTATAACAGTGTATCAAGATTTCGAGAAGGATATATACGGTGCATTGACAGAAGGGCTACACATATTAAAAAAATACCAAAAAATAATATTGGTATATCCCCAAGAATCAATTTACCCATATCCTAGAAGAATTTTTTATGGCTTTAGAAGGTTTTGTGACACACATCAATTTGATTTTGAGATAATAGACGAAGTATCTCTTGACATGAACATAAATAAAGGAGATTTATACATTATTATCGAAGAGTCGGAATTGGTTACTTTTGTAGAACAAGCGAGAGAGAAAGAATTTAAACTTGGAGAAGACATTGGTGTTATTTCTTATAACGATACACCTCTTAAAAATCTTTTTGGAATTTCAGTAGTATCTACAGACTTTAATGTTATGGGAGATATGGCGGCCAAAATGATTTTAAACAAGGAAAGAGGAAAATATAAAGTACCTTTCAATTTTATCCATAGAGCATCTGCATAAAATAGTTGTTTCAAATTTTTACTAAAAGATAAAACTTACTTATCATACTTTAATTGGGCATTAGGTTAGTTCTATTCTTTTACTTTTTAAAATCACAACTTAAGTTGTTTTTTGGAGCATTAACTTAAATCTAAATATATAGTTTTAGACACACGAATGATTGTTTTATGATTTTAGTTTATAAGCTCAGATTCAATATTTCAAATTAAAACGACTTGATAGAATTTGTGTTTTATCAAGGTAAATTAGAAATTGTTTATACTTATATTTAGCAAAGTATTTAACAAAGGTTTTAAACTATAAATGATTTTATCCATAAGAAAGTTTTACTTTACGGTCTTTTTTTTACTCATTTATACCTCTATGTTTTCGCAATGGCGGTTACATCAAACGGGTGCAGAAGAAGGGTTATCCCATAATAGGGTTACTAGCATTATTCAAGACAAGAACGGTTACTTGTGGTTTGCTACTTTAAATGGAGTTAATAAGTACGATGGCTATTCCATGAAGTTATATAACTATGGTGTAGACGATAAGGGTTTAAGTAGTAGTGTTATACTTAAGCTGTTTGAAGATAAAGATGGCTATATATGGGTAGGAACCATAGCGGGTCTTAATAGAATAAATCCAGATACAGGAATTATTAATACTTATTTTGAGACAGGTGCTAACCCTGTATTTACTGGTAAAAACAGTATATATCAGTCTGAATCGGGAATTTTCTTTATTGATTCTCTAGATGGTATAAAGCTTTTTGAAATTGATAATCAAGGTAAATTAAAATATGAGTTTTTCTTGAATAAATATGGTGGGTTTAAACTAGATATTAAAAACATTAAACCATCTGCAAATGGTAAATTTTGGTTTTTAACACCATCTAAGACTGTTAAGCTACATCAAATTGACATTGTAAGAGATGGGACAACCCCAAAACTATCTATTGATGCTACAGATTATACAGAATCATTGTTTGATAGTGAACGTACTGCTCTTGATATCTTAGAATATCCGAATAATACGTTATGGATTGTAAATGAAGACCTTGAGTTGTTAAAAATAAAATTAAACGACAATTTAAAAGTTATTGAATCCAAAACAATAAATCTTAAAAACAGTATAGCTCTTAACCAATTAAAAGAGCAACGGCTTGTTAATATGTCTGGTGATAAAGAAGGTAGAATATGGATAGCAGGAAACGGATTGCTTTTAAACTATAATGATGAATCTGGAGAAATTCAAAATTTATCAAAAAACAAACAATTAAAAAACCTAATAGATAATCAAGATATTCAAAAAATCTTCATTGACAACTCCAATGTGTTGTGGTTGTGTGCTTTAACTAATGGTTTGTTTAAAATGGATTTAGAAAGTCATTCTTTTTACAATTCAACCGAGTATTTAAGTACTGAGTATTCATCACAGTTATTTAAATCTCAAATAGTTACCCTCTGCGAAGATAAAAAGGGTAATTTTTGGTTTGGAACACAGAAAGGAATTATTGCAGGTCTAGATAAAAACATATTCAGAAATAATGTTTCCAGTACATCTGTTTCCCCAATAATATATTTAGATTCAATTAGTGACATAAAAAAAAATAAAGCCACATTTTTCCCAGAAGTAAAACGCTTAATAAGTGATAGAGAAGGTGCTATATGGGTGGGCGCTTTAAATGGTTTATTTAAAATAGATTACAATGAGACATCTAAAACATATAACATTAAAGAAATTGATGGTGTAAAAGATTATTTAGGAAATAAAATAGATAGTCGGGTTTTTGCTATTGAGGAAGACAGAAAAGGAAATATCTGGTTTGGACCTTGGGAAAAAGGTTTAATAAAAATGAGTTTTAATAAGGAAACCAACTCCTACTACACCACTAATTACAATGCATCTTTAAGAGATTCTACAAGCTTGTCTAGCAATAACATAAGGGATATTTTAGAAGACCAACAAGGTAATATTTGGGTGGGAACAGTTGACGGCTTAAATAAATTAAACCGCTCCTCTACAGGGGAAGTAACTTTTGAAAAATTTTATAGCAACCCTGAGAATCAAAATACCTTAAGTAGTAGCCATATACTAGATATTCATCAAGCTAAAAATGGTGATTTATATTTTGGTACTTACGGGGGTGGGTTAAATTGCTTAAGTTATTCAAATAAAAATGATTTTAAATTTACAAATTATACAGTTGAAAATGGTTTGCCGAGTAATGTTGTCACTCAAGTAAAAGAAGATTTTAAAGGCAACATATGGTCGATTCATACAAGACAAATTTCTAAGTTAAACCCTAGTACTGGAAAAATAATATATTTTGAAAAAGAAGATGGGTTTGATGTGGATCAATTTGTAGATAATGCCATGGAATTCACAAAATCAGGAATGATGATATGTGGTGGTGTAGGTGGATTTACATTTTTTTACCCTAATAATTTAACTGTTAATTCTCAAAAGCCGCAGGTTACACTTACAGATTTCAAACTATTTAATAAACCTGTAGGGGTTAATGAAGAAGTAGATGGTAAAATCATATTAAATAAAGGGTTAAATGAAACAGAAAAAATTGTATTACCACATCATTTAAATTCTTTTGAATTTGAATTTTCAAGCATGCACTTTTCTAACCCCAAAAAAAACAGGTACAAATTTGTTTTAGAAGGTTTTGAGGAAAATTCGCACAATACAATAGGTCAAGAGCGTAAATTTGCATCTTATACAAACGTACCTCCCGGAGATTATATTTTTAAAGTATATGGTTCTAATAGTTCTTCTGTTTGGAGTGATGTTCCTAAGGAAATAATGATAACAATTACACCACCTTGGTACCTAACAACTACTGCAATTGTATTTTTTGTTTTGCTTTTAGGAGTCATTGGTTTTATAGTAAATAGAGTAAGATGGAATCAAATAAAGCTAAAGAATCAAATAAAATTGGAAAGTGCCTTACATGAAAAGTCTGAAGAGATGAATCAGATGAAATTAAGGTTTTTTACAAATATTTCTCATGAATTAAGAACACCATTAACCCTTATAATAGGACCTCTACAGCAGATTATGGAGGGAAGTAATGATACAAAATATCTACAGCGCTTAAATGCTATAATGTATAAAAATTCAACACGTCTATTAAAGCTAATTAATCAATTATTAGACTTCAGAAGTGCTGAGTCTGGTAATGTAAATTTAATAGTGGAAGAAGGTAATCTTGTAAGTTTTCTAACTGAAATTTATAACGCCTTTAAGGAAATCGCTGCCGAAAGACAAATAAATTTCAAATTCAAGTCAACTAAAAACTCTATTCAGGCATGGTTTGACAATGATAAAATTGAAAAAGTGGTATACAATTTATTATCCAACGCTTTCAAGTTTACATCTCCTGGTAAAAGCATTACATTAATTTTAGATAAAGAAAGTATTGATGGTAAAGAATGTGCCATTATAAAAGTTGTTGATGAAGGGATTGGTATAGCTAGTGATGATTTATCAAGTGTATTTGAAAGGTTTTATCAAATTAAAAAAGAAAGTAATAGTATACAAACTGGTTCTGGTTTAGGCTTGGCCTATACAAAACGACTGATTGAAATTCATAAAGGCAATATTTTCATGGATAGCACTGTAGGCAAAGGAACTACCTGTACCGTCTCATTTCCTATATCTAAGGGAGAATATGAAGATGATGCCATGCTTGAAATTCATCCAAAACAGTATAATTTTAGTTTCGTTAAAAAAGAAGTAAAAGATTTTAAAAGCGACTTAATAGAGCCTCCTAAAGCCAAAATAAAAGTTGAATACACTAAGGAAACTCCAACATTATTAATAGTTGAAGATAACACAGATTTAAGAGAGTATTTATCAAATTATTTTGAAAACTATTACAAAGTTATAAGTGCTAAAAACGGACAAGAAGGTTTAGACTTCGCGTTAAAAATGGGGCCAGATATTATTATTTCGGATTTAATGATGCCTATAATGAATGGTGTAGAAATGTGTAAAATAATTAAAAATGATATCAATACAAGCCATATTCCTGTAATAATTCTTACTGCAAAATTAGGGATTGAAAACGAGAAGGAAGGTTTAGAAGCAGGAGCAGATGAATTTGTGTTAAAGCCTTTCAATATGGAGATTCTGAGGCTTAGAGTCAATAATATCTTAAAAACCAAACAGCAATGGGCCGAAAAATTCAAGACAAAATCTACACCCTCTAGTTGGAAAGAATTATCCAGTAAATTAGATAAAAACTTTTTAAAGAAATCTTTTAAATTTATTGATAAAAACATTGATAATTCTGATTATTCAGTAGAAAAATTTTCATTAGATATTGGTATGAGTCGTTCTGCACTTCACAAAAAAATAAAGTCTATTACTGGTCAATCTACTTCAGAATTTATTAGAACTATCCGAATAAAAAGAGCAGCTACACTTATTCGATCTGGTCAATATTCAATAACGGAAGTTGTTTTTATGGTTGGTTTTTCAGATACCAAGTATTTTAGAACCTGTTTTAAAAAACAATTTGGACAAACACCTAGTGAGTATGTAAAGAGTTTTAAATTATAGTCCTATGGTTGTAGTTGTCAACAATATATTATTTTGCATATGAATTTAAGCAGAGAATTTTTTGAAACCAAAAAATTGGTTCACTTGCCGCAAAAATTCAAAAACTAGTTTTCGAGATTTTTTTCTAAGGCATTTAAATTGTTAAGGAAAAAGTGGTGTTGGTTTTGAAACCAATAGGTGTTTTCATATTGTTCAGTTGAAATAACATCATCTTCTACGCTTAAAATACTATTGGCCTTTTTTAAATTAAGTTTAGCGTTAGAAATATCATTTATTTTATAATAAGTAAGGGCTAAACCTAAAAGGGCATCAAAATCCATAGAGTCAATTGCTAAAGCGTTGGTGAAATCTTCAATAGCTTTATCGTGTTTTCCTGAAATAAGATGTGCGGCGCCTCGGTAAAAGTGGGCAAAGGTGTTATTATTATTATAACGAAGAGACCTAGTTAAGTCTTTAATAGCTTTTGAATAATTATTTATTTCTAGATAAAATACACCGCGGTTGTAATAGGTGTTAGCGTTAGGAGAAATATAGATGGCTAACATATAATCTTTTAAGGCCGTTTTTGGCATATCTAGGGCTTTGTAAGAGGCTGCTCTTAGCATATAAACTTCTGGAAAGTTAGGAGCTATTTTTAAAATTTTGTTAAAATCTTTGATTGCCTCTTTGTATTCTTGAAGGTCATATTTAACACAAGCTAAACTATACAGGGCATCAATAAAATTGGGGTCAAGTTCATAGGCCTTGGCATAATCATTTTTAGCCCCAATAAAATCTTTTAAACTAAATCTAGAATTTCCTCTATTAAAGTAACTATCAGGATCAGGTTTGTTTAGTATTATTTTAGAGTAATCTATAATGGCACCACTAAAATCACCTAAATCATTTTTAGCTAAGGCTCTTTGAAAATAGGCATCAAGATGGCTAGGGTCTAAAGAGATAGCCTCATCAAGTAGTTTTATTTTTTCTTCTGAATCAATGGTTCTAAGTGCTTTCCTGTAGAATTTATTTGCTTGTCCAAAAGATAGTGTTGGAAATGTAATTAGTATAATAAGTAGGATTCTTTTCATATACCAGTTAAAGCATCAAATAATATGCCGCAATTTTATTGGAAATATAGTTAAATTTTCATTCAAAAAAACAGAAAAGCAATCAGAAAAATCTGGTTACTTATTAATATAATTAAACAAAGTCTATTACTAACCTAAAAAAGGATACCTGTAGTCTTCAGGTGTAATGAATGTTTCTTTTATCAATCGTGGAGACACCCAACGCATTAAATTTTGAGCACTTCCTGCTTTATCATTGGTTCCGGATGCTCTGGCTCCACCAAATGGTTGTTGACCAACAACGGCTCCGGTTGGTTTGTCATTAATATAGAAATTACCAGCGCTATTCTGTAAAGCAATTGTAGCTTCATCAATAGCATACCTATCTGTAGACAAAATAGCGCCTGTTAAAGCATACTCACTAGTTTCATCTACAAGCTTTAAAGTCTGAGCAAAATCATCATCTTTATAAACATAGATAGTAATTACAGGGCCAAACAATTCTGTGCACATAGTGGTATATTTGGGGTTGGAAGTTACAATTACTGTTGGTTCAATAAAGTAACCTTTACTTTTGTCAAACCCACCACCTACAATAATTTCAGCATCACTATCAGTTTTAGCTTGGTTTATATATTTTGCAAGTTTATCAAAAGACCCCTCGTGAATTACCGCCGTAATGAAATTACTCATATCCTCTGGAGACCCCATTTTAAAAGAATTTACGTCTTCAATTACATAGTTTTTTACATCCTCCCATAAACTTTCTGGTATATATGCTCTTGAAGCGGCACTACATTTTTGTCCCTGAAATTCAAAGGCACCCCTAGAAATAGCGGTTGCCACTTGTTTTGCATTTGCAGATTTATGTGCTACTATAAAGTCTTTTCCTCCAGTTTCGCCAACAATTCTAGGGTAGGTCTTATAGTTATGAATGTTATTTCCTATTTGTTTCCAGAGTTCTCTAAATATGAAGGTAGAACCCGTGAAATGTAATCCGGAAAAGTCTGGATTCGCTAAAACGGTGTTGGTAATCATTACTGGGTCTCCAAAAACAACATTGATGACCCCAGCAGGAACACCAGCTTCCTTAAACACATCCATTATAACTTTAGCAGAATAAATTTGGCTGTCACTAGGTTTCCAAACTACTACATTACCCATAAGTGCCATGCAAGCCGGTAGATTTCCAGCAATAGCTGTAAAGTTAAAAGGCGTAACCGCATAAGTAAATCCTTCTAGAGGTCTATATTCCACTCGGTTCCAAGCCTCACTTGTACTTTCCGGTTGTTCTCTGTAAATATCGATCATGAATTGCACATTAAATCTTAAGAAATCTATTAATTCACATGCAGAATCAATTTCTGCCTGATGGATTGTTTTTGATTGTGCAATCATAGTTGCTGCATTTATTTTGGCTCTGTAAGGACCTGCAATTAATTCAGCCGCACGTAAAAAGATAGCTGCACGTTGTTCCCAAGGCATTTGAGACCAAGTTTTTCTTGCTTCCAATGCAGAGGTAATAGCTTCTTCAATATGAGATTGTTGAGCTAAATGATATGTGCCTACAATATGTTGATGATCATGTGGGGGAGACATGGTTCTGGTATTTCCAGTTTCAACATCTTTTCCGTTTATATATAAGGGTACATCAATTTTGCTATGAAACATCTCTTTGTAGGTATTTAAAACAGCATCACGCTCTGGAGAACCTGGAGCATAGCTTTTTACTGTTTCGTTGACAGCAATTGGTACGTTGAAAAATCCTTTTCCCATAATTAATCTATTTCTGTTAAAAATAATTCAGTGAATTACCTACAAATTTACGAATAATTAAATTGCTTATTAAAGAGAGCGCTTCTTAAATTCAAGTTAATTTTTGTAAGTTGCTACACAGTATTTAGACTACAAATTTTATGTGTACGGTTACTATTATTCCTCAAGGAACAAATAATTTTATTTTAACTTCTAATAGAGACGAAGCCCCAAATAGAGTTTCTTCATCACCCGATTTTTATCAATTTGAAGGTATAAAAATGTTATTTCCAAAAGATGAGTTATCAACAGGAACTTGGATTGGAGTAAGCGAAAAAAAACGATTGGTTTGTATGTTGAATGGAGGTTTTGAAATTCATGAACGTAAAGCTAGCTACCGAAAAAGTAGAGGATTAGTAGCTAAAGATTTTATGATTGCAGAAAAGATAATTTCTACGGTTGAGACTTACAATATGAATGATGTAGAACCATTCACTATGGTCTTAGTTGATTGGAATCAAAAGTTGAAATTTATGGAACTGGTTTGGGACGGTGAAAAAAAACATTTTAGAGAGTTGCCAATAGCTACTAAATTGTGGTCATCTTCAACATTGTATTCCGAAGAAATGAAACAAGAACGTCAACAGTGGTTTAAAGAGTTTAGGGCTAAAAATGATCTGAATGCTGAATCTATTTTAAGGTTTCATAACAAGGCAGGAAGAGATAACAAGGATTATGGTGTTGTGATGGATAGGGGGTTTGTTAAAACAACCAGTATAACCCAAGTAATAAAGCAAGGTGATACCATTGAAATGTCTTATGAGAATCTACAAGATGGAACCATTGCAATCAAAACCTTTAATTTACCACAAATAGTCAATGAATAATACTGGAATCATTTTAACATTGGCTTATCCAGAAACTATTGTTATGGTTTCAGAGGAGTGGTTTTCACCCTATTTACGCTATTTAGGCGTTGGTAAGAAAAACTATTTAAGAGCAGGTCATGCTGCATTGGTATTAATTGATAAGGCTAAAGGTATACTAGAGTATCATGATTTTGGAAGATACATTACACCAGAACCTACAGGGCGTGTACGTGGTAGAGATACAGATAATGAACTTCACTTTCCTTTAAAGGCCCAGATTGAAAACAATCAAATAATAAACTTAAATGCCATTTTGAAGTTTCTGGGTACTAATCCCAGGCTTACTCATGGTGATGGTAAATTAGTAGCTTCGGTTTGTACTGCAGTGGATTACAAAAAGGCAAGAGCACATATTAACAATATGCAGGAAAAACATTTTATACGTTATGCTGCATTTATAAAAGAGGCTTGTAATTGTGCGCGTTTTGTCACCGATAGTTTGATTGCAGGGGTTACTGATAGTGTCATTAAAAAACGACTCTTAAAATCAAAATGGTTCACTCCAAGTACTGTAGGTAATGTGATGCTGGCAGATACCGAAAATCATGTTTACGAAGTTTCTGAAACCGGAATAATTTCTGATTTTAAGGGGTCTCAAACTAGTGAAAACCTACGTTGTTTTTTAGATAAACTCAAGGATCATCAAGTAGATTTAGTGGGGACTTTAAAGCCAAAACATCATGACGAAGTTCATGAAAATGGGCAGTGGCTTTCTGGTATTGCTGCTGGTGCTTGGTTTGAGCTTTACCAAACTGAAAAGGCGTTGGAATATCGTTTCAGAAGACTATCACCTTATGGACATATTGATATAGATGCCCTTTTTAAAGTTGAAGATAATAGGTTCTCCTATCGAGAAAACTTTGAGTTTGTGCATTACTCCAATTGTAAATTCTTCCATGTAAGACAGCATGGTTGTGTGTATAGGTTTGTAAGGATTCCCTAATTTATGGCAAAAGGAGCACTTAACTTAAAAGTTGGAATGTTAACTTGAAACTTTTTGGTGGTGGTAAAGTTTACCATCGTGTAATATCCCTGCATCGCACCAAAAGGGGAGGTTAATAAACAGCCAGATGTATAAGTGTGGGATTCTCCTGGTTTTAAAACAGGTTTCTTGCCAATAACACCTTCGCCGTCAACAATTTCCTCATTATTAAGGGCGTCTAAAATTTCCCAATGTCGTGCTTGTAATTGAACAGAGTCTTTTCCTTGGTTTTCAATAGTTATTTTGTATCCAAAAGCATACTGTATTTTATAGTTTTTATAAAATGAGCCTTCAAAAGTAGTTTCAACAGAAATTTTAATGCCTTTGGTTACTTGCTGTACCATATTACATATTGATATACAATAGTTTTAACCACAAAAATAATATTTTTTAAATCTTGAAATCAAAAAAATAGTTAAAATACCCGTTTTAGTTGCTTATGTTAATTGAACTTGCTTCTCCTAAACCAATAATCTTATCATAACGTCCACCTAAATCTCTGTAATAAACAAGTACTTTATAATTGTTCTCGGTTTGATAAAAATTACCACTTATACTACCCTCGTTTAAAACATCGTTTTCTAGAGTTACATACTTGTAGTTATAAAATCCCTGCTTTAATAAAATAGCACCTGTATAGATACCTCTATTAGAATCAAAACTCATTTTATTACTCTCATTAAGGGCGTAGTTGTTAAAATTACCGTAGATAAACACCGATTTACTTGTATCGAATTCAGGATTGGTTTTTAATGAGAAATGTATCCAAACATAATCTGATTCTATACTTGGGTCACCTCCATCCACATTAGTGATGAGATAAGTACCATTTATATCTGGATTGTATGTATATGGATTATTACTACGTTGAATGTTGGTAAATAAATAACCGTGGTAGAGGTCTTGCAAATCTATATTTTGTACACCGTTGGATGCGGCTCTAACATCTTTGTTTTCAAAATAAAAATACTCATTGCCTCCCCAAAAACTAGCTTGGGAATCATATTTAAAAATAAGTTGATTTCCAACAGTGTATTGAGGCTTTAAATTAGAAATTGCTGTATGTAAATTATTATTTTGCACAATAAGTGTTTTAACCGTTTGAATGGGGTTATTTAGCTGTATGTTTTTTGGTACAATTATTATTTCAACACGTTGTTTTTCTTCTAAGTATTGAATATCCATAGAACGTTTTATGTTTAAACCAACATTGGCTTTATCTTCATAAATCATAAACTTTCTGGAAAACACTAATTCGTCATAGCTGTTATAAATACCAATTACATAGTTGCCAGACTTTTTTAATCTAGTTGTGAATTGATTGGGGATGGTTAACTTGTAATTGGAATAAATTTGAAGCGTATTGAAAGAGTTTTCATAGTTTCTAATACGTTGGTTGTCAAAACCATCTAAATATTCAGTTTTTGCTAAGATAGAAGGTGTCCAGTCAAAATTACAATGTTGAATTTTATAGTAAAAATCATCTTCATTTCCGTTGAGCGCATCAAATTCAAGTGTTAGTTGATCTCCTAATTTTAAAACTGGTAATTGTACTTCTGGAGTATTACCTTTAAAGTTGATGGTTTTGATATAATCTGGGGGGGTGGCCTCTTTTAATTGACAAAAACCATGATAATAAATGAAGAAAAAAAGGAAAAGTCCTTTAAGTTTTAAATGCATGAATGTATATGATTTATGTAAAGGTAAACAAATTTTATGCCCAAAATAGGTTTTATTAATAAGTTCATAAAATTCTATTTATTTTTTATGATAACTGTATTTTAAATTCGTATTTTTGCCCCGATTTTTAGACAACTAATTTCAATAAAAAAAATATGTCAAACGACATTCGCATCAAAAAAGGTCTAGACATTAAACTTAAAGGTGCTGCCGAAAAAACTCTAGACTCGGCAATTGTGAGCAATACTTGTACCATTAGACCTGAAGATTTTCACAGCGTTATTCCTAAATTGATTTTAAAAGTTGGAGCTAAAGTAAAAGCGGGTGAACCTGTGTTTTATGACAAGTCTAACGAAAATGTAAAATTTGTTTCTCCAGTTTCTGGCGAAATATCGGAAATTATACGCGGTGCCAAAAGAAGAATTTTAGCTATTAAAATTCAGGTAGATAAAACTCAAACCTATAAAGACCACGGCAAACTTGACGTTGATGCTGCAACCCAAGAAGAGGTTTTAGGTAAACTACTAAACTCAGGATGTTGGCCGTTTATAAAGCAGCGTCCTTATGATGTTATTGCTAATCCAGATAAAGCACCTAAGGCAATTTTTGTATCGGGTTATGCTAGTGCACCTTTAGCAGCTGATTTAGATTTTACACTACAAGGAAAGGAAGCAGAATTACAAGCGGCAGTTACCGCACTAGGCAAGCTTACCGAAGGTGCAGTTCACATATCAGTAGGTAAAAATTCAAATTCTCCTCTAGCATCTGTTTCAGGAGCAAGCATTCATAAAGTGTCTGGTCCACATCCTTCAGGAAATGTAGGAACTTTAATAAACAAAGTAGATCCTATTAACAAAGGAGAAATAGTTTGGACGGTTAGTGCGCAAGATTTAGTTATTATTGGCGAGTTATTATTAACTGGAAAGTTTAATGCAGAACGTGTTGTTGCTTTAGCTGGTTCTTTGGTAGAGAAACCAAGATATTTTACTACTAAAATAGGTAGTGAAGTAGCTACAATGATTTATGATAAGGGCATATCTAAAGATGCTAATCCTAGAATTATTTCTGGTAATGTGTTGAGTGGTAAAGAAATACGACCTGATGGTGCTTTAGATTATTACAGCAATGTGATAACTGTGATTCCTGAAGGTGATGATTATGAATTATTTGGATGGAATAAGCCTGTTTTTAATAAAATTTCTACTTCAAGAGCGTTAACATTTTCCTGGTTGAACTCAAAAAAGGAATACGATTTGAATACCAACACTAATGGTGAACACAGGGCTTTTGTAGTTACTGGAGGTTATGAAGAAGTTTTTCCTTTAGATATTTATCCATTACAAATCTTAAAAGCCTGTATGTACAAGGATTTAGATGAAATGGAAGCTTTAGGGATGTACGAAGTAGCTCCTGAAGATTTCGCGTTAACGGAATTTGTATGCGTTTCTAAACAACCACATCAAAAGATAATAAGAGAAGGTTTAGACTTAATGCTTAAAGAAATTGGATAATTATTCATTGAGGAACGAAATGAAAAATAACATTTCATTCTTTTATCGAAGAGAAATGAAAAATATTACAAGATGAGTTTAAAAAGAAGATTACATATTTTAAAGCGTAAATACAGAGGGTCTAAAATGGCACCTGCATTCAACGCTATCCATACGTTTTTATTCTTGCCAGATGAGACTACTCACGGTGGGACACATATAAAAGCTGCAGACGATTTAAAGCGTACCATGAATACCGTTATCATGGCTATGATTCCTTGTCTTATTTTTGGAATGTTTAATGCTGGTTACCAGCATTACGCAGCTTTAGGTGATATTCAAAGAGTTTCCGCAGGTTTTCTTAGCCCAGAGTTTTGGACATTAGATAATTTCCTTATTGGACTCATAAAGATTCTGCCTTTGGTTGTAGTTTCCTATGGTGTAGGATTAGGTATAGAATTCTTATTTGCAATCATTAAAAAGCACGAAGTAGAAGAAGGTTATCTCGTTACAGGAATGTTAGTGCCTTTAATAGTTCCTGTTGATATTCCGCTTTGGATGTTAGCAGTAGCGGTTGCTTTTGGTGTTGTGATTGGTAAAGAAGTATTTGGTGGTACTGGGATGAATATTTTAAATCCAGCCTTAACCATTAGAGCGTTTTTATTTTTTGCTTATCCTACATGGATGTCTGGTGATAAAGTTTGGGTACATGGAGCAGTTGAAAGAGCTGCTACTCCAGATGCTATTTCAGGTGAAACTATTTTAGGAAGTTTAGCACAGAATGCCGATGTTGGTTATAGTGTCATGGATATGTTTTTAGGATTTATTCCAGGTTCGGTTGGAGAGACCTCAGCATTCTTGATTTTGATAGGAGGCTTATTCTTGATTTTCACTAAAATTGGAAGTTGGAGAATTATGTTGTCTTCTGTATTAGGAGCATTAGCTATGGGATTAATTTTCAATTGGGTAATTGAAGCTGGAGTAGTTGGTAGCAGTAGTAAATTTTACGGATTAATGAATACTGTTTGGTGGCATCACCTATTAATTGGTGGTTTTGCCTTTGGTACTGTGTTCATGGCTACAGATCCTGTTACAGCTTCTCAAACTAATAAAGGAAAATGGATTTACGGTTTCTTAGTTGGGTTTATCTCAATCATGATTCGCGTGTTCAACCCAGCCTACCCAGAAGGTGTAATGTTGGCAATACTGTTAATGAATGTGTTTGCTCCAACTATAGACCACTATGTAGTTCAAGGAAATGTAAAGAAAAGAATGAAACGTTTAAAAGCTAAAACTGCTTAAGTTATGAGTAACAAAACAGATTCAAATTTATATACAGTACTATTCGCCATATTAATGGTGGTAATAGTTGGTGGACTATTAGCTTATACTGCTTCTGCGTTAAGACCAAAAATAGATAATAATGAGCGTATTGAAAAACAACAAAACATTCTGTACGCTATGGGAATTAATGAAAATGAAGGAAGTAGTGCAAACTTTGTTGCTACTACCCAGGCGCCTGAACTTTTTACAAAGAACGTTGCTGAACAATTGGTTCTAGAGTCTAAAGGCGGTAAAGTTGTAAACACAATGACTCGTGAAGAGTTCATGAAAGCTAACAACGGAAAAGAACCATATTTAATTGACATCAAAAAGCAAAAGAGTAATGCTAAAAGTGGTTCGTCTAGATTACTTCCTCTATTTGTTGGAAATAGTAAAGAAGGTAAAAAAGTTTATGTAGCCCCTATTTATGGAAAGGGTCTTTGGGATGCTATATGGGGATATGTAGCACTAGATGAAAATATGGTTGTTCAAGGAGCTTACTTTGATCATAAGGGAGAAACACCGGGTTTAGGAGCAAATATTAAACAGCGTTTTTTTATGGATGATTTTGAAGGAGAGCATTTATTAGCTGAAAATGGTGATTTTAAAGGAATTACTATAGCAAAAGGAAATGCCGACCCAAAAAACGAAGATAAGACAGATAATGAAATAGATGCTATTGCTGGAGCAACAATAACAGGTGATGGTGTTACAGCTATGATAAAAAGCGATTTAAAGTTGTATAAACCTTATTTCGATAGTTTAAAATCTCAAAAAACAAATTAATCTATGGGCTTACTTTCAAAAAAAGATACAAAGTTAATTACCGACCCATTAGCGGATAATAACCCAATTACCATACAGGTTTTAGGAATATGTTCTGCATTGGCTATTACTGCAGAACTAAAGGCATCAATTGTTATGTCTATATCTGTGTTGTTTGTTTTAGGAGTTGGAAACGTGGTAGTCTCTTTAATGAGAAATATTATACCTTCAAAAATTAGAATCATTGTACAATTGGTAGTTGTGGCTGCTTTGGTTATTATAGTAGACCAAGTACTAAAAGCTTTTGCTTACGAATTGAGTAAAACGCTCTCGGTATTCGTAGGTTTAATCATCACCAACTGTATTATCATGGGACGTTTTGAAGCATTTGCACTAGGTAATGGGCCTTGGCGTTCCTTTTTAGATGGAATTGGAAATGCAGCAGGTTATGGAGCCATACTAATTATTGTTGGTTTTTTTAGAGAATTGTTAGGGTCTGGAACATTACTTGGATTTAAAGTTCTAGGAGATCCTATTGAAAAAACAGGATTGTATGCCATCGGATATGAAAATAATGGATTCATGTTATTGTCTCCAATGGCGTTAATTGTTGTGGGTGTTATAATCTGGGTACAACGTACCAGAAACAAAGCATTAATAGAAGATCATTAAAAAGGTGTTAGGTATTAGGTTTAGCCTCTTACCCAAAACCCAAAACCTTAAAATATGGAACATTTAGAATTATTTTTTAAATCAATATTTATAGACAACATGGTATTTGCTACGTTCTTAGGAATGTGCTCTTACCTAGCAGTATCTAAAAAAGTATCAACAGCAGTTGGTCTTGGTGCTGCAGTTATATTTGTATTAGTTGTTACGGTGCCTTTAAACTGGTTACTAGACCAGTACATATTACAACCAGGAGCTTTAGGAAAATGGTTAGGCGCAGAATATGCATCATACGATTTAAGTTTCTTATCATTTATTATGTTCATTGCTACCATTGCTACCATGGTGCAATTAGTTGAAATCATAGTTGAGAAATTTGCTCCAGCACTTTATAACTCACTTGGAATCTTTTTACCACTTATAGCTGTAAACTGTGCTATTTTGGGAGGTTCGTTATTTATGCAATCTCGAGAGATTCCAACTATTGGTTTGGCTACCACATATGGCTTAGGTTCTGGTATAGGGTGGTTTTTAGCTATTTTAGCCATAGCAGCCATTCGTGAAAAGATAAGATATTCAAATGTACCACCTGCATTGAGAGGATTGGGAATTACATTTATTATTACTGGTTTAATGGCTATCGGATTTATGAGCTTTGGTGGTATGTTAACTGGAGGAGATGAAGAATCTAAAAAGGAAACTCCTGAAGTAGTAGAGAGAATAGAGGCAGAAAAAGAAGCGATTAAAAAAGAAACTGGTGCTGAGCATAGTCAAAGCATTGCTGATAACACAATAAAAGTAGTAGAGTAACATGATATTATTAGCTAGTACAACAGGAGTCATTGTAGCAACGGTAACAGCGTTTTTAGTGTTAACACTTGCGTTGGTTGGTTTGTTACTATTTGTAAAACAAAAGTTAGCACCATCTGGACCTGTAAAGATTAAAATTAATGGTGAAAAAGAAATAGAAGTACCTTCTGGTGGTAGCTTGTTATCTACTTTAGGAAACCAGAAAATCTTTTTGCCATCGGCTTGTGGTGGTGGTGGAACTTGTATTCAATGTGAGTGTCATGTTCACGCTGGTGGAGGTGAAGCGCTTCCAACAGAGACACCTCATTTTACGCGCAAAGAGTTACAACACGGAGCTCGTTTAGCATGTCAGGTGAAGGTAAAACAAGATATGGATATCACCATACCAGAGGAGGTTTTTGGTATTAAAAAATGGGAGGCAGAAGTAGTGCGTAATTACAATGTGGCATCTTTTATTAAAGAGTTTGTAGTGCGTATTCCAGAAGATATGAACTATAAAGCAGGAGGGTATATCCAGATTGAAATTCCGCAATGTGAGATTAAATATTCTGATATTGATATTACAGCGCATCCAGAGGAGCATGAAACTCCAGATAAATTCAAAGAAGAGTGGGATAAGTTCAATCTTTGGCCTTTAGTAATGAAGAATGATGATGTTGTTGAGAGAGCTTACTCTATGGCTTCTTATCCTGCAGAGGGACGCGATATTATGTTGAATGTTCGTATTGCAACGCCACCATGGGATAGAGCCAAAAATGGTTGGATGGATGTAAATCCAGGAATAGCCTCTTCGTATATTTTCTCAAGAAAGCCTGGTGACAAAGTAACCATTTCTGGACCTTATGGAGAGTTCTTTATTAATGAGTCTGATGCCGAAATGTTATACGTAGGTGGTGGAGCAGGTATGGCACCAATGCGTTCACACTTATACCACTTATTTAAAACATTAGAAACTGGAAGAACGGTGACTTATTGGTATGGAGGTCGTTCTAAAAGAGAGTTATTCTACTTAGAACATTTCTATGAGTTAGAGCGTAAGTTCCCTAATTTTAAGTTCTTTTTAGCATTGTCTGAGCCTTTGCCAGAAGATAATTGGAAGGTAAAAAAAGACATTCATGATAAAGAAGGAGATGGTTTTGTTGGGTTCATTCATAATTGTGTTATTGATAATTATCTTAACCATCATGAAGCCCCAGAAGATATCGAGTTATACTTCTGTGGGCCACCATTAATGAACAAAGCTGTTCAAAAAATGGGAGAAGATTTTGGTATTCCAGATGAGAATATCAGATTTGATGACTTTGGAGGATAGACATGTTATATCATGCTGAACTTTTTTAGCACATATTGATAAAAAAACCAACTCATTGAGTTGGTTTTTTATTTATGTAGAAAAAATATAAACTTATAATTATTGATTAGGAGGCATATATGCAGGAACAATATTCTCTATTGCTTTTATACTTTTCAGGTAAGCAAATATGGCTTTCAAATCATCATCTGGTAAATTTCTGTAAGACTGCCAAGGCATTGGGGGTAATATAGGTCTACTGCCTTCTAGTCCCTTGTATAACCCTTTTTTAATGGCGTTTAGAAACTGTTCCTCTGTCCATGTTCCTATACCAGTATCGTCTGGTGTTAAATTGGCAGCGTAAGAGGTGCCCCATGGTCCTGTAGCTGCTGTTAATCCCATATTGAAAAGTATATAAGATTTAGCAGTATTTTCGTCAAAAGGAGCTAGTGCTTCATCAGCGGGATGCCCCGATAGTAATCTGCTAAAATCTAGTTCTATGCCCTTCTCACCAAATGTTTTGGGTGTGTGGCAATCATGACAGCCAATAGCGTTAACAAGTTCTTCACCTCGCTTTATGGGATCAACAGAATTTTCGCTAACAGATTCATAGGTTTTTTGCTCTTCTTTTTTTGAGTTACATGCCACTAGAATTAGAAAACAAGCAACTATCAAAATAATATGGTTTTTCATTTTTGGTTGGTTTTATATAGTAGGTAAGTCAGTAGGAAAAGGGTGCTTATAAAAATACTATTTTTTGTTGAAATTAAAATTTACACTATTGTAATTGAATCGAAATGCTTTTTTTAAATTTAAACAAGTTTTGATAATCCATAACATTTGGAATATTATCAAGTTCACATAAAAGTTCAATGGTTTTCGTAAGTCCGTTAAAAAGTAAATCTTTATTCGTAGGGTTTTTGGGTTTTTTATTTTTATGATGAAGCGGTAATTGGTATCCGCAGGCTCTTAAAAATGTCATTTCAATTTGTAGTAATTCTAGAGGAGAATAACCATTAAATTTACGCCCTAAACCTTGATGTATTTTTCCTATATAGCTAAGTTGTAAAGCACCATGATCATCAGAGAGATATTTCCAACTATCATTATTGTCTAAAATATTACCAACGGCACATTGCTTACAACATTCAGGATTCAATTTGTTGTTATGAAAAGCAGTATACATCTTTTTTATGGCACTTTCAAAACGTGTAGTAGTTTTCATAGCATGAAATTTTAAAAAATTAGCAACACTTTAAAGTTAAGCAATTTTTTAACAAGTATTATAAGTGGTATTTTTGCTTTATGAGTAAAGCACTTACCGAACAGGAATTACATAATTTAGCCATGAACCATGTTGGAAAAGATTTGGAGGAACGTGGTTTTGAATTTATTGCGGTTAATAGCCAATTAAAAAAACACCCACAATTTGTTTGTATTGATAAAACTAGCCAATACTATTTTGTTATTGTAAAAGCAGTTATATTGCCCGATAATCCTAATAACTATGATGTAGTTTGGATGGAAACTTTTAAAAAACATGCTAGAGAGAAAGATGCAAAAGTTTTATATGCTGGTGTGGGTTTAGGTAACCCTAATGGTGAAAATTTACCAGTGTATTTACATGAAGATTATTTGTTAGAATATAACGGTATTCAGGTGTTGGATACTAACTTTAATTAGAATGAAGAGGTTTATTATTTACTTATTTATTGGTTTTTTTTTATTAGGATGTAATCAAACGACCAAGAACACTAAAATATCTGGGGTGGTTTTTGGCACTTCTTATACTATTATTTATAATTCCAGAGATAATTACCAAAAGCAATTTGATAGCTTGTTTTATGTTGTCAACAAATCGATGTCTACCTATCAAGTAGATTCTGATATTTCAAAGTTAAATAGAAATGAAATAACATCTATTGATAATCATTTTAAAAGGGTTTTAGAGAAATCTTTTGAAATTTACAATGAAACAAATGGCGCTTTTGATCCAACTATTGGAGCTGTTGTAAACGCTTGGAGTTTTGGGCCTGAAGGAACAATTTCTGAATTGGATAGCTTAAAAATTGATAGTTTAATGCATTCAGTTGGGTTAAATAAAGTAAAGCGGGTTCATAAAAATATTATTAAACCTAAAGAGACCTTTATTGATTTTAATGCTATTGCAAAAGGTTACGGAGTAGATGTTATTGGTGAATTTTTAGAAAGTAAAAATGTTAATAATTATTTAGTAGAAATAGGAGGTGAAATAAGGGCAAAAGGAGAGAATTTGGATAAACAATCTATGTGGACGGTTGGTGTTGAAGAACCACATTTTGATGGGAGTCAATCTATTTTAAAGGCCATTAAATTAAAAGATGCTGCCATGGCAACCTCTGGCACCTATAGAAAATTTAAGATTGATTCAAATGGTAATCGCTATTCGCATATTATAGACACGAAAACAGGTTATCCAAGTAAAACAAACTTATTGAGTATCTCTGTAATAGCCCAAGACTGTATGACTGCTGATGCATATGCTACGGCTTTTAAAACCATGGGTATTGAAAAAGTAAAAACATTTTTAGCAACCCATCCAGAACTTAAAGTTTTTTTAATTTTTGAAAATGAAAAGCAGGCGTTTGAGACTTTGTCTTTAAACCAGTTTCCTGAATAACTTTCTAAAAAGCCTCAATTAAAAGTAAAATCCATCCAATAACTAAAAGTATTCCACCCAGAGGCGTTATTGGTCCTAAAAACTTCATTTTATTTCCTTTTGTACTGGATATCACCAAACCGTAAATACTAAAAGAAAAGCATAAGATACCTAATGTAAAACACCAGTAAATAGGAATTGAAGCATATTTAGGGTTAAACCCAAGTAACAATAAAACAATGGCGTGATACATTTGGTATTTCACTCCAGTTTCAAAACTTGTTTGCTGTTCACTTGATAAGATGTTTTTTAATACATGCGCTCCAAAAGCTCCAAAAATTATGGATAGTGCTCCAAAAATGGTGGCAGTAATGATTATTTGTTGTTCCATATTAAGGTTTAAACACTACAGGAATTATTTCACCTTTGGCTAGACAATATTTGTAAATATCGTCATCTGAAAAATTAGAGGTATAATCTACTTCTTCAACTTTAAAACCAATGCGTCTTAGTTTTTCAAAATAATCACGCCCATAGACCCTAACATGATCGTATTGTCCAAAAATTTTAGCACGTTCTTTTTTGTCTGTGATGTTATTGTTTTCAAAAGTTTCTTCTCTATTTAAATCCTGTGGTATTTGAAAAATGCCCCAGCCACCACTTTTCATTACCCGGAATAATTCTTGCATGGCTTTGGTATCATTAGGGATATGTTCTAAAACATGGTTACATAGAATTACATCAAACACATCATCATCAAAAGGTAAATTACAAATATCTGCTTTTACATCAGCTAAAGGTGAATTTAAGTCGGTTGTCACATAATCTAAATGTGTCATTTTCCTGAATCGTTTGTAAAAAGCTTGTTCAGGAGCAAAGTGTAAAACTTTTAAATGGGTTTTAAAAAAATTAGTTTCATTCTTCAAGTACAACCACAGTAATCGGTGACGTTCCAAAGAGAGTGTAGAAGGCGATAAGACATTATTTCTCTGGGTGCCATAGCCATAAGGTAAAAAAGTTTTAAATTTTTTACCATCTATTGGGTCTGTATATGTATTACCTTTTAAAAAGAGTGCTAAAACCGGACGAAAAATATAACTTAACCTAATTAATACAGGTCTTGGGATAATATTTAATACAATCTTGAAAAGTTGTTTCATTGTATTTAAAGCACAAGTGCTTCTTGACGAAATTCGGCTTCTTCATCACTCTTTATACCCAGAGCATCATAGATATAAGCAAATGTTGAAAGTAATTCTGGTTTTCCATCTACAAGCGCTACATTATGTTCAAAATGAGCACTTGGTTTTTTATCTAAAGTAGTTATTGTCCAACCGTCTCTATGTTGTTTGATTCTGTGCGTACCCATATTTATCATAGGTTCTATGGCAACTACCATACCTTCAATAAATTTTTTTCCCTTGCCTCGTCTACCATAATTTGGCATTTCAGGGTCTTCATGCATTTTTTTTCCAAGCCCATGTCCAACTAACTCCCTTACAACCCCATATCCATGCGCTTCACAATATTGTTGAATGGCATAACCAACATCACCAACTCGGTTATTTAACTTAAACTCTCTTATACCAATGTATAAAGATTCTTTGGTTACTTTCAAGAGCTTTTCAACCTTAGGATCAATATCTCCAATGGCAAATGTATAGGCATGGTCACCATAAAAACCGTTTTTTAATGCACCACAGTCAATAGAAATAATGTCACCTTCTTCAAGAGGAGTGGCATTAGGAATCCCGTGAACTACTTGTTCATTTGGGCTCATGCAAAGTGTGTTGGGGAAATCATATAATCCTAAAAAACCAGGTTCAGCACCATGATCTCTGATATGTTCTTCTGCAATCTTATCTAATTGCAATGTGGTAACGCCTGGTTTGATTTCCTTTGCTAATATTCCTAATGTTTTTGATACAATGAGAGCACTTTCGCGCATTATTTCAATTTCAGCTCTGGTTTTTATTTCTATCATGTTTCAAAAATAAGTGCAAAGATAATTAAAAATAAGTGTTTTGTAGTTTAAGAGTTTTGAAGGCTCTACTTAAAAAGACCAAAAAATCCTTTTCTGTTTTCAATTTTTGGTGGAGCAGAATTGGTAATTTCTTGGTAGATTTTACCCCAACCAGGAAAGCCACCAAAGTTACGATCATCTATAAAAATGTCTGCATTAATTTTTCTGCTAGCACCATTGGCGAATTTTTCTTCTGGAAAACTGCTGTTTATAGCATAAAAACTCACGCCATTTTCTTCACAAAAATCTATAGCATCTTGAAGTTTAGTTCCATGCCTGTAAGTCCATAAAATTAATCTGTGACCTTTGTTTTGCAGTTTTTTTAAAGTTTCAAAAGCAAACATTTTAGGTTTTCCAATTTTTGGGAAAGCATCTTCCACTATGGTACCATCAAAATCAACCGCAATAATAAGGTTTTTGTTTAATGTCATTTATTATAAGACTTGAGTTTGATGTAAAAGTACATTATTTTTTTTAGAGGTTTTTAAATGTTGTTTTTGAATGTTCATAACAAAATAAAACCCTACTATAAAGCAGGGTTTTAAAATACAAATTATAGTTAATGGTAATTATACTAAGGGCTGTTGTGTCATAGCATTTGGTTGCTCAACACCCATAAGTTTTAAAATAGTAGGAGCCATATCTCCCAAAATACCATCTTTGATTTCGGTTAAGTCATTGTCAATTAAAATAACAGGAACTGGGTTAGTTGTATGCGCTGTATTGGGAGAACCATCTGGGTTAATCATGGTTTCACAATTTCCATGATCTGCAATTAACAAGGTAGTGTAGTTGTTTTCTAGAGCAGTAGTAACTACGTCTTTTACGCATTCGTCAACAGCTTCGCAGGCTTTTATGGCGGCTTCCATAACACCAGTATGTCCTACCATATCACCATTGGCAAAATTTAAACATACAAAATCAACATCTCCTTTTTGTAACTCAGGAATTAAGGCATCGCGTAATTCATAGGCACTCATTTCAGGTTTTAAATCGTAAGTAGCTACTTTAGGCGAGTTTCTCAAAATGCGTTGTTCTCCTTTAAACGGTTCTTCACGTCCGCCAGAAAAGAAAAACGTTACATGTGGATATTTTTCAGTTTCAGCAATTCTGATTTGTTTTTTATTGTTTTTTTCTAAAACTTCACCTAAAGTTTCGTTTAGATTTTCTTTATTGAAAATTACGTTAACGTTTTGATAAGTATCATCATAATTTGTAAGTGTAACATAATGTAAGTTTAACTTTTTCATGTTATACTCTGGAAAATCTACTTGTGATAAAACTTCTGTTAATTCACGTCCTCTATCAGTTCTGAAGTTAAAGAATATAATAACATCGTCTTCTTTTATTGTGGCGATAGGAGTATTATTATCATTGGTTACTACAATTGGTTTGATAAACTCATCTGTGACATTGTTTGAATAATTAGCTTCAATAGAGGCAACAATGTTACTTGAAGTTTCTCCTATACCATTAACTAGCGCATCGTAAACTAGTTTAATACGTTCCCAACGCTTATCTCTGTCCATAGCGTAGTAACGACCAGAAATACTTGCAATTCTGGTGTTTGTGTTTTCAATATGATCTTGTAATTGTTTTACAAAACCAGCACCAGATTTTGGGTCAACATCTCTACCATCGGTAAATCCGTGAACATAAGAGTTCGCTACTCCGTATTCGTTGGCAGCATCTACCAAGCCTAAAAGGTGGTTAATATGAGAGTGAACACCACCGTTACTTAGTAAACCTAAAAAATGAACATCTTTATTGTTTTCTTTGGCGTATTTAAATGCATCAATAAGTACTTTTTCGTTATTGAGCGTTTTATTCTTAACAGCTAAATTAACCTTAACCAAATCTTGATATACAATTCTACCCGCGCCAAGATTCATGTGTCCTACTTCACTATTTCCCATTTGGCCTTCTGGAAGACCAACATGAAGTCCGTCTGTTCTTAATGTTGCAAACGGATATTTTGTGTAAAGGGAATCAATAAAAGGTGTATTGGCATGGTCTATAGCAGAAACTTTTGGATCAGGAGAATTTCCCCAGCCATCGAGTATCATTAAGATAACTTTTTTGTTCATTTTTTGTTAAATTTTTAAACTAAGCAAAGATACAGAAGTTGAATAAAATATCTGGTGTAATAAACCTTGAAAAACCTTAATTTTTATAGCTTTTTCAGGAAATTCCAAAAGAAATCGTTTGCGTTAATACTTTGTGAAATAAACGTTAAAAATGTGTTATATATGTTTTTTTGTGTAACAGGCTAAAAAATAAATCGTCTCTTTAGTATATCAAAAAACGAATCATTTAATCAAACTTTAATTCTTTCATCATGAAAAAAACAATTATTACTACTGCATTAGCAGTTTGTGTTGCCGTTGTATCGGTTAATGCATCTTCAGCCACTTCAACTATTCAATCAAATAGTACTTATGAGTATTTTTTTAAAGTAAATTCATTCTGTGTGTCTATAGCCAAAGGTGATTTTGAAACAGTAAAAAAATTGATTGAAAGGGGAGCTGACGTAAACGAACGCTCTAACGGAATGACACCAGCCATGTACGCTGCTAAGTTTAACAGAACTGAAATTTTAAAACTTTTAATCGATAAAGGTGCTAATTTAAAATTGAGAAGTACAAATAAAAACTACACGGCAGCAAAATATGCTGAATTACATGGAGCGCATGAAGCTGCAGCTATTATTAAACAAAATTTAAAAAGGAAAAAGTAATTACAACATTTATTAGGTAATTATTTTGAGTTAGTCAGTAAAAACGTCTCTTAATCTGAGACGTTTTTTTGTTTCTATAATTTCTTTGTTGGGGTCATTGAAATAGTGTGTTGTTATGTGTTTTACTGTTGGCTACATCTTTATGCGACAGAGAAAGTGGTAATAACTGAGAGTAAATTAATTTTAAGTTTTTTCTAGTATTTATTTTTTACATAAATAAAATTAGGAAACAAACATCTTCTACTATTCAGATAATAAGTAAATTATAATGACACTTAAGATTCACACAGTTTATACATTCTGTAATGCAAACCTATTTCTGGAATTATAAAAGCGTTGCCAATAATATAAAATCCATTACGTTGATAAAAATTTACGGCAATTTCCCTAGCATTACACCAAATAACTTCAATTCTTTCATTTTTTAAAAAATCTTCACCATATTTAACTAAATAATTTCCCAATTTTTTACCTTGAAACTCATTTAAAATAGCCATCCCTCTTAGTTGATATTGGTTATTAAAGTGTAATAACTCAAGGTTGTTTTTCATAAATGTAGCAACACCAACTAATTTAGAATTAATAAACAATCCAAAATGATGCGTAGTTTCTAAATCATCACCTTCAAAATTACAAGAAGAAATAGGTTTGCCTGAGCGAAGTATAGGATGTCTAACAGTATAAGTTTCTTTAGTAGTAATTTGCTGAATATGATAATTCATTTTTTCTTAATAATTTCGTTTATAGCACAGACAATCAAAATTACATATAATTTGAAGTTTTTATAAAACCATGGCATTCATTTTTAAAATTATAGATAACGAAGACATTGAAAGCGTCATTCCACTAGTAGAAAAACTTAACAGTTATAAGATTTCTTATGAAATACTAAAAAAGCGTTTTTATGAAATGATTGCACAAAAAAATTATGAGTGTGCAGTTATATATGATGGAAACAAGTTAATAGGTGTTAGTGGATTGTGGTTTTGTACGCGTCATTATTCAGGTAGAAGTGTTGAGCCAGACCATGTTTACATTGATGAGGCCTACAGAAATAAGGGCTTAGGAAGACAATTTTTTAATTGGATTTACGATTATGCAAAAGAAAGGGGATATGAGGCTGTAGAGTTAAATACTTATGTTTCAAACGCTCAATCTCATAAGTTTTATTTTAATGAAGGCTTTAAAATTTTAGGCTTTCATTTTTTTAAAAAGTTATAATTTTTTCTTGTAAATGATAAAGTAGATTATATATATTTGCATCGCAAACGCGGGAGTAGCTCAGTTGGTAGAGCGTCAGCCTTCCAAGCTGAATGTCGCCGGTTCGAACCCGGTCTCCCGCTCAAAAAAGCTTCATCAAAAAAGATGAAGTTTTTTTTATTTTAAGTGGTTCAATTCTGTATTGGGTTTAACTTCATAAGGGATTTTATTGGCTTCAAAAATTCTTGCTCTTAAGTTACCTCTAAGAACGATAGAATCATTTTTTACATCTAGCCAACTACCCTCTCTTAAGCCAATTACGGGTTGTGTGTTAAACTTATGAAATTCTTTTATTCTAGTTTCCCTGGTTTCACCCATATGTGTACTATTGCTTTCGGGGTCTAAATAGTGTGGATTAACATTAAATGGCACTAATTTTAAGGCACCAAAACTTGGCGGATGAATAATAGGCATATCATTGGTTGTTCCAATAGTTAGTCCACAAATATTGCTGCCAGCGCTAGTACCTAAGTAAGGTATTCCTTTTGTTACCGTTTCGTTTAAAATACCTATTAATTGCTTTTTGTAAAGCATATGGGTTAAAACAAATGTGTTACCCCCACCAACAAATATGCCTTTGGCTTCTTTAACAGCCTCATAGGGGTTTTCAAAAGTATGAATACCATAAGCCTTTTTATTTATTTTAAGAAATGCGGTTTGAACCTTTTTTGTATAATCATTATGACTTATACCACCTGGTCTGGCGTATGGGATAAATAAAATTTCTTGCGTATCTTTAAAAAACATTGCGAGTTCATCTAAAATATATTCTAAGTATTCACCACCATGGATTGTTGATGTACTGGCAATTAGGATGTTTTTCATTGTATTAAATAATAATTACACTGGACGTGTAAAATTACGCAAATGGATGTTTTAACAAAAGTTTAGAATATTTTTCAGTTAAATCAGAATTATATCATCGAAATTTATAAAAAAAATAACTATGATATCTATGAGACGAATTTTTCTTTTTATTGGTTTTTTATGCTTTATTTTTATTGCTGAGGCTCAAATAGTTAAAAGGGTTGAGGTTGAAGGTATTATACATGCCGATGCTAATGACGTTGAGGGGATTACAGTTTATAATTCGTCTTCAAACGTGGGAACCATTACTAATGAAAAGGGGGAGTTTAGTATAGCGGTTGCTGTGAATGATATTATCCAAATTTCTGCTTTACAGTTCAAGGCTCTTTCAATCACAGTACAAGAAGATGCTGTAAGATCTGGGAAATTAGGGATTCATTTGGTGGAACAGATTCATAAATTAGATGCCGTTTTGCTGTCATCTGGTCTCACTGGAAATATTACCACTGATATTGAAAACGTTTCCTATTTGAAACCAGTTATTTTGAAGATGGGGAGCATGAATGTTGATTATGAATATTATGATGATAAGGCTTTTGATGCCGAGACTGTTCAAAAAGATTTAAAATCAAGAATCAGTAAAGGGGAATTGTATAATGGATTTGATGTTAAGAAAATTTCTAAACTTATTTTTGGTAAAAAAAATAAAGAATATATCAAACCAGAATACGTAGTTGTTGAAAAACCTATAGAACTTTTTGATGTTTATTCTCCTGAATATATAAGTGAAATGTTTCAAATTCCTTTAGAAGATGTTAATGATTTTATAGCCTATGTAGACACCAAAGATTTAGATAAAGAATTACTTAAAAAAGACCATGAAATTGAATGTCTTCAGTTCCTGTACGAAATAAGTAAGGAATATTTAAAAGATAAAAATGCGAAAGATTAGTTTTGGTTTTTTTGGTCTTTCAATTCTAATTATACATTTACTCGATAAGAACAAACTTAACCTGCAATCAAGGGACTAATATTATTTTTAGAATAGTTTTTGAAATTCTTTACTTACTTTCGCAATAAACAAATGCCGTTGTCAAAAACCTTATTAATCCTATTCGTAATACCTCTTTTAGCCTTTTCCAGTATTCATAAATACTACATTAGTGTTACTCAAATAGAATATGTTAAGGATAAACAATCGGTTCAAATAATAACTAGAGTTTTTTTAGACGATTTTGAAAGTGTACTAAGAGAGCGTTATGATGAGTCTATTACCTTAGATGAATCAAATGAGACACCTAGAGTAAATTTATATATTCAAAGGTACTTAAGTAACAAGATAAAAATAAAGATTAACGGTACAGATGCAAGTTTTGTTTTTATTGGTAAAGAGTATGATCTTGATGTTATGAAGTGCTATCTTGAAATTGAAGGCGTCGAGAGTATTGAATCTTTTGAAATTACAAATACGGTCTTATTTGATATGTTTGAAGACCAACAAAATATCATTAAAACAAAAATAAACTCCAAACAAAAAAGTTTTATTCTAGTTGTTCAGAACAATAATGCTGTGTTAAATTTTAATTAAAAGTAAGTTAAACCAATCGCTAAATAATTATTTTCGTTTGGTTTTTTTTAATAAAAAGGATTTTCTCATTTCAATCTATAAGACATAATTAATAATAATATAAAATTTGAAAATGAAAAACTTAAAGTGTTATTTTCTGATTGTGATTTTTGTTTCTGTATCTGTTTTTTCCCAAGAACATGAAATTGAACGACCAAAAGCAGGTCATACAAATACCAATAAATTTAAACAATTAAGTGACGAGTTTTCTACACCAAATGCATACAGAACAGCTTCAGGAGCCCCTGGTCATGCTTATTACCAACAGCAAGCTGATTATAAAATGGATATTGTTCTAGATGATAAAAATGCTAAACTATACGGCTTTGAAACTATAATCTATACCAATAATTCTCCAGATGAATTAAGTTATTTGTGGTTACAATTAGATCAAAATAAGAGAGCAAAAGATTCAAAATCTCCACTCATTGAAAGTAACAATGATGAAACAATAATGTATCCAAAAAATTTCATAAACAATTATCTTAAAGAACCTTTTGATGGTGGTTTTAATATAGAAACTGTTGAGGATACTAATGGTAAACCTTTAAAATATACCATTAACTCTACCATGATGCGTATAGAGTTGCCTAAGCCTATGCAAACTGGCGACAAGTTTTCATTCTCAATAAAATGGTGGTATAATATTAACGATCATGTTATTTTAAGAGACCGTTCGGGATATGAGTACTTTCCTAATGACGGAAATAGGGCTTATGTAATTGCACAATTTTTTCCAAGAATGGCTGTATATAATGACGTTGAAGGATGGCAAAATTTTCAGTTTTGGGGCAGTGAAGAATTTGCTTTGCCCTTTGGAGATTATGAAGTCAATATTACCGTACCTGCTGACCATGTTTTGGACGGCACAGGTATACTTACCAACAGAAAAGAAGTGTATTCTAAAACCATGTTGGAACGTTACGAAAAGGCTAGAAAAACTTATGATAAACCCGTTTTAATTGTTACTCAGGAAGAAGTAGAAAAAGCTGAAAAAAAATTTTCTAATGAAACAAAAACTTGGAAGCTGAAAGCTGAAAATGTTAGAGATTTTGCATTTGCATCCTCTAGAAAATTTATTTTAGACATGATGGCTGTTAAAGTTGGTGATAAAGATGTTATGGCAGTGTCAATGTATCCTAAGGAAGGTAATCCTTTGTGGGAAGAATGGTCTACAAAAGTTGTAGCTAGTACATTAAAGACATATTCTAGAATGACTTTTAATTACCCTTATCATAAAGCTATTTCGGTACATTCTAAAAATCAAGGTATGGAGTACCCAATGATTTGTTGGAACTATGGTCGTCCAAATGAAGATGGCACTTATAGTGACCGTGTAAAATATGGTATGATGGGAGTAATTATCCACGAAATTGGTCATAATTTTTTCCCTATGATTGTCAATAGTGACGAACGTCAATGGGCTTGGATGGATGAAGGTATAAATACATTTTTAGAGTATTTGGCTCAATTAGAGTTTGGAAAGAATTATCCAGATGCATTATCACCACAACATGACGTATTTCCAGCAGACAGAGGACCAGCTAGGTTAATTGTTCCATATATGGGTGGTGATCAAGATAGAATTGCTCCAATAATGTCTAAGCCTATGAATGTTTACCAACTAGGGAATAATGCCTATGGGAAACCAGCAACAGCTTTAAATATTCTTAGAGAAACCATCATGGGGCATGAATTATTTGATTATGCTTTTAAGGAATTTGCTAATCGATGGAAATTTAAACACCCTACACCAGAAGATTTTTTCAGAACTATGGAAGATGCCTCGGCCGTAGATTTAGATTGGTTCTGGCGCGGTTGGTTTTATACTACAGATTGGGTTGATATTGGAATAAAAGATGTGAAAAAGTATTATGTGTCATCTGAACCTAACGCTGATATGAAAGATATTATGAAAGAAAGAGGAATAGAGAGAGAACAATTAAGACCTTTAGTTTATTTGGTTGAAGAAGGAAGCGAGGAGTATGACAGTTCTATGAAAGACCAAAATCCCACTGAAGTTGTATCTGTAAAAGAATATTTGATGGATAATTTTAGTAATGAGGAACGTCAAACAATAAAAACGCCTAAGTTTTTCTATAATATTACTTTTGAAAAACCAGGAGGCTTAGTAATGCCCATAATTGTAGAGTTTACATATGCTGATGGTACAAAGAAAGAAGAAACATATCCGGCTCAAATTTGGAGGTTTAATGATAATGAAGTTTCTAAAGCTATTGCCTCAGATAAAGAAATTGTAAGTATTGTTGTTGACCCTGACCTTGAAACAGCTGATATTGACACTAGTAATAACTTATGGCCTAAGGAAGTTCAAGAAAACGATTTTGAAAAGTTTAAAAATAAAGTAAAAGGTTAAAAAGCATTTTAAAAATATAATTAGGTTGGTTTAATGCCAACCTTTTTTGTTTATATAATAAAAACAACTTCCTATATTTGTACTGTGATTTATCAACCTACATTTTTATTCATTAGCGGTGCAGAAATAGCATTTATTCTGTTCATTGTTATAATGGTTTTTGGAGCTGATAAGCTACCAGAAATTGCTCGTGGTTTGGGTAAAGGTATGCGCACACTTAAGGATGCTACAAACGATATTAAACACGAAATAACTAAAAGTGCCGAAAATCATGGCATTGATACCAGCATAACAAAAGATGTTAAGAATGAACTTGATAAAGTAAAAGACGATTTAGAGGATTTTACTGGTTCTGTAAAGCGTAAGTTTTAATTACCTAATTTTCTGCTAATAGTTAGTCCGTCTCTAATAGGTAATATTACCGTTTCAATTCTTGGGTCTTCCTTCAACATTTTATTGTATTCAATTAAAGCTTTGGTGTCTTCATCATCTGGCTTTAATTCTTCTATGACCTTACCGCTCCATAAAACATTATCAGATAAAATAATACCTCCAGGGTTTAGTTTTTCAATAATTAATTCATAGTAATTAGGGTAATTATCTTTATCGGCATCAATAAAAACAAGATCGAAGGTTTTATTTAGCTCTGGAATTATTTCTAGAGCATTTCCTGTGTGTTGAACAATTTGATTACCATAACCAGATTTGTCAAAATACTTTCTTTGAAAATCGTACAATTCCTCATTGATATCAATGGTATGTAACTCGCCTCTAGTTTGTATGCCTTCCGCTAAACAAATAGCAGAATAGCCAGTATAAGTTCCTATTTCTAAAATATTTTTCGGGTTAACCAGTTTGGAAATCATACTTAATAATCTGCCCTGGTAATGCCCACTTAGCATACGCGGTTGTAGAATTTTTTGATAGGTTTCTCTGTTTAGCTGTTGTAACAATTCGGGCTCATTTTCGGAATGAACTACTATATAATCATCTAATTTTTCTGGTATAAAGTGCATAAATTTTTCTTAAATCAACTGTATTGTTTTTACAAAAAAATAAAATTATATGTTAAAAATGATTACTCGTGAAATTTTTATTACAAATTTAATGCTAACTTGTAAATTATAGAAATATCCAATTAATCTAAGATTATGAAATACCACTTAACAATTTATTTATTATTTATTTCTATTATAATAAGTGCTCAAGAATCTGATAGAACAGAGGTATTTACGTATGACTTAGAAAGTGAAATCCCCAAAGACTCAACAGCTATTAGAGGAGAACTTTTAAACGGATTGAAGTATTACATTAAAGAAAATGATAGACCTAAAGAGACCGCTTATATAAATTTAATAGTTAAGGCAGGACATTTACAAGAGGACAATTCTCAGCAAGGATTGGCACATTTGCTAGAGCATATGGGTTTCAACGGTACTAAAAATTTCAAGAAGGACAAACTGGTAAAGTATATAGAAAGTATTGGGATGAAGTTTGGAGCAGACCTTAATGCTCATACAGGATTTGATGAAACAGTTTATAAATTAAAAGTACCAAGTAAAGACTTAAAGAAAATAGATAAGGCATTTCAGATTATAGAAGATTGGGCACATAACATAGTACTTAAAGATGATGCTATAAACGATGAACGTCCTGTGGTATTAGAAGAATTTAGAGGAAGGCTTGGTAGTAATTATCGTATTGGAAAAGAAACCGCAATTTTTCTGTATGAAGGTATGCAACAGTTAAAATATTTTTCTGATGATAAAATTGAGAATATTAAAAATTTCAAAACGGATGATTTACGCAGATTTTATAAAGATTGGTACCGCCCTAACTTAATGGGAATTGTGGTTGTTGGAGATTTAGATGCCTCTTACGTTGAAAATAAAATAAAAGCACATTTTTCTTCATTACGTAATCCTGATATTGAAAAGCCTATAAAAAATTATGATACTGTACCTTATCATAGTCAAACCCGTGTTAAAGTTATTACAGATAAAGAAAAAACCTTGACTAATTTAATGCTTAGCTTTTATGATAAATACCCTAAAAGGAAAAAAACTGTGCTCATGGGTCATCAAAAAAATAGCATAATAGCAGGAATGATGCTAAGAATGATTAATAATAGGCTTGTTGAATTGTCTAATAGCAATTCGCCTCCTTTTATTACCGCCGTAGTAACAGTAAATTCTACAATAAGTAATTATCATTATCATTTTTCAATAGGGGCTTATGTCAAAGAAACTGAAATTGAAAATGCGCTTAAACATATGGTTTTAGAATTAGAGCGGGTTAAACGTTTTGGGTTTAATGAAGAAGAGTTTAATAGAATAAAAAATGATATGTTGGCCAACAATGAGTCATTTTTAGAAGGTAAAAATGATTGGTATTCCAGTCGTTATCTTAGTCTTTTAAAGGAAGAATTTAAAGGAGACGGGGTGCTTTACTCTAACGATTGGTATTATAATTTTCATAAATCAATGATTCCTCAAATAACCATTAAAGAAGTTAATACTATGTTTAACTCTATTTACCATAAAGACAATAGAGCATTGATAATAACTGCTCCAGAAAAGGAGGATTTTGTGCTCCCAAATAATAGCACACTGCTTAAAGTACTTTCACTAACAGAAATAGATACCACAATTACAGCATATAAACCCCAAAAAATAGAAAATGAACTTTTAGAGGAGATTAGACCAAACGGAAATATTGTTTTAGAAGAGGATACCATGCATGGTATTAAGAAATTAGAACTCAGCAATGGAGCAAAGGTATTTTACAAAAAAACGGATTTCGATAAAGAACAAGTTGGTTTTAAGGCATATAGTTATGGAGGAACTTCGGTGTTTAATGATGAAGATGTTAAAAGAATTGGACATATGTCAATTGTTACGGTTGCTGGTATTGGCGGGTTTAAAAGTTATGAATTGTCTAAAGTTTTGAGTGGAAAAAAAGTTAATGTATCTCCATACATATCAACTTATGAAGAGGGGTTAAATGGGGGCTGTAGAACAACAGATTTAGAGACCTTATTCAAATTAATATACTTAAACTTTACGGCTGTTAATAATGATGAAGCTATGTATTTAACGTATGTTGACAAAATTAAGGCTGTTCTTAAAAACAGAAAATTAAGTCCAGATAATATATTTTCCAGTACAATCAATAAATTAAAAAATATAGATAACCCGAGATATTTTGATATCAATGAAGGAGATAATATGGAAAAGTTGTTAGATTCTGTACCTTATTCAGATTTATACAGTGCTTATACTAATCGCTTTGAAAATGCAGGAGATTTTAATTTTTTCTTTATTGGTGATTTTGATGAAGATATTTTAAAACATTACATAGAAAAGTACTTGGCATCGTTACCAAGTACAGAAAAACGTGAACAATATACATTGTCTACTTACAAGAACATACTCTCTGGTGAGCGTGTAGAAGTTTACAAAGGTTTAGAAGATAAGGCTAACTTAATAATAGAATTTACTAAAGAAGCAAAGCACATAAGAAAAGAAGGAGAAGCCCTAAAAGTTTTTGGACAAATTTTTGAATCACATTTACGGGATAGAATTCGTGAAGAAGAAGGAAAAGTTTATTCTGTTAGAGCAAAATTTGGACATATAGGAAGGCCTTACTCTAGGTATACTGGAGGTATTACGTTTTCTTGTGCTCCCGAAAATATAGATGCTTTAGAAAAAGAAAGCTTATCGGTTTTAAAACAACTTATAAAAAAGGGAGTAACAAAAAAAGAAGTTGAGAATGTGAAGAAAAACTGGTTATTAAACAGAAAGAAAAGTTTAGAGACGAATGGGTTTTGGCTTAACCATATGTATAATAGAGTGTTTTGGAATAAAACTTTTGATAAAGGTATTGATGATTATGAAGAAAATATTGCGTTAATAACTACTAAAATTGTTAATAAAGTAGCAAAGAAATATATAAGTGAGCCAAGTTTGATAGCCAAATTATTACCTGAATCAAAGGAGGAAACTAACTAATTGAAATTTTGTATTATAAAGGAAAATGTATTTTTTAAAGAATTAAAAAAATGAAATTAAGCTAATATTCTATTAATTAATTTTTCTTTAGCAGATGTGTTTTCACCACAAAGCCACTGTATAACATTGTTTTCCCAAATAGCATCATATTCATCTTGATTAATGATATTTCGCTTTAAGGCTAAATCTAAAATCTTTCCAGGATAAGATGACTGAGATTTACTTTCCATTTCCCCCAAAGGGTAAGGGTCATCAAGACCCATTAAAACTTGTTTTGAACTATGATTTTTGATAAGTAATTCTAAACTACCAGTATCATGTACTAAGGTATCAAAGAAAATGTTTTTATGTCCAACAGCCTTTCTGGGGTGGTGTTTGCCTTCAAATAAATCGGGTCTGCCATCAAAGCCTTGAATACGTCTTCCTATATTTATTTGTGCTAACTGTCCACCATGAGCAAAACAGGTGCGCATGTTTGGATACTTATCTTGATAACCGTTTAGAGTTAAAAAATGGTAGGCATCAGCACATTGCGCCAACATCCATATTAAGTGAAACCTCCAGGAAGTATTTTCTAACTTAATAAATTTCTCGCCATCATACGGATGAATTTCTACTGCTAAATTGTATTTGTTGGCCAATTCAAAAATCGGTTCGTTTTCTTCATCATAAATACAACGCCAAGTACCAATGGTGTCCATGTAGTGCGTTGGTAAACAAAGGAGTTGTAAATCATGTTCTTCCACGCAACGTTCAATTTCCCAACAAGCGCTTCTTAAAAAACCGGGATGAACTACAAAACCACAGGTAAATTTACTTGGGTGTTCATGCTGAATTCTGGCATTAAAATCGTTTTGAAAACGTAAAGCCTTTTTCATTTCCTCAACGCGTAAGCCATTGCCATACAATTGCGAAAGATTTAAAACCACAGCATGATCTATTTTGTTACGTTCCATCCATTCTAACTTTTCGTTGAGGAAAAAACTAGAATCTGTAACAGGACGCTTCCAATCTTTTTGAAGCATAAACTTTCTGTCCTTATCTACCCAAAAAATCCCCTTTTCCTGCATAAATTCAGGAATTTCCTCTGGGTAAGGAAGTAGGTGAGAATGACCGTTTATTCTAAGTTTACGCTTTTCCATTTTTTCTGATTACAGGGCTTAAGCTGTGGTGGTCTTTTTATAGTTTGGAGATTACTTAGTAATACTTCCTCCTAATGAGGAACTTCACAATTTTGTAGTTTATATTTTTTTAGGGGGCTCCATTTTGGTTCCACATTTTTTACAAGTACGTTTCTTTTTACTGTTATAAAACTTGTCAAAAATTACAGGCATATCGGTTTCAATATCATCAAGTTTGAATTTTTTTCTGTAGAGCAGATTGCCACAGTTTTCGCAATACCACTCTAAGGCATCTTTCATTTTTTTAGATCGCGGGTATTCAATAACTAAACCAACCGTATTAGACCTTCTCTGAGGTGAATGTGGAATTTTAGAAGGTAAAAGATATATGTCACCTTCCTTTATATGAACATCTTCAGGTTTTCCATTATTGATTATTTTCAAAACCATATCGCCCTCAATCTGATAGAAAAATTCGGGTGTTTCGTTATAGTGGTAGTCCTTTCTGTTATTTGGGCCACCAACAACCATTACAATATATTCACTGTCTTTCCAAATGCATTTATTGCCAACAGGTGGTTTTAATAGATGACGATTTTCTTCAATCCAATCTTTAAAATTTAAAGGAGAAACTAACTTACTCATACGATGCCCCTATTAATCTCTCCGAAAAGGAGAGCAACCCAAATTGGGTATTTGAGTTTATTAATAATTATGTTCTATCTAAATATACTATTTCTTCGGTAATTTTCAGTATTTAAGTAAGGGTATGGATATAAATTACAGACTTTTTGTTCTGCCTCCATCAACAGGAATGTTAATTCCGTTAATATAACTAGCACAATCACTCGCCAAGAAAACTACAGCATTGGCAACCTCTTCTGGACTAGCAAAACGTTTAGCAGGGGCGTAGTTTTTCATAGTTTCGGTCATTTCTTCAGGGGTCTTATCTTCAATAATGGCTTTTATATTTATAATCTCTTTTAATCGTTCGGTTTCAGTAAAACCTGGCAGAACGTTATTTACGGTTATACCAAAAGGAGCTACTTCCATAGATAAGGTTTTACTCCAATTTCCTACAGCGCCTCTAATAGTATTGCTAACACCTAACATGGGAATAGGTTCTTTTACTGAAGTAGATATGATATTTACAATCCTACCAAATCCTTCTTTTTTCATAAAGGGAATTGTAGCTTGAGCTAACACATGATTACATTTAATGTGCATGGTGAAGGCATTTTCAAACTCATCTAAACTTGCGTTTAAAATATCACCACTTCTAGGACCGCCAGTATTATTGACAAGAATATGAAAACCATGATTGCTGTCAATAAATTTAATGACCTGCTCTTGTAACTCTCTGGGATTTAAAAAATCGGCCACAATGTAACTATGATTTTTTTGATTAGGTAATTCTGTTAAAACAGCTTTTAGCTTTTCTCTGTTTCTAGCAACCAATGTTACATTTACACCTTCAGAAGCGAGTAACATAGCAGTTGATTTACCAATGCCTTGCGTACTACCACAAACTAAGGCGTTTTTATTGTTTAAGTTCAGGTTCATAGTTTTTATTTTAATTTGGCAACGTTATCTTCTTCTAGAATTTTTTGTGTTTCTTTTGTAATTTTATTTAGAATTGATCTTAAATCATCATTAACATTAATTTCTCCTTCAGATAACAAGTTTAAAATCGCTTTATCCTGAGCTCTGCCCTTTAACATGGCTTCATAATATCCTAAATTTTCATTAAATGTAACCAAAGCATATTTTGATGCATATTCATTGGGGAATGCCTTTTCTAAAGTCATTTCTAATTTACGCTTTTCCTGAAAAATAGGGTTGGCCACATGGTCTCGCATTTCATAAAAATTGTCAATGGCTAAGTCTGCAATGGCATCAGTATCTTTTTTTCTGGATTTTTCATAGGTTTCAAAGATTGCTTTCCAATTGTTCAAATTCTTATCCAGAACGTTGTCAAACTCAACCACATCTTCAAAACTTGCGTTCATACCTTGTCCATAAAACGGTACTATGGCGTGTGCTGCATCGCCCATTAAAAGTGTATTCCCTTTATAATGCCAAGGAGAGCATTTAACGGTTCCTAAAGGCGCAGTTGGGTTATTATTAAAGTCCTCTAATAAATTTGGCATGAGAGCTAGGGCATCTGGAAATTCTTTTTTAAAAAACTCCAACACTTTTTCATCAGTATTTAAGCCGTTAAAATTATATACTCCTTCATTATAACTTAGGAAAAGAGTTACTGTAAAACTACCATCTAGATTTGGTAGTGCGATAAGCATAAAACTACCTCGAGGCCAAATATGAAGCGCATTTTTAAATATTTTAAAATCATTTTTTCCCTTTGGAAGAATACACAATTCTTTATACCCATGCGTTAGATAATCTTGCGAAAAGCTAAACAGAAACTTTTTCCCTAGATAATAACTTTTGCGTAAAGCCGAACCAGCACCATCGGTTCCAATAATTACATCAGCATCTTCAATAAATTGTGTGTTGGTTTCATAATCTTTGAAAAGTGCTGTGGTTTTTTCAAAGTTAACCGACTCACATTTTTTGTTAAAATGAATTACTACATTCTCGTGTTTTTCGGCTTCGGTTAACAGAAGCGCATTTAAATCGGCTCGTGAAATTGAATTGATGTATTCATAGTCACGTCCGCTATAAGATGATAAAAAAGTATTACCTTTCTCATCATGAATCATACGTCCGTTCATGGGTATACAAAGCTGTTTTACTTTGCTGTCTAATCCAACCAATTTCATAGCCTTAATACCTCGATTTGATAAAGCTAGGTTTATAGATCTGCCTGCGTTAATATTTACTTTTCTTAAGTCTGGGCGTTTTTCATAAACAGAGACATTAAATCCACGCTGCCCTAACCTTAAAGCCAGTAGGGAGCCGCAGAGACCTGCGCCAATAATGAGTATATTTTGTTTATCCCTCATGCAAAATACCTTTAAATCTTTCAACCAAATTATAAACATCTTCAAAGGAATTATATAGTGGTACAGGAGCACAACGAATGACATCTGGTTCCCTCCAATCTGTTATCACACCTGCTTTGGTTAACTTATGGTGTAACTTTTTATCAGCATTAATTACTTGAATGGATAATTGGCAACCCCGCTCATTAGTGTTTCTTGGGGAAATAATCTTCACAATACTTTCTTCTAAAGAATCTAATAAAAATTCAAGATAGCCCGTTAATTTATTTGATTTTTCAACCAATGCATCCATACCAACTTGATCAAAGATATCTAATGAGGCTTTAATAGCAGCCATGGATAATATAGGAGGATTACTTAATTGCCAACCTTCGGCTCCTGGTAATTGATCAAACTCATTACGCATATTAAACCTTGTTGCTTTATTATGGCTCCACCAACCCGTAAACCTGTTTAAATCCTTTCTATAGGCATGGCGCTCATGTATAAAACACCCTGCCAAACTTCCGGGTCCAGAATTGAGATATTTATAACTGCACCAAACGGCAAAATCAGCTCCTGAGTTGTGCAGATCTAGCTTAACATTACCTGCACCATGAGCACAATCAAACCCAACAGCACACCCATATTGATGCCCTAGTTCCGTAATACGTTTTAAATCAAAATATTGTCCAGTATAATAGTTTACAGCACCAATTAAAATAAGAGCAATTTCATTACCTTGATTTTTAAGTGTTTTCTCTAAATCCTCATAATGTAATAATGTTTCACCTTTTCTTGGCTTCCATAAAATTACACCATCTTTATCATCAAATCCATGATGGCGCAATTGCGATTCTACAGCAAATCTATCAGAAGGAAATGTATCACTCTCAATTAGTATTTTGTACTTTGTTTTTGATGGTTTATAGAATGATACCATCATTAAGTGTAAGTTAACTGTTAGGGTATTCATCACAATAACCTCAATAGGTTTTGCACCAACTACATCAGCCATTTTTTTAGTTAAATACTCATGATAATGTAACCAAGGGTTTTTGGCTTTAAAATGTCCTTCAACTCCTAAATGTGCCCAATCTTCAAGTTCTTTATCAATGTATTCTTTTGTGGATTTAGGTTGAAGCCCTAAGGAGTTTCCTGTCATATAAATCAGGTCATTTCCACTACTATCTCTAGGTATGTAAAATTGTTGGCGATATGGTGCCAAGGCATCTTTTTTATCTAATTCTAAAGCAAAATCTAATCCTAATTTATACGAATCCAAATTTGAGTTTTTACCAGTCTCTAACAAAAGTACGTGAATTTTTTTCATTTGAAAATTAATAAAAACCAAATGAAAAATCTAGTATAGCCAATACAAATAATGACTAAAGTGAATCAAAAAGATGATTGATTTTCGCTAATTATTTTTCGTATATTTAAAAAAAATCAAAGCTATGGCGAAGACAAAAGAATATTCAAACGGAGAGGTAACAGTTGTTTGGCAAGCCGAAAAATGTATTCATTCTGGTATATGTGCAAAAGGTTTACCCAGTGTTTTTAGACCAAGTTTAAGGCCTTGGGTAAAGATTGATGCTGAATCTACTGAAACAATTATTTCACAGGTAAAGCAGTGTCCTTCTGGGGCGTTAAGTTATTATATGAATAAGAAAGAAAAGGAGACATCTGAGGTTGCAAAAACAAAAGTTGAAGTTTTAGAAAACGGACCTTTACTGGTTTACGGAACACTTACAGTAACAAATAAAGACGGTCTAACTGAAGTAAGGAATAAAACTACAGCATTCTGCAGATGCGGTTTTTCAAGTAACAAACCATATTGTGATGGTGCACACGTTAGAAAAGGTTTTAAAGGTTAGTTTTATAATGCATGATTTAAAAAAAAGCACTTTAATCTTTAATTAAAATGCTTTTCATATATATAGACGCCAATGCGGATAAGTTCTTTTAACAATATATACGCTTTAGGTCGCTTTTAAGTTTTTCACCTTACATTGATTTGTGTTGGTCTTGTAAAATTTAAAAAAGAAAGCGCCATATTTCTATGACGCTTTAAACATATATTTAGAGAATGGTTTACCAGAAAATGGCGTACAATACAGCTAAAATAACCATTACCACAAACGAACCTATGTTAAACAGTGGCGTTGTTTTAAATAGTTCTTTACTAAGTGGAATACCTTTAGAATCATCAACTCCTTTAGCTTCGGCATTACTCAAAATCATAATAATAGCCATTGACAATAATGTAGCAATACCCATTTGATGCATCCAAGGTGCTAACCAATCAAATGCCTCCATTTGTTTTGGTAATATTTTCAATGTCAATGCTACTGGAATTGATAAAATAGCTCCCCAAATAGCTGCTTTGTTGGTGGTTTTCTTCCAGAACAACCCTAATAAGAATACCGCTAAAATACCAGGGCTTACCAATCCTGTATATTCCTGAATATATTGAAAAGCTTGATCTAAACCATCTAAGAGAGGCGCTACTAATACAGCAATAACTAAAGCCACTGCAGCAGTGATTCGGCCTACATTTACGGTCTTCTTATCACCGGCATTTTTATCAAAATATTGTTTATAAATATCCATTGTAAAAATGGTAGACGTTGAATTTAGCATAGAGGCTAAAGAAGATACGATAGCAGCTGCTAATGCAGCAAAAGCAACACCTTTAAGCCCTGTTGGTAAGAATTGAAGTAACCACGGATACGCCTTATCTGCTTGGTCTAAAGAAGGCTTATTCAACTGGCCTACTTCACCTAAACTAGCCATAATTTCAGGGTCATTTACCATAACGTAAGCTGCAATTCCTGGCACCACAACAATTAATGGAATTAGTAATTTTAAGAAAGCGGCCAATAAAATACCTTTTTGAGATTCTTTTAAAGATTTTGCAGCCAATGTTCTTTGTATGATATATTGATTGAATCCCCAGTAATATAAATTAGCTACCCATAAACCACCTACCAAAACCCAAATACCAGGTAAATCTAAATAGTTGCTATTAGCGCTTCCATCACTATTAAATTCTTCTAAAACCATGTGGAATTTCTCGGGTGCAGCATCCCATACCTTATGAAACCCAGCCATAACACCTTCACCACCAGAAACGGTATTCAATGCTAAATACGTAGTTACTAGTCCGCCTAAAACTAAGAAAATCACCTGAATAACATCTGTCCATGCCACCGCAGATAACCCTCCATAAAGAGAATAAGCAGCAGCAAATAATGCTAAACCAATAATGGCGTACATCATATCTACTCCCATAATAGTTTCAATAGCTAAACCACCCAAATACAATACCGATGTTAGGTTAACAAATACATACAACCCTAACCAAAATACGGCTAAAATGGTTTTTAAATTGGTAGAGAACCTTTTTTCAACAAATTCGGGTATGGTATATAAGCCTTTTTCTATAAATATTGGTAAAAAATACTTTCCTACAATAATGAGGGTTAATGCCGCCATCCACTCATAGGAAGCTATTGCCAATCCTAGAGCAAATCCAGAACCAGACATTCCAATGAATTGTTCTGCTGAAATGTTAGCCGCAATTAATGAAGCTCCAATAGCCCACCAAGGTAATGACTTGCTTGCTAAAAAATAATCCTCAGCATTTTTTTGATGTCCTTTTTTGTCTCTGGACACCCATAATCCTACACCTAGTATCAAGATAGCGTAGGCTATAAAGACTACATAGTCCCACATGTCAAATCCTCCTGTCATAGTAAAAGTATTTAGTTTAGTTAGTATATTAAAGTCTCAAATATAGAAATTATAATCTAATAAACTGTAAAAGATTAACAAGACAACCAAACTAGTAGGGTCTAGTAGGTTTTTATTCATTTTTTTTTATATTTGCAAAACAATGATATGATACGCGTAAAAAGTAAAATAGGAATTCCTAAGTACAAACAAATCATTAATTCTATTGAGGAAATGATTACATCTGGTGCACTTCAAAAGGGTGATCAAATACCTTCAATAAACAAAATTAAAAACGATCACAACTTATCTAGAGATACCGTACTCATGGCTTTTAATGAGTTAAAAAACAGGGGTATTATTCAATCTGTAGTTGGCAAAGGTTATTACGTTTCAAGTGAGAACATAAGTATAGCACAAAAGATTTTTTTACTTTTTGATGAATTAAATTCCTTTAAAGAAGACTTATACAACTCATTTCTAGAAAACTTAGATAGTACTACACAAGTAGAAATATACTTTCATCATTTCAATAAGGATATTTTTGATAAACTTATTTTAGACAATGCAGGAGATTATAATTATTACATCATCATGCCTGCTAACTTAGAGGATACCCATAATATGATACAGAACCTTCCTGAGGAAAAGGTTTATATCTTAGACCAAATTCCTCAAGAACTTTCTAAATATCCAGGTGTTTATCAAAATTTTGAAAAATCACTATACAACAACTTAAAAGAAGCTAAAAATCTCATATTTAAATATAAAAAACTAATCTTGGTTAATTCTGAACAAAAACAACCACAAGGCATGTTAGATGGTTTTTCAAAATTTTGCAATGACAATAAGTTAAAATCAGTAGTAGTTGATTCTTTAAAAGATACCACTCCTAAGTCTGGAGAGTTATATATCATTCCAGATGATAAGAACTTGTTGAGAATTATTAAAAAGATGAAAGCGTTAGATTTAGAACTAGCCAAAGATGTTGGTGTTATTTCATATAATGACACCTTACTTAAAGAGATTGTAGAAGGAGGAATTACAACTATATCAACCGATTTCAATGCCATGGGTAAACGTTTAGCAGAAATGATTTTAAATAAAGAACAAATGCAAATTGAAAACGCCAACCAACTAATATTAAGAAATTCACTATAAACAAATGTACACTATACAACATAATCAAAAATTAGGTGTTTTAGAAATTGAAAACGCTAATACTTATGCTAAAATCTATTTAAATGCAGGAGCCAGTTTACAGGAATTAACACTAAATGGTCATGAAATAATTAAAGATTTGTCACCATTAAGTTATTCAGACACCTATGCATCATCCATTCTATTTCCTTTTGCCAACAGGATAAAGGATGGAAAATATACGTTTAAAGGAAAGGATTTTCAGTTTGAACCCAATCAAAAAGAAGAGCACAACGCTTTACACGGTTTAGTATTTAATAAAACTTTTGAAGTTACTGACTGCACAGCCAATGAAGATTTTGCTTGTGTGACACTTCAGTATAAAGAGACAAACAAATCTATAGGGTTTCCATATACCTATACCATTGAATTGGAATATATTTTTAGTAATGAAAATTTGGAATTAAAACTAACGGTTAGAAACACAGATTCTGAGACGTTTCCATTCACTTTAGGGTGGCACCCTTATTTTACTAGTGATAATTTATTTGAAAGCATTCTACAATTTGACAGTACAGAAAAAATAATTCTAGGAGACCGAAACATTACTAAAGGAACTGTTAAAATAGATACAACCGAAGCTTTTAAAATAGCAGGTCAACAATTTGATGATTGTTGGATACTTAATTCTGATCAAGTCATTTTTAAAACTCCAAAGTTTAATTTAAAATTTAATGCGTCAGGAAATAACAATTTTTTACAAGTTTATACACCTCCAAAAGAAAATACCATAGCTATTGAACCTACAACAGGAGTTTCAGATAGTTTTAATAATGGTATTGGCTTAGAAACATTAGAACCAGGTGCCTCCTTTAGCATAACATGGCGCTTAAATATTAAAAGCAACTAAAAAAATATACAATGAATAAACAACTAATTAAAGATGTAAAAGATATTTATGTTGAAGCATTTGGTGAAGACCCTATTTTAATTTTTTCACCCGGTAGAATCAACATTATAGGAGAGCATACCGATTATAACGATGGGTTTGTGTTTCCTGCTGCCGTTGATAAAGGCATTGCGGCGGCCATTCAAAAAAGTGATTCTGGCGTTTCTACTGCCTATGCTTTAGATATGGATAGCAAAGTAGAATTTGAATTAGATAAACTGAAGCCATTAAAAGAAGGTAGTTGGGAAAACTATGTCTTTGGGGTTATTGCCGAAATTCAAAACAGAAACAAAGTGGTTGGTAATTTCAATATTGTTTTTAAAGGTGATATACCCGGAGGCGCGGGTATGTCGTCTTCTGCAGCGCTTGAAAATAGTGTGGTCTATGGTCTTAATGAGCTTTTTAAACTAGGCTTAACTAAAGAGGAAATGATTTTTATTTCGCAAAAAGCAGAACATAATTATGTGGGTGTAAATTGCGGTATTATGGATCAATACGCCAGTATGTTTGGTATTAAAGACCATGCTTTGTTGTTAGATTGTAGAACCATAAAGGCAAAACCGTTTAAGATTGATTTTAAAAATCATGAACTACTTTTAATAAATACCAATGTTAAGCACAGTTTATCAGATAGTGCTTATAATGACAGACGTTCGGCTTGTGAAAATATTGCAAAAATGTTGAAAGTAACGGCTTTAAGAGACGCCACAGAAGATGATTTAGCAACGATTGAAAGCGAGGTGACTCCAGAAAATTATCAAAAAGCACTATATGTCATTCAAGAAAATAACAGAGCTAGACAAGCCTCTAAAGCTATGGAAGAAGATGATTTAGAAAAGCTAGGAAACCTGATATATGGTTCTCATGAGGGACTTTCTAAACAATATAAAGTAAGCTGTGAGGAACTTGATTTTCTGGTGGAAAAAGCCAAGGAAAGTGGTTATGTAATTGGAGCAAGAATGATGGGTGGTGGTTTTGGTGGCTGCACAATCAACCTCATTGAAAAGGGTAAAGCAAAAGATTTTGAAAAATTAGTTTCTGGACCTTATAAAGAGAAATTCGGAAAAGATTGTTCTGTATATTCAGTAGCATTATCTGATGGAACACACGTAATAAACTAATCAAATTAAATACATTATTAAATGAGTACGCTATTAGATGATTATTCACATAAACGCTTTAATATATTAACTGGCGAATGGATATTGGTTTCACCTCACAGAGCGAAAAGACCATGGCAGGGACAAAACGAAACTGTAAATAACGAAAAAAGACCAAGTCATGATGAATCTTGTTATTTATGTGCTGGTAATACAAGAATTAATGGTGAAGTAAACCCAGAATACAAGGATGTGTTCATTTTTACTAATGATTTTGCAGCACTGCAAAGTGATTCACCAGACTTTGAAGTTAATGATGGATTGTTGATTGCTCAAAGTGAAAAAGGTATTTGTAAAGTAGTTTGTTTTAGTCCAGACCACTCAAAGAGTTTAGCAGATATGACTCCTGGAGAAATTCAAAAAGTGGTTTTCGCATGGCAAAAAGAATATAAAGAATTAGGAGACAATCCATTAATCAACTATGTTCAAATATTTGAAAATAAGGGTGCTGTAATGGGATGTAGTAATCCGCATCCGCACGGACAAATTTGGAGTCAATCTACATTACCTAATGAAGTTGATAAAAAGAACACCCAACAGCTAAACTATTATAAAAAAAATGGTATTAGTCTTTTAGGTCATTATTTGGACCAAGAATTAGAGAAAAAAGAGCGTATTATTTATGAGAATGATGCCTTTGTCGTATTGGTTCCTTTTTGGGCTGTTTGGCCTTTCGAAGCTATGATTGTTCCAAAAACACATAAATCTAATATTTTAGAGTTGAATGATGAGGAAGCGTACTTATATGCCGAAGCTATTTCGGTATTAACGAAAGCATACGACAAAATTTTTAACACCTCATTCCCGTATTCAAGCGGAATTCATCAAGCACCAACCAATGGTAAAGATAATAGCCATTGGCATTGGCATATGAGTTTTTATCCACCTTTATTACGAAGTGCTACTGTTAAAAAATTTATGGTAGGTTATGAAATGTTTGGTTCACCACAACGTGATATAACAGCTGAAAAGGCAGCTCAAATGATAAGAAACTTAATCTAATTTGATTAATAGCAACTAAAAAGCCCTTGTTCATTTATTGAACAAGGGCTTTTTTTCGAGCTTTATGTTAGAGTCGGCCATAAAACCTAAGCAGACAACTGCTTAATTTTCTACTTAACATCAATTACCTTTTTTAAAGGAGTTTCTTCGACTAAGTTTTCATTCTTTAAAAGCGTAATCATTAAAATACCATTGTTGTAATTAGCTTTAATCTCTTGGTCAAGATCTACAGATTCTGGTAAAGTGCATGAGCGTTTAAACGATTTATAACTAAACTCTTTTCTTGAATAGTTATCTTCTTCTTTAGTTTCTTCTAATTCTTTATCAGCACTTACCCAAAGTACATCATTTTCAATAGAAACTTCAAAATCATTTTTTTTAAATCCAGGAACGGCAAACTCTATTTCAAAATAATCGTCAAGCTCTTTAACGTTCATTGCTGGCACCAAGTTTTTTTCAAAGAAATCTTTCTCAAAAGCATCATCAAATCCCATTAGACTACTAAAATCATTGAAGTTTGGTGTAAACATACGATTGCTCAAAGGCGATAAAAGGTCATGTCTCCAGGGAGTAAACAATCTGTTTCTCCAAGGTGCTAAAGTACGGTTTCTTCTGTTGTGTTTTGTCAATGAAGTCATGATACTCTCTTTTTAGGTTAAACAAAATTTCATCAAAAGAAAGTAATTCATTCATTAGAAATATCCAATGATTTTTATCATGTTTTAATATTCATTTTGAAGATTTTATAAAGAAATATGGAATCGCATAAAATAAAAAATCTGGTTAGTGTTTAACCAGATTCTTTATGATTTTTGTGGAGTCGCCGAGATTCGAACTCGGGTCCAAACAAGTAATCAAATAGCTTTCTACATGTTTAGTTTTTATTTGGTTTTCGACAACAAGCCGGCTAAAAACTACCTACTTATTGTTTAGCTTTTAAATCTCGAAAAGGCAACAAAGCACTACCTAATCTTAGTTTATTTTTACGATGCCTCTAATAAGAACGCCATAAACCAAGGCTTTCAAGAGACATTTAGCTTGTGCACCTTGTGCACCTAGGCTTGAACTTACTATAATTCAGTTATTAAGCAGCTAAAGCGTAATTATTTTCGCCGTTTAAAGTTTGATTTAGCCTTTAAGGTGTTTCAAAATCATTACACCACATGCTTACTGTTTAATTAATCTCGCTGTCAAAACCAGTCGACCCCATAATTAAACTAACCCGCAACGGGGAAGGCAAAGGTATCAAAAACTTTGTAATTCAGTTTAAATACAAGAGTTATACCGCAAAAATTATTCCGAAGTATGATTTCGCCAATTCCCTTCATGTGTTGTCATGATTTCAAATCCGTGTGATATTATTATTAGGAAAGCCCCAAATACAAAAGTAAAAAACCAAGCTTCGGTATGTAAATTTGGGTAAAATACTATATCGAATATATCACAAAAACTAGTAATGAGGTTTTGAAGTATTTACCAGTAATTACAGGTTAATATGCTTTCAATTTTAACCAAAATTCACTATCTTATAGAGTTGCTTAATTAGTATTAATTAAAAAAAGAATAAATCATGAATCCTCCATTATTATTTACGGTTTTTATCATTGTATTCTTGCTTGCTGGGATACGAGTGGTTTTTGAGTATAAGCGTGCTTTAAAGTTTAGGTTTGGAAAATATATTAAAACTTTACAACCTGGATTTAGATGGATTATTCCAATTATTGAGACCATTCAGGTAGTTGATATTCGTGTTATTACCATAAATGTTGTTTCGCAAGAAGTTATGACCGAAGATAATGTGCCTTGTAGTACTGATGGTGTAGTGTTTTTTAAGATTGAAGACCCTGAAAAAGCAGTTTTAGAAGTAGAAGAATTTGCCTTTGCAATAACGCAATTATCTCAAGCAGCATTACGGGATGTTTGTGGAAAGGTGGAATTAGATACTATTTTATCTAAACGAGAAGAAATGGGCAAGAATATAAAGAATATTGTTGAAATTGAGACCAAAGAATGGGGTATTAATATCATTGATGTGAAAATCAAAGACATTCAGTTACCTGAAAACATGAAACGTATGATGGCTAATCAAGCTGAGGCGGAACGTTCTAGGCGTGCTCGTATTATTTTGGCTTTAGCTGAAGAACAAGCAGCTGGTAAATTACTTGAGGCTGGAAAATTAATAGACCAATCTCCATCAGCAATAAAGTTAAGGTTGTATCAAACACTATCCAATATCGCTGCAGAAAAGAACTCAACTATTTTATTCCCTTTTCCAGAAGAGGTATTGCCAAAACCAGTTAAGGAAGTTTTAGATTAAATGCCTATTTATTAAATTTGACCAAAATTTTTTTTGAAACCAATAGACGAATATTTTCTTAATCAAAAAGAACCCTATCAATCAATCATGTTATATGTTAGGAGTGTTATTTTAAATACACTTCCTGATGTAGTTGAACGGTATTGTTATAAGATTCCGTTTTACAATATTGGTAAGAAACCCGTGTTATATCTAAATATATTGAAAGGCAAGGATTATGTAGATATAGCATTTGTTCATGGTATCCTTTTGGAAAAAGACTTTCCTATTTTAAAGAATGATAATAACAGAAAACAAGTACGCTCCATTCAACTTAGATCTTTAGAAGATTTAGACCAAGAAAATTTTGAAGAACTGTTAATCGCTTCCGTTGAAAGTGTTAGAAATAGTAAAAGACCTTGGTTTATATGAATTTGTCATTCCTGCGAAGGCAGGAATCCATAATTCTCGCCTAAGTTAAAATAATTAAAGACGGTTAATAGTTTTCCTAATTGCTACCAAATTAGTAAGTAATCTTTCCAAATTATCTAAATGTAGCATATTAGCCCCATCACTTTTAGCGTTAGCAGGGTCAAAATGTGTTTCAATAAATAAACCATCAACATGATTAACTATTCCAGCTCTGGCAATAGTCTCAATCATATCAGGTCTTCCACCTGTTACACCAGCAGTTTGATTGGGTTGTTGTAGTGAGTGTGTAACATCTAAAACAGTGGGAGCATACTGGCGCATGGTGGGAATACCCCGAAAATCAACAATCATATCTTGATAGCCAAACATGGTGCCTCTATCGGTTATCCAGGCTTTGTCACTTCCAGAATCTTTAACTTTTTGAACGGCGTATTTCATGGCTTCTGGACTCATGAATTGCCCTTTTTTTAAGTTTACTACCTTGCCCGTTTTGGCTGCAGCAACAACCAAATCGGTTTGACGAACCAAAAACGCAGGAATCTGTAAGACATCTACATATTGAGCCGCCAAAACAGCATCAGAAATTTCATGAATATCAGTTACTGTTGGAACATCAAATGTATCGGATACTTTTTTTAGAATCTTGAGTGCGTTTTCATCTCCTATACCAGTAAAACTATCAATTCTACTTCGGTTAGCCTTTTTAAAACTCCCCTTAAACACATAAGGTATTTCTAATTTGTTAGTTATAGAAACCACTTTTTCCGCTATGCGAAGCGCCATATCTTCGCTCTCTATAGCACAAGGTCCACATAGCAAAAAGAAATTATTAGAGTTGGTGTGTTTTAATTTTGGAATATCTTGAAGCTTCATATGGGTGTTTGATGATTTCTAAGGACAAAGATAGAACTTATGTTGAATATTTTAATTCACATTAGATGATTTAACTAATGGCATTAGTGATAGAAACGGCATCCTTTTGCTTTTGCAAAAGATACAGTGAATAGCACGCCTTTTTTGAAAAAAAAGAATGCCCAAATATTATATTATTTATCCGTTAATAATGAGTAACTTTGCACGCTTAAATTAAGGAGCTAGGTATGAATACTATTAAAAATATTGCCATTATTGCACACGTAGACCATGGAAAGACCACTTTGGTTGATAAAATTATGTACCATTGTCAGTTGTTTCGTGAGAACGAAAATACAGGCGATTTAATTCTTGATAACAACGATTTAGAGCGTGAGCGCGGTATTACTATTACCTCTAAAAATGTTTCTGTTACATATAAAAACACTAAAATTAATATTATTGATACACCAGGTCACGCCGATTTTGGAGGTGAAGTGGAACGTGTTCTGAATATGGCTGATGGTGTTTTGTTGTTGGTAGATGCCTTTGAAGGGCCTATGCCTCAAACCCGTTTTGTTTTGCAAAAAGCTATTGATTTAGGTTTGAAACCTTGTGTGGTAGTCAATAAAGTAGATAAGGAGAATTGTACTCCTGATGAGGTACATGAAAAAGTGTTTGATTTGATGTTTGAATTGGGAGCTGAAGAGTGGCAATTGGATTTCCCAACGGTTTATGGATCTGCAAAGAACAATTGGATGAGTGAAGATTGGCAAAAACCAACGGATAATATTGAGCCTTTATTGGAAATGGTTATAGAGCATATTCCTTCCCCAAAAATTGAAACGGGAAGCACACAGATGCTCATTACATCTTTAGATTTTTCTTCGTTTACAGGTAGAATTGCCATCGGTCGTTTAACAAGAGGAGAACTTAAAGTAAACCAGAATATTTCTTTGGTAAAGCGAGATGGTTCTACAGTTAAATCCAGAATTAAAGAGTTGCATATTTTTGAGGGTTTGGGTAGAAAAAAAGTAGATGAGGTACAAACGGGTGATATTTGTGCTATTGTAGGTTTAGAAGGTTTTGAAATAGGTGATACGGTTGCTGATTTTGAATCTCCTGAAGGGTTAAAAACTATTGCTATAGATGAGCCAACCATGAGTATGTTGTTTACAATTAACGATTCACCTTTTTTTGGGAAAGACGGTAAATATGTAACTTCTCGCCATGTTAAAGAGCGTTTAACCAAAGAGCTTGAGAAAAACTTGGCTTTAAGGGTAGAAGAAACCAATAGTGCCGATAAGTTTATGGTGTTTGGGCGTGGGGTGTTACATCTTTCGGTTTTAATTGAAACCATGCGTAGAGAAGGTTATGAGTTACAAATTGGTCAGCCACAGGTAATCATAAAAGAGATTGATGGTGTGAAATGTGAGCCCGTTGAGGAGATGACTATTGATTTACCAGAAGAAGTTTCTGGTAAAGCTATTGAAATGGTGACTATGCGAAAAGGTGAAATGTTAAGTATGGAGGCTAAAGGCGATAGAATGGTGTGTGAATTTGTGATTCCATCAAGAGGTATTATTGGCTTAAGAAACCAATTGTTAACTGCTACCGCTGGAGAGGCTATTATGGCACACAGATTTAAAGAGTATCAACCTATAAAAGGCGGTATTCCAGAACGTCAGAATGGTAGTTTAGTATCTATGGAAAACGGTACAGCCATTCCTTATTCTATTGACAAATTACAAGAACGCGGTAAGTTTTTTATAGATCCGGGAGAAGATATTTATGAGGGTCAGGTAATAGGTGAAAATTCTCGTGGTGATGATATGGTTGTTAATGTTACTAAAACCAAAAAATTAACCAATGTACGATCTGCAGGAGCTGATGATAAAGCCCGAATTATTCCTGCTATAAAATTTTCTTTGGAAGAAGCTCTAGAGTATATTCAAAAAGATGAATATGTAGAAGTAACACCTAATCATTTAAGGCTAAGAAAGATTTTATTGAAAGAGGTAGATCGTAAAAGAAATAAGTCTATTTAGAGAAGTGGTGTTTTTTGGGACTTCCATAACAGAGTGGGTAGGCTATGTAGCTATGTCTACAGTGCTGTTATCGTTTTTGATGAAGTCTGTCACAAAGTTAAGATTTGTAAATGCTTTAGGGTGTTTGTTCTTCATTGTATATGGTTTTTTATTGGTGCCCATTTCTAAGCCTATTATAATAACAAACATTGCCATACTTGGTGTTAATCTTTATTATTTATTAAGGAGGAAAGTAAAATAAACCTATAGTAATACACTTCATCTATTAAACCTATTATGTTAATTTAAAAGTATATTGATTTTGTATATTTGATTCCAGAGGAAAATAATTTTTAGTACTCCATTTTCATCATGGTACTATAATCATTTTAATTTCCTTTTGATAAATTTTTTAAAGGCTATACATTAATTGAAAAGATTAATAAATTACATTAATAAGAACGTTTTAATTAAGGTTACTTCGTTACAAATAGCCTCAGTGGTTACGAGAATTATTGCCGGACTATTAACTTCAAAAGCCATTGCTATATTTATAGGCGCTGAAGGTCTAGCATTAATTGGAAATTTGCGGAACTTAGTTAGTTCGCTTCATTCTATTGCTATTTTAGGGTTTTACAAAGGGGTTGTTAAATATATTTCTGATTTTAAGGAGAACCTTACAGAGCTTAGTAAAACTATTTCCACAGTTTTTTATATTGGCTTTGTTTCAACCACAGTGTTATCTGTATTATGTTATTTTAACGCTGAATTCATCAACGATTTTGTGTTTCCTTCTTATAACAATTATGGTTATATCATTAGAATATTTGCCATTGTACTTCCTTTTTATGCTTTGAATATGTTTTCATTCTCCATAATGAATGGCTTTTTAAAATATAAGATATTGATTGTTATCAATATTATTGGGCAGATATTAAGTGTGTCTGTGGCCTTACTCTTAATTTATCAAGAAGAATTGCGAGGCGCTTTAATATCAGTTGTCATTGCTGAATCACTCATATTTTTGATAACACTGGTTGGAATTGTAAATAGAAGAAGTTTAGTGCCATTAATAAAAACAAAAAACGTAAGTCTAGATGTTTTTAAAAAAATGAGTTCTTATTCCTTTATGGCCTTGTTTCCAACAGTGGTTCTTCCGTTAATAACCATTGTTATTAGAAATCATATTATTGAAAATATTGGTTACAAAGATGCTGGACATTGGGAAGCCATGACAAGGATTTCAAACTATTATTTAATGCTTGTTACCTCATTGATGGCCTTGTATATTTTGCCTAGGTTTTCTGAAATAGATAGTAAAGAGGAGTTCAAAAAAGAAGTATTAAGTATTTATAAATCGGTTATGCCTAAGTTGGCATTAGGGCTATTTATTATCTACCTTTTAAGGTCATTTATTGTCGCTGTAGTTTTTTCTAGCGAGTTTGAACCTGTTAAGGATTTGTTCTTATGGCAACTATTAGGTGATTTGATAAAAGTGTTATCCTTGGTGATTGCATATCAGTTGCTAGCAAAAAAAATGTTTTGGCATTACATTTTAACTGAGGCATTTTTAGTAATAACAATTTATTTTACCAGTATTAATTTTTTAAATATGTTTAATGATGTTCAAGGTGCTGTTCTAGCTCACTTTGTAAGTTACATGTTATACTTCGGGATTATAGTAATAATTTTTAGAAGATCACTGTTTGTAACTCATAAGGTTAAAACCTAATATCATTAATTTACTCCTGAACATGTAGTCTAACCCCTTCACTATGACTACTATATTCTGGCGCATACATACTTTGAATGGTGGTAATACCATTGCTCATATTACCTGCATTGTTAACACGTAAATCATATTCAAACACATAAATACCTTTTGGCAGAAAATCAAAAAAGAAATTAGTACTGGCATCTTTGGTACTTTCATAATAACCTAAGCCATCTTGCCATTTGTATTTAGATAGCACATTTACAGGCTCAAGTCCAGCGGCTCTCATGTCTTTCATATGCACAAATTCCATAGCTCTGTCGCTTTTTAATTCAATGCGAACTCTAACCAAATCACCAACTTCAAGATTTGTTTCCGAAGTTATTTCAGTAATTTCTTCTCCAGTATCAGTGTTTCTTTTTAAGAATAATTTTTTCTTTAATTGAATAGGAGTTTCGGCTGAGGTAATCTTGTCTAAATCTTCAAAATATTGCCAATATAGGCCGCCCCAAGCAATACCATCACCTTTTTTGGTAAGTTTTACTTCTGCCATCTCTGGTTTAATTTCAGATGTATTCCAGGACGTTTTAAAGTAACCTGTTCCTGCCTCAATTTTAACATCGTCAAGCTTTGAAGGTTCTATTTTTTCATTCCCTACAGCAACATCAACCATATCACTTACCGATAACCAATCACTCCCTTGAAGCAATAAAGCATAGACGGCTTCTGTGGTTGCTTTGGTTGTTTTCCATTTGTTGGTTTGCTTGTTTTTAAGTAGCCAAATTTTGAGGTTGTCAATGGTTTCTAGATTCTTCGCTTCGCTCTGAATAACAGAACCTGATTCAGAAAAAGCTTCAATAATTAACGCTTGAGTTTCAATAGGTGCCTGATACCAGTACCATGAGTTGGTGTTTTCTTTCCAATACATTCCCAATTCTTCATTGGTAATACTGCTCTCCTTTAATGATTTTAAAATTTTAGCAGCTGTTTTAGCATCATCATTTCTATGACATACCAAAGCCATGAGGCCTTTGGCATACAGCGAGCGTTTTAACCAATATTGTTGAATTTGAGATAAATAATACTTGCTAATCTCTTCAACTTCCTGAGACTTTTCAATCTCTGGGAAGAAACTTCGCATGTATAAATAATGCAATTGCATGTAGCTTAGATGGTCTTTACTCAAATCTCTTTTAGCATCATATTTACGCAGGTCTTTATATTCTTTTATAAATTGTTCATCTAAATAGTTCAGGGCTCTTTTTGTTAAATATTCATGAGCGCCATTTTGAGTTACATTCAAATGCTTTAAATGACCAAAACCAGTTATAATATGTTGGGTAATCCATCTATTTTCATGGCCTCCCTTGAACCAAGCCCAAGCGCCTGATGAAAGTTGATTATTTTCAAGTTTATCTAGTGCCAATTGTAATTCATTATTCATTTTATTCAAATCAAATAAGAGCGCCATACGTTTCTTTTGTTTGGTTTCGCTTTGCGCATCGCGTAACCAAGGTGTCTCTTGAATGATGATAGATTTTAATTCCTCATTTTTTTCAAGATTACTCATTAGAGCCTCCTGAGATTTCCATTGGTTAAATACCTCTTGAATTCGTGGATTTGAATTTACGATATGGCTTGCTAGGGCATTGGTGTAATATCTAGAAAACGTTTGCTCGTTACATTGGTACGGATATTCCATTAAGTATGGCAACGCTTGAACAGCATACCACGCCGGATTCGATGTCATTTCTAAAGTTAGTTTATGATGTTTAAGCGTTGTTGAATACACATTTTTCAATTTATCTAAAGTAAAGGTCCGGGTTTCATTACTTTTAATCCACATGGGTAGTGTTTCTGTAACCAACATTCTATTCGATAATACCGGGAGCGCATTTTGTTCGCCATCACTAAAGTCTTCAGTTTTGGCAATAACTTTGTATTGAATAGCTTGAATACCATTGGGAATTGATACATTCCATGAAACACTGGTATTTCCTTTAGCGTTTATAGAAAATGTTTTAAGGTTTGATGTGTTACCGAGAATACTATCTACTTTTTTCCCAGTAATGGCATCGGTTAAAACTAATAGTGATTGCCCATGTAATTGATTTTCTGTAAGATTAGCAATCTTGGTACTTATAGTTATTTGGTCGCCTTCTCTTAAAAATCGTGGTGCGTTTGGGATGACCATCAACTCTTTTTGAGTGACCGTTTTTAAAGTAGTGGTAGCACTTTCTAAATTTTTGGTATGCGCCAATAGTTGTAATTTCCACTGTGTTAAAGCTTCGGGAGTGGTGAAACTAAAATTGACGTTGCCATTTTCATCGGTTTTTAAATGAGGAAAGAAAAAAGCGGTTTCTTTTAAATTTTTTCTAACCTGTACCTGTGTTAAGGCATTCAACCCGCTTTTTGTTGTAATAAGAATAACACCATTAGCACCTCTTGCGCCATAAATTGCGGTGGCCGATATATCTTTTAAAACATCAATAGATTGAATGTCCGCCATATTGGTATCAAAATCCCCTTCAATAATTTTTCCATCTACAATTACTAAAGGTTTTTTAGAATCATTCCATGAAGCTTGACCACGGATAAAAATTTGTTTATCATCAGCCTCAATAAAACCGCTACCTTGTATAGCAGTTACACCAGGAATGGCACCTTGTAAACTCTCGCCTTTAACAGCTGAAATGGAACCGACTACACTTTCCTTTTTCACTGTGCCATAACCTACTACTACAACTTCATCTAACTGGGCGTTGTCTTCAAATAGTGAAATATTCAGTCGTTTTCTGTCAACAATTACACCCTGAGTCTCAAACCCCACATAACTAATTACAAGTTCATCATTGTTACTTGCTTTAATTGAAAAGTTTCCGTCAAAGTCTGTAGTGGTGCCATTGGTTGTGCCTTTTACCATAACAGTAGCACCTGGTAGTGGTAGCCCATCTTTGTCTCTAATAGTTCCGGAGATAAAGCCTTCTTTTATGTTTTCATGAAATTCCTTCGACCTTTTAATTCGTAGATTTTCAATATAATTATCATACAGCCATTTGTTAAATCTCATAGAAAATCCAAACCAATTAAATTCATCATAGTATTGTGTTGTATAGCTAGGTCTGTTCTTATTTGAATTATGAATGGTAAATGTTCTAGTGCCAAAACTTTGATTACTATCAATTCTATATGACGAATAATAAGTTCCCCTATGTATGGGGTTAAAATCCCACGCATGTGGTTTAAATTGGTCTAAAGAGGCATCATACATACTTGCTAAAAGTTCTGCACTAACCTTATCCCCTTTAGGGCCTTCAATATTGAAGCTCCAAGTTTCATCAGTTCCTGGTTGTAAGCGGTCTCTAAAAGTTTTGGTCTCAATAGTTAATTCTGTTTCTGGATATGGCACAGCAATGGGGTGAGTTCCAGAAAGGAAACTATTAAAAACAGATGTGCTGTAGTGAACCACAAAGCCTCCAACGTCCTTATCGGTTACGGGAATGCTAATCACTTTTTTATTGTTATTAAGCTGAATAATCTCTGTTTGAATAATCTTTTTGTCCTTTTCAACAGTAACGGTAACCGAAATATTTTCGGCAGCAGAAGCAATCGTTACATAGGCCGTTTCACCAACCTCATAATTTAATTTGTTTGAACTAATACCAAAGATTTGATTGTCTGCTAAAGATTTATCATCATCACTGAAAAGGGTTATTTTGGCTTGGTCTTTTACCGTTTGACCAAATTTATCTTTGCTTTCCAACACCATGAGGTATTGACCCGATAACCACTTTTTAATCTTATCTAATTCAATGGTTTTAGATATGTTAGTATCGAAAAGCTTTTCAAAAACAACGTCACCTTTTTCCCAATTTTCAGGGTTGTCTTCATTCGTGTAGGCATCATGAGGGAAAAGGTTTTTAAATGCTTCCTCCGAAAATTCTTGATAATCTGGTGCTGCCCATAATCGTTTTCTCAAAACACGATTTGGAGCCTTTAATTTGTATACTTTAATAGTGCCTGCGGCTGGAACAAACTCACCATTTAAATTTTTGGTGTCAATGGTAATGCTGTGGTCCTTTTTAGATTTATCTAGTTTATCATCAATATCAATACGAGCGTTAAGGGCATGATACCCCACATTAATGACTGTTGTCGCACTTCGGGTTTCACCGTTTATATCAGTAACATCAGCGGTAACTTCATATTTAAAAACGGGCAAACTGTTTTTGTCAACGCTTTGGTCTGGTTGGGCTTTAAATGTGATTTCAAATTCTCCTTTATCATCGGTGGTGGTTTCTCCATGCGTTATTTCTTGAGGTTCACTATTAAACCTGGGGCGATACCAAAAGTACCACCTTGGATATTGTACTTTTCTATGTACCCTATAAACTACTTTCGCATTGGTGATGTTACTACCAGCATATGCTAAGGCTGTTCCTGTAGTAGTAACCGAGTCATTTATTTTAAAGGTTTCTGTGATAGGTTTAAACTTAGTTTCAAACTTGGGGCGTTTATATTCCTCAACAGAGAAACTGTGTTCCATATCAATGTCTATCTTATCTGAATCAGACCACAACTCTATGTAATATTTTCCGTTGAGGCCATTGTTAGGCAAAATGAATTCTCCCGAAATAGATCCAAATTCATTGGTGGTAAATTCAAGTTCTGCAACCTCTTCATCATTAGAATCAAAAACGTCAACATAAAAAAGTTCGTTAGGAATGACTTTAGATATGCCTTTTTGGGTCTGAATAGCAATGGCTTTAAAATAGACCGTTTGCCCGGGGCGGTAAATACTTCTATCGGTAAAAATGAAGGCCTGGTAATGCGTTTCAATGTCATCGGGTTCTTGTCGATTTCCCATCCAGTAGTTTCCAAAATATGCCGTTTCATTGTTTGCTTTTACTTTTAGGGCCATGTTTCTATAATAGGTTTCATCTTTTGGAATTATAACATTTCCATTACTATCAGAAGTTTCAATTCTTATTTTTTTCGTATTAGAATATCTAATGTTATAAGATATCTCAACAGAGGCATTAACTATGGGAGCACCATTATTTCTATTAATTAATTGAAAAATTTGATGGGTGTCATTTTCAATATCAGCCAATGCTATATTGGTAACTTGAATATGTGCAGAGGCATAAAAATCTTCCTCGTTTTCTGCTGTGGAAGCTACAATGAGATATCTGCCATTGTTGAGTTTCGGTATTAAAACTTCGGTGGAGTGTGTATGGTAATCGCTTTCATTTCTCAGTTTGCTTTCCCAAGTTTTATCGACATTTAAGTTACTTATTAACGCCCACTTTTCTTCTTGTCGGTAAGTTTTATTGATTTTTTCAAATTGACTTTCATTTAATCTGTAAGCCTTAAATATAAGCGTGTCTAAATTTTTATAGCTTACTAAAACCCGCGCATGTTTTTGAGTGGGTAAAAAGCTTTCTGTGCTAATGTTTAGTGACTTTTGCTCAATTTGCTCTTTTAAAATTTTACATTTTTCAGCCCCTTTACTGTCTGGAAATTTGCTGATGACTTTATTACAAAGTTCAACAGCTTCTTTAGCTTTCCAACGAAACTCTTTTTTAGTAGTTGGATTGTAATTTTTGCTTTGTTGTTGAAGTATAGAAGCAATTTCAAAATCGTAAAGCGCAGAAACTTCATGATTTTTATGATGGTCACTTTCAGTTTTAAAGGCTTTTAATAGTATCGCTTCTGCATCTTTAAAAGTGGCATGTTGGTTTACAAACCTTAAGCGTTCAATATTAACATTAGTTAAGGCTTTGGGAGATTCGTCTTTTAAATGAAACTGAATTAAGTCTTGATAGATTTTTAAAGCATGTAATTGTAAGGATGTTGTGTCTTTAGATTCTATTTTCAAGGAAGAAAAGGTTTGTGCATCACCTAAAAATTCTGGGTTGTCAATTTCAAATTTATAAGCTGGCTTTGTAATTTGGGTTTCATTGGTCTGGTAAAACTCAAGAGCGTTGTGGTTTAAGAAATCAAACAACGTTGGTCTGTAAATTTTAGAGTCTTTTTGGGTGTTTAAAATGGCGTCATATTTACTTAAAGGTTCAAGCTGAAGCATAAGGCCATTTTGCAATGAATTTTGAAAACTTACATGAATTTCATTAAACAGGGTCTCCAAATCCCAAGTTCTAAAATCAATGGGGTCAATTTTATCAGTTGTTTTGGTTCTGTTATAGATTTTCCACCTATTTTGTTGAAAATATTGCCAATATAATTGCGCTAGCATATTCTCTAAAATGTTTTTGGTTGGGAAGACACTTTCCTCAATTTGGGTTTTAAAATTATTTATAACATTTAGTTGAGCCTCTTCCTCTAAAACCAATGCAAATTTGCTCTTAAAAATCATAGCTTTTATAAGCTGTGGCTCGTTTTGGTCTTTTTGAGCTTTCGTCAAAATATCCTCAACTGTTTTTAATGCAGATTTTGGTAAACCTTCAATTTCATGACGCTCTACAATCTGCCATAAATCTTTATAATCTTTAGTTTGTGTATAACAGAAATTTATAAATAATGTAAAAAATAAAAGGAGTATTGTGTTTTTCATCAGATTATAACGTAAAGTTCACAGCCAAAATACTTTCAAAAGGTATACCATAAAAATCAGAATGAGTAAAATGGTATGATGATTGAGTGAAGTTACTCAATTTTAAAGATATTTGTAATGTTTAACTTTGTATTACCGACATAATTTTCATGAATAAATTTATCTACTTTTTGTTAATGCTGCCCCTTTTGACTTTTAGTCAATCTAATCTTGAAAATGCAGAGGCCTATATTGATACAAAGCAGTATAGTAAAGCAGAAGATATTTTAACCAAGTACATAGAAAAGCAACCCAATAGTTTAAAAGCACTTGAATTTTTAGCCGATGCCTATGCATATCAAAAAAAGTGGGATAAAGCCATTGCAATTTATAAGCGCTTGGTAGAAACAGATCAAAATAATGCCAATTATCATTACAAATACGGAGGTGCTATGGGAATGAAAGCACTTATAGTTAATAAGTTTAAAGCCATTAGCATAGTAGGTGATGCCAAAACCCATTTTTTAAGAGCTGCAGCATTAGACTCAGAGCATATTGATGTGCGATGGGCGTTGGTAGAGTTGTACATGCAATTACCCGGAATTATTGGAGGGAGTAAAAGTAAAGCTTTAGAATACGCCGATGAAATGGAACAGTTATCAAAAGTTGATGGCTACTTAGCCAAAGGTTACATACACGAGTTTGATGATGAACCAGAACAAGCTGAAGCATTTTACAAAAAAGCATTAAGTATTGGCGGTTCAGTTACTTGTTTTGACAAGCTTACCAACTTTTATGAAAACCAACAGCAACCAGATAAGGCTATAAAAACCATTGAACAAGCTTATGAAAAACATAATAAAAACACCCTCCATTATCAAATAGGTAAAGTGTGTGCAGATTACAATGTGCAATTAGAAAAAGGAGAACGTTGTTTAAAAATGTTCATAGAAAACCATTCGGTAAAAGATGGTGTGCCCATTGAATGGGCTTATTTTAGATTAGCTCAAATAAGAAAAAATAAACGTGATAAAAAGGAGGCATTAAGGTGGATTAATAAAGCCTTAGCTACCAATATTGATTTTAAAGAGGCTGAAGCAGAAAAAGCAAAAATATTGGCTCTATAAATAGGTTATCTTTATTCAGTGTCACACTTAGCACAGTCGAAGTGCAACTCCTAAAGCAAAACTTCATTACAATAATTTGGAATTTGATTTTTGGAATTTGATATTTGTTCTAAAGCAACACAATGAATGTACATTTTATAGCCATAGGTGGTGCCGCTATGCACAATTTAGCCTTAGCATTACACCACAAAGGATACCAAGTAACCGGTAGTGATGATACCATTTTTGAGCCTTCAAAGTCTAGGTTAGAAGCCAAAGGATTATTGCCCGAAACGTTTGGTTGGTACCCCGATAAAATCACTAAAAATTTAGATGCTATTGTTCTGGGTATGCATGCTAAAGAAGACAATCCTGAGTTATTAAAAGCACAAGAATTAGGATTGAAAATCTATAGCTATCCAGAGTTTTTGTACGAGCAGTCTAAACATAAAACCCGTGTAGTTATTGGCGGTAGCCATGGTAAAACCACCATCACTTCCATGATTCTCCATGTCATGCATTACCATGATAGGGATGTAGACTATATGGTTGGCGCACAGTTGGAAGGTTTTGATGTGATGGTAAAACTCACAGAAGAAAATGATTTCATCGTTTTAGAAGGGGATGAGTACTTAAGCTCACCAATAGACAGACGTCCAAAATTCCATCTTTATAAACCTAATATAGCCTTATTAAGCGGTATTGCTTGGGACCATATTAATGTATTTCCAACCTATGACAACTATGTAGAGCAGTTTCGCATTTTTGTAGATTCTATTGTTAGTGGTGGAAGTATTAATTACAACGAAGAAGACCCAGAGGTAAAAAGTGTGGTGGAAGCTAGTGAGAATACTATTAGAAAAATACCTTACAAAACACCAGAATACACCGTTGAAGATGGAGAAACATTGTTAGAAACACCCGAAGGCCCTTTACCTATTGAGGTTTTTGGAAAACACAACCTAAACAATTTAGCGGGAGCTAAATGGATCTGTCAGCACATGGGTATTGATGAAGACGATTTTTATGAGGCTATTGCCACCTTTAAAGGCGCTAGTAAACGCTTAGAAAAAATTGCTGAAAGTGCTAATAGTGTGGCTTATAAAGATTTTGCACACTCACCTAGTAAAGTAGAAGCTACTACCAAAGCAGTAAAAGAACAGTATAATAATAGAACCTTGGTGGCTTGTTTAGAATTGCATACCTATAGCAGTTTAAATGCAGAGTTTCTAAAAGAATACAAAGGTGCTTTAGATGCGGCCGATGTGGCGGTGGTGTTTTATTCGCCACATGCGGTAGAGATAAAAAAACTAGATGCGGTTTCGCATGAACAAATTGCAGCTGCTTTTCAAAGAGACGACTTAATTATTTATACCAACCCAGACGATTTTAAAGCGTTTCTGTTTTCGCAAAACTTTGATAATAAAGCCTTATTACTTATGAGCTCTGGCAATTATGGCGGGTTAGATTTTGATGCTATAAAGGGACTTATTGAATAGGTTTAGTAAGTTGTTTACCGGTTTTGTATATGGCATTTTGCGTGGTTTAGCAACTAATTTAGAAAAAATCAGAAGCAATTATTTTTATCGGTGTTAGTACACACACGCATTTATTTTATTTTAAATCCAATAACCGTTTTATAATTAAAAAAGAGAATTAGCTCTTTTGCTCTGTTAAACTTAGACAAGTTTATATCAAATTTCAACATATTATTTACTTGAGTGAAGTTCGTAATAGAATGGTTTTCATTGTTTAGTCTGTAATTAATAGAAGTAACAGGTTTTTCTGTTGAAAACACAAACTGTACTTTATCGGATTCATGCATTTTAATTATACCTGTTTGAGGGTTTATTAGTTCATAATCATAATTATAGACTAGAGGTGCATTTAGAAATTCTTCTTCTTTTATTTTTTCTTTTAAGATTGCGTTTTCGAAATAATCTGGATAATGTTTTTTAATAAATAGTTTTGGGTCGGTAAGAAAATAAAAATAGTTTAATTTTTTCTGAAAGTAATTTGAATATGTGCCAGCCCCCCATGTAACATCTATCAAATATTCTTTGTTATCAATCAAAACGATATTCCAAGCATGGTCTGAGAAAAATCTTTTCCCAATATCTTTTATTTCTGTTTTTGAAGCACCAGATACATATTTTGATTTAATATTTAATTCATCACATACTTTTTTAAATAGAGTTGCATATCCTTGGCAAATAGCTTTCTTTTTTGAAATTACTCGATTGGAAAGTTTATTATTGAATTTTTCTTCTTTTCTTTCAAACTCTCTTTTGTTTGAATATTCATAAAGAAATTTACCTGATTCTGCGGGGTCGTAAATCACATTGTTTGCAATCCAAGTGTATAAGGCTCTTAATTTTTCAAAATCATTTTGAAAATCCTTCGAAATCCGTTTAGCTAATTTCTCAGGTGTGCTAAATTTACTTGGATATGAAAGAGCAATTGAGTCCACTTTTTTATAATTCTGCGCATAACTGGTAGTGATTAAACAGACTATAAATGAAAAGAATAAATTTGATTTTATCATATGTGTGTTAACTCAGGATATGCATTATTTTAATATTGGAATAAATTGAGTACGTGTTTGTAGTAACAAAATTAGATGAAAATTATTACAAAATCAAGAGCTGTAGTTATGTTTATTTCAACTTCTCCTTAAAAAAAGCAATGGTACGTTCCCAAGCTAAATTGGCTGCAGGCTCGTCATATCTTGGGGTACTGTTGTTATGAAATCCATGGTTTACCTCAGGGTAAAAATGGGCGGTATATTCTATATTATTGGCTTTCAGGGCAACTTCATAATCTAGCCAACCCGTATTAACGCGGGTATCTAATTCGGCATATTGTAAAAGTAAAGGCGCTTTAATTTTGGCCGTGTCTTCTGCACTTGGTTGTCCGCCATAAAACGGTACTGCAGCTTTTAGGGTTGGTATTTTAACCGCCATCATGTTGGATATCCAACCACCAAAACAAAAACCAACAACCCCTACATTACCATCACAGTTTTTATGATTTTTTAAGTAGTTATATGCAGCAATAAAATCTTCTAGCATTTCATTTCGGTCTCGTTTGCGTTGCATGGTTCTGCCATCGTCATCATTTCCAGGGTAGCCACCAAGCGGTGTTAAGGCATCAGGAGCAAGACTTATAAAACCTTCAATAGCGGCGCGTCTGCCTACATCTTCAATGTACGGATTTAACCCTCGGTTTTCGTGTACAACTACAATACCAGGTAATTTACCCATCGTGTTATCGGGCATAGACAATAAACCTTTTATAGTGCCACCACCTTTGGGTGATTCGTAATGGATGTACTCCGATTTTAGGCGTTCGTCATCGGGTTTAACCATGAGGGTGTTGATATAATCTGGACTTATAAAACTTAATAAAGACGATACCGTAACACCGCCAACAGCATACACCGATAACTTTTCTATAAATTGGCGACGGTCAATTTTATTATGCGCATAATAATCATATAAATCAAATACCTCCTGACTGATATCTTCTTTTTTTAGTGGTTTCATAGTGAATGATTTTAAAATCAAGTAGGTTAATTGGTTCTGACTCTTAAAGTTACTAAAAATCTAAATAGAAATTTTTGATAATAAAGTATAAACCTTAATTGAACTCAAAATCAATTATTTAAACCCCAAACTGCCTTAAATGATGGTCTAAATGTTTGTATTGTGCTTGTCCCCATTGTTCTGTAGTAAAATCTCCAAAAAGCGGGTGTGTTACCCAATCTGTTTTATCTTTTAGAGTATGGAATTCGTTTACCAGTGCCACCAATTTATCTTTTTCTGTTTTAAATTTTGGGTCGTTTCTAACCATATATTCAGGAGCCGTAGGGATGTCTTGTTTCCAGGGTTTATCGTTGTAAAGACTGGATTTGAATAATTTGAAAATGAGCTTTTTCATAAACCCAAGATTGGCATTGAGTTGTTTGGTTCCCATGGCAACTTCAATGGGCCCGTGACAATGCTTCATCATTTGATTCACATTCATTTTCCCCCACTGCGGTTCTGTTGAACTTTGTAATTTATTGATTCTGTTTAAGATTTCTTGGTGTGTTTCTTTTTCAAATAAAGACTTCATAATGAGTAAGTGTTATCTACTGTGTTCGAAATTTACAAAATTTATCCTGTCTTTGGTCTACTGTCATCTGTCACTTCTATGTTTCCTACTACATATATTTACTTGCATTAAAATTATACAATATCTATATTTACTCAATGCCAGAAAAACCAACGTCATTCTCTATTAAAAACTGGTCGCAAGACGATCAACCCAGAGAAAAACTTCTTTACAAAGGAAGAGCGGCTTTAAGTGATGCCGAGTTAGTAGCCATTTTAATAGGTTCAGGAAACAGAGATGAAAGTGCCGTAGCTTTATGCCAGCGTATTTTAGCCAGTGTAGATAATAATTTAAGCGAACTTGGTAAATTATCCATTAAGCAACTCATGGAATTTAAGGGTATAGGCGAAGCTAAGGCCATTACCATAGCGGCTGCTTTAGAATTGGGAAGACGTAGAAGGGGTGAGGAAGCCCTAGAAAAAAAGAAAATTACGTCCAGTGTGTCGGTTTTTGAATTGATGCAACCCATCATTGGTGAGTTACAGCATGAGGAATTCTGGATTATCTATTTGAACAATTCCAATAAAGTTATTCAGAAAAACCAATTGAGTAAAGGCGGTATTACAGGAACCTTAGTAGATGTGCGGTTAGTCTTAAAAAATGCTTTGGAAGTTGGTGCAACAGGATTGATTTTAGCACATAATCATCCGTCTGGAACTTTAAAACCCAGTGAGGCTGATAAGCAAATTACGGCTAAACTTAAAAACGCAGCTCAAAGTTTAGACATAAAAGTTTTAGACCATGTAATTATAACAGAAAAAGCATATTTTAGTTTTTCCGATGAAACCATTTTATAAATGCTTTTAGTTTATACTCATAATATATCACCTAGAGTTAAATACGTTTTTAAACATATTTGTACCAGAGTTTTGGGAGTTGAGGTGGGTTTTACAACTAAAATAGAGGCTTTTATTGCACATGACAGCATAAAAATGTCATATACCAAACAACAACTTGGTAATGAATTTTTTGTGAGAAGTCATGATATCATGTTTGAGCAAGGTTTGTCTGATATAGAGGTTCATGTGCATGATTGGGATACAACAAAATGTTTCTTCTATATTGGAGAAAAGGGCACCATTCCGTTTGATATTTTCGCAGCTGCTTTCTATTTATTGTCTCGTTATGAAGAATACTTACCGCATGTAAAGGATGAATTTGGGCGTTTTACAGCCAAAGAAAGCTTGGGTTATAAACACAATTTTTTACACCAACCTGTTGTAGATATTTGGGCTTATAAATTTAAGGAAGCATTACAGAAGCAGTTCCCAGATTTTGAGTTTCCAATCATGAAATACCGTATTAAACCAATTATAGATGTTCCTAGCCCCTATAAATATAAACTGAAGGGTATTATGCGCACCATTGGGGGTACGTTTAAAGACCTCTTTGGATTTAAATTTAGGAGTTTATATATGCGTTTTACCGTAATTTTAGGATTTCAGCATGATCCACATGATACCTTCAAGTACGTCATAAACAGGCAAAAATCTAGTAAGTTTAAGTTTTTGTATTTCTTTTTAATTGGTGATTATTCAACATATGACAAGGGTGTTAATGCTAATAAGAAAAGCTTTGTGTCGTTAATTAAGCATGTTGCAGATTATTGTCATGTTGGTCTAAAAACTACTTATTTTGCCATAGACGATGCCTCTATTCTTAAAAAAGAAAAAAGACGAATGGAGGATATATTAAATATTCCGTTGCAAGCTTCAAGACAGTCTTTTTCAAGGATAAACTTACCAGAATCTTATAGAAATTTAATCGATTTAGAAATTAGGGAAGACTATACCATGGGATATGTGAATATAATTGGTTTTAGAGCTGGTTCGTGTACACCGTTTTTGTTTTATGATCTAGATTACGAAGTACAAACTCCGTTATTGATTAATTCCTATCATTTGATGGATTATGCCCTTTTACAAAACAAATCGTTATTAGATAAAAAGAAGGTTTTAAATGAAATTATAAACGAAGTAAAACAAGTAAATGGGGAGTTTGTCCCTGTATTTCATAACTACACTTTTGCAGATATAGGCAGATGGAATGGCTTTAAAGAGGTGTTTAATATTATATTAGATTCTGCCAATGAAAAATAACAAAGTCACTGATGTTTTTTTTGATTTGGATCATACGCTTTGGGATTTTGATAGAAATTCGGCCTTAACATTTGCCAAAATTTTCGACTTAAATAGCATTGATGTTAACATTGCAGATTTCCTTTCATTTTATGAACCCATTAATTTGCATTACTGGAAACTTTATAGAGAAGAAAGAATTGATAAGCAATCATTGAGATTTTGTAGACTCAATGATGCTTTTTTAGAGTTAGGAATGAAGGTTGATAAGGATGTGATTTTTAAACTCTCTGACGATTATATAACCTATCTCACTACTCATAATTTTCTGTTTGAAGACACCCATGATGTGTTGAGTTACCTAAAAATTAAATATAATTTACACATCATCACCAATGGTTTTGAAGAAGTTCAAAACAGGAAACTTACACAATCTAATATCAATCATTTTTTTAAAACCATTACCAATTCTGAAATGGTAGGGGTTAAAAAGCCTAACCCAAAAATCTTTAATTACGCTCTAGAAAAAGCGAAAGCTACCGTAGAAACTAGTATTATGATTGGTGATAGTTACGAGGCTGACATTCTAGGGGCTCAAAATGTTGGAATGGATGTGATTTTAGTGAGTGCTAATAAAGACAATAAAAACGGTATTAAACAAGTTACTAACTTAATAGAATTAAAACAATATCTGTAATTACTTAATTTTGTGTTTTAACTTGCCCAAATATGAAAAAGAGAATTTTTAACCTACTATTATTACTTACAGTAAACTTTGTTTTTTTATCCTGTACAAAGGATATTGATTTTAATCAGGTTAACGACTTTGAAGTTAGTCCGGTAATTGAATCAAGCCTTATATTTTTAGATGAACCTGCAAATCAATTTTTAGAAGATGGCGTTGAAATATCCACAGTTCAGGATTCAGTATTAGTCAACATTTTTAAAGATGACTTTATAAGTGAACACCTTGTTAAGGCGGAATTTGTTTTTGAAACTATAAATAGTATCAATAGGGGTGTAGAATTAAGAATTGATTTCCTGACAGATTCAAATATTCAATTACATAGCTTTTCTTTTGCTGTAGAGCCATCTACTAATAATACACCAATCATGTTTAACTATACTGAAGTATTTGAGGGCAGTACCCTTGCAAACTTTTTAGAAACCGAAAAGTTGCTTTTTACCTTAAGTCTGCAACAAGGACCAGCAATTAATGATGATACTCCTGGAAATATTGAATTAAAATCTAAAGGGGTATTTTTTTTTAATATTGATAACACACTATGAGAAGGTGTGCTTGGTTTGTTATACTTTTAGTGGGAGTTTCTTATGCCCAAAACAAACAAATCTTGTATGGTTTCACCGAGATTCCTCAGTCTCTTTTACAAAACCCAGGAGGTAAAATATCTAATGATTGGTATTTTGGAATACCATTATTATCTCATATTCATGCCAATGGAGGAAGTTCTGGAGTAACAATTTATGATTTATTTGCAGTTGATGGAGAGAACTTTAATACAAAGTTGGAAAGGGTTGTCTACAGTTTAAAACCAACAGATTTTTTTACATTTAATCAACAACTTGAGATTGTGTCAGGAGGTTTTGCTTTTGATCCTAGCTACAATAAAAATCAATATATAAGCTTTGGACTTTATCAAGAGGTTGATGCTATTATATATTTTCCTCAAGACTACGCTAAATTAGTTTATGAAGGCAATCAAAACAATATTAATAGACCTTTTCGCTTAGATCATTTAAATGGGACTTCAGAATTAATATCCGTCTTACATATTGGATATAACAAGGTTGTTAATGATAAATTTACTTATGGCATCAGAGGTAAAGTGTATAACAGCATTACTAATATAAATTCATTGAATAATAAAGGTACTTTCATAACAGTAAACGGAGACAATAATGTTTATGACCATATTTTTGATTTAGATTTAAGTCTTAAAACTTCCGGATTGGTTAATTTGACTACGGATTCAGATTTTGAAACGAAAGATATTACCAAGCAAATTTTATTTGGAGGTAATTTAGGCTTGGGGGTTGATTTAGGATTTTCATACCAAATTAATAAGCAGTGGTATTTAGATGGAAGTTTATTAGATATTGGATTTATAAACCATGGTAAGCATGTTGAAAATTATGAGTTAAAAGGAAACTATGTGTTTGAAGGAATCAATCCAATTTTTCCTGAAGTAGGTTCAGGACAAACAGCTGATGAATATTGGACAGAAATAGAGCAGGAGTTTGAAGACCTTTTCACTATAGATACTACAAAAACAAAATATACTACCTGGCGCCCTATAAAACTCAATACATCTCTTAATTATACCTTCGGCAAAAGAGTTAGTAAAGAGTGTGATTGCACTTTTGATGATTCAGGATATTTAAATAGAATAGGTTTACAATTATATGCTGTAAATAGGCCAAAGCTACCGCAAGTGGCACTAACAGCATATTATTACAGAAGATTATTAAACGGGTTAAGTATAAAAGCTGCTTATACATTAGATTCTTATTCGTTTTCAAACATTGGGATAGGAATGTCTGCCCAATTAGGAGGTATAAATTTTTATATAATGGCAGATAATTTTCTTAACTTTAAAAACATTTATAATGCGCAAAGTCTTTCTTTACAATTAGGCTTTAACTATATATTCACTAAAGATGAAGATTAAATTTACTTTACTAATTATTGCTTTTTCTACAGTTTTCTTTGCTTTTGCTCAAACTAATTTGAATAATTACAAATATGTCATTGTTCCAAATAGATTTGATTTTTTAAAGAAAAAAGATCAGTATCAACTAAACTCTCTAGCTGAATTTTTATTTAAAAAGCACGGTTTTAATGCTTTTTTAGAAGGCGAAGACTACCCTGAAGATTTAAAAAGAAATAGATGTTTAGCGCTTAGATCTGATGTTTCAGCAGAGTCAGGCATGTTTAAAACTAAATTAAAAATTGAGCTCAAAGATTGTAATGACCAAACTGTTTATACATCGCCGTTTGGTGAAAGTAGAGATAAAGAATATGAAAAAGCTTATAATGCGGCCCTTAGACAAGCTTTTGAAGGTTTAGGTAAATTAAATTACAATTACGTACCTAATAAAGGTGTTTCGTCTTTAAACTCAATATCAAGCACACCTCAAGAATCTGATGTTAAAAACGAAGTTTCTGAAGAAATTAAGGAGTTAAAAGCAGAAATAGAAACTCTTAAAAAGGCGAAGCAAACTGTTCAAGTTGAAGCTAAAAAAGAAGCTTTGGTTGTAATTCAAGAACCAAAGAAAGAGGTCGTTACTGCAGCACCTCCAAAGAACAATAATATTAAACCTACTAAAACTATTGAAGATAAGACCCCATCAGATGTGTTGTATGCACAACCAATTACTAATGGTTTTCAATTAGTGGATAGTTCTCCTAAAGTGGTTTATAAAATCAATAAAACAGGAATTGATAGTGTGTTTTTGGTTGAAGGGAAAAATGCCATAGTTTATAAAAAAGGGAATAGTTGGGTTATTGAGTATTATGAAGAAGACACCATGAAAACGGAAGCTTTAAATATTAAGTTTTAAGATTTTTAGACTAAATACTAGTAGTCATATTTGTCTTTCCAACGCCGTTTTAAAAAATCTTTTTGGGATTGCTCTCTAGGATTATTACCCGGGTTATAAAAAGTGGTGTTTTTTATTTCTTCAGGCAAAAATTCTTGTTCCGCAAAATTATTTTCGTAGCTGTGTGCATATTTATAATTTTCGCCATAACCAAGTTCTTTCATAAGTTTAGTGGGCGCATTTCTAATTTCTAGGGGAACACTTAAATCTCCAGTTTCACGAACCTTTTGTTGCGCTAAATTTATCGCAGTATATGCCGCATTACTTTTAGGGGAGCAAGCTAAATAGGTAGCACACTGGCTAAGTATAATTCTAGATTCTGGATATCCAATGGTTGATACGGCTTGAAATGTATTGTTGGCAATTACCAAAGCCGTTGGGTTTGCATTACCAATATCTTCGCTTGCTAATATTAATAACCTTCTGGCTATGAATTTTAGATCTTCACCACCTTCAAGCATTCTTGCCAACCAATAAACAGCACCATTTGGATCACTACCTCTAATCGATTTTATAAATGCCGAAATAATATCATAATGTTGTTCTCCAGTTTTATCATAACGTACGGTATTATTTTGAACTTTTTCAAGCACTAATTTATCAGTGATAGTAATATCACCTTCAACTGAATTCACAATAAGTTCAAAAATATTAAGTAGTTTTCGGGCATCACCCCCAGAAAGTCTTATAAGTGCGTTGGTTTCCTTTAATTTTATGTTTTTCTTCGAGATGATGTTGTCTTTTTCAATGGCACGTTTTAATAGTGTTTCTAAATCGTTTTTATCAAAAGCATTTAAAATATAAACTTGGCAACGGGATAATAAAGCCGAAATTACTTCAAAACTTGGGTTTTCAGTAGTCGCTCCAATTAATGTAATCCATCCCTTTTCAACCGCTTGTAGTAACGAATCTTGTTGAGATTTGCTAAACCTATGAATTTCATCAATAAATAAAATGGGGTTTTTAGTAGTAAATAAACCACCACTTTGTTTTGCCTTTTCAATAACATCCCTCACATCCTTCACTCCAGAATTTATTGCACTTAGTGTATAAAATGATCTGCCAGATTCTGTGGCAACAATGTTAGCTAAAGTAGTTTTACCCGTTCCTGGCGGCCCCCAAAAAATCATTGAAGGAATTAATCCCTGTTTGATACTTGGGGTTAAGGCACCTTGTTCCCCAACCAAGTGGGTTTGACTCACATAGTCCTCTAAGTTTTTTGGGCGTAATCGTTCCGCTAAGGGTTCATTCATAACTGTAAATTTACTCTAATTTTTCACATTGTCTAAGTTGGTTTCTGCCATTTTTACACAAAGCCTAAGTTTGGATAACTATTTGCTATCTTTAGTTTATGAACCAAAATGTACAGTTTAAATTCACTACAGGTGTTGTAGCATACCCTGTTTTTTTTGTGCTCATAATTTGGTCTGTACTATCCTTTGAAGTTCGTTTTAATGTAAACTTTAATGAATATGGTATATATCCATTAACATTAAAAGGATTACGAGGTATTTTTTTAAGTCCTTTTATTCATGGAAGTATAAAGCATTTATATCACAACACAGTACCATTGTTAGTACTTACCATGGCGCTTTTTTATTTTTACAGACAAATAGCATGGAGGATTATATTCTGGGGGATCATCATTTCTGGGTTTTTAACCTGGTGTATTGGCAGACCCTCATATCACATAGGAGCGAGTGGACTTATTTATGTACTGGTTAGCTTTACGTTTTTTAAAGGTATTTTTGCAAAGCATTATAGGCTAGTAGCATTATCTCTATTGGTAGTCTTTCTCTACGGAAGTATGGTGTGGTATGTTATGCCTATCAAAGATGGTGTGTCTTGGGAAGGACATTTATCTGGATTGATAACAGGTTTAATTTTTGCAATGTTATTTAAGCGACAAATTGCAAAACCCAAAAAGTTTGATTGGGAAGAGGAACATTATAACGAAGACCATGACCCTTTTCTAAAACATTTTGATGAAAATGGCAATTTTATTGAAAATATGGAGCCTGAACAAGATGAGCATGAAATTAAAATAAATTATACCTTCAAGGAAAGAAAATAATAACTTTAAATCGTCAATCTCTGTCTCACGGCTTCATATAGAAAGGCTCCGCAAGCAACAGAAACATTTAAAGATTGTATGTCACCCATGAGGGGTAATTTTGCTTTGGCATCCACTATTTTAAGTGTTGATGGGTTAATGCCTCTATCTTCAGACCCCATAATAATAGCACAAGGTTCTTTAAATGAGACATCGTATAAAGTATTCTCTGTTTTTTCAGTGGCAGCAATGACTTTGATACCCGAAGCCTGCATGTAAAAAACAGCATCTTTTATGTGATCAACCTTACAGATAGGAATTTTAAAAACGGCTCCAGAACTAGTTTTAATAGTATCCCCGTTTACGGGAGCACCACCTTTCTTCTGAATAATGATTCCATCTACTCCTGTACATTCCGCAGTACGGATAATGGCACCAAAATTACGAACATCGCTTAGCTGGTCTAACAACAAAAACAAAGGGGTTTTTCCTGATTCAATAACATTTAAAACCAAATGTTCTAAATCATGAAATGCAATAGGAGATATTTGAGCTACTGCTCCTTGATGGTTTTTTTTTGTAAGCCGGTTAAGCTTTTCAACAGGAACATAGGACGCGTTTATACCTTGTTTTCTAATTAAAGATTCTAATTCGGTAAATAGCTCGCCATGTAATCCTTTTTGTAGAAAAACTTTATCAATACTTTTACCCGCGTTAATAGCTTCAATAATGGCTCTAATTCCAAATATTTGTGTTTGGTTTTGCATGGCAGTAAAGGTATAAAAAAACCACCTTGTTAGAGGTGGTTTTTTTATTACAATACTAATTTATTAAAGTAAAGAATAAGTGGTAAAAGTTCTATTACCACTACCATCCGTTGTTTGGGTAAATCCAACTGGGTCTACATAACCAACAGCAGGATCAACAGTTCCTTCATAAATGTCCCTATTACCATCAGGAAGTGTAAGGACTAATTTATATGAGATTGGAGCAGTTACAAGCCCATTTGGATCCCAAATAGCAACTTCAACTATATAATCTCCATCAGGATAGTCTTCGTTGGCAGGATTATTAAAAAAGTCACCTTCAAATCTATCTCCACTTTCAGAGGACTCAAAAAGAGCAGTAAACGGATTGTCAAAAACATAAAGATCTAAATCATTTAAATCATAAGGTCCTTCCCAATCCAAACTTAATTTTAAAGTATTATCAGCAGGTGCCATATATAATGGACTGGCGAGATTGGTTTGAAGTAATGTTAGTATAACAGGTGCAGAAGTCATAGTATAAGGATCATCTACAGGTATGTAAGGATCAATTTTTACACCATCTTCATCTTCTCTTGGAGGTTGTTTGAGAGCAATGCCAGTAATACTTACAGAAAGAAACTCTGAAATTCCACTAAAAGGTGCTTCATTGTCAAAATTTGGCATAACAAAAGTAGCGGTGCCAGTTGTTGTACCTGCTGGAATAGTTATCTTAAATCTTTCCATATTTGGAGTCTGCGAAAAGGCATTAAAAAGCGAAGTGGCTGTTACCTCCAAAGTAGATTCTACATCGAAACTTTGGGGTAACGTATAAGTGAATTCAACATCGTCGCCATCAAAAGCTTCAGTTGCACTGATAGCAATGGAACCTACTAGTTCTACTTTAATCTCATCATCAACATAAGCTATGGAGTAGCTATCATCTTCACTGCAAGAGAATAGCCCTAAGCTTACAATCAATAATATTATATATTTTATACTGTTTTTCATATTGTTAATATTTTAGTTTTTTGTTAATACAAAGGCAAATTCTCCGTAAGTTCCTGTGAGGTCACTTGTTAGCCACTCAACATTTAAACTTATAACACCTACACATGAAAAGACTAAGCTACCTCCAGCATCAGTTGGAACTATCGGAACCCCATAGTCGTAGATTTCACTTGATGTAATATCGGTAACATTTCCAACATCATCCACTGTTACAATCATTATTACTGAGGTATTGTTAACAGCTGGGTTTGTTGTATTAAGAATGTAAAATTCATTAGGTGTCGAACCTTCTGTTACAGTAACTTGATCACCAACTTCATAATCATGCCATACGTCTAAAGTAACTGTCCAAGTTCCTGCCATTTTATCTGGTTCATGTGCAGCACAAGCTACAATGGTAGCAAACGACATAGCAGAAGTATAGCTAGCAAGATTTAAATTGGGCTCTGTGTTACCAATTCCTACAGCTTTTGTTTTAGTATCAAAAGTGGGATCGATGCCATTGAATACAACACCGTCATCTCTTGTAGCAAAACCAGTAAATTCAAAATTATCACCGTATGTAATGTCATTAACATCAATACCTATAGCATCTGCTAAGCTTTGGCTAGTATATGAAAAATTCGCAGGAAACGTAGTTGTGGTAAAATAGTTATCCTGTAAATAAACCTACCCACCTATAGTAGCTTTTAAAGCAACTGTATAACTTGCAACATTCCCCTTAGGGTCATAAATTTCACCCGAATATGAAATCCCTTGGGGATCACTAGCTGTGGCTGGAGGGCTTTGAACAAATCTAACAAAGGCACCGTTTTCTAACTCATAAAGTGCGGGGTTGGCAATAGTACTTTGATCTGTACATGAGAAGTTCATGGATGTCAGTACTAAGCATACTAAAAAATATTTTAATTTTTTCATAATTTAATTTTTTTTATTAGTCAATAAAACCTGCCGGATTGGTATCCCAAAATACCTGATCTGTGAGTTTTTTTTGATCGTCTACAGCATCTAGACTTGAATTAGTTGTTAATTCAGAGGATGGTAAAAAGAAACTTCTTGGGAATTCGCCACCACTTGCTAACACATGTGCCTGTAAATCTGGGTAACCTGTTCTTCTATACAAGTTGTAAGCCTCAATACTATTACCAAAACAAGCAATATAGTACTCTCTAGCAATAATATTCAATTTACCTTCGGCATCTGCAGCATTATATTCAGCCATAACTTCATCTACATAATCCATAATATCTGCATCATTCATTTCTTCACCACTCACTTCTTCAACTTTAGCAAAGGATAATTCCATGGCTGTTTTTAGTAGAGTAGCACTATCTCCAGTAGCTCCCATACCTTGCGGTGTAGGTAAAGCAGCCTCAGCAAGTAAGAAATGTACAAAACTAGCCGTTAAAAAGGGGCCAATACCTTCGCCACCAAGGTTAGAACTATTTGTTGTGGTAGGATTCACTGTACTTAAATGCTCTTTAATGTGCTCAGCGAGTGTTACTCCAGAAGAAGGATCGTAGTTAGCTGTAGCTATGGCAGTTTCTTCAGCTTGAGTCCCTGCGGTATCAAGGGCGCCACCACTAGGATAAATACCATAAGCCACACGTTGTTCACCATCGTTTTCAATACCTTCATCGTCACCATGGTCTCTACCATCATACCCATCGCCTAAATAGCAAAACCAACTTGCTCCGCAATGATCAACATCTTCGGTAACAGGGTCATTTAAATCTTGGCGATAAAAATAAAACGGTGTTCTGGGGTCTGGACTAGATTTAGTATTAAGTAGTAAATTCATGAAATCGTTACTTTGGAATACATTACCAGCATTGGTACCATCTGCATATTGTTGTTGAAAATTAGGATGTCTAACATCGGGGTTGGTTTCATTTGTCCCGAAGAGAACAACAAAATCATCCTTAGGGTCAGAAATAAAATTGCCAGCAGCTACTATCGCATTTAGATTTGAAACCATTTCTGGTGTTGCCACTAATTTACTCTGAACATACATTCTTAATTTTAAAGTATTAGCCAATTTTATCCATTTTTCAACATCACCATTATAGTATATATCTTCAAATAGGATAGAATTTTCCTTTTTTAAATTCACTATGGCATCGTCCAGCTGGTTGTACATGGCATCATATATAGAAGCACCATCATCAAGAATAGGGTTTGGAAATTCAGGATTAACCGCTTGGGAATAAACGGCTGTTCCAATAAAGTCAACCAAATTTACATAAGCATAAGCCTCAATAATTTGTCCTACACCAACATGTTGTGGTAATCCTTGAATGGTTGATAAATCTTCTAGGAAATTTAAATTGTTAGTGATGGCATAGGTAAATTGCCAAGGAACATCCATAGTATTAGGTGACGCACTATTAGCATAAGTACCAAACAGGTGGTTGTGCCTTACCATGGGTTCTACTATGCCTGCCAATGTAAAATGCTGCTGACCAAAAGTTCCCATTATAGAGTTTAATACAAAATTAGGATCTGCAGAACTTAATGTCAGTTCATTTGGATTATCTTGTAATTCTAGATTTGTAGTTTCACATGAAATAAATAGCATCGATATTGCCAATCCAAGTAAAACACAAAACGTTGTTATTTTTTTATATGTTTTCATTGCGTATTTTTTTAAAAGGTTAACTTGATGCTAAGTGAGTATTGTTTGTAAGACGGTGCATTTTGAAAATCTACACCAAATGTATTTCCTTGGCCAGTTAGTAACACTTCAGGATCTAAATTAAGGTACTTAGGTAAGTTAGGAGTATAATACCATAAATTATTACCAGATAAGGTGAAAGACATCGTTCCAAACGGCGTTTTCTCCAATAATTTTTCAGGCATGTTGTAACTAAGAGAAATATCTCTCAAACGTACTGTGGTGGCATCAAATACGGCATTTTCATCAACGTCCATTAGGTTTATAAAGTATAAATCATTGGCGCCAATTTGTATGTTGTTAGGTATAGGGTCTCCATTTCCATCAGTAAGAGCTTCTCCGGTTGCAGGATCTCCTAAAACACCAGGGATGATATATGACTCTTCTCTATTTTCAGTATCTCTAGTTACACCACGTCTTAATAAGTTTACAGCCGAGTTAGAATAAATGTCGCCACCATGAACATACTCCAACTGCGCACTTAAAGACCAGTTTTTATAAGTTATGGAATTTATAGTAGTGAACCTAAAGTCTTCGTTCGGATCTCCAATAATATCATTTGGAAGCCCAACATCTTCACTAAAAATGATTTTACCCGTAGTAGGATTTATCAATAAATTACCATCATCATCTTTAACGGCATAGTTTCCTCTAAACACACCAAAAGGTTCTCCATTTATGGCTGTATTCAGCGTGTTTCCATTAATACCTGCACCAGTACCTATCTCAATTAAATCTACTGGTAGATTATATACTGTTGATTCATAAGCGGTAAAGTTGTTATTTATAGACCAAATAAAATCCTCTGTTTGAATTGGCACTAAGTTCAATCCAATTTCAATACCTTTGGTCTCCACATCACCAGCGTTAATTTGGGTTAAAACAAAACCAGTAGAGTTTGGTAAGTCGGAATATAATATTTGATCTTCAATTCTCTTTGAGTATAAAGAGATATCAAAAGTTAACCGATTATTGAGAAATCTACCTTCAGTACCTAATTCATACTCCCTTAATTTCTCCGGGCCTAAATCAGGATTAGGTAAAAATGAATCTAAGGAGTTAAAAGCTACGGTAGAACCATCAAAAGGGTTTATCCACCCATTTCCTTGTGAGGTAAGTGTTGGGCGTGTTAAATAAGCAATTGGAAAACTTGCAGAGGATCCGTAACTGGCTCTAAACTTTAAATAATTTCCACCAAAGCCTTCAAAGGCAGATGATGGGATAAATGATAGTGCCACACTGGGATAAAAAACAGATTGATTGGGTTTTTCAACTGTAGAAGCCCAGTCATTTCTAGCCTGAACATTTAAATATAAATAGTTCTTATAAGCAAAGTCCATGGCTCCAAAAAGACCAATTCTGTTTTGCTCTGAAGGTGTAATAGCAAAACCATCTAATGTTGACCAAGCTGTGATAGGGGTAAATTCTCTAAAATTATCTAAATCTAAAACACCAAAAACAATTTGATCTAATCCTTGGACTCCATAAACATCTCTTATGGTGTTTTTGGTTTCAAAACCTAATTGGCCATTCATTGAGAAATCTCCTGCAAGGTCTATACTGTTTAAACCTAAAATAACGCGGTGGTTTTGAACCTTGTTGTAGTTGTCGAAACTTTGAATAAAACCTAAAGGATTTTCGTTTCCTCCTTTATTGGTATAATTAAAATTAAGCTCATTATACAAATCCAATCCATACGTATAAGTCAAATTAACTTTATCAGAAAATTGGTATTTTAAATTTGCGCTTCCTATAAAACGATCAGTATCTAAATTAAATCCTGAGTTTTTAACATTCCAAATAGGGTTTGTAATAGTAGTTCTATAATATACACTAGCACCAGTATTTGGATCTTGATAAGGCAAGTTTTGAATATCTAAGTTTCTAGGAATCCAAGTCAGTAATTGGAAAGTTGCTAAGGAAGGTCTATTTGTATCCGTATTGATGATATCCGCTTTAGCACTTAATGAGAACTTGTTACTTAGTTTAACTTCTCCACCAAATGATAAATTTAAACGTTTTAAACTACTTGATTCCACAAAACCTTGCTGATCTGCGTAACTTGCGTTAAAAGCAAACGATGCCTCCTCAGTCTTTTTAGAAACTAATACCGAAGTTGTGGTTCCTAATTCAGCATTAAAAAAGTCTGACACGTTATTTGGGATTGCTTTGTATTCCACAGTAGCACCTTGAAACTCAGGAAAAGATTCTGCAAATGCACCAATGGATAAATGATGTGGAACTATTTGACCATCAAAGGCTGCTCCCCAAGTACCAAAGAAAGTTGTATTTATGGCATTATCTGCCCCTTGCCCATATTTATTTTGATATTCGGGTAAGTTCGCTACCTCTAATAAAGAGGTGGTTTGTAAAAACTGTATTTCAAATTTTTTGTCGCGTTGTGTTGTAGAACCTGTTTTTGTAGTAATTAAAATTACACCATTTCTACCGTCTTCACCATATAGTGTGGAGGCCGCTAAACCTTTAAGTACACTTGTAGAAGCAATATTGTTAGGGTCAAGGTCAAAGGTACGATCACCTGTAATTGGAATACCATCTATAATGTATAGAGGTTGGTTATTACCAGTAATGGAGTTTTTAGAACGAATAATAACACTTGGTGATTGACCTAAAAATCCACCTGCGGTATTTACTTGAACTCCCGCAACTTTACCAGTTAACAATTTGGCAACATCGGTTTCGGGCTTGTTTTCAATGGCATCAGCATCAATGGTGGTAACAGCGTATCCAAGAGCTTTCTTTTCTCTTTTAATACCTTGTGCAGTTACAACCACTTCTTCAAGTGATGTTGCATCCTCTACCATGGTAACATTAATGGTGCTTGACGCTCCAACTGTCATCTCTTGGGTAGTGTAACCAACAAAACTAAAAACAAGTACACTACCTTGATTTACTGAGATTGTGTAATTGCCATCGAAATCGGTTGAAGTACCTGTAGTAGTACCTTTAACTAAGACAGTTGCTCCAGGTAGGGGGAGTCCGCTATTGTCGGAAACCGTACCCGAAATTGTCTTTTCTTGTGCAAAAGAAATATGCACAACAAACGCTAGTATTAGCGTTAGAATTCCACTAAACTTTGTTTTCATTTTATAATTATTTGAATTAGTCAGTGTCAAAAATCATAATAAAAAGTTAATAAAGCAATAAATAATGGTTAAAATTTGAAATTTGACTGTAAAATTCAATAAAAATAGCTTTAAAGCTTGAAAATTTATAATTCTTCAGGTTCTTAGTTAGAAAATTGTAGTTAAGCTAATATGAACTTTTGAGTTAGAAAGTTTGAACTGTTCGTTTTCTCTCTTTCCGTTAGCATAGTTGAGCTTGAATAGTCCAGACTTGGTTAGAATACCAAATCCAAAACCATAGCTAAAAAGTTTTTGACTTAAGTTGGATGTTTTATTTTCAAAATAGGCTGCATCAATTACAGAATGTAAGTAAATGGCGTTGTTTAGTTGAAATCTGTATTCTGTATTTATCAAACCGTAAAGGGAAGCGAAAAGGCTGTTTTCTTCAAAACCCCTTATAGAGTTGATGCCACCAAAGCGCAAGAGCTCATTTTCAAAGTAGGAATTTGAATTGATAACCGCACCATTGGTTCTAATGTATAAGCTGTTTTTATCGTTTAGGTTAAATATATTATAGGCATTTATTTGAAATAATGATTGCTTTTCTTTTTGAGATGTTTCTTTCCTGTTACCAAAGTTTGTTTCTAAATATACATAGGAATTGATGGGAAAAAGAGCATTGTTGTTTTGGGGTTTTATAAACTCGTAGCTAAATGAAATGAAATTCTTTTCGTAGTCTGATATTGCAGTAAAAGTGTTGTTAGTTAGTAGGTTGTTTGATTCTTCAAAAAGAAATCCAGAACTAATTTTATGTTTAGTACTTATTTGATAATGTATTTTTGCCGATTGATTAACGGTTGTAAAGGTTGAGTCCTTTTTAAATATGTTAAGTGATAAGTCTAAACCAACAGGCGACTTAAATAAATAAGGAAGTGTTAAAGAGGTTTGAAATGTTTTTTGGTCATTCTCATCACTCTTATATAGCAGAGTAAAGGATTCGCCAAAATTTAAATTGTTGGTTAGATTTAAATTTAAATAACCATCAAATTCAATTTTATTGGTTTCTTCATTAGTTCCAAAACCAAGAAAACCATCAAAAGAATTGCTTTGGATTTTTTGTAGGTATAGATAAATGGTTGTTGAATCTTTTGAAAACAAAATTTCGGGTGGTTTAACTTCAGAGGCAAATCTCAAGTTCTGTAATTGTTCTGTTTTTGTTTTTATTTTGTTTAAATCAAAAATTTGAGACGGTTTTATTTTCAAAAAATGTTTTAGATAAGCTTCAGGAAATTTTTCATAACCTTTAACTATGATTTTGTTAATAGTTCTTTTGTTGTCATTGTTTTCAATTTCAAGATGAGCCTTTAGTTTGTATTGATCCTTTATTGTAATGTTAGACAACTTTAGTTTTGAAAACGGAAATCCTCGTTCAGAAATTTTCGAGTTTATAAAGTTTAGTGCATTTTCTATTTCGATAAATTTTAGTTCAAAATAATCATCAAACAAATCTTTTGAAATTTGTTGTAAAATCGATTTAGAAACAGTCTTTTTATCATAATAAATGTGTATGGTACTAAATCTTTTTTTTAGTTGAAACTTTGTTTTGTAGATAGAGTCTTTTATATGTTGAATCGAATCTAGTCTATTCTCAATAAATCCTATTTTATAAAGTTGCTTTTGCACTTCGTCTATTTCTGTTTTTAGAGATAGGAAGTCTTTGTGATTTTTTGAATAATTTAGAGAGTCAATTATTTGGGTTTCTTTGGGAGAGCTACCGCTAATGCCTAACTTTAAGTTTTGACAAAAAACCTGTGGTGAAAAAAATACAAGAATGGTAAGGAGTTGGAATACTGTATTCTTCACTTTGAAATGGCTAAGTTTTTACTGTAAAACTAACGTAAAAACCACAGTAATAATATAGCTTTTCGGTATAAATTTAAATTACCTTGAAAATTAATGAATTAGGGTTTGAATAATTCATTTTAATTTCTACCTTTGCAGCCCTCTAATAAGAGGATTTAAAATTTTATATAATTCATATATGCCAACAATTTCGCAATTAGTAAGAACAGGAAGAGCCAAAATAACCAAGAAGAGTAAATCGGCTGCTTTAGATTCTTGTCCACAAAGACGTGGTGTATGTACTCGTGTTTACACAACAACACCTAAAAAACCTAACTCAGCAATGAGAAAGGTGGCTAGGGTTCGTTTAACAAACGGTAACGAGGTTAATGCATACATTGGTGGTGAAGGACATAATCTTCAAGAGCACTCGATAGTATTGGTTAGAGGTGGAAGGGTAAAAGATTTGCCAGGTGTTAGATATCACATTGTGCGTGGAGCTTTGGATACCGCTGGTGTACAAGGTAGAACACAACGTAGATCTAAGTATGGTGCTAAACGCCCTAAAAAGTAATTAAACACTTTAAGAAGAAGACATGAGAAAAAGACAAGCTAAAAAGAGACCTCTTTTACCAGACCCAAGGTTTAACGATCAATTGGTTACGCGTTTTGTAAACAACCTAATGTGGGATGGGAAGAAGTCTGTAGCATTCAAAGTATTCTATGATGCTATTGATATTGTAGATGCTAAAAAGACAGGTGAAGAAAAAACGGCTTTAGAGCTTTGGAAAGATGCTTTATCTAATGTGATGCCTCACGTAGAAGTACGTAGCCGTCGTGTTGGTGGTGCTACATTCCAAATTCCAATGCAAATCCGTCCAGATAGAAAAATTTCTACAGCAATGAAATGGCTAATTAGTTACGCACGTAAGCGTAATGAAAAATCAATGGCTCAAAAATTAGCTGCTGAAATTTTAGCTGCTGCTAAAGAAGAAGGTGCTGCTGTTAAGAAAAGAGTTGATACTCACAAAATGGCGGAAGCAAATAAAGCATTCTCACACTTTAGATTTTAATTAACGACATGGCAAGAGATTTAAAATATACTAGAAATATTGGTATTGCTGCTCATATTGATGCGGGTAAAACTACAACAACTGAGCGTATACTTTATTATACAGGTGTATCGCACAAAATTGGTGAAGTTCATGATGGTGCTGCGACTATGGACTGGATGGAGCAAGAGCAAGAAAGAGGTATTACTATCACTTCAGCTGCAACTACTTGTACATGGAACTTTCCATTAAAAAATGGGCAGCCAATAGATGAAACAAAACCTTACCATTTTAATATTATTGATACTCCCGGTCACGTTGATTTTACTGTAGAGGTGAACCGTTCGTTACGTGTATTAGATGGATTAGTATTCTTATTTAGTGCGGTTGATGGTGTTGAGCCACAATCTGAAACTAACTGGAGATTAGCTGATAACTATAAAGTTCCTAGAATTGGTTTCGTTAATAAAATGGACCGTCAAGGTTCAAACTTCTTAGCGGTTTGTCAGCAAGTTAAAGATATGTTGAAGTCTAATGCAGTGCCAATTGTATTGAATATTGGTGATGAAGTAGACTTTAAAGGAATTGTAGACCTTGTAAAGAATAGAGCTATTGTATGGCATGATGAAACTCAAGGGGCTACATTTGATGTAATTGATATTCCAGAAGAGTTAAAAGAAGAAGCTCAAAAATACAGAGCGTTACTTATTGAAGAAGTTGCTACTTATGATGAGAATCTTTTAGAAAAATTCATGGAAGATGAAGATTCTATTACAGAAGAAGAAGTGCACGCTGCACTTAGAGCTGCCGTAATGGATATGGCTATCATTCCTATGATTTGTGGTTCTTCATTTAAAAATAAAGGTGTACAGTTTTTATTAGACGCTGTATGTCGTTATTTACCTTCACCATTAGATAGAGATAATATTAAAGGAACAGATCCTGATACAGGTGCGGAGATTTCTCGTAAACCTGATGCTAGCGCGCCTTTTGCTGCATTAGCATTTAAAATTGCTACCGATCCTTTCGTAGGTCGTTTAGCATTCTTCAGAGCATATTCTGGTCGTTTAGATGCAGGTTCTTACGTGTTGAACAATCGTTCTGGTAAAAAAGAGCGTATTTCTCGTATCTATCAAATGCATTCTAACAAGCAAAATGCAATAGAATATATTGAAGCAGGAGATATTGGAGCAGCTGTAGGGTTTAAAGACATTAAAACAGGTGATACTTTATCTGATGAAAAAGCTCCTATTGTTCTAGAGTCTATGGATTTCCCTGATCCTGTAATTGGTATCGCTGTTGAGCCTAAAACTAAGGCAGATGTTGATAAATTAGGAATGGCTTTAGGTAAATTGGCTGAAGAAGATCCAACATTTACTGTTAGAACAGATGAAGCCTCGGGACAGACTATTATTTCTGGTATGGGTGAGCTTCACTTAGATATTATTGTTGACCGTCTTAAGCGTGAGTTTAAGGTTGAGGTAAATCAAGGTCAACCACAAGTAGAGTACAAAGAAGCCATTACCCAGCGTGCTGAACACAGAGAGGTTTATAAGAAACAATCTGGTGGTCGTGGTAAATTTGCAGATATTGTATTCACATTGGAGCCTGCTGAAGAAGGTAAACAAGGTCTAGAATTTGTTTCTGAAATTAAAGGTGGTAATGTTCCAAAAGAATTTATTCCTTCGGTTGAGAAAGGATTCAAAATGGCTATGGTTAATGGCCCTTTAGCAGGATATGAGGTAGATGCTATGAAAGTTACTTTAACAGATGGTTCTTATCACGATGTAGATTCTGATCAATTATCATTCGAATTGGCTGCAAAACTTGGATTTAAAGCTGCCGCAAAAGCTGCAAAAGCTGTAATCATGGAGCCAATCATGAAGTTAGAAGTATTGACTCCAGAAGAAAACATGGGGGATATAGTAGGTGACTTGAACAGAAGACGAGGTCAGGTAAATGACATGAGTGATAGAGCTGGATCTAAGGTTGTTAAGGCTTTGGTCCCATTATCAGAAATGTTTGGTTATGTTACTTCTTTAAGAACTTTATCATCAGGTAGAGCCACTTCTACAATGGAGTTTTCACATTACGCTGAAACTCCTTCAAATATATCTGAAGAAGTAATCAAAGCAGCTAAAGGAGTTGAAGCTTAAAATCTAAGAAAATGAGTCAAAAAATCAGAATAAAATTAAAATCATACGATCATAATTTAGTAGATAAGTCTGCTGATAAAATCGTTAAAACAGTAAAAAGTACTGGAGCTGTTGTAACTGGTCCAATTCCACTACCAACACACAAAAAGATTTTTACTGTACTACGTTCTCCACACGTAAACAAGAAATCAAGAGAACAATTTCAATTATCTTCATACAAAAGATTAATGGATATTTACTCTTCGTCATCAAAAACTATTGATGCGTTAATGAAGCTTGAATTACCAAGTGGTGTTGAAGTAGAGATTAAGGTATAGTTATAATTTCTGCTTACAGCAGAAATGAAACATGTCCCACCGATGCGGTCGCGGGAAAAACGGAAAAATACATTTCAGGGACGAAAGGTATTTTGTCCCTGAAATTTTTTAAATAAGTAATAATAAATTAATAATTAAATTATGTCTGGGTTAATTGGAAAAAAAATCGGTATGACCAGCATCTTTGATGAAAACGGGAAGAACATTCCTTGTACAGTAATCGAAGCTGGACCATGTATCGTTACCCAAGTCAGAACTGAAGAGGTTGACGGCTATAAGGCTGTTCAATTAGGTTTCGATGACGCGACAGAAAAAAGTGCTACCAAAGCAGACCTAGGTCATGCTAAGAAAGCAGGTACTTCTGTTAAACGCAAGGTCGTTGAGTTTAAAGGTTTTGACGAGGAGTACAAATTAGGAGATGCTATTACTGTTGAGCATTTTGCTGAAGGAGAATTTGTTGATATCTCTGGAACATCAAAAGGAAAAGGATTTCAAGGTGTTGTAAAACGTCACGGTTTTGGTGGTGTGGGTCAATCTACGCACGGTCAACATAACCGTTTAAGAGCGCCTGGTTCTATTGGAGCTGCATCTTATCCTGCTAGAGTTTTCAAAGGTTTGAAAATGGCCGGAAGAATGGGTGGAGAAAAAGTGAAAGTACAAAATTTAAGAGTTTTAAAAGTAGTTGCTGAAAAGAACTTACTTGTTGTTAAAGGTTGTGTGCCTGGGCATAAAAATTCTTATGTAATTATTCGTAAGTAATGAAAGTAGCAGTTTTAGACATAAACGGAAAAGACACAGGTAGACAAGCGGAGCTTTCTAACGATGTGTTTGCTATTGAACCAAATAATCATGCGGTATACTTAGACGTTAAGCAGTATTTAGCTAACCAACGTCAAGGGACTCACAAATCTAAAGAAAGAGGTGAGATTGTTGGAAGTACTCGTAAGATTAAGAAACAAAAAGGAACTGGTACTGCTAGAGCTGGTAGTATTAAGTCTGGTGTATTTAAAGGTGGTGGGCGTATGTTCGGACCTAGACCTAGAAACTACAGTTTTAAACTTAATAAAAACTTAAAGCGTTTAGCGCGTAAATCTGCATTAAGTATTAAAGCAGGAGAAAAGGCAATTACGGTTTTAGAAGACTTCAATTTTGAGGCTCCAAAAACTAAAAACTTTACTGCTGTTTTAAAGGCGTTAGACTTAGAAAACAAAAAGTCTTTGTTTGTGTTGGGTGGGTCAAATAATAACGTATATTTGTCATCGCGCAATTTAAAGGGTTCTGAGGTTATAACTAATTCAGAATTAAGCACTTATAAGATTTTAAATGCAAATCAAGTAGTGTTTTTAGAAGGCGCTTTAGAAGGAATTGAATCTAACTTAAGTAAATAAGACACAGTATGAGTATCTTAATTAAACCTATAATCACAGAAAAAGCGACTGCAGATAGTGAGTTAAATAACTGCTATACTTTCGCGGTGAATACAAAGGCGAACAAGGTGGAAATCAAAAAAGCTGTAGAGGCTACTTATGGTGTTTCTGTTGAAAAAGTTCGTACTATAAATGTCCGTCCAGATCGTAGTACCAAGTATACAAAAACTGGTATTCAACATGGTAAAACAAATGCTGTAAAAAAGGCAATTGTACAACTGGCGGAAGGTGAAATGATTGATTTATATGCTAATATGTAATTAGACAACAATGTCAGTAAGAAAATTAAAACCAATCACACCAGGACAGCGATTTAGAGTAGTAAATGGATTTGACGCCATTACTACTGATAAGCCGGAGAAAAGTTTATTGGCTCCGAAAAAACGTTCAGGTGGTAGAAACAGTCAAGGAAAAATGACCATGCGCTATAAAGGTGGAGGTCATAAGAGAAAGTATCGTGTTATTGATTTTAAACGTAACAAAACTGGTATTCCAGCGGAGGTTAAAACTATAGAATACGATCCTAACAGATCAGCTTTTATAGCCTTATTGAACTATCAAGATGGCGAGAAGCGTTACATCATTGCTCAAAATGGTTTACAGGTTGGACAAAATGTAGTGTCTGGTGAACAAGGAATTGCTCCTGAAATTGGTAATGCAATGCCTTTAAGTGAAATTCCATTAGGAACCATAATTTCTTGTGTAGAATTACGTCCTGGTCAAGGTGCTGTTATGGCACGTAGTGCTGGAGCTTTTGCACAGTTAATGGCAAGAGATGGTAAGTTTGCTACTATCAAATTACCTTCTGGTGAAACGCGTTTAGTATTAGTTACTTGTATGGCTACTATCGGCGTTGTTTCTAACTCAGATCATCAGTTGTTAGTGTCTGGTAAAGCTGGTAGAACAAGATGGTTAGGTAGAAGGCCAAGAACAAGACCAGTAGTAATGAACCCAATTGATCATCCAATGGGTGGTGGTGAAGGTCGTGCTTCAGGTGGTCACCCACGTTCTAGAAACGGTATACCTGCTAAAGGTTATAGAACCCGTTCTAAAACAAAAGCGAGTAACAAATATATTGTAGAACGTAGAAAGAAATAAGACATGGCAAGATCACTAAAAAAAGGACCTTACGTTCATTATAAATTAGAAAGAAAAGTGGCTGCAAACGTTGAAGCTAACAAAAAAACAGTTATCAAAACTTGGTCTAGAGCTAGTATGATTACACCTGATTTTGTTGGACAAACAATAGCAGTACATAATGGTCGTCAATTTGTCCCTGTTTATGTAACAGAGAATATGGTAGGTCATAAGTTAGGAGAATTTTCACCAACACGTTCATTCCGTGGACATGCAGGTGCAAAAAATAAAGGTAAAAAATAAGAGCTATGGGAAGTCGTAAAAAACAAATGGCAGACGCTATTAAGGAAAGCAAAAAGCAAGTCGCTTTTGCTAAACTTAATAACTGTCCTACGTCACCAAGAAAAATGCGTTTAGTAGCCGATTTAGTAAGAGGTGAAAAGGTAGAAAAGGCACTTAATATATTGAAATTTAGCCAAAAAGAAGCGTCTAATCGTTTAGAAAAGTTATTACTTTCAGCAATTGCTAATTGGCAAGCTAAAAACGAAGATGCAGATATCGAGTCGGCTGAATTATTTGTAAAAGAGATCAGAGTTGATGGTGGGTCTATGTTAAAGAGATTACGTCCAGCACCTCAAGGTCGTGCACACAGAATTAGAAAAAGATCCAACCACGTAACCTTAGTGCTTGGAGATAACAATAACACACAAAGCTAAGATAGAAGTATGGGACAAAAAACAAATCCAATCGGAAATCGCTTAGGAATTATCAGAGGATGGGAATCTAACTGGTACGGAGGAAACGATTATGGTGACAAGCTAGCCGAAGACGATAAGATTAGAAAATACGTTCACGCGCGTTTATCTAAAGCTAGTGTTAGTAGAGTAATTATAGAAAGAACTCTTAAGCTTGTAACCGTTACTATCACTACTGCTAGACCTGGTATTATTATCGGTAAAGGTGGTCAAGAGGTAGACAAGTTAAAAGAAGAGCTTAAAAAGATTACTGGAAAAGAAGTTCAGATTAACATCTTTGAGATTAAAAGACCTGAACTAGATGCATTTTTAGTAGCATCAAGTATTGCAAGACAAATTGAAAATAGAATTTCTTACCGTCGTGCAATAAAAATGGCTATTGCTGCTACAATGCGTATGAATGCTGAAGGAATTAAAATTCAAATTAGTGGTCGTTTAAACGGGGCTGAAATGGCACGTTCTGAGCATTACAAAGAAGGACGTATTCCTTTATCAACATTTAGAGCCGATATTGACTATGCTTTAGTTGAAGCCCACACTACTTATGGTAGATTGGGTGTTAAAGTATGGATAATGAAAGGTGAAGTATATGGTAAAAGAGAGCTTTCTCCGCTTGTTGGTTTATCTAAGAAGCAAGGAAAAGGTGGCGGACGTGGAACTAAAGCTCCTCGTCGCAGAAAGTAATTTTTTAAAGTAAAAAAACATGTTACAGCCTAAAAGAACAAAATTTCGTAAGCAACAGAAAGGACGCATGAAAGGGCTTTCTCAAAGAGGGCACCAACTTTCAAACGGAACTTTCGGTATAAAAGCATTAGACTCAACGTTTATAACAGCGCGTCAAATTGAAGCTGCTCGTATTGCTGCTACTCGTTATATGAAAAGAGAAGGGTCTCTTTGGATTAAAATATTTCCAGACAAACCTATCACAAAAAAGCCTCTTGAAGTACGTATGGGTAAAGGTAAAGGTGCCGTAGAGTATTGGGTAGCTGTTGTAAAACCAGGACGCGTTTTATTTGAGATTGGTGGAGTACCATTAGACGTAGCTAAAGAAGCATTACGTTTAGCAGCTCAAAAATTACCAGTAAAAACTAAGTTTTTAATTGCTCGCGATTACGAAGCATAATAATTTAAGATTATGAAACAATCAGAAATTAAAGAATTATCTACAGCTGAGTTACAAGAAAAACTTAGTGAGACTAAAAAAAGTTATTCAGACCTAAAATTAGCTCATGCAATATCTCCTTTAGAGAATCCAATTCAGTTACGTACTGTAAGACGTACTGTAGCCAGAATTGCAACGGAGTTAACTAAAAGAGATTTACAATAATTCTGCTGAAAGATGGAAACAAGAAATTTAAGAAAAGAACGTATAGGGGTTGTTACAAGTAACAAAATGCAGAAATCTATTGTGGTTTCTGAGGTGAAAAAAGTAAAGCACCCTATGTATGGAAAATTCGTTTTAAAAACGAAGAAGTACGTTGCACACGACGAGAAGAACGACTGCAACGAAGGAGATACTGTTAGGATCATGGAAACAAGACCTATGAGTAAATCTAAGTGTTGGAGATTAGTTGAAATAATTGAAAGAGCTAAGTAATTATGGTACAACAAGAATCAAGACTTAAGGTAGCAGATAACACCGGAGCAAAAGAAGTTTTAACTATTCGCGTTCTAGGTGGTACTAAAAGAAGATATGCATCAGTTGGAGACAAAATAGTAGTTTCTGTTAAAGATGCAACTCCTAACGGCAACATTAAAAAAGGAGCTGTTTCAACAGCTGTTGTTGTTCGTACTGTAAAGGAAGTAAGAAGACCAGACGGATCTTATATTAGATTTGATGATAACGCATGTGTATTACTAAATCCGCAAGGAGAAATGAGAGGTACACGTGTATTTGGTCCTGTTGCAAGAGAACTTCGTGATAAGCAATTCATGAAGATTGTATCATTAGCACCAGAGGTGCTTTAATACATTATTATGATGACAAAGCTTAAAATTAAAACAGGAGATACTGTAAAAGTAATTGCCGGAGACCATAAAGGAGCAGAAGGTAAAGTACAAAAAGTATTGATAGATAAGAACAAAGCGATTGTAGAGGGAGTTAACATGGTTAAGAAACATACAAAACCAAGTGCACAAAACCCTCAAGGAGGAATCGTAGAGAAAGAAGCGCCAATTCATATTTCAAACTTATCGTTGTTAACTGCAAATGGTGAAACAACAAGAGTAGGTTTTAGAATGGAAGGCGATAAGAAAGTGAGATTTTCAGTAAAATCTAATGAAGTAATATAGTTATGGCATATTCACCAAGACTTAAGCAAGAGTATAAAAGCAGAGTAATTGCAGCTCTTACAGATGAATTTGGATACAAAAATGTAATGCAAGTTCCTAAACTAGAAAAGATAGTGATATCTAAAGGTGTTGGAGCCGCTGTTGCAGATAAAAAGTTAATTGACCATGCTGTAGAAGAGTTAACTACTATATCTGGTCAAAAAGCTGTAGCAACCATATCAAAAAAAGACGTTGCTTCTTTTAAATTACGTAAAGGTATGCCAATAGGCGCTAAAGTAACATTACGTGGCGAAAGAATGTATGAGTTCTTAGATAGACTAGTGACTTCTGCATTGCCACGTGTTAGAGATTTTAATGGAATTAAAGCAACTGGTTTTGATGGAAGAGGTAATTACAATTTAGGTGTTACTGAGCAAATTATTTTCCCAGAGATAAACATTGATAAAGTAAATAAAATCTCTGGTATGGATATTACATTTGTAACTTCTGCAGAAACAGATAAAGAAGCAAAATCATTATTAACTGAATTAGGGTTACCTTTTAAAAAGAACTAAGTTATGGCTAAAGAATCAATGAAAGCCCGCGAGGTAAAAAGAGCTAAAACAGTAGCTAAATATGCTGCAAAACGCAAAGCTTTGAAAGAAGCTGGAGATTATGAAGCATTACAAAAGTTACCAAAAAATGCTTCCCCTATTCGCATGCATAATAGATGTAAATTAACAGGAAGACCTAAAGGTTATATGAGAGATTTTGGAATTTCTCGTGTAACTTTTAGAGAAATGGCTAACCAAGGCCTTATTCCTGGTGTTAGAAAAGCTAGTTGGTAATATTATTTAAAGTAATCAGATTTAAGGTTCGGTAGCCAACACTGAAAACCAAAATCGCAAAATCAATTAATTATGTACACAGATCCAATTGCGGATTATTTAACAAGAATTAGAAACGCAGTGCGTGCTGGCCACAGAGTGGTTGAAATTCCTGCTTCTAATTTAAAGAAAGACATAACTAAAATATTATTCGAACAAGGATATATTTTAAGTTACAAATTTGATGATTCTACAGCACAGGGTACTATTAAAATTGCACTTAAATACAACAGTGTAACTAAAGAGCCTGTTATTAAGAAAATTCAAAGAATAAGTAAACCAGGTTTACGTAAGTATGCCGGTGCTAAAGAATTACCTAGAATTCTTAATGGTCTTGGTGTTGCTATTGTTTCTACTTCTCATGGAGTAATGACAGGTAAACAAGCCAAAAGAGATAACGTAGGTGGTGAAGTATTGTGTTACGTTTACTAAAAAGGGAGAAAGCGATGAGTAGAATAGGAAATAACCCAATAGCAATTCCAGAAGGAGTTACTGTAGAAGTAAAAGATAACGTAATTGCCGTAAAAGGTAAACTAGGAGAGTTAACTCAAGAGTTTGATACTGTTAATGTTAAAGTTGAAGAAGGTAACGTGGTTGTATCACGTTCAGATGATTCTAAAGACTTTAAAGCAAAGCATGGTCTTTACAGGTCACTTGTAAACAATATGATTGAAGGTGTATCTAAAGGATTTACTAAAGAATTAGAGTTGGTAGGTGTAGGTTACAGAGCCAGTAATCAAGGTCAAAAACTTGATTTGGCTTTAGGTTTTTCACATAATATTATTTTAGACTTAGCTCCTGAAGTTAAGGTTGAAACCGTAAGTGAAAAAGGTAAAAACCCTATAGTAAAGTTAACTTCTCATGATAAACAACTTGTTGGTCAAGTAGCTGCAAAGATTCGTGGTTTTAGAAAACCAGAACCATACAAAGGTAAGGGTATCAAGTTTGTTGGTGAAGAAATTAGAAGAAAAGCAGGTAAATCAGCTTAATAATTAAGTTATGGCATTAACAAAGAACCAAAGAAGACAAAGAATAAAAAACAGAATCCGTAAGGTAGTTTCTGGTACAGAGGTAAAACCTAGATTAGCTGTTTTTAGAAGTAATAAAGAAATTTACGCTCAAATTATAGATGACGTTTCTGGTAAAACTATTAGCGCTGCATCTTCAAGAGATAAAGATATAGATTCTGCTAAAGTAAACAAGACCGAGGCTGCTAAATTGGTAGGCAAGGCTGTTGCAGAAAAAGCTTTAAAAGCAGGTGTTGAGACCATTGCTTTTGATAGAGGTGGCTATTTATATCATGGTAGAGTTAAATCATTAGCTGAAGGTGCTAGAGAAGCTGGATTAAAATTTTAAGAAATTATGTATCAAAATTATAAAAGCGCAGAATTAGTAAAACCAGGTGGATTAGATCTAAAAGATCGTTTAGTTGGTGTGCAAAGGGTTACAAAAGTAACTAAAGGAGGTAGAGCTTTTGGTTTCTCAGCTATCGTTGTAGTTGGAGATGAGGCTGGTGTTGTAGGGCAAGGTTTAGGAAAATCTAAAGACGTTGCTAGCGCCATTGCTAAAGCCGTTGAAGATGCTAAGAAAAACCTAGTACGTATTCCTATTAGAAAAGGAACATTACCGCATGAGCAAAAAGGTAAATATGGTGGAGCTAGAGTAAACATTATTCCTGCTGCTCCTGGTACAGGGGTTATAGCAGGTGGTGCAGTAAGAACTGTTCTTGAGGCTGTTGGAGTACACGATGTACTTTCAAAATCTCAAGGATCTTCAAACCCTCACAATGTTGTAAAAGCTACATTTGATGCTTTATTGCAATTAAGAGATGCTAACACTATTGCTAAAGATAGAGGTATTTCACTTGAAAAAGTTTTTAACGCTTAATATAGACAGAAATGGCAAAGATTAAAGTAACAAAAGTTAAAAGCGCAATCAATCGTACGCAAAGACAAAAAAGAATTCTTGAGTCTTTAGGTCTTAAAAAGATTGGTCAAGTAAAAGAGCATGAAGCTACACCAAACATTTTGGGTATGGTAGCTAAAGTTTCACATTTAGTTTCTGTTGAGGAAGCTTAAAAATATAAACTGAAATGGATTTAAGTAATTTACAACCTGCAGAAGGTTCAGTAAAAAACCAAGGAAAACGTGTAGGTCGCGGACAAGGTTCTGGTAAAGGAGGTACTGCTACACGTGGTCACAAAGGAGCCAAGTCGCGTTCTGGTTATTCTAAAAAATTAGGATTTGAAGGAGGTCAAATGCCACTTCAAAGACGTGTTCCTAAATTTGGTTTTAAAAACATCAATCGCGTTGAATATCAAGGTATTAATTTAGATACGTTGCAGCAATTGGTTGATGATAAGAAGATTAAAGATACAGTAGATTTAGACGTTATTTTATCTAACAGATTAGCTGGTAAAAACGATTTAGTTAAGATTTTAGGTAGAGGTGAATTAAAGGCTAAATTAAAAGTATCTGCTCACAAGTTTACTGCTTCAGCAAAAGCTGCTATAGAAGCTGCTGGAGGAGAAGCTGTAACATTATAAGACCTTATTAACAGTATGAAATTTATAGAATCAATAAAAAATGTTTGGAAAATAGAGGAGCTGAGAAACAGAATCGTCTTAACGTTGGGTCTGTTATTAGTTTATCGTTTTGGTACCGTTGTTACATTACCTGGTATTGATCCTGATCAATTACAAGGGTTGGCTGATAGTACTGATGAAGGTATCCTAGGATTACTTGCTGCTTTTACAGGTGGTGCGCTATCCAGAGCATCGGTATTTGCATTAGGTATCATGCCCTACATTTCTGCTTCTATTGTTGTACAATTAATGGGTATTGCAATTCCTTATTTGCAAAAACTGCAAAAAGAAGGTGCTAGTGGTCAAAAGAAAATCACTCAAATTACGCGTTGGTTAACCATAGCTATTTGTTTGTTCCAATCGCCAGCCTATTTAGCTAGTTTACCTAGTTTAGGAGTGCCTCAAAGTGCATATTTATTGTCAGGGCCAATTTTCTATTTTTCATCTATAAGTATATTGGTTACAGGCTGTATTTTTGCTATGTGGCTTGGTGAAAAAATAACAGATAAAGGAATAGGTAATGGTATTTCATTATTAATTATGGTAGGTATCATTGCTACCTTACCTCAGTCTTTTGTGCAAAATGCAGCAACAAGAATGGAAGGCAACAATGTTATGCTTATTCTTTTTGAACTTGTAATTTGGTTTGTAATCATTTTAGCGTCTATTATGTTGGTAATGGCCGTTAGGAAGATTGCAGTACAATACGCGAGAAGAACGGCTTCTGGTGGTTATGAAAGAGCTGCCGCAGGTGGATCTAGACAATACATACCATTAAAGCTTAATGCTTCAGGGGTAATGCCAATTATATTTGCACAAGCTATCATGTTTGTTCCAGGAGTTATTGGTGGTTCTTCATGGTTAAAAGATACAGGAGCTGGGGCTTGGTTACAAACTAATTTTTCAGATATTTTCGGATTTTGGTATAACTTGGTGTTTGCTCTGTTAATTATTGTATTCACCTATTTCTATACAGCTATCACGGTACCTACAAATAAAATGGCCGATGATTTAAAGCGAAGTGGTGGTTTTATTCCTGGAATTCGTCCAGGTTCTGAAACAGCAGAGTATTTAGATAAAATAATGTCTCAAATAACATTACCTGGTTCTGTTTTCTTAGCTTTAATAGCTGTATTTCCAGCATTTATTGTTAAGCTTATGGATGTAGGTCAAGGTTGGGCATTATTTTTTGGAGGAACATCACTATTGATTATGGTAGGAGTTGCAATTGATACTATGCAGCAGATAAATGCTTACTTGCTGAACAGACATTATGATGGCTTGATGAAAACGGGTAAAAATAGAAAAGCAATAGCTTAATTATTATACTATGGCAAAACAAGCAGCAATAGAGCAAGACGGAACAATTATAGAAGCATTATCTAATGCCATGTTTCGTGTTGAATTAGAAAATGGTCACGTTGTGACAGCACATATTTCTGGTAAAATGCGTATGCATTATATAAAGCTGTTACCAGGAGATAAAGTAAAATTAGAAATGAGTCCTTATGATTTAACTAAGGCTCGTATAACTTATAGATATTAAAAACTTAGTTAAAAGTTAAGAGTTAAAAGTTAAAAGTTTTCAACTTTTTGCTTAAGGCTTAAAGCTTAAAGCTTAAAACTATAAAAGATGAAAGTAAGAGCATCAGTTAAAAAAAGAAGCGCAGATTGTAAAATTGTGCGTAGAAAAGGAAGACTTTACGTTATAAACAAAAAGAATCCTAGATTTAAACAAAGACAAGGTTAATTAAAAGTCATTAGTTTTTTAGACGTTAGATGAATCTGTTTGAAATAGCAATGTTTAGGATTCTAACAACTAAAAGCTAACAACTAGAAACTAAAAACAATATGGCAAGAATTGCAGGTGTAGACATACCAAAACACAAAAGAGGAGTAATTGCTTTAACGTATATCTACGGAGTAGGTAAAAGTAGAGCGCAAGAAATTTTAGCAACTGCTAAGGTTGACGAAGACATCAAAGTTCAAGATTGGGACGATGATCAAATTAGCGGTATTCGTGAAGCTATAGCAGCTTACACTATCGAAGGCGAGTTACGTTCTGAAACTCAATTAAACATTAAACGTTTAATGGATATTGGATGTTTTAGAGGTATTCGTCACAGAGCTGGTTTACCATTAAGAGGACAACGTACAAAAAACAACTCTAGAACCAGAAAAGGTAGAAGAAAAACAGTTGCTAACAAGAAAAAAGCGTAATTAATAACAAGATATTAGTCATTAGTATTTAGACGTTAGATGAATCTGTTTGAAATAGCAATGTTTAGGATTCTAACAACTAAAAGCTAACAGCTAGAAACTAAAGAAATATGGCAAAGACAAAAACAAGTACAAAAAAACGTAAAGTTATTGTTGACTCTATAGGAGAAGCACACATTACAGCTTCTTTCAATAACATTATTATATCTCTTACCAACAAAAAAGGTGATGTTATTTCATGGTCATCTGCTGGTAAAATGGGTTTTAGAGGATCTAAGAAAAACACACCTTATGCGGCTCAATTGGCTGCTGAAGATGCTGCTAATGTAGCACAAGAAGCAGGATTAAAAAAAGTAAAAGTATATGTGAAAGGTCCCGGTAATGGTAGAGAGTCTGCTATTCGTTCTATTCATAATGCAGGTATTGAGGTGACTGAAATTATTGATGTTACTCCATTGCCGCACAATGGATGTAGACCTCCTAAAAGAAGAAGAGTTTAATCACTAAAAAGTGATTTTTATAAGTTAAAATTAATATTATCTGATTGTCAGATGATATTAATTTTTTGCATAAATTTGCAAACTGAAAAAATTTAATTAAAACAAGTATCAACAAGAGATAAAACGGTTATCGAAGGATAAGATTAAGACCTTAATTCATAACCACTCTTAAAACAATTTAAAATGGCAAGATATACTGGTCCTAAAACTAAAATAGCTAGAAAATTTGGTGAAGCTATTTTTGGAGAAGATAAGTCTTTTGAAAAAAGAAATTATCCTCCAGGTCAACACGGAAACAACAGACGCCGTGGTAAAAAGTCTGAGTACGCAATTCAATTAGCTGAAAAACAAAAAGCTAAATATACTTATGGTATATTGGAGCGTCAGTTTAGAGGATTGTTCAAAAAAGCAAGAGCTGCTCAAGGTATTACCGGTGAGGTGTTGTTGCAGTTATGTGAGTCTCGCTTAGATAACGTAGTTTATAGAATGGGAATGGCACCTTCGAGAAGTGGCGCACGACAATTGGTTTCTCACAGACACATTACTGTAAATGGAGATGTGGTTAACATTCCTTCTTACCAACTAAAGGCTGGAGACGTTGTAGGTGTAAGAGAAAAATCTAAATCTTTAGAAGTTATTCAAAATTCACTTTCAAACACATCTCAAGTTTATGAGTGGATTACTTGGAATAATGAAACTAAAGAAGGAACTTATGTGTCTGTTCCTGCTAGAATTCAAATTCCAGAAAATATCAACGAGCAATTCATCGTCGAATTATACTCTAAATAATAAATTAACAACATTGGTATTTAGCCAAAGGGTTTATTTGTCCTTCTTCAAACTCATAGACCGCGCAACTAAATAACAATTAAAACGAAGAAAAAATATGGCAGTTTTTAGTTTTCAAAAGCCCGACAAAGTAATCATGATTGATTCCACAGATTTTGAAGGGAAATTCGAATTTCGTCCTTTAGAACCTGGTTACGGATTAACAGTCGGTAATGCTCTTAGGAGAGTATTACTTTCTTCCTTAGAGGGTTTTGCAATTACTTCTGTAAGAATTGAAGGCGTAGACCACGAGTTTTCTACAATTCCTGGTGTAGTTGAAGATGTTACAGAAATTATTTTAAATTTAAAACAAGTACGTTTTAAAAGGCAAATAGACGATATTGATAACGAGTCTGTTTCAATTTCAATTTCTGGTCAAGAGAGAATTACCGCTGGAGATTTCCAAAAGTTTATTTCTGGTTTTCAGGTTTTAAACACAGAGTTGGTAATCTGTAACTTAGATCCTAAAGTAAATTTCAACTTAGAAATTACAATTGAAAAGGGTAGAGGTTACGTGCCTGCAGAAGAAAATAAAAAGGCTGCGGCTCCAGTAGGAACTATTTTTACAGATTCTGTTTATACACCAATCAAAAATGTTAAGTATAGCATTGAAAATTATCGTGTTGAGCAAAAAACAGATTACGAAAAATTAGTTTTTGAAATCTTGACCGATGGTTCTATCACACCTCAAGATGCTTTAACAGAGGCTGCAAAAACGTTAATTCATCACTTTATGTTGTTCTCTGATGAAAGAATAACTTTGGAGGCTGATGAAATTGCACAAACTGAAACATACGATGAAGAGTCTTTACACATGCGTCAGTTGCTTAAAACTAAGTTAATCGATATGGATTTATCTGTACGTGCGCTCAACTGTTTAAAGGCTGCAGAAGTAGATACGTTAGGAGACTTGGTATCATTCAATAAAAATGACTTAATGAAATTCAGAAACTTTGGTAAAAAGTCTTTAACAGAGTTGGAAGAGCTTGTAAACGTTAAAGGGCTGAGTTTTGGAATGGATTTAAGCAAATATAAATTAGACAAAGATTAGAAATAGTTGGTTTTTGTCATTCCTGCGAAGGTAGGAGTCTATTTTTAAACTATATTAATTAATCATATTTTGCTCCCACGTTTATGTGGTTTGGTAGCAAGATGATAAAACAAAAGTCATGAGACACGGAAAAAAAATCAACCATTTAGGTAGAAAAACTGCTCACAGAAAATCAATGTTAGCTAATATGGCTTGTTCTTTAATAGAACACAAGCGTATTAATACTACGGTTGCAAAAGCTAAAGCTTTAAAACAATTTGTTGAACCATTAGTAACTAAATCTAAAGAAGATACTACTCATAACAGACGTATTGTTTTTAGTAAGTTAAGACAAAAAGATGCAGTAACAGAGTTATTTAGAGAAGTAGCTGTTAAAGTTGGTGACAGACCAGGTGGTTATACTAGAATCATTAAGCTAGGTAATCGTTTAGGAGATAATGCTGATATGGCAATGATTGAGTTAGTAGATTACAACGAAATTTATAATGCAGATAAGCCTAAGAAGAAATCTACAAGAAGAAGTAGAAGAGGTGGTAGCAAACCGGCTGCAGCGGCTCCTGTAGTTGAAGATACAGCAACTAAAGAAGAGGAAGAATAAATGTTAATAAGCATTTAATATATTAAGGATAAACTATTTTTAGTTTATCCTTTTTTTTTGAATTTTTGTAAAACTTTTTCCCGCTAGGGGAATCTCATAAAAATTAAGATGAAATATCAAAAAAAACAAGATGCCGTAGTTATTTTAGCAGACGGTACCATTTTTTATGGAAAAGCAGTAGGTAATAAACAAGGAACAGCATTTGGAGAAGTATGTTTTAATACCGGAATGACAGGTTATCAGGAGATTTTCACCGATCCATCATATTTTGGTCAGTTAATGGTAGCTACCAATGCACATATTGGTAATTATGGAACTAATGAAGATGAAGTAGAATCAGATTCAATAAAAATTGCTGGCTTAATTGTTAAAAACTTCAGTTATGATTACTCACGTGATGCCGCTGATAGCTCACTGGAGGAATTTTTAAATAAAAACAATCTATTTGCAGTTTCAGATGTTGATACCAGAGCTCTTGTAAGTTATATAAGAGAACATGGTGCAATGAATGCGGTTATAAGCACTGAAGTTAATGATATTGAAGGTTTAAAAAAGCAATTGGCAGAAGTACCAAGCATGGAAGGTTTGGAGTTAGCCTCGAAAGTATCAACAAAAGAGCCTTACTATTTTGGAAATAAGAATGCAACTTACAAAGTAGCCGCCTTAGACATAGGTATAAAGAAAAATATTTTAAGAAACATAGCCAGCAGAGATTGTTATATAAAGGTTTTTCCATATAACTCTACGTTTGAAGATTTAGAAGCCTTTAATCCAGATGGTTATTTCTTATCAAACGGACCAGGAGATCCGGAGCCTTTAGTTGAAGCCCAAACGGTGGCTAGAGAAGTTATAAAACGAAACTTACCGTTGTTTGGTATTTGTTTAGGGCATCAAGTAATTGCTATTGCTAATGGTGTGTCTACTTACAAAATGTATAATGGACATAGAGGGATCAATCATCCTGTAAAGAATCTAATAACTGGTAAAGGCGAAATTACTTCTCAAAATCATGGATTTGCTGTAAACCGAGACGAAGCAGAAGCTCATCCAGATTTAGAAGTGACACATGTTCACTTAAATGACAATACCTTAGCAGGATTAGCAATGAAGAATAAAAATGTATTCTCTGTACAGTATCATCCAGAGGCAAGTCCTGGACCTCATGATTCATCATATTTGTTCGATCAATTTATTGAAAACATTAAAAAGTAAAACATCGATATTTAGTCTGTAACTAATTGATATTAAAGGTAAATATTTTACTAAAACGTTATAGATATTATTTTGCTAAATTCTTTCAAAACATCTCAATAAAAACAAGATTTAGCCGTAAATTTGAAGTATTAAAAGTTTAAAAATTAACCAATTATGAGTATAATAATTAATGTCCACGCAAGACAAATTCTTGATTCAAGAGGTAACCCTACCGTTGAAGTAGATGTGGTAACTGAAAATAATATATTAGGAAGAGCTGCTGTTCCCTCTGGAGCATCAACTGGTGAGCATGAAGCAGTTGAGTTGCGCGATGGTGGAAATACGTACATGGGTAAAGGTGTTTTAAAGGCAGTAGAAAATGTAAATACTATAATTGCTGAAGAATTAATTGGTGTTTCTGTTTTTGAACAAAACCTTATTGATAAAATAATGATTGATTTAGATGGCACTCCAAACAAATCTAAATTAGGAGCTAACGCTATTTTAGGAGTGTCTTTGGCTGTTGCAAAAGCTGCTGCCAATGAATTGAATATGCCACTTTATAGATATGTAGGTGGTGTTTCAGCAAACACGTTGCCAGTGCCAATGATGAACATCATAAATGGAGGATCTCACAGTGATGCTCCAATAGCGTTCCAAGAGTTTATGATAATGCCTGTAAAAGCAAAAACATTTACACATGCAATGCAAATGGGTACAGAAATTTTTCATCATTTAAAGAAAGTGTTACATGACAGAGGCTTGAGTACAGCAGTTGGTGACGAAGGTGGATTTGCTCCAACTTTAGATGGTACTGAAGATGCAATTGAAACAATAGGTAAGGCCGTTGAAAATGCAGGATATAAGTTTGGTGATGAAGTAAAGATTGCATTAGATTGTGCATCCGCAGAGTTCTATAAAGATGGTAAATACGATTACACACTCTTTGAAGGAGAAAAAGGGATGGTGAGAACATCAGAGGAGCAAGCAGAGTACTTAGCAGAATTATGTGCTAAATATCCAATTATTTCCATAGAAGATGGTATGGATGAGAATGATTGGGATGGCTGGAAATCATTAACGGAGAAAGTGGGAGACAAAGTACAATTAGTTGGTGATGATTTATATGTAACTAATGTGGAGCGTTTATCTCGCGGAATTGAAAATGGTATTGCAAATTCAATCTTAATTAAGGTAAACCAAATAGGTTCTTTAACAGAAACTATCGCGGCGGTTAATATGGCCAAAAATGCTGGTTATACTTCTGTAATGTCTCATAGATCTGGAGAGACAGAAGATAACACTATTGCCGATTTAGCTGTTGCCCTTAACTGTGGACAAATAAAAACTGGTTCTGCATCGCGTTCAGACCGAATGGCTAAATATAATCAATTATTACGTATTGAAGAAGAGCTAGGAGACGTTGCTTATTTCCCTCAGGAAAATGCTTTTAAAGTGAAATAAACTTAGTTTTTAATAATAAGGAAAGGCCAAATTCAAATCTTGAATTTGGCCTTTTTGTTTTCTTATAGGTCATTTTTAATTTTTTATTAATTAACAATAAATACTTTGTTTTGTGATAATTATCATATTTTATATGTTAAAAATATGATAATTTTATAAGGTATCTCTGTTGAATAATTTAACATCACAATATGTCATGAGCAAGTTAAAGGATACCTTATATCAAAAGATTCTGGATCATAGAAAACGCACCACTAAGCTTTTAAAGAAAAGTGGAGATACAGTTATTGATCAGGTTACAGTATCTCAAATAATTGGTGGTATGAGAGGGATAAAGAGCCTAGTAACTGATATATCATATTTAGATCCTTATGAAGGTATTCGTTACAGAGGGTACACCCTTCAGGAAGTGTTAAGTAAATTACCAAAGGCTGAAGGAGCAGAAATGCCATATGTAGAAGGGCTTTATTACCTGTTATTAACAGGAGAAATGCCTTCAAAAGAAGAAGTTGAAGAGCTTATGGTGACCTTTAGGAATCGCCGAATTGTACCGCGTTATGTATGGGATGTTATAGACTCTTTTCCTAGTGAAAGCCACCCTATGGCAATTCTTTCTGCAGCCGTTATGAGTTTAGAAAGAGAGTCTCATTTCAATGTGAAATATAAGCAAGGTCTGAGTAAAATGGATTATTGGGATAGTACATTTGAAGATGCTACAAACCTAATAGCCAAAATGCCTTTAATAGGAGCTTATATTTATAACAAATTGTATCAAAAAGGGAAAGGGCATCGTTACCCTGACCCATCTATGGATTTAGGAGCAAATTTTGCTTATATGATGGGAAAGGATAAACCATATGATGATGTGTCTCGTATGTATTTTATTATTCATGCAGATCATGAAAGCGGTAATGTTAGTGCTCATACTGGGCATTTAGTAGCCAGTACTTTGTCTGATGTGTATTACTCAATATCAGCAATGATTAATGGTTTAGCAGGACCTTTGCATGGACTGGCAAACCAAGAAGTTTTAAGATGGTTACAAGGCTTGAGAAATCAAATGGATGGTAAATTACCAAGTGAGGATGAAATGAAGCAATATGTGTGGGACACCTTAAATAAAGGGCAAGTCATTCCAGGTTACGGACATGCTGTTTTAAGAAAAACAGACCCCAGATATACAGTCCAAAGAGAGTTTTGTTTAAAACATATGCCTGAAGATGAATTGTTTAAGTATGTAGATGCTTTATACAAAGTTGTTCCGGGTATTTTACGAGAACAGGGTAAAGCAAAAAACCCATGGCCTAACGTTGATGCTCAATCTGGAGTTGTGCAATGGCATTATGGCATTACTGAATACGATTTTTATACAGTTTTATTTGCCATTGGAAGATCTATTGGTGTTTTATCAAATATTATTTGGGATAGAGCATTAGGTTACCCTTTGGAAAGACCAAAATCTGTAACTACAGATATGTTAGAAAAAATGGTTAGGTCTACCAAAGAGTTTGTAAACACAAATTAGTTTATATTGTTTTTTTGAAAAAACAAAAAAGTGATTATTTTTTTAATAATCACTTTATTTATTTGCTGACAATTTTCAATATGCCTAATTTGAGTAACATCCTTATTGATAAACTTTAATAATAGAGCCTTTTTTTGTAATTTAGCGCTCCGCTTAAACAAAATAAATTTACTTGAACTTATGGCAAAAACTGCAACCTTAGAAATAGAAGGTAAAAAATATGAATTTCCTTTGGTCGAAGGGACGGAAAATGAAGTTGCAATAGATATTAAAAACCTTAGAGCTTCAACAAATGGTTATATCACTTTAGATTCTGGGTATAAAAATACAGGATCTTGCGAAAGTGCTATTACTTTTCTGGATGGAGAACAAGGAATATTAAGGTACAGAGGTTATGCAATTGAAGAATTAGCGGAAAAAGCAGATTTCTTAGAGGTAGCATATTTATTGATTTTTGGTGAGTTGCCTACAAAAGAACAGAGTGATAAGTTTCATAATGATATTAAGAAAGAGTCTGCCGTAGATGAAGATGTAAAGAAAATTTTAGATGCTTTCCCCAAAGCAGCGCATCCTATGGGTGTTATATCTTCTTTAACAAGTGCCCTAACGGCTTTTAACCCTTCCTCTGTTAATGTGAATTCTGAGGAAGATATGTACAAATCTGTAGTACGTATTTTGGGTAAAATGCCTGTATTAGTAGCATGGACTATGCGCAAAAAGCAAGGGTTGCCCTTAGATTATGGAGACAATTCATTGGGGTATGTTGAAAACCTTTTAAAAATGATGTTTTCAAGACCAAATAGCTGCTACGTTCAAAACCCTGTTCTAGTGAATGCCATGGATAAGTTATTGATTTTACATGCAGACCATGAGCAAAACTGTTCAACCTCTACGGTTAGAATAGTTGGGTCTTCGCATGCAGGTTTGTTTGCTTCTATTTCAGCCGGAATTTCTGCCTTATGGGGACCATTACACGGAGGAGCTAACCAAGCTGTTTTAGAAATGCTCAAGGCAATAGAGGCAGATGGAGGAGATACAAAAAAATACATGGCTAAAGCAAAGGATAAATCGGATCCTTTCCGTTTAATGGGATTTGGACATCGAGTTTATAAAAACTTCGACCCTAGAGCTAGAATTATAAAAAAAGCTGCTGATCAAGTATTACATGATTTAGGAATTGAAGACCCTATTTTAGAAATTGCTAAAGGGTTGGAAAAAGAAGCCTTAGAAGATCAATATTTTGTTGATAGAAAATTATATCCTAACGTAGATTTTTATTCGGGTATCATATACAGAGCTATGGAGATACCTGTTGAAATGTTTACCGTTATGTTTGCTATTGGTCGTTTACCTGGTTGGATTGCCCAGTGGAGGGAAATGCGTTTGCGTAAAGAACCAATTGGTAGACCAAGACAACTGTATATTGGGGAAACAAAAAGATCTTTTGTGCCAATAGAGGAAAGATAAAGTTTAAATTTTTATAAATATATATTAAGCTTCATAGTTTTTCTATGAAGCTTTTTGTTTTTAGTTGGTTCTTATTAAGAATAATTCAAAAATCAACTTTTTTATCATTAGTTTTGAAACTGTAAATTCTAAAAGTTTTCCAGCTGTTTATGAAACTTAACATTCAAAACGAAACGTCTAGGTTAAGAGCTGTGGTATTAGGGACTGCGGAAAGTTGTGGGCCAACCCCAAAAGTTGAAGAGTGTTATGACCCTAAAAGTATTCAGCACGTATTAGCAGGAACATATCCTAGGGAAGAAGATATGATTTTAGAAATGGAAGCGGTTGCTCAAATTTTAAAAAAATACGATGTTACAGTTTACAGACCTGATGTTTTGAAAGATTGTAACCAGATTTTTTCTAGAGATATTGCTTTTGTTATTGAAGACAAGATCATTAAAGCTAACATACTACCTAATAGAGATAAAGAAATTGAAGCTATTAGATATGTTTGGAATAAGATAGAAAAAAAGAACAGGATTATTCTGCCAAAGGAGTGCCATGTTGAAGGAGGTGATGTCATGCCATGTAACGATTATATATTTATTGGTACTTACACAGGTAATGATTACCCAGACATAATAACTGCAAGGACTAATATACAGGCAGTTCATGCTATTCAAGAATTATTTCCTCATAAAAAAATAAAAGCTTTTGAATTACGTAAGTCTAATACGAATCCTAAAGAAAATGCATTACATTTAGATTGTTGTTTTCAGCCTATAGGAAAGGGTAAAGCAATCATTCATAAAAATGGTTTTTTAAATGAAAGTGACTATAAATGGTTGGTTAATTTTTTCGGGAAGGAAAATATGTTTGAAATTACTCAAGGTGAAATGTGTGATATGTATAGTAACATTTTTTCTATTTCTGAGGATGTTATTATTTCAGAGCAGAATTTTATCCGACTAAATAAATGGTTGCGTGAGCAAGGTTTTACAGTAGAAGAAGTCCCGTATGCAGAAATAGGCAAACAAGAAGGTTTGCTTCGTTGTACAACTATGCCTTTAATTAGAGATTAAACTTAATACTTTTCAGGAATAAACGTTTGATAATCTAACGGTGGGCGGACATAAGCATCTTTATTTGAGAGCTCTGGTAGCTCAATAGGTTCAACATCCATCTTTTTGTAAGGAATCATACTTAAAACATGGCTAATGCAGTTTAATCGAGCTCGTTTTTTGTTGTCTGAGTTAACCACGTACCATGGCACTTGTTTGGTGTCTGTATGAGCAAACATTTCATCTTTAGCTTTAGAGTATTCTAGCCATCTAGAACGAGACTCTAAGTCCATGGGGCTAAACTTCCAGCGTTTTAACGGGTTGTTAATACGGTTTTTAAAACGCTTTTCCTGTTCTTCATCACTTACTGAAAACCAATATTTCAAAAGAATAATTCCAGAGCGTACCAGCATACGTTCAAACTCTGGGCATGAACGTAAAAACTCTTCATATTCGTCCTGAGTACAAAACCCCATAACTTTTTCAACACCAGCTCTATTGTACCAACTTCTGTCAAACAAAACAATTTGCCCAGCATGAGGTAAATGATAGATGTAACGTTGAAAATACCATTGCGTTTTTTCTTTCTCTGTAGGAACACCTAAGGCAACTACTTTACAAATACGCGGATTTAAAGGTTCTGTAAAACGCTTAATGGTGCCTCCTTTGCCAGATGCATCTCTACCTTCAAATACAACCACAACTTTTAACCCTTCTTTTTTAACCCATTCTTGTAAATGAACTAACTCTGTATGGAGTTTTTTTAATGCAGCATTATATTTTCTGGTTGAGATGGTATTTGACATATTTTAAGGTTTAGGTACTCAAATGTAATATTTAATTGGTAAACACTTAGTTTTCGGCATTAAAAAATACTTTGTAATAGTGCATTTTTTTAGTTTCATCATATCCTCTCTCCAAATATTCAGCAGAAGCATCTGGGGCATCAATATCGAGTTTTATTTGAATATTGGTGTCTAACGTAATGTCGGTTTTTATTTTTTTCTTTTCCTTGTTCACCACACGTTCGGCAACATCAAACTGATTTCTAAGAACAATATTTTGTTCGGTTTCAAAACTTTTCTTGTATTGTTCAAATTCTGTTTTATGCTTGTCTTCCTCAAAAAGTTCGTCTTTAAACCGTTCTATATTGACAACTTCATTTTCTTTAAAAAAGTCTATAGTTTTTGCTAAAAACGTATTCTTTTCTTGAATACCATAGCTGGTTTTTATAATATCTGAAGAAAAATCTTTACATAGTTCAATGTATTGTTGGGTGTGGCTATTGGAGTCATCAGCATATTTTATGTTTAAAAATTGGTTTAGCCAATATTGGGCATCATAATTATTATTGTCTACACTAAAAATGATATTACCTTCTGTATCGGTTTGATTTAGAATTAAACAGCCTTTATCAACTTTTTTAGAGTTAATACCTTTTTGTACCAATATATCGTAACTGTTATTATCTAGATATGTCTGAAAGAAATTAACCTTATTTTCAATTTTAAAGATGCCAAGGGCGTTGGTGGTAATATCATTAAATTCTATACCTTCAAAAAGTACCACTAAAACATCGCCAGTTTTAATATTGGCTGACGTTGACTGTTCGTATAAATGCGTAACAATGTGTTTAGAAACTTCAATAAAAGTTTCCTCATCTTTAAAAATTTGTGAACTATAACTGTTTATTTCATTTAGGTTTATATTGGCGTGATGGTTAAACCTATAGCTTTGAACTACACTACTAAAGGGTCTTAGCAAAAAAGGGAGTATTAAATCATAACTAGCTTCATCAAAATCAACTATTTTTTCAGAAAATGCATTTTTTGTATCATTAAATTTGTTGCCAACCTTATGGATTATAAATTTTGAAATTGAGACATTTTTCCTTGATATCATAATATTTACTTTGGTTATGCAATAGTAATAATTTCAATAAATAAAACCATAAAAAAAGCGCCAAAGCAAAAATGCTTTGACGCCTGAGATTTGAGGACTTAGGATTATATATACTTTTATAATGACTAATACTTAAAAGCTACTAAAAAGACAAAGCAGCCAAAAATTAAAATTTTTGGTATGAATAGTTGGAAATATCTGGTTAATAGCTATGTTAAAGATAAAAATTAGTTTTCTTTACGCAATACTTTAACTCAGATATATTTTACGGACTTAAAAAAGGACTAATTTATCTGATACAAAATCAAAGAGTTATTCTCACCTTTGGTTATAAATTCAAGGTTTCGGTCTCCATCAATATCATCTAATGCTATCAATGAATTTCCATAAACTGGGAAGTTCGGAATCATTTTAGATAAACTATCAAACAAATAAACTTTATGTGATTGTTTATCGGTTACCGTTACATAAATTTTATCATTTATATAAAAAATGCATGGTTCCGTATAATCACCAAAATCTAGCTCTGTAGTCTTGCCTTTAATTGTAAGTTTATTTTCGTTTAAAGTCACTAATGTTTTGCTAGTACTATTTAAATAATGGTTTTCAGAAAGACCAATATTTTTTAATGACACATCACCATTAATTTTTACTGAATATAGATTGCCATTTATAGTTGAGGTTGTGAACTGATTATCATGTAAGAAAACGGATTGATTTGAAAAGCTGGCATTTGTTTTAGGGATTACCCGAGAACGCCCTGTTCTGTCTAAAATGTATAGCTTGCTTTTAGTCTTAAAAGTCAAATAATCTTTACTACCTATTCTAAAATGTTTTGGTTGTGAAATAATATTATCATTGGCAGATTTAAATGTGAATCCATTAACAAGTTTTGCTCTTACATCATACATTAGTAGGTATTTACCTTGAGTAACTAATAGCCTATAATTTTTCTTTTTGTCATAGTCAAAAACAGATAGAGGTTGGGTGATTTTATCATTAAATTTACCAGGGAAAGGTGCTACATCTTTTCCGTTTCTGTCAATTACATAAAGCCTATTAGGTGTTGCAAAGCATAATTGCAATCTACCATTTTTATAAATGTCTATTTGATTGATATTACCTAAAACAGGACCTTGCAGTTTCTTTTTCCAAATAATTTTTCCTTCATTAGAAATTAAATATAAGTTATTATTTATGTCCTGTACCACTATTTCCTTTTGCTGGGTGATGTGATTTGTAAAAAACTGAGGCCGATTTAAAATATCGGTATCTAGTTTAATGCTTAATTCTTCTGAGACTGAATTTATTGAAGCACTTGATTTACTCTTTTTAATGACACCGTTTACATGGGCAAAATTATAGTCGTAAATAAATTGAATAGCTGATGTGTGATATTTATCTAGTTTGAGATCTAAATCATCTTCTAAGTTTTTATTTATAACTTTATTTAAAGTTGAAGGGCTATAAAGACACAATATGGACGATTCATCACTTAAATATTCTTTAACATTTTTAAAGTAATAACGCTCGTTCAAGGTGGTTTTATTTTGGTAGTTTGTAATGATATTTTGAAGTAATTCAATGGAATCTGCAAACACAAAAAAACTGTCAATTACACAATACATATTAGCATTGTTGAAAGAAACCAAAGGTGTAAAGGTTTTAGAGAATACCAATGGGTTGTCAAAATTAAAAATATCAACTTCGCGATAAGAGTCTATAATGTTTTCGTTTCCTGCCAGAGCATCCTTAGTCGCAATGTTGTCTATAGAATTTAAAACAATAGCTCGTTCTTTACCTTGATAAATAACACCTACCTCAATAATATCTCTAAATAAACTAGGACTTACGTAGGTGGAGTCTTTTTTATTAAAAATTAGCAAGTTGCTTTCTATAGTTTTAAAATTATCAAATGTAAAGCTCATAAAACCATCACTGTTTGAGGGGGTTATGTTTTGTGTTTGATTTTCTTGTGGAATGGTGTTTTTAAAAAGATTAATGGCGCTTTTAAGAGAATCATCAGCTTTGGTTATGCCGTTTAATATGATTTCGTTTTGGTTTGCTTCAACATCAAAAGCAATATAATTAGTGAAATTCTTAAGCTGAAGATTCTCCTCACTAGTAAAAGTATTTATGAAGCTAGAATTTGATTTAACAATAACAGAACAGGTCTTGTTATCATTAAATGTGCTGTATACTTTTTTTAAATCGGTATTAATTTCACTTTTTGTAAAAACGTTATCTAAAATTTCTTTTGAAGACGAAGCAAAAAAGGTGCTGTCAATAATCGTACTATAAAACGGCTGGTTGTTTAATGTAGATTTTAAAACTATTTTGTTCTTGTATTTTAAGGTCTCTTCACTGTAATTTTTTAAGGAATCAGTTTTTAATAATCCAGAATAATATTTAGTAATAACGGTAAACTGAAGGCTATCTTTTGCATCTTTAGAAAAGCATATTAAAATATTATCTAGGGGTTTTACAAGGGAGGTGTTTTCTAAAACGTGTTCCAGTTTTTGGTAGTTGGTGCTATTTGAAAGTTTTTTTAAAAAATCACTGTTAGTTATAGTGTTTTTTAAACTCTCAAAATTTGAAGTCTTTACAATTATCGATGCGTTTTCGGGGGCAAAGTCAATGAGTTCGTTGCGTTTGGTTTTGGGGTTTGAACAACTTAAAAGAGAAAATAAAAAAGAGAGAGTTAAGAGATAGGGTTTCATTAACAGATTAATTTTCTGTAAAGATAAATAACTTATTTAAAGGTTACTTATAAATCCAGTTTTAGCTGTTCTGGTAATAATTTAAATGATTTCCGGTGATACTTTGTAATACCAAATTTCTTAATGGCTGCTCTATGTTCTTTTGTTGGGTAGCCTTTGTTTTGCTTCCAATTATACATTGGAAATTCTTCATGAATTTTATTCATATATTCATCTCTGTAAGTCTTAGCTAATACAGAAGCGGCAGCAATACTCATGTATTTACCATCACCTTTTATTATGGTTTCAAAGGGAATTCCATTATACGGTTTAAATTTATTGCCGTCAACTATGATGAATTCAGGTTGTATCTTCAACTCTGCAATAGATTTATGCATAGCCAAAATTGAAGCATTTAAAATATTAATGTTGTCAATTTCTCTTTGAAATACATGAGCTACTCCAAAAGTTAGACAATCAGATTCAACAACAGATTTAAGTGAGTGACGCTTCTTTTCTGTTAACTGTTTGGAATCGTTCAAAACAGCATTTTCAAAATCTTCTGGCAGAATAACAGCAGCCGCAGTAACAGGGCCCGCAAGACACCCACGTCCAGCTTCATCAGTGCCACATTCTAATATAAAATCTGTATGATTATTTAGTAACATTTATCTTCTTAATTGTTCAAAGCTATGATATTTCAGAATTTGATTATTACAGAACTAAAGTAATTTTGGTTTTTTTGGTGTGATTTTTATGATTAATTCAAAGTGTTTATGGTTTTTGTAATAAAAACAAAAGTAATTATTTGAAACAGTGTTTTTTTTGTTAATTATATAAATTTAATGCCTTATAAATACTTATTTTTTTCATTTTTTTTTATCATAATTTTTGGTTTTTATTAATAATATCATCAAGTTTGTGTGGACTAACTCAAAGTAGATATTCTTGTTTATATTTACAAAGAAAGCCAGCTTAAAATGCTGGCTTTCTTTATTTAAAATAATTAGAGACACTTTACGTTCAAATAATTACTTTTGCTTCTTGAAAAAAGTAATTAACACTCAAAAAACTATCTTTAATATCCCATATGTTTAACATGCCAAAAACTTTTCAATTAGGTAAAAGCCATAAAATGATAAAAGGAGTCCTGGCGTGTTTATTCTTATGTTTATGTACTTTCTCAAATGCACAGAGAAGAAATCCTGGGGATTTTGGTGCCCCAGGTGGTGTGGGTTCTCCAATAAACAAAACAGCAGCCCCAAGTAAATCTAAGAAAACACAAGACAGTGAAAATCAAGAGAAAGCCAATATTAAGGATTATATAATTATTTCTCATCAAAACGACACTACTTATGTAGATACGACACTAACCATACAAAAGGAGTATAAATTCAATTATTTAAGAAGGGATAATTTTGGTCTAATGCCATTTTCAAACTTAGGTCAAACCTACAATACACAAACCTTTAATTTTCAAAATATGGGTTTAATGCCAAATTTTGGAGCAAGGGCAAGACATTTTAATTACTTTGAGGTTGAAGATATTAATTACTACAGGGTGCCAACTCCTTTAACAGAATTGTTTTTTAAAACGGCTTTTGAACAAGGTCAATTAGTCGATTCATTCATCACCATTAATACATCGCCTGAATTTAATTTTTCTATTGCCTACAAAGGATTACGGTCTTTGGGTAAATATCAACATATTCTAACAAGTACAGGAAATTTTAGATTTACTTCAAACTATCATACCAAAAACAATAGGTATAATTTTAGGGGACATATAGTTACACAAGATTTATTGAATCAAGAAAATGGAGGATTGAGAGATTCTGAATTAGATTTTTTTGAATCTGGTGCGCCTGAATATATTGATAGGTCTATTTTTAACCCAGCTTTTGAGAATGCAGAAAGTATCCTTTTAGGAAAGCGATTTCATTTAGAGCATGATTATGAGCTTATTAAAAAGGACTCACTTTCAAAAAATGCTATTAAGTTGGGGCACATTATGTCTTTTGAAGACAAATATTTTCAGTTTGATCAAACTTCAAGCGCAACAAGTTACTTTGGAGATGCATTTGTGACTTCAAGAATTAAAGACAGAGCTACCTTAGAGAACTTCTATAATAAGGTTTATGTTAGTTACAGTAATAATCTTTTAGGTGATTTGCAATTTAGTCTAAGTAGTAACAATTATAATTACGGTTATAATCAAGTGGTTATTCTTCAAGACAATACCATAATAACAAACAGGTTAAAAGGAAATATCTTATCTGCTGAGGGTAAATATCGAAAACAATATAAAGGTTTTGAATTAGATGGTGAGTTTGGTTTAAATATTTCAGGTGACTTTGAAGGGAACTTTATCAATGCTAAGGCCACTTTTAATTTAAACGAAGATATTGCAGCTTCGGCATCTTTAAATCACAGTTCAAGAGCACCAAATTATAATACTTTATTGTATCAAAGCAACTATAAACTTTATAACTGGCAAAATAACTTCAATAATATAGAAACCCAACAATTAGCATTTCAGTTAAGGTACAAGCAGTTGGCAAACATTACTGTAGATTTAAATACCATAAGCGATTATGTGTACTTTAAAGAAGACCAAACTAGTGTTGAGCCTTATCAAATAAGGCCTTTTCAAAACAGCGGAACCATAACATACCTAAGGGCGAAGTTAGAAAACGAAATTAGACTGGGTAAATTTGCACTTAACAATACGGTTATGTATCAAAATGTGCAAGATGATAACAACAGTATTAACGTACCAGAACTCATTACCAGAAACACATTTTACTTTTCTAGTCATTTGTTCAAAAAAGCTATGTATTTGCAAACAGGTGTGACTCTCAATTATTTCACAGAATATTATATGAATGCCTACAATCCTTTATTGGCAGAATTCTATGTGCAGAACGATGAAGAATTTGGTGGTTTTCCGCGCCTTGACTTTTTTATCAATGCTAAAATTAGGCAAACTCGCCTATTTTTAAAAGCAGAACATTTCAATTCGGCTTTTACGGGGTATAATTATTATTCTGCTCCTAATTACCCATACAGAGATTTTGTGGTTCGTTTTGGGGTCGTTTGGAATTTCTTTATGTAAACTTATATCTTTTTATTAATTCTAAAGTTACTTATTTAACCGTATTCAAGGTTTAACTTTGGGTTAAAGTTTAAACACATTGTTTGGTTTCGAAAAATAGAATATATAAACATTTACTGGGTAAGTATATTTTGTTTTTTTGTTGCTATGGTTCCTTCTACAGTGTTTGACATTCAAAAGAGCTTGTTCAACGAAATTCGTTGATTTTTAGGAAATAATCTTCCTTAATTTGTTTTGAAATAAACTGGTATGCCTTAATAATAGAGTGCTATTTCTCTTTTTTAATTTTAGGCTATGGAATAATATGGTGTTCTTGCTTTGTATTGATTTGTCCAAAAGCAGAGCTCATTGAAATATATATTCAGGTTGAAATATTCATGTAATCGCTGTGATTGTCTTTTCCTATCCAAGATTATCCGCCTTAGACAATCTTGGACACGTTCTATAACTTAAATGGTTATTTTAGAAATATGATTGAAGAATTATTAAATAAAAGAAAAAAGTATGAAACGTAGCATTCTAGTCCTTATAAGCATATTGTTTTCAATGAATTTGTTGGGTCAGAATCAAGGTGGAGTAAGTTTTTCTGCACCAGATAAAAACAGTTCATTGATGGATTTGGCAAAAATATTATTTCTTCCTGAAAAGGAATTTTCATTCAACATTTCAACTAAAGATACTAAACAAAGTTATGCCGAAATAGAGAGTATTAAAGTTAAGGATGAAAAATATTTAAATCAGCTTATAGGTGAGTTGAAAAAGGATAGCTTAAATCCATTTTACCTAAAGGACATAGCTGATTATTACACAGAGGTTAATCAAACTAAATTGGCAAAACAATACTATTCCAAGGCGTATAAAAACTTAAATACCAAATTCCGTAAACCTATAAAAGATATGAGTAAGGATAGTGCCTCTTATTATTCTTTCCGAGGGCTCTTAAAATTAAAATTAAGTGACACAACAACAGCTCTGAGTGATTTTAAAAAGGCTGTTCAATTAAAGCCAACAGATTCCATCGCTCTAATCTTTTATCCTATCTTATTGATTGAAAAAGGTAAGCTTAAAGAAGCAGATTCTTATATTAAGCGTTTGATCGCCAATTCAGAATGTGCAACCGTTCCCTATATTTGGTTAATAATAAATGAAACCTTTAATAAGCTTCCTGAACTTGCAAAATTAAAGGAGAAGGAGAGTATAAGCAAATCCTTTAAAGAAAGAAGCTATGATGAAATATTAGACTTCAAAATATTAGATTCCTACGCCTCTAAATGTAAAGCTAATCAAGAAATTCAAAATGCCCGAGTCATGGCAGATATTCTTGGTCTTTTCGCAAAACTAGCTTCAAGTGGTGCCCCTGATAATTCTGAAATCACTAATTATAATGATTTTAAATATCAACAATGGAAGAATCTTGAAACTATATTTTTGAATATTAACGATTATGAAATGAACAAGCTTCATGAAATAATTAAAATATTGGCACTTTTAGAAACAGATAAAAAACTAAATGACTATTCACTTTTTAAATGTTATGGTTTTGTCTATTTTATGTTAAGAGATTGGGAAAAGACTATCTTTTATTTTAACGAGGCGATTAGGGTTTTTCCAACAGAAAAAGGGTCAAAGGATTTTAACTTGAATGAGTGTTACGGCAATTTAGGACTTATTTACTTGCAAAAGTCCGATACTTTAAATTTTAGAAAATTAATTCATGAAAAAATAGCCAATGAATCCGATATTAAAAATACATTGGATGACCAAATAAAATTGGCAAACGATTATTATTTAAATGGCGATATACACAAAGCCGAAGGCTATTGCAGAAAAGTTAGGGAAATAAACCCTGATCATTTTGATGCATTACGGTTATTAGCGCATATCAACATCCTAAAAGGCTCTAAGTTACCACCTATTTTTCAGTTAGATAAGGCCAGAAGATATGTTAATAGCAATACCGACGCCTATAATTTACTAATGCAATACGCTATTTATCAAATCTACAATGGAGATATCAAAACAGCCAAAGGCAATATTGAAAAAGCTAGGGAAATAAATGGAGGAGGCGATTGTGCTTTATGCGACAAATTATTGGCAGATTATTGTAATGATAAATAATAAAGATTTACTTTTAATTTATTTGATATGAAAAAAGTTACATGTTGTTTTTTACTTATGTTTTTTCTTTCGGCACAAAGCTATTCCCAAACCAAGCTTGGCAAAGCAGAAGGTAGTTTAAAGGATAATGATCAAAAGGTGTCCAGGTCGTCAAACAACCATCATGACAGTGATTACGATGATTCTTTCGTAGCGGTCATAGCTTATTACGCCGCCGAAGCTGTTTTGTCCGTAAGTTACTATACGCTTATCGAATCACCTTTTGAATATGGAAACCATGCCAGTACAGCTGGTATTACAAAACGCCCGTATTACACCTTAAATAAAGGCAATTATAACTTTTCTCCCAATGAGGAAGAAATCAATTTTTTTAGAGCCGATCTATCTGGTTATTATATATCCGAAAACAATAATCTAAAGGGCATGCACCTAAATTTGGATATGCGTTTTCTTAAACGCATGGGTGCCGAACTAGACTATTTGCAACTATGGGAAAACAACCCCAATTTTGGCAAGGACCATTTGGCATTGTACAGCTTACTAGCCAAATACTACCGCGTTCGAACAGAAAAATTTGACTTGTATTGGGGCCTTGGAACAACTTATGTTGATGGTAGTGTTGATGAATTTGGATTTACCTATGGTTTGGGAGCCGAATTGTTTTTTGCGAAACCCATGAGTTTAGAAGTTAATTTTAGCCAAACGTATATAAACTCACAAACCATTAATAAATTTAATGGCCTTTTAAATTACCATGTAAAACAATACAAAGTTATGGGAGGTTATGAGCATCTTAAGATTGGTTCGCAAGATTTTTCCATGATCACATTAGGCATAGGAGTGTTTTTTTAAACATTGGCTTTGATGGATTTTATCATTATTGGCCGTTCTGTGGACCTTGTTTTATGATCTAATTACCCAAAGCAGTGCCATTTATAAGACGCTTGAGCGTTGAAAATATCAATTAAAAACGTGGCCAAAGATGTTCAATATCTTTTAGTGTTTGACCCCCAGCGAACCTTGTTTGTCGAAATTTATTATTTCACAAGAGTATTAATCTTACTTTCATTATGATAAATCATAATTTAAATCACTAACTTAAAATTAATTAACATGAAAAAAATTATCCTAACAACAGTACTTTTAATTAGTATCATGAGTTTATATGCCCAAAATTTTGGAATGAGGGCAGGTGCAGATTTCGCAACCGCCAAAGCAGAATTTGATGGATTTAGTATAAGCGAAAATGAAACCGGGGTTTATATTGGGCTTTTTGCAAGATTAAACATCTCGGAAAGTTTTAAAATTAGGCCAGAAACTAATTACATTAACATAAATGATTTAGATCAAATCCAAATTCCAATTTTAGCTGAAATAGGACTTTCAGACAAGTTTAATGCCTTGGCAGGCCCAAGCTTTGGGTTTTTATTGGATACAGAGGAAGGTTCAAAATCGTTTAATTTTGGTCTTGACTTTGGGCTTTCTTATGATATTACCAAAAAGTTTTTGGTTGAGGCTAGATATTCACTAGGGCTCTCTAATTTGGCCGGAGATGATTTCTTTGATGCTTCTCTTAAATTACATGGATTGTTTGTGGGGGTTGGCTACATGTTTTAACACCATCATACCTATTGTAATAATTTCAAATACTTGTTATAATTGGCCCTTGGTAGATTGTATAATTAATGGTTATAATCATGAAAAAAATAACTTTTTTTAAATCTACCAGAGGCCTTGCCTCTTATCAATTAATTGCTGGTTTCATAATATTAAATCTATGCTTAGGTTGTGCCTCTTTTCCCAAAACGCAAACACCTTCAATTTGCCATATCAACCTTAATAACATAAATTTAATAGAAGGCACTTATGCCATGAAACATTGTTATCCTGATTCAAAAGATAGTATTATTTATAAGAGTGTTTTCAATGAGGATTTAAATAGATACCCTACGCTATTTGAAGAAATCAATAATGGTATATTGGTAAAGCGCTTAAAAATGAATTCTGAAAAAGAATATACATTTTCCTTAAAAATTTTAAACTTAAAGCGTATTGAAATTGATTATCTTGAAGATAATCTTGTTGTTAGAAAAAATAGTGTTAGATACAAACTAAAGGAAGATGGTTTTGTGCATATAAAACACAGGAACTTTAAAATAATAGGCATTCCCTATGTTTTAGGTGGAATTAATAAAAAAAGAACCCGCTTGGCACTATTTGAAGATAATAATTTGCTTTTAGAGGCATCCGAATTCGAATCGGGAGGGGTGTTTTATCCTGGGTTTATAATACCCGCCATTAATTTTGCCTCAAAGTCGAAATATAAAAAAATATATCAGCGAATAAATTAAATCCTGTGTTTGACGACCTTCAGTCAGTATTGGACGAAATTTGTTGATTTTGAAGCTGTTTTGGTTTTGTTTTGACTTCAATTAACTTAAATTTAGTATTATGAAAACAATTCAATCCTTTTCAGTATTTATAGTTTTTGCACTATTTTTGACCTCATGCATCGTAAATTCTTTGCATCCATTTTATACTAATAATGTGCTTCATTACGAACCAAAATTTGAAGGCAATTGGGTAGATCAGGGTAATGGCGTTTGGAATGTAAAATCATTTCAGCAAGTTTTTAAGGAAGTAGAACGAGATCTCGATAAGGAATCGCACAAAAAGTATAGTAAGTATAACAACATAAGCTACTATGTAAATTATGAAAAAGACAGTTCCAAAGCCGCTTTTCTTGTAGTGCCCTTTAAAATTAAGAATCAGCTATTTCTAGATTTTACCCCAGTAGATGATAACGAAAGTCTCAAACATATAAATGATGTCTACAAAATGCATTTAATCGGCTCCCATGCCTTGGTTAAGTTAGACATGGATTCCAAAGAAAACATAAGTATTAAATGGCTTGACTCAGATAAATTGGAAGCCCTTTTAAAAGCAAATAAAATCAATATTAAGCACGAAAAAATTGGATTAGACGAAGACATTGTTTTAACCGCTTCTTCAGAAGAATTGGTAAAATTCGTTGAAAAATATATCGCTTCTGAAGATATAGACAAATGGAAAACGGATGTTGAATTTATCCTTAAAAGAAAATAAGTTAGTTACCATTGCTTAATATATGACTAAATTGGGTGTGACTGAGATACATAAAATTGTTTACCTCCTAAATCAATGTGTTTGACGAATTTGCTTGAAAAGGTATGGTTTTTCTTCTTAAATTGTAAATAATAAGTTGAGGTCTTATGAAAAGAATCAAATTTTGGTTGGCAATTATAGGTGCAACATTGTTTTTCAACTCATGTTCAAATATTGTTATATCCTATAACCCATTTTACACAAAAGACGTAGTTTATTTTGAACCAAGACTGATAGGCAACTGGATGGAACCTGAACTTGTAAATGATGATGAAGATTATGAAATTCCAAGGGGCAGTTGGGAGGTACAAAAATTTAAAGATTTTCTTTTTAACTATCATGTAAATCCATACGTGCCCCTCGAACATAATAAGGATAATTTTAAAAATATTGAAGGATTAGATGATGTGTTATTTAGATACAAAAAAGATTTAGAAGAGCATGAACATTATAAGAATGCATATGCCATAATTCATAGGAAAGGTGAAACAAGCACCATATTTATTGGCACCCCTTTTAATATTGAAAACCAATTGTTTATTGATTTAATGCCCATATACCAACGTGATTGCAGTAACAACAATTACAGTGAAGATAAACCTGATAGCAATCTTTTTTTTAAAGCCCACATAGTTGCTACTCATTCACTAATAAGACTGAAAATTAAATCTAATAACATGGTTTATTTAAATTTTATTGATGAACGACAGCTTAGTGACCTTATTGATGCCCATAAAATAAAAATAAGCCACCAAAAAGCGACCAATGCTTATGATTATGTAAATGCTACCACTTCCTTTGGTATGGGGTACGAGGATTATTTATTATTAACAGCGAGATCGGAGGAGTTGGTAAAGTTTATAAAAAAATATGCCAAGGATGATGATAAATGGATTAAATACAGTGAAAAGGAAGATTTTTGGGGAATACTTCATTATCTATATCTAACAAGAGATTAAAAGATAACTAAGATTTCTCTTTGACACATTAGTGATTAAAAAACTAAAAACATGAACAATTTTGCTACACGAGCTGCCAGTATGTCTTTAAGAGATAATATACTATTTAATTTGGTATTATGGGCATGCTTATTTGTTGTGTTCCTTTTTGTTTTTGCAGAAAGTCTACATCCTTATCCGATCGATGTCATTTACACAGTTGGTTTTTTATTAACAGCCCTAGCACCGGTACTCATTAATTTTTTCATCTTGATTCCGAAGTTATTAAAATCCGAAAAATACCTGTTGTATCTTATCACTTTCGTCATTAACCTTTTAGTATTTTCTAAGTTAAGTACTTTGTATTTTGAACGCTCCCTCGACTACCTTTTTCCAGATTATTACTTTATAAGTTACCACTCCAACACCACTTTATTTACTATTTACAGCTTGTTGTTGGGTGGTACTACCTTAATAAAGCTCTCGGTAGATTGGTTCTATTTTAACCGCCAAGAAAACCGTGAACTAAAAATGAAAAATAAACAAATACAGACTCAGCTTTCTTTGTTAAGATCGCAAATAAATCCGCATTTTTTGTTCAATTCGCTTAATGTGATTTACGCCTTGGCCATCGAAAAAAAGATAGAGACTAAGGATGCCATTGTACAGCTTTCTGATATTTTACGGTATGTGATTTACGACTCGAACACGCCACGCGTAGCTTTAAAGGATGAAATAACCCTATTAAAAAATTATATCGAATTTCAGAAGTTTAGGCAAAAGGAAACAGGAAATATCAAATTTAATTGTAAGGTCGATAACGAAAATTACCAAATCTATCCTATGCTATTAATACCTTTAGTAGAAAACAGTTTTAAATATGGGATTAAGGGGGATATAAATAATAACTTTCTTAATATTGATTTATCACTGCAAAATGACGAATTCATGTTTCACATTGAGAATAATTACTCGCCGGACCAATTGAAACCCAACCAACATTCGGGTGTTGGATTGGAGAATATCAAGAAAAATCTTGAGATTATTTATGCTAAAACCCATGAATTTAAAATAGTGAAAACCAAGGATACTTTTGGAGTGATTTTAAAACTGCATAAGCATGAAATGAGCTACCACAAATCTTGATACCCTCCAAGATGGTTGTGAGGTGAATGGCATCTGACCATTAAAAAAAATAAAACATACAGATGAAAATTAATTGCTTAATAATAGACGATGAGCCGGCTTCTCAAACTGTTCTGAAAAAATTTATAGAAGATGTTGATTTTTTAGAATTGAGAGCTGTTTGCGATAATGCCATTGAAGCTATTGAAAAACTAAAAGAACTCAATGATATCGACCTGCTATTTTTGGATGTAAACATGCCCAAAATTTCAGGATTAACCTTTTACAAATCATTACAAAACCCGCCTCATGTTATCTTTACAACTGCTTATCCGCAATATGCCGTAGATGGGTTTGAGGTAAACGCCATCGATTTTTTGTTGAAGCCATTTTCATTTGAACGGTTTTTTACGGCAGTGAATAAAGTACTTGAAAAAAGATTCTCTAATGGCAAACAAACAAATGGAAACCAATCGGAAGACGAGCGATTCATATTCATTAAATCGAACAAAACCCTTCATAAAATCAACTTTGAAGATATTTTGTTTGTAGAAGCTTATGGTGATTATGTAAAAGCACATTTAGATGATAAATACATATTAACTAATGCAACGTTTACATCAGTTTTAGATTCCCTACCAAAGAAAATGTTTATCAGAACCCACAAATCGTTTGCTATTAATTTCAAAAAAATGACAAGCATTAGTGGCAATCAAATTACCATACAAAAACATAAAATCCCCATAGGGCTAAAATTTAAAGAAGAGTTTATGAAAATCGTAAATGACACAAATCAATAAAACAGGAGGTTAAAATGAAAATAAGGTGTAAAAAATTTTAAAAAAATACCTGGGGCCTGGTTTTGATCCTTTCATAGGAATTAATACACTAAAAAATGGTTTTAAAAATGAGATATTTGTCTTGGCTTAAGTTAACGGCTTTGTTCTTATGTGTACTTTCATGTAATACCGATAGCCATAATCCAGCATTTCAAATTACCGACCCCTGTGAAAGTAGTAGTCCAACGCCAGATAGTCTACAATATACACCTGTTTATGTAAAGCCCGTTATAACGTCTCCTGATAATAATTCAATTATCCCCATAATTTATGGGGATGAAGTCGTTGAAATTAAGTGGAAAGCGCCAAAAGATGCGAATTATTTCGAGTTGAAATATTTTCAATTAGACCATCCTTACAATTGTTTGGATTATGAAAAATTCCATCGATTGGGTGTTGTCAGGGAAAATGGTGTTATAATTAATCAAGGTACAACAGGCTTTTATCGCACTAATAGGCGTTATTATTGGTTAATCAATGGGATTAATCATCCTTTCTATAAACATTTTTCTGATTCTCTAAAAATTACACAAGACACTGTTTATGTGGCCTATAGAATGCGGTCAAAAATATTTGACAGGGTTAATCTTTCTGAAAAATTTAGCTTATGGAGTGATGTAAAAACGTTTGCTATGGTGCCTCTTTTCAATTTAAAGAAGGATATTATCGAGGTGACCTATAATTTTAATTTTATTGCAGAAGAAACGAACGAATACTATTTTTCAGGGATGGCTAAAGCGAATAATTATCGACTTAATAACATTGCTTCAGATAATCATTTAAATTTTGAAAAAATCAAATCCATCAGACCAGTAAAATTTGTAACCAATTTTTTAAGAGGGTATGAGAACATTAAAAATCCATTTCCATGGATAGTGATAGGATTCAATGAAGATTATGAATTTAAAAAAGTGTTTTGCCCTTTTGAGGTGCTTGGAAGTGTTTCCCCAGATTTAGAACAAGGAAGTCGTTCTATAGAAGGGCAGTTTTTGCAAACTTTCTCAAATAATTTTCTTTCTCAAATGATCGATTACGATTTAAAATTAGCCTATAAATTACATGATAACCCTGGCACTGAACATGAGATAGGAATAACTTTAACCTATGAGGTTTTTAGTGATTATTAAATTATTTTCATTGTTCAAGTTTAAAGTTGAATAATATATTATAATTTAAGTGTTCGTCATTCAGATATTTGTGTTTGACGAAAAAAAAATAATTAATCACATTTCTTTTTAATCTTTGATTTACACTTTCTAAGCTTATAATTAAAAACTGACCGATGAAAAAGGTATTAATTCTACTGTTCCTAATTCCACTTATTAACATCGGCCAGGAGAAAGAAATTATTGATTTTAATGATATCAATAAAATTGGGGAGCTTTTTGTTTCAAAAAAAGACTCGACCATAATTTCAGGGAAAATCAAATATTTTCATGAGAATGGACAATTAAAGGAAGAATTAACCATCAAGAATGGTAAATTAAATGGTATTAGCAAAAAATGGTATGAAAATGGGCAGTTAAGTTATGAAGTAACTTATAATAATGGAATAGCCAATGGTGTCATCAAAAAGTGGTATGAAAATGGTCAGTTAATGAGACAAACACCAAAAAAAAATGATAAAATTGAAGGTGTTGCAAAAGAGTGGTATGAAAATGGGCAATTAAAACGAGAACAAACAAATAGGGATGGTAAAATAGAAGGGTTTGACAAAGAGTGGTATGAAAATGGGCAGTTAAGTTTTGAGGGCACTTATATAGAAAATAAAGCAGAAGGCGTTTTGCTTGAATGGCATGAGAATGGTCAATTAAAATCCAAAGGAACAAAGAAGAAAGATTTAATGGAAGGCCTTGTGGAATGGTGGTATGAGAACGGACAGTTAAGAGAGAAAGCAACCTTCAAGAACGATAAAAAAGAAGGCCTTGCACAATGGTGGTATGAGAATGGAAAGTTAAAAGAGGAAGTAACATTTTTAGACGGACAAGAAAATGGATTATTAAGAGCATGGCACCAAAATGGACAACTAATGGGCAAAGGAATGACGAATAATGGAAGACAAGAAGGTCTGTGGCAACATTGGTTCGACAATGGGCAGATGGAATACGAATCGTCATTTAAAAGTGGAAAACCAAATGGAGTTTGGAAGTTATGGGATAGGGATGGGAAACTACTCAAGGAGCAAACGTATAAAAAAGGAAAATTAATCTCAGAGAAAAGTTATTAAAATCGATTTTTTTTCAATTATTTACACTGAATATTAAATTATGAAGAATATCGTTTTTCTAATCACAACCTTATTGGTTATTGAATGTCGGGGTCAACAAGGTTTTTCATTCTCCTATTCTACAAACAACACTTTGGGAATAGATGTTTTAGCAAGAGAAGGCAACAATAGGCTTCATTTTGGATATTCACATCAATTTAATGGACAGGGGCTGAATACTGAGAACAAAAAAAAGGAAGGGTTTACGGAGACTAAAAGCGGGAAATATTTTTGGGCATGTGACTTTGGATATAGCAGGATATTTTTTAATCACCTTGCCGTTCATTCTGAAGTGAGTATTGGAGCATCAAAGAAGTTTGCCAATTTTAAAGACGATATGGGTGAACTTAATGATTATTCACTTATAACTTGTAGAAACTTGGCGGCTGGTATTGGGTTAAAATTAGGTTACTTATTTAAATTTGGTTTTGAACCTTTTATTGGAATTCATACGCTCAAAAAAGTGGAGTTTGGACTTAGAATTTTCTAGTATAAATTATTTCATTTTTTGAAGTATTCTCTAACTTTTGGAAAACATACAATTACTTTATATTTAAAAAATTAAACCCAGTACTCGCTTTAAATAACCTAACAACCATTTTAATACATGCCTTTATGATAAAAACATCAATTTTAATTTTTAGTTTGCTGGTCATTAATAGTCTGGTTGCACAGACAATAGGACTTAAAATTTATAACAAGCAAAATGATCAAGAAGTTTTAATTAAGGAAAATAAGAGGATTCGTATTAAAACTTTTGATGGCCTAAAATTAACCGGGAGGTTTAAAATAATAGACGATGAAACTATTTCCATAAAGAAAAAGGAAATAAAACTTAGTCAAATTGAAAAGATTAAAAAGCATCCCCTAGTTATGTCTATTTTAATAAATGGGTCACTTTATTATTTAGCGGCCGGGTTTATCATTGGTGGGGTTGAACTAGCAATTTTGGCGTTTTCTAGCGGGGATGCCTCTGCTATACTTCTTACTCCTGTCGTTGTACTTATAATGGCACCAGCTCCATTTTTAATCAAAGGAGCAATTAAATCACCAAATATTCTTAAAAGCTATAAAAGTTCGGAGCAGTGGCAGTATGAGGTAATAGAATAATAGTTGTGTAATGTTAATAGATGGTTTTTTAAATGACTTATTCCAACTTTATAGAAATGAATAAGTTCCGTTTTAACACGATGAATAAATGGAATTTCTTTCCTTGAGAACATTGCTCCAGATAACCATTTAAATTTGGTTATGAACCTTTTGTTAGAGTTTATAAGCTCAAAAAAGTGGATTTTGGTGCATGGGTGATTTGATTTTTTGCATGGTGTCCTAAAAAAGGGAAGCCTACACTGCCTTTTGGCGTTTTTTGCCTTGTCCTAACGTACTGTGGTCTATATGGTTGCGATTTTTTTAAAAAAGGTTTAAAAAAATGCAAAAAAAGTTCTTGTGGAATGGGAAATAGGTATTATGTTTGCACCCGCAAAACGGGGGATTGTTTTTCGGTTTTGCGTTGTTCACGATAGGTATTTAGGAATAAAGAAAAGTATTAA